>CAWIYS010000017.1:0-6179 GCA_963840385.1 uncultured Chloroflexia bacterium | reverse complement strand
CGTCGACATCTCACGATCGCCGGCGATGAACCGACACAGCATAGTCGCCGCCCGGCCGCCAGGGATGCTTCTCCCACGTCGAGAAGCGCTCAAGAAGCTCCATTCCAGCCGCCGAGCAGAGCGCATCGTAATGGTCGAGCGTCATGCGCGGCCGTGTCAGCTGAAAGCCCGCGACGAGCACACCGTTCGGCGACAGATGCCGAGCGCAGTTGGCAATGACGTCGCCCTCCGTGCCAGGCGTCAGGAAGATCATCACGTTTCCGGCCGCGACGACGGCATCGAACGCACGTCCGACTTCGACAGTCGCCAGATCCCCGAGCAGCCAGTCGACATCGGGAGCCTTCCGCCGCGCCGTCAGCAACATCTCTTCGTCGATGTCGACGCCCACCACAGCGAGTCCTCGCCGAGCCAGCTCGCGCCCGACGCGCCCGGTGCCGCATCCTGCATCCAGCACGGACCGCACGCCGTACGACTGCAGCAAGTTCGCCTCTCCGTGGACATCTTTGCCGGCTGCTGCGTCCGCCTCGTAACGCGCGTCGTACTCGTCACCCGACACGCTGCGTGCCGCAAGCCAGGGATTCTGCTCGTCCGTCATGCTCCCAGTCTAGCGACAGCCACGAGTAATGGCGGAATCGTGCCGGCGCGAAGACCTGTGAGCTTGGAGCTACGGCGGCTTCGCGGTACGATCGCCACATGCCCATTCAAGGAGACTACGAGCCGAGCGCGTGGAAGTTCGCCGCGGATCAGGTGGCGCTGTACGAGGCCACGGGTGGAGTCGAGGGTGGGACGCTTCAGGGCAAGCCAGTCATCATCCTCACTACGCGGGGTCGCCACAGCGGCAAGGTACGCAAGGCGCCCTTGATGCGCGTCGAGCACAACGGAACCTACGCCGTCGTTGCTTCGATGGGCGGCGCGCCGAAGCATCCGGTCTGGTACCTGAACATGATCGCTTCACCCGCGGTGACGCTTCAGGACGGGCCGAACGTGTACGAGATGCTTGCTCGCGAAGTGCACGGGGATGAGAAGGCGCGCTGGTGGGCGCTGGCCGTCGCCGCATGGCCGGCCTATGCGGAGTACCAGACGAAGACGGATCGACAGATCCCGGTTGTCGTCCTGGAGCGGACAGAGTAACGCGCTCCGCGGGTGCTACGGCTGCCTGGGCACGATCTCGTACCGGACCTCCCAATCGAGGTTGCGGTTGACGATGTCGAGGAACGCCTCGATACGCTCGCGGCTCCAGCGCACGCCCTCGAAGCTGCTCTCGTGGACGCAGAGGCGCGGCGGAAAGTCCGCCTCGAACCGCACATCGCGCAGGTCCGCACCGGCGAAGTTCGCGCGATGGAAGCTGGCGCCGGAGCAGTCCGCGCCGCGGAGATTGGCGCGCGTGAGGTTGACGGCGTTCAGCAGCGCGCGCTGCAGATCGGCGCGTTCGAGATTGGCGCCCTCGAGGTTCGCGCCCTGGATGCGCAGTCCGCTGAGCGCCATGCCAGACAGATCCGCGCCGGAGAGGTCGATGGTCACGTCCCCATGCTGCGCGGCGAAACCGTTGATCGCGTCGACGCCGCGACGCAGAAGTTCCAGATGTTCCTGATTTGCCATCTCGCCTCCCTCTGTTCCTGATCCCTCGTCCCTCGACCGTGCGGGCACGTGCGCCGCGAGGTCCGCTCTAGAAGCCCCGTGCCCAGGAGCGAATCTGGCGCGGCGTGATGCGCACGATCGTACGGAGTCCGCGCCACTGGGCGACGTAGCCCGCGACCTCGTGGGCCGGGAGATATCGTTCTGCGATTCTCCGGATTTCGTCGTCCGTCCCCGGTTCGTCGACGGCAACTTCGGCGGAGCCGCGCGCCACGACAGCCGCGAAGGGCGGCACGTGCTCAGCCACCACTACGCTCACGAGCGGATTGCGCTCGACGTTCCTCACCCAGCGCCGCGACGAATCGGTCCAGACGGTGAACGCCTCACCGTCGAATCGGTACCACACGGGAACACTATGGGCCGCGCCATTGGGACCGACCGTGGCGACCGTCGCCGTCATCATTCGATCCAGGAAGGACTCGATTTCGGCGTCGTTCATTCGTGGCCGCTCCCTCTCAGATCACCGCTTCGACGCGCGCCGGCACGTGCTTGTGCCACGGCGTGCCCGCGAGCCAGTCGCGGTCCTCGCTTGCCGTCAGCTCGTTCGGCGCGATGCCCGTAACGACCCGGCCTTCCGTGCCGGGATAGTCGAGCCCGAAACCGTTCGGCAGCGACACGTGCCCGGGCTGCATCGCCTCGGCTACCTCGACAACCGCGTCGACGCTGCCCCGCTTCGTCGTGATCCGGGCGCGTCCGCCCGTGCTGAGCCCCAATCGGGCCGCGTCCGCCGGGCTGACGCGCAGCGCACCGGCGGTATCGTTCTTGCGAAACGCCGGATCGCGGAAGATCGTGTTGGCGGTCGACGATCGACGCTCGCCGGCCGAGAGGATGAACGGGAACGCCGGATCGGTCGCCGGCGGCTCGGCGGCGAGTTGCTCGAGCTCGTCGAGCAGCTCGGGTATCGCCGCCTCGATCTTGCGGTCGGTCCCGGTCAGGCGCTGCCATGCTTCGTCCGGCTCGTCGACGGCGAACGTCAGGCCTGACGGGCTGGCGAGGATAGCGTCGAACAGGCGCTCGCCAAGCACTGGCTCGTCGCCTTCGAAACCGGCGCGGCGAACCGCGGCGGGGAACTGCGATGCGCACTGGTGCGCGAGGCCCCACAGCGCCGCGGCCGCTGCTGCGCCATTCGGCAGCGTCGGCCCGAGGGTGCGGTAGAGCAGGACCGACACGATCGCGCCGAGCGCCGGCTTCGCGCCCAGCGCGGTAAGAAACGCGGTCGCGAACTCCTGCCGTCCGCGCGCCGCGGCGGCGCGCAGCGGCGCGACGTCGGCCTCGGTCAGCGAGCCGAGCGCCTCGCACAGGCGGGCGTGGATCTCCGGCTCGGTGAGCAGATCGGATCCGGGCGGCGGGTCGAGCACGGGGCGTCGCAGGTGAAAGTAGTTGGCGGGCGCCTCGAAGTTGAAGAACGTGGCCTCCCACTTCTCGTACTGCGACGGCGTCGGCAGCACGTAGTGCGCAAGGCGCGCCGTCTCGGTCATCGCCACGTCGATGACGACGAGCATGTCGAGCGAGGAAAGCGCCTCCCGCATGCGCTGCGAGTCGGCGAGCGAGTGCGCCGGGTTGCCGGACTCGACGATCATCGCGCGATAGCGTGCCGGATGGTCGGTGAGGATCTCCTCCGCGATGACGTTACAGGGCACAGAGCCCGAGATGATGCGCGCGCCGGCGACGGGGCTCGTCGGCACGGCGTCTCCCTCGCGCTTTCCGCGGCCGAACGGCGACCCGCCGAGCGATACCAGCGGCACCGGCGGGTTGTTGGCGCCGTGTTTCGCGAAATTGCCGGTGAGCACCCAGAGCAGGTTGTCGAGGTAGCTGTTGAGCGTCGAGTGGGGCGTCATCTGCGTGCCAAGATCTTCGAACAGGGCGACCGTGGCCGCGGCGCCGATGCGCCGCGCGGCGGCGCGCACCTGTTCCTCCGGCACGCCGGCGATCGCGGCATAGGCCGCGACCGGCACCTTCTCGAGAACGGCGATGACGTCCTCCACTCCGGTCGTGTGCGCCGCCAGCCACTCCTCGGCGATGAGCTCCTCCTGCACGAGCACGCCCGCGAGCGCGGAGAGCAGCCATGCGTCCGTGCCCGGCTTGAGCTGCAGGTGGAAGTCGGCCAGCTCGGCCGTCTCGGTGCGACGGGGGTCGATGACGATCATCGAGCGGGCCGGGTCGCGCGCGATCTCCTTCAGCGTGATGCGCGCGTGCGGGAATCCGTGCGACTGCCACGGGTTCTTGCCGACGAAGATCGCAACCTCGCAGTGTTCCAGGTCGGGCGAGACGTTCGTGCCGAACATGCGGCCACGGACCCACATCTCGCCCGTCTTCTCCTGCGCGAGCGCGTTGGAGCGGAATTTCACACCGAGCGTATTCAAGGTCGCGCTCGAGTAGGCGCCGGGCAGGTGATTGCCCTGGCCGCCGCCCCCGTAGTAGAAGATCGACTGCCCCGCCGTGCTGGTCCCGCACCGCCGCGAGTCCCGCGGCGACTTCGCGGATCGCCGTGTCCCAATCGATCGGCTCGAATGTTCCGTCGGCGCGCCGGCGCAGCGGCCTCGTGAGGCGATCGCCGTTGTTCTGGTAATGGTCCAGACGCTGCGGCTTCTCGCAGGCGTAGCCCTTCGACGCCGGGTGGGCGCGGTCGCCGCGGATCCGCTCGAAGTGCCGCCCGTCCGGTCCGCCGAGCTGGACCTCGATGCCGCAGTTCGTGTAGCACGCGATGCAGGCGGTCTGGCGCCAGGTTCCTGTGCCCTGCGTGGCGGTGGGTTGGAGGGAGGAGGGCATCGGGAAGCTCCTTGCGCCGTGGCTCGCTGCGGCAGTAAGTTGCAATTCGCTAGTGACTAGAGTGTCACACGCGGCAGCGCAACGCAAGAGGAGCGCAGGTCTCGCCGGCACATGATGGCACAATGGTGTGCATTCAGCGTCAGCTCTTGCCATAGCGATGCGCGACCGTCGACGGACACGAGCCTGAACGACTTACCGTGGCGACCAGACCGGTGAGCGGCCGTCGGTGATCAGCACGGGCAGCACGCCGGGCCTGTCGCCGGCCATGACGAAGAGCCCGGCGCTGAAGACGACGCGTCCTCCCGGGCCGTCCGACGGTGCACCGGCGCCGAACGCCGGCACGAGCCGCTGCTCGCCCGTCGCCACGTTCCATACCCACACGCCGTTCGTGCCGGCGAGGCCGTCCGTGTAGCTGTAGAGCATGCTGCGCCCGTCGCGGCTCCACGCGCTCCGCCACATGTCGCCGCCGCCGCACCTTCCGCCGATGTTCGGATTTCGTTGCGGCACATCGGCGCGAGCGACGATGGCGCCGGCGGCAAGGTCGTAGACGGCGTAGTGCGGCGTGTCCTGCTCACTGACATGGAAGCCGATCCGGTTGCTCTCCGGTGCCCATTGGGGCGACGCGTAGTAGAGATCCTTCGGCGGCTCGATGCGCGCGCGCTCCGTGCCGCCGGTATCCATAATCACGATCCCCAGGGACGAGCCGTCGTCCGCAGTCTGCGTCACGAGCAGCAGTGTGCCGTCGAAGTTGAACGCGGGCGGGTCCTGCTGGTAGTAGGCGGTGTCGCCGATCAGGTGCACGTCGCCGGTCGCGACCTCGACCCAGCCTGGCACGCCCTTCCAGCCGCCGCCCATCTGCTGCGGCTGCGCGCCCTTGACGATGCCGACGCGCGTTCCGTCGGGCGACCAGCCGCGGCCGGCGACACCCGACACGTCCGCGAGCACGTCGCCCTGCGTATCGATGACGACCAGCTCCATCGTGCCGCCGCCGGCGTCGTCGTAGTGCGGCACATTGAACGAGAGCCGGGTGGCGTCCGGCGACCACGAGAGGTCGGTGATGTACGTGGAGGGCTGACCATCGCCGGCGGAGTACAAGCGTCGCTGCCCGCTGCCGTCGGACTGCATCAGCCACACTTCGCCGGGATCACGCAGGAAGGCGATGCTGCCGAGGCCGGCGAGCTGCGGCGCCAGGGCGTCGCGCAGCGACACATCGCGGACGTAGATCAGGTAATCGTCGGCGACGTAGCCGGCGCCGACGAGCAGCCACCACCAGTGGCCATCACGCACCTCGGCGGAGCCGGAGAGGTAGCCCTCGGCGCCGTCGGGCAGGCAGATGTTGACGAGGTCCACCGCCGGATCGAGCGTCGGTGCACCGCGGGCGTTCAGGCAGTCGCCGGCGCCGGCGTTGACGCGCACCCATGCGCCCTCGTGGAACGGACCGTGCGTCCTGGCGTACACGGGCGCGCCCGGGTACGGCGTCGGCGAAGCGCCGTCGGCGCTCGGCGGCGATACCGGCGTCGATGCGGACGGTGGAGACGTAAACGCCGGCGCAGCGGGTGACGGCGCGCCCGCAGCGGCGCTCGCGGTGGCCGTCGGCTCGCCTGCGGGTGTCGGCGCGAGCGTCGGCGCCGGCGCGACGAATGCATAGGCACCGAACCCGACGAACAGCGGGACGATGGTGATGATGCCCAGCGGCAGGCGGCGCTTCCGCATGTTCTCGTTCATGCAGTGATCATCGCTCGGAGTCGGCGGCGGCGCCTGACGCGCGGCCTACG
>CAWIYS010000016.1:0-246700 GCA_963840385.1 uncultured Chloroflexia bacterium | reverse complement strand
GGCGGCGGCCCCGACGGGGCCTCGATGTCACCCGTGCTGCTGATGTACCGCGAGGGCATCGAGCAGGGGCACGCGGGCTATGCCGCCGCGATCGGGACCATCCTGGCGATCGGTGTCATGGTCGTCTCGGCGATCAATCGCTTCGTGCTCGAGAGGGACTGAGCCATGGCCACAGCTCTCGCCACGCGGCAACCGGCCAGCAAGGTCGCCCCGCACGCACCGGCCGCACGCTTCACCTGGCGCCGGGTGGCCGGCATGGCCGTGCTCGTGCTCGGCGCGCTCATCTTCCTGTTCCCGTTCTACTACATGGTGGTCGGGGCGCTCCAGCGTGAGCCGAATTCCGACTTGTCAGGCGCCTTCCCGAGCCCCGGCAACCTCACCCTGGCCAACTTCGCCGACATCAACGCCCAGGTGGACCTGGTTCGCACGCTCATCAACTCCGGGATCTTCACCGGCGGTGTCCTGCTGGCGACGTTCGTCATCGGCCTGCTCGCCGGCTATGCGCTGGCCCAGCTCGAGTTCCGCGGGCGCAGCATCGTGTTCAACGCGATGCTCCTGATCCTCGTGCTGCCGTTCCAGCTCTTCATGATCCCGCTCTACGTCCTGATCGTGCGCACCTACGGCCTGGCCGACAGCTACCTCGGGATGATCCTGCCCTTCGCGGTCAACGCGACGGCGGTCTTCATCTTCCGCCAGTTCTTCCTCCAGCTTCCCCGGGACCTGTTCGACTCAGCCCGGATCGATGGCGCCTCCGAGCTCGCCATCCTGCGCCGGGTCGCCATCCCGCTGGCTCGGCCCGCGATCATCACGGCGATGATCGTCACGTTCATCGGGCCCTGGAACGAGTTCCTGTGGCCGTTCCTGATCACCAAGCAGCACGATCTGCAGCCGCTCGCCGTGGCGCTGGCCAACTACATCTCGACCGTGGCGGCACGGGCCGCCAACCCGTTCGGCTCGATCCTGGCCGGCGCCGTGACGCTGGCCATCCCGGCGGTCGTCGTGTTCGTGATCTTCCAGCGCCAGTTCATCCAGTCGAACCTCGGCTCGGGCGTGAAGGGGTGACCCGGCTGCAGCCCCGCCGAACGAGATGACCACCTCCATGCGCGCCGATGGTCCCTCCGTCGGCGCGCCGCCGTTCACGCTCGAGCGACTCGGCCTCGTCATGGCGCCGCTGCCCGGCGACCCCGCCGAGGCCGGGGGGGTGCTCAACCCCGCCACTGCCCGCCTCGGAGACGACCTGTTTCTCTTCGCGCGCCTCGTCGCCAAGGGGAACTACTCGCGGATCGGGCGCGCGCGGGTGATCGTCGACGGCGGCGGGATTCCCGCGGGCGTGGAGCGCCTCGGGATGGCCCTGGAGCCCACGGAGCCGTGGGAGCTCCATGCCGGCGGCGGCGGAGTCGAGGATCCCCGGATCACGTACCTGCCGCGCCTCCAGCGCTGGATCATGACCTACATCGCCTACGGCCCGTTCGGCCCGCGCATCGGCCTCGCCGTCTCGGACGACCTCGAGCGCTGGGTGCGGCTCGGCCCGGTCTCGTTCGCCTATGAGGCCAGGCTGGCAACCGACCTCAACCTGTATCCCAACAAGGACGCGCTCTTCTTCCCGGAGCCGGTCGCGGACGCCGACGGCAACCTGTCGTACGCGATGCTCCACCGCCCCCTGTGGGATCTCGCCCTGGCCAAGCCCGGCGAGGACGTGTCCCTGCCAGCCACGCTCTCAGATCCGCGCGCCGGGATCTGGGTGAGCTTCGTCGCCGCAGCCGCGGTCGAAGCGGACCTGAGGGCCCTGACCCGCCTCGGCGGGCATCGCCTGGTCGCGCTCCCCGAGCGCCCCTGGGAGGCGCTCAAGATCGGCGGCGGCACGCCTCCGATCCGGATCGCGGAGGGCTGGCTCGTCCTCTACCACGGCGTCTCGGGCACGCCGACCCGCAGCCTGGAACCGCCGCCGGACCTGCGCTACAGCGCCGGCGCCCTCATCCTCGACGCGGCCGATGTCACGCGCGTGGTGAGCCGTTCACCGGAACCACTGCTCGAGCCCGACCTCCACGCAGAACGGATCGGGGCCGTGCCGAATGTCGTCTTCCCGACCGCCATCGAGCCGGTCGCGGGCACGGCAGGTTCGGCGTATCACGTCTTCTACGGCATGGCCGACTCGCGGATCGGGGTGGCACGCCTGCAGCGGACCGCGCCCCACCAGTAGCCACCGAGCCGGCGCCCCCAGGGCACTGCCCCTCGGCATGAGGAGATACATCGCGTGATGACCGGATGGCCTGTCGGCCGGAGCCACAGGCGGCCGTGGGCCGCCTCGGTGGCCCTCGTCGCATTCTCGTTGCTGGCTGGACTCGTCTCGGCGGGAGCCGCCCTGGCAACCCCGACGCCCCTCACCAACCTGGCCCACCTCGACTTCCTGGGCGACACGGTCTCGCCGCCGTCCCAGGCCGGCCACACCACCTACCGCATGGCAAGCGATCCGAGCCTGCGCGTGCTCTGGACCTACGCGGAGCCGGACGGCAGCGGCGGCTTCCGGCGCCTCGGCGGGGGCAGCTACGACTCCGTCACGAACACGTACGGCCAGGGCGCCTTCAACACCGACGATCTCACGCGGGCGGCGGTGGTGTACATCCGCCACTGGCGCCTCTTCGGTGACGGTCACAGCCGCGACGCCGCCTACGGCCTCCTCCGAGCGGTGACCTACATGCAGACGCTCACCGCCGGCCCCAGCCGCGGCAACTTCATCCTGTGGACGCAGCCGGATGGCACCCTCCACCCGAGCGCCAACCCGCCCGAGAGCCCCGACCCGTCCGACTCCGGGCCGTCCTACTGGCTGGCACGGTCCATCTGGGCGCTCGGCGAAGGCTACGAGGCCTTCCGCGGCGCTGACCCAGCCTTCGCTGCGTTCCTGCGCGAGCGCCTCAACCTCGCCCTCGACGCCCTGGATCGCCAGGTGCTCGTCAACTACGGGACGTACCGCGTGCTCGACGGCGCACGGATCCCGGCCTGGCTGATCGTCGACGGCGCCGATGCCAGCTCGGAGGCCGTCTACGGCCTCTCGGCGCTCGTCCGCGCAGAGCCGCGCAACGCGCGTGCCCGCCGCGACCTCGAGCGCCTCGCCGACGGGGTGGCCAGGATGCGCGTCTCCGCTGACGCGTCCACGTGGCCGTTCGGGGCGATCCTGCCGTGGGCGGGCTCGCGGTCGGACTGGCATGCCTGGGGCGACCAGATGGCGGGCGCTCTCGCCACGGCCGGCTCCGCACTCGGTGAACGGCGCTTCATCGCCACGGCGGCGGGCGAGGTGGCATCGTTCACGCCCCACCTGCTGGCGCAGGGCGGCGCAGAGCAGGGCTGGCTCCCCGCTCCCGCCGATCGGGCGCAGATCGCCTACGGGGCCGATGCGACGCTCCAGAACCTGCTGCGCACGGCGGACGCGACCGGGCTCGCGGGGTTCCGCAAGCTGGCCGGCATCGCCGCGGCCTGGTACTTCGGCAACAACCGCTCGGGCGTGCAGATGTACGACCCGGCAACGGGGGTCACCTTCGACGGGCTCGAGGCCGATGGGCGGGTGAACCGCAACAGCGGCGCCGAGAGCACGATCGAGGGCCTCCTCTCCATGCTGGCGCTCGATGCGCGTCCCGACGTGGCCGCGGCGGCGACCACCCGGAACGGGCGGGCCGAGCTCCAGAGCTGGACGCTGCTCGAGGCGGAAGCGGGCACGCTCCAGGGCAGCGCAACCATCGTCACTCCGGCGAGCGCGTGGACCGGCGAGAGCCTGTGGAGCGGTGGGAAGTACGTCGAGCTGCTCCCGGGCGGCAGCGTCAGCGTCTCCGCGACCCTGCCGGCGACGGGCCGCTACCGCCTCCTGCCGGTCTTCGATCGGCAGGAAGGCCCGCGCCATGCCGTCGGCTCGCGCGAAGCCATCGGCACCGTGTCGCTTGGCATCGCGTGGCAGGGCGGCGCCGGCGCCCCGGGCGTGTCGACGACGTCCGGGTATCTCGACATCGGCAACGTCGGCTCCGATCGGGTGCTGGCTGCGGGCCCGACCTCGATCACCTCGGCCTACGTTGGCGACGGCCGGGCCGCCAGGCTCGACGCATTCCTGCTGCAGCCCGAGATCGAGCGTCTCCAGCTGACGGGCACGGGAGGTCGGCAGGTCCTGCTCCGCAGCTGGGCGACGCGTGTCCGGCTCGAAACGGTCGAAGCGGGCGCCGGCGGCATGACCGCCTTCGTCTACGACGCTCGCGGTCACCTGGTGGGGACCGTGACCGGCAGGAACAGCCTGGCCGTCCCCGTCCAACCGTACGGGTTCACGTACCTCTCGAGCAACTGATCAACGCTCCGCATCAAGACCGCCATCGCGCCGCCGGTTCCGTCGGAATGACGGGGATGACGTGGCGCCACGCGGACGACACACGGACTCGGCATCACGCCGACACATCTCCGCTGGAGGCACGACGCGCATGAGCGCGATCCGACACCCCGGCCCGTCATCTCCAGATCGTTCCACGACACCGGCCCGAGATCCTCGCGACGCTCGACCGCTCCCGGCAGAGCTGGGGCGTCCCGAGCGCGCACGACTCGAAGCCAGGCCGATCGCATCGGCAGCGCTGCGCAGCGCAGTGCTCATCGCCGTTGCGCTGATCCTGATCCTCGTCATCCTGCCGGCGGCTCTCGCGGCTGCATGGATCCCGGTGCTCGCCGCCCCCTGACGCACGGGCGAATGAACCTGGGCGAGGTGAACGCGGGCGACGCCCGACACGGGGCCACATACGAACGGAGGCATTCCCGACATGACGGATGAACATACCAAAGGCACGATCAGCGAAGTCCAGGGCAGGCTCGAGGAGGCGGTCGGCAGGGTCACCGGTGACGTGGAGAAGCAGGCCCACGGCAAGGCCAAGCAGGTCCAGGGCGCAGCACAGAAGCGGTTGGGCGACGTCCAGGAGGCGGTCCGCCGGCACAAGAAGCGGCCGGCGCCGCCGACCTGACCCCGGACGGACGCCCGTCCGCACCCGGGAGGCGCGGTGATTCGCCCGTGGGCGCATGGGGCACAATGGTCGGCGATGGCAGCACCGCGGTCGACCCAGCGTCTCATCTCCGCGCTCGCGGGGGCGATTGTCGCGGTCGTGGTCGCGGCGGCGTGCTCCCCGGCCGGTGACCTGACCACGTCCACAGCCAGTCCAGGATCCCCCGCTGGCGCGGCCCGCACCACGGTCGCTGGCACGAGCGCGGGCACCTCGGCCAGCGTTTCCGATAGCCCCCCGGCCGGCTTGCCGTCGGCGGCGCCCCCGACATCGAATCCGACGCCGCCGCCGGTGACAGCCTCGCCCCGCGCGCCAGGTACGCCCAGCCCGTCGCCGTCTGGTTCGCCGTCGAACGGACCGAAGCCCGCCGTGGCGGCCGCCTCGACCCCTCAACCCGTGCCCTCCGACCTGCGGCCGTCCCTCTCGACGGCGCGCCGGGACCTCCCGCCCATCTATTCCAACGGGTGTCACCTCTCCCCGACCGCCTCGACGCCCCGGACGTGCGCATTCGGCGACACGGCCTCGAAGACGCGGGTCGTGCTCATCGGCGACTCGAGCGCCGCCCAGTGGTTCCCGGCCCTCGTCCGGCTCGCCGTCGCCCGCCACTGGCGGCTCGAGTCGCTCACCAAGTCGGCCTGCACCATCGCCGACATCGCCGTCTGGCACTCCGGACTCGGGCGAACCTACACCGAGTGCGCGAGGTGGCGCAGGCTCGTTCTCGCCCGGATCCGGTCCGAGCGACCCGCCCTCGTCATCGCCTCCACCTCGCGCGGCTATCGGCTGGTCATCGGCGGCCGCGTCGTGCCGATCGCCGGCCACGAGACGTCGTTCCAGGCGGCCGTGACGCGGACCCTGCGCACGCTCAAGGGAAGCGCCCGCGGCGTCGTGCTGCTCGGGATGACGCCCGCCTCGCGGTTCGACCCGCCCGTCTGCCTGGCATCCCACCGGGCCGACGCCCGCGCCTGCGCCACGCCGCTCTCGCGTGCCGTCAACGGGCCGTTCCGCGCGCTCGAGGTGGCCGCGGCCCGCGCCGCCGCTACTGGATGGATCGACCCGACGGCCTGGGTCTGCCGCGGCGACCCGTGCCCCGCCATCGTGGGCCGGATCCTGGTGTATCGCGACGGCGGTCATCTCACGGCGACGTTCGCCGCCGCGCTGCGCACGCGCCTGGGAGGCTCGCTGCCCACCAAGCCCTGACCTGCACCGCGAAGGATCGCGCACGGCCGCAACGAACCGGCTGTACGGCTCGTCTCAAGGTGGTAGCAGCGCGTCCCCGGAACGGCCCACCCCGGGCCGGTCAGCCCAGGTGCCACGATGAACGCCAACGGCGCGGTCGATCCCGACGAGCGCATGCCCGAACAGCCGGAGGAGGCACCACCGGCATACGGCACACCCCCTTCGCGCCCAACCCGCACGGTGACCCATCGCCGGCGTCCGGGCGCCCTGCTCGGCGGCCTGACGGTGTTCATGGCAGCCGTCCTGGTCGGCGCGACGGTGTACATGACGACGGCCGGCCGCGGGTCCACCCCCTCCCCTGGGGTCGGCATGGCGTCGCCGAGCCCACGCGCATCCTTCTCAGCCGGCACGACCGCGGGCCCCGGCGCAGGGCGCCCGACCACCTCGCCGGCGGGCACGCCGGCCTCTTCGCCGGCGGGCACGCCGGCCCCCTCGCCGCAGGGCTGGGCCGCGGTGACGCTCCCCGCGATTGAGCCCGTCGCCGATCTCGCGGCGACGCGGACCGGGCCTGCCGGCACGTCGATCGACACGACGTTCGTCCTGACCAGCGGGTCCGGGGCGGACCCGGCGGAGCTCGCCAAGGGAATCGAGCTCAGCCCGCCGGCCGCGCTGCAGATCAGGCCCGGAACGACCGCCGGAACCGTCCTGCTCGCGCCCAGGGCACCGCTGGTGCCCGGCACGACGTACCGGGCCACGCTGCGCCTCCCTGACGCCTCGCTCGGCGGTTCGTGGGTCTTCCAGACCAGCGCGCCGCCGCAGGTCGCGGGCACGCTGCCGGCCGACGAGGCGACCGGCGTCCCCGTGAACACCGGCATCGAGGTGACCTTCGACCAGGACGGCGTCGGCGACATCGCCCCGTTCTTCGCGACCTCGCCGAGGGTGAGCGGCCACTTCGAGCAGCACGGTCGGACGGCGGTCTTCGTCCCCGACGCGCTGCAGCCGCTGACCGTCTACACGGTGACGGTCCGCCGCGGCGTTCCCCTGGAGGGGTCCGACCTCGTCCTCGAGCGGACCCTGACGTTCCGGTTCGAGACGGCAGCACGGCCCGGCCACAAGCCCAAGGCCGAGCCCGACCTCTCGGCTGCCCGCGACCTCGTCGAGGTTGGCACCGCCGCGACCCCGGTCCTGGAGCTCGCGGCGGACAGGGGCGTGTCGCGGGTCAGCTTCCGCGTGTACCGGTTCCCGAGCCTCGATGCCGCCGTCGACGCCTATGTCGCCTTCCGGGCAGCCCCTGGTTGGGCCGAGCGCTCCGATGCCGGCCTGGTTCGGACGGGCGGCCTCGCCGAGGTCGCGCGGTTCAGCACCGCCTTCCATCGCTTCCAGGTCGGCTGGGGCCCGGGGTGGGTGCGCTTCCCGGCCCGCCTGGCTCCCGGCTGGTACGTGGCCGTCATTCCGCGGACGGGACGCGACATCCAGGTCTTCCTCCAGGTCACGGACGTGGCGACGACGACGATGGTCGCATCCGGGCAGGTCCTCGTCTGGGCCAATGACCTCGTCACGGGCGGCCCGCTCAACGGTGCCACGGTGGCGACCCTGGACGGGACGTCCATCGGCCGCACCGGCGCCGATGGCGTCATGCTCGAGCCGATCCCCGCCCGGCTCCTCGCGGCGGACCTCGCCGCCGGGCCGCGCGCCGGCGTGCTCCTCGTTCGCGCGCCGGGGGCGACGGCCGGCAGCCGGGTCGTTCCCGGCCGGGCCACGTTCGTCCCCGTGAGCTCCTGGGGCGCCGCGCCTCCGTACGAGGACCAGCTCTGGCGACTCCTCTTCACCGACCGCTCGCTGTTCCGCCAGACCGACACCATCGAGGCCTGGGGTCTCATCCGGCCGCGCGCCGCCGGGGCGACGCCCGCCGCGGAGCTCCGCCTGCTGGCGGGCTGCTGCTGGGACGACGAGTCCGAGAACATCCCCGTTGCCGTGGCGCGCACTGCCGTCGCCCCCGATCCGCAGACGGGCGTCTTCGCGTCCTCGATCCCGATCCAGCAGCTCCCGATCGGCCAGTACGACCTGGGCCTCTGGGTCGGCGATCGCCGGATCGCCGGCACGTCCATTGACATCGGGGTCATCCGCAAGCCCGCCTACCAGCTGGACGTGGTCACCGACCGGCGCGTCGTCGTGGACGGTGACGTCCTCGCGGCCACGGTCACCGGGTCCTTCTTCGACCGGACGCGAGCCCCCGGGATCGAGGTTGCGGTCGCGGTCGGCACTGACGAGGACTCGCTGGCGGGCACCAGCACGACGACCGGAGCCGACGGCACCGCCGACGTCGCCTTGCCGATCCGGTGGGTCGGCGACTGGAGCCAGTGGAGCTGGAGCGCCGTCACCGCCCGGCCGACCGGACCCGAGGAGGCGGAGATCCAGGGCTCGACAGAGGTGCTGGTCTTCCGCAGCCGGGTGGTCCTGGATGGCCAGGCGACGCTGTCCGGGCGGAGGATCACGGTCAGCGGCTCGCTCCACGACGTCGACCTGGCCCGGCTCGAGCGCGAGCAGCGCGACGGCTACCAGGGCGAGCTGCGGCCGCAGGGGAATCCGGTGGCCGGATCCGCGGTGGCGGCCACGGTCGTCGAGTCGTGGGACGTGTGCACGCGCACCGGCCGCGTCTATGACTTCATCGCCAAGAAGGCGATCGACACGTTCGACTGCCAGTCCCGGCAGCGGACGCTCGGCACGTGGCGGGCCGTCACGAATGCCCACGGCGACTTCTCGTTCAGCCGGACGGTGCCGGCTGCGGGCCACTCGTACAGCATCACCCTGACGGCCGGGGACGCGGACCAGCGGGAGACGAGCCTGGAGCTCGAGGCTGCGCAGGCCGAGCCCACCTCCGAGCACCCCGCCCCCACCGGAATCCCGACGATCACGCTCGACTCCGACACCGCGGGCAATTCGGGCGCCGTGACAGGCTACGCCGTCGGGGACGAGATCCGGGCAACGGTCCGCGCCGGGGCGGCGCCGATGCCGACCGGCGGCCGGAACCGCTACCTGTTCTTCGTCGCACGGCCGGGCTTCCTGGCGGTCCGGGTGCAGGGCTCACCAACGTACGTCCGCCGGTTCACCGAGGACGACATCCCCGGCGTTTCGATCGGCGCCGTCTGGTTCGGGGGCACCACGGGCGCCATGACCCGGGTCGACTGGGGGTGCGGCTCGTGGCTGCCGACCGTGCAGGCGGAGATCGACACGTCCACCCGGCAGATCGCCGTCACCCTCGCCGCGGACGGCGCGACGTACCGGCCAGGCGGGCGGGTGACGCTCGCCGTGCGGACGACCGACGCCGCCGGGCTGCCGGTTGCGGCCTCGGTCGTGCTTCGGGCCGTCGACGAGAAGCTCTACGCGATCGGCGGCGCCATGGAGGGCGACACGATCGGCCAGCTCTTCTGGTGCGAGCCCGGGGCCGACGGCATCGTCACCAGCGCGACGTCGCACCCGGTGCCGGTCTATCGCCCGGAGTCGGGGGAGACCTGCGGCTGCGGCGCGTTCTGCGGCCCCGAGGACTACCGCGACGACTTCCGGGACACGCTCCTGTTCCAGCGCGTGACGACCGGGCCGGACGGCCGGGCGACGGTCTCGTTCGACCTCTCGGACGACCTCACGTCGTGGAGAATCTCGGCGACCGCGATCAGCAGCCGCCTTTTCGTCGGCCAGACGACGCTGCTCGTGCCGGTCGGCCTGCCGCTCTTCGTCGAGGCGCCGCTCGCACCCGACTACCTGGTCGGCGAGCGCCCGATCCTCCGGGCCCGGGCGTACGGCGACGCTCTGAAAGCGGGCGACCAGGTCACCTTCACCGTGTCCGCCCCGTCGCTCGGGGTGAGCGAGACGAGCGTGGTCGGCACCGCGTTCACGGTGGTCCAGATCCCGCTCCCGGCGCTCGTCGCCGGCGACCACGAGATCCGCGTCAGCGCGACGGCGGGCAGCGGCGCGACCGCGACCAGCGATCGCCTCAGCCGGACGATCCACGTGGTCGACACGCGCTTCACCCAGCGCCGAACCGCGTACGGCGACCTGGCTGACGGCGTTCCGCAGGCGGGCGGGACGGGCCTGGTGACCGTCGTCTTCGCCGACGCCGGTCGCGGCCGTTTCATCGAGCCGCTCGAGGCACTGGCCGCCGGCTACGGGGCTCGCGTCGACCAGGCCCTGGCGGCCGTCATGGCCCGCGACCTCCTCGTGGCGGAGTTCGGGGCCGATCCCGGGCGCTTCGACCAGGCCGCGTTCGACCCGAGTCTGTACCAGGGGGAGCCGACCGAGGACTCCGAGGAGGCGGGGCTGGGCATCAGGCTCCTGCCGTACGCGTCGGCAGACCTTGCCCTTTCGGCGAGGGTCGCCCTGGTTGCCCCGGGGCGCTTCGATGTCGACCAGCTGCGGGCCTATCTCGACGAGCGTCGCTCGGACACGAAGGCCACGCGCGAGAGCCGGAACCTCGCCCTGGCGGGACTCGCCGGCCTTGGCGAGCCCATCCTCACCGAGATCCGGGCGGCGCTCGCCGACCCGAAGCTCACGATCAGGGAGCGGCTCTATCTCGCGCTCGGGGCAGCCGCGCTCGGTGATCACGCCACGGCGCTCGCCGTCGAGCGCGGCCTCCTGGACACGTACGGGCAGCGACTCGGGCCGTGGCTTCGCCTTCGCGTCGGCTCCTCGCTCGACGACACGATCGAGGCAACAGCGCTGGTGGCCCTCATCGGCGCGACGGTCGGCGACCCGGTCGCCGAGTGGGCCGAGGCCTACGTGGAGGAGAACCGGGCGGTCGACGAGCTCTTCGATCTCCAGCAGCTCGGCTACATCGAGCGAGTGCTCGACCGGACGCCGTCGGAGGCCTCCCGCGTCGCGTACACGCGCGGGCGGATCGGAGCGGACGGCCGACATCGAGGCCGGCAGCTCCCTGTCGCTGATGCTCACCGCTGCCCAGGCGGCGACCTTCTCCGCGCGGCCGCTGACGGGCCGCGTCGGGGTGGCCGTCTCGTGGGACTCCCCGGTCGATCCCGCGACGCTCGAACAGGACGAGTCGCTCACGATCGTGCGCACGATCTCGCCCTCGGGGACCGTCCGGGCTGACCAGGCCGTGGTCGTGACGCTCCGGGCGACGTTCGGGAAGCAGGCCGTCGACGACTGCTACCTTGCGGTCGACGTCCTGCCCTCGGGCCTGGCGCCCTTCGGCGATTCAGGGCAGCGCGTCACCTTCTGCCTGCAGCCGGACGGCTCCCGGGTCGCCACGGTCACCTACCGCGCGCGCGTGGTCACTCCCGGAACGTACACGTGGGAGCCCGCGATCCTCCAGTCGGACCGCGCTCCCGAGAGCCTGGCCCTGACGCCGCCAACGCAGATCGAGATCCGATAGGAGTCGTCCAGCCGCTCGGGAGGGGCGACCAGGGTTCAGGAGCAACGACTCTGGCGCCCCAACCGCGCCCCGCGGATCGTCACAGTCGTGGCGGATGCGATGACGCGTGGCCCGCCCAAGTGGCCGCCAGGACCGCGCCGAGCAACAGGCGAACCCGACCGCCGAACTGCCTGAGGTTTGCGCCGTGCATCCATTCCAGCCTGCGACCCGGGCGAACCGTCGGTCGTCCTGGCTCGCGTACTTCGTCATGGCAGTCCTCGTGGCGGCCTGTGGGAGCACACCCACGCCACTACCCTCCCAGCCGGGCGCCACCGGCGCACCGACCGGGATCCCCGCGACGCCGTCGACGCCAGGGGCCACGCCGATCGTGACCGCCTCCCCCACCCTGCCACCGGGCACTCCGGAGCCCGGAGTGCTGCCGGCCGGCTCGATCGCCGTCACGGTGGCCGATCGGCTCGTGGTCCGGTCCGAGCCCCGGGTCAGCGACGATTCGGTGATGTACCGTCCCTACCTGCCGAGCGGGACGGAGCTGCTGGTGGTCGAGGGTCCCGTCGCGGCCTCGGGGTACCAGTGGTATCACGTGCAGCTGGCGGCGCTGCAGCTGACCGGTGGCGTCAACGAAGGCTGGGTCGCGATGGCGGATCACGACGGCACGCCGTGGATCGCTCTCGCCCAGGGCCAGCTCGCCGGCATGCGGCTCGAGCAGTCGAACGTCGCCCGCGCGCCGGCCACGGCCGCCGACGCCCGTGCGGGCGCACGCGCGATCAACGCATTCGGGCTCGACCTCTACGGTCGGCTCCTGGCCGACCCCAGCCTGCAGCTTCCCGCGAAGAACGCCGTCTTCTCGCCCACCAGCATCGCCGTCGCCCTGGCCATGGCCCGGGCGGGCGCCGGGGGGCAGACCGCCGCGGAGATCGACCAGGTCCTGCGGACCGAGGGCTGGGACGAGCTCGGAGCGCGGCTCAACTCGCTCTCCCAGGCCCTCGCCTCGCGCACGGCGACGTGGAAGGACTGGGAGGGCACGACCCACTCGCTCGCCCTGCGCATGGCCAATGCCGCGTTCGGGCAGCGCGACTGGGACGTCCGAGCAGGAGTACCTGGACGCCATCGCGTCCGCCCTGGGAGCCGGCCTCGCCCTGGTCGACTACGCGCAGGACCCGGACGCCGCCCGGAAGACGATCAACGCCTGGGTGAGCAAGCAGACCGCCGGGCGCATCCCGTCGCTCCTGGGCCCGATGGACGTGACCGGGACCACGCGCCTCGTCCTCGTCAACGCGGTCTACCTCAAGGCCGGCTGGTCGATCCCGTTCCCCGCGAGCGACACCCGGACGAGGCCGTTCACGCTCCTCGACGGGTCGCAGGTCAAGGTGCCCACGATGTCCGTGTTCGGAGACTCGGACATCCCGCTCGCGACGGGCAGCGGATGGAAGGCGACCGAGCTCGGCTACCTGGGGCAGCCCGACGAGAACGGCGGCGCGACGCCCCCGCTCGCGATGACGCTGATCATGCCGGACGACCTGGCAGCGTTCGAGCAGGGGCTGACCGCCGAGCGGCTGGCGTCGATCGACGCGGCGCTGGCGAAGGAACGCGCCGCGCAGGCCGAGATCACGGACTGCCCGGGCCAGCCAGCCGGCGAGGAGATCTGCTCGTGCTACCCGTACGGCGTCCAGCTGTTCATGCCGCGGTTCGGCATCGAGACGCGGGCCGCGCTGCTCGATGACCTCAAGGCCATGGGCATGCGCCTGGCCACGACGCCCGACGCGGACTTCTCCGGGATCACCACGTCGGAGCCGTTCTTCATCGGGAACGTGATCCACCAGGCGAACATCGACGTCGACGAGAAGGGCACCGAGGCGGCCGCAGCCACGGCGGTCGTCGGCGCGACGACGGGTGGCTGCGGCCCCGCGCACCCGCTCAAGACGGTCGCGCTCCACCTCGATCACCCGTTCCTGTTCATCCTGCGGGACGTCCAGACCGGCGCGATCCTGTTCATGGGCCGCGTGGTGGATCCGTCGAAGCGCAACTGACAGTCCAGCGGGCCCACTGAGCTCAGCGGCGCAGGACGCGTCGCCCGACCACGATGGCTGCCGCGGCCGGGATCGCGAGCCAGAGATCGAGCAGCACGGCGAGAGCGACGCCGAGCGTCAGCCATCGCCCGTACGCCTCGAGCGTCCCGAGGGAGTCCAGCCGCGACCCCAGCGTCGACAGGCGCGCGCCGAGGGCCCTGAGCCCGTCGGCGGTCTCCGCGCTGCCCTCCGATGCGGCCGTGACGGCCGGGGCGATCCTGGACAGGTCCTCGGAGAGGCCCCGCGTCTGCGCGCTGATGCCCCGCACCTCGTCGCTCATGCCCGCGAACGGCTGCACTCCCAGGACCTGGATGTCGAGACGCCCGGCCAGGGTGTCAGCGGTCGCCGAGATCTGGTCGGCCAGCGAGGCGAGGCGGCCTGCGCTCGTCGTGACCCGGTCGAGACCCGGCCTGGCCGTATCGAGCGTGTCGGCCACGGTGTCGACGAGCGTCGCGGTCGTGGACACCGTGGCCACCAGCTCCACCCGGTCGGCGTCGAGGCGCGCGGCCGAATCCCCGAGCCCGAGCGCGGCCATGACGCCGGCAGCCGCCAGCGCGACCGCCAGCACCAGGCCGACCAGGCCGTACGCCACGAGGGCGGCGCCGACACGTCGGGAGTTGGGCAGGCTCAGGCTCGCAGACACCCGGGCAGCGTAGGCGCGTGTCCCTCCACCGACCGTGGCCCGGCCACGTCGGGGCGAGTCGCGGCCGCGACAGAACCTCGGCTCCTGCAACGGGCGCGCAAGCCCCGGCCGGCTCCATCGGGGGAGCCCGGCCCTTCCCTGCCGTCATCCTCCGTGGCGAAGAAGGAGGCAGTCATCATGTCCAGGAACCGTCTACCCACGCTCGATCGGGTCGATGTCGACCTGCCGGACGCCGCAGAGCGCACGGTCAAGCGTCTGCGCGCGTCCGTGCGGAGCGGTTCGGACCGCGTCGGACCGGCCATCGAGCGGATCGGTGACGAGGTGCCGGCACTCGCCGACCGCCTCCGCAGCGATGTGCCCGCCATCGTGGAACGCGTCCGAGCCGGGGCCGTCACCGCCCTCGACAGGGCACGGGAGGACGTCCCGGCTGCGCTCGGGCGCGCCCAGGAGGAGATCCCGGTTGCTGTCGACCGCCTGCGGGAGGACATCCCGGCGACGGTCGATCGGCTCGTCGCGGGCGCGCCGGACGTGCCGGGCGCTGTCGCCCACCTGCGGCGCGACGCGGCGCACGTCGCCGAGCACGAGCGGGGGCGAGCGTCGCGCTCCCGCTTCGGCAGCATCCTCCGGCTCGTGCTCGTCGTCGGCGGCGCCGTCGGCGTGGCGGCCTCCTGGCTGTTCGACCGGGAGCGGGGGGCCATGCGCCGGGACCGCCTGGTGCGCCAGCTTCGGACGGTGGCTGGCCGGGCAGCCAACCGCGACCATCCGACGCGCCGGCCTGATGCGCCCGCGATGTACGAGCCGATCGGCGCCGACCGCGGGGTCGGTGTGGCCGTCGGGCCCGGCCGGGACGCGCACGCGACGGTCAGTCCGTTCGACGTGAAGGCGACCGGCCGGGAGGGCGGGCTCGGCGAGCAGGTGCGTGCCTCCGTCCGAGCGGCGGTCGGCGGTCAGGTCTCCGTCGACGCCGAGATGGCCGGCACCAGCGTCATCCTCCACGGCGAGGCGTCCACCGCCGACGCGGACGCAGCGGCGCGGGCGGCCGCGTCAGTGCCGGGAGTCACGTCGGTCGACTCGCGCATCGCGACTCCCGAGAACCGCTCGGCGTCCGTCGCCTGACCCGTGGACCGCCCTCCGCCGGCGCGGAGGGCGGTCAGCCCGCGAGCCGCTTGTAGCGGATCCGGTGCGGCTGGTCGGCCGCGGCGCCGAGCTCCCTGTGGCGGAACGCCTCGTAGTCGCTGACGTTGCCCTCGAACCAGCGCACCTGGCTGTCGCCCTCGAACGCCAGGATGTGCGTCGCGATCCGGTCGAGGAACCAGCGGTCGTGGCTGATCACGACCACGCAGCCCGGGAAGGACTCCAGGCCGGCCTCGAGCGCGCGCAGCGTGTCCACGTCGAGATCGTTCGTCGGCTCGTCCAGGAGCAGGACGTTGCCGCCCGACTGGAGCAGCCTGGCCAGGTGCACCCGGTTGCGCTCCCCGCCGGACAGCGTGCCGACGAGCTTCTGCTGGTCCGTGCCCCGGAAGTTGAAGCTCGAGACGTAGGCCCGGGCGGGGATCTCGCGCCGGCCGACCTTGACGACCTCAACGCCGTCGGTGATCTCCTCGAAGACGGTCCGCTCCGCGTGCAGGTCGTCGCGGCCCTGGTCGACGTAGCTGAGCTGGACGGTGTCGCCCACCTGGATGGACCCGCCGTCGGGCGCCTCGTCGCCCACGATCATCCGGAACAGCGTCGTCTTGCCCGCGCCGTTCGCCCCGATGATGCCGACGATGCCTGCCCGCGGCAGCGAGAACGTCAGGTCCTCGATGAGCAGCCGGTCGCCATACCCCTTGCGCAGCCCCGTGACCTCGATGACCGTGTCGCCCAGACGCGGGCCCGGCGGGATGGCGATCTCGAGCTCACGGGCACTTCCCTTGTCGTCCTGCGCCTCGGCGAGCAGCTGCTCGTAGGCGCTCAGGCGCGCCTTGCCCTTGGCCTGCCGGCCCCTCGCCGAGAGCCTGACCCACTCGAGCTCGCGCGCCAGGGTGCGCTGGCGGGCGTCGGCAGCCTTCGATTCGCGCGCGAGGCGCTCCAGCTTCTGCTCGAGCCAGCTCGAGTAGTTGCCGGAGAACGGGATCCCGCGGCCGCGGTCCAGCTCCAGGATCCACTTCGCCACGTTGTCGAGGAAGTAGCGGTCGTGGGTGATCGCGACGACGGTGCCCGCGTACTCCTGGAGGAATCGCTCCAGCCATTCGACCGATTCGGCGTCGAGATGGTTGGTCGGCTCGTCGAGCAGGAGCAGGTCGGGGTGCTGGAGCAGCAGCCGGCAGAGCGCCACGCGCCGCTTCTCGCCGCCGGACAGCGTGGTGACGTCGGCGTCGTCCGGCGGACAGCGCAGGGCGTCCATGGCGATGTCGACGTTGCGCTCCAGGTTCCAGGCGTCGGCGGCCGTGATCCGGTCCTCGAGGGCGGCCTGCTCGGCGCCGATGGCCTCGTAGTCGGCGTCCGGGTCGGCCCACCTGGTCATCACGGCGTTGTACTGGTCGATCAGGTCCTGGACCTGGCGGACGCCGTCGAGGACGTTGCCCTTGACATCCTTGCCCGGGTCGAGCTGGGGCTCCTGGCTGAGGAAGCCCACCGTGAAGCCGGGCGTGAGGCGGGCATCGCCGCTGAACCCGTCGTCCAGCCCGGCCATGATCCGCAGGAGGCTGGACTTGCCGGCGCCGTTGGGGCCGATCACGCCGATCTTGGCGCCCGGGTAGAACGAGATCGAGATGTCCTCGAGCACCGTCCGATCCGGCGGGTAGTGCCGGGCGAGCCTGTACGAGGTGTAGATGAATTCGGGTGGCATGGTCGGTCAAGGGTACCGATTGCGCGGCCGCGTCGGCGCGGGCGGCCCCGACGCGGCCGGCGGGCTGCGTCAGCGGATCGGGGCGACGTCCACCAGGTTGCTGTAGAACCCGGGGTCTGCAGCTGGCTTGTTCGCGTTGAAGACGGCACGGAAGACGTCCCCGGAGACCGTCCTGGTGGTCCCCGTGGACCCCACGAGGGTGACGCTGATGAGGCGGCCCGAGACTCCTCGGTTGCGCAGGTCGAGGGCGACGAGCGTCCCGACGTTGGTGCGGGCGTCCGCCGCGAAGATCGCTGACAGCTGCTGCCTGGTGTAGGTCCTGGTGGTCCAGGCGAAGAAGGGAGACGCGGCGTCGTAGGCGGCGCCGTTCGGGGCCCGATCGGGCGAGCCGCGCAGGTAGGGCACTGCTCCCGCGACCCGCGCACCGGTCGAAGAGACGAATGCGGCGTTGTTGTCCTCCGTCGCGCCCCCGCCCGTCGAGTGATACATGGCGTTCACGATCGCTGTGCCCGAGCGGAGGATCCGGCCGGCCGTCGCCGCGATCGCAGCGTTGGTCGCCGGGTTCTCGTGGATCGAGCCCTTGTACACCTGCGAGCGCGTGTCGTCGTAGACGTCGAAGGTCCCGACGCCCGGGCGAATCCGCACGGCCGCGTACGAGCGGGCGGCGATCGCCTGGGACCGGAGCGCAGCGGTCGGCCAGCCGGCGGGCATCTCGGCCGGCACGACACCCCGGAGGTAGGTCTCCAGCGGGAGCGTGTTGACGACGCTGGCCGTCGCCCCGAAGGAGATCCTGAGGACGCCGCGATAGCGGTCGAACGAGGACGGCTTCGACCACAGCTGCAGGACGGTGGACGACGACGCCGGGCGGACGACGACGGCGCCCGTCGCCGGGGCGTCGCGGAGGACCTTGCCGCTGGCCGCGTTCACGACGACGCGCCACGTCGAGGATCCTGCCGCCGTCGGGATCGCTCGCAGGCGGGCGTCGGCCGGGAAGACCCTGGCGATCCCGTCGATCTTCCAGGTGCCGCCCCGACCGTACACGGTGAGCGGCCGCGTCGCCGTCGCCGCGAAGCCCCGAAGGATCAGCACGCGGATCTGCCGGTTCGTGATGGTCCCGAGCGTGGTCCCTCGGTAGTAGTGGGCCAGGATCGTGGCAGTGTGCTGGCCAGCCAGCGCCCGGCCCCGTGCGCCGTACTGCGACATGCCCACGCCGTGACCGAAGCCGCGCCCGTAGAACGTCACGCGATCGGCGAGGGCGGTGAGCCCGGGCGTGCTCTTGGTCGGCGTCGGGGCCGCCTTGAACAGCCCCGCCGCGCCGTACACGTACGGCGTGCCGAATGCCGACGTGGCGCTCCGCCCGTTGACCGCGCTGATGCGGTACCAGGTGGAGCCAGATACCGACCTGCCCGCGCAGCTGGCGCTCCACCGCGTGCCGGTCACGGTCGCGGCGACGGTCACCGTGACGCTGGCGGCGAGGCGCGTCCTGACCACGGCACCCGTCGAGGCGCCGGCCCGAAGGTTCACCCCGCCGCACGAGGTCACCATCGTCCGGCTGGGGTTCGCGCCCGCCGTCCCGGCGGCCAGCGCGGTCGAGATCACCAGGAGCGCGGGCAAGACGGCGACCGCAAGGGCGGTGCGCGACGCGTGGCGGATGGCGAGTCGGATCACTTCCGGCAATGCGCAACCCTCTGTACGAAACGTCAGTCTACCCGTCCGAATCAACGGTGCCCATGGGCACCGCTCCCCTGACCGGGACTGGCCCGCCCACCGCGGCCCGCCGCCGGGCCGCGCCGCATGGCACGATGGGCCCATGAGCACGAACCCCATCGCACCCCACTGGGACATCCGCACGGCCACCGCGGACACGATGCGGGCCTACACGACCCCGCTCCCGGCCGCCTTCGCCGAGGACATCACCGACGCGGAGTACGACGACTGGATCGTCACCGTCGAGCCCGATCGGTGGATCGCGGCGTTCGACGGGCCCGCCGACCGCGACGCCCGGGGGAGCGCGGGAGCGTTCTCGTTCCGGCTCACCGTCCCCGGCGGCGAGGTCCCTGCTGCCGGCGTGACCGGCGTGGCCGTCCGCCCGGACTACCGCCGGCGCGGGATCCTCCGGGCGCTGATGCGCCACCAGCTCGATGACGTCCGGAGGCGGGGCGAGCCCGTCGCGATCCTGTGGGCGTCGGAGGGCGCCATCTACCAGCGCTTCGGCTACGGGGTTGGCACGATGGCCGGATCCATCGATGTCGACGTCGCCCGAACGGCCTACGCTCGCCCGATCCCAGCCGAGGGCCGGATGCGCCTGCTGACCCAGGACGAAGCGCAGGCGGCCTTCCCGGCCGTGTACGACGCGATGCGCCGGGCGACGCCCGGCGCCGTGACCCGGACCGACGACTGGTGGGCGACCGGGCCGCTCGCCGACCGAGAGTACTCGCGCCGCGGCGCCGGGCCCAAGTTCCGCTACCTCTACGAGGTCGACGGCAACGCGGAGGGGTACGCCCTCTACCGGGTCAGGACCGAGTGGGATCATCGCGGTCCCAAGGGCCAGCTGGAGGTGTACGAGGTCGTGGCCCTCACGCCCCGGGCGCTCCGCGACACCTGGCGCTTCCTGTTCGAGACCGACCTCGTGAAGACGGTTCGCGCCGGCCGCCTCCCCGTGCCCTTCCCGCTGCAGCATCTCCTCGCCGAGCCGCGCGCGCTCGGACTGGTGCTGGGCGACGGCATCTGGCTGCGTCTCGTCGACCTGCCGTCGGCGCTGGCCGCCCGGCGCTACCCGGCCAGCGCGGCGCTGGTCCTGCAGGTCGCCGATCCGTTCTGCCCGTGGAATGCCGGGCGTTGGCTCCTGGACGCGACCGGCGATGCTGACGCGGCTGGCTTCGCCGGCGGCCGGGTGACCCCGACCGACGCGGCGCCTGACCTGGTCCTCGGGATCGCCGATCTTGGTGCGGCATACCTCGGCGGCGTCCGCCTGTCGGACCTTGCCGTGGCGGGTCGGGTCGAGGCGCGGGCGGCGGACGCCCTCCGCCGGGCGGACGCCCTCTTCGCGTCCGAACGAACGCCCTGGTGCGTGACGATGTTCTGACGCGGGCCGGGCGGGCGGGACCGGGTGGCGCGTCCGGCCGCCGACTGCCAGGGGCTGAACCATGCGCGGCCAGGCGTCAGAGCCGGCCGCCGACGGCCGGGTGCCGCGTCGCCTGACCGCCCAGGGCGGTCACGATCAGGTCCCTGGAACGTGCGCGGTCGGCAATCCGCGCCCTGTCGCCGACGAGGTCCTCGTGACGCGCCACGGGCCGACCGCCCAGAGCGGTCACGAACGGGACGCCGGCCGGGTGGTGCGCGGCGGGGGCGGGTGCAGCCTGGGCCGGTCGCCTGCACCGGAGGCTGGGCCACGTGCGGCAGGGGCCGGCTATCCCTGGCGTCGCCGCGCCGCGTAGCGGACGAGGCTCTTCTTGATCTCGCTGACCCACAGGACGGAGCTCGCCATCACGAAGCAGAACAGCCAGTCGGCCACCGAGAGCGGCCCCGTATCGAACGCCGAGTTGAGAATCGGCAGGTGCACGACGAGCACCTGCAGCAGGAGCGAGAGGCCGACCGCCGCGAACAGCCGCGGGTTCGCCAGGAATCCCCTGAACGCGGATGCCCGGTCCGAGCGAGCATTGAAGCAGTTGAAGAGCTGGGCCAGCACGAGGACCGTGAACGCGGCCGTCCGGGCGTCGGTCAGGGTCCCGGATCCGGAGATGAGGCCGCCGGGCAGCTTCATGTCGAGGGTGGCCAGCGTCGCCAATGCCATCACCAGGCCGATCAACAGGACATCGAACCACATTCCGCTGTCGATCAGGCGATCAGTCGGCTTGCGCGGGGGGTAGCGCATCACGTCCGGTGATGGCGGCTCGTATCCGAGCGCCAGGGCCGGCGTCGAGTCGGTCAGCAGGTTGATCCACAGGATCTGCGTGGCCAGCAGGGGCGCCACCACGGCCTCGCCCGCGACATCGAGGCCGATCAGCGACGCGCCGATCACCCCGAGGAACATCGTCAGGACTTCGCCGGCATTCGATGACAGGAGGTAGCGCAGGAAGGTCCGGATGTTGGCCAGGATGGCGCGGCCCTCGCGGACGGCCGCGACGATCGTCGCGAAGTTGTCGTCGACGAGGATCATGTCGGCCGCTTCCTTCGCGACGTCGGTCCCGGCGATTCCCATCGCCACCCCGATGTCGGCCGACTTGAGCGCGGGAGCGTCGTTCACGCCGTCGCCCGTCATTGCGACGATGTGGCCGTCCGCCTTCAGTGCCTCGACGATGCGCAGCTTGTGCTCGGGCGCCACCCGGGCAAGGACAGATGCCGATCGAACCCGGGCGGCGAACGCCTCGCCAACGAGGTCCTGGAGCTCGAGGCCGGTGACGACGGGCGAGCCCGGGTCCGGGCTGATGCCCAGGTCCGCTGCGATCCGGGCCGCCGTCCTGGGGTGATCGCCCGTGATCATGATGACCCGGATGCCAGCGGCGCGAGCCTCGGCGATGGCCGCCGTCGCTTCGGGGCGGGGCGGGTCGATCATCCCGACGACCCCGGCGAAGACCAGCTCCTGCTCGACGGATTCGTCGGGGTTCGTCAGCTCCTTCGTCTCGAGCCGACGGTAGGCCACGGCCAGCGGCCGGAGCGCCTGCCCCGCGAGACGGTCCACCTCTGCGAGGATGATGGCCCGGCGCTCCCCCGTGAGCGCCTCGGCTCCCGTCCCGACCTGCTCGCGCGTGCATCGTGCCAGGAGCACGCCCGGGGCGCCCTTCGTCACGACCGCGAGGCGGCCCTCCCGCTCGGCGTCCGCCTCGATGCTGCTCATGAGCTTGCGCTCGGACGTGAACGGGACCTCCGAGTGACGGCTGAAGCGGGCATGCCATGCCTCGGTGTTCCCGAGCTTCTCCTCTGCAACCAGGAAGGCCGCGTCCGTGGGGTCGCCCTGGATGGTCCACTCGTCGTCGACGAGCCGCAGGCTGGCGTCGTTGGCGAGGCTGCCGCCCCCGAGCACGATTCGGAGCTCGTCGAGCAGGGGGCCGTCGCCGAGCGGCTCGCCGTCAGCGCGGATTGCGCCTTCGGGACGGTAGCCGCTGCCCTCGATCGTCACCTCGCCCGACCGCGTGACGACGCGCTGGATCGTCATCTCGTTCCGGGTCAGCGTGCCCGTCTTGTCCGAGCCGATGACGGAGGCCGAGCCGAGCGTCTCGACCGACGAGAGCTTCTTCACGATCGCCTTGCGGCGGGCCATGCGCTGCACTCCCAGCGCAAGGATCACCGAGAGGATGGCCGGCAGCCCTTCGGGCACCGCCGCGACAGCGAGCGAGACGCCGAGCAGCAGGATGTCGACGAGGTCGCGGGGCGTTCGAACCTCCGAGGTGGCCAGGATCGCCGCGATGACGACGACGGCGATGACGACGACGGCGATCCCCAGCATCCGGCCGACGATCGCGATCTCGCGCTGGAGGGGCGTGCGTTGCTCGCGCGTCCCGGCGAGGAGCGTGGCGATGCGCCCCATCTCGGTGTCCATCGCGCTGCCGGTGACCACGGCCCGACCCCGGCCGCGCGAGACCGCGGTCCCCCGGAACACCATGTTCAGGCGATCCCCAAGGGCCACCGGCTCCGGCAGCGTCGCAACATCCTTGAGGACGGCCTCGCTTTCGCCGGTCAGCGAGGACTCGGCCACGCTCAACGAGGCCGACATGACCAGGCGCCCGTCAGCGGAGACGGCGTCGCCCTCGCCAAGCACGAGGATGTCGCCGGGCACGACCTCCTCGGCGGCGACGGACGCCTCGTGTCCGTCTCGTACCACCCGGGCGGTCGGCGCCGCCATCCCCTGGAGGGCCGCGACGGCGCGCTCGGCGCTGCGCTCCTGCAGGAAGCCGAGGACGCCGTTGGCCACGAGGATGCCGGCGATGACGATCGCCTCGATCGGCACGCCGTCGGCCCCTTCCAGCGCCCATGCGACGACCGATACGACGACTGCGGCGAGCAGGAGGTAGATCAGCGGATCCGCGAACTGGGCGAGGAGCTTTCGCCAGGCGGGCACGGCCGCCGCACTCGCAAGGCGATTCGGACCGAAGCGGGCGAGCCGGGCCGCCGCCTCGGCAGAGGTCAGCCCCGCGACGACGTCGCTGCCCAGCGACCGCACCACCTCGGTGGCGTCGACGAGCGATGGGTTCGAGATGGACACCGGCTCAACGCTCCCTGCCCCTCACCGCGCAGGTGAGGCCTCGGACGTCGCGACGCCTCGCTCCGGATCGAGCTGGACGTCGCCAGGACCAGTATTCCATGCGCGCGCTCCCCTCGATCGCCTCTCACCGGCCGCCTGCCCGTCTGGCCAGGGCGCGAATGCGGCTGTCGTGGCGATACCCGCGCGGCAGACGCCACGCTAGGCTTGGTGGTCCGCAGTCGGATCGGAGAGGCATCCAGGCATGGGCATGGGCCGCAGGCTCGTCACGCGGCTTCGCGCTTCCCTCCACGCGGCGATCGGCGACGTCGCCTTCGGCATGGAGGACGGCGCGGTCTCGATCGCGGGCCTCGTGTTCGGCGTCGCGGCGAGCACGAACGACCGCTCGATCGTGCTGCTCGCCGGGGCTGCGGGCGCGATCGCCGGCGCGGTTTCGATGATGGCCGGCACCTACCTCGACGAGCAGTCCGAGCGCCACCGGGCCGACGCGCTGGTCGACGCCGCGCGGACCCGGATCGCCGCGGACCCCGAGACTTACAGCGCCCGCGTCGCCGCTCGGCTCGCCGCGGCCGGGCTGACCGGGGACGAGATCGCCATCGTCCGGCGCGCCCTGGCACGGAACCCGGAGGCGCTCCTCGACCACGTCGTCGCGTTCGAGCTCGGCGTGGATCGCCGGGCCGGCGACTCGCCCTGGACCCACGCGCTCTGGATGTTCGTCGCCGACCTGTTCGCCGCCGGGGTCCCGGTCGTGCCGTTCGCGCTGTTCGACATCGGGACCGCGCGGATCGTCTCGCTCGTCGTCACCGGCGCGCTCATGGCCGCCCTGGGGATCGCCCGCGGCCTGATCGGCAAGGTGAACATCTGGTGGACCGCCGCCCAGACGATGGCGATCGCGGGCACGGCAGCGCTGGCCGGCGTCCTCATCGGCCGCCTGGTCACGGGGTAGCCGGGCGTCCAGGGATCGCCGGTGCAGCGGCCGTCGACCCTGCCAGGGGGCGTGATCTGGCTCCGCAACGTCTGCCCGGCCGCCGCGTCTTCCAGTCGGTGAACCCGTGGACGCGAGCGGTCCGGACCTCGGCGGGCGCATCTGCGGATGGGGCAGGAGGCATCGACGATGGCCAGGCGACATGCAGGGCGCCTTGGGCGGCTGCTCGTCGTCCTGGCGACGAGCGTTGCGGGCTGCGCCCTCCCGTCCGGCACCCCGGCGACCCCGCTTCCGACGACGGGGACGCCGACGTCCGCCGGCCAGGCCAGCGACCAGGCCGACGCGACCGTCCCGCCTGCCCCCGTCGGCGGCCGCGGCGGGATGCCCGCCGACTGGCCGCTTGACGTGACCCTGCCGGCGAGCTGGCGCTTGGCCGTGGACGCCGCGTCGTACGACGCGATCCTCGACGGCCTGGACCCCGTTCGGCGGTCGGCCGTCGAGGCGATCGGTCCGCCGTCCGCGGCGAGCTGGGTGCCCCCGTACGCCGTCGAGATGACATCGACCCCGCTCCCCGGCGGTGGCCTGACCATGCTCATGCTCGCCAAGAAGGCGGGCGGGTATCCGTCCATCGATGACCTGGAGACCGCTCGCAGCACGAACCTGCCGTCCGGCTACACGCTGGTGCGGGTCGAGCGGGTCCAGGGCCAGGTCGGCCCCGTCGTGAAGGTGACCTACCGGATGCCGTGGAACGTGGGGCACGTCATGGCCGACGTGGGCATGATCGGGTACTTCGTGATCGTCGCCGACGACGCCTACGGGATCGAGTTCGTGATTCCCGTCGAGCAGATCGACAGTCGCGACGAGGAGCTGGACGCCATCATCGCGACCCTTCGACTGCGGCCCGCGCCCCGGATGCGGACTCCCGCGCCACGGGCCGCGCCGTCGCCGTGACGGGCCTCAGCCGCCGGGAGCGCGGCGGCTCGGCGGAAGCTTCGTCGCCGCATTGACCTGCTTCGACGTCCCCCCCCCTTGCCCGCGGTCGGGCGACGGGTCGCCGGTCAGCGACCGGTCAGCTGCTCCTCGTGCTCTGGGTAGCGGTTCCCCTGGACGGGGTTCCGCGAGATGGCGGTTTCGATCTCGCGAAGGTCCTCGACCGTCAGGTCGACACCAGCCGCCGCGATGTTCTCCTCCAGGCGCTCCGGCTTTCGGGTGCCCGGGATGGGCACGATCCACGGCTTCTGGGCAAGGAGCCACGCGAGCGCGACCTGGGCAGGTGTCACCCTCTTCCGTTCCCCGATCTCGCGCAGCAGGCCCACCAGGACCTGGTTGGCCTTCCGGGCCTCGGGCGCAAACCGCGGGAGGGTGGTGCGGAAGTCGGAGCTGTCGAACGCCGTGGTCTCGTCGATCGCGCCGGTGAGGAATCCCCTGCCGAGCGGGCTGAAGGGCACGAACCCGATCCCCAGCTCCTCGAGCGCTGCCAGCACTTCGCGTTCAGGACCCCGCGTCCACAGCGAGTATTCGCTCTGGACGGCGGTCACCGGCTGGATCGCATGGGCGCGCCGGATGGTCTGCGCGCCGGCCTCGGACAGGCCGAAATGGCGCACCTTGCCTTCCGCGATCAGGTCCTTCACCGCCCCTGCCACGTCCTCGATGGGCACGTCGGGATCCACCCGGTGCTGGTAGAACAGGTCGATCGCCTCGACCCGCAGGCGCCGCAGGGAGCCTTCGGCAACCTCCCTGATGTGCGCCGGCCGGCTGTCGAGGCCCACCCACTGCGGTCCGCCGGCGGGGTCGAGCCTGAACCCGAACTTGGTGGCGATCACGACCTGCCCGCGGAAGGGCTCGAGCGCCTCGCCCACGAGCTCCTCGTTCACGAACGGGCCGTACACCTCTGCGGTGTCGAAGAACGTGACGCCGCGTTCCACGGCCGTCCGGATCACGGAGATCATCTGCTGCCTGTCCGCGGCGGGACCGTAGGCTCCGCTCATGCCCATGCAGCCCAGGCCGATGGCCGAGACCTCGAGCTTCGCGTTGCCAAGCGTTCGTGTCTGCATCGTCGTCACCTCGCATCGACCCGATCCGGGCCAGGGCATCAGATCGCCCGCAGCTCATTTCATGGCGACACAAGCATCGGCGATGCCGGCAAGATGGGTCTGCAGGTCGAACCCGCGGACGGCGCTGATGTGCCAGGCGAGGCATCGCCGAGCAAGCCGGGTGGCAGGCGCGTCTGGGGCGGCCGCGCCCGGCGACAGCCTCACTCCGTCCAGCGGACACGGACGGGCAACTCGACGCCGGGCAGTGGAAGGGATTCCACCTCCGATTCGACGGCGTCCCGCTCCAGGCGTGAGAGGGGCCGCCACGCCTCGATCGTCACGTTCGCGTGCGCACGTCGCCACGTCCCGACGATCTCGCCGCCGACGAGGACGGCGCCAGGCCAGACGCGCGGGGTCCAGAGCAGGCGGCCACGTTCGGCATCGGGCACCAGGAGCTCGCGATCGGCTCCCCAAAGGAGGAAGTACGCGTCGCCGCTCGGGAGGAGCCGGGCGGCAGCGACAGGCCGTCCCGGGGCGTCGAACGCGGGCTCGTCGCTGCTGAGAACCCAGGCGTCGCCGACCGGTGTCCGTACCGGGGTCAGCGACCCGGCAAGCTCCTCGAACGTCGCGCGGCCGCGCGCCGGTGCGATCCCGGCCCACGCCGCGAACGCCGCCGGCGTCGTCGGACCGAAGACATGCAGGTATCGGCGGGCGAGCTCGCGGCGCGCATCGCCCGGGTCGTCCCCGGGCGGCGGCACGGTCCACACCGTGGGCTGCCGGGCGCCGTCCCACCGGATGAGGACCCTGCCGGTCGGGGCGGCGTAGCGCAGCCGATTGGGGCGCTCACCGAGTGCGCGCCCCGCCTCGCCGAAGGCCATCCGCCGGCCATCGAGGAAGGCATGCAGGCGGTCCGCGAGGCCCAGGGCGAGCAGCAGGCTGGCGGGATCGTCCGGGAGCCGCCCCAGCGAGAAGACCGCGCGGTCGGGCGCCGCGACGACGTACGCGCTGAAGCGCGGCCCCCACAGCTGCACCAGGGAAGGATTCTCCGCACGTCGACGGGTCTGTCCCCTCGACGCGCGCATGGATCGACAGGAGGGCGGCGCGGGGCATGCTGTCCTGGAGGCCCGCCCAGGCGGCGATCCGGAGGGAGCCTGGCCCGGCCGGGAGCCGCTCGTCGAGCCCGCCGACGCTTCGGCGGAACGCGAGGATCTGCGCTCGCGTGAGCGAGAGCCTCGGCTTCGTCACATCGGCTCCTTCGTCCCGCCGGGCGGGTTCGGGTCCACTGCGCTTCTCCTCACATCGCGGGCCTTCGCTACTGGCGGCTCTTTCCTCACGGCGTTGGGTCGTCCGTCATTGACCGGGAACTGTATTCGGTCGCAGGAGCGGCTCCCCGGGCGCCCGCGAACGCTGTCATACTTGGTGCATGTCACGCACCGATGGTTCATCTGACGAACCATCCCCGACAGGGGCCCTTCGCCGCGGGCTCCTCGTGCTGGAGGCGCTTGCCGGGGCAGCCGAACCGACGCTCGGGCCGTCGGCGATCGCCCAGCGAGTCGGCCTCGACAAGGCCACCGTCATCCGCCTGCTCCGGACACTTGCCGATGCCGGCTACGTGATCCAGGACGAGGCGACTCGTCGGTACCGGCTGACCGGCCGGATCCTGATGCTGGCCCATGGAGCCAACGCCCGGCTGGACCTTCGAAGCGTCGCGCGGCCGCACCTGACCGCCTTGCGCGACGCGCTCGGAGAGACCGTCCACCTTGGCGTGATGGAAGACCTCCGGGTCGTCTATGTCGACAAGCTCGAGGCCGCCAACAGCATCCAGCTGGTGTCCGCCGTCGGCCAGACGATGCCCCTCCACTCCACCGCGCTCGGCAAGGCCATGCTCGCGGCCCTGCCGGACGAGGAGTGCGAGGGCACGTACGCCCGGATGGAGCTCGCGCCGCGCACGGAGCGCACGATCCGCGACCTGGTCGTGCTCCGCGAGGAGATCCGGCAGACCCGCCTGCGCGGCTACTCGACCGACGACCGCGAGAACGAGCCGTTCGGGGAGTGCGTCGGGGCGGCGATCATCGCGGCCGACCGGCGTCCGGTGGGCGCCATCAGCGTCTCCGGCCCGCACTTCAGGATCCACGATCGCGTGGAGTACTTCGGCATCCGGGTCCGTGACGTCGCTGGCGCCATCTCGCGGGAGCTCGGGGCAGAGGTGCGCACGTCGAGCGAGGGCGCCGACGCCGAGCCAGGCGGGGTGCGCTGATGCCGACGCCCGACCTCGCGTCGAAGCTGGCGGGCGTCTTCGCGCCGATCTGCACGCCGTTCGCCGCGGACGAGGATGTCGACCTCGGTGCGTTTCGGTTCAACCTCGCCCGGTACGCGGAGACCGGGATCCTCGGCTACCTGGCGCTGGGCTCCAACGGCGAGAACCGGAGCCTGACCGAGGACGAGAAGCTGCGCGTCCTCGACGAGGTCGTGCGGGGGCGCGGACCCCGACAGGTCGTTCTCGCCGGCGCCGCGTACGACGGGCAGCGCCAAGCGGAGCGGTTCCTGGCCGCCGCCGCCGACCTTGGGATCGATTTCGGGCTGGTGCTGCCGCCTGGGTACTTCCGCAAGCAGATGACCGACGAGGTCCTGTACGCGTACTTCGCGTCGCTCGCTGATGCCAGCCGGATCCCGATCCTCCTCTACAACGCGCCAGGCTTCTGCGGGATCACTCTGAGCGTCGAGCTCGTTGGACGCCTGGCAGCCCACCCCAACATCGTCGGAATCAAGGACAGCGCATCGACCGGCATCGAGGGCTTCCTGAGCCTGCAGGGGCCAGCGTTCCAGGTGCTCGCCGGCTCGGCCACCTTCCTGTTCCGGGCCATGCTGGGCGGCTCGCCGGGCGGCACGGTGTCCCTCGCCAACTCCTTCCCGCGGCTTGCGCTCGAGCTGTTCGAGCTCGGGCGCGCCCGCGACGAGGCGAACGGCCTGCCGGCCCAGGAGCGGGTCAGCCGCATCAACGCCGCGATCTCCGGAGCCCACGGAGTGGCGGGGGTGAAGGCGGCCATGACCCTGGCCGGGTTCCAGGGCGGCATCCCGCGGCGCCCCCTGACACCTCTCACGGCGGACCAGGTCGAGGCGCTGCGGGCGGTCCTGGTCGGCGAGGGCCTCCTGCCGTGAGCCGGGACATCCTGGCCGTCGACGTCGGCACCAGTGCGCTCAAGGTCGGGGTCTTCGGAGCCGACCTCGCCCGGCGCGACGAGGCGCGACGCACGTATTCGCCCCATCTCTACGACAAGGGCAAGGCGGACATCGAGCCCGAGGCCTGGTGGGAGGCGCTGCGCGAATGCTGCGCGGACGTCGCGGCCAGCCTCACCGGCGTCGGCGTCGTCTCCCTGTCCGTGACGACGCCCGGGCTGACGCCGATGGCCGCCGATGGCCGGGCCCTCGCCCCGGCCGTCCTGTTCCTCGACGGCCGCTCGCATGCCCAGGCGGCCGCCATCCGCCGCATCGTCGGGGAGAGGAGGTTCCTGGCCGAGACGTGCAACCTTCCTGTCTCGGGGGGCTCGTCGCTCGCGTCCATCCTGTGGTTCCGGGACGACCGGCCCGATATCTGGGCGGCCGCCGACAAGTTCGGACACTGCAACACCTGGCTCGTCAAGCGGATGACCGGTCGCTGGGCGATCGACCCGACGACGACCTCGATCACCGGCCTCTACAACACGGCCCGCAACGACCTCACCTGGAACCGGGAGGTCCTCGACCTCGCCGGCATTCCCGAGGCGAAGCTGCCGCCGCTGGTGCCCGCCCACCAGCCTGTCGGCCGGCTGCTGCCGGCCATCGCCCGGGAGCTCGGCCTGCCCGGCGACTGCACGGTGCTCTGCGGCGGCAACGACGCGGTGCTCGCGGCGCTGTCGGGCGGCCTCACGGAGCCCGGCGACGTGAACATCATCAGCGGGACGTGCGACATCGCCAACGTCTGCACCGACCGTCCGATCGCGTCACCGACCTTCAACGTGCGCTGCCACGTCGTCCCCGGACGCTGGCTCACGTTCTTCGTCCTCAACGCAGGGGGCGAGGCGCTGGACTGGTTCCGCCGGGTCGCCTGCAGCGAGCTCGACGAGGACACGTTCTACGCCGAGTACGTGCCGCGCGTGCTCGACGCCTTCTTCCGGGATCCGGACCCGGACGGCCGCGAGGCCGAGCTCCCCGACTACGTGCCGTACCTGGGTGGCAGCCGCTACTCCCTCGACCGGCTCAAGGGCAGCTTCAGCGGCCTGACGCTCGAGACCACCCGCGACGATCTCCTGCTGAGCATCGTCCGGGGCAACGCGGCGTACCTCGGCGGGCATCTCCGGGAGGTCGCCGGGCTCGTCCGGGTCGGCCGCCGGGTGGGGATCTCGGGCGGCGGGGCCACGATCCGCGGCATGCTCGAGGCGCGGCGCCGCTGGACCGGCGACTACGAGTACGTGTTCCAGGACCAGAGCTCGCTGCTCGGCGCGGCGATCCTCGGCCAGATCAGTCAATCGGGAAGCATGCCCGGCTCAGGGCAGGTTGCTTCGGGAGTCACCAGGGAGGCAGTCTGATGCACGCCATTGGCACCGCGAGCACGACGTCCAGCGATCCGAAGAAGGCAGCCGCCGAGCTCGTCGACGGGGCGAAAGCCGGCCTCGAAGGCACGCCGACCCTCGCGATCCTCTTCGCCACCACGCAGTACGACACGGAGGGCCTTGTCAGCGGCGTCTCCGGGCTGCTGGGCGGGATCCCGCTCTGGGGCGGATCGTCGTCCACCGGCGTCTTCCGGGATTCCGGCTGGATCACCGGCGAGGGCGGCGCCGCCAGCCTCATGCTCATCGCCGACCGTCAGGCCGGCGTGGGCGTGGCAGCCGTGGGCGACGATGCCGTGACGGCCGGCAGGGAGGCCGCCCGGGCAGCCCTCGAGCAGCTCGGCGGTGACGCGACTGCGCTGCTGACGATCGCCTTCATGGGACCCGAGGAGGACATCCTGAAGGGCATCGCCGAGGTCGCCCCCGGCGTGCCGGTCGTCGGCGGGACGTCGTCCGACCACTCGCCCGACGGCAAGTTCCAGCAGTTCGCGAACGGTCACGCGTACAAGAACCATTTCGCGATCGCGGCCATCGGCGGATCGATCGGCTACGCCTTCACGAACGGCTATCGGACGACCGGCAAGAAGGCCACGGTCACCAAGGGAGCGGGACGGAACGTGTCCGAGCTCGACGGCCGGCGCGCCATCGACGTCTACTCGGAGTGGGTCGGCCGGCCCGAGTCGGAGATCGGTGGTGGCGCCCTCGTCTCGTTCAGCGTCCAGTACCCGCTGTTGTTCCGGCAGGGTGGGGTCCCCTACTCCGCCCACCCGGTCAACAGCAACGCCGACGGCTCGATGGACTTCGGGGCGGCCATGAGCACGGGGATGGAGCTGGAGCTTGGCGAGGCTTCGGTGAACGGGCTGGTCGCCGAGGCCGGCAATGCCGTCCACAAGGCCGCCCAGGGCGTCGCGCAGCCGAAGGCCGTCCTGCTTGCCCACTGCGGCGGCCGGGCCATCGCCCTCGGCGACAGGATCAGGGAGATCCCCGCCGAGCTCGAGCACTCCGTCGGCAGGCTGCCCACGATCGGCTACCTCGCCTTCGGCGAGCAGGGCTGCGCCGTTGCCGGGAGCCCCACTCATGCCGACCTGAGCCTGTCGGCGCTCGTCTTCGGCTAGACCACGCTGCCAGTGGGGACGCGGAGCCGGCCGGCCGGCTGACCGGAGGCTCCGCCCCGCCACTCAAGGTCCGGCCGCGCAACGATGCGGCCAGTCCACCCGGGAGGATCACGATGGCTGTCGCAACTCGGCGCTACCAGAACTACGTGAACGGCCGCTTCGTCGACGCGCAGAGCGGCAAGACGCTGCCGGTCGAGAACCCGGCGACGGGCGCCACAGTGTCGGACGTGCCTGACTCGTCCGCCGAGGACGCCCGGGAGGCGATCGAGATCGCCGACCGCGCCCAGCGAGGGTGGGAGAAGCTGGCCCCGATCGAGCGGGCGCACTACCTCCACCGCATTGCCGCGGGGCTTCGGTCGGACGTTGAGCACCTCGCCAGGGTGCTCTCCGAGGAGCAGGGCAAGCCCCTCGACCAGGCCCGCGGCGAGGTCAGCGGCACGGCCGACTACTTCGACTACACGGCGGAATGGGCGCGCCGCATCGAGGGCGAGGTCATTCCCAGCGACCGGCCGAACGAGATGCAGCTGCTGCTGCGGCAGCCCATCGGCGTCATCGGCGGCATCGTTCCCTGGAACTTCCCGCTCTTCGTGCTCGCCCGCAAGGTCGCCCCGGCCCTCCTTACGGGCTGCGCGATCGTCGTGAAGCCGAGCGAGATCACCCCGAACAGCACGCTCGAGCTGGGCCGCATCTTCGACGCGGCCGAGGTTCCCGCCGGGGTCGTGAACCTGGTCTGCGGCTACGGTCCGGTCGTCGGCGAGGAGCTCGCCTCGAACCCGCTCATCGGGATGGTCACCATGACGGGCAGCATCCGGACGGGCTCACGGGTCATGGAGCTCGCCTCGAAGAACATCACGAAGGTGAGCCTCGAGCTCGGCGGCAGCGCCCCGGTCATCGTCATGCCGGACGCGGACATCGACCTGGCCGTACGCTCGATCAAGGCCTGCCGCCTCCTCAACACGGGCCAGGTGTGTGGCGCCGCCGACCGGACCTACGTCCATCGCCGCGTGGGCGACGAGTTCACCGACAAGCTCGCCGAGGCCTTTGGCCAGGCGAAGTATGGCAACTCCCTCGTCGACGAAGGCCTGGACCTGGGGCCGCTCGTCAGCGCCCGGCAGCTCGAGGCGGTCAGCGGTCGCGTCGAGCGGGCCGTCGCGGATGGCGGGCAGATCGTCACCGGCGGGAAGCGCGTCGATGACCGGCCGGAAGGCCACTACTACCCGGCGACCGTCATCGCCAACTGCCGCCAGGACATGGCCATCGTCCGCGACGAGATCTTCGGGCCGGTCATGCCGGTCGTCACGTTCCACGACCTCGACGAGGCGATCGCCTGGGCGAACGACTCGATCTACGGTCTCGCTTCGTCGGTCTTCACGCGGAGCGTCGACGTGGCCATGCGGGCCTGCAAGGAGCTTCGCTTCGGGGAAACCTACGTCAACCGCGAGAACATGGAGAACATGCAGGGCTTCCATGCCGGCTGGCGCAAGTCCGGCATCGGCGGAGCGGACGGCAAGCACGGCGTCCTCGAGTACACCCGAACCCACGTCGTCTACCTCCAGTACGACCTGGCGGCCGGACGCGCGTAGCCCCTGCGAAGTGGTGCGCGGGTGACCCGTCACCCGCGCGTCGGGGCCGGCTGGGCATGCCCAGCCGGCCCCGACCAGTTCGAGCCGTCCCTCTGAGGCCGTGCCTGGCGGCCTCACGCGGGCTCAGGGATCGAGCCTCCAGACGGTCGTTTCCCCACCGTCCCCCGTGGCCTGCCCGATCATGAGGACGCCGGCCGGTCCGTCGGCGACCACCCGCCCCCAGTACACCGGCGGGTGGGCCATCGGTGTCCAGGTGACGCCATCGGTCGTCAGGTAAGCTCGCGGGTCGGGCGCACAGGTGGACCCGGCGCCGAAGCAGGCATCAGCAAGGACGATCGCCCCGAAGCGGGTCTGCGCGACAGTGGACGGCGCATCCGTCATCGTGGTGCCCGACCAGGTCAGGAGATCGCGCGACGTGCAGAGCCGCATGCCGTCGAGCAGGACCCAGGCGTCGAGGCCCTGCACAGCCGGACCGACGATCTGCGTCGTCCCCGGCGCGGCTTCGCAGCCGCCGGCTGCCGGGATGGCCTCCCAAGTCCGGCCGTCGCGCGATGTGAACAGCCGGAGCCCTGATGTCGGCCCGACGGACCTGGACAGGACGACGGTCCCGTCCGGCGCCGCGCCCGCGTAGACGTTCACGTCGTCGACGGACACCGGACCCCGCGGCCTGGGACCAGGCCAGCCCGTCGGTCGACTCCCAGATCGTGATCGTTCCCGTGACGGCTCCCTCGACGGCAGTCTGCCACCCGTTCGAGATCGCCCAGACCGCGGTCGCCCGCGCGTTCAGGCCGCCCACCTCGAACGGTGCCGACCGCTGCCACGCCCGGCCGTCCGTGGAGTACCAGGCAACGGGCCGGACCGAGGCAGCGACGTTGGCGCAACCGGCCGCGTCGTGCGGCGCCTCCTCGCCGACGATCACGATCTCGCTCCCATTCGTCGCGATCGCGCGCACCTCTGCATCCGGGACATCCTCCGCTCCTGCGGGACCCCAGTCCGGGCAGTTGGGGACCATGCTCGCGAGCGGCGCCCCCGCCCAGCTCACGCCGTCGGCGGAGAAGAAGGCAGCGGGCTCCGAGCCGGGAGGGCCGGCATGGGGCAGGCTCCCGAGCGCGACGTAGCCGCCGTCGAACCCGACGAGGGCTCCAGATCCGCTCGCGACGCCGAGCTTCGTCCAGTGGGCGGCGGACGCGTCGAGGGCGATCGGCGTCGGCGACGGACTCGGCGACGGGGACGGACTCGGCGTCGGAGGCGGCGCAGTCGGCTGGGCCGGGGGTTGCGTGGTGACCGGCGACGGCTGCGGCTGCTCCTGCGTCGCCAGCCAGCCGACGAACGTCCCGTCGACGTCCCTGCTGACGCCGGATCGCAGATCCACGAGCTTGCCCTGGAAGACGACCGGGTCCGAGGAGGTCATCGCGACTTCGAGGACGGCCAGCGAATTGTCCGGCGCCAGCCCGTCGAACGTCGCGGCCGGCGCGTACACGTCCTTCGCGGGCACGTCGACGGCGGCCACGAAGGAGGCGATCGGGGTGCGCTTCGACGGCGGGCTGAACCGCTCGAGGGTCACGGGGCGGCTGGCAGCCTGCCATTCCGCGGTGAGGAGCCAGGCGCCGCGCCCATCCGCGGCCCAGGCCCGATCAGAGATCTCGACGCCACCGACCGGCAGGAGCACTCGCTCCTCGCCGCCAGGCGCACGGACGGACAGCTGAAAGGACCCGGTCGTGAGCTGGTCCATCGGGTCGGTGCCACCGAGCAGCAGCTCGCCGGCCGCGTTGACGTCGCGGTCACCGATGCTGCTCGGCCATGCGCGCGATTCGAATGGCGCGACATGGCCGTCGGGGCCCAGGATCTCCAGGCCCGATGGAGGGCCGCTCCGATACCTGACAACACCGGAGCCGTCGTCCGCCCAGACGCTGCAGCGGTTCGCGAAGCAGCCGTACTCCCCGATCGGCAGGGGCTGGACAGTGGCCGCACCGGTCGTCGGGTCGACGAACGCGACGGCCTCGCGATCAGACTGCGGCGACAGCACGATCGCGAGACGTTCGCCCGGACCCCAGATTGCGACGCCCGGACTGGAGTCGTCCCGGCCCGGCAGGACCACCGGGATCGGCATGGCGCCCGGGTCCGTGACGTCGAGGATCGCCCAGCCGACGCGGTCGCCGTCACGCACGAGCAGCGCCAGGCGGCCGGCCTGCGAGAGCGCCATCCGTTGCCCGAACGCCGTCCAGTCCGTGGCGACGCCCGGCACCGACGCGATCAGCCGTTCCGTGCCGTCGGCTCCCACCGCCACGATCGTCGACGCCGCCGTGACGTCGCCGTCGGCGGGCGGCCGGACGAACACGGCGTCGAACCGGCGCGGAACGAGGGGTTCCTTGACGGTGGCAAGGCGGGCGCCGGCGAGGAGCGCGGCTCCCGCGAGCCCCGCGATGACGAGCGCAGCGACGAGCAGCAGCCGGATGCGGCTCGCTCGGGCCGGGAGCGGCCCCAGCCACAGGACGCGGCGCCGCTGCGGCACGGCGTCCACCGTCGCGAGGACCTGGGACACGAGGCCAGGCGGCATCGCCCCCGCGCGCGAGCGAAGCGCCCGTGCGATGAGGTCGTCGGTCAGCCTCGGGCTCGATGGCGTCATCGCCCTTCCCCTTCCGCCAGCATCGCGCGCTGAAGGGCGGCGCGCGCCCGCGACAGTCGCCACTTGATCGTGCCCGCCGGCGCCCCCATCGCGTGGGCAATCGAACCGACCGACGCTTCGTCGACGTAATGGAGGACGAGGATCGCCCGGTTGTCGGGGTCGAGCCGGTCGAAGGCTCGGGCAACGAGGTCGGCATCCCCAACCTCGTCCGCGACCGGGACCGCTGTTCCACGGTCGTCGACGAGGACGTCGAGGCTGATCTCCCGGACCCGTTGGCGGCGACGGAGCTGGGTCCGGCAGGCGTTCACGACGATCCGTCGCATCCAGGCATCGAAGCTCGTCGCCTCGCGGAGGCGCGGCAGCTCCTGCCACGCGTGGAGGAACGACTCCTGCACGGCGTCCCGGGCGTCCGCGTCGCTCCCAAGGATCGCGTGCGCGATCCGGTAGGCGCGCTCGGCGTTCGCGGCGACGAGCTGCTCGAACGCGACGCTGTCGCCGCGCGCGGCACGACAGACGTGATCGACGTCGGCGACCACTGATCGTCCCGGGAGGGCTGTCGTCAGCGGGTCCACGTTCATCGCCTCCGGTCGGAGGGGCGGTCACCGGGTGGCGCGATCTCGTTCATACAACCAGTGACGCCCTCGATCGGCCCGCGGTTGGCCGATTCTTCTCCCGTCCGCCGTCCTGAAGTCCCGCGATCACCGCCGTCCCGGAAGTCGCGGGATGATGAAGGGCGTCTCTCGCTTGTAGGCCAGATAGGCCTCGCCGAACCGCTCGGCCAGCTCCCCCTCCTCGAGACGCTTGAGGTAGACGAGGAGCGAGGCGGCCAGGGAGAGGACGAGGACCGTGCCCGCGGTCGTCCTCGCGGCGACCGCCATGCCCAGGTAGGCCAGGATGGTCCCCAGCGTCATCGGATTGCGGCAGTAGCGGAACGGGCCCCCGGTCAGCAGCTCCTGGGTCGGCATCACCGGCAACGGCGTACCCCGGCCTCGGGTCAGCTGCGTGTTGACCGACCAGAAGCCGAGGGCGAAGCCCAGGACCGTCAGCCAGCCGCCGACGAAACGATTCGCTCGTCCGATCCTCGGGGGCCGCAGACCGAGCCGGCGGTCCAGGCGCGGGCCGACCACGGCGACGAGGAAGGGGAGCAGGCCCAGAAAGACGGGCCCAGCAAGAAGCGTGGTCGCGATCCTCGTGGCCTCGCCGTGCTCGGTCTGGGCCCATGTGGAGTAACGGGAGCCGCCCGTTTGCGGCTCCCCTCGCAAGCGCCGTGTCGTGCGCCTTGGGCGCATCTCCACGCCCTCTGCTCCTGGGCGAGTCGGTCCTGCAGTGGCCCGGCGCGATCCCGGTGACCGGTGCAAGGGCCGGGCGTCCGAATCTCCCGCCGGGGTCACCATACGCGGCTGTCGGCGGCGTGACGAGATGCAAACGGCACGCCGACGCCGGGACGGTCCATTCGCCGGGACGGTCCAGCCGCCCAGGGACGCGACCGGAGGCCTGCGCCTGCCGTCGACGGACTCGAGGGTCGCCTGACAACGCGATCGATCGAGTGGCCTGGTGTGCGCTCCCTGCCTAGCGGTCGTCGGGTGCCACGTCGGCGGACATCGGGGACGACATCGCGCCTGCCTCAGCGCTGCCGCCCTCGACATCGATGCCCGGGAGCAGCCGGTCGAGCCAGCGCGGCAGCCACCAGGCGGTCCGCCCGAGCAGCGCCATCGCCGCGGGCACGATCGTGAGCCGCACCGCGAACGCGTCGAACAGGACCGCGGCCGCGAGCGCGAAGCCGAACGACTTGATCAGCGGGTCGGCCGAGAGCATGAAGCCGGCGAACACCGAGGTCATGATCAGCGCCGCCGCGGTGACCACCTTGGCCCCGTGGGCGAACCCGGTCACGACAGCCGCCGTCGGCGCGGCGCCGAGGGCGTGCTCCTCTCGCATCCGGCTCACCAGGAAGACCTCGTAGTCCATGGCGAGACCGAACACGACGGCGACGACCAGCATCGGGAGCAGGCTCAGGACCGGGCCGGTTCCCCCGATGCCGAACGGGCCGGCCAGCCAGCCCCACTGGAAGACCGCGACGACCGTGCCGAGCGTGGCCGCCAGCGAGAGCACGAAGCCCGTGGCCGCCTTGAGCGGCACGAGGATCGAGCGGAAGACGAACGTCAGCAGGAGGATCGCGAGCCCGACGACGATGACGAGGTACGGCAGCAGCGCATCCTGCATGCGCGCCGAGATGTCGATGTTGAGCGCCGTCCGGCCCGTCACGCCGAGCGTCGCGCCCGTCTGCGCCTGGAGGCCCGCGCTGGCGGTCCGGATCGAGCGGACGAGCGCCTCGGTCGCCGTGCTGCTGGGACCGCCGAATGGGATCACCTGGAGGAGCGCGACCTTGCCCGACCGGTCGAATGCCGGAGAGGTGGCGTAGGCGATGCCGCCGAGCCCGCGCACGGTGTCCGCCGCCTGGGCCGCCGCGGCCTGCGGGTCCCCGCTGGAGGATGCGTCGACGACGACGACGAGCGGGCCGTTGATGCCCGGGATGAAGTTGGCAGACAGAAGGTCGTAGGCCTTGCGCTGGGTCGTGGACGGCGCAGCCGTGCTGTCGTCGGGCAGGCCGAGCCGCAGGTCGATGACGGGCGTGGCGATCACGAGCAGGCCGACGGCGGCGACGACGATGACCGGGATCGGGCGGCGCGTGACCAGGCGCGCCCAGCGGACGGCGAGTCCGGGACGGGTGCCGTCGCCTTCGGGGTCGGCGGTCGGACGAAGCCTCCGGCCGAGGAAGCCCAGCACGGCGGGCAGCAGCGTCAGGGAGGCGACGACCGAGATCGCCACCGTGATCGCGGCCGCAAGCCCCATCTCGGTGATCAGCGGGATGTTCACGACCGCGAGCGCGACCAGGGCAATCACCACGGTCGAGCCCGCGAAGACCACGGCCGAGCCCGCGGTGGCGACCGCCCGGCCGGCTGCATCCCTTGGCTCCCGGCCGGTGGCGAGCTCGTGGCGATAGCGCGACACGATGAACAGCGAGTAGTCGATCGCCACAGCCAGTCCGAGCATGAGCGCGAGAACCGGCGTGAACGACGAGAGCGTCGTGAAGTGCGTGGCGATCCCGATGGCGGACATCCCGATCCCGATCCCGACGAACGCGGTCAGCAGCGGCAGGCCGGCGGCAACGAGCGACCCGAGGGTGATCGCGAGGATCAGGGCCGAAAGGAGAACGCCGATCCCCTCCTGCCCGCCGACCGACGTTGGCACGAGCAGCGCGTCACCGCCCACCTCGACCGTGAGGCCCGCGGCGCGCCCATCCGCGGCAACCGCCATGAGGGCATCGCGCGTCGCGCCCGTGATCTGCGTGGCTGGCACCGTGAAGCCGACCTGGACGTAGGCCATCGTCTTGAACAGGCTGATCGACTGGACCTGGAAGGGGTCGAGGACGCTCGCGACCTGCGGAACCGAGCCGAGCGCTCTGACGACCGCCTCGATGTTCGCGGTGTTCGCGGGGTCCGTGACCTTCTGGCCCACCGGCGCACCGATCACGACACGCGCTGTCGCGCCGTCGGCGCCGAGCTCCGGGAACTTCGCCGTGAGGATGTCGAGCGCGCGCTGAGATTCGGTTCCGGGCAGGTTGAAGCTGGTCGCCGTCGGCTCCATGAGGGAGAGGCCCGCGACAGCCATCACGGTGAGCACGGCGGCCCACAGCGCGGTCGCGAGTCGCCGCCGGTCGAAGGCGGCCCGGCCCAATCGGTTGAGCACGTGGGCCACGGGGTTGGACTCCTTGCGGTGGAAGCCCGTCGGAGGTGGCCGCAGGAGGCGCGGCCGCGCGTCGACAGGGCGAGCGGGTGAGGTGGGTCAGGAGAGGTGTGGGCGAGCGTCCACGGCGGGGTCGATCAGCGGCGGGCGGCCTCGGGCTGGGAGAGCCCGGCGCGCAGCAGCGCGAAGCACTCGGCGACGCTGCGAGCTCCTTCGGCGTCGTCGACAGAACGGCCGGGTGGCATGAGGTCGTAGGCGACCGCGACGGCAGAGATCGCGGCCGTGGTCACGAGGCGAGGGTAGACGTCGGTGCGCGGGTCCGTGCCGGTGCGGCTCGCGACCGCGCCGATGAACGCGCGAACGGCCTCCTCGATGAGGAGACCCCGGTAGCGCGCGAGCCCGGGGCTCGAGAGGAGCTCGAGGTGCGCCTGCGTCTCCTCGCGCCGCGCCGCCGCCGCGGCGGCGATCGGGGCGAGGACCTGTTCGAGCGATGTCAGGATCGCCTCACCCGCCGGGCGGGCCGCGAGCTCGTCAACGTAGCCGTCAAGGATCGAGCGGAAGCCCGCGGCGAGCGCCTCCTCCTTGCCGGAGAAGTAGTTGCGGAACGTCCGCGGCGACACGTTGGCGGCCGCCGCGATGTCGTCCGCCGTCACGGCCTCGACCCCTCGTTCGAGCGAGAGCGACAGGGCAGCCCTGCCGAGGGCGGAACGCGTTTCCGCCTTCTTGCGCTCGCGGAGGCCGGGCGCCACGTGCATGGCAGTACGATAGCCGATCTTGCCCGATGCGGCAAGATTGCCGTATATAGCACAGAATCTGGCAGTTCCCGCGAAGGCCCGTCTCGCTCTCCCGCGGCTCGGAATTGCGGTCGCCCTGGATCTCGTTGCGCGCGGCGCCGGGTAGCCGAAGAAGGGCTTGAGCCTCGGCAGCCTCCCGGCTCACGGTCGGCGGGTCATTCGGGGATCGTCCGTCCGAAGGTGCGGAAGTCGATCGCGTCCTGGTCAGGCCCGCCCCGCACGCCGGTGTCGAGCGCGTCGATGGCGGCGATCTCGGCCGCGGTGAGCGAGAAGCCGAACACGTCGAGGTTCTCGGCGATCCGCTCGGGCCGCACCGACTTCGGGATGGCCGACCGGCCGCTGTCGAGGTGCCAGCGCAGGATGACCTGGGCCGGCGTCCTGCCGTGCGCCTCGGCGATGCCGGTGATGACCGGGTCGTTGAGAGCGTTCTTCGGGGCGTCGGCATCCGACGGGCGGTACACGTAGACGCCGCCGAGCGGCGACCACGCCTGGGTGACGATGCCGAGCTCGCCGTGGAGCGCCCGGAGGGCCGGCTGGCCGTAGTAGGGGTGCACCTCGACCTGGTTGACCGCCGGCACGACCGTGACCTGGGGCAGGAAGGCCCCGAGGTGTGCGGGGCTGAAGTTCGAGACGCCGATGGCCCGCACGCGCCCCTCGGCGAGCAGTCGCTCCGCGGCCCGGTACGCGTCGACGGTCATGTCGAACGCCTGGGGCAGCGGCTGGTGCAGCAGGTAGAGGTCGACGGTGTCGAGGCCGAGCTTGCGCGTGCTGACGTCGAACGCGTGCAGCGCGGCGTCGAACCCGTAGTCGCTGATCCAGAGCTTCGTCTGGACGAACAACTCGGAGCGATGCACGCCGCTCGCGGCGATCGCCGCGCCGACCTCCCGCTCGTTGAGGTAGGAGGCGGCCGTATCGATCATCCGGTAGCCGACGCGGAGCGCCTCCTCGACGGCCGCCTGGGTCACCTCGGGCGGCGTCTGGAACACGCCGAACCCGAGCGCAGGCAGCTCGACGCCGTTGTTGAGGGTGAGGGTGGGCTGGCTGGCGGGCATCGAGGTTCCTTCCTGCATGGTGGGCGTGGTCTTGGCGACGGTGGCGACGCGCACGAGGCTCCTGTTCGTCATGGCGGTCATCAAACCACCCGGCGAGAGCGCGAGGAAGGCACGGGCGTGAGGGGTACTGGCAGTACCTGTCTCGCCTTGCGGGCCCGGCGTAGGGTGGGGGCATCGTGAGCAACGCCGACGAGATCCGCGACTTCCTGGCCACCCGCCGCGCGCGCCTCGCGCCCGGGCAGACCGGCCTGCCGGCGTTCGGCCGCACGCGTCGCGTGCCCGGTCTTCGGGGCGAGGAGGTCGCGCTGCTCGCGGAGATCAGCGTCGAGTACTACACCCGCCTCGAGCGTGGCAATGCCCGCGGCGTGTCGGACGACGTGCTGGAGTCCGTGAGCCGGGCGCTCCAGCTCGACGAGGCCGAGCACGCCCACCTGATCGACCTCGTGCGGACAGCGAACACCGAGCGCCCGCCGCGGAAGACGACGACGCCGTCGCAGGTCCGCCCGAGCATCCGCCGGCTTGTCGACGCGATGGCCGGGATCCCGGCCTTTGTCTCCAACGGCCGTCTCGACATCCTGTACGCCAACTCGCTGCTCGAGGCCCTGTATCTCGAGCACTTCCGGGAGTCGGTCCGACCGGTGAACTCGGCACGCTTCATGTTCCTGGACCCGCGGGCCCGGACCTTCTTCCCGGACTGGGAGACGAACATGCGGGACGCGGTAGCCGCGCTCCGCGGCGAGGCAGGCCGGAACCCGTATGACCGCGGGCTGTCCGACCTGGTGGGCCTCCTCTCGACCCGAAGCGAGGAGTTCCGTGTCCAGTGGGCGCGGCACGACGTCCGCTTCCACCGCAGCGGGACGAAACGCTTCCGGCATCCACTGGTCGGCGAGCTCACGCTTGCATACGAGCGCCTCGAGCTCCCGGCGGATTCCGGCCTCGCGATCGTCACCTACTCCGCGGAGCCGGCGTCACCATCGGAGGCAGCGCTGGCGGAGCTCGCCCGGTGGGCTTCGACCCGCGATCGCCTTGCGGCCGCAGGCCCGGGCGCCTGAAGCCAGGCCGAGTGCGCGTGACGCTCGCCGCACCTTTCGCAGCATGAGGACCGATCCATGACCGAGTCGATGTACCCCGCGCCCCTGGCCCTCGACCCGGAGTGGACGGCGGACACCGTCGCCGTGCAGGCCGGCCGACCCGCGCGCGTGCCCGGGGCCCCCATGAACGCGCCCATCACGATGAGCTCGACGTACGTCCACGACGCGACGCTCGAGTACGGCCGCGACGGGAACTCCGGGTGGGGCGCGCTCGAGACCGCCCTCGGAGCGCTCGACGGCGGCCGGGCCGTGACGTTCGCATCGGGCCTCGCCGCGGCCACCGCGATCGCCGACCTGGTGCCGACGGGCGGGACCGTGGTGCTGTCCACGGTGACGTACTACGGCGTCCGAAACATCTTCGAGCGGATGCAGGCGCACGGCCGCCTGCACGTCCGCATGGCCCCCGCGGACGACACCGCCGCCGTCCTCGCCGCAGCCGACGGGGCCGCCATGGTCTGGGTGGAGTCGATCGCCAACCCGCTCATCGTGGTGGCCGACGTCCCCGCGATCGCCGCCGGCGCGCGCGAGCGCGGCGCGATCACCGTCGTCGACGCGACGTTCGCCACGCCGCTCCGCCAGCGCCCGCTCGACCTCGGGGCCGACATCGTCCTGCACTCCGCGACGAAGCTCATCGGCGGCCACTCGGACCTGCTCCTGGGCGCGGCGGTGTGCCGGGCCGATGCGCAGGCGGACTTCCTGGCGGCCCACCGCCATGACCACGGCGCGATCCCGGGAGGTCTCGAGAGCTTCCTCGTGCTTCGCGGGTTGCGCACGCTCGCCGTCCGGCTCGATCGGGCCGAGGCGTCGGCGGGCGAGCTGGCGCGCCGCCTGGCGTCGCACACGCACGTCTCGACGGTCCACTACCCGGGCCTGCCCGGGGATCCGCAGCACGAGTGCGCGTCGCGGGTGCTCCCGAACGGATCAGGGTCGATGCTGTCGTTCGAGGTCGCCGGCACGGTCGAACAGACCGAGGCGTTCCTGGCGCGCTTGCGACTGGTGACCCACGCGACCAGCCTCGGGGGCGTCGAATCGCTGATCGAGCGCCGGGCGCGCTACGCCGGCGACGCATCGATCGTCGGCGCCACGCTGTGTCGGCTGTCCGTCGGCATCGAGAACGTCGAGGATCTCTGGGCCGACCTCGACGGGGCGCTGCACGCCGTGCTCGGCTGATGGTGCTGTCGTTCCCACGCGGCTTGACCGCAGTGGCCATGCTTCGGCCCGAACGGTACACAGCCAGAGTCGAGGAGAACAGGCCGTGGACGACGCCCGGGTGGTTGCAGCCGCCACCGCCCGATACGAGGCGTTCCCGCTGCTCCTGCCGAAGGTGCTCGACGACCTCAAGGCAGGCATCGACGCGCGGGACGTCAAGCTGAGCTTCGAGGCCCGCGTCGATCTCGCCTCCGCCGCTGCTGAGGCAACGGTGAGGCTTGTGGTCGGAGACGTGCTGCAGACTGCATCGTAGGCCGCTCCGCGGCACGATCCGACGCGACCGAGAGCCAACACTCCCGTCATCAGCACCCGAGATCGCGATCACGACAACGTCCCGCGAACCATCATCCACCTGGCGAAGACCCTTCCCAAGGCAGAGCGGGCGACGGCCCGGCCGGTGCGAGTGACCGCCTTGGGCGAGAGGGCGCTCAGGCGCCCAGCGATCCGAGTCAGATGAACGGGTTCTCGACGACGACCGATCCGTACCTCACGCCCGCGGCGAGATCCTCGCTCAGGATGCGGACGCAACCCGACGCCTCGGCGGCGCGAACGATGAGAGCATCCCAGAGCGAGATGCCCCACGTGCGGCACCCTGTGATCGCGGCGGTGACGAGCGCCGCGTCAGTCGCGACGACCGGCAGGCGGGCGAGTTCGTCGACCATCGCCTGAGCCGTTTCCATGGGGACCGGGGTGGCGAGCTTGCGGGTGACAACGACATAGAACTCGGCGAGGACCTGGCTGGACACCACGAGATCGACATCAGGCCCGGGCGCCACGAGTGCCCTCGCCCGCGCCTGCTTCTTGGGATCGGCGCCATCCACCGCGTACACCCAGACATTCGTGTCAACGAACGTTCGGCCGGTCATGAATCTCGTCCCGCTGCCAGGTCCGTCCCGCTGCGCCGCTGCTCGCAGCCGCCGAGTCCGCCAGGGCTAGGAAGCCCCGCAGGGCATCGATCGTCGGGCTCACGCCGGCGTACCGCTCCAGGTAGTCGCGCACGACCGCATTGACGGAGGTACCGTCCTCCAGCGCCCGCATGCGGGCCCGCTTGAGCACCCGTCCGTCGATCGTCACCGTGAGATTCGACATGGCTGCCTCCCGCTCGTGTAGCACGGGATCAGTGTAGCACGTGCCAGCGAGACGGAAACGCGGGTTACCGGGCGGCGCCGATGTTCGGGGGCATCAACAGGGGACGCGGCGAGGATGGCACGGCGGGTGCGCTTGATCGCGGGGTCGGCTGACACCGTGGGCGCCGGACCTGCCGTCCCTACTCCACGAGGCCGTCCCAGGACCAGCGCGGGACGGTCAGCCCCTCTGGGACCGCGTCGGGTGACGCCGGGTATCGGGCCAACGCGGTCGTCGCCCAGGTGAAGTAGGCATGCAGCGCCGCCCGTAGCCGTTCGTCCGCCGCCAGGCCCGCGTCTTCGAGCGCGCGATCGAAGCATTCGATCGCGCGGGCATCCATCTCGGGGTGCTCGCCATGCCCGCTGTGCAGCCGGACGACTGCCGTCTCGTCGCCCAGCGCCTCGCTGTACGCGGCCGGGCCGCCCAGGGCTTCCGCCCAGTAGGCGGCGAGGCGCGGCGTGTGGTCCGGTCGGAACCCGTGGCTGAAGGCGTGGCCGACCACCTCGTCTGCGAGGACACGCTCATGCCACAGGTGCGCGAGGCCCAGCAGGCCGGCCCCGCCGCCGGCCGCTTCGAAGATCGTCGTCATGGCCACATCCTGCCACGAGCGGCAACGGGCGACCACCAGCGAGCCCGAGGTGATTCTCGCTGCCTCAGGAGCGACGCACGCCGTAACGTCAGGTGCGCAGGACCTTCTCCAGTGCCCTGCCCTTCGCGAGCTCGTCCACGAGCTTGTCGAGGTAGCGGATCTGCTGCATGAGCGGGTCCTCGATCGTCTCGACGCGCACCCCGCAGATCACGCCCGTGATGAGCGCTGCGTTGTGGTGCAGCCGGGCCCCCGCGAAGAAGTCCGCGAAGGTCGTCCCGGCGGCGAGGTGGCGGCCGAGCTCGGACTCGTCGTACCCCGTCAGCCAGCGGATCACCGTGTCGAGCTCGTCCTGGGTGCGACCCTTCTTCTCCACCTTCGCGAGGTAGAGCGGGTAGACCGAGGCCAGGGTCATCGTGAAGATCCGGTGTCCGGTCGTTCCGGTCGTCCCGCTCATCCCGAGCCTCCTCTCGCTCGCCATGGAAAGGCCGTGGCCGAAGCGCCGTCGCCCGGGCGCATCACTGCGTGACCGCGAACCACCGTCCCTCGGGGTCAGAGAACGCGAAGCTCCGCGTGCCCTGGTGCTCGCCCACGTCGCTCGCCTGCACCCCGCGTTCGACGAGATCGGCGTGCGTGGCCTCGAGGTCGTCGACCTGGAAGCAGATCGACGGCGTGGCGAGGTCAAGGCCGTCCGGGTTGTCCTTCATCATCTCGAGCGGCACGAGCTCGAACGCAAACGGCTGGTCGGCGAACCCGACCTGCGCGATCGTGAAGGCGCCCGCCTCAGAGCGCCGTTTCTCGACCATGCCGAGCTGCTCGACCCAGAACGTGCGACAGGCTTCCGCGTCGTTCACGTACAGCACGACGTATCCGACTCTCATGCGCGACTCCCGGAACACACGGCGAACGAGGGCGCTGGCGCGCTCCGCTTGCAGCATAGTCCCCGTCTATCCAGCGTCCGCGTCCCGGGCTGTCGTCCAGACCACGCCGCCAGAGACGATCACATCACGCGGGGCGACAGTCTCTGTCCGGCCGAGAGAGCGGTCAGTTGGGGTAGTTCTCGTCTTCGTAGATCTGGATCTGCATCATCACGAGTGGGCCGTGGAAAGCGTAGTAGACCTCCAGCACGTGAGCCTTGGAAACGAGACCGCGGTAGATCCCGCCATCCTTGTTGTCCTCGTGGCGGACCTGCGTGGCCTTGACCTGCTTGTACGTCGCGGCGATCCGGGTCTTGAATGACTTCTGCGTCTCGATGGTCCAGATCTGGAGGCTGTTGTCGATGCCGCCGTTGTCCATCGTGAGGACATGGGCCGGCAGGAAGCCCGCGGGCAGGTCCTTGGGATAGGCGACCTGAGGATAGATCCAGTCGGGGACGAGGTCGGCCTTGACCGGGAAGGCCACGTAGCCGGGCGAGATCCAGACGGCGAGGGTGACATCGGGTGCATAGACGTAGAGGCTGAGCTTGCCGACGTCGCCGTAGGCCTCGCCGGTCTGGCCCTCGACGTTGAACGAGCCACCGTGAGCGATCGCGAACCCGGTGTAGTAGCGCACGAGTTCCATCTCGGTCGCCGTCGTTGCGAAGATCGCCTGGTCGGCACGAGCGCCGGTCTTGTCGCCGGCGTAGTGGGCGAGCGCTCCTGCGGTCGTGGCTGGCGGGATCGTCGTCGCGTCGAAATCGGCGGGGATCGCTTTGTCGGAGACGAAGTGGTAGGTCGGGTCGTCGTCCAGAGCCGTCGGACCTGCCAGGAATGGGAGAGCCGAGACTGCCGGCGCGGACTCGTCGGGGACAGAGGTGACCGCGGGCTGGAGGGCGACCGCGGTCGGGGTCGCCGGCGCGCTCGTGCCGTTTGGCGCGGTCAGAGTCGCCGGCGCGCTCGTGCCGCTTGGCGCGGTCAGAGTCGCCGGCGCGCTCGTGCCGTTTGGCGCGGTCGGGGTCCCACCACACGCAGCGAGCAGCAGAGCCGGGACGAGCAAGACAGACAATCGGCGCATGAGACCTCCACGGGCGAACCTTCAGTCACGCCCGGCGCAGGGTCTCGCGTTCGGGCCTCCGTCGGCGTGTCGAGTGAACACGTGTACCGGACAGCGCCGGACGGCATCATCTGCCCACGACAACTGTGCTGAAGCCACGAGCGTTCGCGCGACGGTACTGGTGTCGCTTGCGTAGGACTCGTTCGCCTCGTCGGACATCCCGCATTTGCACTACGGACAATGGACGCGGCCCGATGCCGGCGTCCGTCAGCGCAGAGATGCCGCGCTTCGCCGTCGGCGGCGAAACCCGTGCGCCGCTCTCCGCGCCAGCGGCACGCGGGACGTGCGACGGGCGCGACTCAGGGCGAGGATTCCTGGCCGCCTCCGTATACTCTCCGCGACCCAGCGGACTCGCGTCGATCCGGCGTCCCGACCGACCGTTTGCCCGCTGACGGAGTGAGAATCCGATGGCGCCCAGATCGTCCGTACGGCTCACGTGGCTGCTCATCCCGGCCGTGATCGTTGCCGCGGTCGCGGTCCTCGTCCTCGCCAAGGGGTCGCCGCCGGCGCCTCCCGCGTCCCCGGCAGCCACCGTCCTCGCGGCAGCCCCCGGTTCGCCGGGGGGAAGCGCACTCCCGACGGCGTCCAGCGCGCCGAGCCCAACTTCGACCCTCGCGGGTCCGGGCCCGACGCCGTCGCCGACCCCGACCGGCGCGGTCACCGCCGGGGGCGGAGGCGGATCCGGCAGTGGAGGCTCGGACGGAGGTGGTTCGGGCGGCGGCTCTGGCGGGTCCAACGGCGGCGGCAGCGGGCCGGCGTCGCCGGCGCCGACCGAGCCCACGCCCAGTCCGAGCCCCACACCGGGCGGGCTACCGGGTGCTCCCTACGTCGTGAAGCAGGTCGAGACGCTCGGCGGAGAGGCCATCTCGGGCATCGTGTGCAGCCCATCCCGGCCGTTCGCGGTGGCGGCGCATACGTCCAAAGTCGCCTGGACCTTCGCCTTCGCGCCACGAAGCGCCACTGACGGCTCGGTCTCCTACGCCTACTCAATTCCGTCCGCTGGTGAGTCACACCGGGCGACAGGGTCGTACCGGGTCAGCCCTCCGGAGCACGACGGCACGCTCCACCTGTCGCTGACGGTCTCGGACCACGTGGTGTTCAAGGGCTTCGACGGCAACATCCCGCTCCGCTACAAGTTCGACCTCGTCCCGACGGGGACCGGCGGATGCCCGACGCCGCCCTGAGCACGAGGGTCGACCTCGGCGCGCGCGTCGTCCGAGAGAGCGAGACCGATCTCCTCAGCGAGAGCGGAGGCGGCCGGTTCACCACCTGACCCGAGCGCCGGCGCCTCGGCGCACCGTGGACGCTTCGGGCGCCCGCCGCGACCGCTCCAGTCGGGGTCGCGGGCGGCTTCGACGACGGTCATCGGCGTCCGTCGACCTGTCCTGGCCACCCAAGGAAGCGCGGAACCTCACGGTCGCGGAATGACGGTCAGGACCCGAGTGATGTAGATGAGGAACTGTTCCATGTAGTTGGTGAGGAAGGCCCTTGTCGACTCGTCGGCCACCTCGCCGCCGCCGGGAAAGACCTCGGGGGAGTACCGGATATAGGCCTCGGGCGATGTCATCTGGCGCGCGTTGCAGAAGCTGAGCACGCCGCGCAGGCTCTGCTGCGCCATCGCCGTACCGATCTGCCCGGCGGACGTCCCGATCACGGCCGCCGGGATCTGCGCGAACGAGTTCTCGCCCCACGGTCGCGAGGCCCAGTCCAGGGCGTTCTTCAGCCCACCCGGAATGGAGCGGTTGTACTCCGGGGTGACGAACAGGATGGCGTCGGAGGCGGCGATCGCCGCCTTCAGCGCGCGGGCCTCGGGCGGGAAGTCGGCGTCGTAGTCCTGGCTGTAGAGGGGCAGGTCGCGGATCGGGATCTCGGTGAACTCCAGGTCCCTGGGGGCGAGGCGGATCAGCGCCTTGGCGAGCTCGCGATTGATCGAGGTCGAGGAGAGACTCCCGACGAAGTAGCCGACCTTGTACGTGGTCATGGACGTCCTTTCCGTGGCGCATTCGCCTGTCATGCGCCTCGCGGCCCGTCGGCGCACAGGCGACAGCGTGGGGCTCGCGTCCACCAGTTCATGGTGGCCTCGACGTCCGGCCACAGGATGACGGACCGTCATGACGCCCAGGTCGCATTAGGCCGCAGCTCGATCCTGGCAGTAGGCGCCGCGCGCTCAGAGGGCTGACCTTCGCCCGCCGCTTGACACCCGCGACTGCTGGACCAATCTGATGGGTTGGGGCGGGACCTGGCGCCCCCGGACGGACTCAGGGGCGCCCTAAGCAAAGCGCTCGATCCGCTCGCCTGGTCGGCGGACGCGCAATCAGCGCGATCGAAACGTCGACCGACCTCAGCGCGGCTCCAGGAACAACGTGTCGTGACCGCGCCGGGCGAAATCCTCCCGGATGACCCTGATGATCGCCACGGCCTGGCGAACGGCGACGGCCGACTGCAGTGGCGTGACGGGAGTCATGTCCTCCGGGTACCGACTGTCAACTGCGAAGTCGGAGAGGCGGGCGAGGTCTGGAAACCGTGTCTTGACGCGCCAGCCGGCGGACAGGCGATTCCGAATGTCGTCGAGGTCGTGGCTCCGGGGCACGGTCACCCCGTCGAGGATGAGTGCCGCCTTGAGGGCCTTCTCGACGGCCTGCTGGGCGCTGAACGCCACGATCCGAGGGCGCACATGGCGGCCTGGCACGGAGCGAGACGCCTCCAGGTCGCCGAGAGCAAATCCAAGCCACAGGAGCGCATCCCGTTCGCGGTCATCGGGCATAGAGCTCGACCCCTTCACGGGCTGCTTCCTCGATGGCGGTTCCGGCTGCCGGCCGGGCCAGGTCTTCGACGGTCGCGACCAGCACGTCCTTCGCGAACGGCATCGAGGCGAGTGCACGCCGCGCCTCGATTCGGGTGGATCGGCGGTCCGTCCCGGCGTCGACCACGACGAGGAAGTCCACATCGCTGTCGGGTCGCGCATCCCCGCGGGCCTGGGATCCGAACAACAGGATCCGAACGGGGTGGACCGCATCAACGATGGCTTTGACGGCGCTGGGCAGGCTCTCGCGAATCGCGACCTCCGCCCGAGCTGTCGGCCGGACTTGCGCAGCGGGGTCCGCCTCAGCGCCACGCGCACGGCCGGCGGCAAGTGACCAGGTGGCGATTGCCCTCAGCGAGTCCCGGGGCGCCCCGGCGGCGAACTCGAAGCGACCTCGCGGACCGTCGCGCTGCACCACGCCGGATTCGACCAGGGTCGCCATCGCGCGCTGCACGGACGACAGGGGTCGTCCGACGGCGGCGGCAACCTCCGTCAACGAGGCGTTCCCCGCCCTGTGAAGGGCGAGGATGGATTCCGCGATGACATCGTTCAGCAGGCCAGCCATGCTGTGCATCATCTACGCATTCTGCGTAGAACACAACGGCACCAGTGGACCGGCAGGAGCTGGCTTCGTCTCAGCCGACCTCGAGGGCGTCGTCGACTCGGTCGCGCGGGGCGGCCACGAGCCTCTCGGCTGCCCGATGGCGAAGGCCGCGGGGCTCGCTACCCCTGTCGGCGGTCTTGGATCACGCGATAGACAGCGACGAATGCGATCGCGTAGACGACGCCGATCGCAGCCAACACGAGGCTGCGCCCGACGCCACCGATATTCGCTGGCAGGAGCCCCGCGGCGAGGTACCCGATGAGCAACACCGTGACGATGAAGAGCACGCGAACGCCGACGGGGATCTTCGTCAGCAGGAGCGATTTCACCGAGCCTGGCCCTTCTGGGTTGTGGGTAGTCACCTCAATCGTTCCCCCAGACCTGGCCCGCCGTCTCTGCTTCCGAAGTCCCGCTGTATGGGAGTGCCGCCTCGCGGCAGGAGTCCACCGGGCAACCGCGATCGACCGAACACAGGTCGAGGCGCGCGCCGTTGGTGCCGAGGAGATGGAATGGGGCGAAGACGACCTCGTGGTCAGGCACGGGTCGTCCGAACAGCTCCGGGACAGCCTGTCCATCAACTCCTGTGAACGGCTGGATGTACGCGATCGCTCTCGACGGCGCCCGAAGGGCTACTGGACTTCAGAGAGTGGGGGCCCGAGACCCGGACGTGAGCCTCGGTCAGATCGTCACCCCGCCACTGCGGGAGACGCCGCCGCAGGCGGAACCGCCGCGTCACGGTGACGATGGCCGAGAACCTCGAGCGGGCGACTCCGCCTCAGCTCGCGGAGCATGTTCAGCTCCTCGTTGAGCGCGTAACTGCGAACGGCCGGATCGTCGGCCCGAAGACATCGTGTGGATGCCGCCCGCGCGGCCGTTCTTCGTGGCCGCGGACAGTTTGCTTCTGGCGCCCCCGGACGGACTCGAACCGCCGACGCAGGCCTTAGGACGGCCTCGCTCTATCCACTGAGCTACGGGGGCGTGGACACCGATCGTACCGCACCGGCCCGCCGAGCCGGCAGACGGCGAGCGCAGCGGCGCCGACAACGGCGCGGGCGTCACGGCCGGAGGGTGCGTCCGATCGGGATCCCGGCCGCACCGTAGAATCCGCGCACGATGAACGGCACTCCCCCACCCCTCCTGGTCATGTGGCGTGGCGACGGCTGCCACCTCTGCGACGACGCCGCCGAGCTGCTGGGCGCGCTGGTGGACGAACGGGAACGCGCGGGGCTGCCGGTCCCGGCCGTCGAGCACCGCCGGATCGCCGACGATCCCGCGGTCGAACGCGAGCTGTTCGAGCAGATCCCGGTCCTCGAGATGTCCGGCCACCGACTCCTGCTGGCGACCAGGCTGGGGCCGATCCGCAGGTTCGTGGAGGAGCACCTGGACGGGCTCCCGGCCGTGTCGCCGCCGGCCTCTGGGCCCGGCCGATGAGCCAGTCCGAGCTCACGTTGCTCGTGGCCTTCTGGGGCGGCATCCTCAGCTTCATCTCGCCCTGCGTGCTGCCGCTTGTGCCGGCCTACCTCGGTCAGCTGACGGTCGCGGCGGTCGTCGGCAACGCCCGGCGCTCCGAAGGGCTGGCGACGTCGCGCTGGCTGGCTGTCCGGCACGCGATCGCCTACGTCGCAGGGTTCGCGATCGTGTTCACCGTCCTGGGAGTCACGGCGAGCTTCATCGGTGGGGGCCTCTACTCGTGGCTCCCGATCCTGAAGATCGTCGGCGGCGACCTGCTGATCGTGATGGGCCTGAGCCTGGCCGGCCTGATCTCGATCCCGCTCCTGGAACGAACCTGGCGCCCGCTCGAAGCCGGGGCTGCCGGCTCGCTGGCCCAGGCGACCGGGACGTTCGCGTTCGCCGCCCCGTCGGCCGTCGGGCAAGGCCCCGACCTCGGGACGCGCCTCGGCGGAAAGCTCGTCGGAGGGCGCGGCGGCTGGCTGTCGTCGTTCGGCCTGGGCGTGGTGTTCGCCGTGGGCTGGACACCATGCATCGGCGTGATCCTGGGTGGGATCCTGACGGTGGCGGCGTCGTCGGGGCAGGCGCTCCAGGGCGGCTTGCTGCTGCTCGCGTACAGCGCCGGCCTGGGGCTTCCGTTCATCGCCCTGGCCGTCGTGTACGACCGCGCGCCGATCCTCATCCGACCGCTGGTCCGCCACGGGCGGGCGATCAGCCTGGTCGGCGGCCTGCTCATCGCGGTCCTGGGTGTCGCGGTCCAGCTGGACTGGCTGAGCTTCTTCGCCCGCTTCGCGCCCGGGGTGTGATGGCGGCGGAAGGCGCCCCGGACGGCGGCCTGGACGGGCTTGCCCGCGGAGCGGCCCCGCGAGCGGCCCGGACCGCGGCAGCGGCCCGACCGCGACAGCCTGGACCGCGACAGCCCGGACCGCGGCGCCCCCGTCGGCGAGCGCGTCGAGACGCGCCGCGGTCTGATCGGCCCGTTCACGGGGCGCCAGCTGGCGGCGGCGGTCGCGGTCGTGGTCGGCGCGGCGCTCCTGCTCGTGCTCGTCACCCGGCCCATCGCGACGGTCCCGGCAGGCAGCGCCGACCCGCGACCGACGCAGTTCGCGATCGGCCCGACCGTGGACGGCCTGCTGCTGGGCTCGGTGGCGCCGCCGCTCACGATCGCCGGTCCGGACGGGACGGCCACGGCGCTGAGGGACGTGGACGGGAACGTCGTGGATCTCGCCGCGCTTCGCGGCCGGCCGGTGTGGATCAACTTCTGGGCGAGCTGGTGCCCGCCCTGCCAGTCCGAGACCCCGACCCTGCGCGACGTCTACGCCCGCTACCGCGACCAGGGCCTCGCCCTGATCGCGATCAGCGTCCAGGAGTCCACCGAAGCGGACGTCCGCGCCTACGCGCGCAAGTACGGCCTGGGTTTCACGGTGGCCGCCGATCTCTCCCCCCAGCTGTTCCACCGCTACCGCGTATACGGCCTGCCGACCCAGTTCTTCATCGACCGGGCCGGCGTCATCACGGCGGTGGTCCAGGGCCCGGTCACGCCCGAATCGGCGGCGGCGAACCTCGCCCTGCTGGGGTTGACGGCGCCTTCGGGGGCGTCGCCTTCGCCCTCACTGGCCGCGCCGTCGGCGCCCAGCCCCTGAGTCGCCCGCGGCAGCGCGGGCGCGTCGCACCATCGTGCATGTCATGCGCGTGTCGACGACGACTCGCCCTGATGGGACTGCGGTCCCCTCGGATCGAGCGTCCGGTGCACGCAACGACCACGACTCGTGCCAGATCGGCCGCGTCAGGACCCTCCATGAGCCCGGCCAACGCCGAACCGTGGTCGATAGGAGCGTGTCATGCACGTCGAGCAACGATTGGGGCAGTCCCGGACCGAACCGTGGTCGATAGGAGCGTGTCATGCACGTCGGGCAACGGTTGGGGCCCCGGCGCCGCCGAGCCCCTGGGGCCGTCACACGCCAAGACGTCGCGAGCGCGGCGTCCTCGCGTCGGCGTACTCCTGGCACGATTAGCGGACCGGCTTCGGCGACTCGCCGAGCGCCGTGGTGGTGCCTGCGCCGCCGTCCGGAGCCACGTGCGCGGTCGCCGGGCGGCGGGCCACGCTCAGCGAGGCTCGTGACGCGGGATGAACGGCGCCGCGCGGCGCTCTTCACCGCGACCCAGGTGGCGTACGACCCGGGAAGAGGGCCACCTAATCGTGGGAGGAGTAACCCAACCGCTGGGCGCGGCAGACTCGCCCGCCGGGTCCCTACGTCAGCGGTTCCCACGTGAACCGGTCGCGGTCCGGGACCAGGCGGCCCACCGGGTGGTGCAGCTCGTGCGAGAGCACGACCGTCCACTCCTCCTCCGCGGCACGGGCGAACAGCGACGCCTTGCGCAGCACCGCGTCGAGCGGGAAGTCGTCGAACGCCGGGATCCAGCGCGGGTTCGCCGACCACGGCCGCATCGCCAGGTCGCCGAAGAACGCGATCGTGCCCGTCGACCCGCGCACCAGGATCGCCTGGTGCCCCGCCGTGTGCCCGCCCGTCGGGACGACGCTCACTCCCGGCAGCAGCTCGACCTCGCCGTCCGCCGCCCCCTCGTCACCCCAGGCCCGGACCAGGCGCAGCTCCGACTGGTCGTACGACGCCAGGATCCGCGGGTTGTCGGACAGCGCGATCTCCCATTCGGCGCGCTGGGCGACGATGCGCGCCCTCGGGAATGCCCGCGAGCCATCCGCCCGCAGCAGCCCGCCCGCGTGGTCGTAGTGCAGGTGGCTCATCGCCACGATGTCGACCGAGGCCGGCTCGAACCCCGCCCGCTCGAGGGTCGGCACGATCGGCTCGCCGCCCAGGCCGCGCCAGAGGCGACCCCGCTCGTCGAGCCGCTCCCCGATCCCCGTCTCGACGAGGACCCGCCCGCCCGGCGTCTCCACCAGCAGGCAGTTCAGCGCCTGGAGCAGCCGCCAGTTCGTGTCGATCTCGGCCGAGACGAGCCGATCCCACAGGACCCGCGGTGCCGGACCGAAGATCGCGCCCGCGTCGGTTCGGAACGTCCCCGCCTGGACCAGCGCGACGTTCGTCCCGCCACCGAGCGACGTCGACCAGTGGACCGCGTCGTTCATGGCCATGTCGACCCCTACCCCTCTAGCGTGGGTCGATCCTACCCGGCATCCGCCTTCGCGACGCGAAATCCCGGTGGTAGGCCGATGCGGTCGGCTCGCGCTGGCCCTGGTACTTCGAGCCCAGCTCAACGCTCCCGTAGGGCCGTTCGACCGGGCTCGACATCGCGAAGAAGCTGATCTGGCCGATGCGCATGCCGGCGTACAGCGCGATCGGGAGGTTCGCGACGTTCGACAGCTCCAGGGTGAGGGTGCCCTTCCAGCCGGGATCGACGTAGCCGGCGGTCGAATGGATGAGCAGGCCCAGTCGGCCCAGGCTGCTCTTGCCCTCCAGGCGCGCCACCAGGTCGTCGGGAAGCTCCACCCATTCGAGCGTCTGGCCCAGGATGAACTCGCCGGGATGGAGGATCAGCGCCTCGTCATCGGCGACCTGGACCAGCTCGGTCAGGTCGGGCTGCGGCTCGCGCGGGTCGATGAACGCGTACCGGTTGTTGCGAAAGACCCGGAAGCTGCGGTCGATGTGCAGGTCGACCGAGCTGGGCTGGAGGTCCCCGGGGTCGTACGGATCGATGCGCACGCGTCCCGAGGCCAGCGCCGCGCGGATGTCGCGGTCCGAGAGGACGCTCATGGCCGGCCGGCGCGAAGGGGGTGGCGGGTTCGCGCGGCGGACCGCGCTTCGGCGGACGGCCCGGCCGACGGCCCGGTCGGCGCTCCCGGGGCCGACGGCGCATCCGGGGCGCGATGCTCGAAGAGCGAGTCGACCTCGCGCTTGAGCGCCGCCAGGTCCTCGAAGCTCTGGTAGACGGAGGCGAACCGGATGAACGCGATCTGGTCGATCGAGCGCAGGGCGTCCATGGCCAGCTCGCCCACCCGCGCGGAGTCGACCTCCGGCGCGCCAGCCGAGCGGAGCGCGGCCTCGATCTCGTCGGCGGCGCGCTCGGCAGCTCCCTCGGGGACGGGGCGCCGGGTCAGGGCCTTGCGCAGCCCCGCGGCGAGCTTCTCGCGGTCGAACTCCTGGCGGCTGCCGTCGCGCTTGACGACGATCAGGCGGGCGGCCTCGATCCGCTCGTAGGTCGTGAACCGCGTGCCACACGCGGTGCACTCGCGGCGCCGGCGAATTGTCGCGGCGTCGTCCAGGTCTCGCGAGTCCACGACGCGGCTGTCGCGCGCGTCACACTGGGGACAGCGCACCGGTACCTCCTGCGCCGGCCCGTCGACGGATGCGGGCGGGCCGCCATGGACTACTACATGTTGTGGTATGAGCCCACGATACCACGACATACGGTACCGGTCTGTGGTCCGTGGACCGTCAACCGATCGTGGATCGCTCGACCCCGTTTGCCACAGCCGATCCCAGGTCGCGCGCGATCTCGAGGAGACCGTCGCGCGCGTGGAGGACCGACAGGTAGGACCGCTTGATGCCCGTCTGGGCATCGCCGTCATCCGGGTTCGATGCCACCCCCGCGGACGCGCGGGACCCGGCGTCGAGCGCAGCGATCGCCCGGTCAAGCTCGTCCACCAGGCTGGAGCGGACCGGGCCGTGCCGCCCGGGCGCCCGCAGCGCAGCCGCGTCCCCGCGCAGCTGCGCGAGGAGCGCGCGAGCGGCGTCGGCGGCGGCGGCGGTGCCAGTCGGGTCCGTGCCGCTCAGTCGAACCCCATCCAGCCGGCCCGACGCATCATCGAGGGCCGCCGCGGCGCGGGCGGCGACGTCGATCGCGCCCCGCCTGAACGCGTCGTTCGCGCGCGACTCGGCTGCGAGCGCGGCGGTCCGCCGGAGCACGAGCACGAACATGAGGGCGAGCGCCACGAACAGGACCAGCGGGAGCGCGACGAGCAGGACGTCGATCATCGGCTCGCTCCTCAGGAGCTTCGGGCGCGGGCGCGCAGCGCGTCGAGGAGCGCGGGCGCCACGGCCGTGAGGTCGGCCACGACGAACAGGTCGGCCAGCTCTGCGAACGGCGCATCGGAGTCGCGGTTGACGACCACGATGGTCCCGGCCGTCCGCATGCCCACGGTGTGCTGAATGGCGCCCGAGACACCGAACCCGACGTAGGCGGCGGGACGGATGGTTCGGCCGGTCTGGCCGACCTGGATGCTGAACGGCACCCAGCCTGAGTCGACCGCGGCCCGCGTCGCCCCGACTGCTCCGCCGAGCTCGTCGGCCAGGTCGCGGAGCACGCCGAACCCGTCCGGGCCTCCGACGCCCCGGCCGCCCACGACGACGACCCGGGCTTCCTCGATGCTCGCGGCGACGGCACCAGCGGGCACGGTCTCGACGATCCGGACCGCGGGCAGGGGATCCACGGCAGGGTCGGCGGATTCGACCGCGCCGGGCGAGGGTGCCTCCGTGGCCGGAACCGTCCCCGGCCGCACGATGACGATGCCGCGCGGCTCGGTGAGCGCGCTGGTGGCGATGATGCGGCCGCCGATGACCGTGGATTCGACGCGCGGGCCGGCCGGCGCGCCCGTCGGCGCGTCCGACGCAACGTTCCAGGTGAGCGTATCGGCGTTCCAGATGACACCGAGGTCCAGGAGCACGGCGAGCATTCCGGCCGCGTCGCGACCCTCGGGTGTCGCGCCGAGGAGCAGGTGCGAGGGTCCGCCGCGACCGGCGGCGGCGTCGCCCGCGAGCGCGGCGACCCGGGCGGCGACGACCGCCGCCTGGGGTCGGCCCGCGGCCTCGGGCGCGCGGATCGCGATGACGCGGCCGACGTAGCGGGCGAGCTCGGCCGCGGCCGCCTCCGGGCTCTCCGAGACGACGACGGCCGCGGCCTCGCGTCCGGCGCCCTCCGCCAGCATTCGGGCGGCCGTCGCCAGCTCGGCGGAGAGCTTCGTGATGCCCCCGTGGGCATCGACCTCGGCGATGGCCCAGATGGCGCCCGCGCTGCCGGCGCGCGCGCTGCCGGCGCCCGCGCTGCCGGCGCCCGCGCTGCCGGCGCCCCGGCGCCCGCGCCGAGCGGCCCGCTCACGCGAGCACCCGGCGCTCGTCGAGCAGCGCCACGATGGCCGCGGCGGCGGCCTCGGGGGACGCCTCGCGCAGCACCCGCCCGGCCGCGCGGGCCTCCGGCGCGCGCGACGCCACCATCGCCGCCCTGGCCGCGCCCGCGCCGACGCGATCGGTCGCCAACCCCAGGTCGGCGAGCGACCGGATCGCCATCTCCTTCGAGCGGGCGCCCATGATCCCCTTGAGGGTCGGGTAGCGCGGCTCGCCGAGCAGCTGCGTCCCGGAGACGAGGGCCGGGCACGGTGCCTCGACGATGTCGAACCCGGTCGCGGTCACCCGCCGAACGCGGACGGTCCCGTCCCCCGCAGGCTCGATCGCGGCGGCGCCGGAGACATAGGGCAGGCGCACCTCGGTGGCGATCATCGCCCCGACCACGCCGCCGCCGCCGTCCGAGGTGTCCGCGCCGGCCAGGACCAGGTCGAACTCGAGCCCCCGCAGGGCCGTCGCGAGCACGTGGGCCGTCGCCCGCGCATCGGAGCCGGCGAGCGCTTCGTCGGTGACCAGCACGGCCCGCGTCGCGCCCATCGCCAGGCCCCGGCGGAGCGTCTCGGGAGCGTTGGCCGGCGCCATGGCGAGCAGCGTGATCTCGCCGCCGTGCGCGTCGACGAACCGGAGCGCCGCCTCGAGCGTGTACTCGTCGCTGCCGTTCATCACGACCGGCGAGGCGGCACGGTCCAAGCGCCCGTCGGAGCCGATGCGCTCCTGGCCCGGGTCCGGGACCGGCTTCACGAGAACGACGATGCGCACGGGCGAGGGCTCCTTTCGAAGGCGAGTGGGGCGATTCGGTTCGGGCGGTCGACCGTTGGCGTTCGGGTCAGCTCTCCCGCGCGAGCAGCGCCCGCGCGATCACGAGCTTCTGGATCTGCTGCGTCCCCTCGTACAGCTGGGTGATCTTGGCGTCGCGCATCATGCGCTCCACGGGGTAGTCGTCGACGTAGCCGTAGCCGCCCAGGACCTGCACGGCGTCGGTCGTCACGGCCATCGCGGCATCGCCCGCTACCAGCTTGCACAGCGCGGACCAGCGGGCCGCATCCGGGGCGCCGCGCTCGATCTCCTCGCAGGCCGTGTACAGCAGCTGGCGCGCCGCCTCCGTCCGGGCGTCCATGTCGGCCAGCATGCCCTGGACCAGCTGGAAGTCGCCGATGGGCCGGCCGAACTGGCGGCGCGTCGCGGCGTACGCCGCCGCAGCGTCGAGGGCGCCCTGGGCGATGCCCACGGCCTGCGCGGCGATCCCGGGCCGGCTGCGGTCCAGCGTGCGCATGGCCAGGCCGAACCCCTCACCTTCGGCGCCCAGGCGCCGGTCGGCGCCGACGCGAACGCCGTCGAACGCGAGCTCCGCGGTCGGCGAGCCCTTGATACCCATCTTGTGCTCGAGGCGGCTGACTGAGAAGCCGGGCGAGTCGGTGTCGACGAGGAAGGCGCTGATGCGCTGGTGGCGCGGGGCGTCGGGGTTCGTGGCCGCGAAGACCACGACGTGGTCGGCGACGCTGCCCTGGCTGATGAAGCGCTTGCTGCCCGTGATGACGTAGTCGTCGCCGTTCCGAACGGCGCGGGTCCGGACCGCGGCGGCATCCGAGCCGGCTTCGGCCTCGGTCAGGGCGAACGCGATGAGCTTCTCGCCGCTCGCGAGCGCGGGCACGAACCGCGCGAGCTGCTCCTCCGAGCCGGCGAGGAGGAGCGGCAGCGCCCCAAGCTCCTGGACGGCCAGGATCAGGCCGGTCGTGGCGCACGCCGCCGAAAGCTCCTCCACGGCCAGGATCACGGTCAGGAGCGGGCCGCCCAGGCCACCGAACCGCTCCGGGAACGGCAGGCCCAGGATGCCCTGGGCTGCCAGCAGCCGGCGCAGGTCCTCGGGGAACTCGGCCGTCCGGTCGATCTCGGCAGCCCGGGGCGCGACCTTCTCGCGCGCGAGCGTGCGGACCGCGTCGCGGATGGCGACCTGGTCCTCGGTGAGCCGGTGCAGGGCGAGCGCGGCCGTCACGGTGGCCGGATCGTAGCACCGGTCCGAGGCGCCGCACGGCCGGCCGGCGAGACCTGTCCTGCCGGGCGGTCGGCGCGGCGGCGCGGTGGTCCGCCGGCCCGCGAGACCGCGTCCTGCGGTGCGCGGCACCACGTCCGGTCGCCGACACCGCCCGGTAGGCTGTGCGGGCGGTCGACGCAGAGCACCACTGTCGCGGCCGACGGGGGTCCAGTCATGCCGGCTCTCGCGTGGCGGAATGACGCGGACGGGTTCGCGTTCGCGAACAGCTGGACGATGGACGCCGGGGAGCGGACTGCGCTTGCCGCCGTCGCTCACAGCGTGATCCCGGCCGCCGCGGCCGCGATCGGCGCGATCGTGCCCGACCCGATCGTGACGGCGCTGGCCGGCCAGGCCGCGAACGCCGCGCTGGCCCTCGGCGACCTGCGCTACGGGATGTGCGGCGGCATGGCGTATGCCGCCATCGACTACTGGTCGGCCAAGGCGCCGCTCCCGCGCGGCGCCCACGCCTGGGACCAGCCGACGCACGAGGCGCCGGTCGCCTCGGCCGTTCGAAGCATGATCTTCAAGCGCCTGATCGACAGCATCGTGGCCGGCGGCGCGCTGCGCCGCATGATCGAGTGGTCGCTCCTGCTCAACCAGGTGCCCCGCGTGCTGGGCGGCGGGCCGGGAGCCCTGCTCGACCGGACGAAGCACGAGTTCGCGATCCTCAAGTCGCACATCGATGCGGGACAGCCCTGGCCGCTGGGACTCGTCTACACGAACCGCGATCTCTGGGACCAGCACCAGATCATGGCCTGGGGCTACACGGACAACGGCGATGGGACGGGCAGCCTGCTCGTCTACGACAGCAACGCGCCGCAGCAGATCGGCGAGGCGGCCGAACCGGCGGGGACGACGATCCCGTTCGACTTCCGGGGGCCCGCGCTGGTCGCGACGAGCCCGTCGGACTACGGCGATTTGCTGGTCGGGTTCTTCTGCACCGACTACTCGCGGGTGGCGCCGCCGGCCGGCCTCGCCGCCGGATACGGGGAGTTCGTGTCGTGGGCCGGCGATGCCCGGACCTGGTTCACGGGGTACGGCGTCCGGCTCGCCGTCCCCGGGGCAGCGGAGCTGACGGCGCTGGGCGGGACGGCGGCCGGCGTGCGGGCGTCGCCCAACCCTGCGGGCGCGCTGGCGTCGCCGCCGCGGGACGGCGCACTCTTTCGGGAGCACCACGCCGCCCCGGTGTACCTGTACGAGGGCGGGGCACCGTTCTGGATCCCGGACGAGGCCTGGCTGGCCCGGTTCGGCGGCTGGGACGCGGTGCGCACGGTCCCTGACGGCACGCTGGCCGCGTTCGTCGGGCGCAAGCCGGCTGACGGGACGCTGCTTCGCGAATGGTCACACCCGAAGGTGTACCGGGTCGAGGGCGGGCAGCGCCGCTGGGTCACGACGCCGGCGGAGCTCGGGAAGTACGGTGGGTTCGCCGGCGTCCGGGTCGTGCCCGACGGCGCGCTGGACGCGCTTCCGGAGGGCCCGATCCTGCCGCCTCCCGCGCCGGGTGAATGCGGGGCGCTCAAGACGGCCCTGGTTGCGCACGATGCGAAGCTCGCGGCGCTCCAGGCGAGCCTGGCGGGCGCACCCACGCCGGACGAGGCGGCGCAGATCCGCGATGCCCTCCTGGCCGAGCAGACGGACCGCGCGATCGCCCAGGCGCGCGCGACGGTGCTGGGCTGCCCGTAGACGGGCCAACTCATCCCGCATTCGGGACGCCGTGACCGTAGTGACCGCCATGACCGCCCTGGGCGGCCAGGTACGTCTGGCCGCCTGAGCACAACGGCCAGGTAGTCTGGCGAGATCGGGCGAGGCACGCTCGGCATGTGCAGCGAGGGTGGCATCCGGCGCACGAGCCCCTCGTAGGATCCCGAATTCGGCCAGACAGCCTGGCCGCGGTGCGCGCTTGACCAGACGTTCCTGGTCGACCGGCCAGCGCGCCGACCAACCGGGCCGCGCGCCGCGCCCGTGACCGCCGCCACCCGCGCCCGTGACCGCCCTGGGCGGTCACATCGACGCGATTCGCGCTCGGCACGTCCGCTGCCGTGGCGCTAGCCCAGACGTCGCGTGCGTGAAGGCGCCGTTCGTGACCGCCCTGGGCGGTCACCGCGAGCTGAAGGCTCGGCCCGCTACTGCAGGACCGGCAGCGCCCGACCCGAGCGGGCACCTGGTCCCGCCCGCGGGCCGGCAACCGCGGCGCCGGCCAGCACCTCGGCGATGTCGAGCGTCGTGACGCGGTCCGCCGCGCCCGCGTCGGCGAGGCCGTCGCGCAGCATCGTCAGGCAGAACGGGCAGCTGACCGCCAGCGTCTCCGCGCCCGTCGCGAGGACCTGGGCCGTCCGGGCCGCGTTGATCCGGGTGCCGCGCGTCTCCTCCATCCACATCCGGCCGCCGCCCGCGCCGCAGCAGAACGTCTGGCGTTCGCGCTTGTCCATCTCGCGGAGGGTGATCCCCGGCACCGCGCCCAGCACGTCCCGGGGAGCCGCCACGATCCCGTTGTAGCGCGCGAGATAGCACGAGTCGTGGAACGTGACCGAGCGCGTCGCGCCGCCATCCGGGGCCAGGGTCGCCAGGCGCCCCGACGCCAGCAGCCCCTGGAGGAACGCCGAGTGGTGCGTCACCGAGTAGCGCCCGCCGAACTGCGGGTACTCGTTGGCGAGCGTGTTGAAGCAGTGCGGGCAGGCCGTCACGATCGCCGGCGGCCCGTACTTCGCCAGCGTCTCCACGTTCTGCGTGGCCAGCATCTGGAACACGTACTCGTTGCCCATCCGGCGCGCCGGGTCGCCCGTGCACGCCTCCTCCTGGCCGAGAACGGCGAAGCGCACGCCGGCGGCCTGGAGGCAGGTGACGAACGCTCGGGCGACGCGCCGGGCCCGGTCATCGAAGGCGGCCGCGCAGCCCACCCAGTAGAGCACCTCGATCTCGGCCAGGCGCTGCTCCCGCGCGAGATCGGCCGCGACCGGCACATCGAACGGCAGGCCCTTCGTCCAGTCCAGGCGCGCCGAGGGCGGCTGGCCCCACGGGTTGCCAGCGTTCTCCATGCCCCGGAAGGCAGGCGTCACTTCCTGCGGGAAGCGGGATTCCTCGAGGACCAGGTTGCGGCGGATCCCGACGATCTTGTCCACGTGCTCGATCAGGACCGGGCAGGCCTCCACGCAGCCACCGCACGTGACGCAGTCCCACACCGCGTCGTACGGGATCGCGTGGTCCACGAGCGGCAGCGCCAGGGCGGCCGGCTGCAGGGAGTCGTCGAGCGCGCCGCCGCGGGCCCGCACGTCCGGGCCGTTCGGGACCAGGTTGAGTCCGTGCTCGGCCTCCGCGGTGAGCTCGCGGATCCCCATCACGAACAGCTTCGGGTTGAGCGGCTTGCCCGTCGCGTGGGCCGGGCAGGCATCCTGGCAGCGCCCGCATTCGGTGCAGGTCAGCCCGTCGAGGACATCCTTCCAGCCGAGGTCGGCCAGCGTTCGAAGGCCGAATGTCGCGTCCTCCGCCTCGAGATCCATCGTCGGCAGCGCGCCGCGCGGCTCGAGCTTGCGCAGGTAGACGTTGAAGAAGCTCGTGACGACGTGGAGGTGCTTGGTCGTCGGGAGCCAGGCGAGGAAGATCGCGACGAACGCGATGTGCGCCCACCAGTGGGCGCCGAACAGCCCGGCGAGGAGGTTCGGGTCGGCGCCGGCGATCGCCTGGCCGATCGCGTTCGTGACCAGGGCTCCGGGGAGCGGCCCCCACCGCGCGGCCTCGTAGGAGAGCGCACCGAGCTCCGCGGCGACGATGCCGCCGATCAGGAGCAGGACAACGACGCCCGAACGGCTGAGCGTGAGGCGGACCGGCCGGGTCACGAGCCTCCGAACGAGCGCGTACGCGAGGCCGCCGAGGGCCGCCACGGCGGCGAGGTTGCGCAGCAGCAGGAGCGTCGCCCAGATCACGCCGCCGAACGGCGCGGAGAGCGCGGCTTCGATCAATCCGCCCGTGACCGCGTTGGCGACGCCGACCGTCAGCAGCACGAACGCACCGAAGATCGCGTAATGCATGAGCCCGACCCGGGGCTCGCGGAACATGCGGGTCTGGAGCAGCGCGTAGCGGACCAGCGCGGCGATGCGCCGCGGGGCATCACGGAAAGGGGCGCTCGGGCGGACTGCGCCAAGGACCCGCAGGTGGCGGGCCATCTGGAGCGCGAAGTACGCGGCCGCTCCCCAGAAGACGACGAAGACCAGCGGGTAGCCCGGGACGTGCGACAGCGATTCGGTCACGCCGCCATCAGCCGGGTGCGCCGGTGTCCCAGCCCGCGTGGGGGAAGGGCCCGGCCAGGGTTTCGAGGGCGTGGTCGAGGACCGGCTCGAGCGTCGCCAGCGACTCGAGCGCCGCCTTCGGGCTCCCCGGGAGGTTGACCACGAGGCTCCGGCCCCGCACGCCGACGACCGCCCGCGACAGGATCGCCAGCGGCGTCTTCAGCCGGCCGTCGGCCCGCATCGCCTCGGCGAACCCCGGGACCTCGTAGTCGATGATCGCCGCGTCGCCTGGGGCGTGACGTCCCGGGGCGTGAGGCCCGTGCCGCCGGTCGTGATCACCAGCCCGTGGCGCCGGGCCGCCACGACCAGCGCTGCGCGGATCCGGTCCGCGTCGTCCGGGATGGCGGCCCGCTCGACGGTGAAGCCGAGAGCGGCCAGGCGCTCCCCCACGGCCGCGCCGGAGCCATCCTCGCGGGCGCCCGCTGCGACGCCGTCGGACACGGTGAGGACGAACGCCGTCCGCGCCGGGCCGGTCACTGCCGTCAGCGTCCCGGCTTCCGGCGAAGGGCGGCCCGGGACGGGCCGCGCGTGCCCGGCGGGACCTCCGCCCGGCTGGGCGGCGGCGCGTCGGCGTCGGGCGGGCGATGCCACTCCCCGGACTTCCCGCCGGTCTTGGACACGAGCCGGACGTGGCGGATCTCGACGCCCTTCTCGACACCCTTGACCATGTCGTACACGGTCAGCGCGGCGATGCTCGCGGCGACGAGCGCCTCCATCTCGACACCGGTTCGGCCGGTCGTGGCCGCCTCCGCGCGGACCCGCAGGGCCGACGCGGTTCGATCGGGCGTCACGGACACGACGAGATCGGTCAGCGGGAGCGGGTGGCAGAGCGGGATCAGCTCGCTCGTGTGCTTGCCGCCCATGACGCCCGCGAGCTCGGCGACCGTGAGCACGTCGCCCTTGGGGCCACCTCCGTCGATCACGAGGCTGAGCGTCTCCTGGCTGCAGCGCCACGAGGGCCTCGGCGACCGCCCGGCGGGCGGTCTCGGGCTTGCCGGAGACGTCGACCATGCGCGGCCGGCCGGCCCGGTCGACGTGGGTCAGGCGGCGGCGCTCGACGCGCGGCTGCCGTTCGTCCATGGGACCTCCCGTCATCGCGTCATGGCCTGTCGAGCCACCAGAGTTCCACGGGCGCCCCGGCGGGCAGCCCGGCGACCGATTCTGGCACGATCGCGAGCGCGTCGGCGGCCGCCAGGCCGGAGATGACGTGGCTCCCCTGCCCGCCCGAGAGGCGCACTCGAACGCGACCGTGCTCGTCCCGGACCGGCGAGCCGGAGTCGGTGTCGCGCACGGCCACGACGCGCAGGAACGCCCGGCGCCCGGGCGATTTGGTCACGGGCTCCTCGAGCACGCCCGCGTCGGTGGGCCGGAGCAGGTCGCCGGCAGGCCGCCCGGCCATCAGCCGCAGCGCGGGCCGGACGAAGAGCTCGAAGGTCACGAACGACGAGACGGGGTTGCCGGGCAGGCCGAACAGGAGGACGCGGCGCGCGCCGTCCGGCCTGCCGGCCGATCCGCGGTCGCGGCGCCGCTCGCCTCGGCCAAGCCGAAGGCGAACGGCTTGCCAGGCTGGATCGCGACCCGCCACAGATCGACGCGGCCGACGGCTTCGAACGCCCGGCGCACGACGTCATACGGCCCGACGGACACGCCGCCGCTGACGATCACGACGTCGCCCCAGGCGATGGCGCGCCTCAGGCGCGTCACGAGCGGCCCGAACCGGTCGGGCGCGATCCCCAGGTGCCGTGCCTCCGCGCCGGCGGCCCGCGCCAGGGCGGTCAACGAGGGCCCGTTGCTGTCCGGGAATCCTGGCCGCCCCCAGGTCGCCGCCGGCGGGCCGGAGCTCGTCGCCGGTCGAGAGCACGGCCACGCGCGGCCGCCGCCGCACCGGGATCGTCGCCGCGTTGGCGGCGGCCGCCAGCGCGACCTCGGCGGGCCCGATCGCCGCGCCCGCGCGGAGCAGCACGGTGCCCGCCACGATGTCGCTGCCGCGGGCGCGAATGTTCGCCCCGTCGGGCGCGGCGACGTGCACGAGCACGTGGGCGGGCAGCGGCCCAGCCGCGTCGCGCCCGCGCGGCCCGCTCGTCCCATCGGCGGCGAGGGGCGTCGTGTCCTCCACGGGCACGACCGCCGTCGCGCCGCGCGGGAGCGGGGCGCCGGTCGCGATCCGGATCGCCGCGCCGGCGGTCACAGGGCGGTCGGGCATCCCTCCGGCCGCGACCTCTCCCACAACCTGCAGCGCTGCTGGGCGCTCCTCGGACGCACCCGCGGTGTCGGCCGCGATGACCGCGTACCCGTCCATCGCGGAGTTGTCCCACGGCGGCAGGTCGACGCCCGCCACGACGTTCTCGGCGAGGACCCGCCCCAGCGCCTCGACGGGCGCGATGCGATCGCGGTCGTCGGGCCGGCACACGGCCGCGAGCACGGCCGCGCGGGCATCCTCGAGCGGCAGGAGCTCGGGGCTCACGGCGGCGAGTCGTCGGTCACGGAAGCTCCGTGCTCCCACCGCGTGCCTGGGTCACCCGGCGGCGGAGCGTTCGACCGACGCCATACCGCGTGAGCACGCCCACCAGCCGGTCGTCCTCGAACACCGGGATGCCGTCCGCTCCCGAACCCTGGAGCTTCGCGATGGCCGACCGCAGGGCCTCGCCCGGCGCGACGGTCGGCAGCACGTCGATCGCGGCCATCACGTCGGCCGCGTGCAGCGTCGTCCACGCCTTCGCACCCGCCCGGCGCAGCGCCGAGTGGCCGACCAGTCCGACCAGCCGCTCGCCGGCCATCACCGGCAGCACGGTGGTCTCGCCGGGACCGACGATCACGCTGGCGAACGTGTCGAGGGTCACCTGGGGCGGCACGGTCGGCAGGTCGCGCTCCATCACCTCGGCCACGGAGACGCCGCTGACCGCGCCCTCGAGCTCGTTGCGCCGGCCGAGCGCCGTCGAGGCGCCACGGGCGATCCAGCCCAGGACGACCAGGACGAGCCCGTCCATGAAGTCGCCCGTCGCCACCACGACGAGCCCCGCGAACAGCACGGCCAGCCCAACGAACCGTCCGGCCGCGACCGCGATCCGCGTCCCGCGGGCCGCATCCCCGACGATCCGCCACGCGGCGGCCCGTACCAGGCGCGCCCCGTCCAGGGGGAAGACCGGCACGAGGTTCAGCAGCCCGACGATGCCGTTCATGACGCCGATCGAGAGCAGGGTCTCCCCGATGGCCGTCTCGAGGGTCGCGGCGCCACCGCTGGCGCCGCTCGCCAGGGGGCCGCCCACGAACAGCGCCCCGCCCGTGGCCGCCACGCCGACGACGATGCTGGCCGCCGGCCCGGCGATCGCGATCATGGCCTCGCCGAGTGGCGTGCGAGCGCCTCCTTCCAGGGTCACGGGCGCCCCGAACAGCAGGATCATCACGGGGCCCGGCGGCACGCCGAAGCGCCGAGCCACGACCACGTGGGCGACCTCGTGGAGGATGACCCCGCCCAACAGGCCGAGACCCGCCGCGACTGCAACGGCCCAGCCCAGGCCCGCGGGCCAGCCCGGGTAGCGGGCGGGCAATCCGATGGCCCCCAGCGACGCCACCAGGAACAGCAGGAGGAGGATCCACGAGATGTGCATGCGCAGCTCGCTGCCCAGGACGCGGCCGACCCGGATGCCCCGGGTGATCACGGTCGGCCCTCCCAGGCCGCGGCGGCGCGGGCCCGGCGCCGGGCGACCGCCCATGTTGCCGTCGTGAGGACGACCCCGACCAGCGCGATCGCGACGGACGTCTCGGTCCAGAAGTCGTACGGGAACAGCTGCACGAGGCGGTCGGTGCGCGGGTCGAAGGTCCATGTCCCCGCGGCGAAGAACAGGTCATGGAAGAGCGTGAACGCCTGGTCGAAGAAGACGAAGAACGCCGCCCCGACGACCGCGGCTCCGACAGCCAGGACGGCCGCACCGCGGGCCATCGCTCGCCACCACCACGCGGCGCCGCGCGCGAGGAGTCCGCTTGCGAGCAGGACGAGCGCGCAGGCCAACGCGAGCCCGAAGAACAGCACCGCCACGCCCCGGACGTCCGCCATGTGACTGCGCTCGCGAGGTTCGAAGACCGCGACGCCGTCGACCTGCTGGAGGAACGTGCCCGGGCCCAGGTAGACCTCGCGCAGGATGTCGTTCGTGACGGCGTGCACCTGCTCGGGGGTGTAGCCCGTCCAGAGGTTCGCCTGGGTTCGGTCCTGCTCGAAGCCGACCCAGACGGGGTTGAAGAAGAGCGCGACCGCCAGCCCGACGAGCGAGACGGCCGTCGCGAACCCCACCAGGGCCGCTCGCAGGCCGGGAAGGGCCGCTGCCGCTGACGGCCGGGCGGCGACTGCCGTCATTGGTCCTCGAGCGTTCGTGCCTGTTCCCACCAGGTCTCGACCATGAGGTCCGTCGGTCCCTCGACCCCGAGGCGGATCGCGGCCCGGGCGAGCGCCTCGCGGAACGTGGCCAGGCTCGTCCCGAGGACTGTGCCCAGGCCCTCGAACCCGGCGTACCGGAACAGCTCGTGCTGCTCGGCCCCGAAGCCGGCCAGGTTGAGGAGGAGCGCCTCGTCGCGCCAGCGCAGGACATCGTTCGTGTCCGCGTCGACCTGGTCCGCGAGCGTCTGGCGCCGCGTGGAGGTCTCCGAGACCTCGAGGAGGAGGCCCGTGGTGAAGATCCCGTGGTGCGCGAGGCGATCGAGATGAACCGGTTCGATCCTGGTCAGCTCGTGGATCGGCGGCACGGCGGCTGGCTCCTCCGGGTGCGGGATAGAGGTGGTGGGCGTTGGTCGGTCATTGTACGGCTCGCCGCGGCGGGCGCCTCCGGGAGGGCCAGCGCCCGAGGCGCCGGCGCCCGCGCGCCAGTCGAGCGGGCAGTGGCGCCCTGACCGGCCCGTCCCGCGATGCCTTCCGCCGCATCACGGAGCACAGGTCTGACAGGCGAGCGGGCAGCGGCGCCCGACCGGTCCGTCCCGCGATGCCTTCCGCCGCATCACGGCATCGATGCCCGCGGTCGCCGGGTGCGGTCGATGCGAAGGGAGCACCTGCGTCGCCTGGGTCGGCCGCCTTGACCATGCGTCTGGTCTCGCCTACCGTCGCCTCGATGTCCGCCTCCACGCTCGGCCGGGCCGATCTCCACCTCCACCCAGCCGGCAACAGGACTGCTGCGGGCAGGCCGACGGCCTTCCTCGCGGCGCTGCTGGCCGCAGGTCTTGACTTGGTCGGCCTCACCGACCACAACCGGATCGACATCGCCAGCGAGCTCGCCGCTCGGGGAGCCGACGCCGGCCTCACGCTGGTCGTTGGCGAGGAGGTCACGACCGGCGAGGGTCACGTCGTCGGTCTCGGCCTGCGAGCGCTGGTAGCGCCGGGCAGCAGCCTCGGCGACACGGTCGCTGCGATCCATGACCAGGGCGGGCTCGCGATCGTCGCCCATCCGCTGCTCCCGATGCGGGGCTCCGCATCGGCCACGGTCCTCGAGGCGCTCGCTCGGGGTCGGCCAGAACGCCGGCCCGATGCCCTCGAGGGATTCAATGCGAGGGTCGCCTGGCTGCCCGGCTACCGACGCCGGGTCGAGAAGCTGGCCGCGGAAGCCGGATACCCGGTCGTCGGCGGCTCCGACGCGCATCGGCCCAGCGATGTCGGGCGTGGCGTTACGCGGTATCCGGGCCGAACCCTCGCAGACCTCGTTGCAGCGATCGCGGCCGGCGAGACCGTCGCCGAGGGCCGGGCGTACGGGCTTCGCGATCTCCTTCCCGGCGGGAGGCATCGCACAGCGACCGGACGACCGGGGCTGAGCCCACAAGCGTCGGGCGCCGCCAGGGGCCCGCAACGCGATGCCTTCCGGCGCATCGGGGCCCGAAGAGCCCGGCATTTGATGCCGCGGAAGGCATCGCAAACCGGACATGTCCCGGCCGAGCGATGCGGGGTGCCGCATCAGGGGCGCTCCAGAGCTCGAATGGCCCGGCGCTTGATGCCGCGGAAAGCATCGCAGCTGGACATGTCCCGCCGAGCGATGCGGCGTGCCGCATCAGCAGCGCTGGGGCCAGGAGCCTTGCACGCCCACTGGCGCCCCGACGCCCGACCTACCCCTTCGGCTGGCCGAAGATCGTGTAGTGCCAGCCCTTCTCCGCCTCGCCGGTCAGCTCGATCATCACGTGCTTGACGCGGGTGTACTCCTCGAAGGAGTACATCGACATGTCCTTGCCGAAGCCGGACTGGCGGAAGCCGCCGTGGGGCATCTCGCTCGCGATCATCAGGTGATCGTTGACCAGCACGTGGCCGTAGTTGAGCTCGATCGTCGCGCGCATCGCCGTCCGCAGGTCGTTCGTCCAGACCGACGCCGCCAGACCGTAGCGGGTGTCGTTCGCCAGCCGGAGCGCCTCCGCTTCGGTGTCGAACGGGAGCACGACCAGGACCGGTCCGAAGACCTCCTGCTGGACGATCTCGCTGTCCTGCGTCGCGTCGGTGATGACGGTCGGGAGGTAGAACGCGCCGTCGGGCAGGCCCGGGATCGACGGCCGGGCGCCGCCGACCAGCACGCGGGCGCCCGCCGCCGTCGCCCGCTCGACGAAGCCCTCGACGCGGTCGACCTGGGCTGCCGAGATCAGGGTTCCCATGTCCGTCGCCGGATCCAGCGGGTCGCCCACCCGGACGGCCGCGAACAGGGCCCCCAGGCGTTCGGTGAAGGCGTCGGCCACGCTCCGGTGAACGTAGACCCTCGTCGCCGCCGTGCAGTCCTGGCCGCCGTTGATCAGGGCGCCCGCCGTCGCGCCGCGGGCCGCGGCCTCGAGGTCAGCGTCGGCGTGGACGATGAACGGCGCCTTCCCGCCGAGCTCGAGGTGCGTGCGCTTGAGGTTGCCAGCCGCCGCGGCCTGGATCCGGCGGCCCGTCTCGGTGTCCCCGGTCAGTGACACGAGATCCACGTCGAGATGCGCCGCCAGGGCCGCCCCGACCACGCTGCCCCGCCCCGTCACGACGTTGAAGATGCCGGCCGGCACCCCCGCCTCCGCCGCGAGCTCGGCCAGGCGGATCGTGGTCAGCGGCGTCGACGAGGCCGGCTTGAGGACGACCGCGTTGCCCGCGGCGAGGGCCGGCCCGATCTTCCAGATCGCCATCCAGAGCGGGTAGTTCCAGGGGCTCACCTGCCCGACCACGCCGATCGGCTCGCGGCGCACGAAGCTCGTGTGGCTGCCCGAGTACTCGAACGCGGCCTTCCCCTCCAGGTGGCGAACCGCCCCGGCGAAGAAGCGCAGGTTGTCCACGGCGAACGGCAGGTCCGAATCGCGACGCAGCTTGTAGGCCGTCCCCGTCTGGAGCGTCTCGAGGCGGGCCAGGTCGTCGGCGTTGGCCTCCAGGAGGTCGGCGAGCTTGCCGAGGATGGCGGCACGCTCGGAGAGGAGCCGGCGGCTCCAGGTGCCGGCGGCGAAGGCGGCACGTGCGGCCTGCACGGCCCGGTCCACGTCCGCCTCGGTGCCAGCGGGCACGCGCCCCACGATCTCGCCCGTGGCGGGGCTGCGGACCTCGAGCCACTCCCCGCCCGAGGCGACCGCCGGGGCGCCGTCGATGAACATGGGAACGTCGCGGGCAACGGACACGGCCATCGAATGGGCTCCTCGGGATTCCCTGCAGGCGGAACGCGGGTGCGAGCCGCCGCCTTCGAGCGTCACGTGGTGCTTCGGCGGCGTTTCCGGCCGAGTCTACCGCGAGCAAGCTGGCGCCCCGGGCCGCGTTCCCGGTCCGCCGGCGCACCGCCTGCCCGGTCGGCGTCAGGCTTCGAGTGCGGCCGCCTGCTCGCGCAGCAGCGCCCAGGCCCGGGCGACGTGGCGCTCCTCGGTCCGGATGCTGCCGATCGCGACGCGGATCGCGAACCTCCCGCGCAGCCGCGTGTGCGAGAGGAACACCTCGCCGGTGGCGTTGACAGCGGCCATGAGGCGCTCGTTCGCCGCGTCGAGGTGGTCGGCGACCACCGGATCGTCCTCACGACCGGCCAGCGTAGCCGGGCGCCAGCGCAGGCAGACCGTCGCGAACGGCACCGGGGCCATCCGTTCGAAGTCGGGGTCGGCATCCACGGCCGCAGCCAGGTCGGCCGCCAGCCGGCAGTGGGCGTCGATGCGCCGGCGAAGCCCTTCGAGCCCGAAGTAGCGGACGATCCACCACAGCTTGAGCGCCCGCATGCGGCGCCCGAGCTGGGGCTGGTATTCGGTGAAGTCGTGGACCGGTTGAACGCGGTCGAGCGTCCGCAGGTACTCGGGCTGGAGGCTGAACGCCTGGCGCAGCATGTCGAGCCGGCGGCTGAGGAGCAGCGACGCGTCGAGCGGGGTGAAGAGCCACTTGTGGGGATTCACGACGATCGAGTCCGCGCGTTCCCAGCCGGCGAACGGCGCCCGCCGCTCCGGGACGATGGCCATCGCCCCGCCGTAGGCGCCGTCCACGTGCAGCCACAGGCGCTCGCGCTCGGCGATGTCGGCGATCGCCGGCACGGGGTCGACGGCCGTGCTCGACGTGGTGCCGATCGTGGCCACGACCGCGATGGGCAGCCGCCCGGCCGCCCGATCCGCCGCAACGGCGGCTGCCAGGGCGTCCGGAGCGCATCGCGAACGTGTCGTCCGTGGCGATGCGGCAGAACGCGGCGCGCCCGAGGCCCAGGGTCATGCACGCCTTCTCGACGCTGCTGTGGGCCTCTTCCGACGCGTACACCACGGGGCGGCCGAGTTCCGGGCGGCCGGCCAGGCCTTGCGCCGACGCGTCGAGGCCGGCCGCCTCGCGGGCGGCGGCGAGCGCGATGAGCGTCGAGGTGGATGCCGTGTCCGTCAGCAGGCCGTCAAACGCGTCGGGCAGCCCGAGCGCCTGGCGCAGCCAGCCCACGACCACCTGCTCCAGCTCCGTCCCGATCGGCGAGGTGCGCCAGAGCATGGGGTTCTGGCCCATCACCGCGGTCACGAGCTCGCCGAGGATGCCCGGCGCGGACGCCGTCGTGGAGAAGTAGGCCAGGAAGCCCGGGTGCTGCCAGTGCGTGGCGTTCGGCTCCACGACGCGTTCGACGTCTGCGAGCAGCCCGGCCAGCGGCTCGGGCTCGACCGGCGGCTGCGGGGGAAGGAGGTCCCGCAGCGCCCCGGGCTCGATCGACGGGAAGACGTCGAAGCGTTCGACGCTTTCGAGGTAGTCGGCGAGCGTGTCCACCAGCTCGTGGGCGGCCTGGCGGAACGTCTCCGGCGCCATGTCGCCCAGGCCGACGAGCTGTGCATCGTCAAGCTCGGTGAGCTGAGCAGCGGGAGGTGCTGGCGGCCCGGGCGGCTCCGGCAGCTGGGTGAATTCGTCCATCTCGGCGCGAGTGTACGACCGCGGCCCACGCCGGAACGCTCCGGCGCACGGCGGTGACCGGCGCCTGGCCTGGGGTCACGTCGCCCGCGGACGAGGCCTCGAGCGCTCGTTGGGCTCGTACCGTGCGCGGAAGACAGTCAAGCTTCCGCCACGAAGCAAAGACAGTCTGCCGCGCCCTGCCCCCGAGACCCCGCGCACTCGGGCCCGGCGGGCGCGGCCGCCAGCCAGCGGCGCGGCCGCCAGCCAGCGGCGCGGGCGCTCCAGCGGTCGACTCGGCCGGGGTTGGCTGCCGTCCGTCGGGCCCACGCGCGTGCGTGACCATCGTCCCCGGGGCGCCCCTGACCATCCCGTCGCAGGCGGGGTTGCGAACAGGTGGTAGGGTGGGACCCGTCAACGCGGGCCACTTGCCCCACCACCCGCCGGACCTTCTCGTCCGGCCGCACCGGCCGACGTGCCCCCAGGCAGTCGAGCCGACGAGACGCTGGCTCGCCAGTTCGGTCGATTCCGGCCAGGTCCGGACGGCTGCGCCCCACCGGCGGCCCGGCGACGGGAGACGTGCCGTGACCTTGGTCGACCGCGCCCAGCAGCGCGCTTCGCGCTCATCCCTCGCGCGGGCCCTGCTGGCCTTCTTGTTCGCGGTGGGCATCCTTGCCGCGGGAACCCCTGCGACCTCGAGCGTCGCCGCCGCGACGACCCACGCGAAGGTGGTGATCGTTGTTGGCCCGACCGAGGGCGTGACCGCGTCCTACATTCGCGATGCCAACGCGATCGTCGCCCACCTTCGGTCCCTGGATCCGGCGGTGTCGATCGCGCGGATCTACAGCCCGCGGGCGACGTGGACCCGGGTGAAGGCCGCCGCGAAGGGCGCCAACCTGTTGTTCTACCTCGGACATGGCAACGGCTGGCCGAATCCCTACCGATCGGCGACCGACCCCAAGAAAGACAACGGGATGGGCCTGAACCTGGCCACCAGCGTCAGCAACAGCGTCAAGAAGTATTACGGCGAGTACTACATGCGCCAGCTCCAGCTGGCGCCCGGGGCGATCGTCGTCCTCAACCACGCCTGCTACTCGGCCGGCAGCTCGGAGCCTGGCAAAGCCGCGCCCTCGATCACCACCGCGTACCGCAGGGCCGACAACTTCGCGTCGGGGTTCCTCGCCGCCGGGGCGAAGGTGGTCCTGGCGACGGCATCGTCGCCATCGTCCTTCCTGACGTCGATCTTCCGCACGACCCGGACGATGTCCCAGGCGTTCTGGGCCCTGCCGAGCACGTTCGCGACGTACAAGCGCACGAAGGCCTCGACCCGAACGTCAGGCGCGACCGTGCTCCAGGCGCCCTACCCCAAGACGAAGTACTACGACGCGATCACGGGCTGGCTGTCCTACAGCGCGCCGTCGTGGCGGGCCACCTGGAAGTAGCGGGCTACTCCCGCCGGCGGCACATGCCGCCGGCGGCGCGCACCGTAGATCGATCCGGCTGCGAGCCCGATCGCGACGGCGGCCCGTCTGCGCGGGCGTCCGCTCGTGCGAACCGTGTCGACCTCAGGGTGTTCGTCGACCCGCTCGACCCGAACGGACCACGATCCTCGGTACCGTAAGGGCCTTCTGACCGTTCCTGGGGTCCCGTAGGCTCAGCGCTGCCAGCGTCTCATGACGATGGGACGACTGTATCGCGTGGAACCCCTCGAACCGACCATCACCGTTCGCGAGCCCGAGCCCAAGCCCGACTTGCCTGGCTGGTGCCACGTGGTCATCACGGTCGCCTGCATCGCAGCAGTCTGGGCGCTTGCGATCGTCCCGCGCATCCGGTTCTGAGCGCCGGGTTCTGGGCGCCGGGTTCTGGGCGCCTGTTTCTTAACGACCCGCCGCGGGGCGATGCCGCACTGTCCCGCCGACGTGCCACCGTATCCACGCGACGCTTGACTCTGCCGCGGCATGAGAGTCCAGAGTGGCGGTGAACGGAGGCGCAGCGTGCAGACCGCGTCCCGATCGGTCGCTTCTCGCGGATCAGCCGGCTGACGATCCCGGCCCTGCGGCTGTACGACGAGCTCGGGCTGCTTCGACCGGCATCGGTCGATCGCGACACGGGCTATCGCTACTACAGCCTGGCGCAGGCGACGGACGCCGATCGAATCCGCAGGTTTCGGGCCGTCGACCTGCCGCTCGAGGAGATCAGGTCGCTCCTTGGCGAGCGGGACCGGGAGGTGGTTCGCGCCCGCCTGCTGGAGCACCGGCACGTGCTCCTGGAACGGGCGGCGGCGGCCGCCGAGGCGCTCTCCGCGCTCGACCGGATCATCCAGGTGGAGGAACGCGAGATGGAGTACGACGTCAGGGTCCGCGAGACGACGGGCCAGCCGATGATCCAGCGTCGGGGCCACACCCCGCTCGCGGGATCCTCGGCCTTCATGGGCCAAGCGTACGGCGAGGAGTTCGGGCTGCTCGGGCGGGTCGGCGTGCGACCCGCGGGGCCGCCGTTCGCGATCTACCACGACCCGGAGTTCCGCGAGGAGGACATCGACATCGAGGTCGGAGTCCCGGTCGGAGCCGGTCGCCGCGGTTGGCCACGTCCAGGCCGGGCACGCTCGACGGCGGGCCGCCGCCTACACGCTGCACGCCGGGCCGTGCGGCAGTCGGCGGCGCCTACCGGGCGGTCGCCGCGTGGCTCCGAGGAGCGCGGCCACGAGATGGCGGGGCCGCCTCGCGAGTGCTACCTGGTCGGGGTGGGCCAGGCGAAGGACCCGGCCGAGTACCGGACCGAGGTGATCTGGCCGATCAGGTAGCCGGTGTCACGTGGGCGCGCCCGTGGCCGGGCGCGCCCTGCCTTTCGGGAGTCGCCGGTTCAGTCCGGCGCCGGCACCCGAGGGTTCAGGCCGTCGGCATGTCCATGATCGTGGCATCGACGACCGACTTCAGCAGCATGTGGCTTCCGGCCCGCGCTCCGGGACGGGTCGAGGAACTGCAGGAACTCCTCGCCGATCTTCGCGTCAGTCGGTCGCCGGGTCCTTCGCCGCGGCGGCACCTCGGTCGATGGCCGCGTAGCTGTCGAGGATGTCCATCAGAAGCTCGCCGGCGTTCTTCTCCGAGCTGAAGACCGCCGCGTAGAGCAGCCGCCGTACTCGATGCCCGGCGGGTACAAGTTCTTGATCCGCTCCTCGTTCTCGATGAGCCATTTCTGGAACTCGACCTGCTTGTCCGGGCCGATCGAAGCCCTGGACATCGACGAACCGCATCGTGCCCTCCTTTCGCCTGCAGGCGCGCGTCCGAGACCGCTTGGCATGGCACAGCGGTCGGGCAGTGGGCCGCGCGCGGGGGCCTCCGACACAACCGGACTTCTCGCACCGGGTGGGAGGGGCTACGCCGTCGTCCTGCCCCTCGGGTTGCCGGCCGGCCGGGCCCGGGCCCTGGCCCTGCACCGTGGATCGGCCGACCACGACCGCCGCTGGGCGGACGGCAGCCGAGCGCCGATGACGAGCGGTCGTGATCGGCGGGCCCGATCATGGGCGCTACCTCACGCTCAGCAGTGCCCTGAAAGCCCGCATTTCGAGGGTCTGCCACGCTGGACGACGCTCCTGGCGATCGGCTGGTCCGATCATGGACGTCACCCCTGGACGTCTCGTCCCTCGTCACGCCGGGCCCTCTGGCCCTTGATGAGCCGAAACCGCCGCCAACCGGTGGCATGTCCTGCAGTCCCCGGGCCTTCCGCCGAAGCCCCGAGCAGAGACGTGCCGCCCACGCGATCAGGCAGGGTCGTCGAACAACTTGTCGAACTCATCCGGGGCCAGCCAGCAGCCCAGAGGTCGTCGAGGGCCCGCCACATCCGAAGGGTCTCGGGGCCCATGGGGGTTCGAGCGGACGCGTGTCGAACGGCTTCCCGCTGCGCGACGTTCTGGATGCCCTCGAGCAGCCCGGTCACGAGGGCTTCGCGGGCGGCGCGCGGCGAGGTCAGCATGACTTCGAGGCGTCCGAACATGGCGGCGGGCCTCGAGGTCGCCGCGGGCCGTGAGTTCCACGATGACCGCCCCGAGAGCGCCCAGACGAATGATGTCGAACTCCGAGTCGACATTCCCTACGTGCAACCGGAGCGCTTCCGCGAGCACCGGAATGCCGTTCGTCAAGGCGTCGGTCAGACCGGGTGGCGCAGGTTCGTAGTCGGTCATCACTCAGCAGGATATGGCCACCCGGGAAGTCGGTATCAGATCGGTGGCGTGGTGCGGTGCGCTGCGACGAGAAGCGTCGCGGTCGACACTGGAGGGGGACCGTGCTCGCGGGGCTCCCGGGCGCGGCTCTCAGCCGTTCAGGGTCACTTCGACGCCTTCGCCTTTACGGCGGCGAGGTAGACGAGTCCGAAGGTCCCGCCCATGACCAATGCCGACGAGTGGGCCATGATCCCTGCCGCCATGCAGCCCACGAAGAGCAGGACCGTGAAGACCACGCTTCGCTGCGATAGCGGGCGTGGTCCCAACCCTTCGGGCGGCGGCGGAAGCTGGGGGGAAGGCCAGCCTTGCGACGCGCTTCGACGTCCCGCATCCATGCCGGAAGGAAGGGTCCCGGCCACGCTGCGGCGAGGCATCCAGGCCGGCCGACCAGGGCGACGGCCATCAATGGATAGGCCAACCTCGTCCGGCCGGCCGGCGACCGCGTCGAGCCCGACCAGCGCTGCCGTGAAGAACATGAACGGCGAGAACGCCGTCACCCGCCGTTGGCTGAGCCCCACTGACGGAACCAGGTCGAACGCGGAAGACCAGCTAGGGTGCGTTGAACGAAGTGCGACCGTACCCCGAACAGGCCCCAGATCACGCTGGCGCTGAATGCCAGGCCGACAAGCCCGAAGGCGATGGCGAAGAGGGCCATGAGTGGGTTCATGTCACCCTGGGCCGGCTGATTCCGATGATTGGGCACCCGTGCGGCGACGTTTCGGGACGACTCGCAATGCCCGGCATCAGCATCCCGGTCGCTCGAGACTACGCGCACCCAGCGCCAGGATCACCATGCCGCTCGTGGGACAGCGCGGGGCCGGACGGCCCGAAGATCGGCACTCTCGGGCGGCCGACGACTCAGCGCAGCAGCAGGAACGTGCGAACGGTCCGTCCACCCCGTGGCGCCCGGGCGGTCAGGGCAACAGGAAGGCCCCCGGAGGGTTCCCTCCGGGGGCCGATTGGTGCCTGGCGAGTGGTCGGGGTGCCGCAATTCGAACGCGGGACCTCCTGAACCCCATTCAGGTGCGCTACCAAGCTGCGCCACACCCCGACTCGAAACGAGATAGCCGACGAGTGAACCGTCCGACCGTGGGTGGCTGCCTTCGGCCGAACAGACTCCGGGCCCCGCGGGCGGTGGATCACGCTTCGGCAGCGGCGGCGGGCGCGACCGCCGGCCTCGAAGAAAACGGCGAGGCGCAGCGGCGATCGACGCCTGCGGCGTCGGCTCCAGCGGCAGGCCGTATGCCGTCGTATCGAGCAGGCAGCCGCTGCCGAGGTCGTCGATCAGCAGCACGCCCGCGTTCCGCGAGACGCTCGCCAGCTCGCCGAGCGACGGAGTCTCGGTGAAGCCGCTGATCTTGAAATTGCTCGGGTGCACGCGCATCACCGCCGCTGTCTTCGGCCCGATCGCCGCGGCGAAGTCGGCCGCGCGCGTGCGATTCGTGGTGCCCACCTCGACCAGCCGCGCGCGCGACTGCCGCATCACGTCGGGGATGCGAAAGCCGCCGCCGATCTCGACGAGTTGGCCGCGCGAGACGACCACCTCGTTGCCGGCCGCCAGGGCGGCCAGCGCCAGCAGCACCGCCGAGGCGTTGTTATTCACCGCCATCGCCGCCTCAGCGCCCGTCAGCCGTCGCAGCAACGGCTCGAGGATCGTGTGGCGCGAGCCGCGCGCGCCGGAGGCCATGTCGAACTCCAGGTTGGTGTACCCACCCGAGATGGCAACCATCGCCTCGATCGCCTCGTCCGCCAGCGGCGCCCGGCCGAGGTTCGTATGCAGGATGACGCCAGTCGCGTTGACGATGCGCCGCACCGGCGCTCGTACCGCCGCTTCATAGCGGCGGCGGACGTCCGCCAGTAGCTCCTCGAACGCAGGCGCCGCCCCGCCGTCGGCGACCGACCGTCGCGCAGCATCGACCGCCTCGCGCGCCACGTTGGTCAGCAGTTCGCGCGCGTGCAGGTCGCCGAGCGCCGTATCGGTGACGATGCGGTCGACGGACGGAAGTGCTCGGAGCGATGTCGGGGGCACGGGCACATCTTAGCATCGACCAGCGCCCGTAGGGATTGCCCGTACGGGTGCGAAGGGAAGGGGCGGGGGTTGGCTCTTATCGCCTCCCGCCTCCCACATCTCAATCAAGGGGGTTAGGTCACAACCCGCAGTCCTTGAGCCGCGCACCTTCCGTGCGCGCCAGCCGCACGTCGTACGCGGCGAACCGCCCTCGCGAATCGCGGAACACGACGCGCGCCACGCCGTGCTGCTCGAACTCCCGCAGCCTCACGTCCTCGTTCTGCGCGAACTTGAGTGGGTAGTCCTTCTCCAGCAGCACGACGTCCACGTGTTTCGCGCCGAGGAAGCAGGCGTACTGCTCTGGCGTGTTCCACCAGCGGCGGAACTGCGACTGGTCGAAGAACTCCTGCGTCAGCACCGCGCCGCCGCGCATCAGTTGGTACGCGCCGTCCTCGCGGTCGTTCGGCTCGAGCACGCGATACCGCAACTGGCGGTCGAACGCCGGCGACCGCAGGAACTCGCCGTAGAACGGGTGCGACGTGCGGTCCAGGCCGAACGTGTTGACCTTCTTGTGCGTGATGCGCACTGTGAACGTCAGCGCCATCGCTGCGAACACAACGAGAAACAGCGTCCGGAACGCCGGCGCGAATGCCGACACGATAAGCGGCAGCGCCATCACGAGTCCTCGGTAGCGGGCGATGAACCGCAGCGTGCCCATCAGGTCCTTGTCTTTCGTCGACGCGACCGCGGGTGCCGAGTGGATGTAGATCGCGAACGGCAGCACGACGGCCGCCGCGGCCGCCATCGCTACGCCAAGTGGCACGATGTCGCGCGGATGCCGCGCGCACGCGTATAAGGCGTACACGGCCACGCCGGCAGCGCCGGCGAACGGATGGGTCGTGATCGCCAGCACCGCGAGGATGCCGGCCCACGCCCAGCGCCGTCGATCGACGGCCTCGATGAACAGGAAGAAGAACGCGCACGCCCAGATGAACGGCAGCTGGAACGAAACCAGCCCCTCGATGAGGAATGCGTTGACGTAGATGAGCGCCAGCAGCCGCGGGTCCCGCAGGGTCGGCCGCGCGCGCGTCGCCGCGTAGCCGTACAGCACGAAACCCGCGATCATCGCCGCCGTCACCGACCAGTCGCCGACGATCGCGAACGGCAGCGAGGTCAATAGCCACGGCGTGACGGCATACGGGAACGTCAACGCCTTCCCCGACTCCAGGTAGGTGACGTGCAGCGGCAGACGTCCGTGGTGGAACAGCTGGTCGGAGACGTACCAGACGTGCGCGTACTCGTTCGCCGAGTCGCTGCCGAGGAAGAACGTCTTCGCGAGCATGATGCCGGCGAGCAGCGCCACGCCGGCCAGCGCAGCGAACGCGACGGCGTACTGCGCACGCACGTGCCAGCGTGCGGCGACGCCCGTCCAGTCGCCCGTCGCTTCCGGCAGCGTCACCTCTTCGGACACGCGCGCGACCCCGGACGGCCGGGCTGGCGGACCGCATCGACGCCGGCCAGCTCGGGCACGGTGACTAGGTCATACCCGCTCTGGCGCAGGCCCTCGACGATGCGCGACAGCGCGGCGAGCGTCGTCGACCGGTCCTGCCGCCCGCCGCCAAGTCCGCCGTCGTGCATCAATACGATCGCGCCCGGGTGAGCGTTGTCCAGCACGTTGGCGACGACATCGTCCACGCCGGCGTCACTCCAGTCGCGTGAATCGACGTCCCACCCGATCGACGTGTAGCCCTCGCGCCGGAGGGCGCGCAGCATCGTGTGGCTGCTGTGCCCGTACGGCGGCCGGAACAGCGCCGACGAGAAGCCGGCCGCCGCGCTGACCGCCGCGTCGGCGCGGTCGAGATCGGCCGTGAAGGACGCGTCATCCATCTGCGGCAGCTTGTCTGAGTGCGTCTGAGAGTGCGAGCCGATGGCCATGCCGAGCGCCACCTCACGTTTCACCGTCGCCGGGTCGGCAGCGACCGCCTCGCCTTCGACGAAGAACGTCGCCCGCGCGTGCTCAGCTACGAGCAGGTCGAGGATCTGGCCGGTGTACGGCTGGTTCGGTCCATCGTCGAACGTCAGCGCGACGCGATGCCCCGACGTGCAGCCCGAGCTGAGGTGCGTCGCCATCGCCGCGCTCGTCGCGCATGACGATGCCGCCGCAGCTACGGCGAACGCCGCCGCGAGCAGCAGCGAGAGCTTCCACCATGGCTCGATCCGTGTTCGCATGGCGCAGGAGCAGTATCGATGAGCGAGGGGGCTGGCTCAAACGGCGCGCGTCACGCCGCCTGCGTGCTCGACGTGATGTCGATGCTGGCGGGCAGGTGGCGCCGCTCGGTGCGCGTGCCCATCAGGTAGACGCTCGCGATCGCCGCCATCACGAATGCCTCGACGGCGCACATGCCGCCGAGCAGGATCGTCATGTCGCGCCAGAACCCCTCCGGGAACATCTGCACGAGATGGTCGGTCCGCGGATCGAGCTGCCAGAAGTCGTTCGTGAACACGATCCCGTGGAAGCGGTCGAACGCCGCCTCGAAGCCGAACGCCGCGAAACCGCCGACCGCGCCGACGAACAGCGCACCCAGGCCGAGGCCCATAAGCGTCTGCGCCGCCAGTTGCCGCACGTTGCCCTCGCGCGCCCAGATGAAGAACGACACGACATACGCGATGACGTACACGACGCTCAGCTCCTGCGCGAGGTTCACGTACCGGAACAGTCGCTTCACGTCCTCCATGTGGCGCGTTTCGCGCGCGTTGAAGACGGGCCCCTGCAGGCCGCCCTCGGTAACGGTGGAGTAGAACGTCTTCTCGCCGTTGTTGAAGTATCGACGCAGCGCCGCGGCCGTCTTGTCGAGGTCGGCGCGCGACAGCCCGGTCGTGTCCTCACCGTTGTAGCGGTCGAAGGCGTAGTCGTACACGGCCGGCGCGTTCGCCAGCAGCCGGATGTTCGTCGTCAGGAGCGCGATGGGGAGTGCGAGGATGAACGCGAACGTGGCGAGCATGCGGGCGAAGCCCATGTGGGTTTCCCTCTGCCGCCCCGCCGCCGCGACATTCGCATTCTCTTCCTGCGATCCCGCGTTGTCAAGCACGTCGTCGGACGGACGCGCGCCCTCGTCGCTCTCTGCCATGCTTGGAGCTTACATCGCCGCGGCCGCGCGCCGATATCCGCCGGCGCGCGGCACCGTCAACTTCCACCGCCGCTAGCCCGCCGCGATAATGCTTGCGTGACGACATCCCCCGCGCTGACGATCGTCGGCCTTGGCCCCGCGGACGCCTCGCTCCTCACCGTCGAGGCGCGCGACCTGCTGGCGGCCGCGTCCGAGGTCTGGCTCCGCACCGCGCGTCATCCCGCCGTCGCCGGCCTGCCGCAGGGGCCGGCGTACCACTCGTTCGACGATGTCTACGAGCGCGGCACCTCATTCCAGGACGTGTACGACGAGATCGCCGGCCGCCTGCTCGAGCTGGCCGCCCGCCCCGGCGGCGTCGTCTACGCCGTGCCCGGCCACCCCTCCTTCGGCGAGGCGACCGTCGCCGAAGCGCTCCGCCGAGCCGGCGATGCCGGTCTGTCGACCCGCGTCGTCGCCGGCCTGAGCTTCGTCGACGTGCTGGCGCCGCTGCTGCGTCTCGACCCGCTCGCCGACGGCCTGCTCGTGCTCGACGCGCTCCAACTTGGCGCACCGAGACGGCTGCTCGCGCCGCAGCGGCCGACCATCGTCGCCCAGGTGTACGACCGGCGGGCGTCATCGCAGGCCAAGCTCGCGCTACTCGAAGCCTACCCGCCCGACCACGCCGTCACGGTCGTGCGCGGCGCCGGCACTGCCGATGCGTCGTCGATCTCCGTGACGTTGGCGATGCTGGACCACGAGGATGCGTTCGACCACCTGACGTCGCTCTATGTGCCGCCGCTCGCACTCACGAGCGACACGCGCTCGTTCGAGGGCCTCCGCGCAATCGTCGCGCGACTCCGCTCGCCGGACGGCGGCTGTCCGTGGGACCTCCAGCAGACGCACGAGACGCTGAAGCGCTTCCTGCTCGAAGAGGCGTACGAGGCGATCGACGCGCTCGACGACGGCGACCCGCACCGGCTCGCCGAGGAGCTCGGCGACCTGTTGATGCAGGTCGTCCTGCACGCGCAGGTGGCCGAGGACGGCAGTGAGTTCGTCATCGAGGACGTCTTCCACGGCATCGCCGCCAAGCTCGTCCGCCGCCACCCTCACGTCTTCGGCGAGGTGGTCGTCAATGGCGCTGAGGATGTCATTCGCAACTGGGAGGCGCTCAAGAAAGAGGAGCGCCCCGACGCGCCATTGCTCGAGGCCGTGCCGGTCGCGATGCCGGCGCTGGCGCAGGCGCAGTCGGTCCAGGGCCGCGCATCGAAGGCGGGACATGGCCCTGATGCGCACGACGCCGGCGCGATCGCGGCGAAGCTCGCCCGGCTCGCCGACCTCACCGGCGACGCGGCGATCGAAGCGCTCGGCGACGTGCTGTTCGGCATCGTCGCGCTGGCGCGCGACCGCGACGTCGACGCCGAGGAGGCGCTGCGTCTCGCGGTCCGCCGCTTCCGCGCCCACGTCGCCGCCCGCGAGAACAAGTAGCTTCACCCGGCGGCCCAGCCGAACGATCGCCGACGCGCCCGAACCCCATCACCTGTAGCGCGGGCTTTCCAGCCCGCGCCGCCACGGCCGCCGACGCGCTGTTCATCGAGAAGACCCTCGGTTAACGGGGGCTGTACATGTGGGGACGGCCCGCCCGCGGCTGTCCCGCCGGCCCGCGGCCAGGCTACTCTTCCTCCTCCTTCGGCTCCGCCATCGCCGCGGCCGCACGCTCCTGCACGCGCGGCAGCCACTCCCGTTCGTCGCGCTCGCCGAAATCCCACCACACGTGCTCGCCCGCCGTCGTCTCGACGACGAGACATTTGCCCCCGAGCCGATGCGGGCCCATCGGCACGTTTGGGCGCGGATACAGCCCGGCCGACTTCACTTCCGCGTACGGCACGATCATCCAGCGTGCGTCGCCGCTGCGCGCCTCGAACAGCAACCGCCGGTTCGTCATGTACAGCGCGCCGCGCAGCGCCGCCTTGCCATGGATCAGCGTCGCCTCGACAGAGCGCTCCACTTCCTCGCCCGACGGCAGTTCCGCCGAAGGCGGCGGCACCGGCCGCGGCCGTCGTCCGAACAGCGGCACGTCAGCGTCCCTCGCTCATCGCAGGTACCTCATCGCCGGCCGCAGCTGCTCGCGGTGAGCGCGCTCGTGCCGTTCGAACATCAGCACGTAGTCGAGCACCCTCCGCTCGCCGGCTGCCTCGTCCCACCAGTAGGTGATCGGCAGCTGCAGGTGCCCCGGCCGCAGATCCGCCAGCAACAGCATCGTCTGGTGCCGCATCGAGAGATATTCCTCCGTCAGCGCGCCGGTCGTCGATTGCCGCCGCTCGCGCAGGCGCTCCGCGTTGCCGGCATCGACGTCGGGCCACGGCGCGACGCTCCCGTGCTCCATGATATGCCTCAACTGCAACTGCAACACCCAGTCGCCGGTCGCGATGTGCGCCAGCAGATCGCGGTTCGACCATCCAGGCACCGCCGACGGCCGCTCCCACAGCACCGGGTCCACGCTGTACACGACGTACAGCGTCTCGCGTGGAGCAAGCGCCGCGACCGCCGGCGTCACCGCCGCATCGAACTCGAGTTGCGGCGGACGCCAGTGCATGCGCAGCGCGCGACGCACGTCGGCCGCATGCAGGCGGTCGTGGTAGCCCCGCCAGATCCGCTCGCGCACCGAGTTGTACCGGCCGTACGACGGCAGCGGCAGCGCCAGATGCCGCGGCTCCAGCTCCTCGTACAGGCCGAGCAACAGCCGCCGGCGGCGATGCATCTCGTCGAGCAGTTCCGCCGGCGTCTGCGACCGTCCCCGCTCGACGGCGCGATCGGCCGCGGCGCGCACTTCCTCCGGCGTCAGCGGCGGCCGATCTTCGCCCTCGCCCTTCAGGAGTCCCTGCGCCGAAACGGCCCACGCCTGGTCGGCGCCCGCGAGATGCGCGAGCAGGTCGTGCAGCGTACGCGCGCCGTACGGCACGAAGCGCGCCCAGCCGTCCGCCCCGACGAGTTCCAACTCCACCATCAACTCGCGGCGCGCGAGTTGCATGTCCTGGACGGCGTCGTGCACGTATCGATCCATGCGTTCTTATGTCGATTTGACTCACATCGCGACGATCGCAGACAGTCTATCGGCCCGCTCAGCGACGCCGGCGTGCTCCAACATTTCTGCCATGGACATTGCAGATCCGCAACAACGAGCGTGGATCGCATGGCGCGCGCGCGATCGAGCGGCATTCCTGTGCGCCGGGCCGTTGTCAAGGTTCCTAAACGGTGGTATGACGGTGCTAGCGTCACGATCGGCCAGGGCAAATCCGCGACACGCGTCGGCGTGACTTGGTGTCACGTTGCCTTTGGGGACGGTCACCTCGTCCCGCCGCCCTGCCGCCTGACCGGAGATCGCCTTGAAGATCCTTCAACTCGCCCCGCTCTGGGAGGCCGTGCCGCCGCCGGCGTACGGTGGCACCGAGGCCGTCGTCAGCCTCCTGACCGAGGAGCTCGTCGCCCGCGGCCACGAGGTCACGCTCGCCGCATCCGGCGACTCGCTCACCAGCGCCGACCACTTCGCCGTGTACTACCGCAGCCTGAGGCGCGCCGACGACCTCCACGACCGCAATCCGTACGACTGGATGCACGTGGCGATGTCGCTGCGCCACGCGCGCGACTTCGACATCGTCCACAATCACGCTGGCGAGCTGGCGATGGCGATGAGCGCGCTTATCGACGTGCCCATACTTACGACGATGCATTGCCTGCCCACGCCCGACACGCAGTTCATCTGGGATCGCTACACGGGCGCGTACAACACCATCAGCGCCTCCCAGCGCCGCCCCGTCACGCACGACCGCCCCGCCCGCTTCATGGGCCACGTCTACAACGCCGTCGATGTCGACACGTTCCCGTTCCAGGCGGAGAAGGGCGACGACTTGCTCTTCCTCAGCCGCATCGCGCCGGAGAAGGGCCCCCAGATCGCCATCGAGGTCGCCCGCCGCCTCGGCCAGAGACTGATCCTCGCTGGAAAGGTCGACCGGTACGACCGCGACTTCTTCGAGGAGGTCATCCGCGACCAGATCGATGGCGAGCAGATCGTGTATGTCGGCGAGGCCGACGCGGTACGCAAGCGCGAGCTGTATGCGGCCGCGAAGTGCCTGCTGATGCCGCTCACCTGGGAAGAGCCCTTCGGGCTCGTCATGCCCGAGGCCATGGCCTGCGGCACGCCGGTCATCGCTCTGCGGCGAGGCAGCGCGCCCGAACTCATCGATCACGGCCGGACCGGCTTCGTCGTCGACACCGTCGATGAGATGGTCGAGGCGGTGCGGCAAGTCGGCGCCATCGACCCACACGCATGCCGCGCACACGTGCGCGCGCGCTTCACGCCGCAGATCATGGCCGGCCAATACCTCCGAGTGTACGAGTCGCTGCTCGGCCGCACCCAGCTGGCCCCCGTAGCCGTGACATTGCCGCTGCGGGGAGAGATGATCGAGGAAGGCATCGTCGCGTGAACGCTTCACCGGCAGCCACGGGAATGCGCGCACTGCGCAGCGCACTCGCCGAACTCCGCATCGATGAGCTTCGCGTCCAATCCGTTGGCGGGGTGTTGTACCTGCACGGCGTCGCGCCCTGCTATCGCGCCAAGTGCCAGGCCGCCGCCTGCGCCGAGCGCCTCATGCCGGGTGCCCGCATCCAGAACGAGATCCGCGTTGCGGAACGCGCGTACGTCGACGACGCCGGCGTCGAGCGCGAAGTGACCCGCCGCATCGCCGCCCTCGGCAGCGACGTACCCGTCCGGGTAAGCGTCGAGGTTCGGGACGCCGTGGTATCACTGTATGGTCGGGTGTCCGGCGACGCCGAGCGCTGCCAGTTGCTCGATACGGCCGCCGCCGTCGCCTGCGTTCGCGGCGTCGAGGATCACCTCATGCTGGAGGGCATCGAGCCGGCCGATACTGAGGTGTCGAGGGCCCTGGCGGAGTACGTGCAGCGCGCCATGAACCTGCCACCGGGCGTCGTCACAGTCTCCTGGCGTTCGGGGATTGCGACGCTTACGGGCAGCGTGGCAACCGAAACCCAGCGCCAGGCGATCGAGGAACTCGTGCTATGGCACGACCACGTCACCGACGTAGTGAACCGCATCCGGTTCGTCCCGAACCTCAACGCGCCCACGCCAGCCTCGCGTGTGCGCCCGGGCGAGATGGCCCCCTGACACCGCAGACTGCCGGCGTCCAATCCGACGAACCGCCCTTCGCCCTCCCCGAGGGCGAGCCGATGGGCATCGAGGACATCCGCGATGCCCTCGTCATCCGCGAACGTTCCATCTTCCTGCTCACCGACCCGGCCGGCAACGTGGCGGCCGGCAATCGGCAGGGCTTCGGCGTGTATTCCTCCGACACGCGCCACCTGTCGGCGTATAGCGTCAACCTCAACGGCGTCCTGCCCGTCATCCTCCTCTCGACCGCCGAGCTGGGCTTCGCCATGGAGCAGGTCATGACGAATCCGAAGCTGGCGACTCCCGAGGGGCGCACCGCGCCGCGCGGCACGATCGAGTTCCGCCGCCAGCGCGTCATCTCCGATGGCATCGAGGAACGCCTGCGCGTCACGAACTACAACCCGTTCCCGGTGACGCTCAACATCCTCTACCAGTTCGCGGCCGACTTCGCCGACATCTTCGACGTGCGCGGCTACGAGCGCGAGCGCATGGGCGTCGTCCACGACCCCGTCATCGACGAACGAAACGTGCACTTCTCGTACACCGGCGTCGACGGACGCGGGCGCGAGACGCACCTTCGATTCGGGACCACGCCGGATTATCTCGACGCGGCGTCCGCCATGTTCAAGCTCACGCTGCAGCGCCGCGAGACGGCCACGCTGCGGCTCGACATCCTCGTCGGCCCCGAGACGGCGCACGTGACGCAGGTGGGCCGCTTCGCGGCAGTGGCCGAAGACTACCGGCGGTGGATGTCGGACTGCACGCAGGTGTTCACCGACAACGAGTTCTTCAACCGCGTCCTCAACCGCTCCCTGAACGACGTGCGCATGCTCTGGAGCCGCGACGACGACGGGCACGCGTATCCCGCCGCCGGCACGCCCTGGTTCGATGCCCTGTTCGGCCGCGACAGCGCCATTCTGGCGATGCAGACCCTCGCGTACCGGCCCGACATCGCCAGGGGCACACTCCGCCTGCTCGCGCAGTGCCAGGGCCAGCAGCTGGACCCCGCGCACGACGAGGAGCCCGGCAAGATCCTGCACGAGCGCCGCTTCGACGAACTCTCTCGCGCCGACGAACTGCCGTACGGCCCCTACTACGGCAGCGTCGACTCCACGCCCCTGTTCCTCATGCTCGCCGCCGAGTACTACCACTGGACCGGCGACCTTCGCCTCATCCGCGAACTCCTGCCGATGATCCGCGACGCCATCGTGTGGATGGACCGGTACGGCGACCTGGCGCGCGACGGCTATCTGTCGTACGAGAAGCGCTCGGCGCGGGGCCTCGTCAACCAGGGATGGAAGGACTCCGCGGACTCCGTCGTCCACTTGAACGGGACGCTCGCGCGCGCGCCCATCGCCCTGGCGGAGGTGCAGGGATACGCCTATGCCGCCCGCGCCCGCCTCGCTCCGATCCTGGAGCGCCTCGGCGAGACCGCACTCGCCGAAACATGCCGGGCTGCGGCGAAACGGCTGCGTGCGGGCTTCAACAACGATTTCTGGATGCCGGATCAGCGGTTCTTCGCCATGGCGCTCGATGGCGAGCGCCAGCACGTCGCCTCCGTCTCGACGAACCCCGCGCACTGCCTCTGGTCCGGCCTCATCGACGCACCGCGCGCGGCCGACGTCGTCGCGCGGCTCATGGAGAACGACATGTTCAGCGGCTGGGGACTCCGGACGCTGACCGGCGGCAGCCCGCGCTTCAACCCCATCGCGTACCACAACGGCTCCGTCTGGCCGCACGACAACAGCATCGCCTCCATGGGATTCAAGATGTACGGGTTCGAGGACGAGTTGAACGAAGTTGCCACCGCGCTCTTCGACGCCGCCACCTCGTTCCCGTACTTCCGCCTGCCCGAGCTGTTCGGCGGCGAGGCCCGGTCCGCGCACAACGCACCCGTCCCCTATCCCGTCGCCTGCCGGCCCCAGTCGTGGGCGGCCGGCGCATTCCCGCTCATCACGCAGGCCATACTGGGCTTGAAGCCAGAAGCGGCCGACAAGCGGCTGCGCATCGTCAACCCGCGCCTGCCGAACTGGCTCAACAGCGTGCAGGTGCGCGGCCTCCGCGTCGGCTCCGGTCACGTCACGCTGCAGTACCGGCGCGACGGAGGCGCCACGCGCGTCGAGGTGCAGAAGGCGACCGGCGGCGTCGACGTCGTCGTCAGCAACCGCTGGCCGCTCTGACGCACACCATCCGGTCTCTACCCCGAGGCAGCGTTCTGTGATACATAACTCCGGTGTCCGCCGCGGGCGGACTCCCCGCCGATGATCTGATCAACAGGGCGTACATTCGTGTTCAAGAAGGTCCTGGTTGCCAACCGCGGAGAAATAGCGCTCCGCGTTATGCGCACGTGCCGCGAGATGGGCATCGCCACCGTGGCGGTGTACTCCACGGTCGACCGCAACATGCTTCATGTCCGGTACGCGGATGAGGCGTACCACATCGGCGAGGGACCGCCGCTGGAGAGCTACCTCAACTACAAGAAGATCGTTGAGGTGGCGAAGGGCGCCGGCGTCGACGCCATACACCCGGGCTACGGATTCTTGAGCGAGCGGACGGAGTTCGCCGAGGCCTGCGCCGACGCCGGCATCACCTTCATTGGCCCCACCCCGGACTCCGTCCGGCTCCTCGGCGACAAGGTGAGCGCCCGCCGAACGATGATCGCGGCCGGCGTGCCCGTCGTCCCCGGCACCGAGGACCGCGTCGGCCCCGAAGACGCGATCAGACTGGCGCCCAGCGTCGGCTTTCCGATGCTCATCAAGGCGGCCGCCGGCGGCGGCGGCAAGGGCATCCGCCTCGTCAAGTCCGCCGAGGAGATCGAGGGCGCCGTCCGCGTCGCCTCCAGCGAGGCGCAGTCGGCGTTCGGCGACGGCGGCGTCTTCCTCGAACGCTTCCTCTCGCCCGTGCGCCACGTCGAGATCCAGGTGCTGGCCGACACGCAGGGCAACGCCGTCGCCCTCGGCGAACGCGAGTGCTCGGTGCAGCGCCGCCACCAGAAGCTGCTCGAGGAGTCGCCCTCGACCGTCATCGACCAGCCGACGCGCGAGCGCATGATGGCGGCCGCCGTCGCCGCCGCGAAGGCCGCGCGCTACGTCAGCGCCGGCACGGTGGAGTTCCTCTTCGACCCCGCGACCAACGAGTTCTACTTCCTCGAGGTCAACACGCGCCTGCAGGTCGAGCATCCGGTGACCGAGTGGCTGTGCGGCCGCGACCTCGTCCGCGACCAGATCCGCATCGCCGCCGGCGAGCCGCTCGGCTTCACCCAGGCCGACGTCGTCCTGCGCGGCGCCGCCATCGAGTGCCGCATCGCCGCCGAGGACCCGTTCAACAACTACCTGCCGTCGCTCGGCCGCATCGACTTCGTCAACGAACCGAGCGGGCCCGGCGTCCGCGTCGACAGCTCGATCTTCAGCGGCATCGAGATCCCGTACTTCTACGACCCGATGCTCGCCAAGCTCATCTGCTGGGGCATCGACCGCACGCAGGCGATCGAGCGCATGAAGCGCGCGCTCCACGAGTACGTGATCGTCGGCGTCAAGACCAACATCCCGTTCCACCTGCAACTGCTCGATGACCCGCGCTTCGTCGCGGGCCAGGTGCACACGGGCTTCCTCGACAACGAGTTCAAGATGATCGAGCCGGACGGCCGCGCCGACGCCGAGGCGGTCGCGTTGCTCGTCGCTGCGGTGATGTCGCACAACCGGCGATCGCGGAACGGCGCGCAGCCATCCGTGATCCTCGGACCTTCGGAGGGCTGGCGCTCAGCGGGACGCGAGCGCGAGCTGGCGAGCGGCTCGGCCGCACCACTACAGGGGAGTCGATGGCGGCGAAGTATCGGCTGAGGCTCGGCAACGACCAGCACGAGGTGGAAGTCGAGCCCGATCACGCGGGCGGCTATCGCGTGAAGGTCGGCGAGAAGACGTCATCCGTGAGCCTCGAGCGCATCAACGACAGCGCCCGCTACTCACTGATCGTCGACGGCGCCACCTACGACGTCTTCGCCGAGGAGGGCGCGACCGGCTACCACGTGATCGTCGGAGGCCGCACGATCGCGGTCGACACGCAGACCGGGCGGAGAGCCGGCGGCGGCGGCCCCGAATCGGTCGATGTCGACGCCGGGGGCGAATGGGTGCTGAAATCGCCGATGGCCGGCGTCGTCCGCGACATCGCCGTCGCGGCCGATGACGAGGTGGCCGAGGGGCAGGTGCTCTGCATCGTGGAGGCGATGAAGATGCAAAACGAGCTCCACGCCCGCCGGGCCGGCACCGTCAAAGCCGTCTATGTAAGCGTCGGACAACGGGTAGATCAGGGCACCCCACTGCTGGTGCTGCTGTAAGCACCCACCGCCCGCCATTGCCGGGCGTCGGCTGCATGGCTTATATTGATGCTTCAATCGGGATCGAATACTGACCTCCGGCCAATGGCGAGGGGCCCCTTATAGCCAGAGATCTCCGCATCAACGAACGCATTCGCGTCCGAGAAGTGCTCATCATCGACGATGAGGGCCACAAACTCGGCGTAACTCCGATAGCTCAAGCACTCGAGATGGCACGGGAACGCGGCCTCGACCTCGTCGAGGTGGCGCCCAACGCCAACCCGCCCGTCTGCCGCGTGCTTGACTACGGCAAGTTCAAGTACGAGCAGGCCAAGAAAGAGCGCGAAGCCCACAAGCACCAGAAGCAGGTCGCCCTGCGCGAAGTGCGCTTCAAGCCCAAGATCGGCACCCACGATGTCGACTTCAAGACGAAGGTCGTCAAGAAGCTGCTCGAAGGTGGCGACAAGGTCAAGGTTTCGGTAATGTTCCGCGGTCGCGAGATCACCCACCCGGAGATCGGGCGGGAGTTGCTTCTGCGGATCTCGGGCAACTTGAAGGATTCGGCGATCGTGGAGCGCCAGCCCTCCATGGAGGGCCGCTTCATGAACATGTACTTGGCGCCCGTTCCGCCGAAGGTGCCGCCGAAGCCGAGGACGCCCCGCGCGCCGAAGGCCGAAGCCGCTGACGGAGCGACGCCAACTGCCGACGACTCGGCGATGGCAGCCGCGCTCATCGCCGCCGGCGCGAACAAGGACGGCGAGTCGGACGCGGCGCCGGCGGAGACACAGGGATAACGAGCATGCCGAAAATGAAGACGCACCGCGGCGCCGCCCGCCGGTTCAAGGTGACCGGCACGGGCAAGTTCACGCGCCGCAAGGGCAACATCAGCCACAACCGCACCCGCATGTCGAAGGCGGCGCGCGGCAAGGTCGACGAGATGATGGTCGTCAGCAAGCCGGGCCAGCGCATGCTCCGCAAGCTGATGCCGTACGCGAAGCGCTAGCGCGCGTCGCAGAACTCCTGGGACGAGAACATGAGCAGGGTCAAACGGGGCGTTACTGCCCGCGCACGTCACAAGAAGATCATCGGGCTGGCGACCGGCCACAAGGGGCAGCGGCACCGTGTGTTCCGCCGCGCCAACGAGTCCGTGCTGCACTCGCTCGACTACGCCTACCGCCACCGGCGCGAGCGCAAGGCCGACTTCCGCAAGCTGTGGATCGCCCGCATCAACGCCGCCGCCCGGATCAACGGCACGACCTACAGCCGCCTGATCGACGGTCTCGGCAAGGCCGGCATCATCATCGACCGCAAGGTCCTCGCCGACCTCGCCGTCCGCGAGCCGCAGGCATTCGCCGTTGTCGCACAGAAAGCCGTCGCCGCGCTGGGGTAGCGGAACAGGGATTACGCAGATTTCGTAGATGCAAAGGGCGATCGGACTGGTCGCCCTTCTTCGTTGCACCGCATCCTTCTCGAACGACCATTTGAAGGACGACGCCCGCCGGAGTCCACCGAGGACCTTAGATTAGGCTCAGCCGCGGGCGACCATGAAGACCGTGGGTTCGGCGGAAATCGCCGGTTGTCCCTCCCCCTCTCTGTGACCTCGGTGCTCTCTGTGGTTCCCCGTCGCCCCCTAATCTGCGCCATCTGCGTAATCTGCGGTTCCCGTCGCCCTCGCAGTCCGTGACAATGCCGCCATGATCGCCGTACGCGGCAAGCACACCGAAGCGATGGAGGGCGCCGAGCTGGCGGCCCTCGTCGCGCCGTACGACGGCGTCACGGTCGACCTCGGCGCCGGCGACGGGCGCTTTGCGTATCGATACGCCACCGCCCACCCCGAGCGCTTCGTCATCGGCATCGACCCCGTCGCCGAGAACCTGCGCGAGCTGTCCGCGAAGGCGGCGCGCAAGCTGGCGCGCGGCGGCCTGCCGAACGTACTGTACGTCGTCGCGAGCGTCGAGCAGCTGCCGCCGGAGTTGCGCGGCATCGCCGGCGAGATCTTCGTCACGCTCCCCTGGGGCAGCCTGATGCGCGGCATCATCCTCGCCGATCCGGCCGTGCTCGATGGCATCGCCTCACTCGCTCGCCACGGCGCCGAGCTCCGCATTGTCCTGAACGCGCGCATCTTCGACGACCCGGTCCCGGCTGACGTCCGCGACCTGCCCGAAGTCACGCCGGACTACGCGATGCGAGACCCTCGCCCTGCTCTACGCCAGCCACGGCATCGAGATCCGCGCCGCCCGATGGATGGACGCCGACGAAGTCGCCGCCATCTCCACGACCTGGGCCAAACGCCTCTCCCATCGCGCCCCGCCGCGCTCGGTGCTGATCGAGGGCGTGGTGCGGCGACCGGCGTGATGGAGCGACACCGTCGCGGTACACCCGAGTCGGGGGGCCCGTGGAGCCCGACGGTCCGCGCGGAAGCGAGATCGACCGCTCGCCACGACCCGTAGGGACGAAGCTTCAGCTCCGTCCCAAACTCTCCGAATGGCTCCCGGAGCATCGGAGCGCGAACCTGCTACCGACTCGCACCAGTACCCGCGGAGCTTCAGCTCCGCCGAATCCTCCGGCCCGCCGATCCTCTTGACCTTCGACGACCATCCCCGCCGCAAGCTCCCCTTCCCTCATGGAGAAGGGGCCGGGGGTTAGGTCCCGGTGACATCCCCCTTTGGAGTTCGCGCCAACCTCATGCCATCCTCGGCCGATGAACCCGAACAGGAGACGCCTCATCGTCAACGCCAGGTTGTCCAGACAGGGCCGAATGGGCAGCACAATAATAAAAGTGGCAAAACGAAATCCGCACTTCGCAACTTCCGCCGACGCCTCCGCCACGCCTCCTGCCGACGCGTGGCGGAGGCGCCTCGCAGCGGGTCGCGCGTCGAGGGACGAGGGTTCAGCGGCGGCGGAAGAGGTCCTTGAGCTGGTCGATGACGCCGGCGGAGCCGTGGCCTTTCGCCTTCGCCCACGCCTTCTGCGCCCCTCCCGATCGCCGCAGCCCGGCGACACGCTCGCGCATGACTGCCCGCACGCGCTCCGACTCGCCGGCGTCGAGCCACCAGCCGTGGCCCGCGGCGCAAGCATCGAGTTCGAGGTTGTAGGCCCGGTAGTTGAACGCGTGCATCGGCGCGTCGCACGCCGGGCACTGCAGCGTGCTGACGTGTTTGGCGTACTCGATCGTCCCGAGACGCTGGTCCTCGTCCGCGACCGTCGACTCCAGCGCGGCCAGCTCGTCGTAGTCGTACCAGGCGCCGCGGCACGTCGGGCACGCATCGATCTCGATGCCGCGCTCGCGCTCGGTCTGGAGTTCGGCGCCGTCACGGGGGCAGTACATAGCGCTCCTTCGGAGCGACAGCCAGCAACGAACGGCAATCGACGAATCGCGTTCGGGGTTGTCGCCTGCGTACAGGCTAGAATGGCGGACACGGCGAGCGCAACGGAGCGGCGATGAACACGTACTGGGACGCCGAGGTGTACGACCGCATCGGCACGCCGATGCGGCGCTGGGCGCAGCAGGTCATCGAGGACCTGGAGCTGCGCGGCGACGAGACGGTGCTCGACGCGGGGTGCGGCTCCGGCTCGGTGACGTTCGACCTGCTCGAGAAGCTGCCGCGCGGCCGCATCTACGCCGTCGACGCCTCGGCCGAGATGATCGCGTCGCTCCAGCGCCAGATCGACGAGCGCGGCGCCGCCAACATCGTGCCAATGCGGGCGAGCCTCACCGATTTCACGCTGGCGGAGCCGGTTGACGCCGTCTTCTCGAACGCCGTCTTCCACTGGATCACGGACGACGACGCGCTGTTCGGCTGCCTCTACCGCGCGACGAAGCCGGGCGGCCGCCTGCGCGCGCAGTGCGGCGGTTTCGGCAACCAGGTGTACGTGTTCGATGCGGTCGACGCGGTGCGCCGGCAGCCGCGCTTCGAGCCGTACCTGCGCGGCTTCATCGACGCCAGGAAGTACCGCACAGCCGAGGAGGCGACCGCCGCGCTCGAGCGTGCCGGCTGGCGCGACGTGCGCGCGTCGCTGTTCGACGCACCGGTGCGCTTCGACGACGATGCGCACGCCGCGCTTTACGTGCAGACGATCCTCCTTCGCGACCACGTCGCCCGCCTGCCCGAGGCCGATCGCGCCGCCTACGCGCGCGCCGTCGTCCATGAGACGATCCGCTTGCGCGGCCGTCCCTACGTCGCCGACTACGTGCGGCTCGACCTCTGGGCGCGGCGGTAGATCGCACGCATGGCGCGCATCGACTACGACGCGGCGGCGGCAGGATTCGAAGAAGGCCGCGGTCTGGCGCCGGCCGACATCGCCGCCTGGCGCGAGACGCTCGATCCGTACCTGTCGCCGGGCCGCGTCCGCGTACTCGACGTCGGCGCCGGCACCGGCGTCTTCGCCTGGGCCTTCGCACAGTGGTTCGACGTCGACGTCGTCGGCCTCGAGCCGTCGTCCGGCATGTTGCGCCGAGGCGATGCGCCATCGCCGGCACACGCGTATCGACTACGTCACCGGTCGCGCGGAGCAATTGCCATTGCGCGACGCCACGTGCGACGCGGCGTGGCTATCGACCGTCATCCATCACGTCGACGACCTCGGCGCCGCCGCGAGCGAGTTGCGCCGCGTGCTGCGCCCGTCAGCGCCCGTGCTGATCCGCAGCGGATTCCCGGGCCGGACGGACCACCTCGAGATCGTGCGCTGGTTCCCGGGCGCCGAGCGCGTCATCGCCACGTTCCCGTCGATCGACGAGACGGCGGCGGCGTTCGCGACGGCCGGATTCCAGCTCGAGCGCGTCGTCGACGTGCCACAGACGTCGGCGCCGGGACTGCGCGCGTTCGCCGAGCGCGTGCGTCGTCGCGCCGATACGACGCTGCTGCACATCTCCGACGACGAGTTCGCGTCCGGCCTCGCGCGTCTCGAAGCGGCCGCAGCAGCCGAGATCGAGCCGCAGCCGATCGTCGACCAGTTGACGCTGCTCGTGCTGCGATGAGCGACGTGACTCCGGACGCCCGCGGCTTCATCGACGCGTGCGTCGCCGCCGCGTTTCCCGGCGTGCGCGTGCGGGTGACCGACGCCTCGCCGATCCCGCTCGGGCTCAACGAGCTTGTGGCGGCTTCGCGTCGAGCACGGCGGCACGCAGCCGGACCTCGTGCTGCGGCGTTACCGGCACTCGATCACCTGGCACGCCGACGACGACCGGCAGAAGGCCGAACGCGAGGCGCGTGCCATCGAGCATGCGCAGGCTCATGGCGTGCCGGCACCGAGGCTCTACGGCCACGGCCCCGACTGGACGCTCGTCGACGCGGTGCGCGGCCATCGCCTGCTCGACGGCGACTGGACCGCCGCCGAGCGCGTGCGCGCGATGCGCTCGCTCGCCGGCGTGCTGGCGACGCTGCACGCCACGCCGCTGCCCGACGGCCCCTTTCCGCGCGCGACGACGGCGGCAGCCATATCGGTCGCGCGAGACCGCGCCACAGCTTCCGGCGAGGCGCGGCTGATCGCCGCCGTCGCGCGGCTTCGCCCGCTCGACGAGGAGGCGCCGGTGTTCATCCACGGCGACCCGAACCTCTCGAACGTGCTGTTCGACGACGACATGCGCGTCGCGGGACTCATCGACTGGGAAGACGCCGCCATCGCCGACCGCCGGCTGGATATCGCGACGGCGTGCTGGTTCATGCTCGCCCGCGCGCCGGAACTGACCGACGCGTTCGTCGCTGCGTACGAGGCCGCGAGCGGCCGGCCGCTCACCGGCATGCGGCAATGGATCGCGTTTGCGACGGTGCGCGCCTGGGCCGTCTCGGCCGCACTACGGGCGACGGGCCGCCCGCTGAAAATGTTCACGACCGACGCGGATCAGAGCGAGGCGGAGCGGAGGCTGGATGAGGCGGGGTTCTGACTGTGTTGCCCGTGGCGCCGGCTTTCAGCCCGCAGCGAGACCGTCAGCGAATCTCGGCGATCTTCGCCGGGTCGAACCACGGCGCCGGCGGCTCGGCGAGGCGGTCGAACAGCCGCTCCATCACCCAGTCGTGCAGACGCCCGAGCGCCGACGGCCACACCTCGACGAGCGCGCCGGTCACCGAGCCGTCGATCACGTTCTCGATAAGCGTGCCGCCGCCGGCCGGCGCGAGCCGGTACTCGTAACGGCCGTGCAGCCGCTCCATCGCGAACCGCCACTCGATGCGCTCGCCCGGCTCGATGGCCGCGAGCTCGTAACGGATCGGGCCGTGCCCCGCCTGCACGCCGGCGGCGAACGAACCTTCGACCTTCATCGGCACCGACGGGAGCGGCCAGCAGTCGTCGAGCCCGCCGCCCATCATCGTCAGCCGCCGGTAGACCTCGTCGAGCGGACGCACGATGACGCGGGCGTGGTAATTCAGCAACTCGCCGCTCTCGGTGCAGATTTCGCGCGATACGCGCGCACCGGCGAGCGCCTGGGCGCGCCACTCCACGACCTGTCGTTCGACATCGATTGGCATGGCGGCATCGTGAGGAACTCCGCGCATGAGCGCAAGGGCCGCATGTCGCGTCCGGGGAGCCCGAGGACCAAGTGGCACCGCCCAGGCTACCCGCGTCGCTCGCCCGCGCTACACTCACCCGATGATCAACGCGTGGCGCAACTTCGCGGGGAGGATCCGGAGCGCGTTCCGCTTCGTCGCGCTGTTCCTCGTCCTGCGGGTAATCGTCGGCGTGGGGGTGATCGTGTTCTTCGACCGCGATGCCGTCGCTTGGGGGCCGGAACTGACCGTCGTCGTCATCGGCGCGCTGGCGGTCGTACTGCTCGTCGGCCTGGCCGTGCGCCACATCGATGCGCACCCACGCTCGGGGCGGTGAGCCGCGGCGGCCCGCATCCGTCGGCGGGCGGTTGGCTACGTCGCGGCGTCGGCTCGTCGGCCCCTGGTCAACGCGAGGAGGCGCGCAACACGGTCTTCCAGGTCGGCCAGCGGCTTGAGCGATACCTCCTGGCCTCTCGGCGAGCCGTCCGCTGCGTAGTCGAACGGATTGTCGAGGTCGGAGATCAGCAGGATCAGGTACGCCAGGAACCACGCGATAACGCCGACAAGAAAGGCCGACTCGTACCACGGATGGAGTTCCAGAAGCAGAAGCCCGAGAATCACGATGGCCGTCGACAAGCGCGCCATCACGTAGCCCGACGAGACGAACGACGTTTCGCGGATCGTGTGGATGCGGACGATGATTCTCGATAGGGCGGCCTGCTCCTGCTTGAGCCGCACGATGAAGTTCGGCTGCGTACACGGCTCCATCCCGGCGAAGAAGTCTCCAAGCGCTGAAACCTGCTCCGTGAGACTAGCCGTACGCTCGGACTTCGCGAACCAGCGACGTGCGCCACGCACGAGATCGAGCACGTGCGCGAGGCAGTCCCGGCCGGCATCCGCCCGCCGGTGCTTCCACAACATGAACGACTCGTCCGCAATGGCGCCGAGGCTCACTGCGAGGTCGCCCGGCAGTTTCTCGCTCTCCTTATAGTCTGCGAGAACGCCGGAAAGGAGGAACCCGACGACGAAGACGTTTGCCGTAATGATGCTCGCCACGAGGGGCGTGACGGAGATTCCGTCGGCGCCCGCCAGATCGAGCAGGAGCCGCCCGCCCGCGACGGCGATCGCCACCGCGAACGCGCGAAGCGGCAGTCGCAAGTTGGAGGGCAACGTCATCTCAGATCATTCCGCGTTCCCACGGCGCCGCGTCGGCGGATCAGCTGACCGTGCCCTCCCGCGTGCTGGGGTCGGCGGGCGGCGCAGGCTCCGCGGCCGATCCCGGACCGACGCGCACGCGTGTGCGGCCGCCGTTGCCGCCGCCGCCATCGACGCGGAAGTGCTGCGTGAACACCTCGATGAGGTCGATCGGCACCGGGAAGATGATCGTGCTGTTCTTCTCCGTCGCGATCTCGGACAGCGTCTGCAGGAAGCGCAACTGCAGCGTCGCCGGCTGCTCCGACATGATGCGCCCGGCTTCGGCCAGCCGCTCCGATGCCTGCAACTCGCCGTCGGCGTTGATCACCTTCGCGCGGCGCTCGCGCTCGGCCTCCGCCTGGCGCGCCATCGCCCGCTGCATGCTCTGAGGCAACTCGACGTCCTTCACCTCGACAGTCGAGACCTTGACGCCCCACGGCTCCGTCTGTTCGTCGATGATGGTCTGCAGCCGCTCGTTGATCTGGTCGCGCTCCGACAGCAGGTCGTCGAGCAGCGACTGGCCGAGCACGCTGCGAAGTGTCGTCTGCGCGATTTGCGACGTCGCGCGGAAATGGTCGAGTACCTTCGTCACGGCGTCCTCGGGATTGACGACGCGGAAGTAGATGACGGCGTTCACCTTCACAGTGACGTTGTCGCGCGTGATGCACTCCTGGCTCGGCACGTCCATCGTGACCGTGCGCAGATCCATCTTCACCATGCGGTCCACGATCGGCAGAATCACGAACAGGCCGGGGCCTCGCGCGCCGACCAGGCGGCCGAGGCGGAAGATGACGCCGCGCTCGTACTCGGAGACGATCTTGACCGAGTAGAACCAGACCAGGATGCCCCACGGCGGGATCAGCAGGACGAAGGCGAACACCTGCAAGAGGAACCGCACCACGGAGGCCAGGCCAGCCTCGTCCTTGATGCGCTCTTCTCGTACCGGCCCGGTTGGGGGTTGGCTCGCCATGACGACGCTCCTTTCGGGGTGACCACGCACCGCGCTCGATGCCCGGTATTGTACGCCCCGCCACGGCGAGCCGCGCTGTGCCGTTCGATGCATCGTTGCGCCGGCGCCCGGCCGGGGCGTAGCATACGCCGCACGTCACGAAAGGCGAAGGAGGAATGCCCATGCTGGAGCACGTCGACCGGGTGCAACTGGCCGTCAGGGACCGCGCCGCCGCGGCGCAGACGTTCATCGACGTCTTCGGCGCCGAGATGGTGAAGGACGACGAGGTGCGGGCGCTCGGCGCGCGGCGGCGCGTCGTCCACGCCGGCATCAGCGAGTTCGAGCTGCTGGAGCCCGCCGGCGCTGGCCCGGTGCAGGACTACCTCGAGCAGTGGAACGAGGGCCTGTTCGCCGCCGGTTTCTCGACGAACGACGTCGGCGCGCTGGCGAACCGGCTCGCGTCGAAGGGCGTGCGCTTCGCCGACGAGCGCGGCCAGCTCTTCATCGCGCCCGACCAGACGCCCGGGCTGCGCATGGTGATCTCAGCCGAAGTCGCTCGGCCGATGATCGGCCGCATGCGCTACCTGTACGAGGCGACGAATCTCATCCGCGACCACGCCGCCGCGGCCGACTTCTACGCCGACCGATTCGGCCTCGACGCGTCGCGCTTCGTGCCGATCGCGAGCAAGCTCTACGGCTACAAGGGCCAGCTCACGATGTTCAACCCGCCGGAGCGCCTCGACCGCATCGAGCTGTCGCAGATCACCGACGAGTCGCTCGCGATGGGCCGCTTCATGGCGCGGCGCGGCGGCGAGACGCTGTACATGTGCTACATCGAGGCCGCCGAGATCGCGCCGCTGATCGAGCGGCTCGAGGCGAAGGGCATGCGCTACGCCGGCCGCACGCCGAACGACCCGAACCCCGAGGGCATCTTCCTCCACCCGGCGACGCTGCACGGCGTGCTGATGGGCGTCAGCCGCACCAACCTCGCGTGGGTGTGGTCCGGCCGTCCCGCCAGCGCGGCAAAGTCGGCGAGAGCCTAGGCGGTACGGCGCGTGGCGCTGCGGTGCATTAGCTGAGACCGGCTGGTCTGCCTGGCGCCGCGAGGCACGTACGTTTATGGCCGTCGGCTGGCGACTTCTTGATCGGAGTCCGCCACGCCCCGCCGTATACGCCATCGAGCATCACGCTCAGCTGGCTGCACGGTCGTCCGGTCGTGACGGCGCGTGATCGTGAGCTGGCTCCGCCAACCGGCCGTTTAGATGATCACCGCTGTAGCGCTTGTTCTCGACCCGCACGACGCGCCGAACCGGATGCGGGAAGTGGCCGCCGGCGACGCGCCATCCCTCACGTTCGATGCGGTCGAAGATCCGCTCGCGGCTCACCGCCGCCTTCTCCGGATCGAGGTCGAACGCGTCGTGCCAGCTCGTCTCCGTCACCTGCACCGGGCTGTGCGCGACGTCGCCGAGGATCACCGCCGCCTCGCCGCCGGAGCTGATGAGGAACGACGTGTGCGCCGGCGTGTGGCCCGGCGTCGGGATCAGCGCGATCTCGTCGGACAGGCGATGCTCGCCGTCGACCAGCTCGACGTCGGCGACGCCGTCGAGCGGCAGCACGCTGTCGCGGACGTACGGGTTGCCGGGCGCGTTCGCGACGTCCGGCGCGGTCCAGTAGTCCCACTCGGCGCGCGTGAAGACGTAGCGCGCCTTCGGAAACGCGGGCGCATAGCCCTCGCCCGCGACGATCGTGTGGCCGCCGACGTGGTCGATGTGGATGTGCGTCGCCAGCACGAGGTCGACGTCGTCCGCCTGCACGCCGAGCTCGGCCAGCGACTCCATGATCCGGCCGTTGCCGAAGAACGGCCGCTCCTTCGCGCCCGAGCCCGGTATCGACGAGCACCGTCTTGCCGCCGCCGCGCAGCACGAAGCTCGAGATCGATACCTTGAGTTTGCCGTCGGTGACGTGCTCGGCGTGGTCGCTCCATGCCTCGGCCGGCACCTTCGGAAACAGGCCCGCGCACGGCGCATCGAACGACGAATCGAGCAGCGAGATGATCTCGACGTCGCCTACCTTCATGACATGTGGCATCGTTTCGCCTCTCTCGAACGGCGCCGACGCGCGGCGCGACACTGGTCGGAGTACCGTCTCAGAATCGGAGCGACGGCGCAAGCGCGAGGCTTCGCCCAGATTCGGAGGTTTGCCGTCGAATTGAGTCACCGCCTATAATCGGCGCAATCCCCCATAGAAAGGACGCGAGAGACATGCCTTCCTCATACGCCTATCTCCAGAAGCGAATCGTGCCGCTGGAGGAGGCGAAGGTGGGCGTAATGACGCACGCGTTCCTCTACGGGACGGCGGTCTTCGAAGGCATCCGCGGCAACTGGAGCGACGAGCGCGGCGAGACGCTGATCTTCCGCCCGCTCGAGCACTTCCAGCGGCTGAAGAAGTCCGCGCACATCATGCACATCGGCCTGCCGGAGAGCGCCGAGGAGCTGGTCGACATCACCTGCCGCGTCGTCGGCACGTGCGGGTTCCGCCAGGACGTCTACATCCGCCCGATCGCCTACAAGAGCGGCGAGGTCATCGGCCCGCGACTCGACGGCGTCGCAGGACGACTTCATGGTGTTCGCGATCCCGTTCGGCAACTACCTCGACCTCGACGCCGGCATCCGCTGCCAGACGTCGACGTGGCGGCGCGTGCCCGACACGTCGATCCCGGCGCGCGCGAAGGTCAACGGACTTTACGTCAACTCGGCGCTCGCCAAGACCGAGGCGGTCGAGAACGGCTACGACGAAGCGATCATGCTCAACGACGACGGCCACGTGTCGGAGGGCTCGGGCGAGAACCTCGTGATGGTCCGGCACGGAAGGCTGATCACGCCTGGCCGAAGCGACAACGTGCTCGAGGGCATCACGCTCGACTCCGTGTTCACGCTCGCCCGCGAGGAACTCGGGCTGGAGATCATCGAGCGCACGATCGACCGCTCGGAGCTCTTCATCGCCGACGAAGTGTTCCTGACCGGCACGGCGGCGCACCTGTCGCCCGTGATCGAGGTCGACCGTCGCACGGTCGGCGACGGCGGCATCGGGCCGATCACCAAGCGGCTGCAGTCGCTGTTCTTTGACGTGATCCGCGGCCGCGGGCCGGGCGGCCGCTACGCGAGCTGGGTGACCGGCGTCAAACCGGCCGCCGAGCCAGCTGCCGCCAAGGCCAACGCCTGATGGAGTTTCGTCCGCCTCGCACGCTCGGGTCGCTCGTCGGCGGCGGTCTCGCCGCGTGGTGCTTCGCCGTCACCGTGGCGCTCGTCGTACGAGGCGTCACGCTCGACGTATCGCTCGGCGTCATCGCGCTGTACATCGTCGCGACGATCTTCTTCTTCATGGGGCTGCTGTTCGCGTACTGGACGTACAGCCTGAGCACGCTGCGCTACGCGCTCGATCGCAACGCGCTCACGATCGTCTGGGGCGACATCCGGCAGATGGTACCGATGTCGCAGATCGAGCGGCTGGTGCCGGGCCGCGAGCTGCACAGCCCGCACGTCGCCGGCGTCAGCTGGCTCGGCCATCACGTCGGTCACGCGCGCGTCGATGGCGGCATCGGCGACACGCTGTTCTACTCGACGCACCAGTCGGCGTCGGACCTGCTGTACATCATCACGCCGAACCAGTCGTACGCCATCAGCCTCGATGACGAGGTGGCGTTCGCCGAGGCGGTGCAGGCGCAGCAGCGGCTCGGCTCGCTGACCGCCGTGCCGCAGGCGCCGGAGCGGCTCTACCTGGCCGCGCAGCCGTTCTGGGAGGACCGGGCCGCGCAGGCGCTGGCGTTCGCCGCCTTCGCGACGTTCTTCGCGATGTTCGCGTACGTCTACGACCAGTATCCCGGGCTGCCGGCGTCGATGGCGTTATCGTTCCCGCACCTCAACGGCGTGACGCGCGTCGCATCGAAGAGCGAACTGCTGAAGCTGCCGATGACCGGCATCGGGCTGCTGCTGCTGAACCTCGGCCTCGGGTTCATCGCCCACTCGTGGGAACGGATGGTCGGCTACGTGCTGCTGCTCGCGGCGATCGGCGCCGAGGGCATCCTGCTCGCCGCCGCGATCATCGCGCTACGCTAGGCGGGCGAACGGCGGCCCGCGCTGCACTTCGTACAATGTCCTCGATGACCGAGAAATTCGACGCGATCGTCATCGGCGCGGGGCCGGCGGGCAGCACCGCCGCGCGGCACCTCGCGCGGGGCGGGGCGCGCGTACTACTGCTCGACCGGGCGACGTTCCCGCGCGACAAGCCATGCGGCGGCGGCATCACGTTCCGCGCCGACACCGAGAACGACGTCGACTTCTCGCCCGTCACCGAGCGTGAGATCTACGGCGTGCGCCTCAGCCGCAACATGAGCCACGGCTTCGAGCGCAGCAGCACGAAGCTGCTCGCCCGCATGACGCAGCGCAGCCGCCTCGACCACTTTCTCGTCGAGCAGGCGGCCGGCGGCGGGTGCGGTCTTCCGCGACGGATGCGCCGTCCGCGGCATCGAGATCGACGGGGCGACGGCGCGCGTGCGCTCGAATGGCGACGTGTACGAGGCGCCGGTGCTCATCGGCACGGACGGCGTCAACGGGCCGACGGCGGGCGCGCTCGGCCTGCGGCCGCCGGCCGAGCACTCGGTCGCGCTCGAGGCGAACTACCCGGCGGACGCCGCGACGATGGAGCACTGGCGGCGGTTCATCGCGCTGGACCTCGGCGGCATACCGGGCGGCTACGGCTGGGTGTTCCCGAAGGGCGATCACCTGAACGTCGGCATCGGCGGCTGGAACGCCGAGGGCCCGACGCTGCGCCGCCGCCTCTCGCGGCTCTGCGCGTATTACAGCCTCGACGAGTCGCGCCTGTTCGACCATCGCGGCTACCGGCTGCCGCTCCGCCGCGACGGCGCGCCCATCGTGCGCGGCCCGGCGATGCTCGCCGGCGACGCGGCGGCGCTCGTCGACCCGCTGTCGGGCGAGGGCATCTGGGCGGCGTTCGTCAGCGGCCGCCTGGCGGCGCGCGAGGCGCAGCGATACCTCGGCGGCGCGGTAAGCGATCTCGCGGGCTACCAACTCGCGCTGGAGGCCGAGCTGGGCGAGGAGATCCTCACCTCGCGGCGGCTGATGGCGCTCCACCAGCGCATCCCGCGCCTCTCCGTGATGATGATGCGCTACAACGCCCTGTTCTGGCGCTACATGACGGAGATCATCCGCGGCGAGATCACGTACCCCGACCTGCCGCGCAAGCTCGGCCCGCTGCGCCACCTGATGAACGCCTGGGCCGACTGGGAGATCCGCCGCGGAGAGCGGAAACGCGGACTTGCCACGGAGCCATCGTCGCAACTCGCCGCGAACTCCTGAGCCGGCCAACGGCGCTACGGCCGCTTCGTATTCGGCGACACACGCTCGCACTTCTCGGGCGTCTCCGGCGTGGACGTCGGCGTCGGCGTTGGCTCGCCGGCGGCGGGCGTCTCGAGCGCCTCGATCGCGGACCCGCAGTACAGCTCCCGCGTATCGACGATCATCCCCTCGACGCCGGCGGTCGTCGCGAAGTAGTCCAGGTTGCGGTCGGCCGGCCCGGACACGAGTTTGCCGTCGCGATCGAAGCGCGCGCCGCCGCACGGGTCGACGTACAGCCCCGGCCCGGCGTGCGGCGTCGCCACGACGCCGATGTTGTCCCAGACGATCTTGCAGCCGCGGACGTGGCCGAAGTAGCCGGGCGGATAGGCGTAGAACGCGTGCAACACGCCGTCACTGCCCCGGCCGATGAAGAACTCATCGAGCGGGAAGGCGAGCGGCGGTCCGTCGTACTCGTTCGTCGCGCGCGACTGCACGAGCCGGCCGGTGATGTCGTCGGTCTTGCGCTCGGCCGCGAAGAACGCCGTCGTGCCGATGGCGACGCCGGCGACGGCGAGCAGTAGCGCGAACGCGACGCCGATTCGGGTGCTGATCAATGGGCGCCGCACTCCCCTCCGGCCGATGCGGTCGTGCCTCGGGCGCGCCAGCCACGTTCGAGCATGCGCGCATTCTATCCGTCGGTGCCCACCGAGCCAGTACGCAGAAGATTTCGAGCACCGCGGGGAACTTTTCGGGGACGGGCGAGCGTCTTAGAAGGCGAGAAGCGGGGGATGTGCCCGGGAGGACGTTATGACAAGAAACAGGATCGCCGCCGCCGCTGTCGCCGCCCTCGTGGCACTCGCCGCCGCCGGTGCCGCCTACGCGATGCGCGGATCGAGCGAACCGGCGATGCCGCGCGCGACGGTGCAGCTCGCGGCGGACGCGTCGGCCACGCCGGGCGCGCCCAACGACGAGGCGTCGCCCACGATGGAGCCCGAACTGACGTGCGAGCAGGCCGGCGCCTGCGCGACGGCGGCCACGGCGGTCGCCGAACCCGGCTGCGTATCGCCCGACGGCTCGCCGATCCGATGCGACGCCACGAAGCCGTGCCGCGGCGAAGGTCCCTGCGCGATGCCGATCGCGCCGTGCGAGGCACTGCCGATCCCCACGACCACGCCTGGTCCTCGTCGGCCCGCCCATCCGCTGCCTGCCCATCGCGCCGTGCGAGGTGCAGCCGATGCCCGCGCCGGCCGACCCGACAGTCGACCCGCCGCTCCCCTGCCCGCCGCCATTCCCGTGCGACCCGCTGCCGATGGCCACGCCCGGCGTGATGCCGCCCGTGCCGGCCATCCGCTGCTACCGAACCGCCGCTGCCGCCCGGCTGCGCGATCTCGAGCGACGGCTCGGTCACGTGCCCCGACGCGCCGCCGCCGTGCGGTGTCCCGCCCGCGCCCGGCGGCCCAGACATGCCCGTCGAACCGCAGACGCTGCCCTGCGTCGAGCCGCCGCTCCCGCCGAATTGCGTGATCTCGAGCGATGGCGCGATCGGCTGCACGGCCGAACCCTGCAGTTCGCCCGTCCCGGACGGCGCCGAAACGCTCCTCAAGCCGTGCGCCCAGACGCCCGTGCCCTGCGTCACGGCCCCGGCCGGCCGGCCGGACGTGCAGTCGGCCTGCCAGAACCAGCCATTGCCGCCGCCACCCTGCTATCCGGTCCCGTCGCCCGGCAACGGCGACAGTCCTGTGGAGCCGCCCGTGCCGTGCTCGGAACCCGCCTTGCCTCCGGGTTGCACGAACGCGGGCGCCGGAACCAGCGGTTGCCCGGGTGCGCCGCCACCGGCGCCGTAGGCGCGGCGAACAGCGAAGGCCCTCTCGATCGAGAGGGCCTTCGCCTTATGCGTGATCGATGCGGACGCTACTGGGCGCCGCCGATGCCGGGGAAGTCCTTCACCTCGTACGGCAGCTCGAAGACCGACGCGTCCACCGACGACTTCGAATCGGTGGCCTCGATCGTGTTGGCGTCGGTGCCCTCGGTCTGGACGTAGAGCATCGCGCCGTTGTCGGCGAAGCAGATCGTGCTGATCTCGCCCGACGCGTTGTCCTTCGCGCGATAGCACGCGGCATCTTGACCGGCGACCTTGCGTTTGCTCGTCTCGAGCACCGTTACGTCGGCGTTCTCGATATCCGAGAAGGTCGTGCTCAGGCTGCCGACCGGGTTGTTGGGGTCGTTCGCGTTGCTCTTGAAGCAAACGCCCTTGCCCGCGTCGACGCCGAGCAGCGGCGCCAGCTCGCCGGCGTCCTTCAGGCAGAACGCCGAGGTGTCGTCCTTCTGGATGAAGATGATGGACATCGGCTGGCCGTTCTGCGTCGCCGTGATGTCGAACCGGAAGCGGTTCTGGCCGTCCTTGTAGAGCAGCATTTCGCCGCCACCCTCGGCGCCGCTACCCGTGACCTTGTACGTCGCCTGGAAGGTGGCCTCCGCGAACTTCTTCGTGATGGCAGTGACGTCCGGCACGCCGCCACCACCGCCGGAGTTGTTGCCCGATGACGACGTGGCGGCCGAGGTCGACTTTGCTTGCGTGCCGTTCGACGCGACCGACGTCGGCGTCTGGTCCTTCGAGCTACTGCCGCCGCACGCGGCGATCAGGGCGACCGCCGCGACCGCGGACATCGCCATCAACCATCTATATCTGCGCATACCAAGCTCTCCCATCCTGCATATTCGCCCACCCGCGCCCGCACCACTATAGCCGACGTCTTGGGCGTCCCCAATGTTGCATGAGACTCGTGCAATCGATGCCATGGCCCGCCGATGCCGTCGCCCGGCGATCCTGACGGATCGCTCGTGGGGCGTAGGCACCCAATCGTCGCGTGGCTCCCAGCGCAAAATCGGCGTGGCGTGACCTTATGCCGCGCTCCGACGGTGCCGAAGATCAACGTAGTATCCGTGCGAACAGTGGAGCGCCGATGTCATCACTCGAGGCTCTCGAACGCCTGGCGGTCCTCGCGGCCGAGCCGTCGCCGGGCGACGATGCGATGGCCAACGCCATCGACACGCTCGTCGACGCCCTTGGTGCGTCGGACGTTGCGCTGACGTACAGCGCCGGCGACGGCGGCTTCCGCCACTTCGGCCGCTCGGCGGCGCCGGACTTGAGCGCGACGGCGCTCTGGTCCGTACACCACGAGCTCGCGACACGGGGCCGCCCGCTCGGCGTCGTCATGGCCGCCAGCCGTATCGATCGCTTCGCCGAAGCCGGAGACGCGACGCGCGTCGACTCACATCGCCGCCGCCATCCCGTCGCGGCACGACCCGGCCCAAATGCTCATCGCCCGTGGACCGTGGCCCGGCGGAATGAGCATCGAGCACGCCCGCTTCGCCCGCGCTGCGGCGCCCGTGCTGGCGGCGCTGATCGAGCGGCGCCTCGGCACCGTGCGCGCCGAACAGGCCCAGAACCAGATCCGGACGCTGGCCGCCATCGGCCAGGTGATCTCCGAGACGGACGACCTCGAAACGATGCTCACCCGCATCGCCAACATGACGTCGTCGCTGACGACGATCGACTACGTCTCCATGGACATACTCGGCCCGGACGGCAGCATCGTGATGCGCTGCCTGAACCGCCGGGGCACCGAGCCCGAGTCGGCGGACGCCGCCTCCGCGGACCTGCGTGAACGATGGAAGCGGGGAAAAGTGCGTCCGGACCCCGTCCGCGACCAGGTCGTCCGGACCGGCATGCCGATGCTCTTCGCGGACGCTCAGAACGACGAGCGCCTGCCGGAATCGGGCCGGAACTACTTCAAGCGGTCGCTCATCCGGTCGACAGGCGTCTTCCCGCTCATCGGCAAGGACGGCGTCGTGGGGGTGTTGTCATTCGCGGCGCACCGGCCGTTCGCGTTCACGGAGGATGAGACGCAGCTGCTGGACGGCCTCACGCGGCAGATCGCCGCCGCCGTCGACGGCGTCCGCCTGTACGACGAACGCCGCCGAGCCGAGGACGCCCTGCGGCGAAACGAGGAACTGCTGCGTGCGACGCTCGAGTCGACGGCCGACGGAATCCTCGCCGTCGGCGACGACGGCCAGGCCGTCTACACGAACACCCGCTTCATCGACCAGTGGGGCATTCCGCAGGAGATCCTCGAAACACAGGACGACGCGCGCATGCTCGACTTCGTGGTCGACCAGCTGGCGGACGGGCCGGCGTTCCTCGCGAAGGTGCGCGAGCTGTACGGAGCGCTGCCGAGAGCCTCGACACCATCCTCTTCAAGGACGGCCGCGTCTTCGAGCGCTACTCGCGGCCGCTGCTGCGCGAAGACGGCGTGCGCGGCCGCGTGTGGAGCTTCCGTGACGTAACGGTGCAGCAACGCACCGAGACGGCGCTCCGCCAGAGCGAGGAGCGGTTCCGATCGCTCGTCCAGAACGCGTCGGACATGATCACGGTGATGGACGAGGCCGGATGGTCGCAGTACGCAAGCCCGTCCGTCGAACGCGTGCTGGGGTACAGCGCCGACGAACTGTCGCGCATAAACCTGATCTCGCTGGTTCATCCCGACGATGTCGAACTGGCCACCGCAGGGCTGACTCGGACCGTTGCGAAGCCCGGCGTCCATCCTGCCATGGAGCTGCGGCTGCGTCACAGGGACGGCAGCTGGCGCACGGTCGAGATTTCGGCCAACAACATGCTGCACGATCCGGCGGTCCGCGGCATCGTCCACAACTCGCGCGACATCACCGAGCGAAAGCTCGCCGACGACGCCATCCGCGACAGCGAGCAGCGCTTCCGCGCGCTGGTGCAGAACGCGTCGGACCTGATTACGGTCGTGACCGTCGACACGTCGATCATCTACCAGAGCCCGTCGATCGAGCGCGTGCTCGGCTACCCCGCGGACCGCCTCGCCGGCACGAAACTCACCGACCTGCTGCACCCCGACGACGTCGCGCGCATGATGGCGTTCCTGCGGGAAGCGATGGTCAAACCGAACGAGACCGTCTCCGTCGAGGCGCGGCTGCGGCACCTGGACGGCTCGTGGCGCCATGTCGAGATCGCCGGCACCGACCGGCGCAACGACGCGGCGATCGGCGGCTTCGTGCTGAACTCCCGCGATGTCAGCGACCGGAAGGCGCTCGAGCGGCAGCTGCGGCACGAAGCATTCCACGACCCGCTGACGCGGCTGGCGAACCGGGCTCGCTTCACCGACCGGCTGGAGCACGCGCTGCAGCGGGTGGCGCGCAACGGACGCTCGATCGCCGTCGTGTTCATGGATCTCGACAACTTCAAGGCCGTGAACGACGGGCTCGGCCACAGCGCCGGTGACGCACTGCTCGTCGAGATCGCGGAGCGCGTGCGCCGCTGTCTGCGTCCCGGCGACACGGCGGCGCGCTTCGGCGGCGACGAGTTCGCCATCCTGCTGGAGGACGTCGCGTCGGCGGAGGAGGCGATCGGCGTAGCCGACCGCTTGTTCGAGGCGCTCCGTCCGCCGTTCGAGCGCGACGGCAAGGAGCTCTTCGTGCGCGCGAGCGCCGGCATCGCCATGGGCGGCGCCGCGCAGGACGCGGACGAACTGCTGCGCAACGCCGACGTCGCGATGTACGTCGCCAAGGGTCGCGGCAAGGGACGCCACGAGCTGTACGAGCAGACGATGCACGTGTCGATGATCGAGCGGCTCGAACTGCTCGGCGACTTGCAGCGTGCGGTCGACCACGGCGAGTTCGTCGTGCACTACCAGCCGGCGGTGCAGCTCGATACCGGCGCGATCGTGGGCGTCGAGGCGCTCGTGCGCTGGCAGCATCCTGAGCGCGGAATGCTGATGCCGGCGCAGTTCATCCCGCTGGCCGAGGAATCGGGCATGATCCTGCCACTGGGACGCTGGGTGCTCGCCGAGGCGTGCCGCGACATGCAGGCATGGCAGCGGAATTACGCGACCGAGCCGCCGCTCACCGTCGCCGTCAATGTCTCCGTACGCCAGATCCAGGAGCCTACGTTCGTCGACGAGGTGGCGGAAGTCCTGCGCGACTCACAGCTGCCGCCGAGCACACTCATCCTCGAGATCACGGAGAGCGTGATGATGCACGACGTCGACACGACGGTGCAGGTGTTGCGCGCGCTCAAGGATCTGGGTATCCGCCTGGCGATCGACGACTTTGGGACCGGGTATTCGTCGTTAAGCTACCTTCGCGAGTTCCCGTTCGACATCCTCAAGATCGACAAGTCGTTCGTCGACGCCGACGCCCGCGCGAACGACAAGGAGTTGACGCGCGCCATCATCGATTTGGGCCGGACGCTGCACATGGAGATCGTCGCCGAGGGCATCGAGGCGATCGAACAGCTCTCCCGCCTGCGCGCGCTGGAGTGCGAGCGGGGCCAGGGCTACTACTTCGCGCGCCCGCTCGAGCACGCGCAGATGGCGGCGCTGCTCAGTGCCCAGAGCGACCGCACCGACGCCGCGTAGCCGTCCTCGGCTTGCGCATTCCTGACACAACCGGAATCTCGCACGGCTAGCGTCATGAGATCCGGCGCGGATACAATCCCTTCGCCTGAGCGGCTCCGCGCGTCCTTCCCCCGGCGGACCGCCACGCGTCAGCACCGGACGTCCGGACGGGACGGCGTCGGCAGCCTGAGGGAGGCGCATGGCAGACTTCAACCTGACCGAAGAAGAACGAATGGTGCAGCAGCTCGCGCACGAGTTCGCTGAGAAGGAGATCCGCCCGAAGGCCGCCTACTACGACGAGCACGAGGAATTTCCCCACGACATCGTCGCCAAGGCGAGCGCGCTTGGCCTGACGACCGGCGTCTTCGCCGGCGGCACGAGCGAGCTGTCCAGCGTGCTCATCGCCGAGGAGCTATCGTGGGGTTGCGCCGGCATCGCGCTCGCGATCGGGGCAAGCGGCCTCGCCGGCGCCGCGATCGAGGGCATCGGCACGGAGGAGCAGAAGGCGAAGTTCCTGCCGATGGCGATCAGCAGCGAGGGCGAGGTGCATCTCGGCGCCATGGGCCTGACCGAGCCCGAGGCCGGCTCCGACGTACAGGCGATCTCGACGACGGCGGTGCGCGACGGCGACGACTACGTCCTGAACGGCAACAAGCGCTTCATCACCAACGGCGGCATCGCCGACGTCCACGTCATCTTCGCCACCGAGGACAAGAGCAAGGGCTGGGGCGGACTGGCGGCGTTCGTCGTCGAGAAGGGCACGCCGGGGCTCAGCGAAGGCACCGTCTGGAAGAAGATGGGCATTCGCGCCTCGCACACGGCCGACGTGATCCTCGAGGACTGCCGCATCCCGGCCGCCAACCGCCTTGGGCCGACGCCGGGAAGCAAGGAGGCGCAGAACACCCGGGCGCGCTCGGCGCGCTCAAGATGCTCGAGCGCACGCGGCCGGTCGTCGGCGCGTTCGCGCTCGGCATCGCGCGGGCGGCGCTCGAATACGCGACGCAGTACGCGAAGGAGCGCAAGCAATTCGGCAAGCCGCTCATCGCGCAGGAAGGCATCGCGTTCAAGCTCGCCGACATGGCGATGGCGTACGACTCGGCGCAGTTGCTGGTGCACCGCGCGATGTGGATGAGCAACGCCGGCGTGCCCATCCTGCGCGCCGAAGGATCGATGGCCAAGTGCTACGCGTCCGACGCCGCGATGCGGATCACGATCGACGCGCTCCAGATCTGCGGCGGCTACGGCTACATGCGCGAGTTCCCGCTCGAGAAGTGGGTGCGCGACGCCAAGATCTTCCAGATCTTCGAGGGCACGAACGAGATCCAGCGCCTCGTGATCAGCCGCGCTATCGGCCGATAACTCGATCAAAGCGATGCGGCCCATCGACACGCCGGGGATGGCGCTCGTGGGGCCGCATCCGCCACGTGAGGGTGGGTTGACATCCCTCGCCCGATGGCACCTTCAGTATGCCACCGCTGTCAACCCGTCCCGGCGTCTGGATAGTTGAACCAGGATTGCTTCGTTGACGAGCAGTGACCGCCTCCCCATACCCGGCGTGACCTTCCGCCCGGCCACCACCGGAGACATCCCGAGGATGGTCGATCTCATCTCGTCGGCCGAACTGCCGGCCGCGTTCGTCGCCGAGTTCCTCGACGGCTTCGTCGTGGCCGAGCGCGACGGCGCGATGGTCGCGTGCGGCGGCATCGAGACGTACGAGTCGTGTGCCGTCATCCGCAGCGTCGTCGTCGATCCGGCGGCGCAAGGCAACGGCATCGGACTCGAGATCGCGCGGCGGTTGATGGATGCCGCGCGCGCGGCCCGGGCCACGGACTTGTACCTGTTCACCGCCGAGGCGCACGCATTCTGGCTGCGCCTGGGCTTCGTCGACATCGCGTTCGAGAAATGGAAGGAGCCCGCTCGCGCGTGCTGGCAGTACCAGTTCCTCTCCCAGAACCGCACGATCGTGCCGGACATCCACACGATGTGGCGGCGGGCCGCGCCGTGACAGCGCGCATCGACGTCCGGCTGACGCCGCGCGGCGGCCGCGACCGCATCGATGGCTGGGACGGCGCCGTGCTACGCGTGCGCGTCGCCGCGCCGCCGGCGGACGGTCGTGCGAACGAATCGATGGTCCGGTTGGTGGCGAAAGCGGTAGGCGTGCCGCCGTCACGCGTGACGCTCGTCTCGGGAGCCCAGTCGCGGACGAAGATCGTCGAAATCGAAGGCCTGACGGCTGAGGAGATCCGTGCGCGGATCCAGACCGCCGGTTAGACGGCGGCGCCGTCACCAGCTGGCCGGCGTGGCAGGCGGATCGTGAACGTCGAGCCGCGGCCGGGACGGCTCTCGAGCGACACCTCGCCGCCGTGCGCCCGCACGATGTGCTTGACGATGGCCAGGCCGAGGCCGGTACCGCCGCCGCGCCCCCGGTCGGCCTTGTAGAACCGCTCGAACACGCGTACCTGCTGCTCCGGCTCGATGCCGACGCCCGTGTCCGCGACGCTCAGCCGCACCTCGCCGTCCTCCCCGGCGGCGCGGAGCATGATCTCGCCGCCGGCGGGCGTGAACTTGATCGCGTTCGCGACGAGGTTGCCGAGCGCGCGCTCCAGCCGTTCGCCGTCGCCGACGAGTAGCAACGGCCCCGCCGGCGCATCGCTCTTGAGCGCGATGCCCGCGCGCTCGGCCTGCTGCGCGAAGCGACGCACGGTGTCGTGAACGAGCAGTGACGCGTCGACGGGCTCGACGGCAAACGGCGCTGCGCCAGATTCGATGCGCGAGAGCTCCAGCAGTTCCTCGACCAGCTGCGTCATGCGGTCGGTCTCGCGCTGGATGTGGCCGAGGAACTCCTGGGCGGCGGGCCGGTCATCGAGTGCACCCTCCTGCAGCGTCTCGGCGGCGGCGCGGATACCGGCGAGCGGCGTCCGCAGCTCGTGCGACACGTTGCTGATGAAGTCGCGGCGCATGCTGTCGAGGCGCCGCACCTCGGTCAGGTCGTGGAAGACGGCCAGCGCGGCCCATCCGCCGCCGCCCTCGATGGGCACGGCGCTCGCCTGCAGCCAGCGCTGCGCGGCTGCCGTACGCGACGACCCGCACGTTTCGGTCGCCGTCTCGTGCGGCCGCAATCAGCACGTCGTTCAGGTCGTGGTCGCGCACCACCTCGATGAACGGCCGGTCGACTGCGTCGGCGCCTTCCAGGCCGAAGAGCTGGCGTGCGGCGTCGTTGAGATAGGCGACGGCACCGGACGCGTCGACCGCCACCGTGGCGTCGCTGCTGGCGTTCAGCAGCGCCTCGAGTTGCGCGCGCTCGGCTCGCAGCTGTCCGACGAGGCGCTCCGTGTTCGCGGCGGCGGCGTTGAGCGCCGAGGCGAGCGGCCCGAACTCGTCGCCGCTGCCGGGCACGCGCGCGTCGGTCGAAGCGTGCGCTCGCCAGCGCATCGGCGGCCTCGGTGGCGAGCCGCAGCTGGCGCCATCGCGGCACCACGCGCGAAGCGGCGATGAGCGCGAACAGGACGCAGATGAGCGCCAGCGCGATCCATACACTGCCGCCGGCGAGCCGCACGACGGCCAGCACGGCCACCGCGGCGGGCACGAACATCGCCAGCAGAACGGCCAACGCCGCCCACGCCGACCGCAGGCGGCTATCGGACGAACTTGTAGCCAACACCGCGCACCGTCAGGAGATGTTGGGGTTCCCCGGGCCGCTCCTCGAGCTTCTCGCGCAGCCATCGCATGTGGACGTCGACGGTCCGGCTGCCGCCGAAGAACTCGTACCCCCAGACGTGTTCGAGAAGCTGCTCGCGACTGAAGACCTGGCCGGACTCCTTCACGAGGAAGTACAGGAGGTCGAACTCCTTCGGCTTCAGCGTCACCTCCTGCCCGGCCTTTCGCACGGTTCGCCCCCGCGCATCGAGTTCGAGGTCGCCCGCGACGAGGCGCTGCGCTCCTTCCACGCGGCCGCCCTGCCCCCCACGACGGAGGAGCGCGCGCACGCGTGCCATCAGTTCGCGCATGCCGAAGGGCTTTGTCAGGTAGTCGTCGGCGCCAAGCTCAAGCCCGACGACCTTGTCGATCTCCTCGCTCTTCGCCGTGAGCATGAGGATCGGCACGTCGGAGTCAGCGCGGACGCGGCGGCACACCTCGAGCCCGTCGATCTGCGGCAGCATGATGTCGAGCACGATCGCGTCGGGCCGGGCACGGCGCGCTTCGCGCAGCGCCGTCGGCGCCGTCGCGCGCCTCCACCACGTTGTAGCCCGCCTTGCGCAGGTTGTACGAGAGCGCCGACGCGAGGCTCGCCTCGTCCTCGACCACGAGGATGGTGCGGGCGGCCGTCCCGTCAGTGTCGGCAGTCATGCGCGGTCCCGTGCGGCGGCGCCGCTGTCAGTAGCGGGAGACGTTGATCTCTTCCAGTTGTCCCGTGACCATGAAGATCACCCGCTCGCAGATGTTCGTCACCCGGTCGGCGATGCGCTCGATATTGTGTGACGTCCAGATGAGGTAGGTGATCGTCTGGACATCGGACTGGCACGCGAATCATCTGCTGGATGAGGGCATGATACGACGAATCGTACAGCGCGTCGATCTTGTCGTCCTCGTCGCAGAGGAGTCGCGCAGCGTCCGCGTCCCGCTCGACGAAGGCGGTGATGCTGCGGCGCAGCATGTCGCCGGCCATGCGGCCCATCTCGATGATGTCGGTGAGCGGCGGCGGCAGCGACTCGTCCCCGAGCATGAGGTTGATGCGGCCGATGCCCTCCGCGTGGTCGGCCATCCGCTCCAGCTCCGTCGCTATGAACAGGATTGCCACCAGCACGCGCAGGTCGGCGGCCATCGGCTGCTGCAGCGCGATCGTGTGGATGCACTTCTCCTCGATCTCGTAACGCTTGGCGTTGATCGCCGCGTCGTCGGTGATAACGGCGTTCGAGAGGTCGCGATCGCGTGTCCGCAGCGCCTCCACTGAACGGTGGATCGCCTTCTCGACCATGCTGCCCATGATCAGCACGTCGTCCTGCATCTCGCGCAGCCGCTTCTCGAAGAGCTCTCGTGTCATGAGCGCCGTCTTTCTAGCCGAAGCGGCCCGTGATGTAGTCTTCCGTCCGCCTGTCCTTCGGCGCCGTGAAGAGCGTGTCCGTCAGCCCGAACTCGACAAGACGTCCCGTCCGCTGCTCGTCGGAGAGCATGAACGCCGTGTAGTGCGAGACGCGCGCGGCCTGCTGCATGTTGTGCGTCACGGTGACGATCGTGTAGTCGCGCGCGAGGTCGGTCATCAGGTCCTCGATCTTAAGCGTGGCGATCGGGTCGAGCGCGCTGCACGGCTCGTCCATCAGGATGACGCGCGGCTCGACGGCGAGCGCCCGGGCGATGCACAGGCGCTGCTGCTGGCCGCCGGACATGCCCGTCGCCGCCTTCGCGAGCCGGTCCTTCACCTCGTCCCAGAGCGCCGCGCGCCGCAGGCATCGCTCGACGATCTCGTCGAGTCGCGCCTTGCCGCGCACGCCGTGCTGGCGCGGACCGAAGGCGACGTTGTCGTAGATGCTCATCGCGAACGGGTTGGGCTTCTGGAAGACCATCCCGACGTGGCGCCGCAGCCTCACGACGTCGATGTCCGGCCCCATGATGTCGACGCCGTCCAGCTCCACCCTGCCTTCGACGCGCGCGTTCGCGATCAGGTCGTTCATGCGGTTGAAGACGCGGAGCAGCGTACTCTTGCCGCATCCGGACGGGCCGATGATCGCCGTCACGGCGCGGTCGAAGATGTCGAGGCTCACGTCCGCTGATCGCCGGGACGGCGCCGTAACGCACGCTCACGCCCTCGGCGCGCAGGCGCACTTCAGACGCCGGCTCGACGGCGCCGCGCGACTCGATGACCTGCAATGGCCGGGCGACGGTGGCTTCTGCGTTCGGTCACGGGGGCTCCCTGCGACCGTCACCATCAGCCGAACCGGCCCGTTACGTACGCCTCGGTGCGGTCGTCGGACGGCCGGGTGAAGATCGTGTCGGTGTCGGCGTACTCGACGAGGCGGCCGGCGCCGTCGTCGCCGGCCAGCAGGAACGCCGTGAAATCGGACACGCGCGCGGCCTGGTGCATGTTGTGCGTCACGATGATCACCGTGTACTCCCGCGCCAGCTCGCGCATCAGGTCCTCGATTCGGATCGTCGCCGCCGGGTCGAGCGCGCTGCACGGCTCATCCATCAGGATCACTTCCGGCCGCACCGCGATGCAGCGGGCGATGCACAGGCGCTGCTGCTGCCCTCCCGACAGCTCGATCGCCGGCGAGCGGAGCTTGTCACGCACCTCGTCCCACAGGCCCGCGCGCTTCAAAGCCGTCTCGATGATATCGGAAAGCTCGCTGCCCGCGTGTCCGAGCAGCTTCGGCCCGACGCCGACGTTGTCCCAGACCGACATCGTCGGGAACGGGTTCGGCCGCTGGAACACCATGCCGATGCGCTGCCGCACGTCCGCCGCATCGACATCGGCACGATAGATGTCGTGCCCGCCGACCAGCACGCTGCCATCGACGCGCGCGCCCTTGACGACCTCGTGCATGCGATTGATGCAGCGGAGCAACGTCGACTTGCCGCAGCCGGACGGGCCGATGATCGCGGTGACGCGGTGGCGGTCGAACGTGATAGTGATGTCACGCACGCCCGGGTGCGAGCCGTACCACGCCGTCAGACCCGAGACCTGCACCGCCGCAGCGGCCGGCGCCGCGTGCGGCGCTTCGATGACGGGCGCGCCAGCCTGTCCGTCGCTCATCGTGCCCGCCTTTGCAGCGCGAGCCGCGCGCCGACGCTCATCACCAGCACGAGCATGACGAGGATGAATGCGCTGGCCCAGGCTTGTTCGTGCTGGTACTCGTACGGGCCGGTGGCGTAGGTGAAGATGCGCAGCGGCAGCGCATCGATGGGGCGAAACAGGCTCGTGCTGTAGAAGTTATTGCCCAGCGCGGTGAACAGCAGCGGCGCCGCTTCGCCCGCGACGCGGGCAGACGCCAGCACGACGCCAGTCAGCACGCCGCTCGATGCCGCAGGCAACACGACCGTGAGGATCGTCCGCCACTTCGGCACGCCGAGCGCGTACGAGGCCTCGCGCGTGATCTGCGGCACCAGCAGCAGCATCTCCTCCGTCACCCGCGCGACGATCGGCAGCATGATCAGCGCGAGCGCGACACCGCCGGCGAACGCGGTGAACTTCTGGTCGGAGCCAGTCAGCCCCTTGACCGCGTCCATGTTCAGCACGACGGCCGTGTAGACGAAGATGCCGATCGTGATCGACGGGACGCCGGCCAGCACGTCCACGAGAAAGCGGATCGCGAAGCCGAGCCGGGTGCGGCCGTACTCGGCCAGGTACACGCCCGTGGCGATGGCGAGCGGCAGCCCGAGCGCGAGCGACAGAGCGAGGAGCACCGCCGAACCGACGATCGAGTTCTTGATGCCTCCGCCCGGCGTGCCCGTCGGCCCTGGGTTCTGACGGATGAGGTCGACGTGCAGCGCCGGCAAGCCCTCGATGAAGAGGAACGCGAGGATGACGACGAGCGGCACGACGACGCCGACGCCCGCCGCGATGATCGCGCCCGTCGCGATGCGGTCGACCAGTTTCCGGCGCCGGCGGTTGCCGCTCATCACCGCGTTCATTCGATCACCGTCGTGATCTGCCCCTTCGTCACGCGCCAGACGAGCACCCGCGCCAGCGCGTTGACGATGAGCGTGATGAGCAGCAACAGCAGGCCGACGTAGATCAGCGCGGCCCGGTGCATGTCGTTCTCGACCTCGCGGAACTGGTTGGCGATGACGCTCGCCATCGTGTACGCGGGCGAGAAGATCGAGTCCGGCACGTTCGTGCTGTTGCCGATCACCATCGCCACGGCGAGCGTCTCGCCGATCGCGCGCGCGAGGCCGAGGATCGCCGCGCCAAGCACGCCCGAGCGCGCGTACGGCAGCACGGCGATCCGGATCATCTCCCACCGCGTCGCTCCGAGCGCGAGGATCCCCTCGCGCTGCGAGCGCGGCACGGCCGCGATGACGTCGCGCGAGATGGCGACGATCGTCGGCAGGATCATGATCGTGAGGATCAGCACCGCAGCCAGGATGCCGACGCTCATCGCCGGTGCCCTTCACGAACGGCACCCACGAGAAGTAGTCGAGGATGAACGGCCCTGCCGTCTTCTGGATCCACGGGCCAAGCAGGAACACGCCCCAGAGTCCGTAGACGACGCTCGGGATCGCGGCGAGCAGCTCCACCATGTACGAGACCGGCACGCGGATCCACGGCGGCGCCAGTTCGACGAGGAAGAGCGCGGCGCCGACGCCGACGACCGTGCCGAACACCAGCGCCAGCAGCGACGTCACGAGCGTGCCGGCGATGAACGGCAGCGCCCCGAACGACTCCTTCGGCGGGTTCCACGAGGTCGACCAGAGGAAGGGCACGCCGAACTTCTCGATGGCGGGCCACGCCTGCCGCGTCAACTCGTAGATCATCGCCAGGACGAGGGCGAAGACGCTGAGTCCGGCGGCGGTCACCAGCCAGCGGAACAGGTGCTCCAGCTGGAGGGAGCGGACAACACGCCGGGGGCGGCGTTGGAAATCCGGGACGGCGCGGGGCTCTGCGGCCTGCATGCGTCTCCAGCGTCGCATCGGACGTGCGGGGCGTCCGAGCGGCTCGATCCGTAGCGTAGATGCGTTGCCGCGTTAACGGAGGTTAACGATGGTTAACGGGCGTTAACGCAATCGTCCGGCGTGCCCGCACGTAAGCATCCGACGAGCGGCGATGCGTGGCATACTATGTCGGGATGGCGAACGTGGCGCGCGACGGAACGCGGCTGAAGCGTCGACGATACGACGCGTCAGTGCGGCAGCAGCTGCGCTGCGCTCTTGTCTCGGCTGCTGCTCGCCGCGTGCAGCAGCGGCGGCGCAGCGCAGACGCCCACCGCCGTCCGGACGCCGCCGCCGAGCGTCGCTGCCACGCCGACGCGCCCGCGTCGCCCGCCGCCTCGCCGGCCGCCGTCTCGCCGCCGTTGCCGCCGCCCGTCGCCGACGGCTACCGCGCCGTGCCCGTGTTCCCCGCAACTCAACTTCGACGCAGATGCTCGGCCTCCAGGTCATTCCCGGCGATGAGCGCCACGCACTGCTGCTGACGAAGGACGGCCTCATCCGCCGCGCCGACCTCGGCGACGACGCCGCCGAGCCGACGACGTTCATGGACATCCGCGACAGGATCATCCGCAACCCCGGCATGGAGGAAGGCCTGCTCGGACTGGCGTTCTCGCCTGACTACGTGCGGAGCGGCAAGTTCTACGTCTACTACAGCGCCGGCGATCCGCGCCGCGCCGTCATCTCCCGCTTCGTCGCCAGCGGCGACCACGCCGACCCGGCGACCGAGCACGTGCTGCTCGAGATCCCGGAACCGTATGCCAACCACAACGGCGGCGCCCTGGCGTTCGGCCCGATCGATGGCGAGCTGTACATCGGCGTCGGCGACGGCGGCTCGGCCGGCGACCCGCAGGGCAACGGCCAGAACCTCGGCACGCTGCTCGGCAAGATCCTGCGCATCGACGTCTCGGGAGAGGACTACACGATCCCCATCAGCAACCCGTTCAAGGCCCCCGACCGGCCAGAGATCTGGGCCTACGGCCTGCGCAACCCCTGGCGCATCTCCTTCGATGCCGAGACCGGCCGGCTCTGGGTCGCCGACGTCGGCCAGAACCTCTGGGAGGAGGTCGACGTCGTCGACCGCGGCGGCAACTACGGCTGGAGCGTCATGGAAGGCAACCACTGCTTCAAGCCGGCGTCCGGCTGCGACGACACCGGCCTGATCCGTCCGCTCGCCGAGTACAGCCACGACCTCGGCTGCTCGATCACCGGCGGCTTCGTCTACCACGGCGCGTCGATGCCGGAGCTCCGCGGCTGGTACCTCTACGGCGACTTCTGCTCGGGACTGCGTGTGGGCGCTGAACGCGCACGACGGACCCGGCAGCGAGGCGGTCGAACTGGCGAACACCGGCGCGTCGATCACGTCGTTCGCGCAGGACGCCGCGGGCGAGGCCTACCTCGTCACGTTCGACAAGACGATCCTGAGGCTGACGCGGCAGTAGCGGCTCAGGCCGGCTCGAATCGCACCAGCGTCGCGTCGTCGGCGACGTCGTCGAACACCGCGCGCACCGGCATGTCGCAGCGCAGCTCGCCGTCCGCCGCGCCGACGATGTTCGTGACGATGCGCGGCCCCTCCTCCAGCTCGACGACGGCGTACTGGTACGGCGTCGCGTCCTCGAACCCGGCGAACTTCTGGTGCATGACGCCGAAGCTGTACAGCGTGCCGCGGCCGCTCGCGCGCGCCCACTCGGTGTCGGTCGACCAGCAATCGGGGCAGCGAGGCCGCGACGGCAGCCGCCAGGCGCCGCAGCCCGCGGCAGCGCATCAGCATCAGCTCGTGGCGGCGAGCGCCCTCGTAGAACGGCGCGGAGTCCTCGTCGGCTTGCGGTATCGGACGGGTGTATGACCTCACTCCCGATGATCCCAGCGTTCCTCCTGCTCCTCGGCATCCGCTACGCGTGCGGCGACAGCACAATCGTCGCGTGGTGATCGAGCACGCCGCCGTTGCCGGTGACGAGCACGACGTCGTGTTTCGCCACCTGGCGCTCGCCGCCCTGTCCGCGCGCCTGGATGACGCCCTCGGACAGCGGCGTCATGCCCCACATGTAGTACGCGCTGAGCTGGCCGCCGCCGGTGTTCGTCGGCAGCGCGCCGCCCGGACCGAGCTTGCCGTCGGCGACGAACGGGCCGCCCTCGCCCTTCGCGCAGAACCCGTAGTCCTCGAGCGTCACCAGCACCGTGTACGTGTAACAGTCGTACGCCTGCACGACGTCGACGTCGCCGACGCCGATGCCGGCCATGGCGAACGCCGTCTCCTTCGCCATCGGCGCGCCGGTCTGCGTCTCGACGTCCCAGCCCTTGCGGCGCATGTCGCCGGGATGGCCCTGCCCCATGCCCCAGATGTACGCCGGCGGCTGCTGCAGCGACCGCGCCTCGTCCGCGCGCGAGACGATGACGGCGACGCCGCCGTTCGATACGAGGCAGCAGTCGAGCAGGTGCAGCGGCTCCGCGACCCAGCGCGACGCGTGGTAGTCCTCGATCGTCATCGGCTCGCGGTGCTCGGCGAGCGGATTCATCGCCGCCCACTGCCGCTCGGCGACGGCGATCGCGCCGAAGTGGTCGTTCGTCGTGCCGTACATCGACATGTGCCGGCGCGCCGCGAGCGCGTACAGCGCGTTGACGCCGATACACGCCGAACGCCGGGTACAGGCCGCCCATGCCGCTCGGGCGAGCCGCTGACCGGCCCGATGCGGCGTACGCGGCGCCGCCGCCGCGGCCCTCGCGCAGCGGCGCATCGGCGAACACGCAGACGACGTGGTTGGCGAGGCCGTGGATCACACTCAGCGCGGCGTACTGCACCATGATGTTCGCCGTCGCGCCGCCGACGTTCATGCTCGCGAGCAGCCGCAGGTGCGTGAGGCCGAGGTAGTTCTGCATGCCGACGCCGCCCATCGCGCCCATGGACGTGACGCCGGGGCAGACGAGCAGGCCGTCGATATCCGACTTGCGCAGTCCGGCGTCAGCGACGGCGCGCTGGACCGCCTCGGCGGCGAAGTGCGCGGCGTCGTGGCCGTACACGCGCCCCATCTCCGAGATGCCGAGGCCCGTGATCGCGGCCTTTGCTTTCAGTTCCCGTCCGTCCACAGTCCCTCCGTGCGCGGCAACTATCGCCGACACGATGGGCTGCGGCAAGCCGCACCGAAGCGCGCGCCCGGTTGATGCGCGCTCAGCTCCGCAGCTGCTGGTCTCGATCGGCGGCGGGATTTGCGAAGTCCCGATTTCGTTTTGACACCTTTCTTTTCGTTGGGGCCCTCTCCATGATTTCGATGCCAGATCCAGCATCGGCGCCGATGGTACGCAGGGCGGCCGTGAAGTCAAAACGGCGATGTCACCCCGCATCGCGCAGCCGCACGAACGCCCAGACTCGCACGACGACCGCGCTGGCCAGCACCGCGAGCACCGGCATCATCGGCACGTGGTAACGCGGCTCGCCGGCGAACACGAGATGGAGCGCCACCCACACGGCGATCGCCGACCAGAGCGCGAGCCACACCCTCGATCGACGCACGGCCACGAGCGACGCGAACGCCAGCGCCAGCAGCGCGTAGTAGAACCGATCGCCGAGGAGGACGAACGCGTCCCGCCCCGAGACCGGCGTCGCGCCGAGGCTCTCCGACCATCGCACGGACGCCGCCGCGTCGGAGCGCGCGAGGTAGCCGATGCGGCGCATCGCCAGTTCCGCCTCGCGGCCCGGATGCTCGCGGGCGTAGGTCAGCGCGCGCGTTCGCCCCTCGTCGTCGAAGAAGACCTCACGCTCCTTGAAGGAGATCCCCGGCCGCTCGTCCCAGAGATCCTGCGGCGCCAGCGTCGATCCGTTCGCGTACGGCGCGTGGGCGAGCCGCAGGTTGTAGCCGAGGTTGTCGCTGATCAGGTAAGGCCGGCCCATCCCGACTTCATTCCGCACGGCCCAGGGCACTACGAGCAGCACGACCGCCGCAGCGAGCGGCATCGTCACGCGCGCGATGCCGCGCACGTCGACGTCGCGCACAAGCAGCACGAGAACCGGCACGATCATCACGATGCCCTGCGAGCGCACGAACGCCGTCGCAGCGAGGACGAGGCCGACGAGGAAGCACGCACGCATGCTGCCTCGATCGCCGGCCCACGCCGCGAGCGCCAGCGTCGACGCGACGCCGAGCGTGAACAGCGTCTCGCTGAACAGCGACGCCGTCCAGAACACGAGCGACGGCGCTACAGCGAACAGGCCACCGGCTAGCAGGGCCGCCGCATCGCCGCGCAATCGGCGGCCAAGATAGAACACCGGCAGCACGGTCAGCGCGCCCGCGACCGCGTTGAAGGCCTTCGCCACGCGGAACGACGAGCCGAACAGCCGATAGAGAGGCGCGAGCATCATCGGATAGCCCGGCGGCCAGAACGCCGTCGCCTCGCTCCTGTCGCCAGCGACGAAGCCGTGCTCGTCGACGGCGACGCTGTAGCCGCGCCCCTCAGCGAGATTCCGCGCGGTCGCGTAGTAGTACTGGGGATCGGAGAGCGGCGGCGGCACGGTGTCGGTGTGCGCGAGCCACGCCAGGCGCAGGAGCCAGCGCCAGCACGACAATCGCCGCGAGCGACAGCGCGGTACCGCGATCGCAACCCTATAATGCCCGGACGCCTGGAGGTCCCCTCGTGCATGACGAGTCGATGATAGCCGACGCCCGGCGCGGCCACTGGCTTCGGTTCGCGCTGCTCGCCATCATCGTCGTGCTGGCTGTCGCGGTACGCGTCGCGTGGATCGCCTACGCGAACGTCAACCCGCTCGACGGCCGGTTCGACGATTCGGTCTTCTACTTCACGTCGGCGCAATCGCTCGCGCACGACTTCACGTTCCGCGACAACTTCGGCCGCGTATTCGGCGCACTGGCCGCCCGGCTATCCGCTGGCGCTCAGCGCCGTCTTCGCCACCGTCGGAACGCACTTGCTCGCGGCGAAGGCGCTGAACGTGGCGCTCTCAGCGCCACGGTCGCCCTGACCTATGTGGTGGGCGCGCGCGTCTTCGGCGCCCGGCACCGCGATGCTCGCCGCGCTGCTGCTTGCGCTCTCACCCGGACACGCCTACTTCTCCACGTTCGTCATGGCCGAGGTCCTGTTCTGCTTCGGGTTCCTCGCCGTTGTCGTGATGCTCATCTGGTGGACGGTCGACGCCGGCCGAGCCGGATGGCCCCAGCTGCTGGCGCTGGGCATCGCGACCGGCTGCCTGACACTCGTACGCGCCGAGGGCGTCTTTCTGCCGTTCCTGTTCGCGCTGCTCTGGAAGATCGCTCTTGCCGGGTTGGCGCCCGGTCCTCCGGTATGGCGCGATCTTCGGTTTCGGGATTCGTGCTCGCGCTGACGCCGTGGACCGTGCGAAACGCGGTGCGATTCCACGAGTTGCTGCCGCTGCGTGACGGGTCGCAGAACGGGATCGCAAACGGGCTCGACCGCAACTACCTGAATCGCGGCGATCGGTTCAGCGCTCCCGGACCGCCGCTGAGCGAAACCGCCGGTTACATGGCCCGCCACCCGTGGGAGCTGGCGCCGCTGGAGATCGACAAGCTGCGCTACCTCTACCGAAACGACTCGGACGGCATCGAGTGGCTGCAGCACGACAACCGCCCGCTGCTCACAGCATCGGAGGTGCGGCGGTGGTCGCGCGTCGCCGACTGGTACTACTTCGCCGTCGGCATCTTTGCCCTTGCCGCTGCGCCGCTCCTGCTGCGCGCACCCGATCGTCGCCGCACCGCACTGGCCTACATGATCGTGGCGTGGACCGCGATCTTGATCATCGCCTGGCCCGAGACCCGATACCACCTCCCCTGACGCCGCTCCTCTGCCTCTTCGCAGCGTGGACGATCGTCAGCGCGTGCGGCTGGGTGCAGAGCGAGCACATCGATCGCCCTCGACGGCGCCGGCGCCCCCACGGCACGCCCGCCTACACCCGCACCACCGACAGCGTGACGTCGTACCCGTCGATGTTCGCCGTCTCGCTGTGCACGCCGTGCTCCGGCGCGTCGGCGGACAGGTCGACGCTCAGCGTCTCCTGGCGGATGTAGTCGGCGAAGCGGCGCATCACATCGGCGACCGCCTCGTCGCCGGCGTAGTACGTCCGGATGCGGTCGGCGATCTCGAAGCCGGCGTCCTTGCGCAGGTTCTGGATGCGATGCACGATCTCGCGCGCGAGGCCTTCGCGCAGCAGCTCCGGCGTCAGCTCCGTCGAGACGATGACGACCGCGCCGTCCTCCTCGGCCGAGGCGAAGCCCTCCTTCTCGCGGCCGTTGACGAGCAGTTCGTCGGGCGACAGCCGCTTGCCGGCCACCTCCACCGTCTCGCCCGCGCCCGCCGCGCGCGCGACGCGCGCCAGCTCGTCGTCGGGCATCGATGACAGCGCGCGGGCGATGTCCTGCACCTCGCGGCCGTACTTCTGGCCGAGCAGCTTGAGGTTCGGCTTCACCTCGAAGCGCAGGAAGTCCGTCTCGTCTCGCACGATGCGCAGTGCCTTGACGTTGAGCTCGTCGAGCACCTGCGGCGCCAGCCGCTCGAGCGCGTGCTCCTCCATCGACGTCGGCAGCTTGACGAACAGCTCGGCGACGGGCTGCCGCACGCGCAGCTGCGCCTTCGCCCGCGCCGCGCGGCCGAGCGACGCGATCCGCATCACCAGCCGCGTCTCGTCCGACAGCGCCGTGTCGATGCGCGACGCGTCGAACCGCGGCCAGTCGGTGAGGTGCACGCTCTCGGCGGCGTTCTCATCGAACGAGCGCACGAGATTCTGGTACAGGTCTTCTGCGAGGAACGGCGTGAACGGCGCCAGCAGCTTCGTGAGCGTCACGAGGCACTCGTAGAGCGTCGCGTACGCCGCCAGCTTGTCGCTGTCGCTCTCCGACTTCCAGAAGCGGCGGCGGCTGCGTCGCACGTACCAGTTCGAGAGGTCGTCGACGAACGCCTCGACGAGCTTCGTCGCGGCCTGCGCATCGAATTCCTGCAGCCGCTCCGTGACGTCGCGCACCAATTGGTGCAGCTCGGACAGCACCCAGCGGTCGAGTTCGGTGCGGACTACCTCAGCCCCCGGCCCCCCTCTCCGCGATGTGGAGAGGGGGAGACCAGTCGTCGAGTTCCGCATACGTGACGAAGAACGCGTACGTGTTCCAGAGCGTCAGGAACATGCCGCGGCGCACCTCGTCGGCCGGGCCGTAGCCGAAGTTGACGTTGATCGCCGGGTTCTGCTTGTAGAACAGCCAGCGCATGACGTCGACACCCATGTTGTCGGCCGCGTCCTCGAACCAGATGGCGTTGCCCTTGCTCTTGTGCATCTCCTCGCCGTGCTCGTCGCGCACCATCGCGTGGCCGAGCACGACCTCGAACGGCGGCCGGTCTTCGAGCGCGGTCGACATCGTCAGCAGCGAGTAGAACCAGTTGCGGAACTGGCCGGGAAAGGCCTCGGTGATGAAGTGCGCCGGGAACCACTCATCCCAGTACGCGCGATCGTCCCGATAGTGCAGCGTCGAGTACGGCACGATGCCCGCATCGAGCCACGGGTTGCCGACGTCGGCGATGCGCGAGACGGGCTCGCCGCACTGCTTGCAGGCGATCTTCACCGCATCGATGAACGGCTTGTGCGGCGAGTGGCCCTCGAAGACGTCCCAGCCCTCGATCGCGCGCTCGCGCAGCTCCGTCTCGCTGCCGATGACCTCGAACGCGCCGCACGCCTTGCACTCGTAGATCGGCAGCGCGAGTCCGTAGTAGCGCTTCTTCGAGATCATCCAGTCGTCCATGTTCTTCAGCCAGTCGAGCTCGCGCGCGAGACCGAAGTCCGGGATCCAGCGGATCTGCTTCGTCACGGCGGCGATGCGGTGACGCAGCTGGTCCATGCTGATGAACCACTCGTCGACCAGGCGGAAGATCAGCTCGGTGCCGCAGCGCCAGCAGTGCGGGTAGCGGTGCGCGTACTGCTGCGTGCGGTACAGCGCGCTCTTCTCGCGCAGCGACGCGATGATCGCCTCGCGCGTCGCGTCGGCCGAGACGAACGAGCCCGTCAGCGGACCGAAGCCGTCGATGTAGATGCCCTCGTCGTCGCACGGCGCGATGACGGCGATGCCGTGCTCCTTGCTGAGGGCAAAGTCCTCCTTGCCGCATCCCGGCGCGATGTGGACGATGCCGGTGCCCTCCTCGTCCGACACCTCGCCCCACGAGATGACGCGATGCTCAACCCCGGCCTGCGCCGGCAGCTCGTCGAACGGCCCGTGGTATGTGAGTCCGACGAGCTCCGCGCCCTTCACCTCGCCGACGATCTCGTGCTCGCCCTTGAGCGCCGATCTCGAGCGCACCCTTCGACACGTACAGCACCTCGCCGTCCTGCCGCACCTTCGCGTACGTCAGCTCCGGGTGCACCGCCGCGGCGACGTTCGCCGGCAACGTCCACGGCGTCGTCGTCCAGATCAGCAGAGACTCGCCCGGCCGCTCGACGAGCGGGAACTTCACGAAGACGCTTGTGTGCGTGACCTCGCGATAGCCCTCGGTGACGATTTCGTGCTCGGAGAGGCCCGTCGCGCAACGCGGACACCACGGCATGCTGTCGTGGCCCTTGTACACCCAGCCGTTCTCCCAGCATCGCTTCAGGAACAGCCAGATCGTGTAGTTGTTCTCGTCGGAGTTCGTGTAGTACGAGTTGTCCCAGTCCATCCAGTAGCCAAGCCGGATCGACTGCTCCGTCTGGACGGCCGCGAAGCGCCGCACGCGCGCCTTGCACTCCTCGACGAACTTGTCGACGCCGAAGTCGGCGATGTCCTTCTTCGACGTGAAGCCGTGCTGCTTCTCGACCTCGACCTCGATCCACAGTCCCTGGCAGTCGAAGCCGTTCTGGTACCGCTGCCGCTCGCCGAGCATCGTGTGGAAGCGCTGCACCAGGTCCTTGTACGAGCGCCCCCACGCGTGGTGCACGCCCATCGGGTTGTTGGCGGTGATCGGCCCGTCGATGAACGACCAGCGGCGCTCGGACGCGTCGTTGCGGTGGATGTACCGCTCGATCATCCGCTGCTCGCGCCACCACTGCAGCGTGGCCTTCTCCATCTCGACGAAGTGCGGTCGCGTGGAAACTGGTTTCATGTTTGGTCCCTCACCCTGGTCGCCTTATGGCGACCTGTCCCTCTCCCTCAGGGGGAGAGGGACGACGTTCATCTCCCCTGAAATGCAGCCTCGATCGCGCGCAAAGCGCGAGCGAGGTCGTGGAATACCAGATCGCTCTTGATTCGGACGAAGCGGATATTCACCGACTCGATGGCCCGCTGGCGGCTTTCGTCCGCGGCGATTTGAGCAGCATCGTCATGCACCGAACCGTCGATCTCAACGACCACGCGCTCAGCGGCACAGTAGAAGTCGACCACGAACGGGCCTATGGCGTGTTGACGACGGAACTTCCGTCCGCCGAGCCGACGATCACGCAACGCGTCCCAAAGGATTCGCTCCGATTCCGTCTCGGCGCGACGCAGATCGATCGCGGCACGCCTCGTCCGCCAAGCCTTCTCATCGGCGACAGACAATCGTGGTCGTGCCTCGTCGGTGTTGGTTCGCTCTGATTTCATGCAACTCACATACACGTCCTCCCTCTCCCCTTGAGGGAGAGGGACAGCGCCGCAGGCGCAGGGTGAGGGACCAACCACACGAAAAAAGCCCGTCCCTCATCGAAGGGACGGGCCGAACATGGACCCGCGGTACCACCCTTGTTCCCGCCAGCGGCGAGCGCTTCGTTGCGGGCGCCAACACGCCCTGCCCTGCTAACGGGGGCTACCGGGATGGCCTACTGCCTCGCCTCGAGCGAAGGTTGGGCCGTCCAGCTCGGGAGGGATCTTCCGCCGCCTCGACTGCATCCGGCTCGCACCGTACCCGGACTCGCTTCGCGTCGCCGGCGACGTACTCGTCTCCGTCATCGCCTGTGCGCGCAGTATACGGGCCTCCTCCGCGGCCGCCAAATGAGGGGATGCCCGTAATGCGAGAGCCGCGACCCGTCACAGGATCGCGGCTCCCAAACGTGCGGTCCCTCGCACGAACCAGGAGGACTGCGTCTCGCCCCCGTCATCGCAGGCATGGCGACGCGCGAACGAGCCAGGACATGCCCGCGCGTCACCGACGATAGCCGCGCTCGATCCTGACCGGGGGGCGAGAGCGCCGATCGCTCACGCCCTCGACCGTCCGGGAGTGCGCCACACGCGCAGACGCGCGCAAAGGCAATCCTTCCGCGATGACAAGAGGGGGTGTATGAGACTTTGGTAGCGCCGCGATTATCGGCCGATCATCGCGAACTGTCAAGAGCGCGGCCGAACGGCGCGGGGAGTCCTAGACCCGCACGACACCCGAGGGAGTGCGCACGTGCGGCGAAAGCCGTACGATCGACGCGCATCGAGCAAACGAAAGGAGCCCGCCATGCCCCACCCGATCGTGCACTGGGAAATCGCCGCCAAGGACGCGAAGAAGATCGCGCGAGTTCTACGCCGCACTCTTCGACTGGCCGATCGACACGACAACCCCGAATACGCGATGGTGCAGCCGCAGGGCGACGGCATCGGCGGCGGCATCATGCAGACTCCGCCCGAGGCGCCGCCGTACGTCACGATCTACGTCAGCGTCGAGGATCTGGCCGCCACGCTCAGCGAAGGCGCAGTCGCTCGGTGCGAACACCATCGTCCCGCCGACGCCGATTCCCGGCATGGGCGCGTTCGCCATGTTCGCCGACCCGGAGGGCCACATGATCGGCATCTTCAAGGAAGGGACGTAGCCACAGCGCGTTGGGCTTTCAGAGCGCGTGAATCTCCCAGGCGTACACGGCTCCGCGCTGGTGCACAGGATGCACAAGTCCGTCGAACCTTGCCTCATGCCTCGCGCCAGGGCGCACGCGCGTACGTGCCAGCGTTTCGAATGCCTCAATCGCGGGCTCAAGCGGCCACGCGTCGCTCTCAAACCCGTATATCAGCACGGCCTTGCGCGCGGCCAGCCCCGACGTGATCAGTTTCGTGCAGTCGCTCAAGGCGCTACGGTGCGCCGAATATGGAGACAAGATGTGCATTAGGATGTTGTCATTCAGCTGACCGTTGTCCCCTAGGAACCGCAGCAGCTTCAACTCAATTGCCCAGTCCCAGATCGGTTCACGGCCCAGACAGAGATCGCATCGCTGTCGCGATCCGCTGATGTAAGGAACACTGCATCGATACTCGAGAGCCGGGTGGAGCGCCGTTTGTAGGTCCGCCATCACTAAGCTGACGGCGGCGGCCTCCGAATGCGGTCCGATCCCTGGACGAAATGCAGCACCTGACCGCTGATTGATCGCGACCGGAAGGCGAGCATCGACGGCCGCCAGAGACCGTGCGAACTCCTCCACGAACCTTCCGAGTTCGATCATTCGCGCACCCGTACCTACGGCACCAGCACGACCCGCCCGAGCGCCTGGCGGCTCTCGATGTGCGCGTGCGCGGCCGCGGCCTCCGACAGCGGGTACGTGCGGTCGACGACGACCTTCAGCTCGCCCTTCGCGATGTCGCGCAGGATGCCGTCGAGCATCGGCACGACGCGCGCCGCGCTCCGGAACGTCTCGATGCCGAAGAAGACGCCCGTGAGTCGAGACGTTGTTGCCGCTGAGGCCGCTGATGTCGATCGCCTTGCCCTGCCGGCTCACGTTGCCGACGGTGATCACGCGCCCGCGATAGCCGGCGCAGGCGATGCTGCCCTCGAGCGTCTTGCCGCCGACCGAATCGACGACGAGGTCGACGCCGGCGCCGTTCGTCGCCTTCCGCACCGCGTCGACGAAGTCGCCGGCCGCGTAGTTGACGCCGATGTCCATCCCGTATCGCCGCAGCCGCTCGAGCTTCTCGTCGCTCGACGACGTCGCGATGACGCGCGCACCCGCGCGATGCGCCAGTTGCACGCAGGCGATGCCGACGCCGCTCGTGCCGGCCTGCACCAGCACCGTCTCGCCCGCCTTCAGGTGGCCGAACTCGAACAGGCAGTCGTTCGCCGTCCCCCACGACACCGGCACGCACGCCGCGTGCTCGAGCGAGCATCCGTCCGGCACGAGCCACGTCGCCGTCGACGGCACGGCGAAGCGCTCGGCGTGCGAGCCGTTCGCCCACATCGCCGTCACGCGATCGCCGATCTTGCGGTCCGTCACCTCGGCGCCGACCTCGCGCACGACGCCGGCCGCGTTGTAGCCGACGATGTGCGGCTTCGCCGGCATCTCGCCGCCCGCGCGGTTCAGCACGTCGCCGCCCTCGATCGCGATCGCCTTGACGTCGATGACGACGCCGCGCGGATGGCACGACCGGGTCGGGCACGTCCTCGTAACGGAAGACGCTCGGCGCGCCGGTCTCGTAATACACCGCTGCTTTCATGTGGCCATGCTTTCTAGCTGCCGTGGGTTCGGTCGACACGGGCTTCCGGATCGGGCGACCTGACGTAATCGGAAATTTACGATTGGACGGCGGCAGCCGTCAAGTAGCACCCCGGTGTCATCTGACAACTACGCTCATCAGCGTCCGATCAGACTCACGTCCGGTGACTGGTCGTGCAGTCCGAGCACTTGACAGGATGACCACAAACGCGCGGCGGATGAACACCTCGGCCACCAATTGATCACTCCTATGGACTTGTCGCGGTCCATTCGACGTTCCGTCGAGCCGCAGTGCGGGCAATCGTCGTCGCGAACCCGGCCACGTTGCAGCAACGACCATGCAGCGACTTTAGCAGAAGCGAAAGCCCCTGTTCGGGAGCTTTCGCCAGTCAGCGCGACGGAGCGTCGATTCGTTCACGCAGCGCCGCCGCCTCGCCTGTACACGTCCGGTCAGCCTTCTCCATCCATCGCTCCGGCGCCGCGAGCGCGGTGAAGCCGGTCTTCTCGTACAGCCCGTGGGCGTCCTTCGTGCCGAGCATCCACCGTCGCAGCCCCTGCAGCTGCGGGTGCGCGGCGACGCACTCCATCAGCCACACGCCGAGCCCGCGACCGCGATACTCGTCGAGCACGAAGACGTCGCAGACGTAGGCGAACGTCGCGTAGTCGGTGATGATGCGCGCGAGGCCCGCCTGCCGCGTGCCGCCCTCGGCGTACAGCCCGAAGTTCAGCGAATGCTCGATGCCGCGCCGCACGACGTCGAGCGGCACGCCGCGCGTCCAGTACGACTACTCGGACAGCCACGTGTGGATGGCGGGCACGTCGAGCAGCGACGGATCCGTGCTGACGACGAACTCGCCGCGGCGCCACTCCTCTGCCATGCGCTACTTGAGGTTCGCGCCGAAGAACGCGAGCGTGCGATCCCACGACAGCTTCGCCGCCGCGGCGTTGTACACCTCCGGGCGCGTGTCATTGAAGAACGCGTGATCGGTGCCCGGGTACATGTGGAACTCGACCTGCTTCCCCATGTCGCGCAAGTCGGCCTCGAGCTTGCGCGCCGCCTCCGGGCTCACCCAGCCGTCGTTCGCGGCGCAGTGCCCCAGCACCGGCGCCTTCAGGCCGGCGAGCTTCGGCGCCTCGGCCATCGCCGTAGTAGTCGACGCAGGCGTCGATCGGCCGCAGCGACGCGATGGTCAGCGACAGCCCGCCGCCCATGCAGAAGCCGACGCTGCCGACCTTCCCCGTGCACGCCGGATGGTTCTTCACGTAGTCGTAGGCGCCGGACATGTCCTTCGCCGCCTGCTCCATGTTGAGCGCCATCATCATCTTGCCGGCCTCGTCGGGCTCCTTCGTCGTCTTGCCGTGGTAGAGGTCCGGCGCCAGCGCGACGTAGCCCTCGGCCGCGAAGCGGTCGGCCACGTCCTTGATGTGCGGCACGAGCCCCCACCACTCCTGGATGACGATGACGCCCGGCCCCTTGCCGCTCGCCGGCAACGCGAGGTAGCCCTCGGCCGAGCCGCCGTTGCTGGGAAATGAGACGATCTGGCCTGCCATGCTGGTTTGCTCCTTCAATCGATGCGAGCACGGTGGACGCCCGACAGCATACTCCGTGCCGCCGGGTCGTTCCATCCGCGCGGCGGCGTCGACGTCAGGAAGTGGTAGTTCGGGCGGGGAGTCGCCTCGCGAACGACGAGGCGAGCCGCAGGAGGAGGGACTCGCCGAAGCAGATGCGCACCGGCGGCGCCGACCAGGCGAGCGAACTGTAGCCGCCGTCGCGCTTGACCGCCGACGCGAGTTGCGATCGCGCGATCTCGGCGTTGCGTTCTCTCGTGACGGCCCAGAGCATGAGCTGCGTGTCCATTGGGGGTGACTCCTGGCGCTGGTCAACGGTCGCTTGCGCGACTGGTTGCTGGTTGCTAGTCACTTGTTTATAGCATGTGACAGCAGGTGGAGTCAAGGGTTGCGTCGGGAGGTGAGGCGGAAGCGATAACGCGTTGTGGACGTTGGGTGACGGCGGTTGTGCGTGTCGAGCGCCCTCGCGGCCATGGTCCGGACACGCGGAGGCTGGCGGTGGCCTGTCGCGGCGCGCGCGGGCTGAAAAGCCCGCGCTACGCGGCTGTGCGACGGTTTCTCGCGGTTATGGCGTGCGGCCGAGGGCGAGGGCAGCTTCGCGTCGCTTGAACTTCATCGTCAGTTCGCGGCCGGGCACGCGCTCGTCGCACTGGTCGCAGTACGTCACGACCTTCGTCTCGTGGCCGCAGGTCTCGTGCACCGTCGTGACGCCGTCGTAGAGGTACTTGTTGCCCCACTTGAGCAGCGCCTGCAGGACGATGCTCAGGTCGGCGCCCTTCTTCGTCAGCTTGTAGAGCGCCCGCGGCGGGTGCTGCTCGTAGAACTCCCGCTCGATCAGTCCGTTCGACTCGAGCACCTTCAGCCGGTCCGAAAGCACGTTCGGCGCGATGCCCTTCAGCGACTGCGCCAGGTCGACGTACTTGCGCGGGCCGAGCATCAGCAGGTCACGGATGACGAGCAGCGTCCAGCGGTCGCCGACGATGTCGAGCGTCTTCGCCACGGGGCACGGCAGGTGGTATTCCTTGGTCACGACAGCGCCCTCCTGACAAACAGCGTAGCGTGGTCAGTACGAATTTGCAAGCGACTGCCGCCACGCCCCCGGTTAGCGCCCCTCGAACACCGGCTGGCGCTTCTCGAAGAACGCCTTGCGCGCCTCGCCGGCGTCGTGCGTCTGGAACGCCCGCATGATGCTCGCCAGCTCGTACCGCACGTGCGCCTCCAGGTCGATCGCGGTCGCCTTCGTGATGCAGCGCTTCGTGAACCGGCTGGCGATCGGCGAGCGCTCGGCCAGGAACGCGCAGTACGCGGCCAGCCGCTCGGCGAACTCCGCGTCCGGCACGATCTCGCCGACGAAGCCGAGGCGCAGCGCCTCCTCGGCGCCGACGGTGCGGTTCTCGAGCAGGAAGCGCATCGCCTGCTCGTAGCCGATGGCCTGCGGCAGCGTCCACGTCAGCCCGCCGTCCGGCGAGCCGCCGATGCGCGGGTAGCCGGCGATGAGCCGCATCGACTGCGCCCCGATGCGCATGTCGGCCGCCATCGCCAGCGACAGGCCGGCGCCCGCCGCGACGCCGTTGAGCCCGGCGACCACCGGCTTGTCGCAGACGTGGCGCAACACGAGCGGAAACCGGCCGACCCAGTGGATGTCGTCCATGTACCGCTCCTGCGGCGACCCGGGGGACGCATCCTCGCCCGGCCCGGTGAGGTCGAGGCCGGAGCAGAAGGCGTCGCCGCTGCCGGTGATGGCGACGACCCACACGTTGTCGTCGTGCGTCGCCTCCTCGACGGCGGTGACGATGCCCCACGCCAGCTCGCTCGAGAGCGCGTTCTTCTTCTCCGGCCGGTGCATGGAGATCGTCCGCACGTGGCCGTCGTCGCGGATCTGGATCACGTCGCTCATGGCAGCTCCTCGTGTACACGAACATCGTGGCCGGCGCGATGTCGCCGGCCACGGTCGGATGCTACCCGAGTGACATGCTAGAAGCTAGCGACTCGCCAGCCACCATCCACGGCCGCGTTCCCCTTCCCTTTCAGGGAAGGGGCCAGGGGTTAGGTCACCGGCCCTACTGCAGCCGCGAGCCCGAGATCGCGCGGGCGATGACGAGCTGCTGGATCTCCGACGTGCCCTCGAAGATGGTGTACACCTTCGAGTCGCGGTGCCAGCGCTCGAGCGGCGCCTCGCGCACGTAGCCGATGCCGCCGGCGATCTGGATCGCCCGCTCGGTCGCCCAGACGCAGACCTCGCTCGCCTTGAACTTCGACATCGATCCCTCCGCCGCCTCGAAGGGGCGCCGGTTGCGGCCCATCCACGCGGCGCGGTGGACGAGCAGCCGCGCCGCATCGATCTCCGTCCTCATGTTCGCCAGCGTGAACGACACCGCCTGGTTCTCGATGATCGGCGCGGCCGAACTGCTTGCGCTCCTTCGCGTAGGCGAGCGCCCACTCGTACGCGGCGCGCGCAGTGCCGAGCGCCATCGCGCCGACGGCCGGCCGCGTCGCCTCGAAGGTCGAAAGCGCGGCCTGTTCGCCGGAGCGCTGGCCCTCGCGCGCACGCGCGAGCTTGCGCTCGAGCTTCTCCTGGCCGCCGAGGAGGCAGCGGCCCGGCACGCGCACGTCGTCGAGGTACACCTCGGCCGTGTGCGACGCGCGGATGCCCATCTTCTTGAACTTCGTGCCCTGCCGCAGCCCCGGCGTGCCCGGCGGCACCACGAACGACGCCTGGCCGCGCCCGCCGAGCGTCGGATCGACCGAGGCCACGACGACGTGGATGTTGGCGATGCCGCCGTTCGAGATCCACGTCTTCTGGCCGTTGATCACCCACTCGTCCTTCGCCTGGTCGTAGACCGCGCGCGTCTTCACCGCGGAAACATCCGAGCCGGCGTCCGGCTCGGAGACGCAGAACGCGCCGAGCTGCACCTTCTCCGGCGTGCCGTAGCACTGCGGCGCCCACTCGATGATCTGTTCCATCGTGCCGTTGCCGGAGATCGCGGCGACCGCGAGCGAAGAGCCGAAGATCGCCATGCCGATGCCGCCGTCGCCCCAGAACAGTTCCTCGATCGCGATCGGCAGCATCAGCCCCGTCGGATCCGACTGCACGTGGGCCATGAACTGGGCGCCGTAGAGGCCGACACGCGCCGCCTCTTCGATGACGGGCCACGGCGTCTCCTCGCGCTCGTCCCACTCGTGCGCGACCGGCCGCACGACGTTCTCGGCGAACTCGTGCACCCAGTTCTTGAGCGTGATCTGCTCTTCGTTCAGGTCGAGGGAGTAGTTCGAGACGACGGCTTCCGTTGCTGCCACCATGTGGCGACCTCACTCACCGCCGGAAGCCTCGCCATGTCCACGATGGCGTGCAGACGCCCGGCTCTCTTGCCGAAGCATAGCGACCCCCGCGGTCTTGGCGAAGACCCCATTCGGGCTACGCTGTCAAGCCGGACGGGGCACATCCACTGGCCGATCGTCATGTGCCTACGGTGATGCGTTCGAGGTCCCGGCCGACGGCGATCGAGCCTTTGTAGATGTCCGCCATGCCCGCGATGTACTGCTCGACGACCGGCCCTTCGTCCGGGATCGGCGGCAGAATGTGCGAGAGCACGAGCCGGAGCACCCCGGCGTCCCGAGCCATCTCGGCGACGGCATGCGTCGGCGAGTGGTAATTGCACGCCTCCTCCAGCATCAGCGCGATGCGCTCGTTGCCGGCGCGCCGCGCCATCGCAGCGCGATCCTCCATCATCTTGAGGTTCATCGCCTCGCAGACCAGCAGGTCGGCGCCCTTCGATGCGCGCACGAGATTGTCGCACTGCTTTGTATCGCCGGACAGAACAGCGGACGAGCCGCGCGCCTCGACGCGAAAGCCAAGCGCCGGCACGACCGGCGGATGGTCGACCTCGAACGCGCCGACGCTGATCTCGCCCACCGTCGCCACGTGCGATACGTTCGCCGTCGCGGGCGTCTCGTGCACGATGACGTCGATGCCGTCGGGCGGCAGCTTGTCGCCGTGATGCGCGATCCGATAGCGCACGTCGGGGCCGAGACCGGCGCGGAAGCCCTCGACGGCCTCGCGCGTGCCTTCGGGACCATAGATCGTCAGCGGCACCGTGGCGCCGCCGACCGTCCACCGCATCATCAGCAGATCCGGCAGGTCGGTGATGTGGTCGGAGTGCATGTGCGTGAAGAAGATCGTGTCGATCTTCCCCAGCGGGACACCGGCCGCGAACAGGCGCCGGCAGGCGCCCCACCCGCAGTCGACGAGCACCGTGCTGTCTCCCGACTGCACGAGCGTGCCCGCGCCGCAGCGATTGCCCGCAGGCAACGGGCTCCCCGTGCCGAGCAGCGTCAGTTCGATCGCGGCCATGTGGAACCTCCTCGATGCGCGCCTACGACGACGCGCGCGTGCCCTCGATGAACCCGATGACGGCCTTCGCCAGTTCCTCGCCGCGGTCTTCCTGCAGGAAGTGGCCGCCGCCGGCGATCGTCGTGTGCGGCTGACCCTTCGTGCCCGGGACCATCCCCTGGAACGCCTTGTCGGCGCCACGCGTGATCGGGTCCTCGTCACTGAACGCCGTCAGGAACGGCTTCTCCCAGCGACGAAGCACCTCCCACGCCGCGCGATTCGCCGCCGACGCCGGGTCGTCGGGCCGCGTCGGCACCAGCAGCGGGAACACCCGCGCGCCGGCCTTGTATCGATCGTCGGGGAAGGGCGCGTCGTATGCCGCGACGACCTCGGCCGGCAACTGCGTGCGGCAGCCGCCGCGGACGATGTTGCCGACCTGGAACTCCGGCGCCTTCTGCGAGAACTCCTGCCAGCGCAGGAATGCATCGCCGGGCGGGTTGTCGCCGGTCGGCAGGAACGTGTTCGCTGCGACGATGCGCGCGAACCGCTCCTCGTGCTCGGCGGCGATCCGCAGGCCGATCAGTCCGCCCCAGTCCTGGCAGACGAGCGTGATCCCGCGCAGGTCCAGCTGCTCGACGAGCGACGCCGTCCAGTCGACGTGCCGCTGGTACGTGTAGTCGTCGCGCTCGACCGGCTTGTCGCTGCGCCCGAAGCCGATGAGGTCCGGCGCGACGGCGCGCAGTCCGGCGCCGGCGAGCAGCGGGATCATCTTCCGGTACAGGTAGCTCCACGACGGCTCGCCGTGCAGCAGCAGCACCGGCTCGCCGTCGCGCGGGCCTTCGTCGACGTAGTGCATGCGCAGTCCGTCGCCGACGTCGGCGTAGTGCGGCGCGAAGTTGTAGCCCGGGCAGGTTCGCGAATCGTTCGTCGGGTGTCCGTAGCGCTTCCATCATCCCTCCCGTTTCAGCAGCGCCCGCAGCATGCGGGCCATCACGCCGCGCGCCTGCCGTCACACCGAGGCGCTGGTGCGCGCGCAGACTCTCCCACGCCGGCCACGCCGTCGCCATCGTCAGCGCGGCGACCACCTCCCGCCGCTCGCCGGCCGCGAGCGCCCGCAGCTCCGCCGCGAACGTGCGCTCGACATCGCGTTGCGCGCGCAGCCGCGTCGCCTGCAGCCGCGTCGCCAGCACGTCCGAAAACGGCTCCGACAGCAGCGCCGCGCGCCGCACCGGCGTGATCGCCTCCAGCAACCGCGCGCGATGTGCCACGAACGCCTCGATGCGCGCGTCGAGCGGCCCCTCGGCCGGCGGCGGCGCCAGCAGCGACGACATGCGCTGGTACTGCCGCTCGGCCGCGATGGCGTACAGCAGGTCCATGTCCTGGAAGTGCTGGAACACCGTCCGCAGCGACACGCCCGCCCGCAACGCGATGCGGGCCGCCGTCGGCCGCAGGTCGCCGTCGTCCGTGAGCGCGAGCAGCGCATCGACGACGGCGGCCTGCGTCCGTTCCGAGCGGGCGGTGCGCCCGTCGGTCCGGGCAACCTCCGCGATGCCAGGCGTCCTCTGCATGGACGAGACAGTACCACTTCTTGCACTGTCAGTGCAACTTCTTTGGTCGACACCCGTTTTCGGTGGCTGGCTTGAACGCGGCCGCCCGGCCTGACAAGATGCGGCATGGCCTACGTCGAACGCCGCATCAGCATCGATGCGTCTCCGCCCGTCGTCTGGTCCGTCATGGCCGAGGTCACACTCTGGCCCGAGTGGACGGCCTCGATCCGCCGCGTCGAGCCGCTCGACGCCGCCGAACTCGCCGTCGGCCGCCGCTACCGCATCGCCGCGCGCGGCGCGCCGCCCGGCACGTGGCGCGTGACGGAACTGGACGAGGGCCGGTCGTTCGTCTGGGCGACCACGTCCGGCATCAGGATCGCCGCCGGCCACCTCATCGAGCCCGCGGACGGCGGCTCCGACGTCACGCTCTCGATCCGGACGCACGGCCTGCTGGGCGCGTTCTTCGGCTCGGCGATCGCGCGCCTCTCGCGCGGCAACATGGACCTCGAGGCCGAGGGACTGAAGCGCCGCAGCGAGGAACGGGCGCGAGCGTGAGCGCCCCCGCCGGCGATCCGCCCGTCCCGCCGTTCGCGCGTAATGCCGCGCTCGACGGCCTGCGCGGCGTCGCCGTCGCCGCCGTCTTCCTCTATCACCTCAAGACCAAAGACCTGGTTTCCCGGCGGCTTCATGGGCGTCGACGTGTTCTTCGTGCTCAGCGGCTTCCTGATCACGCGCCTGCTCCTCGACGAGCATCGCCTGTCGGGCGCAGTCTCGCTGCCCCGATTCTACGGCCGCCGCGCGCTCCGGCTGCTGCCCGCCGCGTTCGCCTTCTTCACCGTCTACGCCATCGTGTTCACGGGCGCCGCGATGCTCGACGTGCGCGACTATCGCGCCAGCTGGCCGATCGAGAGCGTCGCCTACGCCGTCGGCTACGCCATCAACTGGGTCGGCGTGCTGCACCGTCCGATCTCGCCCGCGTTCAGCCACGTCTGGTCACTGTCGGTCGAGGAGCAGTTCTACTTCACGTGGCCGCTCGCGCTGTGGCTGCTGCTGCGCGCGGGTATTCGGCCGAGCACGCTGCTCGGCCCAACGGTGGCCATCGCCGTCGTCGCGGCGGGGCTGCCGCACGTCTTCCGCGACAGCTCGTGGCAGCGCTGGTACTACGGCACCGACTTCCGCGCACACCAACTGCTGCTCGGCGCCGCGATCGCGCTCGCGAGCGTGTCGATCCCGTCGTTCGAGCATTTCGCCCGCTCGACGGTCGTCCGCGCGGCCGCGATCGCGGGCACGGCGATCTCCGTCGCGATGCTGTTCCTGCCCGACGGCCACGAGCGCTGGACGTACCTCTACGGCCACCAGCTCGTCGCTCTGTCGTCCGCTGCCGTCGTGACGGTCTGCGCGTTCGGCGGCGCCGGCGTCTTCGGCCGATTGCTCGCGAGCCGCCCGATCGAGTACGCCGGCCGGCGGTCGTACGCCCTCTACCTCTGGCAGCTGCCCGTCGCCTACTGGCTGCTCGACGTGCCGTGGCCGATCCAGGCCGCCATCGCCGTCCCGGTCACCCTCGCGCTCGCCGAGGCCTCGTACCGCCTCATCGAGCGCCCTGCTCTCCGCCGGAAGAACCGCCTGCGCGCACCGTCGATGGCGCAGAGCGCGATGCCGGCCGTGGCGCCCGTGGCGTAAACAGCCGTCAGGCGAGCCGCTCGCGCCCAAAGCCGCGTGTTCAGGCGCCCACCGGGATCTGCTCGATGAACGTGTTGTTCGGCAGGTCGGGGTCGTTCGTCGCGGCCGTAATCGTGCAGCAGACCTCGTACGACGACGTGTTCGTGTGAGTAAAGACCCCCGTGGGGTACGTCGTCGCACCGCCGGCAGTCAGGTTGATCGGCGCCGTCTTTGGCGGCGGCGAGAAGCGCGTCACGATTGCCGGTCGCCACGTCGGTCTGCTCGACGGTGCAGTCGATCCGGCCGCTCACGCCCGTGACGTCGTCCGGGCCGTTGTTCCGCACCCAGAGCTGGAGTTCGCCGCTGCCGTGGTACGGCGGAAGCCACATCGTGTCGAACGCCTCCAGATCAGCGCCCGTGGTGGCTGCAAGCGGCTTCAACCGGAAGTTCTGGATCTCCCAGAAACTCGACAGGTCGCTGAGTGTTGCGCCCGGATTGTCGCGGTAGTCCACGACGCGAGTCGTCGTCAGCGTCTGGTACCCGCGCGCGCGCACCTCGATCGTGATCGGTCCAGCCGCCGGCGCCACGCCGGCCACGCGATCGAAGCGATAGACCCCCGCGCTGTCGGCCAACACACGATGAATCGTGCCCTGAGAATCGGTGTAACGCACCGTCGCCCCCGGCACGCCGTGGCCGGTCGTGTCGTCGACGACGACGCCTGCCATGCAGCCGGCGGCCAGCATGCCAAACACGACGATCAAGACGAGCGCCGGAAGACAGAGACTGCTGTGCGTCGGACGAAGTAGCTTCAACGTCATTCCCCTCAGACCACACCATCATACGCCTGGGGGTGGTCAGCGGTCGCCCTTCTTTCGGCACGAGCAGCACGAAGCCCCCGAAATCCGGGGGCCTCGCGTCGAACGCACTGGTAGCGCATGCGGGATTCGAACCCGCGATCTCCGCCTTGAGAGGGCGGTGTCCTGGGCCGCTAGACGAATGCGCCGTTTGGCTGGGGATGGAGGATTCGAACCCCCACATACGGATCCAGAATCCGCTGTCCTACCATTAGACGAATCCCCAACTCGCCCGAAATTCTATCATGGCAGATTCGGCCCGGCCAACCGGGACTACCCTGACGCCAGCTTCGCCGCCGCCGCGCCGACGCGCGCCAGCGACCGCTCCCGCCCGAGGATCTCCATGCTCTCGAACAGCGGCGGCGTCACGCGCCGGCCGGTCACCGCGACCCGCACGAGCGAGAACAGATCGCCCGCCTTCACGCGCCAGCTCCTCCGCCAGCGCGCGCATCGTCGACTCGAGCGCCTCGTGTGTCCACGATGCGACCGCCGCCAGCCGCTCCGCCGCCGCGCCGAGCGCCCTCGCCGCATCGTCGCGCCGCGCGCCGGACGCCGCGAACGCCTTGCCGAGCAGTTCCTCCTCGGCGTAGTGCAGCTCGTCGGTGAAGAAGAAGTCGCAGTAGTCGGCGACCTCCGACAGCAGCTTGACGCGCTCGCGGATCAGCGGCGTCACGCGCGCGACGACGCGCGCGGTCGACCGGACGCGGGATGCGCGGCGGCAGGTCGGCGTCGAGCCGCTCGGCGAAGATGCCGCGCCAGCTCGTCGACCGGCATCTCGCGGATGTACATGCCGTTCATCCACGTCAGCTTGTCGAGGTTGAAGATCGCCGGGTTCTTGACGACGCGCTCGAGCGCGAAGTGCTCGACGAACTGCCGCCGCGAGATGATCTCCGTCTTGTCGTCGAGCGACCAGCCCAGCAGGCCGAGGAAGTTGAACAGCGCCTCGGGCAGAAAGCCCTGGTCGCGATACTCGAACACGCTCGTCGCGCCGTGACGCTTGCTCAGCTTCGACCCGTCCGGCCCGAGGATCAGCGGCAGGTGCGCCAGCGCCGGCGGCTCGAAGCCGAGCGCCGCGTACACCAGCACGTGCCGCGGCGCCGACGAGATCCACTCGCTCGCCGCGCAGCACGTGCGTGATGCGCATCGCCTCGTCGTCGACGATGTACGCCAGGTGGTACGTCGGGTAGCCGTCCGACTTGAGCAGCACGAAGTCGTCGAGCGTCGCCAGGTCGAACGTCGAGTCGCCGAAGATCGCGTCGTGCACCGACACGTCGCCGGCCAGCGGCGTCGCGAAGCGGACGACGCAGTTGCGGCCCTCCGCCTCGGCCTCGCGCCGCGACTCGGCCTGACCCTCCGGGCGGCGGCAGCGGCGGTCGTACTTCGGCGGCAGCTTGTTGCGCGCCTGCTCCGCCCGCACGGCGTCGAGCCGCTCGGACGAGCACCAGCACTCGTACGCGTCGCCCTGCGCGAGCAGCCGGTCGGCGGCGACGCGGTACGTCGCCACGCGCTCCGACTGCGTGTACGGCCCGTACGGCCCGCCGACGTCCGGCCCCTCGTCCCAGTCGAGCCCGAGCCAGCGCAGGCTCTCGAGGATCTTCGGCACCGACTCCGGGTCGAGCCGCGTGCGGTCGGTGTCCTCGATGCGCACGATGAACTGCCCGCCGGTGTGCCGCGCGAGCAGCCAGTCGAACAGCGCCGTCCGGATGTTGCCGATGTGCGGCACCCCCGTCGGGCTCGGCGCGTAACGTGTGCGTATGGTCATGGGCGGAGTTTAGCGCAGCGCTCAGCTATCAGCTTTCAGCGGTCAGCTCGCAGTCGCCGATGCCGTGAATGCACGGCGACACTGTCATTCTGAGCGCAGCGAAGAATCTTCCCCGGTCGATGCCGTGCGCGCCATCCCCGCCTGAGCCGCCGGCCGAGCAAGACCCTTCGCTTCGCTCAGGGCTGACTGCTCGACCGACTACGGCTACCCAACCCGTGCAGGGCCTTCACCTCCGCCAGCACCTCCTCGAATCGAGGCGGGACCGGCGTTTCGCGCGCCCCCAGTGGGTCGGGCGTCGGCTCGTCGCCGAGCAGCAGCTCGATCGTGCGGCGCACGCACCACGGCAGCGCGACGAGGTGGTAGCCGCCCTCGAGCGCGACGACCATGCGGCCGCCGCACAGCTCGTCGGCCGCGGCCTTCGTCATCGACACGAGCGCGCCGTAGCCGTCGACGCTCAGCATCTGGCCGGCGATGTCGTCGGCGAAGTGCGCGTCGAAGCCCGGCCGACACCAGCACCAGCTCCGGCCGGTACCGCCGCAGCGCCGGCACGACGACCTCCTCGAACGCGCGCCGGTGCTCCGCGTCGCCGGACCGATGCGGCATCGGGATGTTGATCGTTGTAGCCGCGCCCCGCCGCCGCCGCCCGTCTCCGACGCGGCGCCGGTGCCCGGATAGAACGGGTACTCGTGCGTCGAGACGTACAGCACCCCCGGCTCGGCGTAGAACGCGTCCTGCGTGCCGTTGCCGTGATGCACGTCGAAGTCGACGATCGCCACCCGCTCGATGCCGTGCCGCGCTCGCGCGTACGCCGCCGCGACGGCGACGTGGTTCAGCAGGCAGAACCCCATCGCCCGCCGCGCCGACGAGTGGTGCCCCGGCGGCCGCACCAGGCAGAACGCCGACCCGACGTCGCCCGCCACGACCGCATCGACCGCCGCCAGCGTCCCGCCGACGACGCGCACCGCCACGTCGAACGAGCGCGGCGTGATCAGCGTGTCGGGGTCGGCCCAGCCGCCGCCCTCGCGCGCGACGCGCTCCAGCTCGGCCACGTACCGTGGGTCGTGCACGAGCGCCAGCTCGTCGGCGCTGGCGTCGCGCGCCTCGATGCGCCGCAGCCGCCCGATCAGCCCCGCCTCCTCGAGCAGTGCGAGCGTGGCGCGCATGCGGTCCGGATTCTCCGGATGCGCCCCCGTCTCGTGCTCGAGGAAGATCGGGTCGTAGACGAATCCGACGCTCATGCGCCGAAGCGTACACTGTCATCGCGGCACTGTGAACTGGGGGCGCGGACTACGAACTACCCACTACAAACTACGAACGGCGCAGCCACGTACGTCATCGGCACCGCCGGCCACGTCGACCACGGCAAGTCGCTGCTCGTCGAAGCGCTCACCGGCATCGACCCCGACCGCCTGCGCGAGGAGAAGGAGCGCGGCATGACGATCGACCTCGGCTTCGCCTGGCTGACGCTGCCCGGCGGCCGCAGACGTCAGCATCGTCGACGTGCCCGGGCCACGAGCGCTTCATCAAGAACATGCTCGCCGGCGTCGGCGGCATCGACCTCGCGCTGCTCGTCGTCGCCGCCGACGAGGGCGTCATGCCGCAGACGCGCGAGCACCTGGCCATCCTCGACCTGCTCGGCGTGCGGCGCGGCGTCGTCGCGCTCACGAAGTGCGACCTCGTCGACGACGACTGGCTGGACCTCGTCGAAGCCGACATCGCCGACACGCTCGCCGGCACGACGCTCGCCGGCTCGCCCATCGTGCGCTGCTCGTCGATCACCCGCGCCGGCCTCGACGACCTGCTCGCCGCGCTCGATGCCGCGATCGACGGCCTGCCGCCGCGCCGCGACGTCGGCCGCCCGCGTCTGCCGATCGACCGCGTCTTCACGATCGGCGGCTTCGGCACGGTCGTCACCGGCACGCTGATCGACGGCAGTCTGGCCGTCGGCGACGAGGTCGAGGTCATGCCCGCCGGGCCGCCGCGGCCGCATCCGCGGCATCCAGTCGCATCGTGACGCCGTCGAGCGCGCGCTGCCGGGCACGCGCACCGCCGTCAACATCACCGGCGTCGCCAAGGACGACCTGCGCCGCGGCGACGTGCTCGCCCGGCCGGGCACGGTCCGCGCGACGAGCGTCATCGACGTGCGGCTGCGCGCCGTCGCCGGCTGCCCCCAGCCCGTCCGCCACAACATGGCCGTCACGTTCCACTGCCACGCCGACGAGGTGAATGCGCACGTGCGCCTGCTCGAGTCCGACGAACTCCGCCCCGGCGACGAGGGTTGGGCGCAGATCCGCCTCGAGCGGCCGTCCGTCGCGCTGCGCGGCGACCGCTTCGTCCTGCGCACGCCGAACGACACGATCGCCGGCGGCATCGTCGCCGACGCCGCCCCGAAGCGGCACCGCCGCCGCGATCCGGCGACGCTGACCGCGCTGGCATCGATGCTCTCCGACCGCCCCGCCGACCTGGTGTACGACGTCGTCGCACGCGCGCCGTTCGTCCGCCTAGCGTCGCTCGCCGCCGACCTCGCCATGCCGCCCGATGACGTCGCCTCGGCCGTCCGCGAGCTCGTCGTAGGCGGCTCAGTCATGACGCTCGGCACGGCCGGCGACGAGCGCCTCGTCACCGCCGCGCATCGCGACGACCTCGCGCGCCGCACGCACGATGCGCTCGCCTCGTACCACCGCGAGCACCCGCTGCGCACCGGCATGCCGGCCGAGGAGTTGCGCACACGGCTCGGAGTCGACCGCGCGGCGCTCGCCCTCCTGCTCGACACGCTGCCCGACGTCGCGACGGCGGCATCAACTGTCGCCCTCGTCGGCTTCGAACCGGCGCCGACGCCGGCGCAGCAGCAGCGCATCGACGTCTACATCGAGTCGCTACGGAGGCCGGCAACGAACGGCGCGGCGCCGGAACTGGAACCGGAACTCGTCGCGTATCTGGTGGAGCGCGGCCGGATCGTCGATGCGGGCGATGGCGTGCACTTCGACGCGGCGGCATTCGACCGCATGGTCGACCTGGTGCGGTCGCGCATCGGCGAGCGCGGCGCGATTACCCTCGCCGAGGCGCGCGACCTCTTCGGCACAAGCCGCCGCCACGCGCAGGCCGCGCTCGAGCAGATGGACCGCATGCGGATCACGCGTCGCACCGGCGACGCGCGCGTGTTGCGATAGCGTCGTAGAGACAGGTCGTCAGACCTGTCCGCCCTCTCGTCGCTGGAACGACGAAGCGCGGGCTTTTCAGCCCGCGCCACGATCGTTGCGTCTTGAACCCGAGCGTTATTCGGCGGCCGCCGGTTCGGGGCCGATTTGCTTCGCCGGGCGACCGCTGATCCGACGCCACAGGCTCGGGATGTCGCCCTGCTGCCACGTCACCAGGAACATGCTCGCGATGAACACCGAGCTGTACGTCCCCGTCGTCACACCGATGAGCAGCACGAGCAGGAAGTCGCGGATCGTCCCGCCGCCGAGCAGCAGCAGCGCCAGAATTGAGAAGATCAGCGTCAGCGACGTGTTGAACGACCGCCCCATCGTCTGCAGCAGGCTGTGGTTCACCGCCTCCGGGAAGTTGCGGATGAGGCCGCGGCCCACGTTCTCGCGGATGCGGTCGAACACGACGATCGAGTCGTGCACGCTGAAGCCGACGACCGTCAGCACGCCCGTGATGAAGAACGTGTTCACCTCGACGTCGAAGATCTTCCCGAGGATTGAGAACATGCCGACGACGAGCAGCACGTCGTGCAGCAGCGCGACGACCGCTGAGACGCCGTAGCGCAGCGAGTTCGGCACGTTGCGGAACGACCACGTGATGTACAGCGTGATCGCCAGCGACGCCCACAGCACCGCGATCGCCGCGTTGCGCCCGATCTGTTTCGACACAGCCGCCGACACCGACGAGAACTCCGTGAACTGCGTCGTCGGATTGCCCTGCGTATCGAGGAAGCCGCCGTGCTCCTTGGCCAGCGCCGATTCGACGACGTCGCGCCCGGACGGCAGCGCCGGCCCAACGGGCGGCGTGGTCGCCGAGCCTTCGATCTCGCTCGTTTGCACCAGGAACTGGTTAGGGCCCGTCGTCTGGACGCGGGCCTCCGGGTGACCCAGGTCGGAGAGCAGCTGCTTGACCTGCGACGTCGTCGTGTCCTGCGCGTAGTGGAACGAGAACGTCGTGCCGCTTGTGAACTCGATCCCCGGCCGCAGACGCGGCGGGATCATCAGCGAGACGACGCCCGGGATAACGAGGAGGAACGAGAACAGGTAGAACCAGTTGCGCTTCGAAACCAGGTCAAGCATTCTCGGCGCCCTCCATGCCCGGTACGCCGCGCGTCGACATCGGCGTCTCGGCGTCCGGCTTGTCGTCGGTCCACAGCCACAGCGGCCGCGCGAGCGGCGTGCTCATCGCCAGCCGCAGGAACGTGCGCGTGACGGTGATCGCCGAAAACAGGCTGATGATCACGCCGATGGCCAGCGTCAGCGCGAAGCCCTTGATCAGGCTCGAGCCGAAGGCGTTGCCCATCCAGTAGAGGATGCCGCAGGTGATCAGCGTCGAGGTGTTGCTGTCGCGGATCGACGACCACGCGCGCGAGAAACCCGCCTCGACCGCCGGGATCAGGCTGCGCCCGTTGCGCAGCTCCTCCTTCGATCGCTCGAAGATCAGGATGTTCGCGTCGACGGCCATGCCGACGGATAATACGAACGCGGCGATGCCAGCGAGGGTCAGCGTCACGGGTCCCGAGCCGGGGATGCCGATCTTGAAGATGGCGAGCACGACGGCGGTGTACACGACCAGCGCCACGCTCGCGATGAGCCCCGGCAGCCGGTAGTACAGGATCATGAACGCCATGATCAGCAGCATCGCCACGAGGCCCGCCTGCACCGAGTCGAGCACCGCCTGATCGCCGAGCGTCGCGTCGACGTCCTGCTGCTGGATCACCTTCAACGGGATCGGGAAGGCGCCGTTGTTGAGGAACGTGCGCAGGCGCTGCGCGTCGCCGAGCGAGAGGCCGGTTGTCTGGCCGGAGTCCGTGATCGTCGCGTTGATCGTCGGCGCCAGGATCTGGTTCTGCTCACCGCGGATCGGTTCGCCGTCGAGGAACGTCGCCAGCGGCATCCCGATGAGCCGTTCGGACAGCGAGCCGAACACCTGCTGGCCCTGGCTCGTCATGTTGAACGTCAGAATCGGGGCGCCGAGCGGGTTGAACTGCACCTGCGCGTTGGACTTGAGGAAGCTGCCGGTCATGATCGTCGGCACGCCGTCCAGGTCACCCTTCGCCGGCGTCCAGACGATGTTCTCCTTGCTCGGGAGCGCGCCTACGGACACGTACGACGGCTTGACGCGCACGACCTGACCCGTGGTCGGGTCCTTGGCCTCCTGGCGATCCGCGCCCGTCCCGGTCCCGGTCGCGATCTGGCCGTTCTCGTCGATGTCCGGCTCGCACGTGCCGGGCTTGTAGTAGATGGCGCTCCCGTCCGGCACGACAGCCACCGACGTACTCGTGCCGGTCGACGCGCTCTGCCCGCCCTGCTGCAACGCCTCGCAGAACATCAATATGGCCGGCCGCGTGATGTCCTTCGCGGTCTGCTGGCTCACGCCGGGCAGCTCGACCACGAGCTTGTCGGTGCCGGAGCGCTGAACCTGCGACTCTGACACTCCGAACGGGTTGATGCGCCGTTCGACGATTTGCTTCGCGGCGTCCAGCCCCGAGTTGAGATCCTCCGCTGAAACAGCGGTGCCGGCGATGTCGGCCTGGAGCACGATGCGCGAGCCGCCCTGCAGGTCGAGCCCGAGTGTCATGCCGCGGCAGTCGGACGCCGGATTGCTGGAATTGCCCGTCGAGTGGCACGGGAGCCTGAGAGGGCCGATCTTGCCCGGCAGGCCGCGACCGGATGGCCACGGGATCGCCGATGGGAGGTATCGGTCGGGCTCGTCGGGCCAGACGGCGTAGATCGCGCCGCCCGCGATGACGAACACCAACACGACGAAGAGCCGGTTCCACCACCTGCGCATCAGCTACTGCCCTCTCCACCGTTCTTGGCCAATGTCCGCGAGTATACCGTCTGGCCCTTTGCTACGCGCTGCGCCACCGCCGTCGTCAACGCGCTGATCACGACACCGTTTCCGAAGTCGATGACGAGCTGCACCGGGCCTGATTCCGGGATGATTACTTCCTTCACCGTCCCCAGGAACCCCGAGGTCGTGAGCACCTCGTCGCCGACCTGCAGGTCGTGGACGTCCTTCCGCTGCCGCCGCTGCTCCTGCTGCTGCGGGCGCAGCACGATGAGATAGAAGGCGATAACCACTCCCACGATGACGAGGAAGCCGATCTCCTCCGCGTTCATGGCTCTTCGGTCCCTTCCCGGGCGAGGGCTCGCACGAACGCCAGCGCCCCGCTCGATATCGTGCACTTCCCCGGCCGCCTGCGCCTCGCGCAGCGCCTCCAGCAGCCGCCCGATGGCCGGGCCTTCGGGCAGTCCAAGAACCGACATTATGTCGTGTCCCGAGACGAGCCGCGGCGGCTGAATGATACCTTCCTCCTCCTTGGAACGCACGAGCAGGCCGTTCATATACGCCACCTGCCTTGACCAGCCGTCCTTCGTCATCGACGGCCCGCGCGCAGCTGCCGCATCGGCCAGCGCGAGCAGCAGCACCGCCGGCATCGCGTCGCCCAGATCGCGGTAGAAACGATAGAGTGCCCGCCGCGTCGGCGCCTCGCCGACCTGCGCTAACTGCACCGGCCGCAGGTGCTCTGCGACGAGCACGCGGCACGAACTCGCTCTCCCGGCCCGAGAAGCGCAGCCGCGCCATGAGGGCCGACGCGATGCGCGCGCCCTCGTCGGCGTGGCCGAAGAACCGCGTGCGGCCATCACCCTCGACCGAGCGCGTGCGCGGCTTCGCGACGTCGTGGAGCAGCGCCGCCAGCTTGACGAGGCCGGCGCGCCGCCGACCCTCCGTCAACTGCTCGTCAAGATACGCGCGCAGTTCCCCCGCCCACCACGCGAACGCGCGCCGCAGCTCGGCGCCCAGGAATCCCGCCGGCTGCGGCCGCAGCATCTCGTCGAGCGCCTCGACCGTGCGCAGGTTGTGCTCGAAGACGTCGTAGACGTGGAACTGCTCCGGCTGCTCGACTCCGCGCCCCTCGGCCAGCTCCGGCAGTAGCTCGTCGAGCAGCCCCGCATCGTAGAGCATCCGCACGCCGCGATATGCGTTCTCCTGCTCGAAGATGCGCTCCAGTTCGTCGCGGCGGCGCTCGGCGGCAGCGCTGTTCACGCTTGCTGCGCGCTCGCGGATCGCAGCCAGCGTCGACGCCTCGATCTCAAACCCCAACTCGGTCGCCAGGCGCACGCCGCGCAGGCAGCCGCAGCGGGTCGTCGTCGAGCACGTCGACGCCGTTCATGCGCACGAGGCGAGCGTCGAGGTCAGCGAGGCCCCTGCAGCGGTCGATCACTTCCGAGCCACCGAGCGGCACTGCCAGCGCGTCGATCGTGAAGTCGCGACGGCGCGCGTCCTGCTCCACCGTTCCGACGAGCCGGGCGACGTCGACGTACAACCCGTCGCTGTCGGGAAGCACGAGCCGGGCGACGTCGTGCTCGTCGTCAAGTAGCACGAAACTCGCGCCGAGTTCGGCCGCCGCCTCGCGCGCCCACGCCAGCGCATCGCCCACGATCGCCAGGTCAATGTCGCGCGTCGCGCGGCCGAGCAGCACGTCCCGCACGGTGCCGCCGACGACGTACGCCTCACGCCCTGCCGCGAGAGCGGCGAGTCGCCGGATCAGCGCGTCGAGTTGAGATGGTGGATCGAAAGTGCGCATGTCGGTTCAACAGGTAGGGGCGACCTGCCGGTCGCCCCGGAACGTTCGTCCGTCGACGGCCTCATCAAGCGAGGCTAACTTCGGCCGCCTCCGGCTCTTCGCCGTCGTCGACGGAGCGCCGCACGGGGATCAACTCGTCGGCGCTGGTCAGGTAGTCGATGTAGAGGATGCCGTTGATGTGGTCGATCTCGTGCTCCAGCGCCTGCGCCAGCAGCGTGTCGACGGCCTTCAGCCGGATCTCCTTGCCGTCGCGGTCGAGCGCCTTCACGGTCACCTGCCGCGAGCGCGTGATCTCGGCCTGGTACCCCGGCACCGAGAGGCAACCCTCCATCACCTGCCGCTTGCCCGACGCTTTCACGACCTCCGGATTGATCAGCGCCATCAGCCCGTCGTCCGGCGTCTCGATGACGACCACACGCAGCGACACGCCGACCTGCGGCGCCGCCAGCCCGACGCCCGGCGCGGCGTGCATCGTATCGATCATCTCGTCGATCAGCTTCTGGATCGACGCGTCGACCTTCTTGACCTTCTTCGCCTTCTCGCGGAGGACGGGGTCGCCGGCAATGCGGATCGGCAAAATGCCCATGAAGCCAGCTTACAGGGAACGAAATGACACGGACAACGCGCGCCTCAGACCGAGGCCGTCTCGAGGCGATCGCAGAGGCGGCGAAGCTGCCACAGGTGCGCCAGGTCGTGCTCGTTCATCTCGCGCGCGACCTGCGTCAGCGTGAGCGGCCCGAGATACGGATGGATGCCGCGGCGCTCCCAGTCGGCGTCGTCGAGCGACCAGAGCAGGTAGACGGCCTGCCGGCGCTGAACCGCGAACTCGTCCATCACGTCGAACGGCGCCAACGCCTGGTCGCGCTCCGTCATGTCGATGGAGTCCGCGTCGAATGCGTCGATCTTCGGCTCGTCGAGCCGCGCGATGCGTTCGAGCCAGCCGACGTAGCGACGTTCCATCTCGGCCATGTGGATGACGAGCTCGGTCGCGGACCATTCGCCCTCGTCGGGCCGCCGGTCCAGTTCGTCGTCGTCGATGCTCCAGAGCAGCGACTCCATCGCGTGCGACGTCTCGCGCAGCGCTTTGAGCAGCCAGCTCCTGGCGTCGTACTCGGGCACGGGGCGCATGCCGCGCCTCCCTTCTCGTGGATGGATCGCGATCGTACGCCGATCGCAGTGCGCCTTCAAGAGGCAGTCGTATGATGATCGAGCCCGTTCGCGTGTGCCGATGCTCTGTTACGCTAGAGCGCATGAACCTCGACGCGCTTCCGTACACGTCATTCATCGTTCTCGTCGAGTTCTCGGTTGGCAGCCTCCTGGTGTGCTTGTACGCGCAATTGCGAGGCCGTGTCGAGGCGAGCTTCGTGAAGCTGTGCGCGGCGATGGCGGCCGCAGGCGCCGCCGTCACGGTGCTGAACGCGCTCGCGCTCGACCCGCAATCGATCATCGGCGGCTACCGGCTCGAATCAGGGCTGCTCTCGCCTGTCCGCACCGTCTCGATCGTCTTCCTCGTCGCGACGCTGCCGTACGTCTGGTTCGTGCTGCGCGGCGCGCGCACGAAGGCGCTCGTCACCGGCGCCGATCGCGTCCGGCACGGGCGCCGCGCTCGTCGCCATCGTCTCGTACTACGTGAGCCTGCCGACGTGGAGCTACGCCGGCGCGCTGGCGAGCATCGCCGCCGGCACGCTGTCGGTCGGCGCCGTCGTGCTGGCGATGACGCTCGGGCACTGGTACCTCGTGACGCCGCGCCTGCCGCGCGAGCCGCTCGCCGAGCTGACGCTGCTGCTCGTCGCGTCGCGTCGCGATCCAGGTCGTGCTGCTGATCATCAACGTGGCCATCCCGGCGCGCGAAGCGCCGGCCGCGACGGCGTTCCTCGGCTCGACGACGCTCGGCGCCAACCCGGCGTTCTGGCTGCGCATCGGCATCGGGCTCGCGTTCCCGGCCGCGCTCGGCGGTATGTCGTTTGCGTCGAGCCGCGGATATCCTGCGAACGAGAACGCGATGATGGCCGCCACCGGGCTGCTCTACATCGCGGTGGGCGCGGTCCTGGTCGGCGAGGTGCTGGCGCGGGGCCTGCTCTTCCTCACCGGCGTGCCCGTGTAACGCGATGCGAGCGCTGTACCTGATCCGCCACGCCTCCCCGAACGTACAGCCGAACGTCCCGGCCGCCGAGCTGGACGCTGTCCGATCGCGGCATCGCCGAGGCCGAGCGCCTCGGCGAGACCGCGCGCTCGTGGGGACTGCGTGCGCTCTACGCCAGCACCGAGTCGAAGGCCCGAGCGACCGCGCTGATCGTCGGCGACGCCTGCGCCCTGAACGCCGCCGTCGTTCAGGGGCTCGAGGAGCTGCGCTTCGACGAGTGGATCGGCAACGCCGACGCGTTCTCGGACGCCGTCAAGTCCATCCTAGAGCACCCCGAGGCCGTCGTCCGCGGCGCCGAGCGGGCATCCGCCGCCGCCGCCCGCTTCGCCGCGGCGATGCAGATCATCGAGCAGGGCGAACTGCCGGCTGCGGTCGTCTCGCACGGCCGCGTGATGTCGGCATATCTGGCCGAACTGCTCCATCTCGAAGACCCCTTTGCCCTCTGGCGCTCGATCCCGATGCCCGGCTGGGCGCTGCTCGACCTCGACGGCCCGGCAATGGCGGAAGAGTTCCACGGACTGCCCGCGTAGCTTCGAGTGACGCCGATTCTTGCGACGGCGGACGCTCGTCGTTATCCTTTCCCGGTTATGGACGTAAGCCACCTGGTCGAACTTCACGAGAATCCCGCGATCGAGGCCTTCGGCCCCGGCGACACCGTACGCGTCAGCGCCAAGGTCGTCGAAGGCGAGCGCGAGCGCACGCAGGTCTTCGAGGGCGTCGTCATCCGCCGCAACATGGGCGGCGCGGGCGCCAACTTCACCGTCCGGCGCATCGCCCACGGCGTCGGCGTCGAGCGCTCGTTCAACATCCACTCGCCGAGGCTCGAGAAGGTGCAGGTGACGCGCCCGGGCCGCGTGCGGCGGGCTCGCCTGTACTACCTGCGCGGCCTCACCGGCAAGGCCGCGCGCATCAAGGAGAAGGTGCGGACGTAACCCGCACGCAACGGCAGGTATCATCGGGGAAGGCAGGACGCCTTCCCTCTTTTTTCGCCCCGTTCGGGCCGGACCGCATGCGCTACGCCGAAGTCGCCGTCAACTCGACGTTCCCCTCTCGCCAGACGTTCAGCTACAGCGTCCCCGACGGCATCGATGCCCGCCCCGGCCACGCCGCGTACGTGCCGTTCGGCCGGCGCACGCTCCAGGGCATCGTCGTCGAGGTGCACGACGAGCCGGTCTTCTCCGAGCCGGAGAAGATCCGCCCGATCCGCTCGCTCATCGGCGACGCCCCGCTGCTCGACGACGACCGCGTCGAGCTGGCGAAGTGGATCGCCGACTACTACGTCGCGCCGATCTTCGATGCCGTCGCGCTGCTGCTGCCGCCGGGCTTCGAGCGCCGCCCGCTGACGCTCATCCAGCCGCTCGTCGACCGCTCCGAGATCGCAGGCCTCGACCTGCCGCCGCGGCAGGCGGAGCTGCTCGAAGCGCTGTTCGCCGCACCGTCGCGCGAGCTGGAGACGCTACGCGCCCACCTCAAGCAGCTGCACATCGAGGGCGTCGGTCGCGAACCTCGAGCGGCGCAGCCTCGCCGTGCGCGAGTACGCGCTCGCCCGCCCTACCATCGGCCCGAAGAGCGTCGAGGTCGCGAGTCTAGCCCTGCCGGCCGACGAGGCGCGCACGCGCATCGACGCCGCGGAGCCGCCGAAGGCGTCGCGGCGCGGCGCCGTGCTGCGCCGTCTTCTTGAGAAGCGCACCATCGCGACGGAGGACGCCGTACGGCTCGCCGGCAGCCGCGCGAACCTCGACCGCCTCACGCGCGCCGGCGCCATCCGCCCCGACCGCGAGGGCCACGAACTGGAACTGGCATTCTCGCGCGACGAGGCCGAGCGCGAGATCGCCCGCATGACGCAGACCCGCCGCTCCGCGCAGGCGCACGCCGCCGTCGACGTGCTCGACGAGCACGGCCCCGCTACGCTGCCCGAGCTGCGCGCCGCCGGCGTCGACACGCAAACCGCCCGATGGCTCGCGTCGATCGACGTCGTGACCCTGACCGAGCGCGCGGTCGAGCGCCAGCCGCTCGAGCACTTCGCCGTCACACGCCGCCCGCCGGCGCAGCTGCTCCCCGCGCAGGAGGCTGCTGCGCGCGCGATCTCGTCGGCGATCGAGGCGCGCCGCGCCGAGGCGTTCCTCCTGTACGGCGTCACCGGCAGCGGCAAGACCGAGGTCTACCTCGAAGCGCTCGACGTCTGCATCCGCGGCGGGCGGCGGGCGATCGTCATGGTGCCGGAGATCGCGCTGACGCCGCAGACGATCCGCCGATTCCGCGAGCGATTCGACCGCGTCGCCGTCCTGCACAGCGGCCTGACCGACGGCGAGCGGTTCGACCAGTGGCACGGCATCGCCAGCGGCGAGTACGACGTTGTCATCGGCTCGCGCTCTGCCGTGTTCGCGCCGCAGCCCGATCTCGGGCTGATCATCCTCGACGAAGAGCACGAGTGGACGTACAAGCAGCACGACGCGCAGCCGCGCTACCACGCGCGCGACGTCGCGCTCGAGCTGGCGCGCGCGCAAGAACGCAGCCGTCGTGCTCGGCAGCGCGACGCCGGACGTCGGCTCGTACGAGCTGGCGTCGCGCGGCGACGTACACGCTGCTCACGCTGCCCGAGCGTGTGCGGCCCGTCGCCGGCGCCGACGGCAGCGTCCGGCCCGAGACATCGGCGGCGATGCCGGAGATCGCCGTCGTCGACCTGCGCGAGGAGCTGCGCGCCGGCAACACCGGCATGTTCAGCGCGACGCTTACCGAGGCGATCCGGCGCGCGCTCGCCGCCGAGGAGCAGGTGATCCTGTTCCTCAATCGACGCGGCCTCGCCGGCCACGTCCAGTGCCGCGACTGCGGCTTCGTCCCGGCGTGCAGCAGCTGCGCCGTCGCGCTCACGTTCCACCGCCAGTACGACCGGCTCGTCTGCCACCAGTGCAACCGGCACTGGCGCCTGCCGGCGACTTGCAAGCAGTGCGGCAGCCCGCGCATCCGCCTCCTCGGCGTCGGCGTCGAGAAGGTCGAAGCAGAGGCGGCGCGCGTCTTCCCGCACGCGCGGCTGCTGCGCTGGGACCGCGACGTCACGCGCGGCCGCCACGCGCACGAGCAGATCCTCGCGAGCTTCCTGGCGCACGACGCCGACATCCTCATCGGCACGCAGATGCTGGCGAAGGGGCTCGACATGCCGGCGGTGACGCTCGTCGGCGTCGTCAACGCCGATGTCGGGCTGCACCTGCCCGACTTCCGCAGCGGCGAGCGCACGTTCCAGCTGCTGACGCAGGTGGCGGGCCGCGCGGGCCGCGGCGAGCGCTCCGGCCGCGTCATCATCCAGACGTACACGCCCGAGCACTACGCGATCGACGCGGCCGCGCGCTACGACTACGAGGGCTTCGCCGCGGCCGAGCTCGATGCGCGCCGCCGGTCCGGCTATCCGCCGTTCGCGCGCCTCGTGCGGCTGACGCTCGCGCACGCGAACCCGCGATTCGCGCGCGAGGACGCGATGCGCGTGCAGCGCGCGCTCTCGCAGCGCCGCGCCGAGATCGGCAGCGACGTCGAGGTGGTCGGGCCGTCGCCGGCGTACGTGCCGCGTGTGCGCGGCCGCTGGCGCTGGCAGCTGCTGCTCCGCGGCCGCGACCCGGGCGCGCTCGTGCGCGACTTCGTCCTGCCGCCGAACTGGGTGGTGGACGTCGACCCGGTGAGCCTGCTGTAGTCGTCCAGCCGTCCGACGGGCATTCGCCACCACACACATCTGCTCAATCTGCCTAACCTGCGGTTCGTCTCAGCCCTCGCCCCGCAGCGTCTTGAGCGCCGCATCCAGATCCGCCGCCAGCGGCGCCTCGATCTCCATGCGCGCGCCGGTGCGCGGGTGCGTGAAGACGATGCGCGCCGCGTGCAGGAACTGCCGGGCGACGAGCTTCGACGGCTTGCCGTAGAGCCGATCGCCGACAATCGGGTGGCCGATGGCGGCGAGGTGCACGCGGATCTGATGGGTGCGCCCGGTCTTCGGCCGCACTTCGAGTAGCGACGCGCCGGGGAGCCGCTCGACGACGCGGTACTCCGTGACCGACGCCCGTCCCCCGTCGACCACCGCCATGCGGCGCCGGTTGGCCGGGTCGCGGGCGATCGGCGCATCGATGACGCCCTCCGCGGGGCGCGGCGTGCCCTCGACGAGCGCGACGTAGGTCTTCTCGACGCTGCGGTCCTTCAGCTGGCGGGCGAGGGCGTGATGCGCCTCGTCGTTCTTCGCGACTAGGATCACGCCTGACGTATCCCGGTCGAGCCGGTGGACGATGCCCGGCCGCAGCACGCCGCCGACGCCCGACAGGTCGGTGCAGTGCGCGAGAATCGCGTTGACGAGCGTCGCGGTCGCGTGGCCGGGCGACGGGTGTACCGTCATCCCCGCCGGCTTGTTCACGGCGAGCAGGTCGGCGTCCTCGTACAGGATGTCGAGCGGGATCGCCTCCGCCATGGCCGTGCCGTCCACCGGCGGCGGCACGTCGACCCGCACCAACTGCCCCGCCGCAAGTCGCAGCGACGCGCGCGCACGATGGCCGGCGACGGCGACGTTGCCCTCATCGATGAGCCGCTGGACGCGCGCGCGGGTCAGCCCCGGCACGCTGCGGGCAACGAACACGTCGAGGCGCTCGCCGGCGTCGGCGGCGACGAGTTCAATCGTGTTCGGTGGCTGTGGTTCCGGCATCGGAGGGGCGTTTCTGCTTGCGATTGTCGTCGATCTCCTGCAGCGCGAAGAAGATGAGCACCGCCGCGATGCTCACGGAGATGCTGGAGTCGGCGACATTGAACGTCGGGAAGCGGCCGACGTTGATGAAGTCCGTCACTTCGCCCACGCGCACGCGGTCGATGAGGTTGCCGATGGCGCCGCCGAGCTGCATGCCTAGCGCGACGCGGATCAGGCCATGGTCCATCGGCGGGTAGACGTAGTAGAGCACGATCGCCGCGAGGCCGACGCAGCTGGTGACGATGAGGAACGGCATGTGGCCCTGGAGCATGCCGAACGCCGCGCCGTCGTTGACGACGTTGATGATCCGCATGTGCAGGAAGGAATGCTCCGGCCACTGCTCGTAGAGATCGAGGTTCTGGCGGACGAGCCACTTTGTCAGCTGGTCGGCCGACACGACGAGCGCCGCGATGGCGAAGAACACGAGGTCTCGCCGCCAGCGGGACGTGATGCCACGCGGTCGTTCGACATCGGTGGAATCGGGGGCGGGCTGCGAATCTATCACCGGCGATCAGCTTACCACGGGCATGGCGCGCTCCCGTCGGGACGGCCTCTGCGCCGGCCGTCACGCTGTGCTTGTTACACTGGAAAACATCCGACTTCGCGCCGCACTGGAGGAAACTGCCGTGGTACAGCAGAAGCAGAGCGCCGTTACGCCCGAGCGCTTCGAGAAGGGATACACGTACGCCGGCTACCTCGACATCGTCGAGAAGAACCGCGCGCGCTTCGACGAGAACTACGCGGGGACCGAAGTGACGGCCGAGGACGCGGCCGCATTGCGGGAGCTGGCGGCGCGGCCGAACGGGCCGGCGAAGCTGCTCGTCCTGGGCGAGGACTGGTGCCCCGACGTCTTCCGCGGCATGCCCGTCTTCGCGCGGATGGCCGAGGCGGCCGGGTTCGAGCTGCGCATTTTCCCGCGCGACCGGAACAAGGACATCATGGAGGAGTTCCTCGCCAACGGAGAGTTCGAATCGATCCCGGTCGCGGTCTTCTACACCAAAGACCTGGAGTACATCGCCCACTTCGTCGAGCGTCCGCAACTCGCCCACCGCGAGATTCGCGAGATCCTCGCGCCCATGTACCGCCGGCTCTACAAGGCCGAAAAGTCGCCCGAGGAGCGAGCGGCCGCCAAGCAGGAGACGATCGCCTTCCAGAACGGGCCCGTCTGGGCCAACTGGCGCCAGGAGACCATCCGCGAGTGCATCACGCTGCTGCAAGAGCGCGTCAGGTAGGCTCGTGGCGTCGCCGACCCAACCCGCAGAGGTGGGCCATAATTTCCGAACTCCCGATTTCGTTTTCCCACTTTATTTATTGATCCGCACGGCGGGCTCTTCCGGTGCCGTTCCGCTTCCGCCGCTGACGACATGGCACGAAGGCACTCGAGTGCATCGCGCTGCTGCGGGAGCTCGTCGAACAGGCACGCACGGCCCTGGACGCAACCGGGTTCTGGCGTACGTGCGTTCGTCGTTGCCCAAGACTGAATCGTTTCCTCACTTCTTCCCTTTTTCGGAGCCCTCCGTCTCAGGCTCGTCTTGCGTGGGAGACGAGCTCCCTTTGGCCCCACGCGAACATGGCACGAAGCTCGTGCGAACTCCAAGCCGCGCATGTCACTCGTGCGTTCGGGCGCGTGGCAGTGGCGACTGCGCGGTGGTACGAGCGCCTCGACCGCGTTCCCGTATGATGAATCAGGCCGGATTCCGGTCGCGCGGCGCTCGCCGAGGCCAATCCAGGCCGAAGGAAGGCATCCCCATGGGCAGCTCGATCAAGCTTGGCCGCGTGCTCGGCGTCGAGATCGGCGTCCACTGGAGCTGGATCTTCATCTTTGCCATCGTCACGTGGTCGTTCGCGACGAGCATCTTCGGCGAGTTCTATCCGGAGTGGAGCGAGGCGCAGCGCTGGATCGGCGGCGCCTTCGTCGCGCTGATCTTCTTCCTGTCGGTGCTCGCGCACGAGATGTCGCACGCGATCGTCTCGAACCGGAACGGGCTGCCGGTGCGCAGCATCACGCTGTTCGTCTTCGGCGGCGTGGCGAACCTGACGAAGGAGCCGGAGACGCCCGGTCTCGAGTTCCGCATCGCCATCGTCGGGCCGGCGACGAGCTTCGCGCTCGGGGCGCTGTTCGCGGCGATCTGGGCCGCGCTGCGACCGTTTAACGACGGCCTCGCCGGCATCGCCGCGAACCTCGCGATCATTAACGCGTCGCTGGCCGTGTTCAACATGCTGCCGGGCTTCCCACTCGATGGCGGCCGCGTCTTCCGCTCGGTCGTCTGGCGGCGCAACAACAACCGACTCAAGGCTACGCGCACCGCCGCCCGCGCCGGAGAGTGGATCGCGTACGGCATCATGGGCATCGGCGTGCTGTACACGCTGCTCGGCGGCGTCGTCAGCGGCATCTGGTTCATCCTCATCGGCCTGTTCCTGCGCAATGCATCAGCGGCTAGCTACGAGCAGCTCGTCGTCGAGACCACGCTCTCGGGCATCCGCGTCAGCGACGTCATGCGCACGGACGTCGAATCGGTGCCGCCCGACGTGAGCGTCGAGGAGCTTGTGCAGGAGCACGTGCTGCGGCGCAACGCGCGCTGCTTCGCGGTGCTCGCGGCGGGCGACTTCGCCGGGCTGGTGACGCTCAGCGACATCCGCAAGGTGCCGCGCGACGAGTGGCCGACGACGAGCGTATACCGGGCGATGACGCCGGCGACCCAGCTGCACTCCGTCGCACCGGACGAGAACCTCGCGAAGGTGCTGCAGATGATGGCCACGTTCGACGTCAACCAGCTCCCCGTCATCTACGGCCGCGAGCTGGTCGGCATGCTGAACCGCGCCGACGTGCTGCGCTACATCCAGGTCCGGCAGGAGATCGGCGACACGCCGGCGGAAACGCGGGACCGCGTGGGCCCCGGCGAGCCGCGGGGCTGAGGCTGTCAGCTGTCAGCTATCAGTTCTGAGCCTGGGTCTCGCCTCGCCGATCCCGCCTCTCTCTCGCCTCTCGCATCCCACCTTCTGCCTCCAACGCCTCACCCCCAGGGGGTCTTGATGCCCTCGCGCTGCAGCGCTTCGAGCAGGCGCGCGCGAAGGGCGCCGGCGACCTCCCACTGGCGGCCGGGCTGCACCTTGCCGTTCACCTGCACCGCGACGCCGCCCATCATGTCGATGTTGTCCACGCGCAGGAAGCGCGGAGCGACGGTGATCGCGTCGCGCCACTCCGGGTCCGACGCCATCGCCTCGCCCGTCTCGTCGATGACACGTCGCACGGCCGAGAGGTCGGCGGTGACCGCGACTGGCAACGTCACGCGCACGTGCGAGTAGTCGCGCGTGAAGTTCGCCGCGACGGTCACCGAGCTGTTCGGCACCGTGTAGAGCACGCCGTCGAAGTCGCGCAGCAGCGTCCGGCGCAGCGTCACGTCCTCAACGGTGCCGGTGACGCCGGCGATGGTCACGACGTCGCCGCGCGCAAACTGGTTCTCGCTGAGGATGAAGATGCCGTTGATCGCGTCGCGTACCAACGTCTGCGCTCCGAGGCCGAGCGCGATGCCTGTGATGCTGACGCCGGCGAGCACCGCCCGGATGTCGAAGCCGAACTCGGGCAGGATGGTGAAGAGCGCGAAGCCGACGAGCACGACATCGGCGGAGTGGACGATGACGCCGCTGAGCGTGTCAACGCGCCGGTCGATCTCCTCGGCGGGGCGGCCGGCCATCTGCCGCACGACGGCCGGCCGCAGCGCGTGCGGCACGACGCGCCGGATGAGGAACGCCGCGACGAGCGCGAGTACCATCGCGCCGACGACGGCGGTCCCGTGGTCGCGGAACCAGTCGGCAACGTCGCCGCGATCGAGTGCGAGAAGCATCGGCATCATGCTGGGCGCAAGTGTATGCGGCGCATCGCCGGCGGAAAAGCGGCCGTGGCGTGCTGTACCATATCCACTTCCAACCGGATGGGACGATTGGCGGATCGACTTGACACGGAGGAGGTGCGAGGTGACCGGCGAGCTGGCGGACAGGACGTACAGCGAAGTGCGCAGGGCGGACCGCGCCGTCGACGACGACGCGTGGATCGCCGAGATGCTGCGTACGGCGCCGTTCGCCGCCCTCGCAACCGTCAGCGACGGACAGCCGTTCATCAATAACAACCTGTTCGTCTTCGACGAGGCGGCGCATGCCATCTACATGCACACGGCGGCCCTCGGACGCACGCGCTCGAACGTCGAGGCGGAGGCGCGCTGCTGCTTCAGCGTCAGCCGGATGGGGCGATTGCTGCCGCACGAAACGGCGCTCGGCATGAGCGTCGAGTACGCGAGCGTCGTCGTCTTCGGCCGCGCGAGCGTCATCGAGGACGCGGGCGAACGCGAACGTGCGCTGCAACTCCTGCTCGACAAGTACTTCGCGCACCTGCGACCCGGCGTTGACTATCGGGCCATTACGGCGCAGGAGCTGGCCATCACGACGGTCTACCGGATCGACATCGACGAGTGGAGCGGCAAGCGGAAGCAGGTCGAGGCGGAATTCCCGGGCGCATTCGAGTTCGGCCAGGCACTCGCCGAACGCTCGAGTGCTGAGACGCGGCTGGACTGACGGCCGTGGCGCGCGATTTGGCCGTCGGCGGCGCCGAATTTGTAGAGTGAACGGATGGAGGAGACCATGAACGCCACCGTCGTCGCCGTCGCGAGCAAGGAGACGCCCGGCATCCCGAAGCTGCCGCGCGAGCAGGTGACGCTCGTCCCGAACTCGGGCGTCGAGGGCGACTACCACGCGGGCGCCTTCGTGCGGCATCGCTCGCGAGCGGCGGCGACGCCCGAGCTGCCGAACCGGCGACAGGTGCACCTAATGCACGCCGAGTTGTTCGACGAACTGGCGCCGCTCGGCATCAGCGTCGAGCCCGGACAGATGGGCGAAAACATCACGACGCGCGGCCTGGCGCTGCTCGACCTCGCGCCGGGAGCGCTGCTGCACGTCGGTGAGTCGGCCGTGATCGAGGTGACGGGCGTGCGCAACCCGTGCAACCAGCTCGACGTGGTCGACGAGCGGCTGCTCGCGCAGGTCGCCATCAAGTGCGACGACGGCAGCATCGTGCGCAAGGCCGGCGTCATGGGCATCGTCGTCAGCGGCGGCGTGGTGCGTCCCGGCGACGCCATCCGTGTCGAGACGCCGGCGGGCGCGCTGCCCGGCACACTGCAGCCGGTATAGGGACTGGTGACCGGTTACTGGGTGGCTGGCGACTGGTGGCTGATACCGGTGACTGGTAGCCGGGGAGCATCCGGGCGGTGATTCATCAGTCGATGTTGGCCTTCCAGCCGAGCCAGACCATGGCCGCGACGGCGGCGATGACGAGCAGGCCGGGGAACAGCATGGCCTCGCCGAACGTGTTCCAACGGTCGCCGGCCGAGGCGGCGTCGGAACTGACGGCGCGCCAGGCGCCGTAGCCGCCCGCGGCAGCCACTCCGAGCGCCAGCGCGACGAGGGCGAGTACGAAGTCGGCCGCGCGGTTCGGCAGGTTGCGTCTCGGTTTCGGCATCACGATCAATCTAGCATCGGGTGGGCGCCGGCGCGCGTTGACAACGCGCGTATACTATGCTTCAGATTAGGCAGATCAACCGAATATCGGTGGAGGGATCCAATGACCGTCGCCCAGGCCGCCACTCCCAGCTCATATCCGGTGCGCTACGACGTGGCGTACCCGGAGCACCTGTCCCGATGGCTCATCTTCGTCAAGTGGCTGCTCGCCATACCGCACTTCGTCGTCGTGTATTTCCTCACGCTGGCGCTTGGCGTCGTGACGTTCATCGCGTTCTTCGCGATCTTGTTCACGAAGCAATACCCCGAAGGCCTGTTCAAGTTCGCGGTGGGCGTGCGGCGGTGGCAGGCGAACGTCAACGCATACGTCGGCCTGTTGCGCGACGAGTATCCGCCGTTCTCGCTCGATGCCGGCCAGTACGCGGTCAACTACGAGGTCGACTATCCGAACGACCTTAGCCGATGGCTGATCTTCGTGAAGTGGCTGCTCGTCATCCCGCACATCATCGTCGTCGCGCTGCTCGGCATCGTCGCACTCGTGTTGGGGATCATCGCCTGGTTCGCGATCCTGTTCACGGGCCGATTTCCGCGAGGGCTATTTGACTTCGTCGTTGGCGTCGAGCGGTGGAGTGAGCGGATCAACGGCTACACATCGCTGTTCACCGACAAGTACCCGCCGTTCAGCATGGCGCCGTAGACGGAGCCGCGATTGACCGTCGCCGCCGAACAGATCAGGCCGCCGCACCCCGTCGCATTCGACGTCGAGTATCCGCAGCGCGTCTCCCGCCTCACGACGTTCTTCCGCCTGTTTATGGCGATCCCGCAGTTCATCGTCATCTACCTGCTGTTGATGGCGATGGGCCTGATCACGGTGCTCGCCTGGTTCGCGATCCTCTTCACCGGCCGCTATCCGAAGTCGTTCTTCGAGTTCTCATCGGGCGTCATGCGCTGGCAGGCGAACGTGCTGGCCTACGTCGCGCTGCTGCGGGACGAGTACCCGCCGTTCTCGCTGGAGCCGGGGGAGTATCCGGTGACGCTCGACATCCCGCTGGCCGAGCGCCAGTCGCGCTTCCGGCTGTTCATCCGCGTCTTCGCGATCTGGCCGAACCAGTTCGTGCTGCAGTTCGTCGTGCTGGGCTGGTACTTCACGACGTTCCTTTCGTGGTGGATGATCCTGTTCACCGGCCGGTATCCGCGCGGGCTGTTCAAGTTCAGCGTCGGCGTGCTGCGCTGGCAGCAACGCCAATTCGCGTACCTCTACCTGCTGCGCGACGAGTACCCGCCGTACAGCGTCAACGCGAACGCGCGGCCGGGGAACGAGGTAGTGTCGCTGGTCGTCGGCGTGCCGCTGTTCTTCCTGTTCCTGGTTGCCCAACTCCTGCCCTTTATCGGACTCCTGGGCTCGGAGGAGGACCACGTGCAGGTCGTGTCGACGCTGCAGTCGCGGTCGCAGCTGCGGCGCGAGGCGCCGACCGGCTCGGCGAACGGCACCCGCATCACGCTGCTCGACTTCATCGATGACACCGCGCTGCCGCGCAACTCGACGACCCAGCGCCGGATCGGGTACCGCGTCGTCGACTTCACGATCCGCGCCGAGAAAGACGGCACGATGCCGGTCATCTTCTCGCCGTACTTCTTCCGGCTTCACGACTGCGACGGCGAAGGGTACTCGCCGGACGCGGCCAACTCGCGCAATACGAACTTCCAGTTCGCCATCTACTGGTTCCGGGGCAGCACACAGGGCGACGTCTACTTCCAGATCCCGACCGATGTCGAGCCCTGCGACCTCATCTACCACGCGGGCCTGGGCGAGGTGCATTTCAGCTTCTCGGCCCGCTGACGGCAGCCGCCGTACTGCTGGGACGAGGCCGGCATCCTCGCTATCCTGCCTGCATGCCCCCTGACCAGCGCACGCTCGACCAGCTCTCACTGACGCGCGAGGAGTACGACCGCGTCGTCGACCTGCTCGACCGGGAGCCGAACGAGGTCGAGCTGGGCATGTTCGGGGCGCTCTGGTCGGAGCACTGCGGCTACAAGAACAGCCGGCCGCTGCTCAAGATGTTCCCCACCGAGAGCCCGTACGTGCTGACGAAGGTCGGCGAGGAGAACGCCGGCGTCGTCGACATCGGCGACGGGCTGGGCGTGGCGTTCAAGATCGAGTCGCACAACCACCCGTCGGCGATCGAGCCGTACGAGGGCGCGGCAACCGGCGTCGGCGGCATCGTGCGCGACATCTTCGCGATGGGCGCGCGTCCGATCGCGCTGCTCGACTCGCTGCGCTTCGGTCCGCTCCAGCCCGACGACACGACGCCGCCTGACGTCGCCGCGCGCAACCGCCATCTCTTCAACGGCGTCGTCGCCGGGATCGGCGGCTACGGCAACTGCATCGGCATCCCGACGGTCGGCGGCGAGGTGTCGTTCTCGCCGTCGTACTCCGGCAACCCGCTCGTCAACGCGATGTGCGTGGGCATCGCCCGCGTCGACAAGCTCGCGCGGGCGCGCGCGGACGGCCCCGGCAACCTGCTGATGATCGTCGGCGCCGATACCGGCCGCGACGGCATCCACGGCGCGACGTTCGCCAGCGTCCAGCTCGACGAGTCGTCCGAGGAGCGGCGTCCGGCGGTGCAGGTCGGCAACCCGTTCATGGAGAAGAAGCTGCTCGAAGCGTGCCTGGAGCTGACGGAGGAGCATCACGACTGGATCGTCGGGCTCCAGGACTGCGGCGCCGCCGGACTGACGAGCGCGGCCGTCGAGTGCGCGGCGAAGGCCGGCACCGGCATCGTCATCGACGTGGCGAAGGTGCCGCGCCGCGAGGCCGGCATGACGCCGTACGAGGTGATGCTCAGCGAGTCCCAGGAGCGCATGCTCGTCATCGTCGAACCCAAGCACGAAGCCGACGTGCGCGCGGTGTTCGAGCACTGGGAGCTGCACTGCGAGACGATCGGTGTCGTGACGGACGACGGGCTCGTGCACATCCGCGACGGCGACGTCGAGGTGGCGCGCGTGCCGGCGCGGCTGCTCACCGACGCGCCGACGTATGTCCGCGAGGGCGTGCAGCTACGCTGGCTCGCGGATCTGCAAGAGCGCGCGCTTCCATCGGGTGACGAAGCGGACGCTTCGGCAACGTTGCTGCAGCTGCTCGCGTCGCCGGAGATCGCGTCGAAGCGGCTGGTGTGGCGGCAGTACGACCACCAGGTCGGCACGAACACCGTCGTCCCGCCGGGCAGCGATGCCGCCGTGATGCGCATCAAGGGCACGACGAAAGCGATCGCGCTGACGACCGACGGCAACGCCGCGTACACGTACCTCGACCCGTACGCCGGCGGCGCGATCGCCGTCGCGGAGGCGGCGCGGAACGTCGCCTGCACCGGCGCGAAGCCGATCGCGATGACGAACTGCCTCAACTTCGGCAATCCCGAGAAGCCGGAGGTCTACTATCAGCTCAAGGAAGCGATCCGCGGCATGGCCGATGCGGCGCGCGCGCTCGGCATCCCCGTGATCAGCGGCAACGTCAGCCTCTACAACGAGACGAACGGCGAGGCGATCTGGCCGACGCCGGTCGTCGGCATGGTGGGGCTGCTCGACGACGCCACGCGCGTCGTACCGATGGCGTTCGCAGGCCGAAGGCGACGTCGTGCTGTTCGCGGGCGAGCCGCCCGACGCGACGGGGCTCGCCGGATCGGAGTACCTGCGCCTCGTGCACGGCATGGTGGCCGGCCGGCCGCGGATCGATCTCGATGCCGAAACGCGTCTGCAGCACTTCCTCGTCGCGGCGGCGGACGACGGGGCTGCTTCGCTCAGCACACGACGTGGCGGCCGGCGGCCTCGCGGTCGCACTCGCGGAATCGTGCATCGCCGGCGGCATCGGCGCCGAGATCGACCGCCGGCGTGATGGGGTCCGTGCTGTTCTCCGAGACGCAGTCGTGCGCCACCGTCTCATGCCGCGCCGGCGATGCCGACGCCATCGAACAACTGGCGACGCAGCACGGCGTGCCGCTTCGGCGTGCTGGCAGCGTCGTCGGCGAGCACCTGCGCATCGGCGCGGTTGATGTCGCCGTGTCAGAACTGCGCGAGGCCTACGAATCAGGCCTCCCGCACGCCCTCGAGGGCGTCACCGCAAACGTCTGATCCCGAGCACGAACAGCTGCCGACGGCTGTCCGGCCTTCCCGCGTCCCGCATCGCGCCTCTCACTTCCCACTTCCGCACGCGACCGAGCCGGGGGTTAGGTCGCGAACACCACCACCCCATCGAGCGCCGCGCTCGCGTCCGACGCCAAGTACACCACCGCCGTCGCGACGTCCATCGCCGACGCCGGCCGATGTTCCGTCAGCGGCGACGACGCCGCATCGACCGCCGCACCCGGCGCGACGAGCGCATTCGCCCGCAGGCCGGCGGCGGCCAGCTCGCCCGTCCATTCGAGCAGCGCGAGCGCATCGTCCGGCGCGTCGTCGGCGCCAACGAGCACGATGATCGCCGCGTCCGATCGCGTGCCGGCGAGTGTCGTCCGAGGCAGCGACGCGGGCGCGTGCCAGACGACGATGCCGATCGGCCCGAGCTCGGCCGTTGCGTCCGCGATCGCCTCGCGCACGGTCGTCTCGCCGCTGTCGGACGTGAGCACGATGCCCTTGCGGCCGATCGCCCAGAACTCGTTGGCGGTGCTGTTCGCCGCGAACTCCGCCTTCGTGTCCTCCGACAGCGTGACGACGGCGACGTCGGCGCCAGCCTCGGCGAGCGCGACGGCCGCGCGCCGTCCTGCCGGACGCTCGACGCCGAGCACGAGCGCGTTGCGGCCGGCGAGTGGCGCGGCGGTCACGTGCGCACCGCCGTCATCCAGATGTGGTTGCAGAAGTAGCGGTTGAGCGGCGGATAGTTGCTCAGCGGCCGCAGGAATCGCAGGAAATCGAGCACCCGCAGCTCGGCGTTGAGCCGCCGCGACGCGAAGTAGCCGCCCTTCGACGGCGGCTCCCAGAACTCGACGCCGCGCACGCGGAAGCCGTGCCGCTCGACCTCCGCGCGCAGTTTCGGCGCGCTCTGCTCGTTCACGTGCATCTCGCGCTCGAAGGTGTCGTGCGGGAACTCGCGGTCGGTCGGCAGCATCGTCTTGTTGATGAGGCCGTCCTGGAAACGCAACAGCCGGCCGAGCGCGAGCGCGGCCTGGTTGATGCGGCGGCTGTAGTTCGGATAGACCGTGCGCCTCGAACAGCTTGTTGGGCGAGGTGTGCATGACGAGCAGGCCGCCCGGCCGGATCGTGCGGCGCAGCTCGTCGAACGCCAGCGCCAGCTCGTGCGGGTACAGGTGCTCGACGACGTCCATCATGAACACGACGTCGAAGAAGCCGTCGTCGAACGCCAGCGCCTTCACGTCCATCTGCGCGCACGTGCGTGCGCTCGCGCAGCTGCTCGTCGATCGTGGCGAGCGCCCGCTCGGCGATATCGACCGCCGCCTGCGCGTAGTCGATGCCGTACGCGTCGGCACCGCGCATCGCCGACTGGATGACCAACTCGCCGCGCCCGCTGCCGACGTCGAGCACGCGCTTGCCGCGCAGGTCGCCGGCGAGCGAGAGCGCCTTGACGAAGCGCGGCCCGACCTTGCGGCCGCCGCTGGTCACGAAGTCCTCGTACCCGTGGCAGTTCGTCAGGTAGTAGTCGTCTGTGTAGACGTCCGGCTCGACGCGCGCCGGCGCCTCGTGGCCGCCGCTCTCAGTCAAGGTGCAGCATCCTCCGCACCGTCGCGATCGTGCGCTCGCCGATCTGGCGGTCCGCCAGCAGCGCATCGACGTATTCGCGGTCGTAGCCGCGCCGCAGCAGCAGATCGACGATGCCGATCGACCGCTCAGGCCGGCGCAGCAGCACGTTGGCGACGAGCTGCCACTCCAGCCGCACGACCGGGATGTGGTAGCCCTGGAAGTGAAGCACGCGCACCTTGTCGCTCCACCGCGCGAAGTGCTCCGCCGCGTTGATCAGGCCGTCGTCGCAGTGGATGACCAGATCGCCCATCACCTCGACCTTCACGTCGTCCACTTCGAAAATGCCAAAGTGGCTCTCGTACAGCGGCGCCACGCTCCAGCTCACGGGCCGGACCGTCGCGCCGCAGCCGGCGACGGCGCCCTGCATGATGTACGCGCCCTGCATCGTCGTCACGAGGTCGATGTCGGGCGGCGAGTAGCCGTCGATGCCCTGCAGCACGGAGCAGGTGCTGCCCATCAACGCCCACGGCTGCTGCGACTTGAACATGGCGGGGACGACCTGGCGCACGACTGAGTAGAGCGCGCCGCGCACGCGCTCGGTCATCCCGTCGCCGCAAACAACATCTTCTCCCATGACGTGCTCAGTCTACGTCATGGCTTCCGCGCGCGACCGCCGCGCAGCGCGGCGCGGAGGCGCCTCGGCCGCGCGCTGCGGCTGGCCGAGCACGATCACGGTGCACACCGCCGGATCGACGAGCCGCGACGCCAGCCGCTCGCCGAGGTCGTCGAGCGCGAGCGCCGTCGTGATGACGGTCGGCAGGCGCGCGGTGTGGCGGTAGTTCAGCAGCTGGAAGAGGCGGTCGCGCACCCACGGGATGCCCGTCTGCGTGTCCAGGTCGTCGAGGATCAGCAGCGGCGCCGTGCGGATCTCGTCGAAGGCGTCGTGCTGGCGGCCGTCGTCGGCCGCGAAGCCGCGCCGCAGGTAGTCGAGCAGATCCGGCACGACGACGAAGCACGGCGTCTCGCCGTGTTGGCGGCGATAGTTCGCGATCGCGGCGGCGAGGTGCGTCTTGCCGGAGCCGTGCGGGCCCATGAACAGCAGCCAGCCGTCCGGATGCTCGGCGAACGCGAGCGCCTGGCGGTACGCGTTCTCGAGCCGCTTGCGGTCGTCCGGCGCGAGGTGCAGGCCGCGCGTCTCGAAGCGCTCGAACGTCATGTCGCGGATCACGGGATGGTCGAGCACGTCGAGCGTCCGCAGCTCGGCCGGGCGCTTCGCTTCGAGCACGTACACGCGCGCGATGCCGGCGTCGGTAAGCCGCGTGCGCAGGCGCTCGTCGATCTGGTCGGGCAGCAGGTTCGTCGTGACGACGGTCGGCAGCCGCGTGTTGAAGCGATGGTTGATGAGCTGGAAGAGCTTCTCCTGCGCCCACGGCGTCTGCGCCTGCGTGCCGAGGTCGTCGAGCACGAGGACCGGCGCGTTGCGCACGCGCTCGAACAGGTCGTCGTACGCGATCTCGGCGTTCGGCTGGTAGGCCGCGCGCAGGTGGTCGAGCAGATCCGGCACGACGACGAACAGCGCCGCTTCGCCGCGGTCGAGCAGCCGGTTCACGATCGCCGCGGCGATGTGCGTCTTGCCGCAGCCGCTCGCGCCCGAGAGCACCAGCCAGCCATCCGGCGCGTCCGCGAACGCGCGCGCATCGTCGACGCAGCGCCGGTACCCTTCCTGCTCGCGCGCGCCGGCAGCGCGTCCGCGGCCGATGAGGTTGCCGAACGTCAGTCGCGACAGCGCGCCGATGTTCGAGTAGCGCGCGATGCGGTCGCGGCGCGCGTCGGGCGTCTCGTCGGAGGCGCAGCGGCACGGCACCGCCTCGCCGAACTCCGGGTGGTCCGGCGGCACGTTGAGCCGCACGAAGCGCGCGCCGCCGCAGTAGCGGCACGCGCCATCGGCGTCAGGGCTTGAGACGCTCCCGGAGGATGCGGCCGTACTTCCCGCGGAAGTAGCGGTCCTCCCCGGCAGGATCTCGCTCAGTTTTCGCATGATCCGGGCCCTCGATCGCCCATCGTTCCAGGATGCGTGAGACGTAGCGCCAGCTGCGGGCGTTCTGCGCGGCGGCCTCGCGGAACGCCGCCTCCAGCCACTCGGCGGGGTACAGCCGCTCCGCCTCGGCCAGCTCTTCGGCGATCAGCGGCGAGATCGTGCCGACGAGCGCCTCGTACAACGCGACGACGCCGGACCGCTCGACGGCCGCCGCCGGCAACTCGACCACGCGGCCGATGTCGATGCCCTGTCGCCGCACGATCTCCATGCCGCGCCGGTCGGCCGGCGCGTTCAGGAAATACAGGTCGACGCGACGGCCCTCCGTCTCGACCGTCAGCGGCAGCAGTACGCCTAGCTCCACCGCGCGCCTCAGCCCGCGTTCGACGCCATCGGCGTGACCCGCGCGGTCGAGATAGCGCGCGACCGACGGGTCGGCCGCCAGCTCGTCGGCGGTGACGTAGCGCGGCGTGCCGCGCTTCGACTGCAGCGCCTTGAAGGCGAACAGCACGACGCCGAGCGACGCCGGATCGTCGGCGAGCAGCGGCAGGATGTCCGTGAACAGCACCTTCGGGATGGCCGTCGCCTCGGCCCGGGCGGGGAATCCCGCGAAGGCCGGTGCGTTTTCGGTGGTCCGTGCCTCGCTTCGTGCGTTCAACGGCTACGCCGAGTCCTCTTCGACGACCATCAGGTCCTCGAACCGCGACAGGTGGTTGCGGAAGCGCAGGTGCACCGTGCCGGTCGGGCCGTTGCGGTGCTTGGCGACGATCAGCTTCGTGATGCCCTCCGGGTACGGCCGATCGAAGTTCCGCGTCTCCCACTCCTCGCGCGTCGTGTAGATGTCCTCGCGGTAGAGGAACATCACGACGTCCGCGTCCTGTTCGATGCTGCCCGACTCGCGCAGGTCGCTGAGCATGGGGATGTGCGGCTGGCGCATCTCCGGCGCGCGCGACAGCTGGGCGGCGGCGATGATCGGCACCTCGAGGTCGCGAGCGAGCATCTTCAGGCCGCGCGAGATCTCGCTCACCTCCTGCACGCGGTTGTCGCTGCGCCGTTGGCTGCCCTGCATCAGCTGCAGGTAGTCGATCACGACGAGGTCGACGCCGCCGATCTGCTGCGCGAGCCGCCGCAGCTTCGTGTGCAGCTGGCCGACCGTGACCAGCGACGAGTCGTCGATGTAGATCTCCAGACCGGACAGCTCGCCGGTCGCGTTCATCGCGCGGCGCTCTTCGGCCTCGGTCATCTGGCCGAGGCGCAGGCGCGAGGCATCGACGCCGGATTCGGACGCGAGCAGGCGTTGCGCCAGCTGCTCGCCCGCCATCTCGATCGTGAAGACGGCAACGCGTGCGTTCTGGCCGACGGCGCAGTTGCGCGCGAAGTTCAGCAGCAGCGACGACTTGCCGACGCTCGGCCGCGCGGCGAGCACCACGAGGTCGGAGCGGTGGAAGCCGCCGAGCAGCGAGTCGAGGTCCATGAAGCCGCTGCGGATCGCGCCGATCGTGCCCGCGAACGGCGCGTCGATGCCGGGCGTCTCCCAGAACTCGTCGAGGAGCTGGCGCAGCGGCACGAGGTCGCCCATGCGCTGCGACTGGCGCACGCCCATGATCAGGTTCTCGGCGCGGCCGATCGCGCCATCGAGGTCCGGGCCGCCCTGGTACGCGAGCTGGACGATCTGCGAGCCGGCGGTGATCATCGCGCGGTACGTGGAGTCGCGCTTGACGATGCCGGCGTAGTGCTCGACGCCGATCGGCGTCGCCAGCTCGGCGACGATGCGCGACAGGTACGGCAGACCGCCGGTGTCGTCGAGCCGCTCGCGGCGCGACAGTTCGTGCGCCAGCGTCACCTGGTTGATCGGCTCGTTGCGCGACCAGAGCGCGAGGCAGGCCTCGTACGCCCAGCGGTTCTGGTCGCGGAAGAAGTCCTCCGGCTGGACGAGGCCCTCGACGCGGCCGATCGCCTCCTCGTCCACGAGGATGGCGGCGATGCACGCCTCCTCCGCTTCGACGTCGAATGGCGGGAGTTTGTCTGCGGTGACCACGGCTCAGTCCTTCGCGTCGTCGCGGCGCGCGAGCAGCTCGGCGGCCGTGCGGCCGATGAGCAGCCGGCCGAGCGTGCGGTGGCCGAGCGCGCTGTTGTATCGCTTCCAGGCGTTGCGGACGTCATCGGCCGTCTGGGCGCTGCGGAGCGCCTTCTCGGCCTCACGGAGGGTGAGCTGGTAATCGACGGCGACGGTCATCGCGCTGCCTCCCTGCGTGTCGTCTCGATGCCACGCCCGGCGGACGAATCCGCTGGTGTGAGCGACGAGGACGCAGGGACGCGCGAGGCGCGGCCGCTACTCCTCGTCGGTCTCTTCTGCTTCTTCCTCGGCGCTGACCTCGGCCTCGGGTTCGGCCTCCGCCTCCGCCTCGGCCTCGGCTTCGGCAAGAGGAGCCGCGGCCGCCGCGCCGCCGGAGGCGCGGGCCTTGATGTCGGCGGCCGTCGTGCCGTCTTCGCCGACGACGCTGACGTTCACCGTGGCCGAGACGTTCTTCGTCAGCTTCACGACCACCGGGTAGTCGCCCAGGTCCTTGATCGGCTCGGCGAGCATCACGTTGTGGCGCTCGAACTCGGCGCCGATCGTCTCGGCGACCTTGGCGGCGATGTCGCCCGTGCCGACGGAGCCGAAGAGCTTGCCGCTCGAGCCGGCCTTCGCCGTCAGCGTGTAGGCGACGCCATCGAGCTTCGCCGCGACGCCGCGGGCGGTGTTATCGCGCGCATCCTGGAGCCGCGCCTCGCGGGCGGCACGCTGCTCCGCCGACTTGACGACGGACGGCGTCGCCGCCATGGCGAGGCGCCGTGGCAGGAGGTAGTTCCGGGCGAATCCGGCTTTGACTTCCTTGATGTCGCCGATTTTGGCCGTCCCGGCCACGTCCTCGAGGAATACGACCTTCACGGTGATCTCCTGACAAGAAGACGCCGCCCGAGTCCATCTGCACGTACGGTGGCTGAGGCGTGCAGACGAAGAGGGGCGCCGTCACTGCTGCATACTACGCCGGTGCCTGATCCGGACAAGTTATAACAGGTCAAGAGCCCCCGCGGAATCTTCCCACCCACGTCGGATAGCCGCTTCGATAGGTGGGATGCCGCTCTCGCGGACAGAGTAGAACAGGCGTTCGCCGCTTGTCAATGGCATCCGGCTGTAACGAGCGCTTCGCCGCGCTCGTGATTGCGGACGCCATCGACCCCGGCGAGCATCCGGCGTCAGCCACACGCACGTCGCACGATGTTCGTCTCACATTGGGACGCCCGGTTCCAGGAGAACCGGGTTGGCCCCCGCTGGGGCGCGCCGCACTGTCCGCCGCCGGTAGGGGCGACCGGCCCAGTCGCCGGTCCCCGGTCCCCGGCTCCCGGCGCGGTGACACCGCGATTAGGAGTTCGCCACCGCCCCGCACTACCATCGCCGCATGCACGAGCACGCCCCCGCCGCCATGCCCCCGTTCGACCGTTGGGTTCCGGCGTTTCCGCGTCGTCGCTTCTCCGCCCGCCGTCCGGTTTGATTGGATTCCATCCGGTCAATCAACTGCAATCAACCAATCGCCGCCGCCACGCCCGCCAGCTTCACGCCGCACGCCCTCACCTTCCCTGCACATCTTTTTGTGGCAAAACGAAATCCCCGCTTCGCAAACAACCAGCGCCACCTCATCTGACGCAATCTGCGGTTCCGCACCCGGCCTCCAACCTCTAACCTCCAACTTCCAACGTCCAGACGGCCCGTACCCCGGAGGAGGGCGATCAGCTATGATCCTGTCCCGACCATCGGCATCGAACATCGGGCTCACGGACTGATACGCAGGGTGAGGAGCACGCACCGGGATGAAAGAGTACAAGACTGAACAGATCCGCAACGTCGTCCTCCTCGGTCACGGTGCTACGGGAAAGACGTCACTCGCCGAGGCGGCGCTCTTCCTGAGCGGCGCCACGACGCGGCTCGGCAGGGTCGACGACGGCACGACGACGTCGGACTTCGAGCCGGACGAGGTGAAGCGCAAGATCAGCCTCAGCCTGGCGCTCATCCCGTGCGAGTGGAACGGCCACAAGATCAACATCATCGACACGCCGGGCTACTCCGACTTCGTCGGCGAGGTCCAGAGCGGCATCCGCGCGGCCGACTTCGGCGCGGTCGTCGTCGACGCGGTCGCGGGGGTGCAGGTCGGCACGGACATGGCGTGGCACAACGCGGACCGGGCGGCGCTGCCGCGCGTCGTCGTGATCAACCGGCTGGACCGCGAGAACGCGAACTTCGACCAGGCGCTGCAGAGCCTGCAGGCGCGCTACGGCAAGAAGGTCGCGCCGCTGGAGCTGCCGATCGGCGCGCAGGACAGCTTCTCGGGCGTCGTGAACCTGATCGAGCGCAAGGCGTACATGGGCGACAAGGGCACGCCCGGCCGACGTCCCCGCGCGACATGGCCGACGCCGTCGCGGCGGCGCGCGAGCAGCTGGTCGAGGCCGTCGCCGAGGCCGACGACGACCTGCTCGCCAAGTACCTGGAGGGCGAAGAGCTGACGGCCGACGAACTCGCCGGCGCGCTTCGGAAGGGGATCGCGGCGCGCGTCGTGTTCCCGGTGTTCGTCGACGTCAGCGGACGAAGAACATCGGCGTCGCGAAGTTCCTGGACTGCGCTCGTCGTCGCCGCCCTCGCCGGCCGAGGTCGCGCCGCGGAGCGCGACGGCGAGCGGCTCGGAGGAGCAGCTTGAAGGCGACGGCTCGGCGCCGCTGGCGGCGCAGGTGTTCAAGACGGCGGCGGACCCGTTCGTCGGGCGGCTGACCTACCTGCGCATCGTCTCCGGCGTGCTCAAGGGCGACTCGCACGTCTGGAACGCGAACCAGAACTGCGACGAGCGCATCGGCCAGCTGATCATCCTGCGCGGCAAGACGCAGGACCACGTGCCGACGCTCGCCGCGGGCGACATCGGCGCCGTGGCGAAGCTGGCGAACACCGTGACGGGCGACACGCTCTGCGCGAAGGAGCACGCGGTGACGCTGCCGCCGCTCGAGTTCCCGACGGCCGCCGTTCAACGTCGCCGTCACGCCGAAGGGCAAGGCCGACGTCGACAAGCTCGGCCCGTCGCTCCACCGCATCGCCGAGGAGGACCCGACGCTCATCGTGCACCGCGACGAGACGACGGGCGAGACGATCATCTCGGGCATGGGCGAGACGCACGTCGAGGTCGCGGCGGAGAAGATGAAGCGCAAGTTCGGCGTCGAGGTCGACCTGCACGCCGCCGAAGGTGCCGTACCGCGAGACCGTGACGACGAGCGTCGACTCCGAGTACATCCACAAGAAGCAGACCGGCGGCCACGGGCAGTACGCCCGCGTCTCGATCACCGTCGAGCCGAACAAGGGCGGCGGCTTCGAGTTCGTCGACAAGGTCGTCGGCGGCGCCGTGCCGCGCAACTTCATCCCGGCCGTCGAGAAGGGCGTGCACGAGGCGCTCAGCGACGGCGCGCTGGCGCACTTCCCGATGGTCGACCTGCGCGTGACGCTGTTCGACGGCAAGGAGCACCCTGTCGACTCATCGGAGATGGCGTTCAAGCTCGCCGGGTCGCAGGCGCTCAAGCAGGGCGCGCTCAAGGCCAACCCGGTGCTGCTCGAGCCGATCGTGTCGATGTCGATCCGCGTGCCCGGACGCGAACACCGGCGACGTGATGAGCGACCTGAACGGCAAGCGCGCCAAGGTGCACGGCATGTCGCCCGAGGACGGCGGCATGACGGTGATCGACGCCGAGGCGCCGCTCGCCGAGGTGCTGCGCTACGCGACGGACCTGCGCTCGATCACGCAGGGCCGCGGCACGCTTCGAGATGCAGTTCGACCACTACGACGAGGTGCCGTCGCACATCGCGCAGAAGGTCATCGCGGAGGCGCAGAAGGCGCGCGAAGCCGTGCATGCGTAGGGAAGTTTGTAGTTGGTAGTGAGTAGATGGCTGAACGAGAGAAGCGGCCGGTGGCCGCTCCTCTGCTAGCTTCCCACTACGAACTGCCAACTGGCCGCTACAACACGCCCACGTCGGTGACCTTCCAGGCGCCGTCGATTTCCTTCCAGCGCGTCATCATCGTGCCGCTGCCGGTAGCCGCGTCGACGACGAGGTGGTAGACGTACTCGCCGTTCTCCTCGGTCTGCTGCTCGGCGCGGATGTCGGTGATGCCGCTCGGCGGCGCGCCGCCGCCCATCGACATCGCCTTGCCGAGCGCCTCGGGCGTCAGCGTCTCCATCAGCGTGCCGATGTCCATGATCTTGATTGCGTTGACGTAGTCCGCCACAGCCTGGTCGATGCTTGCCATGCAACCTCCTACGCTGGTTCTCCCGTGTATCGACGATCATTCCCGCCCCGGCGCTGGCCGTCAAGCAGGCCGGTCCGATTCGGGCGCGAGCAATTCTACCGCCCGGCCGCGAGCCGTGCTCGCCGGTACTGCAGGCGTCCCACACAGCCGCCGCCAACGGCGGCCCTTGATCGACGCCTTCCAACGCCGCTTGACAGTCGAGATCACCGGCCGATACGCTCGCGGTAGTGTCAATCGAGCCTCCACCGCCGACCACCCGAACCTCCACCAAGGGCCAGCGAGCAATCATCGGCGGAGCGATCGTCCTCTTCGCCGTCATCGCCACGTACCTGGCGCTGGTGATCATCACGCGCGTCGACAGCATCTTCCTGCCGCCGGGACGCCAGATCACGCTCGGGCCGTCGGCAACGTGCTTCCGGGCATCGACAGCGGTGGCAGCAGCGGCTCCCAGGACCGAATCAACATCATGGTCATGGGCCTCGACCGCCGAGCCCGTGAAGGCGACGTGCCGACGCGGACCGACACGCTGTTCGTCGTGACCGTCGACCCGAAGACGCGCATCGACCGGCATCCTGGGCATCCCGCGCGACCTCTGGGTGAGCATCCCCGGCAAGGAGGGCGGCAGCTACCAGGACCGCATCAACACGGCGTACGTCGCCGGGGAGAACGCGAAGTATCCGGGCGGCGGCGTCGGGCTGCTGAAGCAGGTGCTCGGCGCGGACCCGTTCGACATCAAGATCGACAAGTACGTGATCATCGACCTCAAGGGGTTCGAGGCGATCATCGACGACCTCGGCGGCATCGACGTGGACGTGCCCGACGAGGTCTACGACCCGTACTACTCCGAGACCGAGCTACCGGGCGACTACTTCCCGGTGCACGTCTACCCGGGCAAGCAACACATGGACGGCAAGCACGCGCTCGCCTACGCGCGGGTGCGCTTCAACAGCGACGACCTCGACCGCATCCAGCGGCAGCAGCGCGTGATCTTCGCCGCGATCGCGAAGGCGAACAGCCTCAACGTGCTGAAGAACGCGCCATCGCTCTGGTCGAAGTACAAGGACACCGTGAAGACCGACGTGAACGACTTCGAGATCCCGAAGTACGCGGGGCTGGCCGTACGACGTGAAGGACAACATCCACGCCGTGTCGCTGGGCCCGGCGACCGCGCCGTACACGACGGCAGGAGGCGCGGAGGTGCTCATCGGCAACCCGGAGCGGATCCGCGCAGATCGTCGACTCGGTATTCAGCGACAAGCCGCGGACGTCGCGGCGGCGCCCTCTGCGACGCCGGAGCCGGTGCGCGTGCAGGTGCAGAACGGCACCGGCGCCGAGGGGCTGGCGAGCCGCATCGTGGCGTACATCATCGGCCGCGGCTATCCGGCGAACGACCTGAACGCCGCGAACGTCTACGACGGCCAATCGCACAGGCTGTCGGAGATCATCGACGTCGAACGGCAGCAACCGGAACAACGCGTACATCCTCGCGGACTGGCTGAAGATCCCGACGGCGCAGGTGCGCACGCGACCGCCGCCGAGAAGGCGGCGATGGCGAGCGAACCCGGCCGAGATCGTCGTGGTGCTCGGCAGCGACGTCGACTACGCGCAGCTGACGACGTCGGCGACGACGGATATGCCGGGCGGGTAAGGCGTCAGCTATCAGCGGTCAACTGTCAGGTATCGGCTTGCTGTCGATCATTCGAGCGGTCGTCGCCGGCTGCTAGCGCGATCTCGCCATGTAGGACTTGAGCCAGTCGAGGGCGGCGACGGGGGACGGCTCGACGCCGTGGAGCAGACCGAGGTAGTAGCTCGTGAAGTCGCCGAGCGCGACGCCGTCAGCATCTGCGCCAGCACTGACGCTCCCGGGACCTCGATCACTTCGACGCGACGCCGGCGGCGGTCAGTTGCTCCACCGTCGCGTCGACGCGCAGGCGGATGCGCGGGTGCATCGCGTCGTGGCGCAGCATCACGACGTGGAGCATCGGCACCAGTTCGGCCGGGCGCTCGAAGCCGAGCGGGGCGTTGTGGTTCATCTCCGGCAGCTCTTCGGCGATGGCCCAGGACTTGCCGTTCTCGTTCACCTGGGTGCACCAGCGGTAGGCGACCGGGCGCGAGTGCCTCGGCGCCGACGAAGACCGGCAGCTTGCCGACCAGGCGCCGGGCGAGCGCCTTCGCCGGGTTCGCCGCCTCCGGCACGTCCCGGCCGAGCGTCGCGCGTAAGCGCGCGCAGTTCGCCGAGCGCACCGGCCAATGCATCGGACTGATCGTCGATCAGGCCGAGACGGCCGCAGATCGCGATGAGCGACGCGCTGCTCCAGCCGAGCGCCGAGCGCGGCTCGCCGTCCCACGCGAAGCGCAGCCACGGCAGCCCGTGTTCGCGTCGCCAGTTCGCCGATGCGGCCGCCCGTCGCGACGGCGACGCAGCGCGCGCCGGCGTCGACGGCGGCGGTGAGCGCCGCGACAGTCTCCTCGGTGTTGCCACTGTTCGACGACGCCAGCACGAGTGTGCGGCTGTCGACGTACGCCGGCAGTCGTGTAGCCGCGCACGACCGAGTACGGGATCCGAGCGCCGGTACTGACGGCGAGCGCCTGCAGCAGGCTGCCGCCGATCGCCGAGCCGCCCATGCCGAGCACGACGACGCGCTCGACGTCGCGATAGCGCGTCCGGGAGCGGCAGCGTCGTCGCCGCGGACCACGCCTCGTCGATCTGCTCGGGCAGCGACCAGATGCGGCCGTAGAGTCCGTGCGGGTCGAGGCGATCGTACGTAGCGGCGTTGTCCAGGAGTGATTCCGGCATCGATCCGTTGTAGGCCATGCGGGATCATCGGTCAATCGACCGGCGTTCTGGACTCTGGGGCCCGGCGCGCGCGAGAATCCCGTATGCGCCGACCGCTCGAAGGCATTCGCGTCATCGACCTGACCATCTGGCAGCACGGGCCGTACGCGACGGCGCTGCTCGCCGACCTCGGCGCGGACGTCGTGAAGGTCGAGGAGCGCGCATCGGGCGATCCCGGCCGGTATTACGCGGTCGTCGGCGACCTCGACCTCAGCAGTTACTTCGAGGCGCACAACCGCGGAAAGCGGTCGATCGCGCTCGACCTAAAGCAACCGGCCGGGCGCGACGTGCTGCTACGGCTGGCCGCCGGCGCCGACATCTTCCTCACGAACTACCGGATCGGCGCGGTGCGACGCCTCGGTCTCGACTACGAGGCGGTGTCGGCCGCGAACCCGCGGATCGTCTACGTGCAGGCGTCGGGATTCGGGCCGGCGGGCGAGGATGCCGACGCTGGGGCATTCGACTTCATCGCGCAGGCGCGGAGCGGATTCGCGAGCACGAACGGCGAGGCCGACGACCCGCCGCTGCCGACGCCCGTGCCGATCGCCGATCAGGTCGGGGCGATGCACGCGTGCATCGCGGCGCTCGCCGGGCTGGCATCGCGGAACTCGACGGGGAAGGGCGTGCGGCTCGATACGTCGCTGCTCGGCAGCATGGTGTCGCTGCAGTCGTTCAACATCAACAGCTACCTGTTCACGGGCGAGCAGCGCGGGCGCAGCTATCGAGGTGGGCCGCGGCCGTTCTGGCGCGTGTACCAGGGCGGCGACGGCGCCTGGTTCGTCATCGGCATGCTGCTGGACCGGGCGTGGCCCGAGCTGGCGCACGTCATCGGCCGGCCGGACATCGCCGAGGATCCGCGCTTCAAGCGGTTCGCGTCACGCGTGGGCGAGCACGGGCCAGCGCTGATCGCAATCCTCGACGAGGCGTTCCTCGGCGCGCCGGCGAGCGCGTGGGTCGAGCGACTTAACGGCATCGGGATGTTCGCATCGCTCGTGCAGAGCCATGCGCAGGTCGCCTCCGACCCGCAGGTGCGCGCCAATGGCTACATCCAGGACGTGCCGCGCGCCGACGGGCCGCCGGTGCAGCTGGCGGCGAGCGGCATCACCGTCGACGGCGAACCGCTGGCGATACGCGGCCTCGCGCCGCGGCACGGCGAGCACACCGAGGCGGTGCTGCTCGAGGCGGGCTACACGTGGGACGACATCGTGACGCTCCAGGACGGCGGCGTCATCGGGCCGGCGGGCTCGTGACCTCGCGGCGGAAGAGAGGCGCAGCACCATGACACTCGTGATGCCGAAGATCTTCGTCCCGGGCGGCAGCCCGGAGGACGCGCGCCAGGCCGAGGCGGCCGGCGTCGACGGCGTGTTCGTGGGCGACCACGTGACGTTCTACGGGTCCGGCAGTGACGCGCTGATCAAGCTCGCGCCGATCGCCGCGGTCACGGAGAAGCTCGAGCTGCAGACGTGCGTGTACCTGCTCGCGCTGCGCCACCCGACGCCGGTCGCGCTGGCAGCGGCGCAGGTCGACCAGTTGGCGCGCGGGCGGCTGATCATGGGGATCGGCATCGGCGGCGAGGACCCGAACGAGTGGTGGGCGTGTGGCGTCGACCCGAAGACGCGGGCGCGGCGCACGGACGAGGGGATGCAGATCCTGCGCAGCCTCTGGACGCAGGAGGAGACGACGTTCGAGGGCAAGTACTTCAAATTGAGCAAGGTGCGGATGCGGCCGAAGCCGTTCCGCGCCGGCGGCGTGACGATGCAGGTGGGCGGCCGCTCGGACGCAGCACTGCGGCGCACCGCGCGCTACGGCGACGGCTGGACGGGCATCTGGGTGTCGGTGCGGCGGTTCGCCGAGGCGGGCGAGAAGATCGCGGAATTCGCGTCCGAAGTCGGCCGTGGCGGTGTCGAGTTCCCGCGCGGGATGCAGATCTGGATGGGCGTCGACGACGACCGCGCGAAGGCGCGGGACAAGGTCTCCGCGAGCATGCAGGCCTTCTACCAGATCCCGTTCGAGAGCTTCGAGAAATACACGCCGTACGGCACGCCGGCGGAGGTCGCCGCGTTCATCGCGCCCGTACGTCGAGGCGGGGTGCCGGCACGTGAACTTCGTCGTCGCCGACGCGCCGGAGGCGATCCTCGACCGCGCGCTGGCGGTGACGGAGGCGCTGCGGGCGCTGTGCCGGTGACGGCGGCGATCAGTCGACGACCGGCTTCTCGACCGTGACGAACGAGGCGACGCGGGTGTGGTCGATGAAGTTCTTCTCGTCCTCGAGCGCGGCCTTGAGTTCGGGCGACTGCATGGCGGCGCGCATCGCATCGAGGTCGTCGAACCAGAGCTCGGCGGCGCCGTCGTACGGCGGCGACTGGCCCGCCGCGGCGGACTGGCGGGCGTAGAGCTCGGGCAGGACGTGGCACTGGACGTAGCGACGGACGCCGGGAATGGCGCCGGCGATAGGGCCGTGCGTCTCGCGCCAGTAGCGCTGGAACTCCTCGACGCTCAGGCCGGGCTTCCTCGTGATGCAGTAGATGAGCTTCACCATTGCGAGCCTCCCGCGGCAGATGTTCGCACGAGAGACTGCGGCCTGACAACCGGCGCGGAGGTCAGGTTGCGGAATCCGCATCGAAGTGGGGGTTGTCGGCCCGGGCGCCGAGGGCGCAAGATGGTTGGAACGGCCCCGCGTTACCCGGAGCATGGACGACGATGCGCATCCTGCGTGAGACCAGAACCGTCACCCTCAGCCGCACGCCGTCACGCACGGTCGAGGGGCTCGTGCGGGTGCGCGGATTCGACCTGAAGGCTGCGGGCGTCGATGCACACGCGGAGCGTCACGAGCCGGTCGAGATCGTCGTGACCGAGGCGGGGCAAGAACGCCGCTACCGCGTGCCATCGCCGGCCAACGCTGGCATGGTGATGATGGCGCTCGCGGCGCCGATCGTCGCCCGGGCGATCACGCGGACGTTGAAGCCGAGAAGGAGCAGATGATGGAGACGCCGATCGACGAGATGATCCACCGCCTTAGCACGATCCCGGAAGAGTCCGGCGCCAGCGCCTGCTTCGGCGCGCCGGTCGAACGCGACGGCCACACGATCATCCCGGTCGCCCGCGTTTCGTTTGGCTATGGCGCAGGCTTCGGCCGGGGTACCGCGAAACACGGCGACGACTCCGACGAGGCGCGCGGCGAGGCGAACGAGGGCGAGGGAGGCGGCGGTGGAGGCGGCGGCTCATCTACGCCGGTCGCGATCATCGACATCAGCTCATCCGACGTGCGCATCGAGCCGATCGTCGACTCGACGCGGATCTCGTTGGGAGCGTTTGCGCTCGCCGGCTGGACGGCGTTCTGGTTGTTCTGGACGATACGGACGGTCGCGCGGCAGGCCGCGAAGACGCGGCGGCTGGCGATCGAGCGCGGCGGGTAGGCTGCCGCGGGGCTACCTCACCTCCGGCCTTCGGCCACCTCCTCTCCACGGCGTGGAGAGGAGGCTCAGCCGGAACATAGCAGCCGAGTCCGAGGCGATTCTCGTCTGAACGCGACGTGCAGTGGGCCGGGGGCGAGTAAGGAGCCGCCGTTACTCCTTCGCAGCGGCTGGGGCGGCGGGCTCAGGCTCGGGGGGCTTTTCGCCGTGCTTTTCGAGCCACTTGAGGGCGAGTGGGGTGCAGGCGGTGCAGGCGACGGAGTGCTTGCCCATCGCCGTGCCGCCGCCCGTGACGAACGTCCCGCAGAACGCGCATTTCCCCTGTGGCATCGACGTCTTCCTCCGATTCGATGAGCGCTCTCGAACGCGCCCCGCGAATGCATCGTAGACGATGACCGCGCCGAAGAGACAGTCGCGGGCTACGCCGCGATGGCATCACCGATGAGCCGGTCGCCGGCACGCAGGGCTCGGGCGTAGCAGACGTCGACGTGGTGATGATGGAAGCCGGTCGACGCGTACAGCCCGACCGCCGCGGCGTTCGACTGCTCGACGTAGATCGCGGCGACGTCGGCGGCACGGCAGGCGAGATGACGCATGCCTGCGCCGAGCAGGTAGCGGCCGAGGCCTCGGCCGCGGTGCTCCGGTGCGGCGCCGATGACGTACACCTCGCCGACGCGGCCCTCGGCGCGTTCTTCGACCTTCAGCCAGCAGAATCCGGCGAGTTCGCTGTCGACATCGAGCATGAGCAGATCAGCAGGGTCGAACCACGGCTGCGCCATGCGGGCATGGAGGTCTTCGAGCGTCCACGTGCCGTTCTCGGGGTGGCCGGCGAAGATGCGGTTGTTGAGGTCCAGCCACGGCACCTCGTCGCTGCCGGGCCGGAACGAGTGCAGCGCCGCGCCGGCGGGCGGCTCGGCGCGCGGCAGCGCGCGCACGTGGCGATGCAAGTGCAGGAGCTGGCGCATTGGGCTGAAGCCGAACTGCGTGGCGATGCGCGCGCTCGCCGCGCTGTCGTTGTACGCCCAGAGATCGAGCCGACCGGCACTTTGGCTCTGTGCGTGCATGATCGCGTGCGATAGCAGCAGCCGGCCGATGCCTCGGCGCCGGAAGCCGGGGTGGACGACGAACTCGCACGACGCGCGCCGCTCGCCAGCCTCACCGTACGTCACGGTGTGGGCGTAGCCGGCGAGGCGAGGCCCGTCGAAGGCGAGGACAGCTGCGGCGAGGTCGTCGCCCCGCTGCATGCGGAGGAACTTGTGCTCGCCGAGCGGCTCGTGGCTGTCGGCCGACGTGGCGGCGGCCACCAGCTCGGGCAGCTGCGCCAAGTGCGCCGCCTCGAGCTGCGAGACGATGTCGATGCGATACATACGGGATTATCGGGAGATTAGAGGTTGGAGGTTAGGGGTTGGCCTACCTCACCCGCGCCGGCCCTCGTCCGACGAGTCCCGGCGCTCTGAATCCCGTCGTTGGAGCGAAGGCCAGGCAGCGTCCTCAGGCGGGACGGACGGCGTGTCGGGCAAGTCAACGACGCCGGAGACGGTGGCGCCGGTGGTCTCGTCGAAGATCTCGTAGCGCTCCGTTATGTCGACGGCGGGATGGAGCATCGCGTAGATCGGGCAGTACCGCGTCATCGACAGCTCGATGGCGCGGCGGACGTTGGATTCGCCGACGCCGCGGCCGCGGATCGCGTGCAGCAGCTCGATCGACGTGTACGCGCCAGGATGTTCGGTGGCGCGGACATCGGTGACGCGCACGTCGTAGGCTGTCACGTCCTGGCGCATCTTGCGGAGGATCGAGATGACGTCCATGCCGCTGCAGCCGCCCAGCGCGACGAGTTGCAACTCCATCGGCGTAGGCGCGGAGATCGCGCCGCCGGGCGTGGCGGACGAGTCGACATCGACGTCGAACCCCGATGGAGTCGTCGCGGTGAAGCGCAGGTTCTCGTGGAAGTGCACAACCGTCTGGGGCGTTGCCATCTCATCACCTCACGTCGAGCGGCAAGTAATCATACGCGCATGGAGCGCGGCAAGTGGAACGCGATGTACGCGTGGATGGGGGTGCCGGCGCGGCTGGCGTGGACGCACGAGGAGGGCACCGGCGTCCTGCCATGTGCCCTCCCCGGCCCTCGCGGAGTCCGTTTCCGGTCGCCCTACTCGAGAGGCAAGGCGACCGTAGCGCCGGTAGCCATCGCCGGTCAACAGCAGGGCGTATACATTCTGTACCTGTTTCGCATCCGTGAGAAAATTGAAAGATCGCACCACGCCCTCTCCGGCGTCACGGCGTGGTGGCGCCGCCGGGTGTCGCCTTCGGTCCAGCGTTGGGATTCGGTTCGGTGCTGATCGATTCAATGGCGAGCGTCACGCCGTTCCAGCCGTAGATGGTCTTGCGGAGCTGGCTCGGGCAGCATTCGGGGTCATCGGGCCCGGGGATGGCCTCGGTGACGACGAGCTTGTTGCCGAAGACGACGACGGACAGGCCGCGGCCGCCCTTCGGGTACTCGCTGACCAACGTCCTCGTGTTGCCGCCTGTCGCGCCGAGCACGACGAACGCGATGTCGCCGAGCGTGCCGCCTGACGAGATCGGCACCACCGCGTCCTCCGCACCGTCGCCGGTGAGATCCGCATACACGACTTCGGCCGGCACGAGCTGTCCGCCCGACTCGGCTATCACCTTCTGGACCGGCGGCGAGTTCTTGAGGTCGAGCAGGCGGATCGCGCGAGACGGCGTCGCCGTCGGCCCGGGCGCGGTCGATGTGGCCACGGCGGAGGACGAAGGGACCGTGCCGTGTCCGGGCGTCGGCGTCTGATCGGCGGAGGAACTGCTGCGGCACGCCGCGAAGGCCAGAGCGGCCAGCACGATGAGTGAGAGTGCGGCGAGTGGCGGGCGTCGCATCATCAGCGGCAGTGTACCGCCGCGCCGTGCCCCGGGAAATGAGCCACGCTTGAAGGGGCGGGGGTGCGTTGTTAGAATGCGGCGCGTTCGCGAGGGCGGTTGGCTCAGCTGGTAGAGCGCTTCCTTCACACGGAAGAGGTCACAGGTTCGAGTCCTGTACCGCCCACCACTTTCCGTCCCGTATTCCCTCGATCGTGCCTTCGCTTGAAGGGGTGGGGTTGCCTTGCTACAATCCCGGAGCCGCTCGCGAGGCACGCGCCGAGGTGGCGGAACGGCAGACGCGCTGCGTTCAGGGCGCAGTGTCCGCAAGGGCGTGCGGGTTCAAATCCCGCCCTCGGCACCAGCATCGCACAGCGTCGCGCGCGCTTGTAGCTCAGTGGATAGAGCGCTACCCTGCGGAGGTAGAGGCCGTGGGTTCGAGTCCCGCCAAGCGCGCCATCTTTTCGATTTTCGCCGTTGGGTCTGCCACGGCAGCGTAGCTCAGGGGTTAGAGCAACCGGCTCATAATCGGTAGGTCGTTGGTTCGAATCCAACCGCTGCTACCAGACATCAGAAGAGCGGCCACGGCCGCTCTTTCTTGTTATGTGAACTGGTAGATGTAGGAGGTGGGAGGCGAGACGCGGGAAGCGGGAAGGACGAAGACAGGTGGCGGGACAGCCCTGACTGTGTGCGCAGCGTTGAGGTCGGAGGGACGCTGCCTCAGGCCGCGCGGAGTTCCTGGGGGATGACGGGGCGGCCGAGGAGGGAACCGAAGCGGGCCGCGTAGGCTTCGGCTACGGGGTGCCACGGCCACTCGCGCAGCGTCGAGCGCGCGACCTCCTCGCCGAGGAAGTGGCGCTGGACGGGCGGCAGGCGCAGGACGCCGTCGAGAGCAACGACGAAACCGCGCTCGTCGCCGGCGTCGACCATCAGGCCGCTCGTCTCGTGCGCAGGGACGCAGTCGAAGGACGTGGCGTCGGTGACGACGGGCACGCCGCTCACCGTCAGCGCCATCAACAACTCGCCGCCGGGCGCGCCGGACGACCGCGACGGCGCGGGCACGGCGAAGACGTCGACCATGCGGGCGGCGGCGGCGATCAGCCCCGCCGTGATCGAACCGGTAACGGCGCGGACATCGGACCGAGTGCCCGTCAGGCGGAGCATCGCCTGCAACTCGCGGCGACTGGTGACGCCGAGCAGCAGGAACGATGGCTGCGTAGCGAGGTTCGGCATGACGATGTCGCGGAACCAGCGGAAGTCAGCCGCGTTGCGCGGCCAGGGCAGACCGACGAGCGGCTGTTCCGGCTCGAGCCCGCGCAGCGCGCCGAGCACGCGCGCGACGTCGCGCGGCGACGGCATCGGCAACTCGCGGGCGGCCGACGGCATCGCGTAGATCGGGGCACCGACCGTCGCGCGGTCGTCGATTGCAGGCATGGCGTCCTCGGACACGAACGCCTCGTCGAACGCGGCGAAGGAGCGGCGTTCCAGAGCCGCGCGCGGGCCGCAGCGGCGCATCGCGTCGGCGGTCAGCGAGATGGTCGCCGGTACGCCGCAGCGGTGGCGCAGCATGGCGCCGATCGGCGCGAGACCCGGGTCGAGCACGTGCACCATCTCGAAGCCATCGCGATGGATGAGCGAGGCGGCGGTACGGTACGCGCGGGGCCAGCTACGCAGCGTCGTACCGCCTTCGACACGCCGCACGTCCGCCGGTGAGGCGAGCGCACGGTGGAAGGCATCGCCCCAGGTGCCGAGCGCGTCGCGGAAGTCGCCGAGGACGACGACACGCGGGCGCGAACCCGTGTCCCGAAGCTGAAACAGTCGATGCATAGGCCAAGTATCGGCCGGGCGGCGTAGTGCGGGCCATTAGGCGCTGCCCCGAGGTTTGCGGCGCCGAACCTTGAGAATAGCCCCGTCACCATCCCTCGGCCACACGGAGTCGCCGAGAATTAGACGATGAGTGCACCCGAGCCGTACGCCTGGACGCCGCACGCGAAGGTGGCGGACCTCCGCCTGCCGCCGGCGTTCGTGGCCGAGCACGTGATCCGCGTCCTCTCGTACCAGGGGGCGCTGACACCGGTGGAGATCGCGCGCTTGATGCACGTGCAGGACTCCATCGCGATCGAGCTGCTCGAATCGCTGCGGAGCGCGGGTATCGTACAACTGGACACGGGGCAGGCGAGCTTCGACCGGCTCGGCCGCGTCCGGTTGAGCGAAGCCGGACAAGCGCGGGTGGCAGTGGCGCGGCAGCGCACCTGGTACGCCGGCCCGCTTCCCGTGTCGCTCGGCGAGTTCGCCAGCCGCTCCGACGAGGCCGCGCAGCCGGTAGCCTCGCCCGACGCGTTCCGCTCGCAGCTGGACGCGCTCGACATCGCGGGGGAGGCGGCGGACGCGATGGGCCAGTCGATTTGCGCCGCCGCGACGATGGTCATCGATGGCGTCGCGGGCGACGAGCAACCGGCGGTAGCGGCGGCGCTCGGCCGCGCGCTCGCGGGGACGGTGACGCTACCGTATGCGATGTTCGCCGCCGGTGCAGTCATTCGCCTCTTCAATCCGCAGCACCATCACCCGGTCGAAGACCATCCCAATGCCGACGACGACCTCGACATCCTGCGGTCGAGCCGCGACGCGACGCAGTGGGCGACGGTCGTCCGGCCGGCGGTCGCGCTGACCGGCGGGATCCTCGCATCGGACGTCGTGCCGGCGTACGACGACGACGCGCGTTTCTACGTGGCGCCGTCGCCGCTGACGGCGGTCGGCGGCCTGTTGAGCGTGACCGACGCCGCCGCGAACCCGCGCGGGCTCGTCGACCTGGCCCGGCTGTGGCTGATCCCCGGCCGCCATCACACCGGCATCGTGCTGCTGCGCAGCGGCGAGCGCATCGAGGTGCCATGGCGCACGGCCACCGCACTCATCGGCGTCGCGGTCGAAGCGCTGCCCGAGCCGGCGCGGCGCGCCATCGCGTACGCCGTCGACATCGGCCCGATCGTGGACGAGCGGCTGGTGCGGTTCCTGGCGCGGCGGCTCGACAAGGCGTCGCTCTCGGCGCCGGTTATCGACGGACTGGCGTCACGGCTCGAAGCGGGGCGCCTCAGCAACCGGACCGCCTCCGCCGCGGCTTGCGCGTACCTGCGCGACCGAGCGGCGTACGAAGGCGACGCCTTCTCGGCGTCGGATGAGGTGCTCGATGAGGCGATCGAATTCGCACGGAAGAGCTGGCCCGGCGCCGACCGCGGCGGCGCGCTGAGGGCCGCCTAGCCGGGCTGACTGCCGTTGGTGCGCGCCGACGCCCTGAAGTGGTCCTGGACGATGCTCGCAGCGGACCCTCGCGCGTAGCCTGAAGTCAGTTCCCGCTGCAGGTCCTTCAGATCGACCCAGACCTTTCGCTGGCCGAGCGGACGGTGATACACGCCCTCGATCTCGCGGACGGCCATGCCATCGGCATCGAGTTCGAAGCGGATGGAGCGGCCGGAGGGGCGGATGCAGAACATCGCGCGGGGCTGGACGCCGCCGAGCTCGCACTCGACGGTGCAGCTCACGCCCTGTGCGGTCGCGAAGTCGGCGACCTCCCGGAACGCGGGCTCAATCGCGACCTGCACCATGCGGCGGAACGACTGCGCGAGGGGCGTGCGCACGCCGATGGTGCCGCGGCGGAGTTCATAACTCTGCCTGGCGTGCAGAATGCGTGCTTTCCAGTCCTCTGGCACCGACCCACTCCCGGGATTACGCCTTCATTCGGCTCAGGCGAGCCGCTCGATCCCCGGCGTCTCATCGGCAGCGCGGCGTTCGCGCCAGCCGCTTGTCAGCAGGTTCGAGATCTCTGCACCGTCCCCCGGGTAATGCAGCAACCGCGCCTCCCAGCGAATGCCTCTGGGCGAGGCCGCGTCCAGCCTCTCCAGGATGCGATCCCGCGCGAACTGGGCCGCATCGACGTCCTGGTGCGGCAGCAGCACGCCGACGCGACCCGCGCCGATCATGCCGCCCAGGTCGGTGCTGCGGATCGCATCGGTCACGTTACTCGCCGCCTCGTCGACGGCGCGCGCCGGGCAGGCCGGCGGCGTGTCGACCTCCAGCAGCAGAAGCGCGAACGGCGCGCCGTAGCGGGCGGCGCGGTTGACCTCGTCGAGCACGCGCAGCCAGAAGTACCAGCCCACGTGGAGGCCCGTGCTCTCGTCGAGCAGGATCCAGCTCTTGTCCATCAGATGAATTGTCGGCGGGGCGGGCGGCCGAGCGCACCCTTCCGGCGAGGTGCCGGTTGCCCGCTCCGGCTCAAACGTCTAAGCTCGTTTCGATGGAGATCCCGCCAATCGAAGGGAAATCGGCCGGCCTGCGCCCGGGACGCGTCACTATCTGCCTGGACGAGAAGCACCGGAAGGCGTATGACGTGCTGTACGGGCAGTACCGCACGATCTTCGACTCGCTGCCGGTGCTGCGCGAGCGGGACTTCGACGGGAGGCGCCTGACGGTCACGGCGAAGCAGTTGGACGCCCTGAACCGGGCGTTTGCGAGCCTGAGCGCGCCCGAGGAACTCGCGTCGAGAAGCCCGTTCGACTCCCAGGAGCGGACGAAGAGCAGACTGTTCAAGCGACTGCAGTACCTTTCGTAGTGGTTTCGATTAGCGTCGGAGGTGTCCCGTGGGCAAGAAGGACAAGGGCGGCCGCGAGGCGAAGAAGCCGAAGCAGAACAAGGGCAAGTAGCCTCGGGGGCGCCGCTTCAGGCTGAAGAGCAGGTCCGGTCCTGAGCGTTCATCGCGCCCGGGCGGGGTATTGCGTTACACTACGCTCTGACGGTCGAAACGTAACCCCCGGCCGGGAGCAGTCCGAGGGACCATCCGCATGGCGATTTCCGTACCTGGTCAGCTGTTAGCCGCCATCAAGGCCCGCAAGTTCGGCACGTTGGCGAAGCTGTTCGCCCCCCAGGTCGACTTCCAGGCATGGACCCCGTATGGCCACTGGACGGCCAGCGACCCGCCAACGGTGGCCAAGATCATCGAGACCTGGTACACGCCCGGCGCCGGCTCGGTCGTTACGTTCAGTACCGAATCCGCGACCGCTCGTTCCGGCATGCTGGAATGCGAGATCACGTGGAAGCTCCCGCCCGACGACCAGCTGCGCGTGCTGCGGCAGGTCTACCTGCTGACGCTCAAGGGCGAGAAGATCACGAACGCTCGTGTCTACTGCGCCGGTCTCCACACCGAGTTCCCCGAAGTCGACCTCGAGAAGCAGCGCCGGTCGAAGGGTCTCGCTGGCCCGAAGCCGCCGTCCTCGCCGAAGGCTGTCCCGGCGAAGGCCGTCTAGGCGGCCGTCCGGACATCTCGTTACGTCAACAATGGTCCGTATACGGCGGACGGACAGCCGAGGGCGGCTGTCCCCCGCGATTCCGCTCCGATTCCCGACGTATTTGCTAGCCACGGGCTGAGGCTTCGCGGTAGAGCTCGGCGAGCTGGGCGGAGGGCTCCTCGTCGAGTTCGTCCTTGAGGAGTTGGCGGAAGCGGCGGTAGTGCCGCGTGGCGGCGGGGCCGTCGTTCAGCGCGAGGTGGCTGCGCATGATGCCGACGGCGGCGGCCTCGCTGTAGGGGTCGACGCCCTCCAGCAGCTTGAACAGCGTCAGCGCGTCCTCGAATACGCCGTCCTTCAGCTTGCGGGCGCCGAGCTCGTTCAGCGCCTCGATGTAACGATCCTCGAGCTCGCGGCGCAGCGGCTCGACCCATTCGCTGTAGGTCGAGGACAGGAAGCCGCCCTTGTAGAGCGCGACGGCCTGCTCCAGCTTGTTCAGCCGCGCGTCCTCGTCCCTGGCGACGTCCGCCGCCAGCATCGCGCGGTTGAACTCGGCGACGTCGGACGTGAACCGGCCGAGCGGGTTGAGCGCGTAGCCGCCATCGGCCTCGCGGACGACGCACTCGTGAAAGAGCGCGCGGCGGAGGCGGTAGAGGCTGGAGTGGAAGTTGCTGTTGCACTTCGACTCCGGAAGGTCGGGCCAGAGCGCCGCGAAGATCTCCTCCTTCGGCACGGACGACTGGCGCGAGAGCAGCAGGAAGAACATCTCCTTGCTCTTCTCGCTGCGCCACTCCATGTCCGACACCTGGCGCTCGCCCACGACGACGCTGCCGCGACCGAAGGCGAACGCGCGGACGGCGGGCAGCATCTCGCCGGCCAACGACTTGCGCTCGACGGCGGAGCGCGCCGGCGCCGCTTGCTCGTCGGCCAGCTCGCCGAGCAGGTTATCGGCAACGTGCCGCACGAGGGCGTGTTCGACCATGTCTTTCGCGCGGGCGGCGTACGGGCGCAGGAAATGGGAGAAGCCGAGCTTCTCGCAGAGTCGGGCGACGGACTCGATCTCCGTCATCGCCTTGCGGGTCTGGTTGCCGTCGAAGTAGGCGCGGGCGCGCAGGAAGGCCGCGATCGCCATCTGGTGCCGGTTGTCGGCGGGCTCGAGGTGGCGCCACGCGAGGTCGAGCGCCTTCAGCGCCGCCGCGCTATCGCCCCGTTCGAGCGTGACCTGCGCCTCGACGAGCGCGTGCTGGGCGATGCGGGCCGGCGCCTCAGCCGGCTTCGGCGCGACGCTCTTGACGAGCTGCATCGCCTCCTCGCCCTGGCCGAGCGCGAGTCGCGTCAGCGCCAGCCCCTCGCTGATCTCCGTCAGCAGGTACTGGACCTGCAGCCCGGTGGCGATCGGCTGCACCTCCTGGTACATGGCGAGGCTGTCCTCGAAGCGGCCCACGGCGCGGTACGTCTCGGCGATGCCGGCCATCATGAACGCCTCGTCGGCTACGTTGCCCGTGCCGCGCATGAGGCGGAGGCCGCGCTCGTACACCTGCAGCGCCTGCTCGAACTCGCCGAGTTCGTAGTAGACCATGCCGGTGTTGTTGAGCGTGAGGCCGAGGTCGAAGGTGTTGCCGGCGCGCTCGAAAGCCGACTGCGCGCGCTGCAGCGCGCCGAGCGCCTGCAGCGGCTCGCCGCGCATGCTGTAGCACTGGGCCAGCGAGCCGCAGGCGTTGCCGATGCCCTCGAGGTCGCCGACCTGCTCGAGGATGCGGCGCGCCTCTTCGAGTTCGTCGATGGCGGCGTCGAGGTCGCCGTTGAGGGTGTGGGTGACGCCGAGGTTCCGCAGCACGTGGCCGGCGAGCTGCTGGTTGTCGTCCTCGTCGTACTCGAGCAGGGTGCGCGCCTCGCCGAAGGTGGCGAGCGCCTCGTCGTTGAAGCCCTTCATGCGGAGGGTTTCGCCGCGGACGAAGAGCGCCTGTACGAGGCCGGGCACATCGTTGGCATTCCGCAGGCCGCGCACGACGTCATCGATGCGGCGCAACGCCTCGTCGAGGTCGCGCAGCTTCAGCGAGGCGCGGGCACGCCACACCTGCAGGTGCGGGCTGCGTTGCTGCGCTTCGAGGGGAAGCCTGTCAATCCACTCAGCCAGGCCGCGGGCCTGGCCCTGCTGGAGGAGGCGCGGCGCGATCTCGGCGAGGGTGTCGGTGGCGTGGTCCCACTCCTCGAGGTCGAACAGCAGCTCGATGGCCTCGTTGAGCATGCCGAAGCGGGTGAGGGTCTCCGCCGCGTCGCGGCCGGCCTCGGCAAAGCCGTCGGGGTCATCGGCGCGAAACTGCTGCATGAGCAGCGCGCGCAGGAGCTGGTGGCAGCGGTACGCGGGTGGCTCCTCGGCGTACTGGTCGACGAAGAGGATGGCCGAGGCGGCCTCGCGGAGCAGCTTCTCGCCGTCGCGGCGGCCGGTGATGTCGTTGCAGAGCGCGGGCGTCCAGATCGGCAGCAACGACACGGCGCGGAGGAACGTGCGGAGGTGCGGCGGCGCGGTATCGAGCGCCTCGCCGTGGACGTAGTCGGCCAGCGACAGGCCGAGGGCGCCGGACCGCGCAGCCGGATCGCCGGCGGGGCCTTCGCCTTCGGGACGGGCGTCCCGCGAGCCGGCATCGAGGATCAGGGCGGCGGCCCAGCCCTCGGTGCGCTCGAACAGCGCCTCGGCCTCATCCTCCGAGATGGCGCGGCCGATCGAGGCGAGCAGCTCGCGCACCTCGCGCGGCGTAAAGGCGAGGTCGGCCGCGCCGACGACGGCGACCTCGCGCCGGGCGATCAGGCGCGACAGCGACGGCACCGGCGGCCGCGTCCGCGACGTCAGGACGATGTGCAGATTCTCGGGCGCGCGCTCGAGCAGGTAGCTGAGCGTCTCCATGACGTCGGCGGACGCCTCGACGGTGTGGACGTCGTCGAGCACGAGCACGACGTAGTCGTCCATGTCGGCGATGGCGTTGATCAGCGCGGTGCTGACGGTGCGCGGCTGCCAGAACCGCGGGTCGCCGAGCTGCGCGTCGACGTTCAGCCGCGCCATGATGGCCGAGGCGAGCGCACGGGCGAAGGCGGGCAACTCGGCGTCCCAGGCATCGAGGGAGAGCCACACGGACGAGAAGTCGGAGGTCTGGAGCCAGTCGACGGCGAGGGTGGTCTTGCCGTAGCCGGCGGGCGCGGCGATGAGGATGCCCTTGCCGCCGATGGCTGAATCGATGAGGGCGTTCAGCCGCGGCCGGCGGACGACATCGGGACGCCGCCTGGGGACGGCGAACTTCGACGTCGCGAGGCCGCCCCCTCCTCCAGAGCGAGCCGCGTGTTCCATCGCGGAGATTATACGCCTGTGCGCAAGCCGCGGCGGTCGATTGTCCGGATCGAACGCGACGGGCCGTTCCGGACACCCCACCGAATTTACGAAGCGCGGATTTCGTTTTGCCACTTTTTATTTCACCGTGGGGCCATGGACATCGACTCGGGCGAGCGGGATGCGATGGCCCTGGCGACGGCGTCGCAGTACTGGCCGTGGCGCACGGCGCTGCGGGGTGACATCGCGAAGCTGTCGGGCGTGCGTGGTCGTCGGCGTGGCATGGGGCGAGGGTAGGGCGACCTGCGGGCGAACTCCAAATGGGGGTGTCACCCGGTGAGGCGCGGCGGTTCGAATTAGCGGAACGTTCGTGGGGCTGCGGAATCGGTTGGCAAACGGACGACTAGCGCAGGCGGCGCTGAACGCTCGCGCCAACGGTGAGCCCACCGAGAATCACGAGCAGGAGGAGCGTAGCGTAAGAGATCGACATCAGCGCCAGCGCCCCTACAGTCAGGTCGTAGGACCGACGGTTCCACGATCCTGCGGACTTCGCGATGATCAACACCAGAAGCAGGAAGTAGAGGCCCAACAACGCACACTCGACCGCGAAGAGCCACCGCCAACTGTGCAACGCGGCGCCGATGGCTGCGCAAACCACGGTCAGGGCCAGATATGCCACCAGTAAGGATCCCGCGCCCTCCTCGGCGACGAGGAGCAAGGCCCCAGCAGTGACGACTGTCAATACGGCTCCATCAAGCCATCCTGGCGCTGGAGCGAATGGGCGCGACGTCCCAGGCGTCGGCGTCGAGGCAATGGCCAGGCAGGCCCCAACGAATGCAAGGGCTACCGCGATTTCGGCGGCCATGGACAGCGCCCAAAGACTGCCCGCGATGGCAATGGCGATCAGCACAACTAAGACGCCCCCCGGAGCATGACCCGAGCCACGAGCGCCCGCCGTTTGGCCACATCGCCCTTGTCGTCCATTAGCGCAGCGTACGGCGGATGCGATGCGCCGCCATGTGCCACACGTACCATTCCCTCGTGATCCAACCGAACCAGGGCGGACGCGTGGGTCCGCCCCTACATCAGTGGTGGCCGGACAAACGAAAAGGCCCGCGCTGGCGGGCCTTTGGTTGTCGGTTGTTTATGCTGCGCCGCTAGGCGGAGACGTCGTTGACTTCGTCGGCTTCTTCGGCGGCGTCGCTGTCGTCGATGTTCTGGCCGGAGCGGGTGAGGAGCAGCGGGCGCTTGCGGGCGCGGATGGTGTCGCCGCTGACGACGCACTTCTTGATGTCGGTCCGCGACGGGATCTCGTACATCACTTCCATCAGCGTGTCTTCGAGGACGGTGCGGAGGCCGCGAGCGCCGGTCTTGTGGCGGATGGCCTCTTCGGCGCAGGCCTTGAGGCCATCGTCGGTGAACGTCAACTCGACGTTGTCGAGGCTGAAGAAGCGCTGGAACTGGCGTGCGAGCGCGTTCTTCGGCTCGGTGAGGATGCGCACGAGCGAGTCCGCGTCGAGCGACTCGAGCGCGACGACCATCGGCAGGCGGCCGACGAACTCGGGGATGAGGCCGTAGGTGAGGAGGTCGTCGTGCGTGACCTGCTTCATCAGCTCGTCGGACTTCTTCTGGGCGTCGAGCGTCTTGTACTCGGCGCCGAAGCCGAGCGAACGCTTGTCGCGTCCGAGGCGCCTCTCGATGACCTTGTCGAGGCCCTCGAAGGCGCCGCCGCAGATGAACAGGATGTTCGCGGTGTTGATCTGGATGAAGTCCTGGTGCGGGTGCTTGCGTCCGCCCTGCGGCGGCACGTTCGCGGTCGTGCCCTCGATGATCTTGAGCAGCGCCTGCTGGACGCCCTCGCCGGACACGTCGCGCGTGATCGACGGGTTGTCGGACTTGCGCGAGATCTTGTCGATCTCGTCGATGTAGACGATGCCGCGCTCGGCGCGCTGGACGTCGAAGTCCGCGGCCTGGATGAGGTGCAGCAGGATGTTCTCGACATCCTCGCCGACGTAGCCGGCCTCGGTCAGCGCAGTGGCGTCGGCGATGGTGAACGGCACGTCGAGCATCTTGGCAAGCGTGCGCGCCAGGTGCGTCTTGCCGACGCCGGTCGGGCCGACGAAGAGGATGTTGCTCTTCTCGAGCTCGACGTCGGGGTTCTGTCCGCTGGCGGAGTTGATGCGCTTGTAGTGGTTGTAGACGGCGACGGAGAGGACCTTCTTGGCCTGGTCCTGGCCGACGACGTACTCGCTGAGGCTGTCGAAGATCTGCTTCGGCGGAGGGGTGCGCTGCCCGGCGCCGACCTTCGTCTTCGCCGGCCCCGCGGCCTCTTCGTCGATGATCTCCCGGCAGAGCTCGACGCACTCGTCGCAGATGTAGACCGCGCCGGGGCCGGCGATCAGGCGCTTGACCTGGTCCTGGTTCTTGCCACAGAACGAGCAGTGGTACTGGACGCGGGTCTGACGGCTGTTTGCCATGCCTCTCGGTGCCCCTTCAGCGACTGGCGTCCCCCGGAAGGGACGTTTTCGATGCCGATTCTACGCCGATCGTCTCGCTTTGTCAGCTTGACAAGAGGCCGCAGTGCCCGTACACGGACGTCCTGTACACTTTTCGGGAGTCTGCGTACCCCTCTGAAGGCCTAAACGGCGGCCCCTCCCGGATATAACGCTTCCGGGGTGCTACCCCTCCCGGCGGACGAGAATTTCGTCCACCATTCCGTACGACTTTGCCTGCTCCGCGTTCATGTAGAAGTCCCGGTCGAAGTCCTTGCGGATGCGCTCGTCGTCCTGCCCGGTGTGCTTGACAAGAATACCACGGATTATGTCGTTCTCACGCAAGATCTCTCTCGCCTGGATCTCGATGTCGGCGGCCTGACCGCGCGCGCCGCCGAGCGCCTGGTGCATGTGGATCGTCGAGTTCGGCATGCAGAATCGCTTGCCCGGCGCGCCGGAGCAGAGCAGCACCGTGCCCATGCTGGCCGTCATGCCAACGGCATAGGTGGCGACGTCGGATCGGACGAGCTGCATCGTGTCGTAGATGGCGAGGCCCGCGGTGATCTGGCCGCCCGGCGAGTGGATGTAGAGGTTGATGTCCTTGTCCGGATCCTCGCGGTCCAGGTAGAGCAGCTGGGCGATGATCAGGTTGGCGATCTGGTCATCGATCGCCGTGCCGAGGAAGATGATGCGCTCGCGCAGCAGCAGCGAATAGATATCGAACGCGCGCTCGCCGCGGGCGCTGGTCTCGATCACGGACGGGATGATCATGTTGGTTGCCCTCTCGATCTGGCTGCCTGCGGGTTCCATCTCACTCCTCCTCGGTCTTGCCCGCCTCGGCGGGTTGTTTCGCCGCCTTCGCGGATGCGCGGGCGCGGGACTTCTTCTTCGGGGCCTCAACCTCGGCCGTGGGTTCGGCTACGCCATCCTGGGTCGCCAATCTCGACGAGGCGCGCCAGCGTCTTCTTCGTCGCCATGTTTCGGCGAATGGTCGACCGGCCGTCGTCGCTCGACATGAATTGCTTCAACTGCGCGCCCTGGGGCCCGGCCGAAGCGACGAGACGCTCGATCTCGGCCTCGACCTCCTCGGGCGCCACCTCGATATGTTCGGCGTCCGAGACCTCGGACAACACCAGCGAACGGCGTAAGCGGATGTCGGCGACAGGCCGCAGCTCGGCGCGCACCTCCTCCTCGGTCTTGCCGATGTTGGTCAGGTACTGCTGCAGCGCTTCGCCACGCTCGAGGTGGCCGGCCTGGTCGTGAAACAGGCGGTCGACCTCGGCATCGAGCATGACCGGCGGGAACTCAATGGTCGCCCGGTCGACGAGCTCGCCCAGGATTTCGTCGTGGTAGCGGTCGTCGAGGCGCTCCCGCTCCGCCTTTTCGATGTCGCCCCGGATGCGCTCTCGGAGCGCGTCGACGTTCTCGAAGCCCTCGCCGACCAGCTTCGCGAACTCGTCGTTCAGTTCCGGGAAGGATCTCCTCCTTCGTCTCTTCGATGGAGACGACGAAGTCGGCCTGCTTGCCGGCGAACTTCTCCTCCTTGATGGCCTCGGGTACGGGCAGCGTGAACTCGATCGTCTCGCCCTTGGCGTGACCGATGAGTTCCTCCTCGAAGCCGGGGAAGAGGACGTCGCGTTCCTCGATGAGCTGCACCTCGGCGTCCTGCTGCTGGACGAGCACATCGCCCTCGACGGTCGCCTGGATGTTGATGCGGGCGACGTCGTTCCAGGCGAGCGGCCGCTCGACCGGCTCGAGCGTGGCGGAGCGCTTGCGGAGGATCTGCAGCGTCTGCTCGACGCGCTCCTCGTCGACCGTGACCTGCTCCACCTTCACGCGCACCGACTTGTAGTCGCCGACATCGACCGTCGGACGGACAGGGATGGTCGCCTTGACGACGAGGGGGTCGGTGGTCTCGACGACGAGGCGCGGGCGGGCGATGGGGTCGATGCTCTCGTCGGCCTGGACGGCCTCGCGGTAGACGACGGGCACGAGCACGTCGAGCGCTTCGTCGAGGATGCGCTCCTCACCGAAGTAGCGGCGCACCATCGATGCGGGCGCCTTGCCGGGGCGGAAGCCGGGCACCTTCGCCCGCGGCGCGAGGCGGCGCAGCGCCTTCTCGCGCGCCTCGTCGAGGCGCTCCGGCTCGACCTCGATGGTCATGAGGACCTGGGACTCGGGGATCTTCTCTGTCGATACTTTCAAGCCTGCATCCAGTCTCGGCGACGGCGGTGCGACGCGCTCCTGAACAACAGCGACGGCCGCCTTCGCGACCGTTTCGGTGGAGTGCCGGGACATTCCGTCGTTCTGGGGAAAGTATAGCAAGCGGCCGGGTAGCGGGCCGTGCCGGATGGCCGGGTCAGTTAGCCCGAGAGGTGAGGACGTCGTTCAGCGCGTCGCCGAGCAGGTTGAAGGCGAATATGAGCGACGCGACGATCGTCGCGGGCACGATCAGAAGCTCGGGATGGTTCTCGAGCACCGTGCGAGGGGCGCCGTCGGTGATGAGCGCGCCGAAGCTGGGGTGCGGGGGCTGGATGCCGACGCCGAGGAACGTGAGGCCGATCTCGGAGAGGGCGATGCCGCCGAGGGCGCTCGACGCGCCGACGATGACGAGCGGCATGACGTTCGGCAGGAGATGCTGGAAGAGGATGCGGGGCGTCGATGCGCCGCTGGCGCGCGCTGCGAGGATGAACTCGGAGCCGCGAAGCGTCAACACCTGCGATCGGATGAGGCGCATGCCGCCGACCCATCCGAAGAGCGAGAGCACGCCGAAGATGAGGAAGTAGTCGGCGAAGCCCGAATCGGTAATCCCCTGCCAGTGGATGACGTCGCCGAAGTCGCTGACCCAGCGCACGAAACGCGGGCGCATCGTGGCGTTGATCAGCACGAGCATGGGTAACCCGGGCAGCGACGCGAGGATCTCGCCGGTGCGATTGACCGTGGCGTCGACCCAGCCGCCGACGTAGCCGGCGAGCATGCCGAGCACGACCGGCAGCAGCACGAAGCCGGTCGCGACGGTGGCGACGGTGACGATCGTCGTCGTGCGGGCGGCGAAGATGTTGCGGCTGAGGGTGTCACGTCCGAGACGGTCGGTGCCGAGCGGATGGCTGAGCGACGGCCCCTCGAACGTGCGGTCGAGGTTCTGCTGGGCGTAGCCGTCCGGCGCGATGAGCGGCGCGAAGGCGCCGACGGCGTAGAACAGGGCGATGACGACGAGGCAGACCGTCGCCAGGCGCCGGCGCAGCAGCCGACGAACCGAGCGGCGCGTGAGGCTCTCGCCGCGGCGCATTCGCTCTTCGGCCATGCCGTGCGCCACCTCGACGCCTAACTGCGTCACGGCGAGGTGCCCCTGAACTGGCGCACGCGCGGGTCGATGATGACGAGCGCCAGGTCGACGGCGAGGTTCGCGAGCACGAACGCCACCGTGATCAGCAGGACGACGGCCTGGATCACGTTGTAGTCGCGGCCCTTCACGGAATCGTAGAGGAAACGGCCGATGCCGGGGATGCCGAGCAGCGTCTCGGTGAAGAGCGCGCCCTCGATCAGGCCGACGAGGGACAGGCCGATCACCGTCGTCATCACCGGCACGAGCGAGTTGCGCGCGACGTGGCGTCCGATCACCGTGCGCTCGTCGAGGCCCTTGGCGCGCGCGGTGCGGACGAAATCCTCGTTGAGCGTGCCGAGCGTCGTGGCGCGGGCGAGGCGTGCGACGCCGGCGATGCCGCCGATAGAGAGCGCGATCGTCGGGATGATCATCGATTTCGAGAAGATGCCGTCGAAGCCGCCGGAGGGCAGCCAGTGCAGCTTCGCGGCGAACACCATGCACCAGCATGGGCACCGTGACCAGCACCGGGATCGACTGGAAGAACAGGAAGACGCTGATGATGAAGGGATCGAGCCACGACCCGCGTTTGACAGCAGCGAGTACGCCCGCGGGGATGCCGATGAGGAACGTGAGCACGAAGGCGTACAGTCCGAGCCGGAAGGACACCCAGATCTTCGGACGAATGACCTCCTGGACTGAGCGGCCACGATACGTGTAGCTCTCGCCGAGGTCGCCGTGCAGGAGCAGCGCCTTCATGTAGATGCCGTACTGCTCGATGACGGGCTTGTCGAGGCCGTACTTGTGGCGAACGCGCTGGAACGCTTCCTGGTCACGGTACTGGCCGGAGTAGACGCTGATGGGATCACCGGGGCCCCAGCGCGTGATGTAGAAGGTGGCGAACGAAACGATGAGGAGCGTGATCGGCAGAAATAGCAGGCGGCGCAGGACGTAACCGGCGAGGCCATCCATGGCGCTGCTACCTCGCGATCAGGGGTTCACCTGAACGTCGCGGAACTGTTCGATGATAAGCGGCGGAAAGTCGAAGCCCTGCACGTACGGCTTGACCAGCGCGTGGGACGCGCCGAAGAACATCGGGATCCACGGCGCGTCGGTGATGATCTGCTTCTCGATATCGCCGTAGGCGGCCTGGCGCTTCGTCGCGTCCGGCTCGATGCGCGCGGCCTCGAGCTTGGCATCGACCTCGGAGTTGGTGTAGCGGCTGCTGTTCTGGCGGCTCTTGCTGTAGAAGAGGATGTCGAGGATGTCCTCCGGATCCGGGTAGTCCATGATCCAAGCCAGGTGGAACATCTGGTAGCGGCCCTCATCGATGTCGCTGAAGAACGTGCCGGCCTCGGCCTGCGTGATCTTCACGTCGACGCCGAGGTTGTCCTTCCACATCTGGACGAGCGCCTCGTCGTAGGGGCCGGCGGTGGCGCCCGCCCCGCTGAGCGCCATCGTGATCTCTCCCATGTTGTTGGCGTACTTCGATTGCGCAAGCAACTGCTTGGCGCGCTCAGGGTCGTACGGGTACGTCTTGTCATCGGGCGTGTAGCCCGGGACGCCCGGCATGAGGAGACCGTTCGCGACAGGCCTGCTGCCCTTCAACACGACCTCGGCGAGTTTCTTGCGGTCGACGGCGAGCGCGAACGCCTGGCGAACCTTCGGGTCGTCGAAGGGCGCCGACTGCGTGTTGAAGCCGATGTAGTCGACCAACTGCGAGGGCCCCGTCTTGTACTCCGCGTGCAGCTTGTCCGACGGATCCTCGACGCGGTCGAGGTCGTCGAGGCCGACGCCGGTGATATCGATGTCGCCGTCCTCGTACGAGACGAGCGCGGAGCCGCCGGTGAGGTCGTAGCTGACCGTCTTGAGCTTCGGCGTGCCGAGGTGGTTGTGGTCGTAGGCCTCGAGCGTGATCTTCTCGCCGAGCTTCCACTCCTTGAGCTTGTACGGGCCGGTGCCGTTGGGCTTCTGCGTCCACGAGCGGCGGTTCGCCTGCACCTGCCGCTGGTCGACGATGAAGGCCGTCGGATAGGTGAGCTTGTAGAGGAAATACTGCTTCGGCGCATCGATGGTCACGGCGATGGTGGCGTCATCGACGATCTTAACGCCGTTGATGGAGGTGGCCGTGCCGTTCGCCACGTCCCGCGCGCCGACGATGTCGCCGAGGAAGTTCGCGGCCGTCACGGAGGCCGTATCGGGGCTGAGGGCGCGCTCCCACGAGTACTTCACGTCCTCGGCCAGCACGGGGCGTCCGTCCTGGAACTGCGCCTTGGGGTTGATGTGGAAGGTGTAGGTCTTGCCGTCGGGGCTCGTGTCCCAGCTGGCGGCGACATCGGGCTGAACCTTGAGATCCTTGTCGAGCCGGACGAGGCCGGAGAAGATCTCGACGATGTAGACGGCCGAGCCGGCGTCCTGAGCGATGGCGGGGTCGAGCGTGATCGGGTCGTCGCCGCGGAGGCGCAGCGTGCCAGAGGCGGCTGGACCGCTGTTCGAGGACGCCGACGGGGTGCCGGAGGCGGGTGTCTGGTCGGTCGATGCGTTGGACTTCTTGTCGCCGCCGCCACCGACAACCATGACGAGGACGACAGCGAGAACGAGGATGAGCACGGCGGCCACGCCGAGAATCGCCAGCGTGAGCTTGTTGCTCATCGAATCTCCTTGCTCGCCGGACTGAGTTGCTCTCGGCCCGGCTTCGACCCGGATGATAGCAGAGGCTGGATCTCCCGGCCAAAGCGGCGGCGCCGGGATGTGAGCGCTGCCATCGCCGATACATTCGTTGCGGCGGCCGGCACCCGCGCCACGGGCGGGGCTTTGTTATCATGCGCCGTTCGATGCCGACCATACCCGGCCGACCAGGCGATGCGGACCGCATGAGCGAACAGAACCCGCCGATGCACGACCCGGCCGCAACGCAGGCGGCGGCCACGGGTCGCGCACTCCCTCGATACCGGTTCAACGCCGGAGCCATGGAGTGGTCGCAGACGACCGTGCTACGGCTGGCGATCCTCGCCGTCATTCTTGTGTTCGGCGGCTATCTGCGGTTCAGCCACAACAACTGGGACGCCAGCGGCGGCCCGTGGACGCCGAGCAACGTCGACGCTCCGAGCGGCCACCTGCACCCGGACGAGCGCTTTCTGACGCAGGTCAGCCAGGACACGCGGGCGCCCAGCAGCATCCTGAACTACTTCGATACTGACACGTCCGGCCTGAACCCGTACAACATCGACAAGGGCAACGGTCAGAAACAGTCGAACTTCGTCTACGGAACGCTGCCGCTGTTCATGAACAAGGCACTCGCCTCGCACCTGCACGTGCTGTCGCTGTGGCAGGCGGACAACTGGGACAACTACGAGCACTACAACCGCAGCGGCCGACTCCTCTCGGCGCTGTTCGATACGGGCACGATCCTGCTCGTGTTCTTCCTCGGCCGGCAACTGATGAACCGGGACGTGGGGCTGCTGGCGGCATTTCTCTACGCGCTGTCGGCGTTCCCGATACAGAACGCGCACTTCTTCGTCGTGGACCCTTTCGTGGCGTTCTTCGCGACGCTGACGGTGCTGTTCGCCGTACGGGCGGCGCAGAAGGGCGGCTGGGACAACTTCGCCATCGCCGGCGCGGCGGCCGGGCTGGCGGCCGCGTGCAAGATCACGGCGATCTCGCTGTTCCCGGTGGTGTTGCTCGGGATCGGCGTCTTTGCGTGGAAGGGCGTCCGACCGTACGTCGCGCCGTGGTGGCAGGGCGACACGCGCGAGTACGCGGCTGAGCGCAGCGGGCGACAGCTCGACCGCTCGATCCTGACGCTGGCCGGTGGATCGCTGCTCGCGCTGGCGGCGGGGTTCATCGCGTTCCGGATCGCGATGCCGTACGCATTCAAGACGCCAGAGCTGGGCGACCTGTTCGTGCTGAAGGGCGGGCACCTGTGGCGGTTCCCCGTCATCTATCCAGACATCATGAACCAGCACTGGATCAAGGATCAGTCCGACCAGCAGAGCCTGCTCGGCGGCGGGTCGTTCCCGCCGAACGTGCAGTGGGTCGGCCGATCGAAGTGGGTCTGGCCGGCGCAGCAGATGATCTCGTGGGGCATGGGGCCTGCGCTCGGCGTCACGGCGTGGCTCGGGCTGATCTTCGTCGCGGTGTACGCGTGGCGACGGCGAGCCGGCGCATGGCTCGTGCCGCTGGCGTGGGTGCTGGGTTACTTCGGCTTCATGGGGGCGCAGTTCTCGCTGTACATGCGCTACTTCCTGCCGCTGTACCCGACGCTCACCGTGTTCGGCGCGGCGCTGCTGTACCAGGCGTGGCGGTGGGCCGGTTCGGAGCGTCCGCTGGCGCCGCTCGGACGGCTCGGCGAGCGGCTGTCGTCGATCGTGCCAGCTGTGTCGCTCGCGACGCGCGCGGGGGTCGCCGTCGTGGTCGTGTTCACACTGCTGATGGGGCTCGCGTTCTACAACATCTATCGCTCGCCGGTGACGCGCGTCGAGGCGTCGAAGTGGGTGTACGAGAACGTGCCGGCGGGCGCCGTCATCGGCCACGAAGACTGGGACGATGACGTGCCGTACTCCGTCGCCGGCGTGCCGCAGGTGCAGTACGGCGGCGTGAAGTTCAACAACTTCGAGCCGGACAGCCAGAAGCACGTGCAGGAGATCCTCGACCACCTCGACCAGGTGGACTACATCATCCCGAGCAGCCGGAGGCTCTCAGGAACGATTACGCGCGTGCCCGGCGAGTGGCCCGTGACGACGCGCTACTACCAGGCGCTCGAAGATGGCTCGCTCGGCTTCGAGAAGGTGGCGGACTTCACGTCGTACCCGCGACTGTTCGGCGTGAAGCTCGACGACACCGGCGCGGAAGAGTCGTACTCGGTGTACGACCACCCGGAGGTGGTCGTCTACAAGAAGACGCCGGCGTACTCGCGCGCGCACGCGATCGAGGTGCTGCACGCCGACCAGTTCATCGAGATGCCGCCGACGTCGCCGAAGGGGTGGGCGCAGAACGGACTGCTGTTCAAGCCGGACGTGCTCGCGAGGCAGCAGTCGGGCGCGACATGGTCGGACATCTTCGACCCGGGCAGCTTCGCGAACGCGCATCCGTTGCTGGTGTGGCTCGTGGTGATGGAGCTGGCGGCGTTCGCGCTCGTGCCGCTGGCGACGGTCGGCTTCCGCGGCCTGCCGGACCGCGGCTACCTGCTGACGAAGCCGCTCGGCATCCTCGCGCTGGCGTACGCGGCGTACGCGCCGGCGAGCTACGGCATGGTGCACTACACGCGCGGTGAGATCGGGGGCGCGCTCGGCTTCCTCGTCGCGATCGGCATCGCGACGGGCGCGATCTGGCGCGCCGAGATCATCGCGTGGTTCCGCGCGCACTGGCGCTTCGTGCTGCTGGCGGAGGCGGTGTTCCTGCTGGCGTTCCTCGCCGCGTACTGGGTGCGGCTGCAGAATCCGGACCTCTGGCATCCCGTCCAGGGCGGCGAAAAGCCGATGGACTTCGCGTACCTCAACGGCGTCATCCGGACGACGGACCTAACGCAGGGGCCCGTCGACCCGTGGCAGGCCGGCGCGTACATGAACTACTACTGGTACGGGCAGTTCATCGCCGCGACGGTGACGAAGCTCACCGGCGTGGTGCCCGAGGTGGCGTACAACCTGATCGTGCCGATGTTCTTCGCGCTGACGGCGGCGGCGACGTTCTCGTTGACGTACAACCTCGCCGAGGGCACGCGGCAGCTGATGCGGCGGCGGCCGGGGCGGCTGCGCATCGGGCCGGCGGGGCCGATCGTCGCGGGGCTGCTCGCGATCTTCCTGGTGCTGGTGTCGGGCAATCTCGCAGCTGTGCACGTGCTGGCGAACAATCTCTCGCGCGTCAGCGACTGGCAGTCCGATGCGCCGGTGGTCGGCAACCTGATCACGATCGCAGGTGGCTTCAAGGCGATCATCTTCGGTGACGCAAGCCTGCATAAGGTCGTGACCACGTACGACTGGTGGGCGCCGAGCCGCGCGCTCACGATCGACGATCCGAAGCAGGTCCTGCCGATCACTGAGTTCCCGTTCTGGACGTTCCTGTTCGCCGACCTGCACGCACATCTGATGGCGATCCCATTCTCGATGACGGCGGCAGGCGTGGCGCTGGGCGCCGTGATGAACTTTACGCGGCTCAACCGGGCCGGCGCGGCGCGCGAGCATGTCCGCGCGCGGGAGATCAGCAGCTGGGCGATGGTCGTCGTGCTGGCGCTGATCGTCGGCGCGCTGCGCTGGATCAACTCGTGGGACTACCCGCCGTTCCTGCTGCTCGGCGCGGCGGCGCTGATCATCGCCGAGCGGGCGAAGGACGGCCGACTGACGGTGCGAACCGTGGTGGTCGGCGCGATCAAAGCGGCCGTCATGGGGGCGCTATCGTACGCGTTCTTCGCGCAGATCGCGAAGAACTACAGCCAGTCCTACAACGGGTTCCACCAGTCCGACCAGACGACCGCGTTGCGGGACTACCTCAGCCACTTCGGCATCCTGTTGTTCCCGGTGACGGGCTTCCTGCTGTTTTGTCTGCAGCGCGCCATCACGCGCGAGAACGCCGTGCGGGCGATCTTCTTCGGGCGGGCGCATCGCCGCAAGCCGGCCGAGACGCTGCCGGTGGTGCTGGCGCTCGCGCTGGCGGGCGGGCTGCTGATCTATGCAGGCACGCTGCAGCGCTGGGGCGTGACGGCGATGGCCGCCGTCGGCCTCGCGACGGTGGTGCTGGTGACGATCCGTGAGGCGCGCAGCCCGTCGCCAGCTGCGCCGGTGCTGCTGTTCGTCTACGCGATGATCGGCCTCGGGTTCGGGCTGAGCGGCGGGGTGGAGGTGCTGACGCTCGACGGCGACGTCGGACGGATGAACACGGTGTTCAAGTTCTACCTGCACGTCTGGATGATGTGGGGCGTCGCCGGCGCCTTCGGCGTCTGGTACCTGTTCGCCGTGATGCGCCCGCACGAGGCGTTCTTGCGGCGGCTCGGTGCGCTCAACACGGCCGTGGTGCAGGTGCCGCGCTACGCGTTCGGCGGGCTGGTCGTGCTGCTGCTGGTGCTGTCGCTGGTGTACCCGTACTTCGGCGGACGGGCGCGCGTGCGGGACCGCATGGATCCGTCACAGGGCACGGGCAACGACGGGCTGGCGTTCCTCGACAACCCCAAGGTGGTCTATAACAACCGCGACCCCAACTCGGGCCTCGGGGGCGAGCACAACCTGAAGTACACGCGCGACGGCATCAACTGGATCCGGGCCAACATCCAGGGCACGCCGACGACGTTCGAGGCGATCGGGCCGTCGTACCGGAGCATGGGCAGCCGCGTGGCGATCTACACCGGCATGCCGACGGTGCAGGGGTGGGTGTTCCACCAGGAGCAGCAGCGCGTCAAGGTGGCGCGGAGCGTCGGCGACCGGCAGCGAGACGTCTCGGAGTTCTACTCGACGGGCGACGTGAGCCGCGCGCGCGAGCTGATCCGCAAGTACGACGTAGAGTGGGTGATCGTCGGGGACGAGGAGCGCTTCAACTACCCGCCGTCAGGTCTCGAGAAGTTCAAGGGCGGCCTCGGCGGCGCGCTGGAACTGGCGTACGAGAACCCGGGGATGCAGGTGTGGCACGTGATTCCGGCGGGGGAGCTGGGGATCGGTAGCTGAGAGGCTCGGAGGTCGGATGTCGAGACAGGCCGCAGGACGCTCGATTTCAGATCCCGACTTCCACCTCTGGCCTCCGGTCAGCCCGGTACGGGCCTCTGATATAATCCATCGCCTATGTTAGAAGCCCTCTCGGACAAGCTTTCCGGCGTCTTCCAGAAGCTTGGCTCCCACGGCACCATCTCGGAAAAAGACCTCGACGAAGCGATGCGCGAGGTGCGCATTGCGCTGCTCGAGGCAGACGTCAACTTCAAGGTGGTGCGGCAGTTCATCGCCAGCGTGCGCGAGCGGGCGCTCGGGTCCGAGGTGCTGAAGAGCCTGACGGGGCCGCAGCAGGTGATCGGCATCGTCAACGAGGAGCTGATCAAGATCCTCGGCGGCGACCCGTCGACGCTGCAGCTGGCATCGAAGCCGCCGACGGTGATCATGCTCGTCGGGCTCAAGGGCTCCGGCAAGACGACGACTGCCGCCAAGCTGGCGCTGCACCTGCGGAAGAACGGCGGCCGGCCGCTGATGGTCGCCGCCGACCCGTATCGCGTGGCCGGCAGCGAGCAGCTGCGCGCGCTGGGACGCCAACTCGGCATCCCGATCTACGCAGGCGACGAAAGCCTGTCGCTACCGGACCTCTGCTCGGCGTCGCTCGGTGAGGCGAAGCGGCAGGGCGCGACGGTGCTGATCGTCGACACGGCGGGCCGCTCGACGATCGATGGCGAGATGATGACCGAAGTCTCGCAGATGAGCTCGTCGCTACAGCCGACCGAGACGATCCTCGTGCTCGACGCGATGACCGGCCAGGAGGCCGTCAACGTCGCACAGGAGTTCCACACGCAGCTCAACGTCACCGGCATCATCGTCTCGAAGATGGACGGCGACGCGCGCGGCGGCGCCGTGCTCTCGATCCGCGCGGTCACGGGGCTGCCGGTCAAGTTCATCGGCACGGGCGAGAAGTCGGACGCGCTGGAGCCGTTCTTCCCGGACCGCTTCGCCTCGCGCATTCTCGGCATGGGCGACATGATCGGGTTGATCGAGCGGGCGAAGGAGGCGATCAGCGAGCAGGACGTCCAGTCGATCGAGAGGAAGATGAAGAGCAAGTCGCTGGACCTGGAGGACTTCATCGTCCAGTTCCAGCGCATCAAGAAGATGGGCCCGCTGAACCAGCTCGTCGACATGATCCCGGGGATGGGCCAGGTGAAGCGCCAGATGAAGGTGGACAGCTTCGACGACAGCTTCTGGAACAAGGCCGAGGCGGTGGTGTACTCTATGACGCCACAGGAACGGAAGCACCCGGAGATCATCAACGGCAGCCGCAGGCGTAGAATCGCCACGGGCAGCGGCACGACGCCGCAGGAAGTCAACCAGCTCCTGAACCAGTGGAAGGAAGCCAAGAAGATCATGCAGACCTTCGCCGGCAACCGGAGCGGGTTCCTGAACATGTTCACCGGATTTGGAGGAAGACAGTAACGTGTTGCGAATCAGACTGCGCCGAGTAGGCAAGAAGAAGCAGCCCAGCTATCGACTGGTCGTCGCCGACTCGCACGCGCCACGCGACGGCGCGTTCATCGAGACCATCGGCACGTACAACCCGCTGACCGACCCGGCGACGATCACCGTCGACGAGGAGAAGGCGCGCGCGTGGCTGAGCAAGGGGGCGGTGGCGTCCGACCGGGTGGCGCGCATCCTGGCCGGCCGCGGCATCGGCGAGATGCCGGCGTTCACGCCGAAGGCGAAGAAGGCCGCGGCCGCGAAGGAAGCCTAATCGACGCATGAAAGACCTCATCGAATACATCGCGAAGTCGCTGGTCGACTCCCCGGACGACGTGAAGGTCGCCCAGGAGGCCGACCGGGGCCGCGTGGTCGTCCACCTCGAAGTGGCGGAGGACGACTACGGCAAGGTCATCGGCAAGGGCGGCCGCATCGCCCAGTCGATGCGCGCGCTGCTGAAGGTGGCGGCGGTGCGCGCGGACGAGTACGCGTCGCTCGAAATCGGCGACTGATGGCGCGGGCAGAGCGGCCGCGCACAGCAAACAGCAAACAGCAAACAGCAAAGACGCCTTCGACGAGAGCAGAGGGCAGAGAGCAGAGAGCAGAGCCGCATCGAGCGGCAACGATCTCCGGCCGGACGTCGATCGCGAAGCGCGCGGCGACGACGGACAACAGACATCAGAGGACCGAGGGCGCGGCGCGCGCCTCGACGGCAACCGGCAAACAGCAAACAGCAAAGATTCCCAGCCGCACGTCGTTCGCGAAGCTCGTCAAGAAGAGGCGGCCGACGCGCGGCGGGTCGCGTGCTCCTAGCACGGGCGGCAAGTCTCCAGCGTCCAGCGTCCAGCCCCCGACTCTTGCACCATCACGGACTGAAGCGGCGGCCGGCGACACATCGGCATCGCCGAAGGCATCTCCAATTCGCAAGCCGCAGGCCGAGCCGGACGACGGGTTCGTCGCCGTCGGGCGCGTCGGGGCGCCGATGGGGCTGAAGGGCGAGCTGAAGGTGCAGGTGTTGACCGACAATATGGCGCGCTTCGAGCCCGGCGCGCGGCTCTGGGCGGGGCAGCAACTCGTCACCGTGGCGGCGTCACGCGAGGCGGGGGGGCACCTGTTCCTGACGCTCAAAGGATTCCGCGACCGCACGAGCGTCGACAAGTTCCGCCATGCGCTGCTGCAGGTCGCCGGAGAGCGAACTGCCGCCACTGCCCGAGGGGGAGTTCTACCGCTTCCAGCTCATGGGCCTCAACGTGGTCGACCGCGACGGGCAGGTGCTCGGCACGCTCGACGAAGTGATCGAGACGGGCGCGAACGACGTGTACCGCGTGCACCCACCGAGCGGACCGGATTCTGCTCGTCCCCGCGCTCGCCGACGTCATCGTCAGCGTCGACCTCGACGGCGCGGCGCATGGTCGTCGACCCGCCGGAGTGGCGGTAGACGGCGCTCGCGATCCGGTCAGTCGAGGTCAAAGACGACGATGAAAGCGTCAGACATTCCCCGTGCGGTGGAGGCGGCCGTTGCCTCTGCCTCTGCCGCCGGTCTCGCTGTAGATGATGCAGCTGTTATCCACGCCTCGAACCGGATCGCCGTGCGCCTGCTGCCTGGTGACGCTCTCGCCCGAGTGGCGTATGAAGTGCACCACGCAGGCGCGGAATTCGAAGTCGAGGTCGCTCGGTGCCTGACTGCGACCGGTAGCCCCGTGGGCACACTGGATCCTCGCGTGGAGCCTCGCGTCCATCTTCGTGATGGATTCGCAGTCACGCTTTGGACCTACTACGAATCCCTCCCTTCCGAGATCGCTCCGCCCGACTATGCGCAGGCGCTCCTGCACTTGCACGCCGGCATGCGGCAGGTCGAGATGACGGCCCCGCACTTCACCGATCGAGTTGCGAGCGCGCGGATGTCGCTCGGCGACCGCGCCCGCACACCAGAGCTTGGTGACGCGGATCGGCAGCTTCTCAGCAAGACGCTGGAGAGCCTGACGGCCACCATCACCAACCGCGGCGCTGAAGAGCAACTGCTGCATGGCGAGCCGCATCCGGGCAACTTGCTGCACACTCAGATAGGACCGTTGTTCATAGACCTCGAGACATGTTGCCGCGGACCCGTCGAGTTCGACATCGTGCACGCCCCAGAGGAAATCCGCGAACACTACCCGGGAGCCAACGAGGACCTGCTCATCGAATGCCGGATCCTCATGCTCGCCATGATCACAACATGGCGCTGGGAGCGAGACGACCAACTCCCGAACGGGCGTCAGCTCGGCACGGAGTGGCTCAGCCAGCTGCGAACAGCGCTTGATCGCTACGGACTCGATGTCGGTCGCTGACGGCGCCGGCTCCGCCTACCTGCCCCGATGCTCATTTGAGCGCCGCGTGCGCGGGCCGCTATACTTCTCTGTCACGGGGATATAGCTCAACTGGGAGAGCGCCGCGTTCGCAATGCGGAGGTTAGGGGTTCGAGTCCCCTTATCTCCACCATCGACACAGAAACGCCCGTCGCAGCTGCGGCGGGCGTTTTCGCGCCTTCGAGCATGGTCGCCGAGGGCCGATCTGCCGACATTTGACACGGGACCGCCGAACGCTGACACGAATGGGTGAATCGGCCCGAGCTATACTCAAACGGACGCAGGCCCATCAGAGGATCCCGCCCATGGTGCGAGCCAACGAGTCCAGGACGACCGCAACCGCGGCCAAACTCCATCGGCAGATGTACCGTGACATGCTGCGCTCGCGCGAGCTGAGCGACCGCATGTTCGCCCTCAACCGGCAGGGCCGGGCGGCATTCGCCGTGACCGGCCAAGGGCACGAGGCGACGCAGGTCGGCTCCGCGTACGCCATCAAGCGCGGCACGGACTGGATCCTTCCCTACTACCGCGACGTCGGCGTGATGATCGCGCTCGGCATGACGCCGCACGACATCCTGCTCGGACTGTTCGCGAAGGCGGACGACCCGAGCTCGGGCGGGCGGCAGATGCCGTCGCACTGGTCGTGGCCGGAGGCGCGCGTCGTCACGCGCTCGAGCGTCATCGCAGCGAACCTGCCACACGCGGCGGGCATCGCCTACGCGTCGAAGCTGCGCGGACTGAAGGAGGTGACCATCGCCTACTTCGGGGAGGGCGCGACGAGCGAGGGCGACTTCCACGAGGCTGTGAACTTCGCCGCGATCCACCACCTGCCCGTCGTCTTCTTCTGCGAGAACAACGGCTATGCGATCTCGGAGTCGCAGGAGAAGCAGATGTCGGTGCTGCACGTCGCCGACCGCGCGAAAGGCTACGACATCAGCGGCCAGACGGTCGACGGAAACGACGTGCTGGCCGTGCACCAGACCACGAAGTGGAACATCGAGGAGTGCCGGCGCGGCCGCGGGCCGAAGCTCATCGAAGCGAAGACGTACCGGCTGTCGCCGCACACGTCGTCGGACGATGACCGGCGGTATCGGACGCGCGCCGAGCTGGAGGAGTGGATCAAGAAGGACCCGATCGACCGTTTCCGCAAGCGGCTGATGGAAGAGGAGGACCTGACCGACGCGGAGGACGTCGAGTTGCGCGCCGAGGTGAAGAAGGAGATCGCGGCGGCCGTCGTATCCGCCGAGGCGGCGCCCGACCCGGCGCCCGAGGATGCGCTGCGGCATGTGTTCTTCGAGGAGCCTCGCTGATGGCGGAGAAGGCGTACATCGAGGCGATCCACGATGCGCTGGTCGAGGAGATGGACCGGCTGCCGGAGATGGTGATCCTCGGCGAGGATATCCAGGAGGGCGGCGTCTTCCGCGTGACCGACGGGATGCTCGCGAAGTACGGGCCGCAGCGGATCCTCGACACGCCGCTGGCGGAGGCGAGCATCGTCGGCATCTCGATCGGCTTGGCGACGAACGGCTGCGTGCCGGTGGCGGAGATCCAGTTCGCCGACTTCGCGTATCTCGCGTTCAACCAGCTGATCAGCGAGGCGGCGAAATGGCGCTATCGCTCGAACAACGGCTGGGGCTGTCCGATCGTCGTGCGGGCGCCGTTCGGCGCCGGAATCCGCGGTGCGATGTACCACTCGCAGTCGATCGAGGCGATGCTCGCGCACGTGCCGGGGTTGAAGATCGTCGCGCCGTCGACGCCGTACGACGCGAAGGGGCTGCTGAAGGCGGCGATCCGCGATCCCGACCCGGTGGTCTACTTCGAGCACAAGAAGGCGTACCGGCTGCTGAAGGACGAGGTGCCGGACGGAGACTACGTCGTGCCGATCGGGCCGGCGCAGCTGCGGCGCGAGGGCGACGACCTCACCGTGATCAGTTACGGGCTGATGGCGCACGAGTGCCTGCAGGCGGCCGAGGAACTGGCGGCGGACGGCATCGAGGCGACCGTGCTCGACCTGCGCACGCTGGCGCCGCTCGACCGGGAGGCGATCCTCGACGCGGCGAAGCGCACCGGCAAGGTGCTGATCGTGCACGAGGACAACCTGAGCGGCGGCATCGGCGCGGAGGTGGCGGCGACGATTGTCGAGCAGGCGTTCGACTATCTCGACGCGCCGATCCGGCGGCTCACGTCGCCGGACGTGCCGGCGATGCCGTTCAATGCGGCGGGCGAGGAGTACTGCATGCCGTCGCGGGAGAAGATCGCCGTGGCGATGCGCGAGCTGGCGGCGTACTAGGGGTGGGGGCATGAGCACGCTCAACATGCCGGACGTCGGCGAGTCGGTGACCGAGGGCACGGTCACGCGCTGGATCAAGCACGAAGGCGACGACGTGCAACTCGACGACCCGGTGGTCGAGATCGAGACGGAGAAAGTGACCGTCGAGGTGCCGTCGCCGTTCGAGGGGCGGCTGGCGCGGATTCTCGTACAGGAAGGCGAGGTGGTGCCGGTAGGGGCGCCGCTGGCGGAGTTCGAGCTCGCCGCGGGGGCCGCGAGAGCAGAAAGCAGAAAGCAGAAAGCAGAGGCGGCGCCTGGCACGACGGCAGAGAGCAACGGGCAAAGAGCAGACGGGGTGGCGGCCGCGGCAACGGCAAGCAGCAAACGGCAAACAGCAAACGGCGCGGCCGCAGACGAGGGGTTGCGTCGGACGAGGCAGCATTCGCCGGTTGTGCTGAAGCTGGCGGCGGAGCATGGCATCGACATGTCGTTGGTGCAGGGGACGGGCATCGAGGGGCGGGTGACGCGGCAGGACGTGATGCGGTATCTCGAGAATCCGGCTGCGTACACGGTGGCGCCCTCGGCGGGCGAGGGAGTTGTCGGCGTGGCGGCGAAGCCCGCGCCGGCGGCGCCGGACGCGCGTGCGCAGCAGGCCGTGCCCATACGCGAGCAAGCCGCCCAACCCGGCGGACGCGCGCCAGCCGCCGGGGCGGATGACGAGGTCATGCCGCTGTCGCCGACGCGGCGGACGATCGCAGCGCGGATGCTCGATGCGCATCTCTCGATGCCGGTGGCGTGGATGGTGGTCGAGGCCGACGTCACGGGGCTGGTGCGGCTGCGCGAGGCGAACAAGGAGCGGTTCCAGGCGACGGAGGGCGTGCCGCTGACCTACCTGCCGTTCTTCGTCCAGGCGATCACCGGCGCGCTGAAGGAGCATCCGGCGCTCAACGCCACGTACAGCGATGACGGCATCATCGTGCACCGGCGGCGGCACATCGGCGTCGCCGTGGCGACGGATGCCGGGCTGATCGTGCCGGTCGTGCGCGATGCGGACGATAAGTCGATCGCCGGTCTCGCGCGCGAGATCGTCGACCTGGGCACGCGGGCGCGCGAGCGCAAGCTCGGGCTCGATGACGTGCGTGGCGGGACGTTCACCGTCGACAACACGGGGGCGTTCGGGTCGATCATCTCGCAGCCGATCATCCCGCCGGGCACGGCGGCGATCATCACGACGGAGGCGATCCGGCGCGAACTGCGCGTCGCGGCCGATGGTTCGTTCGCGGCGCGCGACGTCATGAACCTCTGCATCAGCTTCGACCATCGCGCACTCGATGGCGCGCAGGCGGGCGCGTTCATGCAGACGGTGCGACGGAACATCGAGGCGTTCCAGCCGTCGCAAACCGTCTACTGATCGACGACACCGAGATCAGGCGTGCGTGAAGCGCACCGTGAGCACGCGGTCGCGGCTGAGGTCGATCTTCATGTCGACAGTGCGTGAGGCGAACGGCTCGCCGTCGAGTTGGACGCCGGCGGCTTTCATGCCGGGAGGCGGCTCGATGCGCAGCGTGAGGGGCAGTTCCCAGCCGGGCTGACGCCGAAGGGTGAGCTGGTAGGTCCAGCTGTCCGCCTGCCGGTCGACGACGGGCGGCGTCACGTAGTTGAAGACGAGCTGCTGGCGCGCGTCGCGCGGCAGCGCGAAGAAGCGGCCGAAGACCGCGAGCCCCTGCTCGCGCGCTACTTCCTCGACACCGATCTCGCCGTTCGCGTCCTTCACCGAGAGCATCTTCGTGCCGGGCGGCGTCAGGAGGCGCGTGTAGCCGCCGTACATGCCGCCGAGCATGAGCTTGCGCACCAGTGCGGGATCCTTCCCCTGCTCCCACGGCTTGAGGTTGTTGAAGTAGTGGAGTGTGACGGTGGTCGTCGCCGCGCCATTGGCGTCGAGGCGCACGTCGACGTCGGCCGAGTGCTCGATCACCTCGTTGAGCTTGGTGCTGTTGACGCTCGCGTCGACGACCTGGAGATAGTCGCCCGAGGTGTACGAGACGCTGCCGTCCCAACCGAACTGGTGCACCAGCTCCTCCTGCTTCCGGTCGTACGAGAAGAGCATCAGGTCCTTCTCGTCGCCGAGCTTCTGCACCAGGTCGACGAGCGGCGACCACTGGTCCGGCTGTGGGCGCAGCACGCGGTGCAGCACCTCGTCGGCCAGCAGCGCGACGAACTCCTTGCGGTCGGTCTGGGGGCGATACGGCTCACGGGTGTTCGCCTCGGTGACGTCGTAGACGTTGGCAGCGTCTACCGTTATGTCGAATTCAGGTACGTCGACGGAACCGACGATGTCGAGCAGCCGCTCGAGCGTCGTCACGTTGATCGCCATGACGCCGTCGACCGGGCCGCCGCCGCCGAGGCGGTAGAAGCGATCGGCCGTGCGCGCAGCCGAGGGGAAATCGGGCGACCAGTTGGAGACGGTCATATTCCAGCTGGTGTCCTTGAGCAGGTACTGCTTGAGCGGTGCCGGCGGTTCGACATAATCGCCAGTGCGGGCCATCCAGTCTTCGCCATACTGCACGGCGTCGTGGAACTGCATGTCCTCGACGCGGCCGTGGTCGAGCCGCACGGTGCCGAAGACGGAGACGAGGCCGCCCGTCGGGAGCAGCTCGGCGTTGTTCTGCGCGAGCACCAGGTAGGTGCGCGGCCCGTTGAAGCCGAGGAACTCGGGCGAGAACACCCGCGCCCGGTGGTACGTGTCGAGAAAATCGCCGAGGCGGCGCCGGCGGGCGTCCAGTTCGTTCACGGCGCGGCGCATCGGCGGCACGAGCGAGGCGTCGCCGATCTGCGCGCGCAGGCCGTCGACGGCGGTCATGCGCGTTTCGATGCCGGCGACGTGCGGGTCGACGGCGTCGAAGACGAGCTGGCTCTTCTCGGGCAGCGTGCCGCCCTCCTGGCCGCGAATCTCGTTGAAGGCGTCGGCGGCATCAATGCCCTCGCCGCCGATCGAGGCGGCTTCCTCGCCGATCTGGGCGAGCGATTCGGCGGCGCGGAGCTGGCCGCCGGCCAGCGGCAGGTGGCGGGCGACGCGGAGGATGGGGTCGTCATCGAGGCGCGAGTGGGCGGCGGTGAACTTTCGCCCCGCGTCCTGGAAGTCGCGCCGGGCAAGGGCGAGGTCGTCGGTGGTGGCGCTCAGCCGTTTCAATTCGAGCACATTCTGTCCCGCGCGCAGCGACGCGCGGCCGCTGTTGACGTCGGACAGGATGGCTCGCGCGCGGTACGCCTCAACACCGGCGACGGCCAGCACGAGGACCGCGAGAACGAGAAACAGCCGCCCCAGCGGGACGGCTGTTCTTAATCGCACCAGACGCTTCGCGAACTGTGTCGCGCTCCGCACCCAGGCGCCCTCCGTGCTGCGTTGCGTTATCGGCCGGCGTCCTTCGACGTGCGGCGCAGGCCGATGCCGGCGACGAACGCGCCCGCAGCGGCCAGCATCAGCGACGCCCACACGATGGATGCCGTGCTGCTGGACGAGCTGCCCGCGCCGGTGTTCGGCAGGGCCACTTCCGATGCGACCGTGTTCGAACCGACCGTGACCGTGGCCTTGCAGGACATGCCGGCAGGGCTCGCGGTGACGTCGACAGCGCCGCCGGTCGTGCCGACCTTCAGCGTGCCGCTGACGACTCCGCTCGCGTTCGTCGTCGAGCCGCCGGCGGTGACACTGGCGTCGCCACCGGGCTGGCGCGTCACGTTGACCGGCACCGGCACGTTCGCCGAGGGGTTGCCGTTGCCGTCACGCACAGTGACCGTGACGTTGACGGAGCCACCCGGCGCCGAGGCGGAGGCCGACGTGACGATGACGCAGTTGCCGTTCGGCGGCGGGTACTGCGCGTGGGCGCCCCGCGAGGGCGCCGTTGCCGCGAGGATCGCCACCGAGACCATTCCGGCTACGATCAGCTTCGTAAGCATGTTGTCTCCTCTTTCCTCCGAGAGCCCCGGACATCGGCGGCCACGTGGACGTGGCGGACGGCGGCGTCCGTTCCAGTCGGCGTTCGTCTCGAACTTCCAAACGGGGCTCGAGGCGGAATCGTACAGCCGACCGTGCGAAGTCGGGGTGCTTGTCAAGTTCGGCGATATCCCGGCTTCGTCGCGACCATGATAGCAGCCTGCACTTCGAGGAGCAGCACCCATTTGGGCGCCCCCGGTAGCCCCGGCCATGTGGCTCTCGACGGCGGGACTCTTGCGCGATTACGATCCACTCCTGTACCGAAGGAGGCACACATGCAGGAAGTCACCACCGACGTCAAGATCGTCCCGGCCCGCGCGGAACACGCGCCGCTCATCGCCTGGGTCATGCTGGCCGCCGCGCGCTCGCACCTAGAGCGCGGCTCGTGGGACATGATGACCGCCGCCGACGAGCCGACGACGCTGCGCTTCCTCGAGGCGCTCGCCTCGACGCCGGAGCCGCACTGGATGCACCACTCGCTCTTCCTCGTGGCGGAGGTCAACGGCCGGCCGGCTTCGGCGCTATCTGGCTACTTCGACGAAGAGCACCCGACGGCGTCGATCATCGACCATCTGCCGCGCGCGGCGGAGGCGATCGGGCTGACGTTCGAACAATTGATGGCGAACTGGCAGAAGGGCGGGCACACGATCCTGAATTGCTTCCAGGAGCACGCCCCCGGCACATGGATCGTCGAGCATGTCGCGACGGCGCCGGAGTTCCGCAGGCAGGGGCTCGTCGACCGGCTGCTGGCGGCCTCGATCGAGAAGGGGCGCGGCCGCGGTGCGACGGTCGCCGACGTCGGCGTCCTGATCGGCAACGACCGCGCACAGGCGGCGTACGAGAAGGCGGGATTCCGCGTCGTCATGGAGATGCTCGACGGGGAGTTCGAGGCGGCGTACGGCTGCACCGGCATCCGCGGGTTGAGCCGGCCGATCTAGCGTAGTCCGTCGTGCGCGTCGCGATCGCGGGCTGAAAGCCCGCGCCACGGTCGACGAAGACAAGGAGCCCGGCGAGCGATCGCCGGGCTCCTTCGATCCGTGTTCGAGGCAGCGGTCGCTACCGTCGGCGCGTTCGCAGCGCCGCCGTCGACAGGACGGCGCCACCGGAGAGCATCGCCACGGCGAGCAGCAGCCAGCCGAGGCGGAGCTGTGCGTTACCGGGCCCGCTGCCGGTGTTGGGGCCGGTGATGACGCCGGCCGCGCCGCCGCCGGGCTGCGTCGCCGTCGACTGGGGCGGGATGGCGGTCGGCGGCGCCTGCGTCGGCGGCGCCGAGGTGGCGGTCGCTGCCGGCGTCGCTGTGACCTTCACGTCAGGCGGATTGCCTGGGCAGCGCGAATTGACGATGCCGCCGATACACGGCGTGGGCGCCGACTTCGGCGGCACGACGGTGGGCTGGCCGACGGGAGCGCCGAACCCGATGACCGGCGCGATGTCATCGAGCGATGCGATGCCGGACACGATCGAGTCGATGGAGCCGTCGGTCGTATCGAGCCGGATCAGGGTACCGTTCTGACCTGCGGCAAACACGCCGCCCACTCCGTCGGGCGCGATGCCGTCCGGGTCGTTCGTGACATCCCACGTACCCGACACGCTGCAACTCGAAGCGGTGATCGTGAGCTGGCGGATCTTGTTGGTGCTCTGCCCGGAGACGTAGAGCTTGCCGGACGACCTGTCGAACGCGAGGCCGTCAGACTGCGGAAGGCCCGTGCACAGTGGCGTGTACGTATTCGACAAGAGATCGACAATTCCCACGGAGCCCGCCGAGTAGTCGGTGGCCCAGAGATGACCTGCGGAGTCGAACGCCACGCCGCTCGACATCGTCATACCCGTGAGCGAGTGCAGCGTCACGGTTCCTGTCGCGAGTTCAACCTCATCAACGGCGCTGCTGAAGCTGGAGACGAATACCTTCGTGCCGGCGGCATTCAAGGCCGGGTCGGCAGCTCCACTCGTCAGCGACGACGTATTCAACAGCGTGCCGAGGTTCGATGCGCCGCCGGGCAGCTGAGGATCGATGCGGTACAAGTTGGCCGAGCAAAGGCCGGTGACGATGAGCTTGCCGGACGGATCGAACAGCAGACTGTCGGCACAGTCGTTGGGCGTCTTGCCGACGATGGTCGCGGTGCCCTTGGTCGGTCCCGAGACGATGACCTTCCGTATCAGGCCGTCCGTGCTCGACACATAGACCTCCGTGATCGGCGTTGCCGCCGCCTCGGCGTGGCTGCGGCCGTGCAGAGCGCCACCGATACTGACGATCGCCAGGGCTACGGCCCCGATGACCGCGGCGCCCACGACCGAGCGAACGGCGCTCGACCTCCTCCTACTTGCTGTGTCCATACATGCGCCCCCTCCTCGTGGCGGCTCTGCTCCCGGTGACTCGCAGTCCACCGCAGAAGCGATCTCTTCCAACTACGTGGCGATACGATATCACCCGAACCCCGATTTGACACATTTGTCTTTTCCAACTTGTAAATCGCGGACTGCGCTGCCCGCAGACACCAAGGAGCCCGGCGACTACGCGCCGGGCTCCAGTTGGTTCGATGCAGAGGACGACGCTTACGCCCGGCGTAATCGCGTCGAGGCGGCGGTCGCGACGGCGCTTCCGGCGACCAGAACGATGGCTAGCGCGATCAAGGCGACCGACGGACTCGAGCCGCCGGGGCCGCTGCCGGTGTTGGGGCCGGTGATGACGCCGGCCGCACCGCCTCCAGGCTGCGTCGCCGTCGGCTGGGGCGGGACGGCGGTCGACGGCGCCTGCGTCGGCGGCGCCGAGGTGGCGCTGGCTTCCGGAGTCACTGTGACCTTCACGTCCGGCGGATTGCCCGGGCAGCGCGAGTTGACGATGCCGCCGATGCAAGGCGTTGCGCTTCGGCCAGCAGGGGCCGGGCTCGGCGTGCTGCCGGGGAGCACCACGGAGGACACCACCGATGACCACTGCGGCGTGCTCCTGGTTCGGAGTCGAGGATATGTCGTCGAGCGGATCGAGGACCTTGAGGCCGCCCAGGTCGCCCTCAAAGAAGTTGTGCCAGCAGTCCTGGTTGATGTCGTCGGAGTTCAGCGTGGAGAACAACTCCATGCCGTCAGAGGTGATGTAGAGGTCAGGATCCTCAGGAATCGGGCAGTAGGTCGGGTCGTTGACCGCGCTGGCGCCCGGAAGGAGGGCGAAGTAGCCAACCGTACGCAAGCCCGTGCGAGAGCAGGTCGCCGCCGGAGTTGACGAAATCGGCGATGGCGATGCCGTGCGTATCGAGCTGCCGGCGATCTCTCGAGCGTCGAGGTCGCAGCTCGATACTGTCGCCGGCGATCCAGATGATCGCAGGGTTCTCCGCGCCGCTCGCGAGGTCGGTGAAGAACTCGTCTGATCCCGGCTGGCTCCTTCGTGATAGGTCACCGTCAGACCGGCCGCCGTGGCGGCCACGTCGTATCGCCTGACCGGCCTGGCACGATACGGGACCGGTAGCGCCGATGGCGGCGATCGTCCCGTCGTTTCCGGGCCGATGCACATTCGGCATAGCGATGTTCTCGACGGCTCGCTGGATGTACTCCCAGCCCGAACCGGCGTGGTCCCGTCGGCATGGCCGTGGTCCGTGAAGTCATCGCCACCGATCGATGACCGGCCCGCCGAGCGCGGCGTGCGCCACTCCGCCACCCCGCGACTCCAGCGACTACCAGGGTCAAGGCCACGACGGCCATCGCGACGGCAATGCCGATCAGCCTCAATCCGCGCATCCTTCGCATGATAATCTCCCCCTTTGTAAGGCCCCCCATTGGTCTTTCCTCATTGTCCAATCATAGATGCTCCAGCAGTCTGTACAGGCGCAATAAGTCGCGACTCCGGTGGGCGTCCCATCATCAGTCGCCACCGATCCGGGCGTCATGGCTCCTGTCACGTAACGCGATGTCACGTCAAGATACCCCACCACGCCCACCATCTCGATCGTTATGTCGCCTGTCACGTCGAAGCGGAGGAGACGGTCGCGGGGGACGGCGCGGATCACCGACTGGAGGCGGCGCGGGTTGACCTGGCCGGCGTACGCGCCGTCGCCGTCGCGCAGGACGAACGCGCCGCGCGACGACGGATCGAGGAAGACCTCGAGGTCGACGGCGCGGGCCGTCGCTGGCAGGGCCGGAAGGTCGACATCGAGTCGCATCACGCCGTCGCGCGTCGGGCCGAGGCGGCGGCCGGACCACCACGATGCCTGGCCGTTGAGCCGAATCCACATCTCGTCACCTCCACCTGCCGCCCGTTTCAGCCCTTCGAGGATCTCGCGTCGCGGCCACGTCGCGCCCGGGCAGTCCGGGCGGTTCGCCGGATCGATCTGGCAGTGGCCCACAAGCACGTCGTCATCGACGGTCAGCGGCGTGCCGGCCGCGGCGAGATGCTCGATGCACCACGCCTTGACGGCGATGTCGGCCGCGAGCATCGCCTGCGGCCAGGCGACGCCCGCCCGGCCGCGGTCCTCGTGCTCGATCGAGATGGAATGCGCGTTGATCACGTTCACGCCCGCCGCATCGACGAGCGCGTAGGCGCGCGCGCCTCCGGAGACCACCGCGCGCCACGCGCCGAGCGCCTCGATGGCCGTCAGGTGGCGGTTGCGGCGGCCGTAGCGCTCGACCGAGCCGGTGACGCCGTTGCCCCACGACGCGTCGAAGATCGACGCGTACTGCGAGACGGCGCCATCGAGGCCGATGCCGAAGTGGACGCCGACGCCGTTCGACGCGCGCCACGCGTCGTCGTCGAGCGTGCGCTTGAATCCGGCCATGCGATGGTCGACGAAGAACAGCGGGCGGTTCTGGCCATGCGTCCCCACGGGATAGCCGAACGGCCCCGACGGATGCGCTACGGCGAACGGGCACCAGCCATCGAACACGACGCGATGGTGCGCCGGGCGGCGGTCGAACTCAAAGCGCGGGGATCACTGCGCCAGCTGGACGAGGAGGATCGTCGCCACCACGGTGCCGTAGCCGATGACGACGAGACGCAGCCACTGCCGGCCGAGCCTCCGTGCGACGCCGACGCCAAGGTAGCCGCCGGCGACGGCACCGACGGCCATCACGGCAACGGGTAGCCATTGCACCGGACCGAAGATGGCGAAGTAGATGACGGCGACGGCGTTGATCAGGAGCGACAGGAGCCCCTTCAGCGCGTTCGAGTGCTGGATGTCGTCCGGCAGCAGGATCGCGAGGAACGCGAGCGTGATGATGCCGAGGGCCGCGCCGAAGTACGCGCCGTAGATCGGCCGAGGCGAACGTCGACAGCAGCAGCATGAACGGCACGTGCTCGTCGCCGTGGGAGGCGAGGCGATGGGCCAGCGCGAAGCGCGACAGCTGATCCTGGAACGCCATCATGGTGCAGGCGAACAGGATCAGGAACGGAACGATGACGTCGAACGCGGATGGCGGCGTCGCGAGGAGGACTATCGAACCGACAAGCGCGCCGAGGATGGCCGGGCCGGCGAGGCGGAGGAATCGCTGTCGCTGCCTCGACAACTCGGAACGGTAGCCATACGAGCCTCCGGCGTAGCCGGGCCAGAGCGCGACGGTGTTCGTCACGTTGGCCGTCTTCGAGGCGAAGCCGGCGGCGAGCAGCGCCGGGAAGCTGATCAGCGAGCCGCCGCCGGCGACGGCGTTGATGGCCCCGGCCACGAAGGCGGCAGCAAGCAGGCCGAGGTATTCGATCAGCCCCATTGCCGGTAACGATGCCCGCTGCGGCGGCTATGCGCCACTTTTCCCTCGAATCGGCGTGCCGCGACCGCGCCGTTCTGTATTACACTGGCCGCATTCGACATCCACTCCAGCGAGGTGCGACATGACGACGGAAACACGCCGGATCGCGGCGGAAGGCATCAACTTCGACCAGATCGAAGACGCGATCGGCCTCAACTGGTACGACGTTGACCCGAACCTGCGCCAGCTCGTCGAGCGGCTGGCGGCGCCGGAGGACCGCGCGTTCTCGGAGCGCTGGCTGCGGCGCATGGGCGGCGTCATCGGCGAACGCGTAGCGGCGCGCGCGGAGGTGACGGACAAGAACCCGCCGCGGCTGGAGAAGTACGACCACTGGGGCAACGAGGTGAACCAGATCGTCCACCACCAGGGCTCGCTCGACACGAAGCGCGACCTGTGGGAGAACGGCTTCATCGGCCTGCGTTGGAGCGATGAGGTGGAGCGCGAGCGCGGCGGCCACCTGCCCGCGGTCGTCAGCACCGGCTTCTCGTACTTCCTGAGCCAGGCCGAGACGGGCATGCTGTGCGCCATCGGCATGACGAGCAGCGCCGCCAGCATCATCGAGAAGCAGGCGCCGAAGGAACTCCGCGACCGCTTCCTGCCGCACATGACCACGATGAACTACGACGAGGCGTGGGACGGCGGCATGTTTCTGACGGAGATGAGCGGCGGCAGCGACCTCGCGAGCAGCGACTGCGCCGCGGTCAAGACGGCCGGCGGCTGGCGGATCAACGGTGCCAAGTGGTTCTGCTCGAACCTGGACGCGGAGGCGATCCTCGCGCTGGCGCGGCCGGAGGGCGCGGATGCGGGTCTCGGGGGTCTGGCGCTCTTCCTCATCCCGAAGCGGCGCAGCGACGGCTCTCGCAACGGGATGCACATCCGCCGGCTCAAGGACAAGCTCGGCACGAAGGCCGTGCCGACCGGCGAGGTCGACTTCGCCGACGCTGAGGCGTACCTGATGGGCAGCGAGCGCGCGGGCGACGACTCGGCGGCGCGCGACGGCAAGGGCGTCAAGCGGATGATGGAGATGGTGCAGAGCTCGCGCTTCGGCGTGTCGCTGATGGGCCTCGGCATCATGCGGCGCTCCTTTATGGAAGCGGCGATCTACGCGCACCACCGCTACGCCTTCGGCCGGCCGATCTCGCAGTACCCGCTCGTGCGGGAGACGCTGGTCAACATGGCGACGGAGGTCGAGGCCGGCTGCGCCATCTCGTTCGAGGCGGCGGAGGCGGGCGCGAGGCGCGATGACGACTCGCGGCGGCTGTACCGCATCCTCGTGCCGCTGGCGAAGTTCCGTAACACGCGCCGCGGCATCGACCTGGCGTCGCAGGCCGTCGAGATCCATGGCGGCAACGGCTACATCGAGAACTGGCCGGTGGCGCGGCAACTGCGCGACGCGCAGTGCCACACGATCTGGGAGGGCGCAGAGAATATCATCTGCCTCGACGTACTGCGCGCTATCGCGAAGGAGCGATCCGACGAGGCGCTGTTCAGCCGCGTCGAGCAGGCGCTCGGCGGCGCGGAGCACCCGGCGCTGACGTCGGTGGCGACGGACGTCGGCCGCGCGCTCGACGAGGTGAAGGAAGCGGCCGCGTACCTCGAGCACGCGCCGCAGGACGTCCGGCTGCTCCAGGCGCGCCGACTCACCGATTACATGGCCGACGTCGCGCAGGCGGCGCTGCTGGTCGAAGAGGCGGTGTGGGAGCTGGCGAACAAGAACTCGGCGCGGAAGGCGATCGTCGCGCGGCACTTCGCCAACATGCGGCTGGGCCAGCCGGCGGCGCGCGGCATCATGTCGAAAGACCGCACGGTGCTCGACTACTTCGACCCGATCGTGCGGTACCAGCCGGTGCCGAAGGAGGCGCTGGCGTAGCGGCTGAGGGACCACCTCACCTCCGGCCTTCGGCCACCTCCTCTCCACGAAGTGGAGAGGAGGCTCCGGTCGACGCAATGGCGTGTGCTTGAAGCTTCTGCCCGGGCGCAGCAGGCTGCGCCTCTACGCCCGCTCCTGCGCCGATGTGACCACCGGACGTGCCAAGCGGAGGAACGGCCGCGGGCTGAAAAGCCCGCGCTACGAAGAGAACGACTTCGCGCTACTCAGTAGGGATGGCGCGGAAGCCGGCGAGGGCGAGGACGTCGTTGGCGCCGTCTTCGATCAGCGACGCGCGGGCGTCGCGGTAGAGCATTTCGACGGTCACACCCTTCGCGAGGCCCATGCCGCCGAAGATCTGAACCGCGTCGGACGCCAGATCGAACGCGGTCTGCGTGCAGTACGTCTTGGCGGCGATCGAGTAGTGCAGCGTCGGCTGGCCGGTCAGCAGGCGGCGGTTCGCCACGCGCGAGAGCGCACGGGCCGACTCGAGCCGCGAGAACATGTCGAAGAGGCGGCGCTGGACGAGCTGGTGGTTGGCGATCGGGACGCCGCCCTGGACACGCTGCTGCGCGTAGGCGAACGCCTCCTCGAACGCGGCGCGGGCGAGGCCGCAGAACGTCGTGCTCATGCCGGCGTTCGCCGACGCGAGGATGGTGTCCGTGGCCGCGCCGAAGGTGCCGGGCTCGACGAGCATGTAGTGCCGCGGGATACGGACGTTCTCGAAGAAGATCTCGCCCTGGTTGAGGGCGCGCTGTCCCAGCTTGTCGAGCGGCTTGCCGCGACTGACGCCGGGCAGGTTGAGCGGCACGACGGCGACGCCGGTGCCGGCCATGCCCATCGAGGGATCGACGCCGAGGAACGCCAGCGTGTGCGTGGCCATGGTGCCGTTCGACACCCACGCGGACTTCTGGCCGTTGATTACCCACTCGTCGCCATCGCGCACGGCCTGGCACTCGAAGTGGATGTCGGGGCGCGAATGCTCGCCGGAGTAGAGGATGGCGTCGGAGCCGTGGTTCGGTTCCGTCGCGCACCAGCAGCCGATGTACTTCGCCTCGGTGTCCTCGACGTAGGGCATCACGATCTCTTTCATCAGATCGGGATTGCCGGTCATGGCGGCGAAGCGGAACGGCATCGACGTCACGCCAAGGCTGATCGACAGGCCAGTGCTGCCCCAACCCATCTCTTCGCCGACCACCCAGCCGTCCATCGGGCCGAGGCCGGGGCCGCCGAGTTCTGGCGGGAAGGCGCGCAGGTGGTAGCCGGACTTGTACGCCGTGCGGAAGACATCGCGGAGCCGTGATTCGGGGGCGATAACCTGCTCGGGCGTCAACTGGTCGAGTTCCATCGCCGCCGGGCGCATCACCTCGGCCGCGAATCGATGCGTCTGTTCGCGGAGCTGGATCTGGTCCGGCGTCAGGTCGAAGTTCAGGTCGATCGATGACATCGTGCGCGTGCCTTCCTATTTCTCGAACATCATGACGTTGACGCCGCCGATGCCGGCGTTCTGCACCAGTCCGACCTTCGCGTCGGCGACCTGTCGTGCGCCGGCCTCGCCGCGGAGTTGCCGCACGATCTCGGTCACCATCGCGCCGCCGGTGGCGCCCATCGGGTGGCCGCGGCTGAGGAGGCCGCCGTCGGTGTTGACCGGGAACTTGCCGGTGATCTCGGTGCCGCCCTCCCAGACGAACGGGCCGCCCTCGCCGTGTGGGACGTAACCGAGTTCCTCGATCGTCAGGATCTCGCCCGGAGTGAAGGCGTCGTGCACCTGCGTGACGTCGATGTCTTTCGGCCCGAGGCCGGCCTTCTCGTAGACGCGGCGGGCGACGATCTCCGTCGGCCCTTCGCCGAGGCCCTCGCGGCCGGAGGTGTACATCGGCGAGCCGCCGGCCCAGGCACGCATGCGCACCGGCGACGTCGTCCGCGTCCGGGCGAAGCGCTCGGAGGCGAGGATGACGGCCGAAGCGCCGTCGCTCGTCGGGCAGCACTGGTAGAGCGTGATCGGGTCGCAGACCATGCGCGCGCCGAGCACCTCTTCAAGGGTGATGGCGATGCGGTACTGCGCGTACGGGTTATGGACGGCGTTGCGGTGCGATTTCACGCTGACCTGCGCGAAGTGCTCGGGCTTGGTGCCGTAGTCGGCCATGTGGCGTTGGGCCATCATGCCGTAGGCGGCGGGCATGACGTTCAGCCCCATCACCGACGCGTAGTTCGTCGCGCCGACGCCGCCGACCTGCAGCATGCCGCGCTCCATCTTCTCGACGCCGATCACCATCGCGACGTCGGCGGAGCCGGCGCGGATGCTGTCGGCGGCGAGCATGAGCGCGCGCGACGAACTGCCGCACGCCAACTCGACGTTCGTGATCGGCGGGCCGTGCTGGCCGATCTCGCCGAAGATGCGCAGACCGACGCCAACGGGCGGCCCGGAGCCGCCTACGCGTCCGAGGAATGCTGTCTCGACGTCCTTGAACTCGATCCCTGCTTCATCGAGCGCGGCGAGCCCGGCCTCGCGACCGAGGTCTTCGATCGTCTTCTCCGGAAATCGACCGAACGGGTGCAGCCCGACGCCGAGTACGACTACTTCGTCGCTCATGGGCCTTCCCTCCTCGGCTTGAAGACGTACGCCACGACGCGCCGGCCTTCGTCGTCCACCTTCACGTCATGCAGCGCCATCTCGACCGGCAGGCCAACGCGCACGCCGGCGACGTCGGCGATGGCGGTGGAGACGATCGGGCCGTCGTCGAGATGGACCTGGGCGATCGCGTATGGCGCTTCCATCACGGAGCCCTTCGGCGTCTGGTGGATGATGGTGAAGGTGTGAATTGTGCCGAACGGGCTCAGCCGGCACTCGTTCATCCCGCGATGGCCGCACTCGAGGCAGACGACGCGTTTCGCCGCGAAGCGCGTGTGACAAGACGGGCACTCGACGCCGAGCAACTGCGGCCGCCCGTCCGGCGACTCTGGCGGTATGAAGAGGCCTTCCTTGAGGGGGACGATGCCGCCCGTGGCTGTGGCGCCCATGATTTGCCGCCTTCCTTTCGTCGGCGATGATCGTTCGCGCGGCGGCGCGCGACGCGCACGCGGCAGTGTAGCGGAGCGGACGAATTCGTCGAGCGCCGGGTGCCCGCGCGTGAGTGTCACGAGTCTCAGCCGCGTAACGGTACCGAACAAGGGACGTATGGCATGGGCCACGGGGCCCTATGGCAGGGCCGTTTCTGCGCCGCAGGGAACTTGGCGGCTCGGGTACATCGGACTAGCGTTGGGCTGTTAGCCACGAATCGAGGTGCCGTATGGCGGAGAAGCCCGCGCCCCGGACAGCGAGACAACCGCGCTCGCCGTCGCAGCAGATCGCGATGGTGTTCGACCTCAACAAGTGTGTCGGCTGCCAGACGTGCTCAGTCGCCTGCAAGATGCTCTGGACCCGCGACGACGATCGGCGCGACGGCACCGACTACCAGTGGTGGTGCAGCGTCAACACGATGCCCGGCCAAGGCTATCCCCGCGACTGGGAACAGATGGGCGGCGGCTACAAGGACGGGCGCCTCCAACTGGGCAGGCGGCCGACGCGCGCCGACTTCGGCGGCGGCTGGGACTTCAACTACGACGAGGTCTTCTACGGCGGCAAAGGCACGGACGTCCACCTCGCGCCGACGGGCAAGGAGCCGACGTGGGGGCCGAACTGGGACGAGGACCAAGGCGGCGGGGCGTGGCCGAATAGCTACTTCTTCTACCTGCCGCGACTGTGCAACCACTGCACGCATCCAGCCTGCGTCGAGGCGTGCCCAACAGGCGCGATGTACAAGCGGCCGGAAGACGGCATCGTCCTGCGCGACGAGTCTCGCTGCGAAGGGAAGCAACGCTGCGCGAAGGCCTGTCCGTACAAGAAGATCTTCTTCAACCACGTCCAAGGCATCAGTCAGCACTGCATCATGTGCTTCCCCCGGCTCGAGCAGGGGGTGGCGCCGGCATGCGCGCGCCAGTGTCCGGGCAGGCTGGTCTTCGTCGGCTATCTCGACGATCCGGATGGGCCGATCTACCAGCTCGTGAACAAGTGGCGCGTCGCGCTGCCGCTGCACCCGGAGTACGGCACCGGCCCGAACGTCTTCTACGTGCCGCCGCTGTCGCCGGCGCCGCTGATGAAGGACGGCTCGCCGGATGACAGCCGATCGCGCATCCCGATCAAGTACCTGCAGAGCCTGTTCGGGCCGAAGGTGAGCGACGCGCTGGCGACGCTCAAAGCGGAGATGGCGAAGACGAAGGCGGGCCGGAAGTCGAAGTTGATGGACCTGCTAACGGTCTACCACTGGAACGATCTCTTCGGACCGTTCACGCGCGACCCGGCGACGGTCACCCACGTGCGACGGGGAGGAAGTAGCGATGGCCTCAACGACGAAGCCACGCGCTCGGACCGCCAACGGGGCCAACGCATACCGCAAGAAGTGGACCTGGGATAGCGTCGCGTGGGCCACGCACTGCGTCGACTGCTACCCGGGGAGCTGCATGTACCACATCTACCTCCGGGACGGGAAGGTCGCGTTCGAGGAGGTGGCCGGCGCCGCGCCGAAGCTCTTCGCCGACGTACCTGACAAGAACCCGATGGGCTGTCAGAAGGGCGCCGCGTGGAGCCGCACGCTCTACGGCGAGGAACGCGTGAAGTACCCGCTCCGCCGGGTAGGCGAGCGCGGAGCCGGCAAATGGGAGCGCGTCTCGTGGGACGACGCGCTGGCCGATATCGCCGAGCACATCCTCGACGCCATCCAGCAGTCGGGGCCCGAGACGATCATCCACGAGATGACGCCGGCCGAGGGCGGAACGATGTCGATCTGGCCGACGCAGCGGTTGCTCATCAACCTGCTCGGCGGCGTCGCGACGGACGTCAACGCGGTCATCAACGACTTCCAGCCAGGGCACTACATCACGTGGGGCAAGTTCAATCCCGCGAGCGGCGCCGGCAACGAGATGCGCACGAAGCTGCGGCTCATCTGGCACTGCAACCCCGTCTACACGCAAATTCCGAACTACCATGCGGTCGCCGAGGCGCGCTACCAGGGCTGCGAGATCGTCCACATCGCGCCGGACGCCGGCCCGTCGAGCATCCACGCCGACTACTACTACTCCGTCAAGCCGGGCACGGATGCCGCGCTCGCGCTCGCGATGTGCAGGACGATCATCGAGGAACGGCTGTACGACGAGCGCTTCGTGAAGGGGCAGACGGACCTGCCACTGCTCGTCCGGCTGGACACCGGCCGCTTCCTGCGCCAGTCCGACGTCGACGCGGGCGGCTCGGACGAGCGCTTCTACGCGTGGGACCTCGCGACGGGCGGTATCGCGCTCGCGCCGACGAAGACGCTGCGCTGGGGCAAAGTCAAGCCCGCGCTCGACGGCCGGAAGCGCGGCGTCACGCTGGCGGACGGCTCGCGCGTCGCCGTGGCGCCGGTATTCGCCGTGCTGCGGGGCCGGCTGAACCGCGAGTACACCCCGGAGCTGGCATCGAAGATCTGCGGCGTGAACCCGGACGTCATTCGCTCGCTCGCCCGGAAGACGGCATCAAAGGTCACCGCCATCTACATGGGCATGAACCTCTGCAAGTACTACCACGGCGACCTGATGCAGCGCGCCATGATCCTGCTGCTCGGCCTCACCGGCAATTGGGGCCGCCTCGGCGCGGGTATCACCAGCTGGTCAGTGGGCAGCGGTCTCGAGGGCCAGGGGCTGTTCTCGCAGAAGCAGGTGCGCGGACTCGCCGAGACACGCCGTGTGCTCGCGTTGCGCGACCAGCTCGCCGCCTTCTCGGAGGCGCAGGCGGCGAACGCCGACTCGCGCGAGATCGCAGCGATCGACAACATGGTCAACGCGACGCGCGCCGGATTGACCGGCATGATCCCGCCGGCGCTGTTCTGGTACTACCACTGTGGCTACCGCGACCGCTGGAACAACAAGCAGTGGAACGACCCGACGATGCGGCGGACGTTCGACGAGTACGTCTCCGAGGCCGTCGACAGCGGCTGGTGGCAGGGCGTCATCAAGCCCGATCCGGCTACGCCGCCCCGGGTGCTGTTCGAGGTCGGGGGCAACATGCTCCGCCGCCAGCGCGGCGGGCGCACTCACCTCCTGGAGCACCTGTGGCCGAAGCTGGATCTGATCGTGAGCGTCGACTGGCGGATGACGACCACCGGCCGCTTCTCCGATTATGTCCTGCCGGCCGCGCAGCATTACGAGAAGCCGAACTTCCACACGGCGAGCGCCGCTCTCCTGGAGCTGAAGTTCTCGGACGGAGCTGCGAAGCCGGAGGGCGAGTCGCTGAGCGAATGGGACATCTTCCGCCGCCTCGCGCAGAAGATCGAGGACGCGGCGAAGGCGCGCGGGCTGAATGAATACACCGACAGCGTCGGCCGCGTGCACAGGCTACAGGGCCTCTACCAGCAGATGACGCTCGGCATCGAGGGCGTCGAAGAGCTTGTCGACGAGTGGGTGAAGGACACCGCCGAGGCCGGCATGCTCAAGCGCGGTCAGAGCCTCAAGACGATGAAGAAGCTCGGCCGGGCCGAGTTCACGCACATGGGCGAGAGCGTGTTCACGCTTAACCAAGCCACCGACGCCCGGCCTGGCAAGCCCTACACCGCGCTGCAACTGCACACGACGAAGGGCCAGCCGTACCCGACGCTGACCCGGCGGGCGCAGTTCTACATCGACCACCCGTGGTTCCTGGAGGCGGGCGAGGAGTTGCCCGTACACAAGGACAACCCGAAGATGGGTGGTGACTATCCCTTCGTCATGACGTCCGGCCACAACCGCTGGAGCATCCACTCGATGAACATCACCAATCGGATGCTTCTGCAGACGCACCGTGGCCGACCGCATCTTGTGATGAATACGAAGGACGCGCACAGGCGACACATCGAGGACGGCGAGGAGGTTCGAGTCCACAACGACGTCGGTGACTTCCTCGTGCCGGTTAAGCTGTCGCCATCGGTCATGCCAGGGCAGGTGATCTGCTACAACGGCTGGGACCCGTACCAGTTCCGCGAGTGGCGCGGGCCGATGGACGTCGAGCCGGGAATGGTGAAGTGGCTGCACTTCGCGGGCGGCTACGGGCACCTCCGCTACTGGCCGATCCAGTGGCAGCCGACGCCCGTGGACCGCGCCGTCCGCGTTGACGTGGAGAAGCTCAATGCACGCTAGCAAGACCGCACCAAAGAGGAAGGCACCGGCCAAGAAGGCCGCATCGGCGAAGCCCGCGGCGCAGAAGGCGACGGCGAAGAAGAAGACAGGTGCCGCGTCGAAGGCGAAACCGGCTGCACGGAAGGCGCCGGTGGCGAAGCCGAAGGCCGTCGCGAAGAAGCCCGCACCGGCGCGTGGCAAGGCACCCGCGAAGGCCGCCGTCAGGCCCGCGAGCCGCAAGGCGTCGGCAGCTGGGCCGGCGACAATCACCGTTGGCGACGTGCAATACGTGCTCGGTGAGTACGGCCAACTCATGAGCATGGAAGAGTACGAGCGTATGATGGCGAAGAAGTAATCGGGCCGACGTCGGCCCGGCATTTCATCCACTGGAAAGCGAGAGGTGCATGGAACTCAAAGAGGTCATCGGGCGGCGCCGGACGATCCGCTTCTTCCTGCCGTTCCGGCCGGTCGAGCGCGAGAAGATCCAGAAGATGCTCGAAGCGGCGCGGCGCGCATCGTGCGTCGGCAACGTCATGAATGTGCGTGCGATCGTCATCTGGAAGGAGAAGGCGTCACCCGAACTGATCAAGGCGATCACGCCGCCACTCGGCTACCAGCAGATGCAGACCGCGCCCGTGTTCCTCCTCTGGTACAACGAGACCGCCGCGTACGAGATCGAGAAGTGGATCAAGGACCTCTACGGCCTCGCCGACACGAACCGCATCGGCAGTGACGTCGCGGCGACGAAGGCTGCAGATCGACAAGGGCCTGCGGCCGGCGTTCGGCGCCGCGTGGAAGCAGATGTCGGTGTCGCCGCTCGCGTTCATGGACGTCGGACAGGCGATCGCGCAGGCGACGCTCGTCGCGTACGACGAGGGGCTCGGCACGTGCTGCATGAGCAGCCCGCGGCTGGAGCAGGTCGGCAAGCTGCTCGACCTGCCGGAGTCGGCGGTACCGCTCTGCCTGCAGGCCGTCGGCTACTCGGCGGAGCAGTGGGAGGCCGGCGGCCAGACGGTGAAGCCGCCGTTCGAGACGATGTTCTTCGAGGACAAGGCCGGCAAGCCGTTCAAGCCCAGCGCCGCCGTCGACGACGAACTCAAGCGCGACAAGATGACCTGCGACCCGGCGCCGCTGCCCTGGCGGGCCGCCGAACTGAAGTACCTGGTGCAGGGCCTCGGCCTGGAAGAGCGTATCACGGCGTTCCCCATGCCCGGCATCACGCCGCCGGCGCAAGGTGACAAGGCGTGAGCGAGACCGAGCGCTCGATACGCATTCTCGATGAAGGGACCGGCTTCTTCCGGCCGCCCGACCCGGACGGGCTGCGCCAGTTCGTGCGCGAGCACAAAGAGCGCCGGCTCGTCGACAAGCGCATGTCGGAGCAAGACGCCATCGCGACGTTCGTGTTTGACGGCGCGTACGTCAGCTACGACACGAACACGTGGCGGCGCGGCCCCAGTTCGCTCATGCGCGAGATCATCCGGCAGGGCAAGCGCGACCTCTGGCTTGCCGCGAAGTTCAGTGCACACGACGCGACGCTGCTCGTAGCCGGCGGATGCGTCAGCAAGATCGACGTCGGCTGGATGGAAGTCGGCAGTATCATCACGAACGCGATGAATGAGGGCCGGCTGAAGATGTACGAATGGACGAACGGCGCCCTCGCGTACCGGCACCTCGCGGGGGCGCTTGGCGTGCCGTTCCTGCCGCTGCGCTACGTCGGCGGCACGGACGTGTTCCGCCAGTCGGGGGCGAAGCTGATCGAGGACCCGTACACCGGCCAAGCGGTGTGCCTCGTACCGGCGGTCAACCCGGACGTCGCGCTGATCCATGTGAATCAGTGCGATATCTACGGCAACGCGCGTGTGTACGGGCCGGGGCTCGCACCCGTCGAGACGGCGATGGCCTCGAAGCGCGTCATCCTGTCGACGGAGGAAATCATCTCGACCGAGGAGATCCGCAAGCACCCGGGCGCAACCACGATCCCGTACTACGTCGTCGACGCGGTGGTCGATGCGCCGTTCGGCTGCTATCCGGGGACAGTGCCGGGGCTGTATCGTGCCGACCTCGAGCACCTGATGGAGTTCGGCGTCGCGCAGATGCAGGGAAAGATGGACGCCTACCTCGAGAAGTGGGTGCATAGCGTCACGTCGCACACGGACATGATGGAGAAGCGCGTCGGGCTGAAGAAGATGCAGACGCTGCGCTCCGACGAGACGCACACGGAGGGATACTACACGTAGTGAGCACTGCGCTGGCATTCACGGACAACGAAGCGATCATCACCTACACTTCGCGGCTGATGGAGGAAGATCGGCTCTACTTCGTCGCAATCGGCGGGCCGCCGCTGCTCGGCATCCTGCTCGCGAAGCAGATGCACGCGCCGGCGATCGCGTACGTCGTCGAGGACGGCACGATCGCGCCGCAGATGCCGATGCCGACGCCGCCGTTCATGATCGGCGCCGGCCTCGCGTCGAGCCGCGCCGTCGCCTGGACCGACATGAACACGGTCGACTTTCACGCCGGCCTCGGCTACATCGACTACGGCGTGCTGGCGGCGGTGCAGGTCGACCAGTACGGCAACTTCAACTCGACCTTCAGCGGCGGCGACTTCGACCATCCGAAGCGTCGCTTCGGCGGCCCCGGCGGCGCGACCGAGATCGCGTCGCTGTGCTGGCGCACGGTGCTGATGACCCGGCTGCAGAAGCGGAAGTTCGTGAACAAGCTCGACTTCATGTCGTCGCCGGGGTACCTCGATGGCTCGTCGGGGGCGCGCGAGCGGGCGGGGATGCCGCCGGAGACGGGGCCGTACCGCGTCGTCACCGAACGCGCGCTGTTCGGGTTCGACGAGGCGACGCGCCGCATGCAGCTCATCGCCGTGGCGCCTTGGTCGAGCGTCGACGAGGTGCTGGCGGACATGGAGTTCGAGCCGTTCGTCACGAAGGATGTGCGCCCGCTCGATCCGCCGACCGACCGCGAGCTGGAGATCCTGCGCACGCAGGTGGACCCGACGGGCCGCACGATCGCCGGCGAGTGGATCGCGCTCGAGGAAGTCGACGGCAAGCTGCGGCGGGTGGTGGAGGCGAAGGCGTAGGACAGACGTGGGACAACGGCCGCGCGGGCTGGAAAGCCCGGGCTAGGGTGTGTGGAGCGACAGATAGAAGGGACGAAGCGGTGCGCTTCGTCCTTTCTGATCGCCTCACGCGGCAACGGCGTGCCCGGAACCCTGGCGTCTACATCCGGTCGATGATCTGCCGCGCGGCGGCGAGCGCCAGCACGTCGTTCGAGCCGTCCTCGATGAGCGCCGCGCGGGCGTCTCGGAACAGCTTCTCGACGATGAACTCCTTGGCGAGGCCGTAGCCGCCGTGCAGTTGGATCGCGTCGCTGGCGACGTCGACGGCGGCCTGCGTGCAGTACACCTTCGACGTGATGGAGAGGAACGTCGCCGGCGGGAACGCCTTCGCGTTGTACTTCATCGCCGCGCGCGACAACTGACGCGACGTCTCGACCTTGGTGTACATGTCGAACAGCTTCTTCTGGACGAGTTGGTGCTCGGAGATCGGCTTGCCGCCCTGGATGCGGGCCTTCGTGTACTTGAGCGCCTCTTCGAAGGCCGCGCGGGCGACGCCGGTGAACGTCGCGCCCATGAACGCGTTCGCCGTCGCCAGGGTCATGTCGATGACGATCGGGTAGACGTCCGGCGGCGCGAGCATGTAGTCGGCCGGGATGCGGACGTTGTCGAAGAAGATCTCGCCCTGGTTGAGGGCGCGCTGGCCGAGCTTGTCCAGCGGCTTGCCCTTCGTCACGCCGGGCAGGTCGAGCGGCACGAGCGCGACGCCGCCGCCGCCCATGCCGCGGTCGCGCTCGATGCCGAGGAAGGTGAGCGCGTGCGTCGCGATCGTTCCGTTCGACACCCACGCGGACTTCTGGCCGTTCAGCACCCACTCGTCGCCGTCGAGGCTGGCGGTCACGCCCCACCAGACGTTAGGGTCGCGGTAGAACTCCGTGCCCATCATCAGCGTGTCGGAGCCGTGCATCGGCTCGGTGATCGCCCAGCAGCCGACATACTTGCCCTCGCGATCCTCGGCGAACGGCTTGACCACCTCCTCGAGCAGCCGCGGCTTCTCGTTGATCTGGCCGGCGGCGAACTGGAACGGGAACGACGTGACGCCGAGCGCGATCGCGAAGTCCGCGCTGCCCCAGCCCATCTCCTCGGCGATGATGTGGTTGCCGATCGCGCCGACCTCGACGCCACCGAGCGCCGGTGGCAGGCCGCGGGTGTGGAAGCCCTGCTCGTAGCCCTTCTTGAACACGTCCCAGAGGATGGAGTCGCGCGCGATCACGGTTTCCGGGTCGAGCCGGTCCAGTTCGATGCTGGCGGGGCGGCAGACTTCGGCGGCGAAGCGGTGCACCTGCTCTTTGAGCTGCACCATCTCGGGGGTCAGGTCGTGATCCAGTTCCAGGTAGGGTGGCATCTTCGACAACCAGTCCTTTCCAGCACTTTCGCGGCTTGGGATACGCGTCGGATGCCAACCTATCGCCGGAAGGCAGGGGCCGGGAGGACCAATGGGCCCGAGGTCAGCGGTCCACGTGGCCCCAACTCGACCGAACGGCATCCCCGAAGCCGGGCCAACTGCCACTTCATCGGCGAGGGGCCGGCGCGTACCGTGACGGCATGAGTGATACACCCGGATCCGACTGGGTCGAGCAACTGATGCGGTCGTTCCGCGACAAGATCGTCGGCGGATTGTACGAGGGCGTCTATGGGCTCGAGGGCGAGCCGCTCCACCGCGTAATGGACGCCCAGGCCGAAGCCTGCGTGCAGGCGTTCGTCGCCCTCACGGAGATCCCGGCCGAGCTCGACTTCGACGCGTTCATGGAGCGGATGCGGATCTCCGGGCCGAGCAAGATCGAACTAGAGCGCATGTCCGACGACGAACTGCTGTGGACGGAGCTGCACCGTGGCGAGTGCGTGTGCCCGCACGTGCGCCAGCAGGTCATCCCCCTCGACGCGAAGCTGTGCATCTGCGGCGCGACGTGGGTGCGCCTGCTCGTCGAGCGGCATGCGCGGCGCGCGGCGACGGTGACGCTCGTGGAGTCGGTCGCGACGGGCAGCGAGAACTGCGTGTACCGCGTGACGCTCGGTGAACCGCTGCCTGCGCGCGCGTGATCAGCCGTCACGGCGGCCGCCCTCGCGGGCGCACACGGACCCGACCTTCTGCACCAATTCGGCGACGCCGATGCGCTTCAGGTGGAAGTCGGCAGCGCCCGCGGCGCGCGCCTCGTCCCATTCTTTGCGCGTGAGATAGGCGCTGAGAAGCAGCACCGGCGCGTGCTCGGACAGGCGCCGGCAAAGGCCGAGCGCGCCGTCGTCGCCCGGGTGGACGTCGAGCAGGATGACATCGGGCGAAAGCTGCCGCACGAGCTCGCCCACGTCGTCGCAGATGGCGGCCGTGCCGACGACGGTGACCTGGCCGGTGCGCTCGAGCGGGCGCTGCAGGCCGGAGCGGATGCGCTCATCATCGCTGACCAGCAGGACGGCGACCGGAAGGTGCTGGGGGACCACTGCGGGCCTCCTCGCGAACCCGGCGTTTGGTGGCCCACATTCCAGCATCGGTGCGGGAGGGTTACTAGGGCCCAGCGGCCCGCAGCGGCGGGCCGTTCGTCCCGAGGCATCCGGCGGGGGATTAGCCCGGATATCGGGTGCTGTGGCGGGCGACGAAGGCGGCGGCTTCGGAGCGGCGGCGCAGGTTCAGCTTGCTGAGGATGCTGCTTACGTAGTTCTTGACGGTCTTATGGCTGAGGAAGATCTCCGAGGCGATCTCCTTGTTCGTTTTGCCCTCGGCAATCAATGCGAGGATGCGCTGCTCCTGCCCGGACAGCTGGGACAGCTCGTCGCGCCGATGCTCCGAGCCCGCGCGGAGCCGCTCCATCACGTTCGCCGTCACGGCGGGGTCGAGGAGCGACTCGCCGCTGGCGACGGTCGAGATGGCGTCGGCGAGCGTCTGGCCGCGCGTCTGCTTCAGCAGGTAGCCCGAAGCGCCGGCAATGATCGAGGCGATCACCGCCTCCTCGTCCGCGTACGACGTGAGCATGATGACCCGGGTGCCTGGTTCCTCGGCGCGGATCTCGCGGCAGGCTTCGACGCCAGAGCCGTCGCCGAGGCGCACGTCCATGACGATGACGTCCGGCTTCGTGCGGGTCGCTTCGGCGACCGCGCTCTCGACGGAGTGCGCCTCCGCGACGACGCACATGTTCGGGCGGCGGTTGAGCAGCGCGCGCAGGCCCTCGCGCACGACCTCGTGGTCGTCGACGATCATCACGCGAATTTGCTCAGGCATGGGCGTATGCTCCTTCGAGCGGCACAGCGACCGTGATCGACGTCCCGCCGCCGACGCTGCTCGTCACCTCGTACGTGCCGCCGAGCGCACGCGCGCGATCCGCAATGTTCCCGAGTCCGCGGTGGCCGATGCCACCGGGGCGGGACGTGTTGAAACCGCGTCCGTTGTCCCGCACCGTCAGCTGGACGATGCTGTCTTTGATCTGGAGCCGGGTCCACGCCTGGCTCGCGCGGGAGTGCTTCGCGACGTTGGCGAGCGCCTCCTGCGCGATGTGAAAGAGGTTCTCGGAGACGTCGGGCGGCAGTTCGCGGACGCCGGCGTCGGCCACATCGAGGTTCACCTCGATCAGTGAGTTGATCCGCACCTCGCGCGCGAGGTCGAACAGCGCCTGCGACAGGTCGCGTGAGTCGAACGCGGCCGGCCGCAGGTGGAAGATGTAGCTGCGGATGTCCTTGATCACCTGGTTGAGGTCGTTGACGGCTTTGTCGAGCCGTTGGCGCACGAACTCGGGGTCCTCGGCGACGACGTCGGCGCAATCCTCGAGGTTCAGCCCGACGCCGTACAGCGACTGGATCACGCCGTCGTGCAGGTCCATGCCGATGCGCTCGCGCTCTTCGAGGATAGCGAGGTCCTGCGAGCGCTCGAGTAGCCGCGCGTTCTCGATGGAGGCGGCGGCCTGGGCGGCGAAGAGCCGCACCATCTCCTCGTCCTCGCTGGTGAACTCTTCGCCGCCCTGCTTCTCGCTCAGGTACAGGCGGCCGACGATCTTGTCCTTGTAGACGACGGGGACGCCCAACAGCGTCTTCATCGGCGGGTGGTTCGGCGGGAAGCCGGCCGAGCGCGAGTCCCTGCTGATGTCGCGGAGGCGCAGGCTCGTGCCCTGGCGGATGATCACGCCGAGCAGCCCATCGCCCTTGGGCGGTGCGCCGATCGACGCGCGCTCCTCCTCGCTGATGCCGGAGGTGATGAACTGTTCCAGACGGTCGTCATCGGCGACGATGCCGAGGGCTCCGTATTGCGCGTTCGTGATCTCGCGGGCGAGGTCGACGAAGCGGAGCAGCAGCGGTTCGAGCATCATCTCGGACGCCAGCGAAATTCCGGCGCTGTGGACGGCGGCGATCTGGCGGTTGCGCTGGGTGAGCCGGCTCTGGATGCGGCGCAGGATGTCGACGACCAACACCGAGAAGACGGCGGCGCCGAAGACCACGACGGCGATCGTCGTGGCGACCTCGGCGCGGCGCGACATACGGTCGCCGACGCCGATGTGGATGCCGATCTCGACGGCGGCGACGAACACGACGGGCGCGATCATCGTCAGGCGGCGCAGCTCACGCAGCGCGGCTGTGACGGGCATGTCGTGGCTCGAGAGCGGTGCGACCCGCCCTGCCCGCTCACGCATCGCCGCGACGCCTCCCCTCTGCGAATCGACGCTGGCGATGAGTCAGGAGGTGGCGGTGCGTCCTCGGAGCGTGGCAACCCGCGTTGTCACAACTGCCCGTGGAACGCACCGCCAGATGCCTCACTTTCGATCTCCCACATCCATCACGCCGGCCGCCCCGAGTACGTCGCGGCGGTCTGGTCGAGCCAGACGTTGGCCTGGAGGAAGCTCGATCCGTACCACGTGGCGTTCCACCGGTTTTGAACGTAGTCCCAGGCGACGCCGCGCGTGATCGGCGAACAGTAGTCGAGCCGCGCGTTCACGTTCTCGAGCAGGTAGTTCTGGATGTCGTAGCCGATCGATTGCCTCTTCTCGTGGTTGAACTCCTTCCGCTGCGATTCGAGCATCGAGTCCAGCTTGGAGTCCGAAATCAGGAAGGAGTTCTTGGTGCCACCCGTGTGGAAGTACGGGTACACCCAGTCGTCGAGGTCGATCCAGCCGTTGTCGAAGCCGAAGCTCGCCGGGAACGTGCCCTCAGTCTCGCCGGCGGCGGCATGCAAGAACGCGGTGGCGAGGCCGTTGTAGCCGGTCGGGTCGATGGTCACGTCAAGCGTCAGGCCAAGCACCTCCTTGAACTGGCGTTCCAGCTCGGGCCGCGCTTTGTCCGGGATGTATGCGGGCACGCCGGCGAAGATAATCTTCACCGACGACGGGCCGCTACCCGCGGCCCACAGATCCTTCGCGTCCTTGATGTCCTGGTCGCGGCCGGCCTGGTCGGAGCGGAAACCCGGCTTCTTTTCGAGCTCGGCCTGAGGAATCGCCCAGGCGGTAATCGGGAACGCCACGGGACCGTCGGCCAGGAAGCCCTTGAGCCCCTGCGCGCCCGGGAACATCTGCTGGCCCACGCGTTGCCGGTCGATCGCGAGGTGCATCGCCTTGCGAAGGCGCGGGTCCTTGAACGGCGACTTGTCCGACCCCCACAGCCGCGTGTTGAGGAATCCCGACGTGCCGATCTCGGCGAACGTCATGCCCTGCTGCTTCGCGATGCGCTGCGTCGTCGAGTCGTCGGAGAAGCCGGTGGAGTCGACCTGCTTGTTGTTGAGCGCGGCCTCCTGCGTGGAGTCGCTCTGCGGCGTCCAGAGCGAGTCGACGCCCTCGAGAAACGGCCGGCCGGTACCAATGCCACGGGGGTTGTCATCGGCGGCGAACCACTCCGGATGGCGGCGCACGGACACGACCTCGAGCGCCTTGAACGCTTCGAGGTGGAACGGCCCGGTACCGATCATCGCCTTGTCGGTATTCATCGTGTCGTTCGCGTCGACCAACTCCTTCGCAACGATGAATGAGTTGCGGTCGGCCAGGTAGTGCAGGAACGGCGCTGTCGGTGTCTTCGTCTTGATGCGCAGCGTGTACTTGTCGACCACCTCAAGCTTGTCGACGGTCTTCCATTGCTCGGCGCGGTAGTACAGCGCCTTTTGCGGGCTGCTGGCGTTGGTCTGCCGCTCGATGCTGTACTTGACGTCCTCGGCAGTCAACTCGCGCCCGGCAACGTTCGGGAAGTTCTGCTGCGCGCGCGAGTTCGAGTGGAACTTGACGCCCTTCCGGATCTTGATGACGTACGTGGTTTCGTCCGGCTGCTCCGGCATGGACTCGGCCAGGTCGGTGCTCATGATCGCCGCTGCGTCGTCGTCGTACTTCAAGATCTTGCTGAAGACGGACGAGTGCATCTGGTACATGGGGCCGAACTGCGTCTGGTGCGGGTCGAACGTGTCCAGCGCCAGCGCATCAAAGCCGAACGCACGGTAGATGCCGCCCTTCGACTTCGCAGGCGTCGACTGTGCCGCCGTCGGCGACGCGGCAGGCGCGGTGCCGGACGTCGTCGCGGTCTTCGTGCCGCCGCCGCTGTCGTTGCAGCCGACGAGCGCCAGCCCGGCGACGCCGGCGCCGAGCGCCGCACCCCCGGCCAGCATCCTCCTGCGGCTGACGCGCGCCTCTTGCACTTTCCGCCAGTAGCTGTCTCCCTGCATGCCTCTCCCTCGCCTTTCGACGTTGAGCGCCTCCGGCGCGCCCTGTTACACGCGCAGCCTTGGGTCCAGCACGTCCCGCAAGGCGTCACCTACCAGATTGAACGCGAGCACGGCCAGCGTGATCGCGAGTCCGCTGAACACCGCCTGCCACGGCGACGACATGATGAAGTTGCGGCCGGCGTTGAGCATCGCACCCCAGGAGATCGTCGAGTGCACGACTCCGAGGAATGACAGGCTCGCCTCGGCGATGATCACCGTGCCGAGCCCGAGCGTGAAGACGACGATCACCGGCGCCAGCGTGTTCGGAGCGACGTGCCGCAGCATCAGCCGCAAGTCCGACGCGCCGATGACGCGGCCGGCCTCGATGAACGGCAGCTCGCGCAGCGTCAGCGTTTTCGCGCGGACGAGCCGCGATACCTGCGTGGAGCCGA
>CAWIYS010000015.1:0-48418 GCA_963840385.1 uncultured Chloroflexia bacterium | reverse complement strand
CCAGCGCCGCCCGTTCGGCTCGTTCGCCGACGCAACTTCTTATGCGGCTCTTAGCCGCTTCTCAGCCGGCGCTCATCCTCGTGTTCGATGATGGCGGCGTCGGGCCCGTGTATTGCCCGACGTCGCGAAAGGAACGACGATGCTACTGCTCAAGGGTTGCCCTCGCTGTCACGGAGACCTGCTGTTGACCACGTACATGGACGACCGCTCGACGAACTGCCTGCAGTGCGGCTTCAGCCGCGCCCTGCTCCCCGCAGCGCCGAAGACCGATCCGCAACCGCTCGCGTTCGATGACGAACGCCGCCGCCGGGGCTGCGCGAGCGCATGGCGATGCGCCGGTCAGCGGGCCTGGCGTCGATGCCGCCGCGGGGCGCCTGACTGATGCCGGATGCGCACCCCGGCCTCGCGGTGTCGCGCGAATTCGCGGCGATGGGCGGCACGATCGAAGTGCAGCTCGTCAACCGCAGCGAGGCCGGCGCCGACGGCATCGAGGCGCTGTTCGCGTCGTACGAGCGGACGATGAGCCGCTTCCTGCCGGACAGCGAGCTGTGCGCGCTCAACGCGTCAGCCGGTGCGCCGTTCGCCGCCTCGCCGGTGCTGTTCGACGCCGTGCGCCTGGCGCTCGAGTGGGCGCGCGCCACGGACGGCACCTTCGATCCGACGCTGCTCGACGAACTGGAGGCCGCCGGCTACGACCGCTCGTTCGAACTGCTCGCCGGCGGCGTCGCGCCGCGGCCGGCGCCGGCCGGGCGACACGCCGCGCGCTGGCGCGAGATCGTGCTCGATGACGTGCGCCGCACGATCACGCTGCCGGCGGGCGTGCGCATCGACCTCGGCGGCATCGGCAAGGGGTTCACCGTCGACCGGGCGATCGCGTCGCTCGGCGCCGGCGCGAACGCGATGGTGAACGCGTCCGGCGACCTGTACGCGGCCGGCGACGGCCCCGAGGGCGACGGCTGGTACGTCGGCGTGGCCAACCCGTTCGAGATGGAGCACGACGTCGCGGTGCTGCGCGTGCGCGATCGCGGCGTCGCGACGTCCGGCTCAGCGCGGCGGCACTGGACGGCGGGCGACCGCCGATACCACCACCTGATCGACCCGCGCGCGGGCGTGTCGTCGGACAGCGATCTGCTGACCGTGACGGTGGTCGCGCCGACCTCGACGGAGGCCGACGTGCTGGCCAAGACGGCGTACCTGCTCGGATCGAGCGACGGCGTGCGCTTCATCGAGCAGCGCGGCAGCTGCGCGTGCATGGCGATCGCGCTCCGTGGCGACGTCATCCGCTCGCGCGGGATCGAGGCGTACGAGACCGCTTGACGCCGCATGGTCGCTGATCAAACTCTCACGCAAGCCCAACGCCGATCCAACACACATCGGCGACAATGTTGCAGGGGATTGAGCAGAGCCGGAGCGAATGATGTGCCCCCGCCACCGTCAGGTCGAACGCGCGACCCCGCCGACGCTCCTCTCCTGACGTTCATTCGCCCGACGAAGACGTGGAACGGATGCCGCGTCTTCGTCGGAACTCCGGCGATTCAGCGATCCCCGATACGCTGATCTCCGTCCTCCCGAGCTCTCCCCGCTCGGGAGGACGGATCAGTTTTCGACAGTCATATGGCGCCGCCTCTCACCCCTGCCCAAGCACCTCCGGCGGCAGCTTCAGCCCTTCGCCCGTCGCCTGAGCGACGACGCCGTCGCGTTCGAGGCGGCGCACTTCGTCGAGCGCGAGGCCCAGCCACGATTCGAGCACCTGCTCGGTGTGCTGGCCGACGTCGGGCGGCAGGCCGCGCACGCCGCCGGGGGTGCGCGACAGCTTCACCGGCGTGTTCGGCACGGTGAGCGGCCGCGACATGCGCGGGTGCTGGAGTTCGACGAGCATGTCGCGCGCGACGACCTGCGGCTGCGCCACCGCCTGCGGGATGTTGTTGAGCGGCCCGCACGGCAGGCCGATCGCGTCGAACTCGGCGATCCACTCGGCCGTCGTGCGCTGCGACAGCGCGTCGATGAGGATCGGCTCCAGCACGGCGTGGTGGCGCGTGCGCAGCGCGCTCGTCTCGAAGCGCGCGTCGTCGATGAGCTGGGGCCGGCCGACGACGGCGCAGAACAGCTCCCACTGGTTCGGGACGCCCCAAGACAGCGCCAGCACCATGTAGCCGTCCTTCGTCGGGAACGCCTGGAACGGCGTCGCGAGCGGGTGGCGCGTGCCGATCGGCCCCGGCACGCGGTCGGTGGCGAAGTAGCGCACGATCGCGTTCTCGAGGATGGCGATCTGGCAGTCGAGCATGCTGATGTCGACCATCTGGCCCTCGCCGGAGCGTTCGCGCTCGTGCAGCGCGCGAGAGGATGCCGACGGCGGTGAACAGCCCGGCGGCGATGTCGCCGAGCGAGAGCCCCGGCCGCACCGGCCGGCCGCCCGGCTCGCCGGTGATGCTCATGACGCCGCCCATGCCCTGCACGACGATGTCGAGCGCCGGCCGCAGCCGGTCCGGCCCCGTCTGCCCGAAGCCGGACGTCGCCGCGTACACCAGGCGCGGGTTGCGCGCGTGCAGCACGTCCCAGCCGAGGCCGAGGCGGTCCATCGTGCCCGGCGTGAAGTTCTCCATGACGACGTCGGCGTGCTCGACGGCGCGCAGGAACAGATCCTTGCCCTCGGCCGTCTGCAGGTCGATGGCGATGCTGCGCTTGCCGCGGTTGATGCTGAAGAAGTACGCGCTCTCGCCGTCGACGTGCGGCCCCGTCGTGCGGGCGACGTCGCCCCACGGCGGCCGCTCCACCTTCACAACGTCGGCGCCGAGGTCGCACAGCACCATGCTGGCGAACGGGCCGGAGAGCACCCACGTGAGGTCGAGGATCGTGACGTCGGACAGCGGACCGGTCATGGCGTTGGCTCCGGACTACGTGCGTGCGGTGTCGGGACACTCGGGATGGTACGCGGTGCGCCGATCGCGCGGCAGCGGCGCTGGCCGGAGGGGCTGTCGCCCGCACGAGAGATCACTATCATGGGGGCGGTTAGGAGAGGGCTCATGACCAGCGCACCCATGCCGGAACTCGAGACGCGCGCCCTGATCGGCGGCGAGTGGGTCGACACGCCGTCGCATTTCCCCGTGACCAGCCCGTCGTCCGGCGAAATCGTCGCGGAGGTGGCCGACTGCGGCGAAGCGGAGGCGCGCGCCGCGGTCGAGCACGCCGTCGCGGCGTTCCGCTCGTGGCGCGAGACGACCGCGTACGAGCGCTCGGCGCTGATGAAACGCTGGCACGCGCTGATCCTCGCCGAGGAGCAGGAACTCGCGCGCACGATCGCGCTCGAGATGGGCAAGCCGGTGACGGAGGCGCTCGGCGAGGTGCGCTACGCGGCCAGCTTCATCGAGTGGTACGCCGAGGAGGCGAAGCGGGTGTACGGCGAGACGATGCCGAGCCAGTTCCCGCACAAGCGCCTCTTCGCGACCAAGCACCCCGTTGGCCCGGTGTACGCCGTCACGCCGTGGAACTTCCCGTCGGCGATGCCGGCGCGCAAGGTCGGACCGGCGCTGGCCGCAGGCTGCACGATCATCCTCAAGCCCGCCGAGCAGTCGCCGCTGACGGCGCTGCGCCTCGCGCGGCTGTGGCTCGACGCGGGCGGCCCGCCGGGCGTGCTGCAGGTGCTGCCGTGCCTCGACCCCGTGCCGGTATCGACCGTTCCGATGGAGGACCGGCGCATCCGCAAGGTCACGTTTACCGGCTCGACGGACGTCGGCCGCAAGCTCACGCGACAGGCCGCCGGCACGCTGAAGCGCGTGTCGATGGAGCTGGGCGGCCACGCGCCGTACATCATCTTCGACGACGCCGACGTCAACCAGGCCGTGCGCGACGTCATCGCCTGCAAGTTCCGCAACGCCGGCCAGACCTGCATCGCCACCAACCGCGTGTACGTGCAGCGCACGATCGCCGATGGCTTCTCGACGTTGCTTGCCGACGCGGCGGCCGCGCTGAAGGTCGGCGATTCGCTCGACCCGGCGACGCAGATCGGCCCGCTCGTCGACCAGCAGGGGCTCGACAAGGTGCACGAGCACGTCGCCGACGCCGTCGACCGCGGCGCGCGCGTGCTCACCGGCGGACGCGCGACAGGCGGTCTCTTCTACGCGCCGACCGTGCTCGTCGACATCAACCGCGACATGCGGCTGATGCGCGAGGAGACGTTCGGTCCTGTGGCGCCGGTGATCGCGTTCGATACCGAGGACGAGGTGATCGAGGCGGCGAACGACACGCCGTACGGGCTCGCCGCGTATCTCTGGACGCGCGACCTCTCGCGAGCCGTACGGGTCAGCGAGCAGCTCGACTACGGCATCATCGGCATCAACGACCCGGTGCCGTCGACCGCGCAGGCGCCGTTCGGCGGCGTCAAGCAGAGCGGCTTCGGCCGCGAGGGCGGCCACTGGGGCCTCGACGAGTACCTGTACGTGAAGTTCACCTCGATCGGCGTGCAACGGTAGCTGTTGACGTCGTGCCCATCGCCGTCGAACGCCTCGTCCGATAAGGTGGATGCAGGCGAATAACACAGGCGGGATTCGGGGACCGATGAGCGACGCGATCGACCAGTTGACGCTGCACTTCGTGCGGCACGGAGAGACGGCGGGCAACGCCGAGCGGCGCTTCCAGTGGCCGGACACGCCGCTCAGCGAGCAGGGCCTCGCGCAGGCCGCCGCTGCCGCCGAGACGCTGCGCGAGACCACCGCGCGCCACGTCGATCCTCTCGAGCGACTATCGCCGCACGATGCAGACCGCCGAGGCGATCGGCGGCCGGCTGGGGCTGGCCGGTCGTCGAGGAGCCGGCGCTGCGAGAGCGCAACTTCGGCATCGCGCGCGGGCAGCTCTACGCCGACATCGGCGAGGAGCTGCAGAAGCTGTGGCGCGAGCCGCATTACCGCATCGAGCAGGGCGAGAGCTGGGCCGACGTCTACGACCGGGTCAGCGCGTTCCTCGCCGGCCTGCGTGCGTCGCCGCCCGCGAGCGAGCTGATCCTCGTCACTCACGGGGGCGCGATGAGCGTCGCGCTGAGCCTGCCTCGCCGGCACGCCGATCGACGAGTTCGAGATGATGGCGCTCGACAACTGCGCCGTCCGCACCGTGACGGTGCCGATCGAGCCGGATCTGGCCGCCGCCGCGGCGGGAACCTAACCCCCGGCCCTTTCCCTAGAAAGGGACGGGGAGCTCGGTTACCGCTGGTTCCGTCCCGCCGTGTCGGCGCCGCCGCCGGGGGCGCGGCCTGATTCGATGACCTGGGCGCCGAAGAGGCCCGGGCGGTAGTTGTAGAGCGCCGTCGTGCTGCGACCGGCGTCGGGCGTGTAGAACGCCGTCGGCGCCGCCGTCCTTGAAGCGCTGGTAGTCCTCCCACGTCAGCAGCCACACGTACGTGACGCCGCTCGCCTCGTCGACCGCCTTCCCCTTGTCGCTGAGCTGGCTGATCGACGAGCGGTCCGTCTCGAGGATGCCGAGGTCGAGCCGGTCGCGGTTCAGCACGGCGAACTGCGGGTAGACGAAGCCGATCATCACAACGGAGCCGGGCGGGTAGCGCATCGCGGCGATGTCGCGCGCGTACGCCAGCTGCGCGTTCTGCGTGTCGCGGTTCGACAGCAGCATCCCCTGGCCGATGCGCAGGTGGCGCAGCTCGCCCGGCGTCACTTCGTGCGTGGCCGTCGTCAGGTCGACGAAGCCCGCGCCGACCATCACGACGATCGCGCCAGCTAGCGCGAGCGGGCGCAGGTAGCGGCCGATGAGCAGGAACGCGAACGGGTACAGCGGCATCAAGTACGCGGCCTCGTGCGGCAGGCGGAAGAACGTCGCGAGCACGAGCACGATCGCGATGCACCACACCGCCACGTTCTTGTCGCGCGCGACGTCGGCCGGGATGCGCGCGAGCTGCCGCCACGAGACCAGGCAGGCGATGCCGAGGGCGGACGCCCCGGCGAGGCCGAGCGCGTCCTTCGTCATTAGCCGGAACACGTCGCGGTAGCCAATGCTGGCGTCGTAGAAGTTGAGGAAGCGCAGCCCGTAGGTCCACATGATCGGCGCGAACGCGATCGCCGCGACGACGGCGACGATCGCCGCGAAGCGCGGGATGAGGTCGCGACGGCCGGAGCGCCAGAGGAAGTACGAGTACGGCACGATGAACGACGCCGACGGGATCCTCGAGCCGACGGCCAGCCCCAGGACGAGCGCGGCGAGCATCGGCCGTCCCACGAGCAGGAAGTAGTACGCGCCCATGATGAACGTGAGTGCCCACGTGTAGTCCATCGTGTTCATGCTGTTGATCCACAACAGCGGGTTGAAGGCGAAGCCGGCGACCAGCAGCGCCGGCGCAGGCAACTTCAGTTCGCGGACGATGCGCGCGAAGAACCACACGCCGAGCAGCGACACCGCTACCGTCAGCGAGTTCGTCGCCACCCAGCCACCGTTGATTACGGTGGCGTAGCCCAGCTCCGGGACCGGGTAGCCCGGGAGCCGCGACGGGTAGAACGCGTGGTGGTCCCACAGCCAGTAGTCGGTGAGCGCGATGCGCCACGCATCCGGCTTCGTGCCATAGCCGTTATCGATGAAGGGCGCCCGGCTTGCGACGTACGCGAGCGCAAGCAGCACGAACGCCACAGGCCGCGAGAAGTCGAAGCCGAACGCGCCGCGCGCGGCAGCCGGTACGCCCCGTTGTTCGTCCTCGATGGGTTCGATGGTTGCCGTCGCCATGATCCTCGTCCCGCACCGCATCCGGCCCGTGGCGGCGTCGCGAGCGCTGGTGCACTGTACTACGCGATCCGTGAACGCGCCCGAATTGCGGGCGGCTTCAATCGCGAACGTGCCGTGTCGGCGTACGCGGCGCGTTACGCGCGCGCCCGTACACTGCAGGCATGTCACATCGATCCGGCGAGCTGCCGGAACACGACGACCACCTGCTCATGGAGGCGGCCGAGGCCGTCGCGGCGCGCGCGCCGTCGCGGCTGGACCGCGCGGTGCTTCGCGCCAGCGGTTGGTTCGCCGAGCACACCACCGTCCGCCTCGTCCTCGGCGCGACGATCCTCATCGGCGCACTCGTGCCGAGCATCGTGCTGCTCGTCACGCCCGGCCTCACCGACGACATCCAGGGTTTCGGCTACTTCGGCGTGTTCCTGACGAATCTCGTCAGCACGTCGACGGTCGTCATCCCGGTGCCGGGCCTGACGGCCACCGGCCAGGCGCTGATCATCCGGCAGGGCGGTCACAGCGCCTTCCCGTGGCTCGTCGGCGCGCTCGGCGGCGCGGCGATGGGCCTCGGCGAGGTGACCGCGTACTACACCGGATACGTCGGCGCCGAACTGGCGCGCGGGAAGGAGATCCCGGGCCCGGAGTGGTTTCAGCGATTCGCACATCGCGCGGCGACCTCCATCAACTGGATGATGGCGCGCTGGGGCATGGCGACGCTGTTCGTGCTGTCGGCCGTGCCGAACCCGTTCTTCGAGGTGGCTGGCATCACGGCAGGCTCAGTACGGATGCCGTTCCGGCGCTTCTTCATTGCGGCGTTCGCCGGTAAGTTTCTGCGCGGCATTCTGCTGGCCTACTTGGGATATAACTTGCCCTTCGTGTGACGCGGGAGTCGTTGACGTGATCGAAACCGACGAGAAGATGCTACGCGTGCTCGGCGCGCTCCGCGCGCTCGGCGAATCGCCGGACGTGCTGGTCGTTGAGGAGGGCACGCACACGGCGGAGATGGCCGCCGCGGCGGCCGGCTGCGAGTTGGGCCAGATCGTCAAGACGCTCGTCGCGTACGTGGCCGGCGCGCCGCACCTCGTGCTCGTCGCGGGCGACCGCCGGCTCGACGACCGCCTCGTCGCCGGGCTGTTCGGCGTCGGCCGCAAGCAGGTCAAGCTCGCCAATGCGGAGCAGGTGCTCGAACTGACCGGCTACCCCGTCGGCGGCGTATCGCCGTTCGGTACGCCGCAACCGATCGACGTGCTCGTCGACGAGAGCCTCGCCCGCTTCGAGACCGTATGGATCGCGGGGGGCACACCCTCCGCTATCCTGCCGATCGCGCTCGATGCGCTCGTCCGCCACACCGGCGGTCGATTCGCGTCGGTCGCCGGCTGACGCTGGGCCCGCACGCCGACGCTTTACCGCGCCTTAACGTCCGATAACGCGCGCATAACCTCGGCCGCCTACGATGCTTGCGATGGGAAACGAGACCCGGCTCGAGCAGCTCACAAGGCGCACCTATCGCATCCGACTCGAACGGCCGGCGTTCCGCGAGTCGAGCAGGCCAGCTGCGCTGGTCCCGGCCGTCTGGCGCGCGCTCCCCGGCGCCCCAACGCCGTCGCGCGAAGGCCGCACCAGTTCCCCCGATCCGGAGCAAGCACGCCGCGGGTGATCCCTCCCCCGGTGCGTCCGTTTCCGGACGGCTCCCTCCCGAAGAGCCACGCGATGCCCGGCGTGGCTCTTCCATTTGGTGGTGGCGGCGCTCGCCTCGTGAGCGATGACGCTCCGAATGCAGCGGTGCTATCATCGCCGCCATGACAAACATGTTCGACTACGTCCCACATCCTCACATCGAATTGCGCAAGCAGAGAGGACCCGCCACCGTGGCGGCAGCCGTCTCTCAGGTGCACGGGCCCGGACTGATCGGCCGGATCAACGCGAAGATCGGGCTGAAGGTCACGCTGGTCGTCGGTACCATGTGGTGCGCCTATGCCTTCTGCGTGATCGCGTTCTTCGGGCTTCCAGCGGCGCTGGCCGGGCCGAAGGAATTCGTCGCGTGGGTGTCATCGCAGTTCATCCAGCTGGTGCTCCTTCCGATCATCATCGTCGGCCAGAACGTGCAGGCCGCCGCCGCCGACGCCCGCTCGCAGGCGACGTACGACGACGCCGCGGCCGTGCTCGAAGAAGCGAAGCAGATCCAGGCCCACCTGGCGGCCCAGGACGCGGAAATCGGCAAGATCGTGTCGAGGCTCGAGACGCTCGGGAAGTAGGGCGACGTCAGGCCACGTCGCGGCGCTTCACCACGATCGTGTGGGCCGCGTGGTCGTGCCACGTCTTGCCCTCGCGGTCCCAGGCGGCCCACAGGTAGCCGAGCCCAAGAGCGATCCCGCTACCGATCGATACCAGCGTGCGCAAGAAGCCGCTGCCGGGTCCGGGCGGCTCCAGCGACGTGTCGTCGACGACGTACAGCCCGACGATACGCTTCCCGAGCGTCCCGCCGTAGGAATCCATCAGCCATTTGTAGACGAAGTTCGCGGCAACCAGGGTCAGCGTTACGACGACCTGGGCCGAATCCATGTCCTCCTGCGTGTAGTTGCTGGGCAGCAGGATCGCGTAGAGGGCGAGAGACACCAAGAATCCGGCGACGAAGTTGATGATCCCGTCTATGACGTAGCCGCCGAACCTGAGACCGAACGACGCCGAACGCCGCGGCGCCGCGAGCTCCTGGTAGGCAGAGACCTGGTTGGCTTGCCAGTACGGCGCCGGGGCATTGTTTACCGGAGCGTAGGCCGGACGTTCCGCGGGGGAAACCGGCGCGGGTGCACCTTCGCGGCTCGATGATCCCCGCAGAGGCGAGCCGCACGTCGCACAGAATGCGTCGTCGTCTTGGCCTGGCGAGCCGCACTTGGTGCAGTACACTCCGCCGCCTCCTACCTCGCGATCTGGGGCCCATCCTACACTGTATTGGTGTCTTGCAACATGTGCTGCGGGCTGGCGTCCGCGCCCGACAGCATCGGCTTCGCGGCGAGCCGCGCTCCGGCGAGCTGGCTCGGCCCCGACACCTGCGGAGACACGTCCGGATGCCCACTCGCCCCGACCCGCCGGATCGGGCCGAATGGCCCTTTCGGGCGGATTGAGGGCACCCTAGACTCGATAGTGAACGTAGATTCACTATCGGAGCCGGGATCGTGGCCAAGCGCGCACCCAAACGTCGAGCTGACGAGCGCAAGCGTCTCATCCTCGAAGGCGCCGAGGAGGTGTTCGGCGACCTCGGCTTCGCCGGCGCCGACACGACGAAGCTCGCCCGCGCCGCCGGCGTCTCCGCACCGGCGCTCTACCGCTACTTTCCGAGCAAGAAGGAGCTCTTCCTTCAGACGCTGAAGCAGGCCGGGCCGCGCCTCGCGGGCATCCTCGGCGGGACGATCGAGCGCAGTGGCGACCCGCTCGACGCCGTCTGGAACTTCGGCATGGGTTACTACGACCATGTCCAGGCCCATACCCCCGTGATCAAGCTCTGGTTCCAGGCGCTGAGCGAGACCGACGACCCCGAAACGCGTGCGGTGCTGCAACGCAACTTCACGTCGCTCGTCGACCTGCTGCAGGCGAACCTCGACGAGGGCCGCCGGCGGGGGCTGGTCGCCGACGGCGTCGACACGCGCGTCGCCGCGTGGCACTTCATGGCCATCGGCCTCACATTCGAACTGGTGCACGCGCTCGGGCTCGACGGCGAGCTGGACCGCGGCAAGGTCGAGGACTGGGGCAAACTCTACCTCAAGTCGATCAGGAGAGACGGCGATGAAACAGCCGATGGCGCCGGCCACGACAACGGCTGACGAACGCTGCGTGTGCGGCAACCTCGTTGCGAAGGTGACGCCGCGCGGCGTCGAGATCCTCTGCCGCCGCTGCAAGCGGGTGCACCGGATCCCGTGGGACAAACGGGGGGGAACGGCGGGCTGACCGCTGAGTTCACGAACAGGCCAGAGGCCAACGAGCCCAGAGCCCGGTCGGAGTGTCCGCCGACACCGCCGGGCTCTCGCAATTCGAGGAGGACCGCATGAACGGACAAGGACGCCAGCTCGACGAGTCCGCCGAGCAGGAGCTGTTGCGCCGCTGCTGGTACTGGCACGACGCTCGCTGGTTCGCCGCCGTCGCCGCCGAGTTCGGCATCGATGCCGCCAATCGCATCAACCGCGCGAACGTCCTCGCCCTCGGCCGGGTGGAGATGCGCCGGCTGATGAAAGCGCGCCGCATCGAGCACGTCGGCGGCATTGACGAAGCGATGCGGGTGTACGAAGAGGCGCGCCGGCTCTACGTGCCGTCGTCGTTCATGGAGGCGTGCATCGAGGCGGTAAACGACGTCGGTTACGACGTCGCGATGCGCCGTTGCTACGTGCACGAGAACATCGTCCGCGCCGGCATCGCATCGACGTACGAGTGCGCCGTCTTCGACCGCATCGCGGGCTGGCACGAGGCATGGGGACTGCCGCTCGCGCAGCCGATGCCGGCGCGCACCTGCGCGCTCGCCGCCGGCCGCGAGTGCCGGCAACGGTTCACCATCGATCGCCGGCTGCCGAAGGAGTCGACATGAAGATCGGCGAGACTGCACACTGCGGGCGGCTGCGGCCTCGCCATGTTACGGCGCTCCTTCACAGCGAGGCGGCGACGCTCGATCGACGAGGTCCAGTATCCGTCGATGGCGCCTAGCGATCTCCCGTCGTGCACCATCGCGCTCGTCGGCATCACGCAGGCGGCGGGCGTGCTGGCATTCGACTTCCGATCCCGCTGCGTTGCCCGACGTGGCGGCTCTACGTATCCATAACCGGGCGAGGAGGTGCCCCACCGATGACCGACGCATCGCATACCGATCCGGCCGAGCGCAGCGCGATCTTGCGGCTGTTCTACCGCGGCTGGCGCCCGACGCGCCTTGGGCGCGGGGTCAACCGGCTCGCGGCCTGGTGGTCCGGCCTCGGGCTGCAGCGGTCGCAGGCTGCGCTCGAAGTCAAAGGTCGCACCTCAGGACGTTGGCGCTCGACGCCGGTCGTGATTGCCAGCGTGGAAGGCAGGGACTACCTCGTGTCGATGCTCGGCCCGCGGTCTGAGTGGGTGCGGAACGCCGCCGCGGCGAACGGCGACGCCGTCATCCGTCAGGGGCGCCGGCGCCCCGTCCACCTCGTGCCGGTGGCCGCGGCGGAACGCGCCCCGATTCTCCGCGAGTACGTGCGCGTCGCGACGAACGGACGTGCGCACTTCCCGCTTCCCGTCGGCGCGCCGCTCGCCGAGTTCGAGGCGCTCGCCGACCGCTACCCCGTGTACCGGATCGATTCCGCCTGACGCGAGATCTGCCAGGCGCAGCTCGACGTGTGATCGCGCCAACGTTTCGAGACGCCGAGCCGCGATCGTGAGAGTTCTTCCAGATGCGTGCCCTACGATGCCTCGTGGACGGAGGTGCCGCGATGCAGCGCAGGGATGGCGGTTCGCGCGACGCGGTGGGCCGCATGAAGCGCGTAGTTGCGCTCGCCATCATCGCGATGACGCTGGCCGCGTGCGGATCGACGTCGCACGGAGGCAAGACGCCGGCGACCAGCTCGACGCCGGCTCAGCGCGAGCCGACATCGACGGCCGTCGCCTCGCCGCTCGCCGGAGGCGCGTCGCCGGACATCCACAAGATCAAGCACGTCGTCATCATCATGCAGGAGAACCGCTCCTTCGACACGTACTTCGGCACGTTCCCCGGCGCCGACGGCATCCCGATGAAGGACGGTGTGCCGACCGTCTGCGTGAACAACCCCTCGACCGGCCAGTGCGTGAAGCCGTACCACGACGCCAACGACAAGAACGTCGGCGGTCCCGCACGGCGAAGGCGCCGCGACGGCCGACATCGACGGCGGCAAGATGGACGGCTTCATCGCCCAGGCGGAGCGTGGCCGGAAGGACTGCAAGGACCCGAACGACCCCGCGCTGCGCCGGCGGCGATCGCGACGGACGTCATGGGCTACCACGACGCGCGCGAGATCCCGAACTACTGGGCGTACGCGCAGAACTTCGTGCTGCAGGACCGCATGTTCGAGCCGAACGCGTCGTGGAGCCTGCCGTCGCATCTCTTCATGGTGTCGGAGTGGTCCGGCGATCTGTCCGACGAAGGGCGACCCGATGAGCTGCACTCGGCGCTCGACCAGCCGGACATCCCGCCGGACTTCCGCCTCAACCGTTCGGGAAAGAGGTCAAGCGCCCGGACTACGCCTGGACGGACCTGACGTACCTGCTGCACAAGGCCGGCGTCGGCTGGAAGTACTACGTTGCTGAGGGCACCGAGCCGGACTGCGAGGACGACCAGACGACGTGCGTCGCGAAGGCGCAGAAGGCCGGCACACCGGGCATCTGGAACCCGCTGCCATGGTTCGACACGGTCAACGACGACGACGAACTCGGCAACATCCAGACCTCGACCACTTCGTCGGCCGACGCGAAGGGCGGGCACGCTGCCCGCCGTCTCGTGGATCGCGCCGAACGGCGAAGTGAGCGAGCACCCGCCGGCCTCGTCAGCGCCGGCCAGGCGTACGTCACCGGCCTGATCAACGCGGTGATGCAGGGCCCGGACTGGGACAGCACGGCGATCTTCCTCGCCTGGGACGACTGGGGTGGGTTCTACGACCACGTCGTCCCGCCGACAGTCGACGCCAACGGCTACGGACTGCGCGTGCCCGGCCTGGTGATCACGCCGTACGCCAAGCACGGCTACATCGACCACCAGGTGCTGAGCTTCGACGCCTACGTGAAGTTCATCGAGGACGACTTCCTCGGACGGGCAGCGGCTCGACCCGAAGACGGACGGACGCCCGGACTCGCGTCCGACGGTGCGCGAGAACGTGAGCCAGCTCGGCGACCTCGCGAGTGACTTCGACTTCAGCCAGCCGCCGCGCCAGCCGCTGATCCTCGACCCGCACCCTCAGCCCGGCCCGGCATCGGCCGGCGGCTGAGCGTTCGGTCCGCGAGCCGAGGCACCCGGGTTCCGAAGCTGCCTCAGCTTCGATTTGACATGGCCGCGCCCCCGTGCCTAGAATCTTGACTAAATCGATTGAAAAACTCGGAGAACGCCCCCATGAAGGGGTTGACCACGATCATGGTTACCCTCATACTCGCTGCCCTGGCGGCTGCGTGCTCCTCGAGCGACGCCAGCGGCCCGCCATCGGCGAGGTTACGTTGCACCTCGGCTACTTCCCGAACGTGACGCACGCCCAGCCGATCGTCGGACTCGCGCGCGGCACGTTCGCTGATGCGCTCGGCTCGAACGTCACCATCGACGCCAAGACGTTCAACGCTGGCGGCGACGAGATCGCCGCGCTCTTCGCCGGCCAGATCGACATCGGCTACATCGGCCCGAGCCCGGCCGTTAACGGCTACGTGAAGTCGAAGGGCGACGACGTGCGCATCATTGCCGGCGCCGTGAGCGGCGGCGCGGCGCTCATCGTCCGCGACGGTGCCGGCATTTCGACGCCGGCCGACTTCGCGCACAAGAAGGTGGCCTCGCCTCAGCTCGGCAACACGCAGGATGTCGCGCTGCGCATCTGGCTCAAGGACAACGGACTCGCCGCGAAGGAACAGGGCGGCAACGTCACGGTGATCCCGATGCAGAACGCCGACACGCTCACCGCGTTCCAGACCGGCGACGTCGATGCGGCGTGGGCGCCGGAGCCGTGGAGCACGCGCCTCATCCAGGAGGCCGGCGGCAAGCTCTTCCTCGACGAGAAGGATCTCTGGCCCCGCGGTCAGTTCCCGACGACGACGGTCATCGCGCGCGCCGATTTCCTCAAGAAGCACCCGGATGTCGTCCTGGCGTTCCTGCGCGGCCACATCGAGACGACGCAGTGGATCGACGCGAATTCCGAAGAGGCAAAGAAGCTCGTCAACGACGGCATCCAGAAGATCACCAGCAAGGCGCTGAAGCAGGCGACGATCGACGAGGCGTGGAGGCACATCTCGGTCACGAACGATCCCGCTGGCGGCGGCCGTGCTCAAGTCGTCGGACAACGCGTTCGCGCTGAACTTCCTCGGCACCAGCAAACCGGACCTGTCGAAGCTGTTCGCGCTCGACCTGCTGAACAAGGCGCTCAAGGAGAAGAATCTCCCGGAGGTGAAGGGGAGCTAACATGCTGGCTCTGCGATCGAAGCGCGATGCCGCCCCGAAGCCAGTGATGGCTCCGGCCGCGCCGCTGCTTTCGATGCGCGGCGTCTCGCGCCGATTCCACACGAGTCGCCACGACACAACGGCGGTCCATGACTTGAACATCGAGATCAACGAAGGTGAATTCGTCGTCGTCGTCGGGCCGTCGGGCTGCGGCAAGTCGACGATCCTCAACCTCGTCGCTGGCCTCGACCGCCCGACGGAGGGCGAGATCGTCTTCGATGGCAGGCCGCTGCGTCGGCCGGGCTCGGATCGCGTGGTCGTCTTCCAGGACGCCGCGCTCTACCCGTGGCTCAACGTCAAGGCGAACGTCGAGTTCGGTCTGCGCATCAAGGGCCTCGGCCGGCGCGAGCGGGAGGCGATCGTCGACCGCTACCTCGAACTGGTGAACCTGACGAAGTTCAAGCGGGCGTTCGTCCACGAGCTGTCGGGCGGCATGAAGCAGCGCGTCCAACTCGCGCGCGCGCTCGCCGTCGAGCCGCGGATGCTGCTGATGGACGAGCCGTTCGCCGCGCTCGATGCGCAGACGCGCGACGTCCTGCAGGAGGAGTTGCAGGAGATCTGGCTGCGCACGGGGGCCACGATCCTCTTCATCACCCACAACGTGCGCGAGGCCGCGCTGCTCGCCGACCGCGTGCTGGTGATGACGCCCGGCCCCGGCCGCATCAAGGCCGAGATTCCCGTGCCGCTGCAGCGGCCGCGCGACCCCGACACGCACGCCGTCGTCGACTTCGCCGCCGAGATCCGCCGCGAACTGCAGCACGACGAGTACAGTAGCAAGGCCTCGGGGTCCGGCTATGTTATCTAGGACGTTCAGCGGAGCGAACTTCTGGCGCCTGGTGCGACAGATCGTCTTCTACGCCGCGCTGCTCGCCGCCTGGCAACTCCTGTACAGCCTCGAGATCTGGAAGCCGTACCTGTTCCCGTCGCCGCACGACGTGTGGCTCTCACTGCGATCGAACGCGGAGAGCGGCCTGCTCTGGGACTCGACGAGGGCCAGCCTCGACCGGCTGGTCGTCGGCTTCGCGCTGGCGTTTGCCGTCGGGCTCGGCGTCGGCATCGCCTGCGGGACGATGCGCTGGGTGGACGAGACGGTGGGCAGCCTCGTACTCGGTATGCAGTCGTTGCCGAGCATCGCCTGGCTGCCGCTGGCGGTGCTGTGGTTCGGGCTCTCCCCGAAGGCGATCACGTTCGTCGTGCTGATGGGCTCCGTGTTCGCGATCACCATCTCGGCGCGCGATGGCGTGCGAAACATCCCGATGCTGCAGCGTCGCGCCGCGCAGGTGTTCGGCGCGAGCCGCTGGCAGACGGTGCGATATGTGACGCTGCCCGGCATGCTGCCGTCGATGGCGCAGGGACTGAAGCTCGGCTGGTCGTTCTCGTGGCGGTCGCTGATGGCGGCCGAGCTGATCTACTCGGCGGTCGGACTTGGCCACCTGCTGCAGGTCGGCCGCGACCAGAGCGACATGCCGCTGGTGCTGGCGGTGATGGGCGTCATCGTCGCCGTCGGCCTCGCCTTCGACCGCCTCATCTTCGGCCCCGCCGAATCGTGGGTGCGGCATCGATGGGGGCTGGCGCAGACCTAACCCCCGGCCCCTTCTCTATCAGGGAAGGGGAGCTCGAGCCGCTCCGCTCGTCGCGGCACCGTGCATGCGGGACGGCCCGCTGATTCGGGGATCGCGCGGGCTGGAAAGCCCGCGCTACGGTGTGGGACAAGGGCAGCCGACGGGCCGGCGATTCGGCGGAGTTGAAGCTCGCGGCTACTGGTGAGGGAGGGAGGTCGTCGTCGCGAGCGCGCACTCGTCTCGTCCTTCCCGCGTCCCGCGTCTCACCGCTCAATTCTCCGATGGCTTGACATCGCTACATCGCCGCCACTACGCTCCCACAAGCGGCAACGCACATCACCGAAAGGAGGCGCGACATGACCGGATATGCCATCACATCCCCGGCAACCTCGCGCCCCGGAAGGCTCCTCGCGTAGCCGTCATCACTGACTGACGCTAGCGTACTGGCCGCCCAACGGGCGGCCTCTTCGTTTTCCAACGCACGGCCGCGCGCGCGAGTTGCCGCAGCCGCAAGTCATATCGCCCGATAGAAGGAGGCGCCCAATGACCATCAATGTCCACGACGTCCAAGCACCAGACCAACACCAGACATCGCGACCTGGAGGACATTTTGGGTCAGAACAAGTCAAACGAAGACGCGCAGGCGCTCGATGATCTCATCGGACAGGGCCTGGTCGCCGGCGTGCTCGGCCGCGTCAAGAGCGGCAAGGAAGCCATCGTCTATTGCTGCGAGGCGGCACCCGACGCGGGGGTGGAGTTGCTCGCCGCGAAGGTCTACCGCACGCGCGACGTCCGCCGCTTCGCCAACGATGCCGCGTACAACGCCGGCCGCCTGCGCCAGCACAACCGCCGCGAGACGCGCGCGATCCTCAGCAAGTCGGAATTCGGCCGAGAGCAGTCGTTCGCCCGCTGGGTCGCCGACGAGTACGAGACGCTGGAGTTGCTCCATCGTGGCGGCTGCGCCGTGCCGAGGCCGTTCGTGCGTTCCGAGCGCGTCATCGTCATGGAGTACATCGGCGACGAGGAGGCGCCGGCGCCGGTGCTCGCGAACATGCGCCTCGACCCGCCGGAGGCGCGCCGCGCGTTCGACGAGTTGATGCGCAACGTCGAACTGGCCCTCGCGTGCGACCGCATTCACGGCGACCTGTCGGCGTACAACGTCCTCTATCACGAGGGCGAGATTCGCATCATCGACTTTCCGCAGGCCGTCGACGCCCGCTTCAACCCGAACGCGCTGGAGTTGCTCGAGCGCGATCTCGGCAACGTCTGCGGATTCTTCGCGCGATACGGCGTCGATGCCGACGCGCACCGCGTCGCCCGCAGCCTGTGGGGCCGCTACATAAGATCGGAGCTGTAATGCGGGGGAGGTGCGACGCGAGATGCGGGAAGCTAGACGCGGGATGGACGAGGTGCCCGCGTGGGGCGGAGGCTAGGCGACCGCGTCGGCGCGCATCGCCGCGGCCGAGACGCCGGCCGTCGATTCGATGATGCGCACGGCGGCGCGCGTCACCGGCACCAGGCTCGGCCGGTGGATCTTGTCGAGCGTGTCCATCGAGTCGAAGAGGTAGAACGGCGCCGTCAGGTAGTTCACGATCGGCACGCCGGCGATGAAGAACTCGCTGCCGTCGGTCGTCGGACGCGGCCCGAGCGCCGTCGGCGGTAGCACGAACGACCGTCGCAAGTCCTCGGCCTCGATGGCGGCGGCGACGGTGTGTTCGAGGCGCGGGATGCGGCTGGTGAACCACCATCGCGTCTCCGGCAGCCCGGTCGATACGACGGCGCCGTCGTCCGAAGCCGCGTGCTCGGTCGCCGTGTGCTCCAGGTGCACCTCGAGCACGGTGTGCGCCAGCTCCTCGCCGTGCGACGCCACGAACTCGCGCGCGCCGGCGCCCGCGCACATGTGGCCGGCGTCGAGCAGGAAGACGAGCCGGTGCGGCCGCTCATTTCGAGGCAAGCGAGACCAGTACGCCGCCTGTGCCAGCACCATCGCCACGCCCGACGCGTCCTCGACCGCCGACGCCCACGGTCCGTCGTGGTGCGAGCCGATGATCACGGTCTCGTCATCGGCGCCGGGCAGCTCGCCGACGACGTTGTGGCTCGTGACGTCGCGCCGCACGCGGTCGACGGTCAGCCGCACATTCACCGGCTCCGCCGCCAGCAACTTCCGCAGCAGCGCACCGTCGCTGCCGCTGATCCAGACGCCCGGCAACGGCCGGTCGATGGCGTCGTACGGGACGTAGTAGTCGTGCGAATCGCCCGGATAGCCGGACAGCGTGCCGATGAAGGCGCGCGCGCCGGCCTCCATTGAGGGCTCCATCACGTGCTGGAGTCTCGCGGCCGAACGGCACGAGGTGCGACGACGTTTCGAAGCCGCCGTCCGGGTCGTACGTCGACGTCGCGATCGCGCGGAAGAACGCGTGGGGCGTGTTGAGCAGCGGCACGTCGTACAGCGACGCCGCGCCCTTCACGCGCGACGGGTCGTTGCGGTCGTACTCGACGAGCTGCAGCACCAGCTTGTCGGCGGCGGCGGTGTGGGGCAGCGCGAAGCACGGCATTTCGACGTCACCGCCCAGATGCCCCGATACCGCAAGCGAGGTCGCGCGCGTGTCCCAGCAGCGGCAACTCGACCGGTTCGAGGCGGACGTTGCTCGAGCCCAAGTTCCGCGAACCGATCGAGGCAGAAGCGCTCGGCCCACTCGTCGGCCGGATAGCCGGGCCGGCGTACGCCCTGCGCGAAGATCTGCTCGATCCAGGCGAAGATCTGCTGCTCGGACGGGATCAGTGCGTCGTTCGGCATGACGGCGCCATCATACGCCGCCCGGCCGCGACGGTCACGCGCTGGTTACCCGGCTCCACGATCCGCCCATCGCGCATCTGCACGACGCGGTCCGCGCCGCCGCGACGTTCGCGTCGTGCGTGACGAGCAGGATCGTCACGCCCTCGCGCTCGCGGATCGCGCGCAGCAGGTCGAGCACGCGACGTGACGGACGATGAATCGAGGCTGCCGGTCGGCTCATCGGCCAGGATGATCGAGGGGCTGTTCGCCAACGCCCTCGCCAGCGCGAGCCGCTGCCGCTCGCCGCCCGAGAGCCGCGGCGGCGTTGTGCGCTCTTTCGCCGACAGCCCGACGGCCTCGAGCAGCTCGCGCGCGCGGTCGCGCTGCTCGCGATGGCCCATGCCGTTGCTGAACATCGCGATCTCGATGTTCTCGAGGGCCGTCAGGTTCGGCAGCAGGTTGTGCAGCTGGAACACGAGGCCGATGTCGCGCCGGCGATAGCGGTCGTTGCCCGCCATCGTCAGGTCGCGGCCGTTGACGATGATGCGGCCCGTCGTCGGATGGTCCAGCGCCGCGATCAGGTGCAGCAGCGTCGACTTGCCGCAGCCGGACGGCCCGGTGACGGCGACGAACTCGTGGTGCCGGACCTGCATCGTCACGCCGTCGAGCGCGTGCAGCATGCCGCCGTCGAAGGTCTTCGTCACGTCGACGACGTCGATCGCCGGCGCCGCGCCGGCCGCCTCACTCATGCCGCAGCGCCTCGAGCGGCGACAGCAGCGCCGCGCGGATCGCCGGGTACAGCGCGCCGATCAGCGCCATGCCGACGGCGATGCCGAGCGCGCGGCCGAAGACGTCGCCGGTGTAGTCAGGCTCGAAGACGCCGACCAGGTCCGGCACCTGCTTGATCAGGCGCACGGCGATGAAGCCCATGGCGCTGCCGACGAATGCGCCCGCCAGTGACAGGACGCCGGCCTCGCACATGACGAGCGCGATGACGCGGGCGCGCGTCCAGCCGATCGCGCGCAGCACGCCGAACTCGCGCGTGCGCTCGAATACGGACATCGCCGTCGTGTTCATGACGCCGATGGCGCCGATCGCCAGCGCGAGGATCGAGATGCCGACGTTCGCCGCGCTGATCAGCTCCAGGTTGCGGTCGATGCGACCGAACTCTGACTCGGTGCGGACAGTGGCGAGTTCGGCACTGTCCTGCTCGATGCGCTGACGCACGGTCTCGATGTCGGCGCCCGGTGCCACCTTCACGAATGCGAGCGTTACGCTGCCGGGCTTGCGCTCGAGCGTCTGCAGGTGCGTCAGCGGCAGCATCGACGCCTGGTCGCCGAAGACCTGCCCGGTCGAGAAGATGCCGACGATCTTGAAGTCGTTGCCATCGATGTTGATCGAATCGCCGACCGTCTTGTTCTGGTCGCGCGCCGCCCGGAAGCCGAGCATCACCTCGCCGGTGGCGTCCACGGTGTACGGCCGGCCCTCGACGACGTGCACGCCGAACTGTTCGAGGTGCTCCGGCTGGATGCCCAGCTCGAGGAAGAACGGGTGGTCGTTGTCGAGCTTCACCGCTGCCACGAGCACGCCGACGACGCTGTCGACGCCGGGCGTCTGGCGGATGCGCGCGACCTCGCCCTCGTCCATCGAGCTGTTGAGGACGTCGGACACGCCCTTCTGGGCGACGGTGAAGTCGGCGGTGCCGGTGCGGAGGATCGAGACGGCCGTGCGGTGCAAGCTATGCGTCAGCACGCCGAGCGCCACCACCGTCATGATGCCGATCGCGACGGCGAGGCCGGTGAGCACCGAGCGCACCTTGCGCGTGACGACGTTGCGGGCGATGAGTGCGGCGAACGGCATCCTGCTCCCCCGGCGCGCGCGACAACCCGAGGCAAGCATACACCGACCAGCTGGCTCCGTAGCGCGGGCTTTTCAGCCCGCGCGGCTCCCGGTTGTCGTTACAGGCGGTGGCCGTCGCGAACGGCCAGGCGCAGCTGAATCTGCTTCGCTACGCGCGAGCGCGGCGGCGGTGGTGACTAATGCCCGTGGGCGGGCGTTCCGACGTAACCCGGCGTTGGCGAGGCGATGTTCGACGCCTGAGTCGGGATCGTCGCCGCGTGGCGCTTGCCCGTGAGGTCGAACGTCAGCACGCCGGCGTAACGGTCCGTCACCGTCAGCGCGTCCGGCGTGATCGAGAGCCCTGCGGGTGCCACGAACAGCGTCGTCGAATTGACTTTGCGCGGGTCGCGCCGTCCGATCAGGCCGAGGTAGCTCCCGTCCGGTGCGAACACCTCGACCGCGGCGAGCAGGCCGTCGCTGACGAAGATGCGGCCGTCATGGTCGACGGCCACGCCCTTCGGGCGCGAGAGCTTGCCGACGGTGTCGCCGCGCTCGCCGAACTGCCGCAAGAACGCCCCCGCCGCCGAGAGCTTGACCACGCGCGCGCCCAGCGTATCGACGACGTACACGTTCCCGTCGTCATCGAGCGCCACCGCGCCCGGCACGTTGAAACCCTCGGATCCGCCCGCGCGCGTCCCCGTGCCCGCCGTCCAGACAATGTTCCATTTCTTGTCGAACCGCAGCACCTGGTGATTGTTAGCGTCGGACACGACGAGCCCGCCGTCGGCAGTCGCCGCGATGCCGATCGGCCGCGCCGTCTTGCCGCTCACGCCCGCGGGCAGCGCGATCGTCTTCTTCACCTTGCCCGACAGGTCGAGCACCAGCACCTCGGCGCCGAGCGAGTTCGCGACGAATAACTGCTTGCCGTTCGTGGCGATCGCCATCGGCATTTGCAGACTGTTCGCGCTGTCGAGCTGCGTGCCCCACGTCGCGAGCGTCGCGCCGTCGGGCCCGAGCCGGAAGATGCGGTTGTTGCCGGTATCGAGCACGAACGTGTCGTCGCCGACCGTCACCGCGTCGGCCGGCACCGTCCACGCACCATCGGCCGGGCCGTCGATGCCCCGCAGGAACGCCGCCGGGTAGACGAGGCGCGAGACATGCGTGCCTGTCGAGCCGGCGGTCGGCAGCAGCGCCGGCGCGATGAAGATCAGGCTCACCAGCCCCAGCAGCCCGAGACCGAGGAGCGCGAGCAGCTTCCAGTGCAGCGCCGCGGGAAGCAGATGCTCAGCACCCCAGAGTCCATAACCGCCGCTCTCTACCTGGTCCACCTGTTACCTCGCCTCGCTCATCACTTCTTGTGGCAGTTCTGGCAGAGATTCGCCGTCGGCATCGTGTTGAACTGCGTGCCCGGCGTGCCGCCGTGCGTCGCGTGGCAACTCAGGCACTTCACGTAGTCGCCCGGCCCCGTGCCCTCCGCGTTCCACAGCCGCGTTCCCGAATAGTCGAGCTGGTACGGGTTCCAGTTGCTGTCCGTCGGGTTGACGCCGTGCTCGCGCGCATTGATGTCGACCGGATGGTTCACCGGCCCCGCCTTCGAGTGGCAGTTGCGGCAGAAGTCCGCCCCGCCCGGCAGCTTGAGGAACTTCGCGTACGGTGTGCCGTGCGGGTCGTGGCATCGGTCGCAGTCGGCGCCACGCACGCCCGGGCTGCGCATGTGCAGTGGCCGCGTCAGGTCGAACGCGAACGTGCCGACGTTCGTTACGGTGCCGTCGTGGCAACTGAAGCACAGCGGCCGCAGCCCGGCGAAGCTGCCCGCCGTGTTCGGCTTCTGCGCCCACAACTGGTCCTGTCCCGACTCGTCCGGGATGTGGCAGTTGACGCAAATCGGCGTGCCGGGGATCGTCACGTCGTGCTGCGTGCCCGCGACGTCCTTCTCCTGCCCGAACGCCGTGCGCCCGCCCGACGCCAGGTACGCGCCCGCCGCCACGATGAAGACGATCGCGACGGCGGCGAATTGGTTCATCCAGCGGGAGGCCCCGGCCCTGCGCGGTGTCACTGCGGCCCCAGCTTGTAGACGAACATGCCGGAGAGCCGGTCCATCACGTACACGAGGTCGCCGTGTACCTCGAGCCCGTGCGGGTACTGCAGCCCCGCATCCGACGCACCGCCTGCCGCGTCCGACGCCAGTCCGATCGAGCCGAGGAACAGTCCGTCGTTGCCGAACACGCGCACTTCGCGCAGCGCCTGATCGGTGACGAAGATCCGGCCGAGGCTATCGATTGCGACGTCGCGCGGCACCGACAGCGCGTCCTGGCCGATCGCGGTGATGAACGCGCCCTGCGGCGAGTATTCGCGCACCTCGTGCTTGCGAGAGTCCGCGACCCACAGATTGCCCTTCGCGTCGAGCGCCAGTCCGGCCGGCGCGCCGAAGTCGTCCGTCGTGCCGCTCTTCGCGCCGTAACCGATCGTCGTGATCGGCGAGCCGGTCGCGTTGAGGAGCAGCACGCGCGCGTTGTTCGAGTCGCTCAGCCAGATGTCGCCCTTGTCCGTCACGGCGATGCCGGCCGGCATGAACGGACGCGGCGCCTTGGGCAGCTGCGTCTGCACGACGCTATCGACGCGACCCGCCGCATTCAGCTCGACCACGTTGCCGAAGAGCGGCGCCGCGACGTACATGTCGCTCCCGTGCGACGTCATCGCCGTCGCCCGCGCGACGGAGCTCTGGCCGTCGGGGTCGCTCTCGAAGATGCGCGCCAACCCGCCGTCGGCCGTGACGGTGAGGATGCGCCCGCGGTTGGTGTCGAGCACGAACACGCGGCCGTCCATGAACACGACGTCGGCCGGCAGGTTCGGGGAGTTAAGGGTCAGATTGCCTTCTTCATCCGTCAGGAAGCCGGGGATCGACTGCACGACGTGCGCATCGAACGCGTGGTCTGCCACCGACACCTGATGCGCGCTTGCGGGGACGCGCGGCCCGGCGAGCGCCGGTTCCGCCGATCGCGTCGATGGCAGCACGTAGCCAACGAAGACGGCGCCGATCGTCAGCAGCCCCAGGATCCCAAGCATCGGGCTGACCGATGCCGGGGCAAGGGGCCTCCGCGGCGTGGCGACGGGCACGCCCGCCACCGCCAGCGGCATCTCGGCTTCCGCCAGGATGCCGCGCACCGTCCGCAAGACGACGAGCCCCAGCACGCCCCACAGACCGAGCACCGCCAGCGCCGCGCCGATCGGCGCGTACTTCCGAGGCGTCGCCAGGCCGAACGCTGCGTTCTCGTGCATGTGCGCGGGCGCGTCGGAACTGAAGCGGAACGTCGACTGCGCCGGCGCGAACTCGCCGTCGCCGCCGAACCGCGCGACGATCGTGTGCTCGCCCGGCCACGTCGGCTCGAACGGCAGCGACGCCGCGCCCGTGCCGTCCGTCACGGAACTGCCGAGGTTCATCAACCGCTCGCCGAACACGCTCGACATCTCGTAGAAGACCACCGGCTCGGCGCGCGCCGGCGTGCCCTCGGCGGACGTCAGCATCGCCGACAGCGTGACGGTCGAGTGCGGGCCACGCTGGTCGGCCAGCGTCAGGCCGCGCAGCAGCATCGGCTCGCGCGCGTCCGACGGACCCGCGGCCCGCACGCGCATGACCGGCGCGAGCGCGAGCAGGAGGCCGAAGACCGTGGCGATGGCGATGGAGCGTGTCATCGTGCGCATCGCTATCTCGCCGGCTCGGCGGCCGCCTCCTCGTGGTGGCCGGATTGCGCCTCGGCGATCTCCTCGATCTCGAAGATCGAGATGATCGGGAAGATGCGGAAGAACAGCATCATCAGTAACGGGATGGCGGCGGCTGCCCCGAGCGTAATCGCGATCTCCACGCGGCTCGGGACGTAGATGACGACGTCGCTCGGCATCAGCGGCTGCGCGAGCCCCGGCACGACGATCAGGAACCGCTTCAGCCACATCGCCGCGATCACGGCGGCCGAGGCGATCGTGATGCCGGTGATATTGCGCGTCCACGGCAGCGCGACGATCAGGATCGGCACGATCAGCCCGCCGATCCCGAACAGCCACATCGCCCACGCCAGCCGGCCGACGAGCAGCAGTTCCAGGACGGCGCCGGGCCCCGCATGCATCTTGTACCCCTCGGTCAGGTACTCAGCGAACATGAAGTACCCGTACCCGGCGCCGAGGGCCATCATGATGAACGCCAGGTACTTGAAGTGCTTGACCTCGATGTACTCCTCCAGGTGGTACGCCCAGCGGAACGCCGCCGTCACGAGGATCACCGTCGCCACGCCGGAGAACATCGCCGCCAGCACGAAATACGGCGCCAGGATCGTGCTGTCCCACGCCGGCCTCGATGTCACGCCGAACAGGAACGCCAGCACCGAGTGCACCGACACTGCCAGCGGGATGATGACGATGGCGACGACCGTCGTGCCCCACTCGAGCACGTGTTTCTGCGCGGGCGTGCCTCGCCATCCGAGCGCCAGGTAGCGGTACAGCAACTCGCGCGCCTTGCCCGCCGACGGACCGAGGCGGTCGCGGCACGCCGCGATGTCCGGGATCAGCGGCAGGTAGAGGAAGATCGCGCCTGCGATCAGGTAGGTGTTCACCGCGACGACGTCCCACAGCACCGGCGAGCCCACCTGCCCGTAGCGGAACAGGTAGATCATGCGCTCCGGCCGCCCCATGTCGATGATCGGGAAGACGGCGCCGACCATCACCGAAGCCACGGCCATCGTCTCGGCGATGCGCGACAGCGGCGCGCGCCACGGCGCGTTCGTCAGCCGCAGGATCGCCGACGTCATCGCGCCGCCGTAGCTGATGCCGATGAAGAACACCATGTCGCCGATGTAGAAGCCCCATGACACGCGCTGGTTCAGCCCCGTGACGCCCAGCCCTTCCTTGAGCTGCTGGAGGTAGGCGACCACGGCGAGTAGCACGAGCGTCGACAGGCCTGCCGCGACCACCCAGAAGAACTGGCCCGGGCGGATGATCGGCCGCATCGCGGCTTCTTCGAGGTCGGCTCGTTCCTGTAATGCGAGTGCCACGCTACATCAGCTCCAGTGCTGGCCTTCGATCGTCTGTCCGTGCCCCGCGACGTACCACACGCGCGGGCTGGTGTTGAGTTCCTCCCTGAACCGGAAGCCGTCGTTCTCTTCCAGGTAGCGCGACATCTCGTACGTCTCGCCCGCGCGGTTTGTCATCACGCGCGTGTTGAGGTCGGCGATGTACAGCGCGCCCATCGGGCACGCCTCCACGCACGCCGGCAGCTTCCCCTGGTCGATGTAGTGCACGCACAGGACGCACTTGCCGACGGTCCCCCGCCTCTGCGGTACCGGGAACTCCGGCATCGGGTTGTTGTACGACGCCGGCGGCTGCGGCGGCTGGCGGAAGTTGAAGTAGCGCGCCTCGTACGGGCACGCCGCCATGCACAGCCGGCAGCCGATGCACCGGTCCTGGTTGACGAGGATCACGCCCTCGGAGCTCTTGAACGTCGCCGCGACCGGGCACACCTTCAGGCAGGGCGGGTTCTCGCACTGCATGCAGAGGCGCGGCATGAAGTAGTGGTTCCCGTTGTCATCGTTGATCTCGTAGATCCGGATCCACTCCATCTCTTTGGGCAGGTAGTGCGTCGTCTGGCAGGCGTTCGTGCAGTACTTGCAGCCGTCGCACCGCCGCAGGTCGACGACCGCCGCCCACTGGTGCGACTGCTTCGTCGCCATGTCGTCCGCCGGCGGCGCGGCGATCGCCGGCTGGCTGTCGACGTTGCGCATGCTGTGCCAGCCGATTTCGCCGGTGAGCACGAACGCCGCGACAGCGCCGATTGCGCGCAACATGTCTCGCCTGGAGATGGCCATCGATCGAGTCACTCCGCCCGTAGGGCTCGTCGCCGTCCCCGTGTGCGGACCGGCCGCGGGGGCCGGTCGATCGCACGGGTACGGGACGGTATTCACCCGTCCAGTACCTGCCGGCGGATACTCCGCCGGGGATACAGCGATTGTCGCCACAGGGCTATCCGTTGGCACGCGTGGTACCGCTCCACCGGAAACGGGCGTATCTACCTACCTCGAGGCCGGAGGTCTATGCCTCCAGATACATGACTAGCGGCTGTGCCTGATGCTTAATGGGTGTATTCACGCGCTCGGAGTGAATCGTGGCCGAGGTATCGGGACAGCCAACCGGAACGCAGGTGCGCGTCGTCATCGCCGACGACCATACGTTGCTGCGCGAGGGCACCAGCCGCATCCTCGAGACGCAGCCCGACATCGTCGTCGTCGGCGAGGCCGGTGACGGCGCCGGCGCCGTCGAAGCGACGCTGCGGCTTCAGCCCGACGTCGCGCTGCTCGACGTGCGCATGCCGATCCTCAACGGCATCGACGCCACGCAACGCATCCGCGAGCAGGCGCCCAACGTCGCCGTCCTCGTGCTGAGCGCGTACGCCGACGACGAGTACGTCTCCGCCGTCATCCGCGCCGGGGCGTCCGGCTATCTCCTCAAGACGGTACGTGCGCACGAACTCATCGAGGCCGTCCGCCGCGTCTGCGCTGGAGAGGTCGTATTGCACCCCGCGGTTGCTGGCAAACTTGCGCGCCTCTTCGTCAAGAACGTCGATGCCGTGCCCGAAGAGCACCGGTTGACGCCGCGCGAGATGGATATCCTGCGCCTCGTCTGCCAGGGCCGCCTCAACAAGGAGATCGCCGGCGAGCTGAGTCTCAGTATCCGCACGGTCGAGGGCCACCTCAACGCCATCTTGGGCAAACTCGGCGCACGCTCGCGCACCGAGGCGGCGATGTTCGCGTCGTCGAAGGGCTGGTTCAACGAAGGCAGTTGGTCGCCGTGGGCACACACGTAGAGCTCGCCGCGATTCCGCCGATGGCGGCCGGGGGCGTATCCGCGCCGCTCGATCGGCTCGTCGCCTCGGTCATGGGCAGCGGGCTGCCGCTCAAGGACCGCCGGTTCTGGATCATCCAGGTGCTCATCGCGCTCGTGGCCGGCCTCCACAACTCGCTCGAGGCGATCACGGCGCTGCCACAAAACGACCTGCTGTGTTTCGTGCCGACGTCGCTCTACTTCATGCCGGTGCTCGTCGCTGCCGTCAGCTTCGGACTGCGCGGCTCGATCGCAACGTCCGCCTGGTGCGCGCTGATCACACTGCCCAACACGGTCTTCCGCCACGACGGCTTCGAGCGCTGGGGCGAGGTCTCGCAAATGGGATTCGTCGCCGTGGCCGGTCTCTTCCTCGGCATGCGCGTCGATGAGGCCGCGCGGGCGTACGCGCGTACCGCGGCGGTCTCGCGCGAGTTGGAGCTGTCGCAACTCAAGTACCGCCAGCTCTTCGAGTCCGCGCGCGAGGGCATCCTCGTCCTCGAGCCCTCCGGCCGCATCATCGAGGCGAACGCCGCCGCGCGCGCGCTCGCACGCGCGCCGCACGAGATCCAGTCGCGCGAACTGGCGGAGGTCTTCCCGCCCGAAGCGGCGCGCGAGATCCTCGACCAGGCCGCCAACCCGGAGCGCGGCCCGCGTGCCATCGCGCTCGGCGTCCGCGGCGCCGACGAAGCCTGGGTCGAGCCGCTCTGCACGCCGCTGACGGGGAATCCACCTGCTACGCAGGTGGTACTGCGCAACGTGACGCAACAGCGTCGCCGGCAGATCGGCCTCGAGACATACACCGCGCAGGTACACCGGGCACAAGAGGACGAGCGCCGCCGCATCGCCCAGGAGATACACGATGACACCGTGCAGTCGCTCGTCATGCTCTGCCGCGAGCTCGACGACCTCGAGGACGCACGCAACGGCGCGACGCCGGCCGTCGTCGAGGGTCTGCGCGGCGCGCGCGACCATGCCGAGCGGATCGTGGACGAGTTGCGCGTGCTCATCCGCGGCATCCGTCCGCCGCTGCTCGACGATCTCGGGCTCGCGCCCGCCATCCAGCGACTGCTCGCCGACGTCTCCAGCCACTCCTCGATCAAGACGAACCTCGCCGTGACGGGCGCGGCCCGCCGCGCGCCGCACGGCGTCGAGTTGGCGATGCTGCGCATCGTGCAGGAGGCTCTGCACAACGCCGAGCGCCACGGCCGCCCCGACCACATTGACGTCCGCATGAGTTACGAGTACGGCGGCGTCGCCCTTGAAGTCCGCGACGATGGGGCCGGCTTCGTGGTCCCGCGCGACCTCTCCGAGCTGGCCGTCTCGGAGCGATGGGGCATCGTCGGCATGTACGAGCGCGCGCGGGAGGTCGGCGGCGAATTGCACGTCTCGTCGACGCCTGCCGTAGGCACGATCATCAGCGCCGTCTTCACGGTCTAACGCGGGAGCGCCTAGACGGGTTAGCCCGAGCGGCTTCCATTGGTGCGAATAGGTACATTTTGTACCGCTTTCACGCTGGACTCGCGCCTGCCCTCTGTCCGAAAATCGTGGCGCGATGGCAGACTGGAACAAGCGACTGCGCGCGTCCCGCCGCGACCTCGGCCTCAGCCCGGGCGATCTTGCCGCTCGCGCCGGCCTCTCCGAGGCCTCCGTTCGCGCCTACGAGACGGGCCGCCGCCATCCCACGCGTGAGCATCTGTCGCGCATCCTCGAGTGCCTGCGTCTCGACCGGCAGTCGCGCAATGAGCTGCTCGTCAGCGCCGGCCTGGCACCCGACGCGATCGACACGCAGGACGGCTCGCTGTCACGCCGCGAGGCGATCCGCCTGATCCACGACCGCCCGTGGCCCGCCTTCGTCCTCAACGAGGTCATGGAGGTCGTCGGCGGCAATCGCATCGGTTTGAAGCTGGCGGGACTCACGCAGAAGGATCTCGAGGACCGCGTCGAGCGCCATGTGCTCCTCATCGCCGCCAGGGTGGTCTCCGGGCAACCGACGAGCGACGAAATGCGGGACTGGGGCGTCGTGGCGCGGCGTGCCATCGCGCGCATGAAGGCAGCGGGCGTCGGCACGCTCGAGCATCCCGAGCCGTACTTTGCGGCGTTGCTCGACCGGATAGCGCGAGGCGGCCCGGGCCTGCAGCGCGAATTCGCGGCACACTGGGAGTCCACACCGGCGCGAACTCAGCCGAATGTGTCCTGGGCGTTCCCCGCCCAATGGACGCTCCGAGAGGGTGTAAGCGTGCGCCTGCATTGCGTCGCCACCCGCGTCAACACACAGGATCCCATTGAGATCCACGACTTCATCCCGGCGGACGCGACCTCGGCAGCGATGCTCGAACGCGTGATTGCCACTCGCGCCGCGCGGTAGCTGATCGCCGCACACCCGTGGCGCGGGCTTCAGCCGCGCCTGTGCCTGTCTTACTCGCAATATGTCCGGGAAGGCTTACCCGCGCGCTGGCGCCGGGTCTTCGAGCGGCAGCCACGTCTCCGCCCACGCCGCGATTGAATTGACGACGCTCGCCAGCGCGCGCCCCTTCTCGGTGACGTGGTATTCGATGCGCACCGGCGTGTCGGGATAGACCTGCCGCTCGACGATCCCCTCGGCCTCGAGCTCCTTCAGCCGCTCGGAGAGCATGCGGTCGCTGAGACCGGGCACCGTCTGCGTCAGGTCGCTGAACCGGCAGACGCCGCCGAGCATCGCGCGGACGATGGCGCCTGTCCACCGCCGGCCGATCAGTTCGACGGCGTGGTGGTAGCGCGGGCAGAAGCCTTCGGTGCGGGCGGACGCGGATTCCATACAGACATTATTACGCGGCGTAAGGAGCTTGACAAGGGTAATCTAATTCTCGTACAGTGACTTACGAAGGGTTATGGACTGGTGGATGGGAAGCCGGGCCATGGGTTCAGAGAAGGAGCAATACGTTCATGACTACCGAAACAGCTGTCCGCACGTGGAACATCGACGCGTCGCACTCGATCGCCGAGTTCGCCGTCCGCCACATGATGGTGTCCACCGTCAAGGGGCGCTTCGGCCGCCTCGAGGGCGCGATCGAGGGCGACGAGGCCAACCCGACCGCATCCTCGGTACGTGCGACCATCGACGTCGCTAGCATCGACACGCACGACGAGCAGCGCGACGCGCACCTCCGCTCCGACGACTTCTTCAACGCCGAGAAGTACCCGCACATCACGTTCGTCAGCAAGCGCGTCGAGCGCGTCGACGCCGAGAACTTCCGCGTCGTCGGAGACCTCACGATCCGCGACGTCACGAAGGAAGTCGTGCTCGAGACCGAGTTCGAGGGCCAGGTGCGCGACCCGTACGGCAACCAGCGAGCCGGCTTCACTGGCACCACGCAGATCAACCGAAGCGACTTCGGCGTCAGCTTCAACGGTGTGCTGGAGGCGGGCGGCGTCATCGTCGGCGACAAGGTGAAGATCACCCTGCACATCGAGACCGTCCGCCCCGCCTGATCGCGGCCCAAACCTTCATGCGACGCCTTCGCCGGCTGCCGGCGGGGGCGTTGCCGTGTCCAGCTTCGCGCGGGTCGAGCATAGTCAAACTCACGGAATCGCGTTCTCACCCCGAAGGGCCGAATGGCCCGCTCGATCGGGATGAGCGGCCTCTAGGCGGGCCTCGATAGCTAGTGGTATCACTAGCTAATTCAACAAAGTTGATTGAAAAGGTCGAGAACAGGCAGCCGCGCGACGGCACGGCGGGAAGGAGCGCACACCTGTGGCGAAGCTGGGATTACTGCTGACATCCGGGCCGTTCCAGTTCGAGAACTGGGAGACGGCCGTCAACCTCGCCGACGCGGCGCTGGACAAAGGCCACGAGGTGCAGCTCTTCTACTACCTCGATGGCGTCTACAACCCCAATAAGAACCAGGCGTTCCCCGACCTGCCCGTGCTGCCGAAGGACCGCTTCGCGAAGATCATCGAGCGCGGCGTCAAGCCGGTCGCCTGCGGAGTCTGCGTGCGCGCCCGCGGCCAGAAGGGCGACGACTACATCGAGGGCGTCACCGTGGGCGGACTGCCGGACTTCGCCGAGATCATCGGCGAGGTCGACCAGCTGATCACGCTGTAGGCGGAGGAGCGAGACGATGGCACAGCGACACATTCTCTTCACGATCAACCGGCCGCCTGTCGGCAGCGTCTACTTCGCCGAAGGGCTGCGCGCTACCGTTGGCGCCACCGCCGGCACCGACGAGCACACCGTCGACGTCCTGTACCTCGGCGATGGCGTCTACTTTACGCTCAAGGGCGTCGACCGCACCGACACGGCGAAGTACATCGAGACGCTGACGGCCTCCGGCCGCAAACTCAAGGTCGAGCAGGAGTCGCTCGACGAGCGGGGCATCTCCAAGGACGCGCTTGCGGGCGACATCGAGGTCATCAGCCGCGCGGCGGCGCTGAAACTGATCGCGAACGCGGACTTCACCGCCGCCTTCTAATAGAGGCAGGCGTCGACGGGAGGAACAACAAGATGGCGAATCTCTACCTTATCGATCGGCCCTTTGCCGAAAGCGCGCTCGGCCTGCTGAAGCAGGATGCCGACGCCGAAGTCGTGCTGATCCAGGATGGCGTGTATCTCGGCAACGGCGCATCCTTGGGCAAGGCGAAGCGTGTCTACGCCGTCAAGCGCGACGTCGAGCGCCGCGGCCTCGGTCAGTTCGTCGGCAGCAGCGTCAAGCTGATCGACTACCCGGAGCTGGTCGACATCCTGTTCGCGAACAAGGTGCTCAACTTCGCCTGATGCTGCGGCATCAGCGGAAAGGACGCGTCATGGCGCTCGACCAGATCGACCAGTCCGCCGACATCCGGGGCAAGATCTGCCCCTACACGCTCATCGAGACGCGCGAAGCGCTCAAGAAGATCGCCACGGGCCAGGTGCTGGAGGTGATCTCCGACTACGAACCCGCGGCCACCGCCACGATCCCCAACTTTTGCGCGAAGAAGGGCTACCCGATCGAGGTCGACGCCGCGGGCGATGGCATCTGGCGCATTCGCATCCAGCGGACGGACTAGAGAGGCGACACCGTGGGCGATAGCGTCGCCTTCCGCATCGTCGAAGTCGCGACGCTGGCCATCGTGGCGGCGGGCTTGGCTCTCCGCGCTCGCTTCTGGCTCCGCGCGCCTCAGCGTGGCGCTTCCGCGGACCGTGGCGCGAGCTTTCGGCCCGCGTCCTTCGTCGCCCGCACGCCACACCCGCGCATCGCGCGCGCTGTGCTGCTCGATGGCCTGCTCCAGCTCCGGCTCCTCCGCCGCGGCCGGCTGCGATGGGCGGCGCACCAGCTCATCTTCTGGAGCTTCGTCGAGCTGTTCTTCATCGGCAGCCTCGGCGACATGTTCGGCGCGCACAAAGACACACCGTGGTTTGCTGTCGCTAACGACGCAGGCGGCGTGGCGCTGCTCGCCGGCGCCGCGACCGCGCTCGGCCTCTGGATGTCACGCGCCGAAGCGCGACGATACCGCAACCCCGCCGAGCCGCTCATCCTCTGCTGGCTGCTGGCGCTGGCCGTCACCGGCTACGTCGTCGAGGCCGCGCGCTGGCTCGAAGCCGGCTCCAGCGCCGGGACGGCGTGGGCGTTCGGCGGCACGGTCGCGCGGGCCGCGATCCGGCCGCTCGACCTCGACTGGGGCCGCGTCCACGACGTGCTGTGGTGGACGCACGCCGCGCTGGCGATGCCGCTCATCGCGTACATTCCGTACGGCCTCCTGCGCCACATCTTCGGTGCGCCGCTCAACATCGGCCTGCGCGCCGCCGCCTCGCGCGCGCCCGCAACCGCCGATCCCCCCCGCGCGCTCTCGCCGGCGATGCGCCTCCAACTCGATGCCTGCGTCTCCTGCGCGGAGTGCACGATGTGGTGCGAGGCCGTCGCCGCCGCCGGCCCGGAGACGTCGCCCGGGCGTCGCGCCGTCGGTGCGCGTGCAACAGTATCGCGAGCTGGCCGGCGCGGCCGACGGTCCGTGGCACGCCGTCGCCGAGGACCCGTTCCTCTGCACGCTGTGCAGCCGCTGCGCGGCCGTCTGCCCGGCATCGATCGACCTGCCGACGATCTGGAAGACACAGCGGGCCGAGGTCGTAAGCCGCGGACTCGCGCCCGCCGGCCTCTCGATCGCGCGGGACGCCGTCGCTGGCGAGCACAACGTCGTCAACTACCCGAACATCGAGCGCGACCTCTGGGTCGACTACGCGACGCATGCCCCGGCCGACGGCTGGCGCCGCGAGCGCGCCGACGTGCTGTACTACGTCGGCTGCATGACGTCGTTTTCGCCAGCTGCGCAGAACATCGCCGTCACCTTCGCGGAGGTGATGGAGCACGCCGGCGTCAACTTCGCCATCCTCGGCAACGACGAGTGGTGCTGCGGCTTCCCGATGTACGTCGCCGGCATGCTCGACGAGCTCGATAGTTTGCGATCGCACAACATCGAGAGGTTGACGTCGCTTGGCGCGCGGGCGGTTGTGTTCAACTGCCCCTCCTGCTTCTATTCGTGGCGGAAGCTCTACGCCGCGTACCTGCCAGAGGGCGTCGAGCTCTACCACGCCACGCAGTTCATCGCGAAACTGCTGGCGGAGGGGAGGCTGCGGCCCGAATCGGGGCCGCTTACCGTGACCTATCACGATCCCTGCGACCTCGGACGCAACAGCGGCGTCTACGACGAGCCCCGCGAGGTGCTGCGCCAGCTGCCGGGCGTCACGCTGCGCGAGCCCGAGTCTCACGCGCGAGCTGGCGCACTGCTGCGGCGGCGGCGGCGATCTCGAGATTGTGAAGCCCGACCTCGCGACGTCAATCTGCTCGAACACGCTGACCGAGCTGCGTGCCACCGGCGCCGATGCGCTCGTCGTCGCCTGCCCGCAGTGCAAGCGCATGTTCCAGGCCGCCGCGCGCAAGCAGGCGCCGGGCTTCGAGGTGGTGGACATCATTGAGCTGGTACATCGCGTAACGGTCGATGCCGCGCGTCCCGTCGCGGCCGGAGGGGGCAACTGATGGCGCAGGTCCAGGAGATCTTCCTGCCGGACGAGCTGTACTACGACCGCAAGGAGCACATCTGGGCGAAGATCGAAGACGGCGCCGTGCGCGTCGGCCTCGACATGTTCGGCCAAAAAGCCGCGGGCACCGTGGCGTACGTCAAGCTGCTGCCCGCCGGCCGCCTGGTGCCGCGCAGCCGCGCCTTCGGTTCGCTCGAGGCCGGCAAATACATCGGCCCGCTGAAGGCGCCCGTGAGTGGCGAGATTCTCGGGCTGAACCCCCTCGTGCAGGCGACGCCGACGCTCGTCAACACGGACCCGTACGGCGACGGCTGGTTCGTCGTCCTGCGGCCGACCGAGCTCGAAAAGGATCTCGCCGAACTGGTGCACGGCGTCACGGAGATCCAAGCGTGGGCCGAGGACGAGTACCGCGACTACACCGAGAAGGGGCTGTTCGGCGAACCATGACATCGTTGCTCGACGCCACGACTGCCGCCGCCTCGCTCGTGCCCGCCACGGACGAGATCCACTTCCACGCGCCCGGCTTCAAGCGCTATGAGACCGACGAACTCGTCCAGACCGACCGCCGCGCGTTCGTCGCGCTGAGCGTTACCGGCACCGCGTGCGGACTCCGCTGCGACCACTGCGACGGCGAGATGCTGCGCTGGATGCAGCCCACGGACGGCGCCGCGCTCTACGAGTGCTGCGAGCGACTCGCCGCCTCCGGCACGCGCGGCGTACTGATCTCGGGGGGCAGTGACGCGCGCGGACGTGTGCCGCTCGCGTCGCTGGCGGTCGACCTCGCGCGCATCAGGGAGCGCCTCGGGCTGAGGGTGCTCGTGCATACCGGCCTCGTCGATCGCCCGACGGCCGAAGCGCTGGCGTCGGCACGCGTCGACGGCGCGCTCATCGACGTCATCGGCGATGACGAGACGATCAGCCGCGTCTACCACCTCGACCGCACCGTCGCCGACTACGAGCGCTCGCTCGACCTGCTCGAGGAGTGCGGCGTGCCCATGCTGCCGCACGTCGTGATGGGTTTGCACTACGGCGAACTGCGCGGCGAGGAGACGGCGCTGCGCGTCGTCGCCGCGCACCGCACCGCCGGGCTGGTGCTCGTCGCGCTCATGCCGCTGCTCGGCACGGCGATGCAGCAGGTCGCGCCGCCCGCGACCGGCGCGCTCGTCGCGTGTATGCAACGCGCGCGCGAGCTGCTCCCCGACCGGCCGCTGCTGCTCGGCTGCGCGCGCCCGGGCGGCGAGGCGAAGGTCGCGCTCGACCGCGCGGCGATCGAGTTGCGGTTCGCCGGCATCGCCTTCCCGGCCGATGGCACGGTGGCGCTCGCGAGCGACGCCGGCCGCACGCCGCGCTTCCACGAGACGTGCTGCGGCGTGCCGTGGCTCTTCGACGGAGGCACGCGATGACGGCCTGGCGTCTCATCACCGAGACCGGCGTCTCCGCGTCGTTCGGCCTTGCGGCCGACGAGTACCTGCTGTCGTCGGTCGCGCGGAGCGGCGTCCCGGCGCTGCGCCTCTACACTTATCGGTCGCATGTCGCGCTCGTCGGCCGCTTCCAGAACATCGAGGCCGAGCTGCGGCTCGACGAGTGCCGCCGCATCGGCGCCGATATCAGCCGCCGGCCGACCGGCGGCGGTGCCATCATCATGGGCGAGGACCAGCTCGGCCTCGCGCTTGTCATCCCGCCGGGAGGCGACCACGCGGGCGCATCGCCGTCGTCGCTGTTCCCGCGCTACGCCGCCCCGGTCATCGATGCGCTGCGCACGTTCGGCGTCGAGGCCGCCTTCCGGCCGAAGAACGACATCGAGGCAGCCGGCAAGAAGATCGCCGGACTCGGCGTCTACATCGACGACGACGGCACGCTGCTGTTCCACGCCAGCACGCTCGTCGATCTGGACGTGCGCTTGATGCTGACGCTGCTCAACGTCACACCGGAGAAGATCTCCGACAAGCACATCGCCACGTTCGAGGAGCGGCTCACGACCGTCCGCCGCGCCGCCGGCCGCCACGTCGCGGTCGATGACGTGCGCGCGGCCGTCGCCGCGTCGTTCGCGCGGACGTTCGGCCTGACGTTCGACGAGGAGCCGTTCGGCGACGACGAACGGCGTGGCATCGGCCAACTCGAGGCCAAGCGCTACGCCAACAACGACTGGATCTTCGCGCGCACGCCGCCGCCCGATGCGACCGGCGCCTCGATCCAAAAGACCGACGCCGGCCTGCTGCGCGTGTACGTCGCGCTCGCCGGCTCCGTCATCAAGAGCACGCTGATCACGGGCGACTTCTTCGGCGACAACCGCGCGCTGCCCGGCCTCGAGGCCCGTCTCAAGTGGAGCGAGGCCTCGCCCGCAACGATCGCCTCCGCTGTCGCAGCCGCGTCGGCCGATCCGGCGACGGCGCCCGTCTGGAACCTCGATCCGTCGCTGCTGACCGACGCCATCGTCGCCGCCGTCGATGACGCGCGCAGCCGCAGCGAAGCGGGAAGGACGGCCGCCGGTGTATAGCCCGCAGCACGTCAGCATCAGCCAGGCGTCGGCGATCGCGCTGCGGCTGCGGCCGGGGCGCTTCTACCGCGACGCGCGCCCGACGTGCGCCAACCTGCTGCTCTCGTACGCCGACACGTGCCTCGCGAACTGCGCCTATTGCGGCCTCGCCCGCGAGCGCCCCGTCGCGCCGGCGGACCGCTCGTTCATCCGCGTCGAGTGGCCCGTCATCGAGACCGACGTCGTCGTCGAGCGGCTCGTCCGATTCGCGCCGGAGGTCAGGCGCGTCTGCCTGTCGATGGTCACCCACGGCCGCGCATACGCCGACTCGCTCCAGCTCGTCGAGCAGGTGACGGCGGCGGTCGATACGCCACTCTCCGTCCTGATCGCGCCGAACCTCTTCAACCGACGTCGGCTCGAGGAGATGAAGGCCGCCGGCGCCGACATGATCGGCATCGGCCTCGATGCCACATCCGAGCGCGTGTTCTCGCGCAGGCGCGGGCGCGCCGTCGGCGGTGGGCTGTCGTGGGAGCAGTACTGGGACATCGTGCGCGAAGCGGTCGACGTCTTCGGCCGGGGCAAGGTGAACTGCCACCTCGTCGCCGGCCTTGGCGAGACCGACGCCGATACCGTCGCGACGATTGCCCGCCTCAAGCAGATCGGCGCCGTGAGCTACCTCTTCTCGTTCTACCCGGAAGCGGACAGCCGCATGGCGCGCTCGCGGCGGCCCTCGCTTGTCCGATGGCGCCGCCTCCAGCTCGCCAAGCACCTGCTCGAGAACGACGTGATCGACGCCGACGCCATCGCCTTCGACGCCTGCGGCCAGATCGCTCGCATCGACGCCGATCCGGTCGCCGTGCGCGCCACCGTCGTCAGCGGCGACCCGTTCCGCACCGACGGCTGTCCCGGCGACGACGGCTCGCCCGCCTGCAACCGCCCGTTCGGCAGCTATCGGCCCGGCGAGCCGTTCCGCGATTACCCGTTTGCGCCCGAAGTCGGCGGACCTGCGCCGCATCGAGCGCGAGCTGCGGCTTGACGAGGTGCTGCGACCCGCCGACGTACGACACGCGCCCGCGCTCGCACTGCGAGGCGCGTCGTGAAGTTCGGCATGCTGCTCACGGCCGGCGTCGCCAGCGAGAGCGCTCGCACCGCTTTGCGCCTCGCGCGCGCGGCGCGCGCGAAGGGCCACGACGTCGAGCTGTTCCTGATGGACGACGGCGTCTACGCCGTGAAGCCCGGTAAGCGTACCCCCGTCGCCGACGACCTGGCGTCGCTGATCGACGAGCGGCGCGACCGTCGCGCTGTGCGCGCTCAACGCCGAGCAGCGCGGCGTCACGGCGAATGATGCCGTCGCGCGGCGTGCTGTTCGGCAGCCAGTACGACCTCGCGCTGCTGATCGGCTCCGCGGATCGATTCATGAGCTTCGGGTAAGCGAGATGGGCAAGCGCGTCGCGGTCATCGTCAGGAACACGCCGTTCAACAGCGAGCGGAACTCGGAGGCGCTGCGCATGACGGTGGGCCTCACCACCGGCGACCACGAGATCACGGTGCTGTTCCTCGACGACGGCGTGCTGAGCCTGCGTGCGGTCGACCCGGCGTTGATCGGCGCCGACGACGCGAACAAGCACCTCGACGCCTGCCGCATGCTCGGCGTGCGTCTGGTCGCCGAGGAGGAGGCGCTGCGCCGTCTCGGCGTCACGCCCGCGAAGCCGGTGGACGTCGTCGCGCGCGACGAAGCGCTGCGCGCCATCGCCGACGCCGAAGTCGTGGTGCCGTTCTAGGAGTATTGATGTCGACGCTGCACATCATCACGCAATCGGACGACCAGCTGGCGCTGGATGCGATCGCGCGCGATCCCGGGCCGGCGACGATCCTGCTGCTCCAGGACGGCGTCTACCTCGGCGTCGAGTCGTCGCGCGTCTTCGCCGGTGAGGCCGACGTGCGCGCGCGTGGCATCGATTGTGGCTGCACACTCGTCGACGACGCGGCGGTGGTCGACCTGATCGTCGAGCACGACCGTGTCATCTGCTGGCACTGACCAACGAAGGGAGACCACCATGCCTGCCGACGTCACCATCGACAAGGAACTCGATCTCAAGGGCGAAGTCTGCCCGTACACGTTCGTCCGCTCCAAGCTCGTGCTCGAGGAGATGGACATCGGCCAGGTGCTGCGCGTGATCGTCGACCACGAGCCGGCCGTCAACAACGTGCCGCGCAGCATGGAGAACGAGGGCCAGTCCATCGTCAACGTCGGCAAGGTCAACGACACCGACTGGGAGATCGTGATCCGCAAGGAAACGGAGTAAGCATCGTGGCGTCCTTCACCGAAGACCAGATCCAGCGCTACAGCCGGCAGATCATCCTCAAGGAGATCGGCGGCAAGGGTCAGCGCAAGCTCCTCGAAGCGAAGGTGCTCGTGCTCGGCGCGGGCGGCCTCGGCTCGCCGATCGCGATCTATCTCGCGCTCGCCGGCGTCGGCACGATCGGCATCGTCGACTTCGACACGGTCGACCTCTCGAACCTGCACCGGCAGACGCTGCACTTCAACGACGACGTCGGCAAGCCGAAGGTGGAGTCGGCGGTGGAGACGCTGAAGGCCTACAACCCGGACGTCAACGTCGTCGCCCACAACGAGCCGCTGACGTCGGACAACGCGTTCGGCATCATCGGCCAGTACGACATCGTCGTGAACGGCGCCGACAACTTCCCGAGCCGCTACCTGGTGAACGACGCCTGCTACCTGCTGAAGAAGCCGCTCGTCGACGGCTGCATCCTCATGTTCGACGCGCAGGCGACGGTGTTCCTGCCGGGCCAGGGCTGCTATCGATGCCTCTACCCCTCGCCGCCGCCGCCCGGCCTCGTGCCGAGCTGCGCGCAGGCGGGCGTGCTCGGCGCGCTGCCGGGGCTCGTCGGATCGCTGCAGGCGATCGAGACGATCAAGCTGATCCTCGGCGTCGGCGAGCCGCTGGTCAGCCGCATGTTCCTGTACGACGCGCTCGCCGCGGAGTTCCGCCAGGTGCGCCTGCGCAAGTATCCCGGAGTGCCCGCTCTGCGGCGACCACCCGACGATCCACGAACTCGTCGACTACGAGGCCTTCTGCGGCTCCCCCGCGCCGGCGGCGACGGGGCACTGAACGCCGATCGCGCCTGCACGGGTTCGGCGTCGCCGGCGCGGGCGATGGGCACCACCACCGGGACAGCGGCGTCGCGCCCGTCGCCGGCAGCGCCCCGAGGATGAGGTCCCTCGGCACGAAATCGCACTGCTTCTCGGCCGAGCACGTCGCTGCCCCAGGCGTGCGAGTCGTAGCTGTTGCGGCGGTTGTCTCCAAGCACGAAGTACGAGTCGGCTGGCACCGTCTTCGGTCCGTACGTGTAGTTGGGAGCTCGCCTTCGCGTACACGTCGCCCTCGACGGGCGTGCCGTTGATGTTGATCACCTCATCGCGGATCTCGACGGTCTCGCCCGGCAGTCCGACGATCCGCTTCAAGAACCACCGGCTCTCGTCCAGCGGGAACTTGAAGACGATCAGCTGCCAGCGGCGCGAGATTCTCGCCGCCGTACGGGTGAGAACGCGAGCAAGTCGCCGCTGTGGAACGCAGGCTCCATGCTCGTGCCTTCGTTCTTGAACAATCTCGCGCCGTAATGCGATGCGAACGCCTCCTCCCAGTTCGCCTGAGCAGTGACGTACGCGCGCTCCTTGTCGAGCATGCTCGCGTCCCCTGGCAGGGGCGTCGTGCCGTTGGCCGCGAGGTCAAGCACGGCTTCGGACGCGTCCGCCAGTTCGCGGTGAGTTGCGGCGATTTCCGGCGGCGGCGTCAGCGCCGCAAACGTTTCAACCGCGTGCCGTGCCCTCTCGATGGACTCCGTAGGATCGGGCGTGCGTGACTCCGGAGTGGCGGTTCCGCAATCGAATCCCGACTCGATCGCGTCGAAGTACGCGCCCCTCCCGGAACGGCCGCTTCCTGAACCGCCGCCGCATCCGGAGATCAAGATGGCGACGCCAACGACGAGGAGAACGAAGGCCACGCGCATCGGCGCTATCCTACAGCATTCCCGACCGCGCTGGTGCCGGGAGTGCAACGAGGTAGTCCGAATGCACCATGCGCGGCCGGGCGCCGCGCGCATACGCTCGACGGGTGAAGCGCACGTTCTTCGAACGGCGATGGATGACGATGGTCTGCGTCGCCTTCGTCGTCGCCGGCTGCTACGAGTGGCTCGCCACCGGCTTTGCCTTCTTCGGCAGTGAGCGGCTGCTCTGGTTCCATCAGGACTTCCCCGCCCTCTACACCGCGGCGCACATGGTCGCGCACGGCGGCGGACGGCTGCTGTACGACACGGCGACCGTCGGCGCCGAGGAGCTGCGGCTGGCGGGACATCCCGTCGGTGGCACCGGTACGCTCGCCTACTTCAACCCGCCGTTCTTCGCCGCGCTGCTCGCGCCGCTCTCGATGCTCGGGATGGAGTCAGCGTTCCAGGTGTGGACGCTGCTCGGTCTGGCGTTGCTCGCGACCGACGTGGGGCTGTTGTGGTGCATCGCGCCGCAGCTCTCGCGTCGGGAGCGGGCGTTGATGACGCTCGCGTTCGTGACGCTCTACCCGGTGAGCTACGGGTTGCAGCTCGGACAGTTCTCACTTGTGCTCGCGACGTCGTGGGCCGGCGCATACCTCCTGCTGCGATCGGGGCGCGACGCGCGGGCTGGACTGGCGCTCGCGCCGCTGCTGATCAAGCCGGAACTGCTCGTGCCGGTGGCGCTATACGTCGCGTGGAAGCGGAGATGGCGCGTCTTCGCGACGCTGCTGCCGGCAGCGGTCCTGGCGGTCGTCATCTCAGTGATGGTGACAGGCGTGGCAGGCGCGCGCTCGCGTATCCCGGGTATCTGCTGGACAGCACGCGCTGGAACGACAGCGGCGTCACGACGAGCGGGATGTTCAACTGGAGCGGCATCGTCGCGATGAAGTGGGACCCGGCCGAGTTCCCGCTGGCGCTCGTCGCCGTCGCCGCGCTCATCGCGGCCACGCTCGCGGCGGTCGCTTACGCCTCGCGCGAGGATGCGGCGCCGCGTTCCGAGCGCTACGCACTGCAGTGGCTGCTGCTGACGCTCGCGACCGTGCTCGTCGACCCACACCTCTACCTGCAGGACACGGTGCTCGTCGCGCCGGCGGCCGTCGCCGTGCTCGGCGTGACGCGCCGCGAGCGACGCACGCGGGTGCTCGCGGTCATGCTCTGCGGCTGGGCGCTGCTCGCGCTCGGCATCATTCCGAACGAACGGCTACACGTCGACGCGTTCGCGCTCTACATGGCGACGACAGGCGCGGCCGTCCTCGTCTGGGAGCGGCGGCGCCGCCTCGTCGATGCAACCCAGCCGTCGTTGCGTCTCGCGCAACTGCCTGCTTCGGCTCGCTAACCTCAAACATCGAACATCCAACATCCGGCCCTGTCATCCGGCCTGTAGCGCCACCATCACATCCCTCCTATACTGCCCCCATGCCACTGCAAGGCGAGTACGAACCCGGAGTCTGGAAGGTCGCGGTCGACCAGGTCGCCCTCTACGAGAAGACCGGCGGCGCCGAGGGCAACACGCTGCAGGGCCGCCCCGTCATCATCCTCACGACGCGCGGCCGCCACAGCGGCAAGATCCGCAAGTCGCCGCTGATGCGCGTCGAGCACGACGGCAAGTACGCCGTCGTCGCATCGATGGGCGGCGCGCCGAAGCACCCCGTCTGGTACCTCAACGCCGTCGCCAACCCCGATGTCGACCTGCAGGACGGCCCGACCGTCCACGAGATGCGCGCCCGCGAGGTCACCGGCGACGAGAAGGCGACGTGGTGGGCGCGCGCCGTCGAGACGTGGCCCGCCTACGACGAGTACCAGGCCCGCACGAAGCGCACCATCCCCGTCCTCGTCCTCGAACCCAGACGCTGACGAACATCATCGCGTCCGCATCTCCGAATGAAGCTCCCATTCCCTGCAGGGAAGGGGCCGGGGGTTAGGTCCGTTCATCGACGATCGCCGGTGCCGATACTCCTCCGGGAGACCGTCGTGCGCCGTCTCATCGTCCTGCTCGTGCTCGCGGTCGTCCCGCTCGGCTTCGTCTGCCGCGGCGATGAGCCGTGCGACGGCGCGGCGGCCGGTTGCACGCGCGTGCTCTTCGTCGGCAACAGCTACACCTCCGTCAACGACCTGCCGTCGATGTTCGAGCAGCTCGCGCGCTCCGGCGGCCATCGCGTCGACGCCGCGATGACGGGCCAGGGTGGCTGGACGCTCGCCGAGCAGGCGGCATCGCCTGACCTCGGGTCAAGGCTCTCGTCGTCGAAGTGGCACGTCGTCGTGTTGCAGGAGCAGAGCCAGATCCCGGCCGCCGACGCCTCACGCCGCGCGACCATGTATCCCGCCGCGCGCCAGCTCGTCGAGCAAGTGCGCGCCGCCGGCGCACAGCCGATGCTCTTCCTCACGTGGGCCCGCCGCGACGGCTGGCCCGAGCAGTCGATGCCCGACTACGCGTCGATGCAGTCCGCGATCGATCGCGCGTACCTCGCCATCGGCGGCGAGCAGCACGTCGCGATCGCGCCGGTCGGCCGCGCGTGGTCGATCGTCGCCGGCGAACAGTCGCTACCGGGCCTCTGGCAGGACGACGGCAGCCATCCGACGGTCAAGGGCACGTATCTCGCGGCGTGCGTGTTCTACGCGGCGATCTTCGGCGAGAACCCGTCCGGCCTGCGTTACCGCGCCGGGCTCAGCGAGGAAGACGCCACGCGCCTCCAGTTCGCCGCCGCCGACGCCGTCCTCGTCGACCCCGCGGCGTGGAACATCGACGTCACCGCGCGCACCCGATAAGGCGACTACGCCCGCCGTACGCTCAGCGCGAGTCCCGACGGCAGGAACGCCGTACGCAGACGCGCGTCGTCGACGAGCCGCTCGCGATACGCGATCGCGTGTTCGATGCCGGTGATGTCGTCGGCGTACTGGGCGAGGAAGAGGTTGCTCGTGATCAGCAGCCCGCCCGGCCGCAGCAGCCGGACGAACTCCTCGAACATCGCCTCGTATTCCTCGAGCTCGGCGTCGTTGAAGATCAGATCGAACGAGGCGTCGAGTCCGGGAAGCACCTCCGCCGCCCGGCCGGCGATCACGGACACACGATCGCCCATCCCGTGCGCCTCGATCTGCGCGAGCGCCAGCTCGGCGTGCGACGCATCGCGCTCGATCGTGTGCACGACGCCGCCCGGCCACGAACCGTCGGCAAGGTGTAGCGCGCTGTACCCGAGCCCCGTGCCGACTTCGAGGCTGCGCCGCGCGCCGCAGGCGGCGGCCAGCGTCGCCAGCAGCGGCCCGTTCGACGACGCATACACCGTGCACGCGTCTCCGTGCTCGATCCGATGCGCCTCCGACGCGGCGTACACGCCGGCGAAGCGATCGCGCGCGTGCTCGCGCACCCTCGCCGTCACGGCGCCAGCAGTACGAGGCTCATCCGCTGGTATGGGCATTCAAGAATGGTAGCTCGAATCGTGTACGCCCCGAGCCGCGGCATGCGACGCGCCGAACGAACTGAACAAGGAGCGTGACAACCGTGCCCGAAGACCGCGCGCCGCCCTCATCGACCACTTCCACCGCATGCGCGCCAGTTGCTCACCGCCGCCGACCGCCGTCGCGTCTCGACGCCGCACCGAGCAGTGGCGACCCCGCGCCGAGCAGGAACCCGAAGTCGTACCAGTTCCCGCTCCGCTCGACGTTGTAGAACGGAAACCGGTCCCACCCGCCGAATGCGTGCACGATCAGCACCACCCAGGCCGACAGCCCGTTCCAGGCACCCCAGAGGAAGTCCTGCCACCACATGGCGCCCTCCTTCGTTGAATTCGATGTAGCCGCTCCGACGCAGTCTAATCCCGCCTCGCCTGCGCGCCGTCACCCGGATCGATGAATCCGCGCGAGCTGCGCATGTCGCCCGCCGCGACGGGAGCGTCCGTTCCGGTCCAGCCGTTGGATGGCCGCCAACCCGGTTCGCGGCCGCGCTCACGGCCGTCCCATCGCCCAATCCGCGAAATCCTTGTTTCTCCGTCGCGCTCTCGCCTTTGCGCCACGTTCGATGTACGCTCGCCGCATGCCGCGACCGCACCGCCGCATCGCCACCGTCGTCGCCCTGACGGCGATCATTGCCGCTGTGAGCGTCGTCGCCGCGCCCGGGCGGGCTCGCGCGACCGATGCATCGCTTCCGTCGCCGGTCGTTGTCGCGCAAGAGCCGCAGGGCATCCAGCTCGCGGACCCGTCGTTCACGGCGCTGCCGGGCGCGAAGGCCTACTTCGGCCGGCTCGGCGGCGCCGTATACGAGATCGAGGTCCCCGATCACTGGAACGGCCGCCTCGTCCTCTACATGCACGGATTCCAGGGGCTCTCGTCGCACGCGCGCGTTGAGCAGCCGAGCCTCCGCGACTACCTGATCCGCAACGGCTTCGCCTGGGGCGCATCGAGCACGAGCAGTACGTCGCTCATCCCGGGCCGAGAGGCCGACGAGACCGCCGCGTTGTGGGACTACTTCGCCCGCACCTTCGGCCGGCCGAAGTGGACCTACGTCACCGGCCACTCGATGGGTGGCGCCGCGTCGAACATTGCCGCCGAGCGCTACGGCGATCGCTTCGATGGCGCGCTCGGCCTCTGCGGCTTCGCGGGTCAGACCGCGCAGACGAACCTCGTCGCCGACTACTTCGTCGCGGGCGCGTACGTCGCCGGCGTCACGCAGGCCGAGTACGAGAACGCCGAGATCGGCCCGCTGATCTTCGACCGCATCCTGCCCGCACTCGCCAACCCTGACAACCACACCACCTTCGAGCGGATCATGCTCGACCTGACCGGCGGCCCCCGCGCGCTCGACGATGAGGGGTTCAAGCTCGAGGAGCTCACGAACTGGGAGCGCGCGCGCATCCTCGTCGCCGCGCGCATCGCATCGAACGAGGGGCGCACGTACCAGCTCGGCCCGCTCAGCACGATCTCGTCGGCCGACTTCAACGCCCGCGCGCTGCGCCTTCGCGCACCGGACTCGCCGTGGCTGCGGGCCTACTACGATGGCAACGAGTTGACCGGCCGCCTCCAAATGCCGCTGCTGACGATGCACACCACTGGCGACTGGCAGGTGCCAATCGACGAGCAGCAGACGCTCCGTCGCATCGTCGACGCGGCCGGCAGCGGCGACCGGCTCGTCCAGCGCGTCGTTCGCGACCCGAAGCACTGCGGCTTCTCGAACGCAGAATGGATCCAGGGGCTCAACGACCTCATGGCGTGGGTCGAGCACGGCCAGAAGCCGCTCGGCGACAACGTGATGGTGCGCGACCTCGGCCCCGTCGGCACGACGTACACGCTGACGCCGCGCGCGGGCACGCCGGAGAGCTGGCTCGTGCCGCACTCCTTCGAGCGCGTGGCGCTGAGCGGTACCATCACGCTCGACGGCCAACCGCTGCGCGGCGCGTACGTCGGCGTCATGGCGCGACGCGGCCGCATCGCCACCGACTGCACGTACTCGCTCGAGCCGGTGTTCGACGGCACGTACCAGCGATTCGTGCCCGCCGACAGCGAGCTTGCCGGCTGCGGCGGCCCCGGCGCGAAGCTGTACGTCTGGGCGATGGTCGATGGCAAGGCGATGATCTCGCAGCAGGCGCTCGAGTGGCCTGGCCCCGGCTGGAACGCCACGTTCGATGTCACGCTCTCGCGCTCCAACCCGGGCGGCGCCAACGGCCCGGCGCAGGCCATCTTCGGCGATGCGCTCGACGACCACGGCCAGCCGCTCCCCGTCGGCACCCGCATCGAAGCGCGCGCCGGCAGCGCGGTGTGCGCCGCGGGTGATGTCGCCCCGGTGTCGCGTGTCGCTTACGTCACGTACGTCCTGATCGCCGTCCAGCCCGCCCCCGCGCCATGCGGCACCGGCGCGACGATGCGCTTCTACATCCACGGCCGCCCGTCGAGGGAATCCCTCCCCGTCCGCATGGACGGCGGCGTCGCCCAGCTCAACATCAACCAGGCGCCGTAGAGCGGCCGATGCGTCGGGCGCGGCCGCGGCAGCGGCGGTGCTTGATTGTTCGTTGTTTTTTCGCGATTTCTTCTGGCCGGTGTTTTCGGGTCCGCGCTGAATCTGTTGAGGACCTCCTGTCTGACTGTTATTGATTGAAGTTGATTGAGTGCGCCGCATTCGATCAAAGGGCCTGGCCGGGCGCACGACGCTCGAAGGCGCCGCGTGCGGTGGACGGCTGGGGACGGAGCCATACGTCTGCATGCGGCGATGGTACGCCGGAGCGGCTCGGAAGTCCGAGCCGATGATGTCACCCGGGGCGGGTCCGTGCTGAGCGCCGGCCATTGGGCCCGTCTCATCGAGTTGGTGACTTCTGGCAGATGACCCCGGGCGCGTTCCGGTGTATGATATGCATCCCCGCATCGAAAGGGCGAAGCACCATGCGCGCCAACACCATCGCAGCACCGGCCGGCCGGGTGTCCGCCGTCGCGCGACGCATTGGCATCGCCGTGCTGCTCGCGGCACTGGCGCTGGTCGGGCGAGGCGTCGCTGCGACGCCGCACACGCACGCGAATCCCGCGAAGGTCTGGGTGATCAACGGCAACGTTGCCGCGGCGACGGCTGCTGTGCCGGTCACGCCGTCCACCTTCGCTAACGCGCTAAAGACCAGCGCCGCGACTCGTGCGCCCTACATTTCTCAGTTAGACGCGTTCGACGCCGCGAGCGGGGGTCAGCTTTCCCTCGCACCCTCCTACGCGGGAACACTGTTCATCGTCTATCAGACGGACGGCTCGCTGACGTCGATGAGCCTCAACGGCCGCGGCATCGTCTGCTCGCCCGCCTGCGACGGCATCACGATGGTCTCGCCGGACGCGACGGACAATATCGTGGTGTTCGAGGTGACCGGCAATGGTACGCGGTGGCCGGGTGACCTACTGGTCGCAACGGCGATTCAGGATTCGGTGTCGCTCGACTCGAGGACGATCACCGTGGTGGGCCAGGCGCATGATCTCGTCCTCTTTACCGCCAAGTCCACAATTCAGG
>CAWIYS010000014.1:0-576623 GCA_963840385.1 uncultured Chloroflexia bacterium | reverse complement strand
ACGCCCTCTTTCGAATGGATGTGGGAAGTGAGAGGCGGGAAGCGGGAACGGAAGGCGGCGAGTGATGCGCCATTACGGGCGAGGTCACCCCGGCCGTCGACCATCCCTGCGGAGGGAGTTCGATTGGCGGGTCGCCTCGGGGGGGCTAGTAGGCGAGCTTCCAGACGTAGTCCGGCACGCGCGCCGGCCCTCGCGGCTCATCGTACGGCGGGTACCACGGTTTCACGTCGAGGACTGGCGTGCCATCGACCGCGTCCAGCCCCGCGACAACGCAGCCCTTGCGCGCGACGCTCCAGCACCGGACCGTGCTCAACCCGACCGGGTTGGGGCGGTCCGGTCAGCGCGAAGCGAGCATGCCGACGACGGGCACGTCCTCGCGACCCTGCGGCCGGCGCGCCGTCGAGCACTCGTCCACCTCGGTCAGCCAGTAGAGCGCCCAGATATGGCTGAACTCCTCGAACCCGGCGAGGAGCGGCTCGAGGGCGGGGTCAATCTCGATCGTCGCGCGCATGGCGGCGAGCCGCCGGTCTGCGGCTCGGCCACCGCCGAACGGACGACGCCAATCGGCTTCATGCGGACGAGGCCGTCAGTCATCGGAAAGATGGGGTGCATGGCGTCATCTCCTGACGGCCGGGCCGGCACCGCGGCGCTTCGTCGCTCGGGCGATGCTCCGGCCGGTGGAAGAAACTATACATCGGTGCGGCGCCGCGCTACGGGCAGGTTCGTCGTACCGGGCTCCCTCACCTCCGGCCTTCGGCCACCTCCTCTCCCACAAGGGGAGAGGAGGGTGCCGGCCGGGAGTGTGTGGCGGGACGTTGCAGGGAGTATGGGTGTACCGGGTGCGAGCGCGTCGACGTAGGGGCGCAGCAGGCTGCACGCCTACCCGAGATCGTTCGCGGTGCGGTGGGCCCAGATGAGGAAGTCGAGGCCGATGCGGAAGGTGCGGCGGGCGAGGGGGACGTCGGCGTAGAGGCTGGACGTTGGAGGTTGGATGTTCGAGTGGAGGATCGGGAGGTTGGCGTAGAACTGCTGCGGCAACGCGGCCTCAGGCGCATCGTATGAGGCGGCGAGACGGTCGGCGGCCTCGTGCTTCGGCCGAGACCACTCGCCGAGCGGGTCATCGGACCGGAGGACGAGCAGCGAGAACATCGAGGGTGTGACGCGCGTCGAGAGCAGGCGCAGACGGCGGGGCAGGGCGCGGTCGGCGGAGTCGGTGAACGATTCGGTGTCGCCGCGGATCAGGTGCGGGAGGTCGTCGCGCAGGAGGCGCAGCGCGGCGGCGCGCATGCGGTCGGGCGTCGGACGGAGCTGCTCGGGGAACGTGCCGTAGAGCACGCGCGATGCGGTGGCGACCGGGCCGGTCCACCATGCGGGCATGTTCGCCGGATTGTGGAAGTAGGCCTGCCCGTACGCGGCGCCAGCTCGCTCCCACGGGATGGCGGCGATGCGCTCCTGGATCGCAAATGCGCTGTCCAGCCGCAGGCCGAACTCGTCGAAGCACTCGGGCGCCAGCAGGACGATCAGGTCGACGTCGGAGAAGCCGGGGATGAAGCCGCCCTTCGCGGCGGAGCCGTGGAAGACGATGGCGTGGACGCGCGGCGCGCCGAAGACGTCGAGGCAATCGCGCACGAAGGTGTCGAGGAGCGATTCCAGTTCGGGCGTGGATGGCGGTGTCATCTCGGATCGTGTCCGCTGTCGTCTCGCGTATCCTAGCTCCGCGCCTGGCCGTCGTCGTCGAGCTGCAACAGCTGCCTCGCTCGCTCGAGGTCCTTGTACTGGACGAGCACCTCGAACTGGGGCAAGCCGTAGGCGGCGAGCGACGACACGTTCCTCACCATGCTTTCGATGTGTTCCGACTTGAGCGTGCTCTGCCAGAAGCCGGCGAGCGCCTCCCCGGCGGGTTGGCCCAGGACGACGAGTTGGTCAGGCGCCGGCGGGCGGTTGTCGTCGCCGAGGAGTTGCTGCCAGAGCCACTTGAGCGGGTTCATCGGGGCGATTCTAAGGCCGGGCTGGCGGGTTGTCCACGAGGCCCTCACCTCTGGCCTTCGGCCACCTCCTCTCCCTCAAGGGGAGAGGAGGCGTCGGCTGGAGACAGTGCTACAGGCCAGAGGCTCTTTGTCCGCCTTCGCGCGTTCGCTCGCGTGGGGCCTGGGCGAACGGCGAGGGCTGCTGCGGCGGCATGCCGACGTGCTTGCCGTTCAGGACGTCGGTGGCGACCTTCGGCCGTGGACTCATTGCGAGCGATAGGCGGTCAAGACCTCGCGCAGTCAATCGATGCACCGTTCAAGACTGCGCGAATTTGCCGCTGCGACGTCAGGTCGCCAACGGTCATGGACGAACTTTGACATGAGCGTCGTGTAACCAGAACCCACCTTGGCACCACTATTAGGCCTCGGCACCAACTGTTCTCGGAGCGACTTGCTCTTGGAATAGCCGGCGAGCTCGACCACCGCCGCGCACGGGTGCGTCAGGCTATCGGGGTCGGCTGGCACCCGGTGCAACGGTATGCTTAAGAAACGGGCCAACTCGCCGGCATCAGCAAGGATCCACGCCTCGACTTCGTATACCGCGATTCGAAGGCACATAAATGGGGAAGGTGTAGGGAGTTGTTGTTTGACCAGATTCGGGGCACAAATGGGTGGGGTCGCGTCTAGATCCATCAACACGAGCCAAGGCGCGAAGCGGGCTGCCGAATTGAAGCCGCTCATCGCTCGGCGAAGAAATGGCTTTCCCCGCCTGCCGTAAACTGGGCCAGGCGTTGCCCCGACATGTGATACGAGCCGCGAGAACACAGCTTCGTCCACGACGCCTTCGACCGCGCCTGTGACGGAGATGTCGGCCGGCGTCACCATTCAATCATCACCGAACAGCGACAGTTGTTCAGCACGCGCGGGTCGCGTGAGAGGAAGAATCGCTTCTCCGATCGACACGTCACCCTCCATCAGTGCTTTGATCTGCTTGAACTTGCTTGCGGGCGAGACGGACGTTCCTTCGGGCTCGGGTCGAAGCAGAAGAACTTCATCCAGTGCGATTCCCGGGTCTTGAAGCAGGTCGGTTGAATGGGTGCTGACGATGATTTGACGGCCCGATCGGTGTTGGATGCGGGCGAGCATGGACGGGATGAATCTCACAACCTCGGGGTGGAGCGACAACTCCGGTTCCTCAAGCAGTAGCGGGCCGCTACCGTCAAGCGTCGCCCACAGCAAACCCAGGAGACGAAGCGTACCGTCTGAGAACTGGTCTTCGTTCTGCCACGCACCCTGAGAACGCCAATGTTCGTATTTCCCCCGCAGATGCGGCGTTCCTCTTTCATCGCGCCACAGCTCCAACTCGCGTAGCTGCGGAACAGCGGTCCGAAGAACGTCCCTAATTCGTCTCAACCTTGCAGCCTTCACCCGCTCATGGGTTCGAGCCACCTGTTCCAGGAAATCGCCGCCATAGGGATCGTTCGATCTCCCAACTGAGCGATCAGGTTCACGTACGAGTTGGGGCACGATGTGGAGGTACTTCACTGAACGGAAGAAATCCGCCACCTCTCGAAATTGCTGGTTCAAGTTCACCTGTTCCAGAGACGTCTGCGTAAGCCGCTGCGGATCGCTCGCATCGTCTGCGTTTGGCCTCAGCAAGATTATTTGGCCGCGATGCGCGACGACCTCGCGAGTAATCGTGGGAACCTGGCGGTTGTCTTGTGTGAATCTCAGTTCGTACTGCCACAGTGCCTCATCGTCGTCGACGCCGATGCGCACCATAATTCCGATATCCGGATACCTCCGCGCGGCAAGGCAACGCAGTCGGGATACGCCGCCCCGTCGACGGACGGCCGCTTGGAAACCGCCGCCGACCGCAACGACGTTCTCTAGGAAGCGGGCAAGGTCCAAGAAATTTGACTTGCCCGACGCATTTGGGCCCGCCAGGAATGCTCGACGCGGAAGTTCGACGTCGATGTGCGTGAAGTTGCGCCAGTTCTCCACCTGAAGCCGCGTAAAGCGCAGCGCCTGTCTTGGAACTTGTTTCACGTGCAGGCCCTCCTCTTGCGGGTGCCGCCGCACAACTTGGTCGATTCTCGCATTAGCGAAGGCGGGCGGCAACGAAGGCCGCGCTCTTCAATCTCACCTTCCCGACCTCACCAGGGTGACATCGCGGCTTGCAGGGATAGAACAGATGTTCTATTCTGCTCGCATCTGCCAGACGTATCCGAATCTGCACGAGGCATACCGACGTGGACGCGGTTCCCGCACTCATCTTCTTCGCCGACGGAGCTACGGCGGTCGCAGGGGCGTTCAACTGCGCCTGGCTGACGGCGCACTGGCTGCGCGGCGCGGCACGCGTGCGGCGGCTGGCGGCGGTGACGCTGGCGCTCGTGAACGCGGGGATCGCGGTGCAGGCGGCGTTCGGGCAGGCGCTGTTCTCGGCGCACCGGCTGGGGATGCCGGTGGAGCCGCTGTTCGAGCCGGCGCCGTGGCTGGTGGCGCGGCTGCCGTTGTTCGCCGGGACGATGCTGCTCTCGGCGCTCATCATCAGGAGGGTGCAATGACGACACGCGCACGGCCGATGGCGGCGGCGATCCGGCGGAACGAGTGGGAGCGGGTGGCGCTGCTGCTGTTGATCGGCCTGGCGGAGGCCGCACGCAAGGCGCCGCCGGGCACGATCGACGACGTGCTGGCGATGCTGTCGCTGGAGGAGGACGGCGCCGGGGAACCGCAGATCCCGCAGATGACGGGGAACCACAGAGGACGCAGAGGACACAGAGCGAGAAGTCTGGACGAGGGGTCGAGATGACGCGCGACGTGACTGAGCAGCGGCCGAAGAAGGGGAACTTCTACGGGCCGGTGTCGGACCCAGAGGCGCTGGCCGAGGCGGCGCAGGTGGAGGGCGTCGACGATGAGTTGGCGGAGCTGCGCGTGCGGCTGCGGGAGCTCATCGACGAGCGGCCGGTGAACTACGAGCTGATGTTGAAGAGCGTGGGGATGATCGTCCGCGCGGCGGGGGCGCGCTATCGCATGAGCGCGCAGAGCAAGGAGGAGCTGGCGTCGGCCATGGCCGCCGTCATCCAGGGCGTCGGCGTGCAGCTGTTCCCCGAGGAGGGCGGCGATGTCTGAGCGCGGCGGACGGCCGCATCGGCGAACTCGAGCGGGCGCATCCGGCGCTTCGCGCTGCGGCGCAGGCGTGCGTCGGACGGCGCGACGGCGCAGCTGGAGTCGATGAGCGCGCCGGCGTTCCGGGGCGTCGTCGCCGAGCGGCTGCGGGCGCTCGAGCGGGACGTCGGCGAGGTGCGAGCGCGGGTCAACGGCCTGCTGTTCGTCGTGGCGGGGGCGGTGGTGACGCAGGTGGTGCTGCGGCTGTTCGCGTGAGCACGGAGACGGTGACGTGATGGTGACGCGAGAACGGAGCGAGGCGCCGCGCATCGATGCGATGCCGGTGCTGCGTCCGTACCAGCAGGAGGCGGGGCGGGCGGTGCTGGCGTCGGTGCGGGGGCGGCTCGGCCGGACGATCAGCATCGAGATCGCGCGGCAGGGCGGCAAGAACGAGCTGTCGGCGCAGATTGAACTGCTGCTACTGGCGCTGTCGGCGGGACGCGACGTCGATGCGGTGAAGTGCGCGCCGACGTACCGGCCGCAGCTGCTCGTGAGCATGCGGCGGCTGTGGTCGCGCATCGGCCAGGCGGGGCTGGCGAACGTCGCGGCGCTGCGGGGGAACACGGTGAGCATCGGGCGGGCGCGCATCGTGTTTCTGTCGGCCGAGGCGGGGGCAAACGTCGTCGGGCACACGGCGGGGCTGCTGCTGGAGGTCGACGAGGCGCAGGACGTCGACATCGAGAAGTTCGACCGCGAGTTCCGGCCGATGGCGGCGACGGGCAACACGACGACGGTGTACTACGGCACGGCCTGGGACGACTCGACGCTGCTGGAGCGCGCGAAGCAGGCGCACCTGGAGGCGGAGCGGCGCGACGGCGTGCGGCGGCACTTCGAGTACGACTGGCAGGCCGTCGCGGCGCACAACCCGGCGTACGCGCGCTTCGTCGAGGGGGAGCGCGAGCGGCTCGGGGCGACGCACCCGTTGTTCCTGACGCAGTACTGCCTGAAGCCGATCTCGGGCGGCGGCCGGCTGCTGACGGCGTCGCAGCGGGCGCAGCTCGCGGGTGACCACGAGCGGCGGTCGATGCCGGTGGCGGGCGAGGCGTACGTAGCGGGACTCGATCTCGCGGGCGGGGAGAGCGAGGAGACGCGGGACGCGCGTGCGGGCGGGCGTGACGCGACGGTGCTGACGATCGGGCGGCTGGTGTATCCGGCGAGCGACGCGCTCGTCGGCGAGCCGCGCGTCGAGATCGTCGAGCACGTTGCGTGGACCGGCGAGCCGCACGAGGCGCTGCTGCCGCGGCTGATCGACCTGCTGCGCAACGTGTGGCGCGTCGCGCGCGTGGCCGTCGATGCGACGGGGCTCGGCGAGACGGCGGCGGCTCTGCTCAGCGTGGCGCTGGGCGAGATGCGCGTCGAACGCGTGAAGTTCACGGCGGAGAGCAAGTCGAAGCTCGGCTTCGGGCTGCTGGCCGCGATCAACGGCGGGCGGCTGAAGGCGTATCGGGGCGACGGGTCGGCGGAGCATCGCGAGTTCCATCGGCAGGCCGAGCTGGCGCGTGTCGCGTATCGCGCGAACCGGACGATGAACTTCTTCGTCGACCAGGGGGACGGGCACGACGACTACCTGATGAGCGCGGCGCTGCTCGTGCGCGCGTCGCTCGGGCAGCAGCGGCGCGTCGCGACGGGGCGCGTGCGCGAGTGAGGGCGGCGGAGCTGGAGGTGCGGGGTCATGGTGGCACTGAGGGAGCGTCGAGAGGAGTGGGAGCGCCGCGAGCGGCGTCTGCGGCTGGTCGAGGGCGATGCGCTGCCGCGTGTGCGGCGCGACATGCTGCCGGATTATGCGGACTATCGCGACACCGGCTGCGACATCGCGTCGAGCTGCCTTCGCTGCCCGATGCGGCGCTGCCAGTACGACGAACCTTCGCCAGACGTCGCTGTGCACGCACGCGACCGCGAGATCGTGATGCTGCGTCGCCGGCATCGCGTGCCGATCGACATGCTCGCCGGGACGTACGGGCTGACACGCCGCAGCATCTTTCGGATTTTGCGGGAGACGCGATGAGTTGGAGGTTGGAGGTTGGAGGTTGGAGGTTGGAGGTTGGAGACGCCGCCGCCGACGCGGTCGGCGCGGGGGCGACGGGCGTCGGCGGCCGATGACGCGGGCTGGAAAGCCCGCGCTACGGAGTGAGGACGGAGGCACGACATGAGTGAGACGATGACCGTGCCGGAGCAGATCCGGCAGATGAATGGGGAGCGGATGCGGCGCTACGCGGAGAACCTGGCGTTCTACGGCGGCGACCAGTGGCCGGCATCGATGACGCGCAACCGCAATCGCCGCCTCGTGTTCAACTACGCGCGGGCGATCGTCGACAAGACGACGTCGTACCTCGTGTCGGGGCTGAACTTCGCCGTGGACGCCGTCGATGACTCGGCCGAGGCGGCGGAGCGCGCACGGGCGGCGGAGCGCGCGCTCGCCGTGGTGTACGACGCGAACCAGCTCGACCAGCTCGACTTCGACACCGAGCTGGACGCGGCGGTGCTCGGCGACGGCGCGTACAAGGTGACGTGGGACGCGGCCGAGCGTCGCGTGCGCGTCTCCGCGCCGGACGTGCAGGGGCTGTTCGCGTGGTGGATCGGCGACGACGTCGGCCGGACGTGGCGCGTCGCGAGCCGCTACACGCTCGATGCGGCGTCAGCGGCCGAGCTGCACGGCATCGCGCCGCCGAAGACGGTGCGGGCGAACGCGGCGGGCCGGCGGCCGGGCGTCGAGATCGTCGAAGTGTGGACGGCGGGCGAGTTCGAGCTGTGGGCGGACGGCAAGCGCATCGAGCAGCGCGAGAACCCGTACGGCTTCATCCCGTTCGTGATCTACCCGAACATCCGGGAGCCGAAGCAGTTCTGGGGCGCGTCGGACCTGCCGGCCGTGAAGGAGCCGGTGCGCGAGCTGAACCGCGCGCTCACGCAGCTCTCGATGATCCTGGAGCTGAGCGGCAACCCGATCGCCGTGCTGGAGAACGTCAGCGAGTCGACGGACATCGCAGTGCTGCCGGGCGCGGTGTGGGAGCTGCCGGAGCGGGCGCGCGCGTACCTGCTCGACCTGCTGCAGGGCGGCGGCGTCAAGCTGCACGCCGACTACGTCGACCTGGTGTACCGGGCGCTGCACGACCTCGGCGAGTCGCCGCGGACGGCGTTCGGCGAGAACCGCGCGGGCCTGTCGGGCGTGGCGCTCAACGTCGAGCTGGAGCCGCTGCTGAAGAAGGTGCAGCGGAAGCGGCTGATCCGCGCGGCGGCGTACCGGCGTCGGAACGAGATGATCCTGCGGCTGCTGGAGCGGTACGCCGACCCGCCGGTGAGCTACGCGCCGTACCGGTCGCGCATCGTCTGGGGCAGCGTGCTGCCGCTCGACCGCAGCCGGCTCGTCGAGGACGAGCGGGTGCTCGTCGGTGCGGGGATCCACAGCCGCCGCCGCGCGGCGGACGAACTGGGCGTCGAGGACCCGGAGGGGGAGTTTCGGCGGTGGCTGGCGGAGGAGCGGGACGCGGGGGCTGGGTGATGGAGGTCAGATGTCGGAGGTCGGATGGACCTAACCCCCGGCCCCTTCCCTGTGAGGGAAGGGGAGCTCCGGTTGAGATTATGGGCAGATGATGCCGACGAGGTGAGCGCGCGGGTGGCGTGGGTGCTCCACGTGTGCTGAGATGCGGCGATGATGGTTCGTGCGCGCGAGCTGCTGCTGGCCGTGTCTCGCTGGTACGTGGTGATCGCGATGCTGGCGATCATTTTCGCGCTGTCGTCGCTGCCGAACCTGGCGGAGCCGCGGCACTACACGTTCCCGTTCGACAAGGTGGCGCACTTCAGCGAGTACGCGGTGCTCGGGTTCGCGCTGGCCGGGTTGTTGCGGCGTGATGCGCCGAGACGGTGGCCGCTCGTCGTGTTGCTCGTCGGTGCGATCGCTGCGGCGGCGCTGTACGGCGCGAGCGACGAATTCCACCAGCGCTTCGTGCGCGGCCGCGACCCGGACGTGCACGACTGGCTCGCCGACCTCACGGGCTCGACGGTGGGCGCGCTGGCGTCGGCGGTGCTGGTGCGGGAGCCGCGGCGGGAGGGTGGTGACCGCGCGGTTCACTCCTCGCGCGGCGAGCCGTGGGCGTAGTGATCGAAGTTCTTTGCCGCGTCGCGCGGGAACTTTTGCCACTCGGATATAGGAACGCTTCGCCCGATCTCAGCGAGTAGATCAATGACATTCGTCTGTCGATGACGATGTGACCCTGGAGTTGACGCTGCCGGTTGTCGGCGACGAGGCTTCTTCGATCCCGGCATCGTCGCGCTACTCCACATCGTCCAGGAACTCGAGCAGGTCGACGTCGCCGGGGGAGCGGCCGAGGGCGGTGAGCGCCATCGCGGTCTCGGCGCGGTGCTGCATGGTGTGGTTGGCGACGTGGAACATCATGTCCCAGAGCGGCAGCGCGCGGCTCTTCTCGACGGACGGATTGTGGCCGTCCGCGTTGTCGACGCGCGTCGCGCCCAGCTCGGCCGGCGGCAGCGACGCGATGAAGGCGTCGATCGCGTCGTCGACCGCGGCGAAGGCGGCGACCAGGTTGTCGAGATGCCCGCCGCCGGCGGGACGCGGCAACTCGACGAGGGCCGCGCCGGACTGCCAGATGCTGAGCCAGCCGCGCTCGGCGAGCATCGCGTGCGCGAGGTCGATGCCGATGCTGCCGTGACTGAGGCCGCGCGGCGCGAGCAGCGCGGCGTCGCCGATGCCGGCGAGGTGGGCGAGGATGCGGTCGTTGCCCCAGCGGTTGAAGCGGTAGAGCGCGCTCATCATCTCGATCGTGCCCGGCGAGGCGCTGCGACGCTCGTCGATGAAGTGGCCGTAATCGAGATCGCCCGGGCTGGCGCCGAGCGCCGTCAGCGCGACTGCTGTCTCGGCACGATGCTGGCTGCTGTGGAGCGTGATGTGCGCGACGAGCTGCCACACCGGCCACTGCTTCCGCCTGAGCGCATCGATGCCGACGGGGACGGGGCGCGCCGCTTCGTCGTCGGTGAGCGGCGCGACGAGCGTGTCGAGATCGGCGTGTGTGCGCGCGAACAGCTCGCGCAGCCAGGCGGTGAAGCCGGTCGCGGGCGGGTCGGGCTGCGGCGCGAGCGGCAGGCCGCGGATCCGCTGATGCCAGCGCGCCTGCGCGCCGGCGACGTGGCGCAGGTTATCGAGGATGCTGCCGCGGCTGCCGCCCGCCTCCGATAGGAACTGAGCGTCGGTCAGTGGCGCCGCGGCGTCGAGCACGCGATCGTCGGCCCACGCGGTGTAGGCGACCATGGTGCACAGATAGTCAGCGGTCATTGGGGCCTCTGTCAGTACTCGTTCTTGATCGTGAAGTAGGAACCGCGAATGGTTCCGGCCAGCTTCGACTTTTGTCTCGCGAACTTGAACCGCGAGGCGAGCTCCTCGGGGACCTCCATCCCGTCGCTGAGCTTGAACCCGACCGCGCGCTTACCGGCGTCGTCGATGGTGTACAGCACGTTGATCGACAGCCCGCTCTCGTAGAAGACGTAGGCCCATCGGATGTTCTCGACCTGGAAGGCCGTAGCTTCGAGAGGGCGGGACGAGATGACGATGTCTCGTTCGTCCTTCAGGATCCGGTGTACCCAGTCGATGGTCGTTTTGGCCTTGCTCGCAGGCTCAACCGTGAAGATATGGTCGTACTTGTTCTTGAAGTAGCGGGCCTCGTTTGCCCGCAGGCCGGCGAGCGCGGCTGCGACCGGCGACGACTCCAGGCCGACGGTCGACACCGTGTTGAAATCTACCGTGTAAGACATCACCAACTCCCGAACGCGAATCTCTTGTTGTCTATTGGAGGCTACCGCGGTCGTTCTCTAACCTCTAACCTCGAACCTCCAGCTACCCCTGTCGCTTCAGCCGCCCGGTCTTGCGCGCCCAGCGCTCGGCGACGGCGAAGACGCCCATGCCGCCGGGGATGAGCACGACGCCGAAGACGGCGAGCGCGACGAGCTCGTGCCAGACCTCGAACGTGGTCTTGCCGTCGATGATCGCGCCGCGGATGCCATCGAGGATGTACGTCGCGGGCGAGATCACGGAGAACGCCTGCAGCCACGCGGGCAGCACGTCGACCTGGTAGTAGACGCCGGAGACGAGCAGGACGAACGCCTGGATCATCATCGACATCTGCTGGCCGCGCTCGGGGTAGAGCAGCGGCAGCACGCCGGCGAGGATCGCCAGCCCGCCGACGCTGAAGCTGCCGACGAGCAGGATCGATCCGGCGGCGAGCCAGTTCGCGTGGCCGAGGTCGATGCTGAAGAACGGCATCGCGATGGCGAAGATCAGCGCCGTCCGCAGCACGCGCGTGCATGATGCCGAAGAGCACCATGCCGGCGAGGTGCAGCCAGCGCTCGACGGGCGCCATCAGCGTGTGCTCGATGGTGCCTTCCCAGCGCTCCCACTGGACGACGAGGCTGATGTCGTCGAGCACGGCGGAGAGGTACGCCCAGACGAGCGTGCCGATGAGCAGGAACAGCACGAGACGCTGCACGTGCGCTTTATCGATAACGCCGCTGTCGCCGACCTGGTTGGCGATGAACGTGACGGCGAGCGTGTTGACGGCGCCGTAGACGAGCCACACCAGCTCCCACGCCCAGTAGCGCTTCCAGAGATTCGTCTGCCGCTCGATGAACGCCCACGCGAGGGCGGTGCGCGGCGTCCGCGCGGGTAACCGCAGCGGCCGTGTGATGCTAACCATGGACCATCGCCTCCTCCGGCTCCTCGTCTTCCTCGACGCTGCGGCCGGTCAATTCCATGAACACGGTCTCCATGTTGATGCTCTCGATCGGCCGCCCGTTGGCGACGAGGCGCCGCAGCTCGAGCGGCGTGCCCTCGGCGACGATGCGGCCGCCGACGAGGAAGGAGATGCGGTCGCACAGCAGCTCTGCCTCCTCCATGTCGTGCGTCGTCAGCAGGATCGACGCGCCGTGGTCGCGCTGCACCTGGCGGATGAACGCCTGCACGTCGCGCTTGCTGCGCGGGTCGAGGCCGGTCGTCGGCTCGTCGAGCAGCATCAGGATCGGCGACGTCAGGAACGAGCGGGCGACGGCGACCTTCTGCTGCTGTCCGCGCGACAGGTGGCTCATCGGCTCGAGCGCACGTTCCCACTCGAAGCCGAGGCGGCCGAGAATCTCGGGCGTCCTCCGCTTGATCTGGCCGGCGTTCAGCCCGTAGACGCGGCCGAAGAACAGCAGGTTCTCGTACGACGTCATGTTGCGGAAGAACGACGGGTCGGCCGAGACGCGGTTGATCAGCGAACGGACGTCCATCGTGTCGCGCACGGCGTCGAGGCCGAAGACGCGCACGTCGCCGGCGTCGGCGAGCAGCAGCGTGCTGATGATGCGGATCAGCGTCGACTTGCCGGAGCCGTTCGCGCCGATGACGCCGAAGATCTCGCCGGGGCGGATCTCGAACGAGACGTCGTCGACGACGCGGCGCGCGCCGTTGCCGCCGGAGCCGCCGACGAACGGCACGAGCCGGCCGAAGTCGAAGCCGCCGCCGAACGACTTGCTGACGTGCGAGACGCGCAGCGGCAGGCCGTCGGGCAGGGCGCGGCCGTCGTTGTGTGCGATGGATTCTGCCTCCATGGCGTCCCTCTCTCTTCCACTCGCCCGGCTGCTACCGACGCGGCCGGGGCGACAAAAAACCCACTACGCCCAGTTGCTGTAGTGGGTGGATGAACTGGCCCGGGCTGCGCGGTCAGCTACTCAATACTCATGCCTCGCGCAGGGCACACTCATCCGACCCACACCAACGCCGCCACCCGCAGGGGTGCGGCGCTGGAAGAGTCCGCTGAGGTTGATGCTCTGCATTCCTGTGTGCCTGCCGATCGATTGGTTTGGGCTACGGGCCTTGCCGAGCATCATATGCCGCGGCGCGGAAGGCCTGTCAATATCGACGGGCGCCGACCGGCGTCCGTATGCGGAGGTGTAATGGCGAGTGCGTGAAGCGGAGCGGACAGCTCGGGCGCGTGAGGCGGATGTGGCGCTCGAACCCGAACGTTGGGCCGTTGCCGTCAGCAGGCGGGCGTTCGGCGGTCTTCGGGGCGCCCGTCGATTCGGTGAAGGAGGTTCGGCTGGGGCGCGGCGGCGGGAGCCGGAGGCTCGCGGAGCGAGAGGAGCCGGCGCTCGGCGGCCCTGCGGTAAGAGAGGAGGGACAGGCGCCAGACGAGCTTCCTGAGCAGCGGACTCATCCAGGCCCCCTTCCGTAGCGCGCGTCATTACATAAGTATGCACTGAGGAATCGACGGCGGGACGTATACGTGGCGATTATAGTCGTCCAATGCGTGTAACTATATGCATGCGCGTACAAATGTCAAGCCCAGGAGCGACGTGCGGCGGTGCGGCGGGCGCGTGTACCCTCGGATTGAGATGGAGTACGACGACGCACTGCGGTGGCTGTTGACGTTGCCTGACTTCGAGCGGACGGGGGAGTTCGCCGGGCGGCCGGACGTGGCGACGATGCGGGCGCTGCTGTCCGAGCTGGGCGACCCGCACCTCGGGCGACCGACAGTGCACGTCGCCGGGTCGAAGGGGAAGGGCAGCACTGCCGTCATGATCGCGTCGATGCTCGACGCGGCGGGCGCGCGCGCGGGGTGCTACGTCAGCCCGCACCTGCATCGATTCACGGAGCGCATTCGCATCGGCGGCAAGCCGATCGAGCCGGACGCGTTCGCGTCGGCGATGGCGACGGTGCGCGCGGCGATGGAGGCGGTGGCGCCGCGCTTCCCCGGACGGCAGTTCCTGGCGTTCGACGCGCTGACGGCGGCGGCGTTCGTCGCGTTTCGCGAGGCTGGCTGCGATGCGCAGGTGGTGGAGGTGGGGCTCGGCGGGCTGCTCGACTCGACGAACGTGTTCGACGCGACGGAGGTCGTCGTGCTGACGCCGATCAGCCTCGAGCACACGGCGATCCTCGGCTCGACGATCGCGGAGATCGCGGCGCAGAAGGCCGGCATCATCAAGCCGGGCGCGGCCGTCGTCGTTGCGCCGCAACGGGAGTCGGCGCTCGATGTGTTTCGCGCGACGGCGGCCGAGCGGGGCGCATCGATCATCGAGGTGGCCGCGGCTTGCCAGATGACGCGCACGAAGGCATCGGCGGACGGGCAGGAGTTCCGGATCCGGACGCCGCGCGCGACGTACTCGGCGCAACTGCCGCTCGCTGGCCGGCACCAGCTGGACAACGCGGCGACGGCGATCGTGGCGTGCGAGGAGCTGGCTGCGCGGCGCGGCATCGAACTGACGGAGGCGCACGCGCGCGCGGGGCTCGCGTCGGTCGTCTGGCCGTGCCGGCTGGAGGTGCTGAAGCACGCGCCGCTCGTGATCGTCGACGGCGCGCACAACGGCGACTCGGCGAAGCGGATGGCGGCGGCGCTGCCGGAGTATTTCGGCGTCGCGCGGGCGACGCTGCTGTTCGGCACGCTTGCCGGCAAGGACGTGCAGGCGATCGCCGACGCCGTCGCACCGATCGCCGAGAGCGTGCACGTGCCGGCGTGGCCGCACGCGCGCGCGGCGGACCCGCGGCAGCTCGCCGAGGCGTTCCGGCCGCACGGCGTGCCGGTGACGGTGTCGGGCGATATCGCGTCGGCGGTCGATGCGGCGATCGCATCGGCGGGGGGGCGCGGCGCGGTGCTCGCGTTCGGCTCGCTGGCGTTCGCGGCGGCGGTGCGCGAGTGTATTCTCGGAATCGAATCAGATATGATCCGGCTAACAATTCGACGTCCGGCGAGCGATCGTGCGGATCCATCCCAGGCGGGGTAGTTCATGGCAAACGGCGCCGGCAGCAACGGGCGCAGACGCGTCGTCATCACCGGCATGGGCACGATCAACCCGCTCGGCAACACCGTCGCCGAGTTCTGGGAGGCGGCCGTCGCCGGCAAGTCGGGCGTCGACTGGCTGACGCAGGTCGATTCGACCGGCTACGACATCCACATCGCCGGCGAGGTCAAGGGCTTCGTGCCGGAGGACTTCATCGACCGCAAGGAAGCGCGGCGGATGGCGCGCTTCTCGCAGCTGGCGCTCGGCGCGGCGGCGGAGGCGATGACGACGTCGGGGCTCGACGTCGCGCGCGAGGATCGCGTACCGCGTCGGGGTGCTCTTCGGCAACGGCATGGGCGGCTATCCGGACACGGACAAGGCCGTGCACGACTACATGGAGAAGGGCGTCCGGCGGATGGACCCCTTCTACATGGTGAAGATGCTGCCGAACATGGCCGCGGCGCAGGTGGCGATGCGCTACGGCGCGAAGGGCTACAACGCGACGATCTCGACGGCATGCGCCTCGGCCGGGAACGCGATGGGCGAGGCGGCGGAGATGATCCGCGCCGGCCGCGCCGACGTGATGATCACGGGCGGCACCGAAGCCGGCCTCACCGAGCTGGGGCTCGCGGCGTTCCAGATCATGAAGGCGCTCTCGACACGCAACGACCCGCCATCGGGCGCGAGCCGGCCCTTCGATGCGAAGCGCGACGGCTTCGTGTCGTCGGAGGGAGCGGCGGTGTTCGTCATCGAGGAGCTGGATCACGCGCGGCGCCGCGGAGCGCCGATCCTGGCCGAGCTGGCCGGGTACGGCTGCACGTCGGACGCGCACCACGTCGTCGTGCCGGTGGAGGACGGCGAGACGACGGCCGCGTGCATGACGCTCGCGCTCGAGGACGCGCACGTGACGCCGGCGGAGATCGACTACGTGAACGCGCACGCGACGTCGACGCAGATGAACGACAAGTACGAGACGATCGCGATGAAGCGCGCGCTCGGCGAGGTCGCGTACCAGATCCCGATCAGCGCGACGAAGTCACTCATCGGCCACACGCTGGGCGCGTCGGCGGCGATCGAGTCGGTGGTGTGCGTGCAGACGATCCTCACCGGCTGGGTGCACCCGACGATCAACCAGGAGTTCCCGGACCCGGACTGCGACCTCGATTACGTGCCGAACAAGGCGCGGCAGGCGGACGTGAAGGTCGTGCTGAAGAACAGCTTCGGGTTCGGCGGGCAGAACGCGTGCCTGGTGTTCAAGAAGTACGAAGAGTGACCGTCGGCCGGGCGGTGACCTCACCCCCCGGCCCCCTCTCCATGGAATGGAGAGGGGGAGACGTCGGCCCGTGTCATCCTGAGCGAAGCGAAGGATCTTGTTGGGGTGCCGACGATGGCCGCGTATTTGCCCGCGACGGCCGTGCGCGGACATCGGACAGCAGTCGTCGACCGGGGAAGATTCTTCGCTGCGCTCAGAATGACCGGCACTGGCCGCGGCGTGCCTGACGTCGCGATGGTGAGGAGCGACTGATGCGCGTGCTCGTGACCGGGGGGGCCGGGTTCATCGGGTCGGCGGTGACGCGCGTGCTGCTCGACGAGCGGCACGAGGTCACGGTGCTCGACAACCTCTCGAAGGGGTTCCGGCAGCTCGTGCCGAAGGGCGCGCGGTTCATCGAGGGCGACCTGCGCGACGAGGACCGGCTGCAGGGGTGGCTGCGCGGCCACGACGCCGTCATCCACATGGCGGCGTTCATCGAGGTCGCGCGGTCGGTGCAGGAGCCGCTGCTGTTCGCCGAGAACAACATCATCAACTCGGTGCGGCTGCTCGAGGCGATGCACCGCGCGGGCGTCGGCAAGTTCGTCTTCTCGTCGAGCGCGACGGTGTACGGGACGCCGAAGAGCCTGCCGATCCGCGAGACGGACCCGCTCGGCGCGCAGTCGAACCCGTACGGCGCATCGAAGGTGGCGACGGAGGCGTTCGTCGCGACGTACAACCAGCTGTACGGGATGGACGGCATCGTCCTGCGCTACTTCAACCCGTATGGCCCGAACGAACTGCACGAGCCGGAGACGCACGCCATCCCCAACTTCATCCGCGCGGCGCTGGAGCGGCGCACCATCCCGCTGTACTGGAAGGGCGAACAGGTGCGCGACTTCATCTACGTCGACGACCTGGCGCGCGCGCACACGGCCGCGCTCGGACTGTCGGGGCTCGACTACTACAACGTCGGCTCGGAGACGGGGACGAAGATCATCGACGTTGTACGGACGATCATCGACATCGTCGGTTACGACGTGCCGATCGACGACCTGGGCGAGCGGCCGGGCGACGTGGCGGCGTCGTACGCGTGGTCGGAGAAGCTGGCCGCGGCGACGGGCTGGCGCGCGCAAGTCGCGCTGCGCGAGGGGCTGGAGCGGACGGTGGAGTGGTTTCGGGCGAGGGGCGCGGGCAGCTGACAGACTGAAGAGCTTCAGCGTTGCCACAAGCGCGAGACTTCCGCGTAAAGCTTTTGTGGCTCTTGTGTCGCCCTAAACCTCGCTGTTAGGAACGGTTATTTCTGCCCGATAGACAAACGGTTGGCGATTCCATGTCACCGTTACGAGCAGTTCGTAGATACCAGGATCGAGCTTCCAGCGGTCTCTCAGTTCACGATGATGAATGAAAGTCTCGCCGGTCATGTAATGACCGGGTCTTGATGCTAAGCCGGATTCCCCGTAGAAGATGTTCTGCCGGGATTCTGCACGTGAGATCCAATAGATCGGTATGACCACGGGCTTTTCAACGAATAGCGTCGTCACTGTTTCGCTCCTGGCACCAAGCGTGAAGATTCCAGCATCCGTCTTGCTCGGTTCGCTGCCGAAGTTCGGTTTGAATTCGATCGATACTCGGCACATTTGAGCATCGATCGTTTTCGCCAAGAACGCTCTCAGCCCCGTGTTGGCACTGTTTACACACTGAAGATGGTGCCAATTCTTGAATGCTGGATGAGGATTCGTGCTCGGATCAACATCTAGACGGCCGAACGTAATGTTCGGGTCTCGACTGATCCCTATCCAACTCATGACGACTCTGAATCCAATGACGATGACATCGCGAAAGAGCCCGAGCGCGATGATCGTGCCGACCACGATGACGACGCCGGTGAGTACGTTGGCACCAAGCAGCGAACCGAGCATGCGGCTAATCTACCCCATCCCCCGCAAGCCGTGTGCCAGCCGATCTAGCGGTCAGCCGGTTTGCTCCGTGAGGTCGGAGATCCTAGCGGCACTGCTCCCGCACGCCGTCGAGGAACGAGGCCGCAGTGGCGGAGATGTAGGGCGTGACGAGCGGCTCGCCAGGGGCGGGGGCGGGGTGGAAGTAGAGCTCCATTTTCAGCGTGAGGTCGCGGCAAGCGATCGTCGCGACGAGCACGCGGCTCTTCGCGCCGGCGATCTGCTCGAACTCGCCGCCGGCGGAGGCGTCGGGCGCGCCCATCGTCTCCCATAGCACCACGGTCGGGCCGGTGATGCCGTCGGGGCCCTCAGCATCGTTGGCCGAGAAGCCGACGCGGCCGGCGCGGACGCCGTTGTCGTCGGGCAGGGCGACGGACAGCGAGAGGTCGTCGCGCGTGTGCTCGGGCAACTGCTTCGGGACGAACGGCTTGAAGCCGGCGAGTTGCTTGAACTCGTCGGCGTCGGCGGCGTGCTGGAGGGCGATGACGCCCTTCGGCAGCTGCATCTCGGCCTGCGTCGGGACGGCCGTCGTCGGGCCCGCGGCGTGGCTCGAGCGCGCGTCCTGCACGACCCAGGCCGTCGCGCCGGCCGCGCTGGCGACGATCGCGAAGAAGGCCACGCTCGCGCCGAAGACGCCGGCGAGGCGCAGCGGGTGATTGGGCGTCGTACGGGCTACCACACCTAGACGAACGCCGGCCGCCGCGAACTGTGACACGTACCACCCCTGTGGCTTGACGCCGCGCAGGCGACGAAATCGCCGGATTTGAAGCGATCCTGGGCGAGTGACATGCCCGCTTGGAGATCGCCGCGCCGCCCTCTTATCGTACGCACCTCGGGAATGCCGGACGAGCGCAGTCCGGCGGCTTGTCAAGTACCGGAGGGGTCGTGGGGTGGTCGAGCGCGTGGGCAGCCGAGGTGATCACGATGTGGCTTGAACCGCTGACGTCCGACACCGTCGTCCTCACGAAGTACCAGGCGCTGCACCGCACGCTCGCCGGCGACGGCTCCGTCGTCGCGCGCGTGCTCACCGCCTACAACGCCGACGCCGGCACCGGCCTCTTCGGCGCGATGCAGATCACCGCCAAGGACGGCGGACCGCGCCAGCGCGTGCGGGCCCTCGCCCTGCTCGTCCGCGAGGCCCTGCGCCACGGCGCCGCGATCGGCATCAAGACGGCGCACACCGACGTCCCGCCGGACCGCCCGGCGCTGCTCGACTTCGCGCGGCGGCTCAGCGGCCGCACCGGCGAGCTCGTCGCCGGCGACACGCGCATCGGCGGCGCGCTCCACGAGATGCGCACCGCCGCGCTCAACGCGACCGACGCCGACGGCAACGCTCGACGGGGGATCCCATTGCCAACCTCTAGCTTCTACGTCGTCGCCTGGGACACCATGGACTACGTCAAACCGAACCAGAACAACCACGCCCTGACCGTCCTCAGCGTCGGCGACTTCAACATCGGCGGCGGCAAACTCCAGCTCTGCCGCGCCCTCCTCACCTTCAAGGTCGAAGGCCCGGCCTACAGCGGCCGCCCGCTGACGCCGGCCGACACCATCATCGCCGCCCAGCTCGACACCTACATCAACGGCATGGTCGGCGCGGGCTCCTTCGCGTGCACCCTCGCACGCAACGCCCGCGACGACTGGGACGACGAACAGGCGACGTGGAACGAGTACAAGACCGGCAGCGCCTGGACGGCGGGCGGCGGCGACGTCGACGCCGCGCCCGCGGCCGTCGCCTTCAGCTCGCCGGCGACGATCGGCGCGCACAGCATCACCGGCCTCGCCGCCTACGTCGTCGACGCGATCGCGTGGCACAGCGGCGCCGTCGCACCTGCGGCTCAGGGCCGACGACGAGAACGCCGGCCACCAGTACAACATGGCCATGGACGCGTACAGCAGCCAGCGGCCGCGCCTCGTCGTTTCGTACACTTCGCCGGCAGTCAGCGAGACGCCGATCGCACGGCCGACGCGCGCACCGCTGCGCGGTCCGCGCCCCGCGCAGCCGACGCCGCCCTTCCGGCCCGTCAGACCGACGAAAGGAGCGAACGACATGACCACCCTCGCCGACGTCCGCGCCCGCGTCCGCCAGGACCTGCACGACGAGGACAGCACCGCCTACGTCTGGACCGACGCCGTGCTCGACCGCCACATCACGCACGCCGTCAACGACTACAGCGTCGACGCCCCGCTCGAACAGAAGAGCACCGTCACGACGACCGCCGGCATCCGCGACATCAGCATCAGCTCGCTCGCCGACCTCGTCGCCGTCGAGCGCGTCGAGTGGCCGACGTCGGCTCCTACCCGCCGCAGCTCGTCGGCTTCTCGGTGTGGGGAACGACGCTCACGCTCGACGTCGTCGGCGCGCCGGCCGGCGTCGAGAACGTGTACGTGTACTGGACGAAGAAGCACAGCCTGACGGCGCGTCTCGACCGTCCCGACGCCGCACGAGGACCTGATCGCCGTCGGCGCCGTCGCCTACGCCGCGCTCGACCGCGAGACGCTGACCATCAACAAGATCAACCTGGGCGGCGACGTGTGGGGCCGCTACGCGGCGCTCGGCGAAGGAGCGGATGGAGACGTTCCGCGCGAGCTGCGCCGCCTCGGCCGCAACAACACCGTCCGCCAGCGGCGCATGTACTCGACCGACGCGCCGGCCGTGTCTTCGAACAGGGCACGCGTGAAGTACTGACGGCACGACGGCTCCGCTACCGCCGGCCTGGACCTCACGGTGCACCGCGCCATCCCCGAGACAGCCCTCCACGCCGACCTGACCGCCGCGCAGCAGAGCGAGAGCGCCGAGCCCGCCGTCGCCGTCGTCGCGACCAACCTCCGCAACGGCATGCGCGCGCTCGACTTCGCCCTCATCGACGCGACCGCGCAGACCGTCGCCTCGCACGGCGCGGCGTGCACGGCCGACGACGCGCTCCAGCGCGTCCGCGGCGACGGCGCTCGGCCAGGTCTACCACCAGCGCATCGCCAACCCCATCGCCGGCCCGTGGTCGACCTGGACACAACGTCGACGCCGGTCAGGGCCTCGTGGTCGCCATCGCCGCCATGGGCACGCGCGTCGCCGTCGTCTACGTCAACGCCGCCGGCACCGGCATCTACATCCGCGAGAGCACCGACAGCGGCGCGACGTTCGCGGCCGGCGCGCTCGTCACGACCGCCGCCGCCGCCGTGACCGGCCTCGCCGTCGCCTACAAGAACAGCGGCGGCGACCTCGGCATCGCCTGGACGACCGCGACGACGCTCACCATCATCAAGCGCGTCGCCGGCACCTTCGGCGCGGCGTCCGGCTCCGGCGTCTCCGTCGCCGTCGCTCAACGGCGTCGGCATGTGCTACGGCTTCGACTACGACATCGCCGTCACCGGCACCGAGGTCACGTCGACGCAGGCGCACGCTCTGGACGCTCGTCCACGGCGACGGCAACGACGCCGCCGTCGGCACGTGGACGGCGCTGCGCGTCCAGCAGCAGGCCGAGAGCGACAGCAGCGTCGCCTACAGCGACCCGTACGTCGCGTACACCGACACCTACCACCTCCGCTACGTCGAGGCCGACACCTTCACCGGCGGCAACACGCGCGCCTACCGCACGTCGCTCCACCCCAGCTCGTCGTTCGTGCTCGGCGCGTGGACCGTGCGCGCGCCCATCCCGACCGACTACACCGGCGCGCGCGGCCTCGCCGTCGCCGCGAGCACCACGTACGTCTACGAGTGCGCGGCCGACACGCTGCGCGCCGCGTCGCGCGCCGCCGTCTCGACGACGCTCACCAACGACGTCGTCGCCCTCGAGGTGAACGAGCGCGAGCACGCGACGACCGGCTACATCGACGTCGACAACTCCGCCGGCGTCTACGCGCCAGGCGTCGCGCCGCTCGCCGTCGGCAACCTCATCACCGTCTCGCTCGGCTACCGGACCGCCTCCGGCGTCCGCACGTCGACGCTGCCCGACCTGACCATCTACGGCTACGAGCACCGCCGCGCCGGCGGCGAGTCGCTGCTCCGCCTCCTCGTCGAAGGCGGCTGGGAGCAGCTGAAACGCAACAGGCAGCGCACGCAGATCGTCCACAGCGGCGACACCTACGCGACCATCCTCACGCGCGCGTTCTCGCGCGCCGGCCTCACGCTCACGCAGACGACGCCCAGCTCGCGCGCGACGTCGGTCACGCCGAAGTTCACCATCCACCCGCAGACCTCCGGCTACGAGGCGGTCGCCGAGGCCCTCGCGTTTCTCACCGACCGCATCAGCATGTCCGTCCTCGCTGGCGCCGTCATCCGCGAGCCGCTCGCCGGCGACGCCATCGACGCTACGCGTACGGCGTCGACCACGGCATCTACGAGCTGCGCATCACGGCGCTGCCCGTCGCCCGTCGTCGAGGCGCACGCCTTCGGCGCGGGCGCGTTCGGCGAGAGCATCGACTACGTCGCGGCCGCCCAGCTCGGCGGCACGCGCGAGCAGCTGCGCGACACGACGAGCACGACGGGCGCGACCGCCGCGGCGACCGCCGTCGCCCGGCTACGCCGGCGCGCGATGGACATCGACCGCGGCCACCTGATCGCGCCGCCGAACGTCGGCACCGAGCTCTACGACGTCGTCGACGTCACCGACGCGCCGCTCGGCCTGTCGGCCGAGACGGCCCGCGTGCGCGGCATCGCCTGGCGCTACCTGCCGCTGCGCGGCGTCTACGAGCACCGCCTCGAGCTGATGCCGCTGTGAGCGCGGGTGAACAGTTGATCAGGTTCGAAAGGGCGCGACGCCGATGATGCAGACGACGGAGATCCGGCAAGGCGTGCTGAAGGCGTGGGACGGCGCGAACTACCTCGCGACGGTGCAGTTGACAGGCTCCCTGCAGCTGTGGTTGACGAGCGTGCCGGTGTCGCGTAACATCGCGGGCGCGGAGATGAGCGTCGGCCGCAAAGTGGCCGTCGCCCTGTTCGACCCCAGCAACCACACCGACGCCGTCGTCTTCGCCGTCTTCACCTAATCTGCTCCTCGCCTGTCGCTCGCGGCGCTACAATCCCGGCATGACCATTTCGCTCAAGCCCGTTGACGCCGTCGAAGTCTGCGTGCTGGTCGACAACCAGATCGACCTGCTGCTGCGGAGCGAAGAAGCGATCCGGCGCGCGTCGCTGGCGGGGTCCGGCGTGCGCGTCGAAGCGCCGCTGTTTCTCGATCCGCAGCTGCCGGACGCGCTGATCGCCGAGCACGGCTTTTCGGCGCTGGTCACTGTGACGCTCGGGTGATGTGAAGCGCCGGCTGATGTTCGACGGCGGGCTGAGCGTCGGCGGGCTCGTGCACAACCTCGACGCGCTGCAGATCGACGTCGGCGACGTCGAAGGCATCGTGATGAGCCACGGGCACTTCGACCACGTCGGCGGGCTGAACGGGCTGCATGCGGCGGCTGGGCGCGCGACGGATGCCGCTGCTGCTGCACCCCGACTTCTGGCTGCGCCGCCGCATCGCTCCGCCGAACGCGAACCCGCTGGAACTGCCGACGGCGAGCCGCGCGGCGATCGAGGGCGCCGGCTTCGAGGTGATCGAAGACCGGCAGCCGTCGCTGCTGCTCGACGGCGCCGTGCTGATCACGGGCGAGGTCGATCGCACGACGGAGTTCGAGCGGGGCTTCCCGGTCGCACCAGGCGCACCGTCAAGGGCAATGGGAGCCCGACCCGCTGATCCTCGACGACCAGGCGCTGATCGTGAACGTGCGCGACCGTGGCCTGGTGGTGCTGACGGGGTGCGGGCACTCCGGCGTGGTGAACATCGCCCGGCACGCGCTGAACGTGACGGGCGCGGAGCGGCTGCACGCGATCATCGGCGGCTTCCACCTGAGCGGGCCGCTGTTCGCCGCAAGCGTGGCGCCGACGATCGAGGCGCTCGCCGCGATGGCGCCGTCGCTCGTCGTGCCGGGGCACTGCACCGGGTTCGACGCGACGCGCGCGATCTCGCTGGCGATGCCCGATGCGTTCGCGCAGGCGAGCGTCGGCACGCGGTTCATGCTGTGATGGGCGGACGGCGCCGGCTCTGCTCGGGCGAGGAGCGGCCGTCTGGAACGTGGCATTCTCACGTCCGGGGAAGATCCTTCGCTTCGCTCAGGATGACAGTCCGAACGCCATCGTCGCGCTCGCAACCAGGATGACGACCGCACCTCCGCCCGCACGGATGCGCATCGGGCCGCGCGAGTTCGTGTGGGGGGCGCGCACGTACGTCATGGGCGTGGTCAACGTGTCGCCGGAGTCGTTCTCCGGCGATGGCGTCGCGCACGGCCGACGATGCGGTGGCTCGCGCGCGGCAGCTCGTCGCCGAGGGCGCCGACATCATCGACGTCGGTGGCCAATCGACGCGTCCCGGCGCGGTGAAGACTGAGGCCGGGTTCGACGAGCTGACGCCGGCCGAGGAGATCGCGCGCGTCGTGCCGGTGATCGAGCGCCTGCGCGCCGACCTGCCCGACGTGCCGATCAGCATCGACACGTACAAGCCCGCCGTAGCCGAGGCGGCGCTCGCGGCGGGGGCGCACGCTGCTCAACGACATCTACGGCTTCCGGGGCGAGCCGGAGCTGGCGCGCGTGGCCGCGGCGTCGGGCGTGCCGGCCGTGCTGATGCACAACCAGCGTGGACGTGCGTGCGACGGCGACGTCATCGTATGCGCGCTCGACGGGCTGCGTGCGTCGATGGAGGCTGCGCCGCAAGGACGGGCGTGCCGCGACGATCGGCTGATCCTCGATCCGGGATTCGGGTTCGGGTGGACGCCGGCGCAGAACATCGAGCTGCTGCGGCGGCTCGGCGAGCTGCGCGTGCTCGGGCGGCCGCTGCTCATCGGCACGTCGCGCAAGTCGACGATCGGCGCGCGTGCTCGGCGGCGCGGCGGCGGGCGAGCGGCTGTTCGGCACGGCGGCGACGGTCGCGCTGGCGATCGCCGGCGGCGCGGACATCGTGCGTGTGCACGACGTCGCGGCGATGAAGCAGGTGGCGCTCGTCGCCGACGCCATCGTGCGCGGCTGGCCGCGCGAGGAGCGATGATGGCGCGGGCGCTGCTCGGCCTGGGCGCGAACCTCGGCGACCGGCGCGAGAACATGCGCGAGGCGCTGCGGCGACTCGAGCCGGCGTGCCGCGTCGTGGCAGTGTCGTCGCTCTACCAGTCGGCGGCGCTCGTGCCGCCGGGCGAGCCGCCCGGGCCGGAGTTCCTCAACGCGGCGTGCGAGGTCGAGACGGATCTGCCGCCGCAGCAGCTCCGCGCGCTGCGTGAGAGATATTGAGGCGGCGATCGGCCGCGAGCCGGCGCCGCGCTGGTCGGCGCGGCTCATCGACATCGACATCCTGCTGTACGGCGACGCCGTCGTGCCCGACGACGACCTCGTGATCCCGCATCCGTCGATGATGGAGCGCCACTTCGTGATGGTGCCGCTGGCGGAGATCGCGCCGGAAGCCGTGCATCCGCTGCTCGGCAAGACGATCGGCGAGCTGGCGGAGGACGTTGACGTGGCCGGGCTGGAGCACGTGGCTGGGCCGGAGTGGGCCTCGGGCGGCGGCGGCGACGACCCCGGCGTGGACTGAACCTGCCGCGGACCGGCCGGGAACGCAACGAGCCGGACGGGCGGGCGTCCGGCTCATTACTCCGCTGTCTGGACAACGTGAATATCGGCGCGCCGGTACCGGCGCCGAAGAGGCGCGGCCGTGCTCTCGCCGGAATTGTCGACGCTGACCGACGAAACGCCAGCTGGCCTCACAGGCAACGTTGCCAGATTCGAGTTGAGGCTTACCGAAGCACGAATGGCGCAACGGCAGGTGGAGAAATAATTCACGGTTGGTTTACCGCTTATTACTATCCCGACCGCAAAGACGAACGTACAATGCGCGCACGTCCTGGGGTGGCGTCCTCCGCCACCGCGAACACTGCATGAACAACTGAATAATGAAGTACCCGATCTCCGTGACCGCGGACGGGTTCCCCCTCCGTCGGCCTCGGATCGCCGTGTCCTGGATCGCCAGTGACGCGCGGCGATTCGTCGTCCGGCACTGGGGCATCCTCGCCGCGCTCGCCATCACATTCATCATCCACGCGCCGACGCTCCGTTACTACTTCGACGGGGACGACTTCGTCGTGGTCGGCAGCATTCGCTACAGCGGCGGCGCCGGCTACCTCGCCGACACGTTCTTCATGCGCGGGCTGGTGCCGAACTGGCGCCCGCTGACGGCCGTCGTCTACCTGATGGAATGGAAGGCGTTCGGGCTGAACGCGATGGGCTGGCGGGCGGTCAACCTGTCGCTGCACCTGACGTCGCTCGTGATCATGTACCGCTTGTGTCGCGCGTGACGAAGCGGCCGGCGATCGGCGCGATCGCGGCGCTGACGTTCGGCGTGTCGGGCGCGCACTTCGATACCGTCACCTACATCACGGCGCTTGCCGCACGTGATGGCGACGACGCTCACCCTCGGCTCGCTGCTGGCGATGGTGTCATACGCGCAGGACGGTGAGCGCAACCCGGCCGCGTTCTGGCTCTCGTTCCTGCTCTTCACGCTGGCGTTCTTCACGAACGAGGGCTCGTTCGTCTACGCGCCTGTGATCGTGGCGGCGTACGCGCTATTCGCGCGTCGATGGCATCACGCGCCGCTCCGGCTGGTGCTGCACGCCGCGCCGTTCGTCGCGCTGGCGTCGGGCTGGCTGTCGTTCTACGAGACGTGCACGTGCGACCACCTGAAGTTCAACGACTATTACTGGGGCAGCCACGTCGTCCGCAACTACGTCGTCTACCTGTCGTGGATCGCGTATCCGGTGCGCAGCATTCCGCTCGATCCCGACAACACGCGCATCGCGATCGCTGCCGGCGTGGCGCTGCTGGCGCTGTGGTACATCGCGCGCGGGCCGAACATCGCGCGGGTGGCGGTCGTCGGCGTGGTGCTGGCGCTGCTGCCGTTCGCGCCGGTGAAGGTGTGGACCGCGTCGCGGTACAGCTACGGTGCGGTCGCGTTCTTCTCGCCGATGGCGGCGCTTGCGGCGTACAACCTATACGACCGGGCGCGGCAGCTGCATCGATTCGTGCGCGTGCCGGCGACGGTGCTCGGCGTGGCGTTCATCGCGACGGTGGCCGGACTGTATGGATGGCAGACGTACGCGCAGGACTCGCGCTCCGGCCGCGGGACGGACCGCTGGCAGCTGCTGGTCAACGAACTGCGGCGCAACGAACGCGACGTGCGCCCGGGCACGACGATCTACATCGTCGACGGGCCGTGGACCAACCCGATGGAGCAGTACTCGTGGGTGCCGTCGGTCGCGCGCGCGGTCTTTGGCGACGTGAAGGCGACCGACATGCCACGCGCGTCGTACGAGCTGGATCCGCCGAAGACGCAAGACATGGTGGTTCTTGAGTGGACCGCGGACGGCCTGCGGCGCGTCGAGCCGAACGAGGTCTTCGCCAAACCCTGACATGTAGTCCGTGTGAGTGGGGGAGGCGGGCGGATGCGACCCTGAGGACGCATCCGCCCGTTGCTTTGCCGTATTCCGCCGATCCTTGCGTCGCACGCGGTGGCGGGGCAAGCTACAGTTGCCGGGCGCTCCGGCGGGAAGGCGGCTTCCGATGGTCGAATCCACGCTCCGGCGCATCTCCACCGTCACCGATCCAGCAGAGTTCGAGAAGCGGCGTACGGCACTGGCCGAGCGACTGCTGCCGCACCTGCAACGCCAGCCGGGATTCGTCGCGCACGAGCTACGGCTCGACGGCGAGCGCGGCGGCCAGATCGAAGTCACGTCGTGGCGGACGGCCGAGGACTGCCGATCATATCTACGGAACGGGCCGGCCGCGATGGCGGCGACGTGGCTCGACGCGTTCTTCCCGACGGCGCCGTTTCCCAACGGCAACTGGAACCGGGAGACGATCGATCGCACGTAGGAGGGACAGCATGGTCGCGGCGCCGGTCTCGCAGCAACCCGCGGAGAACCCGCTCCACAACGCGATCGAGCAACTCGACGCGGCGGCGGACCGGCTCGGCGTCGACCCGGGCATGCGCGAGGTGCTGCGGCACTGCAAGCGCGAGTTCACGACCAACTTCCCCGTGCAGATGGACGACGGCTCGATCCGCGTCTTCACCGGCTATCGCGTGCACCACAACGAGGCGCGCGGCCCCGTCAAGGGCGGCCTGCGCTACAGCCTGAACGTCTCGCTCGACGAGGTGCGGGCGCTCGCGATGTGGATGACGTGGAAGTGCGCCGTCGCCGGTCTGCCATATGGCGGCGCGAAGGGCGGCGTCATCGTCGATCCGCGCGCGCTGAGCCGGCGCGAGCTGGAGCGGCTGACGCGGCGGTTCACGGTCGAACTGGGCGGCCTCATCGGCCCGGACGAGGACGTGCCCGCGCCGGACATGGGGACCGACGCGCAGGTGATGGCGTGGGTGATGGACACGTACAGCATGATCCACGGGCACTCGACGCCGGCCGTCGTGACCGGCAAGCCGGTGACGATCGGCGGCAGCAGCGGCCGCGTCGAGGCGACGGGACGGGGCGTCCTGTTCGTGACGCAGAAGGCCTGCGCACGCTTCGGCGTCCCGTTCAAAGGCGCGCGCGTGGCGGTGCAAGGCTTCGGCAACGTCGGCAGCGTGGCGGCGAAGTTGATGAGCGAAGCCGGCGCGACGATCGTCGCCGTGAGCGACTCGAAGGGCGCCATCTATGCCCAGGACGGCCTGGGCGACATCGGAGCGCTGCTGGCGCTGCAGAAGGAACGCGGCTTCGTGCCCGACGGCCATCCCGGCGTCCACATCACGAACGAAGAACTGCTGCGAGCTGCCGGTCGACATCCTCGTGCCGGCGGCGCTCGAAGGCCAGCTGCACGGCGGCAACGCGGCGGGTGTGCGCGCGAAGATGGTCGTCGAGGCGGCGAACGGGCCGACGACGCCGGAGGCTGACCGCATCCTCGGCGAGAAGGGCGTGATCCTCGTGCCGGACATCGTCGCCAACGCGGGCGGCGTCATCGTCTCGTACTTCGAGTGGGTGCAGGACCTGCAGTCGTTCTTCTGGGAAGAGGACGAAGTCAACGACCGCCTGCAGCACATCATCGAGCGCTCCTTCGACGAAGTAGCGGCGATCCAGGCCGAGGCGAACTGCACGATGCGCGACGCGGCGTACATGCTCGCGGTGCGGCGGGTGGTCGAGGCGACCGAGGTGCGGGGGATCTTTCCGTAGTGGGTAGTTAGTAGTTAGTAGTTGGTGGTTGGCGGGTTCTGGTGGCCACGGACTTCCAGTGACTAGCGACTGGCGCCCAACTCATACGCTGAGAACTCGGTCTTGCCGTCGCGAGTGGCCGTGCGGGCGACGCCGCCCGGGTACGCGGCTTCGATCTCCGGCAGCCAGTCGAGGTAGTCGCCGAGCAGCACGAACGTCGTCGGTTCGTGGTCCCGCGCGATGTCGATGTAGGCGGCGCCGATCGGGCCGAACTCGCGGAACGGTCGTCGCCATGCACGTCGGGCGCGAGGAACTGCCGCGTCTCCAGGTTGATGCTCGCGCGCTCGCTGAAGAAGCAGCACGTTCGTCGAGCGCGGCAACGTCCGCATGTAGAGGCTGGCCGACGTCATCTGCGAGAAGTAGACGTAGCGCGGCCAGTCGTCCTTCCGCCACGTCCAGAAGTAGTCCCGCACGGTGATCGTGGCGATCAGCGCGATGAACGCTGCCGCCGACGCCGCGGCGAGCGCGCGCGTCGGCGCGGGCCGCGATCGCGCCGCGCGGATCGCCGATGCAAGCGGCAGGGCCGCGATGTACATCGCGAACGGCGCGGCCGCGACGGGCTGGCGCATGATCGAGCCGCGCTGGAGCACCGCCGGCAGCGGGATGATCACGAAGCAGCAGAGCGCGGCGATGACCATCGGCTCGCGGCGGCGACGAACCGCCAGCACGATGCCCGCGGCGAGCAGCAGCAGCGTCGGCAGGTCGAACATCGGGCGCAGGCCGTTGCCGTCGACGTTGTCGAGCTTGCCGCTCCACGTGTATGCCTCGACGAACGTGCGCGCCTGCTCGCCGATGAGCTTCGCCTTGCCCCAGGCGCTCGCCTGCTTGAACTCCGGCGACTTCGTGACGTCGACCTCGGAGTAGTTGGTGACGTGGTCCCAGTAGTAGGCGTTCGGGTCCGACACGTACCAGATCATCGGCAGCGCCACGACGAACGCGACGCCGGCAGTGAGCGCGAGCCGCGCGAGCCACGGGCGCAACTCGGTGCGATAGCGCGTCCACGTCACGACGGCGAGAAACACCGCTACGGCGACGAGCGCGATCGGGTAGATGTTGTAGGTATAGACGCCGAGGCCAAGCAGCACGCCGGCCGCGACGAACCATCGCCGCCGGCCGCTGCGCATGCCGAGCGCGAGGCAGAGCAGCGCGGCGAGCGTCACCGTTCCGTACGAGATCGACCAGTGGGCGACGCGGCTGTAGAACAGTTGCCAGTACGACACGGTGAGCAACGCGGCGGCGAGGAATGCCTCGAGCCGGTTCGCCAGCACGCGCACGAGCAGGTAGAGCAGCGGGATCTGCAGCGTGGCGACGAGCGCCAGCGGCAGCCGCAGCGCGAACGCCGTGTCGCCGAGCAGCCAGATCGATGGCGTCGTCAGGTAGGCGTGGCCGGCCGGCTGGCCGAGCGCGGCGTGCGTGTAGACGCCGATCCAGCCGTCGCTGATGATGCGATGGGCGTCGGTGCCGACCTGGGCCTCGTCGCTGTGGACGCCGTACGGGATGTCGCCGAGCAGCGTCAGGCGCATCGCGGCGGCGCACGCCGTCAGCAGCACGAGCAGCGCGACGTCGATGGCCCACGGATGCGAGCGCGCGTAGCGCGCGCAGTTGCGCGATCACAGCTCGAAGCTGAGGCGCACGCGCGCGCCGCGTTCCGCCGCCCACTCGGCCATGCGGAGCAGGTCGTCGAGCCGGGCGCGCAGGTGCGGCTCGTCGGCCGTCAATTCGGCGATGCGCGCGTCATCGGAGGCGAGGGCGGCAGTGACCGCGCGCAGGTTTTCCGCGAGCGGCGCGGCGTCCTGCCAGACGCGCTCGAACTCGACGCGGTCGGCATCCTCCTCGATGTTGCGGTCGGCGAAGGTCGTCAGCGGCGTCATGTTGATCTTGTACTCGCCGCGGAGTAGCAGCGACAGCTGCGAGAGCGGGTGGAGCGAGCCGTAGCGCGTGGCGAACGCCAGCGAGATGAAGAAGACGAGCACGCCGCTCGGCCCGCGGAACTCGATCGGGCACGGCTCGGCGGCGTCGGTCTCGAAGAAGAGGCGGGACACGGCCCATGGTAGCAGCGCGGCGGGTGCCGTCCATGCGGCCGGACCCGGCCAGCGGTGACAGGGCGCTCTACGCGGCGTCGCGGGCGGCGGTCGAGACGCGGGCCTTGCCGCCGCGCTTCGCCGCGCCAAGCGCGCAGTCGGCCGCGTCAAGCGCGCCATCGATCGTGTTCGTCATCGTGGGGTAAACGGCCAGTCCAACACTCACCGTCACGCCCACACGTTCCCTGATGGAGGCCAGGCTGCGTTCCGCCATCGCCTCCGCGTGGTCGACGGAGAGCACGTGCGCCAGGACGACGATCTCGTCGCCGCCATAGCGCGCGACGGTGTCGGCCTCGCGAAACGCCATGCGGAGCTCGTCAGCGACGCGCACGAGCACGGTGTCGGCGTGGAGGTGGCCGAGTTCGTTGTTCACGCTCTTGAAGTTGTCCACGTCGTACATCAGCACCGCGAGCGGTCGCGTCTCGTCGGCACCGTGGGAATCGAGGATGTCGCGAAACCGGCGGCGATTGTCGAGCCCGGTGAGCGGATCGGTGAGCGACGCTTTGCGCACCAGGTCGCGCAGGTTGCGGTTGCTGGTGGCGATGACGTCCTCGTTGAGCGCCGCAAAGAGCGCCATGATCGAAACGATGACCGGCATCTGCCAGGTGATCGATGCCCTGCCCGTGATGTCGAGTACATACAGGCCGCACCAGTACGCGCCAATGGCGCAGAGCGAGAACGCCACGATGAAGCGGGCCGTGTGGAACGATGCCAGCGAAGAAATGACCAGGAGGTACCCGATCCAGATCGGATAATCGGGCCGGGCCAGCGCCACAACCGCGAGCGTCACCATCAGCGCGTCGGTGAATGGACTCACGTTCTGGTACCACCGCGTGATGCCGTACCGGCGGTGGATCGCCAACGCGACGAGCGAGTACAGCAACAGCGACCAGCCACTGATGATCCACCAGGTCGTGGACATCGGCAGAAGGCCAGCGCGGATCAGCGCGACGTAGGATGCCGCGATGAGGAGACGAAGCTTCATCGCACGGGGCCAGTAACCGGGGTCGACGGCGTCGAAGTCGACCGCATGGGTAACGTGGTCCGCGCGAGAGGTTCGAGGTTTCGGGGTCTCGTCGGTGGTCGCAAGGCGCATGACGTCGAAAGGGTGAGACGAGAACTGTAGCGGCATCGGCGCCTGTCTGACTGGGATGATCGCGGGCGCGGCCGGCCGGCACCGGCCGGCGGTGTTGATTAAGGATGATCGGCCCGAAGTGGCACCGTGTTGAGACCGGCCAGTAGGCGGAATGCCGAAACTACTTGGTGATATTCCAAGTAATCCAGAGACGTGCCAGGCGGACATTCACACCGCTATACTCGATCAAACAGTTTCAAATTACGAAAGGACCCCTGATTGGCCATCGAGTGGCAGATTTCGCAGCTGGACAACGGCATGCGGGTGGTGACGACGCCCGTGCCGACGGCCCAGTCCGCCAGCGTCAACGTGTTCGTCGGCGTCGGCTCGCGGGGCGAGGAGCGCCGGACGAACGGCCTCTCGCACTACATGGAGCACATGCTCTTCAAGGGCACGGTGCGCCGGCCCGACGCGATCCAGATCGCCGAGGCGATCGAGGGCGCGGGCGGCGTGCTCAACGCCTACACGTCGAAGGAACTGACGTGCTACTGGAACCAGGTGCCGTTCGACAAGCTGCCGCTGGCGATGGACGTCGTCGCGGACATGTACCGGTACTCCGCTTCTGGCGCAGGAGGAGATTGACCGCGAGCGCACGGTGGTGCAGCAGGAGATCCGCCGCTCGTTCGACCAGCCGGGCGCGTGGGCGTCTGAGCTGCTGGCGCGCGCGACGTTCGGCGACCAGCCGATCGGCTGGCCGATCGCCGGCAGCATCGAGACCGTCGACGCGATGAACCGCGACGACTTCCAGCGCCACATCGAGACGTACTACGTCCCATCGAACACGGTGCTGAGCGTCGCGGGGAACGCCACGCACGATGAGGTGCTCCGCCGCGCGGAAGAGCTGTTCGGCGACATGGAGGATCGGCCAGCGCCGGCGCCCGCACCGGCCGTCGACCAGTTCGCCACCGACCAGGTCGTCGTGGAGAAGCGCGAGATCGCCCAGTGCAACGTCGGCATCGCGCTGCACGCGCTGCGGCGCAAGGACCCGGAGCGTTACGCGCTCACGGTGCTGAACACGATCCTGGGCCGCGGCATGAGCTCGCGGCTATTCAAGGAAGTGCGCGAGCGCCGCGGTCTGGCGTACTCGGTCGGTTCGGGCGCCAGCCGGTTCAACGACATCGGCGTCATGAGCGTGACCGCCGGCGTGACGCTCGACCACCTCGAAGAGGCGACGACGGTCATCCGCGACGAGTTGTTCAAGATGGCCGAACAGCCGCCGAGCGAGGAGGAAATCGCGAAGGCGCGCGACTTCGCCACCGGCAACTTCCGCCTCGGCCTCGAATCGACGATGGCGCTGGCGCAGCGCGCCGGCGAATCGCTGCTGATGACCGGCGAGATCGAGCCGATCGAGGAGGTCGTCGACAGGACGCGGGCCGTGACGCCGGCCGACGTGCAGCGGATGGCGCAGCGGCTGTTCAAGCCGGGCGGCTTCGCGATGGCCGTCGTCGGCCCGGGCGGCGACGCCGACCGGCTGCGCGAGATCCTGGCGACGAACTGACATTGACCGCAAGTTCCGGATAGATGCGCTCGCCATGCGACGGCGTAGCATCGTATCCGGAGGTGATGCCATGACTACGAGCGCGGTCCTCGAAGCGGAAGCCGGGCAGCTCGACGACGACGGCCTGCTGGCAGGCGGTGGCGGAACGGCGCCAGTCCGCGCGCGCCCTGTTCGTCGTGGCGGTGCGGACGACCGGCATCTACTGCCGCCCCGGCTGCCCGGCGCGCATGCCGAAGCGCGAGAACGTCGAGTTCTTCGTGTCGCAGCGCCTCGCCGAGGCGGCGGGCTACCGGCCGTGCAAGCGCTGCGACCCGCGCGATGCCCGCCGGCCGGACCTCGTGCTCGTCCGCGAGGTCTGCCGCGCGCTCGACGCCGCGGGCGACGCGCCGCCGACGCTCGCCGAGCTGGGTGCGCGCTTCGGGAAGAGCCCGTTCCACCTGCAGCGCACGTTCAAGCAGATCACCGGCGTCTCGCCGCGCCAGTACGGCGCCGCCCGCCGGCTGCAGCGCGCCCGGACGTCGCTCCGCTCGGCGCGCGACGTCACGGCCGCGATCTACGACGCCGGCTTCGGCTCCGCCAGCCGCCTGTACGAGCAGTCGTCACACGCGCTCGGCATGACGCCGGCGCGATACCGCCGGTCGGGCGAGGGCACGGCGATCGCGTACACCATCGCCTCGTGCGAATTCGGCCGCATGCTCGTCGCGGCGACGGAGCGCGGTGTCGCGTCGATCGACTTCGCGGCGTCGGACGCCGAGTTGGAGGCGACGCTGCGGCACGAGTTCGCGGCCGCGGAGATCCGCCGCGACGACACGATGCTGCGCTTGGCCGTCGAATCGATCGTCGCCGGCATCGCGGGCGGCGAGCCGTCGCACCCGATACCGCTCGACGTGCGCGCGACGGCGTTCCGCATCCGCGTATGGGAGGCGCTGCGGGCGATCCCGCGCGGCGAGACGCGCAGCTACAGCGACATCGCGCGCGCCATCGGCAGCCCGAAGGCCGTGCGCGCCGTCGGCTCCGCCTGCGCGACCAACCCGACGCCGATCGTCGTCCCGTGCCACCGCGTCGTGCGCGAGGACGGCACGCCTCGGCGGCTACCGCTACGGCCTCGACCGCAAGCGCGCGCTGCTGGAGCGGGAGAAGAAGGCCGCGGGGAAGTAGGCCCCTCACCCCCTGTCCCCCTCTCCCTCAAGGGGCGAGGGGGGACGCAACCGTTACACTCCGTTCGATGGAGCGACACTTCACCGTCTCCGGCTTCCTCGTCGAGGGCGACCGCACGATGCTGCACTGGCACAAGAAGCTGCAGTTGTGGCTGCCGCCCGGCGGCCACATCGACCCCGACGAAGACCCGATACAGGCGGTCGTGCGCGAGGTGCGCGAGGAGACGGGCATCGCCGCCGAGGTGGTGCCGCACCTGGCGCTGCCGGCGTTCGCCGAGCCGCCGCAGCTGCCGCCGCCGCTCGCGATCATCGTCGCCGACGTGCCGCAGGGGCCGCACCAGCACATCGATATGTCGTACGCGCTACGGCCGCTGCCGGGCGTCGCGCCCGGCGAGCCGGACGGCGACCACGGCTTCATCTGGGTGAGCGAGGCGGAGCTGCGGCGTAACGACGCGCTGCCCGTCGCGTCGTGCGGCGTCGACATCGCCGTGCCGGAGGACGTGCGCGTGCTCGGGCTGCAGGCGATCGCCGTGGTGCGCGCGGCCGCTGGACCTAACCCGTAGCCCTCAAAACCGATAACCTACCGCATGCTGAGCCTGCAGTTCATCCGCGAGCACGCCGGACGTCGTGCGCAAGGCGCTCGACGACCGGCAACACGCCCGGCCCGCTCGACGAGATCCTCGAGCTGGACGTGCGGCGGCGCGACCTGCTGTCCGAGACGGAGCGGCTGCGCGCCGAGCAGAACGCCGCCGGCAAGAAGATCGGCGCCGCGAAGGATCCCGGTCGAGCGACAGCGCATGATCGCCGAGATGAAGACGCGTCTCGGAGCGCGTCGACGAGCTGGCGCCGGCGCTGCGCGAGGCCGAGGAGCGGCTGAACGCGCTCGTGATGGAGATCCCGAACATCCCGGACGACGCGACGCCGTTCGGCGCGGACGAGCACGCCAACACGCGTGCGCGATCAGTCGGGCGAGGAGTACAGCGACGACTGGCGCAAGCCGCACTACGAGCTGGGCGAGTCGCTCGACATCATCGACTTCGAGCGCGGGACGAAGCTGTCCGGCAGCCGCTTCTACGTGCTCAAGGGCGCCGGCGCGCGGCTGCAGCGCGCGCTGATCGCCTTCATGCTCGAGCTGCACATCGACAAGCACGGCTACACGGAGATGTACCTGCCGGCGATGGTCAAGGAAGAGACGATGTGGCACTCGGGCCAGCTCCCGAAGTTCCGCGACAACCTCTACCACGACGCCGAGGAGGACTTCTGGTTCGTGCCGACGGCGGAGGTGCCGTTGACGAACATGCACGGCGACGAGATCCTCGACGCGGGCGACGCTGCCGCTGCACTACGTCGCCTACACGCCGTGCTTCCGGCGCGAGAAGATGAGCGCCGGCCGCGACGTGCGCGGCATCAAGCGCGGCCACCAGTTCGACAAGGTGGAGATGTACAAGTTCTGCGAGCCGGAGAAGTCGGGCGACGAGCTGGAGTCGATGCTCGACGACGCGCTCGACGTCTGCCGCGCGCTCGGCCTGCGCTATCGCGTGATCAACATCTGCACCGGCGACCTGGGCTTCAACGCCGCGCGCACGTACGACATCGAGGTGTGGGCGCCGGGCGTGCGGCGAGTGGCTGGAGATCAGCTCGGTCAGCAACTGCACGGACTTCCAGGCGCGGCGCGCGAACATCCGCTTCCGGCGCGAGCCGGGCGCGAAGCCGGAGTTCGTGCACACGCTCAACGGCTCCGGCCTGGCGCTGCCGCGCACGATGATCGCGATCATGGAGAACTACCAGCAGCCGGACGGCTCGATCGACGTGCCGGAGGTGCTGCTGCCGTTCATGGGCGGCATCGGCCGCATCACGCCCCGCCGGCTGAGCCGCGCGTCAACTTCCGGCGACGGTGCGTCAACAAGCGATAAACGGCCCTTGACCGCGTTCGAACCTCCAATCTACGCTCCGCGCGTGTTCGTTGGAGGTGTGCCATGAAGACGTACGACTGCTGGATCGTTTGGGATGGGCCGTCGCGGGGGCGCTGGCGCTCGCGCTGATCGGAGCGTTGGCCGGCGTCGTGCAGGGCGGCCCGCTCGATCCGCCGGGGCCGCCGGCGTCGACGCTGCCGCTGGTGGAGCCGCGCACGCCGATCCGGCAGCCGGCGTCGGCGGCGGGGTTCCCGATCGTCATCAGCGCGCCCGGTTCGTACTACCTGGCGGAGAACATCACGGGCGTCTCCGGCAAGGACGGCATCGTAGATCCTCGCCAGCGCGCGTGACGCTCGACCTCAACGGGTTCGCATTAATGGGCGCGGGTGGTTCGGGGAACGGGATTGTAGGTTCTGGCACTAGTGCGAGCGTTAGCAACGGCACCGTGATGTGGCTGGGGCGGCGATGGCATCAACGGGGATGGCCTCAACGGAAGCACCTACAGGGACCTTCAGCTGACGGGACAACGGAGGCAGTGGCATTCGCACGAGCGGGCCACAGCCTGATCAGCCACGTCGTGGCGACGAGCAACGGAGCGCACGGCATCCTGATGCACAACTATACTGGCGAGGGCGGCATCATCCGTGACTCGACCGCCTCCGGCAACACCCTCGACGGGATCACGGTGCTGGGGTATACGCTCGTCGTCGACAATACGTCCATCCTCAACGGGGGTTCTCAGATTCACGTCATCAACTCCGGCAACCGGATCGACTCCAACAACGTCGCGAGGTCATCCGATCCCCTGTCACTGGCGATCAAGGTCGAGAACACGAACAACGTGATCATCCGGAACAGCATCCGCGGAGTGACCTCAGACGTGAGCGTGCTGCCGGGAAACACGCTGGGACAACTCGAGAACGCGGGCACGCCGATCAGCAATCCGTGGGCGAACATCGTCTATTGACGTTCGTGCCCCGGGATCGGCTCGTGTCACGATGCGCGGAGCATCGCGGCTGAGCGATTCGCGCAGGTTCGCCGCCTTGTCGAGCCGCCCGGCGCTCCCGAATACTGATCGGGCGATGACTTCCACGGTCGCGATCCGCGCGCCAGCCCGGCTGCTGCCCGCACGCGCCGAGACGCCGCCCCTGGCTGTGGGCGGTGACGCGCTCGTCGTCGTGCTCGGCGGCGTGTCGGCCGAATGGCTCGACTTCCGCGGCGCTGCGCGTGCCGCTGCTGCTGATGGTCGGATGGGCGTGCTGGCGACGTCGTACGCGATGACGCGCGGCCGCACCGGCGTGCGGCCGTTCGTCGACCACCGTCGCCGTCGGCGCGGCGACCTGGGCGGCGATCGAGGCGCTGTACGTGGTGCTGCACCTCGCCAGCGGCGAGCGGTTTCCACGCCGAGCGCTTTGGCCCGCAGTGGTCGCAGGCCATCGGCCTCGTGGCGGCCCACGGCGCTCTTCCTCGGCGTGCCGACGGGAGTCGCGGTCGCCGTCGTGCTGCACGGCGCGTCGCGGATGCGGCGCGCTTAGCGTTTCTCGGCGACGCTGCCTGATCCCGATCGCCCGCGGTTACGGCGTCGTCTGCGCCTGCGGCGTGCCCGTGGCACCCGGTGATGCCGCGGATTGCGGTGTGCCAGTGCTCTCGGCGGCTGGCGTCGTCGCCGGCGGCGAGGCCGCGGATTGCGGTGTGCCGGCGCTCCCGGCGGCTGGCGTCGTCGCCTGTGGCGAGGCCGCGGATTGCGGAGTCCCGGTGGCCTGCGGCGTGCCTTGAGTCGGCGTGGCTTTCGGCGTTGGTGTATCCACCACGACGGCCTTGAACGCTGCACTCCTCGCCGCCTGGATCGCGTCGAAGTTCAGGCTGTCGGTGTAGATCGACGGGGATCGCCATGCCGCCAATCGCCAGCGCGATGTTCAAGCGACTTGCCGTCCGGTCCGATGACGTGCGACAGGGTCTGGCATCTGGAAGAGCCACGCGCCCTTCCCCGAGCGCGTTCATCGTCAGCGCGACGTCGATGGTCTGGCCGGGCGCGATCCAGACGGTGTTCTCCACGGTAGTCGTTGCCGCCGCTGTCAGCTCGGTGCCGTCGCGCGCGATCTCCTTCACGGAGTGGCCCTGGAAGTGCATCGGGATGCCCTTCCGTCGGGCTGATGTTGATCATGCGGACGCGCAGCCTGTCGCCGCTCTGGACGAGCCACGGGTCGGTGTTCGGGAACTCCTTGCCGTTGATCAGGTAGTGGCCGGCGATGTTGTTGAAGAGGATGATCCGGTCCTGATCGTACTGGGCGTTGCGTGTTGTCGCGCGGGTCGACGACGAACGCGCCGCTCAGGCCGTTGCCGACCTGCGCCAGCGTCGTCCATGTTGCGCGTGGTACAGGAACGTGCCGGGCGTGTTCGGGACGGTGAACTCGTAGACTAAGTCTCGCCCGGCATGACGGGCGGCTGCGTGCAGTCCCGGCGACGCCGTTCATCGAGTTCGGCACGGCCGAGGCCATGCCAGTTGAATGCTCGACGGCTCATCGAGGTCGTTGCGGAAGTAGACGCGCACCTTGTCGCCGGGCCTGAACCGCAGCGTCGGGCCGGGAATCTGGTTGTTGTAGCCCCAAACCTCGACGGGCTGCTGGTCGTCGCGGAACTGTCCACTGGAACTTCGAGGCGGTCAGGTGGACGGTCTTCCAGACGCCGCCTTCCTCGGTCGACACGTCGGCCTCTTTCGGGCCGAAGTGCTGCGTCGCGGCGGTGGCGCTGCCCGGCGCTGCCCGAAACGCGATCCCGGCCACACCGATCGCGCCGAGCGCCATCAGCGAGCCAGGACGCGACAAACCACTTCCGTCTCATCGGACCTCCTCGAATGCCTCCACTGTTCGCATTATCATCCGGAGCGGCGCGGCTGTGGGCAAGGGGCCGTTGCGCACGGATCTGGAGGTTGGAAGTTGGAGGTTGGAGGTTGGAGGGTTCGGCGCACCTCAGAACTTAAGGGAGCCAAGCCTCCTCCGCTATGGAACCTGCTGCGCCTCTAACCTCCAACCTCTGACTTCTAACCTCCAAGCACCAGATTGACAGCCTCTCGGCGGCGACTTAGGATACGTCGCATAGAGCGATTGCCGAATCCGCACCTGCAGGGTGCGGAGCGGGGGAACCAGGTTTACCGTCCCGACGCAGTTCAGGTTGCCGCTGCAACGGTTCTGCAAGGTGCCGCTTGGTAGGCTCGGGGACGGTGGGGTGAATCTCGCCAGCAGGGCGAGACGGGCGCTCTCGGGCCCGAACCCGACAGCTAACCTCGTAGGCGCCAGCGAGAGGCTCTCCCCGGTCGTGGGTCCCGGGCGATGCCTCGGGATTCTTGTCTCGTCCACCCGCGCCGCAGCACCAGGAGGCCCCGTCATGCACGGTACTCTCGCGCTTTCGCATCGGGCGCTCAGCGACCTGACGCATATCGCCGGCGAGGATGAGCTCGAGCGGCTCCGCACCCTCGCGCGGCCCATCGAGGGGCTGCGCGTGCTGAACCTCAGCGTGACGCGCTTCGGCACCGGCACGGCGGACCTGCTCGATTCAGCGGTACCGCTGCTGGCCGACCTGGGCGTCGACGCCCACTGGCAGATCGTGCGGACGTCCGAGGACGACGTCGCCGTGCAGCGGGCGATGTACCAGGCGCTCGGCGGCATCTACGTCCCGTGGACGCGCGAGATGACCGATACGTGGCTCAGCCACGCCGAGATGAACGCGCAGATGCTGACGGAGCCGTACGACGTGGTCATCGTCCACGACCCGCAGCCGCTGGCGATCCGCTCGTACGTCCCGGAGAACGGCGCCAAGTGGGTCATGGACTGCCACCTCGACCTCACCTCGGCGCAGACCGACGTGTGGATGCTGCTGCGCTCGCACGTCGAGAAGTACGACAAGGCGATCTTCCCGGCGCCGAACTTCGTGCGCGGCGATATGCCGATCGCGACGCAGATCGTGGCGCCGGCGATCGACCCTAACAACGCGCGAAACATGCCGTTGCCCGAGAGCGTGATGCGCGATGTGCTGGGCCAGTACGGCATCGACCCGGACCGCCCGTTGATCTGCCAGATCTCGCCGTGCGATGAGGCGAGCGATCTCTGCGGCGCCGTCGACGCGTGGGAGATGGTGCGAGAACGCCATCCGGACCTGCAACTGGCGATCGTGCTGACGACGGAGCCCCGCGACCCGGCCGAACACGCCTGCTACGAACGGCTGGCGGACCGCTGTCGCGATGAGCCGGACGTGAAGATCGTCCCCGTGGGAACTGTGCTGGGCAATGTCGAATTCAACGTATTCCAGCGGGCGGCCTCGGTCGTGATCCAGCGCGGGTTGCGCAAGGGGTTCGGGCTCTGGGTGTCGGACGCCCTGTGGAAGGAGCGCCCCTGCGTCGTCGCGCCGGCCGGCGGCCTGACCGAACAGGTGCTCGACGGCGAGACCGGCCTCGTCGCCAGGACGACGGAGGAGTTCGCCGCCGCCATCGAGCGGCTGCTCAGCGATCAGGCCCTGGCGCGGAAATTAGGGGAAAACGGAAGGCGCCATGTGGCGAATCACTTCTTAATCACGAGATACCTAAGGGATTACCTTCAAATCCTGAACGAATTACACAGGACTGCACCGTAGTGCTCGGCACCGTCCCTACCACTTCGAAGTCGCTCGAGGCGTATCGCGCCGTCATCGGCGACGAGCGGACGGACGAGATCCTGAGCCTCGCGCGGCGGCTCAACGGCGCGCGCGTCCTGCACGTCAACGCGACGGCGTTCGGCGGCGGCGTGGCGGAGATCCTCGGCACGCTGGTGCCGCTGATGAACGACATCGGCCTCAACGCCAGCTGGGCGGTGATCCGCGGCGCCGACGAGTTCTTCAACGTCACCAAGGCGATGCACAACAGCCTGCAGGGCATGTACTACGACTGGACGCCCGCGATGCGGGACACCTGGCTTCGCTACAACAAGCTGAACGCCGACCAGTTCGACGAGTCATACGACTTCGTCGTCATCCACGACCCCCAGCCGGCGGCGATCCCGACGTTCCTCGAGGAGCGGCTGGGGCGCCTCGACGGCAAGTGGATCTGGCGCTGCCACATCGATCTCACGGACGCGCAGGTGCAGGTGTGGGACCTGCTTCGGCCGTACATCGAGCGGTACGACGGCGCGATCTTCACGCTGCCGGCGTACGTGAAGGACGACCTCGAGAGCCCGCAGATCTTCAGCGTGCCGCCGGCGATCGACCCGTTGAGCCCGAAGAACGTCGATCTGCCGAGCGAGACCGTCGATGAGATCCTGTCCCGGTACGGCGTCGATCCGCACCGCCCGATGATCACGCAGATCTCCCGCTTCGATCCGTGGAAGGACCCGCTCGGCGTGATCGACGTGTACCGCGCCGCGAAGCGGGAGTTCCCCGACCTGCAGCTCGTCCTCATCGCATCGATGGCCAGCGACGACCCGGAGGGGTGGGACTGGTACGAGCGGACGGTTCGCCGGGCCGGGGAAGATTTCGACATCCACATTCTCTCGAACCTGAACGGAGTCGGGAACGTCGAGGTGAACGCGTTCCAGAGGGCGGCGCGTGTCGTCATCCAGAAATCCGTGCGCGAGGGCTTTGGCCTGGTGGTCTCGGAGGCTCTATGGAAGGGACGTCCGGTGGTCGCGGGGAACGTCGGTGGAATCCCGCTGCAGGTCGAACATGGCAAGACGGGATTTCTTGTGAACACCGCGGAGGAGTGCCTCGACCGTCTCTTATTCCTGCTCCGGAACCGGGAGGAGGCGGACCGGATGGGAGCGCGCGGAGTGGACTTCGTACGCGACAACTTCCTCACGACGCGGTATCTTCGGGACTATCTGAGCATCTTCTGTCTGCTCTCCGGGAAGGAGCTGCCCGGCGAGCGCCAACCGCGGCTCCAGCGCGTGCACCGCTAGATCAAGGGCTGCCGATGAAGCGAGTCGTGGCACTGGTCCTGGCCGGAGGACAAGGCGATCGCCTGAGCGTGCTGAGCGAAGAGCGCGCGAAGCCGGCCGTGATCTTCGGCGGCCGCTACCGGATCATCGACTTCGCGCTCAGCAACATCGTCAACTCCGGCATCACGCGCGTCGGCGTGCTGACGCAGTACCGGCCGCGCTCGCTCAACGACCACATCGGCATCGGCCGGCCGTGGGACCTCGACCGGGCGGGCGGCGGCGTGACGCTGCTGCAGCCGTACCTCGGCCGCGAGAGCTCGGACTGGTACCGCGGCACCGCGGACGCGGTCTTCCAGAACATCTACTTCCTCGAGGAGACGCGCGCCGACCTGGTGCTGATCCTCGCCGGCGACCACGTCTACAAGATGAACTACGACGAACTCATCTCCTACCACCTGGCGAAGGGCGCCGACGTCACGGTGCCGCTCTACCAGGTGCCGATGGAGGAGGCGCATCGTTACGGCGTGCTCACGACCGACGACGACGGCCGCATCATCGAGTTCGATGAGAAGCCGGATCGGCCGAAGTCGAACCTCATCTCGATGGGCATCTACGTCTTCAACCGCCAGTCGCTGATCGAGCAGCTGATCGCCGACTCGAAGCGCGACTCCACGCACGACTTCGGGCGCGACGTCATCCCGTCGATGGTCGAGCAGCCGGAGATGCGCGCCTACGGCTACTCGTTCAACGACTACTGGCGCGACGTCGGCACGATCGAGTCGTATTACGAAGGCAACATGGACCTGCTGGAGGACCTGCCCGCGCTGAACATGTACGACCCCGACACGCGCATCCGCTCGCGGGTGACGGGCTTCCCGCCCGCGAAGATCGGCCGGCGCGCGTACCTGTCGCGGTCGCTGCTCGACCTGGGCTGCATCATCAACGGCCACGTCGAGCACTCCGTGCTCTCGCCGGGCGTGTACGTCGAGGAGGGCGCCGTCGTGCGCGACTCCATCATCTTCGACAACTGCCGCATCGAGTCCGGCGCGATCGTCGAGCGGTCGATCGTCGACAAGGACGTGCTCGTGGGCAAGAACTCGTACGTCGGGTACGGCGACGACTGGTCGCCGAACCACGAGCGGCCGGACATCGTCAACTGCGGCATCACCATCATCGGCAAGCGGGCGAAGCTGCCGCCGTATGTGCGCGTCGGCCGCAACTGCGTCATCGGCCCGAACGTGATGGCGGAGGCGCAGGCCGAGGACGGCTACATCCCCAGCGGCACGACCATCCGGGCGGTCGAAAAACAGTACCCGTACACGGTATAAGGAAAGCGATGACACGTCGTCGAATGGCCGGAACGCGAAACAGGGCGCGTTCACGTTCGTGCTGCACTCGCACCTGCCGTACGCGCGGCTGGCGGGCCGCTGGCCGCACGGCGAGGAGTGGATCCACGAAGCGGCGACCGAGACGTACCTGCCGCTGCTCTCCGCGCTGCACGACCTGGCCGACGAGGGCGTCCGCTACCGCCTGACGATCAGCATCACGCCTGTGCTCGCCGAGCAGCTCGCCGACGCCGACGTGCTGGCGAATCTGGAGCACTATCTCGAGGATCTGCGCGAGCGCGCGGCGCGCGACGTCGGGCCGCTACGAGAGCCTGGGCGATGCGGCGCGTGCGCGCGTCGCCGCGTTCTATCGCGACCGCATTCAGCTGGCTGCTCGACCAGTTTCGCGTGCGCTTTCACCGCGACCTTGTCGGCGCGTTCCGATGGCTGCAGGATCACGGATACGTCGAGATTTCGACGAGCGCGGCGACGCACGGCTACCTGCCGCTGTTCGAGCGCGATTCGTCGATCTATGCGCAGGTGCGCACCGGCGTCCGGTCGTACGAGCGCCACTTCGGGCGCAAGCCGGAGTCGTTCTGGCTGCCGGAATGCGCGTATCGCCCGGCGCGTGTCGACGCCGACGGCGATGCGCCGGCCGGGCATCGAGGAGTTCCTGGCGGCGCAGGGGCTGACGACGTTCTTCGTCGAGACGCAGGCCATCCTCGGCGGCGAGCTGACGGGGCAGGCGGCGGGCGGCGGCACCGGGCCGTACGGCGAGGTGGTGAAGCGCTACTCGCTCCCCCGCGCCGAGCACGCGCCGCCGACGCACCGGACGACGTTCGAGCCCTACTGGGTCGGTCAGCCGCAGGTGGCCGCCATCGGCCGCAACGTGACGACCGGGCTGCAGGTGTGGTCGGCCGAGCCACGGCTATCCCGGGCGACTTCGTGTACCGCGAGTTTCACAAGAAGGACGACGACTCCGGCCTGCACTACTGGCGCGTAACCGGCGCCGGCGTCGACCTCGGCGACAAGGCTGTCTGAGACCCGGACGTCGCGTTCGCCCGCGTCCACGATCACGCGCGGCACTTCGTCGTCGCTCGTCGAGGACCAGGTGCGCGAGTATCGCGCGTCGAGCGGCCGCTACGGCATCGTCAGCGCCGCGTACGACACGGAGCTGTTCGGCCACTGGTGGTTCGAGGGCGTGACGTGGCTGCAGGAAGTGCTGCGCAACCTGTCGCGGAGCGACGTCGTCGACCTGACGGGCGCGGCGCAGTTCGTGCGCGAGCACCCGCCGCGGGACGTCGTGACGCTGCCGGAAGGCTCGTGGGGGCAGCAGGGCACGCACTTCACGTGGCAGAACGCCGACACCGAGTCGATGTGGCCGCTCATCAACGGCGCGCAGCGCCGGATGGAAGAGATCGTGGCGCGGCACGGTTCGCCGTCGGGCACGATCGCGGCTGCGATGGCGCAGCTGGCGCGCGAGCTGCTGCTCGCTCGAATCGAGCGACTGGCCGTTCCTGATCACGACGGGCCAGGCGCGCGCGTACGCCGAGCTGCGCTTCGCCGAGCACGTCGAGCGGTTCAACCGGCTCGCCGGACCAGATCGATGCCGGCGCGGTCGACGCGGCGTTCCTCGCAGACCTCGTCGAGCGTGACAAGCTGTTCCCGGACGTCGAGCCCGCGGACTTCCGCGCCCGCCAGGGCGTGGCCGCGGCGGCAGAGCGGACGCCCGCGTGACGACGCGACGCGCCGCTGCCCGCCGCGCGGCCGCTGACGTAGGGGAGCAGCATGTCGAACATCTACTGGGCATCGCTGCTGCACTTCTACCAGCCCCCGATCCAGATGCCGGAGGTGCTGCGCAAGGTCGTCGACGAGTCGTACCGGCCGCTGATCGACGTCTTCAAGCAGCACCCGCACGCGCGCGTCAGCGTCAACATCAACGGCGTGCTGACCGAGATGCTGTACGAGAGCGGCTACCAGGACGTCATCGACGGCCTGAAGGAGCTGGCGTCGCGCGGGCAGCTGGAGTTCGTCGGGTCGGCGAAGTACCACGCGATCCTGCCGCTGATCAACGAGAACGAGCAGCGCCGCCAGATCCGGCGCAACCACCTGACGAACAAGCACTTCTTTGGCGAGCACTACCGGCCGCGCGGCTTCTTTCCGCCGGAGATGTGCTACGACCGCTCGTTCCTCGATTCGATGCTCGACCTGGGACATGAGTGGGTGATCATGAGCGGCGTCGGCTGTCCCGCGCCGTGGCCGACGAGCCAGGTGTACGAGGTTGCGTCGAAGGACGGCCGCAAGGCGGCGACGGTCTTCCGCGACGACGTGCTGAGCAACAAGATCTCGTTCCAGGACATGGACGGGAAGGCGTTCATCGACCACCTGCGGTCCGCGCACGGCAATCCGAGCGACATGTACATCGTCACGGCGATGGACGCCGAGACGTTCGGCCACCACATCGAGAACTGGGATCAGCTCTTCCTCTCGGAGGCGTACGAGGCGGTCGCGCCGCCATACGAGTTGGTGCGGCAGGCGCGACCGCTCGCCGCCGAGCACGCGCGCGCTGCTGACGATGGTGGAGCAGCCGCCGGCGCCGGACGTCGTCATCTCGTCGACGATCAGCGAGGTCGTCGATCGATTCCCGCGCGGCGAGGTGGTGGAGCCGCGGCCGGCATCGTGGAGCACGACGCACGAGGACCTGGACGCCGGCGTGCCGTATCCGCTCTGGCAGGCGCCCGGCAACTACATCCACAAGCTGCAGTGGGAGCATGTCGAGCTCATCGGGCAACTCGTCGACACGGCGCTCGCCGTCGCCGACACCGAGGTCAGCAAGCGGCACGCCGACATCGCCCGCGGGCTGATGGACGCCGCATTGCACTCGTGCCAGTTCTGGTGGGCGAGCCGGCGGCCGCACTGGGACATCAACATGATCGCGCGGGGACTGGACCAGCAGGCGGGGGTGGCGCTCAACGCGTTCCGCGCCATCAACCTCAGCTCCGCCGTCGAGGCGATGAAGCGGGACGCGTACTACAAGGTCGTCGCCTCGCGCGACATCCGCGCGAAGATCCACGACCAGCTGTTCTGGGACTGACGGCAGGCGCGGATGGTCACGCCGGATCCGGGCGGCCACGTCCGGTAGGTTAATGGTGACGTAGGGACGGGGCTTTAGCCCCGTCCGCCGACTGTTCGGACGGAGTTGAAGCTCCGTCCCTACTCCTGGTGCCGCCACACATGAAGCGCATCAACGTCATCCTCGCCTTCCACGCGCACGAGCCGTCGTGGGACCTGCCGGCGAGCGTCATCGCGACGCTGCGCGACGACGACGTGCGGCGCGAAGCCGTCGGCAACGACAACTGGGTGAAGAAGCGCGCCGAGGCCGGCCGCGACATTTACGCGAATCTCCTCGCGTTCGGCGAACTGCTCGGCGCGCCGATCTGCCTCGAAGCGACGAACGAGATCCTGATGCAGGTGCGGCGCTACATGCCGGCGCACGTTCGAGCGCCTCGGCGAGGCGTACCGCTCGGGCGCGCTCTACCCCGTCTATGGCAACGCATTCCACACGCACATCGCCATGATCGGCGACGACGAGTTGGCCGACGAACTGCGCCTCAACCGCGAGCTGCTGCGCGACGTGCTGCGCGCGCCCGAGCCGCGCCACCTCGGCGCGTTCCCGATGGAGGGCTCGATCGACGCGCGCCGGCTCGAAGGTTTCCGCCGCGCCGGGATGGAGTACGTCATCTTCCCGAACTTCAGCCCGAAGAAGACGCGCTACGCCTTCGAGGGCCTGCCCGCGGGCGCGGACCCGGTCTTACGGCGCGTTCACCATCGATGACGGCCTGCTCGCGCTGCCGCGCCACTTCCCGATCTCGCAGGAGATCTGGCGGCCGATCACGCGCTGGGCGCCCGAGCGGCTGACGCCGCAGGGGTACATTCTCGGCAAGTACCACGTGCTCGACGCCGAGTACGTGATGGAGCACGCCGGTCGAGTTTCCGATCACGCGCGAGGCAGGCCGTGGCCGAGTACGCCGGCGTGCTACGCCAGGCGCTGCGCGACGCGCCCGACGGCGGCCTGCTGCTCTACATCCAGGACCTCGAGCTGATGGACTTCGGCGAGGAAGCGCTCGACATCCTCGGCGAGGCGTGGGGCGCCGTGCGGCGGCGAGGGCATCGCCGACGTGCGCTTCGTCACGCCGGACGAATACATCGACGACGTGCGGGCGAGCGGCGCGCGGCTGCCGCACATGCGCTTCCACCAGGTGTCGTGGGCGCCGGAGATCCGCCTCGTGCTGCGCAGCGACGGCCATTATCCGCCGCTGCACGCCGGGCCGTTTCGCGGCATCGACAACGACACCGAGGTGTTCCGACGCTGGCCGTTCATCTTCTGGGAGCCGGGGCGCTTCATCTCGGCGACGTTCAAGTCGCTGCTCGCGAGCTTCGGCCACCAGCTCGACGTGCCAATGACCGGCGCCGAGCTGGACGCGCGCATCGACGATCTCGGCGCGCTCGACGACGAGTCGCGGCTCAGCGATCCACATGCGGGCGATGCAGCGCGCGTGCAACTTCGGCTGGCAGCCCGACGAGGCGCGCCACAAGTGGCCGTACATGCACGGCCTCGCCATCTGCGAGATCCTGCGCGCGGAGTTCGCGGCGCCGCGCGGTCGCCGAGCGCGTGACGCGCGACTTCCAGCCACTGCCGCCGCTCGCGCTGCGCGGCCTCGACCGCGTGCTCGAGATCATCGTCGATACGCGCGTCGCGTACCTGCGCCGCGGCATCGATCGGCTCGGCGAGCGGGCGGGGCCGGAGGCGAAGCGCGCCGAGTCGGAGGAGCATCTTCGAAACGCCGAGAGGCGCCGCGCGCGTGCCGCCGCCCTCGCGCGTCAGCTGCAGGCCGAGAACGCGAAGCTCGTCGCCAGCGGCGCGCCCGACGAGCGCGCCGTCCAGCGCGTGCTGGCGCTGCTGCAGGAGCACTGCAAGGAAGCGTATCTGTCGATCAACGAGATCCAGCGCGCGTGGATGTGCATCGACGACACCGCGGGCATGATCGAGGAGATGTACGAGGAGCTGTACGAGCTGTATCCGCCGCTGTTCCCGTCGATCCTGCGCGAGTCTGCTCACCGCCGGAGGAACTCGCCGCTCGTCGAAGATCCGCCGCTGGCGTGATCGACGTGCCCGATCTCACACCAGTACCCGCGGAGCTTTCAGCTCCGCCGAATCCCCGACTGGCGCTTCCCGCAACTGCGTCCGCCAACACGACGTCGATCTCATTTCCGCAATGACCATCAGCTCCGCCGAGTCCTCGACCGGCGATCGTGCAGCCATCCCGGCCACCGACCGTTGACGTTGTGTTCGGAGGCTTCGCGGTGACATCCCCGTTTGGAGTTCGGCCCCCGCCCGTGCCATCATCGACGATCAGGGAATCGGCACACGGGCCGAGACCGAACAAGCTCGCGCGGAGAAAACAATAAATTGCAATTAATGTCGTCTATTGCCGTCGAGTCGACTATTGAGGGCACCGAGTGCCGCAGTTCGCCCTTATCGCCGCCGTGCCTCGAAGATGAACTCCGCTTCGACGCTCGCGCCGAGCGGCAGCTCGGCCACGCCGACGGCCGCTCGCGCACCGAGCCCGGCGTCGCCAAAGACGTCGCGGAGCAGGTCAGACGCGCCGTTGGCGACCGTCGGTTGATCGGTGAAGCCCTCGGCCGAGGCCACGTACACGGTCGACTTCACCGCGCGCACGACCTCGTCGAGCGAGCCGAGCTCGGCGCGTACGACGGCCAGCGCCGAGATGGCGCACGCTCGCGCCGCCTCGCGGCCGGCTTCGACGTCGACGTCGCGGCCGAGCTTGCCCGGGTGGAGGACGGTGCCGTCCTTGAAGCCGATCTGGCCGGAGACGAACACCAGATCGCCGGTGCGCACGGCGGGCACGTACGCCCAGCGCGGCGTTGCCACCGGCGGGAGCACGATGCCGAGTTCAGCGAGCCGCGCTTCCGCGCTCATGATTGGCCTCCGCGATTGGTATCCCTGCGAGCGATGGTCGTAATACGGCGACGGCCCTACCATACCATCGTACGAGCCGAAAAGGAGACGACATGCCGATCTACAAGCTCGAGGCGTTTCCGCGCAAGGTCCAGCTGCGAAACAGCAGGTCGGCCGAGATCAGGCCGATGGTCGCGGGCGATACGGCCAAGCTGCTCGAGTTCTTCCTCCAGGTGCCGGAGGACGACCGCTATTTCCTCAAGGATGACGTGACGTCGCCGAGGGTGCTGGAGGGATGGGCATCGCACCTGAATTACGATCGCGCCCTGCCACTTCTCGCCTGGGACGGGGAGCACGTCGTGGGCGACGCCGTGCTCGTGCGGTCGCGCACCGGCGCGCGTTCGCACATAGGCGAGGTGCGGGTCGTCGTGCACCCGGATTGGCGCAATCGCGGCCTCGGCAGCGTGATGATCCGGCAGCTCTGCGACATCGCGGCGGATGCGGAGCTGGAGAAGGTGATCCTGGAGGCGGTGGCCGACCGCGAGCAGGAGGCGATCACCGCGGCCGAGCGGATGGGCTTCCTGCGCAGCGCCGTCATCCCGGAGTATTTCCTCGACCAGAAGGGGCACAAGCACGATCTGGTGGTGATGGTGCTGCCGCTGGGCAAGTGGTACGAGTGGTGGACGTTCTAATTCACGGTTTGCGGTTGTTTAACAAAATGCGCACTGCGCGGTTAACAGCCCCGGCCCTAAGATGGCGACGTAAACGACGCCGCGACCATGCTCCCCCGGTCGCGGCGTCGTTATCTATTCCGCAACCTGCCGTTCCCGCCCTTCGATCGTGACTCTGAGCGCCGCCATCGCTGTGCTCGATGCCCGTGCCCGTGCGCTTCCCACCGCGAGCAAGGCCGGTAGAATCAAACCGACACGGCGGAAGGAGTCGACATCGTGCAGGACGACCAGGGCCCCGTTCGAGCGCCGGAGTTTCCCGCGAACGTCACGTGGCTGCAGGGCGGCCCGATCAAGCTCGCCGACCTGCGCGGGCGGCCGGTGCTGCTCGACTTCTGGGACTACACCTGCCTCAACTGCATCCGGACGCTGCCGTACGTGCGGGAGTGGCACGACCGCTACGGCCCGCTCGGGCTGCAAGTGATCGGCGTCCACGCGCCGGAGTTCTCGTTCGCGCGCGAGAGCGGCAACGTGCTCCGGGCGGTGCGCGAGCACGCCATCCAGTACCCGGTGGCGCTCGATAACGACTACGCGATCTGGCAGGCGTACGCGAACCGCTACTGGCCGGCGAAGTACCTCATCGATGGTGCGGGCTATCTGCGATACTTCCGTCCCGGCGAGGGCGGCTACGACGAGACGGAGGAGGCGATCCAGTTCCTGCTCCGGGAGGCGTTCCCGCAGATCCTCCTCCCCGGCGTGATGGAACCGATGCGAGACGAGGACCAGCCGGGCGCGGTCTGCTATCGCGTGACGCCGGAGGTGTACCTGGGCTACCAGCGCGGCCAACTCGGCAACATGGCCGGCGTCGTGCCCGACAAGCCGTCGACGTACCGCGACCCCGGCAAGCACATCGACGGGTGCGCCTACCTCGAGGGCGACTGGCTGCTCGCGGGCGAGTACGTCGCGCGGCCGGCGGGCGCGACCGGCGAGAGCCGGCTGACGATCCCGTACATGGCCAAAGAGGTGAACCTCGTCATCCACCCGCCGACGTACGGCGGCAGCGCGACGATCGACGTGCTTCAGGATGGCGAGCCCCTCGCGGCTGAGGACGCGGGCGACGATGTGACGGCGAAAGACGGCCGGGCGACGCTCACCATCGACGCACCGCGCATGTACCGGCTCGTCGACAATCGCGACATCGACGGCCACGAACTGACGCTGACAACGGCCTCGGACGGCGTGGCGCTGTACGCATTCACGTTCACCTCGTGCCTGGTGCCGGGGGAGGGCGAGGCGACATGGCGAGCCGGAGCAGCCGGCGGAGCGCTCGTCTTGCTGTTTGCTGTTTCCCGTTTGCTGTACGCTCACCAGCGTGCTCGACCTGAAGCAGTACATCCGCGACGTGCCCGACTTTCCGACACCGGGCATCCTCTTTCGTGACATAACGCCACTGCTTCACGACCCGCGCGCCTTCGGCGCCGCGCTCGACGAGATGGCCGCGTTCGTGCGGTCTCGTGCGGTCGATGCGGTTGTGGGCATCGAGTCGCGCGGGTTCCTGTTCGGCACGCCGATCGCCCGCCAGCTGGCGCTGCCGTTCGTGCCGATCCGCAAGCCAGGCAAGCTGCCGTCGTCGCGCATGACCGTCGAGTACTCTCTCGAATACGGCAGCGGGCAGCTCGACATCCACGCTGACGCCCTCGCGCGCGGCGACCGCATCGTCGTCGTCGACGACCTGCTGGCGACGGGCGGCACGGCGCACGCGGCGTCGAAGCTGGTCGAGCTGCTGGGCGCCGTCGTCGATAGCCACGTGTTCCTCGTCGAATTGGCGGGCCTTGGCGGGCGCGAGCGGCTTGCCGGCTACGACGTGCACGCGATCGTGCGGTACGAATAGGGCGCGCAGGCGCGCCAGAACAAACAGCAAACACCAGACAGCGAACAGCTGCGGGCTGGCTTCGAATCGGCGGCTTGGGCTACCATCGGCTTCAAACGGGTGATCCGGCCCTGGCCCCCGGCGTCCATCAGCAAAAGGCGATGCTTATGCCACTTCCATCGGCCCGGAACAAGGACAAGCGCCAGCTCATGGTGATCTCCCACACGCACTGGGACCGCGAGTGGTACCTGCCGTACCAGTCGTTCCGGGTGCGACTGGTCGGCTTGTTCGACATGCTGCTCGACATCTTCGACAGCGACCCCGGCTACAAGCACTTCATGCTCGATGGCCACACGATCCCGCTCGAGGACTACCTGGAGGTGCGGCCCGACCGCTTCGATGACCTGGAGCGGGTGGTGCAGCAAGGCAAGCTGCTCATCGGCCCGTGGTACATCATCCCGGACGAGGCGCTGCCGGGCGGCGAGGCGCTCGTCCGCAACATCCTGCGCGGCCATCGCGTGGCGCGGGCGTTCGGGCCGGTGATGAAGGTCGGCTACATCCCCGACCCGTTCGGCCAGATCGCGCACATGCCGGCGATCTTCCGCGGCTTCGGCATCGAGTACGCGACGATGTGGCGCGGCGCCGACGACTCGCTCAAGACCACGGAGTTCTTCTGGCGCTCGCCGGACGGCAGCGAGGTGCTGGCGATCCACAAGCCCAAGGGCTACGGCAGCGCAGCCTCACTGCCGCAACAGCCGAAGCAGTTGCTCGCACGCATCCAGGCGATCCGCGATGAGCTGGAGCCGCTGGCGACGACGCCGTACGTGCTGGTGATGAACGGCAGCGACCACCTGCCGCCGCAGCCCGAGCTGTCGTCGATGATCCGTGCGGCGAACATGGAGATCGAAGGCGCGGTGCTGGAGCACAGCTCGCTGCCCGAGGTGTTCGACAACGTGCGACGGTTCATCGGCGAACGCGCGCACGAGTGGCCGGTGCACATGGGCGAGTTCCGCAGCGGACAGCGAGCGCACCTGCTGCCGGGCGTGCTCTCGGCGCGCATGTGGATCAAGCAGCAGAACCAGGAGTGCGAGGACCTGCTCGCGCACTGGGCGGAGCCGTTTTCGACGTGGGCGGACATCCTGAAGAAGCAGGTGGGGCCGGAGTGGCGCGAGCCGCTGCCACCGACGACAGCGCACATGCCCTTCCCGACGTCCGAGGCCTCGATCTCGGCGCTGATCGACCGCGCATGGCGGCACCTGCTTGAGAACCAGCCGCACGACTCGATCTGCGGCTGCTCCGTCGATGCGGTGCACGAGGAGATGCGCCAGCGATACGCGTGGGTGAAGGAGATCGGCGAGGAGGTCGTGCGGCAGTCGCTGCGCACGATCGGCGCGCTCGGCCCCGATGACCCGCACGGCACGATCGCCGTGTTCAACCCGACGCCACAGCCCGCCACCGGGTACGTCGTCGCGACGGTGCCGTGGAATGACGATCAGCCGGTGGTAGCGGTGATCGCGCCGGACGGCCAGCGCATCGGAGCCCGACAGGTCGGCGAGACGATGCACGCCGTGCTGCCGGAGGGGGCGCCGGCTGGGTTCGACCTCGCGCGCGCCGAGATCGGCTTCGTCGCGCCCGAGGTGCCGGGCTACGGCTACGTGATGTACCGGATCGAGACGGGCGAAGCCGCCGCGCGGCCGGTCGCGCCCGCGGCTGGCACGACGATCGAGAACGAGTATCTCACCGTCACGGCGGATCCCGGCTGATGGCACGCTCACCGTCCACGACAAGCGCACGGGGCGCGACTACGGCGGCCTCAATCGCTTCGTCGACGGCGGCGACCGCGGCGACGAGTACAACTACTGCCCGCCGGAGACGGACACGATCGTCGACCGGCCGTCATCGCCGCCGCGCATCCGCATCGAGACCGCCGCCGGGACGCGCTCGCTGGTCATCGAGCTGACGTACGCGCTGCCGACGGGGCTGGCCGGCGACCGCGCGTCGCGCGGCAAGGCGACGACCGGCGAGCGCATTGTCTCGACCGTCACGCTGACGGATGGCGTGCCGCGCGCCGACGTGCAGACCGTCGTGTTCAACGCGGCGGAGGACCACCGGCTGCGCGTGCACTTCCCGTCGGGCGTGCGCGCTCGCGTATCGAAGGCTGACCAGCACTTCGGCGTCGTGCGCCGGCCGATCGAGTTGCCGGAGTGGGACCCGGCGACGTGGATGGAAACGCCGATCGGCACGTACCCGCAGAAGGCGTTCGTCAGCGTCGACGACGGCGCGTACGGCCTGACGATCGCGAACCGCGGCCTGCCGGAGTACGAGCTGCTCGACGAGCCGGCCGGCGCCACGATCGCGGTGACGCTGCTGCGCTGCGTCGGCTGGCTGTCGCGGTCGGACATTTCGACGCGGCGAGGCGGCGCCGGGCCGCAGCTGCGGACGCCGGGCGCGCAGCTCCACGGGCGCAACGTGCTCGACTACAGCATCATCCCGCACGCCGGCGACTGGTCCGCCTCGGGCGCGCACGTGCTGGCGGTGCAGTTCCTGCGAGCGATGCGCGCGCGCTGGAACCGCCACGGCCTCGGCCACATCGACGCGCGGGGGCAGCTGCTGGACGTCGAGTCGCCGGCGTTCCCCGTGACGGCGATCAAGCGCGCGGAGGACGGCGACGGCGTGATCGTGCGGCTCTACAACATCCTCGACACTGAGGCTGGCACGACCGTCGATCTGAAGCCGGTGTCCGGTGCAGTGCAGATGACGAACCTCAACGAGGAGCCGCTGGCCGACATCCCACGGCTGCAGGGCGGCGTCGCCGTCCACGGGCGCCCGAACGAGATCGTGACGCTGCGGTGGCGGCGGGAAGACCAGGGAGCATAGACATCCGGACTTGTCGTCCCGCTTGACACCCTTGCGCCTACGCCGCTAGACTCTGCGCACTTCTAGATTGATCGGCGACGATCAGGGCTAGTACGCTCGGCAGGCGGGTCGACAAGAGAGCCGGGACAGGTGAAAGCCGGCGGCCGCGCGACGGACTGAATGGACCTGGGAGCCTCGGACCGAACGCTCGCAACGGCGGGCCAGTAGTCTCCGACGGGATGGGCACCGTTACCACGGCCCGCCGCATCTGTCGACACGGGTCGGCTCGTGCGGAACTGAGATGCCCGCTCCGGCGGGTAACGCAGGGTGGTACCGCGATCAACTCTCGCCCCTCGAACGGGTCGAGAGTTTTCTGTTTTCTGGCGGGACGACAACAGACGACAGACAACAGATCTGGACGGTGGCTATTCGCGGTCTCGATGACCAACCACGCAGCAGCGCGGCGGGGGCCGCAGAAAGAGACAGGAGGCAACAGGCGCCATGGGAAACGACATCACCAAGTTCATCCTTAGCGAGTCCGACGTGCCGACGCACTGGTACAACATCGCGGCGGACCTGAAGACGCCGCCGCCGCCGCCGCTGCACCCGGGCACGCACCAGCCGATCGGGCCGGCGGACCTGGCGCCGCTGTTTCCGATGGAGCTGATCAAGCAGGAGGTTTCGCAGGAGCGCTTCATCGAGATCCCCGATGAGGTGCGCGAGGTCTACAAGCTCTGGCGGCCGACGCCGCTGATCCGTGCGCGCCGGCTCGAGAAGGCGCTCGGCACGCCGGCGCACATCTACTACAAGTACGAGGGCGCGTCGCCGGTCGGCTCGCACAAGCCCAACACCGCGGTCGCGCAGGCGTACTACAACAAGCAGGAGGGCGCCAAGCGCATCACGACGGAGACGGGCGCGGGCCAGTGGGGCACGGCGCTCGCGATGGCGTGTAACTTCTTCGGCCTGGAGCTGAAGGTGTACATGGTGAAAGTGTCGTACGAGCAGAAGCCGTACCGGCGCTCGATGATGCAGCTGTACGGCGCGAACGTCGTCGCCAGTCCGAGCGACACGACGAATGCCGGCCGGGCGATCCTCGCGGCGACGCCGGACAACCCGGGCAGCCTCGGCATCGCGATCAGCGAAGCGGTCGAGGACGCCGTCGGGCGCGACGACACGAAGTACTCGCTCGGGCAGCGTGCTCAACCACGTGCTGATGCATCAGACGGTCATCGGCCAGGAGGCGATGAAGCAGATGGAGATGGCCGGCGAGTACCCGGACACCGTCATCGGCTGCGCGGGCGGCGGTTCGAACTACGCGGGGCTCTCGTTCCCGTTCATGCGGAAGAAGCTGGCGGGCGAGAAGAACACGAAGTTCATCGCCGCCGAGCCGGAAGCGTGCCCGTCGCTGACGAAGGGCGAGTACCGATACGACTTCGGCGACACGGCCGGCATGACGCCGCTCACGAAGATGTACACGCTCGGCCACACGTTCATCCCGGAGGGGATCCACGCAGGCGGCCTGCGCTACCACGGCATGGCGAGCCTGATCTGCGAACTGTACGACCAGGGCTACACGGAGGCGCGCGCCTACCACCAGAACCCGGTGTTCGAGGCGGCGGTGCAGTTCGCCCGCGCCGAGGCCATCGTGCCGGCGCCGGAGAGCGCGCACGCCATCCGCGCCGCCATCGACGAGGCGCTTGCGGCGAAGCAGGCGGGCGAGTCGAAGGTGATCCTCTTCAACCTGAGCGGCCACGGCTACTTCGACATGACCGCGTACGACAACTACCTGGCAGGGAAGTTGCACGATTTCGCGTATCCGGCGGAGAAAGTCGCCGAGGCGATGAAGTCCGTTCCAGTACTGACGTAACGGGCGGGATCGCGCGGAGAGCAACGGAGTGACATTGACGAGGAAGCGAATTCTTACGGGCATACGCCCGACCGGAGCGTTGCATCTCGGGCATTACGCCGGGGCGCTCGAGAACTGGGTGCGGCTGCAGAAGGAGTACGAGTGCTTCTTCCTCATCGCCGATTACCAGGTGTCGGACTACGCCGACGACATCGACCGCGTGCGCGAGTCGGTGTGGGACGTGGCGCTCGACTGGCTGTCGGTAGGCCTCGACCCGGAGGGCAGCCACTTCGTCATCGAGAGCATGGTGCCGCAGCACACCGAACTGTCGGTGCTGCTGTCGTGGTTCATCCCGCTCGGCCGGCTGCAGCGCAACCCGACGCTCAAGGCGGAGATGGAGGACCTCGACCTCGGCAAGAAGGGCGTGCCGGTGGGCTTCTTCATCTACCCGGTGATGCAGGTGGCGAACATCCTCATGCCGCGCGCGCACCTGGTGCCCGTCGGCGAGGACCAGCTGCCGCACATCGAGATGACGCGCGAGGTCGCGCGCAAGTTCAACCGCGACTTCGGCGACGTGTTCCCGGAGCCCGAGGGGCTTGTCGGACGGGTGCGCCGGCTCGTCGGCGTCGACGGGCAGGCGAAGATGAGCAAGTCGCTGGACAACGCGATCTACCTCAAGGACGACGCTGAGACGGTGCGCCGGAAGGTGATGGGCATGTACACCGACCCGACGCGGCTGCGGGCGACCGATCCGGGTCACGTCGAAGGCAACCCGGTGTTCATGTACCACGATGCGTTCAATCCGGACGTCGATGAGGTCAACGACCTGAAGGAGCGTTACGTGCGCGGCGCCGTCGGCGACGTCGAGGTGAAGAAGAAGCTGGTGGTTGCGATCAACAACCTGCTCGACCCGATCCGCGAGCGCCGCGCGCACTTCGAAGCGCACCCGGGCCTTGTGAGTGACGCGCTCGAGCAGGGGAGCCGCATCGGCCGGGAAGTCGCCGAGTCGACGATGGTCGCGGTTCGCACGGCGCTTCGCCTCAACTACATGGAGCGCGGGAGGCCGGGGTGATGGAGCTTTCAGCTATCAGCTGTCAGCGGTCAGCCGAGCGCAATTCCGAGAGGTTGCGCCGGTCATGACGACGTATTGCCCGACGCTCCAGGACGTGCGCGGCCTCGCGGGGCAGGGGAACATCGTGCCGGTATACCGGGAGGTCGCGGCGGATCTCGAGACGCCGGTGTCGGCGTACCTGAAGGTGGCGCGGGGGCGGCACTCGTTTCTGCTCGAGTCGGTAGAGGGTGGCGAGCGGCTCGCACGCTACAGCTTCATAGGCACGGAGCCGTACCGCGTGCTGCGCACCGGCGCCGACACCTCGGCCGGCGAGACGCCCGGCGACCCGCTGCGGCCGATCGAAGACGAGCTGCGGCGTTTCACGCCGGTGCCGGTCGCCGGACTGCCGCGTTTCCACGGGGGCGCGGTCGGCTACATGGGATACGAATGCGCGCGCTACTACGAGAAGCTGCCGGTGCCGGACGCCGACCCGCAGGGCCTGCCCGAGGCGGTCTTCCTGTTCACCGACACACTGCTGGTCTTCGACCACCTCCAGCACACCATCAAGGTCGTGAGCCACGCGCGGCTCGACGGCGACATCGATGCCGCGTACCGGCAGGCGACGTGGAAGATCGAGGAACTGGTGCAGCGGCTCGCGCAGCCGCTGTCGCGGCTGCCGTACGAGACGGCCGGACCGCAGGGCGTCGACGGGGCCTTCGTGTCGAACAACACGAAGGACGAGTTCATGCGCAAGGTGGAGAAGGCGAAGGAGTACATCTTTCGCGGCGACACGTACCAGATCCAGGTGTCGCAGCGATTCACGCGGCAGACGTCCGCCCACCCGTTCGAGGTGTATCGTGCGCTGCGCACGGTGAACCCGTCGCCGTACATGTACTACCTCGAGCTGGGCGACGTGCACGTCGTCGGCGCGTCGCCGGAGATGCTGATCCGCGTTGAGGACGGCGTCATCGAAACGCACCCGATCGCCGGCACGCGGCGCCGCGGCCGCAACGCCGACGACGAGCAGCGTATGGCCGACGAGCTGCAGGGCTCCGAGAAGGAGCGCGCGGAGCACATCATGCTCGTCGACCTGGCGCGCAACGACCTCGGCCGCGTGTGCGAGGCCGGGAGCGTGCGCGTGACGTCGCTGATGGCGATCGAGCGGTATTCGCACGTCATGCACATGGTGTCGCACGTCGTCGGACGGCTGCGCGGCGACGTGACGACGTACGACGCGCTGCGCGCGTACTTCCCGCACGGCACCGTGACGGGCGCGCCGAAGATCCGCACGATGGAGATCATCGCCGAGCTGGAGCAGGAGCGCCGCGGCGGTTACGGGGGCTGCATCGGGTACTTCGACATGTCGGGCAACTGCGACACCGCGCTCGCGATCCGCACCATCTGGATGAAGCCGGGGGTCGCCTACGTCCAGGCTGCGGGCGGCGTCGTCTTCGACAGCACGCCGGAAGAGGAGTTCCTGGAGTCGCACAACAAGGCGCGTGCGACGATGCGCGCCATCGAGCTGGCCGAAGAGCGCGCGCAGGACGCGCCGCGCGGCTCGCTCGGCTATTAGGTGCGACGATGACGGATGCGCCGGGCAATGGAGCAGCGGAGGGCGCGGCCGACCAGCCGGCGGCGCAGCTGGTTTCGGCGGTGCTGTTTGAACGCGCCGACCACCTGCTCGTCGTGCACCGCAAGCCGGGGCGGCCGCCGTTCGCGGAGCAGTGGCTCGTGCCGATGACGCCCGTCCGTGACGAGGAGACGGCGGAGGAGGCGCTGCGGCGGTACGGCCCGGACCAGTTCGGGCTGTCGCTCGGCGTCGAGCAGTTCATCGATACCGTGTACGCCGAGGATCCGCAGGGCGGGCATCGCTACGTCGTTAACATCTTCCGCGCGCCGATGGACGGCGGGCCCGCGCACTTCAACACCGACGGCGATTATGACGACGCGCGCTGGTGCGTCGCCGGCGAAATCGAGCGGCTGTGGATGCCGCCATCGCTGCGGGATGCGCTCGTGCGGATCATGGTCGATGGCATGCCGCCTCCGGTCGTCGACTGGTCAACGCCTGCCGGCCGCGAGGGCGCGCCGCTCGCCGAGCGAGTCGAGGACGCCGGTCCGCCGCCCGACAATCGCGCCGCGTGGGATGCGATCGCGGAGAAGTATCAGGATGAGTTCTACGGCGAGCGCTTCGGCGAGCGGCTGATGTGGTCGCGCCGCGCGTCTGAGGATGAACTGCACGTGCTCGACGATGTGCGCGGGAAACACGCGCTCGTGCTGGGTTGCGGCGGAGGTCAGGACTGCGTGGCGCTCGATAAGTTGGGCGCGGTCGTCGTCGGCATCGATCAGTCTGCGAAGCAGGTCGACTACGCGCGGAAATACGCGGCGCGGCAAGACGCGCCGAATGCGTCGTTCGTAGAGGGGCTTGTCGAAGATCTGACGCGCTTCGACGACGAGGGTTTCGATCTCGTAGTGTCGATCTTCGTCCTCGACTTCGTGAGCGATCTCAATACCGCACTCGGCGAGGCTTGCCGCGTGCTCAAGCCGGGTGGCACGCTCGCGATCGCCGTCAAACACCCGTTCGACGTCATCGTCGAGGGCGGGCCGCCGTATCGTGTCGCGAAGTCGTACTGGAGCGAATACGTCGACCAGCCGTGGAACTGGAAGGACGGGACGTCGACGCGACTGCGCGGCTATCTTCGGACCGTGTCGGAATGGTTCGAACTTCTCACGGATTCAGGCTTCGCGGTCGAGCGCATCATCGAACCGAAGGAAGACGCCATCGAGCCGCCGCCTGACGACACGCTCGATAACCGCTGGCTCGCCCTGCTGCCGTACACGCTCATCTTGAAGGCGAGGAAGCGCTGATGCTGCTGTTGATCGACAACTACGACAGCTTCACCTACAACCTCTACCAGTATCTCGGCGAGCTGGGCGCGGAGGTCGAGGTCGTACGTAACGACCAGGTGACGCTCGAAGACATCGCAACGATGGCGCCCGAACGCATCATCATCTCGCCCGGGCCGGGCAACCCGGACGAGGCGGGCATCAGCAAGGACGTGATCCGCCGCTTCGCCGGCCAGGTGCCGATTCTCGGCGTCTGTCTTGGCCACCAGTGCATCGGCGAGGTGTTTGGCGGCATCGTCGAGGGCGCGGGCGAGATCCTGCACGGCAAGGTGTCGCAGATCACGCACGACGGCCGCGGCGTATTTGCCGGTATCGCGTCGCCCATTTCGGCGACGCGCTACCACTCGCTGGCGATCCGCCCGGACAGCGTGCCGGACGTGCTGGAGGTGAGCGCGCGGAGCGAGAGCGGCGTCATCATGGGCGTGCGGCATCGCACGTTGGTGGTCGAGGGCGTCCAGTTCCACCCGGAGTCGATCTTGACGCCGGACGGGCACCAGATCCTGCGCAACTTCCTGGCGATGCGGGCGTGAATACGTGTACCACATGGACGGGACGGCAGGAACATGAACGCTGACTTCACCATCCGCGACGCCATCGCGAAGCTCGTCGAACTGGAAGACCTGTCCGACGACCAGGCGGCCGCGTGCATGGACGAGCTGATGACCGGCACGGCAACGCCGGCGCAGTTCGGTGCGTACGTGACGGCGCTGCGGATGAAGGGCGAGACGATCGACGAGATCGCGGGCATGGCGCGCGTCATGCGCGAGAAGAGCAGCCGCATCGAGATCGAGGGGCCACTGCTCGACACGTGCGGCACCGGCGGTGACGCGAGCGGGTCATTCAACGTGAGCACGTGCGCTGCGTTCGTCGCGGCCGGCGCGGGCGCGCGCGTGGCGAAGCACGGCAACCGGGCGATGACGTCGCAGTGCGGCAGCGCCGACGTGCTGGAGGCGCTCGGTGCGAAGATCGACCTGTCGCCCGAGGCGGTGAAGCGGTGCATCGAGCAAGCGGGCGTCGGCTTCATGTTCGCGCAGGGCTTTCACCCGGCGATGAAGTTCGTGGCGCCGCTGCGCCGCGAGATCGGCATCCGCACCGTCTTCAACATGCTCGGACCGCTCACGAACCCCGCCGGCGCCGATCGGCAGGTGGTGGGCGTGGCGCGGGCGCAACTCGTCGAGAAGATGGCCGGGGCGCTGGCGCGCCTTGGGAGCAGCCGGGCGCTCGTCGTACACGGCGACGACGGCTTCGACGAGTTCAGCATCAGCGGGTCGTCCACGGTCACCGAGCTGGCGGTCGGGCAGTTGCGGACGTACCGCGTCGCACCGGAGGATGTCGGGCTGGCGCGGCATGACGTAGGCTTCCTGCGCGGCGGCACGCCCGAGCAGAACGCCGCTGAGATGCGGCTCGTGCTCGATGGCGTACCGGGCCCGCTGCGCGACTTCACGCTGATCAACGCCGCCGCCGCGCTCGTCGCCTGGGGCACGGCCGACGATCTGCGTGGGGGCGTCGCGATCGCGGAGACGAGCATCGATTCGGGCGCTGCGGCGGAGCGCCTGGCTGCCTTCGTCGAGGCAACGAACAGCTAGCCCGGGTTGGAGTTCCCGGTATCCATGGCCTCCATTATCGACCGGATCGTCGCCGACAAGCGCATCGAAGTCGAAGCGCGCAAGCAGCAGGAGCCGATCGAGGCGCTGAAGCGGCGGCAGGATCGCATCCCCACCGAGCAGTGGAGCCTCGTGCGGGCGATCCTCGAGGGCCCGCGCGGGCCGAGCACCGGCGGCAAGCGGCTGCAGCTCATCGCCGAGATCAAGAAAGCTTCGCCGTCGAAGGGGCGGCTGATCGCCGTGCTGGAGCATCGCGCGCTGGCGCGCACGTACACGATCGGCGGCGCGGCGGGTATCTCCGTTATCACGGAGTCGAAGTACTTCCAGGGTTCGATCAACTTCCTGTCCGACTGCCGCGTGAGCATCGACGGCTACTACCCGGGCGGCCGGCCGGCGATGCTGCGCAAGGACTTCATCTTCGATCCGTACCAGTTGCACGAATCGCGCGCCTACGGCGCCGACGCCGTGCTGCTCATCGTCTCGATTCTGACGCAGGACGAGCTGGCGCGGCTCGTCGGACTGACGCACGAGCTGGGGATGGAGTGCCTCGTCGAGGTGGCGAACGAGCAGGAGGTCGAGCGCGCGCTCGCCGTCGAGAGCGACATCATCGGCATCAACAACCGCGACCTGCGCACGTTCGAGGTCGACCTCGCCACGACCGAGCGGCTGCGGCCGCTGATTCCGATGGACCGCTGCGTAGCGGCGTTCAGCGGCATCCAGACGCGCGAGGATGCCGAGCGGATGGCGCGGGCGGGCGTGCACGCGATCCTCGTCGCCGAGTCGCTCATCACGGCGAAGGACCTCCCGACGAAGATGCGGGAGCTGCTGATTTGAGCCAGCTCGTCGTCCAGATGCACGGCGAGCCTGGCAGCGGCAAGAGCACCGTCGCCCGCGCTATCGCGCCGCGCATCGGTGCCGTCGTGCTCGACAAGGATGTGATCAAGGCGGCGCTCCTGCGCGCCGGCATCGAGGAAGCGCAGGCGGCGCCCGCGGCATACGACGTCTACTTCGCCCAGGCCGATGACCTGTTGCGTCTCGGGCACAGCGTCATCCTCGACAACCCGGTGTTCTGGCCGAGCGTCGAAGAGCGCTGGCTCGCCCTGTGTGAGCGCGCGGCCTCACCGCCCGTGCTCGTCGAGTGTGTCTGCGCCGACGAGACGGAACTGCAACACCGGCTCGCCACGCGCGACGCGCTCGAGTCTCAGCGGCGTTCGCTGCTGGATCTCGCTCGCCACGCCGGCGCCGCACCGACGTCGTTCCAGCCGCGTCTCGTGCTCGACACTACCCGCCCGCTTGTCGCACTTGTCGTCGAGGTGCTCGCGTACATCGACAACCTGCGTCTCGTCACGAGCTCCTCCTCGCCCCTTGTGGGAGAGGGGGCCGGGGGGTGAGGGCGCCTGTGACTCGCGTCAAGATTTGCGGCTGTATGAGCCCCGCCGACGCGATCGCCGCTGCCGAAGCAGGCGCCGACTTCATCGGCATCATGTTCGCGCCGAGTCGGCGCCGCGTCGCGCCTGAGGATGCCACCGAGATCGTGCGCGCGGCCGGTACGCCGCTGCGCGAGATGGAGCAGGATGAGCCGCCGCCGTTGCACCCGGGCCGGTTCGATACGATCGAGGCCTGGTTCGCGCATGGGGCGGAGGCGCTCGACCGGCTGCTGGCGCGGAAGCGGCCGCTCGTCGTCGGCGTGTTCGAGGATCAAGTCCATCGATGAGGTGAACCAGATCGCCGACGAGACTGGCATCGACCTGGTGCAGCTCAGCGGCGGTGAGCCGGCGAATCAGGCGCTCACAGCGAACCGGCAGGTCATCAACATGCTGCGACAGCGCCCCGGCATGAGCGCCGCCGACGTCGCGTCCTACATCGAGCCGGGCGCGGCCGTAGCGATCGGACTCGACCCGAGCCGGGGCAGCGGCGCGACGGGCGATTGGGCCGTCGCACGCGCGATCGCGTCGCGCGTGCCGCTGTGGCTCGCCGGCGGCCTCACGCCGGAGAACGTCGGCGAGGCGATCGCGTCGGTCGGGCCGTGGCTCGTCGACGTGTCGTCCGGCGTCGAGACCGCGGGCGCGAAGGACCCGGCGAAGATGCGCGCATTCATCCGCGCCGCGAAAGGTGAACCACGATGACCACATCCGCACACCTTCCGGACCAACTTGGCCATTTCGGGCCGTACGGCGGACGGTACGTGCCCGAGACGCTGATGGTCGCGCTCAACGAGCTCACGGCCGCCTACGACGAGGCGATACGCGACGAAACGTTCCACGCCGAGCTGGACCACCTCCTGCGCACGTACGTCGGCCGGCCAACGGCGCTCTACTTCGCCGAGAACCTGACGCGGAAACTTGGCGGCGCGAAGATCTACCTCAAGCGCGAAGATCTCGCGCACACGGGCGCGCACAAGATCAACAACGCGATCGCGCAGGGGTTGCTCGCGAAGCGGATGGGCAAGCGCAAGGTGTTCGCCGAGACGGGCGCCGGCCAGCACGGCGTCGCGACGGCGACGGTGTGCGCGATGCTCGGCATGGAGTGCACCATCTTCATGGGCGCCGAGGACGTGCGCCGCCAGTCGCTCAACGTCTTCCGCATGAAGCTGCTCGGCGCGCGCGTCGAGGTCGTCGAGAGCGGCTCACGCACGCTGAAGGACGCGATGAACGAGGCGATCCGCGGCTGGGTCACGCACGTGCGCGACACGTATTACCTCATCGGCAGCGTTGCCGGGCCGCACCCGTACCCGCTGATGGTGCGCGAGTTCCAATCGCGTGATCGGACGCGAGGCGCGCGCGCAGATCCTCGAGGCGGAGGGCCGGCTGCCCGACTATGCCATCGCCTGCGTGGGCGGCGGCAGCAACGCGATGGGGCTGTTTCACCCGTTCGTGGACGATGCCAGCGTGAAGTTCATCGGCGTCGAGGCGGCGGGCGAGGGCGTCGATACCGACAAGCACGCGGCGACGCTGTCGAAGGGCCGGCCGGGCATCCTGCACGGGGCGAAGTCGTACCTGCTGCAGGACGAGTGGGGGCAGGTGCAAGAAGCGCACAGCATCTCCGCCGGGCTCGACTACCCGGGCGTCGGCCCCGAGCACAGCTTCTACAAGGACACCGGCCGTGCGGAGTACGTCGCTGTCACGGACGTCGAGGCGCTCGAGGGCTTCCGGCTGCTGAGCGAGACGGAGGGCATCATCCCGGCGCTCGAGCCGTCGCACGCGATCGCCTACGTCGCGAAACTGGCGCCAACGCTGAAGAAGGAGACGGTCATCCTGGTCGGCCTCTCGGGCCGCGGAGACAAGGACATCAACACCGTGATCAGCGCGCTCGGTATCGACGCGGGGCGGTGATGCATTTGCGGATGCTCATCCGGCACAAGGTGAGCCGGTGTATCATCGGGCGCATGTCCACCGAAATGCGCGCGTTCCCTGTGTTCATACTGGCGATCATCGCGACGGTAGCGGCTGCTTGCCACAGCTCGAACAAGGTGTCGCAAACTGCCTGCACAGACGAGGCGGCCACGCAACAGGCAGCCGCGAGCGGTGCCACGCCGTCGGCACAGGGAACTGACGACGAGTTGACCTGCCGGATCCGCGAGGTGTCGCTGACCGCCGCGGACATGCCGGACGGCTGGACGTTCACGCAATCCGGGGGGCTTCCGGTCGGGCAGGGCGCCAAGGGCGCATGCGGTGTGACATATCGATTCAAGGCCGTCGGCCCGAAGCAGTATTTCTCGTACGCGGGCGATGCTAAGAAGGTGTTGACGGAGATCATCTTCGTCTTCGAGCACGACGCCGCACGCAAGTTGGTCGGCAGCGCCCGCCAGGGGTGTGGATTCCCGGCCGCGTCATCGGGCGAGGGCGATGCCACGACGCCGCCCTCTTCGCAGCCCCAGTATCACGAGGTGCAGTTGCCTTCCCTCGGCGACGAGTCAATGGCGTACCGCGTCGACGTGAGCGGGGGGCTGCCCGTCTACGACTCGCTGATACGTCGCGGCGACGTCGTCATGGGGTTGAGCGGTACCGGGATCACGCCGGACGAGTTCGGAGCAATCGCCAAGGTCGCGTACAAGAAGATTGCCGACTCAGGCAGCTACGTCCAGAGCGCAGTGAAGTAGTCCGCGCGCCTGCCACCAAACGGCGACGCCGCCCATTGGGCGGCGTCGCAGCGTTGTCTCGCGACTGAGTCTTGTTAAGCCGCGAGCGGCTTCCCGCAGTTCATGCAGAAGCGCTGGCCTTCGGCCGCCTTCGCGCCGCACTCGACGCAGAAGCGGGCGCCTGAGGCCGCGGCCGATGAGGAAGCGTCGCTGGAGTTCGATGCCGATGGCAGTGCCGGCGAAGTTGCGGGCGTCGATGCCGGTTCGTCCTCGTGGGTGGCCTTGCGGAACTCGCGGATGCTCTTGCCGAGCGAGCCGCCGAGGTCGGCCGCCTTGCCCGGGCCGAACAGCAGCAACACGATGATGGCGATGATGATGAGTTCCGGTGCGCCGATGTCCGGCATCGCTTCTATCTCCTCTGGAGGTCTATCAACAGCCTAACATTCCGGGCGGCCGGCTCCAGCCCTCGGAGGCCGATATTGGCTGATCGTTGGAGCGAATTCACAGGCGGAGGACGACCGGCCCTGGCGTCTGGCACGCCGGCGTGCGCGGTCCGTGGTACGATCTGGTCCAGATGGCCCATGCCTCGGCCCCGATCGGCATGTTCGACTCCGGCGCGGGCGGCCTCGCCGTCCTCGTGGAGGTGCACCGCCAGCTCCCCGGCGAAGACGTCATCTACTACGCCGACGGCGCGTACTTTCCGTACGGCCCCCGCCGTCCCGACGAGATTCGCGCCCGCGCGGCCGCGGTCACGCGCGAGCTGCTCGCCCGAGATGCGAAGGCCATCGTCGTCGCCTGCAACACGGCGACGAGCGCCGCCATCGACCAGCTGCGCGCCGAGTTCGACGTGCCGTTCGTCGGCATGGAGCCGGCGCTCAAGCCCGCGGCCGCGGCGACGCTCCGCGGCCGGGTCGCCCTGCTCGTCACGCCCGGCACCGCCCGCGGCGACAAGCTGGCGGCGCTCATCGATCGCTACGGTGTTGAGGTGGCCGTCGACACCATCGAGGCGCCGGGGCTCGCCGAGCGAGTCGAGGCGGGCGCCATCGATGATGAGGAGACGCGCGCGACTGGTGCATCGCCACCTCGAGCGGCTGCGCGTGGGCGGCGCCGACGTGCTGGCGCTCGGCTGCACGCACTACGCGTTCCTGCGCCCCCTGATCGAACGAGAGGCTGGCGAGGGCGTGCTCGTCATCGAGCCGTCGGAGGCGGTGGCGCGGCAGGTGGCGCGCGTGCTCGATGAGCGAGGGCTGCGGAATCCACGCACCGAGGGCGGCTGGGTGCGGTACCTTACGAGTGGCGACCCCGCGGCGTTCGCCGAGACGAGGCGGCGGCTTCGGTGCGCGAGCGCTGCGATACCCGAGGGCACGGACAGCGGTTGAGGCAGTCGGAAAGGGACGACGGCACGATATCGGCGGCATGACGTTCAGGGAGAAGCTCGAGGCAGCGTGGGAGCGCAGCGGTAGCCTGCTGTGCATCGGGCTGGACCCCGACCCGGCGCTGATGGCGATCGACGACGTCGCGGCTTTCAACATCGCCATCATCGAGGCGACGAGCGACCTGGTGTGCGCCTACAAGCCGAACGCCGCCTTCTACGAGGCGCTTGGCCCGGAGCTCGGCTACGCGGCGCTGCGCCGGACGCTCGAGGCGATTCCGCCGGACATCATTACGCTCGCCGATGCCAAGCGCGGCGACGTCGAACACACGGCGCGGGCGTACGCGCGCGCGTTCTACGACAACCTCGGCTTCGACGCCGTCACGGTGAACGCGTATCTCGGCCGCGACTCGGTCGAGCCGTGGATCGAACGTCCGGACAAGGCGGCGTTCATCGTCTGCCGCACGTCGAATCCCGGCGCGCCCGACTTCCAGGATCTAACGGTGCAGGGGGAAGGCGGCGGAGAGCCGCTGTACGAGACCGTCGCGAAGCGGGCGCGGTCGTGGGATCGCCACGGCAACGTTGGACTCGTCGTTGGCGCGACGTATCCGGACGAGATGCGCCGGTTGCGGCAGCTCTGCCCGGACACGCCGATTCTGGTGCCGGGCATCGGTGCGCAGCAGGGGTCGCTCGCCAACGCGCTGCGAGCCGGCATCGATGCGCGCGGCCGCGGGCTGCTGATCAGCGCGTCGCGCGGCGTCACATACGCGTCGAAGGGCGCCGACTTCGCGACCGCGGCGCGGCAAGCGGCGCTGCGGCTGCGCGACGAGATGAACCGGGAGCGCGAGGCGGTGCTGGCTTCGGGGCGGGGGTAGCGTGGCGGGCGAGATCGTCGACTTCCGGATGGCCGACGTCGTGAGGCTGCGCAAGCCGCACCCGTGCGGCGGGTTCGAGTGGGAGGTCGTGCGCCTTGGCGCGGACATCGGCCTCAAGTGCGCGACGTGCAAGCATCGCGTGCTGCTCGACCGGCGCACGCTCGAGAAGCGCATGAAGACGTTCGTCAGCCGCGGCCCCGAGCTGGATCCAGAGCAGGTGCGCATCGCACTGGAGCGAGACTGATGGCGCAGGCGCGGACGGCGATGCTGCGGCTGTCGGCGCTCGTCGGCGAGCGCACGCTGTTCGAGAACGAGGCCTTCCGCCGCCTGTGGCTGTCGAAGCTGCTCTCGCACATACCCGTCAACGCCATGGTGTACACGATGCTCATCATGGTGGTGCAGGCGACGGGCCGCAGCTTCTTCAGCAGCCTCTTCGTCGTCGCCTACATCGCGCCGACGGCGCTGCTCGGCACTGTGTCGGGCGTGCTCGTCGACCGTATGCCGAAGGGCCTCGTGCTGGCAGGCGCGAACACGGCGCGCGCGGCGCTGTGCGTGCTGCTCGCGCTCTCGGCCGACAACGTGCTCGCGATCTACCTGATCGCCGTACTGTTCGCGGTCGCTTCGCAAGTCGCCGGGCCCGCCGAGGGCGCGGCGCTGCCGGCGATCGTCGAGCCGGAGCAGTTCACGTCGGCGAACTCGCTCAACAACCTGGGTGCGCTCATCTCGCAGATCGTCGGTCTGATGGTGCTGCCGCCGATCTTCCTCAAGACCGTCGGCCCGGAGCCGCTCGCGCTCATCGCCGCGATCATGTTCGGCTTCGCGGCGTTCAACTTCCTGCTGATCGAGGGGCTCGGCGGCCGGGCGAGCGAGCTGCCGGTATCGATACGCGCGTCGCGCGAACGATTCGCCGAAGCGTGGCACCGTCTCTCGATGGACTCAGTCTCGTACGTCAGCCTGGTGCTCGTCGTCGTGGCGAACACGACGGGGCTCGTCGTCATGACGCTCCTGCCGCGGTTCTGCGGGCGGGTACTGGGCGTCGATAGCGAGAACGCTGTGTTCGTCGCAGCGCCGGCGGCACTCGGTATCTGGCTGGCGCTGCGCTTCGTGCGGCGCATGTCGAGCAGGCTGTCGCCGTGGATCAGCATGGCCGGCTCATTCTCGGCGCTGCTGACGGGCGTGGCGCTGCTGGCCTTCGTCGCGCCGCTCGGTGATGCGTTGCAGGCGGCGAATCCGCTCGGGATTTTCGACCCTGGCCCCTTCGGCGAGGGCACAGCGCGTATTATCATCACGTCGATGCTCGGGGCCGGGCTGGCGTTCGCCTTCACGTTCGTCAACATCGTCGGGAGGACCGTCGTCAACGAACGCATGCCGAGGGAGATGCAGGGGCGCGTGTTCGCGGGCCAGACCGTGCTGACGAACCTCGCCTCGATTCCGCCGATCCTCCTCACGGGCATCTTGGCCGACGTGATCGGTATCGCGCCGGTCTTCTTCCTCGTCGCCGTCGCTGGCGCGCTGCTCGCGGCGTACTACACGGCCCGGAACCTCGCGATGCCGGTCAGGACGGCCTACTAGGTGGCTGTGGACGTACGCCCGCCGATCGAGTTCCGAAGGCCGCCCGTGCGGCCGCGGCCGGTGCTCGCGAATCGCAACTTCTTCCTGCTGCTGATGGCGCAGCTCGTCTCGCAGTCGGCGCAGAACGCGATCCTGTTCACGCTACTCGTCATCGTCACGAAGCTGACGCGAGGCTCGACGTATACGTCGATCCTCGTCTTGTCGTTCGTCATCCCGTCGGTCGTCTTCGGCGTCTTCTCCGGCGTGCTCGTCGATCTCTGGAGCAAGCGGCTGCTGCTTATCTATGCGAACGTCGCGCGGCTGCTGCTTGCGGTCGCGTTTCTGTTCTCGCGCGACCATGTCGGCCTGCTGATCCTCATCAGCATCTTCTTCGCGACGGCGAGCCAGATCTTCGGCACAACGGACGCCGTGACGGTGCCCTCGGTGGTGCCGAAGCACCAGTTGATGGCGGCGAACAGCATGTTCAGCATGGCCGTCACCGGCTCGCAGCTCATCGGCATGATCTTCCTTGCGCCGATCCTGCTGCCGACGGTCGGCGAGGCGTGGCTCTTCTTTATCGCGGCGGTCATGTTCGCGTTGTCGGTCGCCTGCGCCTACTTCATGGCTCCGATCCATCAGGAGGACGCGGCGCCCGACCGGCAATGGCCGACGTTCGACGCCTTCCGCAACGCCGCCGGCGACTATGCGCAGACCATGCGGAACCTGGCGCGCGACCGCGTGTCGGCGCTGGCGCTGATCCACTACGCGACCGGCAGCTCGATGGTGCTGCTGTTCGCTGTGCTGGTGCCGCGGTACATGCAGGCCATCCTGAAGGTGTCGCCGGACAAGGCCGTGACGATCTTCGCGCCGGTGGGCGTCGGCGCCATTCTCGGACTGCGGGCGCTGCCGCTCATCGCGGCTCGGCTGGGGAAGAATCGAACCGTCATCGCCGGCATGTGCGGGCTCGCGTTCTGCGTGGTCGCGCTCGGGCTCATCGAGCCGATCGCGCTGCTGATGAAGCATTCCGAGAACCTGGACCCCTTCTCAGGCGAGCGAGCGGGCGGGCTATCTATCCTCGTGCTGCTGACCATGGCGTTCGCCGGGCCGCTGGGCTTCTTCTACGCGCTCGTCAATGCGCCTGCGCAGACGGTGCTGCACGAGCGCGCACCTGCCGACCAGCGGGGGCGTGTATTCGCCGCGCAGGTGGTGCTGGCGAACGCCGTCGGGATTCTGCCACTGATTGTCGCCGGGTCCGTTGCCGATATCTTCGGTGTGAGTCCGGTGCTCTTTGCCATCGCGGTGGCGATGGCCACGATCGCCGGTTTCAGCATCTATCTGGAAGCTCGCTGGTCGGCCGGCGACAGCCCGCCGCCGGACTCGATGGCGAGCATGCGGCTGTAACGTTCAGCGGCTTCTCTGTTCGTTGACACCGCTCGCGAGCCGTAGCTAGACTGAATCCGGGTTCGGATGGAGGTTGGGCTGCTTGATTGAGATGACGATCGAAAGCATCAGGGTAAGCCTGATGAACTACCAGCGGGTGGTCATCCTCAAGGAGAAGTCGTCCGACCGCTATCTTCCGATCTGGATCGGCCCCGCCGAGGCGGACGCCATCGCGGTGCAGCTCCAGGAAGTCTCCGTGGCGCGCCCGCTCACCCACGACCTCCTCCGCTCGGTCATCGACACGCTCGGCGCCGTCGTTAACCACGTCCTCGTCAACGACCTCTCGAACGACACCTTCTACGCGCGCATCATTCTCGATGTCAACGGTGGATCGATGGAAATCGACTCCCGCCCGAGCGATGCGATCGCGCTCGCCGTGCGGGCGAAAGTGCCGATCTACGCCGACGAGACGGTACTCGACAAGGCAGGCGTGCTGCTCGACAAGGACGGCGAATCGGTCGACGTGGCGAGCCGCGCGAAGGTCGACCCGGAGGAACTGGAGAAGATGTCCGCGTTCAAGGACTTCATCGAGAGCCTGGACCTCGACGACTTCGACAAGCGTAAGAGCTGACACACGTCCGGCCTCGGTCCTCGACATCTTGGGCGCCTGCTGGGGCGCTCGAATTGCGTCGACCCAACCCCGGCCCCTTCCCTGCGAGGGAGGGGGAGCTCGCGGCATGGCTGAATACCATGCCCATCGGTAGGTGCGACTGCGAGGGGAAGGTGGTCGCCGGTTCGGAAGTTTCGATGGTCCAAATCGAAGACGTCGATTCCGTTGCCAGGCCCCACCCCCTCTGGCGAGGTCTCTGGTAAGGAATTCGCCTCGACGTCGGCTTCGGCAGACGCCCGCGCGCTTGTTCGGGCGGGCTCGAGCGCGCATACTGGGCCGTTCTCGATAGGAGGCGGTTCGCGCAATAGTCTGCGTTGATCGCGCGAATCGCTCGTGATAGGATTCGCAAAGTCCAAGACGGCTCGGGAGGCGTGCCCGTGCAACGCCTGACCCCGGCAATCCAGCTTCTGGGGCTCGGATCGTACGTCGCCGTGTGTATCGCGGGGGGGACGATCGGCGGGTACTTTCTGGATGGGGCGTTAGGTACAGGCCGGATCCTGACGCTCGCCGGGCTGGCGCTTGGACTCGTGGCCGCCTTCTATGGCGGCTATCGCATGCTCATGGACACCATCGCGGACATCAACCGCTGGCAAGCGCGCGAGACAAAAAGGAACAAAGACACTCGTTGAAGAGCCCGAAGACCCTCGCGATCGTGATCGGCGCGCTTGCGCTGCTGCTCGTCGGTTTCCTCTTTTTCCGCAGCCCCAAGCCGATCATCGAGATCAAGGCTGAGACGATCGCGGACATCGGTCCGTTCCCGCTGGTCAACACGTACGTTACGTCGCTGACGGTCGTGATCGTGCTGGTGATCGTGGCGTTCCTCGCGACGCGCCGTATCGAACTCGTCCCGCGCGGGCTGCAGAACGTCGTCGAAGCGGTGATGGAGGCGTTCTACAACATCTGCATCAACACCGCGGGCGAGAAGAACGGTCGGCGCTTCTTCCCCGTCATCATGACGATCTTCACGTTCATCTGGATCGCCAACTGGATGGCGCTTCTGCCGTTCTTCAATGCCATCGGCACCGTCGAGAAGGTGAACGCCGAGGAGTTCAAGAGCCAGGCGGTCGTCTTCAGCAAGACCGCCGGCGTGAGCTTCATTAACAGGAACCAGAAGTCGCTGGAGTTCGACAAGGACAAGATCAAGAACACCTGCGCCCAGTTCGATACGGCGAAGCCGGGCGAGGACGCGGCCAAGCTCGCCGAGGAGAAGACGAGTTGCACCGCGGGCCAGCGGGGTCTGGCCATCGCGACCAAGCTTGATGCCAAGGAGAAGACCAACAGCGGCGTTGGTTCATGCTCCGGGAACCCCGGTGACGCGACGTACGACGAGTGCCTCGTGAAGGCGTCCGACAAGGCGATCGAGGAGGTCCAGGCGAGCGGCAAGCAGCTCGGCGTGCTCGTGCCGTACTTCCGCAGCATGAACACGGACATCAACTCGCCGCTCTCCATCGCCATCATGGCGATGATCTTCGTCGAGTTCTGGGGCATCACGACCCTCGGCGTCTTCAAGTACGCCGCGAAGTTCTTCAACGTGAGCAGCCCGATCAACTTCTTCGTCGGCATCCTGGAGTTCGTCGCCGAGTTGGCGCGCATCATCAGCTTCACGTTCCGGCTCTTCGGCAACATGCTGGCCGGCGAGATCCTGCTGCTGGTGATGACGTTCCTGGCTCCGTTCCTGGTCGCGCTGCCGTTCTACGGGCTCGAAACGTTCGTCGGCATCATCCAGGCATTCGTCTTTGCGATGCTCACGCTCGTGTTCGGCGTTCTCGCCGTGAGCGCACACGAGGGGCACGAAGATCACAACGATGCACCGCACGGCGAGCACGCCGTCGCGGCCGCGCACTGACGGGGGTTCCCCTCGCTTCGGCGAGGGTTCAGTAACAGAGGCAGTTGCCCGTGAGTTGCGGGCATGAAAAAGGAGTCGAACTTGGACATCGCAATGATCGTGCCACTGCTCTTCACGGACACCGCCATGAAGTACATCGGCGCCGGTATCGCCATCGGCCTCGGCGGCTTCGCTCCGGCGCTCGCCATCGGCATGCTGACCGGTAAGGCTATGGAGGCGCTCGGCCGCAACCCGGAGGCGCAGCCGGTCATCCAGACCAACATGATCCTGGGCATCGCCTTCGCCGAAGCGATCGCGATTTACGCCCTGGTCGTCGCGGTCATGATCGGCTTCGTGTTCTAGCAACGCTTCAACTTAGGTTCTAGGTCCTGGGTTCTGGCTCGTCGGGAGACGAACGATGATCATTCTGGGAATCGCCGACCTCGGCATCAATCTGCCGGTGCTTGTCGCGCAGCTGGTGAACTTCACCGTGCTGCTCATCATCCTGCGCCTCGTCGCCTGGGGCCCGCTCATGAAGATGCTCGACGAGCGCCGCGAGCGCATCGCCGAGAGCCTGAACGCGGCCGACGCGGCGAAGGCGCAGGTGGCGGAGTCAGAGCGGCAGGTGCAGGAGCAGGTCGAAGCCGGCCGCCGCGACGCGCAGAACCTCATCGCACAGTCGCAGGAGATCGCGAACCGCATCCAGGCCGATGCCCGCGCGCAGGCGCAGGCCGACGCCGACGCGTTGCTCGCGCGAGCGCGCAGCGAGATCCAGCTCGAGCGGGACAGCGTCATCGCTGACTTGCGGCGCGAGTTCGCCGACCTGACAATCTCGGCGGCGGAGAAGGTCATCAACACGTCGCTCGACCGCGCGCAGCACCGCAAGCTGATCGATGACGCGCTTGCGGAGTCGACGTTCCGGGAGAAGAACTAGGTGGCGTCAAGCAGCATCTCGGCCCGGCGCTACGCCGAAGCCGCCTTCGACATCGCGGCGGAGAGCGAGGCGTTCGTCGCGTGGAGCGGCGATCTGCGGGCGATCGCCGACTTCGTCGAGCGGCCGGACGTGGCCGGGGTGCTGCGCGGGACGCGCGTGCCGCGCCCGGAGAAGCGGCGGCTCCTCGAAGCCGGCCTCGTCGGCGCGGTGGGCCAGCTGGCGCAGAACCTGGCGTTGCTGCTGCTGGAGCGCGGACGGCTCGAGCTGGCGCGGGGCATCCAGTTCGCGTTCCAGGAGATGCTGGACGAGCGGCTGAACATCGCGCACGCCACGGTAACGACGGCTGTGCCCCTGGCGGACGACGAGCGCAGTGCGGTCGCCGCGAAGCTGTCGTCGCTGACGGGCAAGCAGGTCGACGTGACGCCGATCGTCGACGAGGCGATCATCGGCGGCGTCATCGCGCGGATGGGCGACCAGCTCATCGATGGCAGCACAAGGACGCGGCTGCTGGCGCTGAAGCGCCGGCTCGCGGGCGCGGCGAGGTAACAAGCACAGGCGGGATCGCATCCCGGAGGTAGACATGGCCATCCGCTCCGAAGAGATTTCGAGCATCATCAAGCAGCAGATCGAGCAGTTCGGCGCCGAAGTGCAGACGGTCAACGTCGGCACGGTCGTCGAGGCGGGCGATGGCATCGCGCGCGTGCACGGCCTGTCGAACGTCGCTTCGAGCGAGTTGGTGGAGTTCGCGAACGGCGTCATGGGCCTCGCGCTCAACCTCGAGGAAGACAGCGTCGGCGTCATGGTGCTGGGCGACTACGACGGCATCAAGGAAGGCGACGAGGTGCGCGCCACCGGCCGCATCGTCGAGGTGCCGGTCGGCGACGCCATGCTCGGACGCGTCGTCAACGCACTCGGCGAGCCGATCGACGGCAAGGGCCCGGTCAGCACCAACCGCGCGCGCCCGGTCGAGCGCATCGCTCCCGACGTGACGACGCGCAAGTCGGTCGACACGCCGGTGCAGACGGGCATCAAGGCCATCGACGGCATGATCCCGATCGGACGCGGCCAGCGCGAGCTGATCATCGGCGACCGCGGTACCGGCAAGAGCGCGATCGCCATCGACGCCATCATCAACCAGAAGGGCGGCGACCTGCTCTGCATCTACGTTGGCATCGGCCAGAAGTCGGCGAAGATGGCGCAGACGATGGCCACGCTCGAGAAGTTCGGCGCGCTCGAGCACACTGTCATCGTCTCCGCGACGGCCGCCGAGTCGGCAGCGCTGCAGTACCTGGCGCCGTACGCCGGCTGCGCGATGGCCGAGGAGTGGATGGAGCAGGGCAAGGACGTCCTCATCGTCTACGACGACCTGTCGAAGCACGCGTGGGCATATCGGCAGGTGTCGCTGCTGCTCCGCCGCCCGCCCGGCCGCGAGGCCTACCCGGGCGACGTCTTCTACCTGCACAGCCGCCTGCTCGAGCGCTCGGCGAAGGTGAACGAGGAGAACGGCGGCGGCTCGATCACGGCGCTGCCGATCATCGAGACGCAGGCGAACGACGTGTCGGCGTACATCCCGACGAACGTCATCTCGATCACGGACGGCCAGATCTTCCTGGAGAACGACCTGTTCAACGCCGGTATCCGGCCCGCCATCAACGCCGGCATTTCGGTGTCGCGCGTCGGCACCGCCGCGCAGCGCAAGGCGATGAAGCAGGTCGCCGGCCAGCTGCGCATCGACATGGCGCAGTACCGTGAGTTGCAGGCGTTCGCGCAGTTCGGCACGAGCGACCTCGACGCCTCGACGCGGCGCCAGCTGGAGCGCGGCCAGCGCGCGCAGGAGATCCTGAAGCAGCCCCAGTACCAGCCGCTGTCGATGGCGGAGCAGGTCGAGATGTTCTGGGCGCTCAACAACGGCATGCTCGACGACGTGCCGGTGGAGAAGGTGCAGTCGTTCGAGACGGCGTTCCACAAGTTCATGGAGAGCAACAAGCCGGAGCTGACCGCGAAGATCATGGACGAGAAGGTCATCTCCGACGAGATCGCCGGCCTGATGAAGTCGGCGCTTGGCGATTTCAAGAACACAGTTCCGTACTAGTCGAGTGGTGACTGGTCGCTGGTGACTGGGGCGGCACACCGACGACCAGAACCAGTGACCGAACACCAGTAACCAGAAACCAGTAACCAGGCGACCAGGACAGAATGGCGACAATCAGGCAAATCAGGCGGCGCGTGCGCTCTGTCACCTCCATCGCGAAGGTGACGAAGGCGATGGAGCTCGTCGCCGGCTCGAAGATGCGCCGCTCGCAGGTGCGCGCGCTGCAGGCGCGCCCCTACGCCGAGAAGATGATGGAACTCCTCGGCGACTTAGCGAAGCAGCGCGCCGAGGACGAGGACGCGCATCCGTTTCTGACGGTGCGGCCTGCGAAGAACACGCTCGTGCTGTACCTCGGCCCGAACCGTGGGCTCGCCGGAGGTCTGCCATCGAATATGAACCGGCGTGCGGCCTCGTTCGCACTTGAGCAGGAGACGCCGGTCAGCTTCGTGACGGTGGGCAAGAAGGGGCGCGACTTCATCGTGCGCACCGGTACGCCGCTCGTCGCCGAGTTCACGATGCCGGACTACCCGGAGCTGCACGACACGCTGGCTGTCTCGAACATCGTCGTCGACGAATACGAGGCGGGACGGGCGGACCGGGTGTTCCTGCTCTACCCGCGCTTCGTGAATACGGCCGTGCAGACGCCGACTGTGCGCCAGCTGCTGCCGATCGAGCCGGAGCAGATCCAGGACATCACGCCGGAGGACGTCGACTACATCTACGAGCCCAGCTCGCAGGGCGTGCTCGCCGAGCTGCTGCCGCGCTACATCGAGATGACGGTGTACCAGTCGATCCTGGAGACCGAGGCGAGCGAGCTGTCGGCGCGCATGGTCGCCATGCGCAACGCGACGGAGGCTGCGAACGAGATGATCCAGACGCTGACGCTGGTTTACAACAAGGTGCGCCAGGAACAGATCACCAAGGAACTGCTCGACATCGTGGGTGGTGTCGAAGCGATGAACGCCTGACACGAGGCGGAGGCAACAGATGGCAACGAACGTCGCAAGCCGGGGCAGGGTATCGCAGGTCATTGGAACCGTCGTGGACGTCGAGTTCCCGGGCGGCGACCTGCCCGAGATGTTCAACGCGGTCGAGATCGCGTCCGAGGGCGGCACGATTGTCGCCGAGGTCGAGCAGCACCTGGGCAACAACTGGGTGCGCTGCCTCGCGATGAACTCGACCGACGGCCTCCGGCGCGGCGCCGAAGTGACCGACACCGGCGCTCCGATCACCGTGCCGGTAGGGCCGAAGACGCTCGGACGCCTCTTCAACGTGCTCGGCGAGCCGCTCGACAAGCGCGGGGACGTCGGCAGGGAGAGCGTCGCCTCGATCCACCGGAAGCCGCCCACGTTCGAAGAGCAGGAGACGCAGGTCCAGGTGCTCGAGACGGGCATCAAGGTCGTCGACCTGATCGCGCCGCTGGTGCGTGGAGGAAAAGTCGGCCTGTTCGGAGGCGCCGGCGTCGGCAAGACGGTGCTCATCAAGGAACTGATCCGCAACATCGCGGCGGAACACTCCGGCATCTCGGTCTTCACCGGTGTGGGTGAGCGCTCGCGCGAGGGCAACGACCTGTGGGTCGAGATGGAAGAGTCGGGCGTGCTCGACAAGACGGTGCTCGTCTTCGGCCAGATGAACGAGCCGCCCGGCGTACGCCTGCGCGTTGCGCTCACCGGTCTGACGATGGCCGAGTACTTCCGCGACGAGTCCGGCCAGGACGTGCTGCTCTTTATCGATAACATCTACCGCTACACGCTCGCGGGCATGGAGGTGTCGGCGCTGCTCGGCCGCATGCCGTCAGCCGTCGGCTACCAGCCGACGCTGGCGACGGAGATGGGCGAGCTGGAGGAGCGCATCACGACGACGAAGAAGGGTTCGATCACGTCGTTCCAGGCGATCTACGTGCCGGCGGACGACTACACCGACCCGGGCGTTGCTACGACGTTCGGCCACCTCGATGCTGTCGTCGCGCTCGACCGCGGCATCTTCGAGAAGGCGATCTACCCGGCGATGGACCCTCTGTCGTCATCTTCGCGCATCCTCGACCCGAACATCGTCGGGCAGGAGCACTTCGACGTCGCTCGCGGCGTGCAGCGCGTGCTGCAGCGGTACAAGGACCTGCAGGACATCATCGCCATCCTTGGTGTGGAGGAGCTGTCGGACGAGGACAAGCAGACCGTCGCGCGTGCGCGGCGCGTAGAGCGCTTCCTCGGCCAGGCGATGTACATGGGCGAGGTGTTCACAGGCATCCCGGGACAGTATGTGCCGCTTCGGGAGGGCGTGCGCGGCTTCAAGGAGATCCTCGAGGGCAAGCACGACAGCCTGCCGGAGCAGGCGTTCGTCAACGTCGGCACCATCGATCAGGCGGTCGAAAAGGCCCAGAAGATGGCGTCCGAGGGTTAGGTTCTAACACCATGCCGCTGTCAGTCGAAATCGTCACCATCGAGCGCCGGCTCCTCACCGAAGACGGGGTCGACGAAGTGATCGCGCCCGGCGTCGAGGGCGAGCTGGCGGTGCTGCCGCGCCACGCCGCGTTCATGACGATGCTCAATCCTGGCGAGTTGATCCTCAAGAAGGGCAGCGAAGAGATACCGTTCGCCGTGACCGGCGGCTTCTTCGAGGTGCTCAACGACAAGGTGATCGTGCTGGCCGACGCCGCCGAGCGCGCCGACGAGATCGACGTGCAGCGCGCTGAACAGGCTCGCGAGCGAGCGCGCCTCGCGCTCGAGCGCCGCGAGAGCACCGAGGACCTGGCCGCCGCCGCGGCCGCGCTCCAGCGCGCGATGATCCGCCTGCGCGTGGCAGAGCAGCGCCGCCGTCGCACGGGCGCCGTCCGCCGCTGACCCACCTGCCCGAAGTGTGACATCGCACGGCGCGCCTCATTCGGGCGCGCCGTTTCATCTCTCACGCTCGATGTGACGCCGTGGCTGCCTCGCGGAAGAGGAGCGACATGAGCGCGGCGCCGGCGGGCATCGCGCCGACGAACAGCACGGCGACGACGGCGCCCGTCACGATGTCGATGCCGCTGATCGCGCCCAGCGCCATGACGAGGATCGCCGGCGCCAGCACGATGCACCACGCGGCCGCGACCGCGCGCGTCATCATGCGCACGACGGCGGAGCTGGCGGTCACGGCCTCGCGCACCGAGAGGTCGTACTCGAACAGCGCCGTGCAGCAGAGGCTCCGCGGCAGGGCGTAGGTCGCGCCGATCGCGGCGAAGGCCAGCACGGCGGCGTCGGGAGGCACCGGCCCCATGTGCCTCGCCAGGGCAGCTGCCCCGTACGATGCGGCGCCCAGCGCGACGGCGAGCGGCAACCACGGCCGCATGATCGCGACGCCGCGGCGTCCGACGCGTCGGCGAAGGCGCGGGCCGCGTCCGGCTGGAGGCGGTTGACGCCGGTGCCCACCGCCGCCGATGACGCGGCGAGCGTGCCGACGGCGATCAAGAGCAACAGTGGTGCGACGCAGGCGATCGGCGATCGGCCCGCCGATGAGGCCGAGGACCAGCACGGCGATGCCTGCGGAGGCGCCGCCGGCGAGTCCGATGAACGCGTACTCCGATGCGTCCTCGCGCAGGATGGCCATCGCGTCGGCGACGATCTCCGGCATCGTGCGCGCGAAGACGCGTCCGTCCTGGTTCCGAGCCATGGCGACGTCCACCCCGGTCGCCGGTGCGACGCTAGTCCCCCAAGGTTCCCCAGTTAAGACGTCGGATCGAACGCGGGAGTCTGGTGCGTGGACGCGGCGGCTTCGCCGGTTGGACGCGCGAGCGCCGGATATTCCTTCTACGCTTCGTACGGGATAGCCATCGCCGGCGCCGGCTGGCCGAAGCGCGTCCACAGCTTCAGCGCCTCACGCAGCGACGCCATCCGCTGCTCGTCGCAGTCGAACCCCTCGAGCAGGCAGCGGTCCAGGTGGTACTCCATGATGCGCGCGCCCACCTGGTCGAGGGCGCTGCGTGTGGCCATCGTCTGCGTGAGGATGTCCTCGCACTCGCGCTGGTCTTCCATCATCTTCTGGATGCCGCGGATCTGGCCCTCGATGCGGCGCAGGCGGGTGGCGATGTCCTCGGCGAGCGGTTTCGGCTCCATGATGCCTCCGGGTTCTGGCCTGATGGCTCATGCCACGTGACCTTGACATACCCCTCGGGGGTATATTATCCTGCCAGCGGAACGGACGTCAATCGGCTTCGGCCGGTTGCAGGAACCTGGAAGGAGAATCCGAACGTGGCAAAGCCGTTTGAAGTGACAGACTCCAGCTTCGATGCCGAGGTGATCAAGTCGGACACCCCGGTACTTGTGGACTTCTGGGCGCCGTGGTGCGGCCCCTGCCGCATGGTGGCGCCGATCGTCGACGAACTGTCGGACGAGTACGACGGCAAGGTGAAGTTCGTGAAGCTGAACACGGACGACAACGTGAAGACCGCCGCCCAGTACCAGATCCGCAGCATCCCGACGCTGCTCGTCTTCAAAGGCGGCGAGCCGGTCGGCCAGATCATCGGCTTCCGACCGAAGAGCGACCTCAAGAAGAAGCTCGACGGCGTCCTCTAAACACGCGCTGGCAAGCTGCCGTCCGTAGCCGGCGGGCGGCGCTTGCCGGGACGTCCCACCATGAATGACACCGCGAACCTCCCCGAATACGACGTCGTGATCATCGGCGCCGGTCCTGCCGGGCTGTCCGCCGCGCTGTATGCCGCCCGGGCGCGCCGTCGCACGACTGGTGCATCGAGCGCAAGGTCACCGGCGGCCAGATCGCCCTCACGGCCGAGATCGAGAACTACCCCGGCATCGACCGCATCAGCGGGCCCGACCTGTCGCAGGCGATGCAGCGCCAGGCCGAGAAATACGGTGCCGAGACGGCGTACGGCGACGTCGCGGCCATCGACCAGGATGGACTGTGGCACGTCGTGCGCACGGACGAGGGCGCGTATCGCGCACGGGCGGTCATTATCGCCGGACGGCGCCGACCACAACCGGCTCGGCGTGCCGGGCGAAGAGCGCGCTGACGGGCAGGGGCGTTTCGTACTGCGCGACCTGCGACGCGGCGTTCTTCCGCGATCAGGAGGTGGCCGTCGTCGGCGGGGGCGACGCCGCGGTCGAAGAGGCGGTGTTTACGGCGCGCTACGCGAGCAAGGTGCACGTGATCCACCGCCGCGACGCGCTGCGCGCAAGCGCCATCCTGCAGGAGCGCGCACGCGCCGAACCAAAGATCGACTTCATCTGGAACACGGTCGTCGAGGAAGTCCTCGGTGATGAGGCGGTGAGCGGCGTCCGGCTGCGTAACGTCGAGACCGGCGGCACGTCGGAGTTGGCTGTCGCCGGCGTGTTCGTGTTCATCGGCCTGTCGCCGAACACCGGCGTACCTGCGCGACAAGTTGCCGCTCGACGCTGGCGGCCACATCCCCGTGAACGAGTGGATGGAGACTGGCGATCCCGGGCCTCTACGCGGCGGGCGACGTCCGCGCGAACTCGGCCCGGCAGGCCGTCACCGCCGCGGGCGACGGCGTGACGGCGGCGATCCGCGCCGACCACTACATCACCACCGCCTTCCCCGTCCCCGCCGAGCCGCATCTCGCGGGCACCTAAGCGAACCCCTGTGGCCCCTCCCTCGGGCTTCATCGATGTCACCTCCGCGCCTGATAGACGACATTAATTGCAGATTTCGCCTTTCTTGCAGGCCCTGTCGTTCGGTAGCGGCGCGCGGTTGGTCCGAACTGAATTGGAGTGTTCGTTTCTCATGATCCCGGATGATGACACCGGTGCGGCAGGAACTCCAAGAGGCCGTGTCAGCGGGGCGCCTTGAGGCGTCGCTCTGGGTCTCCTGAACCGGCCCGCGCGGGCTGTTCAGCCTGCGCGACCGCGATGAGACGGGTTGGCGGCTCGCCTCGCATGCCGCGCCTGCCGATACTTCCGTGGAGGACGTGCCTGTGGTGACGCAGAACGACCAAACCGCCTCGGACGCGGGACGACTGCTGTACCTGGCGGAGCACCTGGCCGGGCTTCACGCGTCGACTGACATCGGCTGGCTGGCCGGACGGTTCGAGCTGCTCGGCGAGAAGGTGCTGGGCGCCACGCTTACGATCATCGCGCTACCCGACGAGCGCGGCGCCTTCCGAGCGGCCGCCAGCACGCTCACGCGGCCCGCAACCGCCCGCGATGCATGGGCCCAGCTCGGCATCGACGCGCTCGCGCGCAACACTGCCGCGGCCGAGGCGTTCGTTGCGGCCGAGAAGGCGGGCCGCCCTGCGACCGTGCGCGTCAGCGACCTCTTTCCGGCGGCCGATGCGGAGATCGCGGCTCACGAGGCCATCGTCACGCCGCTGTTGTGTGACCGGGAGTTTCTCGGCGTCGGGTTCTTCCTCGTCGAGCCATCGCCCGCCGTCGAGCAGATCGCCGGCGTGCTGGCGGCCAACGCGGCCGTCGCGATCTCGCAGATCCGCGAGCGAGAGGACGCGCGCAGGCTCCACTCCGTCGACCCGACGCTGTGGATTCCAGACGACCACTTCCTGCTCGAGCAGTTCCAGCGCGAAGTCAACCGCGCGCGCCGGTACGGCCGCGAACTGGGCCTCGCGCTGCTCCGTGTCGAGAACGAGGCCGAGGTGCGCGAGCGGTTCGGCGACTTCTTCACCGACCACCTGCTGCGCCGCATCGGCAGCCAGCTGCTTGCGTCGGTGCGCGACTCCGACGTGTTGGGCGCGCTCGACGGCGGCTACGCCATCATTCATGCCGAGACGTCGCTCGCTGGCACGCAGCTGTCGGCGGATCGCCTGCGCGATCACGCGGTCGAGATGGTGCGCCGGCGCTTCCCGGAAGTGCCATCGCTCCAGATGTCCACGTGCTCCGTCTCGTACCCCTCGACCGCCAGCACCGCCGACGCGCTCATCGCGCAACTGACGGGTGCCGCCGGCCGGGAGGCCGCGGCATAGCGGCGGCGACGGCCTTCAGCGCCCTCGCCTCTCACTCAAGAGCGCGAATCAACGCGATAATTCCGCGCTACGTTCGCACTTCTCGCATCAACTTGAAGTTGCTAGTGTTTGGCTTGACTTGCGGACGCTCTACAACTGCATCGACTAGCGCTTGGGGGTTAATGCGTGAGGCGCGTTGAATCTCTGCTCCTGCTTGCGAATCTGCTGACATTCCTGACGCTAGCCATTCCGCCGTTTCACTCGGTGATCTGGATGCGCTACCTGGCGCCGGTTGCGCTGGTCATCGTAATCGTGCAGGTGCTGGCAGAAGGTCCGCGCTGGCAGCTGGTTCCAGCCTACGCGTTGGCGGTGCTGTTCTTCCTGATCTGGCTGCTCGGGGTCGCCGTGTCGGACGGTATGGACGTCAACCGATTCATCGCAGGCTCTGGCATTGGACTCGGTGTGTTGGGAATAGCCGTCTCCACGCTTCTGCCAGTAGCGTTGCCCGTATTTCACTTTCCGAAACCGACCGGGCCGTACGCGATCGGCACAACGACGTATCACTGGGTCGACACAAGCCGCGCGGAACGCTTCACAACCAACCCCGGCGTCCATCGTGAACTCATGGCGCAGATCTGGTATCCCGCCAGGAAGGGCTCGCGGTCTTCGCGTGCCCCGTACATACGAGATTCCGACGCCGTTGCGGCAGCCGTGGCGAGGATCCACAACTTTCCGGGCTTCTCGCTACAGCAACTCAGATACGTTACGGCGCACGCCAGCGAGTCCGCACCGATCGCAGACGATGAACCCAGCTACCCTGTCCTCATGTTCGTGGAAGGACTCACTGGCTATCGTCAGATGAGTACGTTTCAGGTTGAGGAGCTGGTCTCGCACGGCTACATCGTCGTGGGCGTCGACCAGCCAGGTTCTGCCGCAGTGGTAGTGTTCCCGGATGGACGTCAAGTGGCTGGACTGTCGAAAGCGCAAATGGATCCTCTGACCTGGCAAAGCATCAGCCCGGCCGAAGAAGCCCCTCTTCTCAATGGTCAACCACTGACGGACGGCCCAATCCCGTATTTCGCGCAGGACGTCAGCTTCACGCTCGATCGACTTGCTGGCATCAATGGCGCTGATGCGAACGGCATCCTTACGGGTAAGCTTGACCTGCAGCGCGCTGGCGTATTTGGTGTGTCGTTCGGCGGCATTGTTGGCGCCGAGGCGTGCCTGACGGAGCCACACCGCCTGAAGGCATGCCTCGTGATGGATGTGTTCATGTCCGCCAACGTGGTTCAAGCCGGCCTGACGCAGGCGGGCATGTGGATCACGCGGCCTGCCGACACGATGTTGCTCGAACGACGAAAGTCCGGTGGCTGGACGGACAGGGATATCGAGGAAACCCAGGCGACGATGCGCTCGGTGTATGCCAGCTTGCCGGGGGATGGCTACTTCGTCCAGGTGCCCGGGATGTTCCACATCGACTTTACCGACGTCCCGTATGCATCACCGATCTTCCCCAGAGTCGGCTTCAGCGGGCCCATTGGTGTGCAGCGGGCGCACGACATCGTCAATGCGTATTCGGTGGCGTTCTTCGACCAACATCTCAAGGGACGGCCGTCGCCATTACTTGACGCATCATCGAAACGATCTGCCGACGTCCTGTTCGAAACGCGCCGACCCCAGTCCGAGCCCGTCTTCAACCTGTAGGCGGGCGAGTGGCAAACAAGAAGAGGGAGTCCGGAAGGACTCCCTCTTCGCTACTCGTCCTGCGACCGGCGATTACTCCTCATCGGGCTCCGCGACGAAGCCCTTGGGGAGTGTCGCCTCCGGCGTGACCTCCGGCTCGTCGATGTCGAGCACCTCTGCCTCGTCATCCTCCGACAGCAGGTCCTCCGGCGACGGTTCGTCGATCTCCGGCAGCTCCTCGTCGACGTCCTCGATGCCCGACTCGTCCACCTCGGGCTCGTCGAGCGGCAGCGTGCCGAGCAGCCCGGCGATGTCGTCCTCGTCGGTGAACAGGTCGTCGCCCTCTTCGAGCTCGAGCGACTCGGGCAGGGGGATCTCCTTGACCGGCGGCGGCGGCAGCGCGATCGGCGTCCGCGCCGGGATCAGCTTGCCGATGATCACGTTCTCCTTCAGGCCCATCAGGTGGTCCGTCTGGCCGCTGATCGCCGCCTCGGTGAGCACGCGCGTCGTCTCCTGGAAGGACGCCGCCGCCAGGAAGCTGCTCGTGCTGAGCGAGGCCTTCGTGACGCCGAGCAGCACCGGCACCGCCGTCGCCGGCTCGCCGCCCTCGGCCAGCACGCGCGCGTTGATCTCCTCGTACTCGAAGCGGTCGACGATGTCGTTCGGCAGCATGCCCGTGTCGCCCGGCGCGTCGACGCGTACCTTGCGCAGCATCTGCCGCACGATGACCTCGATGTGCTTGTCGTTGATGGTCACACCCTGCGAGCGGTAGACCTTCTGCACCTCTTCGACCAGGTAGAGCTGCACCGCCTCCGGGCCCATGATGCGCAGGATGTCCTGCGGGTTCAGCGAGCCCTCGGTGAGCTGCTGGCCCGCCTGCACCGCGTCGCCGTTCTCGATGCGGAGACGCGCCGCCGCCGGCACCGGGTACTCGCGCTCCTCCTTCTCCTCGTAGACGATGGAGACGCGGTCCTTGCCGGACAGCACGACCCGTCCGCCGATCCGGGCGATCGACGTCTCCTTCGAGCGTTTCGGGTGCTTCCTCGGCCTTCGCCTTCTTGCTGCGAGACTTCGGCTTCTTGGCCGCGGCCGTTGCACCGTCGGTCTCGGGCGCGGCGGCTTCCAGCTGCGGCAGCCGCGCCAGCGGCATGCCCTGCTCGACCAGGTCGTCCTTCTTCACGAGCAGCTTGGCGCCCTTCGGCACCTCGTACTCGTCGCTGTACAGTTCGGTGTTCTTGATTCGGACGCGGCGCGCGTCGCCCTCACGCACGACCTCGCCGAAGCCGTCGATCTCCGAGATCAGCGCCTGCCCCTTCGGCACGCGCGCCTCGAACAACTCCTCGACGCGCGGGAGACCGCTCGTGATGTCGACGCCGCTCGCGACGCCACCGGTGTGGAACGTGCGCATCGTCAGCTGCGTGCCCGGCTCGCCGATCGACTGCGCGGCGACGATGCCGACCGCCTCGCCGAGGGTCTACGAGCGAGCCGCGCGCCGGGCTGCGGCCGTAGCAGTAGCGGCAGAGGCCGCGCTTCGCCTGGCAGGTGAGCGGCGACCGCACGTACACGCGCTCGATGTGCAACTGCTCCAGGCGAGCCGTCACGGCATCGTCGATCTCCTCGTTGAACGCGGCGAGCATGTCGTCCGTCTCCGGGTCTTCGAGATCCATCGCGGAGTAGCGGCCGACGATCCGTTCGCTGAACGTCTCGAGCACGCCGGCCTCAGGCTGGTCGAGCCAGACGCCCATGCGCGTGCCGCAGTCTTCCTCGAGGATGATCACGTCCTGCGAGACGTCGATGAGACGCCGCGTCAGGTAGCCGGAGTCGGCCGTACGGAGCGCCGTGTCGGCGAGACCCTTGCGCGCGCCGTGCGTCGAGATGAAGTACTCGAGCACCGTCAGCCCCTCGCGGAAGCTGGAGCGAATCGGCAGGTCGATGATCCGGCCGGACGGGTCAGTCATCAGGCCGCGCATGCCGGCCATCTGGGTGATCTGGCTGATGTTACCCTTGGCGCCCGAGGTGGCCATGATGTACACGGAGCCGTAGCGGTCGAGTTGATCCTGGATCGTCTTCTTGACGTCCTCGGTCGTGCGGCTCCACACCTCGACGGTGGCGTCGTAGCGCTCCTGCTCGGTGATGAGCCCCATCTCGTACTCGCCGTCGATCTCCTTGATGTTGTCTTCGGCCTTCTTGATCAGGCCCGCCTTCTCGGCCGGCACGCGCAGGTCGTTGACGGCGATCGTGATGCCGGAGTTCGTCGCATACTCGAAGCCGATGTGCTTGATGTTGTCGACGACCTCGGCCGTCTCCTCGTTGCCGAGCACGTCGTAGCAGCGCGCGACGACCGTCTTCAGCATCTTGCGGTCCATCTTCTCGTTGATGAAGTCGATGCCGCCGGTCACCGCGGATGCGACGCCGGGCGGCAGGATCTCGTCGAAGATCAGCCGGCCGACGGTTGTGTCGACCATCTCGGTGCGGCTGCGCACGCTGGACGCGATCTCTTCCTCGAAGCTCTCAGTGACGAAGGACGTCGACTCCGTGAATTCGCCGTCTATCGCCGGCTCGCCGGTCGCGAGGCCTGCGCCGTCACCGGCTGCGAGCGCCGGTACCTCGTCGCGGCGGCGCCGCGGCGCCGGCTTCTCGTACGGGATGCGGACGCGGATGCGCGCGTGCAGGTCGACGATGCCCATGTCGTAGGCGAGCCGCGCTTCCTGTGGGCTGCCGAACACGCCCTCGGAGGGCTGGCCCTCCTTCGCGGGCCGGTAGGCGCCGCGGCCGTTCGGCTTGTCCATCGTCAGGTAGTAGCAGCCGAGCACCATGTCGAGCGTCGGCGCGACGATCGGCTCCCCGGAGCCCGGTGAGAGCAGGTTGTGCGTCGACAGCATGATCTGGCGCGCTTCGGCAACGGCCTCGCGCGACAGCGGGACGTGGACGGCCATCTGGTCGCCGTCGAAGTCGGCGTTGAACGCCGTGCAAACGAGTGGGTGGATCTGGATCGCGCTCCCCTCGATGAGCACCGGCTCGAACGCCTGGATGCCCAGGCGGTGCAGCGTCGGTGCGCGGTTGAGCAGCACCGGCCGCGTGTGGATCACCTCGTCGAGGACGTCCCATACCTCCGGCCGAGCCCGCTCGACGATGCGCTTGGCGCTCTTGATGTTGTGCGCAATGCCGCGTGAGACGAGCGCGTGCATCACGAACGGCTTGAACAGCTCGAGCGCCATGCGCTTCGGCAGGCCGCACTGGTGCAGCTTCAGCTCCGGGCCGACGACGATGACCGACCGGCCGGAGTAGTCGACGCGCTTGCCGAGCAAGTTCTGGCGGAAGCGGCCCTGCTTGCCCTTGAGCATGTCGCTCAGGCTCTTGAGCTTGTGGTTGCCGGAGCCCGCGACGGCGCGGCCGCGGCGGCCGTTGTCGATCAGCGAGTCGACGGCCTCCTGCAGCATGCGCTTCTCGTTGCGGATGATGATCTCGGGCGCGCCGAGCTCGAGCAGCCGCTTGAGCCGGTTGTTGCGGTTGATGACGCGGCGGTAGAGGTCGTTCAGGTCGCTCGTGGCGAAGCGGCCGCCGTCGAGCTGGACCATCGGCCGCAGCTCGGGCGGCATGACGGGCAGCACGGTGAAGACCATCCACGACGGGTGGTTGCCAGAGCGCCGGAGCGATTCGACCACCTTCAGGCGCTTCGTCGCCTTCTTGCGGCGCTGGCCGGAGGTCGAGTGGATCTCGACCTGCATTTTCTCGCGCAGCTTCTCGACGTCGACGTGCTCGAGGATCTTGAGGATCGCCTCGGCGCCCATGCCGGCTTCGAAGACGTTGCCGTAGCGCTCCTGCATTTCCTTGTAGCGCGCCTCAGTGAGGAGCACCATCTTGTCGTTCTCGGCGGGGTCGACGAGCTCCTCCAGTTCCTGGATGCGCTCCTGGAACTCCGCGTACACGGCTTCGCGCTCACCGCCGGCCCGCTCCTCGAGCGGCTTCAGTTCGTCGAGGATGACCTTGCGCTTCTGGTCGGCGCTCGCGTCGGCGAGCAGCGCGATGTCGTCGCGGCGCTTCGCGAACGTCTCCTCGAGCGCGGCGACGCGCTCCTGGGCGACCTTCTTCAGTCCCTTGACGACGCTTTCCTCGATCACGGTGCCGCGTTCGACGATCAGCGCGTCGCCCAGCCGGTAGCCTTTGCGCGCCGAGCGGCCGACGAGTTCCTTGAGCTCGGCCTGGTACTCGACGGCCTGCTGCATGATCGCGTCGGTCTGCTCCTGGCGATCCTCTTCGAGCCGCTCGAGCTTCGCCCTGCGGTCGCGCTCGATCTCCTGCTCGGCGCCAGCGAGTTGGGCCTGCAGCTCGGCGACGCGGTCGGCGTACTGCTTCTCGCGGCGCGTCGCCTCGCGCTCCATCTCCTCCTGCAGGTGCTCGAGCGCCCTCTTCTTCGCGTGCTCGTCGACCGACGTGACGATGAACTGCGCGAAGTAGAGCACGCGCTCCAGCGAGCGCGGCGAGATGTCGAGCAGCAGACCGATGCGGCTCGGCGTGCCCTTGACGAACCAGATGTGGCTGACCGGCGACGCCAGCTCGATGTGGCCCATGCGCTCGCGGCGCACCTTTGAGCGCGCCACCTCGACGCCGCACTTGTCGCAGACGATGCCCTTGTAGCGGACGCGCTTGTACTTGCCGCAGTAGCACTCGAAGTCCTTCGTCGGACCGAAGATCTTCTCGCAGAAGAGCCCGTCCTTCTCCGGCTTCAGCGTGCGGTAGTTGATCGTCTCAGGCTTCGTGACCTCCCCGTACGACCACGACCGGATCTGCTCCGGCGAAGCCAGCGATATGCGGACGGCGTTGAAGTCGTTTACCTCAAGCACTGAGCTTATCCTCGCTCTCAAACCCTGACAGGTTGATGCCCAGCTCGGGCATCCCCTCGCCCGTATCTACGAACTCGACCGACTCTTCGTCCTCGTTCAGCACTTCCACCGAGAGCCCGAGGCTCTGCAGCTCCTTGACCAGCACCTTGAACGACTCCGGCACGCCCGGCTCCAGCACGTCCTCGCCCTTGACGATGGACTCGTACGTCTTGACGCGGCCGACGATGTCGTCGGACTTGACGGTCAGCAACTCCTGCAAGATGTGGGCCGCGCCGTACGCCTCGAGCGCCCACACCTCCATCTCGCCGAAGCGCTGGCCGCCGAACTGCGCCTTGCCGCCGAGCGGCTGCTGCGTGATCAGCGAGTACGGGCCCGTGCTTCGCGCGTGGATCTTGTCCTCGACCAGGTGGACCAGTTTGAGCATGTAGATGTAGCCGACGGTCACCGGCTGGTCGAACGCGTCGCCGGTGCGTCCGTCGAGCACCTTCTGCTTGCCCCAGGTCGGCGGAGCGAAGCCGGCTTCGATCGCGTCCGTCACCTTCTTCTCGATCTGCTCCGCCGTCATCGCCCGCGGGCGCTTGACGCCGACTTCGTGCTCGAGCCAGTAGTCCAGGCATGCGCGCGCCGCGACGCCGATGCGCGTTTCGTCGAGGATTTCGCGGGCGTCGAATCCGTGCTCGCGAAGCCACCCCTCGAACTTGGGCAGGTCGAGCTTCTCGTACGGCGTCGGCGAGTTCCCGTTGCCGTTGCCGTGCGAGCGGCGGCTGAGCGCCCCGGCCTTGAGCGCGAGCCATGCGCGGCCAGCTCGTCCTCGATCAACTTGTCGCTCGCGCCGTCGAAGACCGGCGTCACCGCGCGGAAGCCGAGCGAATTGGCCGCCCAGCCGAGGTGCGTCTCCAGCACCTGGCCGACGTTCATGCGGCTCGGCACGCCGATCGGGTTCAGCACGATGTCGACGGGCGTGCCGTCCTCGAGGTACGGCATGTCTTCGACCGGCAGGATGCGCGCGACGACGCCCTTGTTGCCGTGGCGTCCGGCCATCTTGTCGCCCTCGGATACCTTACGCCGCTGGGCGATGGAGACGCGCACCAGCTCGTTGACGCCGGCCGGCAGCTCGTCGTGCGTGTCGCGGCGGAAGACCCTGACATCGATGACCTTGCCGCGCTCGCCGTGCGGCACGCGCAGCGACGTGTCCTTCACCTCGCGCGCCTTCTCGCCGAAGATCGCGCGCAGCAGCTTCTCCTCGGCCGTCAGTTCGGTCTCGCCCTTCGGCGTGATCTTGCCGACGAGGATGTCGCCGGAGTTGACCTCGGCGCCGATGCGGATGATGCCGTTCTCGTCGAGGTCGCGCAGCGACTCCTCGCCGACGTTCGGGATGTCGCGCGTGATCTCCTCAGGCCCCAGCTTCGTGTCGCGCGACTCCACCTCGTGCTTCTCGATGTGGATCGAGGTGAACTTGTCGTCGCGGACCAGTGCTTCCGAGAGGATGATCGCGTCCTCGAAGTTGTAGCCCTGCCAGCTCATGAACGCGCAGAGCACGCTCTGGCCCAGCGCCAGTTCGCCCTTGCTGGTCGACGAGCTGTCGGCCAGGGCGTCGCCCTGCCGCACGCGGTCGCCGGTGCGCACCGTCGGGCGCTGGTTGATGCACGTGCCCTGGTTCGAGCGCACGAACTTGAGCAGCGGGTACTCGCGCTCCTCGCCGCTGTCGTAGCGGATCTTGATCAGCCGCGCGTCGGCGCTGACGACCGTGCCGTCGTCCTCGGCGAGGATCACCTGTCCGGAGTCCTGCGCCGCCTGCCCCTCGACGCCGGTCATGACGATCGGCGTCTCCGGCCGGACCAGCGGCACGGCCTGCCGCTGCATGTTGGAGCCCATCAGCGCGCGCGGCGCGTCGTTGTGCTCCAGGAACGGGATCAGCGACGTCGCCACGCTGAGGATCTGCTTCGGCGACACGTCCATCCAGTCGACGAGGTGCGGCGGCTCCATCATGAACCGCTCGCCCGCGCGTGCCTCGATGCGCTCCTCGATGAAGTGGTTATCCGCCGTCAGCAGCGCGTTCGCCTGCGCGATGACGAAGCTGGTCCTCGGTGTCGGCCGCCAGGTACTCGATCTCGCGGCTGACGAACGGCTTGCACTTGTACATGCGCGAGCCCTTGCGGGCGAGCTTCTTCTGCACCGCGTCCGTGACCTCGCCGCCGGCCTCGCCAACGCCGTCGACATCCTCACGCAGAAAGCGGCCGAGCCATTCCGGCGAATCAGCCGGCCAGTTCCTTGATCACGCGCCGGTACGGCGTCTCGATGAAGCCGTAGCTGTTGATCACGCCGTACGTCGCCAGCGAGCCGATGAGGCCGATGTTCGGGCCTTCCGGCGTCTCGATCGGGCAGATGCGGCCGTAGTGGCTGTGGTGCACGTCGCGCACGTCGAACCCGGCGCGGTCGCGCGAGAGGCCGCCGGGGCCGAGAGCCGAGAGGCGTCGCTTGTGCGTCAGCTCGGCCAGCGGGTTCGTCTGGTCCATGAACTGCGACAGCTGCGAGCCGCCGAAGAACTCCTTCATCGACGCGACGACGGGCCGGATGTTGATCAGCGCGCTCGGCGTCGCCTGGTCCGGGTCGATGATCGTCATGCGCTCGCGCACCACGCGCTCCATGCGCAGCAGGCCGATGCGGAACTGGTTCTGGATCAGCTCGCCGACGGCGCGCACGCGCCGGTTGCCGAGGTGGTCGATGTCGTCCGGCTTGCCGTTGCCGTTGTTGAGCTGGACTTGCGTGCGGACGATCGTCAAGAGGTCGACGGGGCTGCAGGACGCGCGTCTTCTCCTCGGCGTCCAGTTCCAGCCGCCGGTTCAGCTTGTAGCGGCCGACGCGGCCCAGGTCGTAGCGCCGGCTGTTGAAGAAGAGCGAGTTGAGCAGACCGCGCGCGTTCTCGAGCGTCGGCGGGTCGCCCGGGCGCAGCCGGCGGTAGAAGTCGAGCAGCGCCTCGGTCTTGTTGGTGGCGGTTTCCTTGTCCAGCGTCGTCTGGATGAACGAGCGCTCCGGGTTGGTGTCGATGTCGGCGAACTTGGCGAGGATGCGCTCGTTGGTGCCGAGCTTGTTCTCCGGCACACCCTCCTCTTCGTCGATGGCGCGAAGCAGCGTCGTGACCGGGATCTTGCGCTTGCGGTCGACCTTCACCGACATGACGTTCTTGTTGCTGGTCTCGAACTCCAGCCAGGCGCCGCGGTTCGGGATCAGCTTGCCGTAGCACAGCTCGCGGCCGGTCGTCGGGTCCGTCTCGAGCGTGAAGTAGACGCCCGGCGAGCGGACGAGCTGTGACACCACGACGCGCTCGGCGCCGTTGATGACGAAGGTGCCGTTCGGCGTCATGAGCGGGAAGTCGCCCATGAATAACTCCTGCTCCTTGACCTCGCCGGTCTCCTTGACCTCGAGCTGGACGTTGACGCGGAGCGGCGCCGAGAACGTCATGTCGCGCTCGCGGCACTCCAGTTCGGGGTACTTCGGCTCGCCGAAGCTGTAGTCGCCGAAGCGGAGCTTCATGCGCGTGCCGGTGAAGTCCTCGATGGGGGAGATCTCGTCGAACAGTTCGCGCAGGCCCTCGTTCTTGAACCACTCGAAGGAGGTGATCTGCATGCTGATCAGGTGCGGGATGTCCAGCACGTGCGCGATCTTGGCGTACGATTTCTTGCTGGCCGGAACCGATGATCGGGTACTGACGATGTCTGTAGCGACAGTCATGCCGAGCGCGCTCCTAACATTGCGTTACGAACCGTGATCTCCTGTAGACGCGAAAAGTCCCGAAAGGGACATTGCATGGGGATCCGAAGGCAAGGGGGTTCTGTCTAGCCTGAACCGAGTATACAAATAGGCCCTTGGGATGTCAACCAGCGGATGCTAACCGAACGAATGCACATAATGCAACCCCCGTAGGTCACCATTTCTTGACATTCTAGCTCGCCAGCTGGCCGCCGCGGGCCGCCGGGGCCCCCCGGATGTTGCAGGTCTGTGACATAAGGAGTGCCCGCGGACGCGCCCCGCGCCGCTCGCCAAGAAGCATATGTGCGGCAGGCGGCGGCCCAGATGTCCGCCTGAGTTAAGTCGAACTACCGGTACTCGATCCGCCGGTCCGCGCAGGGCGCCCTCGACGGCGAACGCGACCGTCTCGAGCAGGCCCGTCGTGGTATTGGCCAGCAGCCGGTCGCGGAGGCCGCGATGCGGCTTCACGTACGTCATCTTGCGCTCGGCGAGCCCCGCCAGCCGCTGCGCGAGGTCGATCGCCGTGTCCAGGTCACCCAGCTCGTCGACCAGCCCGCTCGCCATCGCCTGCTCGGCGGTGTAGATCTCGCCCGTCGCCAGCTCGCGCGCCCGCTCGGGCGGCAGCTTGCGCGCCTCGGCGACGAGCTGTCACGAAGCGGTCGTAGAAGCTGTTGAGCAGCGACTGCTCCTTCTCGCGCTCCTCCGGCGTCGGCTCGCGGAAGTTCGAGAACATGTCCTTCAGCCGGCCGGCCTTCGTGACCTCCATGCGCACGCCGATCTTCTCCAGCAGGTCGTACAGCATCGGCCGCATCGAGATGACGCCGATCGAGCCGACGACGGCCATCGGCACGGCGACGACCTTCGTCGCGCCGCACGCCGCCATGTACGCGCCCGAGGCGCCGGTGCCGGTGATGCAGGCGACGACCGGCTTCTGCTTCGCGATCTTCGCGACCGAGCGGTAAATGGTCTCCGACGCGCCGGCGCCGCCGCCGGGCGAGTCGATATCGATGACGAGGGCGCGGATGCGCCTGTTCTCCTCGATCGCACGCAGCATGCGGACATATTCGCTGGTCTTGGACGGCGAGCCGATGACGCCGAACAACTCGGCGACGGCGATGCGTTCGGGATTGATGTTGAGCAGGGTCGCAAGCATGGCGCACTCCGGTCGCTGCGAGATTACGGGGACGCATCGAGTGTATCGATGCGCGCCGGTCCGTGGGAAGCGTTCGGCGCCGTTGGGCGCGGCGGGGTACTCCAAATCGGCGCGGCCAGCCGTTATCATCAGCCGTATGGAGACGAAGACCACGACGCCGATGACGCCGGCCGACATCAAGCGCATCCGCCGCAACTGGCAGGGCGAGGTCGACGGCGTCGAGATCTATGCGCGCCTCGCCGCCGCCGAGAAGGATCCGGACCGCGCGAAGATATTCCTCGACCTGGCCGAGACCGAGAAGGGCCACCTGCGCAAGTGGGCCGAGCGCCTGCGCGACGCCGGCGTCGTGCTGCCTGCGGACCCCAAGCCCTCGCCGCGCGTGCGCATCATGTGCTTCCTCGCCGACCGCATCGGGCCGAAGGCCGTGCTGCCGATGATCAGCGCCATGGAGTCGAGCGGCTTCGACAACTACATGGCGCAGGAGGACGCCGGGCCCGAGATGGCCCGCGCCGAGCGCGCGCACTCCCGCACGCTGTCGACGCTCTACTCGCCCGGGCGGCGGCACCGACGTCGCGGGCATCGCCCGCGGCGAGCGCTGGCACCGCGTCGACACGGGGGGCCAGCTGCGCGCGGCGATCTTCGGCATCAGCGACGGACTGCTCTCGAACCTCAGCCTGGTGATCGGCGTCGCCGGCGCCAATCCGGACGGGAGCTTCATCATCCTGGCGGGCATTGCCGGCCTGCTCGCGGGCGCGTTCTCGATGGGCGCCGGCGAGTTCATCTCCGTCACGTCGCAGCGCGAGCTGTTCGAGCGCCAGATCGCGCTCGAGAAGGAAGAGCTGGAGTCGGACCCGGAGCAGGAGCGCCAGGAGCTGGCGCTGATCTACCGCGCGAAGGGGCTGCCGGTCGCCGAGGCAGAGGCGCTCTCGACGCGGATCATCGCCGACCGCGGCGTCGCGCTCGAGACGCTGGCGCGCGAGGAACTGGGGCTGAACCCGGAGGGGCTCGGCAGCCCGTGGGGCGTCGCGATTTCCTCGTTCGCCGCGTTTGCGGCGGGCGCGATCCTTGCCCGTCATCCCGTGGTTCTTCGGCTCCACGACGCCGTTCTTCGTCGTCTCGGTCATCGTCGGCGGGCTGGGGATGTTCGCCGTCGGCGCGTCGGTCTCGCTGTTCACCGGCCGCAACTTCTTCTTCGCCGGGATGCGGCAGTTGCTCATCGGCAGCGGCGCGGCGGCGATCACGTTCGCCATCGGCAAGGCGATCGGCGGTCAGCACGGGTTAGGCTGGAGGTCGAGAGGTCGAGGAGGTCGGCGAGCAGCCGATGAGCGCAGAACTTCTGCCCTCCGACTTCCGACCTCCACCGCCCGCCGGTATCATGCGGGCAACGTTCTCCGTCTCATGTACGTGGGGTGTGCGTCATGTCTTCGCAGCAGGGCAAGCAATTCAACGTCGCCGTCGTCGGCGCCACCGGCGTCGTCGGGCTCGAGTTCCTGAAGATCGCGGCCGAGCGCCACTTTCCGATCAAGGCGCTCAAGCTGCTGGCGACGGAGCGCTCCGCCGGCAAGCGCATCCCCTTCGGCGAGGGTGAGATCACCGTCGAGGCGACGACGCAGCACTCGTTCAAGGGCGCGGACTTCGTGTTCATCTCGGCGTCCGGCGCGGCATCGCGCGAGTACGCGCCGATCGCGCGGGACGCCGGCGCCGTCGTCATCGACGACTCGAGCGTGTGGCGGCAGGAGCCCGACGTGCCGCTCGTCGTGCCGGAGGTGAACGCGGACGACGTCGACGGCCACAAGGGCATCGTCGCCATCCCGAACTGCTCGACGACGCCGCTGGTGATGTGCCTGTGGCCGCTGCACAAGCTCAACCCGGTCGTGCGGGTCATCGCCGACACGTACCAGTCCGTCTCCGGCACCGGCACGGCCGCCGTCGGCGAGCTGGACTCGCAGACGCGGAACTGGGCGTCGGGTCACGAGAGCGTGCCGCACATCTACCCGCACGAGATCGCGTTCAACCTGCTGCCGCACATCGACTCCTTCATGGACAGCGGCTACACGAAGGAGGAGTGGAAGATGATGGCGGAGACGCGCAAGATCATGCACGAGCCGGGGCTGCCGCTCTCGGCGACGTGCGTGCGCGTGCCGGTATTCCTGAGCCACAGCCTGGCGGTACACGCGGAGTTCGCGCGGCCGATGTCGGCCGACGCCGTGCGCGAGATCCTGCACGAGGCGCCGGGCGTCGTCGTGCAGGACGGGCCGGAGATCAACCTCTACCCGACGCCGCGCTTCGCCGCCGGCAAGGACCCGGTGTACGTCGGCCGCATCCGCGAGGACTCGTCGAACCCGAACGGGATCGCGATGTGGATCTCGTCGGACAACATCCGCAAGGGCGCGGCGCTCAACGCCATCCAGATCGCCGAGGAGATGGTGAAGCGCGGGCTGGTGTAGCGGCGCCTGCGGCGCCCAGAACAGACGACAGACAGCAGAGAACAGACCGCCGCCGCCGCACCACTCACGGTGGGGCGGCGGTTTTGATTGATGGTTGTTTTTTCGCGATTTCTTGTTTGGGCCGGTTTTCGGGCGGCGCGGAAGCTGGGAACCCCCTGCTTTCTGATCGTATTTGATTGAAAGTGATTGTATGCGTCGCATTCAATCAAGGAGCGCAGGAGCAAGCGGCCGAGACCGTCGACCCGGCGACGAAGGGGAGGCGTAGCGGAGGGCGTGTGAGTGCATGCGGCGAGGGTACGTCAGCGGGGCGGCGAAGTCCGAGCGGGCGTGTCACCGGCGCAATGCGGGTTACGGCGGCGCCGTCACTGCGGGTACGGCCGCAGCTGCTGCATCACGCTGAGGAACGTCTGCTCGTCGATCAGCGGGTTCGAGTCCGGTCCGCCGGGTGTCGCCGCACCGCCAGACTGTGCTTCGGCAAGCACCGTCGTGTCGCCAAAGGTGACCAGCAGGCGTCAACTGGCCGACCGGCGGTTCCCGCTGACAGAACAAACAACTTGGCATCTTGCCCGGCAACCCGCACCGTCTTCGTCGCGCGAAGCGGCCCCGCCTGCGTTCCACGCGCATCTCGTCCCAAGCCGCCGCGCTGTACGACCCATAGCTCGAGTGTTCCGCCCTCCGTGTACGAGAGATAGTCCATCGCGACTCCGCCTCCAGGTACCTCGTAGGCGAAGTCGCCGGTGCTTGGGCCGCGGAGCACTTGCCCCCCCGCCGTGAACTCTCGCCCCAGCCAGTAGGGCGTGTAGCCATCCTTGTCCGCCGACGCAACCGCTGTTTTGAAGGTGTTAAAGACGTGGTCGTCCGCGCTGCCCGGCGTCGATGAATCGCTTCCTAAGCAGGACACGAGCGCGAGCAGAAGCGGTAGGGCGCCCAAGACCAGTACCAGGCGAAGGCCGATTCGGATATTTCCTGTCATGCCACCGTAGCCCATCGATACCAGGGGGTTGACGGAGGACATTCTACGTGAGACGGTTGGAAACATCCATCGTAGGTGCGCGTGTTTACAACGCACATATAGGGGCCGATCAGGTTGGGCGCGCATACGCCCGGCGCCGCTGAGCGGAGAACTTAGGTCTGGTCCGCTTTCAGGCGGTCGAGCTGGTCCCAGGTCGGCGCGTCCGCCGGGATCCAGTCGTAGAACATGTAGCCGTCGGGCTCGTTGGCGGCGCTGAGGAAGCCCTGGAAGCGCATGACGTCGAGCCCGGGCACCTGCCAGACGATGCGGTACGACCAGCGCATCTTCACCTTGATGGGCGGGGCGTTCTGCCATAGATCGGCGAGGCGGGACACGTAGTTCGGGTCGCCGTTCAGCAGCCGTTCGACGATGCCGGCGAACAACGGCGAGGGCTCGTCGAAGCTCTCGGGGCCGCGGCGGTGATTGCGCCACGTGGCGATGATGGTGCCGATGGCCTCGTCCCAGTTCAGGCATCGATCGGCGAAGCGCGGCATCGTCGCGACGCTCAGGAGGTGGCGATCGTGCGGGTCGGGGAACTCGGCCTCCATGTCGACGCCCCAGATGCGCCTGGGCGACGCTGTTGGCGCAGAGGACGCGGCCGAACTCATCGCCGAGGAATGCGGGCCAGCCGTAGCGCTCCATCTCGACGGCCGCCTCTTCGACGGTGAAGGCCAGCTCGCCCATGTCGTAGCGCAGGCCGAGGCCGTCCGGCACGAATCCGGCGGACGCGAGGACCTGGTTGCGCGTGCCGCGGTCGACCTTCAACGCGTCGAGGATGGCGACGAGGTACGGGCGTTTCGGGTGGCGCAGGCCTGACTCGTAGGCCTTGAGGGTGGCCTCGGACACGTGGGCCGTTTCGGCGAGCTCGCGCCGGGGCATGTTGAGCGCGATGCGCGCATCTCGCAGCAATCGCCGCCATTCATCCATAGCGAGCGTAGGTTAGCACGAGGCGCGATAGACGCTCTTATCGGATCGGCGTATCGTCGTGGCATCGCTCCAGATGGTTGCGGCGAATCACGATGGTGCCGGGACTTGCCCTGCTGATCACGCGGTGGCGAAGCTGTCACACGATAGCCTTGAGGCCGGGCTCTGGGAGTTTGCCGTCGAGGTGGCTGGCGAGTCTTATTACCAGGAAGGGCTGCGGAGGGCGCGGAGTCGGGCTCGCGCGGTTCGAGGATCACGTCGTGTTCGATGTAGTCGTCCAACGCGAGCCCGACAACGCCCACGACCCGAACGCGGTGAAGGTACAGGCCGCGCTCACCGGCGACACCCTCGGATACCTGCCCCGCGACCGTGCGGGGGACTATCAACGATCGCTCATCCAGTGCGCTGAGCGGGGGCTCGTGGTCACCTGTCACGCGGCAATCTACGGCGGCACAGACTACAAGCCGCACATCGGCATATGGCTCGATCTGGCCTTTCCCGAACGCATTACTGCCTTTCTCAACGGTGAACCGACAACCGAATCCGCAGGTGACGACGCGGACGACGATGAGAACGACGCATTGGAGGACGACGAGCGCGACGAGGACGAAGGCGACGATGATGCGGGTTCTAGAGGTTCGCCGTGACCGGAGCACCTGAGTTGATCATTCTCGCGTTCATCCTCGCAATCCTCGCGATGCCGGTTGCCATCCTGTACTTCATCATCCGTTCTGGAGTCAGCGCCGGGGTGAAGGACGCAGCGCGTTCTAGGGGCGCTGCTGCGTTCTGCACGCATTGCGGTGCGTCACGAACCCCGGACGACAAGTTCTGCCAAGCGTGCGGAATGACATTGCTATCGCGGCAATGAGCGGGAGGCGTAGTGGACGGCACGACGAATGAGCCGGGTTCGCCGCAGATTGTCACAGTCGAGTCGGGTTTCATCAACGTGTCGCCCGTGGCGTTCCACATGTGGGCTGGCGACTTCTTACGGCCGCTCGCGACTATCAGGGACCGCCGCGCTTTTCAGCCTGCCGTACTTCGCTTGCTCTGCCGTGCCATCGAATTGGAGATGAAATCCAGGTTGCTCGTCACGGCCACGCAGCGCCAGTGAAGGACAAGTACGGTCACGACTGTCAGGGTACACGACCTTCGCGCGGAGCACATCGCCTCGTGGAGCAGATGGCTGACCTCCGCGGCGACCAACGGACTCTCGGAGTCCCGCCAAGAAGCACGTCGATACTAGCGTCCGGAAGCGCATCTCACTGGTCGCTACGACAAAGCGCCCAAACTGCAACCCGATCGGGCCGTAACGGCCTCAAGGCATCATAGAGTACGACCCGGGCGAGCGTGTGGCCGTGATCGCGGCGCTCTAGCGCCGCGTCGCGTGCCGGAGTCTTCGTCTCCAGCTCTACGCCGCGACCCGCGTTCGTAGGATCGTTCCGAGAGGCGTGGTGGCGAGAACGCCAGCGGAATCACGCGGTGAGCTAAGAAGTAGGGGCGAGCCGCGGCTCGCCCCTAGAAATTCCAGCGATCAAACCAGCTACGGTTTGATGTTCTGGTTCATGTGGAAGAGGTTGGTCGGGTCGTACTGGCGCTTGACGGCGACGAGGCGGTCGTAGTTGCCGCGGTAGTTCTCCTTGATGCGGCCCTGGTCGTCGTCGGCCATGAAGTTGATGTAGCCGCCCTTCGATGAGTGCGGTTCGAGCGCCTTGTAGTAGTCCTTCACCCACTTCGTGTTCTTCTCGTTGTCGGCGGGGTCGGGCCACATGCCGGCGATGACCGTCGCGAACTTCGCGTCGCGGTAGGCGAAGGCCGTCGCGTCGGGCGCGACGCGCTGGGCTGCGCCGTTGATCGGGTAGAGGTGCACCGTCGAGTTGACGACGGGGACCTTCGGGCCGTACTCCATGTGGGCGGCGATGGCGCCGTCGGTCAGCTCGGTCGCGAACGAGGCCTTCCAGTAGTGCTGGAGGCCGGGCGGCAGCAGCGGGTCGAACATGCCGTTCAGCGCCGGGTACGGCATCGGCGCGACCATCTCGGCGACGCGCGGCGCGACGTTGCGCATCGGCTCCATCATCTGCTCGCCCTGCTCGGCCGGCGCCGGCCCAGCAGGCGACGATGGCGATGAACGGCTTGCCGTGGTCCTTCTCGGCGATGAACGGCAGCGGCGGCGCGATCTGGAACGCCGGGAATGCGCCCATCTGCTCGGGCGCGGTGGCGATGTAGTCGCGGAAGAACTGCAGGATCGTGCGGACGTGGTCGAGCGAGTAGAAGAAGACGCCGGCGACGATGTCCTTCACGGGGTGGAGCTTGTACTCGAACGTCGTGACGGCGCCGTAGTTGCCGCCGCCGCCGCGGAGGGCCCAGAACAGGTCCTCGTTCTCGCGCTCGCTCGCCTTCAGCGTGCGTCCGTCGGCCGTCACGACGTCGGCCGACAGCAGGTTGTCGAGCGAGAGGCCGTACGCGCGGGTGAGGTAGCCGATGCCGCCGCCGAGCGTGAGGCCGGCGATGCCGGTCGATGCGATGATGCCGCCGGTCGTCGCGAGGCCGTACGCGTACGTCGCCTCGTTGAACTCGCCCCAGTTGCAGCCGCCACCGGCGCGGACGGTCTGCGCGCGCGGGTCGACGTCGATCGCCTTCATGTCGCACATGTCGATGACGATGCCGCCGTCGTTGGTGCCGAAGCCGGGGACGCTGTGGGCGCCGCCGCGGACGGAGAGGTCGAGGCCGCCCTCGCGGGCGAAGTTCACGCACGTGGCGCACGTCGGCCGCGCCCTTGCACTGCACGACGGCGGCCGGATGGCGGTCGATCATGCCGTTGTAGACCTTGCGCGCCTCGTCGTAATCGTCGTCGCCTTCCAGGATCACGCGACCTTGTACGCGATCGCGCAGCTTCTCGATGGTAGCCGTCGTCATGATGGCCTCACTTTCGCCAATTAGGGCAGTAGAAAATTGGTTTGATGCGTAGCATCGTGCGTTGGCGGCCATTTGTCAATACCCGCCGAGGCGCGGGATTGGTGGAGTCACATCTGGAGGCGAGAGGGGAGAGGCGGGAAGCGGGAGGTGGGATGGACCCAGCGGCGGTGGGCGTGATCGGGCGAGGGCGTCGTCAACCCAGCGGTCGCGGGGCGGACGCGTGGGTCCGCGCCTTCGGACGTGCTACGGGATTGCTTCGATTCGGGCGGGGACGTGTTTGTGCCACGGGGTGCCGGCGAGCCAGTCGCGGTCCTCGCTGGCGGTGAGTTCGTTCGGGGCGATGCCGGTCGGCGTACGGCGGCCGTCGGCGTCGGGGTAGTCGAGGCCGAGGCCGTTGGGCAGCGACGACGTGGCCGGGCTGCATCGCCTCGGCGAGCTCGACGGCGACTTCGACGCTGGCGCGCTTCGTCGTCAGGCGGGCGCGCGCGCCGTCGGCCAGGCCGAGGCGGGCGGCGTCGTCGGGGTTGATGCGGAGCGCGCCGTCCGCGCCCTTCTTGCGCCACGCCGGGTCGCGGAAGACGGTGTTCGCCGTGAACGAGCGCCGCTCGCCGGCCGAGAGCACGAACGGGAACGCGGGGTCGCTCGCGGGCGGCACTTCAGCCTCGAGCGATCGCAGCTCGTCGAGCAGTTCCGGGATCGCGGTTTCGATCTTGCCGTCGCCGCCGTGGACGCGACGCCAGACGTCGGCCGGATCGTCGACGGCGAAGATCAGGCCGGAAGGGCTGGAGAGGATCGCGTCGAACAGGCGCTCGCCGAGGATCGGCTCCTCGCCCTCGAAGCCGGCGCGGTTGAGCGCGGCGGTGTGCTGCCCGGCGCACTGGTGCGCCAGGCCCCAGAGCGCGGCCGCCGCGGCTGCGCCGTCGGGCAGCGTCGGGCCGAGCGTGCGGTACAGCAGCACCGAGATGATCGCGCCGAGTTGCGGCTTCGCGGCCAGCGCGCCGAGGAAGGCAGCGGCGAACTCGCCACGGCCGCGCTCGGCGGCCGCGCGGAGGGGGGCGACATCGGCCTCGGTGAGCGAGCCGAGCGCCTCGCAGAGGCGGGCGTGGATCTCGGGCTCGATCAGCAGATCGGCGCCGGGCGGCGGCGGGAGCACCGGGTGGCGCAGGTGGAAGAAGTTGGCCGGCGCCTCGAAGTTGAAGAACGTGGCCTCGTACTTCTCGAACTGCGACGGCGTTGGGAGCACGTAGTTGGCGAGGCGCGCCGTCTCGGTCATCGCGACGTCGATGACGACGAGGAAGTCGAGCGACTGCAGCGCCTCGCGCATGCGCTGCGAGTCGGCGAGCGAGTGCGCCGGGTTGCCGGACTCGACGATCATCGCCCGGTAGCGATTCGGGTGGTCGGTGAGGATCTCCTCGGCGATGACGTTGCACGGCACCGAACCCGAGATGATGCGCGCGCCGGCGACGGGGCTCGTCGGCACGGCGTCGTCGGCGGCGCGGCCGCGGCCGAAGGGCGTGCCGCCGAGGGCGACGAGCGGCACCGGCGGGTTGTTCGCGCCGTGCTTCGCGAAGTTGCCGGTGAGCACCGTGAGCAGGTTGTCGAGGTAGCTGTTGAGCGTCGAGTGCAGCGACATCTGCACGCCGAGGTCCTCGATCAGCGCGACGGTCGACGCCGTGCCGATGCGGCGTGCGGCCGCGCGCACGAGCTCCTCGGGCACGCCGGCGATCGCCGCGTAGGCGCCGACGGGGACGCGCTCGAGCACGCCGATCACCTCGTCGGCGCCGATGGTGTGCGCGGAGAGCCACTCGGTGGCGATGAGGCCCTCCTGCACGAGCATGCCGGCGAGCGCGGCGAGCAGCCAGGCGTCGGTGCCGGGGCGGAGCTGGAGGTGGAAGTCGGCCAGTTCGGCGGTCTCGGTGCGCTTCGGGTCGATGACGATCATCGAGCGCTTCGGGTCGCGGGCGATCTCGCGCAGGGTGATGCGCGCGTGGGGGAAGCCGTGCGACTGCCACGGGTTCTTGCCGACGAAGACGGCGACCTCGGCGTGATCGAGGTCGGGCGCGACGTTGACGCCGTACATGCGGCCGCGCACCCACATCTCGCCGGTCTTCTCCTGCGCGAGCGCGTTGGAGCGGTACTTCACGCCGAGCGTGTTCAGCGTCGAGGACGAGTAGGCGCCGGGGAAATGATTGCCCTGGCCGCCGCCGCCGTAGTAGAAGATCGACGCGCCGCCGTGCTCGTCGCGGACGCGGGCGAGGCCGGCCGCCACCTCACGGATGGCGGTGTCCCAGTCGACGGGCTCGAACGAACCGTCGGGGCGGCGGCGCATCGGGCGCGTCAGGCGGTCGCGGCTGTTCTGGTAGTAATCGAGACGCTGCGGCTTCTCGCACGCGTAGCCCTTCGACGTGGGGTGGGCCTTGTCGCCGCGCACCTGCTCGAAACGGCGGCCATCGGCGCCGCCGAGGCGGATTTCGATGCCGCAGTTGGTGTAGCAGGCGATGCAGGCGGTGGGATGCCACGCGGCGGTCGTTTCATCGTTGTGCGTGGGCTGCGTGGTCGGTGTGGCGGGTGCCTGGACCATGTCCGGTTCCTCCGCGGGATGGCGAGTCAGTTGCAGATTGATAGCGACTATCCTGTCACACATCTCGCGAGGGTGCAAGAGGCGAAACGGCCGTTTCGAGTGTTGCCATTTCGCGGGGAGAGGTTTAGGATCGCTAAACTAATGTTCCACCCTGGAATTCGGATGAAGGAGACGACGATGAGCGCACGCGCACAGGAACTCGCACGGCGGCTGGATGAGGCGAACGCGGAACTCGCACGGGCGATCGAGTCGTGCTCGGACGACGTCTGGCGATCGGCCTGCCCCGAGGAAGGCTGGGCGGTCGGGGTGACGGCGCACCACGTGGCGGTCGCGCATTCGCAGGTCACCGGGCTGGTGCAGCTGATCGCCAACGGTCAGCAGATGCCGCCGTTTACGATGGACATGCTGAACCAGGGCAACGCCGAGCACGCGCGCGCGGCAGCGGGTTGCACGCGCGAGGAGACGCTAAAGCTGCTGCGCGAGAATGGGCCGGCGGCGGCGCGCGCGATCGCGGGTCTGAGCGACGAGCAGCTCGACCGCACAGCGCAGATGTTCATGGGGCCGATGTCGGCGCAGGCGCTGATCGAGGGCGCGATGATCCATCACGCCCTCGGTCACCTGGCGAGCATGAGCGCGGCCGCGCCGGCCTGATCGCCGGCTACTGCGACGCGCCCGGCGGTGGCGCACCGGGACTGCCGAACTGGCCGCCGCCGTTGCTGTCCATCAACTGGTCGAGGTTCGCCTCGAACTGGCTCTGCTGCGTGTCGGCGTCGGACTGCGCGAGACGGCCGCTCGAGACGGCGTCGGACAGCCGCTGACGCTCGGCGTCGATCAGCGCCTGCCGCAGCGCCGCACGGTCGATGCCGTGCGCCTGCGCCACGCTGGCGATCGTCGCGCCGTCGGCCTGCAGCTCCGTCCGCAACTGCTGCTGGTCGACGTTGAGCAGCGCCGCAAGAGTGCCGAGCACGCGTCCGCCGCCGAAGCCGGCCGGGCGCGTGCCCTCGGCGATGGCGGTCTCGACGCCGGCGGGCGGCGTGCCGCCACGGAATCCGCCGCGCGGCGTGCCCTCGGCGATCGACGTCTGGATGGCGGGCGGCGGCGTCCGGTTGCCGAAGCCGCGGCCGGGCGTGCCGTTCGCGGCCGGCGAGCTGCTGGTGGCCGGCGCGCTCGACGCCGTCGACTTCGATCCGCCGCACGCGGCCGCCACGACGGCGATCGCCGCAACGGCCGCCAGCGCGAGGCCGGTCGCGATGCCCCGGCGTGTACTGAACTTCCCCTTCACGATTCCTCCTTGAAGATCCCAATGATTGCGATCGGTCATCAACTCAACCTCGTCATCTGACCGCTGAGGTCACCTGTCACGGTGGTCGCGTCCGCGGCGGCGAACGTCGCCTGGATCGTCATGCGCACGCCCGCGTATGGGCCCGCGCCCGTGCAGACGAGCGCGGCGTTGCCGTTGTCGAACGACGTCAGCTGGCCGTCGCACAGCACCGCGTTCGTCGCCGGGTCGAGCAGCTGCGCCCTGTTCGTCGACACCTGCGCGCTACCGCCGTCGTCGCCGGCGCGCTGCATCGCGAGATCGATGTTGAGCTTCGCCGGCAGGTCGCCGGCCACCTGCGCCTGCATGCTCAGCGCGGACGAGTCCTCGCCGGTCTTCTGCGTGAACGTGCCGTTGACGGTGCCGCTGAACGACGCGAGGAACGCGCCGCCACCCGAGCTGCCGAAGAACTCGACGCGTTTGCGGTCGATGCGGTGGTGCTCGCGACGGTCGCCTGCGTCGACGCCGCCGGCCCCGGGAACACGACATGCGTGCCGCCGACGATGCCGAGCGTGAACACGGCGGCCGCGCTTCCAGCCGCGACTCGCGCCCATCGCCACGCCTCGCTCGTCGGCAGACGGTACTGCAGGCGGTAGGCGAGCAGGCCGAGCACGACGAGCCCCGTCGAGAGATAGAGCAGCCTCGCCCACGCCTGCGTCGTGTCGGTGCCGGCGGTGATGCCGTGCAGCGTAACGCCGGCGTACATCGCGAAGGTGATGAAGTGGAGCGCGCGCCACGTGCGGTAGCCGATGAACTTGCGGACCCAGAAGCTCGCCGTCACGAGCAGCAGCGCGTACATCGAAACGACGCCCGCGGCGACGGCCAGCGTCCGGTACGGCGACGCGAACGGCACGGAGAGCTGCCACACGCTGAAGTTGAAGTACTGGTCGCCGAGCAGGACGTACACGTGGAACAGCGAGAACGCCACGGCGAGCACCGCCAGGAAGCGGTGCATGTCGAAGACGAGCTGCTGCCGCCTCGTCCGCTGCGCGACCTTCGTCGTCATCATCATGCCGAGCGCGACCGACGCGAACAGCGCGATGTAGGCGGTGAACCCGGCGGCGCGGGACAGGTACCAGAATTCGTGATTCATTGGGCTGTCTCCAGGACGGACAGATGTTGGAGTTTGGAGGTTGGAGGTTGGATGGGGCGCGTCATCCCGAGTGTCATGACGCCCGGGTGCGCGTCATGACCTTCGCCGCCGTCGTCGTGGACTTCGTCTGTGCCGAAGCCGACGAGGTGGTGTTGGTCGAGCCGGACGTCGTCGCCGGGGCGGAGCTGGCCTGCACCAGAGCCGGCGAGCTTGACGCGGCGGCCGGCGCGTTCTGTCGCACGAGGCCGAAGATCGAGACGGCGGCGGCCACGCTCGCCACGACGGTGGCGACCTTGGCCGTCGTGTTCTTCTTCATCTGGAGCATCGATCTGCCTCCGTTCGGGTGTCGCGATGTCGATAGAGGCATGATCGGGCACGTGGCTTAAGGCGGACTGAGAGGCGGCTAAGAGCCGCTTAAGAAGTGAGAGCGCGGGAGGCGGGAAGCAGCGCGTGTCGCGGGACCGCCGAGCTGTCATCGGCCGTGGTACGGCGACGCGAGCGCCAACAGCACGATGCCCCATCCGAGGCCGACGACCTCGGCGAGGACGACGAAGGGCCAGGGCGAGATGCCGGTGAGGAGCCAGAAGGCGACGGCGATGACGGCGCCGAGGGCGGCCATGGCGGCTGCGCCGAGGAGCATCTCTTCGATGAGGGGGTCGAGGCGCCTCGTGCGGCGGGATCGCGTCGGCCCATCACGAGGCCCGTACGGAACAGCAACACTGCGGCCCGCGGGTCTTCGTTCTCGCGATGTGGCTTCCGCGCCGTCCGAAACGCGCGCGGACGGGCCCGAAGACCCATCCTTGAGCCGTCTTCGCGGGAGCAACGCGACGCTCAATCCGATCGCAGCGCCTCGATCGGGTCGAGGCGGGAGGCGCGCCATGCCGGGTAGATACCGAAGAACAGGCCGATGATCACCGACACCGCGAACGCCACGATCACGCTGACCGACGACACCTGCGTGTTGACCGTCGTGCCGGTGCCGAAGTCCTGCCCGTTGGCGAGGACCGCGGCGCCCACGCCCAGCACGACGCCGATGATGCCGCCTGCGAGCGTCACGATGATGGCCTCACACACGAACTGGAGCAGGATGTTGTCGCGGCTGGCGCCGACCGCCTTGCGGATGCCGATCTCGCGCGTCCGCTCGGTCACCGAGACGAGCATGATGTTCATGATGCCGATGCCGCCGACGACGAGCGAGATGCCGGCGATGGCGCCGAGCAGGATCGTCAGGGTGCGGGCCACCTTCTGCGACGTCGCGAGCAGGTCGTCCTGCGAGTTCACCTGGAAATCCGTGGTCCCGTGATTCGCTTCGATCAGGGACGTGACCTGTGCCTTCGCTGTGTTGAGGTCGTAGCCGTCCTTCACCTTCACGATGATCGCCTGGACGTTCGACTGGCCGGTGGGGCTGCGGCCGAACGGCACGCGCGCCTCGAACGTCGTCAGTGGCACGATCACCGTCGTGTCGTCGGGGCTGCTGCCGCCACGGCGCTCGGCCACGCCGATCACGGTGAGGTTGATCGACAGCGGCCCGAAGCTCACCGAGATCTGCTGCCCGATCGCCTGCGCCGGCGTGCCGTACAGGTCCTGGGCGACCTGGGCGCCGATCACCGCGCTCAGCGACTTCCGGGTCATGTCGTCCTGCGTGAAGAAGTCGCCGGCCGCCAGCTTGACGTTGCGGATCTGCTGGTACGCCGGCTCCGTCGCGGCGAGCGACGCTGTCGTGTTCTGCCCGTTGCCGATGAACGTCTCGGTCATCGCCGCGCCGCTCGTGCTGCCCTGGTCGCCGCCGAACTGGCCGACGGCAGCCTCGACGAACGGCGCCTGCGACGGGTCGTTGAGCGCCGCCTCGTCCTTCGACGTCAGGCTGAGGCGCTGGACCTGGCGCACGCCGCCCGACGATCCGCTCGAGCTCGACGCCGCGGTGACGAACAGCAGGTTCGAGCCGAGCCCCTTGACCTGCGATGTGACGCCGGCCGACGCGCCCTGCCCGGCCGCCATCAGCGCGATCACGGCGCAGACGCCGATGACGATGCCGAGCATCGTCAGGGCGGTCCGCAGCTTGTTCGTCGTGAACTCGGCGAGCGACATCTTGAGCGTGTCCCAGAGGATCATGCGTCCGCCCCCACGGCGTCCGTTTCGATGCTCCGCCGCGCTTCCGGCGACGGGAACGCGACGACGTTGGTCACCTCCGGCGCCGCGTCGGAGACGATGTTGCCGTCGCGCAGCGTGATGACGCGCTGCGTGTAGCCGGCGACGTCGTGCTCGTGCGTGACGAGGATCACCGTCATGCCGCGCTCCTTGTTGAGGCGCACCAGCGTCTCCATGACGGCGGTCGTCGTCTTCGTGTCGAGTGCGCCGGTCGGCTCGTCGGCCATGATGATGGCGGGGTTGGTGACGAGCGCGCGGGCGATGGCGACGCGCTGCTGCTGGCCGCCGGACAGCTGCGTCGGCTTGTGGTGCCATCGGTCGGCGAGGCCGACGTCGGCCAGCGCTCGCATGGCGAGGCGGCGGCGGTTGCCGACGCTGAGGTAGATCAGCGGCAGCTCGACCTGCTGCAGCGCCGTCATGCGCGAGAGCAGGTTGAACGACTGGAACACGAAGCCGATGCGCCGGCCGCGCAGCCGCGCCAGCTGGCGGTCGCTCAGGGCGCTCACGTCGCGGCCCTCGAGCAGGTACGTGCCGCGCGTCGGGCGGTCGAGGCCGCCGAGGATGTTCATGAGCGTCGACTTGCCGGAGCCGGAGGCGCCGATGATCGAGATCATCTCGCCGCGGGCGATCTCGAGGTCGATGTTGTTGAGCGCCACGACCGGCACGTCGCCCGCGCGGTAGACCTTGAGGACGCTGTTCAGCTGGATGAGCGGCGCGCCGCCAGCCGAGCCATTCGCTCAGCCATTAACGTGTGCCATCGCTCGCCTCAGTCCCTAGTCGCCAGGTGGCCGGCCGCCGCCGCCACCACCGCCGCCGAAGCCGCCGCCACCGAAGCCGCCGGTGGCAGGCAGCGACTGCGTCGTCGTGGTCGTCGCCGTCGTGCCCGGCACCTCGATCGTCTGGCCGTCGGTGAGGCCGTTCGTGATCTCGGTGTTGGTGCTGTCGCTGAGGCCGGTCGTTACCGTGACGTCCTGCGGTGGTGCCGTCGGCGTTCTTCACGGTGACCACGGACTGGCGATTCTTCGTCTGCACCGCCTTGGACGGCACCATGACCACGTTCGTCTTCTGCGCCACGATGATCGTCACGGTGGCGCTCATGCCGGGCGCCGGCTGCGTCTGGTTCGCCAGCACCTGCGTGAAGCCGCCGCCGCCGAAGCCGCGTGCTCCGTTCGCGCCGGGGGTCTCGTTGGCGCCGGGCGTGGCGTTGGCTTCCGGCGTGCCGCTCGCACCGGGGGTGCGGTTGGCGCGCGGCGTTCGTCCGGCGCCGGGCGTGCCGCTCGCCGCGGCGCCGAAGCGGTTACCGCCAGCCCCGTTGCCGTTGCCGGTCGCGCCGCGGAGGCTCGCCAGGATCTGCGCCCGCCTCCTGCCCCGTCGCGAGGTGGGCCCGCGCCTGGTAGGTCACGACGCCCTGCGTCGTCGTCGGGTTGGCGCCGACGGTGTCGATGACGAACGGGAACGTCTCGCCGGAGAGCGCGGAGAACGTGGCGACGCCGGTCGCGCCCGCCTTCACGCTCGGGTAGTCGGTCTCGGCGATCGTCAGGTTGAGGACGAGCCGGTTCGGCGTGTTGAGCACGATCGCGGCGTTCGACGTCGACGTGGACGACGACGATGCGCCGCCGCCCGTCGTCGAGATGTCGCCGACCTGGGTGTTGAGCGCCGCCACCGTGCCGTCGAACGGCGCCGTCAGCTTCGTGTCATCGACGACCTTCTGCGCGTTGGCGACGGTGACCTCGGCCTGCTGCACGGACGTGCGCGCCTGCTGGATCTGCGCCGCCGTCGAGCCGGCGTACGTGAGGTCGTGGCTCGCCTGCGCCGACTTGAGCGACGCGGCGGCCTGGTCGACGGCGCCCTGGGCGCTGGCGAGCTGCGCCTGGCGTCGGACCGGCCTGCAGCTGCGACAGGTTGTAGTTCGCGGTGCCGAGCGCCGCCTGCGCCGCGCTCACGGCCGAGTCGGCCGCGGCGACCTGCGCGGCGGTCGGCTGTCCCTCCGCCGTCGTCAGTGCGTCATTGGCCGTGCTCAGGTCGTTCTGCGTCGACGTCACGGTGTTCGAAGCGGCCTGATACGCCGTCACGGCGGCGCGATAGCCGCTGTCGGCTGTGAGGACGTCCCCGGCGAGTGTCGCGTACGCCGGGTTCGTGACGGCCACGAGGGCGCTGGCGTCGGCGGACGAGATGGGGAACGTCCCCGGGCAGAACGAAACGGGATGCGCTGGGTCGGGAGTGGCGCAGTACGCCGTCTCGGCGTTCGCCAGCTTGCCCTGCGCGATCTGCTGGTTCTCGGAGGCGTTCGTCAGCGCCTGCTGGGCCGCGGTGGCCGCCGCCTGCGCCTTCTGGACGTTGTGTTGCGCGGTCGCGACCGCGGTCTGCGCGTTCGTGTCGAGGTTTGTGCGCGCCTCCTGCGCCGTCTGCAGCTGCGCCTGCGCCGCGGTGACGGCCTGCTGCGCCGTGGCCAGCGCCGACGCCGTCGGCGGCTCCTGCAGCGTCTTCTGCGCGTTCACGGCGTTGGTGTAGCTCGTCTGTGCCTGGACGAGCGCACTGGTCGGCCTGCGCCAGCTGCGCCGCCGTGCTGCCCTGAAGCACCTGCTGCAGGTTGACCTGCGCGTTGGCCAGCGTCGCCTTCGCCGTCGTCAGCGCGTTGTTCGCGTCGGTCGGGTCGATCTCGGCGAGGACGTCGCCCTGCTTGACCGCCTGTCCGACGGCCACGTTCACCTTCGTCACCTTCTCCGACGCGCTGAAGTTGAGGTTGGCCGTCGCCGACGCCGCGACGGTGCCGCTCGTGCTGATCGTCTTCGTGATGTTGCCCGTCGTCGTTTTCGCCTCGGTGAAGGCGGGCGCGGCTGCCGTCGAGCCGCCGCGGAACCACTGGTTCCACGTGAAGAACCCCGCCAGTGCGCCGATAACGAGCACGACCCCGACAGCGATCAGGCGCCGCTTCCAGGGACTGCTCGTTCCGTCCAGCAGGTCGTCAAAGTCGTATGGCGTCCCGGCGACTGTCGCCATGGAGCTCCTCCTCGTCACGTGTCTGGGAGATCGGGGCCATGTCCTCGTCTCGCAACGGTTTCATGGTGGCTCGCCGAGATAAGTGGGGGATGAAAGCCACCTAAGAGTTGAGTAAGAAGTGGCTGTCAGCCGTCAGCTATCCGCTATCAGCTGAGCTTGTGGCGATTGCGAATGTAGGGGACGGGCCCCGATCTAAGAACTCGCTAAGAAATGTGACGTGCGCCAGCTCCGGGCGCCGCGTTCTCAGACATCTCTTAGTAACGGTTGTTACCGTCGATCGAGTGGCAATCGAAGCTGTTCGGAGCCTTGGTATGCTTGAGACGATGCGCATCCTCGTAGTGGATGACGATCCCGGCATTTGCGACTCTCTTGAGCGAGCCCTGCGCCGGGAGGACTACGCCGTCACCATCGCCCACGACGGCGAGGAAGCCCTCGCTGCAGTCGACAGCCAGTGCCCGGACGCGCTCGTCCTCGACGTCTCGATGCCGAAACTCGACGGGCTCTCCGTATGCCGGCGGCTGCGAGCTGCCGGGAGCCGCGTGCCGATCCTCGTGCTGACGGCGCGGCACAGCCTCGGCGACAAGGTCGCCGGCCTCGACGCTGGCGCGGACGACTATCTCGCGAAGCCGTTTGCGCTCGAGGAGCTGCTGGCGCGGCTGCGGGCGATCATGCGCCGCGCGGCGCCGGCCGACGGCTCGAACGTGCTGACGCTCGGCGACCTGACGCTCGACCCGGGCACGCGCGTCGTCACGCGCGCGGCTATGCCGATCGAGCTGACGCGCACCGAGTATCAGCTCCTCGAAATGTTCCTGCGCAACCCGGGCCAGGTGCTGACGCGCGAACTTATCTTCGACCGGGTCTGGGGCTACGACTTCGGCGTCAACTCGAACTCGCTCGACGTGTACATCGGCTACCTGCGCCGCAAGACCGAAGCCGGCGACAAGCCGCGCCTCATCCACACCGTCCGGGGCGTAGGGTACGTCGCCCGATCGTCATGAGCCTTCGCACGCAGCTCACGCTCCTGACCGCGCTGTCGGTCGCCGTCGCCGTCGTGGTGGTGTCGCTGGCGGCGTACTTCGCGGCGAGCGACCGGCTGCTGGGGCAGGTCAACCAGTCACTGCACAACCGCGCGGGAGCGATCGAGAACGGGCGCGGGCTGCCGCGGCCGGATGGGGGCGGCGAGCTGGAGGGCGTGCCGCGGCCGCGCGACCCCTTCGGCCAGACGGACACGTTCTTCCAGGTGATCAACAGCGGCGGCAACGTCGTTGCGGCGCCGTCTGGCCAACAGGGCAAAATACCCGTGAGCGAACAGGACATCGCCGTCGCCAGCGGGACCCACGACGCGTACATGCGCGACGTGACGTCGGGCGATCTGCACATGCGCGTCCTCACGAGTCCGGGGCAGCCGGGCGAGGCGGTGCAGATCGCACGCTCGCTGAACGAGGTCGATGCGTCGCTGGCCGACCTGCGCAACATCCTGTTCGCCGTCAGCGGCAGCGGCGTGTTGCTGGCGGCAATCGTCGGCCTGATCGTCGCGCAGCGGTCGCTGCGCCCGGTGGCGAACCTCACGGCCGCCGCCGAGCACGTCGCCGCGACGCAGAACCTCGAAGCGCGGATCGAGGTGCGTCGCAACGACGAGATCGGCCGGCTGGCGACGAGCTTCAACGAGATGCTGCAGGCGCTGCATGAGTCGCGCCTCCAGCAACGCCAGCTCGTCACCGACGCGAGCCACGAATTGCGCACACCGTTGACGAGCCTGCGCACCAACATCGAGGTGCTCGCGCGCGCCGGCGACCTCACCGACGTCGAACGGCGCGAGCTGCTGCGCGACGTGACGTTTGAGCTGGAGGAGCTGACCAAGGTCGTGACGGAGCTGGTCGAGCTGGCGTCCGACGCGCGAACGGAGGCGCAGGCGCACGAGGACGTGCGTCTGGACCAGCTCGCGGCGTCGATCGTCGAGCGGTTTTCGCGGCGCAGCGGCCTGCACATCGAGCTGCGCGCGCAGCCGACGCTCGTCGTCGGCAACTACGGGCTGTTGGAGCGCGCCGCCGGCAACCTGCTCGACAACGCCTGCAAGTGGAGCCCGCCCGGCGGAACAGTCGACGTCGCCGTAGCGGACGGCGTGCTGTCGGTGCGCGACCACGGGCCCGGCATCTCCGACGCCGACCGGCCGCACGTGTTCGACCGTTTCTACCGGTCCGATGCCGCGCGCGCCAAGCCGGGATCGGGCCTCGGGCTCGCCATCGTGAAACAGATCATCGAAGCGCACGACGGCACGGTGACGATCGAGGCGGCGCCCGGTGGCGGCACGATTGCCTCGATCACGTTGCCGGCGATCGCGATGGATGTGGAACCTGCGCCGGAAGCCAGCGCACCACCGCCGGCCGATTCGTCCGGCCTCGCGGCTGCCCGCGGAGGCGGGTTATGAGCCGGGCCGACATCGCGCTCGTCGTGATCGGCGTCGTCGTTGCGCTGCTGTGGTGGGGATTCGCGCAGCAGGGCGCAGTCGGCGGATGGCTTCGCGGGAGCTGGGGCCGTGTCCGGCCGTTCGTCTCGTCCTACGTCCGCAGTTCGCCGGCGACGTTCGTCTACGCGGCAGTCCTGATGGTGACGACGTGGGTGGTCGCCGGTTCGAACCAGCGGCTGGCCGACGCGCTGCTTCGCGAGCAAAGCACGAATCTCGCAAACCTCCGCCACCACGCGATCGATGCCCTCGTACGGAGCGCGTTCTGGTCCGGCACCTCGTACGCGCTGCCGACAATAGCGTTGCTCGCGGTCGTGCTCGCGCCCGCTGAGTTCTGGCTCGGCACGCGGCGGGCGGTCGCTGTGTTCGCGATCGGCCACGTCGGTGCGACGCTGCTGACGGCTGCCGGGATCGCGATCGCGCTGCACTTCGGCGCGGCGCCGCGCGGCATCGAGCGGACGATCGACGTCGGCATCAGCTACGGCACGTACTGCATCGCGGGGGTGCTCACGTACCGTCTGCCGCGGCCGTGGCGATACGCCTGGGCCGTGGGACTCCTCGCCATCTTCTCGGCGGAGAGTGCCGCGAGCGGCGAATTCTCCAACTACGGGCACCTGGTGTCGGTGTTGCTCGGCCTGGCGTGCTATCCGTTGACGCGGAGCGCGGCCGTCCGGGAGCGCGCCCGCGTGCCGATATACCGCCCGTGGCGGACGCCAGCTGCCCTCGTCATGTCAGCGACGTCCGAGCGCTCCGACGCCGCCCCGGCCAGCCGCTGGCTGCGGATTCGAATCCGGCGCCGCCGCTCGGCGAGCGGGACCGTCGCGCCGTAGCGGCTCACCACACGGCGTTTCAAGTTCGTCTTCTTTCGGCGTCCGTCAAGGACCGCCGGCCTGCCTGTAATCGCCCGTCGACACCCGCGTTTGGATCAGCGAGAGGGACACCGGGCATCGATCCCGGGGTTGGTGTCGGGATGCAGACTATCGGCGGACAACAGGACACCCGGGACGCGGCACCCGTGCGCTGTCTGCTCTGCGGCGCCATGAACGAGCCGATGCGCTACTGCCGCCACGTCCGCTGGACATTCGACCAGGGCGACCCGCTCGAGTTCGCGCGCTTCGCCGTCGAGACGAGTCCCTACGTCACGGCGCGCGGCGGGAAGTCGAGCAACATCTCGAAGAAGTGGTGGACGATGAACGGCCCCTGGGTCGTCGAGCAGGTGGCGCTGCACTTCGACGCCATCGACGGCTACGTCTTCGGCGAGATCGCCGACCTCGACCTGCTCGCCCGCGACATCTGGAAGCAGTTCCGGCCGGACGCCGAGCGGCCGGCGATCCCGCGGTACTGACTGGTCGCGGGGAGGTCGGAGGTCAGAGGTCGGAACTCCGGCCGGACGACTGCTGACAAAGCAGACACCTCGAGCTGCAACCAGAAGCCGGTAACCAGTCCCCAGTAGACTGACCGCATGTGCGGGCGCTTCACGCTGACACGCCGCGACTTCGACGCGCTGGCCGCTGAGCTCGGTGCTGAGGCCGAGCCAGAGCAGGCCGCGAGCTATCGGCCGCGATACAACATCGCGCCGACGGACTGGCACTGGCTGGTGCGGCAGAAGCTCGAAGTGCGGCAGCTGCTGCCGGCGCGGTGGGGGCTCGTCAACTCGTGGGCACATGACGCAAAGGGCGCGGCGCGGCAGATCAACGCGCGCGCCGAGACCGCGCCGAAGAGCCGCGCGTTCGGCGAGGCGTTCCTCGGCCGGCGCTGCGTGATCCCCGCCGACGGCTTCTTCGAGTGGACGGGGTCGAAGGCGAACCGACGGCCGATTTGGTACCACGCGCCGAGCGGTGGGCTGCTGCTCTTCGCCGGGCTCTACGAATCGTGGATGGATCCGGCGACGCGCGAGTGGATGCGCACGTTCACGATCCTGACCACCGACGCCAACGAAACCGTCGCGCCGGTGCACGACCGGATGCCGGTGATCCTGTCACCGGACCGCATCGACGATTGGCTCTTCGTGCCGGCGGAGGATCGCGAGCGGCAGGCGGAGTCGGCCGCCAAGCTGCTGCGCCCGTCGCCCGCCGACGTCATCGTGGCGACGCCGGTGTCGCCCCGCGTCAACTCCGTCGCCAACGACGACGAGGCGTGCCTCGCGCCGGACGAAGGTCAGGGGCAGGTGCTGCTTTAGGAGCACCCAGCAGTCAGCGGTCTGCAGTCAGCGGACGTAACCCCGGCCTCTTCCCTATGAGGGAGGGGGCTCCGATTCGCGCCGGAATCGACTTCGCCGATCAGGCCAAGCCGGCGGGAATCGACGCGAGGAACTGGCGAAGGATGCTGGAGAAGGCGACATCGCGCTCGACCCAGGGAAGATGTCCGGCACGCTCAATGACTTCGAGTCTCGCACGGGGGAGCGCTTCGATCAGCGACTGCACCGCTGAGACGGGGCGGGAATCGGCTGCGCCGTGGACCACGAGCGTCGGCACGTCGAGCTGGCGACAGCGCTCGATCATTTCCTGTTCGTCTCGGGCGTTGTGCTCAGCGCTGAGAAGCCTGTTGACTTCATAGTTCGGGACGAATCCGGCTGATACCATGCTGGCGGCGTCGGCGCGTCCGATCGCGATGTCGGCGTAGTCGGTCATCCAGGTGAGCAGGCACAGCTCCTGCTCTTCGTCGAGCGACCGTTCGCGTGAACTCAGTTCCTCCCATCGCCGGTCAGCACCCGCAGCCGCAAGTCGCCGCCGACGCTCCGCGTAGTAGTCGGGTCTCCATTGACGGCCTAAACCGGTGCCGGAGACGTAGAGCAGCGCTCGCGTGCGCGCTGGATGTTGCAGCGCGTACTCCAGAGCGAGGCTCGCTCCCCACGAGTGGCCGCCGACGATCCACCGTTCGTCGCCAAAGTGCGTTCTGACCGCCTCCAGATCGTCGACAAACCGCTGCAGCGTGTACGGCGGTGCGCCGCCCGATCGCCCACCACCGCGTTGATCCCAGCGATGAACGGTGAATGCGTCTTCGACCATCTTCGCGGCCGGTGCGAGGTAGTCCCACAGTCCAGGCCCGCCATGGCAGAGCACGATCGGGGGACCGGCGCCGGCGGTCGCCGTCCAAAGTTGGCAGCCATCGTCGGTCGCAGCAATATCGATCCGTTCAGTCCTGTTCAACGACCTCATCGATTCTTCCTACGTCGCACGGTGGCACCGCAATATATCTGTACCGGAGTGAGTACTACGGGTGGGTATCGTCCGCCTCTGCCTCGATCCGAGACAGGCGGCGTACGCTACGTCTTGCTCGATGCGCTTGCAGCAGGAGGAAGGATACGATGCCCGACGTTCGACAGATGTCCTTCGCGGTCGCCGCGATGGTGATGGTGTGCGCCAGTTTAGCGCTCGTCGCTGGTGCCACGAATGCCTCAGCACAGGTGCCATCGCCAACGCCCGGCACCCCAACGGCGACGGAGACGACGACGGCAACGCCGACGTTGACTGCTACTCCATCGGCGGCCGTGTCGCCAAGCGTTACCGTCACCCCGGCGACGACGCCGTTGCGGGGCACTGCCGTACCTTCAACGCCGACCGGGCCCCCGCTGATCTCGCCGGCTCCGTCGGGAAGCCCGGAGCCTGTTCTGATCGCGCCAGCGACCGGCGACGGTACGTCAAGCACGAGCGGGGCTGGCGAGCCGTGGCTGATCGTCGTTGCGGCGGCGGGCGGGGCGCTCATCGTCGGGGGCGTCGCGTTGAGACGGCACCCGCGACGTTGACCAAACGGACAACCGGGTGACGCAAAGCGGCGGCTACATGCCGCCGGCGACGGCGGGGACGATGCTCACTTCGTCGCGGTCGGCGAGCGGGGTCGCGAGGTTGTCGAGGAAGCGGACGTCTTCGCCGTTGACGTAGACGTTGACGAAGCGGCGGATCTGGCCGCTCTCGTCGCAGATGCGCTCCTTCAGGCCGGGGTACTCGCCATCGAGCGCGTCGATCGCCGCGCCGAGGCTGGCGGCGTCGGCCGTGACGATCTCGGCGTTGTTCGTGAGCTTGCGGAGCGGGCTGGGGATGCGGATCTTGGCCATCGTGCGTGTTCCTTTTCGATGCGGCCGGTGGCGACCGGCGCGATGTCTCGTTTAGCTACAAGAACCTAGATGACCTAGACTGACCAGGTTACAGGGCTTAGCCTTCGACGATGTCTCCTTGCACGGGGTCGACGCGGACGCCTTTGGCGGCGACCCATTCGAGGCCGCGCTCGATCTCGGCGATGTCGCCGTCCATCTCGAGCACGACCCAGCCGCGGTCCTCGGTGACGTCGGCGCGGCGGACGTTGGTGACGATGCTGAACTGCTTGCCGAGTTCGTAGATGATCGGCAGCGTGATCAGCTCCTGCGGGAAGGTGAATTTCACCCGTTGCTTTGCCATTTCGTATCTCCTCGCGCCGTCAAGCCGGATGGCGCAGTCTAGTCGATGCCGCGGCTCTCGGCCCTACCGCAGTCAGACGGCGGCGGCCGCGTTCCGGGCGCCGAGCGCGCTCTCGAAGGCGGCCATCGTCGGCGCGATGTGCAGCGGCAGTTCGAGCGCGTCCTCGATGGCCTCCTGCGTCTTCAGGCCGGAGCCGGTGATGTAGGCGACGGTCAGCTCGTCGGGCGCGATCTTGCCGGACAGCGCCAGCTTCTTGAGGCCGGCGATGACGACGCCGCCCGCGGTCTCTGCGAAGATGCCCTCGCTCTCGGCGAGCAGCTTGATGCCGGCGACGATCTCCTCGTCGTCGGACGCGACGCCGAAGCCGCCGGACTCCTCCATCACCTTCAGCGCGTAGTAGCCGTCGGCCGGGTTGCCGATCGCGAGCGACTTCGCGATCGTCTTCGGCCGCACGGGGCGGATGTTCGTTGTGCCCTGCTCGTAGGCGGTGACGATGGGCGAGCATCCCGCTGCCTGCGCGCCGGACATCTTCGTCTGGACGCTGTCGATGAGCCAGAGCTTGGCCAGCTCCTGCAGCCCCTTCCAGATCTTGACGTAGAGCGAGCCGGACGCCATCGGCGCGACGACGTGCTCGGGCGCGCGCCAGCCGAGCTGCTCGGCGACCTCGTAGCCGAGCGTCTTGCTGCCCTCGGCGTAGTACGGCCGCATGTTGATGTTGACGAACGCCCAGCGGTACTTGTCGGCCAGCTCGGAGCAGAGGCGGTTGACGTCGTCGTAGTTGCCGTCGACGGCGACGAGCGTCGCGCCGTAGACGCTGGAGCCGACGATCTTGCCGCGCTCGAGGTCGCTGGGGATGAAGACGTACGCCTCGAGCCCGGCCGATGCGGCGTGGGCGGAGACGCTGTTCGCGAGGTTGCCCGTCGAGGCGCAGGCGAGCGTGTCGAAGCCGAACTCGCGCGCCTTGGTGGCGGCGACGGTGACGACGCGGTCCTTGAACGACCACGTCGGGTTCGCGCAGTCGTTCTTGATCCAGAGGTTCTTCAGCCCCAGGTGCTCGCCGAGGTTGCGGGCGCGGATCAGCGGCGTGAAGCCGGCGTTGATGTCGACCGCGTGCTCGGGGTCGGCGGGGAGCAGGTCGGCGTACCGCCAGACCGAGAGCGGGCCGCGCTCGACGCTCTCGCGCGTGAGGTTGCGGTGCATCGCCTCGTAGTCGTAGGAGACTTCGAGCGGGCCGAAGCAGAATTCGCAGACGTGGAGCGGTTCGAGCTTGTATTCGCGCCCGCACTCTCGACAGCGCAGGGCTTTGGCGTATGACATGGCGTACCTCCTGGAGTGCGCTCGCCTGCGGCGAGCGGCACGGGATCGATTATCCCGACAGGGCGCCCCGGCTCCCCCGGGGCAGAGGCATCGCCATAGTCATGAGGGTCATATCACTCCGAAACGACAAACCGCCCTCAGGCGGATTGCGCAAATCGTAACAAGGGCCGCCATGCCTGTCAACGCGTCGACGCCGCGGCTGCGTTCGCCGCCGTCCTGGCGATGATCTCGCGGGCGGCGGCGAGGTCGGCCGCGCGGCGGGCGGCGTCGCCGGGGTCGCCGCCGAGGCGGGAGGCGTCGCATCGCTCGAGGAGGGCGGCGGCGAGCTGCGCCGTCGGTTCGTCGACGCCCGCCGCCGTTGCCTGCACGGCGAACTCGGCACGAGGCAGCGGGTGGTCGGGCAGGCGGAAGCGTTCGGCCAGGTAGGGGCGCAGTGCGGCGGCGATGCAGCCGTAGTAGGCGCGGGCATCGATATCCGCGAGCGGCGCGGCTGTATCGAGGGCTGCGCGGGCGCGCTCGTCGGGAGGACGCGCGTCGATCGACGGCGAAGGTGGCGGCATACGCAGCGTGCGGAAGTGCAGCATGTAGCCGGCGGCGGTGAGGACGGCGAACACCGCGACGAAGAGCGCGGGGACGATCGGCCAGGGGGCGGCAGCGAGCAGGGCGGTGGGCACGATCGCGGTTGTAGACAAGGCAGCGAGCGTCACGCTTCCGCGCGCTCCAGCAGCAATTCGGTGAGCTGGCTCAGCGCGTTGTAGGCGAGCACGATGACGTCGCGCGGGTGCAGGTCCTCGAGCTTCTTCAGCGTCTCCTCGCGCGCCTGGACGGGATCCACGACGTCGCCGAACTCCTCGCCGAAGTCGATCTTCATCTCCAGCTCGTACAGTTCGCCATCGTCCGCTACGACGATGCAGCCGATGTCGGAGCGCTCGACGCCTTCGAGGCTCACCTCGACGGCGTTCGTAAAGAAGGCGCCGGGGAAGGGCGGGAAGGGTCGCAGTTCCTTCGCGGTCTCGCGCAGGAGCTGCTGGAGTTGCTGCGCGGCGCGGTCGACGATGAGGTCGGCCTGCGTCTTGCGCGCGAGAGGGTCATTGGCGGCCATGCGCCTCATGGTAGAAGCTCTGAGGGTGGAACGGGAAGCCTCTCGATGACGCCAGCCGGCATCGGAGGGGGCACCGCGAGTCCTCGAGGGCACGGCAGTGGGAGGCGCGCCCATGAAGCTGCTGCGGTCGGCATCACTCGGCGCATTCGCGGCGGTGCGTACGTGGCCGTTCACGCTGGCGATGACGGTCGCGGTGACGGTCATCGGCGCACTGAGCGGGACGGTGTGGCGCCCTCATCACGATGCAATCAAGGACGCTGTCGGCAGCGACCTCGGCGGGCTGCTGCACGTGCGGTTGTACACATTGATCACCGCGCCCTTCTATCAATCCGATCCGGGCATCGGCTGGAGCATGGTGCTGATGATGTTCTTGTTCCTGGGTGCGCTGGAGTACAGCGCCGGCAGCAAGCGAACGGCGGTGACGTTCTTCGCCTCGGACATCATCGCGACGGTGGGAGGGATCGCCGTGCTGACGCTGCTCGGGGAGGCCGGCTGGCAGTACGCGCACGATGCCGCGCGGACGGCGGACAGCGGCTCGTCTGTGGGGATGTTCGCGTGTGCGGCGGCATTCGCGGCACTCCTGCCGGGAGTATGGCGATGGGCAGGCCTCGCGTCGCTGATGGGCTTCCTGTTGCCCTCGCTGGCGTGGTTCAGCTTCGCGACGTGGTGCCAGCACCTTATCGGCGTGACGGCGGCAGCGGCGTTGTCAGCGGGGTGCTGGACACGCGCGCCGGTGCGCCTTCCGTTCCCGAGCCTGCTGACATCGCGGCGCGACAGATTCGCGCAGGTTTCGCGACGCCGCCGCTTGACGTGACGGGCGCGTTGACGGCTCTGCCCGTGGACAGAGGTCGCCGCCATGCTAGAATTCTCCGTAACGCCGCGCAGATTGAGGATTACATAGATTTGCCGAGACTACCGGACGCCGCCGTGTCGACGAATGAGGCGATCGTATCCTTTGAATCTGGCCGCTGGCTGACGCTCGGCCAGGCGTGCAAGCTGCTCAACGTCGACGAGTCGACGCTGCGCCGCTGGGCCGATGCCGGCCAGCTGCGGACCTTCCGCACGCCAGGCGGCCATCGCCGCTTCGCCGACGTCGACGTGCGGGCGATCGTCAACGGCCGCTCGAGAACGAGCATGAGCGATGTCGGCGACATCGCGACGCGCCGCATCCGGCGCCAGATGCACCACCGCTCGGAGGACTGGTACGCGAAGGTCGGCGAGGAGCAGCGCGAGAAGCTGCGCCCGCTCGGACGCCGGCTGATGGAACTCGTCGCCGATTACGTCGCGAAGCGCGGCCGCAAGACGCCGGTGCGGGAAGAGGCGCGCGCCACCGGCGCCCAGTACGGACTCGAACTCGCGCAGGCGGGCATGTCGCTCTCGCAGGCGATGCATGCGTTCACATTCTTCCGGCGCAGCCTCGACCAGTCGGCCAAGCAGGCGCTCGCGAAGGCGGGCACGCCGTCGGCTGAGTCGATCGAGGTGTGCGAGCAGATCATGGCGCTCGCCGATGAAGTGCTGCTCGGCATCGCCGAGTCGTACGAGGTGTAGCGGAGAACCGGCGGGCCGATGGCGCTCTACCCTATCTTTCTTGAAACGAAAGGCCGCCGTGTGATCGTCATCGGTGGCGGTCACGTCGGCGCCGAAAAGGTGCGCGGCCTGCTCAATGGCGAGGCCGACATCACCGTCGTCAGCCCGGACCTCATCCCGGAACTGCGGGAGCATGTCGATGCGGGTCGCATCAAGCACCTCGCTCGCGCGTATCGCGAGTCAGACCTCGACGACGGCTACGAGCTGGTGATGGTGGCGACGGACGACGGCGCGATCAACGCCGAGGCGTCGGCGGCGGCGCGCAGCCGCGGCATCTGGGTGAACGCGGCCGACGACCCGCCGAACTGCGACTTCATCCTTCCCGCCGTCGTGCGGAAGGGGAAGATCACGCTCGCGGCCTCGACCGCCGGCTCGAGCCCGGCGCTGGCGCGCCGCCTGCGCGAGGAGCTGGACGCGTATCTCACCGAAGACATGCCGGCGCTCGCCGACCTGCTGGGCGAGGTGCGCAAGGAACTGCGTGCGCGAAAGATCAAGGTCGACAGCGACCGCTGGCAGGAGGCGATCGACGGGCAGCTGCGCGTCATGCTGGCCCAGCGGCGGTACGGGCAGGCGCGCGCTCGCCTGCTGGCGCGGCTCGGCGTTGAGCTGACGCCGGTCGGCGTCGAGACGGAGTAACGGTGCAGGTTTCAGTCGTCGGCATCTCGCACAAGACGGCGCCCGTGGCTGTGCGCGAGCACTTCGCGTTCGGCGCCGAGGAACTGCCGGCGCTGCTCGATCGCCTTGGCGAGCGATACGCGGGCGCGGCGGTGCTCTCCACGTGCAACCGAACGGAGATCTACCTTGCCAGCTCGCGCGGCATCGGCGACCCGAGGCCGATCGTCGCGCTGCTCAGCGAGATGAAGGGCGAGATCGCCATGGAGGGCGCGCCGTTCTTCGCGGCGACGGGCGCTGATGCGGCGCGGCACCTGTTCCTCGTCGCCGCCGGCATCGAATCGATGGTGATCGGCGAGGCGGAGGTGCTGGGCCAGGTGCGCGCGGCGTTCACGGCCGCGACAGCGGCCGGCACGCACACGCCGATCCTCTCGCGGTTGTTCCATAGCGCGATCCGCGTCGGGCGCAACGTACGCGCGCAGACCGGCATCAGCCGCGGCACGACGTCGATCAGCTCGACGGCGGCCGCGCTCGCGCGATCGACGCTCGGCGACCTCGGCGACAAGACGGCGCTCGTCATCAGCGCGGGCGACGCCGGCGCGCTCGCGGCGCATGCGCTCGCCGCGATGAGCGTCGCGCGCATCGTCGTCACGAGCCGCAGCGCCGAGCGCTCGGCCGAGCTGGCGGCGGCGATGGCTGGCACCGTCGCGCCATTCGACGATCTCGGCGCAGCGTTGGCGTCGGCCGACGTCGTCATCACGTCGACGGCGGCGCCGCACTTCCTCATCGACCGCCAGCTCATCGAGGCCGCGATGGCGGGCCGCCGCTCGCGGCCGATGATGATCATCGACATCGCCGTGCCGCGCGACGTCGATCCGGCCGTGCGCGACGTGCCGGGCGTGCATCTCTACGACATCGACGACGTGCAGGCGGCCGCGCGCGAAAGCGTGCGACTCCGCCGGAAGGAACTCGGCGCCGCGCAGGCGATCGTCGATGATGCAGTCGAGCGGTACGGCGCGTGGCTCCACTCGCTCGAAGTCGTGCCGACCGTGGCGTCGCTCCGCTCCCAGGCAGAAGCGCTCCGCCGTGCCGAACTGACGCGCACGCTGGCGCGCACATCGATGAGCGTGGCTGACCGCGCGCGCGTCGAGGCGATGACCTCGGCGCTCGTCAAGAAGCTGCTCCACGAGCCGATCCGGCGCCTGAAGGAGCCCGGCCAGGGCCAGCGGTACGTCGAGGCTACGCGCGCCTTGTTCGGCCTCGACCGTGACGAGAATGACGCGCACGACGCCCGGCCGGCGTGACGCCCGGACCCACGACCGCCCGATCGGGCCATCGCTTCCGTGCCGAACCGCACATGCGGTTGGCATCCCGCATCCTCGGATAATGTCGGCATGAGCAGGACGTTTGTGATCGGCGCGCGAGGCAGCAAGCTCTCGCTCCGCCAGGTGGAGATGGTGTCCGAGGCGCTGCTCGCGGCCCGGCCGGGCACGCGCCTCGAAGTGCGGGAGATCCACACCGAAGGCGACCGCTCGGCCGCGCCGCTCGCCGAGATCGGCGGGCTCGGCGTCTTCACGAAGGCGATCGAGGACGCGCTGCTCTCGCGCGACGTCGACATCGCGATCCACAGCCTGAAGGACCTGCCGGCCGACCTCGCGCCGGGGCTGACGCTCGCGTCCGTGCCGCCGCGCGCCGACGCTCGCGACGCACTCGTATCGCGTGGCGGCGTGCCGCTGCTCGGGTTGCCGCCCGGTGCGCGCATCGGCACTGGCAGTGGCAGGCGCGCGGTGCAGATCCGCGCGCTGCGCCCGGACGTCGAGACGGTGGAGATCCGCGGCAACGTCGATACGCGCATCCGCAAGGCGGAGTCCGGTGAGTACGACGCCGTCGTGCTCGCGATGGCGGGACTGACGCGCCTCGGATTGCTGGACAAGGTGACGCAGGTGTTCGAGCTGGCGGAGGTGCTGCCGGCCGTCGGACAGGCGGCGCTTGGCATCGAGACGCGCGCGGACGACGACGAGACGATCGCGCTGGTGCGGGCAATCGACGACGCCGCGACGCATGCGGCGGTCGACGCGGAACGCGCGTACCTGCAGCGGCTCGGCGGTGGCTGCCGGCTGCCCGTCGGCGCATTCGCGGCCGTCGAGGACGACGAACTGGCGCTGAGGGCGATGATCGCCGGCGGCGAGACGATCCTGCGCGCCGAGGTGCGCGGGCCGATGAGCGCGCCGGCGGAGCTCGGCTACCGTGCGGCCGACGACGTGCTCGCGCAGGGAGCGAAGAGGTTCATGGAATGACGCAAGGAGACGGCCACCGCCGGGGATTCGTGTCGCTCGTCGGCGCCGGCCCGGGCGACCCGGACCTGCTGACGATCGGCGGCGCGGCGCGGCTGGCCGAGGCCGACGTCGTCGTGTACGACCATCTGGCGAACCCGGTGCTGCTGTCGCACGCGCGTCCGGGCGCCGAGCTGATCTACGTCGGCAAGACGACGGACCGCCACACGCTGACGCAGGAGCAGATCAACGCGCTACTCGTCGAGCAGGGGCTGGCCGGCAAGCGCGTCGTGCGGCTCAAGGGCGGCGACCCGTTCGTGTTCGGCCGTGGCGGCGAAGAGGCGGAGGACCTCATCGCCGCCGGCATCCCGTTCGAGGTGCTACCCGGCGTCACGTCGGCGATCGCCGCGCCCGCGTACGCGGGCATCCCGGTGACGCATCGGGGCGTCGCGTCGTCGTTCGCCGTGATCACGGGCCACGAAGACCCCTCGAAAGAGGGCACGAGCATCGACTGGGCGCACCTGGCGACCGGCGTCGACACGCTCGTGTTCCTGATGGGCACGGGTCGGCTGCGCGAGATCGCCCAGCAGCTCGTCGAGCACGGGCGGCCGGCATCGACACCGGCGGCCGTCATCGAGTGGGGGACGCTGCCGCGGCAGCGCACCGCGACCGGAACGCTCGCGACGATCGCCGATGCGGTACGCGAGGCCGGCATCGAACCGCCGGCCGTCACCGTCGTCGGCGAGGTGGCGCGACTGCGCGAGGGCCTGCGCTGGTTCGACGCGCGGCCGCTGTTCGGCAAGCGCGTGCTCGTGACGCGCACGCGGCAGCAGGCGAGCGAGCTGTCGCGCGCGCTGGCGGCGCAGGGTGCCGAGCCGGTGGAGCTGCCCACGCTCGAGATCGTGCCGACGTACGACGAGGGCGAGTTGGCGACCGCGATCGTCGACCTGAAGTCGTCGGCCTATTCCTGGGTCGTGTTTACGAGCGCCAACGCCGTCGAGTTGTTCGCCGGCCGCATCGACGCCGCGGGCCTCGACGCGCGCGCGTTCGGCCGCACGCGCATCGCGGCGATCGGCCCCGGCACGGCCGAGGCGCTGCGGAAACGTGGGCTTCGGGCCGACCTCGTGCCGGACCGGTTCGTGGCCGAAGGGCTGGTCGACGCGTTCTCGCGCATGGTCGTCCGTGGACAGCGCGTGTTGCTGCCGCGAGCGGAGGGCGCGCGCGAGTTGCTGGTCGATGCGCTCGCGTCGATGGGCGCGGACGTGCACGATCTGAGGCTGTACCGCGCGCAGGTGCCTGCCGAGCGAAACTCCGACGCGCTACGCCGCCTCCGTGCCGGAGAGATCGACGTGGCGACGTTCGCCAGTTCGTCGGCCGTGCGCAACCTCGTCGACATGCTCGGCGGCGACGTCGCGCCGCTGCGCGACGTGTTCATCGCCGCCATCGGCCCCGTTACGGCCGACGCCGTCCGCGCCGCCGGGCTCGACCGTCGGCGTGATGGCGGACCGGTACACAATCGAGGGGCTCGTGGAAGCGCTGGTTGCGCACTACGCCGGCGTCGCAGCGCGATAGGAATCCCCGGGCGCGGGCTTTCAGCCCGCGCAGACGCGCTACACGCCCAGGTCGAGCCAGGCGGACATGAATTCCATGACGACGAACGCGTTGCCGCCGCGGCGGGAGCGGCCGCAGACGCGGAAGCCCGCTTTCTCGAACGACCGCTGCGCGCGCGCGTTCCAGTCGAGCGTCTTCAGGTAGATGCGGCGGAAGCCCGTCGCCCGGAAGATGACGCGTACCAGGGTCTTGACGGCGTCGGTGCCGTAGCCCTTGCCCCAGTAGTCGCGCTCGCCGATCGTGATGCCGATCTCCGCCTCGCGCCGGATGGTGTCGATGTTGTAGTACATCGCGTTGCCGATGTGCTGCCCGCCCATGTCTTCGATCGCGAGGCTGCGACGGTACGGGCTCGGGTAGGTCAGTTCGTCGCGGAACAGCGCCAGGTAGTCGTGGTAGGTCGCGCCGAAGGGCCGCGCGGCGTCGAAGCGCGCCAGTTCGGCGTCGGTGCGCCAGCGGAAGTCGTTGTGCGCATCGCCGAGCCGCTTCTCGCGCAGCACGACGAGTTCGCCGCGCGCGATCTCGCCGTCGATGGTCGTCGTCATGTTCGTGCCTCGAGCGCGTCGAGCGCGTCGAGCGCGCGGCGCACGACCTGCAGCTCGTTGCGGTGCGTCATGATGCGCAGCGCCTCTTCGGCCGGAAACCAGGCCACGCGATCGTACTCGCCGTCGTGTTCGTTCACACTACCGATTCCAGACGGCTCCATGAGGAAATGGTAGACGGTTTTCTCGAACCGCACGCCCTGTGACGGCCTTGCAAACGCATATTCGATGGTGCCCAGATCGCCGATGATGGCGACGCCGAGGCCCGTCTCCTCGCTCACCTCGCGCAGCGCCGTCTCACGCAGCGTCTCGCCGCGCTCGGGTGTGCCCTTCGGCAGCGCCCACAACCCCTCGGCGCTGCGGCCGCACAGCACGATCTCGATCCCGAGTTCGCCGCGCCGGAAGACGACGCCGCCGGCCGAGACGGTATGTTCGACGCGGAGGTCAAGGTCGCGTGCGGTCACTCCTCCTCCTCGTCAGCATCTTCGGCCACGCTGCGGTCGAGGTACATCCGGAATCCCAGCGGGTCTTCGATGAAGTCCGCTTCGGCGAGCGCGTCGCGTACGGCTTCGAGCACGCGCTCGTCGGACTGGTCGGCGGCGATGCCGAGCAACACCTCGCGCGCCGCCGCGCCGCCGATCTGGCCGAGCGCGGCGATCGCCGCCTCCTGCACCTCGGCGTCGGCGTCGAGCGACAGCTCAGCGAGCCGCGGGATCGCCTGCTCGTCGCCGAGGCTCCCGGCCGCCGCCGCCGCCTCGAAGCGCATCTCGGCGTCGTCGCTCTCCATCTCGTCGAAGATCGTCGGCAGCCAGGCGAGGTCGGCGCTGCGGCCCATCGCGTGGACGGCGCTGATCGTCATGCGGCGGTCGCCGCTGTCGTATGCCTCCTCGATGGCGTCGTGCACCCAGGGCTCGCTCCGCACGCCGGCCGCTTCGAGCGCGCGCCCGCGCACCTCGACGAGCTCCGACGGGTCGTCGATCGTCGCCCGGAGCGCTGACTCGACGTCGCGCGCCAGTGCACAGTCTTCGCCGGCCAGTTCCACGCGCAGGAGGTAGCGGCCGAGGCCGAGCGCGGCCTCGGCCCGCACGATCGCCTCGGGGTCATGCAGCAGGCGCAACAGCACTTCGACCAGATGGTCGTCTTCGTACTCCCAGAGCGCCTTGATGGACTCGGCGCGCACCTGCACGTCGTCGTCGAGCAGGCCGGTCATGAAGACGGCGCCGAAGTCCAGCTCGACGTTGTCCTCCGACATGTCGGCGAGAAGGTCGACGATGTCGCGCCGCCGCTGGATGCTGAGCGCGCGCCAGACGGGGAGGAAGCGCTCGTGCTCGGCGCCTTCGAGGTGGTTGAGCGCCGTCAGATCGGTCGCCGAAGGCGGATGCTGCGGGTCTTCGAGCTTCGGCAGCAGGGTATCGAGGGACATGAGCGCTCCTGCGGGATGTGGCGCTCGGTGGCAGCTGCGAACAATGACGCGGCGCGACCGCTCCGATGCCGTCTCGTTCAGTCTATGGAGCGGCTTCTCGGGGTGTCAACGCGCGTCGTCGACATCCCCGGCGGGAGCGGCGGCCACGGGCGGCGCTGCGTCGATGCTTGCTCGGGGTGATGCGAGGCGGATGCGGGCGATCTGGCGGAGGACGCCCCATCCCGCCCACCAGCCGAGCTTCTTGCCTTCGCGGCGGCTGCGCGGGGCGTAGCTGACGGGCAACTCGACGATGCGGCAGCCGTCGCGCATGAGGCGGCACGCCATCTCGGCGTCGAGGTCGAAGCCGTCGCATGTGAGGTCGAGCGAGCGGGCGAGCGTCGCCGGCATCGACCTTGTAGCAGCTGAGGATGTCGGTCAGTCGGGCGCGGAAGACGAGGTTGGCGGTGCCGGTGAGCATGCGGTTGCCGAGGTAGCTCGCACGGGGCGTCGCGCCGCGGCCCGCGGCGAGGAAGCGCGAGCCGAAGACGGCGTCGGCGCGGCCTTCGACGACGGGTGCGAGCAGCGAGGGGATCTCGGCCGGGTCGAGCTCTAGGTCGGCGTCCTGGACGATGATGATATCGCCGGTCGCCCGCTCGATGCCGAGGCGGACGGCGCGCCCCTTGCCGCGGGGCGCGTCGTCGAACATGAGCACCAGGTCGCCGGCGGGATCGAGCGATCGCAGTGCCTCGCGCGTGCCGTCGCTCGAGGCGCCGTCGACGACGATCAGTTCCTTAGCCATGCCGCAGTCGGCGGCGCGCACGCGCTCGATGACCTCGAGGACGGTGGCGCGCTCGTTGCGGACGGGGATAATGACCGAGAGCTTCACGCGCGCCGCCCCGCCCCGATGTCATCGAACTGTTCGATATGGCTAATGGCGAGCGAGCGCTCGTCGAAGCGACAGACACGCCTGGTCACGGCGTAGGTCAGCGGGCGGAGCCGCACTCCCTGTCCACCGGCGAGGATCACGGCCTTCAAGCGCTGCGCCCCCTTGAGTGTGTCACGGCCTTGCCGCGGATCGCACGCATCGCCCAGGCCGCGACGCGGACCAGCAGACCGCCGAGCGCGATCAGTGCCAGTATGAGGCAAACCAGCACCCATATCGACAGCGTCACGTTAAGCGCCAGCGTGAAATCGGCGTGGGCGCTGAACGCCACGAGGGTCGCGATGATCGGCGACGCCAGGAAGAGCCACACGGCCAGACGGAACCAGTGGCTGGCGAGCGGGTTCACCGGCGCGACCCGAATCGCGGGCGGAGCACGTCGCCGGCCGAGCGCCCGTCGAAGGCGGCCCGGAAGTTGTCGCCGGTGATGCGCCACACCAACGCCAGTGCGGGCGACGCCAGCACGATAAGCGAGGGGTACATGCCGACATGATAGCCCGGGTCGCCGGCGAGCAGGACGCCGTAGACGAACGCCAGGTACGGCACAGGCGCGAACAGCAGCCATCGCCGCGTATCGCGCCGGCGGAACCAGAACGGCCAGGCGACGAGCGCCAGCGCGATCGTAGCGAAGAACGAAAGTGTGCAGAGGACGGTCAGCCGCTTGGCGATCTCCTCGCCGTAGACCGGATGGTTGGACTGGGTCCACGCGATCGCTGACTCATCCGAGCGGAAGAGGGCGAAGATGCGCCGCGGGAACAGGCGCAACTCGCTGGCCTTGTTGTTCCACGCGTATGTGCGCGCCATGTACATCCCCTCGGAGTTGACCTTCAACTCGCGGTCGGTGCGCGACAGCATCGCGAACCGCTGGTCGACAGCCGCCAGGATCTCGGCGTTTGGTATGCCCTTGGAGCGGGCGTCGTGCCCCTGCACGGCCAGCCGCCCGACCTCCGTCGTGCTGACGACCGTCTCGCCGAGTGTCAGCTGGTTGCGGATCGTCCATGGCACGAACAGCAACGCCGCCCCGGCGACGAGTACCGCCGCCGGCATCGCCGCGCGTCGCACGCCGAGGTGGCAGGCGAGCAGGACGAGCATCACCGCTGGAAATGCGATGAACTCGAACTGGATCATCGCCGTCAGTCCGGCGAGCGCGCCCGAAGCGAAGATCGCGTCGAGCGGCGGCTCCTCGCGGTCGAGCACGAAGTAGAGAAAGACGGCGAGCGTCGCCGACAGCACGAAGAGGAACATCGTCTCGCTCATGATCAGCGGCGTGAAGTAGATGCTCGCCGGGAACAGCGCCATCAGCCCGCCGGCGGCGACGCCCTCAGCTTGGCCGAAGAGCTTGCGCGCGATGGCGTAGACCAGCACGGCTGTCGCCGCACCGCAGAGCGCGTTGAACAAACGCCCCGCGGTCAGCGAGTTGCCGGTCCAGCGGTAGATCGTCGCGAGCGCCAGCGGGTAGCCGGGCGGCCAGAGCGCCGTCGGCGACAGTTTCGTCTCGCCGGGGAAGAGCGGCAGGCCATCGGGGCCATGCCAGACTTTCGGGTCGAAGACGTAGCCGTCGCCAGCCGCAAGGTGGCGCGCCGTCGAGTCGAACCAGACGCTGTCGTCGAAGCGGCCGTCGCGCGGGTCGGGCCGGACGACGGCCACCGTCAACACGCGCACGCCGAGCGCGAGGAGGAAGATGATGAGCACGGCGCGGCCGGCGGGCGTGCCCGCCCAGGCCCTACCTCTTTCGAACATGCAGGCGCTCCATCGTGGGCAGTTGACGCTGGCGGCGGTCCCAGATCGCGACGATGGTCGCGGCCGCGATCAGGACGGCGAGCGGTATCGCGGGGAAATGAAACCGCGGATCGCCAAAGAACATCAGCGGGATCGCCAGCATGTAGACGAACGTCGCGAGGATGAACGCGCGGCGCACGTCCTTCGCGAGCGCGAACGCCAGCGCGCCGAGGATCGCGATGACCCCCGTTGCGTAGTACACCGCATCCGCGGCGAAACTCAGCACCTCCCGCCGGTACTCCGGGATGAATTGGTCGTGGCCGTAGGACTCCGCGGCCGTCAGCCCGTCGTCGTCGCGGTAGAGCAGCCAGTACGCTTTCTGCCCGATGAGTTCCGGCATGCGCACAGGGTCGGTCACGACGTCTTCGACGGCGATGCGCAGGCCTTCGCGGTTGCGGTCGAGTTCTACCTGCTGCGGTGCCTTGCCGGCGTCGTTAGCGAAGCACTTGCCGTCGAGGTGGAAGCGCCCGTTGGCATCGTCGGCGTTGCCGATGCAGAGGTCGTCGCCGAGATTCGTCGACGGCCCGGTCAGCTGGTGAAACGCGAGCGTATTGCGGATCGACCACGGCACCGTCAGCACAGCGATGCCGGCGAACACGATCGCCGTCTGCAGGAGCGCTCGCCGCCGAGAGCGCAGATGGAACCACCAGATCGGCAACAGCACGAGGGGGAAGATGAGCAGAACGCCGCGCACCATCGTCGCGGCGCTCAGCAGCACTCCGGCGGCGAAGAGCTGCTGCCAGGGAAAGCCGTCGCGGCTCCACGGCCGCCACACCAGCACGAGCAGCGCCGCGAGGAAGAGCATCGTGAACTCGGCCTCGGAGAGGATGGTGCCGGCGTAGTAGATCTGGCTCGGGAAGAACGACTGGAGCAGACCGGCGACGACGGCGACGCGCCGGTCGAACATGCGGAGCGCGATGAGATACAGCAGCAGCACGCTGATCGCGCCGAAGACGCCGTTCATCATCTTCACGGAGAAGATGCTGCGCCCCCAGCCGAAGATGTCGCCCGCCTTCTTGAGTGCGGCCACCGTCGCCGGATAGCCCACCGGATAGTAGGCATACTTTTCGCCGGAGGGCCGCGTATAGCCGAGTCCGTCCGCCATCCGTTCGCTGTAGATGGCGTAGAACGTTGGATCGTTCAGTTCCTTCGGCGCGCGGTCGTTGTACGCCGTCCACGCCGCGCGCGGCATGATCGCTGTCACGAAGAGCAGCAGCATCAGCACGACGTCGATCCGGGGGACGGCGAACGGCAGGGCGCGCGACACGCTCCGGCCCGGAACGTCCCGCTGCGCGGGGATCGCGGCCGGTGGTTCCAGGCTCAAGCCCGCGCGTACCTCCGGCTCAGGCTCGGTTGTGGCTTGCGGACCGCCTCAAGGAGCACGACGATGCCGCGAGCTGCCAGCAGCGCCACCGCGAACACGATCGGATAGTGGAACCGGGCGTCGCCGAAAAACGGCACGTGGCCGGCCGTCCACAGCACCACGAGCGCGGCGAGCATCCCCGCCGCGCGCTCGCGGCTCGCGATGAGCCCAAGGCCCGCCAGCGCCAGTGCGACGAACCAGAATCCGTTCGCCGCATCGCGCAGCCATCGCTCCTCGGCCGAGGAGTCGTAGAAGCCTTGCCGATAGCCGGAGTTCCAGTCGAGCGCCGTCGCATCGGACTCGTACATCGCGCGGACCTTGGCGCCGGCGAGACGCAGCTCGTCGACCGGGTGCGTGAACGCGTAGCCGAGGCCCTTGCGCAGCGCCAGGCGGTCGGCCGCCACCTCGAACTCCGGTTGCGTCATCTCGCCTCGTTCCGGCAGCGGCGGCTCCGGCTCGGCGATCCGCATGCGGCCGGTGGCGCCGGCATGGTTGCCGATCCACACGTTCGGCCCAAGGTTCGTCGCGATGATCACGGGACTGCCCAATTCGCGCTGGTTGCGCGCGATCCACGGCGCCATGACGACGCCCGTCGCGAGCGCGGCAAGCATAACCCAGGCAATAGCCGGTCGCCACCGGCGCGCATCGAGCCGCCACGCGAGGAACGCAACGGGGAGCAGCAGCAGCGCCTGGCCGCGCGTCAGCGCCGCGAACCCTGTCACGATGCCGAACGACATGAGCAGCGGCCCGCGCCCGCCGGAGGCCTTCGGCGCCAGCACGATCAGCAGCACCGCCGTCGTGAAGAGCAGCGTGAACAGCGGCTCCGACAGCGTCAGCGACGCGAAGTACACCTGGCCCGGCCACAGCGCCATGCCGGCGGCGCCGATGATCGCCGTCCGCCGGTCGAACACCGCCAATCCGATGCCGTAGACGACGGCCACGGTCAGCACGGCGAGCGCGACGTTGAGCCCGTACGTCGTCCAGTCACCCTCGCCGAACAGCTTGAAGATCGTGCCGAGGAAGACGGGATAGCCGGGCGGCCACGCCGCCGTCGGCGTGCCGGTGAACGGGTTGACGTAGCCGTCGCCCGCGGCGAAGTAGTGCGCGGCGACGCGATACCACGCGGTGTCGTCGAAGCGGCCGTCCGTTGGCGTCGGGTGGAAGCGCAGGATCCAGGCGATGCGGACGAGCGCGGCGCAGGCGAGAATCGGGCCGAGGGCGATGATGTGCCTTCGGACCGCGGTTCTCGTCAAGGGCGCTTAATCCTTCGGTGTTGGGCCGTTGCGGGCCGACTGCGGCTCGATCGGTAAGAGCCGGCCGTCCTGGAGCTGGACGACGTGCTCGGTGTCCTTCGGCAGGCTCTTCTGCAGGTGCGCGAGGTCGGACGAAGACAGCGCCTGGACGCTGACGCCCTTGCCGAAGAGCGCGTGGCCGACCGACATCATCCACGTCGGCTGCCAGTAGGCGTTCGACCAGACGCCATCGTCATCGACGATGTAGATTGTCGTGCCCGGCGGCACGGACTGGTAGTCGGCGCGCAGGTCGTCGGTGAGGAGCTGCCAGCGCTCGGTCTGTTTGAGGAACGGGCCGGTCTGGTGGATCACCTGCCACGAATACAGGCCCGCCACCGCCACCAGCGCCATCGCTGCGAGCACGTGCGCCGTCGGCTTGTGCAGGCGTACGGCGTGATGGTGCACCCAGCCCGCCGCCACGGCGACGAGAATCGCGAAGAACGGCGTCGACATGTAGGTGTAGCGCGTCGCGGTCCAGATCTTGCCCGGGGCGTACGGCATGACGCCAATCACCATGCCGACGGCCGCGAATCGCGCCAGGTGCGGCCCGCGGATGACGAAGAAGATGGCGAAGCCGATGACGACCGAGCCCCACGCCCACTCGAGCGCCGACGGGTCCTTCGGGATCGCGCCGACGGGGTACGCCAGGCGGGACATGTAGACCCACGTCTCGCGCGGGATGTGCCAGCCGACGGTGTAGTAGTTGTCGCTGACGCCCTGGCAGCCGCAGCCGCTGAACGCGCCGACGAGCAGCGCCGCGGCGATGGCGAACGGGGCCATCTTCACGGCAAAGTCGAGCAGGTCGCGGCGATGCGCATACGACGCCGTCGCGAAGTACACCAGCAGCACCGCGCCAATGACGACGCCGCCTTCGTTGGTGAGGAACGCGGCGACGAACAGGGCCAGCGAGCTCCAGTACCACGTCGCGCGGCGCTCGCCCGATTCGACATAACGGTGCAGCGCAAGCAGCGACGCCAGCAGCAGGAACTCGCTGAATACGTGCGGGAATGCCGTGATGTAGGTCACTGTGTGCACCGCGGAGGCGGACAGGGCGAAGATCATCGCCGCCGCCAGCGCGACGAACAGCCGCTTGGTCATCGACAGCACGAGCGTGTACAGCAGCACGACGCTGCCCAGGTGTACGGCCAGGTTCACGATGCGCCAGGGCAGCGCGTCAAAGCCGAACAGGCGGAATTCGCCCCAGTAGACGAGCATCGTTAACGGCCGCCAGTTCGGCGTCAGGTCACGCAGCAGGACGACGTCCCGCATGTACGCCGGGAACGAGCGCGACTGGATGTCGCCGAGCACGAGGAAGTCGTCGCCGAAGAAGAAGAAGTGCAGCGTCGGTACGTGGATGCCGATGACGAGTCCGAGCAGCGCGACGAGGGGCGCATGCCGCGCCGCTCTGCGCAGGATCCCGGTCAGCGCCCGTCCATCGGGGCGCTCGAACGTCGAAGCTTGCGCGACGGCAATGGCCATCTCTAGTGGTGGTCTCCAGCGTCAGTCATCGTCATAAGGATATCGCCCGGGTGTTTTCGCGATGGTATCACCGCGCCTTCTGCCCGGCAATAGATCACGTGACATCCAGCGTGGAATTGGCGCGAAGTTGTTAAGGCGTTACGCCATCGGCAGCTACCGCGACGGCAACAGCGGGTGGCTTTGGCTCTGGTTGCCGCTCGACGAGGCCGAGCAGGACGGCGAGCGGGCGCGCCGCGAGCAGTGTGATCGGCATGTACAGCACGCCGACCCAGAGGACCCGCCAGGCGAGCGAAGCGTGCTCGGTCCGCAACGTGTGCGTCACGGAGCGGAGCGGTTCGTTGACAATAAGCACCGTGTATGAGATGACGCCAACCCAGGCCAGCAGCCGCCCCGGCACCCACGCTTCGATCCGCCCCGGTGCCTTCGCGACGATCGGCAGGAAAAACAGCGACATGCCGAGCGCGAGCAGCGGCGCTTGGAGCACCACGCGGTGGCCGGTTTCCCGGCTGTCGATCATGTTGCCGGCAACGAAGAGCGCGAATCCACAGGACATAAGGCCCGCTGCGCCAATTGGATTCCTCAGCTGCGCCCTAAGCTCCCCCGGCCGCGTAGCCAGCAGGTAGCCGCCCGCCATGCCGAGCGCGAACTCGAAGATCCGGAACGGCGCCAGCATCGTCACCCAGCTCGCGGCCTGCGTCAGGTTGCCGTCGACCGCGATGACGCGGTTCAGCGACAGCAGCGTGACGGCGAGCGCCAGCGCAACGAACGGCAGCGGGCCGATACGTCGCAGCAGCGCCATCAGGAACGGGAACAGCAGGTAGTACTGGACGATCAGCAGCACGAACCAGAGCGAGCCCTCCGGCGCGAACTGCCAGTCGTTCGACCAGTACCGCGGCACGAGCAGGCCACCGGCGAAGAGCTGGCCGCCTGCGAGCGGCACGTCGCCGTGACGGGCAAACCACCAGTACGCGTGGTCGCCGTGCCGCTGCCACTGCACCAGCGAGAGCCCGAGCGCGAAGACGATCGCGTACACGAACCCGAACCAGTACGGGATCATCACGCGCCGGAACCGGCGATACATGAAGGCCGGCATCCGGCGCGGCGTCAGCGGGCGGCGCATCGCCGACATCGTGAGCGAGAGGCCGCTGAGGATCATGAACAGCGGCACGCCCAGGAACCCGAGGCGGAAGACGGCATCGATGAGCGCGCCGACGAAGGCGTACGGGTCGCCATCGGTCGCGCGGTCGACGACGGCCTGGAGCGTGTCGCCGGTGTTCATAATGTGCGGGTACTTCAGGTCGGACCAGAGGTGGTAGAGGATCACCCAGAGGATGGCGAAGCCGCGCACGACGTCGATCGAGACGATCCGGCCGGCGCTGGCATCCGGCTGCGAGTCTGGCGCCGCGTCGCGGTCCTCAGCCAACAGCTCCCCCGAAACCTGCCCTGACTATACGCCGTCTCCGGACGATCACAACCATGTTCGAGTTTGTGAAGCGTGCGTCGTCAGGCAGGGTCGATCGGATCGCCAACGCGCTGGTACTGGCCGCGATGGAAGACGAGGGGCGGCGTATCGTTGACGACGGCCTCGTAGACCACCTCGCCCATGAAGACGGAGTGGTCGCCGCCCTCGGCGATCTCGCGCACGCGGCACTCGACATACGCCACGCAGTCCTCGAGGATCGGTGCGCCCGTTTGGCCGAGGGTGAAGCCGACTCCGCGGAGGCGGCCCCGCTCCGGCTCCTCGGACATCGCGAACAGCCGCGACACGTTCGCCTGGTGCTCGCCGAGGATGTTGACGGCGAACGAGCCGCCGTGGCGCAGCAGCTCGTGCGCGTGCGCCTTCTTGTTGACGCAGATCAGCACCATCGGCGGCTCCAGCGAAAGCGAGGTTACGGCGTTGGCGGTCATGCCGTGCAGTTGGCCGCCGGCGGCGACCGTGATCACGGTCACCCCGGTTGGGAAGCGGCCCATGATGTCGCGAAACGCGGTGGGATCGATACCCAGGGCTGCCTCCGTCCCGTGGTCTTCGTTCGGGTCGTGAAACTATAGCAACGGCCGAGCTTGAGGCACGCCCGGATCAATCCAGGTTGGCCGCCGATTCACCGGGACACGCCGCGAGGCGGCGGCGAGACATCGTCGCCGAGGCCGGCGGCGATGAGGTGGCTGTTGTCGTTCAACTGCAGCAGCGTCTGTCCGTGCTCGTGGAACTCGAGCACGGTCTTCGCCGCGAGCGCCTGCCGCAGCCGCCGGAAGTCGGCCAGCGGCAGGCCGATGGCGCGGCAGACGACCGTCAGGATGACGAAGTTGTGCGTCACGGCGACGACCTCGTCGTACCGGTGCGCGGCGTGCATGCGCTGGACGGCGCTCCATGCGCGCTCCTGCACCTCGGCGAGGGTCTCGCCGCCGGGCATGCGCGCGTCGCCGGCCTCGGCTGAACCCCAGGCGCGAAGGAACTCCGGGTGCAGCTCGCGCAACTGGACGAGGCTCAGGTGCTCCATCTCGCCGACGTCCATCTCGATGAGGTCGTCGTCGACCGAGACGGCAACCCCCGTCTCGGCGCCGAGCAGCTCCGCCGTGTACAGCGCGCGTTTCAGCGGGCTTGCGTAGATCGCGTCGGGCGCGCGCCGGAACGACGTAGCGACGGCCTTCGCCTGCGCGAGGCCCCGCTCGTTGAGCGGCGCGTCGAAGCGGCCGAGCGTCATGCCGCCCTTGTTGTGCTCGGTCTCGCCGTGGCGTACCAGGATCAGCCGCATCAGGTTGCGAACCTCCCGCGCGCGCGCCACGCCTCCCGCGCCGGCGACGTGCCCGCCAGCAGCAGCCGCGTACGGTGGACGCGCAGCGGCGTGCCCAGCCCGAGCGCGGCGACCACCTGGTCGGGCCGCCCGGAGCCGCTGTTGTCGTTGCGCAACCGCATCCGCAGCCGGACGACCGGCGCCGCCGCTTCGGACACCGTGACGTCCTCGACGAACTGGCGGATGTCGTAGCTGCGCGTCTCGGATTCGCGTTTGTGCTCCCACGGCACGCTCTCGGCGGCGAGGAAGCGCTCGACCGCGGCCCGCGCGTCGGCCAGGTCGGCCGCCACGTCGACGTCGTACTCGGCGAAGCGCACGTCAGCCTGAAGCGACGGCAGTGCCAGGCCGGCCTCCTCGACCGAGCGGATCTCGATCGCGGGCGGCAGATGCGGACCGAGCGCGCGGATGACGTCGGCGGGCGCCATCGGCCGCTCGAGAAACACGTCCATCAACTCGCCTTCGCTCGTCGTTCCGACGGGCAGCGGCGCCGCCAGCGCAATCTGGGCGTGTGGCGAGAATCCCTCGGAATAGGCGACCGGGATCTCGGCGCGGCGCAGAGCGCGTTCCCAGAACCGCATCAGGTCCAGGTGCGTGATGTACTTCAGGTCCTCGCCGCGCGTGAACGTGACGCGCAGCCGCTGTGCTTTCATTCGAACCCCGGCATCAGACCTTGCGGATGACGACGCTCTCGATCTTGACGCCCTTCACCTCGGATACGGTGATGCGGTAGCCGTCGATCGACAGCGTCTCGCCCTCGCGCGGGATGTGGCCCAGCTGCTCCAGCACGAATCCGGCGATGGTCTCGTAGTCCCCCTCCGGCAGCTCGACGTCGAGCTCCTCCCGCAGGTCGTAGATGCTCATGCCGCCGTCGACGCGCGTCGTGTGCTCGTCGATCGCCGAGAACTCCTCGGACAGCTGGCCGAGCTCGTCGACCACGCGGCCGACCATCTCCTCCAGCAGCAGTTCCAGCGTCACGACGCCGGCCACGCCGCCGTACTCGTCGACGACGACCGCCATCTGTTGCCGCTCATCCTGCATCTGCCAGAAGAGCGCGCTGACGAGCTTCGTCTCGGGGATGAACGTCGCGGGCCGGATGTGGTCGGCGATCGGCGAATCGTCGTTGATGCGTCCCTCGGCCAGCGCGCGCAGGATGTCCTTGATGCTGACGATGCCGACGACATTGTCCACGGTGTCGGCGTAGACAGGGAATCGCGAGTGGGGCGTGCGGTCGAACGTATCGTAGAACTGGCGCACGGTCGCGCCCTGCTCGAGCCAGACGGCCTCCGTGCGCGGGATCATGATCTCGTTCACTCGCCGGTCGTGGAAATGGAACACCCGGTCGAGCAGCTCGGCCTCGCCGGCGCCGACAGCGCCCTCTTCGGCGCCGATGTCGATGAGCATCCGCAGTTCGGCTTCCGTCACGGTGTGAGCAGCGCCGGCGCGGCCGAAGAGGTTCGGGATGACGGCCAGCGCGTTGATCAGCGGGCTCGTCAGCCGCACGATGACCGACATCGGGATGGCCGCTGCGTAGGCGATGCGCTCCGGCGAGCGCGCCGCGACGACCTTCGGCGTGTACTCGCCGAACTCGGTCGAAATGAGCGGGATCGCCACGAGGCTGAACAGGAAGCCCCAGCTCCCGAACGCGTCGACGGCGATCACAGTGCCCGCCGTCGAAGCGAGGAAGACGCACACGTTCTGGAACACCACGACGACGGCGAAGTACCGCTCCTGCTGCGCCTTGAGCCGCTCGAGCGCCAGCGCCGCCCGGTGGCCCTCCTCGGCGGCCGCGCGCACGCGGATGCGGCTCGATGCCACCACCGCGATCTCGACCGCGTTGACGAGCGCGTAGCCAACCAACCCGACGACGAACAGCGCGATGGCGAGCGGGATCGGGATCGAGAGCGTGACGCCTTCGGCGAGCAGCGGCAGGTCAACGGACGGGGCTGGGGGTATCAACATGAGGAGGGCGCGGACTCGGGGCCGCGTGGCCGGGGCGCACGTGCTCCCCGTGCGAGAAGCATAGCGCAATCACTCAGCGCCAATAGGTCAGGTTTCAGACTTGATCGGTGGCGGCTGGCGCGTTCTCGCCGGCCGGACTCGCCGCGTCGGCTCCGTTGGCGTTCGGCGCGTCGGCCATGCTCGCCTCGAGCTTGCGCATCGTCTGCTCGCACCAGGCGATGTACGCGCGCCGGTACGCGCACGCGAGGTCGAGCGTCATCGACCAGTACATGCCGTGGCGGGCGGAGTGCCAGAGCTTCACGCCCATCGTGATCTTGTCGCGCAGGACCGTCTCGGAGAACAGCAGCATCTTCTGCTGCTCCTCCATCTGGCGGCGCAGCAGGATCATCGTGTCCTCGACGGGCACATCGGTGGCGAAGAACACCTTAATCAGGAACGGGTCGCGGAGATCAGCGGGCGGCTGCGGCACGCGGAACCAGCGCTCGAACTCGCTCCTGCCCTGGTCGGTGATGGCGTAGATCTTGCGGTTGGGGCGGTTCTGCTGCACTTCGACGCGCATATCGACGAAGCCGCTCTCTTCGAGCGCTTTCAGCGTCGGGTAGATCTGGCTCAGTTCGGCGTTCCAGAAGTGCTGGACGGAGGAATCGAAGAACTGCTTGACCTCGTACCCGGTCATCGGCTCAAGACTGAGGATGCCGAGCAGGGCGTGCTTCAGCGACACACGCTCACCTCAAATTGAGCGTAGCCCTGGCTGCGGATCAGATCCAGGGGCTGTGAGCGCCGGTGAGCTTCGCCGCATCGGCGATCTGCGACGGCGTCGGCTTCTTCGTGGCGCGCTCGCGGCGTGCGAGAGTCTCCAGCTCGATGCGCCACTTCGCCAGCTCCGCGTTGTGCGCGTGCTCGGCGACGATCGCCTTCGAGAACTCCTGGAGCGTGACTCCGGTCGTGTCAAACATGGCGGACTCCCGTCGACATCAAGGCTACCTTGTCTCTGCCTCTCCATATATCGACACTTATATATAGCTCTGGAGACAGTAGCGACGCAAGATTATTGGGAAATTGGCAGGTTTCGGACGTCAAGTTTGGCCGAATTGGCGCGATTCGAAGCTGTGGGCGCGGCGTGCGGGCGCTCACGCCTCGGCGAGGACGCCGTCGTCGATCGAGAGCCGCCGGCTCGCGTAGCCGGCCATCCGCATGTCGTGGGTTACCATAAGCGCCGTCTTCTGGCGCTGCCGGACCTCGCTCACCAGCATCTCGACGACCTGCCGGCCGCGCACGGAATCGAGGTTCGCCGTCGGCTCATCGACGAGGATCAGGTCGGGGTCGTTCATCAGCGCGCGGCCGATGGCGATCCGCTGGCGCTCGCCGCCCGACATCTCGGCCGGATATGCCCCGCCGCGGTCCGCCAGCCCCAGCTCATCGAGCAGGCGGTCGGCGCGCCGCGCGGCGTCGCCGCGATCGAGGCGGCCGATGGCGGCCATGGCGAGCAGGTTCTTGCGCGCCGTCAGGTACGGCAGCAGGTTGTAGCCCTGGAACACGAAGCCGACGCGCTCGCGCCGGAACCGGGCCAGCCTCGACGCCGCGATAGACGCCAGCTCGAGGCCGCCGACGGCGACGTCGCCCGCGGTCGGCGTCAACAGCCCGCCGAGCATCGCGAGGAGCGTCGTCTTGCCGGAGCCACTGGGCCCGACGACGGCAAGGAACTCGCCCGCCTCCGCCGAAAACGTCGCAGCCTTCACCGCATCGACGGCCGTGTTCCCTCGCCCGTACGTCTTCGACAGGCCGTGGCAGACGATCGCCGGCGCTCTCCCATCGCTCATTGCTGCTGCCCCAGCGCGATCAGCGGGTCGATCGAGACGATCTTGCGGCCGGAGAACGCGACGCCGATGAGCGCCGTCGCCAGGAGCAGCAGCGTCGTCACGATGACGCCGTCGCGCTTGATGAGCAGCGGGATCGACGCCGGAAGCGCGTTCACCGTGAGGATCGACGCCGGTATCGCGATCGCGAGGCCGATGATCGAGACCACGCTGACCTGCACCAGCAGCTGCCGGATCACGAACCACGACGACGCGCCGAGCGCCTTCAGCACGCCGATCTGCCCGACCTTCTGCAGCGTCAGCACGTAGAAGAACACGCCGACGACGAGTGCGCCGATGATCAGCCCGAACGCCTGGATCGAGTTGGCGGTGTTGCGCTGCGGCGCCACGCCGGGGATGTGCTCGAAGGCGTTCGCGGGCGTCGCCGCCTCGACGCCCTCGACGTCGCGTGACAGCGAGCGCACGATGCCGCGCTCGCCGCGCACCATGACGAGCGTCGCGGCCGGCGTCTCGGCGCTCTCCTGGCCGTACTTCAGTTCGCGCCAGTCGTCGATGTTCCCCCAGACCGGCGACTGGAAGAAGAACGAGCCCTCGTCGACCTCACCGACGATGAGGAAGCTGTACGTCCGCAGGTGGCTCGTGACGGTGACGCTGTCGCCGATGCGGGCGCCGCGCAAGTCGAGGAATCGCTTGTCGGCCAGCACCGCGCCGCGCTCGCCCGCCTCGAGCATGCGGCCGGCGGTCAGCTTCGGCTCGGAGATCGTGCCGAGATCGAAGCCGAGGAACGCCACCGGTCCCTCGGACGCGTGCTCGGTCGGCTGCACCGAGATGTAGCCGAGACGGCCGGCCGCCGTCACGCCCGGCGCGCGCGCCACGGCATCGGCCGTCGCCTGCGACAGCTCGCTCTGCTGCAGGCTCAGGTTCGACTTTGCCTGCAGCACCAGCGCGTCCGCGTCGAGCCCCTTGATCACGCTGCCGGACACGTCGAGCAGCCCCTCGCCGAGCGCATTCGTCATGATCACCAGGTAGGCGATCATCGTGACGATGAGGCCGATCAGCGCGAACTGGCCGCGCCGGAACCAGAGTTCGTCGAAAGCCATCATGCTCGGGGAGTGTGACCCACGCCGCTGCCTCGCGCACGTGCGGATGGTCGCCCATCGTGATATCCGACGATACGTGCCCATCCGGCGTCCGACGTGAACGCGCGATGCTTGCCCCAGCCGCGCGGCGGGGTAACAATCCCTCGGCACCTCGGCCCAGCAGCAATCCGGGAGAACGGCTCATGAAGATCCACGAGTTCCAGGCGAAGCAGATCATCGCCGAATTCGGCGTGTCGGTGCCCAAGGGCCGCGTCGCCCGCTCGGCCGACGAGGCGCGCGCCATCGCGCAGGAACTCGGCGGCAAGGTCGTCGTCAAGGCGCAGATCCACGCCGGCGGGCGCGGCAAGGGCGGCGGCGTCAAGCTCGCGAACTCGCCGGACGAGGCGGCGGAGGTCTTCTCGAAGATCATGGGCATGCAGCTGGTGACGCACCAGACAGGGCCCCAGGGGCAGAAGGTCAAGACCGTGCTCGTCGAGGAGCAGATGCAGATCGAGCGCGAGCTGTACCTCGCCGTCCTCATCGACAGCGCGGCCGGCCGCCCCGTGATGATGGCCAGCGCCGCAGGCGGCATGGAGATCGAGGAGGTCGCTGCCAAGACGCCGGAGGCCATCCATCGCGTCAGCATCGACCCCGTGACCGGCTTCCAGCCGCACCTGGCGCGCGAGCTGTGCTTCGCGCTCGATCTGACCGGCGACCTCATGAAGCCCGCCGTGCAGCTGATGTCCAGCCTCTACGACGCGTTCATGGCGAAGGACGCCTCGCTCGCGGAGATCAACCCGCTCGTCGTCACGGCCGACGGCCGCGTGCTCGCGCTCGACGCGAAGATGAACTTCGACGACAACGGCCTCTTCCGCCACAAGGACATCGCCGCCCTCCGCGACAAGGACGAGGAGGACCCGAGCGAGGTCGAGGCGTCCGAGAAGGGCATCAGCAACTTCATCAAGCTCGATGGCAACATCGGTTGCCTCGTCAACGGCGCCGGACTGGCGATGGCGACGATGGACAGCATCAAGTTCGCCGGCGGCGAGCCCGCCAACTTCCTCGACATCGCCACCGCGAACGACGTCAACCTCGTCGTCGACGCGCTGAAGATCATCGCGCGCGACCCGAACGTGAAGGCGATCCTGGTCAACATCTTCGGCGGTATGGCGCGCGTCGACGTCATCGCGGCGGGCATCATCGAGGCGCAGCGCCAGATGCCGCACGCGATCCCGGTGGTGGCCCGCCTCGCCGGCACCAACGTCGAGGAGGGCGAGCGCCTGATCAAGGAGAGCGGCCTCCCCGTCATCCGCGCCGAAGAGCTCGGCGAAGCCGCAAAGAAGGCCGTCGAAGCGGCGCGCGCGGCGTAGGCGGACGGGACTACGGAGAACAGACGACAGAAGGCAGCGACACGGAGTGAAGGACGGGGCGGAGGTGCTGACAGCTGAGAGCTAACAGCTGACAGCCTCCCGCAGGGAGCAAACCGATGAGCGTACTGGTCAACAAGGACACGCGCGTGCTCGTGCAGGGGATCACGGGCAAGGAGGGCAGCTTCCAGACGCAGCGCTGCATCGAGTACGGCACGAAAGTCGTCGCGGGCGTGACGCCGGGCCGCGGCGGCGAGAAGACCGAGCACGGCGTGCCGGTCTTCAACACCGTGAACGATGCCGTGCGCGAGACCGGGGCCGACTGCGCGCTCATCTTCGTGCCGCCGCCGTTCGCCGCCGACGCGATCCTCGAGGCCGCCGACGCATCGATACCGCTCGCCGTCTGCATCACCGAGGGCATCCCGACGCTCGACATGGTGAAGGTGAAGCGCGCCATCAACGGCGGCACGACGCGGCTCATCGGCCCGAACTGCCCCGGCATCATCACCGCGGGTGAGTGCCGCGTCGGCATCATGCCGGGACACGTGTTCGCGGCCGGCAGCGTCGGCGTCGTCTCGCGCAGCGGCACGCTGGTGTACGAGGCGGTGGACCAGTTGACGCGGCGCGGCATCGGCCAGTCGACGTGCATCGGCGTCGGCGGCGACCCGATCATCGGCACGAACCAGCGCCAGGCGCTCGAGCTGCTGAACGCCGACCCGGACACGGCGGCCATCGTCCTCATCGGCGAGATCGGCGGCAGCGCCGAGCAGGAAGCCGCCGAGTTCATCAAGAAGCACGTGACGAAGCCGGTCATCGCCTTCATCGCCGGCTCGACGGCGCCTCCCGGACGCCGCATGGGCCACGCCGGCGCGATCATCTCCGGCAACACCGGCACCGCGGCATCGAAGAAGTCCGCGCTCGCCGCGGCCGGCGTCACGATCAGCGACTCGCCGGCCGAGATCGGCGCGACGACCGAGCGCGTGCTGCGCGAGCGAGGGCTGCTCTAGCAGTCAGCAGTCAGCACTCAGCACTCAGCGGTCGGGCGGTGGAGCGAGCTGCTGGCGTGTAGCAGCACCGACCATCGCTCGAGGAGCCTTGATGAAAGACTTTCGCGATCTCCAGGTGTGGGGAAAGTCGCATCAGCTCACGCTGGCTGTCTACGCAGCGACCCGGACGTTTCCACGGTCAGAACTCTTCGGCCTCACGAGCCAGATTCGCCGGAGCGCCTCATCGATCCCGGCGAACATTGCCGAAGGCTGCGGACGGGGGTCAAATGCCGACTTCGCCCGCTTCTTGCAGGTCGCCATGGGCTCGGCCAGTGAATTGGAGTACCACTTACTTCTATCCCATGACCTCGGGCTCATCGCGGATGATGGCTTCGCGTCCTTGAACCTGCAGACTGTGGAAGTCAAACGCATGCTGGCAGCGCTCATCAACAAGATCCGCGCCGAGTCGCGCCGCCATGGGACCGATGACCCAGCCAAGCACCTCGGCGCCCGCGACTGAGTGCTGAATGCTGACTGCTGAGAGCTAGCGGATGCCAGTTGTTGCCCTGGCCCTGCTGTTGTCCGCGGCGGTGGCGCACGCGACGTGGAACTACTTCGCGAAGGGCGCGAACGGCAGCGTTGCCTTCGTCTTCACGTTCTGCGTCGTCGCCGAGATCGTCTATCTGCCGCTGGCACTCGGCGTCTTCCTCTGGACTCGGCCCGAGCTGGGGCTCGATGCGCTGCTGTTCGTATCCGTCTCCGGCGCGCTCAACGTCGCGTACTTCTTGCTGCTCTCGGAGGGCTATCGAGTCGGCGACCTCTCGCTCGTCTACCCGCTCGCCCGCGGTACGGGGCCGGCGCTGTCGGTCATCGGGGCGATCATCGTGTTCGGCGAGCGGCCGTCGGGTGTGGCGATCGCCGGTGCGGCGCTCGTCGTCGCGGGCATCCTCGTCATGTCGTGGTCGCCGGGCAAGTCGAGCGGGCGCGATGCCGGACGGTCGATCGCCTTCGCGCTGGCGACCGGCGCGTGCATCGCCGCGTACACGCTGTGGGACAACAAGGGCGTGACGATCGTGACGCCGGTGCTCTACAGCTACGGGCTCGACCTCGGCCGCGCGGCGATCCTCGCGCCGTTCGTGCTGCCATCCGCCGCCCGGCGGCGCGCCGTCGTCGAGGTGCTGCGCGAGCAGCGTCGCGCCGTGCTGGCGATCGCGATCCTCAGCCCGGGTGCGTACATCCTCGTGCTGGCGGCGCTGACGATCGCGCCCGTGAGCTACGTCGCCCCTGCGCGCGAGATGAGCATCCTGTTCGGCGCGCTGCTCGGCCTGCGCCTGCTCGGCGAGTCCGATGCGCCCAGGCGCCTCGCCGGCGCAACGGCGATCGTCGCCGGTGTGGCGGCCCTGGCGCTCGGCTAGCAGCGGCGGTCCTGTAACGTGAACGTCACGCGGACGGCTAACCGGCCCCGCCTGCACTTCTGTATGATCCACGACATGTCCGAGCACCACGACGATCCTGTGACCATCCGCCCCGCGCGCATCGAGGATCTGCCGCGGCTGACGGAGATCTACAACCACTACGTCGTCAACACGCCGACGACGTTCGACCTGGAGCCGTTCACGGTCGAGCAGCGGCGGTCGTGGTTCGAGCGATACGGTACGACCGGTCGCTACCGGCTGCTCGTCGCCGAGGAGGCCGGCGAGGCGCTCGCGTACACCAGCACGAGCCCGTTCCACGCGCGGCACGCGTACGACACCACCGTCGAGACGACGATCATCTGCGCGCCGGAGGCCGTCGGGCTGGGGCTCGGCCGGCGGCTGTACGCCGCGCTGTTCGACGGGCTGCTCGGCGAGGACGTGCACCTGGTCGTGGCGCTGATCACGTTGCCCAACGATGCGTCGTGCACACTGCACGAGCGCTTCGGATACACGCGCGAGGGAGTGCTGCGCGAGGTCGGCCGCAAGTTCGACCGGTACTGGGACGTGGCGTGGTACGCGCGTCCGTTCGGGGACTAGCCGATGGGCGCGACCATCCGCCCCGCCCGCATCGACGACCTGCCGCGGCTCACGGAGATCTACAACCACTACATCATCAACACGCCGATCACCTTCGACCTCGAGCCCGTGAGCGTCGACGACCGGCGGGCGTGGTTCGCGCAGTTCGATGACAGCGGGCGACATCGGCTGTTCGTCGCCGAGCTGGACGGCATCGTGCAGGGATACGCCGGCAGCCACCAGTTCCGCACCAAGCGCGCGTACGACACGACGGTCGAGACCACGATCTACTGCGCGCCCGAGGCCACCGGCCGCGGCATCGGCCGCGCGCTGTACGAGGCGTTGTTCGCCGTGCTCGACCGCGAGGACATCCGCGTGGCCATTGCCGGCATCACCGTCCCGAACGAGGCATCGGTCGCCATCCACGCGTCGTTCGGCTTCGAGCCCGCAGGCCTGATGCACGACGTCGGCCGCAAGTTCGGCCGCTACTGGGACGTGCTGTGGATGGAGCGCCGGCGTATCGACGAAACGCACCTGTAGCGCGGGCTTTTCAGCCGCGACTCCCCGGCTACGACAAGTGCGACGCCAGTTTCGAACACCCGTGGCGGCTTTTCAGCCCGCGCGATCCCCGTGAGCAGCTGCCCCACCCGTGGCGCGGGCTTTCAGCCCGCGCGCGCAATCACAAGTGCGTCGCAAGCGGCCGCGGTTCGTCGATACGCCCGCCGTCGCCGTCCTTTTTCCCGAGCGAGAAGACATCGGCCGGCGCGAGACCCAGCGACCACATCGCCACGAAGCCGGCGCCCGTGATCCAGAGGATGTTGAACATGTGCGTGGCGATCGCGAAGCCGCCGGCGACGCCGTGGTCGACACCCAGCGCCGTCACCAGCTCCGTCACCGCCACCTCGTAGGTGCCGATGTTCGACGGCGTGATCGGCACCGAGCTGATCATGTTCGCCGCGACCATGATCAGCATCCACGCGGGCATCGAGAGATGGATGTCGAACGCCAGGCCGAACAGGGCGAACATCCCCACCTCGATCAGCCAGAGCGCGAACGACAGCGCGATCGCCTGCGAGCCGAGCCGGAAGCTGCGGAATACCGCGAGCCCGTCGATGAAGTGCGGCACCGCCTCCTCGAGCGGCAGGCGCAGTCGGTCGGGCAGCATCGGCATGACGCCGCGCGCGGTCCACCCTTCCTGCAGCTTGAGGTGCGATATCGGGATCACCGCGATGAGGCCGCCCGTCACGAGACCGAGCACGCCCCAGAACACCGACGTCGGGAAGCCGTGCAGGTCGATCAGCGCCAGCCCGATCAGACCGAGCACGGCGAACGCGATGCCATCGAGCAACGACTCGGTGGCGAAGACGGTGGCGGTGAGCCGCGCGCGGCTGACGTCGTAGCGCTGCGCGGGCACCTGCACGCGGATCACGTCGCCGATGCGCGCGGGTACCACGTTGTTCGCGAGGTTGGAGACGAGCAGGATGCCGAACAGCGGCGAGAGCGGCAGGTCGGCAAACTCGGACATCATCAGCCGCCATCGCTGCGCGACGAGGAGCTTCGCGACGCCGAAGAGCGCGAGCGCGGGGATGACGTAGACGTAGTTGGCGTCGCGCAGCGCCCGGCCGGCCTCGCCCAGGTCGATGCGCCACAGGAGGAGGGCGATGAGCGCGAGGCTCACGGCGGTCCGGAAGAGCAATCGGCGGATGCTATGTCGGTGCTGGAGCAGTCGAGACATCCTGTTCAGCGACCTCCGTGCAACGGTACCATAGGCCCGGTTTGTTACGAGCGGATGACATCTTCACCGACGGCGCGAGGCGGTATTCTCCGGCTCGCGATTATAGGCTATAACAATCACAGCTATAGAAGGCACGCCCGTCTTTGAACCGGAAGGAGTACGGAAATGGTGACAGCGACGCGGGTGAACGCCGAGCGGGTGTACTACAACTACGGGGGTCAGCTGCCACCCGTCACGCTTGAGCCGGAACCGGTGCTGGCGCCGGCCGTCCCGGAGGGAGAGCGCAAGCTCATCACCGACACGACCCTCCGCGACGGCGCCCAGGACAGCCGCCTCGCCATCTTCCCGGCCGACACGCGGCTCAAGTACTACGACCTGCTGCACCGGCTCGATAACGGCAGCGGCGCCATCTATGCGGTCGAGGCGTTTATCTACCAGCGCCGCGACGTCTGGACGATCGGCAAGCTGCTCGACCGCGGCTACGAGTGGCCGCGCGTGACCACGTGGACGCGCGCGACGCCGAAGGACATCAAGCTGCTGATGGAGGTGTCCCAGGGCCGCGTGAAGGAGACGGGCATGCTCGCCTCCGCGTCCGACCACCACATCTTCGACAAGCTCGGCCACGCCTCGAAAGAAGAGGCGATCGAGAAGTACCTGCAGCCGATCCGCACCGCGCTCGAAAACGACATCGTGCCGCGCGTGCACCTCGAAGACTGCACGCGCGCCGACATCTACGGCTGGGTCATCCCGTTCATGCTGCGCGTGCTCGAGGAGAGCAAGGGCATCGCGCGCTTCCGCATCTGCGACACCATCGGCTGGGGCAGCCCGGACCCGTACGCGTCGCTGCCCTGGGGCGTGCCGCGCCTGTTCACCGTGCTCAAGCAGGAGACCGGAGCCGAGCTGGAGTTCCACGGCCACAACGACTTCGGCCTCGCGACCGCGAACTCCATCGCGTCGTGGCGCTACGGCGGCACGAAGGTGAACGTCGCCTTCGCCGGCCTCGGCGAACGCACCGGCAACACGTCGCTCGAGCAGCTCGTGGCGGCGCTGATCCGCCACTACGGCGATCCCGGCTTCGACCTGAAGGCGCTCGAAGAGATGCGCCAGCTCGTCGACGCCGAGGTGACCGCGCTCAACGACCGGCTGCCGCTCATTGGCGAGGTGTTCACGACGACGGCCGGCATCCACCAGGCGGGCGTCGGCCGACAGGACGCGGCGCCCGGCGGCCTCATCTACCTGCCGTTCGCGGCGTCGCTCTTCGGCCGTAACGAGGTCGAGTTGAGCCGCATCGGCTCGCTTTCCGGCTCGGAGGGCATCATCTCCGTGCTCAACCGCGAGCTGGAGCGGACGGGCAGCGAGACGCGGGTGAAGGAGACGAGCCGCGTCGTCAAGCAGATCTACGACCGCATCCAGGATGAGTACAACGGCCAGTACGACGAGCAGCACGACCACTGGGTGAACTCGCGCCGCACCTTCTTCACGAGCGAAGACATCATCGAACTGGCGAAGGAGTTCGGGGCGCTGTAAGGGCCAACCCTGACGTCGGTGGCGGCTAGTCGTCGGCGAGCATACCGGCAGGATTGATAGTTTCTCAGGGAACCAACCACTGGGTATTGAGTGGCGGTCCGCCGATTCTGGTGCAGGAAGCCTTGATCGGAAGGAGCCACCGCTGAGCCTGCACGATGAGATCGTCAAGGCGTCCGCCGCGCATGCCGAATGGAAGGCGCGGGTCGGCGACGCCGTCGCCCGGGGCACTTCAGAGTACTCGGTGGCCGACATCGCACCGGACAACCTGTGCGCGTTCGGCAAGTGGCTGTACGGCGACCAGATCACCGCCGCCGAGAAAGCATCGCCCGCGTACGACGAGGTCGTCCGGCTGCACGTCCGGTTCCACGCCGAAGCCGCGCACGTGCTGGAGCTGGCGCTCTCGGGCAAGCGATGGGAAGCCGCCGCGGCGATGGGCCACGGTAGCCCGTACGCGAGGGCCTCGGTCGACCTGCTCAACGCGCTGGCCGCGTGGAATGAGCGCGCGGCCGCGTAGTTCGACTCGATCTGCGCGAACCCTTCTTCTTCATCTCCGCGGGCAGGGTCGCGCCGGGGGCACAGCCGCCCTCGGCTGTGCGTTCGTACCAAACAGGTTTCCGACGCCCAGCCAGTGACGTACTCATTTGGAGTTTCGGTCACCCCGTGACATCCTCCGACGGTCATGGAGAATCAGAGAGTGCCCGTTAAGCAGCTACAACCTGGGCCACGTCGTGAGCCGGCAAAGGCCGCGGCCCATCGGTCGGAGAGAATGGAAATGGTCGCGGGCGTGGGTGCGTCAGATGGAAAAAAGTGGCAAAACGAAATCGGGACTTCGCAAATTCGGATCGCCTACGCCTCGATCGTGGTGCCGATCGCCTCGCCGGCGAAGAGACGCGCGAGTGCGCCGGCGGCCGTGCCGTCGATGATGCGCGTCGCGCAACCGGCGGCCGCCGCGCGCGCCGCCGCTTCGAGCTTCGGGATCATGCCGCCGGCCGCGACGTCTGCCGCGATCAGCGCGTTCGCCTCCGGCACGGACAATCGCGCGTGCAGCCGGCCGTCGCTCGCGAGCACGCCCTCGACGTCGGTGAGGAAGACCAGGCGCTCGGCGTGGAGCGCAGCGGCGATCTCGCCGGCGGCGGTGTCGGCGTTCGTGTTCAGCAGCTGCGCCTCGCGCGCGTCCACGTCGATCGCGATCGGCGCGATGACGGGCAGGTAGCCGAGCCGCAGCAGTTCCTCGAGCGGGAAGGGGTTGACGCGCTCGATGCGGCCGACGAAGCCCAGCTCAGGATCGTACTGGCTCGCCTGCAGGATCATGCTGTCGGCGCCGCTGAGGCCAATCGCGGGCGCGCCGAGCGCGCTCAGTTCGGCGACCAGTTGCTTGTTGACAGAGCCCGCGAGCACGGCGACGACCGCCTCGAGCGTCGCGGCGTCCGTGACGCGCAGCCCTCGCACGAACCGCGGCTCGATGCCGGTCCGTTTGAGCCACGCGCTAACCGCCGCGCCGCCGCCGTGCACGACGACGATCTGGCGGCCCGCCCGCCGCGCCTCGGCGATATCGCGCAACGACGTATCGTGCGCGCCGAGCGTCGACCCGCCGAGCTTGATGACCGTGATGCCGTGGCCGTCAGGTGGTGTAGTCACTGTTGATGTGTACGTACTCCGGCGTCATATCGCAGCCCCAGGCCGTGGCCGACGCCTTCCCGGCGCCCAGGTCGACGCGCAGCAGCACCGTCTCGCGGCGCAGCTCGTCGCTTGCGCGGGCCTCGTCGAACGGCAGCGGCCGCCCGCGGAACACCATCGTATCACCGAGCCACGCGCGCGCCCGGTCCAGGTTGACACGTGCGCCGCTGCGGCCGACGGCCATCATCAGCCGGCCCCAGTTCGGGTCGTTGCCGTGTACTGCCGTCTTGACGAGCGGCGACGCCGTCACGGTGCGCGCGGCGGCCCGCGCCTCACGCTGCGTGGCCGCGCCTTCGATCCGCACCTCGATCAGCTTCTCGGCGCCCTCCCCATCGCGGGCGAGCATCTTCGCCATCGCCATGCAGACGAAGCGCAGCGCGCGCTCGAACGCGACCGCCGCCGGGTGCGAGGCGTCGATGGCCCGCCCGCCCGCCGCGCCGTTCGCGAAGATCGCCGCCGTGTCGCTGGTGCTCGTGTCCCCGTCGACGCTGATCATGTTCAGCGAGTCATCGACCGCCGATCGCAGCGTGCGCTTGAGGAATCGGTGCTCGACCGGCGCGTCCGTCGTCATGAAGCAGAACATCGTCGCCATGTCGGGATGGATCATGCCGACGCCCTTGGCCACCGCACCGATGGCGTACGCGCGGCCGCCGGCGCGGAAGCGGACGGCCATCGTCTTCGGATGGGTGTCGGTCGTCATGATCGCGCGCGCGAAGTCGTGGCCGCCGTCGGCGACGCAGTCGGATCGCCGGCACGCCGTCGCGAATGCGCGGCATCGGCAGCGGCCGGCCGATGACGCCCGTGCTGCCGACCAGCACGTCGCTCGCGTCGATACCCAGCTTGGCCGCCGCCAGTTCGCACATCTCGTCAGCGTCGCGCCGGCCCTGCGGCCCGTTGGCGACGTTCGACACGCCGGCGTTGACGATGATCGCGCGCGCGCGGCCGTTGCGGACGTGCTCTTGCGAGACGATCACGGCGTCGCCCTTGACGGCATTCTTCGTGAACATCGCTGTCGCCACGGCGGGCCGTTCCGAGGCGAGAATGCCAAGGTCGAGCTTGCCGTCGCCCGCCGTCTTGATGCCGGCGTACACGGCGCCGGCGACGAAGCCCTGCCGGCGTCGTGGCGCTGCCGCCTTCGACGATCGTGATGCCGCGTGGGGCGGCCGCCTTTGCCACTACGGGAAGAGCGCCAGCGACTGCAGGCCGGCCGTCTCCGGCAGCCCGAGCATGAGGTTGAAGCACTGCACCGCGGCTCCGGCAGCGCCCTTACCGAGATTGTCGATAGCGCTCGCGACGACGATCGCGCCGGTCAGCGGGTCGATCGACGGGTGGATCAGGCAGTGGTTCGTGCCCATCACGTGCTTGGTCGAGGGCGCCGCGTCGGTCACGCGGACGAATGGTGCGTCATGGTAGAAGTCGTGGTACACGTCGCGCAGCACCCGCCGATCGAGCGAGACGCCGCTCCGCGCGCGGGCGTAGCACGTGCTGAGGATGCCGCGCGTCATCGGGATGTAGTGCGGGACGAACGTCACCGCCGGAGCCGGCGCCTCCGCCAGTGCGCCGAGTTCCTGCGTGATCTCCGGCAGATGGCGGTGGCCATCGAGCCCATACGGGGCGACGCTCTCATCGGCCTCCGAGAAGTGCACCGTGAGGCCGAGCGTCCGACCGGCGCCAGAGAGCCCGGTCTTCGTATCGGCGATCACCTGCGGCTCGATGAGTCCGCGCGCGAAGAGCGGCGCCAGCGCGAGAATGACGCCGGTGGAGTGACAGCCCGGCACCGCCGTCAGCTTCGTCGCGGCGATCTCGTCGCGATGCAGTTCGGGCAGGCCGAAGACGGCGCGCGGCAGCAGGTGCGGCGCCGGGTGCGTGACCTTGTAGCGCGCCTCGTACTCGGCCACCTGCTTGAGGCGGAAGTCGGCGCTGAGGTCGATGACCGGCACGCCCGCTTCGATGTACGGCACGAGTTGTTCGGCCGCAGCGGCGTGCGGCAACGCCGAGAACACGACGTCGACGTCGTCAAGCGATTCCGCGATCGGCAAATCGATCGCCCAGAGGTGAGGGAAGATCTCCGGCAGGCGCTTGCCGGCGGCGCTTCGGCCGGTGACGCCGGCGAGGCGCACGTTCGGATGGCCGTGAAGTAGGCGCGCCAGCTCGCTGCCGGCGTACCCGGTTACGTTCAGAATCCCGACGGTGGTCGTCACGAGGCCATCTCCAACAGGCGCGTAGTATATCGAAGATGGCGGCGTGGTTCGGGGCTTCGCCCGCTTGACGTGCGCGCGCCCGCCTCCGCGCGGGAACCTGCAGTGCGGTCAATCCCTGGCCAATTCCACCCCATAATCGTTGCAAGTGAGTTGTCGACTCTGTTACTGTATGGCGTCTAACAGTAGTTTCCCGTCCGAGTCCGCCGCGAACGCTTCAAGCCTCGCTCCGCCCTGACGACTAGGAAACATTCACAGGAGGGTCGTCAGGTGCCATTCACCGACAGAAATCTGACCTGCGTCGATTGTGGAGCGGAGTTCGTCTTCACAGCCGACGACCAGGAATTCCACGCGAGTCGTGGTTTCACCAACGAGCCGAAGCGCTGCCCTGACTGCCGGCGTGCCCGCAAGGCCGCCCGAGGCGATGGTGGCGGTGGCGGCGGCGGGTACGGTGGCGGAGGGGGCGGCGGCAGCTACTCGTCCGGCCCGCGCCAGATGTACCCGGCGAAGTGCGCGAACTGCGGTCGCGAGACCGAGGTGCCGTTCCAGCCGCGCGGCGACCGCCCCGTCTACTGCCGGGACTGCTTCCAGCAGCAGCAGGCGAGCGGTGGCGGCTACGGCGGCGGCCGTGGCGGTGGCGGTGGCGGTGGCGGCGGTGGTCGCCGGTACTAGTCGCGTCGTTGACAACTGAATAGCAGCAAGAGGGACGCCGCGTGGCGTCCCTCTTGTCAATTCGCGGCGGCTCGACGCCGTGCTAGCGCAGCTCGGCGGCCGAGGTGCGCGGATCGCTCGATTGACGCCCGATCGCTGGCACTCGCCTCGACGGCTCCGTCGCGTCGACGTGGACGACGGGTAGCACGCGGCCGAGCCAGCGCGGCATCCACCAGTTGATGTCGCCCAGCAGCTCCATCGTCGCTGGTACGAGCACCATGCGGACGAGCGTGGCGTCGAGGAAGATCGCGGACGCCAGCCCGAGGCCGAAGAGCTTGATCGAGCGGTCGCTGCCGAGCGCAAAGCTGATGAACACGCAGACCATGATCGCGGCTGCGGCTGTGATGACGCGCGCCGTCGCGGCGAGGCCATCGGCAACAGCGAGCCCGTTGTCCTCGCCATTGCGGTCGTACTCCTCACGCACGCGGGAGAGCAGGAACACCTCGTAGTCCATCGAGAGCCCGAAGACGATGGCGAAGAGCATCATCGGCACCCAGGCGTCGATCGGGCCCTCCTTCGAGACGCCGATGACGCTCTTGAGCCAGCCCCACTGGAAGACGGCGACGAGGATGCCGTATGCGGCGCCGATCGACAGCAGGTTCATGATGACCGCCTTCAGCGGCACGATGAGGCTGCGGAAGACGAGCGTGAGGAGCGCGAACGACAGCAGCAGCACGACGCCCATCACCATTGGCAGATGGTCGCCGGCGTAGCTGGCGAAATCCATGGAACCGGCGGTCTCGCCGCCGACGTAGGCGACGACGCTCGAGCCGGCGAGCGCATCGGGCACGACGTGCCTGCGCAAGCGCGTGACGAGGTCGTTCGTGGCTTGGTCCTGCGGCGAGGTGGTCGGGAAGATCTGGATGATCGCCGCGTCGCCCGGCTGGTTGGGGATTGGCGGCGAGGCGAACGCGACGCCCGGAGTCTGGTTGAGTTGGTCGGAGAGGCGCTTGAGCGCGGTGACGTCCGCCGCGCCGCCCGGCGTCTCGGCGGCAACGAGCAGCGGGCCGTTGAAGCCGGGGCCGAAGCCCTGCGAGAGCAAGTCGTAAGCGCGGCGCGTCGTGTCCGAGCGAGGCCGGTTACCGGCGTCGGCGAAGCCGAGGCGCATCGAGAACACCGGCAGCGCCAACACGACGAGCACCGCCAGTCCGGAGAGCAGCGCCGGTACCGGGTGACGCTGGATGACGCGGCTCCAGCGGAACCAGAACGAGCCGGCGGTCTGCTGCTCGCGGGAGCGCGTCGGCAGGGCGAGGCGGTCGATGTTACGGCCCACGAAGCCGAGCACGGCCGGCAGCAGCGTCAGCGACGCGAGCATCGTCATCAGCACGCCGATCGAGGCGGCGATCGCGACCGCGCGCATCATCGCGAGGTTCATCGCGAAGAGGCCGAGCACGGAGATGACGACGGTGCCGCCGGCGAAGAGGACGGCGCGCCCGGCGGTGTCGAGCGAGCGGGCGACGGCGTCCTCGGGCGCCAGGCCGGACTCGAGGCCCTCGCGGTAACGGGTAACGATGAACAGCGCGTAGTCGATGCCGACGCCGATGCTGATCATCGCCACCATCTGGCTCGTGAAGCTCGGCATGCCGATGTAGCGGGTCGCCAGTTCAACGATTGCGATGCCGGTGCCGATGCCGAAGAGCGCCGTTACGATCGGCAGGCCGACGGCGAGCAGCGAGCCGAACGCGACCAGCAGAATGACGATCGCGCCGAGGATGCCGATCACCTCGCTCGGTGACTGCGACATGCTGGCGAAGATGTCGCCGCCGAGGTCGACCTCGAGGCCGGAGACCTTCACCTCGTTTCGGTAGCCCTTGATCCGGTCGGCGATGGGCTGGTACTGCTCGAACGTGCGGTCGGTGAGGTTGAGCTGCGCGTATGCGGTCTTTCCATCAGGAGCGACCTGGCGCGCGCCCTGCTGGTCGTACGGGCTGACGACGCTCGCGCCCTCGACGTTCTGCGTGATGCGGGCAAACAGACTGTCCATCGCCTGGCGGACAGCGGGGTCGTTGATGCCGTTGTCGGCGTGAAAGACGATCTCGGCCTGCACGCCGGCGCGGTTGCTGAAGCCCTTCTGCTTGAGGATGTCGAGCGCCCGCTGGGTCTCGGAACCCGGCAGCTTGAACTCCGTGCGGAATGCGCCACCCGCGACGTTGGCAGCCGCGAGCAGCAGCACGAGGAGCGCGAGCCAGGCGCCGACGACGATGCGGCGGCGGCGGAAGCAGGCGGTGGCGAGACGCGTGAACATGACAACCTCCCGGGCTTGCTGAAGATGTGGAACTTCTGCTCAGTCGCGACGCAATCGGCACACTCGCGCAGCGACCCGACGTGGCGACGGCGCCGAACACCAGAGCGTTCTTGCGCCGAATTAACTCAATAGTGAAAGTCTAAACGGTCGGCCGCGGTCGGTGCGAGGTCTGGCGATTGCAGAAAACGTAGGTTGCTTATGAGTTCAGATTCGAACGCACGGCCGCCGGGAAACTCGCTGCATACTCTCCTGACGGATGGTGTCATGAGAATGTGACGCGGCCGGTCGGTTCGTTTACGCGCAACAGGCGTTGCTCCGGCGATAGTTGGTCTGGCTCGCCGGGCGTGGGAACGCCGGGAGACAGCGCGTCGCCGGATCCTCGACTGCCATGAGTCCGGACGCGGCGGTGCATTTCGGAGAACAGGACTCCGGAGTGCGCAGATTCTCCCCACACCACCCAGGCCGGCGAGTGGAACGCAGTTGCGGATTCCGTCGCCGGATGAACGATTCGACGCCGGCGCGAATCTCGATCGCTGCGGCGTTCCCCGGACGCAGAGTTCCGCTCGCGCACCCGCGGGCCAGCTCGGAGCGTCCGCACTCGCGGCGTCGTGGCAAGGAGCGCCACACGCCGCGTTCTGCTTCCCGCGAATCTGCAGTTGGCCGGGCTGGCGGCGTGTGGCTACCATGGTTGTTGCCCGGGAGGTGACATACCGTGCCAGTGCTCCACAGCCTCGAATCGGTCCTTGCGCGCGTCGGCAAGCCCGCCCGCTACAGCGGCGGCGAATGGAACAGCATCGTCCGCGACTGGGACGCGTGCGACGTCCGCATGGCGCTGGCGTACCCGGACCTCTATGACATCGGCATGTCGAACCTGGGACTGGGCATCCTCTACGACATCATCAACCGCCGCGAGGGCATGCTCGCCGAGCGCGTCTACGCGCCGTGGTCGGACCTCGAGGCGATCATGCGCGCCGAGGGCATCCCGCTGTGGAGCCTCGAGACGCGCCACCCGCTCGGCGAGTTCGACGTCATCGGCTTCTCGCTGAGCTACGAGGGCACGTACACCAACATCCTCAACATGCTCGACCTCGGCGGGCTGCCGGTGCTGGCCGAGGAGCGCACCGACGCGCACCCGCTCGTCATCTGCGGCGGTTCAGGCGCGCTCAACCCGGACGCGCTGGCCGACTTCGTCGATGCGTTCGCGCTGGGCGACGGCGAGGAGACGATCGTCGACATCGCGGACGCGGTGCGCGAGTGGAAGCGGCAGGGCCGCGGCTCGCGCGACGCGATGCTGCTGCAGCTGGCGAAGATCTGGGGCGTGTACGTGCCTCGCTTCTACCGGCCGGAGTACCGGCCGGACGGCGCCGTCGCATCGATCACGCCGACGGTCGAGGGGTTGCCGAAGCGCGTCACGAAGCGCTTCGTGCAGCAGTTGCCGCCCGCGCTGACAACGCCGATCGTGCCCGTACCTGCAGACGGTGCACGACCGCGCGGCGATCGAGATCCAGCGCGGCTGCACGCAGGGCTGCCGCTTCTGCCAGGCAGGGATGATCTACCGGCCGCGGCTGGAGCGCGACCCGGAGGAGGTCGTCGAGGCGGCGCGCGAGCTGCTGCGGAACACCGGCTACGACGAGCTGTCGCTCGTCTCGCTGAGCACGACGGACCACTCGCGCATCGTGCCGATCGTCGATGGCCTGCGCGCGGAGTTCGGCGACAGCATCACGATCTCGCTGCCGTCGATGCGCGTCGACAGCTTCTCGGTGCGCATCGCCGAGGCGGTGGCGACGCGCGGGAAGCACGGCATCACGTTCGCGCCGGAGGCCGGCACGGAGCGGCTGCGCCGCACGATCAACAAGAACGTCACCGACGACGACCTGTACGAGGCCGTCGAAAACGCGTTCGCGCAGGGATGGACGAACGTCAAGCTGTACTTCATGGTCGGCCAGCCGACGGAGACGCACGAGGACATCGAGGGCATCGTCACGCTGGCGAGGCGCGTGCGCGAGATCGGGCGCAAGCACCACGGCGGGCGAGCGCGCGTGCGCGTCAGCACGTCGAACTTCATCCCGAAGGCGCACACGCCGTTCCAGTGGGCGCCGCAGGCGCGGCCCGACGTGCTGCGGCAGCGTCACCTGTACCTGCGCGACGCGCTGAAGAAGTCGGGCGTGGCCTTCACGTGGGAGGACCCGGAGCACAGCCTGCTCGAGGCGGTGCTGTCGCGCGGCGACCGGCGGCTCGGCAAGGCGATCCATCGCGCGTGGCAGGCGGGGGCGCGCTTCGACGCGTGGCACGAGCACTACGACTGGCCGCGATGGCAGCGCGCGTTCGACGAGTCAGGCCTCGACCCGGAGGCGTACGCGTATCGCGAGCCGGGGCTGCGCGACGTGTTCCCCTGGTCGCACATCAACATCGGCGTGACGGATTCGTACCTGCGCGGCGAGTGGCTGAAGACGCTGCGCGGTGAGCAGACGCCGGACTGCCACAAGCAGCCGTGCAACGTCTGCGGCGTGCAGAACCAGAACGCCGAGGACTGCCTCAACCGCTTCGACCTGCGCCTGGCAGAGCACGGCAAGCCGCCCGTCGACCGCAGCGGGCTGATCAAGCCGATCGAGCTGTTCTCGCTGGGGTAGAGCGACCGGGAACAGGGGTTGCGCGGATTTCGCGGATGGGGTGAGCGGCGCGCGGCGGATGTTGCCGCTACGCGCCGATAGCCGCGCTTATCGTTGCGTGCCCGCGCTTCAATCCCAGCGGAAGTAGCGGACGCTGACGATCGACGCGCCGCCGATGAAGGCGAGCACGATCCAGAACGACGTCCACGCCCATTCCTTGCCGAGCCACGGGCCCTGCAGGGCCAACACGACGTGCGTGAACGGCAGGGGATCGCTCATCCAGCGCAACAGATCTCCGAGGACGTCGCGCGGCGGTCCGGCGCCGCCGGTCATCATCATCACGAAGAAGAGGATCAGGCCGGCTCCCTGCGCGGCGCGCGCGGTCGGGAGGACGGCGCCCAGCGCGACGCCGATCGCGCAGAAGCAGGCGAGGCTGAGGGCGAACGCGACCAGCACTTGCGGCCACGCCTCGGGAAGCATCGCGCCGTAGAACACGCGCGCCACGATGGCGATGCCCATCGATCCGACGATGACGAGCGCGGCCGCGACGACGATCTGCGAGCCGATGACGACCGGCAGTGACAGGCCGGCCGCGCGGAAGCGGCGCAGTACGCCGCGCTCGCGGTAGCCGGCCATGCGCACCGGCAGTGCGATCAGCCCCACGGAAGAGATGACGAGCGCCACATACGCGGGCGCGTAGAAGTCGGCCGGGCCGACGCCGCGCCAGACGCGCATGAACTCCGGGTCGTCCGTCTCGATGTCGTTGCCGAAGACGCCGGCGAGCACGATGAGCATGAAGAAAGGGAACGCGAACGTGAAGATGAGGGCGAGCGGTTCCCGCAGGAACAGCTTGGCCTCGATCCACGATAGTTTCGCGAGGAGCCTCATCACGCCTCCGTGCGCACCAGGCGCATGTAGACGTCCTCGAGTGTTGGCATATCGATGCGCAAGTCCGGCGGCGCGATCCCGCGAGCGACGAGCGCAGCGCCGACGTGGGCGAGCACGGAGTTCTCGCCGTGCACGACGACCTGGTCGCCGGTTCGCTCGAAGGACTGCACGTCGGGCACGTCCACGAGCCAGCTCAGATCGGGTTCGCTCGTCGAAAAGCGGACGGTGCGGCCGCCGCCGTGCTGGCGGATGAATCCCGATGGCGAGTCACTGGCGACGATCTTGCCGTTCTGGAACACGGCGATGCGGTCGCAGAGGTGTTCGGCCTCGTCCATGAAGTGCGTGACGAGGACGATCGGTCGCGCCCGTGCTCGCGGACGGAGCGAATGAGCTCCCACGCGACGCGTCGCGCCGCCGGATCGAGGCCGGTCGTCATCTCGTCGAGGAAGACGAGCGCCGGTTCGGTGATCAGCGCGAGGGCGATGAAGAGGCGCTGTCGCTGGCCGCCGGAGAGGTTCGCGAACGCGGCGTTGCGCCGGTCGTATATGCCCCATTGGCGGGCGGACTCGCGCCAGTCGCGGCGGTGGTCGCCAGCCGCCGCGGCGAAGAGATCGAGCGCCTCCCACACCTTGATGCGGTCGGGCAGTGCCGACTCCTGCAGTTGGCTGCCTATCCGCCGGCGCAGCTCCTCGCCCTGGGTCTGGGGGTTGAGGCCGAGCACGCTGATCCCGCCGGCATCCGGCCGGCGGAGGCCCTGGAGGATCTCGACCGTCGTTGTCTTGCCTGAACCGTTCGGGCCGATGATGCCGAAGATCTCGCCGCGGTTGACGCCGAAGGTCAGGTCATCGACGGCAACGACGTCGCCGTAGGTCTTGCGCAGGCGCTCGACGGCGATCGCGGATTCCATTCCATCCGCAGGCTACGGTGGCAGCCCGATCTCGGGAAGTGCCGTCGGGTACCACTTTCGGCTCCAGCACAGATACGGCGTTCGGACGAACGCGATCCTTGCTCCGTCGTCGCGTCTAGTACCGGCGCCGTCGGCGGCGGTCGTGGCGGTCCATCAGCACGACCTCGCGGTTGCCGGCGTGCAGGGCGAAGGTGAAGAACCAGCCAGCACCCGCGAGCATCAGCGCGCCGGCGAAGAACGTCCACTTCCACCAGGCGATGCCCGGCCCGCTGTTGCCGGCCGATGGCAGCCCGGGCGGCTTCGCTCGCTGGCTCGATCGCGCTCGCCGGCGGCGCGCCGCGCGGCGGCGTCGGCTGGAGCACCGTGATGCGCGCCGTCGCGCTTGGCGCGGGCGTGCGCGTGGTCGTCGGCGTGGGCGAGATCGTCGCGGTGCGCGTCGGCGTGGCCGAGCCGGTCGCGGTTGGCGACGACGTGCCCGTGGCCGCGGCGGTGGCCGTGCTCGTCGGCGCGGGCGTGTCGGTCGCGACGGGTGTGCTGGTTGCGGTGCCGGGCGGTGTGTTCGTGGCAGTCGGTGCCTGCGCGCCGCCGACGAGCACGATGGCGGACGCCCCGTTCATGCTCGTCGTGCCGCCGTTGGCGTCGGCGATCTGCGTCATCGTCCAGCTCAGGTCGGCGCTGCCCGCGGCCAGGGCGTGCAACTGGACCGTGGCGACGGTGCCGTCGCCGCTCACCTCGTTCAGGCCGTTGAGCGTGAACTGGTAGTTGACGATGCCGCTGGAGACGAGGTTCTGCACCACAGTGCCATCGACGCCGTCCTGACCGGGGAACGGTCCCGGCAGGATCTGCACGCCCGATGCCACCGCATCGGCGTCGACGATCTGGACGACGGCCGCGTTGAACGAGATGCCGAGCTGCACCGAGTGGATGTTGGCGCCGCCAGTGATGTCGAGCGTCACGGCCGTCGTGTCGCCGACGTTCATCGAGGTGTTCGCGGGGTTCATCGTGATGGCGCCGGCGGGCGCGGCAGCCGCGGTATGCGCGTGGAGCGAAAGCGCGGCGAGGGCGCAGAGCGTCGCGCCCGCGAACGAGAGGCGCGCCAGTCCGCGCGCGCGACGAAGGTCTAAGTGCGCTCCCTGCATTCCGGTTCCTCACGTCGGTATCGGAGCTAGCGCACAGGCGGAGCAAGGTGCTGGCACCCGGCGACGCGTCATGCAGGGATCGCGAGGGCCGCCGTCAGGGCGAGTGCGCGGTGAAATCGGGGAATAGATCGACCTGACGTCGGGCCGGGCGCGGCGATGCGTTGCGGCGGTCGGCGGAGCGCAACTCTCACTTACACGTGTTCATCGGCCGTTAATCGGGCCGTAACCTCGGGTTGCTACGGTGTCGATGCGACGATCGCAGGAGAAAGGCAACCCCATGACCCCGCAGCAACACTTCCTGCACCGCCGATCACTCACGGCGACCGAATGGTTCTGTCATCGGTGTGGCAAGCCGCCGCGCCAGCCCGGCGGACTGTGCGATGGATGCGCGGTCGCACCCCAGGCGCGCGAAGACAATCAGGTCCGGCGAGCGACCGCCGCCAGCTGACCGCGCTCGATAGGGCAAGACGCACGAGGCGGGCGATGTCGCCACCGCCCGCCTCGTGTGCGATGCCTGTCGCTTCGAACGCCTACTGCGCCTTGAGCAGCGGCTGGCCGCCGGACGTGATGTCCGTCGTCAGCGTCTTCTCGACCATCTTGACGACGGAGTCGGGCAGCGGCGCGTAGCCCATCTCGCTCGTCGTCTTCTGTCCGTCGTGGATCGCCCACCAGAGCAGGTCGACGAGCGCCTTGCCCTTCTTCGCGTCGGACTGGTCCTTGTAGAGCAGGATGTACGTGAACGCCGAGATGGGGTACGCGCCCTTCGACGGCGAGTTCACGATGCTCGTGCGGTAGTCGGCCGGGAGCGAGACGCCCTGCGCGGCGAGCGAGGTCGATTCGGTGGTTGGCGTGACGTAGTCGCCGGCCTTGTTCTTGATCTGCGCCGCCGGCAGCTTGTTCTGGATGGTGTACACGAGCTCGACGTAGCCGATGGAGTTCGAGTTCTGCTTGACCTGCTGCGACACGCCCTCGTTGCCCTGGCCGCCGATGCCCTCGGGCCACTGCGGGTTCTTGCTGGTGCCCGGGCCGTTCTTCCAGTCGTCGCTGACGCTGCTGAGGTAGTCGGTGAAGACGTAGCTCGTGCCGCTGCCGTCGGAGCGGTGGACGACCGAGATGTCGGCGCTCGGCAGCGTGACGCCGGCGTTCTGATCGGCGATCGCCGGGTCGTTCCATTTCGTGATCTTGCCGAGGTAGATGCCGGCGATCGTCGGGCCGTCGAGCTTGAGCGGCGCGCTGAGGCCTTCGACGTTGTAGGTGACGACGACGGCGCCGAGCGTGGTGGGGATGTGCTGGATGCCCGATGCCTTGCTCATCTCCGAGTCGGACATCGGCGCGTCGCTGGCGCCGAAGTCGACGGTCTTCGCGGTGATCTGCTGGATGCCGCCGCCGGAACCGATCGACTGGTAGTTGACCTCGACGCCCGACGCGACGTTCGACTTGTAGTCGCTGAACCAGCGCGAGTAGAGCGGGTTCGGGAAGGTGGCGCCCGCGCCGGTGAGCTTCGCGCTGTCGTCCTTGCCGACGTCCGACGGGATCGTTCCCGCTGCGGCCGGCGAGCCGGTCGACGTCGCCTTCGTGGCGGATGCTGTGGGTCTGCCGGCCGAGGCGGTTGCGGTCTTGTCCGTACTGCTCGTGCCGCCGCCGCAGGCCGAAAGCAGCAGCGCGCCGGCGACGGCGAGCGATGCGGCGACTCCAGCCAGGGGCAGTCCTGTGAACCTTCGGATTCTCACGTGTGCGTGCTCCTCCTCCGTGCATGGCGGCGCCAGCCGCTTCGTTCATCTCTCTCGGTGGGAGCATAGGGTTGCGGCGTTAATGTGTCATTAATCCGCGTGAACGGGGGGTTAACGCGCGAGGCGTCGCGAGGCGCGTTATCGCGTGTTCCGCGATGAGCACGCCTGTTCCGCCGGTCCGGTATGTCGTGCCCTCACCCGTTCGGGCGCTGGCAAGCGTGCGCTCATCCGCGCATGCTTGTGGGAGGTCACCGAGCAGCCAGCCCGCGACCTGCGCCGAAACGCCAGCAGGACATGGCGGGGGGTGCTCAATGCGTTCAACGCGCACGATCATCGCAGTGCTTCTCATGGTCGCCATGTTGGCGCTCGCCAGCGGGTGCCGACTCATCGGAACAGGGACGCTCGGATACGCGCCGGGAGGCCGCTACGGCGTCTGCGCGCAACCGGCAGCCACGAGCGGTTCGCCGGTAACAATGCGGGTCTTCGGCCGCGACCCGGGCGACACGTGGCCTCCTCCCGACACCCTGGGCGTGTGGCTTCACGCCGACAATTTCCCTGCGCTTGTCAACTGCGGCGAGCCAAGCTGGCCGCACACCCTCCTTTTGGTTCGTCTCTTCGCGCCCTCGGAACAATTCGACCCACAGAACACCAATGCCTTCCGAAGCTGCGACGAACTGAATAGCCGCCTTGATAGCGGTACAGGCGCATATGTCGACGCCGGTACGCGCTACCACAGGTATGGCCCAATCTCCGTGAACCCCGACGAACCAATGGATGCCCTCCTCACCATCGATGACATACCGGAGAATCGGGAAGCCTCGTGGGTTCTGGCGACAAAGGACTTCGGCGACCAGTTATTGGCCAAGCCCCTACGATGCGGGACGGTGACGGCAGTGGAGTAGGGATCTCGGCCTGGAGCGATCACACGAAGACAATGCTTTCAACACGTACGATCCTCGCTGTGCTTCTCATGGTGGCCGTGTTCGTGCTCGCCAGCGGATGCCGCCTGGTCGGCTCAGGGACGCTGGGTTACGTCTCGGTGTCCGTGCCCAACGAACCAGCTGCAACCACCGGCTCGGTGGCCACCGTCCAAGTCTTTCGGCCAGACCCCGGCGATGCATGGCCTCCGCCGGCGAAGCTTGGCATCTGGGTTCGCGCAGATCACATCCCGCCAGCGAGGACCGGTTACGAAGGCCTCAACCTCGTGCGACTCTTCGGGCCAGAGGAGCCGACACGGGGGGCGTTGAGTTCGCGGACATGCGATGAATTGACCGCCAAGAATTCAGGACGCGTCTACCAGTACCCGGATATGGTTTTCCCGCTGCACGTCGGCGATGACCGCGTCATCAACGAAGTGTTGCTGGTCGATGACTTACCTCTGTTCCAAGATCTGTCCTGGGTGATTGCGAACAACGACGCAATGTACACGGGCCAGGCGATTCGATGCGGCAGGCTGACCGTGGCGCCGTAACGACCGGGAAGGCGCCGCGAGCGGAGGGCCACATGAGCAGCCTCAGACGTTCGGCAACGACACTTCTCGTCATGGTTGCCATGCTGGTGCTCGCCAGCGGATGCCGCCTCGTGGGCTCGGGCACGCTCGGGTACGTACCCAACCCTGACGAGTCGGCGGCCACGTCCGGCTCCGTGGCCACCATCCATGCGTTCAGGCCCAACCCCGGCGACGCGTGGCCTCCACCCAGAATGCTGGCGCTCTGGGTGCGAGCGGATCACATTCCGCAATTGAATGCCGGGGTAGCCCCGGGATCAGCAGCCGTGTACTTCTGGCGACTGAAGAACGACCTCCCCGAGTATGGCATGCCCCGAACCTGTGAGGAGATCCCTGCGCAGGGACTCATTGTGTTGCTGAAGCCTGCGTGGGCGCTTCACATCGGCGAAGACCGCACTGTCAACGAAGTTCTTCTGGTGGACGATACACCTGAGAACCAGGACGCATCGTGGGTGATTGCCCGGGAGACCAGCAACTATGGTTGGTTTGTCCCGATTCGATGCGGCGCGCTGCCGGTGGCGCCGTAACGACGAGGAAGGCACCGCGAGCGGAGGGCCACATGAGCATCCTCAGACGTTCGGCAACGGCACTTCTCGTGATGGCGGCCGTGCTGGTGCTTGCCAGCGGATGCCGATTCGTCGGGTCGGGCACAATGGGTTACGTGCCCGCAGGCCAGTACGGCTCTTTCTTGCAGCCAGCGGCCAACAGCGGTTCGCCGGTTTCGGTACAGGTCTTCCGCCCCGATGCGCGGGACACGTGGCCGCCTCCGGGTCAGTTAGGACTGTGGCTCCACGCCGACAATATGCCCGCGCTCGTGTTGTGGCCTGAGACAATGCCGGCGATTCATGACCTCTATCTGGTTCGCCTTTACGGACCCTCGGAACAAGCCAACCGAGAGGGTCTCCAGTTTCGTAGCTGCGAGGAGTTGAACTCCCCGCTTCCCTCGGGCGAGTTCCGCAACGGCGCGGTGTCGAGCGACCGAAGTCACACACTCGGCAAGATCTACGTGAACCCGGACCAGCCCGTGGATGCCCTCGTCACCATCGATGACACGCCCGAGAATCGGGAGGCATCTTGGGTGCTTGCCGTCAGACCGCCTCAGCGGTTTTGGCAGGAATTCGGGGGATATGCGATTCGGTGCGGGACGATCACGGTAGCGCCGTAGCGACGGGAATTGAACTCCCCGGGGAGGTCACGTGACGAGCCGTAGACATTCGGCAACGGCACTCCTCGTGATGGCGGCCGTCCTGGTGCTTGCCAGTGGATGCCGTCTCGTCGGCTCAGGCACACTTGGGTACGTACCCAACCCCGACGAACGAGCGGCAACGTCCGGCTCCGTGGCAACCATCCATGCATACAGGGCAGACCCCGACGATGCATGGCCCCCGCCCGGAACGCTGGCGCTTTGGGTACGCGCAGAAAACATCCCGCCGGCGAGCGTCGGCTTCGGCATCGGCAATTCCCCTCCACCCGCGCTGATGTACTTGGTGCGGCTGTTCGGCGCGGTGGAGCCGGTACGGCCCGACATGGGCGAATACCGGACTTGCGAGGAGATGGTGGCCGCAGGTGGTCGAATCGTCTCGCCGTCGCACGTGATCGCGTCGTTGCATGTCGGCGATGACCGCGTCATCAGTGAGGCGGTTCTGGTGGACGATACGCCGGAGAACCGGGATGCGTCGTGGGTGATTACCGCAGCCACGGCGCGGGCCTTTGTGTACTTGAGCCCGCTTCGTTGCGGCGCGCTGACGGTGGTGCCGTAACAACGAGGAAGACACCGCGAGCGGATGGCCACATGCGCATCCTCAGACGTTCGGCAACGGCAGTGCTTGTCATGGCGGTTGTGCTGGTGCTTGCCAGCGGGTGCCGATTGGTGGGCTCGGGCACGCTGGGCTCATTGCCCAACGCGCACGTCTATTACGCCGTGCACGGCTCGGCGGTGACGGTGGAGGTCTTCCGGCCCGCTCCCGGTGACGCATGGCCGCCTGCGGGCCAGCTGGGCCTGCGGCTTCGCGCCGAGAACATCCCGGACATCGGTTGTTGGCGGGCCCCGTGGTTTGAAGATTGCAGCGACAGTTGGCGTAGCACGGTGTATCTAGCTCGCCTGCGCTTGAGCAGCGAACCCACCAGCCCGGACTACAACTGGGAGTACCCTAGTAGTTGCGATCCGTACCAAAATCCCGACCTCCCCCTTCCCCTTGTCCGCGCCAAGGAGTACAGGGGCCCTCTTGTAGTGACGCCCGACGGCTTCTTGGACGCATTCCTCACCATCGACGACACGCCCGACAACTGGCAGGCTTCGTGGGTGCTGACGACCGCAGCACTCCCTGTGTACCCGGGACTCCCTACGGACCCCTCGGCGCACCGAATAGTCCTCAGGTGCGGGACGATCACCGTGGCTCCTCCTTGACGCTCACGGCGCAATATTCCACATCAACGGCGGGTCAACGGGAAGCGGGCTACCAGCGCGCTTCGTGCTCTTCGATCCAGCCGAAGAGGTCGTGGAGTTCGATTGGCTCGCCGGCGTCGGGGGTGATGCGGCCGGAGTAGGTGCCGAACATCTGGTGGGCTTCGGTGAACCAGGCGTCGCGGCGGCCGCTCTTCGACGTCTTGTCGAACTCCGGGTCGAAGCGCAGGTCGATGCGGTCGGTCGCAGACGTGCGGACGCGCCAGGGCTTCATCCAGGCGCTGCGGTCGTAGTCGAGGACGAGATCTTCGCTGATCTTCGTGAGGCGGCCGTCGATGCAGATACCGTTTTCGTTCATGCCGGTGCCGTCGGTCCACTTGTCGCCGAGGTTGAGGCCGATCGTGCGGCCGCCCTGCACGCCTGACGCCGAGCCCCAGTTCCAGACCGTGTGCTCGGGCCAGACGCCGCGGCCGTAGTCGAGGCAGCCGAAGGCCGGCGCCGCGAACTCGATGCGTTCGTCGCCGAGCTGGACGTAGCCGGACGCGGGCAGCGTGTTCTGCTTCGACGTGTACTGGAACGTGACGTCGTCCCACGGGATGACGACGTTCAGCGTCTCGTGGCCGCGCGGGCGTTCGACGGTGATGTCGGCTTCGAGGGGCACGCCGCCGAAGTCGGCGGCCTCGACGCGCAGGCGCGTGCCGGCGCCGGCGTCGGTGAGCGCGACTCGCATTCCGGGACGCTCGATCACCATGTCGCCGGCGACGCCTTCCGGGATGGCGATCGTGCCGGGCGGCACGACGGCCGTCTTATCGATGTGGCGATGGGTGCGCCGGTCGAAGATGTAAGCGCCGCCGAGCTGGAGGCGTTCGACGTCGGCGATGGTGGTGGAGAAGAGGAACTCATCGCTGGTGATCGCCCAGTAGTTCCATTTCTTCTTGCGGGCGAGCGAGGGCGGCAGGTTGCATCGATGCAGCGGGTGGCGCGACCAGCCGATCGCCGCGCGGTTGAGCCGCCCGTCGGGCCGCACGAGGTCGACGGGGGCCGTCAGTTCAGGCTCGATGTAGGCGCGCGGTGTGTGCGGCCATGCGGCGAGGATACGCGGCTTCGGCGGAAGGAGGAAGCAGGGCCCAAGAGAGCGAGACGTGTGACCGGCGAGGCGTTGGTGCTGTCCCGGCCTCCCTCGCCCTACTCCCCCTCTCCACTTCGTGGAGAGGGGGTCGGGGGGTGAGGTAGCCTCGCACCCTCCCGCTTGCCGCTTCCCGCTGCTCGCTTCTCCCTCTCTCCCCTTGAGCAAGAGGGGGCCAGGGGTGAGGGACCCCGGCCCAGCACCAAGAACCCCGCCCTTCTCGCTTCCCAATTCCCCCTTCCACCACAGGGGTGACATCCCGATTTGGAGATCGCCCCCGCGCCGTCCTACCCTCGCCCCATGCCACAGACAGGACCGCGTACACCCGAAGGAAAAGCCCGCTCCAGCCGGAACGCCGTCAAGCATGGCCTCTACAGCGCTTCGCTCGTCGTCGCCGATGAGATGCTCGCCGACTGGCAGACCTTTCTCGACGCCTTCGTCGAATCGCTCCGCCCCGAGACCGGCGCCGAGACCGAGCTCGCCTGCCGCGCCGCCTCCATCCTCTGGCGCCTCCGCCGCGTCCCCGTCGCCGAGGCCAACCTCACTGCCCGCGACGCCGCCCGCGAGGCCCTCTACGCTGAGCGCCGCCGGCGCTACCGCAAGGAAGGCCAGGACTACGAGCAGCCGGACACCTACTACGCCAGCGTCCTCCCCTCACCCGCTCCCGAAGAGCCGCCGCCGCTCCCCATCCCCAACGCCGACCATCTGGAGACGATCTCCCGCTACGAGAACCGCCTCCACCGGCAGCTCGAACGTACCCTCCACCAGCTCACCGTCCTTCAGAGCTTTCGCCGGAGAGACCGCCCGCTCCTCCCCGCCGCCGATGGGGGAGAGCCACAGGAGGAAAAAGAGTGACAAAACGGAATCCCCACTTCGCAAACTCCTGCCACGGCCAGCGTTCAGGACGTAGGGGCTGACCTGCGTGTCCGCCCTCTCAACGAGTTGGAGGGGAACTACGCGCGGAAGAAGCGGACCTGCCAGTCGCCGTCTTCGAGGCGCGTGGTTTCGTGGGCGAAGCCGCGGGCGGCCATGGCATCGTAGAGCGGGGCGGGCTCGAAGATGTTGATCAGGCGCAACTCCTGGCCGTCGCGCAGCGCGGCGACCGCGTTCATGATGCGGGCGAAGGGCTCGCGGCCGTCGCGGATGTCGTCACGGACGTCGACGACGACGGCGTTGCCGTCGACCGGCTCCGATGGTGCGACCTCGGCGAGCGGGATGACGTCTTCCGCCGGCGGCGTGGCCGCGGTGGTGGGCGCGTCAGCGGTCTTCTCGATACGTATGACCCAGCGTTCGGGGCCCTGCTCCTGCGGCGTCCAGGCGACCTGGCCGGTGCGCTCGGCCTGGAACTGGTAGAAGAGCGGCTTCGGATCGTGGTCGTTGATGAGCAGGATCGCGTCGCCGGCGGCGATGCTGTCGAAGGTGGCGAAGATGCGTGGGTGGCGTTCGCGCGGCACCATGCTGCGCACGTCGATCGTCGTTTCGGTGGCCATGTCGTCCTCCATGCTCGCGTGATCGTTTCCCCGGCATGGTCGCACGGCACCGGCGACGGCACCGTGACAAAAGTCACGCTTCGTCAGGCGAGCGCGCTGAGACGGGCGTCGTCGATGATCTGGATGTCGCCGCGCCGGACGTCGATGGCGCCGGCCTCTTCGAGCGCCTTGAGTGCGCGGGCGGCGACCTCGCGGCTCGTGCCGGCCATCTCGGCGATCTCGCGCTGCGTGATGCGCACCCGGCCGCCGACGCCGGCGCCGACGCCCTCGTGCGGCGACACCGACTGCATGACGATGCGGGCGACGCGCGCCGTCACCTGGCGGAACGAGAGATCCTCGACGAGCGCGACGAGGTGACGCAGGCGCGACGCGAACACCTGCACGACCGCCTCGGCGACGTCCGGATACTCGCGCAAGATGCCGAGCATCGTCTCGCGCGACAGCACGATGACGTCGCTCGGCTCGACGGCGGCTGCGCTCACGGGGTTCGCGCTGCCGTCGAACACGGGCACCTCGTTGAACGTGTCGCCGGCGGACATGTGGCGGAGCACCTGCTCCTTGCCGTCCACCGATGTCTTGAACAGCTTGACCAGGCCGCGGACGATGACGAACAGCCCCGAGCACGGCTCGCCCTCGACGAACAGCGTCTGGCCAGCGTCGGCGCGCACGTGACGCGCCGAGCCGAGCACACGCGTGCGTTGCTCGGGAGTGAGCTTCGCGAAGTAGGGGACCGTCGATAGCGGGTCGGTTGCGCCTCTCTCCATGCGACGAAAGTTACAGCGTGGGGGTGGGCTAGGTCGATAGGGTGCCGATGGAGGCGCTGTCATGGCCATGGCCGAACCCATCACCACGAACACGACCGTCCGCGAAGCGGTGGCCCGGTATCCGGGCGCCGAGAAGGTCTTCGATGCGCATGGACTCACCGGCTGCGGCGGGCCGGACGGGCCGGCAGAGCCGATCGGCTTCTTCGCCGCGATCCATCACGTCGAGCCGCAGCAGCTCGTCGACGAGCTGAACCAGTACGCGGCGTCGCTGCAGGCGTCGAGCGCGAAGACGCATGCGGCGATCGACGCCGGCCGGCACACGTACCCACTGTTCCTGACGACGTCGCTGGTGATCGCGCTGACCACCGGCGTGACGTCCGGCATCGCGGCGGCGATGACGGGCGGTGGCTGGGGCGCACTGCGCGGCGAGGCGTGGCTGGCGATGGTGCAGACGCACGGGCACGTGCAGGTGTTCGGCTACGTGCTGATGTTCGTCATGGGCATCGCGCTGCACATCCTGCCGCGTTTCAAGGGGCAGGCGCCGCCGAGCCGCTGGCTGATGCTGGTCACGTACTGGACGATGCTGGCCGGCGTGTTCATGCGGGCGTCGGCGCAGCCGCACGGACAGGGCTTCGTGCGCTGGATGCTCGGCGCGTCGGCGATCGTCGAGCTGGCGGGCATCGTGTTGTTCGCCGGGATCGTGGCAGTGGTCTTCTGGCGCGCCCGCGAGAAGCGCGAACCGTTCGACCGGTTCATCGAGGCGGCGACGGCGTGGCTCGTCGTGCTGGGTGGGATCAACGCCTACCTGACGATGCGCGCTGCGCTCGACGGCGAGCGCGTGCTGAACGCAGCGGGCGACGCGGCGCTGCTCGAGGCAGCCGTCTACGGGTTCGTGGTGCTGTTCGTGCTCGGCGTGTCGTATCGCGCGCTGCCGTTCTTCCTGTCGTTGAGGCCCGCATACGGGCGGCTGCGCGACGCTGGGCTGGCGGCGATCGCCGTCGCGCTGCCGCTGCGCGTGGCGGCGGTGTGGGCGCCGCAGTTCGGGCGATACGGGTGGACCGAACGCACCGACGAGTTCTCGACGTTCGCGCTGGCGCTCGGCGTGGCGGCGGCCGTGGTGGCGCTCCGGGTGTTCGAGTCGCCGGCGCCGGATCGGCCGGAGGTGGAGTCGCCGCCGGCGTTCCGGCCGATGGTGCAGACGGCGTACGGCTGGCTGCTCGCCGGGGTGGCGCTCGACGTCTACTGGCGGCTGCGCGAGATGGAAGGCGGCTTCACGCCGTACTACGCGGCGGGCGCGATCCGTCACGCGTTCCTGCTCGGCTTCGCGACGCTGATGCTCATGGCGATGACGTACCGGACGGTGCCTGTGTTCTCGGGCCGTGCGCTGCGCTGGCCGGCGGCGGTGCCGGCGTCGTACCTGATGGTGTCGTCGGCCGCTGTGCTGCGCGTGCTTCCGGTGGCGCTGACGCCCGTGCCGTCGAAGCTGGACTTCAAGCTGCTGACGGCCGGCGGCGTGGTGCTCTTCTTCGGACTCGGGATCTTCTTCGTCGAGCTGATGACGTCGATGTTCGCGCGATTCGCCGGCAGCGGAGCGCGAGCCGCATCGGCCGAGGGTGCGGCGCCGACGTCGTCATCGACGGTGCGGTTCGGGCAGATGCGGCACGAGACGGAGAACGGCGCTCGTCCGCAAGCGACGGCGCCGCCGGCAAAGGAACGCCCGGCCGGGCCGGTCAGGCGCGACATGACCGTCGCGGAGGCGCTATCGCTCAGCCCGCGCGTGCTTGAGGTACTGCTCGACTACGGGTTCGGTCCGCTCGCCGATCCGGTGATGCGCGCGAGCATGGCCCAGACGACAACGCTGGAACGAGCTGCTGCGTTTCTCAGCGCCGACCCGGATGCGCTCGTTGACACGCTGAACATGGCGATCGGGCCGGCGCGCCCGACGAACGGCCAAGGCCGCGAGGCCAGCATCGATATCAGACTCACCGACGCCGCAGTGACGGAGGACGCCGTTCGGGCGGCGTTGAAGACGTGTTACGACCCCGAGATCCCGGTCAACATCGTCGACCTGGGGCTGGTGTACGGGGTCGTGGTGCGGGACGCCTACGCGCACGTGCGGATGACGCTGACCGCGCCGGGCTGCCCGATGGCGGACGAGGTCGAGGGCCAAGTTCGGTCCGCGCTCCTCGGCGTGCCGGGCATCGAGACGGTGGACGTCGACGTGGTGGAGCAGCCGCCGTGGACGCCGGCCCGGATGTCGCCGGCAGCGCGCGCGGCGGTCGGCTGGTGATGACGGTGGACGTGGGGGTCGGCGCGACCTGCGTCTGCTCGGGTAATGGTTCCACCAAGGTGGCTGGGCTACCGTCGTCTCGTAGTAGCCTGCGCGGACTCGACCGGCGTGACGTTGAGCGACACTCTATTGAAGCGGTGTAACAAAAGTCACGGAACGTGCATCGGCGTCATGCCACGATCCGCAGCGTCGGCGGCTCGCAGATCGTCAAGGGACGGGTGCGGCCCCGGATCGATGAGGTGACGCGGCGTGGCGCACGCAGATTCTCCCTCCGGTCAACCGCCGTATGTAGCCCTGCCGGTGATCGCGCTCGCGATCGCCGGCGTCATCGATCTCCTCTTCGAGCGCATCGTCTATCGCATTGGGATCCACATCCCGAAGGACCCGAGCGCCATGCAGGCTTACCGGGGCGCGACCGCCGTGGGCGACGGCGCGTTCCGCTTCGTGATGGTGCTGGCGGTGTTCGCGGCGGCCGCGATGGCGGTGTATCTGCTCCGCCTGCGCACGGCGGAGCATCGTCTCGCGGGCGCGGCGCTCCTAGCGGTGGCGCTGCTCGATACGCTGACGATCCGCGACAACAGCGGGTGGCTCGGGATGGCGGTCGTCGTCGCGTACGGCGGCGCGCTCGCGCTGTTGTTCGGCATCGCCGCGGGTAGCCGGCTCGCGTGGGCGATGCGGGCGGCGGCCGCCTCCGCGAGCGTCGCGCTACTCGCGGGCGCGTATCCACTGTTCGCGACGCGCGCGCACGAACTGTCGCTCGTGAGGCTGCCCATCGGCGCCACGCCGCTGACGATCGCCGAGGCGGCGATCCTCGCGACGGCGGTGCTGCTGTTCGTCGCGGCGCGGCCGTGGGCGAGCCGGCGTCGCATCGTCGTGCTGGGTGCGGGCGCTGCGGCTGCGGCGCTCGTCGGCGTGGCGTCGATCGCGGCACCGGCGACGGTGGCGATCCTGGCGTTGTGGGGCGTGGGCGTCACGATGTCGTTCCCGGCGCCGGTCTACGTCGTCGCGTTCGGCGCGGCGGTGGCAGCTGCGGTCGCGTTCGCGCTCGACCACGAGACGCGGCCGGTAGCCGTCGCCATCGTGCTGCTCGCGGTGGCGGGGCTGCAGCCGACGGTCACGCAGTACAACATTCCGGCGCTCATCGGCATGGTGATCCTCGCGTTCGGCGCGCCGGCCGCCGTACCGGCTCGGCGCGGCGAGCGCGTTTCGGTCCCTGAGGCATCGGCCAACCTCGTAGCGGGTCATCGCACCCCTCACCCGGCGATAGAAGGCGCACGATGAAACTATCACGACGAGACTTCCTGAAGGGCGGCGCGGTGTTCGCGGTGGGCGCGGCCGCCTACCCGTACCTGCGCCATTTGCAGGTGCCGGTGAACGTCGCCAACCCGCTGGCAGTCGTACCCCAACCGCGGCTGGGAGAAGGTCTATCGGGACCAGTACCGCTACGACGACAGCTTCACGTACGTGTGCGCGCCGAACGACACGCACAACTGCCGGCTGCGCGCGTTCATGCGCAACGGCGTGCTCATGCGCATCGAGCAGAACTACGACGTCGGCGAACGTACAAGGACCAGAACGGCAAGGCGGCCACGGCGGCGTGGAACCCGCGCGGCTGCCTCAAGGGGTTCACGTTCACGCGGCGCCTCTACGGGCCGTACCGCCTGAAGTTCCCGATGGTGCGCGCCGGCTGGAAGGAGTGGGCGGACGACGGCTTCCCGGCAGCTGACGCCGAGGATCGTCGAAAGAAGTACAAGTTCGCGTCCCGCGGGCACCGACACCTTCGCGCGCGTCACGTGGGACGAGGCGATCGACCTACGTGGCGAAGGGGCTCGTCGCGATCGCGAAGGCGTACAGCGGCGACGAGGGCGCGAAGCGTGCTCGCCGCCGAGGGCTACCAGCCGGAGATGATCGAGGACATGGGAGGCGCCGGCACGCGCACGATGAAGCTCCGCGGCGGCATGGGCCTCCCCGGCGTCATGGGCAAGTACGGCATGTACCGCATGTCGCAACACGCTGGCGCTGCTCGACGCGCACGTTCGCGGCGTCGACCACACGCAGGCGAAGGCGGGCCGCAACTGGTCGAACTACACGTGGCACGGCGACCAGGCGCCCGGCCACCCGTTCGTCCACGGCCTCCAGAACTCCGAATGTCGACTTCAACGATCTGCGCAACAGCCAAGCTGCTCATCCAGGTCGGCAAGAACCTCGTCGAGAACAAGATGCCGGAGTCGCACTTCCTGCACGACGCTGCTGGAACGCGGCGGCAAGATCGTGACGATCTGCCCGGAGTACAGCCCGCCGGCAACGAAGTCCGACTACTGGATGCCGGTGCGGCCCGGTCTCTCCGACACGTCGATCTTCCTCGCCATCGCGCGCATCCTCATGGACGAGAACAAGTACGACGCCGACTTCGTCAAGCAGTTCACCGACCTGCCGCTGCTGATCCGCACGGACACGCTGAAGCGGCTATCGGCCGCGGACGTGTTCCCAGGCTACACGCCCGCGCTGACCCGAGGACGGCCCGAGCTACAAGCGGCAGGGGCTCACCGACGACCAGTACGAGCAGCTTGGGCGACTACGTCGATCTTCGACGCCGCGAGCGAAGCCTGCGGGCGATCACGCGCGACGACGTCGGCGCGCGGATGAAGCAGCAGGGCATCGACCCGAAGCTCGAGTACCGCGCGTCGATCCAACTGGTCGACGGCAAGAGCGTCGAGGTGCTGACGCTGTGGGAGGCGTACCGCGACCACCTGGAGGACTACGACGTCGACACGGTGGCCGAGATCACCGGCGCGCCGGCCGAGCTGATCCAGCAGCTGGCGGACGACATCGCGACGATCAAGCCGGTCTCGATCCACACCGGCGAAGGCGTCAACCACTACTTCCACGCGACGCATGCACAACCGCGCGACCTACCTGCCGCTGATGCTGACCGGCAACATCGGCATGCCGGGCGCCGGCAGCCACTCCTGGGCTGGCAACTACAAGGCCGCGCTCTTCCAGTCGACGCCGGAATCGGGGCCGGGCTTCAAGGGCTGGGTCGCCGAAGACCCGTTCGAGATGAACCTCGACGAACGCGCGATCCGGCATCAGAAGATCGTCGCGCACGCGTACACGAAGGACGAGGAGCCGGCGTACTGGGACCACGGCGACCAGGCGCTCATCGTCGACACGCCGAAAGCCGGGCCGGAAGGTGTTCACCGGCAAGACGCACATGCCGTCGCCGACGAAGGTCATCTGGACGACGAACGTCAACATCATCAACAACGCCAAGTGGGCGTACGACGTCCTGCGCAACGTCAACCCGAAGGTCGACATGATCGTGACGCAGGACATCGAGATGACGGCGACGTGCGAGTACTCGGACGTCATCCTGCCGGCGAACTCGTGGCCGGAGTTCCAGGAGCTGGAGGTCACCGCCTCGTGCTCGAACCCGTTCCTGCAGATCTGGGGCAAGGGCGGCATCAAGCCGCTCAACGACACGAGGACGACCTGCACGATCATGGCGGACGTCGCCAAGGCGCTCGCGGAAGAGACCGGCGAGCAGGCGCATCGCCGACTACTGGAAGTTCGCGCTCGAGGGCAACGGGCGCGTCTACCTGCAGCGGCTGCTGGACGCATCGTCCACGACGACGGGCTACAAGGTGCAGGACATCCTCGACGGCAAGTACGGCGAGCCCGGGCGCCGCGCTGATGATGTTCCGCACGTACCCGCGCATCCCGTTCTGGGAGCAGATCCACGACAACGACCCGTTCTAGACCGACACGGGCCGCATGAACACCTACTGCGACATCCCGGAGGCCATCGAGTACGGCGAGAACTTCATCGTCCACCGCGAGGGGCCGGAGGCGACGCCGTACCTGCCGAACGTCATCGTCAGCTCGAACCCGCTCATCCGGCCCGAAGACTACGGCATCCCGCGCGACGAGCTGGACGCCGAGAAGCGCACCGTGCGCAACGTCCGGCTGCCGTGGGCGGAGGTCAAGAAGACCAAGAACCCGCTGTGGGAGCAGGGCTTCCAGTTCTACTGCCTGACGCCGAAGACGCGCCACACCGTGCACTCGTGCTGGGCGGTCACGGACTGGAACGTCATCTGGGCGAGCAACTTCGGCGACCCGCGCCGCGTCGACAAGCGGCAGCCCGGCGTCGGCGACCACCAGGTGCACATGAACCCGCAGGCGGCGCGCGACCTCGGCCTCGACGACGGCGACTACGTCTACGTCGACGCCAATCCGGCCGACCGGCCGTACGTCGGCTACGAGGACGACCCGAAGGACCCGTTCTACAAGGTCGCGCGGCTGATGCTGCGGGTGAAGTACAACCCGGCCTACCCGTACAACACCGTGATGACCAAGCACGGCACGTTCATCGCGACGGAGAAGACGGTGAAGGCGCACGAGACGCGCGCCGGACGGCCGCGCGGTGTCGGACGACACGGGCTACCAGTCGAGCTTCCGCTACGGGTCGCAGCAGAGCATCACGCGGGACTGGGCGATGCCGATGCACCAGACCGACACGCTGTTCCACAAGAAGAAGATCGCCACGTCGTTCATGTTCGGCGGCGAGGCAGACAACCACGCGATCAACACGGTGCCGAAGGAGACGCTCGTGCGCGTCACGAAGGCGGAAGACGGGCGGGCTCGGCGGCAAGGGCGTATGGATGCCGGGCACGAGCGGCATGTCGCCCGGCGGCGAGAACGACGTTCATGCAGCGATACCTCGACGGCGGCGTCGTGAAGACGAGGGGCTGACGATGGCGGAGTTCCACAAGGCGGCCGAAGACAGACGACCCGTTCGAGGCGATGGCAGTGCTCGTCGACTGCCCGCCGGGGTACGACGGCTGGCCGACGATGGCGCGCGCGTTCGTCGAGGAGTACGCGATGATGGGCTGGCGGCCGCGAGCGCATCATGCGGCTCTTCCTCGACCCACGGTTCGCCGGCACGCACGCCGTCTACCACGAGCGCGGAGAGGCGTTCGTCCAAGGGCTGCTCGACGAAGTGCTGGGCCGTCGCGTGCAGCGGAGGTGGGCCGAATGCCTGACGTCTACAACTGGCAGCTCGGCCGCGCCGATGACTACCGCTTCGCCGAGGCGCACCCGAAGTGGCAGTTCGCCGCCGTCTTCAACATCAACCGCTGCATCGCCTGCCAGACGTGCACGATGGCGTGCAAGTCGACCTGGACCTTCTCCGAGGGCCAGGAGCTGATGTGGTGGAACAACGTCGAGACGAAGCCGTACGGCGGCTACCCGCAGCACTGGGACGTCAACATCCTCAAGCTGCTCGACGAGGCCGACCCCGGCGGGCAGAAGTGGGACGCGCGCAGCCGCCGGCGCAGGACGCGCCGTACGGCAAGTTCGCCGGCAAGACGATCTTCGAAGCGGCGCAGGCGCAGGGGAAGGCCGAGGAGGTGATCGGCTACCTGCCGACCGACGACGAGTGGACGGCGCCGAACATCTTCGAGGACACGCCCCGGAACCGCGGCGACAGCCAGCTGCAGGCGACGAGCCTGCCGGAGCACCGGACTGGTTCTTCTACCTGCAGCGCATCTGCAACCACTGCACGTACCCGGCGTGCCTGGCGGCCTGCCCGCGCAACGCGATCTACAAGCGGCCGGAGGACGGCATCGTCCTGATCGACGAGAGCCGCTGCCGCGGCTACCGCAAGTGCGTGGAGCAGTGCCCGTACAAGAAGTCGATGTACCGCAGCACGACGCGCGTCTCGGAGAAGTGCATCGGCTGCTACCCGCGCGTCGAGGGGACGGACCCGCTGACGGAAGGCCTGCCGATGGAGACGCGCTGCATGGCGGCGTGCGTCGGCAAGATCCGGCTGCAGGGGCTGGTCGAGGTGGGCGCGGACGGCAAGTGGGTCGTCAACCCGGACAGCCCGCTGTACTACATGGTCCGCGAGGAGCAGATCGCGCTGCCGCTGTACCCGCAGTTCGGCACGGAGCCGAACATCTACTACATCCCGCCGCGATGGGTGCCGCGCGCCTACCTGCACCAGATGTTCGGACCCGGCGTCGAGCAGGCGATCGACCGCGTACACGATGCCGTCGCGGCGGCTGCAGGCGGTGCTGCAGCTCTTCCGGACGACGCAGCGGATCATCTTCAGCTTCAACGTCATCAACGGCGACAAGATCGGCGAGATGAACGTCGGCGGCAAGACGCTGGAGCTGTTCAACGACACCGTCATCGGTTACGACCGCAACGGCATCGAGGTGGTCCGCCAGAGCGTGATGGAGCCGATCCACGATCGCGGCCAGGGCTACTGGAACACGATATGAAGGAGGCCCCGATGCCGACGCAGACCGCACGCGATGAACTCGCGCTGAGCCGCGCTGTGATGTACCGATTCCTGTCGCTCGCCTGCGCGTACCCGACACGGGAGGAGCTCGCCACCCTGCGCGAGCTGGCGCCCTCGGCCTGCGAGGCGGCGATGTCGTTTGGCCGGCGAACCGAGCTCGCCGTCCGGGAGCTGGGCGAACGAGTCGCCGCGACCTCGGACGAGGCGATCGAGCGCGCGCACACGGCCGTCTTCACGATGACGACGTCGGAGGTGTGCCCGACGCACGAGACGGCCTACACGGCGAAGCACCTGTTCCAGGTGTCCGACCAGATGGCCGACATTGCCGGCTTCTACCGCGCGTTCGGCGTCGACGCGCAGGGCGAGCGGCCGGACAGCCTGGCGATGGAGCTGGAGTTCGCGTACCTCCTCGCGCTCAAGGAGGCGTACGCGATCGAGCATCACGGGCCGCACCAAGGTGGCGCTGTGCCGCAAGGCGGAGCGCGCGTTCCTGCACGACCACCTCGGCCGATGGGGCGGGGCCGTTGCGGCGCGGATGATCGCGCACGACCCGGACGGCGCGATCGGCGCGACGGGCGAGCTGCTCGATGCGTTTCTCGCGTGCGAGCAGCGGCACCTGCGGACCGGCGCACCGGCGCCGCTGCCCGAGAAGCCGTATCGCCCGGAGGACGTCGACGAGACAGATCCGCCGTGCATGACCGGCGAGCTCGCGGGAGGCAGCGATGATGATGATGCGTAGATTCCGTCCCCGGGGGATCGCCGCGGGCGTCGCTATCGTCGTCGCGGCAGCGGCGGTCGCCGTCGCGACGGGCGTGCTCGGCGTCATGCCGGCGTCGTCGCAGGTGCAGGTGATCGAAGTGCGCTCGTCGTCGTCGGTGCCGGGCAACGACCCGTTCGCGAAGTTCTGGAACGACATCGATCCCGTCGACGTAGCGCTCTCGACGCAGAACGTGACGCGGCCGATGGGCGGCGGCACGGTCGCCACCATCAAGATCCGCGCGGCGCACGACGACAAGAACCTCTACATCGTCGAGGAGTGGCCGGACGACACGCAGGACGCCGCCATCGACACAACGACGTCATACAGCGATGCGGCGGCGGTCGAGTTCCCGGCGGCGGGCACGACGCGCATCCCCGCATTCTGCATGGGCGACCCGGCGGCCGGCGTCGACATCTGGCAGTGGAAGGCGGTGTGGCAGAGCGACATCGAGCGCGGGTTCGCGTGGAACCGTGCGCGCTACTCGGACATGCAGGTCGACCTCTACCCGGAGCCGAACGATCCGGCTTTCCAGACCGGGCTCGGCGCGGGCAACCCGATCTCGGCGCGCGACCACGATTCGGCGGTCGAGCACCTCGTCGCCGCGAACTTCGGCACGCTGACGCATGCCGACGCGCAGGACGTCGGCGGCGTTGGGCGCTGGCGCGACGGCACGTGGCGGGTGATGTTCATCCGTCCGCTGCAGACGAGCGAGAACGAGCCGGCGTTCAAGCCGGGCACGAAGACCAACGCCGCGTTCGCTGTTTGGAACGGCCACGTCGGCCAGCGCGACGGCATCAAGTCGGTGTCGCAGTTCGTGGATCTCTCGATCTCCGGCGAGGCAATCCCGTCGTCTTCCGACTCGTTCGCGCCGACGATGGCGGCGTTCGCAGCGATCGGCATCGTGCTCGCGCTCGTGGCGCTCGTCGGCGTGGTCGAGGTGCGGAAGCACTCGAAGTCGTAGCCAATCAGGGGCGCAGCCGCGGCAGCCAGCGCGGCACGCGCACGCGGTACGACTCCCACGATGCGCCGAACGTGTGGGCGAGCGTCGGCTCCTCGTACACGATGACGCGCACGTGAAACGCGACGATCGCCGAGACGGCCCACGCCGCCAGCCACGGCGACAGGAAGAGGATCGCCTCGCCGGCGATCATCGTGACGACGCCGACGTACATCGGGTTGCGCACGATGCCGAAGAGGCCGCGAACGACGAGTTCGGCCGGCGGCAGGTTCGGATCCGGCGTGCCCCGTCCGCGCGTCACGAAGTCGGCCACGCACCACACGAAGATGGCGAGCCCGGAGGCCAGCACGACTGCGGCGATGGCGACTGCCGCGGCGTCCGCGACCGCGGCGCCGCTTAGCCAGACGATCAGTGCCGGCACGCCGACGATCATCGCCCCGGGCGCGAGCGCTACGAAGACAGCCGTGTGAAGCAGGAGCCGCATCGCCGATATCCTGCCATGATGCTCCCGCTGCAGCCACGCGCTGGCCCGGTAGCGCGGGCCTGTCATTTGCTGCGTCGATGGTGGAGCCTGCATCGATAGGCGACTTCGTTCCATAGTTTTCATGTCTTTCCAGGCATGCCGGCCGCGACCTTCGCGCCCAAACGACCGGGGATGGATGGCACGTGGCGCGAGTATAGGAGAACGGGGATCGAAGTCCGAGCGCGGGCGACACCCGGCGCCGGCCGGCGAGTCCCCGAGTCGGTCCGGGGCGCGTCCACTATGGGTTGTTTGCGCGGGCGCATAAGCGACGCTCGCGCAGCTGAGCAAGACGATTGGCGCCGGGCGCGCCCGGGCAGGCGCTCGTGGTGCGCTCGTACCATGCGTCGTCGGTTCATATGCACCTGTACATCGAAGCAGCCGAGGTTCATAGTTGGCCCGAGGATTACGAGGGGGCCAGCAATGCAACGCGAACACGAACGAGGGTGCGACGGCCGCCACGCGCCGCGCGTCGCCTGCAACCGGAACGCCGGGGGAGTTGGCGCGTCCGGCTCCCGCAGCGACCATGGCGCAACGTCGAGCGACCCGCAGCGATGCCTCCATTGCGGGCGGCTGAACCTGCAGGCGAGCGAGCTGTGCGACTATTGCGGCCGGCCCCTTGCGCCGACGCACAGGCAGTACATCAGCGGCCTCGCGTTCCTCTTGAACGAGGCGACGTCCGGCGACATGCAGCGCCTCCTTCCCAACGAGGCCGCGGGTCGCGTCATCGATCACTACGTCGGCGAGCTGCGGGCGGCCATCGGCGACGTGCCGGCTGCGCCGCAGCCGCAGCCGATGCCGGCACCGGTACGGGCCGAGGCGCCCCCGCCGCGGCCGGCGGAGGCCACTTATCGGTCCGCGCGGCCGGCACGCCAGGTCATGCCGCCAGCTCCGCCACGGCCGCCCGCGCCGCCTCGAGCGCCGCGGGACTGGAGCTGGCTGGTCGAGCAGCAGGCGAGCCTCTTTCTCTTCGCCGGGGCATTCCTGACGGTCGTCGCGGCGCTCGTGTACGTCGGCTACTCGGGGCAGGCGGTCGACGGAACGCTGAAGATGGCGCTCCTCGTCGCGTACACGCTCGCATTTCTCGCGGCCGGCGTCCTGTGCCTGCGCGTTTCGCGCGTGGAGGCGGCGGGCCGGGTATTCTTCGCGATCGGCGCTGTGCTGGTGCCGATGAACTTCGTCGCAGCACGAACGATCATCGGCGATGAGAGCCTCAGCGCCGAGACGATGTGGCTCGCCGGCTCGGTCGTGACGGCGGCGTTCTACGTCTCCATCGCGCTCGTGGGATTCGGCCGCATGTACGCCTTCGGCGCCGGGCTGGCGATGGTCAGCGGCGCGGCGGGCGCCTGCGTCGTCGCCGATATCTCGCCGGCGTGGGCGCCGCCGATCTTCCTGCTGCTCGCGCTCGCGATGAGGTCGGTCAACGTGGCGCCCAGCGAGCTGGTACGAACGCGCATCGGCGGCGTGCTCGCCGCGGAGTCGCACGTCGTGGCGGCGGGTGCGCTGGCCGTCGCGCTGCTCATGGCGCCCTTCGTGGCGTCGGAGGGCAGCCGAGTCGAGCGGTGGTACCTGTTGAGCGCCTTCGCGTTGTTCACCGCGTACGCCACTGTGCCGATGCTCGCGACGCGTGAACGCTACTTCGGCATCGCCGCGCTGGCCGGCGTCATCGGTTCGTGCCTCGCCTGCGTGTACGCAATCGATCGTCAGGCGGAGGCGTACATCATCGCGATGGCCGCCACTACGCTGCTGTTGGGCTGCGCGATGCCAATCGTGCGCGACGAACGCGTGTTGCGGCGGCTTCCCGACGGCGCGATCGAGTTCGTCCGGTGGATCGCGGTCGGCCTCACCGCCGCGGCGGGCCTCGTGGCCATTGAGATACTCCAGGCGATGGCCAGCCGGGACAACGCGTACGTCCCGCAAACGCGCTGGTTCCTCACGGCGGGGTTCGCGTTGACCAGCGCGTTCTACGCGCTGGACGCGGGGGTGATGCGACGCCGCCTCGGCGTGGCCGCCACGCTGGCATCGTTGACCGGCGCGATGATCGGCGTCGCGTTCGCCTTCGACGCGAGCATCGAGTACTACGCTTACGCGTTCGTCGCAGGCGGCGCCCTCGCGGTCGTAGCGGCGCGCTGGCTATCGCCGGCGCTGCCAGCTCGGTTCGACACGATCCACCTCCGCACCGACGCGGCCGCGTTCGCGCTGGCCGCCGTGTCGGCTGGAGGCGCAGTCGCCGCCGTCGCGGTCGCCGCCGATGCCGCCGATGGCGCTCGCGCGCCGCAGACGCCGTGGTTCCTCCTGGCGGTCTCGCTTGCGGCCATGGCGTTGTACGTCGCGTACGTGCTCGACCGGCGCGGCCTCCTCGGCGCGGCCGACCGCATCGCGACGTATGGGCTGGGTGTGGCGCTCGTGACGTTGGCGCTGTCGCCGGCGTACGCGCTTCACGCGAACGCCGGCTACTACGCGCTGCTCTCGGTCGGAGGCGCGGCGGCGATGCTGGCGGTCTCGGTGCTGGCGCTGCCGCGCTTCGTCGGCGACCGGCGATGGCTGCGCGAGGACGCCCTCGGCGTCGTGCACGGCGCCGGTGCGCTCGGCGCGGTGATCGCGATCCTGGCCGCGGTCGGAGGCGAGCCCCGCAGCTCGCTGCACCTGTCATCGCGCTGGATGCTGCCCGGGACGTTCGCCGGGCTCGAGTGCCTGTACGCATGGACCGCGATTGCTTCGAAGGACCGTGCGCGAGACTTGAAACACGCCGCAGGCGTCGGCTGCGTCGCGGCGCTGTTCGGCATGTCGGTGGGGCTGGTCTACGCGCTCGACGTCAGCCCGGAGTACTACGCGTTCGCCGCGCTCGTACCGGCGATCGCGCTCGGCGCCATCGCGCACGCGGGCGTCCCGCGACTCGCCGGCTCGATGCTCCCCGCCGGTTGGCGGGACGGGGCGATGGTTGCCGGCCGAGTCGCCACGACCGCCGGCATCGCGGTCGGCATCGGGGCCGTTCTCGCCGAAGTGAGCGAGGATTCCGGATACACGCCACAGTCGCACGTGTTCCTGCCGCTGGTCATGCTGTGCGCCACCGCGTTCCTGTCGCTGGACGCGGCGCGCGAGCGACGCTTCGAGTCATCGTGCATCGCGGTGGTCGCTATGGTGGGCACGGTGGTCGCGCTGCCGTACGCTGCGCGTCTCGATGCGCCGTGGTACGGCGCGGCGCTCGCCGCGAGCGGCCTGCTTCTGGCATTCGGCATGCGTCTGCGGATGCCGTCCTGGATCGACGCGCAGGCACGCGACGTCGTCGCGGTCGCCAGTTCGACGCTCGGGTGGCTGCCGTTCGAACCAGCGTACGGCGACGCGCCGCGGCTGGCGGCGCTGGTCCACGTGTCGGCCGCCGTGGTGTACGCCGCTCGCGCCCTCACGGATGGAAGCGCGGTGACGCTCGCCACACTCATCGACGCGCCGGGCGCACAGCGGGTGCGCCTCGCGATGGGCTGGCTGTACGCGGCAGGCCTGACGGCGACCGCCGGCTACCTGTACGCGCTGCAGAGCCTGCCATCGGACGAGGGCGTCGGCGAGGGCTCGGTTGCCATGCCGATGCTGGCCGTCGCGGTCGCGTTCGCCGTCCTGGGCGCGGCGGTGCGGCGCTGGCGGCGCGAGTTCGGCATCCACATCTACGTCATGTCGCTGCTGGCAGCGGTCGTATCGATTGCGGCGGCCGACGACTCGCGGACGCTGGCGACGCTACTCAGTGTGTACGTCGGGATGTATGTGCTCGCCGCCGTGTACGAGGATCGGCCGTTGCTCGGCCTGCCGTCGGCGGCGCTCGGGTTCGCCGCGATCGCGGCGTGGCGAGAGGACGCGGGACTGAACGCCGCGTGGATCCCCATCGGGTATTCGACGGTGTCCGTCACCGCGTACGCGCTGGCGATCGCCGTCCGGCGGAAGGAGAGCTGGTCCGTCGCGTTGCGGGCGGCGGGAGCGGCATACGGCGTCGTTGCGCCGGCCGTTGGCTTCGCGCTGCTGGGGACCACCGAGAGCGACGATCTGCGCCGGACGGCGCTGTACGAAGCGGCGACCGCCTCAGTGGCGGTCGCGGGCGTCGTCGCGGTGCTGGAGTCGCGGCTATCGAAGCGCGATTGGATCATCGCGCCGGCGTCGGCGGTGCTCGCCGTGGCGCTGCTGCTGCAAGTCGCCCGGTTCTATCCGCAGAACGTGCAAGCATACACGGCAGTCATCGGCGCGTACCTGGTGTTGCTGGCGGTCGTCGGATTGAGCCGATTGAAGCTCATCCCGGAGATGGTGGAGACAGCGAGCTACGTCGAGGCGCTCGGCGCTGCGACGATCATGCTGCCATCGTTCGCACAGTCGTTCGGCGGTGGCTGGCAGTACCAGGCGATCCTGCTGGCCGAGACGATCGCCTTCTTCGTCGCGGGAGTTGGGCTGCGCCGACGAGGGCTCGTGAGCGCGGCCGCGGTGTCGTTCGTGCTCGTTGCGGGACGCGTGTTGGTCGATGCGGTGAACGCGCTTCCGAACTGGATCACCATCATGCTCGCCGGGCTGGCGCTGCTGGGGGTCGGCTTCGGCATCCTCGTGAGCCGCGAACGATGGGGCCGGTGGCAGGCGCTCGTCGAGGCGTGGTGGGGGGAGCAAACGCCGGCGTGACGGCAATTGCATCAAGGACGGCGTCGAATACCACCGGACAGTGCTCGGCTCGAGCCAGAACGGCGCGCCAGACGGCGTAATCGGCGCTTCGGACGCGCAGCTGGCGTTCGCGCAGTTCAAGCTGGGGTCCGCTGCTGACGGGCGCGGTGCAGCACCCATCTGCATAGTGGCGAGAGTGCGAGGGAGTCGAACCCTCCCGACGACGCGAGGGCGCCATCGCAACGGTTTTGAAGACCGCGAGACCCACCGGGACCCATCCACTCCCGCAGGCAGCGTACCGGTTGGGGCGCGACGGTCGTAGGCTGCGCATTACGTCGCGGAGCGGGCGTCTGCGGCGGGCGCGGTCAGGCGTTCGACGAATTGCCGTTGCGATCGCAGGAATGCGTGGCCGGCGGGCGTTGCGCTGACGATGTCGTCGACGCAGGCGACGAGGCCGAGGTCGACGGCGTCCTCCCAGATTGGCAGGCGCGGGCATGAGGTCCGCCACGCGTCCATGACCTCGGCGTAGGGGCGAGGGCGCGCCGCGACCCACTCGATGAGATCGAGGACGAGCGGCTTGTTGTCGACGGCGATGGTCGTGGCCATGGAACTGCCTGCTACTTCGGCGGGGCGCCGCCGGCGTCCTGCTCGATGACGTGCTCGAGGATCGCGAGACCCTGCTCCAGCTCCTCATCCGTCACCGTGAGCGGCGGCACGATGCGGACGGCGTTCGGCCGCACGTTGTTGAGCACGAGGCCGTTGGCGAGCGCGTCGTTCGTGATCCGCTCGCCGATGTCGCCGTTGAACTGGACGGCCCACATCAGCCCCTTGCCGCGCACCGCCGTGACGTTCGGGAAGCGGTCGGCGAGCGAGTGGAGGCGGCGCTCGACGATCTTGCCTTTTCGGGCGACCTCGGCGGGCAGGCCGGTCTCGATGATGAACTTCATCACCTCGTAGCCGACGCGCGTCGTGAGGGGCTCGCCGCCGTAGGTGCTGCCGTGGTCGCCGGGTGTGAAGACGTTGGCGTGCTCCTTCGCCAGGAACGCCGAGAGCGGCACGCCGCCGCCGAGGCCCTTGCCGAGGGTCATGATGTCCGGCTCGACGCCGAAGAGTTCGTAGGCGAACAGCGTGCCGAGCCGTCCGCAGCCGGTCTGCACCTCGTCGAAGATCAGCAGGATGTTCTGTTCGTCGCACCACTCGCGCAGCTGCTTGAAGTAGTCGTCGTCCGGCACGATGATGCCGCCCTCGCCCTGAATCGGCTCCATGAACACGCCGACGGTCTTGCTGGTGGTGGCGCGCTTGACGGCGTCGACGTCGTTGAATGGCACGTGGACGAAGCCCTCGGGCAGGGGGGTGAAGGGCGCTTTGTAGCGCTCGGTGCCGCCGGCCGTGATCGTCTGCAGCGTGCGGCCGTGGAACGCGTCAAAGGCGCAGATGAACTCGTACGCGCCCTGCTTGTGCTCCTTGCCCCATTTGCGGGCGAGCTTGAGCGCGCCCTCGTTTGCCTCGGCGCCGCTGTTCATGAAGAAGACGCGGTCGAAGCAGGAGTTCTCGATCAGCAACTCGGCGAGCTGGAGCTGCGGGATCGAGTAGAACTGCGTCGAGACGTGGATCAGCTTCTGCGCCTGGTCGATGAGCGCGTTAACGATGACGGGGTGCGAGTGGCCAAGGTTGACCGTCGCCGGGCCGCCGAAGAAGTCGAGGTACTGCTTGCCGTCCTCGTCCCAGAGGTGCGCGCCCTCGCCGCGGACGGTGAGGAGGTTCATCCGCCGTCCGGGGTGCATGAAGTACTTCGCCTCTTTGGCGCGCCAGTCGGTCATCGTCGAGCCTCCGTTCGGGGGCAGGATAACAAATGTGTTGATGCGAGCCGGCCTTCGATCGGCGGCGCCGGCTGTCCGTCGTCCGGCGCGGCACGGAGAGTTTAGGAAGTCCCGATTTCGTTTTGCCACTTTTATTTTCTCGCTGGCGCACCCACTCCGGCGACGGCCGTTCGAGCCTGATGGCCGGCGTTCGGCACGGCGCTCGAGGCGCAGACCGGCCGTTCCGCGGCACCACAGCCGGGGGCACGCCGGGTCCTGGAAGTCGCGTGTCGTTTGATCGGTCTTCTTCATCGTTTTCCTGCGCACCAAGGCGCAACGAGGGCCTTCCGACGCCTGATTGGCCGAGCGTACGCCGGGCGGCAGTGAACGCAAAGCCGCGATGTCACTCCATGCGCGACGAGGCGATGCAGTGGTGACGGCCGGGGAAGATCCTTCGCTTCGCTCAGGATGACAGCGGGGCGTGCGGCGTCCGGGCGGCTGGCGGATCGCTCGACAGCGGGGGTTCGGCGTCGCCGGGCGGCTGGCGGATCGGGGCCCGCGCGGGCTGGAAAGCCCGCGCTACGGCGGCGAGGCGATGCAGTGGTGGCGGCCGGGAAGATCCTTCGCTTCGCTCAGTATGACAGCGGGCGTGTGGCATCGCCGGGCGGCTCGCTAATCGGGGCCCGCGCGGGCTGGAAAGCCCGCGCTACGGTGTCGGATTGGCGAGTTGCGGCGGCCGGGGAAGGTCCTTCGCTTCGCTCAGGATGACAGCGGGGGGTTCGGCATCGCCGGGCGGCTGGCGGATCGGGGGCCGCGCGGGCTGGAAAGCCCGCGCTACGGTGTCGGATTGGAGAGTTGGGGCGGCCGGGGAAGATCCTTCGCTTCGCTCAGGATGACAGCGGGCGTGTGGCGTCCGGGCGGCTGGCGGTTCGCTCGACAGCGGGGGGTCGGCATCGCGGGCGGCTGGGGGATCGGGGCCCGCGCGGGCTGGAAAGGCCGCGCTACGGTGTCGGATTGGCGATTTGCGGCGACCGGGGAAGATCCTTCGCTTCGCTCAGGATGACAGCGCGGGGTTCGGCATCGCCGCGCGGTCAGTGGTCGCGGATGGCGTAGAGGCGTTGGGGGTCGGCGATGCCTTTGAGGTCGTGTTCGCCGCAGTCTTCGAAGGCGACGCCGGCCGACGTGCGGGCGAGGCCGCGGACGACGTCCGAGACGAGGATCTCGCCAGGCCCGGCGTGGCCGGCGATGCGGGCGGCGAGGTTGACGGCGCCGCCGTAGACGTTGCTGCCGTCGCGGATGACGTCGCCAGCGTGAATGCCGAGGTGCAGTGGCAGGCCGACGTCGTCGGCCGCGTCGCGGCAGCGGCGAGCGGCGTCGATCGCCTGCCGCGCGGACGTGAACACGGCCATGACGCCATCGCCGAGCACCTTGCCCTCGACAGGCGTGCCGCCGCCTTCTCGAATGACTGAGCGAAGCGCGTCGTCGAGCTGGTGCGCGCGCTCGCGGAATGCCCCGTCGCCGAACCGCTCGGTGAGGGACGTGGAATCGACGACGTCGGTGAACAGGATCGTCAGCGTCGTGTGCGGCGCCTCGATCGACGTGGGCATGAGCACGGCGCCGTCGCTGAGGAACGACGCGATCGCCGCGGCCTCTTGCGTATTTGACGCTTCGAGTGGGCCCTCAATCATGGTGAGACGCGCGTTCGGAATCGCGGATGCCAGCTCGCGCGCCCGCTCGAACGACTGGCTGGGGCTGCTTCGTCCGATGACCATCGTCGGTGCGGTGATCGACGAGAGCATGTCGTCGATCCGCCAGGATCGGATTTGCCCGATGAACCGGCGCAATGTCTGGGGCGACGCGCTGGCTCGCATCACCTCGGCGACCTGGTGCGCCGTCGCGCTGTTGGACCAGCCAAGCACGGCGTGCACGAGCGTCTCGGTCGCCAGCTCCCAGTTGCGCTCGCCGAGTGCCATGATGGCGTCGATCTCTTCCTCGGGCATGCCCTGCGCGCTCGCGTACGCGCTCAGCGCAAGGTGGCTCACGCGCGCCGGGTGCGTGGCTGCGTACGCGATCGCGATCGGCACGCCGTAGCCGGCCGACATCACCTGGATCTGCCCAAGGCCGAGGTGATCGACGATCGCCTCGATATCGCGCACGAGCGCGTCGAGCGAGAAGTCAGTGACATCGCGCTGGGAGAGACCGAAGCCCCGAGCGTCGTAGGCGACGAACGTGCGGCCCTGCGAGATGCTGTTGGCGTCGCGTGCGAACTCGGCGTGCCACATGAGCTGCAGGTGCGAAACGGGCAGGGTCGGCACGCGCAGCAGTGGCCGGCCCTCGCCGGTGGCGGCGTAGGCGATGCTGACGCCGTCGCTCGTCGTCACGTACTGGATGCGTGGCTCCGTCATGGGCACATCCTAGCACCCGGGCACCTGCGGAAGCGCGCCTGTCTAATTGCTGATTTCGTCGATGTGGAGGCGGAGCTTTTCGACCGCGTCGCAGATGTCGTCGACATCGGCGGTGGTCCCGAGGAAGACCTCGTGCGGGAGCCAGATCATCTCGTGGTACGAGGCGCGCTCGGCGACCGGGCAGTGCGTTTCGCTGTAGTCGACCTCGATCGGCGCGTCGCGCCAGGCGAACAGCGGCGTCTTGTAGACGGGCGTGTAGAACGACGTGTAGAGGTGGATGCCCTCGGCGTGGAGGGCGCGCGCGAAGCGGTCGCGGGAGATGCCGCCCCAGGCCTGCTCGTCGTAGCGGAGGATGATGCCGTAGCCGGAGCGCGTCGTCTGGCGCTCGTCGTGGCGGAGCGTGCTGACGCCCTCGAGCTGGGCGACGCGCTCATCGAAATGGGCGACGTTCGCGTTGCGGCGCTCGACCTGCTCGGGCAGCCGCTCGAGCTGGGCGAGGAGGACGGCGGCCTGGAACTCGGTGATGCGGTAGTTCCAGCCGAGGAGCGTGCCCTCCGAGGCCTGGCGGTCGGTCGTCTTCACCGCGGCCGGAGTTGACGTAGCCGTGGCACTGATCTTCGAGTGCCTCGTCGCTGGTGATGATGATGCCGCCTTCGCCGCAGGTCATGAGCTTCGACGACTGGAAGCTGAAGCAGCCGATGTCGCCGAGCGTGCCGGCGCCCTTGCCGCGCCAGAAGCCGCCGTGCATGTGGGCGCAGTCCTCGATCACCTTCAGGCCGCGCGCTTGCGCGATCTCGGTGATGCGGTCCATGTCCGCCATGCGGGAGCCGAGGTGCACCGGCAGGATGGCGCGCGTGTCGGGCGTGATCGCCGCTTCGATCTTCGCCGCGTCCATGCACCAGGTGTCGGGGTCGATGTCGACGAAGACGGGCTTGAAGCCCTGGACCAGCGCGGCGAACGCGGTCGCGTAGAACGTCAGCGCCGGCACGAGCACCTCGTCGCCGCGTTCGAGGCCGGCGGCGCGGAGCGCGACCTCGAGCGCCGTCGTGCCGCCGGTGGTGCAGATGCCGAACTTCGCGCCGTGATAGGCCGCGAAGCGCTCCGCGAACTCGCCGGCCATGACGTTCGGCGACGGGAAGCCGCCCCAGTTGCCGGACTCGAGCACGCGCGTGAGGTTGGCGAGCTCGCGCTCGTCGTGCTGCGGCCACGAGGGCCACGGTGTGGTGCGGACGGGGGTGCCGCCACGGATCGCGAGTGCGGGCATGGGCGCAGGTTACCGGCGGCCGACAGCAAAGGGTAGCGGGCAGGCGGACGGACTATCGCGCGATGAACGCGTTCAGGAACAGGTCGGCGATGGCTTCGCAGGCCGGGGCCAGCCCTCGGCCGCCGATGAGGCCCGCCATGTTGCCGGAGTGGAATGTCGACTCCATGGCCGCGATGGCCACCTCGACGTCGAGGTCGGAACGGAAGGAGCCGTCCGCGACGCCCCGTTGGAGCAGACCGGACATGATGGCCTTGAACTCGTCCATAGATTCGCCGACGCCCGGCAGGCTGCCGGCCATGGCCACGTCGACGAGCGCGCCGAAACGCTCGAATGTCTCGCCGGACGCCTGGATGATGGCCCGGAACGCCGTAACGGGGGGCTGGTCGCGCACGACCGTCCGGAACCGGTCCAGCAGCTCCTCCCGCGTCTCCTGAACGAGCGCCGCGAGCAGGCCCTCGCGGCTGTCGAAGTGCCGATAGAGCGTGCCGATGCCGAGGTCGGCGCGGGCAGCGATCTCCTTCATTTCGCCGTCGAGGCCGCGGGCGGCGAAGACCTCGCGAGCGGCATCGAGGATGCGTACGCGGTTGGCGGCCGCATCGGATCGCTCGGTTCTGGTACGCTCAACGAGGTCACCCATAGCGCGATCTTAACACGGATCCGCCTTGTGGGAAACGGAACTCCGGTTCATAATAGCTGCATTGACCCACGCAATCCCCACAACATGAGGCCCCGCACCATGGCATCCCGGCGTCCGTCGTTTGTCTTCGATACCTGGCCCCGTCGTGCGGCACGCCACCCGTGGCGCGTGCTCGGAGCGACCGTCGCGGCCATCGCGGCGCTCGTTTTCACGTTCTCGATGTTCGGCGGCAAGTACGAGGATTCGTTCAGCATCAAGGGCACGCAGGCGCAGTCGGCCGTCGACCTGCTGAAGGCGCGCTTTCCGCAGGCGGCGGGCGACTCGACGACGTTCGTCGTGAAGGCGCCGGCCGGCCTCAACGACCCGACGGTGCACGCGCGCGTCGATACGCTCGTCGCCGACCTGAAGACGCTGCCCGACGTCGTATCTGTCGCGTCGCCATACGACGCGCCGAACTCGATCTCGCCGGACGGGACGATCGCGCGGATCACGGTGCAGCACGACGCCAAGGCGCGCGACCTGCCGCGGAGCAGCATCAATGCGATGCTGGCGCTGCGCAGCCGCGAGAGCTCGCCGCCCGACTTCCAGGTGGAAGCCGGCGGGCCGGCGCTGTCGCGCATCGAGCACAGCGCGGGCTTCGGCGCGACGGAGATGATCGGCGTTGGCGCGGCGGTCGTGGTGCTGCTGCTGGCATTCGGCTCGGTCGTCGCGATGGGGCTGCCGATCATCACGGCGCTGCTGGCGCTGGGTCTGGGGCTGATGATGATCGGCATCGGTGCGCGCTTCGTGCCGCTGCCGTCGTTCACGTCGGAGTTCGGCGCGATGATCGGGCTAGGCGTCGGCATCGACTACGCGCTGCTGATCGTGACGCGCTTCCGCGAGGGGCTGGCGAAGCGGCTCAGCATCGAGGATGCCATCGCGCAGGCGGCGGCGACGGCGGGCCGCTCGGTGCTGTTCGCCGGCGCGACGGTCGTCATCGCGATGCTGGGGCTGTGGGCGGTCGGCATCCAGTTCGTGGCTGACCTCGGCACGGCGGCGGCGCTCATCGTCGCGATCTCGGTAGGCATCGCGCTGTTCGTGATGCCGGCGATCCTGAGCGTCGTCGGCCACCGCATCGACAGCTGGCGCGTGCCGCTGCTGCCGACGGTGTCGTACGAAAGCGAGAGCGGCATGGGGTACCGGCTGAGCCGGCTGATCCAGCGCGCGCCGGTGCCGGCGCTCGTCGTATCGCTCGGCATCCTTCTGTTGCTGGCGGTGCCGCTGCTGAGTATCCGCGTCGGTTCGTCGGACGCGGGCAACAACCCGGAATCGTTCACCTCGCGGCGGGCGTACGACCTGCTGTCGGAGGGCTTCGGGCCCGGCTTCAACGGCCCGATCCTCGTCGCGCTGGAGATCGACAGTGCGCAGGGCGTCGCGGCGGTGAAGGCGCTGCCCGATACGCTGAAGCAACTGCCCGGCGTCGTGCACGTCACCGATCCGCGCTTCAACGCCGACCAGACCGCCGCGACGCTGACCGTCATCCCGACGACGTCGCCGCAGGCGCAGGAGACGGCGGACCTGGTGCACACCCTGCGCGGCGACCTCGCGAAAGACCTGAGCAAGAGCGGCGCGACGGCGTACGTCGGCGGCACGACGGCGTCGTTCATCGACATCGGCGACCGGATCATGAGCCGGCTGCCGTGGCTGTTCCTGTCGGTGATCGGGCTGAGCTTCCTGCTGCTGATGATGGTGTTCCGCTCGATCCTCGTGCCGCTGAAGGCGGCGCTGATGAACCTGCTGGCGATCGGCGCGGCGTACGGCGTCCTCGTCGCGGTGTTCCAGTGGGGTTGGGGAGCTGGGCTCATCGGCGTCAGCCGTACGGGGCCGATCGAGTCGTTCCTGCCGATGTTCCTGTTCGCGATCCTCTTCGGCCTGTCGATGGACTACGAGGTCTTCCTCGTGAGCCGCATCCGCGAGGAGTACCTGATCACGCGCGACGCGTCGCTCGCCGTGGCGCGAGGGCTCTCCGTGACGACGCGGCTGATCACCGCCGCGGCGGCGATCATGGTGGCCGTGTTCCTGAGCTTCGCGCTCGGCGACCAGCGGGTGATCAAGGAGTTCGGCATCGGCCTGGCGACGGCGATCTTCATTGACGCGACGCTCGTGCGGCTGATCCTCGTGCCGGCGCTGATGCAGGTGATGGGTGAGGCGAACTGGTGGTTCCCGAGCTGGCTGGACCGCATCGTGCCCAGGATCAGCATCGAGGCGCACCACGCGCTGGATCCGGTGCCGGTACCGGTGCTGGTCGAGGACTGACCCGGCGAGGCCCGCCGGGCGGACTCGCCACTACGCGCGATGCTCTGAGCTGCCGAGACTAGATCAGGCCGCCCGCCGGCCTGTAGTCGACATAAGGCAGCTACAAACGTGGCCAAACTGGCTCAGGCGAAGCCGCACGCCGCATCGATCCCGGCCGACACGCTCGCTCGATGGTCGGCGCGCGTCCGGCCGATGCTGGCCGAGGCGGCGCTGCCGGCCGCGATCGTACTGCTCGCGCTGTTCCTGCGCGTGTACCGCCTTGAACTACAGGCGTGGACGCCGGACACGTACGAGCAGTTGACGGCGTCCCGCAACCTCGTCCATGGCATCTTCCCGCTGTCCGACATCTACCCGCCGGGCGTGGCGGTGACGATGGCGCCGGCGATGCTGCTGTTGCCGCAGACGCTTGCGACGATGCAAGGCGTGATCATCGGCTCGGCGCTGGTGCTCGTCGCGGTGGCGTACTTCGGCATCCGGCGCGCGACGAACGATCGGTTCGCGGCGGTGCTGCTGGCACTGGGCATCGCGACGGTTCCGCAGATTGTCTACTTTTCTCGCGACGGCTTCTTCGATGTCACGAACTCCGCGTGGATCGTTTCGGCGATTCTCGTCGTGCCGTGGCTGCGTGGCCGTCCGGCCGCAGTCTTCGCCGTGTACGGATGCCTGCTCGCAGTTGCGATGAACATCCGCGCGACGAATCCGGCGATCTTGCCGGCAATCGTGATCTACTGGACCGATGCCGGCCGCGCGGACTCCGACCGGCGCGCTGTGCTGGCGGCGCTGATGTGCCGGCCCGTCGTCGTCGCAGGGGCGGCGATGCTTGCAGCATATGCGCTGCTGGCGTACCTGGGCGGCTCGCTCGGCCAAACCGCGTCGCACGCGCCGATCACGTTCGAACACGCGGGGAAGAACACCGCCATCTACGCGGTCGGGGAACTCGGCGGCGTACTGAGCGCTCCCCTGATGTTGATACTGGTGGCGCTGGGCAGCATCTACCTCTGGAGCCGCAATCGCTCGCTCCTGTTCGTCAGCCTCTACATGCTGACGGTCTTCCCGATGGCGCATGTGCCGCTGCCGTTCGCGAACTACCGTTACATGCTCCCGTCGCTCGTCTTCGCGCTGTTGCTTGCGGCGCATGCGCCGGCCGCCGTGATCAGCATGACGGCGTGTCAGCCCACACTCGCCCGCAACACGTGGCGCGGTCTGACCGCCGCGCTGGTGCTGCTGCTCGGGGGCTGTTGGATGGCTGCCGATGCTGTGACGGTCTGGAACGGCCCGCACTACGCCTCGCGTTCCGACGAGGCCGGCTACCGGCAGCTACGTCCTTCGATCGCCGCCCTTCCGTCCGGCAGCCTGCTCGTCAGTGGCGGTACACGGGGAGTTCGCGACAGCAACGACCGCATTGAGTACCTCGATCTGATCGACTTCTCGCTCGCCACCGACAACGGTCCGCAGCGCGTCAACGAGGCCATGCAACTCATGCAGCGCGCGCTCGACGACGGCCGCCCGGTCTACTACCTCTACACGAGTGTCGAAGGGATCAACATCACGTTCACGAAGTGGGGACCAGGCTACCAGCCGTACTTCGACGCCGCGTTGCAGCGGTTCCACTTGACGCCGGTTCGCGAGACGACTGTGAAGTTCTTCACGCTCTACCGGGTCGCGAACGGTGCTGACGCCCGCGCGAGATGAACCGGGAACTCGAGCCGGCGGCCGCAGACGCCGAACTCACACCGTGACGGGCTCGCGCCTTGTGAACGTGAAGAGCTGCGCCGGCCGGTGCGCGCCCTCCATGCGCGTGACACCCGCCGGCTTGATGATGCCGAGCGAGAGCATGCGGCGCCGGAAGTTGCGCTTGTCCATCTCCCGGTCGAGGATCGCCTCGTAGACCTGCTGCAGCTCGCTCAACGTGAACTGGCGCGGCAGCAGGCTGTAGGCGACGTTCGTGTATTCGAGCTTCGAGCGCAGGCGCCGGATCGCGTAATCGACGACGAGATGGTTATCGAAGGCAAGCGCGGGCAGCTTGAACGCGTCGTGCCAGCCCGGCTGCCACTCGGTCTGCTCGCGCAGGCGCACCTGGCCGTGCTGGACGAGCGCGAAGTACGTGACGGCGACGCCGCGGCGCGCATCGTCGCCGCGCGACAGTTCGCCGAACGTATACAGCTGCTCCAGGTAGACGTCCTGCACGCCCGTCTCGTCGAGCAGCTTGCGCGCGGCCGCGCGGTCGAGCGACTCGCCCTCGCCGAGGAAGCCACCCGGGAGCGCCCAGTAGTCGCGGAACGGGTCGAGACTGCGGTGGACGAGCAGCACCTTCAGGTCGTCATCGAACACCGTGAGGATGACGACGACGACCGCGACGAGCGGCGACGATGCTGACTGTGGTGCGGTGGACACGGAACTATCGCTGATCCTTGCGCCGTTCCTCGAGATACCCTTCGGCCAGGTTCCACACGAGGCCGACGAGCGCGAACGCGCCGACACCGGCCAGCAGCGGCAATGCGAGACTTTCGAGCGAGACCATCGTTACGCAGGGACCGGTGCGGGGAGCGCTGTTCCTTGCAATGACCAGGCGGTCGCGTGCTCGATGCGGACGCTGGCGAGCTGGCCCGCTTCTGCCGCGCCATCGAAGTGTATCAGCTTGCCGGCGCGGTTACGACCGTTCCAGCGCCCTTCGCGGCGGCTTTCGACAAGCACTTCCTGATCCGTGTCAAGCAACGCGCGGTTGATCTCGGCCGAGACGCGCGCCTCGAGCTGCTCGATGGCGTGGAGCCGCTCGAGCTTCACCGCCTCCGGCACGTCGTCGGTCATCGTGCGATGCGCGATGGTGCCGGGGCGGGGCGAGTACGCGGCTACGTGGACCTTGTCGAAGCGCAGCCGCTCGAGCAGGTCGTAGGTCGCGCGGAACTCGGCGTCGGTCTCACCGCAGAAGCCGACGATGATGTCGGTGACCATCGCGGCGTGCGGCAGGCGGGCGCGCACCATCTCGAACTTCTCCAGGTACTCGGCGACGGTGTAGCCGCGGCGCATCCGATCGAGGAGCGCGTCGCAGCCTGCCTGCACGGGGATGTAGAAGCTCTCGCACACCTTAGGCAACTCGGCCACGGCATCGACGATGCGCGGCGTCATGTCCTTCGGGTAGGACGTCAGGAAGCGGATGCGCTCGAGTCCGGGAATGTCGTGGATCGCGCGCATCAGGTCGCCGAGGTCGGGCGCATCCGGAAGGTCGTGGCCGTACGCCTCGACCGTCTGGCCGAGCAGGGTCACCTCGCGCACACCGCGCGCGCAGTAATGCTCGACCTCGTTTCGGACGTCCTCGATCGTGCGGCTGCGCTCGCGGCCGCGGCGGTAGGGGACGATGCAGTAGGTGCAAAACTTGTCGCAGCCGTGGACGACCGGCACGTACGCCGTGACGCCATCGGGCGTGGCGAAGGTCGCAGGCCAGAACTCGCCGCCGGCGTCGTCGATGCCGGCGAGCGCCATGATCGGCGCGAAGTCCTGCGGACGGGCGAACGCGTCGACGTACGGGAAGCGGCGGCGCAGGTCATCGTCGCGCGGGCCGACCATGCAGCCCATGACCGCGATGCGTATCGCCTGGCCGCGGTCGCGAAGCTTCTTCAGCCGGCCGAGCTGGCCGATGGCGCGGTCCTCGGCGTGTTCGCGGACCGAGCAGGTGTTGAGCACGACGAGGTCGGCGTCGTCGGGCGCGGCCACGGGCGAGAGGCCGGCGCGGTCGAGCCCCGCCGCCAGCTTGCGCGAGTCGGCGACGTTCATCTGACAGCCGACGGTCCAGATGTGGTACTTCACGGATGCTCCGCGACGGCACCGCCGGCCAGGATCTCGCGGCGGCGCGAGATCATCGGCACGGCCGAACCGGCGCCGACGAGCGCTGAGAGGAGGATGACGATGCCGGCCTCGGCGTCGCCCGGGCGCGCCGTCATGTTCCAGATGATGCCGATCATGCCAATGGTGATGGCGTGCGTGACGGCGAAGAGAAGCGGATCGGCGACCATTGCCGCCAGCTCGCGCGGCACCGGGCCGTCCGGGAGATCTTCGGCGGCATAGTGGATGGCGTTCATCTTCAGCGTGTTGATTTTCAGCGCCCCGACCGCCATCAGCACCAACGCGATGGCCGACGTGTTGATCCAGCCGTCGCCCCACGAGAAGTTGAACTCATTCACGAGGTAGCCGCCCGAGATCAGCAGCACCAGCGTCGCGAACGGAAACGCGTGCTCGGCGAGGCCGCCGAGCGTCGAGAACGTGCGGACGTCCTGCACCGTGCGCGCCCGTCGCATCATCGAGAGCACCAGGATGAACGTGGTCGAGGTGCCCGCAGCGACGAACACGGCGGAGAGATGGATGAAGAGCCCGATCTCCTGCGCCTGGGTCATGAGTCCTCCGATCGCTTTCGTTGAGTGTAATGGGATGCTTGCGGCGGGCGAAAGGAGTGGCCTGCTCGCGCACTCAGCTGGCGGTGGCCGTGAGGTCACCTTCTGACGGGCCCGAATGCGACGGTCCAGCTCTGATGATCCCCTCAACAATGCGCAGGGCAGCTTCGCGCTCAGACGGCTTGCCGCCGGTGACCTTCAGTGTGTACCACCAGCCACCCTCCTCCCAGTAATAGCGCTCCCTATCGTTCTCGCGGTCTGGTGCCGCCGGGAATACTGCGACGTCGGCAACGGACACGCTCTGATCAAGCGGCCCGAACCTGTTGGTGCCTATAGGGTTGATGAGCACGTCTACGCGCGATGGCAAGTTGCTGGACACCGTCCGGCGGAAGTAGGTCGCGACGAGCTGTGTCGGCGCCGCAGGAGTGTTGATTTGGTACGAACCGGGAAGGTACTCCGGCCCTAACTCGGGGAGCACGATGGACTGGTGGAACAACCCGAGAACACACTCAGCGGCATAGACGTCCCAAACCTCTTTACCCGCTCCGATTGGACAAGGGGAGGGCGTAATCACAGCCGCCTTGTCGGCCTGCGGCACATGGGCCCCCGGTGAACAGGCCGAGATCGAGGCCACGAGAATCACCGGACACCGTGGCTGCGCAAACCGAGAATCGTGATTGGCTCATGTCGCAAACCGGAGTCACTTCTGCACTGCCGAGTGTACGACTGTAGCGCGCCACTGTGAACCGGAAATCATCCGAACCTGCCCGGCGCGAATGCCGGCGGCGCGCCGCTCCAGTCGCCGCGAGTCAAGCCATCGGCGACGACGCGGCCGGTCAGCGGGCCGAGGAGGATGCCGTTGCGGAAGTGGCCTGTGGCGGCGGTCAGGTTCGCCCATCCCGGCACCGGGCCGATGATCGGCAGGGCGTCGGGGGTACCGGGACGGAGGCCGGCCCACTCGAACTGCGTCGTTGCGGCGCGGAGCTGCGGGACGAGCGCCGCCGCCATCGCGCGCAGGCGGCGCACGCCGGCCTTCGTCGTGCGGCGGCGGAAGCCGACCTCTTCGACCGTGGCGCCCGCAAACACGAGGCCGTTGGCGCGTGGCACGAGGTAGCCGTCCGGCCCCCAGACGATGTGCCGGATGGGGGCCTGCATGCCGCCGAGCGCCACCATCTGCCCGCGCACTGGCCGCACCGGTACGTTCGCGCCGAGCTGCTCGGCGATCTGGCCGGACCGCGCGCCCGCGGCGAGCACGACGTGGTCGCAGGCGAACGCTTCGTTGCGCGACCGCACGGCGGTGATGCGGCCGCCGCTCGTCTCGAAGCCGGTCACCGGCGTCTCGATGTGCAACCGGGCGCCGTGCGCGGTCGCGGCGCGCTCGATCGCGAGCGAGAGCATCTGGTTGTTGATGCCGCCCTCGTCCGAGGAGAAGACGCCGCCGTCGATGCGCGGGCCGAGGCGCGGCTCGAGCTCGCCGCAGGTCTCCGCGTCGAGCCAGTCGATCGTGAGGCCGCACGCGCGCTGCCACGCGAGCCGCGACTGAAGCGCGTCCACGTCGTCGGCAGACATCGCCACCTTGAGGATGCCGTACGGGCGGTACTCGATGTCGACGCCGGCCGGCGCGAGCTCCTCGACGAGCGCGGGGTAGGCTCGCAGCGCGCGAAGGCCGAAATCGAGCATCGGCCCGGGGCCATGGGACTCGATGAGCGGGGCGGCCATGCCGGCAGCGGCGTTCGTCGCCTGCATGCCCGTCTTGCCGTACTCCAGCAGGTCGACGCTCCCGCCGGCCTTCGCCAGCTCGTACGCGCAGGCGCAGCCGACGATGCCGCCGCCGATCACGACGACGTCGCTCATCGAGCGCCGCCGCCAACCATGCGCACGACCTCGATCTCGTCGCCCTCGCGCACGCGGGCGGCGTCGTATTCGGCTTTGGGGATAACGTCGCCGTTGATGGCGACGGCGACGAGGCGGGGATCGATGCCGTACGCCTGCAGGAACGCCGGTAGCGGCGTCTCGCCATCGATCTCACGCGGCTTGCCGTTGATGGTGATGCGCATTGTCACGCCTTCGCCGCGACGGCGAGCGCCGCGCGCAGCTCAGCCGCGGCGGCACGCGGGTCATCGGCGTCGAAGATCGCGCCGATGACGGCGACGCCCGCCGCGCCGGCGCGCACGACGTCGGCCGCGTTCGCCGCCGTAATGCCGCCGATGGCGATGACCGGCACCACGACCATCTCGCACACCTCGCCGACGCCATCGACGCCGAGCGTCGGCACGCCGGGGTGCGAGCGCGTGTCAAAGACCGTGCCGAGCTGGAGGAGGTCCGCGCCTGCCCGCTGCGCCGCGACCGCGGCTTCGGCGCTGTGGACTGCGCGAGAGACGAGCAGCGCGCCCGTCGCGGCATCGTGAGGTAGCGCATCTTCAGGGAAGTGGACGCCGTCGGCGCCGATCTCGATGGCCGCAGCGGCGTCGCTGTTGACGAAGAGGAGCGCGCGGCCGGCGATCGCGTCGCGTACGCGGCGGCCGAGGGCGACCAGATCGTCGTGCGGCAGCTCGCGCTCGCGCAGCTGGACGACGTTGACGCCGCCGGCGACGGCGCCATTCACGATGGCCACGAGGTCGCGGCCGCGCAGGCGCGCGGCGTCGGTCACGAGCACCAGCGCCGGATCGGCGCGATGGCCGCGTTCGCCGGCCGTCACGCGGATGCCTTTCCGGCGTGCGCCGCCACGCCCTCGGTCGGGCTGCTCGCGGAGGCGAACGGCTTGCGGTCGATGCGGCCGGCGAGGAAGGCCGCGCGGCCGGCCTCGACGCCGAGCTTCATCGCCGCGGCCATGGCGGGCGGGTCCTGCGACTTCGCGACGGCCGTGTTGATGAGCACCGCATCGGCGCCGATCTCCATCGCCAGCGCGGCGTCGGATGGAGCGCCGATGCCGGCATCGACGACGACGGGCACGTGCGCGTTTTCGATGATGATCTTGATCTCGTCGATGGTCAGGATGCCCTGGCCGGAGCCAATGGCCGAGCCGAGCGGCATGACCGTCGCGCAGCCGGCCTCCTCGAGGTGGCGCGCCAGGACCGGGTCGGCGTGGATGTAGGGGAGGACGACGAAGCCCTCGGACAGGAGTTGCTCGGCGGCGCGCAGCGTGCCGATCGGGTCGGGGAGGAGGTACTTCGGGTCGGGGATGACCTCGAGCTTGACCCAGTTCGAGCCGGTGACGGAGCGGCCGAGGCGCGCCGTCAGCAGCGCCTCGTCGACGGTGCGGCAGCCGGCGGTGTTCGGCAGCACCGTGTAGCGCGACCAGTCGATGTAGTCGAGCTCGGTGCGCGCGTTCGGGTTGTCGAGGTCGAGACGGCGGATCGCGACCGTCACCAGCTCGGCGCCCGATGCGTCGAGCGAGGCGACGGTCTGCTCCGGGCTTGCGTACTTCCCCGTGCCGAGGAAGAGCCGCGAGTGGAACTGCTTGCCCGCAATCGTCAGCATGTCATTCATCAGACCCATCCTTCCTCGCCTCATTGGCGCCCGGCGCGGGCGTTTCGGACGTGCGTACCGACCGCATGATGCGCGCGCCAATCGTTGTGACGCCAATCATCGCCAGCGCGAGGGCCATGACGAGCCAGTCTCGCTGGACGATCGCCCAGACGGCGAGCGCGCCGAAGCCGAGCGCCATCGCCGCGTAGAACCACACCGGCGCGGCGCCGGACCGTGAGTAACGCTTCCACAGGATGTGCATCAGCGGCTCCCTCGTGCGTCGGCGCGGCGTTTGCGGAATCGCGCCAGTGCGACGACGGCCCAGGCCGTCTCGACCACCGCGAACGGCAGGGCGCTGGCGAGGAGGCCGTACAGCGCGGATGCGGCACACGCCACGGCGAACGCGAGTACGAACCACGCCGAGCGGTCTTCGAGCCAGTACGTGGCGAACATGCTGCCGACCGCGATGAAGCCGAACATCGTGATGCTCATGATGGTTTGACCCCCGGCCGGTAGCGGCGGCCCGTCGGCTGCCAGTATCGAAAGAAGTGGTGCAGCGGGCCGGTGCCGCCGCCGATGGGATAGGCGTGCTGCATCGCGAGCGTGACGTATGACTTCGCCAGCGCGACTGCATCGGCCGTCTTCATGCCTTTGGCTAGACCGGCAGCAATGGCGGCCGAGAAGGTGCAGCCGGTGCCGTGGGTGTTCGTCGTGTCGATGCGCACGGCAGTGAAGTCACGGAACGCCTCGCCGTCGAAGTACAGGTCCGTCGCATTGTGGTCGCTGTCGAAATGGCCGCCGGTGATGACGACGGAGTGCGCGCCCAGCTCGACGAGGCGGCGGGCGGCTGCCTTCGCGTCGTCCCAGGAGTGGATCGAGGCGCCGGCCAGCGTTTCGGCTTCGGGCAGATTCGGCGTGACGATGTGCGCCAGTGGCAACAGTTCGCGGATGAGCGCGTTGACGCCGTCGCCGTCGAGCAGCTGCCGCCCGCTCGACGAAACGATCACAGGGTCGACGACGACCGGAGCGGCGTCGTAGCGGCGCAGGGCCGCGGCCGTGGCCGAGACGATGGCGGCGTTGGCGAGCATGCCGGTCTTGATGGCGCTGGCGCCGATGTCCGACAGCACGACGTCGATCTGCTCGCCGACGAGCGCTGGTGGCATCGCGAGCCAGCTGCCGACGCCCAGCGTGTTCTGCGCCGTGACGGCGGTGACCGCCGACGCGCCGTAGACGCCGAACGCGGCGAACGTCTTGAGGTCAGCCTGGATGCCGGCGCCTCCGCCGGAATCGCTGCCGGCGATCGTGAGCGCGCGCGGGATGGTGTCTGTTTCGGACATAAGAAACGCGCCTTCCGGGTGCCGGAGGCGCGGCCGGTTGTCCACTCCCTGCGCCGGCATTACCCGGATCAGGTTCGACGGTCGGCCGCGTCGGCGGCCCTCTCAGCCGGGCGTTGCCCCAGCTCCCGCAGAACGATCGATGCAGTATAACAGTCCGTCACCCGATTGACGTGTCGCCGGGCATCGGCGGCGTTTCGCGCGCAGCCTCTTCGGCCAGCTTTCGCTCATTCGCGGATAGTTCGGCGCGGGCGATGAGGTCCGGGCGGCGGCGGGCCGTCCGCAGGATCGACTGGCGACGCCGCCACTTCGCGATCTCGGCGTGATGGCCGGAGAGCAGGATCTCGGGCACCGCCATGCCGCGGTATTCCGCCGGGCGCGTGTATTGCGGGTACTCGAGCAGGCCGCGGGCGTGCGACTCCTCCTCGAGCGACTCCTCGGAGCCGAGCACGCCCGGCTGGTGGCGCGCGACGGCATCGACGACGACGATGGCCGCCGGCTCGCCGCCCGACAGCACGTAGTCGCCGATGCTGATCTCGTCGTCGGCGAGGAACTCGCGCACGCGCTCGTCGACGCCCTCGTAGTGGCCGCAGATAAGGATCAGGCGCTCCTCGGCCGCCAGTTCGGCGACGACGTCGTGGTTGAGGAGCCGCCCCTGCGGCGTCAGCAGCACGACGCGACCCGCCGGTTCGGCCATGGCGCGCACGGCGTCGACGCACTCGAACAGCGGATCGGGCTTCATCACCATGCCCGGGCCGCCGCCGAACGTGTAGTCGTCGACGACGTGGTGGCGGTCTTCGGTGTAGTCGCGCGGGTTGTGGAGCGCGATGGTCAGCACGCCGGTGCCGGTCGCGCGGCCGATGATGCTGTGGTCGAAGACGCCGACCAGCATTTCCGGGAAGAGCGTGAGGATATCGATCCTCATGCGCCGTCTTGCTGGCCGACCCAGTCCTCGAGGGCGGTGCGCGTCGTGTCGAAGGCGAGTTCGTCCCAGGGGATGGCGTCGGGGGCGAACCAGGCGACCTCCGTCGACTCGTAGTCGCCGACGACGGCATCGCCGCTCGCGCTCGAGCCGGCGTATACGACGAGCACGATGCCGACGTGCGGCCGGGAGTAGACGCCGTGGAGGCCCGCCAGCTCGACGTCGAGGCCCACCTCCTCCTTCGCCTCGCGGACGGCGCCTTCCTCCGGCCGCTCGCCGATCTCGAGGAAGCCGCCGGGGAAGGTCCACAGGCCGACGCCGGGCTCCATCGCCCGGCGCTGGAGGAGGACGCGGCCCGCGTGCTCGATGATGACGGCGGCAACGACGCGGGGGTTCAGGTAGTGGACGTAGCCGCACCCCTCGCACTGGAGGCGCGTTCGTGCCTCGTAGTCGAAATAGCGTTCGATCAGTGGCCTGCCGCAGACCTGGCAGTAGCGGGGCGTGACCAGTTGCTCAGGGGACAAGGTTGACATCGCTTTCGATGATCCCGCCATTCTCGATCAAATTGCTTGACTTCAAGATTTGGGCTCGCCTACACTCTGCGCCAGCCGCACACCCTACGCGGTCCACAACCTGCCTCAAGGAGGGAAGAACGGTGGCATTTGAGGATAAGTCGTTGACTTGCCGGGATTGCTCGTCGACGTTCGTCTTCACGGCGGGCGAACAGGGCTTCTATCTGGAGAAGGGCCTCCTGAACGAACCCCAGCGCTGCCCGTCGTGCCGGGCCAACCGCCGCAAGGAACGGACGTCGGGCGGCGGCCGGGAGTTGACGACGGTGACCTGCGCGAACTGCGGCGGCAACGCCACCGTGCCGTTTGTGCCCCGGCTCGACCGTCCGGTGCTCTGCAGCAGCTGCTTCGAGCAGTCGCGCCAGCCGGTCGCCAGCTGACGCCGACACGCGCGCCGAATCGCATCGATGCCCGCCGGTCAGCTCCGGCGGGCATCCGTCGTCTCGCCGCTGTCGCGCGCGGGCGGCACCTCGGGCACGTGACCCTCGATCCACTCCTCGCCGTCCTCCCAGACCTCCTTCTTCCAGACCGGCACGATCTGCTTGATCCGGTCGACGGCGTAGTGGCACGCCTCGAACGCTTCCTTGCGGTGGCCAGACGATACGGCGACGAGCAGGCTCGTCTCGCCGATCTCCAGGCGGCCGGTGCGGTGCACGATGCCGATGCCGGTCACCGGGAACTTCGACTTCACCTCGTCGGCGACCTCGCGCATCTTCTTCAGCGCCATCTCCGGGTAGGCGTCGTACTCCAGGTACTGGACGCCGCGGCCCATGTTCTCGTTGCGGACGACGCCATAGAAGAGGGCGACGGCGCCGGATTCGTCGCGCCGGACGGCGGCGACGAGTGGCGCCGGATCGAGCGGTTCGCTCGTGATCTCGAACATCAGCTGCCTCCGCTGACCGGCGGGATGAGCGCGACGCGGTCGCCGTCGCGCAACGGATGCTCCACCGAGACGTACTCCTCGTCGACGGCGCACACGAGCACGGGCAGCATCGGCACGACGGCGGGGTGCTCCGCGCCGAGCTGCTCCCGCAGCGTCGCGACGGTGGCGCCGGCCGGCAGCTCCATCGTAATCTCGCGCGCACCGACGAGATCGCGCAGACCGGCGTACATGCGAACGGTGACGGTCGTCAATCGTGCTCCAGTTTCTCGAGGTCGCATGGCATTGTAGCCCCGGACTGCGGGTGCGGGAACTTGACCGCGGCGCGGGCGGGCGTATACTCGCGGGCGCATGAACAGCATCATCGAGCGCGCGTCGCGCCTGGCCCTCGACCTCCTGTTCCCGCCGCGCTGCGCGCTCTGCGGCCGCGGCGGCGTCCTGCTCTGCGATGACTGCGCCGCGACCCTCCCGCCGGCCGACGGCGGCCGCTGCGAGCGATGCTGGATGCCTGTGTCCCGCGCGCCGGTCTGCCGCCACTGCTACGAGCATCCGCCCGCGTTCGAATCGATCCGGGCGGCGTTCGTGATGGACGGATCGGCGCGGCGTCTGGCCCACGAACTCAAGTACGGGGGCCTGACCTCACTTGCGGAGCCGATGGCCGGGCTCATGGCGGCCTGCGTCGACGTTATGGAGGCCGATCTCATCGTGCCGGTGCCGCTGCACCGGGGGCGCGAGCGCTCGCGCGGCTACAACCAGGCCGCCGAACTGGCGCGGCATCTGGCCGATGCATCCGGATTGCCGTACGACGCACGGGCTGCGCGGCGCGTCCGCGACACGGCGCCGCTGGCCCGTACGATGCATCGCGACGAGCGGCGGGCGATCGTCGCCGGGGCGTTCGCGGCCGAACGGCGCCGCGTCGAATGCCGCCGCGTGCTGCTGGTCGACGACGTCGTTACGACGGGCGCGACGCTCGACGCCTGCTCGGGTGCGCTGGTCGCCGCGGGCGCCTCGGCCGTACGCTGCGTCACGTGGGCGCGCGCCGACTGAACGCCGTATAGTCATCGAAGCGTCAGGCGCATCACCGGGGCGACGCATGCTCGACGAAACCGAGATCAGGCATATCGTGGACACCGTCCTGTCGGCCAGCCGGGCCGACCAGACGGAGGTCGCGGTGTTTGCTGGCGACTCGGCGCTGACGCGGTTCGCCAACAACTACATCCACCAGAACGTCGAGCAGTCGGACGTCGACGTGCACGTGCGGGCCGTCGTCGGGCAGCGCATCGGGCTCGCGTCTTCGAACGACACTTCCGAGGACGGGCTGCGGCAGCTGGCGGGCAGGGCGCACGAGCTGGCGCTGCACCAGCGGGAGAACGAGGACTTCCGCTCGTTGCCGCGGCCCGAGCCGGTCGCCTCGGCCGATGCATGGGTGGAACGCACGGCGCGGTGCGGCCCCGAGGAGCGGGCCGGCGTCGTCGGCCAGATCTGCGACGCGTCGTCGCGGGCGGGGCTCGTGGCGGCGGGCGCCTTCCACACGGCGGCGCACACGTTCGCGGTCGGAAACTCGCTCGGCGTGTTCGCGATCCACCGGGAGACGCAGGCTGACATCAGCACCGTCGTGATGGCCGGCGCCGCGAGCGGCTACGCGGCGCGCGTCAGCAACGACGCTGCCGACATCGACGGCGAGGACGTCGCGCGGGAGGCCGTCGACCGCACGACGCGCGCCGTCAACCCGCAGAAGGTCGAGCCTGGCGACTACGAGGTGATCCTGGAACCGTACGCCGTCGTCGACATGCTGGACTTCTTCTCGTACCTGTCGTTCGGCGCGCTGCCGTTCGTCGAGAAGCGCAGCTTCATGTCGGGCCGCATCGGCGAGAGCGTGATGGGCGAGAACGTGACGATCTGGGACGACGGCATGTCGCCCGCCGGCATCCCGATGCCGTTCGACTTCGAGGGCGTCCCGAAGCGGCGCGTGACGTTCGTCGAACGGGGCGTCGCGAAGGAAGTCGCCTGGGACAGCTACTACGCCGGGAAGCAGGGCGGCGACGCGCGATCGACGGGGCACGCCCTGCCTGCGGGCAGCACTATCGGCCCGATGCCGATGCACCTGTTCATGGCGCCGGGCGACGCCACGCTTGACGACATGGTGCGGAGCACGAAGCGCGGGCTCCTGGTGACGCGCTTCTGGTACACCCGTACCGTCCATCCGCTCAACGTCGTGACGACGGGGATGACGCGCGACGGCACGTTCCTGGTCGAGGAGGGCCGCATCGTCGGGCCGGTGGCGAATGTCAGGTTCACGCAGGATTACGTCGACGCGCTGAAACACGTCGAGCTCGTCGGTCGCGAGCCGATGCTCGTGCTGGGCGACATCGGCGGCGGCGTGCGCAGCGTACCGGCGCTGAAGCTCGCGAAGTGGCACGTCACCGGCGTGAGCGAGGCGTGAATCCGGACTCCAAATGGAGGCCGCAAGTGTGACATTTGTCATGTGTTCGGGCCGTCGAGGTCGCGTAGACTGGCGCGAGATCCCGGCGCGGCGTGTACGTGGAACCACGGGGCATCCACAGGCCATTCGGCCTGTCGCCACTCGTGTTGGATTGGTACAACAATGTCTGTGCAATCCTTCACGTGGGGGAGCGGCGCCTGCCACCCCGCCGGGGTATGACGGAGGACAGGATGATCTCGAAGCGACTGATGGCGGCGGTCTTCGCCCTGTCGGCACTTGTGGTATTTGGCGCTACGGCCTGCAGCAGCGGCGGCAAGACCGCCGACCCGACGCCGGTGCAGACGTTCAAGATCACGCCATCGGCTCTGGGCGCCGCGACGAAGCCGCCGAGCGCGCCCACGGCCGCAGCGACGGCCGCCGGCGCGGCGACCGCGGCAGTGACGTCAGCAGCGACTTCGGCCGCATCGCCGGCGGCGACGACGGGCGCGACGCCAGCCGCAACGAGCGGCGGAGGCGGAGGCACGAAGATCGTCATCATTGCGATCAACCTCCAGTGGGACAAGTCGACGCTCTCGGCGCCCGCGGGTACGATCACGTTCGAGCTCGATAACCAGGATCCCGGACAACCGCACAACATCCACATCTACAAGGGCGCTGACGTCTCGGGCGAGGACAAGGGCATGACGCAGCTCAACGTCGGCCCGACGAAGGACACGCTCGAGGTCACGTTGGACAAGGGCGAATACTACTACCAGTGCGACGTCCACCCGACGACGATGGCCGGCAAGCTCACCGTCAACTGACGCCGGGGTTGAACAGATCCGGGTTCGCGGCGCGGGCGTTCAGCCCGCGTCTTCGCGTGTGCGAAGGTCGCCGGCGGCGCGACGCCGCACATTGGCTCGTTCAAAATGATGTGTGCGATACGCGGCGGCCGCGGGCGTCCGAGTCTGCTTATGCGTGCTCAGAATTGCGCTAATCCGGTGCGTCCGTGAGAATGCAGAGCAGGTTCGGCCAGGTTCCCACGACGAAGGCGGTGTAATGAAACCAACGATTCTCGAGGCCCGGCGGGAGACCGTCGCACGTTCGGATGCACCGACGGCGCGCGTCATTTGTGAGGCAATCGAGTTCGAAACGACGGCCGCGCCCGAGTTCATCGACATAACGGAAGACGTGATCGGCATCGTCGAGAGCGCGGGCATCGCGTTCGGCCAGGTCAGCATCTTCTCGCAGCACACGACCGCCGCCATCAAGATCAACGAGAACGAGCCGCTCCTCCTTCGGGACCTCGCCCGCCTGCTGCGCCAGTTCGCTCCTCCCAACGCCTACTACGAGCACAACGACTTCTCCCGCCGCACCGTCAACATGAACGAGGACGAGTGCGCGAACGGCCACGCCCACGTCCAGCATCTATTCCTCGGCGCCAGCGAGTCGATCCCCGTCGTGGACGGGCGGGTGACGCTCGGCACGTGGCAGCGGATCTTCCTCATCGAGCTGGACCACCCGCGCCTGCGCCGCGTGCTCGTGAACGTCGTCGGCACCGCGTAGTACGGACACCCACATCGAGTCCGCTTCCGAAGACCCGGCCGCGCGCCCGCGCGGCTATTACGCGATCGCCCATCGCGCCGGCAATAACCTCCACGACCTCGAACGGGCGCTGGCGGCCGGCGTCGACGCCATCGAGTGCGACTTCTGGCACGACCGCGGCCGGCTGGCGCTACGGCACGAGCGCAAGCTGCCGGCGCTGCCGGTGTGGTACGACCGCTGGTACCTCCGGTTCTCGATTGGCGAGCTGAGCCTGCCGGACCTGTTGCGCGAGATCAATTTCCGGTCGGAGCTGTTCCTCGACATCAAGTCGGCGACGCCGCTCGCCGCGGAGGCTGTGCTCCGGCTGTACCACGACAACGAAGCGATGATGCCGCACACGCTGGTTTCATCGAGGGAGTGGCGGCTGCTCGACCAGCTGGGCGAGGCGGGGACGGAGATGCGAATGTTCTACTCCGTCGGCCGCGCGAGCGGGATCGATGCGCTCTTCCGCCGGGCGAAGGCGTCACCGCGGCCGGCCGGCACGTCGATCCGCCAGACGCTGCTCTCCGCCGAAGTCATCGCGCGACTGCACGAGGCCGGGCTGCAGGTGTTCGCGTGGACCGTGAACAACCGCCACCGGGCCGAGGAGCTGCTGAGCTGGGGCGTCGACGGGCTGATCTCGGACGAGATCGGTGTGCATACGGAGCTGCGTCGAGGTGGTGCCGGAGAGGCGGGCCGGGGCACCGACGACAACAATAGGAGAACGGAACGCTGATTTCGCCCCGTAGCGCGGGCTCTTCAGCCCGCGCGATGTTCGCCACACCGCCGATTCACGGGGTTCGCGCGGGCTGGAAAGCCCGCGCTACGGGATGGGGAGCACGGCGCTGGCATCGACGAACGAACGCGCTACTTCGGGATCAGGTGCACGGCCGTCGCCTTGAAGGAGACGACGACGTCGGATCCGGCGTCGAGCGCCATCTCCTCGATCGAGCGACGGGTAAGGCGGGCGACGATGTCGACGCCACAGTCGATTTCGACGCGGGCGACGGCGCCGGACGGGGCGATGCGGCGCACGCGGCCCGGCAGCCGGTTGCGCACGCTGCCCGCAGCGTCGCCGCCGGGCAGCGAGAGGCTGACGTCCTCCGGCCGCAGGCAGACGAGCGCCTGAGCGATGCCGCTCGCGCCGACGGCCTCGATCGTCCGGCCGCCGGGCGCTTCGAGCACGAGCAGGCCGTCCGAGGAGCCGGTGACGCGCGCCGGGAACATCGTTTCGATGCCGACGAAGGCGGCCGTCTCCTCGTCGACGGGCGCGGAGAACACGTCGGACGGATTCCCGGACTGCTTGATGCGGCCGCGCATCATCACGGCGACGACATCGCCGAGGCGGGCCGCTTCATCGTGGTCGTGCGTGACGAGGAGCGTCGTCACGCGCGTCGCGGTGAGGGCGGCGGCGAGATCGTCGATCAGCGCCGTGCGCGTCGGCTGGTCGAGGGCGCTGAACGGCTCATCGAGGAACAGCACCTCCGGTTCGAGCGCGAACGCGCGGGCGAGGCTCACGCGTTGCGCCTCGCCGCCGGAGAGCGTGCGCGAGGCGCGGCCGGCCAGCGCACCGACGCCGAAGCGCTCGAGCCAGTGCGTGGCGCGGGCGCGTCGTGCGGCACGCGGCACGCCGCGCATCGCCAGGCCGGCCTCGACGTTCGCGTGGACGCCGCGGTCGAGCAGCAACGGTTCCTGGAAGACGACGGCCATGCGCCGGCGCAGCGCGAGCTCGCGTCCACGCGTCGGCTTGCCTTCGAACAGCACGTCTCCGGCGTCGGGGCGCTCGAGCAGGGCGAGCTGGAGCAACAGCGTGCTCTTGCCGGCGCCGTTCGGTCCGATGATGGCGTAGACGCCGCCAGCTGGCACGTCGAGCTGCGGCACGTCGACGACGACGCGTCCGCCGCGGCGTACGGCCAGGCTTCGTGCCGAGAGCTTCGGCGTGGCGTCTAGCGTGACAGCCACGGAAAGGTGCTCCGTGCCGCGTCGTGAGGCTCGTCGCGCCAGCGATCGCGCCGGGTGCGGAACTGCACCCATGTAAAGAGCGCGTTGACGGCGATCATCATCGCCAGCAGGATGATGCCGAGGGCGATGGCGACGCCGAAGTTGCCTTTGCTCTCCTCGAGCAGGATCGCGCCCGTCAGGACGCGCGTCTGGCCCTGGATGTTGCCGCCGACCATCACCGACGCGCCGACCTCGGAGATGGCGGCGCCGAAGCCGGCCATGATCGCTGCCAGCAGCGGCAGCCGCACCTCCTGCAGGAGGAGCCAGAGCGCCTGCAGCCGCGACGCGCCGAGTGCGTAGACCTGCAGCCGCAGCCGCGGGTGGAGGGAGCCGAGCGCCGCCGCCGTGAAGCCGGTGACCACGGGGGCTGCGATGACGGTCTGGGCGATGATCATCGCCTTCCTCGAGTAGATCCACTCGAGCTCGCCGAGCGGGCCGCTGCGCCACAGCATCACCGCGACGAGCAGGCCGACGACGACCGGCGGGAAGCCCATGCCGGTGTTGACGAGCGTCATGACAACGAGGCGGCCGGGGAAGCGCCGGAACGCGATGGCCGCGCCGGCGGCGACGCCGAGCACCAGGCTCAGGAGCGTCGCCGTGCCCGATACGACGATGGTCCGCCACGCGATCTCGTACACGCCGCTCTCGTTGTGGACGAGCATGCGAATGGCATCGCGCAGTCCGTGGAGGACCAGGTCCATGGCAGGACGAGTTTACCCCGCCGGCTCGGGCTTGCCCGCATCCGGGACGAAGAGCTGCTGCCCGAACTTGTCGACGCCGAACTCGCCGATCACCTTCTGGATGTCAGCGCGCACCAGGAAGGCGGCGAACGCCCGCGCGGCATCGACCTTCACGTTCGGGTGCTTCGCCGGGTTGACGACGATGACGTGGTAGACGTTGAGCAGCGCCGGGTCCTTCTCGAACAGGATGTCGAGCGAGAGGTTCTTCTTCTGGGCCAGGTAGGTCGCGCGGTCGCTGATCGTGTACGCCGCCTTCTGGCTCGCGACCTGCAGCGTCGCGCCCATGCCCTGGCCGGTCTCCTCGTACCAGCTCTGACCCTTCGGCGTGATGTTGACGGCCTTCCAGAGCTTCAGCTCGAGCGCGTTCGTGCCGGAGTCGTCGCCGCGGCTGATGAAGTGCGCCTTGCCGGTGGCGATCGCCGTCATGGCGTCGTTCGTCGTCTTCGCGGCCTTGACGCCCGACGGGTCCGCCGTGGGCCCGACGATGATGAAGTCGTTGTGCATGACGAGCGTGCGCTCGATGCCGTCGCCCGCAGCGACCATCGTCTTCTCGGCGGCGGGGGAGTGGACGAGCACGACGTCGGCGTCGCCGCGCGAGCCCATGCTCGATCGCCTGGCCCGGAGCCGACGGCGACCGTCTTGACGGTGTAGCCGCTCTCCTTCTCGAACATCGGCACGAGCACGTCGAGCAGGCCGCTGTCCTGCGTGCTCGTCGTCGTGGCGAGGATGAGCGTGCCGCTGGCCTTCGTCGGTGCCGGCGACGCCGCGGACATTAGCGACGTGGGCGTGGCGTTCTTCGAGTCGCCGCCGCCGCACGCGGCCGCGAATAGCAAGCGCGAGCAGCGCGGCGATGCCGATGAGGATGCGTTGAACGTTCACCGTGTCTCCCCTCGTGTTCGATGCGATATGGCCGCACGAGCATATCGCGGCGATGCGGTAACGTCCACTGTTCGTTCGAAGGGCGACTACTGCTGGAAGACGCGGGCGAATTCGCGGCTGAGGTCCTGCTCGGTGGCCTGGCGGAAACGCTCGAAGAGGGCGACGAGGCGTCGGCCCTCGTCGGTGAGGCGCGAGCCGCCGCCGCCGGCGCCGCCGGCCGCGCTCTCGACGAGCTTCACGCCGAGGTTCTGCTCGATCTCGCGCACCTTGCCCCAGGCGCGACGGTAGGAGAGCTGCATGCGGTGCGCGGCTTCCGCGAGCGAGCCGGTCTCCTCGATGAATTCGAGCAGCCGGACGCGGTAGTCGCTGAGGACCAGCTTGCCGTCCTGTTCGACCCAGAGCTTAACGCGGGGTTCCATGTCAGCACCTTATCGCGTCCGGCGTCGCAAGCGGAACCACGCCCGGGCGCCGCTCGCCGTGTGGATACTACGCGCCGTGTGCCACCACCTCGGCGGCGGGCGACGATGCCGGCTGCGGCTCATCCTCGGGCGGCGCTTCGAAGGCCGACGGCATCTCGTTGGTGACGCGCAGCGGCAGCTCGCCGAGGAGGAATGTCACGGCGAGCGCCACGACCATGATCATCGTCGAGATGAAGAAGATGTCGGTGATCGACGCGGCGAGCGCCGTCTTCATCGAGGCGATAGTGCCGTTGAACAGACGGTCGGCATCGGCGCCGAAGATCGGCACGAATCCCTCGTCGTGCAGCATGTTGAGCGCGTGGGAGTCGAGCAGGACGCGCGGCGACTTCAGCGCCTCGAGCAGCGGCGCGGGCGCGCGCTGCTGCACTTCGGGCGACAGGCCGCCGGCCAGGTGGCTATCGAGCTGGCGCGTCATCACCGAGCCCATGATCGCCACGCCAATCGTGCCGCCGACGGAGCGCGCGAACTGCGTGAACGCCGAGACGACGCCGAGCATGCTGTACGGCACCGCGTTCTGCGCCGCCAGCGTGAGCGTCGGGATGGTGAACCCGAGTCCGAAGCCGAGCACCGCCATATCCATCATGCCCCGCGCCTGGCTGGAGCTGGCGGACAGCATCGAGAGCATGTACATGCCCGTGGCGGAGACGCTCATGCCAAACACGCTGATCCATTTGTATTTGCCCGTCCGCGACACGACCTGGCCGCCGATCAGGCTTCCGAACACCATTGCCACCATCATCGGCGTCGTCACAAGGCCGGCGTTCGTCGCCGAGAAGTGCAGCACGCCCTGCATGAACAGGGGGATATAGATGCTGCCCGCGTACAGCCCCACGCCCGAGATGAACGTGGCCGCGATCGCGACGGTGTAGATCCTGTTCCGAAACAGCCGCAGCGGCACGATCGGCTCCGGCGCGTTCATCTCGATGATCAGCAACACGGCGAGCATCGCCGCCGAGAACGCGAAGCAGCCGACGACCGGCGGTGCGCCCCACGAGTACTCGTTGCCGGCCCAGGAGAAGCCGAGCAGCAGCGGCGCGACGGTGCCTGCCAGCGCGATCGCGCCGAGGTAGTCGAGCTTCCGGCCAGCGCCGCGCGGCTGGCTCGCCGGCAGGACCATAGTGATGGTGGCGAGCGCGACCAGGCCGAGCGGGATGTTCACGTAGAACACCCACCGCCACGACAGGTTGTCGGTGATCGCGCCGCCGACGAGCGGCCCGATGACGCTCGCGAGGCCGAAGACGCCGCTCATGATGCCGGTGTAGCGGCCGCGCTCGGCCGGGGCGAAGAGGTCGCCGACGATGGCGAACGCGTTGGCGAAGATGAAGCCGCCGCCGAGGCCCTGGACGCCGCGGAACAGGATCAGCTCCATCATCGATTGCGACGCGCCCGACAGGATCGAGCCGGCGAGGAAGATCACGATGCCGGCCAGGAAGAAGCGCTTGCGGCCGTAGATGTCGCCCAGCTTACCGACAATAGGCACGCTGGTCGTCGAGGCCAGCATGTACGACGTGAACACCCACGAATAGAGCTTGAGGCCAGACAGTTCGGCGATGACGCGCGGCATCGCGGTGCCGACGATCGTCGAGTCCATGGCCGAGAGGAAGAGGCCGAGCATGACGGCGAGCATGATCGCCCAGCGCTGGCGATTGGCGAGCGGCGCGTTCATCGCGCCTCCACCGTCGACGCGGCCGCGGCGGCGTCGTTGAGCAGCTGCAGTCCGCGCACGAGCTCGTCGATCTCGCCGTCGGACAGGCGGCCGAGGATCGCGTCGAGCAGCGCGCGGCCCTCGCGCTCGAGTTCGCCGAGGATGGCGACGCCGCGATCGGTCAGATGGTGGCAGACGAAGCGCCGGTCGTGTGGGTCGGCGTCGCGCCGCACGTACTCCTGCCGGACGAGGCGGTCGACGAGGCCGGACGCGGTCGGCGGCGAGACGCGCAGGAGCGTGGCGAGCGCGGTGAGCGTGGCGCCCGGCTGCTGGCGAATTGCGAAGAGCAGCCGCAGCTGGCTGGTCGTCAGTTCGGCTTCGCTCCACAGCCGGACGCGGATGGGATCGACGATCGCCATCGACTGGGCATAGAGCTTCATGGCGAGGAGTTGCTGATCTGCGCGGGTCATCGTCCGCTTCGCCTCGAGGTAATAGTTAGCTTCGTGCTAATGAGACTATCGGACGGTGAAGGGGGCGCGACAGGGCCAAATGGAGGAAAGCGGGGGGCGAGCAAACCCGCCGAAGGGGGCGGCGGGGAGCGTCCCTGCTCAGGACGCCACCGACCCTTCGGCGGGCGGGTGCTTCGGGCGTCATGGTAGCCGTTCGGACGCGCGATCGGTGCGATTATTATGTGGAATCGTGAGAGTATATGAAGCGAAGCAACGCGGGCGCTTCGGTCAGGCGGCCCGGCGCTCGTCCAGTTGGTCGTCGGCTGCGTCGTCGACCGGAGTATCGGCGTCGGCGAGCGCGCGGCTGCGGTACTGGTGCAGGAGGAGCGCGGTCGCCGCGGCGAGTGAGGTGCTGAGGGCGATGAAGAAGATCATGGGCGGCGGCTCCAAGACCGCCTGGTGAGAGTGGCAGGCCCCGAACGGCCGGGGCCCCTCCACCGCATATACACGCCTGTCGGGGAGAAGGCGTGCGGGTGGCAGCCGGGGAATGCTGCCACCCGACTCACCTACTTCTTGGCGGCCGGCTTCTTCTTGGCAGCCGGCTTCTTCTTGGCGGCCGTTCGAGACTTCGCCGCCGCGGCCTTCGCCGGCTTGCGAGCTGCCGGCTTCTTCTTGGCAGCCGGCTTCTTGGCGGCCGGCTTCTTCGCCGCCGCCTTCTTGGCGGCTGGCTTCTTCTTGGCTGCCGGCTTCTTGGCAGCCGGCTTCTTCGCGGTTACAGCCATTCTTTCCCTGCCTCCTGTCTTCCTTGACGTTATGCCCCTACCGTTAGGAGCAGCCACTCGTGCTACCGCAGTTCTCACAGCGGTAACACGTCCCCGACCGAATCATGATCCAGCCGCAGATCGCGCAGGCGGGCGCATCATCGTGCCCGTTTGCGCGCGGCGCCCGGAACGCCAGCGGCACCGCATCGATCGCGGCGCCCTGGGTGTGGGCCTCGCCGGTGCCGCTGCCACCCGCGACGGGTGCGACAGCTCCGTTCAGCGGCAGCGGGTACTGACCCGCGGCCAGCGCGGCCTTGATCTCCGGCGTCATCACGCCGACTTCGTACGCTTCCTCCGGCGACATGTAGCGGCTGGCGAGCCAGCGGAACACGTAGTCGATGATCGACTGCGCGACCGGGATGTCGCGGTTCTCCGTGCGGCCCATCGGCTCGAAGCGCATGTGGCTGAAGTTGCGGACCAGGTCCTGGATCGGCACGCCGTACTGCAGCGCGTACGAGACCGCGCGTCCGAAGGCCTCCATGAGGCCGCTGACCGTCGAGCCCTGCTTGGCCATGGAGAGGAAGATCTCGCCCGGCGTGCCATCGTCGTAGAGGCCGACCGTGATGTAGCCGTCGTGGCCCTCGATGCTGAACTTGTGGGTCAGGGACGTGCGGGTGTCGCTCATCTTGCGTCGCACCGGCTTCGCAGCACCTGGCTCGGCCGCAATATCGTTCGTACTCGAGGATTTGGACGTCGAGAGCGGCTGAACCTTCTTGGAGCCGTCCCGGTAGATGGCGATGGCCTTGATGCCGTGCCGCCAGGCCTCGACATATGTGTCGGCGACCTGCTCGACCGTTGCCTCGTTAGGGAGGTTGACGGTCTTGGAGATCGCGCCGGAGATGAACGGCTGCGTGGCGCCCATCATCTTGATGTGGCCCATGTGATGGATCGAGCGCGCGCCGTTCTCGGGCTTGAACGCGCAGTCGAAGACGGAGAGGTGTTCGTCCCGCAGTCCGGGCGCACCCTCGATCGTGCCGGCGTTGTCGATGTGGCGGACGATCGCGTCGACAGTGCGGTCGTCGTAACCGAGGCGCTTGAGCGCGCGGGGGACGGTCTGATTAACGATCTTGATCATGCCTCCGCCGACGAGCTTCTTGTATTTCACGAGCGCGATGTCTGGCTCAACACCTGTCGTGTCGCAGTCCATCATGAACGCGATCGTTCCCGTCGGTGCGAGTACGGTTGCCTGCGCATTCCTGTAACCAAACTTCTGTCCGTACTCCAGTGCATCATCCCATGCCACGTGCGCTGCGTCGATCAATTCCGCCGGCACAGTCGCTGCATCTATTCTACGCGATGCGTCACGGTGTTTTGCAACAACCTTCAGCATGGGATCGCGATTTCTGTGGAATGCGTCGAACGGACCAACGCGCTGCGCGATCGACGCCGACGTCGCGTAGGCGTGTCCCGTCATCAGCGCGGTGATCGCCGCGGCGTACGCGCGACCCTCGTCGGAGTCGTACGCGAGGCCGCGCGACATCAACAACGCGCCGAGGTTTGCGTAGCCGAGACCGAGTTGCCGCATCGCGATCGTGTTGGCCGCGATCTTCGGCGTCGGGTAGCTGGAGTTGCCGACGATGATCTCCTGCGCCCAGATCGTGACCGTCACCGCGCGGCGGAACGACTCCACATCGAACACGCCGTCGTCATCGACGAACTTCATGAGGTTCAGCGACGCGAGGTTGCAGGCGGAGTTGTCGACGTGCATGTACTCCGAGCACGGGTTGCTGGCGTTGATGCGCGCGGTGTTGGGGCACGTGTGCCAGTCGTTGATGGTCGTGTCGTACTGCATGCCGGGGTCACCGCACTCCCAGGCGGCCGCCGCCATGCGGTTGAGGAGGTCGCGCGCGCTGACGGTCTTCGCCTCGCTGCCGTCGACGACGGCGCGCAGCGTCCAGTCGGCGTCGCCGTCGGCGACCGCGGCGCGCATGAACTCGTCGGTGACGCGGACGGAGTTGTTGGCGTTCTGGAACTGGATGGAGGACCAGGCGTCGCCGTTGAGCGACATGTCCCAGCCAGCCGCTCCAAGGGCGTAGGCCTTGCGCTCCTCGTTGGCCTTGGACTCGATGAACTCCTCGATATCGGGGTGATCCACGTTCAAGACGACCATCTTGGCCGCCCGGCGGGTCTTGCCGCCGGACTTGATCGAGCCGGCGATGCTGTCCGCCCCGCGCATGAACGAGATGGGGCCGCTGGCCTGTCCGCCGGCCGAGAGCTGCTCGCGGCTGGAGCGGATCGGCGACAGGTTGATGCCCGAGCCGGAGCCGCCCTTGAAGATCATGCCCTCGGTCTTGCACCAGTCGAGGATCGACTCCATGGTGTCCTCGACGGAGAGGATGAAGCAGGCGGAGCACTGCGGCTTCTCCTCGACGCCGACGTTGAACCAGACGGGGCTGTTGAAGGCCATCTTCTGGTTGACGAGCAGGTGCGTCAGCTCGTCCTTGAACGTCCGCGCCTCCTCCTCGTCCTCGAAGTAGCCATCGCGCGCGCCCCAGGTGGTGATCGTGTCGGCGACGCGGCCGATCATCTGGCGCACGCTGCGCTCACGCTGCGGCGTGCCGAGGGGGCCACGGAAGTACTTTGAGACGACGACGTTGGTCGCGGTCTGCGACCACGCCTTCGGGATCTCGACGTCCTTCTGCTCGAAGACGGCGGTGCCGGTCTCGTCGCTGATCGAGGCGGTGCGCAGCTCCCACTCGACGTCGGAACACGGGTCGTCGCCGGAGCGCGTGAAGAAGCGTTCGACGGTGCAGGCAGTCGCGGCGAGGGTGCGGCGGACGTGCGGCTCGGCCTGGAGGACCATGGTGGCGGGATTCCTTTCGCTTGCTAGCCTGCCCTTGTTGTCACGACCGAGTCAGCGAGCCTCGCGACAGCACGCCAGCCGGTGATGTTCTCGTTCGATGTGGTGCGCCCGCGACGCGCACAGTCGGTCGCGGCGCGAACACGCACAGCCTGAGGGAGAAGCGCGACCACTGCAACGACTGCTTCTCGACCTACCAAAGCCACAAACCCACGCTCTCCATAACGTCACCACCGATCGGCGTTCGCCGATCGGTGCGACGCGCATTCCACTAGTGTTGTGCGGTGACGGCAGCTCCCGCGACGTGCTCGTGCCAGCGGCGCGTCAGCTCACCGGCGATCGCCTGCGGCTTGAGCACCGTGCTTCCCACCGGCGAACGCCCCGCGCGCAGCATCGAGAGCAGCGACTCGAAGTGCGGTTCGTCCATGCCGCCGGCGCGACAGCCGTTGAGCAGGGCGATGCCATCCTCGATCGCCCGGCGGTCGCCGCTGTCGCCCAGCAGCGCGAGGCGCCGCCGGAGGTCGGCCATGACTTCATCCATGAATAGCCCGACGTCTGACACTCCCTGCCCGTCCCTCTCACCCGCGCGCGGGTGGTGCTGCCCTTTACGGTGCGCGGTCCGCGCGCACCACGTCGCCGGCCTCATCCGCGATGGCGGCGCCGGACTCCTCGGCCGCGGCCGGGGCGGCGTAGCCAGCCGCGAGGTGCTCCGGCACGCGCTCGAGGATGCGCAGCCGGTAGACCGAGATCCGCTGCTCCGTCGGCCCCTGCAGCTTGAACGTCAGGTGCTTGTCGGAGATGCCGAAGCGCGTGCCGTCTTCGAGCGTCAGCATGAGCTCGCCGCGCTCGCGCTCGAGCATATGCATCTCCCACGACGGCCACATCGTGACCTCGCCGCGTTCGTGGTTCACCTCGCACGGTCCGCTGGCGATGAATTCGCCCCCGGCGTTGGTCAGCTTGCCTTCGGTGCGCACGCGATCGCTCTCCTTGCAGATGCGGGCGGACCCGCTCCTCGCTCTACCGTGCCTTACGCTGTCTCTTCGATGTGTCCCTCGGCGCGGTCTCCTGGCCCGCGAGCGGGACAGGAGTCTGCACCGGCCGCACCGGGCGACGGGTACGGGTTCGTGATGACGGTGCGGCCGGTCGCAGCCGAAGAGAGGAGGGCGAGAACTCGGCGGCGGGCAGCGGCAACTGCGCCTGTGCGGGGCGGCTGCCGGATGCGAGCGCCTCGAGCTCCAGCCGGAGGGCTTCGATGTCCGTGAACTGGCGGTAGACGCTGGCGAAGCGCACGTAGGCGATGGGGTCGAGATCGCGGAGCCGTTCCATCACCAACTCGCCGATCATGTTGGAAGGCACCTCGGAGGCGTTGCCCTTGTACAGCGCCGACTCGATGTCGGCGGCGATGGCCTCGAGTGCGCCGGCGCGCAGCGGGCGCTTCTCGCACGCTTTACGCAGACCGGTGAGCAGCTTCTCGCGAGAGAACTCCTCGCGGCGGCCGTCCTTCTTCGCGACGTACAGCGCGACGGCGTGCACGCGCTCGTAGGTCGTGTAGCGGCCGGCACAATCGGGGTTCAGGCACTCGCGGCGGCGGCGGATCGAGTCGTCGACGTCGCGAGAGTCGACGACCTTGGAGTCCTGGCCGCCGCAAAACGGGCAACGCATCCCCGGGCCCCCCAATATGCCGCCGGAACGGACGTTCCTGCTCGGCTTCGCGAGATTAGCACCACATCTAGTGCTTGTCAACGCCCGAGACGGAGTTGTAACGCTATATCTTGCGGTGCGTCGCCCTCATTCCGCCCCGGCGCGGCGGCTGCGAAGCTAGGTTGCCTCGATGCGCCGGTGTTATGGAAATGCGGTGCGTGCCGGGTGTAGAATGGCCGGCGAAGAGCAACTCATGCTCCCGGTTCCGTGGCGCCTGCCCGTGCCACTCCACCGGGTCGGGTTGCTCTTTTCCTTCACCCTCGACAAATGGACGGGCCGTGAGCGTCGTCATCTCCCTTTCCGACGCTCACGGCCCTGGCCTTTCCCTGGTGGGGGAAAGTTCCCGAGGAACCTTTACCCCGGGACGCTCGGCTAGACAGCTCCTCCTTTCCCTACTCCTCCTACCGTTGGATTAACGCGCCGCGACCGTGCGGCGCAGGAAGGTTGGCAGCTCCGTGTCGAGCGGGTCCGGCGCTGCGGCCGTCTCGTGGCGCGTGGGCTCTGGTGCAGGCGCGTCGCCCGCGTCGTCGTCCGGGTTCGTGCGGCGGTACTGCTCCGGGATCGGGTTGACGGCGACGGGCCGAGCGAATCCCGTGGCGATGAGCGTGATCTGCACCTCGTCGCCGAGCCGGGAGTCGATCGCCGTGCCGAAGATGATCTCCGCGCCCGGGTCGACGACGTCGTAGATGACCTGCGCGGCGGCGTTGATCTCGTGCAGGCCGAGGTTCTTGCCGCCGGTGATGTTGAAGAGCACGCCGCGCGCGCCGTCGATGGAGACCTCGAGCAGCGGGCTGGAGATGGCCATCTGCGCGGCATCGGCGGCGCGGTTGGCGCCGCTCGCTCGGCCGATGGCCATGAGCGCGGGTCCGGCCTCGGACATGATCTTGCGAACGTCGGCGAAGTCGAGGTTGATCTCGCCGGGCAGCGTGATGATCTCGCTGATGCCGCGGATGCCCTGGAGCAGGATGTCGTCGGCGGTCCGGAAGGCGTCTTCGACCGTGGTCTTGTCGTCGCAGATCTCGAGCAGGCGGTCGTTGGGGATGACGATCAGCGTATCGACCTTGTCCTGGAGGCGCTGGATGCCCTCCTCGGCCTGAGCGCGGCGCTTCGCGCCCTCGAACGAGAACGGCTTGGTGACGACACCGATGGTCAGCGCGCCAGCCTCCTTCGCGACCTCGGCGACGAGCGGCGATGCGCCGGTGCCGGTGCCGCCGCCCATGCCGGCGGTGACGAACACCATCTCGCAGCCGCGGACGGCCTCGAGCAGCTCGTCGCGGCTCTCTTCGGCGGCGCGCAGGCCGCGGTTGGGGTCGCCGCCGACGCCGAGCCCCTTGGTGAGCTTGTCGCCGATGCGGATCTTCACTTCGGCCGGCGACTGCTGCAGCGCCTGCGCGTCGGTGTTGACGGCGACGAACTGCACGCCCTGTATCTGTTCCGCGATCATGCGGTTGACGGCGTTGCAGCCGCCGCCGCCGACGCCGACGACCTTGATCGGTGGCAATCCGTCCGAGTACGACCTGCTCATGATGGCCTCCCTTCGCTCCTGCTCCTGCTGTAGCTCTCTCACTTCCTCTTCGAACATCGCCGTCTGCCGGTACACAGCCATGCCGCCTCCTCTACTCGTCGCCTGGTGACTGGATGCCGGCTCCTGATGGCGTCCCGCAGTCACATCCCAGCCCTGTGCCTCCCTGTCGAATTCGCACCGCTTACTCCGGCAACAGGACGCGCGCCCAGTTGCCGAGCCGCCGCCAGATGCTCCCCATGTCCAGCGATGCGCGCGACGGACGGTGCCAGGTGCTCGCCTCCGCCTCGTTTACCGTCCACTGCAGCAACCCGACGCTCGTCGCGTAGGCGGGGTCGATGAGCGCGTCCGTCAGCCCGTGCAGGTTGCGCGGCATGCCGACGCGCGCCGGCCAGCCGGTCACCTGCTCGGCGAGCATGTCGATGCCGGAGAGCTTCGCCGTGCCGCCGGTGAGCACGATGCCGGCCGAGATGACGTCGTCGTGGACGGCGCGCTTCACCTCCGCGGACACCATCTCGAGTATCTCCTCGACGCGCGCCTGGATGATCTCGCACAGCCGGCGGCGCAGCTCCGTCTTCGAGCCCTCGGAGCCGAAGGCGTCGAGCGTGATCTCCTCGCGCGCGTCGACCATGCTCGGGATGGCGTGGCCCCACTTGCGCTTGGCGTCCTCGGCGGCCTGGTACGGCGCCCGCAGGCCGACGACGATGTCGCGCGTCACGTGGTTGCCGCCGACGGGCAGCACGGCCGTGTGGTAGACGCTGCTCTCGATGAAGAGCGCGATGTTCGTCGTGCCGCCGCCGATGTCGACGAGGACGACGCCCTGCTCCTTCTCCTCCTGGTCGAGCACGGCCTCGGCGCTGGCCAGCGGCTCCAGGATGAGGCCGTCGACCTGCACGCCGACGTTTTCCACGCACTTCGTCAGGTTCTGGATGGCGCTGTCGATGCCGGTGACGATGTGCGTCTCGACGTCCAGCCGCGAGCCGAACATGCCGACCGGGTCGGAGACGTTGTCCTGCCCGTCGACCACGTAGTAGCGCGGGATGACGTGGATGATCTCGCGGTTCGTCGGGATGCTGACGACGCGCGCGCCGTCGAGCACGCGCGTAACGTCGTCGGGCATGATCGGCCGAGTGCGGTCGGGGATCGCCACGATGCCGCGGTTGTTAAGGCAGGCGATGTGCGTACCGGCGACGCCGACGTGCGCCGAGAGGATGCGCGTCCCGCTCGACCGCTCCGCCTTCTCGACGGAGGCCTTGATGGAGTCGGTGGCGTCGCGGATATTCTCCACCATGCCGCGCGACAGGCCGGCCGACGGCGCGATGCCGACGCCGAGGATGCGCATGTCTTCGCCGTGCGCGAGCTCGCCGACGACGGTACAGACCTTCGTCGTCCCGATGTCGATCGAGGCGAATGTTCCTCCACGGCTCATGGCGTTCCCCCTCTCCCTAGTTGAAGCTCAACCTGTCGCCGAACCTGAGGTCGACGGTGTTGAGCGTCAGGTCTTCGTCTCGCGCCTGCTGGATCAGCACGTACAGCGCTGCCACCTTGTAGTCGTAGTCGCGCGAATCGCCGAAGGTCACCCATAGCGGGCGGTCGTCCGTCGCGGATCCTGACAGCACGGCGATGATGCCGGCGTCCTGCCGGTAGACCAGCGCCAGCACCGTTCGGCCGAACGCCGCATCGGACTCGCGCACGAGGCGCGCGGCCAGCTCGACCGCGCCGGGGTCGAGGCGGTCGCCGGCGTTCAGCACGCGCTGCGGGTTCACTTCGACGATGACGGGCGACCCAGCGGGCGCCGGCGGGCCCTCGAGCACGTAGCCGTCGGCGTCGATGGGTACGTTGACGCCGTTCATCTGCCACGAGCCCCACGCCGTGCGCTCCTCGACGGCGATGGTCACGCCGTTCCAGCCGTCCTTAGTTACCGTCGCGGACTTCACCATAGGCAGCGCTGTGACGCGCGCCTGCGCCGTCTTCAGATCGAGGCCGAACACGCTCGCGCCGTCGACCCCCGCAGCTGCGCGCACCTGCTCGGGCGTAGTCTGCTCGAGGCCGCGCACCTGCACGTGCTCGACCGTGACCCACGGCGAGTGATAGCCCCACCACGCCGCCGAGCCGAGCATCGCCAGCAGGGCGGCGGCGAGGACGAGACGCGCCTGCAGCCGCGTGATGCGGAACTGCGGCTCCGGCGCCGTGCGGCGGTGCACGCCGCGCGGCGCGCCCTCGCGCGTCTTGACGACGCGGCGGCCGCGCACGGGCTTGGCGGCGCGGTATGGCCACTTACCGGGAGTCCGGGCGCCAGGCACTGCGCTTCCTCCCTTCCCGGAACCGCTCCATCGCCAGGTCGACGATGCGCGTGATGAGCTCGCGGTAGGTGATGCCGGCGAGCGCCCAGAGCAGCGGGAACATGCTGGAAGGGCGGAAGCCCGGCAGCGTGTTGATCTCGTTGACGACGGGCGCGCCCTCGGCGGGCAGCAGGAAGTCGACGCGGGCGAAGCCGCTGCAGTCGAGCGCGCGGAACGCCCGCACGGCGGTGTCGCGCACGGCCGCCGCCGTCTCGTCGGGCAGCTCGGCCGGCGCGACGATGCGCGCGCTGTCGTCGAGATACTTCGCCGAGTAGTCGTAGAAGTCACCGCTCGTCACCACCTCGCCGACGGGCGAGGCCTGCGGGTCGTCGTTGCCGAGCACGCCGCAGTCGAGTTCGCGGCCGGCGATCGACTCTTCGACTAGCACCTTGCGGTCCATGTCGAAGGCGGCGCGCATCGCTTCGCCGAGGTCTTCGCGCGAGCGCACCTTGCTGACGCCGACGCTGCTGCCGCCGTTGGACGGCTTCACGAACACCGGGTAGCCGAGCTGCTTCTCGATGCCGCGTGCGATGCCGGCGTCGCCGGACGTCCATTCGTGGTCGAGCACGGTCATGTAGCGCGCGACGCGCAGGCCGGCGTGCTGGAACAGCTTCTTCTGCTGCGCCTTGTCCATGCCCACGGCGCTGGCGGCGACGCCGCAGCCGGCGTACGGCAGGTTGAACATCTCGAGCATGCCCTGGAGAGTGCCGTCTTCGCCGTTCACGCCGTGGACGAGCGGGAAGACGATGTCGACCGCCGCGAGTTCGCGCAGGACCTCGCTGCGCTGGAAGAGCGGCGGCACGTCGGCCTCGATGCGCTTTTCGAACAGCGGTTCCGGGCGGTCGAGTTGGGCCTGCGTCTCGGCAGGCGTGAGCCAGCGGCCGTCGCGGGTGACGCCGAACGGCACGGGCTCGAAGCGCGCCGGGTCGGCCGCCTGTAGCAGCTCCATCGCGGATACGACGGAGACCTCGTGTTCGACGGACCGGCCGCCGAAGACGACGCCGAGCCGCATCTTCGCCGTCATGCGAACCCCTCGCCGACGAGTTCGATCTCGTTCTCGAGTTCGATGCCGAAGCGCTCGCGCACGCGGCGGCGAGCCTCCTCCATCAACGCGCAGACGTCGGCCGCGCGGGCGCTGCCCAGGTTGAGGAAGAAGTTGCAGTGTTTCTCGGAGACCTGCGCATCGCCGCGATGCTCGCCGCGCAGGCCGACAGCATCGATGAGTTGCCATGCGGCGTGGCCGGGCGGGTTCTTGAACATGCTGCCGGAGTTGCGCCCACGGGGCTGCGCGTCGCTCCGATGCTGGTCGTAGGCGGCGATCTTGCGCATCAGCGCGCTGCGGTCGCCGGGCTGCACGGTGATCTCGATCGCGAGCACAACGCTGCCGGGCAGCTCGCCGCGGGTGAATGCGCTCTCGCGGTACTTCAGGCCGAGGCTGGCGGCCGGGATGTCACGCTCCTCGCCGTCGGCATCGAGGATGGTCACGGAGCGGAGGACGTCGGACAGGGAGCGGTCGTAGGCACCGGCGTTCGAGACGACGGCGCCGCCCAGCGTGCCGGGAATGCCGCACGCCCACTCGACGCCGGCGAAGCCCTGCCGCGCAAGGTTGCGGGCGAGCGTGGCGAACGGCAGGCCCGATTCGGCGCGCAGGACGTACTCGCCGGCCAGTTCGTGCGGGCCAAAGACGCCCTTCGCATCGTTGTCGATGACGACGCCGCGGACACCGCCGTCGCCGACGAGGATGTTGCTGCCCGCGCCGAGCACGAAGTACGACAGCCCCGACTGGCGCGTTGCCAGCACGACGGCTGCCAGCTCGCCGGCGCTGCGTACGGTGACGAACGCGTCGGCCGGGCCGCCGATGCCGAAGGTGGTGTGCCGCGACAGCGGTTCGTCGACCTTCGTCGGCGCGATGGCCTGTAGTCGCTCCAACACTCGCTCGTCCATTCGCCCCTCGGCCGTCGCCGCGCTCACGCGCCCCTCCGCCGCAATCGTTCCAGCACCATCGGCCCGACGCGGTCGACATCGCCCGCGCCCACCGTGAAGAACACGTCGTCCGCGCGCAGGTCGGCGGCGATCCGGTCGGCCGCATCGTCGAACGAGTCGACGTACACGGCGCGGGGCGACGTCACCGCGCGGGTCAGGTCCTCGCCGCTGAGGCCGGCTTCGGCCTGCTCGCGCGCCGCGTACGTGTGTGTGATGTAGAGCGCGTCGGCGCCCTCGAAGCAGGTGCGCCACTCGTCGAGCAGGTACTGCGTGCGCGTGAACGTGTGCGGCTGGAACAGCACGACGAGGCGCCGCGCGCCAAAGCGCTGCCGCGCCGCCGCGATCGTGCCGACGCGCACCTCCGTCGGGTGGTGGGCGTAGTCGTCCATGACGGTGATGCCGTCGTACTCACCGACGCGCTCGAAACGCCGCGCCGCGCCCCGGTACGAGGCTATCGCCGCCTGCATGACGCTCTTTTCGATGCCGATCGTGTTGCCGGCGACGATGCCGGCGAGCGCGTTGCTCACGTTGTGCTCGCCCGGCAGGCAGACGGTGAAGGCGCCGAAGCTCTTGCCGTCCGACGCGACGGAGAAGGTCTGCCCGTCGGCGCTCGGCCGGATTTCGCTGGCGGTCCAGGTCGCGGGCTTGCGCAGGGCGTACGTCTGCACGTCGCGCGCGGGCATGCCACCCGCCGCGACGGCCTCGCGGACGCGCGGGCTGTCGGCGCAGGCGATGACGTGGCCGTCGGCCGGTGCGCTCGCCATGAACTGACGGAACGCGCCGGCCATCTCCTCAACCGTGCCGTAGATGTCGAGATGGTCCGGTTCGATGTTCAGCACGACCGCGACATCGGGCGTGTAGCTGAGGAACGCGCGGTCGTACTCGTCGGCTTCGACGACGATGTAGCGGCCCTCGCCCGGGGCGGCGTTGGTGCCGAGGCTTCGCACCTCGCCGCCGATCAGGTACGTCGGGTCGAGCTGCGCTTCGACGAGCATGTGGGCGATGAGGCCGCTCGTCGTCGTCTTCCCGTGGGTGCCGGCCACGGCGATGCTGTAGCGCCCCTGCATCAGCCGGGCGACCATCTCCGCGCGCTTGATGACCGGTATGCCGCGGCGCTGAGCCTCGACGATCTCCGGGTTGTCGGCGTGCGCGGCCGACGTGATGACGACGAGCTGCGCGTCGCCGACGTTCGCCGCGTCGTGGCCGATGGCGACGGTGATGCCGAGGCCGGCGAGCTTGTCGGTCATTGCACTCGCGCGCTGGTCGGAGCCGGTGACGGCATGCCCCCATGCGTGCAGGATCTGGGCGATCGCCGACATGTGAGCGCCCCCGATGCCGACGAGATGCACGCGCTCGGGCACGTTCGCCGCCTTCATGCCGCCACCTCGCGCAGGATGCGGGCGATGCGGCGTGCGGCGTCGGGGCGCGCGAGCGACGTCGCGGCCTGGCTCATGCGCGCGAGGCGCGTGTCATCCCGCAGCAGGTCCAGCGCGGTGTCGGCGAGCCGGTCGAGTTCGGCGTTGCGCAGCACGATCGCCGCGCCCTGCGACTGCATGAACTCGGCGTTCGGCGCCTGCGACCAGCCCTCGTACTCGCCCGGCACGAGGATCGCGGGCGCTCCGGCGGCCGGCAGTTCGCCGAGCGACGACGCGCCGGCGCGGCAGACGACCAAGTCGGCCGCGATCATCGCCGCTGGCATGCCCGCGAGGTAGCCGTAGACGTGGTAGCGCACGCGCTGCGGCTCAGGGAGCTGCGCGCGCTTCTGCTCGGCCGTTACGACGTCGTCGACGCCGGTCACGTGCAGCAGTTCTGCGCTCGCGAGCAGGCGTGGCAGGGCGGCCCACACCGCCTCGTTGATCCGTCGCGCGCCGAGGCTTCCTGCCGTGACGAGCAGCACGCGCGAGTCGGCGGGCAGGCCGAGCAGCGTGCGCGCCCCGGCGCGGTCGACGCGGGAGAAGCCGTCGCGGACTGGATAGCCGACGACCTCGGTGCGGCCGGCCGGCAGGTAGCGCAGCGCGCGCTCGTGCGTCGTCGTCATCCGCGTCGCGAGACGTGCGAGAAAGCGCACAGCCCAGCCGGGCGTGACGTCGGGCAAGTAGACGACAAGCGGCCGCTGCAGCAGTCGCGCCGCGGTGCCGACCGGCACGCTCGCGTAGCCGCCGGTCGCGAAGACGACGTCGGGATGGAACGCTCGCAGGATGCCGAGTGACTGCGAGACGCCGCGCGCCAGCTTGATCATGTTCGAGGCGAAGGTTATGGGCGACGAGACGCGCAGCGGCCCCGCCGGCACCGTGCGGAACGCGATGCCCTCGGCGGGCACGATCGTCTCGTCAACGCGGCCGGCGACGCCGATGTACAGCAGGTCGAGCGCCTCGCCAGCTGCGTCGAGTTCGGACTGCAGGGCCCGCGCCACCGCGATGCCCGGATACACGTGGCCGCCCGTGCCGCCGCCCGCAAAGATCACCTTCACCGGGCTCCCTTCCGCTCGGGCCAGGCGCCGCGGCGAAGCGGCGCCGTCGTCTTGCGCGCCGGGCGCACGATCTTGTCGGAGCCGTCGGCCGGTTTCGGCCGCTTGGCGAGCGTCTTCACATCGACGCCGTAGCGCGACACGCTCAGCAGAATGCCGACGGCCGCGAGCATCGCCAGCAACGCCGAGCCGCCGTAGCTGAGGAACGGCAGCGGGATGCCGGTGAGCGGCAGCGTGCGCGTGATGCCGCCGATGTTGATCAGCGTCTGGTAGCCGATCCACGAGATGATGCCGACGGCCAGCAGCGAGCCGAAGTCGTCTCGCGCGCGCAGGATGACGCGGAAGCCGCGCACCATCAGGAACGCGAACAGCAGCAGCACGACGACGCAGCCGATGAGCCCCATTTCCTCGCCGATGATGGCGAAGATGCCGTCCGTGTGAGCGCCGGGCACGTAGAAGAACTTCTGCCGGCTCGCGCCGAGGCCGAGGCCGCGGACGCCGCCGCTGCCCAGCGCGATGAGCAGCTGCAGCGTCTGGAAGCCGCGCCCGCTCGGGTCGTCCTCGGCGCTGATGAAGGCGAAGATGCGGTCGGCGCGATAGCCGCCGCTCAGCACCAGCATCGACGCGGCGACGCCGCCAATGCCGGCGAACGCGAAGAGGTGCGTCAGCGACGCGCCGGCGACGAACACGAGCGTCATCGCCGTCAGAACCAGCACGATCGTCGTGCCGAGGTCCGGCTCGAGCATGACGAGCCCCGCGACGACGCCGACGAGCAGCACGCACGGGAAGAAGCCGAGCCAGAACACCTTCACGCCCTCGCCGCGGGCGGCGAGCCAGGCCGAGACGTAGATGATGATCGCCAGCTTGGCGAACTCGCTCGGCTGGAGCGGCGGGATCGGCCCGCCGACGCCGATCCAGCGCGTCGCGCCGTTCCGCTCCATGCCGATGCCCGGCACGAGCACCGCGCAGAGCGAGACGATGGCGGCAAGCATCAGCAGCGGGCTGATGACACGCAGGTGGCGGTAGTCGGCCTTCATCAGCATGAACATCGCCGCCACGCCGAGGACGGCGAAGAACACCTGCCGCAGCACGAAGTAGTTGGCGTCGCCGAACTCCAGGATGCCCAGCGCGAAGCTCGAGCTGTACACGGCGAGCACACCGATGACGACGAGCGCGCCGACCGTCGCGGCGATCAGGTAGTCCGGGCTGCCGACCTTCAGGCGAGCTGGATGCGCGGTGACGCCCATCAGCTGCCCTCCGCGGCCATCGCCCGGACGATGCGGCGGAACTCCTCGCCGCGTTCCTCGAAGTTGTTGTAGGCGTCGAAGCTCGTGCAGGCGGGCGAGAGCAGCACGACGTCGCCGGCGCCGGCCATGCCGCGCGCTTCGGCCACCGCTTCGGCCAGCGTGGCGACGCGCGTCGTGACGGGCCGCTCTTCGAAGGAGACGGATGCCGCGTTCGCCTCGATAGCAGCTTCGAGCAGCGGTCCGTCGGCGCCGAAGAAGACGATGCCGACGCAGCGCCGCAGCGCCTCCTGCGCGAGTTCGTCCTTCGGCAGGTCCTTGTCCTTGCCGCCGAGCAGGAGCACGATCGGCTCTTCGAACGAGCGGATCCCGGCGAGGGTGCGCTCCGGCGTCGAGGCGATGCTGTCGTTGACGTAACGCACGCCGTCGACCTCGGCGACCAGTTCTAGCCGGTGCGGCACCGGCGTGAAGCCGCGGACGGCGCGCGCCATAGCCTCGGCTGGCAGACCGGCAGCACCGCCAATTGCGACGGCCGCGAGCACGTTCTCGACGTTGTGCATGCCGCGCAGCGGGATCTCGTTCACCGGCAGCACCATCGTCTCGATCGCATCGGTGCGGAGGAAGACGGCGTCGTCGCGCACGAAGGCGCCGTGCCCGGGGACGGATTCGCCGAGGGTGAAGAACCAGCGCTGCGCGGGCGTCAGGTCGGTCATTGCGGCGGAGACGTCGTCGTCGAGGCCCAGCACAACGTGGTCGTCCGGCGTCTGGAATCGCACGAGCTTCTGCTTGAGGGCGACGTACTCGTCCCAGCTGAAGCGGTCGAGGTGGTTGGGCGTCACGTTCAGGACCGCGGCGATGTGCGGGCTGCGGTCGGTGAGCTGGAGCTGCGTGTGGCTGATCTCGAGCACCGTCCAGGTGCGCTCGTCGATGCCGTCGAGCAGGCCGAGCAGGCCGCCGCCGATGTTGCCGCCGACGCGGTACGGGCGCTCGGCCGCGGCGAACATCGCGGCGACGAGGCTGGTGGTCGTCGTCTTGCCGCTGCTGCCGGTGATGCCGACCATCGGGCCGGGGCACTGGGCCATGAAGGCCCGGGTCATCGAATCGATGGGGATGCCGAGCTGGCGCGCCTCGTCGAGCGGGGGTGCGTCGAGCGGGACGCTCTGGGAGGCGAAGACGACGTCGCTCTGCGCGACTGTCTCGGCTCCGTTGCCTGCAAGTGCGTAGGTAATAGGAAGGCCCTCTAGCTCCTGCATGCGGGCGGCGAGGGCTTCGGGAGATTTGGAATCGACGACGACGACCGTCGCACCATGCGTTGCCGCATACCGCGCCACATCGACGCCCTCAATGCCGAGACCGATAACGGTCACCCGTTTCCCCACCAGGAAGTCTCGTTCACCTGTCATAGCACGTTATCAAATACCTGTCAATACCCGCGGCCTATCGAAGCGCCGCCAGAGCCACGCCGAGCAGCGCTCCGGCGACAGTAATGAGCAGGAAGCGGGCCGCGATCCGCGTCTCCGGCACGCCGAGTTGCTCGAAATGGTGGTGGAGCGGCGCCATCTTGAACACGCGCTTGCCGCCGCGCAGCCGGTACGAGCCGATCTGGATGACGTCGGACAGGATCTCGGCGACGAACATGACGCCGATGACCGGCACGAGCAGCCACCAGCCCGTCATCAGCGCGACGATAGCCAGCGTTCCGCCGAGGGGCAGCGACCCGACCTCGCCCATGAAGACGCGCGCGGGGTAAGCGTTGAACCAGAGGAAGCCCGCCAGCGCGCCGACGGTGACGAAGCAGAACGTCGCCAGGCCCGTCTGATCCTGCATGAGCGCGATCGAGCCGAAGGCGGCGAATGCTACGGCGGCCATGCTGCCGGCAAGCGCGTCGAGCCCGTCGGAGACGCCGACGGCGCTCGTCGTTGAGACGATGACGGCGACGGCGATCGGCACGTAGACGGGGCCGATGTCGTAGGCGCCGTAGTGGGGCACCAGCAGCCGGGGCGCGTCGATGCGGTCGTAGAGCAGCCACGCGGCGACGACGGAGACGACCGCGAACCCGGCGAGCTTCAGCAGCATCGTCGTGCGGCCGTGCGCCTCGCGCTTCTCGCGGTCGATGAGCGTGCCGAGGTCGTCGTACCAGCCGATGACTGCGAAGATGGCCGCGACGGCGATCGGCAGCAGCACGTCACGGTCCCTGGGCACTGCCGCGACGAGTCCGACGGCGATCGCCACGCCCATGATCAGCAGACCGCCCATCGTCGGCGTGCCGGCTTTCACCATGTGCGTCTGCGGGCCATCGGACGAAATCGCTTTGCCGAGCTTGCGCGTGCGGAGGAAGTCGACGAGCGGGTAGCCAGCCGCCAGCGCGACGACGGCGGCGATGCAGCCGCTGATGAGCGCATAGGTCATTGCGGCTCCTTCAGCTCGTCGAGCAGCGTCTCGAACTCCATTGCGCGCGACGCCTTGAGCAGGACGACGTCGCCCGGCCAGAGGTCGCGGAGCAGTGGCGACGCGATCTCGGCCTTGTCGAGCACGATGTGGACGGAGTCGTGGCCGGCCTGGATGGCGGCGTCGCCGATCCAGCGGCCCAGGTCGCCGACGGCGTAGATGACGTCCGCCACCTCGGCTGCCCGGCGTCCGACGTCACGGTGGCCCTCGGCCTCGGCGCCGCCCAACTCGCGCATGTCACCAAGCACGGCGATCTTGCGTCCCTTCGACTCGCCAAGCAGGTCGAGTGCGGCCAGCATCGATGCGGGGCTGGCGTTGTAGGTGTCGTCGATGATCGTCGAGCCGTTGCGGCCGCGGCATGCGACGAGTCGCGTGGGAATCTGCGCCTCGCTCAGCGCGGAAGCTGCCTCGGCGACGGAGAGGCCGTCGACGACGCCGGCGGCCGCTGCCGCAAGGGCGTTGTGCACCATCGCGAGGCCCGGCAGGTGCGAATACACGGGTTCGCGGTCGCCGGCGTGCACCAGCACGAAGCTGACGCCGGCAAGGCCGTGCGTTTCGACCTCTTCGGCGCGGACATCGGCCGAGCGATCGAGGCCGTAGGTCATGACGTGGGCGTGCGTGCGCTCTGCCATCGCCAGGACGCGCGGGTCGTCGGCGTTGAGGATGGCGACGCCGTCTTCGGGCAGCGCCTCGACCAGCTCCGCCTTCGCTTCGGCGATGGCGTCGATGCTGCCGAGGCGCTCCATGTGCGACGGTCCGACGTTGGTGACGATGCCGACGTCCGGCGATGCGATCTCGCAGAGGAACGCAATCTCGCCGCGCGCCCACATGCCCATCTCGAGTACGGCCCGGCGGTTGCGCGTCGTCAGCTCGAGAAGCGCCATCGGCAGGCCGATCTCGCTGTTCAGGTTCCCCTCGTTCTTGAGGACGGAATAGTGCGTGCCGAGCACCGCTGTCACCAGTTCCTTCGTCGTCGTCTTGCCGACGCTGCCGGTGATGGCGACGACCTTCAGCCGCGGGCGGCTGGCACGGCGCATTCGGGCAAGCTCCTGCAGCGCGGCGAGCGAGCTTGGCACGACGTACTGCGCGATGTCGGCATCGACCGCATGCTCGACGATGGCGCCGGCCGCGCCGCGACTGGCGGCGTGGGCGACGTAGTCGTGCCCGTCGACGTGCTCGCCCTTGAGCGCGACGAAGATGTCGCCGCGGCCCGCCTTGCGCGAGTCGACGACGGCGTGCCGGAAGCGCATCGGCCCGACGGACGGCGCACGGATCAGCGCCGGTCGCAGGGCGGTGGCGATCTCCTTTGCAGAAATCATGTATGAGCGCCTGCCTGCCTCAGGCCTCGTGTGCGCGCCGGGACGCGCCTGTCCTGCCAACCGCCGGCGGGTCGCCTGCGGCGACTCAGTTGCCGGTCGTGACGAGCTGCGGACCGACCGGCCGCACGCCGAGGTACGCGAGGATGCTCGGGGCGATATCGGCGAACACCGGCGCCGACACCTGCCCGCCGAGCCTGTCCTCTTTGAAGTCGAGCTTGATGAGCGTGATCATCTTCGGGTCATTGAACGGCGCGAAGCCGACGAACGACGCGACGTTGCCGTCGTGCACGGCGCCATCGGCCAAGGTGGCGCCCGTCGTCGTGCCGGTCTTGCCCGCCACGTGGTAGCCCTTGATCGCGGCCAGGTGGCCCGGAATCCCTTCGACGACCTGGTTCATCATATCGGCAACGGCATTGGCCGAGTCTTCCTTGATGACCTGCCGCACAGGCACCGGGCTGAACGTGCGCGGGCCCTCCGGCGTGTCCATCTCCTTCACGATGTACGGCCGCATCAGCATGCCGCGGTTCGGGATCGCCGCGATCGCCGTGATCACCTGCAGCGGCGTGGCGGCGATGCCCTGGCCGAAGCTGTTCGTCGCCAGGTCGACGTCCGACCAGCCCGGGTCGGCGTTCGTCCGCACGAGTCCGTCCGGGTCGCCGCCGAGGCCGATCCCTGTCGCTGTGCCGATGCCGAAGCGGTGCACATAGTCGTAGAACTTGTCCGGTCCGATGAGGCCGCTCATCCACACGGCGCCCGTGTTGAGGCTGCGCTGCAGCACCTGCGTCACGGTCGTCGTGCCGTTCACGCTGTAGTCCCAGTTGTGGATGGTCGACGTGCCGATCGTCGCGACGCCCGTGTCGACGTACGTCGATTCCGGCGTCACGAGGCCCTGGTCGATGGCGATCGACGCGGTCAGTGTCTTGAAGACGGAGCCGGGTTCGTAGACGTCGGTGACGGCGCGGTTGCGGAACAGCGCCTGATTCGGGTTGTTGAGGTCCAGCTTCGACAGCTGGAAGCCGGGACGGCTCGCCATGGCGAGCACCTCGCCGGTCTTCGGGTCCATGACGATGATCGAGCCGCCGAGCGCGCCCGTCTTCGCGATCTGCGTGTCGAGTTCGGTTTCGACCAGCCGCTGGATGTAGCGGTCGATCGTGAGGCGGATGTTGCCGCCCGGAACCGGCTTCTGGCCGACGCGCTCGCTGCCGAGCGCGATGCGGTTGCCAATGCTGTCGCGCTCGAAGTAGATGGTGCCGGGTGTGCCGCCGAGCTCGCGGTCGAAGTCGGCCTCGATCCCGGTCAGGCCGACGTGGTCGCGGCCGACGAAGCCGAGCAGCGTCGAGGCGAGGTCGCCTTCGGGGTAGAAGCGCTTCGTCGTCTGGACCAGGCGCAGGCCCGGTGCGTCGACATCCTGGAGCGAGCGGCCCTTGTCGATGTCAAGACCGCCGTACGCGAGGAAGATGCCAGTCGACTCCTTCCGCACCTCGTTCACGAGGTCATCCGGCTTCCCGCCGATGAGCGGCGCGATGACCGCAGCGGCCTTGCGGGCCGCATCGAGGTCCTGCCAGTCCGGCCGGTTGATGTAGACGTCGTAGGCGTCGACCGTCGTCGCGAGCGGGTAGCCGTTGCGGTCAAGGATGGCGCCGCGGGGTGCGCGTATCTCCTGCTGGCCGAAGTGCTCGTTGCGGGCGTCTGCCTCATAATGGCTGCTTTCCATCGTCTGGATGTACGCGATGCGGGCGACCAGCGCGATGCCCGAGACGGCGAAGACGGCCGCCAGGATCGTCAGGCGCACGTTCATGCGGCCGCGTTGCCCGAACATATCCCCCCTGGTCGCGCATCCCGCCGGAGGCGGGCCCCGCGCGCGCCCCCGCTAGAAGCCCGGAAGCAGCCCCAGCAGGCGCTTCCAGAGTGATGCATGTCCCGTTGCCGCCGGCGCCGCGGCAGGCCGCTCCGCCGGCAGGAATCGCGTCGGCAGCGTCTGGCGGTCCGGCGCCGCGCCGTTGACGTCGATGTAGAGCTTCTGCTTCGCCGGCTCCATGTGGAGTCGCGTGCGCGCTTCCCAGTCCACGCGCGCCAGCGACGACAGGCTGGCCACCTCGGCCTCGATCGCGTGGTTGTCGGCCTGGCGGGAGGCACGCTGGGCCGTCAGTTCGTTGATCTGGTAGCCGGTGCTGGTGAGCCGGCTGAACTCGTTCACCTGCACGAGCGCGATGCCGAGCACCAACGCGCCGACGACGATGATCGTGATGCGGCCGCGGGCCTTCGCGATCGCTCGGGGGGCGGCGAGCCTTCCGGGCAGCGGAAGTGCGGGCCGGTGAAGCGCTGCCATCGGCGCCCCTTACGCTGAGTGTTCGATGATGCGTTCGGCGGCGCGCAGCCGGGCGCTGCGTGCTCTCGGATTCTCCGCGACCTCGGCGAGGCTCGGCTTCAGCGCGCCGCGCGTGACCGGGCGCAGCGTCGCGCGGTGGCCGCAGCGGCACTCGGGCAGGCCGGGCGGACAGATGCAGTCGCGCGATTCGCGGCGGATGTACTCCTTGACGATGCGGTCCTCGAGCGAGTGGTAGCTGAGCACTGCGATGCGGGATCCAAAGCCGAGCAGGCCGTGGGCCTGAGGAAGCGCGGCGGCTAGAGAATCTAGCTCTTGGTTGACCGCGATGCGGAGAGCCTGGAATGTCCTGGTGGCGGGGTGGGTTTTCAACTTGGCTCTCCTACCCACGGCCTGCTCGACGGCTTTGGCAAGTTCAGTGGTCGTCCGGATTGGACGACGTTCGACGATCCGGCGGGCGATCCTACGGCTCGCCGGGTCCTCTCCCAACGTAAAGATCAGGTTGGCCAGATCGGCCTCGCTGTACGTGTTGACGATGTCCGCCGCGGACAACTCGCCGCGCCCGAAGCGCATGTCGAGCGGCGTCTCGCGCTGGAAGCTGAATCCTTCGCCCTCCTCCAACTGGAACGAGGAGAGGCCGAGGTCCATCAGCACACCGTTCACCGGCGCGAACTCCATCTGGCGGCAGATCGTGCCGACGTCGCGGAAGTTGCCCTCGACGAGGCGGAATGCGCCGTCGAAGCGGGCGAGCCGCTGGTTGCCGCGCGCGATCGCGGCCGGGTCGGCGTCGATGCCGAGCAGCGTGCCGCCGGGCTGCGAGCGCTCGAGGATGGCCTCGGCGTGGCCGGCGCCGCCGATGGTGCAATCGACATAACGGCCACCGGGGCGGACGTCGAGCGCGTCGAGCACTTCGGCCAGCATGACCGGCACGTGGACGGTGCGTGACATAACCATCATTCTCGAGCTTCGATCGACTCGAGAGTAGCCTCGAGGTCCGCGTCGACGCGCGCCATCTCCTGTGCGTACGCCGTCGGCGACCAGATCTCGAGCCACTCGCCAGCCCCCACCACGAGCACCTTGCCATCGAGGCCGGCGTATTCGCGCAGCGTCGCCGGAATCAGGATGCGGTTCTGCTTGTCGAGCTCCACCTCGTGCGAACGGGAGAAGAGCACCTTTCGGAGATCGCGGCCCTTGCGGCGCATCGCCGAGTGGGCCGTGAACTCCCGCGCCTGCGCATCGAAGCTCGACTGGGTGTAGACGCGCAGGCACGGGTCCGGGGAACCCTGGCTGAGCACAATCCCTTCCCGGAACGCGTCGCGATACCGGGGAGGGAGCGGGACCCGCCCCCTCTCGTCCATCGCGTACTCCGATGTGCCGAGGAAGTGCATTGGATCTGACGTCCTGCCAGGTGCTCATCGGATCCATCCGCAGCCAGATTTCCCACGAACTTCCACAGATTACCACTGAGTTCCCCCATGTCAAGTGCTTACACCATTTTGTTTCCCACTTTTCACCCAAGATACTCCTTCGGACGATTCACGATCCCCACAGCACCGCGCACACCCGACCATCGATGACATTCACGAACTGCCGAGTTCCTCGTTGTGCCGCGGGAACGGCGGTTCTACCATGCGCGGCATGGCGATGCGCGTCGGAATCCTCACCGTCAGCGATGCCGGCAGCCGCGGCGAACGCGTCGATACGAGCGGCGCCGCGATCCGCGAGTTGATGGAGGGCATCAGCGCCGAGGTCGCGTGCTACGCCGTCGTGCCGGACGAACGCGACCAGATCGCGTCGACGCTTCGGGAATGGTGCGACGGCGGCGAGGCAGATCTGGTGCTGACGACCGGGGGAACGGGGCTGGCTGCACGCGACGTGACGCCGGAAGCGACGCTCGACGTCGCGGACCGACTGGCGCCCGGCATCGCCGAGGCGATGCGTGCCGCCGGCATGCGCTCGACGTCGATGGCGATGTTGAGCCGCGCCGTCGCGGTCGTGCGCGGATCGACGCTGATCGTGAACCTCCCCGGCAGCGAGAAGGGTGTTCGCGAGAGCCTCGCCGCCGTCATCGACGTGCTGCCGCACGCGGTGCAACTGCTGCACGGCGATACGGAGCATCAATAGCGAGGCTCCGCGGGCGATCGTAATAAGTCTTCAACATCCGCTTTCGCACGGACGCGGATGATGGGCTATACTCGCGTCGACTCACAGAACTCCTCACCAATACGAAGGCGGACGCGGGCAACACGGCGTCTTCACATAACGCTGACGCTCCGCTGGAGGAGACGCTGCACATGACCGCTCGTACGCTGGTCTGGACAGGGTTCATCGCGATCGCCGCGTTCGTGCTGATGGCGGCGAACCGGCTGACCGTCCTCGACCCCGTCGAGAACGTGACGCTAAACGTCACCTCGCCGATCCAGTCGATGCTGCACGACGCGACGCGGCCGATCGCCGACTGGGTGAACAACCTGACCGACGCCGGCGGCCTCTCGAGCGACAACGAGAAGCTCCGCACCGAGAACGAGCGCCTGACGAACGAGCTCGCGCGTGCCCGTGAGGCTGCCGTGCAGCAGCAGAACCAGGCGGACCTCGATGCCGTGCGCAAGCAGTTCCCCAACGACACGTTCCTCGCCGCATCCGTCGTGTCGCGCGACACGAGCAACGTGCGATCCGTCGTCGCGATCGACCGCGGCAGCTCCGACGGCATCAAGGAGGGGATGATCGTCGTCACGGAAGGGCGTAGCCTCGTCGGCACCGTCACGAAGGTGCTGAACGACTACTCGTGGGTGATGCTGATTACCGATCCGAAGAGCGCGGTGAGCGCGCTGGTGCAAGAATCGCGCGCCGAGGGCGTCGTCGCCGGCAACTATGATGGCGCGCTGAACATGGAGTTCGTCGGGCAGGGCGCCAGCGTGAAGCAGGGCGACTTCGTGCTGACGTCGGGCGTCGGCGGCGGCTATCCGCCGGGCATCGTCATCGGCCGCGTATCGACGGTGCAGAAGACGGACCAGGACCTGTTCCAGAACGTGCGCGTGGAGCATCTGGCGAGCCTGTCGAACCTCGATCACGTGCTCGTGCTGACGAGCTTCACGCCGATCCGCCTCGAGAAGCCATGACCGGTGCGGCGGCGTAATCGATGAGATATTGGGTGGGCGGCGCATTCGCGTTCTTTCTCGCGCTGTTCCAGGCGGCCAGCGTCGAGCAGTTCAAGATCCTCGGCGTGGCGCCGAACCTGATGCTCGTGCTGATCGTGTCGTGGCTCGTCATCCGCGGCCTCGATGACGTGCTCCCGATGATTGCCGTCGCCGGCCTGACGCTGAGCTTCGTCGGGCTGCAGTCGCCGGGCCTGGTGTTGCTGGCGTTGCTGCCGGTCGTGGGGCTGGGCATGGTGCGCGAGCTGCACGTGATCCACAGCGACATCGTGCTCGTGCTGGCGCTCGTCGCGGCGGCGACGATGGCGTTCGAGTTGGTGCTGCTGGCAAGCGTGATGGCGACGGGCGGCGTGCTCGACGTGCGGACGGCGTTCGCCGACACGGTGCTGCCGTCGGTGGCAGTCAACGTCGCGATGACGCTGCCGGTCCACCTGGTGATGCGCCTGGCGAAGCCGCACGGCGACCGTCACCGACTGCCCGCGTATTAGTTACCGTCGCGCCGCTCTTGGCGCGCATGTTGCAGGGGCGCATGGGATTACTGAGCAGTTCGAGACGGCGCCGATGGCGCTCGGAGCCGGTCGAGGAAGTCGATCCGCGGCAGCGCGTCGACCAGAAGCTGTGGCTGTTGCGGATCGTCGTGCTGGCGGCGTTCGCCGCGCTGGCGCTGCAGCTGGCGCGACTGCAGCTCATCGACGGCGCGAAGTTCGAGCAGCGCGCGACGCTGAACCAACTGCGTATCGAGCCAGTCGTGCCGTCGCGTGGGCTGATCTACGACCGCAACGGCAAGCCCGTGGTGGAAAACGTGCCGAGCTTCTCGGCGGCCGTCGTCGCCGCCGACGTGCCTTCGGACCGGCTGCTGCAGATCGCCGCCGGCGTCGAGACGCTGCTCGGCGTGCCGGCGCGTGAGACGGCGCTGAAGATCGACGCGACGCGCAAGTCCAACGACCCATTCACGCCGGTGATCCTCAAGGACGGCCTCGACGAGACGACGGCGTTCCACCTGCGCGAGCAACTGCCGCAGCTCCCCGGCATCCAGATCGTCGTCGAGCCAGTGAGGCGGTACACCGCAGGGCCTGTGCTGTCGGATATCCTCGGCTACACGGGCCGCGTCGACGAGCAGGACTACGCGCTGCTGAAGGACAAGGGGTATCTCGCCAGCGACCGCCTCGGCAAAGCGGGCGTCGAGGCCCAGTACGAGACGTATCTGCGCGGCACGGTCGGCCGGCAGGAGATCGAGAAGGACGCGTCTGGGCGCCAGGTGCGCGTGCTCGGCGAGGAAGCGGCGAAGCCGGGCAACGACCTCGTCCTGTCGATCGACCTCGACCTGCAGAACAAAGTAGGGCAGTTGCTGGCGGCGACTCCGAATGGCGGGCAGGCGGCCGCGGTGGTGATGGACGTACACACCGGCGAGGTGCTCGCGCTGGTGTCGCTCCCTTCGTACGACAACAACGTGTTCTCTGGCAAGGTCGATGAGACGAAGCTCCAGCAGTACCTGGACGACCCGAACAAACCGCTGCTCAACCACGCCATCTCCGAACAGTACGCCCCGGGCTCGATTTTCAAGCAAATCACCGGTTCCGCCGCATTGCAGGAAGGGGTGGCGACGCCGTCGACGACGATCACGAGCAACGGATACATCCTGGTACCGAACGAGTACGACCCGTCCGTGGTGTACACGTTCCGAGACTGGCGCACGCTTGGCCCGCTGAACTTCTACCAGGGCATCGCGTGGTCGTCGGACGTGTACTTCTACTACATGGCGGGCGGCTATCACGCGTACGGGCAGAACTTCGATGGCCTGGGCATCGACCGGCTGGTGAAGTATGCGGGGTATTACGGAATCGGGCGGAAGACCGGCATCGACCTCGCCGGCGAGGCGGACGGTGTGCTCCCGAGCCCGGACTGGAAGCGGCAAACGTTCAGCGACGACTGGCGGCTGGGTGACACGTACAACATGGGGATCGGACAGGGGTACGTGGCGGCGACGCCGATCCAGATGGTGCGCGTGACGGCGGCCGTGGCGAACGGCGGCACGCTGCTCGTTCCACGCGTCGTGCGGGAGGTGCGCGACGCCGCCGGTCACGTCGTCGTGCCGAATACGCCGAAGATCGAGAGCCAGATCCCGGTGAGCGCGGAGAACTACGCGATCATGCGCGACGCGATGGCGCAAGCCGTCTCGTATGGCAGCGCGAACCCGGCCTACGAGCCCGACCTGAAAGTCGCCGGCAAGACGGGCACCGCGGAGTTTGGTCCCCGCCACCCCGATGGCTCATACGACACCCATGCCTGGTTCAGCGGGTTTGCTCCCGCAGACGATCCGCAAATCGCGGTGACGGTATTCTTGTTCAACGGCGTCGGCGCCACGAATGCGGCTCCGCTCGGCGCCCAGATCCTCGACTACTACTTCCACCGGCCGCAGCAGACCGACGCAGGCGCGCCGGCGTCCGTGGGGACGACGCCGTGAACCTCCGCAACACGCCGACGCGTGAGTTCGACTTCATCCTGTTGCTGGCGGCGCTCGGCCTGACGGTATACGGCGCGATGCTGATTTACAGCGGTAGCCTGACGACCTATGGCTCGCCCGGACAGGCGCTCTCGCACCCGGTGACGCGACAGGCGGTGTTCGCGGCGATCGGCCTCATCGCGATGGCGACGATGTCGCGCCTCGACTACCGGCTGCTCGGGCCGGCGAGCCTGGCGCTGTACGTCGCCTCGATCGCCGGGCTGCTGTTCGTGCTGGCCGTCGGCTCGAGTGCCTACGGCTCGCGCCGATGGATCGAGCTCGCCGGCACGCAGGTGCAGCCATCGGAGATCGCGAAGGTGTGCACAGTCATCGTGCTGGCGAAGTACTTCTCGGACAACGAACAGAAGATGAAATCGCTGCGCGTCTTCCTGACGTCGATGGCGATTGCCGGGCTGCCGGCGGCGCTGGTGCTCGTCGAGCCGGACCTCGGTTCCGCGCTGGTGTTCGGGATCATCTGGCTGGCGATGGTGCTTGTCGCCGGGGTGCGGCCGCTGCACATGGCCGGGCTGACCGCCGTCGTCGCGGCGCTGTCGCCGGCGATCTATGCGTTCGCCGAGGGTTATCAGAAGTCGCGCATCGATTCCTGGCTCGATCCGGGCAAAGACCCGCTCGGCAAGGGGTTCAACATCCTGCAAGCGGAGATCAGCATCGGCTCGGGCGGCCTGTTCGGGAAGGGGTTCACGCACGGCACGCAGACGCAGCTCGACTACCTGCGCACGCAGACGACGGACTACGTGTTCAGCGTCGGCGCCGAGGAACTGGGGTTCGTCGGCGCGATGGTGCTGTTTGGCCTGTTCGTCATTCTGCTGTTCCGGTGCCTGCGCGTCGCCAGCCTGTCCGACGACGCGTTCGGGCGGCTCATCGCCGTGGGCGTGATGTCGTTCATCCTTTTCCAGGTGTTCGTGAACATCGGCGTCAACATCCGGCTGGTGCCGGTGACGGGCGTGCCGCTGCCGCTGGTGAGCCAGGGCGGCAGCTCGCTCGTCACGATCCTGGCGTCGCTCGGCATCGTCCAAAGCGTCCTCGGCTACCGCCGGCGGCGCCGCCGCACCTGACGTGGCCGAGAGATTTGCACACGATTTCGAGCGCTGATTGCCCGATCGAGCGACGCGACGCCATCGGATGCCGTGCCGCTTGCGCACCGCTGACTTAGAATCGATCGAGGGACGGCCCGGCACATCGCCGGGCCGATCGCGCCAAACTGGATGCAGGAGGACACGTTGGACTATCGACCTCTCGGGCGCACCGGCGTCAAGGTGAGCAGCCTCTGCCTGGGCTGCATGATGTTCGGCGGCAAGACGTCGCCGGACGACTCGTACCAGATCATCGACCGCGCGATCGATGACGGCATCAACTTCATCGACACGGCGAACGTCTACAGCATCGGCCGCAGCGAGGAAACGACCGGCGAGGCGCTGAAGCGCAACGGCAAGCGCTCGCAGGTCGTGCTGGCGACGAAGGTGCACGGCGTTATGTCCGGCGATGACCCGAACATGCAGGGCAACAGCCGCCGCCACATCATCCAGCAGTGCGAGGCGAGCCTGCGGCGGCTGCAGACCGACTACATCGACCTCTACCAGATCCACCGCCCGCAGCCCGACATCCCGATCGACGAGACCCTGCGGGCGCTCGACGACCTGATCCGCGCCGGGAAAGTGCGCTACATCGGCAGCAGCACGTACTCGGCGTGGCAGCTCGTCGAGTCCATGTGGGTGGCGAAGGAGTTGGGGCTAAATCGCTTCATCTGCGAACAGCCGCCATACAACCTGCTCGACCGGCGCATCGAGCGTGAGTTGCTGCCGATGGCGCGCACGTACGGCTTCGCTGTCATCCCGTGGAGCCCGCTCGCGGGCGGCCTGCTGACCGGCAAGTACAAGCGCGGCGAGGAGCCGCCGGAAGGCGCGCGCTTCGCCGACACGAGCAACCCGCTGTACCGCCGCCGCCTCAACGACCGCATCTACGACGTCGTCGACGGCCTGCAGCCGATCGCCGACGAGAAGGGGTGCACGCTATCGCAGCTGGCGCTCGCGTGGGTGTGGCAGCAGCCCGGCGTCACGAGCCCGATCATCGGCCCGCGCACGATGGACCAGTACGCCGACAACATGCAGGCGCTGAAGGTGGAGATCACCGACGACGACCGCAAGCGCATCGACCGGGTGATCCGGCGAGGCGACTCCGTCGCGCCGTTCTACGAGGCGGAGTTCGGTCCGCATCCGTATCGCGTCTAACGACGCACGCAGGAGCGACGACATGATCGCGACGCAACCGTTCGGACGCACCGGCCACGAGAGCACGCGCACGATCTTCGGCGCGGCGGCGCTGTGGGGCGCGAGCGAGGAGGACGGCGAGCGCGCGCTCGAGTTGGTGTTGCGCCACGGCATCAACCACATCGACACGGCGGCGTCGTACGGCCGCTCGGAGCGGCGCGTCGGCGCGTGGATGCCGAGCCACCGTGACAAGTTCTTCCTCGCGACGAAGACCGGCGAGCGGACGTATGAGACGGCTCGCGACCAGATCCGCCACTCGCTCGAGCGGCTGCAGACGGACCACGTCGACCTGATCCAACTCCACAATCTCGTCGACGAGGCGGAGTGGGAGACGGCGCTCGGCCCAGGAGGCGCGCTCGAAGCGGCGGTCGAGGCGCGAGCGCAGGGTCTGACGCGCTTCATCGGCGTCACCGGCCACGGCGTCACCGTCGCCGCGATGCATCTCCGCAGCCTCGAGCGCTTCGCGTTCGATTCGGTGCTGCTGCCATACAACTTCGTGATGATGCAGAACGCGGCCTACGCCGCCGACTTCGAGGAGTTGGCTCGCGTCTGCGCCGAGCGCGGCATCGCCCTGCAGACCATCAAGGGCATCACGCTCGGCCCGTGGAACGAGAAGGAGCACACCCACGCGGCGTGGTACGAGCCGCTATCCGAACCCGCCGAGATCGAACAGGCGGTGCACTGGGTGCTCGGCCGGCCGGCCGTCTTCCTCAATACGACGAGCGCGCTCGACCTGCTGCCGCACGTGTTCGATGCGGCGGAACGCTACTCCGCGCGGCCGTCGGACGACGAAATGCGGCAGCTCGTCGAGCGGCGCGGCATGACGCCGCTGTTCACGTAGCCGCGCGTTTCTCGCCGCCACGGCCGATGCGCGGCTCCGTGCCGGCGAGCAGGCGCTCGATGTTCGGCCGGTGTTTGTAGACGATGAGCGCCGCCGTCGCGACTGCGTAGGCGGCGTACGCCGGCGGGCTGACGCCGAGCACGGCCAGCACGACGAACGTCGCCGCCACGACCGGCGGCATCAAGATCGACATCACCGACATGATGCGCACGGTGCCCACGATGATCGCCGCGACGGGGATCAGAGCTGCGGCGGCGAGCGGGTTCATCAGCAGCGCCGCGCCGAAGCCGGACGCGACCGCCTTCCCGCCTCGAAAACCGTACCAGATCGGCCACACGTGCCCGACGACCGCGGCGAAGCCGCCCGCCGCCGCGGCCCACGCTCGGTCGTCGTGCGACAACCCGGCGGCGTGGCCGATGCCGATGCCGATCGCCACCGGCACGACGCCCTTGCCGATATCGAGGATGATCGTCGCGACGCCGGCGCCGGCGCCCGAGGTGCGGATGACGTTCGTCGCGCCGGTCGCGCCGCTGCCGTAGTCCCGCACGTCGACGCCGCGCGTGATGCGGCCGATCATTAGCCCGAATTGCAGCGACCCGATCGCATAGCCGATGGCCGCGCTGACGAGGATGGCCCACCACATACCGCGCGCCTCCATGCACTCGCCCGTCCGTCATCGGCACTGTAGCGCATCATCGCGGGAGGGTCGCGCGCGACACCTTGGTCAGCGTGCGCCGGGCAGGTAGCCGCCGCTGCCGGTGTCGGGGCCGGCGATGATCCCCGATCCGGAGCCTAGCGCATCGGTAATGGGTTCGGGCGAGTCGGTTGTTGGCGGTTGGTCGCCGTGGGCGCACGGGCCGCCGCTGATGCACTCGGCCCGCAGTCGGAGCGCACCGCCTTTACCGCTCGTACTTCCGATCTGGACGAGGTACTCAAGGAACACGGGGTCCGGCCCCAGTTCTATTGTTGACGGCTGTGCGGGGTCGCCGCACCCGGCGAAGGCCACGCCGCCGGGCGGGCTCAGCGTGGTCCACCGATACGCGGCGAAAGCCACCGGGTAGTTGGAATCGACAGCTGACAGGCGAATCCGCAGGGTTGCCGCTGCCTGTACGTGGTACCACACCGTCGCCCCAACGATGCCGCAGTTGAGTGTCTCGCCCGGCTCGACGGTTGCGCTGCTCGTGTCGATCTCTAGAGTGGTGTCGCCACCCAGGATCTGTGCGTCTTCCATCGAGTCTCCCGGAGGGGGGCAAGCCGCCGGCGTGCACATGATCGAGACGTTGAGCTCACCGGCCGCCCCGTCCTTGCCTCCGAGTTGGACGAGGTACGGCTGGTTCGCCTCCGCTGCGAACTCGGCGCGTGCGTTCGTCGTCGCGCTGCTCACCGAGCACACGATGTTGCGATCGGGGGTATACCCGCTCGGATCTTGGCGGACCGCGTACACGGCCGCCACCGTATCGAAGTTGCTGCCGCTTGTGTCGACGGCGAGCCTTGCATCTCCGGCGAGCTGTACGAGGTACCACACCGTGCGCCCGATGTGGCCGCACGGCGCCGGCTCGGCCGGCTCCGCAGTAGCGGCATCCGTGTGAGTCATGTCGCTCCACGGTGCGCCTGCGCCCCACGCGTTGATGATGTCGTCGTTGGCGGGCGCACAGGCCGGGTCGCAGGCCACGTTCAGCACGAGCGCACCGGTCGCGCCGTCGGCTCCGCCGACCTGCACGTAGATGGGCGCGTACGCGGCGGTCGTGTGCACCGTCAGCCGCGACTGGCGCCCCATCGCGTTGTCGTTGCACTGCGACGCCGTGAGCGTGCCCGGCGGCGACGGGTAGATCTCGGACGGCAGGCCGTACACGGCCAGCACCGTGTCGAAGTTGCTGCCGGCCGTGTCGATGGTAATGTCGGACTTGGACTGCGGTATGACCTGATACCACACCGTCGCGCCGATGTTGCCGCATGGGCGCGGCTCGCCGGCCTCGAGGGTGGCGTGCTCCGTCGTCGTCATCAGCGTCGTACTTGACACCCGCGCATCGACATACGCCGACGTCGCATCGGAGAAGTTGTCGTTCTCGGGCAGGCAGTAGGGTACGCACCGGACGCTGAAGTTGAGGGTCCCCGTCGCGCCGTTCTTGCCGCCCGCCTGGATGAAATACGACGTGCCACGCTCGGCGGAGAGCGTCAGCTGCGACGTGCGGCCACCGGCGTCATCGCTGCAGTCGACCGGAAGGAGGTTGGCGCCCGGCGGTGATGGCAGGAATCCCTCGCCCGCCACGTAGACTGCGAGAATCGTGTCAAGATCGCTGCCAGCTGTGCTGAACTCGATGGTCGCCGGCTGCGAAGAGAAGTACGAGAACCAGACCGTCGCGCCGATCGCTCCGCACGGCGCCGTTTCCCCGGGCTCGAGTGTGGCGCCCACCGTCGATTGCGTCTCACTCCACGGAAGCGTCCCGGAGCCCCAGCGGGAGGTCGCGGACGCAAAGTTGTCGTTAGCCGGCGGCGGATCGGCGGCGAGAGCGCTCGGGCGCGGTGCGCCGCGCGCGACGGCGCCGGGCGCCGTTGCGGCGAACGCGATGGTCGCGAGAATGGTGATGGCTGTCAGGATGCGCAGTCGGCGCGTCATGTGGCACCTCCGCCGTCTGGGCCGGCACACGTATAACGCGCTAGATGAGCAAAAGGTTTACTGCGCGCACGCGGAATCTTCCGCCCAATTTGCGACGCGCGACGGTCGCAGCTCGCGGCGGCGATGGTGAGGAGCTGCCGGTTACGGCTCCGGTGTGGCGAGCCGCAGTTCGACCAGCGTGACGTCGTACGGGCGCTGGCTCGAGAAGGTGACGTAGGCCGTCGCCGGGTCGGACGACAGCTCTCGGTGGATCTCGGCGCTGTAGCAGTACGGGTACGCGTCCTCGACGAGCGGGCGGCACTCGATCCAGGTCACGGGCGCTGACCACGGCCCCCACGGCTGCGGCGCCGTGCGCACGACGACGCGTGCGAGGTCCTCGTTGTAGAGCGCAAGCCACTGCTTCGACAGCTCGTCGTACGTCACGGAGACGCCGTTGTCGGCGGGCACCACCGCGTCGGACTTGACGGGCCACATCGGCTGCGCGTCGGCCGGGTGGGGCGACCAGGCGCTGCCGGTCCAGTATGTATACGCGTCGCGCTCGCCGAGCCGCGCCATCGGCGCCTTGCCGACGTAGTTCGCGCCGTCCTCGGTGCGGATGTAGACGATGATGTCGTCGCCGACGCGCACGGGCGAACGCACGTCGGCAAGGCGCGAGGCGAAACCGCTGTTCTCGTCCCAGATCGCCTCGACGAGCCGCACGCCTTCCATCGACGCAGCGTCCATCCGCCCGAGGCCGATCGACGACACGTGCCAGGCGAAGGGCGACTCGCGGGTCACCTTCACCATGTAGAACAGAGCGCCGCCGTCGTCTACGGCGAGGACGCCGCCGGGCCAGGCGGTCGTCTCCTCGCGCCGGGCGAACATCGGCTGCACGGTGCCGTCCGTCTGCTTGAAGTCGAGCTGCGGGCAGCCGCGCTCATCGACGCCCGTCGCGCGCGCGACGGACGCGGCGATGACGTCCTGCCGGCCGGCGGGCCCCGCGCGCACCGTATCGCCGAAGAACCAGTACGCCTTGCCGCCGATCACGACGCTCGGCGCGCCGTCGACGCCGCGCACCTGGGCGCCCGCGGCACCCGGCGAATCGGCGGCGACGCGGCAGACGACGCGCGCCGATACGACGACCGGCGCGGTCGATGCGGCGGGAGCGTCGCGCGGGGCGGTGCCCGTTGTCTCTGGTCTGGCAGCCGAGCTGGAGCATGCGGCAGTTGCCGCCGCCAGGAGCAACGCGGCCACCGCCGACCATGCTCGCTTCATTGTGCTTGTTTCCGCCACGCAGCCCTCCGGGCGGCGGCTAGTCTTCGTTCCGACCGCGGAACACCATCTTGATCGATGTGCCCGTGAAGCCGAACTGCCGCCGGATGACGTTCTCCATGTAGCGCCGATAGCTGAAGTGCACGGCGGAGGCGTCGTTGAGGAAGAAGACGAAGGTCGGCGGGTCGACCTCGGCCTGGGTGCAGTAGAGCAGCTTGATACGCCCGCCCCTTGACGGCGTCGGCGGCGGCTTCTCGGCGACGGCGCGGCGCATCGCCTGGTTCAGCTCGCCGGTGTCGACGCGGCGCTGCCGCTCGTCGCCAATGCGCACCGCCTCGGCGAGCACGTTGTCGATGCCGATGCCCTCCCGCGCCGAGACGAAGCGGATCGACATCCACGGCGCGAACTTGAGCTTCCATCGCAGCCGCCGCTCCCAGTCCTCCTGCGTCCAGTCGCCGTCTCGGACGAGGTCCCACTTGTTGGCGACGATGACGACGCCACGCGCCGCCTCCAGCGCGTAGCCGACGACATGCGCGTCCTGCGCCGTGAATCCCTCGGCAAGGTCGAACACGCAGAGCGCCACCTGCGCCCGCTCGAGCGCCCGGCGGGCGCGCAGCGTCGAATGCTTCTCCACGCCGGCTTCGATGGCGCCGCGGCGGCGGAGGCCGGCGGTATCGACCAGCACCAGTTGCCGGCCGCCGAACACGAACTGCGTGTCGATGGCATCGCGCGTGGTCCCGGGCACCTCGCTGACGATCACGCGCTCCTCGCCGAGGATGGCGTTGAGCAAAGACGACTTGCCGACGTTCGGCCGGCCGACGATCGCCAGCCGCAGCCCCTCTTCCGCCGCGACGCTCTCCGCCGGCGGCAGCGTGTCGGCGATCATGTCGAGCACGTCGGCGACGCCGTGGCCGTGGTGCGCGCTGATCGGGATCGGCTCGCCGATGCCGAGTTCATAGAACGCGATGGCTGCGTCCTCGCGCTCGCGATTGTCGGCCTTGTTGGCGATGAGCAACACCGGCCGGTTCGAGCGTCGCAGCAGGTCGGCGACTTCCTGGTCGGCGGCCGTGATGCCAGTCAGCGTGTCGACGACGAAGAGCACGAGCTCCGCCTCGGCGAGCGCATACTCGACCTGCGCGCGCACGAGGGGCGTGTACGTGCCCGGCACGTCCGGTTCGAGGCCGCCGGTATCGACGACGCGGAACTCGCGCCCGCGCCACTCGGCGTCGCCGTAGATGCGGTCGCGCGTCGTGCCGGGAAGATCCTCGACGAGCGCCGGCCTTCCGCCGACGATGCGGTTGAACAGCGCCGACTTGCCGACGTTCGGCCGGCCGACGATGGCCACGATCGGCAGCCGCGGGGTGGTAGCCGTCATCCGGGCCTCGTCGTCAGCGCGATGCCTACCTCGCCGGGATCGGTACGGACGACCGTCGTGCCTGCGGGCGGCGTCACCTGCAGCGGCAGCGCGAAGAGCCCCGCGCCGCGGCCGCTGGCATCGACGAAGGCGACGATCGCCTCAGGCGTCAGCGCATCGAGCGTCGGCACCTCGCCGGCAAGGGTGATGGTCACCGCGTCCGGCTGCGTGAGCACGAGTCCGGCGCCGACGTTGCGCACCTGCGGTACCACCTTGAACGTCGCCTCGCCCAGCGCGGGCTTGATCGAGACGGTCACTTTGATCGGCGCCGTGCCCGTCTGCAGCCGCACCCCCGACGGCAACACCAGTTGCACAGTGCGCTGCACGTCGGACCGCGCGTCCGTTATCGAGATCTCCGACGTCTGGATGCCGCGTACGGCATCGATGCTCTGCAGCACGTCGAGCGGGCCCGTCACGATGACGATCGCCGGTTCGACGGAGATCGCGCCGATGTTGTAGCCGGACGCGGGGCTACCCGCGATCACCGGCGACACGACAAAGTCCTGGCTGAAATCCTGCTGCTGGATGCGGGCCGTCACTCGCGCCCGATCAGGGTTCACCGTTACGCGGCTGATGGCGCCGCCGCGCACGTCGCGCGGCTGCAGCGTGATGCGATCGGTGAAATCGGTGCGGAGCCCCGTGAGGTTCACCTCGGCTACGACGGAATCGACGAGGCCGACGAGGCTTTCCGGGCCGGTGACGGTCGCCTGCGTTGGCTCCGTATCCTGACCGACGGCCGCGAAGCCCTGCTGCGGCGATCCGACCATCGACACGTGCACAGGCACAACGTTCGTGCGTAACGGCTCCAGGTTGACGTCGACGCGACCCGGCGTGATCTCCGTCACGTCGACGCGGCCGTTCGACGAGCTGACCTCGACGGACGCGCTGACCTGGCCCTTCTGGAATCCGCCGAGGTTGACCGTCGCCGTGAAGTCGTCGGCGACGAGCGACTTGAGTTGGTCGCTCGGACCCTGCACGCGCACGCGCACCGTCGTCTCGGACGTGTTCGCGACGGCCAGGTCCGTCGGGACGTTGACGAACTTGATCGGGATCGAGCTGCCGAAGGCCTGCGTCTCCTGTGGGTTCTGGCGGTCGATGACGAACAGCCACAGCGCCAGCCCCAGCGCCACCGAGAACACGGCCAGTCCGAGGTGGCGGACGATCGAGAGGATGCCCTCGCGTCCGAGGAACAGCAGCGCTCGCGGCAGCCGTCGAAGGAAGTCCATCTACGCCTCCCGCGCGCGGCCGTTTGACAGGAGCCGGTCGAGCAGCGCGCGCAGGCGCGCCTCGTCGAGGCGCGTGTACATGCGGCCGTCGGCGGCGACGGACATGTCGCCCGTCTCCTCGGAGACGACGACCGACACGGCGTCGGTGCGCTCGGTGATGCCGAGGGCGGCGCGATGGCGCGTGCCGAGTTCGCCGGGCGGCGTGTTGTCGGATAGCGGCAGCGTGACGCTCGCCGCGACGACGCGGTTGCCGCGCAGCACGATCGCGCCGTCATGCAACGGCGAGTTCGGGAAGAAGATGCCATGCAGCAACTCCGGCGACGGCAGCGCGTCGACGGGGATGCCGCTCTCGATGTAGTCCTGCAGCCCGGTCTCGCGCTCGATCACCATCAATGCGCCGACGTGCTGGCGCGACATGCCGGTCGCCGCCTCGGCGACGGCCTCGACTGTGCCGGGGTTGCTCGTGCTGGCGCCGAACGCCCGCGCCCCCGTGCGGCCGACGCGCTCCAGCGCGCGCCGGATCTCCGGCTGGAAGATGATCGGCAGCGCGATGAGCACGCCGGTGAACGAGTTCTCTAGCAGGAAGTTCAGCACCTGCAGGTCGAACACACGCGCGAGCACGATCGCGGCGAGCAGCAGGATGAACGCGCCGCGCATGACGGCCATCGCCGTCGTCCCGCGGATCAGCATGAACAGCCAGAAGATGAGCAGGGAGATGATGGCGACGTCGAGCGCCGACGTGAACGTGAACTGGTCGAAGTTGTCGCGCAGCGAATTGGTGAGGTCGCTCATTGCGGCCTACAGCTGCTGATCGCTGGTCGTGAGGGCGAGGATCGCCTTCTGGGCGTGGAGGCGGTTCTCGGCCTGGTCGAAGACGACGGACTGCGGCCCCTCCAGCACGTCGGTCATGACTTCTTCGCCGCGGTGCGCAGGCAGGTCGTGCATGAAGATCGCCGTCGGCTTGGCGAGCGCCATCAGTTCGGCGGTGACCGCGTACCCCGTGAACGCCTCCTTGCGCTGCACGTAGGAGTCCTCCTGCCCCATGCTGGCCCAGACGTCGGTGTAGACGACGTCGGCGCCGCGGACGGCATCGGCCGGCGACTCGTACAGGTCGACCTGGCCGCCGCTGCGCGCCGCCGCGTCACGGATGAGGCGCACCGTGGCATCGGCGAGGCTGTAGCCGGCCGGCGACGCCATCGCGAAGCTCATGCCGGCGAGCGCGGCCGCCTCGGCAAGCGACGCGGCGACGTTGAAGCCGTCGCCGACGAACGCGAGCCGTACGCCCCGCAGTGTGCCGAGTTTCTCGAGCACGGTGAGGATGTCGGCCATGGCCTGGCAGGGGTGCTCCTCGTCGGAGAGGGCGTTGATGACCGGCACGCTGGCGTGGCGCGCGAGGTCGAGCAGCGTCTGGTGCGCGTAGGTGCGGGCGGCGATCACATCGACATAACGGCTGAGCACGCGCGCGATGTCCGAGACCGGCTCGCGCTGTCCGAGGCCGACTTCGGCCTGGCTGAGGTAGATCGCGTGTCCGCCGAGCTCCTGCATCGCGACGTCGAAGCTGACGCGCGTGCGCAGCGACGGCTTCTCGAAGATGAGCGCCAGCGTCTTCCCGCGCAGCAGGTCGTGGCCGCCGCCGTCGCGCTTGAGACTGAGCGCGACGTGCAGGATGCGTTCGACCTCGTCCGCAGAGAGATCAGCGATGGACAGGACGTCGCGGCCGCGCACGGGCATTCCTCCGGAAAACGTCCGCAGTATAACGTGCATTCCTTCACATGCGGTGTGGGCGATGGGCGTATCTGGTGCTGTGTTATCATGGTGCAAACCCGCATGCAGCCGTTCGTAAAGGCTCCCATGGAGCAGACCCCGCAGCGCTCTTCCAAGCTCGCGCTCATCTTTCCGGGACAGGGCTCGCAACACGCCGGCATGGGCCGCCGCGTTGCCGAGATGTCGCCCGCGGCGCGCGACGTCTTCTCACAGGCCGATGAGATCCTCAACCTGAACGTCACGAAGATCGTCATGGAAGGATCCGAGCGGGATCTGCGCAAGACGGTCAACACCCAACCGGCGATCCTCGCGGTGAGCTGGGCATACCTCGCGTACCTGCGCGAGCGCGCGGCCGAGCTGGGGCGCCAGATCCGGCCCTCGGCCGTCTCCGGACACAGCTTCGGCCAGTTCTCCGCGGCGGCCGCCGTCGACGCGATCTCGTTCGCAGACGCGTTGCGCCTCGTGCGCGAGCGCGGCCGCATCATGACGAAGTGGTCGAAGAAGCGCCCGGGCGGCATGGCCAGCATCATCGGCCCGAACGACGAGGACGTGGCCGACGTCTGCAGCCGCGTCTCACCCGACGGCGATGTCGGCGTTGCCGCGGTGAACGCGCCGGGGCAGACTGTGATCTCCGGCACGCTGGCGGCGCTGGCGCGGGCGATGGACCTCGTACGGGAGCGCGGCGGCCGCGTCGTGCAGCTGCCGATCTCCGTGCCGGGCCACTTCCCGAAGATGGCCGAGGCGCGCGACGAACTGCGCCGCTTCATCGATGGCATCGAGTTCCGCGACCCGAAATCGCCGGTCGTGTCGAGCCTCACCGGTCGCGCGCTCTCGACGGCGGAAGAGGTGCGGCAGGAGTTGAGCGACCAGATGACCGGCGCCATCAACTGGATGCGCGCGTTCCTCGAGATGCGCAAAGCCGGCGCCTCCGCGTTCTTCGAGCTGGGGCCGGGTCACGTGCTGGCGAACCTGAGCCGCCGCGTCGACCGCGACGCGCAGATGTTCGACCTGTTCGACGAGTCGCAGTGGCGCGAGCTGATCCTCGCCGGCCCGCCCCTCGAGCCCTCCGAGATCCGGCCGGGCGACATCGAGGTCGCTGCCCCTTGAGCCAGCCGTCACGCCCGGAACATCTGCCGAACCGCCGCGTCGTCGTCACGGGCATGGGCACGGTGTGCCCGCTCGGCAACAACTGGCGCGCGGCCTGGTCCGGCATGGCCGACGGCCGATCGGGCATCGCGCGGCTCACGCAGTTCGACACCACCAGTTCGAGGTCGCCATCGGCGCCGAGGTCAAGGACTTCCACCCGGAAGAAGTGATCCCGACCAAGGAACTGCGCCGCATGGACAAGAACGGCCAGTTCGCCGTCGTCTGCGCGCTCGAGGCGGTCGCCGACGCTGGGCTCGTCATCGATGAGTCGAACCGCGACGACGTCGGCGTGATCTTCGGCTCAGCCGGCGGCGGCTACGGCTTCCTGCTAGAGCAGAACGAGATCTTCCTCAAGGGCGGTTACCGCCGCGTCAGCCCGTTCCTAATCAGCAATATCCTGCCCGACGCCGCCTCCGGCCACGTCGCCATCGCGACGGGCGCCTGCGGGCCGAACATGGCGGTCGCATCGGCGTGCTCCACCGGCTCGGGCGCGATCGGCGAGTCGTGGGAGACGATCCGTCGCGGTGACGCCGAGGCGATCATCGCCGGCGGCACCGACAACCCGCTGCTGCCCGTGCTCTATGCCGGGTTCCACGCGCTGCGCGCCCTCGCAGACGACCCGGAGCACCCGGAGCGCGCCTGCCGCCCGTTCGATGCGAATCGCACCGGCTTCGTCGTCGGGCAGGGCGCTGCGGCGCTCGTGCTCGAGAGCCTTGAGCACGCTCAGTCCCGCGGCGCCGAGATCTACGCCGAAGTCATCGGCTACTCCTCCACCAACGACGCGTACGACATGGTCGCGTCGCTCGAAACGGGCCGTGGCTCGGCGCTGGCGATGACGCGCGCGATGCGGAAGGCGGGCATCGCGCCGGAAGAGGTCGGCTACATCAACGCGCATGGCACCGGCACGTCGCTGAACGACCGCGGCGAGACGGCGGCCATCAAGACGGCGTTCGGCGACCACGCCTATCGCCTCGCGGTCAGCTCGACCAAGTCGATGCACGGCCACCTGATGGGCGGCGCGGGCGCGCTCGAAGCGATCGCCGTCATCCAGGCGATCCGCACCGGCATCATCCCGCCGACGCTGAACTACGAGACGCCGGATCCTGCCTGCGACCTCGACTACGTGCCGAACGTGGCGCGCCACGCCGAGGTGCGCGTCGGCCTGTCAAACTCGGTCGGGCTCGGCGGCCACAACGCCTGCGTCATCTTCCGCCGCTTCGAGGCGTGAGGCGCCCAGCCCGCACGCGTGATAGCCTGAACCCGTGGCACAGGAGCCCATCTTCGAGAAGACCGTGTCGATGCCGCTTGGGTACGTATTCACCGCGCGCGCCCGGCCCTCGACCGTGCGTCGCACCGTCATCCGGCTGTTGCCCTGGGCGATGTACGCGATGTTGCCGCCCGGCCGCCGCGCGCGCACGGCGCTGGCCGTCGCGAAGCGATTCTCTCCGCTGGTCAGGCAGAAGGGCGTCTGACGTTCAGCCCCGCTCGGCGAAGTACCGTCGCGCCGTCTCCACGTCGGCAGCGATGGCGTCCTTCAGCAGGTCGATGTTCTCGAACCGGAGCTCGCCGCGCAGCCGGTGCAGCACCTCGATGCGCAGCTCGCGCTCGTACAGGTTGCCCTCGAAGTCCAGGATGTACGTCTCGATCGCCGGCACCGTGTCGTTGAACGTCGGATTGATGCCGATGTTGGTCGCGGCCGGATAGGCGCGCCCGCCCGCGTACGCGCGCGTGATGTAGACGCCGAACGCCGGCAGCGCCCGGTCGGGCGTGACGGCCATGTTCGCCGTCGGGTAGCCGATGCGGTGGCCGCGGTCGTGGCCGTGGACGATTGGCCCCCGCAGCGAGAACGGCCGGCCGAGCAGGTGCTCGACGACCTCCATCTCGCCTTGCGCCAGCGCCTGTCGGATGGCCGTTGCGCTGACGCGGCCGAAGCCGTTGTCGAGCGTCGCCGACCAGCACCTCGGCCTCGAAGCCCATCGATTCGCCGATCTCCGCGACGCGCGCCGGCGTGCCCTCGCGGGCGCGGCCGAACGCGTTGTCGTGGCCCATGAGCATGTATCGCATGTCGAGCATCTCGTGCAGCAGGCCGAGGAAGTCGGCGGCCGACAGCTCGGCCAGCTCGGACGTGAACGTGAGCGGCGCGACGGCATCGACGCCCGTGCCCTCGAGCAGTTCGATGCGCTCTTCGAGGCTGGAGATGTAGGAAACGCGAATCTCCGGCCGCAGCACCTGGACGGGGGAAGGGTGCAGCGTCACGACGGCGCTCGCCAGCCCGCGCTCGGCGGCGCGCGACTTGAGGGCGTCGATGAGGAAGCGGTGGCCGAGGTGCACGCCGTCGAACACGCCGACGGTAAGGGCCGTCGGCCGTCCCGGAGCGTGGCTCTGGAGCGCCTCTTTCGCAAGCAGCATGTATCAGGGTACCGAACGACGATGCAACAGGCGCTTGACGCCAATCGGGTGACTATCGCCGCGGCCGGCACCGTGTTAAACTGCATATGCGCGCCGCCCTGCGGAGCGCGCAGCCACACGGACACCATGGACAACATCTACCATCTCGATTACGAGCCGATTCTCAACACCGTGCGCCGCTCGGAGGTGGTCGCCTTTCGCTTCGTGACCGTGCCCGACCGGCTGCTCATCGACAACCGCTTCAGCGAGACGGAAGGGCCCATGGTGAAGCTCGTCCCGCGCGTCAGCAGCGCGGAAGAGCGGTTCAAGAGCCTGAAGATGCTGCGGCCGCGCTTCCGCCTGCCGAAGAAGATCAGTGCCATCTGGTGGCCGCGCTACATCGGCGGCCTGGTCGAGTCCGGCGTCTGGGACGCGATTACCGACCGCATCGCCAACAACGGCTACGCCGACACGGCGCGCGCCTGCGACGACATCCTCTGCGAGCTGCGCAAGATGGAGCGCGCGGAGATGTTCAACGCTATCGGCGGCGAGGGCTATCGCACGCTCTGGCCGGCCTCGCGCTGACGCGTGGAACGAGCCCGCTTCATCACGCTCGTCCGTCGCGCACTTCGCGACATTCCGCCTCCGTTCAAGGATCATCTCCGTCAGGTCGACATCGTCGTCAAGCGGCGGCCGAGCCGCGACGACCTGCTCGCGGCCGAGCTGGAGCCGGGCGAGTCGATGTACGGCTTCTACCGCGGCGTGCCGCTGACCGAGCGGGACAGCGGCTACAACCTCGTGGCGCCCGACGTCATCAACATCTACCAGGAGCCGCTCGAAGAGGACTTCCGCAGCGAGGCGGAGCTGATGGCCGAGATCCGGACGACCGTCCTGCACGAGATCGCGCACTTCTTCGGCATCGACGACGACCGGCTGGACGAGTTGGGACGGGGGTGACGGAAAGCTGTCGGCGATCAGCTGTCAGCCTGGCGCGAGACGGGGGTCGGGCACGCGGCTGACGCGCTGTAGGCAGGTTCGTGGCGGGGCCACCGGAGCGGTTACGTAAAGGATTCGTTTGACCGCCTAGACGGGGTCGAGTAACCTCCAGTCGGTCGCGATTTTGTACGCCGGAATCACTCGAAACTGCATGAACGAACTCGGCAGGGTGTTGTCAGAGGCCCGGGTCCAACGCGGCCTGACGCTCGAGGATTGCGAGCGCGACACCCGGATCTCCAAGCGATACCTCGACGCGCTCGAACGGGAAGACTGGAAGGTGTTCCCGGCGCCGGTGTACAGCCGCGCCTTCCTGCGCACGTACGCCCAGTACCTCGGCTTGAACCCGGCCGAGCTGATGCGCGCGTTCCAGGCCCAGGCCGAGGAGCCGCCGCCATTCCAGCCGCTGCCGCAGATCTCCGCGCCGCCAGCCACCGGCTCGATGAGTTGGCTGCTCGCCGGGGGTGTGCTGCTGTTCCTGCTCATCGCCGGCATCTTCCTCTACATGTCGAGCGGCGGCAGCAGTGGCAAGACGCCGGCAGGTACGAGCGCCTCCGCTCCGACGGTGGCGGCTGAGGCATCGGGTGGCGGGGCCGCGCCCGCCATCGGCAAGGTGCCGGGGCAGGTGAAGAAGGGCGTCGTGCCGGACCTCAAGGACCTGCGGCTGGACGACGCTCTCGCGCAGCTCGACAGCGCCGGCCTCAGCTTCGTCGTCGTCGAGACGGACCAGGCGAGCGGCCAGGCCGGCGTCGTGCTCTCGCAGGACCCGGCTCCGGGCACGAAGGGCGGCGCGAGCACCTCGGTGACGCTGGTGGTGCCCCGCGGCTGAGGCCGCATCCTCCGAGCCTGATCCGGTAGGCTGGTTCGTGCGTTATCACATCGTGACCCTCGGCTGCGCGAAGAACGTCGCGGACAGCGAACGCATCGCTCGCGTGCTCGGCGAAGGCGCCCATTTCGAGGTGGGAGCGCCCGCCGCGGCCGACGTCGTCATCGTCAACACCTGCGGCTTCATCGACGCGGCCAAGGAGGAATCGGTCAATACGATCCTGCCAGCTGGCTGCCGGCAAGCGCCCCGGCCAGCAGCTCGTCGTCGCCGGCTGCCTGACGGCGCTGCACGGCGCCGAGCTGCGCGCCGAGGTGCCGGAGATCGATGCGGTGTTCGGCGCGGAGGAGTGGGCCGGCATCGGCGAGTACGCGCGCACCGTCGTGCCGCTCGATCTCGAACCGCCGCCGTTCGACATCCCGGAAACCACCGCCGCGCGCCGGACGAGCGCGTACCTCAAGATCTCGGACGGCTGCAATGCGCCGTGCTCGTTCTGCATCATCCCGAAGATGAAGGGCGCGCTGCACAGCACCCCCGCCGACGAGCTGGTCGCCGAAGCGCGGCGCCTCGCCGACGCCGGCGTGCGCGAGATCGTACTCGTCGCCCAGGACAGCACTGACTACGGCCGCGACCTCGGCCTGCGCGACGGGCTGCCGGATCTGCTCGAGCGCATCTCCGCGGCGGTGCCGGACGTGCCGTGGATCCGCATCATGTACGCCTACCCGGGGCACGTGACGCGCCGCCTCGCCGAGACGATGGCGCGGCTGCCGAACGTCGCGCACTACATCGACGTGCCGCTCCAGCACGGATCCGAGAGCGTGCTGCGGCGCATGCGGCGTCCGAGCAACATGCGGATGGTGCGCGAGATGCTGGCGACGCTGCGCGACGCGATGCCGGACATCGCCATCCGCACGACGTTCATCGTCGGCTATCCGGGCGAGACGGAGGACGAGTTCACCGAGCTGCTGGCGTTCGTGCGCGAGGCCGCGTTCGACCGCGTCGGCTGCTTCACGTTCTCGCCACAGTCGGAGTCGCCGGCGGCGAGCGAGCCGGGCGCCGTGCCGGAGCGCATCAAGAAGCGGCGACAGCGGCAGCTCATGGAGGTGGCGCAGCAGGTGTCGCTGATCCGCAACCGCGCGATGCTCGGGCGCGAGATCGACGTGCTCGTGGAGTCCGAGGCCGCGACGCGGCGGCGCGGCGTCGAGCAAGGGTTCGTCGTCGGGCGCTCGTATCGCGACGCGCCGGAGGTCGACGGCCTGGTGCTGCTGCGTGGCGACTTCGCGCCGGGCGAGATGGTGCGCGCGCGCGTCAGCGAGGCGCTGGCGTACGACATCGTCGCCGAGCCGCTCGCCGTCCCCGCGCACTGAATCACTCGCCCACGCTGATCACCTCCGAATCCACGTCCAGCAGCTCGGCATCGAGGCGCGAGTCGCGCACGTAGTCCACGATCTCGGCGATGATGCGCTCGCACTGGCCGGCCTCGTTCGACACGCAGGCGACGCCGATCGTGGCGATCTGCCACGCGTCGTTGTCCGCGACCTCGGCCACAGAGACGTGAAACTTGTTGCGGATGCGCTGGGCGACGCTGCGGATGACCTGGCGCTTGTCCTTGAGCGAGCCGGCCTCGGGCAGGCGCAGCGAGAACCGCAGGATGCCGACGTTCAGATCGTCGCCTCTTCGACCTCTTCGGCCGGCTCCTCAGTGAGCGGCAGTGGCGGAAGGTCGTCCGGCTTCTCGAGGCCGAAGTACTCCAGGAAGCGCACCGTCGTGCCGAAGAGCGTTGGCCGGCCGACCACAGGCGCCCGGCCGATATCCTCCACCAGTCCGCGCGCCATGAGCGTTCGGATCGGCCCGTCGCAGTCTACGCCGCGCACCGATTCGATGCCGGCCCGCGTGATCGGCTGGCGGTAGGCGATGATCGCGAGCGTCTCGAGGGACGCGTTGGTCAGCGGCGGGTGCTCGAGGCCGAGGAAGCGCTCGACATACGCAGCCGTGCGCGGTGCCGAGACGAGTTGCGCCAGGTCGCCCGTCCGCTGCAGGCGGACGCCGCGGTCTCGGCACGCCTCCGCCAGCTCGTCGAGGGCGTCGGAGACCTCAGAGCGGGGTGCGTTGATGGTGCGGGCGAGGGCCGACACCTCGATCGGCGCGTCGGCGACGAACAGCACCGCCTCGAGGATGTGCACGAGTTCCTCGGGCGCCGGGCGCTCGATGAGGCGGGGCTTGCGCGGCCGGAGATGCTTCGCGGTGTCCTCGTTAGTCACGTTCCTCCTCGAATCCGGCGGCCAATGGCTTGGGGACGGCGGGCGGCGCCTCCTGCGGCTGCGGCGCGTCGCTCCGCAAGCGTAGCTCACGATAGTGCAGGCGCGCACGAGGCGGCGCCGCCAGTTCGATGCCGATCTGCCCCTCGACGAGCTGCCGGGTGCGCGCGCATGCCTCCTCGGCCGCGTGCGTCAGGTCGGCGCCGGGATCGACGTGCAAGTCGAGGACGGCCTCGACGCGCCGGCCGCGCGCGGCGACGATCGACTGGCACTCGGCGATGTGCTCGACCTGCAGCACTTCGGCGTTGATGCGGTCCGCGATCTCGCGCGTCGTGATCGTCGCGTCACCGGCCTTGACGTTGCGGACGCGCATCCGCTGCGTCGGCGACGGCGTCAGTTCGACGATGATCGCCATCAGCATCGCCAGCACGATGACGGCGCCGGTCAGCGTCACAATCAGCTTCGTCTCGCGGTCGTTGTGACGGCGGAGCCACCCGGCCAGGTCAGCGATGCGCTCGATGCTCTGGCCGGGAGCGCCCCACGCCAGCGTGATGACGACGGCCGCCGCGAAGATGACCAGCAGGGCCAGCACGACGATGAAGAAGCGGTTGAGCTCGCCCTCTGAGTCGCCGCTCATCCGACCGAACTCCCTGCGCAGGATGGCGGGCGCCGCGAGCCGCTGCTCGATCGGGCGTACGCGGCAACGTCGGACATGCGCCGGTCGATGATCGCCTCCATCGAAGTCGCGGCCATGATACAGCACGGATGCGCGATGGCGGCTGCTTCGCGCGTCAGGCCGTTCGGCCCCGGCGCGTGGACTTCGTTTTGTCACGTCTTTTCTGCACCGGCACCCGTCCTCGGTTCACGGGGCGCATCAGCCGCAGGCCGTGAAGCCGCAGACGGGGCAGACGACGCAGCCCTCGGCGTGGACGAGCGGGCCGCCGCAGTCGGGGCAGGCGCGGGCGCGGGGGATGACGAGGGTACGGATGCGGACGCGGCGCGTCATGGCGGCTCTCCTTAGTACAAGTGTTCTGACGAGTCCACGATAATAGAACAGATGTACTGCTGTCAAGACCCCGGCCGGCGGTTCGCGTATGATGCCGCCGTGCTCGAATCGCCTCCTCCCGGCGTCACACCGATCGTCCGCGCGTCGGCGCGCGTGGTCCTCATCGACGCGCGAGATCGGATCCTGCTGTTCTGCATGGACGACGAGCGGATCGCGGCCCAGCGACTCTGGGTCACGCCCGGCGGCGGCATCCAGCCGGGTGAAACGCCCGTCGAGGCCGCGCGCCGCGAGCTCTGGGAGGAGACGGGCGTCCAGGCGGAGCCGGGGCACTGCGTGTGGGTCCGCAGCGTCACGGTGCCCCTCGGCCAGCACTGGGTGGAGTCCCGCGAGCGCTTCTATGTCGTGCGCGTCGCGGCAGCCGACGTCGTCGAAGACAATTGGGAGCCGCAAGAGCGCGCCGTCATCGTCGAGCACCGCTGGTGGTCCCTGCCGGAGATCGCGTCCTCGACGGAGTGGTTCGCTCCCCGTTACCTTTCGGAGCTGCTGCCGCCGGTGCTCCGCGGCGATTACGCCGCCGAGCCGATCGAGATCGGGGCATAGCTGGCGATGCGCGTCGTCGTGGCGCCGCAGGAGTTCAAGGGCAGCCTGACCGCTCGCCAGGCTGCCGACGCGATCGCGGCCGGCGTGCGCGCCGCGCTGCCGGACGCGCACATCGATGTCGTGCCGATGTCGGACGGCGGCGCGGGCATCGTAGATGCGATGCTGGCGTCGCGCGGCGGCGAGCGGGTGACCTCGCCCGCGCACGACCCGCTGATGCGGCCGATCGACGCCGCCTGGGGGCTGCTCGATGCCGGGCAGATGGCGGTGATCGAGATGGCCGCCGCGTCCGGCCTCGTGCTGCTGTCGGATGCGGAGCGCAACCCGCTCGTCGCGACGACGTATGGCGCCGGCGAGCTGATTCGCGCGGCGCTCGACCGCGGCTGCCGGCGGATGATCGTCGGCGTCGGCGGCAGCGCGACGGTCGATGGCGGCGCCGGGGCGATGCAGGCGCTCGGCGCGCGACTGCTGGACGCGGACGGGGGCGAACTGCCGCCCGGCGGCGGTCCGCTGGCACGGCTCGCGCGCATCGACGCCGTCAAGCCGTGACGCGCGCCTCGCCGGTGCGGAGATCGTCGTCGCCAGCGACGTGACGAACACGCTGTGCGGGCCGGCGGGCGCCGCGGCGGTCTTCGGGCCGCAGAAGGGCGCCTCGTCCGACGACGTCGCCGTGCTCGACGCGGCGCTGCGCCACTTCGCGGGCGTCGTGCGCCGCGATCTCGGCGTCGACGTCCTCGACGTGGCGGGAGGCGGCGCGGCGGGCGGTCTCGCCGCGGGGCTGATGGCGATCGCCAGCGCGACGATACGGCCCGGCTTCGACGTGCTGGCCGACGCCGTCGGGCTCGAGTCGAAGATCGCCGCCGCCGACATCGTCCTCACCGGCGAGGGGCAGGCTCGACGCCCAGACGGCGTACGGTAAGACGGCGGCCGGCGTCGCGAGGCTCGCCCGCGCGCACGGCAAGCGCGTCGGCATCGTCGCTGGGCGTGTCGAGCCGGAGGCCGCTGCCACGGACGCGTTCGATGCCGTCGAGGCGTGCGCGCCGGCCGAGATGCCCCTCCAGCAGGCGATGCGCGATGCTGCCGAGTTGGCGCGGGCGGCGGCGGAGCGCATCGTGAGGCCGTTGCTGCGCGGGTAGGCTACTGGCGACGGTAGCGGCGCCGCGCCGATGCATCCGAGGCGGCGGGCGACGTGGAGTCTTCTTCGTCTGGTTCCGCGAGATCGTCCTCGGGCGGACCCGCGCCGGCATCACTCTTCTTCTGGAAGAACTCGAGCGGCCGGCTCTGCCACCAGAAGTAGACGAGCAGCGAGAAGAAGACGAGCGAGACGACCAGCAGCAGCACGCCGACGTTCTGGAAGCGGAGGAGGCTGATGCCGAGCGGCAGGATCATCGCCAGCTGGGCGGCGTAGGGAATCCACATCAGCGCCCGATAGCGATCGCGACGCCAGGCGAGGAGCGCGTACACCGGCACGAGCAGGATCATGTGGGCGCCGATGATTTCTTCCGCGACGCGCGCCTCCGGGCCGCTGCCGCCCAACGTCAGCGCGTCCCCCCGCCCGAAGAAGAGAGCGAATCCCTCGAAGAACGACCAGATCGCCATGAGGATGAGCAGCAGCCGGAACGCGCCGTAGGCGCTGATCACGGCCACGGCCTCGTCGCGCGCCGAGGTCGGCTTGGAGGGTGGGCTTGGTTCCGGCGCCTGACTCACGTTTACAAGGTATCCGTTTGCCTGGGGAGGTTGGCGATCAGCAGGACGATGAAGATGGCCGCCGCAGCCAGCGGCAGCGCCACCTGGTTGAAACCGACGTCGCTGCGCGCCCAGTGGAAGCCGTAGGCGAACACCGCGACGACCTGTTCGAGCGACGCGAGCCAGAGCACAAACCGGTACCGCACAGGGTTGCGCGCCGCATACAGATAGGCGATCGCGAGTACCAGCGTCGCGCCGCCGACGGAGCGTGCGCCGAGGGCGCCGTGGATGCCATCGATCGTCAGCAGACGGGTGTTCGTCAGTTCGAGGACGAAGGCCAGGAAGTCCCACGCGGCAAGGAGGAGGAGGAGCAGTTGCAGGCGCGCCTGCGACGCGGGGTTGGGCCTGCCGATCTGCCGAGCTTGCATGCTCGCGTGCCTCCGTCCGCGGCCAAATCTTACCACGGCGCGTCGATCGCGTTAAAGGGCGTTAGGGGATGATCAATTGTGCGGAAGTCGTATGGTGGTGCGGACGGCCGTCATCGGTAGTCGCGGGCTGAACAGCCCGCGCCACGGCATCGAGAACGATCAGGCGTCGTCGTCTTCGAAGAGCGTGTCGGTTTCGTCGTCGTCCTCGTCGAAGTCGTCCTCGTCATCGGTGACGAGCGCCTCGACCTCGGAGATGCCGCGCTTGCCCCACATCGTCTCGTAGTTCTCACCGCTGATCGCGCGGTGGATTTCGTCGCGCTCGAGCTTCGTCAGCTCGCGCAGGCAGCGCTCGCACTCGCGCACCGTCGACGGTGAGCCCGTGTCCGCGTAGCGGCGGACGATGTGGTCCCAGATGCCCAGGTCGACGATGCTGCCGACGTACTTGGGCCACGGGATGATGACGATCGAGTCCGGTTTCCCCAGGCGCGGGCGCATCTTCACGAGCGACTGAAAGCGCTCCTCCGGCGTATTCGCCATCGGCACGACGCGGATCAACGCGCCATCGAGCTCGTTCGTGCGCAGGTCCATGAGCAGCGTCTTGCGCAGCAGCGGGAAGTACAGCGCGATGACTTCCGCGCCGTCGATGTTGCGGATCACTTCGGAGACGTCGATGCGGTAGTCGCTATCCAGGAGCTTCTCCTCTTCGGCAGAGTCGTCGATCCATGATAACACGCTCATCCGGCGGCGGATCGCGAGGCGCAACGCGATCGGGTGATGTTGACGCGCGCGCGACGCGCGATCGCTCGGCGAGGGCCGGCGCCGGTGCCGCGTCGCACGCATGCGGTCGCGTCGATGGCGCGCGCCGCCGCCCAACATCGGGCGCGACCAATGGAGCGCGAAGGGTCGCGGCGACGCGCGTTATACTGGTCGAACATTCCCCTTCACGGAAAGGTCAGGATCGTGGCCCGATGGACTCCGGCGAGACTGGCTCGGGCGCTTCCGTGGCGCCGGCCCGGCCCGCCCGTGCCCGACGAGCCGGCAGATTCCGCTGGGACGACAATCGGCGGCCCCGCGCCGTTTGCAGGCACGTTCCGGGCGCTCCGTAACCGGAACTATCGGCTCTTCTACTTCGGCCAGACGATCTCGCTCAGCGGCACGTGGATGCAGACGATCGCCCAGGCGTGGCTGGTGCTGCAGATCACGAACTCGAAGGTCGCGCTCGGCACCGTGACGATGCTGCAGTTCCTGCCGATCACGATCTTCGTCCTCTTCGCGGGCGTCATCGCCGACCGGGTGCCGAAGCGCAACTTCATCCTCGTCACGCAGTCCATCGCGATGACGCAGGCGTTCGTGCTCACGGCGCTCGTCTGGAGCGGTCACGTCGAGCTCTGGCACGTCTACCTGCTTGCGATGATGCTCGGCCTGGCGAACGCGTTCGAGCAGCCGACGCGGCAGGCATTCGTCGTGGAGATGGTTGGCAAGGACGACCTGATGAACGCCGTGGCGCTGAACTCCGGCATGTTCAACAGCGCGCGGCTCGTCGGTCCGGCGATCGGCGGCCTCATTATCGCGACGATCGGCGTGAAGGCGGCGTTCCTGGCGAACGGCATCAGTTTCCTGCCCGTGATCGCCGGGCTGATGATGATGAGGACATCGGAGTTGCACACCGGCCACCGGAGAGCACCAGGGCGCATCAATCCAGCTGGCCGAGCTTCGCGAGGGACTCGGGTACGCGTTCCGGACGCCATCCGTCTTGCTCATCATCATCCTCGTCGCGATCGTAGGGACGTTTGGCTACAACTTCACAGTCGTGCTGCCGCTCGTCGATCGCTACGTGCTCGAGCGCGGGGCTACGGGCCTCGGCTGGATGACGTCAGCGGTCGGGCTGGGTTCGCTGATTTCCGCATTGCTGCTGGCGAGCCGCGAACGCGCGGCGCGGTGGACGCTGTTCGGCGGCGGGCTGGCGTTCAGCCTGCTGCTGGCCGCGGTGGCGGGCAGCCAGTGGTTGCCGGTGACGCTCGTGTTCCTTCTCCTGCTCGGCGTCGCGAACACTGCCTTCGCTGCGACGGCCAACACGTCCCTGCAGCTCTCGACGCCGGACCACCTGCGCGGCCGCGTGATGGCGCTCTACATGCTGCTGTTCGCGGGCTCGACGCCGATCGGCGGCTTCCTCACCGGCTTCATGGCGGACCGGCTTGGCGTGCAGACGGCGGTCGGCATCGAGGCGGGGATGTGTCTGCTCGGCGTTGCCGCCGGGCTGCTCTACTACTTCTCGCACCGCGAGCAGATCGGCGAATCGCCAGCGATGCTGGCCGCGACCTGAAACGCGTCCTGGTGCCTAACCGACCTTGATCGCCAGCAGCTCGCCGCGGCCGATCGGCACGACGAGGCCGGACAGGCGTTCGTCCGCGAGTGCGCGATCGCGGAACGGCGCGAGGTCGTCCTCGTGAGACAGCAGGTTGTCGGCGACAAGCACGCCGCCCGGCGACAGCAGCGGCACGACCATGTCGAGATACGCCGCGTAGTCCTCCTTCTCGGCGTCGAGAAAGACGAAGTCGAAGGGGTCCTTGCGCGCACGCAGGTACGCCGCCGCGTCGCCCTCGAGAATCGTCACGATACCGTCGAGGCCCGCTTCGCGCAGGTTCGCCGTGGCGGCGGCGATCTTCTTCGGGTCGATCTCCAGCGTCGTCACGCTCGCGCCGACGTCGCGCGCGGCGAGCGATAGCCAGATCGTCGAGTAGCCGCCGGAGGTGCCGATCTCGACGATGGTGCGCGGGCGGCGCGCCAGCACGATCGTGTTCAGGAAGCGGCCGACGTCGGGCGAGATCTGGCGCAGCCGAGCCTCGCGCGGCGTGCCGCGCTCGCGCTCGCCGGCGTCCTGCGCCTCGAGCCGCGCCATGACGGCGCGCGCGGCCGCGTCGATCACGGGATGGCCCCGCTGTCCTTGAGGGCGATGATCTTGTCCCAGTCGTAGCCAAGCTCGAGCAGCACCTCCTCGGTGTGCTGGCCCAGCTCCGGCGCCGGACCCTGCGGGCCCACCGGCGTGCTGTAGAAGTCGGCCGGCGTGTTGACGAGCGGGATCGTGCCGTCGGGTCCGGCGACCTCCTGGATCGCGCCGGACGCCTGCACGACGGGGTCGGCGATCGCCTGCGTGATGGTGTTCACGGGCGCCCACCAGACGTCGTGGCGGTCGAGGATCTCGCCCCACTCGTCCATCGTCCGCTTGACGAACTCCTTGTCCAGCTCGCGCACCAGCGACTCCCCGTTCTCGCGCCGCACGCCGATGTCGTGCCAGCGCGGGTCCTCGAGGATGTCGGGCCGCTCGACGGCGCGGATCAGGTCGGGCCAGTGGCGGTCGGCCTGGAGCAACAGGAGCCAGATCCAGCGCTCGTCCTTCGTCTTGAAGCAGTTGATGATCGGGTTCACCGCCCCGTAGCGGTTGTACGGCCACGTCTTCGCGCCGAGGCGGAGCTCGAGCGCGTAGTCCCAGCCCATCATGTAGATGCCGGTGCGGACGAGCGACACGGCGACGCGCTGGCCCTCGCCCGTGCGTTCGCGCTTGAACAGCGCGGCCGAGATGGCGCCGGCGGCGTTCATGCCCGTCATGTGGTCGCCCATGCCGCCGCGCTGCTGCGGGATCTCGTTGCCCGGCGCCGTCAGCGCCATCGCCATGCCGGAGCGCGACCAGAACGCGCCGATGTCGTACGCCGCGCGGTCGCGGTCGGCGCTGTCGGGGCCGTAGCCACTGACGGAGCAGTAGATGATGCGCGGGTTCGTCTTGCGGATCTCGTCGTAGCCGAAGCCGAACTGCTCGAGCACACGCGGCCGCATGTTGCTGACGAATACGTCCGCCTGGTCGAGCAGCTGGCGGCCGATGGCGCGCGCCTCCGGCTTCGTGAAGTCGAGCGCCACGCTGCGCTTGCCGCGGTTGTCGACCTCGAACGGCGGGTTGACGGGGATCGGAGACGCCAAGCGCGGTGGCGAAGAGGCCACGGAACGGGTCGCCGGTCGGGGGCTCCAGCTTGACGACGTCGGCGCCCCAGTCGCGCAGGATGACCGCAGCCGAGGGCCCCGCCACCCATACGCCCATCTCGACGACCTTGACGCCCTCCATCGGTCCGCTCATCCGGCGACCTCCCTTTCTGGTGTGGCGGGATTATAGGTGGTGAGCGGGACGGCGGGAAGCCGCGTGGGCGTCTCCCAAGCGTCGTGCCCCGGCACGGCGGGGCAGGTAGCGCGCCCATGTGGCACCATGAAAGGCCGGCTCGCCGGTTCTCCGGCAGCTGGCTCTCGTCGAGAAAGGGTGCGCGATGTTCAAGCGCGTTGAATACAAGTACCTCGTCGGCGTCGTCTTCGTATTCGGGCTGTTTATGGACCTGCTCGACATGACGATCACGAACGTAGCCCTGCCGACGCTGCAACGCGAGTTCAGCGCGCAGACCACGACGATCGAGTGGGTGGTGACGGGCTACCTGCTGAGCCTGGCGATCTTCATCCCGGTCAGCGGCTGGGCCGGAGACCGGTTCGGCACGAAGCGCGTGTTCATGTTCGCGCTCGGGATGTTCACGCTCGCTTCGCTGCTTTGTGCGCTCTCGTGGAACATTGGCGCGCTGATCACCTTCCGCATCTTGCAGGGCGTCGGCGGCGGCATGCTCACGCCCGTCGGCACGGCGATGCTGTTCCGCGCGTTTCCGCCGTCCGAGCGCGCGAAGGCGTCGGCGCTGCTGGCGATCCCGGCCGTCGTCGCGCCGGCGAGCGGGCCGGTGCTGGGCGGCTACCTAGTCGAGTACCAGTCGTGGCACTGGATCTTCCTCATCAACGTGCCGATCGGCCTCGCGGGGCTGCTCGTCGCTGCGCTGGTGCTGCGCGAGGGCAAGGAGGAGAGCGCCGGGCGCCTCGACGTGCCGGGCTTCATTCTCGGCTCGTCGGGGCTCGCCGCCGTCGTATACGCGCTCGCCGAGGCAGGTACGCATGGCTTCGACAACGGCCGCGTGATGGCGTTCGGCGTCGGCGGCCTGGCGCTGCTCGGCGCGTTCACCGTGATCGAACTGACGACGACCGATCCGATGATCGACATGCGGCTGATGAAGAACCGGCTGTTCGCCTCGGCGAACGCGGTGCAGCTGCTGAGCATGGCGGGCATGCAGGGTGCGCTGTTCCTGCTGCCGTTGTTCCTCCAGGCGGAGCGCGGCATGACGCCGCTCGCCTCCGGCCTCGTCACGTTTCCGCAGGCGATCGGCGTGATGCTGATCGTGCAGCCGGCGCAGCGCCTCTATCGCCGATTCGGTCCGCGCCGGATGATGATTGCCGGCATGATCGGCGCGACGATCTCGACGTTCGCGTTTCTCGCCGTCGGGCTGAACACCGACCCGTGGTGGATCCGGCTGATCATGCTTGGACGAGGTGTGTCGTTCGGGCTGACGCTGGTGCCGCTGCAGGCGGCGACGTTCGCGACGATCCGGCCGCAGGATACCGGCAGGGCCAGCGCGATCTTCAACTCCGGCCGTCAGGTGGCCGCGAGCTTCGGCGTCGCGCTCATTGCGACGGTGCTCACGAACCGCCTGACGCACCACACCGCGCAGATGGGCAACCCGCGCACGACGGCCGGTGCGGTCCTCGCGTTCCACGACGCGTTCTTCGTCGCCGGCCTGCTCGCCATCGTCGGCGTGCTCGCGTCGTTCATCATCCGCGACAGCGATGCCTTGTCGACGATGACCGTCCGCGCGCCAGATGCCGCCCCTGTCGAGGCGCCTGCCGCCGTACACTGACCGCCCGGCCGGCTACTCCTCCGCGCGTGCGCATCGACTACAGTACGGACGGCGCCGCCTCGCCGTGTGTTGGAGGAGCTGTTGCATGACCCGTGATCCGGAACGCCAACTGGCCGATGACGTGGACCGCCAACAGTGGACGAACGGTTCACCGGTCGATCGTCGTAATGAAGCGTCCGAGGTGCGGTTCCTCGCCGGGCCGCAGAACCGCGGCTTCGAGCTGTGGCGCGCCTGGCGCATCTTCCTCGAGCTGTTGAGCGGGTTCCGGAAGCTGCACTTCGTCGGGCCCGTGCGTGACGGTGTTCGGCTCGGCCCGCTTCACCGAAGACCACCCGTACTACCAGCTCGCGCGCGAGGTCGGCCAGCGGCTGGCGCGCGCGGGGTTCACCGTCATGACCGGCGGCGGGCCGGGCATCATGGAGGCGGCGAACCGCGGCGCGAAGGACGCCGGCGGGCGCTCGGTCGGCTGCAACATCGAGCTGCCGAAGGAGCAGCGGCCAAACCGGTTCCTCGACGTCGTCGTCAGCTTTCGCCACTTCTACGTGCGCAAGGTGATGCTGGTGAAGTACTCGTACGCGTTCATCGCGCTGCCGGGCGGCTTCGGCACGCTCGACGAGGTGTTCGAGGCGGCGACGCTGATCCAGACGCACAAGATCCGCGACTTTCCGCTGGTACTCATCGGCAAGCAGTACTGGGCGCCGCTGATCGAGATGCTGAGCGACTCCGCGCTTCGTGCCGGCACGATCGACGAGCATGACTTCGCCGTGCTCCATGTCACCGACTCGCCGCAGGAGGCGGTCGACCACATTGTGAGCGAGGCGACGACGCAGTTCGGCCTGGGATTCAAGCCGAAGAAGCGCCGCTGGTTCCTCGGCGAGGGTCGCACGTCATAACGATGTCGACAATCGCACTCCCCCGCTGCTACACTCGCGCCCAATGACCATCCCCGCGGTCGATGCCTCGACGTACGAGCTCGGGCCTGCGCCGCGCCGCCGGCGCTGGCGCGGCCGGCCACGGCCCGCCGCCATAGCCGCCGGCGACTGGCCGGAACTGGCCGGCCGCATCCTCGCGCTGCGCGGGCTGACGACGTCGGAGCAGGTCGCCGCGTTCGTCGCCGCGCCCGGCGCGACGCCCGATCCGAGCGCGCTCCCTGACATCGACGTCGCGATCGGGCGGCTCGCGCAGGCGACGCGGACGCACGAATCCGTCGCCGTGTACGGCGACTTCGACGTCGATGGCATAACGTCGGCCGCGCAGCTCAGCGAGGCGCTGTTGGCGCTCGGCGCCGCGCCGATGCCGTACATCCCCGACCGATTCAGCGAGGGCTACGGCCTGAACGTCCCTGCGATCGAACGCCTGCACACCGACGGCGCGACGCTGCTCGTCACGGCCGACTGCGGTACCAGCTCGGTCGTCGAGGTGGCGCGCGCCCGCGAGTTGGGGATGGACGTCATCATCCTCGACCACCACACCGTGCCGGCGGAGCTGCCCGACGCCACCGCGCTCGTCAACCCGAGGGTCGCGGGCGCCGCGCCCGGCGGCCTGCTCGAGCTGGCGACGGCCGGCCTCGCGTTCCACGTGGCGTCCGCCCTGCACGATGCTTGCGGGCAGCCGTTCGACGAGCGGGCGTACCTCGACATCGCCGCGCTCGGCACGGTGTGCGACATGGCGCCGCTCGTCGATGAGAACCGCCGGCTCCTGCGCGCCGGCCTGCCCGCGCTCGCCGCAACGCGACGGCCGGGGCTGCGCGCGCTGATGGAAGTGGCGCGCATCGATGCGGCGGGCGTTTCGGTCGAGGACATCGGCTACAAGCTGGGGCCGCGGCTCAACGCGGCAGGCCGCATCGCGCACGCGCGGCTCGCGCTCGACCTGCTGATGACGACCGACGAAGAGACCGGCCGCGAACTGGCGCGGCAACTCGATGCCTTGAACCGCGAGCGGCAGGACCGCAGCGCGGAGGCCATCGCGCTCGCGAGCAAGATGGTGGAGGGCGAAGGCCTGCCGCCGTTGATCATGATCGGCCACCAGGACTTTTCGTCGGGCATCGTCGGGCTGATCGCGTCGAAGCTGGTCAACGTCTACGGCCGGCCGGCCGTCGTGTATGAGATCCGCGACGAGACGAGCCGCGCCAGCTGCCGTAGCATCGACGAGTTCCACATCACCGATGCGCTGCGCGCGCACGCCGACCTGTTCGAGCGGTTCGGCGGTCATCGCGCCGCCGCCGGCTTCACCGTGCGCAACGACCGCATCGACGAGGTGCGCGCGTGCCTGCTCGAGGAAGCGGAGCGCGCGCTGGCCGGCCGAGACCTCGCGCCGGTGCTGGAGATCGACTGCAATCTGCCGCTGTCACAGCTCCGCGGCGAGGAGCTGCGCTGGCTGAAACGGATCGGCCCATTCGGCGTCGGCAACCCGGAGCCGATGTTCCTCTCGCGCGACGTGGCGGTCGTCGATGCGCGCATCGTCGGCAACGGCGACCGGCACCTCAAGCTGCGCCTGCGTGACGGCAACGTGACGTGGCCGGCGATCGCGTTCGATATGGGCGACTTCGCCGCCGCGCCCGGCGACCGCATCGACGTCGTGTACTCAGTGGCAATCGACGGCGGCCGCGACGGCGCGGTCGAACTGCGGATCGAGGACATGCGGCCGGTCGGGGCGGGTGGCTGAGAGGGCGGAAGCCGGAGGCAGGCTAGCTGCGTTTTCCGCAACAGCGCCCCGCTTGTAGCCCGAGCTGCGCACACCTATTGTGGCCAGCGCCATGTACGACGATGAGGTGCGTTCGCGGCGGCACTACGAAGGCCGAGCACGCTGGTACGACCGCGCTAACTGGCTCGCTGCCCTCCTGCGTGGGACATCCCTTGCCAACGAGCGCCTCAAGGCCATCGCGCGCCTCGGACTGAAGCCGCAGGACCGGGTCCTGGAAGTGAGTGCCGGCACCGGCACGAATCTGGCGCTCATGCGGAAGTCCAGGCACGACGGACCGCTCGTGGCGCTCGACCTCTCGCGATCCATGCTGCTCCGCTGCCGTGAGAAGTTGCGGCGCCTCGGCACGGCCGCCGCCCTGGTCGAAGGCGAGGCGGCGCACCTGCCGTTCCAAACCGGGGTCTTCGACGCCGTGTTTCATCACGGCGGCTTCGCTGAATTCGGCGACAAGCACGGCGCGCTCATGGAGATGTCGCGTGTCGCGCGGCGGGGCGCGCGCATCGTGATCTGCGATGTCGGCGTGCCGACGGATCGCCGACTGCCGCTGATGAACCGGCTGCTTCTGTTCACGCAGCCCGTCTACCGGCAGCCGCCGCCGCTCGACCTGCTCCCGCCGGACGCGCGAAATGTCCAGCTCACGTGGATCGGCGGCGGCGGATGGTATCTGATCGACTTCTCGAACGGCGGCGCGTGAGCGCGCGGGCGCTAACGCGCCGGCTTGCGCGTGGCGAGGCCGCTCGGGATCAGGTCTGCCTTCGCACGATGCCCGGCGTGATCGGCGCATCGCCCGCGCGGCGATCCGGGTGGTCGCGCTCGTTGAACTGACGCAGTCCTTCGATCGTCGCGCCGTCGAAGATCGAGCGGTTGAAGCACTCCGCCTCGATGCGCAGCCCCTCGTCGAGCGGCCGGCCGAACCCGCGGCGCGCCGCCTCGATGTCGGTGCGCATCGCGCCGGCTGCGGTAGCGCCGCGATCGTGTGAGCCAGTTCGACGGCGCGCGAAAGCGACGTGCCGGCCGGTACGACCTCGTTGACGAGACCGATCGCGTGCGCCTCGTGCGCGTCGATCACGCGCCCGGTGATGATCAGCTCCATCGCGCGGCGGAAGCCGACGATCCGCGGTGAGGCGTTGCGTGCCGCCGTCGGCGAGGCCGATGTTCCAGCGACGGCACGTGACGCCGAAGCTCGCGCGCTCGTCGGCGATGCACAGGTCGGTCCAGCAGGCCCACTCGAGGCCGCCGGCGTAGGCGACGCCGTTGACGGCGGCGATCGTCGGCTTGTAGATGTCGGTCCAGCGCGACGGGCCGAGCACGCCGGGGCGCTCGCCTCGCGCGTGCGCCGCCAGCTCGGACGGCGTCCGCTGCACGAGCGCGTCGCCTTCATACCCGGCCTTCAGGTCGCCGCCCGCGCAGAACGCGGCGTCGCCGGCGCCCGTGAGGACGCCGACGAGCGCCGTACTCGTCATCGCGAAAGCGGCTCCACGCGTCGATCAGCCCGCGGCTGACCTCGGGGCCGATCGCGTTCATTCGCTCCGGCCGGTTGATGGTGATGACGACCACCGGGCCGTCCTGCTCGTAAAGGACGAAGGGTGTGGAGTCCATCGTGCGTCTCCGTTCGACTCAAGTCGGAAGTCAGAACGCGTGCCGGCGGGGCGAGCTGTACCGCGGCGGCTTCCGCGTCGCGAGCGCCGACTGCACCTTCGTCAGCATCCGCGCCTCTTCGAGCACTTCGCCGGTGCCCTTGACGACGCAGAGCAGCGGGTCCTCGGCGACGTAGACCGGAAAGCGCGTCTCCTGCGCCAGCCGCCGGTCGAGGCCGCGCAACATCGCGCCGCCGCCGGCGAGCGCGATGCCGCGATACATCAGGTCGGCGACCAGCTCCGGCGGCGTCACCTCGATCGTCGAGCGCACCGCGTCGATGACGGCGTTGATGCTGCCGGAAAGCGCGTCGCGGATCTCGACGGTGCTCACCTCGACGGACTTCGGCAGTCCCGTGGCGAGGTCGCGGCCGCGGATCTCGACGGTGCCCTCTTCGTCGAGCGGGAACGCCGAGCCGGCCTCCATCTTGATGTCCTCGGCCGTGCGCTCGCCGATGAGCATGTTATGCACCTGGCGCGCGTACGCCATGATCTCCTGGTCCATCTCGTCACCGGCCGTGCGGATCGAGGTGCTGACGACGACGCCGCCGAGCGCGATGACGGCGACCTCCGTCGTGCCGCCGCCGATGTCGACGATCATGCAGCCGTTCGGCTCCATGATCGGCAGCCCCGCGCCGATCGCGGCCGCCATCGGTTCTTCGATGAGAAAGGCCGCTCGCGCGCCGGCGTTCAGCGCCGCGTCGTGAACGGCGCGCTTCTCGACTTCGGTGACGCCGCTGGGGATGCCGATGACGACGCGCGGCCGCGGGATGCCGAAGCCAAACCGCTCGTGTACTGAGCGGATGAAGTACTGCAGCATGCGCTCGGTCACCTCGAAGTCGGAGATGACGCCGTCCTTGAGCGGCCGCACCGCCACGATGCTGGACGGCGTCCGGCCGACCATGCGCTTGGCCTCGGCGCCGATGGCGAGGATCTTCTTGGTCTGGCGGTCGATCGCGACGACGGACGGCTCGTCGATGACGATGCCGCGCCCCTTGACCATGACGAGCGTGTTCGCCGTGCCCAGGTCGATCCCCACGTCGTGGGAAAAGAGCCCGAGCAGGGCGGTCAGCGGGTTGATCAACGGTCTCCCCTCGATGGCGCCGATTGATGCGCGCTGCGATGGCGCAGCGTTCGGCATTATAGAGATAGGCGATACAGAACGGGAAGTAGACGTGCGATTTCGTGCTGCGAAAAGGGCGCGCGTACTTATCGAAGCGGCTATGGCGGGACGGGTTGGCGGCACGTAGAGGCGGACCCACGCGCACGCCCTTCGCCGCTGTATACTCCGGCGCTGTGGAATCCTTGGAGATCGCCCCGTGCACGCAGGAGGCCATGGCCGCCCTCGAGTTGGCGATGCCGTCGCAGCACAACCGGACGCGATATAGCGCGCAGCTTGCGGGCGAAGGCCTGTTCCTGGTGGCGCTGCTGAGTGGGGCACCGGTCGGCCGCGTCCTGCTCCGCTGGCGGTCGACGGATGAGACGCTGATCCGGCTTGGCATCTCCGAGCCGTACGTCGAATCGCTCGACGTGGTTCCGGAATTCAGATCGCGGGGCATCGGGACGGCGTTGATGCGCACGGCCGAGCAGGCTGCTCGCGAGCGAGGCTACGCCACGATCGGTCTGTCCGTCGGTGTCGAGAACACTCGGGCGCGAGCCCTCTACCTCCGCCGCGGGTACCGGGAGAGCGATATTCCGCCGTTCGACGTCCGCTGGAGCAGCCGGGACGAACGCGGTGTGGAGCGTATCGAGAGCGAGACCTGCACGTACTTCACGAGGCGGCTCGTCCTTTGACCGCGCCGCGCGCGATGTTTTGGGGGGGTGACATGGCCGTTCGGAGTTCAGCTGCCCACCGCCGTACCATCGCGGCATGCGGTCGCACGTTTCTTGCGCTCGTGTCTTCGTGCCGCACGCCTGGTCTCGGTTCGATGTGCTCGCTCGCGTTTCCTTGATTGAATCGCCGCCGTTCAATCAAGTTCAGTCAAATCCAATCAGCCAGCCGGCCCTTCCCGGATTCGGCAGCGCCCTCGAACCGCCCGAAAAACGAAAACGCGAGAAAACAAACATCAATCAAAGCGCGCCCACGGTGCGCTACGGTCGAAGAGACGTGCCCGCGCGGCGCTACGGCGGGCCGACGAAGGCCACGGTGTCGCGCACGACGTCCGCGTTGGCGACGATGGCGTCGTGGCTCGCGAGCGGCGCCGCCTCGATGGGGTAGGAGTTGGATATCGAGGCCTGGCCGTTCAGGAACTGCGTGGCGCTATCGTCGACCCAACCGCCGCCGGGGAGGCAGTGCCCGGTGTTCCAGAAACAGTCATACGGGTTGCCGAACGTCGCCAGACGCTCGCCCTGCGTTGCCATTTGGGCAGACTGGGCGCGCCGCGTCGCCGGCGTCGTCGGGTCGAGCTTCTGCGCGACGATGTCCGCGCCGGCGAGGTAGGTCTTCGCGCACGGGATGATGTCGAGGATCGCCTTCTTGTCTGGCGAGACGCCGCTCAGCGGCGCATCGAGCGTCACCACCACGTCGATGCCGAGTTTGTCTGCGGTCGGCCGGGCTGCCTCGCGCGCGCCCTCGAGGAACGCGAGATAGCCGCCGAGGCTGTGGCCGACGAGCGTGAAGTGCGCGTCGGGATGGTGCGCGCGGTAGTCGGCGAGCATCTTCTCGAGCGGCGCCAGGTTGTTGTCGGGACGGCGATCGGTGATCGCGCAGTCGTACGGCGCGGGCTGCCACGAGCCGTCGGCGCCGACGGTGCCGCCGGCGTAGCTGAAGTCGAGCAACGCCGACGGCTTGTAGCCGCGGGCGAGGAATTCGGCCTTCAGCGTCTCGAAGCGATGACGCTCGACGAGCGAACCCTGCGTGCCGCCGGCGTCGTACGTGGTGTAGATGCCCTGTATGAAGATGACGACGCGTGTGCCGGGCGGGTAGCACTTCGCCGACGAGAACATCGCCGCCATCGCGAGCATCGCCATGATGACGAGCGCGAGCGCGCGCTTCGGGCGTGCAACCAGCCGCGAGGGTCGACCAAATGCAATCAACCGAGGAACTCGTAGCCGCCGGAGACGCCCTCCGGGTGCTGGTCGAGAATGACGTTGACGCACGCTGGCTTGCCGGACGCGAACGCACGCTCGATCGCCGGGAAGATCTGGTCGGGCTCGGTGACGAACTCACCGTGGCCGCCGAGCGCCTCGACCACCTTGTCGTAGCGCGCGTTATCGGCGAGGCGGGTGGCCACCACGCGGTCGGGGCCGTACATCTTCTCCTGGCCGACGATGATCTGGCCCCACTGCCGGTCGTTGCCGACGACGGAGACCACGGGCATGTTGAAGCGGACGAGCGTATCGAAGTCGAACCCGTTGAGGCCAAACGAGCCGTCGCCGTTGACCATCAGCACCTTTCGGTCGGGGTGCACCGCCTTGGCGGCGATGCAGAAGCCAGTGCCCACGCCGAGGGTGCCGAGCGGGCCCGGGCCCATGAACTGCCCCGGCTGGTTGACCGGCAGCACCTGCGACGCCGTGCTGACGATGTCGCCGCCATCGCCGACGACGGTCGTGTTGTCGTCCACGAACTTCGCCATCTCGTTGCAGAGGCGCAGCGGGTGGATCGGCGATTTGTCGGAGTGCAGCCAGCGCTGCCGCATCTCGATGACCTTCGTCTCGCCGTCGCGCAGCTTGCCGATCCACGCGTCATGATTGAACGAGCCGGCGCCGATCTCGGCGGTGATCTGCTGCAGCGCGTTGCGCGGGTCGCCCTCGATGGCGACGTCGACGCCGCGGTTGCGGCCGAGCTCATTCGGGTCGATGTCGATCGAGATGACCTTCGCGCCGGGGTTGACGCTGCGCCCGTAGCGCAGGCGGAAGTCGAGCATGGTACCGGCGAACAGCACGACGTCGGCCTCGCCGAAGGCGGTGCGGCGGGTGCGGCTCATGAACTGCGCGTGGTCCTGGTGCACCATGCCGCGCCCCATGTCGTTGAGGTACATCGGCGCCTGGACCTTTTCGGCGAGCTCGCGGAAGGCGTCGCCTGCGTTCGCCCAGTAGACGCCGGTGCCGCCCATCAGCACCGGCCGCTCGGCGCCCGCGAGCAGCTGCGCCGCTTCTTTGATCAGTTTGAAGTCGCCCTGCGTGCGCCCCTCCGTCCGGTAGCCCGTCGGCAGCTCGACCTCGCCTTCCTCGATGCGGCCGAAGAGGATGTCCGACGGGATCTCGAGGAAGACCGGGCCGAAACGGCCGGTGAGCGCGATGCGGAACGCCTGCGCCAGGTAGTCGGGGATGCGCTTCGTGAAGGGGACCGTCGCCGACCACTTCGTGATCGGCCGCATCATTTCGACCGTTCCGGGGATCTCCTGCAGCGCGCCCATGAGCGACGTGTTGAGCGGCGCCGCGCCGCCGATGACGAGCAGCGGGCTGGCGTTCTGGTATGCCGTCGCGACGGCGGTAACGGTGTCGGTGACGCCGGGGCCGGCGGTGACGACGGCGACGCCGCATTTGCGCGTCAGCCGGCTGTATCCCTCGGCGGCGTGACCGGCGACCTGCTCGTGCCGCGTGTCGATGACGCGGATGCCCTCGTCGAGGCAGCCGTCGTAGATGTTCTGGATGTGGCCGCCCGACAGCGTGAAGATCGTGTCGATCCCCTCGCCCCTGAGCATGCGGGCGACGAGGTCGCCGCCATCGATCTGCGCCATAATAGCCTCCTCTGGGCGGCGTGTTGGGGAAGTCCGCTCCCGCCGTGGCGCGGGCTTTCAGCCCGCGTGTGCCATCACGCCGATTCTACGGCGTTTGGGGTGGTGGGGGAACGAGAACGCCTCGACGAACGAAGCCGGCTGCCGAATCTGGGGCTCGCGCGGCCGCGTCGCGCGATTCAGCCCTGTTGGGGCGTAGGGCCTTCCCGCATCCGGCCTCGGGGCCATCCCTATTCAATCGCGCGGCGCGACCGGCGATGATCGGGGACGGAGGTTGCCTTGGACGGTGTCATCCGTGACCCGCGCTACTGGCTGTCGCTCGCCGCGCTGATCGGCGTCATCGTCGTCGCCGTGGTGAAGGACGGCGGCGGCAACGGCGCGTCCGGTGCGGCAGTCGTGCCGACGACGACGGTCACGGCGGCGCCGACGCCGAACGCCACGGCCACAGCCGCCATCGAGCTGGACCAGAAGCGCAGCGAGGATCTCGCGAGCATCGCCAGCATCCTCGAGGAGTACCGCGCCGCGCACGGCTCGTACCCGTCGACGAAGGACGAGTTCGGCACCGTGTGCGACATGCCGTTCGACTCGGGCTGCCAGTTGCTGTCGACGTCGTGGAAGCTTCCGAGGAGCGACGGCAAGTATCCGTACTGGTGGCGGTCGTCGGGAAAGGCGTACACGCTCTTCACGCGCGTCGAGACGCCGCTCGCCAACAACGGATGCACCGTGACCACACCGCCCGCCCTGGCGGGCCTCAACCTGATGTGCCGGAATGGAGGGACTCGCTGATGCAGCAGAACAACGTACGCACGATGCTGTTGCTCGCGCCCGCGGTCATCGCAGGCTTCGCCGCGGTCGCGCTGACGTCGGACGTCGATCCGACGGGGCTGCGCGTGATTCTGCAGGCCGTCGCCGTCCTCGCGTTCGTCACGATGGCGTGGGCCGTTGCGCGGCCGCGTGGCGCCGCCGACGAACTGGCGACCGCGCTGTCGCCGTCGCAGGCGGCAACGCTCGGCGGCGACCGCCGCCGGCCGACGTTCGACCGCGAGACGGGGTTGCTGACGAACTGGTACTTCCGCCTCCGCGCCGAGGAGGAGATCGCCCGCGCGACGCGCTACGGCCAGCCGTTCACCATCATGAGCCTCGTCGGCGATTCGTCCGACGCGCTTGCGGTGCCGAGGCTGTCGATCAAGCACTGGCTGCGCCAGGTGGACTTCGCCGGCGACCTCGGCAAGACGATCGCCGTGCTGCTGCCGAACACCGACCGCGCGGGCGCGGCGATCGCGATGGCGCGTCTGACGAAGCTCGTGCCCGGCACGCGGATCCACATGGCCGAGTATCCGGCCGACGGCGCGACGCTCAGCCAACTCCTCGGCGACGAAGAGTGGCGCATCACCGACGGCCTGGAGCACGTGTCGTAGGGCTCCCCTACCCTTCGGCCACCCCTCGCGGGGTAACTTCAGTACAACGCCTGCTCGATGAGCGCCTCGGCGATCTCGTCGTCTGACATACCGAGGATCTCCTTGCACACCTGCTCGTTGTGCTGGCCGAGAAGGGGCGCCGGAGTGCGCAGCACGCCCGGCGTCTTCGAGAGGCGGAACGGCGGGCCGTCGTACGCGGCACGGCCCGTTTCCGGGTGGTCGAGGTAGACGAAATAGCCGCGCGCCTTCAGGTGCTCGTCGGAATCGAGCATGTCGCGTGCGTTCTCGACGACGCCGGCGGGCACGCCCTTCGATTGCAGTAGCTCCATTAGCGCTTCCGCCGTGTGGGCGCGCGTCCACTCGGTGAGGTGCGCCTCGAGCTCGTCCTCGTTCTCCTTGCGGTCGCGGTGTGTCGCGAACTTCGCGGCGCGCGCCCACGAGGGCGATCCCATCGCGTCGACGAGGCCGCGCCACTGCGCGTCATCGAACACGCCGAGTGCGATCCAGCGGTCCTCCGGCTGGCTGTTCCACGTGTTGTCCTGGCAGCGGAAGGCGCCGTGCGGCGCGGCGTGGGGCAGCCGGTTGCCGGCACGGCACTGGACGCGGCCGTTCGCAGCGTAGTCCATCAGCGCCGGCGCGAGCGGTGACACCGACGATTCGATCTGCGCCAGCTCGACCATCTGCCCCTTGCCCGTCTTCTTGCGGTACCGCAGCGCCGCCAGGATACCCACGATCGTGTGGCCGGGGTTGATCACGTAATCGGGATAGTTCGTGCCGAGTCCCATTGGCGGCCGATTCGGGTATCCGCTCAGGTAGCTGTAGCCGGTGATCGGCCCCAGCACCGCGCCGAAGCCCATGAAGTACTTGTGCGGGCCCTCGAAGCCCTGCATCGGCTGGTATGCGGCGATCACCGTCGGGTTGATCGCGCGCACGTCCTCGTACTCCAGGTGCCAGCGCTCGAGCACGCGCGGCGTGTGGTTCGTGATGAAGATGTCGCACCAGGCGATGAGCTTGCGCGCGATCTCCTTGCCGAGGTCGGTGTTCAAGTTGAGCGTGAGATCGAGCTTGCCGGCGTTGTAGTTGTTGAAGTAGCCGCTGACGTTGTAGCCCGTCTTGCCCGCCGCGAACGGCGCGACGCCCCGCAGACCATCCGGGTGCGACTCCGACTCGACGCGCACGACAGTTGCGCCGAACGACGCCAGGTTCTCGGCGCAGATCGGGCCTGCCCCGAACCACGAGAAGTCGGCGACCTTGATCCCGGTGAGCGGCTGTTTCATTGCTGCACCCTAGATGACATGCTGTTCGCTCAGTCCATCGAGCTCGTTCGCCGGCAGCCCCAGCTCGTCGACGAAGACGTCTACGTTGTGTTCGCCAGGCAGGGGCGGGCGCCGCCGGATCGCCCACGGCGTCTCGGTAAGCCGGTACGGCGGGCCGGCGTAGCGCACCGTCGCGCCGCCGAGGTGGTCGTGCTCAACGTCCTGCAGCCAGTGCCTCGCGATGAGCTGCGGGTTCTTCACCAGGTCCTCCGGCGTCGAGACGATGCCAATCATCAGCCGCTGCCGTTGGCCCTCCTCGTAGAGCGTCCACTTCTTCATCGTCGCGCAGAAGCGCGAGAACACGCCGTACACGTGCGCCAGCTGCGTGATGCGCTCGGGCAGCTTCTCAGGCTCTCGTGTGAGGCTCGTCAGGAATCGGATGTTCAACTGGCTGATCAGCGTGACGTACGGCTCGTCGTTGAGGTCCTCGGCCAGGCCCTCGCGGTTCATCCACTCAAGCATCACCGTCCAGAGCGCGCCGCCCGGCGAGCCGATGTAGGCGAAGATCTGGCCGTCGGCGCACTCGTACACACCGATGCCGGGAATGTCGATCGGGATCAAGCCACGCGCGCCGGTGCGCGTGCGGATCTGCTTCAGCATGTCGTACGTCTGCATGGCCGTCTCCTGGTTGATGGAGAGCGCCTCCTGCATCGATACGTCGACGTGCTGGCCTTCGCCGGTGTTGTCGCGGTGCGTCACAGCCATCATCGTGCCGGCGGCGGCCTGGATGCCGGCGCCGATGTAGCCCTGGCTCGCACACGGCATGTTCGGCGGGTCCTCCTTGTCGCCGGCGAGCGTCATGACGCCGCTCGTCGCGACGCCGACGATGTCCGACCACTTGTAGTGCGCGTGCGGGCCGGACTGCCCGAAGCCCGTTACCGACGTGAGGATGATGTCGGGCCTGATCTTGCACAGTCCCTCGTAGCCGAGACCGAGGGAGTCGAGGTAGCCCGGCTCGAACGTCTCGACGACGATGTCGGCGGTGGCGACGAGCTTCTCGAAGAGCGCGCGGCCGGCCGGCTTCGTGAAGTCGAGCGTGACGCTGCGCTTGTTGGTGTTGAAGTTGAGGAAGCGCAGGCTGCGGTCGGCCGCCTCCTCGTCGTGCCAGAACGGGCCGATGTCGCGGAGCGGGTCGCCGTCCGGCGGCTCGATGCGGATGACGTCGGCGCCGAGGTCGGCGAGGAGCTTCGTCGCGTAGACGCCGATCTCGCCGGCGAGGTCGAGGACGCGCAGGTCGGAGAGCGCGGCGTCGGTCATCGTTACACCGATGCCTGGACGCGGCGCGCAAGGTCGCCGCCGAGAATCTCCGCCGCTTCGCGCACCATGTCCTCGACGATCTCCTTTGCCGGGCGCAGCTCCTTGAGCATGCCCGAGATCTGGCCGGCCGGGTTCATCATCAACTCGAGCTTGTCGGCCATGCGGGCGCCGGCCATGATCTCGCCGGAGACGATGCCCTGCAGGCCCATCGGCAGCGCGTCGATCTTCTGCGACTCCCAGTACTCGACGAGCGGGTTGTTGATGTTGCGCATGGTCTTGCCGCTGTAGAGGCGCGTGACGCGCGTGTCCTCCTCGGTCGCGGCGAGGATGCGGCGCTTGAGCAGCTCCGGCCACGTCGCCTCTTGCGAGACGACGAACGCCGTGCCGACCCAGACGCCGTCGGCGCCGGCCGCGAGCGAGGCGGCGATGCCGCGCCCGTCGCCGATGCCGCCCGCCGCGCACACCGCCGTCGGCTTGACGGCGTCGATCACCTGCGGCAGCAGCGCCAGCGTGCCGATGCGGCCGGTGTGGCCGCCCGCCTCGGTGCCCTGCGCGACGACGACGTCGGCGTGGCCATCGGCGACTCGGCGGGCGTTCTTGACGTTGCCGACGAGGCCGATGACCTTCGCGCCCTGCGCGTGGAAGGCCTCGACGTACGGTGCCGGGTTGCCGAGGCCGGAGGCGAACACGGGCACCTTCAGCTCGAGGATGGCGTCGACCTGGCTCTTGGAGAAGTCGGCGCCGCCGAGGCGGCGCAGGCCGGCGCTCCAGTCCTGGCTCTCGGGGCGAGCAGGGAGGCCGAACTCCTTCTCGGCGCTGTGGATGAAGTCCTGGTAGGGCGCGGGGAGGTAGTCGATGGGGCGCTTGGGCGCGGAGGGTGCGGCCTTCGGCCCCGCCTCGCCGTTCGCGGGCGCGGCGGGGCGGGGGGCGGCAACGCCGGACGGGAGCAGCACGTCGACGCCGAAGGGCTTCGACGTGAGGTCGCGGATGCGGCGGACCTGCTGCTCGATGTCCTCGGGCGTCATGGTGGCTGCGCCGAGGACGCCGAGGCCGCCGGCCTCGGAGACGGCGGCGACGAGCTCGGCGCTGGCGACGCCGCCCATGCCGGCGAGGATGATCGGGTATTCGATGTCGAGAATGTCGCACAGGCGCGTGCGCAGTACGGGCCGTCCCATGGCCACCTCCGTGATGACGCCGGCACGTTCGGGGAGGGTGCCTGGGGCACCCGGTCGTGCGAGCGTGGCCAATCTAGCGCCGCACCGGGGTGGTGGCAAGCGGATTCGGCCGTGGGGCGGAGGAGTGGCCCGAAACGCCGGATTACGGCGTTATGTCGTTGGTAAATGAATCTGCCGCGATTTCGTTTTGCCTATTTTATTTCTGTCGTTCGGGCCATCTTCCCCCGGGCTCGTCTGGCGGCGAGCCGTTGGGGCGTAGTGACCCGAGGCGACCGTAGCACCCCTGCGGTCGATCTCATAGCGCGGATGACACCCGGACTGGCGGGGTCTACGAGGCGGGGGGCGGCGTCATGGAGATTATCGAAGCGCTAAAGTGGGGCCGGGCGAGGCAGCCGGGCGCTGCAGCGGACTTCCGCCGATGCCGATACCAGACACGACTCATTCGGCTCGAACGTGGGGGTCTACCATGAAGCGGATCGCGTCCCTGGCAGCGCTCGCAGTGATCGTCTCGGCGGTGACGTTCGCGTTCGGCCCGTGCGGCAGCTCCAAGTCGGAAGCCGACCTCGCGCACGAGGCGCTCGCGAAGGGGCTGCAGGCGCACGTCGACGGCCGGTACGACGAGGCCGCGGCCGACTACCAGGAGGTGCTGAAGCACGACCCGCGCAACAAGTTCGCCTTCTACAACCTTGGCGTGCTCGACCGGCTCGCGGGGCGCAACCAGTCGGCGGAGAACAACTACCGGCTGGCGCTGAGCGTCGACCCGGACTTCCCGGAGGCGCTGTTCAACCTCGGCAACCTGAAGAAGGAGGCCGGCGCGAACCAGGAGGCCATCGATCTCTTCCGGCACGTGATCACCGTGACGCCGAACGACGCGGGCGCGCACCTGAACCTCGCGCAGCTGCTGTTCGCGACCGGGCAGGTCGTCGAGGGGAACGCCGAGTTGAAGGCGGCGGCCGACATCGACCCGAACATCGTGCCGAAGGCGACGGCGACGGTCGCGGCCAGCACCACGCCGTCCGGCGAAGCGACCGCGGAGGCCAGCCCGACGCCGTAGGCGCCGGCGCGCGCTCCCGGGCGACGAGAGGTGTCGGCAAGCGTGCGCCAACTTCGTCCCGACCACACGAGGGTGTCCGCCAGGCGGCAGCTCGGCCGCGTGCTGCATCGCTGGCCGTTCGCGCGCACGGAGCCTGACGCCGGGCTGACACGCACGGACCGGCGCATCGCCGCCGGCGTGCTGGCACTCATCGTCATCGTCTCGATCGCGTTCAACGCGACGATGCTGTTCCCCGAAGTCGGCATCCGCGTGCCGAGCAACAACGACGACGCGTTCCAGTACCTGATGATCCAGCGCGGCGCGGAGGCGCTGGCCGACGGGGAGAACCCGCTCGACAACTGGAGCCCGGAGCTGGACCTCGGCGCGCCGCGGTTCCTGATGTACCAGAACGTGCCGCACCTGGCGGTGATCCTGCTCGACCGCGCGCTGCTGCGCATGGTCAGCCTGCTGACGCTGTTCAACGTCGTGCGCTACGCGCTGCTGATCGGCCTGCCGCTGACGGTGTACTGGTCGATGCGGCGGATGGGGTTCTCGACGGTGGCGTCGGCGTTCGCGGCGGCGGCGGCGCCGCTGATCTCGGCGGACCATCGGTTCGGGTTCGAGTACGACAGCTACGTGTGGCGCGGCTACGGCATCTACACGCAGCTGTGGGCGATGCACCTGACGTTCATCGCGACAGCATGCCTGTACCGGCTGGCGAACGAGGGCAAGGGGATGGCGCTGACCGTGGCTGTCTGCGCGCTGCTCGTGCTGTCGCACCTGCTGTTCGCGGAGATGATGATCTTCACGGCGCTGGTGATCTTCGCCGCCGGGCTGAGCCGGACGAACTGGCGCGCGCGCACCGGGCGATTCGCGGCCGCCGGCGCGCTGACGGTGATCGTGACGGCGTACTTCTGGCTGCCGTTCTTCCTCTCGGGGCCGTACGTGGGCGTGAGCCCGTACGAGCAGAGCTGGCACTTCGACTCGTTCGGCGCGCGCACGATCACGAGCTGGCTGGTACACGGCAAGCTGCTCGATGCGGGCCGCTGGCCGGTGTTGACGGTGTTGACGGCGACCGGCGGCGTCGTGGCGCTGGCGGGGCGGACGCGGCCGGGGCTGTTCGCCGTCGCGCTGTTCGTGGTGTGGCTGCTGCTGTACTTCGGGCGACAGATCTGGGGGCCGGTCGCCGACCATCTGCCGTTCGGCGAGATCCTGCTGTTCCATCGATTCATCGCGGGCGTGCAGCTGGCGGCCATCCTGCTGATCGGCCTCGGGGGCGAGGCCGTGTGGCGCGCGTGCCGCATCGCGCCGCGGCGGTGGGGGGTCGGGCTGGCGGCGATCGTGCTGCTGGCGCTGCTCGTGCCGGCGATGCGCGAGCGCACGTCGTTCTACGACCAGAACACGACGTGGATGCAGCAGACCGCCGACGCGATCGACAACGACCGCGACGCGGCGACGATCCTCGCCGAGCTGCGGAAGCAGCCGCCGGGGCGGACGTTCGCGGGGCTGCGCGAGGACTTCGGGAAGCAGCTGAACTTCGGCATCCCGTTCAACTCGGTGCGCTTCAGCGACGTGCTGACGTTCGAGCGGGTGCCGGCGGTGTCGCCGCCGTACCAGGCGCTGAGCCTGAACTCCGACTTCGCGTGGCACTTCGACGCGCAGAACGCGGCGCACTACGACGTGTTCAACGTGCGCTACGTGATCGCGCCGCGCAGCTGGAAGGCGCCGGCGTTCCTTTCGACGATCACGACGACGCGGCGCTACACGCTGTACCGCGCGCCGACGAGCGGCTACGCGGAGTTCGCGCGCTCGACGGACAGGAGGTCAGGCGGGACGGACAAGAAGCAGTTCTTCTTCAGCAACCTGGCGTGGCTGCAGGGCGGCGACCCGGCGGCGGGGCGATTCATCCGATGGGACTACCCGGACTCGAGCGGCACGGCGCAGGGGCCCGGCGTTCCCCGGCTGCCCCGGCGGCGGTTCGGTGACCGATGAGGTCGTGCGGCCGGCGCAGCTCGACGTGACGGCGGCGTGCAGCCAGCCGGCGACGCTGGTGCTGAAGATGTCGTACCACCCGCACTGGCGCGTGACGGTCGACGGGCGGGAGCAGCCGACGTTCATGGTGTCGCCGGGCTACATCGGCGTGAACCTGACGACGGGGCCGCACCACGTGCGGGCGGAGTACGACGCGGGGTGGCTGAAGTACGAGCTGATGGCCGCGGGCGTGGCTGTCGTTGGGGTTGTGTGTGGTGTTGCGGCGGCGGCTGGCGCGGGTGGGGGCGCGGGTGTTCGGCGAGCGTAGCCAGCACGAAGAAGTGGCGGTGCCGACGAACACGGAGCCCCGCAGGACTTCGCCCGTTCGAATCGGAGCCGTCCCGCTACTGAGCCGTGACCGCCGACACCGAGCGTTCGCGCGTCGACGTGCGCCACGATGCACGTCGGAGTCGCTCGCGAGATGGCGACGCTGGCCGGCGACGATCGTACGTGCACCCGACGCTGACCGGTCCAGCACTGTGCCGCGCTGAGGCGGACACGTCCATGCACGCCGATGCGCGTGCATGCCGATGTGCGGCTCGCTGCCGACGATGCAGTCGAGCGATGGCGCCGAGTGCGTGCGGCTGACGCGCTCGACCGGTGCCGGCTTGCCGGCCGTGATGTTGCCGTCTGAGCGGCCGTTGAGGTCGTGCACGTGAAGCCTCGACGGCGTCATCCGCCGTGCAGCGTCGACCGGTCGCATGCCCGCGGTCGACGCTGGCACTGCGCTGTCGTCGTCAGAGTCGTGGCTGCCCGTGGCGCCCGTGTCGCCGGTCGCTGCCGCTCAGCCGGGTTGCCCGTCGGTCGGGCCCTTGTCGCCCGTCGCGCCGTTGGCGCCGGTGTCGCCGGTCGGGCCCTTGTCGCCGGTCGCGCCCGGGTCGCCGGTCGGGCCCTTGTCGCCGGTCGCGCCGTTGTACCGGAGTCGCCCGTCGGGCCCTTGTCGCCGGTCGCGCCGGTCGCAGCCGGTGTCGCCGGTCGGGCCCTTGTCGCCGGTCGCGCCGGTGGAGCCGGTGTCGCCGGTCGGGCCCTTGTCGCCGGTCGCGCCGGTGGAGCCGGTGTCGCCCGTCGGGCCCTTGTCGCCGGTCGCGCCGGTGGAGCCGGTGTCGCCGGTCGGGCCCTTGTCGCCGGTCGCGCCGGTGGAGCCGGTGTCGCCGGTCGGGCCCTTGTCGCCGGTCGCGCCGGTGGAGCCGGTGTCGCCGGTCGGGCCCTTGTCGCCGGTAGCGCCGGTGGCGCCGGTGTCGCCGGTCGGGCCCTTGTCGCCGGTAGCGCCGGTCGCGCCGGTGTCGCCGGTCTGGCCCTTGTCGCCGGTCGCGCCAGTCGCGCCGGTGTCGCCGGTCTGGCCCTTGTCGCCGGTTGCGCCGGTGGCGCCGGTGTCGCCGGTCGCACCCTTGTCGCCGGTCGCGCCGGTGTCGCCGGTCTGGCGCCGGTCGCGCCGGTGTCGCCGGTCGGCCCTTGTCGCCGGTCGCGCCAGTCGCGCCGGTGTCGCCGGTCTGCGCCCTTGTCGCCGGTCGCGCCAGTCGCGCCGGTGTCGCCGGTCTGCGCCCTTGTCGCCGGTCGCGCCGGTGTCGCCGGTGTCGCCGGTCGCCGTGGCGCCGGTGTCGCCGGTCGCGCCGGTGTCGCCGGTCTGCGCCCTTGTCGCCGGTCGCGCCGGTGTCGCCGGTCGCGCCGGTGTCGCCGGTCGCGCCCGTCGCGCCGGTGTCGCCGGTCGCGCCCTTGTCGCCGGTCGCGCCGGTGTCGCCGGTCGCGCCCTTGTCGCCGGTGGCACCCTTGTCGCCGGTCGCGCCGGTGTCGCCGGTCGCGCCCTTGTCGCCGGTCGCGCCGGTGTCGCCGGTCGGCACCCTTGTCGCCGGTCGCGCCGGTGTCGCCGGTCGCGCCCGTCGCGCCGGTGTCGCCGGTCGCGCCCGTGCGCCGGTGTCGCCGGTCGCGCCCTTGTCGCCGGTCGAGCGCCGGTGTCGCCGGTCGCGCCCTTGTCGCCGGTCGCGCCGGTGTCGCCGGTCGGGCCCTTGTCGCCGGTAGCGCCGGTGTCGCCGGTCGCGCCCTTGTCGCCGGTTGAGCCGGTGTCGCCGGTAGCGCCCTTGTCGCCGGTCGCGCCGGTTGGCCGGTGTCGCCGGTCTGGCCCTTGTCGCCGGTAGCGCCGGTGGCGCCGGTGTCGCCGGTCGGCCCTTGTCGCCGGTCGCGCCGGTGTCGCCGGTCGGGCCCTTGTCGCCGGTGCCCGTGCGCCGGTGTCGCCCGTCGGGCCCTTATCTCCAGTAGCGCCGTTCGCGCCCGGATCGCCGGTAGCACCCTTGTCGCCGGTAGCGCCGGTAGCGCCGGTGCCCCGTGGCGCCGTTCGCACCCGGGTCGCCTGTTGGTCCCTGGTCGCCGGTGCCGTTCGCGCCGGGATCGCCCGTGGGGCCCTTGGCGCCGGTGGCACCCGTCGGACCCTTGTCGCCCGTTGGGCCCTTGTCGCCGGTTGGGCCCTTGTCGCCCGTCGAGCCGTTGGCGGAGCGCGGGAGGAAGAGCTCGAACTCCTTGCTCTTGCAGTGGTCGGTCGGGGAGATGAGCCGCAGTTCGCCGGACCACGAGAGACAGACGTGGATGTAGTCCGCCGATTGCGGCGGTGGTCCGTGGTGGTCGTCGTCGGATTCCTTCGCCGAGGCCGTGGCCGCGAAGCCGGCGACCGAGAGCGCGGCGGCGATCGCCGCCAGGCCGATGGCTCTGAGGGCGTACCCGCGAACGCCGCTTCGTCTCTTACCCATGGTCGGCCCTCCCTCGTTCGACGGTGCGCCAACGCAAGCACACCGCTGCGACGCCTCTCGGTGTCGCGGCTATGCGAAGCTGCCCGGTGGGGGACGGTTGTCCCTCTGCCGGTTATGTCTCCGAACGTACACCTGGCGGGGTCGTTTCAGATGATGGAGGGAAAGGTGGGAGAGTGTCAACATAAAAACACTCGCAGCCTGTCAAGTTCCGTCAAGTTTCTGAGATCTTTAACCGCGAGCCAGCGGCTCGACGCCGGGCCGCGCCTTCGCCTACACTCGCACCGATGTCACGCCCGCACGAATCCGTCCGCAAGCGGCTCGAGGACCGGGAACGGCTGCTGGCCCCGGCGGCGATGCGGGTCGTCGAGACGCGAGGGCGCGCGCGGCCGGAGCCGCCGTCGGACATGCGGACGGAGTACCAGCGCGACCGCGACCGCATCGTCCACTCGAAGGCGTTCCGGCGGCTGAAGCACAAGACGCAGGTGTTCATCGCGCCGGCGGGGGACCACTTCGTGACGCGGCTGACGCACACGCTGGAGGTGTCGCAGGTGGCGCGGACGATCGCGCGCGCGCTCAACCTGAACGAGGACCTGACGGAGGCGATCGGCCTCGGCCACGACCTGGGCCACACGCCGTTCGGGCACGCGGGCGAGCAGGTGCTGGGCGAGCTGCTGCCGGACGGCTTCCGCCACAACGAACAGAGCGTGCGCATCGTCGACCTGCTGGAGGCGTCGGGCGCGGGGCTGAACCTGACGTGGGAGGTGCGCGAGGGGATCCTCAAGCACTCGAAGCCGCGGGAGGGCATCTTCGACGAGCTGGGGGAGCGGTACTGGTCGGCCGAGGAGTGGGGGGCGCCGCTGGCGTCGACGCTCGAGGGGCAGATCGTGCGGATCTCGGACTCGGTGGCGTACCTGAACCACGACATCGCCGACGCCGTGCGGGCGGGCGTGCTGCGGACGGAGGACCTGCCTCGGGAGGCGCTGCGGGTGCTCGGCGAGACGCACTCGCAGCGCATCGACACGCTGGTGAGCGACATCGTCGACGCGTCGTGGGAGACGGCGACGGCGCCGCGGCGCGAGGGGCTTCCGTCTGGCGAGATCGCGATGAGCGACGAGGTGGCGGCGGCGACGAACGAGCTGCGCGACTACCTGTTCGAGAACGTGTACCTGTGGGAGGAGCGCCTCGCCGAGGCGGCGCGTGCGCGGCGGGTGCTGGAGTTCCTGTGGGAGCACTTCATGCGGCATCCGGGCGAGGTCGCGGCGTCGGAGTACACGCGCGAGGAGGACCCGCTGGCGCGGCGCATCGCCGATTACGTCGCCGGGATGACGGACGGGTTCGCCGTAGCGACGGCGGAGCGGCTGGGGTTCCGCGGCTGACGCCAACTCGTCGGAGAGAAGAAGGAGCCCCGTCGTGGGGGACGGGGCTCGAAGGAGGACCTGTCGAAGCGGCGGTCAGTGCGCGGCGACGGCCTGGTGGTCGCGATGGCGCTCCTCGACGACGATCTGGTGGACGCGCTGGCGCGAGACCTTGAAGTGCTCGGCGAGGCGGGACTGGTTGCCCTTCGCCAGGCACTCGCGGTCGAGCAGGTACCTGACGGCGATACGGAGCTTCATCGTGCGTTCCGGGTCACGCTTTGCCATGTGAATCTCGCTTCTCCCCTGACTGTGAACTTGCCGGCCCCGGGCGTCAGCTCGCCTGCGGAGCGCCCATGATGTTCGAATGGCTCTCGACGCCGAGATGGCGCCGTTCCTCGACCACGATCTGGTGGACGCGCTGGCGCGACACCTGGAAATGCTCGGCGAGCCGGGACTGTGAGCCGGCGGGGAGCTCGCCGCGGTCCAGCAGGTAGCGGACGGCGATTCGGAGCTTTTCTGTGCGGTGGGGGTCTCGCTTGGCCATATCATGTTCTCCGTAGGGCTTGACACGAGGTAGAACGCGGGTGATATGCCCGGCATTACGGCCGTCGGGGCGGCCATGACGGAGGCTGGAATGGCGACGGCAGACTCGATTCGGGAGTTACTTGACAAGATGGGGGCCGAGCGGGACGCGCTGCTCGGCCAGGCGGAGGCGTTATCGGACGAGGCGGCGAGCCGGACGGAGCCGGACGCCACGGGCGAGGCGCAGTGGTCGGCGAAGGAGCAGCTGGCGCACCTGGCGGAGATGGAGACGTCGTACCGGGCGTGGGTCGAGCGGGCGCTCGTCGAGGACGGCGCCGACGTGAGCGGCGTGCTCGGCCCGCGGCCGGCGATCGGGCTGCGGGAGGCGCAGGCGCACAGCGTCGGCGAGCTGACGGCGCAGCTGCGGCGGGAGCGGGCGACGACGCTGGCGCTGATCGCGTCGATGACGCCGGAGCAGTTCGAGCGCACGGCGTCGCAGCCGATGTTCGGGCGGCTGACGGCGATGCAGTGGTTGCGCTCGTACTACCGGCACGACCGGATGCACCGGGACCAGATGGCGGGGCGCGACCCGTCGTACAAGCCGAAGTTCGCCGGCGGGGCGGAGCCGGACCAGCGCCGCGGGCCGCGGGTGTGAACGCAGCAGCAGGGGAGGACGGAGCATGAAGAAGCTTGAGGGGAAGGTGGCCATCGTCACGGGCGCGAGCCGCGGCGTCGGCGAGTACATGGCGATCGAGCTGGCGAAGGAGGGGTGCGACATCGTCGTGGCCGCGCGCACGGAGCACGCCGGCGAGTCGCGGCTCGAAGGCACGATCGGCGATACGGCGGCGGAGCTGCAGAAGCTCGGCGTGCGCGCGATCGCCGTCAAGTGCGACGTCACCGACGAGGAGAGCATCAACGCGATGGTGCGACGGGCGACGGACGAGTTCGGGCACGTCGACATCCTCGTCAACAACGCAGGGATCATGGCGCCAGCGCCGCTCGTCGACATGCCGCTCAAGCGCTGGGACCTGATCTGGCGCGTGAACGTCCGCGGCGCGATCGCCTGCTCGAAGGCGGTGCTGCCGCAGATGATCGAGCGGCGGGACGGCGTCATCTTCAACATCTCGTCGATCGCCGCCGACCAGGAGAGCGCGGGGAACATCTCGTACATGCTGACGAAGCACGCGCTACGGGAGCTGGCGCGCGGGCTGGCGGCCGAGGTGCGGGAGCACAACATCCGCGTGTTCGCGCTCTCGCCGTACGGCTGGGTGCCGACACCCGGCACGCTGTTCTATCGGCTCGACGAGACGATGCCGGAGGTCGGCCCGCTGCTGGAGCAGCCGGAGGCGATGGGGCAGGCGGCGATCTACCTCTGCGGCGAGGACGCGAAGGAGCTGACCGGCCAGCACTTCTACAGCCGGCACCTGCTGCGCGACCGCGTGAACAACGGCGTCGACAAGTACCAGGGCGACGCGGCTCTGCTCGCGCGGTTCAAATGAACGGCGAGGCGCCGCGCGACGAGCGCGCCGAGCGGCGGGAAGCGCGCCTCCGCTCGAAGCGGGAGCGCATGCCGTCGCACGGCCGGACGACGGGCGCGGTGTACCGGAATGCCATCCTCAAGCGCCTGAAGAAGAGGGCCGGCCGGAAGCGCTAGCATCCCTCGGCCGCCACAAGACGTGTGGGGCAGACGCCCAAGGCGGTGCCTTTCCCGTCAGACCACTCCTGGTTTCGTACCGGCTTCCCCGTATTCTTCGCGTCGACTCGAAGTACCGCCCCGTAGGGGTGCCTCCACATTCTCTTAGGTAGGTACCCCGAAAGCCGTAAACCCAACGTGTGAATCTGCCGATACAGCATGGCGGAGTGGCGCGCGTGGCGCCTGGAATCCGGCTTGCTTGCAGGGGGTCAGAACATGCTGAAGCGGTTGAATGGCGAGGGTGGTTACACGCTGACGGAGCTCCTGATCGTGGTGGCGATCCTGGGGATCCTCGTGGCAGTCGTCCTGCCCAACTTCACCGGGCTGCTCGGCGGCGCGAAGACGAGCAGCGCCGAAGCCGAGCTGAACATCGTCCAGACGGCGGTCGACGCCAAGATGGCGGCCGAGAACCTGTCGACGACGACGGCGGTCACGTCGGCGACGACCGACATGACGACGGCGGCCGGTGGCTTCGGGCTGACGCCGACGTACATGCGCAGCACGGCCACGAAGGGCACGTACACCGTCGACACCACGGGGAAGGTGACGCAGGTTACGACCGGCTTCTAGCGGCGGCCCGGGCCCCAGTCGCGGAGCCAGGGAAGGTGCCCGGCGCAAGGAACGTGTATGGACGCCACGGTTACTCTACGCAAGCGCCTCGGCCAGATGCTGGTCGAGGCGGGCTTGCTCTCTAACGAGGACGCCGAGCGGGCCGCCCGAGAGGCCGCCGCCGCCGGCCGCAAGCTCGGCGACTACATCGTCGACCAGGGGCTGGTGACGGCGGATGCGCTCGCGATGACGCTGAGCCTGCAGCTCGGCGTCCGCTTCCTCGACCTGCTCCGAGTGCAGATCCAGCCGGAGGCGCTGCGCAACGTCCCCTCGGACTACTGCCGCGAGCAGGTGCTCGTGCCGATCGAGACGGACGGCCGCTCGCTGACCGTCGTCATGGCCGACCCGGGCAACATGCAGGTGATCGAGGAGCTGCGGTCGATGACCGGGCTCGAGATCCGCCCCGCGGTCGGTATTCCCGAGGAGATTCGGCGGGCGATCAACCTGCACTACCGCGTCAGCTCGGAGATCGAGCGCGAGGTGGGCCGCGCGATGCCGGCGCAGACCATCGCTTCGGCCCAGCCGGAGAATCCGGACCTCGACCTGCAGCTCAGCCAGGCGCCGATCGTACGCACGGCCGACCTGCTGCTCGCGCAGGCGGTGCGGGACCGCGCCTCCGACATCCACCTGGAGCCGGAGGAGGACGCGCTGCGCGTCCGGCTGCGCATCGACGGCGTGCTGCACGAGTCGATGCGGCTGCCGAAGGACATCCATGCGCCGCTCGTCTCGCGCTTCAAGGTGATGGCCGGGATGAACATCGCCGAGCGGCGGCGGCCGCAGGACGGCCAGATCAGCGTCGAAGTCGAGAACCGGCATATCGACCTGCGCGCGGCGACGTCGGATACGTCGCACGGCGAGATGATGGTGCTGCGGGTGCTCGACAAGAGCGTGTCGCTGATGTCGCTGCGCGACCTGGGGTTCTCGCCGGTGGCGCTGGACCGGCACATCCGGCTGCTCCGCTCGCCGTTCGGGATGGTGCTGGTCAGCGGTCCCACCGGCTCCGGCAAGACGACGACGCTCTACGCTTCGGTCAACCAGCTCAACAACTCCGAGCGCAACATCGTCACGATCGAGGATCCCGTCGAGTACCAGTTCGCCGGCATCAACCAGATCCAGGTGAACGAGAAGGCCGATATCAACTTCGCGACGGGGCTGCGGTCGCTGATGCGGCTCGACCCGGACATCATCCTCGTCGGCGAGATCCGGGACGGTGAGACGGCGCACATCGCCAGCCAGGCGGCGCTGACCGGCCACCTCGTCATGTCGTCGATCCACGCGAATGACGCCGTCGGCGTGCTGCTGCGGCTCACGGACCTCGGCGTCGAGCCGTTCATGATCGCGTCGTCGCTGATCGGCGTCGTCGCGCAGCGCATGGTGCGCCGCGTCTGCTCGTATTGCGCCGTCGACGTCGAGCCGACCGTGGAGGAGCAGGGTGCGTACGAGGCGGAGATCGGCGAGCGGCTGGCGGCGATGAAGCGCGGCGGCGGCTGCAATTTCTGCGCCCAGACGGGCTTCATGGGCCGCATCGGCGTCTTCGAGATCCTGACGCTGAACGACGACATGCGGCGGCTGATCCTCGCCAATGCCAGCTCGGCGGCGATCCGCGAGCAGGCGATCGCCGACGGCATGGTGCCGATGCGGCGCGACGGCATGCAGAAGGTGAAGCTGGGGCTCGTGACGCCGGGCGAGATCCTGCGCAGCGTCTACTCGATCACGTAGGGGGCGAGATGGCATTCCGGTACGTCGCCATCGCTCCCGGCGGGGAGCAAGTCCACGGGGCGATCGACGTCGCCAGCGAGGCGCAGGCCGAGCGCGCGCTGTGGGACGCGAACTACCAGGTCGTGAGCCTGCGCGAGGAGCGCAAGCTTCCCGGGCTCGAGACTATCGTCCCCAGCCTCTTCGCGGTCAAGAAGCGGGTGCTGATCACGTTCTCGACGCAGCTGGCGACGCTGCTCGAGTCGGGCGTGCCGGTGATGCGCTGCCTGGAGCTGCTCGAGGACCAGGCGCCGTCGAAGGTATTCGCGCGCACGATCCGCGGCATCTCCAAGTCGATCCGGGGCGGCTCGACGTTTGCCGATGCGCTGCTGGAGTATCCGGCCATCTTCCCGCCGATGTACGCCCGAATGGTCGAGCTGGGCGAGCGCACCGGCAAGATCGAGGAGATGCTGCGCCAGGTGGCGACGTACCTCGAGCGAGAGGAGGCCGTGGGCAAGCGGGTGCGCTCCGCGATGGCGTACCCGACGTTCGTCGTGCTGCTGGCGCTCGGCGTGATCATCGTGCTGATGACGACGGCGCTGCCCGCGCTCACCAAGATGTTCAAGGAATTCGGCAGCGACCTGCCGCTCGCCACGCGCATCCTCATCGGCTTCACCGACTTCAGCTCGGCGTACCGGATGCAGATCCTCGGCGTGGTGGCGCTTGTCGCGCTTGGCGGCGCGTGGCTGTTCAGCAAGCCGCTCGGCAAGCGGCTGCTTGACCGCATCGTGCTGACGGTGCCGGTGCTGCGGGCCGTGGCGATCAACGCGAACGCCGCGCGCTTCAGCCGCACGCTGGCGATCTTGCTGCGCGCCGGCCTGCCGCTCTCCGAGATCATGGAGATGATGGTGCGGACCACCGACAACACCATCCTGCGCGAGAAGACCGAAGGCGTCCGTCGCGCGCTGCTCGACGGCGAAGGGCTCTCCGGCCCGATGGCGAAGGCCGCCTGCTACCCGCAACTGCTCGTCCAGATGGTCGCCGTCGGCGAGGAGACCGGCACACTCGACGGCAACCTGGAGATCACGGCGGAGTTCTACACGCGCGAGGTCGACCAGAAGGTCGATGCGCTGACGGGCATGCTGACGCCGGCGCTGACGCTCGTGATCGGCGCGTTGGTGGGGTTCATCGCGCTGTCGCTGATCATGCCGATGTACCAACTCATCGGCCACATCAACGAAGCGGGGGGCGGAGCGCCCCCGACGCCATGAAGGCGCGCCTGCGCTCCGAGCGCGGCGTTTCGCTGGTCGAGACGCTGGTGTCCGTCGCCATCCTGGCGTCGGCGCTCGTCGTGTTCCTGGGCGGACTCTCGACGGGGTCGCTGGCGACGGCGCAGGCGGATCGCCTCTCCACCGCGCACGAGCTGGCGCGCTCGCAGATGGAGGCGACGAAGGCGGAGGCCTACAGCCCGCCGCCTCACACCTACTCGCCGGTGGCGGCGCCCGCGACGTACGGCGTCAGCGCCGTGGCGAGCAGCATTTCGGCCGGCGACGCGAACGTCGAGCTGATCACGGTGCAGGTCACGAAGGACGGCGCGACCGTGTTCACGCTCGAGGGCTTCAAGGTGAACCGCTGATGCGTGCGGGCGAGCGTGGCGTGAGCCTCGTCGAGTTGGTGATCGGCATTGCCATCACGACGATGATCCTCGGCACGATCGGCGCGACGCTCGTCGCGACGGTGCGCACGACGACGGCCGGCCACAACCAGCAGCGCGCGACGGAGCAGCTGCGCGACGGCTTGTTCTGGCTCAACCAGGACACGCAAAGCGGCGTCGCCAGCCTCGCGAGCGTCGCCGACGGCGACGTGACGATGCAATGGACCGATTACAGCACCGGCGCGTCGTACAGCAGCCGCTACCAGCAGACCGGCGCCGACCTGACGCGCACGCTGACGGTCAACGGCGTCTCGACCGTGCGCAGCGTCGCGACGGACCTCGTCGGGGGCGGGTTCACGGCATCGCAGAGCGGCAACAGCGTGACGTACACGCTCACCGTCACGAACGGCGCGGCGACGCAGTCGCGCACGGAGACGGCGACGATGCGCGTGACGGACATCCCGTTGACGCCGTTCTCGACGGTGACTGCGGTGCCGACCGCCACGAACACGCCGACGGCGACCGTGACGGACACGCCGACCGCGACGCCGACGAGCAGCTGCAACGGCCTGAACGGCGGGTACTACAACAATATCGACCTGACGGCGCTCACGGTCACGCGCGTCGATGCCACGGTGAACTTCGACTGGGGGACCGGCTCGCCGGACGCGAGCATCGGCGCTGACACGTTCTCCGTGCGGTGGACGGGACAGGTCGTGCCGCTGTATTCGGAGACGTACAGGTTCTACACCACGTCGGACGACGGTGTGCGTCTCTGGGTCAATGGCCAGCAGATCGTCAACAACTGGACGGATCACGCCGCCACCGAGAACAGCGGCACGATCGCCCTGACGGCCGGTGCGCAATACGACGTGAAGATGGAGTACTTCGAGAACGGTGGCAACGCCGTGGCGAAGCTCTGGTGGTCGAGCGCGAGCCAGGTCAAACAAGCGATCCCGCAAACGCAGCTCTGTCCCGGCCCGCTGGCGCCATCGCCGACTCCATTCCCGGTCGGAACCGGAACCGGGTTCGAGGGCAACTACTACGACAACATCGACTTCACGGCGCCGAAGCTCCTGCGCAACGACGCGACGATCGACTTCGACTGGGGCAGCGGATCTCCCGACGCCTCGATGGGTGCGGACACGTTCTCGGTGCGATGGACGGGCTTTGTGCAGCCGCGCTATTCGGCGACGTACACCTTTTCGACGACGTCGGACGACGGCGTCCGGTTGTGGGTCAACAACGTGCTGCTTATCGACAACTGGACGGACCACGCGGCGACCGTGAACAGTGGCACGATGACGCTCGCCGCGGGGGTGATGTACGACTTCAAGATGGAGTTCTACGAGAACACCGGTCAGGCTGTCGCGAAGCTGCGCTGGTCGAACTACTACTTGCCCGAAGAAGTGATCCCGACGTCGCAGCTGTATCCGCCGCCGCCGGCGACTCCCACGGCAACGCCCACCGACACGTCGACCGCGACGCCGACGAACACGTCGACCGCGACGCCGACCAGCACGGCGACGTACACGCCGACGCCGACGCCTACCAACACGGCCGTGCCAACCGCAACGAACACGTCGACCGTGACGTCCACGAGCACGCCGACCGCGACCAGCACGTCGACGCCGACGGCGTGGCTCCAGAACGGCTCCTACACCGGTGATGGCGACGCGGGCCATACGATCAGCGGGCTCGCGTTTCAGCCGGACATCATCGTCATCCGCTCGTCCGGCGCCACCGAGGCCGTCGTGTGGACCTCGGCGATGCCCTCCGGCCGCGCGAAAAACATCACGACGGCCGGCGGGTTGCAGACCCAGCGCATCCAGTCGGTCGGCGCGTCGAGCTTCGACGTCGGCAGCGACGCGAGCGTCAACAGCAGTGGCACGACGTACAACTGGACAGCGATGAGCGCAGGCGCGAACGTTGCCGTCGGCTCGTACACGGGCAACGGCAACGACAACCGAAACCTGGACGTCGTCGGCTTCCAGCCGGAGTGGTTGATGACGATCGCCGACGGCCAGGAGGACTACTTCCGCCCATCGCCCGTGAGCGGCGACGCATCGTTCCTTATCGATGGCACGTCGACGTCGGCCAACCTCATCCAGGCGATTCGGCCGCTGGGTTTCCAGGCCGGCTCCAGCTCCGGCGTCAACGAGTCGGGACGCGCCTACTACTGGATTGCGTTCGAGGCAGGGGCGAAGGTCGTCGTCAATTCGTACACGGGGAACGGGACCGATAACAGGAACATCACCGGCCTCGGCATCGACCCGGAGTTCGTGTGGGTGAAGCGGTCATCGTCGAGCCAGGCTGTCTGGTCGAACAACGCGCTCCCCGCCGACCGCAGCGCGTACTGGGGCGCGCTTGCCGCCGTGTCGAACCGAATCCAGGCGTTGATCAGCGGCGGATTTCAGGTCGGCAACGCCTCCGAGGTGAACAACAACGGCAGCACGTACTACTACCTGGCGCTGACACCATGAGGCGACGGAAGTTCATCGGCCGCATGCGATCGAGTCAGCGGGCAAGCGCTGCCGGTGGCCGTGGCGGCGCTCGCGATCGGGGCGCTGCTGATCACGCCGCTGCTCCGGGGCGCCGGCACGGACTCGAACTACACGGCGACGGTCGGGCGGCGGGCGATGGAGCGCTACAGCATGGATGCCGGGGTGGAGTGGTCAGGGTGGCGCCTACTGTCGAACCCTCAGTTGACGACCGACACTGGCTTCAATGCGGCGGTCCTGCAGCCGTTTCCGGCGACGGTCAACGGCTCGGCCTTCCCGACTGTCCAGATTCGCCTGGTGGCCGGCGCGGGCGCCGTCGAGGCCCAGAATCCCGCCTGGCAGGGTGGGGGAGGCGATAAGTGTTACACGGTCTCCGCTTCCAGCTCGGGGACGCTCTCCGCGCGGATCACGGTCGATTCGGGGCAGGTGTGGGCCGCGCTTCTCGCCGCGGGCGCGCCGTGCGTGCGGCCGGGCGGCCTTCAGCCGCTGAGCGGCGCATCGCCGTATGGCGCCGACTTCGCGCTGGCGGCATCCGGCACATACCAACTGCTGATCGGCGTCGATACGGCGACGAGCGGCGCGGTCGACCTGAGCGTGCCCGCAGCGACGTACGAGGTGCGTTCCGACTCCGGGAGCCGGAGCGTGATCGCGCGGCTCGTGGCCGGGTATAGCGGCGTGAGGGTGTCTTCGTGGCAATTGAACTGACGCGCGCGCGCCTGCGATCGATGATCGGCCCGGACGGCCGCTCCGTCCGCCTGCCGAACCGCGTGCTGGCCGGGCTCGTCGCGGCGGCGCTCGCGGTTGCCTTCACGTCGGTGCTCGTGGCGCAGCACAACGCGCAGCGCGACGAGTCGGCCGCGCTGCGGCGCCTGTCGGACGTGCAGACGCTGCTCGCGTCGCCGCCGGTGGAGACCGACGGGCTCAAGCTGAAGCTCGACCAGGCGAAGGCCGACGCAGCGGCGCTGCAGGCCGCCGGCAGTGCGCCGTCGGTCGATCCGGCATCGGATGCCGCGGCGACGTTGCTCGTCGTGCACGCGCAGGCCGCCGGGCTCGCCGTCAAGGGGATCACGCGGCCGAACCCGTCGAACGCGAAATTCGACAGCGGCTCGTACGAGATCCACGGGTTGCGCATCACCGTCGAGGGCACGACGGCGCAGGTGCTGTGGTTCCTCGCCGACATGCACAAGGTGGAGCCGGCGCTGCTCGCCGCGCTCGGCGAGATGACTATCGCCCAGAACGGCGTGGCGCGCGCCGACGTGGCCTTCAACGCGTACACGAAGATCGTGTCGCCGACGCCCGCCCCGCGTGCCGCGGCGACACCGGCGGTGAAGCGATGAACATCCGAGCGCTCCTCGGGCAGCCGGTGCTGACGCTCGCGATCCATGACCTGGAGGCGCGCTGGACGATCGGCGGCCGCGGCCACATCCGACGCTGCGGGCGCGTGCCGCTTGCCGACGAACTGGTCGATGACGGCGTCGTCCGCGATCCGGCCGCCGTGGGCGCGGCGATTCGGGCCTCGCAGGGATTCCGCGGCAGTTCGCGGGTGCAGGCAGTCGTCGCGCTGCCGGCGCAACGGTCGGTGTTCCGCCAGCTAGAGCTGCCGGCGCTGCGCGGCAACCAGTTCAGCGAACTGGTCGAGCGCGAGATCCGGCGCGAGATGCCGATGCTCGCCGATAACGCATACGTCTCGTGGAAGCGCACGGGCGACATCGATGGCAAGGCGCAGGTGTTCGTCGTGGGGGTCGCGCGCGATGTGCTCGACTCGCACATGGCGGCAGCGCGCGAGGCCGGCCTGCAGCCGTACGCCGCGGACCTGCGCATCGTCGCGGCCGCGCGCGCCATCGCGCAGGCCGACTGCATCATTGCCCACACGGAGCCAAACGAGATCGAGATCGGCGTCTTCCGCGACGGCGTACCGTCGATCGTGCGTCACGTCGTGATGGCGACGGCGCCGGCTGACCCGGCGTGGCACGCCCAGCTCGGGGAGGAGCTGGCGCGCACGCTCAAGTTCTACCGTGACTCGCACCGCGACGACGCCGTCATCACGCGGCTGCCGATCTCGTTCGTCGGCGGCGTCGCGCAACAGGCGATCCTCTCGGAGGGGCTGGCCGCCGCCACGGGGCATGACGTCGCGCTGCCGCCGCTGCAGCTGGCGATCGAGCCGGCCGAGCAGGCGGTGAGCTTCGCGACGAACGTCGGCCTGGCGATCAAGGATTTGGCGGCATGACGAAGAACGACGTCGCCCGCGCTCGCCCGGTGATCGACCTCAACCTGCTGCCTCGCGCTCAACGGCCGCCCGATGTCGCGCCCATCGCGATCGCGCTCGGTGTCGCCGTGGTGCTTGGCATCGTCGTGCTGGTGCCGCTGGGCGTGCGCGCACACGAGGCTCGCGATCGCGCCGACGCCGCCGAGGCGAGCGTCGCCGCGACGGACGGCGAGATGCGGGCTCTCGAGGCGGCGCTCATGCGCCAGCGCGGGATGCGCAGCCAACTCGATGCCGCCGAGGCGGAGGTCGCGGCGCTCAAGTCGGAGCAGGCGCACCTGCAGGGCGGCGCGCGGCCGTTGTCCGACGACCTGGCGCAGGTCTGGGGTTGGGGTTACGCGCCGCCCGGCACCGCGATCACCGCCGTCGCCGGCACTGACACCGGGTTCCGCATCGACGGCACGGCGCCTGACCCGCTGGTGGCGATCAGCTTCGCCGACACGCTACGGCAGCGCGGCGGGTTCCCGACGGCGCGCATGGCCTCGTTCTCGCCGGGCGCCACCGGGGGCGGCAAGTTCAGCATCGAGGTCGTCAGATGACGGTCGCGTACGCGGCGCTCTTCGGCCTCGCTTTCGGCAGCTTCATCAACGCGGCGATCGACCGCATCCCGCGAGGCCGCTCGCTCAACGGCCGGTCCGCGTGCGACGGCTGCGGCCGCGCGCTGCGGCCGTGGGAACTCGTGCCGGTGCTCAGCTACATCGCTCTGCGCGGGCGCTGCGGGTCCTGCCAGGCGAGCATCGGCGTGCGCACGCCCATCATCGAGGCGGCGTCCGGCGCGGCGTTCGCGGCCGCGTTCGCCGAGCTGGCGTTGCCGGCCGCGGTCGCGACGTGCGCGCTGTTCGTCGTGTGCTTCGTCGCGCTTGGCGTGGCGGCTGAGCGACGGGGGGCGCGGCGATGAACCAGCACAGCGACTGGCGCTTGCCCCCGTTGGCCGACCTGCTTCGCTGGGTCGCCGATGCCGACGCCTCGGACCTGCACCTCGCCGCGGACACGCCGCCAGTGATCCGGCGCGACGGCGCGCTCGACGTGCTGCCCGGCCTGCCGCCGCTGACGGAGTCTGATCTTGACTCGATCCTCGGCGCCGTTGCGGACGACGGCGAGCGCGAGGACTTCGCGGCACGGCGCGAGCTCGACAAGGCGTTCAGCGTCGACGGCGCCGGCCGTTTCCGCGTCAACATCGGCTACGAGCGCGGGCGGCCGTTCTTCGCCTTCCGCCGCATCAACGACGCCGTGCTGACGATGGAGGACCTCGGCCTGCCGGCGGTGTGCAACCGCCTGACGCAGATGCCACGCGGGCTCGTGCTCGTCACGGGGCCGACCGGCTGCGGCAAGTCGACGACGCTCGCATCGATGATCGACCGCATTAACGAGCGCGAGGCGCGCCACATCGTCACGGTCGAGGACCCGATTGAGTTCGTGCACCGGAACAAGCGGAGCATCATCGAGCAGCGCGAGGTCGGCCACGACACCACGTCATTCGCCGAAGCGCTGCGGCACGTGCTGCGGCAGGACCCCGACGTGATCCTCGTCGGCGAGATGCGCGACCTGGAGACGATCTCCGCAGCCATCACCGCCGCCGAGACGGGCCACCTCGTCTTCGCCACGCTCCACACGCCCGACGCGCCGCAGACCGTCGACCGCATCGTCGACGTGTTCCCGAGCCACCAGCAGCAGCAGGTGCGCCTGCAGTTCTCGATGGTGCTCGAGGGCATCGTGTCGCAGGTGCTTGTGCCGGCCGCGCACGACGGCGGCCGCGTCGTCGCGTGCGAGGTGTTGATCGGCACGCCGGCGATCCGCAACCTGATCCGCGAATCGAAGACGCACCAGCTCGCGACGACGATGGCGACGGGCGCGGCGCTCGGCATGCGCACGCTCGACCACGACCTCGCCGACCTCGTGCGGAGGGGTCGAGTCACGCGCGAGGCCGCCGTCGCGTTCGCGCGCTCGCCGGAGGAATTCGGCCGCCTCCTCGGCGGTGCGTCTTATGCAGCTTGAGGCTGTCCGCCCGCGCGCGTTGACCCTGCCGCGGCTGGCGATCAGCTCGCGCGCCATCGCGACGACCGGCGCCTGCGCCGTCGGCGGCGTCGCGTTGCTGGTCTACATAACAACGCTCGCGCCGACGGTGATGTGGTACGACATGGGCGAGTTCGCCACCGCCGCGTCGACGCTCGGCATCGCGCACAATACGGGCTACCCGCTGCTGATCCTGCTCGGGAAGGTGTTCACGTTCCTGCCGGTCGGTGATGCGGCGTACCGCGTCAACCTGATGTCGGCCGTCTTCAGCGCGCTCGCCGTTGCGGTGGTCTTCGGCATCATCCACGACCTGACCGACGACGCAATCGCAGCCGCGGTCGGGGCGCTGACGCTGGCGTTCGCGTCGACTGTCTGGGCGAGCGCTACATGGGCGACGTCGTACGGGCTAAACCTGTTCTTCACGGCGCTGGTCACGCGGCAGATGCTCGCGTGGCAGCGGACGCGGAGCGAGAGCGCGCTCATCGGCGCGGCGCTGGCGTTCGGGTTGGGGATGTGCAACCACCGGTTGATCGCGCTCGTCGCGCCGCCGTCGGTGTTGCTGTTACTGCTCGGTTGGCGGAGCATCCGCTGGCGGACGGTGTTCCTCGCGGGGTTGGCACTCCTGGCGGGACTGAGCGTCTACCTGTACCTACCGATCCGCGGCGAGCAAGAGCCGGCGCTCTCGTGGGCCCGGCCGGCGAACTGGCACACGTACTGGTCGATGTTCCTCAACGGCCAGACGACGGGCGACTACTGGCGGATCGATCTCGCCGGTCGTATCGAGGTGCTGTGGTCGTATCCGTCGTACGACCTGACGTGGGCCGGGTTGGCTCTCGCCGGCTTCGGCGCCGTCGTGTGTGCGATGCGTGCCCGGGCCGTGGCCGGTTACTTCGTGCTGCTGGTGGTGCTCGACGCGGCGATCGTCGAGACGTACTCCATCCACAACATCTACAACTACCTGACGCCAGGTTATCTGGCGCTGTGCGTGATGGTCGGCGTCGCGGCGGCGTGGATGCTCGACGTGGCGCGGCGCGCGTCAGTGGCAGGATCGGAGACTCGGCCGTGGCTGCGCGTGGCGGCCGTCGCGGCGATGCTGGCGCTGCTGCCTGGGGCTCTGCTCGCGAAGAATTTCACGCGCGTCGACCGCAGCGGCGACTACGCCGCGTCCGACTTTGCGCAGCTGACGCTCGAACGGCTGCCGGAGCGTGCCGTCGTGCTGACCGATACGTGGACGGCGTCGCCCCTCTGGTACCGGCAGTTCGTCGATGGCGAGCGGCCCGACGTGCTCGTCTCGCCGATCTTCTCGGTGGAGGGGGAGGACGTCGCCGCATTCGCGAGGAAGCAGCTGGGTGCGGGGCGGCCCGTGTACGCGGCCGACGGGCTGCGCACGCCGATCGGCCGTCTCGAATCGACGTTCACCGTGCAGCCGGTGCTGCTGGACGGCATCGAGGAGATGGTGACGAACGAGCTGCCGCGGCCGCGCTATCGCGACGACCTGGTGGCGAAGGGTTCGCTGTATCGCATCCTCGGCTCGCCGCCCGATACGTCGGCGGCCGGCGTGCCAGCGGGCGCGGAACGTTCGCTGGCGTTCGACGGCGTGACGCTCGCCGGCTTCGAGAGCGACGGCAACGTCGTCGACCGCGGCCGTGTCGTGCAGTTGACATATTATTGGCGCGCCGAGGGGCAGCTCGAACGCGACCTGTCCGCGACGACGCTGTTCTTCGACGCCCGGGGCAAGGTGGCCAGCCTCGACGGCTTCCCGGCGTGGTCGCAGACGCGCGCCATCGGGCAGGGTGTCCGGCAGACGTCGACGTGGCCGCCGGGCGAACTCGTGTGCGAGTCCTACTTCGCGCTCGTGCCGCGCACGATCGCGGCCGGCGAGTACGATGTGCGGATGGCGGTCTACGATCCGTCGGCGGTGCGCGGCGCGGCGCTGTCCGACGCGGCGCGGTTCGTCTCCATCGGCAAGCTCACCGTCCGATAGTCATACCTCTCGCGCGGTGTCATGCGGATGCAATGCCGGCGTGCCGGCTATGCATCACGGCGTACCGGGCCGGGTGCGAGAATGGGCTCCTCACGAAGGAGCACAATATGTCCCCGGCAAACTCAGCCACGACCCCGCGGCCCGTGCGCATCCGTCCCCCGTTCGTCCGGCTGGCGCGCACCACCTGTGCAGGAGCGGCGGTCGCCGCCTCGACGGCGTCCGTCCGACCGTCATGAGAGTCGAGGCGACCGCACGGCTCCGCCTGCGCGTCGGCGCTTACGAGCACCACCACCGCACGCCGCCGTACTTCGAGCACCTCATGGCGGCGCTACGCAGCGCCGACGAGAAGCCGCGGCGATTGCTCGTCCACGCGACGATCATCGGCACGGCGGCTGCGTCGGCGGTCGGGGCGATCCTGTTCGGGACGTGAGGCTGCGGCGTTACTCCGGCTCGGGTGGCGTCTTCGGCGCGCCGAGGAGCCATCGCACGATGGCCAGCGGCCACGAGAGCAGCTCGCAGTAGGGCAGCACCACCAGGCGTGCGATCGAGGCGACGGGTATGCCAGCCGGCGGCAGCGGCGCATCGCCGCCGGGGACGTGCGCAGGAAAGCCGCGGCCCTCCGCAACGGTCTGCACGACGACGATCGTCGGCGCGGCGTTCGGCGGCTGGTGTCCGATGCGCTCTGCCTCTTCCAACATCGCCTGCTCCGATCGTCGCAGTGCCTCGCGAGCCGCGGCCAGGTGCGTCGTCGCCATTCACTGTAGCAGCACGCGGCGGCCGCCGTTACAACTCCGCGCACATTGTCGTGTCCATATTGACGGAGTATGGATCGGCGCGCCGCGCCGGAAGACAATACGCCCGCGGGCACGAGGGAGGCTTCGCGCCGCCATCGTCGCCTGCCTGCCCCATCGCTGCAGGATGCGGCCATGACGGACTCCATGGTGCTGCCGAAGCGGCTGAGCTTCGGCGACGCCGCCTTCGCCAACTTCGAGCGCCCCGCCATGCCGATGAACGTCGGCTCGGCGGGCGTGTACGACGGCGCCATCGACTTCGAGCGCTTCGTCGAGCACGTCGAGCGGCGCATCAGCCTTGTACCCCGCTACCAGCAGCGGCTGATGCGCGTCCCGTTCGACATTGCGTTCCCGGCTTGGGTCGACGACCCCGCGTTCGACGTGCGCCACCACATCGAACTGGTGCACCTGCCGCCGCCCGGCACGCATGAGCAGCTCGCCGAGCTCGCCGGCGAGTTCTTCTCGGTACCGCTGTCGCGCGACAAGCCGCTGTGGGAGGTCCGTCTCGTCGACGGCCTCGAGGGCGGGCGCAGCGCGCATCTGGCGAAGGTGCACCACTGCATGGTCGATGGCATCGCCGGCGTCGGGTTGCTCGCGGCGCTGCTCGATTTCGATCCGGCGACCGCAGCCGCGCGCGCCGCCGCGCCGCTACCGCCTCCCGCCCGCGCGCCCGGCCCGCTCGAACTGGCGATCGACGCGATGTTCGACCGCTGCTTCGACCGGATGCGCACGGGCGAACGCCTGCTGCTCGCACTCGCCGATCCGGCCGGCACGCTTCAGACGGCGCGCACGATCGCGCAGGCATTCAGTGCGGCCGGTGCGTACTTCGTCGTGCCGGCGCCGACGACGCCGTGGAGCATGAAGCTCACACGCCCGCGCCGCCTCGCGTGGCGGGTGCTGCGCCTGGCCGACGTGCGGCACGTGGCGAGGACGCTCGGCGGCACGATCAACGACGTCGTGCTCACGTCCGTGGGCGGCGCGCTCGGGCGATACCTCGAGGCGCGCGGCGATCGCGCCGGCGCCCGGCTGCTGCGCGCCGCCGTGCCGGTCAACATGCGCGTCGCCGAACTCGATGGCAGCCTCGGCAACCGCGTCTCGTTCATGCTCAACGGCCTGCCGGTCGGCGAGCGCGACCCTGTCGAGCGGTTTCGGGCGATCCAGCGGGAGTCGCGGGCCCTGAAGTCGGGCGGGCAGGCCGCGGGCGTCGATGCGCTGCTGCGCGTCATCGGCGCCGTGCCGCCGATCGCGCAGGCGATGCTCGAGGGCACGTTGACGTTGCCGAACACACTCTCCAACCTCGTCTGCACGAACGTGCCGGGGCCGCTGCAGCCGCTCTACCTCATGGAGCACCGCATGGTCGAGCACTACCCCTGGGTGCCGCTCGGCTGGCGGATGGGCATGAGCGTCGCCGTCATGAGCTACGACGAGGGGATGTACTTCTCGGTGACGGGTGACGAGCGCGCGCCGGACGACATCGGCCGCATCGCTACGTTCATCGGCGAGGCGTTCGATGAGCTGCTCGACGCCGTCGACGTCCCCTGGCCCGTCGCCTCAGGCTGACTCCCAATTTCGAGCGGGCGCGACAGAACCAGCGCCGCGGCGTCGATGATCTAATAGAGGCGAGTCCGCGGACGAGGGCTCACGTCGACGCTATGCCGTTCTACGCCATCGTCGAAGCGCTCACAGGCAACGTCCTCGACGTCGAACTGACGCTCGATGAGCCGCTGGCGCCTGGCGCGATCGCCATCGAGTTGCCGGGGCGGTGGGAAGACCTGCCGGAGCACATCCGCGCGCGGCTCCGGAACAAGGCAGGCGGCGGCGGCGGCGAAGCCTACCTCGATCGCGAAGAGGAGGATGCGAACCGCCGCGGCGGGAGGCATTCGCAGCCCGGCGACGCCGAGCAGTTCTTCGCCCGCCTCGAGGTCGAGCTGCTGCGCGCCGAAGAGACCGGGCGCGCGTTTACGGCGTTCCTCTTCGAACTGGCGCCGGTTGACCGGGCCGCTGCCGCCGATTTCGTGCGCGACACGCTTGCGGCGAGCGGACTGGAGCTGCTGCCGACGGACTTCGTCGGCCGGCTGCGGGAGCACGTCGGGGCGGCGTTGCTCGCCGACGTCGACGGCCACGCGGTCGAGATCGCGCCGGAGCGCGGCGCCGTGATCGCGCTGACCTACGCTGCGGACCGTGCCGAACTGGAGGCGCTGCGCCGTCGCAAGCACCCGCTGTTGCGCCCGCCTGTCTTCCGCGCGACGCGAGCGCGCTAGACGCGCACCAGCATCGATTACGGGGCGTCAGCTCACGGCGCGTCGGGCGCGGGGCCGCTTCCCGGCGGCAGTTGTTGCGCACCCGGTAGCTCGGAGCCTGTGTCGAACGCGAACGGCGGGTAGTCCTGCACGAACCCGGCGAGGTAGGCGAGTACTCGCGCTTCCCAGCGCAGGTAGCCGCGCAGGAAGTCGTAGATCCCGGAGGGGTAGGTCTCGTTCACCAGGATCATGATCGCCGCCACCAGGATCAGCAGCCCCGCGACGATGCCGAGGAGCGCCAACACGATGAAATGCGGGATGGCGGTGATGATGCGCAGCAGCACGCCGCCTGCGGTCGGCTCGCCCGACGGCGCGATCTCGAACCGCATGGTCTGGCGCGGATCCTCGTTAGGCAGCCTGTCGGTGAGCAGGCCGAGGTACGCGTAGGCGGCGATGATGTACCGCAGCCACATCCCCATGTTCTGCTCGGACTCCGCGAAGTACGTCTGTGCGCCTTTCTGCGAGATGAGGATCGCGGCCAGCACGGGAATGGCCAGATAGAGGAGTCCTCCGATTGACTGAGCGATGAACGCCACAACGATGATGATGAGGATGCGGATGGCGATCTGCGTGCGGTCGTATCGTTCCGGTGGCTGAATATCGAAGGTGACACCGTAAGACGTCATCGCTTGCCTCCTGCGTGACCCGATTGATGGACGTCCACCAATGGTACGCCTGCTTCGGCGGGTTGTGTAGTGCCCTGTTGGCTTGACGGAAGCCGTCGCCGCCCCCAATTCGCGACTGGCGTTGGAGCGCATCAATCACGGCGGCCGGTGGTGCTGTTATCCTGATCGGAAAGGCACCCCCGCCAGTCTCGAATGGAAGAGTGATGCGACGTCGAACGGTCGTCTGGGCAGCGGCGCTCGCGTTCGTTTGCGCCAGTTCGTTCGTGTTCGCGCGGGGCGATCGCGCCGCTGCGGCGCGGCCGACGGACTGGCCGGCGTATCTGCACGACATCGCCCACTCGTCGAACAATCAGTCGGACACCACGATCAAGTCCTCAAATGCTGCGCAGCTCGTACAGGCGTGGAGCTATCCGACCGGCGCCATCATCGCCGCCGCACCCACGGTCTCCGACGGATACGTGTACGTCGGTTCGTGGGACGGCTACGAGTACGCAATCAACGCAAAGTCCGGCATCCTGCACTGGAGAACCTTCCTCGGCATCACGGATGGCACGACGCCCTGCGGCCAAAAGGCGGGTGTGACATCGGGCGCGACGGTGGACGGCGGGGTGGTGTACCTCGGTGGGGGTGATTCGTACTTCTACGCCCTCGACGCGGTCACCGGGGCGGTGCTCTGGACGGCGTTCACCGGCGACAACTCGCTGGCCAGCGGCCACTACAACTGGTCGAGCCCGGCGATCTACAACGGCTACGCGTACGTCGGCGTGGCGAGCCTGTGTGACAACCCGCTCGTGCAGGGCGAGCTGCTTCGCATCGAGCTGACCGGCGCGCACAATGTCATCGCCTTCAAGACCGTGCCCGATACGCAGGTGGGCGGGGGCGTCTGGGGCTCGCCGGCGATCGATGCATCGACGAGCACCGTCTTCTTCACGACGGGCAACGGCGACACCACCGCATCGCTACCGGAGCCGTACGCGCAGTCGATCGTGGCGATCGACTCCAACACGATGACGCTAAAGTCGTACTGGCACGACCCGTACACGGGGGGCGACTCCGATTGGGGCACGAGCCCGGTGCTGTTCACCGACAGCCTCAATCGCAAGCTCGTGACGGCGACGAACAAGGACGGCAACGTCTACGCCTTCACCCGGGCGAACCTGGCCGCCGGGCCGGTCTGGCAGCAGCAGATCGCCTGGCCCGGGCCGTGTCCCGAGTGCAACGGCGACGGCAGCGTCTCGACCGCCGCGTTCGACGGCACGAGGATCTACGCGTCCGGCGGCCGCTACACCATCAATGGAATCGACGTCCCCGGCACCGTCAACGCGCTCGACCCGGCGACCGGCAACTTCATCTGGGAGCGGTCCGCGCCCGGCATCGTGCTCGCGGCGACGGCGTTGGCGAACGACCTGGTGATCGATGGCGCGGGGACGAACGTCGAGGTGCGGTCGGCCGCGACGGGCGCGGTGCTGTACTCGTACACGACGGGCGGCGTCATCTACGGCGCGGCCACGGCCGCCGAAGGGCATCTATTCGCCTCGTCAACGGACGGATCGGTGTACGCGTTCAGTCCCCTCGACACCGATGGCGACGGCTGCCCGGATGCCAACGAGCCGATGCTCGTCCCGCCGACAGATCCTCTCAATGCGTGGGACTTCTACAGCGTCCCCGTGCCTGCGCTGTTCGCGGTGCCCGACCCGACAACAGTGTTCAAGGACAACATCGTCAGAGCCGCGGACGCGCAGGCGGTCTTCGCCTACTACAAGAAGGCGGCGAAGACGGGCAGCCTTGAGTATGAGGAGGACCTGAACGGGAACGGCATCAAGGACGGCCTCGAGTACGACCGGAGCTTAGCCGGACCGGGGAAGAGCGGGCCACCGGATGGAATGATCAGCGCCTCCGACGCCCAGCTGGCGTTCGCGCAGTTCAAGCTCGGCTATGCCTGCTGAGCGTGCCAAGTATTGCGGTGCACGTCGATGAGCTGCGGTGAGCTGACGGCGGTGGCGGGTTCTCAATCCGTCGCCGAGCATCCCGGAGTGCTACGAGGTGTGGAGCACGTTGTGCTTCATCCAGTCCCACGGCTCCACCTCCAGGTAGTGGAGCATGTATTCCTGCGCCATCTTCGGGATCAGGAGCGCCGCCATCGCCCATGAGAGTGAGCGCCACGATCGCGGGTAGAGCGCCGGGAAGTACGCGGCCGTGGCGACGCAGTAGAGCCACCAGTTCTCGAACAGGTTAGGAAAGATGACGAGCATCGGTCGCCAGTGCGTCGTCTCGAACGCCACCACGCCGATGCCGCGCCAGATGTACAGCAGGATCGCGGGCACGCGCGTCCACGTGCTCGCCCAGCGCGTCGCGACCACCAGCTCGAGCGTCAGGTAGTAGTAGTCCAGCCCCTTGTCCAGCTCAGAGTAATGGCCGCCGAATCCGCCGAGCCCAATCGCCTCGATGATCACGACGTCGAGCGTGTCGGCGATCATCGCCGCGATGCCGCCGGCGAGCGGCCAGCGCAAGATCAGGAGCGGGATGGTCAGCCGCAGCGCGATGACGATCAATTCGCCTTCGCTCATCGGCGCAGCGGCCCGTTGTGAACGGACGTGGGTCGTGACGCCGGCTTGGGCTGCAGCGCGGTGGCTCCTTCGCTTGCGATGATCGTCGCCGTGAGCCTAAAGCCATGCTGCGCCTGGCGCCAGCGCGCAGCGGCCGTCACCCACTCCGCGCCCGATCAGCCTTGTTCCTTCGCCGTCCGCGGGTTCGCTATCCCTTGATGACGCCGATCGGTCGCAGCCGGGCGACGTTGCGGGAGATGCCCGCGCGCTCCAGCACGTCGACGACGTTCGCGACGTCCTTGTACGCCTCGCTCGCCTCTTCAGCCAGGGCGGAGCGATTCTGGCAGCGCACGACGATGCCCTGATCGGCCAGCCGCCGCGCGATGTCGACGCCCTTCAGCACGCGCTTCGCCTCGTGACGGCTCCGCACGCGTCCAGCGCCGTGGCACGTGGACCCCCACGTTTCGAGCATCGCCTGCGGCTGGCCGACCGCGACGTAGGAGTAGCGTCCCATGTCGCCGGGAATCAGCACGGGCTGGCCGACGGCGCGGTATCGGTCCGGGACTTCCGGGTGCCCGGCGGGGAAAGCGCGGGTGGCGCCCTTGCGGTGCACGCAGAGCTCGACCGGTTCGCCGTCGAGTTCGTGGCGCTCGACCTTGGCGATGTTGTGCGCGACGTCGTACACGAGCCGCAGGCCCAGCTCGTCCGCCGGCCGGTGGAACACGTGCTCGAACGATCCGCGAAGCAGGTGTGTGATGTGCTGGCGGTTCGCCCAGGCGAAGTTGGCGCCCGCGGCCATCGCGGCGAGGTAGCGCTGGCCCTCGGGCGAGCGGATGGGCGCGCACGCCAGCTGTTTGTCCGGCAGGGCGATGGCGTACCGCGTCGATGCCTCCTCCATGACGTCGAGGTAGTCCTGGCAGATCTGGTGACCGAATCCTCGCGACCCGCAGTGAAAGAAGACAAGTACCTGGCCCGGATCGCCCAGGCCGAAACAGGATGCCGCTTCGCGGTCGAACACCTCATCGAGCACTTGCACCTCGAGGAAGTGATTGCCAGCGCCGAGCGTGCCGAGCTGCGCGCGGCCGCGCTGGCGGGCGCGCTCGCTCACCGCATCGGGGTCGGCGCCGGCGAGGCAGCCGCGGCTCTCGGTGACTTCGAGGTCGTCCGGCCAGCCGTATCCGTGCTCGATCATCCACGCGGCGCCTCGCACCATCAGTTCGTCGAGTTCAGCGTCGGTGAGGCGCAGGTCGCCCTTGCCGCCCAGGCCGGCGGGGACGTCGCGGAACAACTGGTCGACGAGTTGCTTGAGCACGGGCCGCACATCGTCTTCGCGCAACGTTCGTGGTGACGAGGCGAGCGCCGCAGTTGATGTCGAAGCCGACGCCGCCGGGCGAGACGACCCCGTCGTCGAGCCGCATCGCCGCGACGCCGCCGATCGGAAAGCCATAGCCCCAGTGGATGTCCGGCATGGCCAGCGAGCGCCAGACGATGCCGGGCAGTGTCGCGACGTTCGCCGCCTGCTCGATGGCGTGCTCTTCGCCGGCGATATCGAGCAGCACTTCGTCGGCGTAGATGCGGGCGGGTACGCGCATGCCGGGCTTGAAGGAGGCGGGCAGTTCCCACCGGCAGTCGTCGACACGCGTCAGCATCGCGCGCCAGTTCATCGACCGGGTCTGTGTCATCGCGCTCACATGTCGAACAACACCCGCGCCCGGTAGCCGCCGCCGTCGTCGGGCGCGACCTCGAGCAGGTGCCTCGTGACGCCCTTGATATCGCCGCGCAGATCGTGCCGCGTGCGGTCGATCCGCTCGCCGTGGGCCTTGCCCGTCAGTTCACCATCGTCCATCGTCACCTCGAATCGCCGGAAGAGCAGACCCTCGGTGTCGGTCAGGATGAGCAGTTCGAGCAGCCAGTTCGCCAGGAGGCGGGCGGCATCCTCGCCACGTGCGAAGACGACGCGCACCTCCGTCTCTCGCACGCCGTCGAGGTCGACCATCAGCGTGAACATGCCCTCGGCTGCGTGCGCGAACAACTCCGGCAGGGTCTCGCCGCGCGCGATGATGCCGGCGTCGGCGGTGTGCTCGAGAATCTCAAAGTCCGGGGGAGCGGCGGATCGTCGGCGCGGCATGTCGATAGTATGCGCCCGTGGAGGCGCGTGCCGCAGTACTCATCGCCGATGGCACGATGGTCGGCGACGCCACGAGAGAAGCGTCATGCAGATGCGTCCACGAGGCCGACTCTCGAGCGAAGATTGCGAACCTCCGGGACGAACAGCACGATCACCGTGGGGATGACAATCAACAGCACGCCAATCCAGAGTGTCGCGTCTACTCCGATGACGTCGGAGACGGGCCCGGCGGCCACAAGGCCAATCGGCGATATTCCGATGGAGCCGAGGGCGTCATAGGAACTCACGCGGGAGAGCGCTTCGGGCGCGACGTGCTCGTGCAACGCCGTGTACCAGTACACACCGAAGACTTCCATGCCGACGCCGTTGACGATGGCGGTGCAGACAATGGCGGCCAGGGGCAGACCCATTGCGAGCGCGGCAATTGGCAGCGCGTTGCCGAAGACCGCGATGGTGGCAACCAGTAGTGGGCGCCGAGGGCGCCAGCGCAGGGCCACCAGTCCGCCGACGAGCAGGCCCGCGGACTGTCCACCGACGATGGATGCCCACGAGCTCGCACCGGAAAGGTCCCGTTGCGCGACAACCGGTCCGAGCACAAGGAAGGCACCGAAGAAGCCAAGCAGCATGACCGAGAACTGGGCGACGATGGTCCAGAGCCAGCGATGAGCGATGAATTCGCTCCAGCCATCACGCAGGTCCATAAGGAAGTCGCTCGCCCCGGCCGCGGCAGCCTCGATGCCACGCATCCCCGCCATCAGCGCAGCAGCGACGAAGAACGTCGCCGCATCGGCCGCGATCGCCCATCCGGGGTTGAGCGCCGCCACGAGCAGGCCCGCGAACGCGGCGCCAAGTATCAGCGTAGCGTTCGTGCCCAATCGAAGTACGGCGTTTGCTTCCTGCAATCGATCTTCCGGAACGGTGAGAGGCACAAGCGCCGAATCGGCGGGATAGAAGAGAGCGAACGCGGCGCCGTTGACGGCCTCCAGAATCACGAGCTGCCATACGTGGGCCTGACCGGACAGCAGCAGCACCGCGGCGACCGCTTGTGCGGCTCCGCCAATCACGTTGCTTCCGACGAGCACGGTGCTGCGTGGAAGGCGATCCGCGATCACTCCACCCAGTGCCAGGAGAAGAATGTTCGGCACCATGCGCGCCGCGAGCACCAACCCCAGGGCAGACGCTGATCCGGTCAGATGGAGTACGGCAAACGCCAGTGCCACTGGAGCCATGGCGTTGCCGAGAAACGAGACGCACCGGCCAGAGAAGAGCAGCGCGAAGTTTCGCAGGCGGAGCAAGGACGCGGCGCTTCGCACGGCACGAGTATAGCCGGAGGGTCACGCTCCGGGACTGGGACGCTGTCCTCGGCCAACGTGTTCGGGCCGTTAGCCGAACGTTCCTCGGCTGGTCAGCGCGGGTTTGCCCGCGCGTCTTCACCATGCTGGTGCGCCTGCACACGCTGGGGCTGCGCGCAGGCCGGGTCATACAATGGCCTCGAAGCGATGAGCGCGTCCGCTTATTTCCGGCTTCTGGAGGATGCTCATGACCACTCCCACCACCGCCCGCACCGGCCGGCTGACGCCCGGCCGTTTCGGCTTCACGACGCCGGTCGGCGCGCCGCTGTACCCCGCGCTGCCCTGGCAGTACCATCGCGCCCGCTTCTTCACCGTCACCTACGAGACCGACCCGGACGCCGCCGCCGACTCGCTGCCGGACGGACTCTCGTTCGGCGAACCCGCCGTCGCCCGCGTCACGTTCGCGTCGTACCCCGAGACGCCGGTGGGGCCGTACAACGAGGCGCTGCAGACGATCGAGTGCGCCTGGCAGGGCCAGACGCTCGGCTTCGTGAACCGCATCGTCCTCGACAACGATGCCGCGCTTGCCGCCGGCCGCGAAGTGCTGGGCTACTGCAAGAAACTGGCCCGGGTTGACTGGAAGGAGACGGCCGACGAGTTGGAGGTAACGGTCGAGCGCGGCGGTGGACTGGTCGCGCGCGTGCGCGCCTCGCTCGGCGCCGTCGCGGCCGTCGGTGCGAGGGTTCCCTCGGACACCGTCAACATCCGCCTCATTCCGTCCGCCGAGGCAGGCGCGCCGCCGTCGGTGTCGGAACTCGTGCGGGTGTCGAACACGCTGTTCGTGCACGAGACGCGTGTTGCCGAGGCGTTGTTGGAATTCGGTCCCGCCGCGGACGCGGAGGCGTGGTCGGTGCTGGCGGTGCGCAGAGTCACGTCCGCCAGCCTCGCGGTGTCCGACCTCACGCTGAACTACGGGACGGTGCTCGCCCGCTACGCGTGAACGCGCCCTGGCGGCGCGCTCCGCATGGGACGTTCCGACGTCGGTTCGACGCTCACGCGGTCGAGGTCGTATCGTCGGCTGGCGCGGGTGGTGGGTCGCGCAACTCGCTCGGCAGGTCTATCTTTCCCAACGCCAGCTGCGTCGCGGCGTCGAACACGTGCAGTCGATCGAGGTCCAGCTGCAACTCGATCTCCTGGCCCACGCGCGCCCGCGTGCGCGGATCGACGCGCGCCAGCAGCGTTTGGGTGCCGACGATGACGTGCAGGAACTTCTCGTTGCCCATCATTTCCGTGACATCAACCTTCGCCCGGATCGGGAACCCGCGCACGTCCATCGGCAGGAAGTCCGGGTCGTGCATGTCCTCCGGCCGGACGCCGAGCATCACGTCTCTGCCGGCGAACTCCGCGAGTTGCCGAGCCCGCTCCGCCGGGAGCTTGATCCGCCACGCCGACGCGTCGAAGGTCATTCCTTCCGCATCGACCTTCAGCACGCCGGTCACGAAGTTCATAGACGGGCTGCCGATGAAGCCGGCGACGAAGACGTTGTCCGGACGGAAGTACAGTTCCTCGGGCGAACCGACCTGTAGCAGCACGCCGTCCTTCATCACGGCGATGCGCGTCGCCATGGTCATCGCTTCGATCTGGTCGTGGGTGACGTAGATGAACGTCGTCTGCAGCCGGTCATGGAGCTTGCTCAACTCGGCGCGCGTCTGCACGCGGAGCTTTGCGTCCAGGTTCGAGAGCGGCTCGTCGAACAGGAATACCTGCGGCTCTCGCACGATCGCGCGCCCCAGCGCGACGCGCTGCCGCTGACCGCCAGAGAGCTGCCCTGGCCGGCGCTTGAGCAGCTCCTCGATGGCGAGCGCCTTCGCGGCCTGCGTGACGCGCTCGCGGATCTTGTCCTTGTGCATGCCGTGCATCTTGAGGCCGAAGGCGAGGTTGTCGAAGACCGACATGTGCGGGTACAGGGCGTACGACTGGAACACCATCGCGATGTCGCGATCGCGCGCGGGGACGCCGGTCACCGGACGGTCGCCGATGTAGATCGTGCCCTGAGTCGCCGTCTCCAGTCCGGCCAGCAGCCGGATGACCGTCGACTTGCCGCAGCCGGACGGTCCCACCAGCACCAGGAATTCCTTGTCGTGGATCTCCAGCGACAAGTCGTTGACGGCGAACACCTCGCCGTAGCGCTTGGTCACGTGTTCGTAGACGACCTTCGCCATGCGCCCCTCAGTTCGTTGCCAGCGCACCGGCCATCAGGCCGCGCACGAAGAACCGGCCCAGCAGGATGTAAACGAGCAGCGTAGGAAGCGCCGCGATCAACGCGCCGGCCATCTGGACGTTCCACTCGACGATGTAGCTGCCCGCCATGTTGTTCAGCGCGACGGTCGCAGGCTGGATCGAGGGATTGCTCGTGACGGTCACGGCGAACAGGAAGTCGTTCCAGATCGACGTGAACTGCCAGATCGCCACGACCACGAACCCGGGCAGCGACAGCGGGAAGACGATCCGGCGGTAGATGCCGAAGATCGACGCGCCGTCGATCTTCGCCGCCTCCACCAGCTCGGTGGGGACGTTGGCATAGTAGTTGCGGAAGATCAGCGTCGTGATCGGGATGCCGTACACGACGTGCGTCACCACCAGTCCCCACAGGCTGCCGTAGACGTGCATCGCCTGCAGCGTCTTCACAAGCGGGATCAGCACGCTCTGGTACGGGATGAACATGCCGTAGAGCAGCAGGAAGAAGACGACGTCCGATCCCGGAAAGCGCCACTTCGTCAGCACGTAGCCGTTGATGGAGCCCAGCATGCACGAGAAGATCGTGGCCGGAATGACCATCTTGAAGCTGTTGGCCATGTTGCTGTCGAGGCTGTTGTACGCCGACCGGAACGAGTCGAAGTGCAGGCCAGACGGTAAGTCCCACATCTGCGCCAGCCGGACCTCCTGGAAGCTCTTCAGGCCGGTGACCAGCAGCACGTAGATGGGCATCAGGTACACGAGCGCGAACAGGATGAGCACCGTGTAGATTCCCACGCGCGACCAGCGGATCGTCACAGCCGCGCCTCCCGTCTCAAGCTCCAGAAGAGGTAGGGGATCACGAGCACGCTGACGGCGAGCAGCATGACAATGGAGATCGCGGCGCCGTGAGAGAAGTGGTTGCCCTGGAACGTCGTCTCGAACATGTACAGCGCCGGCACGTCCGTTGCGAAGCCGGGGCCGCGCCGGGTCATCGAGATCACGAGGTCGAAGATCTTCAGCGACTGGTGACCGAGGATGATCATGGCGCTCAGCGTGACGGGCCGGAGCAGCGGCAGGGAGATGTGGCGGAGAACCTGCGTCTCCGCTCGCCCCGTCGACCCGGGCGGCGTCGCGCAGCTCCTCCGGGATGGCCCGCAGTCCGGCGAGGTACATCACCATCACGAAGCCGGACATCTGCCACGTCGCCGCGATGACGACGGAGATCATCGCCAGCGGGATGCCGTAGTTGGGGTCGGCCAGGAAGCCGAGACCGATCGTCTGCAGCGCTTCTCCCAGACGGGAGTCGTGTGCACGTATTCGACGGTCGGGTCCGTGTACCAGCCGTAACCCAGCGAGGGCGCCCGACCTTCGACGGCAGGATGTTCACGCCCGCGCGCGGGGCGAGCAGCCATCGCCAGACGACGCCGGTGACGATGAACGACACCGCCATCGGGAACAGGTAGATGCTGCGGAAGATGCCCTCGCCCACGACGCGGCGGTCCAGCAGGGCGGCGAGCAGCAATCCGATCCCGAGGCAGGCCCCGACGAAGAGCACGGTGAAGACGACCGTGTTCCTGATGTCGATCTGGAAGCGGAAGTTCTCGAAGAGATCGCGAAAGTTCGACAGGCCGACGAAGGTGTAGTCCGGCCGCACCGTGTCCCACTCGCTCATCGAGACGACGGCGCTCCAGCCGATGAAGCCGTAAACGAAGACGGCGACCGCGACGACGGAGGGGATGATGAGGGCGACAGCCGCCGCCTGATCGCCTGTCACCAGGCGAAGCAGGCGGCGGCCGTCATGTCCCCGTTTCATCGTCGGTGTCGCAACGCCTCCCGGTTACTTACAAACCTTGGCGTCCTTGCAGGCCGTGGCGAGCCGGCTCTGTAACGTCGCGGCGTCCTTGTCCGCGACGAATGCCGTTACCGCGTCGCTAACCGAGGTAAGCCATCCCTGACTGACGGCAGCTCCGTGCGCCAGGCTCGGGACGATTGTGTCCTTCTTCCAGTCGGCGATCGCGGACTGCAGGTAGGCGTCGAACAACGAGGGGTCGCAGTCCGTGCGAGCGCAGATCGAGCCCTTCAGCGGGTTGAACGCCTCCTGCCCGGCTTTCGAGCCGACGACCTTCAGCCAGCACTCGACTGCAGCCTGGTTCGGCGCGTTCTTCGGCAGCCCGAACGTGTCGGACAGTGCGTCGTACAGCCCGGCGGTCCCCGGCGATGGCAGGTAGCCGTAGTCCGTGAACTTCTTCGCCTTGTTGTCGCCCTCCAGCCAGTCACCCATGACCGTCATCGCCGCCTTGCCGCTGATGACGAGGTCGTTGGCCTGGTCCCACGAGAGCGAGCTGTGGTCGCTGTTCACGTAGCCGAGCATCTTCTTGTAGGTGGTCAGCGCGTCGGTGACCTTGGCGCTATTCCAATCGGTCGCGCCGGTCCAGAGCCCGTTGTACCCGTCAGGGCCGAGCGTGCCCAGCAGGACCGTTTCCATCAATTGGATGGACGCGAAGGGATCGACGTCGCCCAGAGCGAGCGGCGTGATGCCCTTCGCCTTGAGCGCGTCCGCCGCGGTGAAGAACTGATCGAACGTCGTCGGCGGCGTCAGGTTGTTCGACGTGAAGACCGCCTTGTTGTACCAGAGGACGTTCGCGCGGTGGATGTTCACCGGCACCGAGTACGGGTGGCCCTGGTACGAAACGATGTCGAGCACGCCCTTCGGGAAGACGGTGTTCCAGCCCTGCGAGGCGTACAGGCTGTCCAGCGGCTGCATGTAGTTCGTCGTGACCCACGTGTCGAGCAGCTCGTGGCCCATGTGCACCTGGAACGAGCCAGGCGGGTCGTTGCCGAGCATGCGCGTCGTGAGCACTTGCCGTGCGTTGGCCCCGCCGCCACCGGCAACGGTGGAGTTCACGATGTTGACGCCGCTGCCGCACATCGTGGGGTAGAGGTCGTAGAGCTTCTGGAGGCCGGCCGCCTCGCCGCCGGTCGTCCACCAGCTGAAGATCTCCAGCTTGCCTGAAAGCGCGGCGGGGGAACCGGCGGGGGTTGCCGCGCTCGTCGCGGCCGGCGTTTTCGCGCCGCCGGCCGACGCGGTGGCGGTCTTATCAGCGCTGCTCGTGCCGCCACCGCACGCGTAGCTGATGCTGGCGAGCCCCATCAGGGCCGCCAGCGCCCCGAACCAGAATCGTCGTTTGGCCGACATGGTGTCCTCCTCCTGACACGCCGGCGCCATCCAGCTCCGACCGCGTGTCCGAGCGCTTCAATTCTGGTGGCGCTGGGGGAACGCCCGTATGTGCCGATCAGCCTCTGCCTGTACTACTCCGCGCGAGAGTTACCACTTTCGGGCGATCGGCAGATCGCAAATTCGCATTCGCGCGTCGATGTCGCGTAACAGCCGTATGCGCAAAGATCCGCACCCGAGATCAGAGTTGGTGGTCGATCAGGCGTCGGCCGCGCCGCGCGCGTGTTCGAGCACGATGCGCCGCTCGGCGACGGCGATGTTGTGGCGGGTCTGTTCGATGACGTCCGGGTTGACGGAGATCGAGTCGATGCCCATGCGGACGAGCTGCTCGGCATAATCGGCGTGAACCGACGGGGCCTGGCCGCAGATCGACGAGTGGAGGCCGAGGCGGCGGCAGCCGGCGATGATGGCGCGGATGGCCTGGACGACAGCATGGTCGCGCTCATCGAAGAGTGGGGCGAGGGTCTCGTTGTCGCGGTCGACGCCGAGGACGAGCTGTGTGAGGTCGTTGGAGCCGATGGAGACGCCCGCGATGCCGAGGCGGGCGTACTCGTCCAGCCAGTAGATGACGGACGGCACCTCCGCCATGACCCAGAGCTGGAAGCTTCCGTCTTCGGCAAGCGGGGACTCGTCGACGAGCCGCCTGACGGCGCGCATCTCGCTGCCGGTTCGGACGAACGGGATCATCAGGTGGACGTTCGGGTACTCGCGGCGGACGCGGGCGAGCAGCTCCAGCTCCAGCTTGAATGGCCCGGGGTCGCGGACGTAGCGATAGGCGCCGCGGAGGCCGATCATCGGGTTCTCCTCCTGTGGTTCGTACTGCTCGCCACCCTGCAGCCCGCGGAACTCGTTCGTGCGGAAGTCGGTGGCGCGATAGATGACCGGGCGCGGGTGAAATGCCTGCGCGATGATCCGCAACTGGGCGGCCATGCGGTCGATGAACTCCTCGCCGCGGCCCTTCTCGATGAGCTGGCGCGGGTGCACGCCCTGGAGGGCGCTGAGGATCATAAACTCGGCGCGGAGGAGGCCGACACCATCGACGTCGCGGGCGGCGACGGCCGCGGCTGACTCGGGCTCGGCGAGGTTCACCATCAGGCGCGTGGCGGTGACGATGCGGCCCGCGACCGCCGCGGGCGCGGCGGCGCGCGCGGGCGCGGCAGGAGCCTCGGCGCGGCCTTCGAGCACGGTGCCGGCGGTGGCGTCGACGGTGACGAGCATGCCGTCGTGGAGGACCGACGTCGCCTGTCGGGTGCCGACGACGCAGGGAAGGCCAAGCTCGCGGGAGACGATCGCGGCGTGCGAGGTCATTCCGCCAGCGTCGGTGACGATCGCAGCCGCGCGCCGCATGAAGGGGACCCAGTCGGGCGAGGTCATGCGCGCGACGAGGATGTCGCCGGGCTGGAGGGCGTCGGCATCCTCGATGCGCAGCGCGACGCGCACGGGTCCGACGGCGACGCCCGGACTGGCGTTGAGGCCGCGGACCAGTTCCTTGCGGACGCCCGTGGTGGGCGGCGCGGCCTCGGCGGCATGTCCGACGGCGGTGACCGGGCGGGACTGCACCAGATAGACGCCGTCGGCCTCGATCGCCCACTCGACGTCTTGCGGCGACCCGTAATGCGCCTCGTCGCGGCGGACGAGAGCGGCGACGGCGGCGAGTTCCTCGTCGGCGAGAACGCGCGCGTCGGCGCGCTCGGGCGGGAGGTCGACGCGAATGTTGCGACCCTGCTCGTCGCGCGTGAGCATGAACGCCTTGTGGGCGACACGTATGGTGCGCACGGCGAGGTCGCGCTTGCCGACGACGTAGTGGTCGGGCTCGACCTGTCCGCCAACGACGACCTCGCCGAGGCCGAACGCGGCCTCGATGACCATGTTGGCCGGATCGCCGGTGGAGGGATCGATCGAGAACGCGACGCCGGACTTGTCGCTATTCACCATCTTCTGAACGATGACGGCGATCTCGGGTTCGCCCGCGAGCTCGAGCCGCTTGCGATAGAAGATGACGCGTGGGCTGTAGAGCGACGCCCAGACTTCACGCACGTTGTCGGCGAGCGCCTGCTCACCGAGCACGTTGAGGTAGGTGCGGTTCATGCCCGCGAAGGAGGCTTCCGCCGTGTCCTCCATGGTTGCCGAGGAGCGGACGGCGACCAGGGGAGGGGCGCCGCCCTCGCGCCGGGCGAGCTCGCGGTAGGCGTCGGCGACGGCGGCGAGGACGTCGGACGGAACCTCGGCGGCGCGGATGCGGGACTGGATCGCGTCGGCGGCGGCAGCGAGTGCGCGGCGGTCGTCGACATCCGTGGCGGCGATCGTGCGCTCGATGAAGTCGCCGAGACCGGCGTGCCGGATGAAGGCGCGGTAGGCCTCGGCGGCGACGACGAAGCCGGGCGGGACGGGGAGCCCCGCGCGCGTCATCTCGCCGAGGTTTGCGCCCTTGCCGCCGGCGACGGGCGTGTCGTCCCTGCCGAGCTCGTCGAACCAGCGGACGTAGGTCGCCATGACATTGCCTCGTCGCGGGCGCTGCGCCCGCCGTGGTCAGTAAAGCACCGCAGGAAGCCTTGATGGCGACCAATAGTGGTACGGGCGCGCCCCGTCGCCCGCGGCTGCCGCGCTGTCGCACTCCGTTGAGAGACACTCACTGTGTGCGCGGAGGCGCGCCGTTGAAGTGCTTCGACCCGATGCCGTGTTGAAAAAGACATCCTTATTCTGTCATAGCTGTGGAGGTCGCATTGTGTCGTGAGAGCGCTGTGCAGGAAGCCCTTTCCAGTTATCATCTGTACGTCGTATCTGGAGCGAGCGGGAGTAGCTCAGTTGGTAGAGCATTTGCTTCCCAAGCAAAGGGTCGCGAGTTCGAGTCTCGTCTCCCGCTCCAACCTTTCCCCACCTTAATATGGAAGCCCCGGACACGCGTCCCGGGCTTCGTTTTGCGCCGAATTCGGCGACCATCTGCTTTCTGAGCAGAGGGTCAGCGAGTTCACCGCCCCGGCGCTTTGTCAACGGGAGCCGAGTGCGGGGTCAAAATGGAGCGCCGTGAACTGCGTATGGGCGCTCTCCGACTTGGATGTGGTTCCCGAGTGATCCGGCCGATCTCGCACGGGTTCACCCCGCTGAGATGGGAGGCGAACTGGCCTACCCGGCTCGACACGCACGATCTGGTGGGCTCGTGAGCGATGGAAGCATGAGGCATCGCGCTGGGAGTCGGGGGGATCGTGCTCGCGGTCGCCGTGCCGCTCTACTTGTCGTGGTTAGAGAAGCCGCGATTAGAGATCATGGCAGCGATCTCGCAGCCACGAGGTGTTGTGCTGTGGTCCTTCGCGGTGCTGCGTGTGCGCAGTAGACCGCTGCCGCGATAGATGAGTGGGGTGCTGCGCCGCGACGTTGCGCCGCGTTGCTCGGTCACTGCTGAGTTTGCACTTGCTCCCTTCGCGGCGATCGACCTGCGTTGGAGCGCCGCCGGCAACGGGATGCCTCCCACCTCGCAGGAGCTGCTCGCCCAGTCAAAGGAATTCGACCTTGCGCCTTCTGACGACGGTCAAGAGGTAGCTGTCGCGATCATCCATCAGGACGGCACGGCGAACGCATACAGCGCAGAATCGTATACGCTCGCGCCGCCTTGGGCCGATCCCCAACTCCTGCTCACCCGCCAGGCGTACACTCTGAAGGTTGTGGCGCGATCCGCCGGTGAGGAGAAGGACGCCTATTTCGAACTGCCGTACCTCGGGCCGAACTTCAACCAGTTTGTTACGCGCGCCACGAAGTGACTCAAGAACCCAGACACACAAGCCGAATCCCTGCGACTCACGGCGAGACGTCCGTGATCCTCTTCGTCCGAAGCACTGGGTCACGGAGATCTGGGGCGCTCGGCCTCATCTGCTGCCGGGGAGGGTGAGACAGCATTTGTCGCGTCGCCGTCGGGCTTCGTGTCAGGACGGGGCGATCCTCGTTGATTGGCGCCGAAACGCGGAGGAACGGGCGGTGGCGGAGAACGCGCGGTGAAGCGCGCCCGCGTCTTGAGCCGGCGCTCAGCCCAGCGCCGGCTCGACCAGGATTTTCGCGTGCGCGTCCGGCGTAGCCAGCATCCGGAACGCCGCAGGGACGTCAGCGATGCCCACCTCGCCTGTGATCAGCGGAGCGACGTCGATCTGGCCGTCGGCGATGAGTTGGAGCGTGCGGTTGAACTCTGCCGGATCGTAGCCAAGCACGAACTGCAGATTCAGCTCCTTGCCGATGCCGACCATAGGCGAAATCTGGTCCTGCTGCATGCAGACGCCGACGACAACGATGCGTGAGCCACGCGGCGCGTCGCGCATCAGGCGATCGAGCATGCCCGAGACGCCGACCGCCTCGAACAACACAAGCGGCTGCCGGCCGTCGACGCGCGTCCAGGCGGCGATCGCGGTCTCTTCGCGTGGGTCTACAGCTTCGTGCGCGCCCATGCGCCTGGCCAGCGCGCGCCGCGTCGGCGAGAAGTCGGCGGCGACGATCGGCGCGATTCCAGCGATGCGCAGCGCAGCGATCGTTGCGAGGCCGACGGGGCCGCAGCCGTAGACGAGCGCCGCGTCGCCCTGCTTCACGCCGGACTTCGCCACGGCGTGCCGCCCCACCGCCATCGGTTCTGTCAGCGCCGCGTGGCGCGGATCCAAATCGGCGGGCACCTTCACGCAGAACGGCGCGCTCAATACCATCCGCTCCGCATAACCGCCGGCGTACTGGTTCGAATAGCCGAGGCCGACAATCCCGTCGGTTGCCAGCAGCACGGGCATCGAGACGACGACATCGCCTTCCCGCGGTTCGGTCACGCCGGTGCCACAGCCAATCACGCGGGCCGAGAACTCGTGTCCCATGATTACGTTCTTCTCAATGTCGAAGACGAACGGCGCGCCGCTGGCCTCGGCCGACGCAACCATCTGCTCGGGGAACTTGAGCGTGTGCAGGTCGGAGCCGCAGATGCCACAGGCGATGACCTCGACCAGCACCTGCCCGGGGCCTGGCGACGGCTCCGGCACATCCTCCACCCGAAGCTGCCTGGACCTCATCACTGCGGCGCGCATAGACCACCTCCGGACTGCATTCGCGGATCGCTGACCGACCGTCGGGCGAATCCCCGCCCGCTGACGCACCGCCGTAGCCGCCACTCGTCCGCCCAAAGGACGTGCCCTGGGCGAACGCTGTGATGGCCCTACCCGCCGGCAAGCGTCTGTGGGCGCTCGAGCAGCCTCGTCAAGCCATCGATGAAGCGCGCCGCGGGCGCGCCGTCGATCGCTCGATGGTCGGTCGTGAGGCTGTAGGTCATGACGGGCCGCACAACAACCTGCCCGTCCCTGACCACCGCCCTGTCGCTGATCGATCCGGTGCCCAGGATGGCGGTCTGCGGCTGGCTAATGATCGGCGTTGCGAACAGGTATCCGCCACCCACGGCCCCCAGGTTCGTCAGCGTGAACGTGCCGCCATTGACGTCGTCCGGAAACAGCTTCCCGGTCCTCGCCTTCTCGACGAGAGAGCTCACTTCCTTGCTGATCTCGGGCACCGTCTTACGGTCGGCGTCTTTCACGACAGGCACAATCAAGCCGCCCTCGAGCCCGCCTTCCAACGCGACCGCGACGCCGATGTTGATGTCGTCCCAAACCACGATCTCGTCGTCCCGGACGGTCGAGTTAAGGATCGGATTGTCCTTGAGTGTTCTCGCGATAGCAGCCACCAGAATATCGGTGTAGGTGATGCGCGGATCGCCGTCTCCTCGCTTTCCGCCCAGCACCTCACGGAGCTTCACCACCTCGGTCATGTCGATCTCACCCATGTAGCTGAGTTGGGCGGCGACCGAGAGGCTGTCGTGCATGTGCTGGGCGATCCGCCGTCGCATCCCCTTGAGCGGCAGCGTGGCTTTCACCTTTCTGGCCTCGCTCGGCACCGTTAGCGGCGTCTCCTGTCCTCGCGCCGCGAGCGCCTGTTCAACGTCCTCCCGCACGATCCTCCCGTCGGGACCGGTTCCCTGGAGCGCGCCGATGTCGAGGCTATGATCCTCCGCCAACTTGCGGGCGACCGGGGAGATGCGTGCGCGTCCCGACCCGACTCCGGCCCGCTGGTCGAGCGGTGCCGGGGCCTCCGGAAGCGCAGCGGCAGACGATGCTTCGAGCGGCTCGGGCGCCGTCGTGAACAGCTCTCTCGCCGGCTCCTGCTGCAGCGCCCGCAACTCCTCCTCCGTCTCCGCAAGGAGCCCCACGACCCGACCGACGGGCGCCGTCACGTCGGCCTCGACGAGGATGTGGAGAAAGCCCGAGGCAGTGGCTTCGACCTCCCACTCAGTCTTGTCGGTCTCGATCTCCAGCACGACGTCGCCCGCCTCGACGCGGTCGCCCTCGCGCGCCTTCCAGCCCGTTACGGTGGCCTCAGTCATGCTCATGCCGAGCTTCGGTATCGCCACGTAGGTTGCCATGAATGCCCCGTTACTCCGCGCCAGCCAATCGCCGGCCGGTGACGGCAGCGACGGCCGCGATGACGTCTTTCGCCTGCGGAAGGACGTACTGCTCCATGTATCCGGAAGCGATGGGGAAGTTTGCGGCGCTCACGCGCTGGATGGGCCCGTCGAGCGAATCGAACGCTCTCTCCATGATCTGCATGCCGATCTCGGCGCCCACCCCACAACGCTCCGTATCCTCGTCGACGACGACCACCCGCCCCGTCTTCTTGACCGAATCGACAATCGTGTCGATATCGAGCGGCTCGAGCGTCCTGGGGTCGATCACCTCGAGGCTCACCTTACCTTCGAGCTCAGCTGCCACACCGAGGGCCAGGTGCACCATCGCGGAGGTGGCGACGACCGTGACGTCGGTTCCTTCCCTCTTCACGTCCGCCTGACCGAACGGGATCGTGTACTCCTCCTCCGGCACCTCGCCCCGCAGCCCGAGGAGCCGCTTATGGAAGAAGAAGATGACGGGGTTGTTGTCTCTGATCGCGGTCTTGAGCAGGCCCTTGGCGTCGTACGGCGTGGAAGGCACGGCAAGCTTGAGTCCCGGCGTGTGCATGACGACGGCTTCGGGCGACTGCGAATGCTCGGGGCCCAGGCGCGCACCACCACCCATCGCGGCGATGATGACGAAGGGCAGGCTCACATTGCCCCCGTGCATGAAACGCCACTTCGCCGCATTGACGAAGATTTCATTGGCGGCGACGTACACGAAGTCGGCGAACATCAGGTCGGCGACCGGCCTGTAGCCGGCCATCGCCGCCCCGACGGCGGCGCCAGCCACAGCCGTCTCGCTGAGTGGCGTGTCCATGACGCGTTCGGGTCCAAAACGATCGACAAGACCCCGGGTCACGAAGAACGTGCTGGCCTGTACGTCCTCGCCGATGACGAACACGCGTTCGTCCCTCGCCATTTCTTCGGCTATGGCCTGGTTGATTGCCTGCAGATACGGGAGTTGCGGCATTTCTTCACCCGCTCCTCATCGCGCGTAAAGCGCTTGTTCGAACACGGCCCGTTCGGGCATCGGACTGTCGAGGGCGAACCGCTCTGCCTCGTCGATCTCTCTGGCGGCCTCCCGGTCGATCCGGTCCAGCTCTTCCTGGGCGAGGACCCGCTGCTCCACCAGTCGGTCGCGCATGAGCACGAGCGGGTCTCGCTTCTTCCACTCCTCGATCTCCTCGGCCGGACGCGGTTCCGCGTGGGAGACGTCGGGCACGCCCTCGGAGTGGGCCCGGTAGCGATAGGTCTTGCATTCCACCAGCGATGGGCCGTCGCCCGCCCGCGCCCGCGCGACGGCCGCCTGGACTGCTTCATGGACCGCGAGGACATCCTGTCCGTCGACCACCACGCCGGGCATGGCGTAGCCCGCGGCGAGGTCGGCAATGTCCTCCCGCGGGTAGGCGTCCTTGATCGGCATGTACTGCGCGTAGAGGTTGTTGTGACAGACCCAGACGATCGGGAGCTTCCACACCGCGGCCAGGTTCATCGCCTCGTGCATCGTTCCCCGGCCGGCGGCGCCGTCGCCGAAGAAGCACGCCACCACCTGGGCCCTGCCGTTCTTCTTCGCAGCCACTCCCCATCCGAGGGAGATGGGGAACGCGGAGCCGATCGTGGCGGCAAGGCCTAGCATGCCGAGCTCCGGGTCCACGTAGTGATGGGCTCCGAGGCCGCCGCACGCTCCCGTTGCCTTGCCGTAGTGCTCCGCGATGAATCGCTTCGGCGACCCGCCCTTCGACAGAATATGGGCGCCGCCGTGCCCGCGGTGCTGGTAGTAAAGGTAGTCGTCCGGCCTCAGGAATGTGCATCCTCCAACGCCGACTGCTTCCTCGCCCTGACCGCTGTGGAAGAACGACACTGTCTTGCCCTCCGCGATCCCCTTCACAACGGTCTCATCCAGCTTTCGCGCGCGCACCAGGTTCGTGTACAGCGTCAGCAGCTGCTCCCGATCCAGCGTCATGTCTCGCTCCTTCGCACGGTGCTTCTCCGGCCCTGCACCGCTTCGACTGTTGGCGTAGGAGCGAGACTAGTATGCACGTGCACCTTCAGTAAAGAGCCGGGTGGACTGAGCTGTGAGCGAGCGCCGCCGGCCTGTGTGTAGCTCACGGCGTCCGCGCATATTGCCCCAACCCATCACCGCCTGCGGAGAAGTGGGTGAGAGGCCGTTTGGCCCTTACGCGGCCCGTCGAAGGTGCCATACAAACGACTCACCCCCCGGTTCTGCCGTTTTAGGAGGAGCCATGGTTCCGCACGCCTCATCGCCCGCTGGCACGCCGCCCACCAAGCGTCTGCGCGTCACAGGCGCCATCGATGCGCACGCCTACCCCTCGTCTGAAGCGCTCTACCGCGACCAGTGGAGCTGGGACAAGGTGGTGAAAGGCACCTGCAACCAGGCCAATTGCGTTGCGGCCTGCACGCTGAACCTCTTCGTGAAGGACGGCATCGTCTGGCGCGAGGAGCAGAACGCGATCTACGAAGCGTCCGGCGACCACCTGCCCGACTTCAACCCGCGCGGCTGCCAGAAGGGCATGATCTACTCCGACCTCATGTACGACGCGACGCGCATCAAGTACCCGATGCGCCGCGTCGGCGAGCGTGGCTCCGGCAAGTGGGAGCGCATCTCGTGGGACGAGGCGCTGACAGCTATCGCTGACAAGGTGCTCGACGTCGTCGCCAGCGACGGCCCCGAGGCAATCATCTACGACAACGGCACGACGAACATCGACTTCGGCCCGGGGACGCCGGCGCAGGGGCGGCTCATGAGCCTGATCGGCACGACGTCGCTGGACGAATGGGCGAGCGTCGGCGACCTGCCGATGGGCGCCATCCAGACGTGGGGCATCTTCAACGTCGACGGCACGTCGGACGACTACTGCAACTCCGACTACATCATGATCTGGCTGGGGAACCCGGCGTACACGCGCATCCCCGACGCGCACTTCATGCTGGAGTCGCGCTACAAGGGCGCGCAGATCGTCGTCGTCGCGCCCGATTACAGCCCGACGGCGATGCACGCGGACACCTGGGTCAACCTGCGCGTCGCCACCGATGCGGCATTCGGGCTCGGGATGGCGAAGGTAATCATCGACGAGCAGCTGTACAAGGCCGACTACGTGCGGGAGCAAACGGACCTGCCGCTGCTCGTGCGCGAGGACAACGCGCGCTTCCTTCGGCAGTCAGATGTCGTCGCGGGCGGCAACGAAGAGGTCTTCTACCTCTGGGACAGCGCGACGGAGTCGATCCAGGAAGCACCGGGGTCGATGGGCCAAGCGACTGCGAGCATCGCGCTCGGCGACCTGAAGCCGGCGCTCGAGGGCCAGTACCAGGCTACGCTCTTGGACGGCAAGCCGGTGAGGGTGCGGCCGGTGTGGGAGCGATTGCAGGCGCTGCTTGCCGACTACACGCCTGAGAAGGTGCAGACGATCACCGGCGTCCACCCGGACACGATTCGCAGCGTGGCTCGCGGCTACGCAAACGCGAACGCCGCGACGATCTTCGCATCCGTGGGCGCCTGCAAGCACTACCACATGGACCTGTTCCAGCGCGCGATCATCCTCATCTCGGCGCTCACCGGCCACACGGGCAAGCGGGGAGGCGGCCTCCGCATCAGCGCCTGGTGGAACATGGCGATGAACTACGACAAGCGCCAGCTGGCGCTGCTCGGCCAGGCGCCGGCCGCTGGCCAGCGGCCGAAGGTGCGCGACGTCGAGAAGATCATGAAGACCATGGCCCCCAAGATGTCCGCCAGTGCGCCGACGATGGCGTACCTCTACGCGCATGACGAGGGCTATCGGAACGTCGTCAACACCAAGTCGTTCCAGGACTCGGCGCTGCCGAAGCCCGTGGAGGAGTACGCGAGGGAAGCCTTCGACAACGGATGGATGCCCGTCGGCCCCAAGCCAAGAATGATGCTGTTCACCAGCATGAACCCGCTGCGGCGCTGGCCGGCGCCCCACATCATCCGCGAGGGCTTCTGGAACGACCTCGAGATGATCGCGGTGTGGGAGTTCCGGATGTCCAGCTCCGCGATGCAGTCGGACATCATCCTGCCCGCCGCAGGCTGGCACGAAAAGCACGGCATCAAGTACACACAGTCGCTCCTACCGTACGTCTGCGGAGGCGAAGCGGCCGTCGCGCCACTGTACGAGTCGCTGGCGGAGTTCGACATCATGGCCCGGCTCGCGAAGAAGATCCAGCAACGCGCTCTCCAGCGCGAGGAGGCGCCGTACGTCGACCGCCTGGGCATGAACCACGACCTGACTCGCATCTATGACGACTGGAGCCTCAACGGGGAGTTCGAGGAAGGCGACGCCGCGAAGGCGCTCGACGTCTCGGTCAGCATGTCACAGCCGGTTGCCGGCGCATCGTGGAACGAGCTTGCCGAGAAGGGTGCAATCCGCATCAAATCGACGGGTAGCTACGGCCCGATTACAGGCATGTGCTCCGACCTCGAGGACGGCGACGCGCTGGCGCCGCTCAAGTGGTTCGTGGAGGGGAAAGAGTCCTGGCCGACGCTCACGGGCCGCCAGCAGTTCTACCTCGACCACCCCTGGTACATCGACGCCGGCGAGGCATTGCCCGTGCACAAGGAGAACCCGAACAGCGGCGGCGATTACCCGATCGAGGTGACGGGCGGCCACACCCGGCACAGCATCCACGCGATCTTCCGCTCCAACAAGACGATGCTAAACCTGCAGCGCGGTGAGCCCGTCCTGTACATGAGCGAGCGCGACGCCCTGGAACGCGACATCCGCGACCACGACCGCGTGCGCGTGTCGAACGACGTCGGCAGCTACGTAGTGCACGCGAAGCCGTCGCCGGCCGTCCAGCCCGGACAGGCGATTATCTACCATGCGTGGGAGCCGTACCAGTTCGAGGGTTGGAACAGCAGCCAGAACATCGTCACCGGCGCGTTCAAGCCGCTCCACATGCTCGGCGGCTACGGGCACCTGTCGTACCGGCCGCTCCTCGGCCAGCCGAGTCACACGCCGCGTGCGCAGCGAGTGCAGATCGAGAAGATCCTTGCCGCGAAACAGAACGGCCGATCATGACGAACCGAGCGATCTCGAGACAACACGCGCTGGGGGCTTGATCGAGGTGGTCATACAATGGCGCAGCGCCGACCTGAGGACTGAGACGTCCAGGCCGGGCCTCGATCAGGACATCGCAAGGGGTCACCGCCTCGCCGTTGTTCCTCGCGGCCGGATGCCCGACCATCTTCCGTAATAGTGAACCTTCTCTAGATCGTTGCGAGGAGATACGCCATGGTTACCGCCAGTCGCGAAGTACATCTCATCGCTCGACCGAACGGGATGCCGCGGGAAGAGGAATTTGCCATCGTCGAGCAGGCGGTACCGGATGCCGACGACGGGGAGATCCAGGTGAAGAACCTCTATCTCTCGGTCGACCCGGCGATGCGTCCTCGGTTATCGGCGGGCCAGCCGCTGAACGAGCCGTTGGCCGGCTACGCCATCGGACGGGTGGTGCAGTCTCGCAATCCTTCGTTCAGCGAAGGCGACTTTGTCCAGAACTGGTCCTCATTCCGCGAGTACTTCGTCTCTTCGGGAGGCGGCGTCTCGAAGCTGGATGTCAATTCGGCGCTGCCCGTGTCGGTCTATCTCCACACGCTCGGCGGCTCCGGTTTCGTTGCGTACGGCGGGCTGCTGGAGATCGGAAAACTTCAGAATGGCGAGCAGGTGTTTGTGTCGACAGCAGCCGGCTCAGTCGGGTCAGTGGCGGTACAGATCGCGAAGATCAAGGGATGCTACGTTATCGGCAGCACCGGTTCAGACGAGAAGTGCCGTTGGCTGAAGGACGACCTTGGCATCGATGCCGTCATCAACTACAAGACCGAGACGATCCGAACCGCGCTCAAGGAGAAGGCGCCGAACGGCATCGACGTCTACTTCGACAACGTCGGCGGCGACCACCTCAACGCCGCGTTGCCCCGCATGAACGTGCTTGGGCGCATTCCCGTGTGCGGGATGATTTCCGCATACAACACGGTCGGTGCCATCTCCGCGCCTGTGACGACGCTATCGAACATCATCTACAAGCGGGTGACGCTGCGCGGATTTGTCGGAACAGACTTCATGCACCTGCGCGAGCAGTTCACTGTGGACATGACGGCCTGGCTCAAAGACGGACGCGTGAAGTATCGGGAGACGATCTACGACGGTATCGAGAGTGCACCGAAGGCGCTGATCGGGATGCTGAACGGCGCCAACACAGGAAAGATGCTCGTGAGGTTATCGGGCTGACGTCGGGCCGGTACCACAGCCCGTCGGACCTCCGCACGACCTCGCACATGTGCTGCTTCAGGAGAATCCGCGCTCGCGCAGCGTGTGGATCCGCGGCGAGCTCTGCTGTTTATGCTGCGAATCTGAGTGGCGGCTGCGCGAGGTCGGGTTCGAGCGCACGGGGGTACGCCGGAGCTCAAGGCGGCGTGCGGATATGCTGGCCGGCAGGCGTATCCGGACGCCGCTGATGCTACATGCGTGACAGAAAGCAGATGCTATGAGCGTTACGTGTCTCTTGATCGCCAACCGTGGGGAGATCGCCATCCGAATCATGCGGGCGGCGGCCGAACTGAACATAAAGAACCGTGGCCGTGTTCTCGGAGGATGATGCCCAATCGCTTCATACGCGCCGCGCCGATGTGGTGCACGCGCTGCGCGGACGCGGTCCGGCGGCGTACCTGGATATCGAGCAGATCATCGACGCAGCGAGGGGCGCGGGCTGCGACGCGATCCACCCCGGCTACGGGTTCCTGAGCGAGAGCGCTGCCTTTGCGCGCCGTTGTGCCGAGGCGGGCGTCACGTTCGTCGGTCCGCGGCCGGACGTACTCGACCTGCTCGGGGACAAAGGACGGGCGCGCGCCCTGGCGGAGCGCGTCGACGTGCCCGTGCTGCCCGGCACGTCGCAGTCCGACGGACCTGGCAACAGCGCGCGCGTTCTTGGCCTCGCTCGCCGATGACGACGCGATGGTCATCAAGGCGATCGCCGGCGGTGGCGGCCGCGGCATGCGCATCGTGCGGCGCGGCGACGACGTCGATGACGCTTTCGCGCGATGCCAGTCGGAAGCGCGCACGGCGTTCGGAAACGGGGACGTGTACGTCGAGCGGCTGCTTCCACGTGCGCGGCACGTCGAAGTGCAGATCGTCGGCGACGGCGCCGGTAATGTCAGCCACCTGTGGGAGCGAGACTGCACGCTCCAGCGGCGCAACCAGAAGCTCGTCGAGTTCGCGCCCAGCCCCAGCCTGCCGCTCGCGCTGCGCGACCGAATCATTGCGGCGGCCGTTTGCCTCGCCGGGGAGGCACGATGCGACAACATAGCGACGTTCGAGTTCCTCGTCGATGCGACGGCCAAGGCCGCCGACGCACCATTCTTCTTCATAGAGGCGAATCCGCGCTTGCAGGTCGAGCACACGGTGACGGAGGAGGTGACGGGCCTCGACCTCGTAAGAGACGCAGCTGGAGATCGCCGCGGGTCGCTCGCTCGCAGAGCTCCGACTCCGCCAGGCGGAAATCGCGGAGCCGCGTGGACTCGCGATGCAGGTGCGCATCAACATGGAGACGATCGATGCATCCGGCGCCGTGAAGCCCACGGGCGGCACGTTCTCGGCGTTCGAGGCGCCATCCGGCCCCGGCGTCCGCGTCGACTCGTTCGCGTACGCCGGCTACGCGACGAGCCCTGCGTTCGACTCGCTGCTCGCGAAGCTCATCGCGTACGCGCCTTCACGCGCACATGCAGACGTCGTCGCGCGGGCATATCGCGCGCTCTGCGAGTTCCGGATCGAAGGCGTCGCAACGAACATCGGCTTCCTGCAGCAGCTCCTGCGGCACCCCGAGTTCGCTCGCTGACCGCACGTACACACGCTTCGTCGAAGATCACGTCGCCGAACTGACCGGCCGCGCCTGGCGAAGGCCATCGCCGGCTGTTCGTTCAGCGAGCGCAGGCTGACCAGGCCGATGCTCGGACGCTCGCCGGTGCACGGATCGATACCTCCGACCCGCTCGCCGTGCTGCATCACGGCAAGTCTGCGCGTACCCCGGGCGGTGACGCCAGCTCCGAGACGGACGCGGCGCCCGCGTCCGGCATGTTCGCCATCCGCGCGCCGGTTCAGGGGACCATCGTGGCGATCGATGTGCGCGAGGGCGACCTCGTGCACAAGGGGCAGCGGCTGCTGGTGATGGAGGCGATGAAGATGGAGCACGCGATCGCCGCCGACACCGGTGGGCGCGTGCAGCGCGTCGCCGTCGCGCCAGGCGATGCCGTCTTCGAGGGGCACGTGCTTGCGCTGATCGAGGAGATGGACGTTGCGGCTGCCGCCGATGAGGCGGAGGCGCCACCCGATCTCGATGCCATCCGCCCCGACCTTCGGGAGGTGCAGGAACGGCATGCAGTTGGCCTCGACGCAGCGCGGCCGGACGCGGTGGCGCGCCGCCGCAAGACCGGTCACCGCACGGCTCGCGAGAACATCGAAGACCTGTGCGACCCCGGCTCCTTCGTCGAGTATGGTCCGCTCGTGATTGCCGCGCAGCGGCGCCGCCGGCCGGTCGAGGAGCTGATCGCGCAAACGCCCGCCGACGGGCTCGTTGCTGGCCTGGGCACCGTCAATGGCGATCTCTTTGAGGACGACAAGGCGCGCTGCATCGCGATGTCCTACGACTACACGGTGCTCGCCGGCACGCAGGGCCAGCAGAACCATCGGAAGAAGGACCGCATGTTCGAGCTGGCCGCAACCTGGCGGCTGCCCATCGTCTTCTTCACAGAGGGCGGTGGCGGCCGGCCGGGCGACACCGACGGGCTCGGCGTGGCAGGACTTGACTGTTTCGCGTTCAACTACTTCGGCAGGCTGAGCGGCCTCGTCCCTCTCGTTGGCATCACCTCAGGGCGCTGCTTTGCCGGCAACGCCGCGCTGCTCGGCTGCTGCGATGTCGTCATCGCGACGAAGGACGCCAACATCGGCATGGGCGGCCCGGCGATGATCGAGGGCGGTGGGCTCGGCATCTTCCGCCCGGAGGAAGTCGGCCCGATGGATGTGCAGGTGCCGAACGGCGTCGTTGATATTCCGGTGGTCGACGAGGCAGAAGCGGTACGTGCGGCAAGACAGTACCTCTCGTACTTCCAGGGCGTGGTTAAGGACTGGTCGTCCGCCGATCAGCGGATCTTGCGTGGAATCATCCCGGAGAACCGCCGGCGTGTCTACGATGTGCGCACGGTCATCGAGACGCTCGCCGACACGGGCTCTGTGCTTGAGCTTCGACGGCATTTCGGCCCAGGCATGGTGACGGCGTTCGCCCGCATCGAGGGGCGGCCGCTTGGCGTTGTCGCCAACAACCCGGTCCATCTCGCGGGCGCGATCGATAGCGACGGAGCCGACAAGGCCGCGCGCTTCATGCAGCTCTGCGACGCCTTCGATATTCCGCTGTTATTCCTTTGCGACACGCCCGGCATCATGGTCGGACCTGAGGTCGAAAAGACGGCGCTGGTCCGGCATGCGGCGCGTATGTTCGTCACAGGCGCCAGCGTCACCGTGCCAATCTTCACGATCATCCTGCGAAAGGCGTACGGACTGGGCGCGCAGGCAATGGCCGGCGGCAGCTTCAAGGCGCCGTTCTTCACGGTCTCGTGGCCCACCGGCGAGTTCGGCGGCATGGGGCTGGAAGGCGCGGTGAAGCTCGGGTACCGCAACGAGCTCGCGGCCATCGACGACCCGGTGAAGCGAAAGGCACTCTACGACGAGATGGTCGACCGTATGTACCAGCACGGCAAGGCGACGAACACCGCCTCGCACTTTGAGATCGACGATGTGATCGACCCAATCGCGTCGCGTGACTGGATCATGGCCGCATTGCGCTCTATGCCGCCGTCCCCGGCCCGCGCGGAGAAGAAGCGGCCGAGCATCGACGCGTGGTGACGGGGCCGGCGCGCTCGTACTGGTCGCGCTCGCATGGAGGCGGGTGCGGCGCGACGGCGGCTGATCCCGTCCCATGCGCCCATTCCACGCTCACCGGCAACAGCCGGCCGGGCCGGCTCGCTCGAAAGGTGCGGGCCCCGGCATGCCCGCGATCTGTTTGTTGCGAGCCTGCGAACCGCGCTGCCCAGAACAGCGGGTCTCCTTTAGCGCGCGCGGCTATTGCTCGCATGACGTAACCGGCGCAGAATAGCGTCGCCGAGGCCGCGATCCTCGGCGACGGGCGCGTTTCGGTACCGCTTGATCGGGGTCGAACAATGACGCGGATCGCGTTCGCGTTGGGGGCGATAGCCATGGTCGCCGGTATCGTCGCGGCGGTGTGGGTAGCAGTCTCTGATACATCGAGCAGGGAACTCGCGTCGTCCGCCGGTTTGGCTACGCCGACATCGAGCTTGTCGCGCCCGGAACAGGCGGAAGCGGACGCGAGTTCATCGATCCCAGGCACGTACGTCTTGAGCCAGGGACGCAGCCACTTTGCGGACAGCTATAGCCCGGGTCGCGTAGAGACGCCGTTCTGCCCGGGCGTATCCTGGTCAGGCGCCTCGACGCCGGAACCAACGCCAGACGTCGTTGGCACGCCCGCGATTCCGACCGGTTGCTTCAACAGCAACCCTCCGTCGTCCGGCAAGCACCTCAACGTCCAGAACAACGTCGATGTCGGCAACGGCGTCGTCATCAAGCTCCCGCCAGACCCGGACATCTATCCGCCGGGCGTCGTGATTCCGCGCGACGCAATTCCGCACATCCTCGAACATGCGGGCGTGTTCGTCGGATACAACTGCGACGGCACTGGCGGCGACTGCGACGCGGTCGTGGAGCGCATCAAGTCGCTCGTCGAGGATCGTCTGCAGAGCGGCGACCGCATCGTCATGGCGTACGACGACGATCTCGTACCTGACACGATCGGTCTCTCGTCGTGGACGCGTGTCTACGTGTTCAAGTACGAAGACTATGATGCGCCGGAGACGCAGCGGTTCATGGATGTGCATTCCTGTCGATTCGACCCCGAGGGGTTCTGCCGCTAGAACGTCTCGTCGCGACGGCTTTCGGGGAGCTTACGCCGTGCCTTCAATTTCTGCCTCGTCGACGGAGCAGAGGTAGGCGGCGTGGCGGTGTTGGAATGAGAGGACGTAGCGCCGGCTGTCCGGCTGCTCCTCGCAATGGATGATGCGTGCGATCATCCACGGCGGCACGCGGCGGTTGCGCAACAGGGCGCCTTGGCGGGGGTCGAACACCTGCGCGCGCGCCAGGCGTACGACGACCTCCTCGCCCACTTCGTACGCCGCGGTCTTGACGTCCATGGCCAGCCTCGCCGGGCGTCGTGGCGGAGTCGCGCCCGTGTCGTCGCTGGCCAAATGTTATGGAGAGCGTCTTCCCAGCATCTTCCCAGCCGCGGCCGGCCGGGCGCCCGGCTGGGAAGATCAGTCGGGTTCGAGGAGCCCCGCTATCCGGCGAGACCGCGGCCCACGTTCGGCGCGATGCTCGCGCGCGCCCGGATCAGCCACGGCGGGCCGGCGCCGATGCGTCGATACAGCTCCTCGGCCGCTCGCGCGGTGCTGCGCGCGTCCGATGCGCGACCGTGCTCCGACAGCGAGCGCGCCCGGTGGCAGCACAGGTCGGCCTCGTCCCAGGCTAGCTGCGCTGACCGCAGCCACGCCCGCGCCGCCGTGAATGCCGAGGACGCACCCCCGTCGTCGCCAGCCGCGGCGGCGAGCACCGCCTCGGCGATCGTCAGCCGCGCCGCGCGGCTCCCCCAATCTTCGCCCTGGTCGACGATGGCCCGCGCCGCGCGCGCGTGTTCGGCCGCCTCGTCGAGCCGGTCGCTCTCGGCGCAGATCAGCGCCAGTTCAACGCGCGCGCGCAGTTCGAGCAGCGCGCTGCCGCCCTCACTGCCGATCGCCAACTCGTCGCGCAGCAGCCGCTCGGCCTCGCGGACGTCGCCGCGAGCGAGGCACAGGCCTGCCAGCAAGTGGCACTGGTTGGCGTACGCCGAGCGGTGCCCGACCGCCGCGAGCAGGTCGAAGCCCTCGTTCCATACGCGCTCCGCCGCGGGCCAATCGCCCTGGCAGAAGTGGATCATGCCGCCGAGGAAGCCGTCGGCCGGCGCGCCGACGGCCTTCGCCTCATCGATGCGGCCGCAGCGGCAGAGCGCGCAGCCGAGGTCCTGCAGCAGGCCCGTGCGTTGCACGCCCTCGCCCGCGAAGCGCGCCTTCTCCAACTCGCGACGGTAGAGGTGGCCGCTCCCGGCCACATATCCTTCGGTCCAGTCGGCGATGTTGGTCACGGTGTAGTAGGCGATGAGGATGTCGTTGTCCTCGTCGGCCGTGGCGTACGCGCGCGTCAGCAGCTCGCGCGACTCGGCGAGCCGGCCCTTGAGCTTCAGCAGCACGCCGCGCAGCAGCGTCGCGCTCGATGACAGCGCCCGCGCGCCGACCCGGTCGCCGATCTCCGTCGCCCGCGCCGATGCCTCGAGCCCTTCGTCGACGCGCACCGCGTTGAACGCGGCCGAGGCGAGGCCGGCGTACATGTAGCCGAGCTCGGCGCCCTCCGCGTCGCTCGCCAGCGCGGGCTCGGCCGCGCGGAAGTGGCGCAGTGCCCGGGGGATGTCCATGTAGCGCGCGTACTTCGCCTCGCCGATGTGCGTCGACAGCGCGCGCCCCAGATGTGAGTGGATCTTCGCAGCCTTGTCCTCCTGGCCCAGCTGCTCGCGGAGCTGTAGCGCGCGCTCCAGGTGGTCAAGCGCCTCCTGGTAGTCGCCGCCCATCCGAAACAGCAGATCGGCCAGCCGCTCGAGGAGGTCGGCCATCTGCTCCGGGTCGATGCGCACCTGCTCCATCATCCGCAGCGCGCGCTCCCAATGGCCGACGGCCTCATCCCACGCGCACTTGGCGTGTGCCAGTTCGCCCGCCCGGATCGCGTAGCCGATCGCCTTCTCGACGTCGCCGCCGCCGGCGATCGCCGCTTCGAAATGGTACGCAAGCTCCTCGACACGCTCGCCGCGCGGCGCGATCGACTCGACCGCCTCGGCGATGGAGCGATGCAGCTCGGCGCGCCGCACGTACGCGAGCTGGGAGTACAGCGTCTTGCGGATCAGGTCGTGCGTGAATTCGAACGTGCGCAGTTGCTCGTCGACCTGGCGGACGATGCCCGCGAGCGCCGCATCGTTGAGGCCGTCGATCGCTCGCTCGGTCGACAGGCCCGCCACCCGGCCGAGCAGTTGCGGCTCGAAGCGGTTGCCGATCACGCTCGCCACGGTCAGCGTGTCGACCGATTCCTCGGGCAGCGCCTCGAGGCGGCTCGCGACGATGCCCTGCACGGAAACCGGGATGCGCATCGTGGCGACGTCGGCGTCGGCACCGACGCCGGCGATGAATCGCGCGAACTCGCGCGCGAACAGCGGGTTGCCGCCGGACTCGCGGACGACAGCGTCGACCGCCGGCGCCGCCAGCTCGCCATCAGTGAGATTGCGCGCGAATTCGGCGATCTCCTCGGTGCCGAGGCGGTTCAACTCCACCGTGATCCTTCGACCAGCGCGCACAAGCGCATCGGCGACGCGCAAGCGGCCGGCCTGGTCCGTGCTGCGCACCGTCGCGACGAGCAGCACGCGCCGTCCCTCCACGTCCCGCGCGATCGAGGAGAGCAGCGAAAGCGTCGACGCGTCGGCGTCGTGCAGGTCCTCGAGCACCAGCAACAGCGGCGAGCGCGCCGCCAGAGCGCGGATGCAGCGAGCGATGCCCTCGAACAAGTGGGATCGCGTGCGCTCGCCGGCACGCGCCGCGGCCGGGGTCGTCTGGATGCTGCTCTGCAACTCGGGAAACAACTCAGCAAGCTCGCCGGCCGCCTGCCCGGCCGCATGCGCCAGCTCCTCAGACGTGAGCGTGTGTAGAAGCGGCTCCAGCGCGTCGACCCACGGCCCGTACGGGACGACGCCCTCCTCGTGGATGCAGTGGCCCAGGCCGGCGTGCCAGTCGCCGAGCGACGCCTCCTCGAGCAACTCCTGCACGAGGCGCGTCTTGCCGATGCCCGGCTCGCCGCTGATCACGGCGACGCCGCCCGAGCTGGACATCGCGTCGGACAACGCTTTGCGCAGCGTCGCCATCTCGCGGAGGCGGCCGACCATCGGCGTCTCCGCCGTGCTCGATGGCCACACGCGCGCGCCGGCGTCGGGCGACGCGATCGCGCGATGCAGTGCCTCGGTCTGCGGGTCCGGATCGACGTCGAGGTCGCTGCGCAGCGTCTCGCGGAACCGCTGATACTCCTCGATGGCGCGCTGCCGGTCGCCGGCGCGCTGATACACGCGCATGCGGGCGCGCACCAACTCCTCGTCGTACTCGGCGGCCGGCAACGAGCGCAGGATCTCCGCCGCGCGCTCCCAGTGGCCGCGCTTGCCGTGCGCCTCGACGAGTTGTCGCAGGAGCTGCGTCCTCAGCTCGCGCAATTGCTCGCGCGGCCTCTCCGTCCACGGCTCGTACAGTTCGGCCGGCAGCAGTTCGCCGCCGTACAGCTCGAGCGCGGGCTGGCACTGCGACGGGTCGTGCTCGAGCGCCTGCGCGGCGGCGTTCCGGAACTCATCGACGTCGACGACGGCGTCCTTCGCCAGTTCGACGAGCGGCCCGTTGAGCGCGACGAGTTCGCCGTCGCACCCCTGTTCGCCGAGCGCCTTGCGGACGAAGTTGAGCGACTGGTAGAGCCCGTTCCTCGCTTTGAGCGCGGTGAGGTTGGGCCAGAGCGTGTCCAGCACCTGGTCGCGGTGCAGGGAGTGGTTCGGCGCGAGCGCAAGCAGCTTGATGAGCCCGGACGCTTTGCGGCGACGGCTCATGAGGGCGTCCGTCAGCCGCGCCGGACCGGCGGCGACCTGGAAGCTGCCGAGCAACTGGATGCGAATCGGACTCTGCCTCGACGACGTCACGGCACGGCCCCCAGCGCGAGTTGGCCCGATTATACGGCTCAGCCCGCCCTCTCGGCGCGGAGCCGATGTGGCAGGTCGTCAACAAGCAGGGGACCACCACGCGGACGGCCAGTCCGGGGACCGGACGGAGCGCGACGAAACTACCGAAGGGCCTCGGGTGCGGGCACGGGGTGCGGCGGCAAGTTCGGCGGGTCGTACGTCGCGTCGCGCTCGCGTCGCTCGATCGCGGCTGGGTGGACGTACTCGTACCACGGCGCGACGCCGGTGGCTTTGATCTCGCGGCGTTGCGACGGCACCAGGCGATAGAGCCCCGTCCACGACTCCGCAAGCTGGCCGAACCGGTCCGGGTCGGTCGCGGCGTCGACGGCGTGCTCGTCGAACGCGAGGCCGCATTCGACGGCGCGGTCCTTCATCCAGAGGAACGCGACGTCGGACAGATGCGCGTCCGCGTTGCCGCCGCCGACGTTGCCGTGGACGCCCGCGAACCACACCTGCTCCAGCCGCTGGCCGACGGCGTGTTCCTGCTGCGTCCAGACCGTCGGCGAGAAGGCGCGCCGCCGCTCATCGATCGCGAGCGCCTGGAACGCGTTCGACACGTAGCTGCTGAGGTTGACGTCGTGGAACTGCAGCCGCAACACCCGTACCGACAGCCGCGCGAGCATGCCGATAGGGATGCCCAGCGCGCCGACGGTGTCCCAGACGCCGATGAACTTGACGCGCGTCGCGTGGCCGTCCGCCTCCCACGAGTACGTCTGGCGGAACAACTGCGACTCGCGCGCCGTCGGATGTGAGTCGGGGTCGCCGCGACGGTAGAGGGCGTATGCGGCCTTGATCTGGTCGCGGAAGCGTGGCCGCAAGATACCGCAGTTGCGGATCAGACCCGCGAGGCTGCGCACGGTGTACGCGCCGCGGCTGAAGCCGAACAGGTACAACTCGTCGCCCGGGCGGTACTCCTCGATGAGGTAGGCGTACGCGTCGAGGATGTTTCGCGAGACGCCTAGTCCGAATGCGCCGCCCGCGATCCGGTCCCATCGGCCGGTCCCGACGCCGCGGCCGTAGTACACGAGCTGGCGCCGCCCGTCGCCGTCATATCGGGCGACGGTGAGCGCCGTTTTCGTGACGTTGGTGGGACAGAGGCGGCCCTCCTCGCAGCGCCTGTCCGGGACGCTCCACGTGCCATCGCAGCAGATGACGATCTTCTTCCGGGCCTCGAAGCGCTCGTGCTCAAGGGCGGCATCGGGCGCTGGCTGCGGCATCCCACGTTCGTCGTAGGCGGGTGCAGCAGGCTGCGCCCCCGAGTTACCTTCGATAACTACCGACGCCGGTATAGACGACATTAATTGCAGAATTCTACTTTCCTCGACCGCTCTCCGGCCGACATTCGTGCCGCGCGCGCCTTTCGATCTCCGGATGATGGCGGAGTTTCGGCGCGATCTCAAAACGCGCGTGTCACCCCGCGCCGGACGTCATGACGCAGGCGCCAGCGCGCTCGGGCAGGCCCCGAGCCAAAACTTGCCGACAACGTCCGCCATCTCGGGCGACGACAGGTAGCCGAACCAGTGGTGCGGGTCGCGATCGCCGTTTGGCGCGTAGTTGTCGCGCACCATGAGGTCGCAGACGAAACGAGCGCCATCGATGGTGGGGTAGTCGTCGGCGATGCCGCGGTCGCGGATCGCAACGTCGTCGAAGCGGTCGTACAGATTGACCCAGTGGCGAAGGTTGGCGGGATAGGCCGGCGTGCCGAGCGCCGCCTTCACGTACTCCCACCCGAGCGGCGTCCCGAGCGTGACGAACGTGTCGACGTCGCCGTCGAACTGGAGGATCGCGTCGAACGCCACGACGGTGCCCATGCTGTGGCTGATGACGCAGATCGGGCCGTCGCGGCGTGACACTGCGAATTGCCCGGTGATGCGTTTGAGCACCTGGTCGCGGGTGACGCCGGCGAGGTACGGCCGCAGGTCGCGCATCAGGTGGTCGAACGCCATCGCCAGCGGCGCGCGGCCGTGCACGACGGCATCGGCGACGAGCCGGCCCCACATGCGGCGGAGGCGTTCGACGGCGTTCAGCACCAGCAGGTCCGGTCGCGTGCGATAGGCGCCGAGCCCGCCGGCCGCCCAGCCGAGGCTGGCCCGCTGCCGGACGGGCAGGCGACGCAGCAGTTGCGAACCGCCGGGCGCAGGTGCGCCCCCGGCGGGCGGCAGGCGCAGGTCGGACCAGTACGCCACCGAGTACGCGTCGTACGGGACGCCGAGCCAGAGCGCGCGTTCGAGGGGCGCCCACGTGCGTGCGCGCTCGGTTTCCTGGTCGGGCTTTTGTCCCATCCCGTGGACGAAGACGATGCGGCCGCTCATCCCTGCTGCCTCGACGCCTCGCGAAGGTGATGTCCGCGACGACGTCGAGAATGCCACTATATCGCGGCATTTGCAACACATGGGCGCAACTGAAATAACGGCACCGGTCATGCCGGAATCAGGGTGCGGCCAATTGGGCCAGTTCAGCCGCCGCGGCGTGCGGGGCGAGTTCTCACGCGGCGTCCGGAAGGCTGGGGCACACGACGGCCACGCCGCGCACGGCATCGCGGAGAATCGCCCGCGGACGCCGCACGCGGCGTCGGTCAGAGGGTGAGCCAGGTCGTGCGGCTAACCGCTATCGTCGCGACATGCGGCCCTTCGCCGCGGCGCCGCGCGGTCGCGCAGCCACGGCGGGCGAGATCGCGCGGCCGCGGGCAGCTCCGTTCGTCGAGGCGGCGGCATCCTCGAGCACGAACGTCACCATCATGTGGACGCGGTACTCGGAGATCTTGCCGTTCGCGTCGAGCGTCACCTCCTGGTCCTTGATCCACGCCCCGCGTACGTTGCGGAGCGTCTTGTTGGCGCGCTCCAGTCCCGTCCGGATGGCGTCTTCGAATCCCTTCGGGGAACCGGACGACAGTTCCGTGACCCGTGCAACCGACATCGTGTCTCTCCTTCTTCGCGGCTTCTTCCGTGCCGCGATTCGCCGCGCGCGGTCTCGCGCCGCTGACATTCGCTGGACCTACTGAGCGGCCTTCACCTCCACCTTCTTGCTGGCCGCCTGCGCCTTTCGCGGGATGACGACCTCGAGCACGCCGTCCTTCATCGTCGCCGAGACGGCTTCCGCGTCGCAGCCCTCGGGCAGCGCGATGGCCCGGAAGACGTGCCCGTAGCTGCGCTCGGAGCAGTAGTAGCTCTCTTCCTTGACCTCGTGCTCCTCCTTGCGCTCGCCACTGATGCGCAGCTCGCCGTCGGAGACCGTCACGTCGATGCCGTCCAGCGCGATGCCCGGCATCTCCGCCTTGACAATCACGTTGCCTTCGCGCTCGAACATGTCGAGTGTCGGCTCGCGGGCTGCCAGCCACGACGGCCGTAACATGCCCATCGGCCACCGCGTGTCCCACATATCGCGCAGCATGTCGCGGAACTCGTGGCGCATATCGCGGAGCTCGGGGAAGAAGGGTCTGCGGGTGCTCACCTCTTTGGTCTGGCCGTTGGTGCTCATGGCGGGTGACTCCTCAGATACCGTCCTTCAACGTCCGTTGAAGGCATCGAACGACAGAGGCGTCGGAGCGCCGCGAACGGCTACAGCAAGTGATGACGCCGGCGCGCCGGTCGCCCCTCGTGACAACGGTATGTCGATCGGCGTCAACGAGGCGTCAAGCGCGTCGCACGGCATCGTGCGATTCCGTGACAGCGGCGGCGGTGCGGGATGCGTTACGCGTGCCCGTCGGATTGATGGGCGCAGCGGGCGTCTGTCAGGCTGTAAGGAGTACGTCGGAACTCTCGCACGACGCCGGAACACCCTAAGGAGACCCTTGATGCCCGCAGTAACCGCCGACACGCTGACGCTGCCGCGCCTGGCCGCAATGCCGCAACGCTCGACCGAGTGGCGGGCCGTCGCGAGCGTCGTCACGGCGCACCGGCAGCTCGAAGGCGAGGGGTTCGTCGTGCGTCGCCCGTTCCCGGGCGCCGATCTGCCGCTCGCCGACCCGTTCCTGCTGCTCGACCACATCGGCGCGGTGGAGTACGCGCCGGGCGAGGCGAAGGGCACGTCGTGGCACCCGCACCGCGGCTTCGAGACCGTCACCTACATCATCGATGGCGCGTTCGAGCACCGGGACACCACCGGCGGCGGCGGCCTGATCACGGACGGCGCGACGCAGTGGATGACGGCGGGGGCCGGCATCCAGCACATCGAGCGGCCGCCTGAGCTGCTCGTCGCGAGGGGCGGCCTGTTCCACGGCATCCAGCTGTGGGTCAACCTGCCGGCGGCGCTGAAGTGGACGCCGCCGCGCTACCAGGACATCGAGGCGCGGAACGTGGCTCTGCTGTCGAGCCACGATGGGGCGTCGCTGGTGCGGGTGATCGCGGGCGAGCTGGGCGGGCACGCCGGTCCGGGGGTGACGCAGACCCCGATCACGTACGTGCACGCGACCGTGGCGCCGGGCTCGCGGCTCGACCTGCCGTGGCCGCGCGATTTCAACGCGCTCGCCTACGTGCTCGCCGGCCGCGGCTACGCGGGCGACGAGGGCCGGCCGCTCGATGAGGGCCAGCTCGCCGTCTTCGGGCCCGGCGCGGCGATCAGCGTACGCGCGGCCGATGCGCAGCCCGTCGCGGCGCACAACGGGTGGGAGGTGCTGCTCCTCGGCGGCCTGCCGATCCGCGAGCAGGTCGCGCGCTACGGCCCATTCGTCATGAACACGCGGGAGGAAATCATCCAGGCCGTGGAGGACTTCCAGGCCGGGCGCATGGGGACGATTCCGGCCGAGCGGATGCCGCACCGCACGAGCGCGGACGACGCGGTCAACGGGTCGTCGTAGCGGTCGCGCGACCTGGCGCGATCAGTCGTCGACGCGAGTGCGTCGTCTTCGCAGACGAATCGCAATTGACGCGATGCCCAGCCCCGGTATCACCGAGAGCAGCAGCCAGCGCGAGGCAGCGGCGCCGCCGTCGGCGGGGAGCAGAGGCTCGCGCGCCCGGCCGCCGACCGACATCGGTGCCCAGTAGTCGAACGATTGCGTCGATTCGGCGGCGGCCATCACGTCGGTCAGGGTGAACGGCAGCTGCTTGAAGGTGTTGTTGCCGTAGAGCGCCGTCTGGTCGGCGTAGTGCGGCGACGCCGGGTCCTCGCTCTCGCCGAAGGGACGGATCGACCAGAACTGCGGGGGCGACGTCATGGCGACGACGAACTGGTACGAGGAGCCGCCGTTGGCCTCGTACTTGCCGCCGCTGAGCGTGCCCGCTTCGGCCATACGCAGCGCCGGCGTCAGGCCGCTGCCGCCGCCGACGGCCGGTTTCGGCGCGCGGGCGATGACGTGCACGTCGCCCCATACCGGGTCCATGACGCCGAACGTCGACTTCACGCTGGCGATGGCGCTGGAGAGCGCGTCGATCAGCTTCGTCTTGTCGGTCGAGGTCATGCCGCCGGTCGTGGCGGGGATGTTCTCGCGGCCGAACGACGGCGAGAGCGCGAAGTAGTCCGAGACCCACATGCGGCCCGAGCGCGACGGCCGTGCTCGTCTTCGCCTGCGTGCCGCCCCACGTCGAGAGGAGCGCGACGCCGGCCGCGATGCTGCCGTCCGGGTCGGAGTAGGTCGGCGACAGCTCCGTCCACACCGGACCGACGAGCGCCGACAGGCCGCGGCCCGACCACGAGACGTCGTCCATCGACATTGCCTTCATATCGTCGATCGTCATGGTCGGATGCGTATCGAGGTACTCGGCGGCGCGATGGGCGCGCTCGCCCCAACCGCAGCAGGTGTAGAGGTACGACGGGAAGGTGCCCGACAGGGCCTCGGGGTACGCGGTCGCGTAGGGCGAGTTGTTGGCGTTCTGGAGGTAGCCGTGCGGCGGGTCGACGATCGTCGGCAGCTCGGCGTACGTCAGGAAGCCGGTCCAGTCGTTCGCTGAGAGCGAACCGTCGACGGGCAGGCCCCAATTGATGCTCTCGGGCTTGCGCGCCTCGCGGATGTTGTCGATGTACATGATGTGGCCGGACGTGTCGGCGGCGATGAAGTTCCACTTGGCCATGGTCGGCACGTCGGTCGGGTTGAAGAACGCGGCGATGCTCGGCGCTTCGACCATATGTAGGCCGAGCGACGTCATGCCGGTCAGCTCGAACGACGGCATCGCGGGCACGTAGGCGTTGTCGGTGGCCGTCGTGATGACGGGCCCGTGCACGGTGTAGTAGTTCGTGACCTGCGCGTCCGGGTGGCCGTACCATTTGATGGTCGAAGTGACAGCGGTCATGTTCACCCAGACGCCGTCGCGCTTGTACTGCAGGTGGTTCGCCGGGTTCAACGTCTCCTGGTAGAGGTCGGCGTTGTTCGGGTTGTTGTCGGTCATGGACCAGCTGACGTTGTCCGTCGAGCCCATCGCGATGAACGGCCAGCCGAAGAACGTCGCGCCGGCGACGTTGACGCCGGGGTAGTTGAGGTGCGCCTCATACCACTGCGTCGCCCCGGTCCAGCCGAGGTGCGGGTCGCCCTGCAGGATCGGCACGCCGAGCGCCGACTGCGACGGCGCTGATCGCCCACATGTTCGATCCGTACTCGGGCGCGTTCGCCGATGCGGCGAGCGGCGGTGACGGCGGCCCGCTCGTCATCTTGCCCATCGCGATGCCGTACTCGGGCAGCAGCGACACCCACTGGATCCAGGCGACGATCTCGTATGGCTCCACCGGGCGCATCCAGCTCGGCTGGCCCGGGTGGTCGCTGATGTACTTGTTGACGCCGGCGGCGAAGGCCTCGATGCGGCCGCGGTCGTCGTCGTTCATCGCAGCGACAGCGGCCTGGCCCACCTCCGGGATCTTGAGCTGGTGCACGAAGGCGTCCGAGCTGGTCGTCGAGTTGAACCCGGTCTCGGCGAGGCGGCCAGCCGCCATCAGGTAGTCCTGGCGCATCTGCGAGAGGTGGTCCTGCGCCTGAGCGTAGCCGAAGGCGTACATCGCGGCGGCTGGCGTCTCGCCGTAGATGTGCGGCACGCCATAGCTGTCGCGATACACCGTCACGTGCTCGGGGCCGATGGCGCTGACGTTGGCGCGCATCGCCGGCGACGCCATCGCGGCGACGACGACGAGCACAGCGAGCGCGAGACGCCGGACTGTCGGGAGAGTCACGCGGCGATTGTAGCGCCGGCCGGGTGCCCGTCAACCATTGGAGATGTTAAATCGAGGCCGCTTGACGTGATTCGACGCTCATCCTCGCTCGACGCGTCACGCCGGCGGCGTGGGCGTCGCGAACGGCGCCTCGCCCTCGCGACGTGCGGGTGTCGTCGTGCGCAGCCTCGGCGCCATCGCCGCGCCGAGCATCGCCACGGCTGCCATCGTCCCGAACGTGGCGGCCACGGCGCCGGTAAGCCAGCCGCCGTGCCCCCCGGCCGCGATGAGGACGCCGCCCGCGCCCGCGCCGACCGCCGCGCTCAGCGTCTCGCCGAGCTTCAACGACGCCGACGTCGCGCCCTCGCCGCCGCGCGGCGACGTCGACAGCGCGACCAGCGAGATGCTCGAGTACGCCATGCCGATACCCGCGCCGGAGATCGCCCATGCGACGGCCGCGAACCACACCGGCACCGTGCTCCAGACGACGAGCGCCATGCAACCGATGCCCGTCGCGACGAGCGCGAACCCCCATCGCACGACGGTAGCGCGCTGCCAGCGCGTTGACGTGCGCTCCTGCAGCCACGCGCCCGACGTCCACGTGAGCGTCGCCGACGTCAGCGTGACGCCGGCCATGATCGATGACTGGTCGCGCAGCCGCGTCAGCATCAGCGGCACGTACGCCTCGGTGCCGAAGAACGCCATGTTCAGCAGCCCCATGCCGGCGATCGCGGCCGGCAGGCCCGCGGACGCGCCCATCGTGCCGGCCGGCATCAGCCGCAGCAGCGCGGCGAACGCGATCGCCGCGCCGGCGACGGTGATCGGCGCGCCGATGAAGATGGACCCCGATCCGGCGCCCGCGAGCGCCATCGCGGTGCCGCCCGCGAGCACGATCGCGCGCGGCACGCGACGCTCGCCCGGCAGCGGCGACTCCGGCCGGCCGAGCGCGCGCAGCCCCGGCACGGTAAGCGCCGTCGAGACGGCGAGGATCGGCAGCAGGCCGAGGAACACGAGCCGCCACGACGCGTACTCGGCGATGGCGCCGGCGAGCGCGGGGCCGACGAGCCCCGGCAGCACCCACACCGACGACAGCACGGCGAACATGCGCGGCCGCAGCGACTCGTGGTAGCCGCGACCGATGGTGACGTAGGCGACGGCGGGTATCGCGCCGCCGCCGAGGCCCTGTACCGCGCGGCCGGCGACGAGCACCTCCATCGACGGCGCGAGGCCGGCGATCGTCAGGCCGATGGCGAACAGCACGAGTCCGGCGACGAACGGCCGTGCTGGTCCGTGCGCGTCGCACTGCTCGCCGGCGGCGGCTATACCGATGAGGCTCGCGAGCAGGTACGCGCTGAACGTCCAGCCGTAGAGCGACAGGCCGCCGAGCGCGTGTTGCGCGGCCGGCATCACCGTCGCGACGGCGAGCGCCTCGAACGCCGCGGCAGTGACGACGAGCACGAGCCCGATTGTCAGCGCGCGCCGCGGGCCGGACAGCAGCCCGCCGCCGTCGGTGCGCGGCTCCGATGTCTCGTTGGTGGTGGTCACGAACGAAGCGTACCTAACCCCCGGCCCCGTCCCGGCGCGGGAAGGAGAGCCTCGGCGGGGAGATGTGGGCGGGATGGAGCGCTACGCCGGCACGAACGTGTTGATGCCGCCGTCGCCGGGCGATACGCGGCCCTTCGCGCCGACCATCTCGTGCTTCGTCATCGATTCGAGGGTGCGCGCGTCCGGCGGCGTGTTGGCGATGAAGCGCTCGCCGGCCGGCAGCCGGCCGATGACGATGCCGCGCTCCGGCGCGCCATCGCGGTTGAAGAGCACTGTGTACGTCTCGACGGTTGCGTCGCCGGCCGGCTCGGTCGCCAGTTGCGGGTGCGGCTCGGCGTCGACCGCCGCCTGGTCGACCTTCGGGCTCGTGCGCGCCCACGCGCCGGACGGCGGCTCGGTCGAGTAGATGCCGGTCGAGTGCTTCGTCACGTACCAGCCGTTCGCCGTCACCAGGCCGAGGGCGCCGCGGTCGCCGCGCAGGCGCTCGACCATCGACGCGATGCTGTGCGTGACGTAGTTGTTGCCCGGCCCGCCGAAGTAGGGCAGCCCGCCGGTCACCGTCAGCGGGCGCGGGTCGCCCGATGCGATGCCGAGCATGTCGCGCGTGATCTGCACCGCCGAAGGAAAGCAGCTGTAGAGGTCGAAGTGGGCGATGTCGTCGATCGCCACGCCAGCCATCGACAGCGCGCGCGCGCCGGACGCCCGGATCGCCGGCGAGCTGTGGTAGTTGACGCGGTCGGTGATGAACCAGTGGTCGGTGGCGTCGCCGCAGCCGCGCAGGTACACCCATCGATCTTCCGCGATGCCGAGTCGGCGCGCCTCGCCGGCGCTTGTGAGCAGCAGCGCCGCGCCCTGGTCGACGTCGATGATCGCGTTCATGAACTTCGGGTACGGGAAGCCGATGTAGCGGTTGTCCGGGCCAGGGGTCGCGATCTCGTGCGCGCTGCGCTCGTCGCGGAACCAGGCGTGCGGGTTGGCGGCGGCGACGGCCGTGAACGGCGCCATCAGCTCGCCGAGCTGGCGCTGGTGCTCCGGTATCGAGCGGCCATAGTGGGCGCGCAGCGCGTTCTCGAATAGCGGGTAGACCTGCGTCGGCATCGCGGCGCCGTGCGCGGCCTCGACATCGCGCGTGCCCGCGCGTCCGTCGCCGACGTCTGGCGCCGGCGTGCCGCGCGGCGACCATCCGAGGTCGATGCCCTTCGCGCGCGCCCGCCGCGCCGAGTACATCGCCTCGGCGCCGGCGATCAGCACCGTCTTGAGGTCGCCGTCGTGGATGGCCTGCGCGGCCTCGTTCACGAGCCACTGCGGCGTGTTGCCGCCGATGTGCGTGTACAGCGCCTCGCGCGGGGCGACGGCGAGCGCGTTGGCGAGGTCGTGCGCGGGCGCGCGCGACGGCCACGAGAGGATGTTGACGACGCGCACGGAGTCGAGCTCGTGCAGCAGGTCGCCGGCGCCGGCGTCAGCCTCGGCCAGCCGCGCCGCCTCGGCCATGAGCGCGAGCGGCTCGCGCGGGCGGTCGGTGCCGGGGCGCTGCGTGACCTGACCGACGCCGACGATGATGGGCAGCTGCTCGTCCATGGTGCTCCCGCTCGATGCGATGCGCGCCGTCCGTCACGGGCGCCGCCGGAAGCAAACATCGCCGGCGTGCGAGAGGCAAGCGCCGCGCCGCGGCCCTACCTCTCACCTCCCGCCTCTCAGCGCCCAGCCGATATACTTCGGCGCGCGTGGCGCCATCGTCTAGAGGCCCAGGACGCCGCCCTTTCAAGGCGGAGATCGCGGGTTCGAATCCCGCTGGCGCTACCAGCTTCACTCCCGGTGGGGAGGCTCAATCCCTCCCTGTACGACCCGATTCCCCATGCGAGGCCGCAGTTCATCACCGGCATCGCGCAACGGCCAACTCCTCGGCGTCGCAACAGGACATGGCCGACGGCTAACATCCGCCGCTCGTGGCGTGATACGGCACGCGGAGGCAGCAATCATGGGTTACGACATCGAAGTCAGGCAGCTGCAGCGCCAGGACACGGCTGTCATCCGGGCGAAGTGCCGCTGGGATCAGCTGGGCGACACCCTTAGCGGCATCTTCTCCGAGGTTTGGTCGCACATCGACGCGACCGGCGCCCAACCCACCGGAATCGCCTTCGCACGATACAGCCCCGAAACCGCCGAGGTCGGCATCGAAGCGGGGTTCACCGTCGCCGCTCCGATCGCCCGCGGTGGGCGGGTCGAGCCAGGCGAATTGCCCGGCGGCGAAGCCGCCGTGTGTCTGCACGTCGGCCCGTACGAAGAGGTTGCCGCCGCCTACGAGACCGTCCAGACGTGGATGGCGGAGCATCAACGCGATGCAAACGGCGCGGCGTGGGAGGTGTACCTCTCGCCGCCGGAAGAACAACCGCCGCGCACCGAAGTCGTGTTCCCCTTGCGACCAGCGAAATAGCCCAAGCGCCGTGCCACCTCGCGTCGTGTCGCCGCGGCCGACGAATCCGCGGAGATGCCGCCGTCAGTCGCACTCGGCCCTCGTGTTACAAAGTCATCTCTTTGGCCCACGGATTATTGTCAACTCCGTAGTACCATGAACCGCAGGCTCACGGTTCCCAGCTCTTCATGGACATATGTCACTCATACGCCGCCCGCCGTTCAACGACCGCCGCTTCTGGCTGATTCAGAGCATCGTTGTGACGCTGGTCGTGGCGGACGCTTTTCTGGGAGCGAAGGGCGGCGAGGAGCTGGAGTTCGCGCCGATCGTCCTCCTTGCCTTCCCTGTGGTCTACGCCGCTTTGAGTTTCGGCCGGGAGGGAGGCGTCGCTACAGGCGTCTGGAGCGCGGCGCTGGTCCTTGCTGATCTCGCCCTCTGGTATACCGGCCTGGTCAGCCGCGAAGGGGCCATCGCGTGGCAGCCGGACGCCATCGGCGCCGTGATGCTCGTCGCGCTCGGCGTCCTCGTGGGCTGGCGCGTCGATCGAGAGAGGGCGTTACAGGACGAGATTGAGCAATACGTCACGCGCCAGGCTGTGGCGCAGGCGGTCCGGCGCAGCGAAGAGCATTTCTACCTGCTGATGCAGCACGTCTCCGACGTCGTCATGGTGATGGCGGCGGACGGGACCATACGATACCAGGGGCCCTCGGACGAGCGCGTGCTCGGTTACGGGCAGGGCGAGTTGCTTGGAAAGAACGCCCTGGAGCTCGTGCATCCCGACGACCTGCCGGTGGCCACCGCGGCCTGGCAGCAGTGCGTACGGACGCCGGGTCGTGCTCTGAACGCCGAGTTTCGGTTGAGGCACCGCGATGGGTCATGGCGTGCTGTCGAGGCAATCGGACAGAACTGCCTGGACGACCCCGACGTCGCGGGAGTCGTTGTGACTTCTCGCGACATCACCGAGCGCAGAGAGGCCGAGGGGCAAATGGAGAAGCTCCGGAGCGAATTCTTCGGGATGGTGAGTCACGAACTGAGGACGCCCGTCACCGTCATCAAGGGTCTGGCGGACGTGGAGCTGCGCAGGCAGTTTGACGCGGAGGAGGCCCGGGAATCGTTCGCGGACATCCTGCGGTCCGCCAACGTCCTCCAGGAGCTCGCCGAGAACGTCCTGGACATCAGCCGCATCGAAGCGGGAGCGTTCTCGGTCGATCCCGAACCGGTAAGCGTCAGGGGAGTGGTGACCGAAGCGCGCGATGTCTTCTACCGGAGTCGCCGCGCTCGAGACGTCGAGATCAGTCTGCCCGTTGACATCCCCATCATCCAGGCGGACCGGCGCAGGATGGTGCAGGTGCTGCTGAACCTGTTCGACAACGCGGCGAAGTTCTCGGAGCCGTCAACGCCGATCGTCCTGGGGGCAGAGCGCAACGACGGATTTGTGACGTTGCATGTCAAAGACCAGGGACGCGGCGTTGCGCCCGAGAACCTGCCTCGCCTCTTCGAGAAGTTCGCTCAATTCCACGAGGACAGTGGGAAACTGAAAGGGAGCGGCCTCGGTCTGGCGATATGCAAAGGCATCATCGAGGCTCAGGGAGGCCGCATCTGGGCCGAGAGCCCTGGCGTGGGCATGGGTACCACGTTCTCGTTCACCGTGCCGGTGGCCGAACTCTAACCCTGCGTGCTCCGGATAAGGTTGGCGCCGCGTGGCGCCATCGTCTAGAGGCCCAGGACGCCGCCCTTTCAATTCGGAGATCGCGGTTCGGAGCCCGCTGGTGCTACCACAGCACTCCAGCCGGGCTGCGTTCTCCCCCGCGTCGCCTCGATGTGCCTATGGATTGGTGCTTCGCAGGGGACGGATGGCGAGCGCCAAACCCTATCGATGGTGCTGAAGCGTGATATCATCTGTCCTAAGGTGGACAGTGTGGCGACGCAGGTCATCCGCGAACACTTCGTCGAGAGGCTGGCCTCCATAACGGAGCGATTGGCGACTATCACGGGCGTCCGCGACATGCCCGACGAGACAAGTGTGCTGATCGGCGGGGCGAAGGAGACGCGGGGAGCCATTCTGTTTGTCGATGTTGTGCAGTCGACATTGCTGGCGGCGCACTATGATGCTCAACCCGACAAGATGCTATTCACGCTGAATCTTGCTCTTCCCACCTTTATGGATATCGTCCGCTATTATCGGGGAGAGTTCGAGAAGAATACGGGGGACGGTATCCTCGCTTACTTCGGCGTCGGTTCCATCTCGGATGTCGACGCAGTGTCCCTGGCGCTTGACGCGGCGGTGGGAGTGATGGTCGCAGCGAGAGACTTGATTAATCCGGCCTTGGTGGCAAGGCAGTTGCGCCCGATCAGACTTCGTGTTGGAGCAGACCTTGGTGATTTTCTCATCGCTAAGATCGGATTGAAGCGATACGAAAGTCCGCTCGTTGCGGTGGGTGCCGTCGCCAACCGCGCAGCCAAGATCCAATCATCGGCGAAGCCCAACGAGATCCGTGTTGGAGAAAGCTTCTTTCGTGCGTTGCCTCCGGCGTCCCGGCGCGGATTCATCCAAGCACAGCCGCGGAGTCCGTGGCCTTTCCAAGTCAGGAAGACGAGTCAGGAGCTCGATTCCGAACGCAGTGCGGCTGAGGCGCAGCGCCAACTCGCCAACAGCGAAGCACACTTCCTGAACCGGTCGGCGCCGAACCCACTCCTGTACACGGCGATCAGCCCGAACCGGCCATACCGTGTCTATGGACTGGAGCACTGGTAGCCGTGCTCCCCCGTCACGTGCACGAATACTTGAACGACTACATCCGCTTGGCTGACACCAAGGCCGCGGCCGTGTTCATCGTGGCTAGCGGGATGGTCAGCATTCTCCTCTCGACTTCCTCCGGTTGGCACTTGAGTCATCCGAACGCCCCGAAGGCCTTGTGGTTCTCTGTGGCAATCTTCATCAACGTTCTGGCAGCGCTTACCAGTTTGTTGATTGTGGTTCCTCAGTTAGGGCGCGGGACGGCGGGGCGGTTCATCTATTGGAAGGACATCCTCAGCGCCAAGTCCGCTGACGTCTACGCGAAAGCTGCGGCGGCCGAAACGGACGAGTCGGCCGCCTTGCACATTTCTCGCCACAATTGGGAACTGGCGAAGATTGCGGATCGGAAATATCGCCTGCTGCAGGTCGCCTTCGCGCTTGCCGCCGCTTCGCTGCTCGTCAGCATCCCGTACGCGGCGTTCTACTAGGCGACGGCCGTCGTTGGGCGCCACGCGCATGCCCAACTAGCGAGTGTTGGTGACGCCGCCACTTCGTGGTGTCACGCCGACGCTACGACCGCCGCATCACATCATCGATGATCCGCTGCTTGACCGGAGGCGGAGTTGTCGATCGTCGTGTGGATGACGGGCTTGAGGGCGCCGCCCTGGTCGCCGCGCTCCGGGGCGAGCTGGTCGCGTGGCGTCCCACAGCTCGGCGTTCGGGGCGTCGGTGTAGGCCGACGCCGCTGAGGACGCCGCTGTGCGTCTCGAAGATGCTGAAGACGTGCGCCTGGCGCGGCTTCGACTGCGTGTCGCCGACGTAGCCGAACTCGACGCGGTCCAGCTCGACGACGTCGATGAAGCGGCTGGCGTACGCGGCCTCGAGCTTCGCCGCCATCACGTCGACGGTGACGCCGCCGTGGCTGTAGCCGAGCAGCACCGCGCGGATGCACGGATAGCGGTCGAAGTACACCTTGACGGCGTTCGTCATCCACTGCTCCATCGCGACGTTGCCCTCGGCCGCGCCCTGCATCGCCGCGCCGGCGATGACGGCGATGGTGTCGATGCCGCGCTTGTCATAAGACTTCTGGACGCCGTCGACGATGCTGCGGACGCCGGCGGCGTCGCCCTTGTCGGTGAGGTCGGTGACGCCGCCGCCGACGCCGACGAGCAATACCGGGCGCGCGCCGCCGTCGCACGAGACCTTCGCCGGCTCGAAGTAGCCGTGTGCAACCTCGTATTCCGGGCCGGCTTTCGCGCCCTTCTTGCAGACGTCAGCCTGCGCGGCCGCGTCGAGCGGGATGTCGATGCCGGTCAGGAACACCGCGTCGTTGAGGTCGTGCTTGCGGTCGCCGTCGAAGTCGGGGACGGCGGAGACATCGGCGGCGTCGGCTTGGTTGAGCCGGTGGTCGCCGTTCTTGTCGAGGCACGCCAGCTTGCTAAACGTCGCACGCGGCTGCTGCGATAGCCCGCTCGTGTTGCCGCATGCCACGCCGAGCAGGAGCGCCGCGACCGAGGCGGCGACGGCCACCGTGCGGCTCACGCCGCTTACGAAGCGCATGTTGGGCAGCGTCCTGGGCCGCCGTCGCGGCTGCCGCTAACTGGCGATGCGGCGCTGGATGCGAGCTGCCTCGGTCTCGCGCAGGTCCACGGCCTCATCCGGCGTGAACTCCGCGCCGCAGGTCTCGCACTGATACAGCGAAACCTGGTCGGCGTGGCCGACGTCCCGGGCATTGTTCCACCTCGGCACGAGCGTGATGTGCTCGCAGGCCGCCTCCTCGGCTCGGCCTCGACGTCGGCTCGCGGTGCTTCATCGGTGCGTCTCCATCGTAAGAACCTCACTGCACCTCCGATGGTGCGGAAGTCCAGCTTCCGCGCTCGACTGGTCTTTCGATCGTACCGGAGCCAGCAAGCGCGAGCCTTGCGCGCCGACGTGGCGAACATATTGCAGAACGCGCCGCTCAGGTTCGGAGAACGGGTCAAGATCGCGGTGAGGGGCAGGCAGTGGGGCGGATTGTGGCCGATTCGAATGCGAGTTCGCCTGTTCGAAAGGCTCTGCTCGCCGTTCACCGGCAGCGTAGCCGAATCGCGGTCGACGGCCGGTGACATGGGCGCTCGGAGATCGCGCCCGGCCGGCGTACCGTCGTCGCCATGTACGTGACGTCCTTCGTTTCCGTCGGTCGCATCGATGCCCGAAAGGCGCACCGCGACGACACATTTCTTCTCGCAATAGAAGTCATCGATGGCGCTGCGGGCGTACCCGCGTTGCATCTATGGCGCGACCGGCGAACCTGGGCCTCGATACAGCGCCTGCAGCACCGGCGGGGCGACGAGCGCCGTCGCGATGCTCATCAGCACGATCGCCGAGAAGACGCTGCCGTTGATCGTGCCCATCGAGTAGCCGACGCTGGCGACGGCGAAGCCGATCTCGCCGCGCGGCACCATGCCGACGCCGAGGATGGCCATCGACCGGCGGCCGAGGCCCCAGCCGCCGGCGCCGCAGCCCGCCAGCTTGCCGGCGATCGCCAGTCCGGTGATGCCGAGCGTCAGCCAGACGACGTGCGCGTCGCCGAACACGCCGAGGTCGACCTTCGCGCCGGTGAGCACGAAGAAGAACGGCGTCAGGAAGTCGAAGATCGGCCGCACCTGCCGCCCGAGCTGCAGCTGCTCGCGCGACTCCGACAGGACGATGCCCGCGAGGAACGCGCCGACCACGCCCGCGAGCCCGATGCCGGCCGCCAGCGCCGACATCCCCAGCATGCACGACGAGCGCGAACGCCAGCGGCGCCGACTCCATCCGCAGCCGCTCGAGGTGCAGGCTGTATCGCCCGACGAGCCGCCGCGCGACGAGCGCCGCGAACGCGACGAACGCGATCGCCTCGGCGACGACGGTCGCGACCTCGCGCGCGTCGATGCCGCCGGTGCGCGCCAGGTCGGAGACGGCCGCGAGCACGATCAGGCCGAGGACGTCGTCGATCACGGCCGCCCCGAGGATCACCTGGCCCTCGCGGCTGCTCAGCACGCCGAGCCCCTGCATGACGCGCGCCGTGATCGCGACGCTCGTCGCGACCATCGCCGCGCCGACGAACAGCGCCTCGCGCGAGCCGTAGCCCAGCGCCAGCATGAACCCGGTGCCGAGCGCCATCGTCAGGACGATGCCCGGCACCGCGACCGCCGCCGACCGCGGCAGGTGCCGCAGCAGCCGGTCGAACGGCGTCTCCAGCCCGATGTAGAAGAGCAGCACGATCAGCCCGAGCTGCCCGACGACCTCGTACACGAAGTCGAGGCCGATGCGGGCTGTGTCGCGCGAGCCGAACAGGTCGACCATCGGCTGCGTCGGCACGCCGATCCAGCCGAGCATGTGCGGGCCGATGACGACGCCGGCCAGCAACTCGCCGACGACGACGGGCAGGCGCAGGCGCTCGAAGGCCTCGCCGGCGGCGCGCGCGCAGAGGTAGATCAGGAACAGGTGGAAGAGGACGCCGGCGAGTTCGTTCATCGACGGCCTCGGGGAGCGCTAGACAACATGAAGGAGCCTTTGACAGACTCCTCCACCATTCGCCGGCGCACGGCACGTATTCGATTGTCTCGCCAGCTCGGCTGGCAGGATGATCATCGGATGCGGGTCGTCGCAAGTCAAGCGGCGGCGTTGACGTCCGAGGTCAGGCGATGTCTATCGGGCGGCGGGCTGCTCCGAGACTCGTCGGGCCATGCTCATGACCTCGCGCATGAATGCGGGCAGGTCCATCGGCCAGCGGGATGTGACGAGGTTGCCGTCGACGACCACGTCCTCGTCTTCCCAGGTGCCGCCGGCAGCCTTGATGTCCTCTGGCACGCCGTCGTGCCAGTACGATGTGAGGCGCCGCCCATTCACCACGCCGGCGGACGCGAGCGTCCACGGACCGTGGCAGATCGAGGCGACGGGCTTGTTCTTCTCGAAGAACGACCGCGTGATCTCCTGCGCCTTCTTGATCTTGCGCACCGTCGCCGGGGCGCCGTCCGGAAAGCCGCCGGGGATGATCAGCAGCTGGTACTCGTCGGGATCGACGTCGGCGATCGTCTTGTCGGGAAGGAGCGGGTAGCCATGCTCGCCGCCCATTTCTCGCATATCAGGCGCGGCGACGTCGACCTGCCATCCCTCCTCGAGTAGCCGCATGACAGGGACGAAGACCTCCAGGTCCTCGAACTTGTCCGCCGTCAGCACGACAGCCTTGAGCCGCGACTGGTTCTTGGGAAGCTCCATGACCCCTCTCATTCTGTTGCTGGCCGACGCCACCGATCGACTGATGATTTCGATGCCGAAGCGTAATGAGAGAGCGTAGCAGGGACCGCGGCTGTTGCCATTGGAGGATTCCAGTATCGGACATGGTTCTTGGTGGATCATCATTGAGTGGGAGCCGTCGCAGCGCCCGCCTCGCCCGATACGGCGGGATTCGCTGTAATGGGGCCGGCGCAGCCGGCGGAGGCACGGCCCATGGGAGCAAATCGAGGGGACGGATCAATGAACGTCGTTCGGGGCATGGCGATCATCGGTTTGGCGATGCTGGCAGCGCTCGTCGCGGCGCCGCAGCTCGCGTCGGCGCACGCGCGCTACAAGAGCTCGACGCCCGCCAAGAGCGAGGTCGTGCCGGAGTCGCCCACGCAGGTGTCGATCACGTTCACCGAGGAGATCCAGAAGATCGCCGGCTCGTACAGCATGACCGTCACCGACAGCAAGGACGCCATCGCCAGCAGCGGGCTCGCGGTGATCAACGAGCAGGACCGCACGAAGATGTCGGTGGAGGTCGCATCGAGCCTGCCGCCGGGGCGATACGTCGTCCACTGGAACAACGTGTCCGATTCGGACGGCGACCCCTTCGCCGGCGCGTTTGCGTTCTACGTCGCCACGCAGCCAACGCCGGCCGACGTCGCCGCCGATGCGGCGCTCGCCGCCGCGGAGGCACCCGAAGCGACGAACACGGCCGCTCCCGGTGCCGCAACGTCGACGAAGGGCCCCTCCACCAGTCCGGCGGCCTCGGCGACCCCGGCGAGCAGCGGCGGCGGCGGCAACTCCGCGTTGAACGTGGGCGTCGTCGTGGTCGTCGTTGTCGTAGTCGTGGCCGTCGGCGGACTCGCGTTCTACTGGAATCGGCGCGGCGGCTGACGCTGGCGGGCGCAGCCTGCTGCGCCCCTCTCGATTGTCTCGCCATGCCAGTCGACCGTTACGGAAATTGTACTCTCGGACGTGCGCGGCGCGCGCTGGCGATGGCGTATCGTATCGCCGGGAGGACTCGATGCGGACTCTCAGGCGCACGATGCTCGTGGTGGCGCTCGTGTGGGCGGCTGCCAGCGCCGTCGGCGCGCTGCTCGTCGGCGTCTGGATGCGCGAGCGATACGGCCGCGGCGGGCCGTTCCCCGCGCGGGACGCGCTGGCGCTGCTCAACCCGCAGCGCCGCCGGCTGCACCCCGTCGAGAAGACGGTGCGCTTCTTCCGCGTCAAGCCCGGCGACACCGTGCTCGAGCTCGGCCCGGGGCCCGGCTATTTCAGCGTCGAAGCGGCGCGCGTCGCCGGTCCGGGCGGCCGCGTCGTCTGCGTCGACGTCCAGCCGGGCATGATCGCGGTGCTCCACGAGCGGCTGCGGCGCGAGCACGCCGAGAACGCGCGCCCCGTCGTCGGCGACGCCACGCGCCTTCCGCTCGCCGACGGCTGCATCGATGCCGCGTTCCTGGTGTTCGTGCTCGGTGAGATTCCCGACCGGCCGGCGGCGATGGCGGAGCTGCGGCGCGTGATGAAGCCCGGCGGCGTGGTCTCGATCATGGAGACGTGGACCGACTCCGACTACCAGCTCGAGGCCTCGGTCGAGGACCTCTTCCGCGCGTACGGCTTCCGCCCGCTCGAGCGCCGACGGCAACGGCTCGGCTACGCGCGCAGTTTCGCGGCGCCCGGGCTCACTTCCGGCTAGAGGATGTTTCTGGCCGCGTGGGCGAGGACGTGCAGGGCATCGTGGCCATCGTCGAAGAGGTTCGTCACCTCGAACATGACTAGGAACATGACGGCGTAGAACAGTGCCGGCGATGATTCGCTCCACGGTAAGAGGTGCGTGCGGATCGCCTTGCGGACCAGCCGTGCCGTCCCGAGCCAGCCGAGCACGATGCCGACCAGCGCGCCGGCTATGAGGTCGGTCGGCCAGTGGATGCCCAGGTAGAGCCGCGGGAAGCAGATGACGACGATCGTCCAGGCGAGCGCCGCGATGCCCAGGGGCCGGTACGCCATGAACAGCCCCATTGACAACGTGAAGAACAGCACCGCGTGGTCACTGGGGAACGAACTCCACGTGTCGAGGTCGGCCCCCGTGAAGCTGTAGGGCATGACGAAATGCTGAGCGGCGTCTGCCATCGGGCGGTCGCGAAAGACGAGTGCGCTGGCGAGCCCCCGCGCGACCAGGACGGCGGCCGCACCGGACAGGACCGTCGTGATGACGTAGTCGCGGCGGTTCGGGCCATGCGCCTGCGGTCTGAACCAGAGCCACCAGAAGCAGGCGATGATGGGTCCGCCCTTGACAAGGGGGCTCTCGCTCATGAACACCATCAACTCGTCGAACGTCTTCCAGTGGCCGGCAAAGTCGTTCAGGAACGAGATGATGCTGGAGTCGAACGAGTTCATGCGCAGGGCCTGGCCGTATCCGTGAGCCGACGCCTCCGTCAGGCGCCGCGGGTGCCGGCGCCCGAGTGGTTACGTCACATCCAAACGCGCGGTTCCGCCGATCATTTCGGCGAGCTGGCCAATGGCTTGAGGGAGTCGAGGCTCGCCCTCATGCTTCCGCCGGGCGACGGGCTGGACCTCCGTGGCCTCCCTGCCAACGCGAACGAGCTTAACACGGCCGGAGGCGGTCCCGCCGAAGGGGAGTCTGATCCGTCGGTGGCGCAAGCGCTCAGCCTGCGTCTGGCGGGCTCGGTTCCTTGGTGCGATGGAGCGGCGCGATCAGGCGGCGTCGGCGGGCTGCAGCTGGTTGATGCGCGCGCGCACCGCTTCGGGGTCCCGGTACCACTGTGCGTCGAGGGTGATGAATTCCTTGGAGGCCGCAGGCACCTTGCCCTCGGCGTAGATCGCATGCTCCGGACAGGCGGCCTCGCAGGCGCCGCAGTCGATGCACTCGCCCGGGTCGATGTACATCTTTCGGTCTATGTTCGCATCGAAGTGGATGCAGTCGACCGGGCAGACGTCGACGCATTCGCCCGAAGTCGCGTCGATGCAGGGTTCCGTGATTACGAACGCCATCTTGCCAATCCTCCGCTGTTCAAGTGGCGCTCGCCTTCGGGCCGCGCCGGCACACTATGAGTAGTATCGGCGGGTGCATGCCGGTGGTTACGGGGCGCCTGCGAATACCGTCGCCGCCGTATGCGCGCGGAGCCTCGCCTCAAGCGGCGCAATACACGTGATCGGCTGGAATAGCGTCCACGGTGGCTCAAGAGTGGCGCTGGGAGTCCGATTACTACATCGATATGGATATCCCGGTTAGGGCTACCCCGAAGAAACGCCGCGGTTCACGCCAGCTCGGGCAGAGCCTGGCAGAGTTCGCTATCGTCGTGCCAATCTTCCTGATCCTCGTGTTCGGCGTGGTGGACTTCAGCCTGGGCCTGAAGGCGTGGCTCACCGTCACCAACGCCTCACGCGAGGGCGCGCGTGTCCTCGTACTTGGCCAGACCTGCACACAGGTCACCAACCAGACCAAGACAGTGGCGGCGTCGCTCCACCCACCGGTGACGGTAACGATCACGCCTGGCTCATGCACGGGTGTGACGGGCGACGCGATGAGTGTCACGGTTACCTACCGGTACACATCGGTGACGCCGCTTGGCCACTTCACGCAGCTTCTGACAGGCCCCATCACTATGTCCTCAACTTCCACCATGAGACATGAATAGGAGGCGCAGAGCGCCATGAAGCCCGTCGCTGCTGCCCTGCGGTCACTGAAGTCCCCGCGTCGGAACGAAAACGGCCAGATCATCGTGTTGAGCGCGCTCATCTTCACCATCGTCCTCGGCATGGGGGCGCTTGCCGTGGACGTTGGGTTCTACCTTCACGAGCGCCAGAACGTGCAGAAGGCGGTCGATGCGGGCGCGCTGGCTGGTGCGCAACTGCTGCCGAACAACGCGGCGACGGCGGCATCAGTTGCGACGACGTTCACGCTGGACAACGACCCCAGCCTGAACCCGGCGAACGTCAGCGCCACGTTCCGCTGCCTCGTCGGCGACCGCAACGGAGACGGCCAGCCGGACGCGAGCGACATTCCGGCGGCATGCGACCCGAAGGGGGACGCGTCGTGGCATGTCAGCGGCGGACTGGCGATTAGCCCCTGTGTGCCGGCGAACGGCGACAAGTGCAACGTCATCGTCGTCTCTGCCAGCAACAACGTGAAGTTCTACCTTGGCCCGGTGATCGGCAAGAAATTCAGTTCGACGGGCAGCATCTTGAGCGCGGCCTGCAACGGACCGTGCGGCGGCCCGCCCACGGCTCCGGTGGACGCCATCATGACGATCGACCGGACCGGCAGCATGAGCAGCACCGACATGACGAACGCGAGGAACGCCGCGAAGGCGCTGCTGCAGACCTTCAATCCGTCGCTGCAGTGGGTGGGGCTCGGCCTGCTTGGCCCGAGCCGGACCGACACGTCGTGCAGCGGCGTGAACTCGCCGGCGAAGGGCAATGGAGCGAGTTCCGTGCCGGGCGTCACGACCCCGACCTACATCCCAAACTGGATCCCCGTCGGGCTGAGCGGTACCGGCGCGCCGGTGAACGAGGCGTACCTGAACGCGGATGGCACGCTCAACACGAACAGTCTCCTCGTGAAGGCGATCAACTGCTTCAACCAGTCGAGTACCGGAACGAACCTGGCGACGCCCATCCGCATGGCTCAGTACTATCTCCAAAACAACGGGCGGGCGGGCGTTCGGAAAGGTATCGTCTTCGAGACGGACGGCTCGCCGAACGGCAGCGGTGCGGACTACACCTGCGCGCAGGCGAACACGGACGCGGCGACGGCCAAGAGCGCCGGCATCGAGATCTTCACGATCGGGTTCGGCGTTGGCGCTGGCGATACGTGCCCCGACTCCTCGGGTTTGTTCAAGGGCAAGTCGGTGACGACGGCGCTCGCCAGCATGGCGACGCAACCCTCCACGGACAACGGCTGCGTGGCCGCGGAGAACACGGACGGCGACCACTTCTTCTGCCAGCCGAAGACGTCGGACCTGAGCGGCATCTTCCAGGTCATCGCCGGTTCGCTGGCCGCGGGGGCTCACCTGATCGCGTTACCGGAGTAGCAGCCGAAACGAACTATGCGTCGCGCCGCGGCGCCGCCTCGACAGCGGCGCCGTTTGGCGTGGTACGGCGCAGGCGGAACACGTCGCGTGGCTGCACGCCCATTGCCCACATCGCGATCAGTCCGAGGCCGATGTTGAGCACCGTGCTGAAGATGTGCGTGCCGGCCGCGTAGGCGAGCGCCTGCTCCGGCGAGACGGCGTACAGTGAGAGCACGCTCAGAATCGCAATCTCGTAGGTGCCGATGTTGCCGAACGTGATCGGGAAGACGGTGATCAGCGCGATCACCACCGTCACCGAGAGATACGCCGCCAGCGGCAGGTCGAGGCCGAACGCTTCGCCGTACGCCCAGTAGATGAGCAGGTCGACGGCCCAGCCGAAGAGGTTGAGCAGGATCGCGATCGTGAGGAGCCGCGGCCGCCGGATCATTTCGAGCCCGTCGGCGAAGCGCGGCCACTGCCGCTGCAGCACGTCGTAGAGGCGGTGGGGCAGACGCCGGAGCCATCCCCACGACGGAAACGACTCGGGCAGGACGCGGCTGGCCAGGACGGCGCTGCCGAAGACGAGCGCCGCAGCCGCGGCGAGCAGCCACAGCAGCTCGCGCGACCCGTAGCCGACGCTCGGCAGTGCGAAGCTCGTGAGGATGAAGATCGTCATGATGGCCGCGTTGACGATCGCCTCGGCACCTCGCCCGGTGACGAGACCGGTGCGCGGGAGACCGTAGCGGTTGGCGATGAGCTGGATCTTCACCACTTCGCCCGCGCTCGCCGGCACGACGGCGTTCACGAGCGTGCCGATGAGCAGCGCGCCGAACAACGCGCCGAACGGCGGATGGCCGACCTTTGTCAGCGTGATGCGCCACTCGACGGCGTGCACGACGCGCGACGACACATACACGCCGGTCGCCAGCGCGAGCCATGCGTAGTGTGCGTGCGCAAACGACTCGCCGAGCTTCTCGAAGTCGATCTGCCACGCCGCCAGACCGAGCAGCACCGCCGCGACGGCGATCTGGACGAGTAACGGGTTGCGGACCAGCGCTCGTGCGCGACCGGCGGCCGTGGCGCCGCTCTGCCGCTCGTCGTTGCCTGTCGCGTCGCCTCTCACGTACTCCCCGCCGGTGCGCGTATCACCATCGTACTCAACGCCGAGGCCGGCGGGCGCGTCATCCGGACGGCTCGTCGGCGTGCGGCGCGTCCTGCCAGAACGACGACAGCACCTCGAGCCGCGTCGTCGGCGCATGGCCGCCGAATCGCTCGCTCAGCCGCACCAGGCCGAACGCGAGTCCGATGAGCAGCACCGGCGAGACGATCAGCACGGCGTTGACGCCAAAGATCGACGCGGCCGCGCCGAGCGCCAGCAGCGGCAGGATCGCCGAGCCGTTCTTCAGCGTGCTCTGCAGCGCGAACGTGCGGCCCTGCCGCGCGAGCGGCACCCGCCGGTTGACGTACGTCTGTACCGACATCGCCACAACCGCGACGCCGAAGCCCAGCGGGATCGCGAGCGCGCCCGCGGTGCGCAGAGGGGCGCCTGGGTGCAGTCCAGCCCTCGATATGAAACGCACCGGGTTGATCGGGTCGATGGCGGCGTCGAGCCCGTAGCGTACGAACCCCAGCAGGCAGAGCGCGACCGCCATGATGGCGAACCCGCCGAGCGCCGAGCGTCGCTCCCCCAGCCAGCGGATGAGCGTCGGCGTGACGACGATGGCGAGACCGAGGCCGACCGTCGACGGCGCGAAGACGTAGACCGCGTCGGCGGGATCGAGGCCGAGCACGGACTGCACGTAACGCGGCGCCAGCGTCTGCAGGACGACGTTCGCCGTGCCGGCGAGTACGCCGACGATCACCATCGTGCCGACGGCCGGCTCGTCGGCCAGCCAGCGGATCATCGACCGCACGTCGATGTCGGGGCGACGCCAGCGCGTTGGCTTCGTCTCCTGCTCCGTCTGCAGGCGCAGGATGCGGGTGGTCGCGAGGAGCAGCAGGAGCGCGGAGACTGCGAACACCGCGCGCACGCCGAGCGCGCGCAGCAGGATCGGCGCCAGCAGCGCCGTGCCGAATACGGTGCCTAGATTCGAAGCGAGGCTCAGCAGCGAGTTCGCGCTGGCGAGTTGCTCGTCCGACGCGACGAGCGGCGCGATCGATTGCTCGCCGGGGCCGGAGACCTGCCCCAGCACATTGACGGCGAACACGAGGAAGAGCACCGATTGCAGCTCGGTGCCGTAGAGGATCGGCACGGCCAGGCAGAGCACCGCCTGGATGGTGTATACCCCCGCCAGCGCGGCGCGGCGCGGCAACGCGTCGGCAACGGCGCCGCCGTACAGCCCCAGCAGCGTCGGCGGGAGCACCGATGCCACGCCCACCAATGCCGCGTCGAGCGTCGAGCCGCTGTGGCGCACCACGGCGATGAGCGCGCCGTACTTCAGCGCGTCGCGTCCAGCGTCCGAGAAGAACGTCGACGCCATGATGTACTGGAAGCGCAGGTTGCGGGCGATCGACGTCTCCGGCAGGAAGAACCAGAGCACCCGGAACACGCGCTGGCCGCTGCGGTCGATGAAGTCGTCGGCGCGGTGGTAGGCGCCGTCGATCATGCGGCGCCCGTCGCCGAACGGGTCGGACGGGCGGCCATCGGTGGGGTCCTTGGACTGGCCCATGGCGCGAGTGTACTGCGCGCGCCCGCGACTGTGCCGAGCTGGCGCGCCGGCCGCTGGACTCGATTGGCGGGGCGATGGTCAGGCGCCGTCCGGCCAGACCTTCCCGTCGGCTCGACATAACGAGATTGACTGACCGGGTTTACCCCCGATAATAGGGAGCGATTCGGCAAGACCGCCGAAAAGCGTACGAACTGGAGGAGGATACCCGCACATGCCTACGAACAGGCGAAGAATACGATCACGAACCAGCATAGTCTGGCTCGCACTGATGGTGGCCGCGCTGACCGCGATCCTCGCGGCCTGCGGCGGCGGAACGAGCAGCGCCGACAAGACGGCGACCGCCGGGGCGGGCGGTGCCGGGAAGACGCCCGCGGCGGGCACGACGGCGTCGGCCACCAAGGCGGCGACCAGCGCTGCTGGCGCCGGCGGCACGATCACGGTCAAGAAGGGCGACGCGCTCAAACTCGGCCTCAGCACGACGCTGACAACCGACAACGCGCAACTAGGTCTTGGGATCGAGAACGGCGCCAAGCTTGCCGTCCAGCAGAATCCCACGGTGAAGGGCTTCACCGTCACGCTCGATGCGCAGGATGACCTGTGCGCGGGCCCGGGCTCCGTCGATGCGGCGAACAAGCTGATCACGGACAAGGTCGTAGCCGTCATCGGACCGATGTGCTCGGGCGGTGCGGTCGCGGCGCTCGACCCGTATTCGAAGGAGAACATGCTCGTCGTCAGCTCTTCGGCGACGAACCCGAGCGTGACGCAGCAGGGCAAGAAGGACTTCTTCCGCACCGCATGGAACGACGCCACGCAGGGCGGCGAGATGGCCAAGTACGCGTACAACACCCTCGGCAAGAAGAACGCGGTGCTGGTGAACGACCAGAGTGTGTACGGCAAGGGCCTCATGGACGTCTTCAAGGCGTCGTTCACGGGCCTCGGCGGCAAGGTGGCCGGCGAAGAGGCCGTGACCGTCGGTGAGAAGGACTTCAGCCCAACGGTCACGAAGATCAAGGGTGAGAACCCGGACATCGTGGTCTTCGGCGGCTTCATCGCCGAGGGCGCGATTTTGGTGCGCCAGCTCAACGAGGCCGGCGTGACGGCGTCATTCATGGGCGCCGACGGTATCGCTGACCAGAAGTTCGTCGACCAGGCGGGCGGCAAGGCCGAAGGCGCCTACGTGAGCCGAGGACCCAAGTCAGTCGACACGTCGCTCTACGACACGTTTGCAGCCGCGCACCAGACAGCGTTTGGCACGCCCCCAGGCCAGTTCGCCGAGCAGACCTACGATGCGGTGAAGATCGTCCTGGCGGCGATTGACAAGGTCGGCACCGTCGACTCGAGCGGCAACCTTGTCATCGACAAGGACGCGCTTATTGCGGCGGTGAAGGCGACCAACTACACCGGCCCATCGGGCCAGATCCAATTCAACGACGTCGGCGACCGCACGGTCGTGGGTGCTGTGAACGAGATCGACCAGGTGAAGGGCGGCAAGCTCACGCGCGTCCAGTAGGGCGCCCGCGCAGCGACGACATCAGGCGCCGGGAGGCCGCAAGCGCGCGGCCTCCCGGCGCGCTGTAAGCGCAAGGGCGTCCATGCAGCAGTGGATCCAACTCCTCATCGACGGCCTGACAATCGGCGGCGTCTACGCCGTCATCGCCCTCGGCTATACGCTGGTCTACGGCGTGCTGCGCATGATCAATTTCGCCCACGGCGAGCTGTTCATGATGGGCGCCTTCACTGGTTACTACACCCTCACCGAGTTCGAGAACCACGGCAGCCTCAACGATAAGGTGCCGGTCGCGACGATCGCGATCGCGATCGTGCTCGGCATGATCGTCGCCGTCGCGCTCGCGGTGGTGATGGAGCGCATCGCGTACCGGCCGCTGCGCCACGCGCCGCGCCTTGCGCCGCTGATCAGCGCCATCGGCGTGTCGATCTTGCTGCGCAACGTCATGCTCCGCGTGAGTAACGCCTCGGGGAAGGTGTACCCCGAGGTGTTCCCTCGGACGCGCATCGAGTTCGGTGAGATTCACGTCCTGTACGTGCAGATCTTCCTGGTGGCGCTTTCGCTGCTGTTCATGGCAGCGCTCTATCTCTTCATCGAACGCACGAAGGCCGGCACGGCGATCCGTGCCGTCGCCGAGGATCGCGACACGGCCGCGCTCATGGGCATCAATGTCGACCGGACGATCGTCACGACGTTCGTTGTCGGCGCAGCGCTGGCGGGCGCATCGGGCGTCGTCTACGGCATGTACGTGACGACGGTGACGTCCGGCATGGGCTTCATCCCCGGCATCAAGGCGTTCACGGCGGCGGTGCTTGGCGGCATTGGCAGCGTGCCGGGCGCGATGGCGGGCGGCTACCTGCTCGGCATCAGCGAAGCTGTCACGACGAAGCTCTTCGGCGCGCAGTACAAAGACGTCGTGGCATTCGTCCTGCTCGTCGGCGTGCTGATCTTCCGTCCGTGGGGCATCTTCGGCAAGCGCGAGGATAAGCGCGCATGACGCGGCAACAGCCAGCGCGCGACGCCATCGCCCAATTGCGCGAGAACGCGGCGGTCGCGCTGGTGATGCGCTACGGCCAGTACCTGTTGCTGCCGCTGCTCGCCGTGGCGACGACGCTTGCGCCTGAACACCTCGGGATCCGATGGGCCTTCGGCGTCATTATCGTCGCGGGCTACGTGATCCTGCGTGGCAGCCACAGCATCTTCGGGGCGATCGTGCTAGTGGCGACGCTGCTCGCGCTGCCGTACTACATGGACAAGTTCGAGCGCAGCATCATGTTCAACGTGGCGCTATATTCGCTGCTCGGCATTGGCCTCAACGTCGTCGTCGGCTACGCGGGCCTGCTTGACCTGGGGTACGTCGCGTTCTTCGCGACGGGCGCGTACCTGTACGCGCTGATCGCGGCGCCGGAGTACGGTGGTGGCTTCGACATCGGCACGAGCTTCTGGCTCGTGCTGCCGATGGCGATGCTCATCGCCGGCCTCGTCGGTGCGGCGCTCGGCGTGCCTGTACTGCGACTACGGGGCGATTACCTCGCCATCGTCACGCTCGGCTTCGGCGAGATCATCCGCATCATGGTGAACAACGAGAAGGGGATCACGAACGGCCCCGTCGGCGTGTTCTCGATCCCGAAGCCTGACTTCTTCGAGAAGCCGCTGTCCGGGCCGTACGAGTTGTACTACCTCGTCATCGCCGGCTGCTTCATCGCGGCGTTCGCTGCCGAGCGCATCCTCGACTCGCGCGTAGGGCGCGCGTGGGAGGCGATCCGCGAGGACGAGGACGTCGCCGCCGGCATGGGCGTCGACACCACGTTCTACAAGCTGCTAGCGTTCGCCATCGGCGCGGCGATCGGCGGCGCGGGCGGCGTCATCTACGCGGCGAAGCAAAGCGCCGTCTTCCCGACGGACTTCAACCTCGACGTCTCCATCAACGTGCTCGCGCTCGTCATCATCGGCGGCATGGGCAACGTGCGGGGCATCCTCCTCGGCGCGATCCTCCTGATCGCCCTGCCGGAGGTGTTGCGCGACTTCAGCATCGACTTCGCGTTCGTCCACCTCGACAACCTGGGCGCCGATTACCGGCTCGTCATCTTCGGCGCCGCGCTGGTCGCCGTGATGGTGTTGCGGCCGGAGGGGCTGATGCCTTCGCGCCGCCGCGCAGCCGAGTTCAAGCAGATCGAGCTCATCGAGTCAGAGATGGCGACGTAACATGGCGATCCTGTCCGTCCGCAACGTCTCGCTCGCCTTCCAGGGGCTCGTCGCCGTCAATAACGTGAGCATCGACGTCGAGCCGCAGACGATCGTCGGCGTGATCGGGCCGAACGGCGCGGGCAAGACGACGTTCTTCAACCTGCTGACGGGCTTCTATCGTCCGACCGCCGGCGAGATCTGGTTCGAGGGCCGGCGGATCGACGGCAAGCCGCTGCATCGTATCGCGCGCGCCGGCATCAGCCGCACGTTCCAGAACATCCGACTGTTTTCGAACATGACGGCGATCGAGAACGTGCTCGTCGGCGCGCACCTGCACATCGGCACGAACATCCTGACGGCGATCCTGCGTCCACCGTCGACATCGCGCGGCGAACGGCGCGCGGTGGACAGCGCCGTCGAGCTGCTGCGCTTCGCCGGCCTCGCCGCGCGCGAGAACGAGCTGGCTCGCAACCTTGCGTACGGCGAGCAGCGCCGGCTCGAGATCGCGCGCGCGCTCGCGGTGCGGCCGCGGCTGCTGCTGCTCGACGAGCCCACGGCCGGCATGAACCCCGGCGAGAGCGTCGCCATGATGCGCCTGATCCGCGAGCTGCGCGACGACCTGAAGATGACCATCATCCTGATCGAGCACCAGATGCGCGTCGTCATGGGCGTGTGCGAGCACATCACGGTCCTCGATCACGGCGAGAAGATCAGCGAGGGCCGTCCCGAAGAAGTGCAGAAGGACCCGCGCGTCGTCGAGGCCTACCTCGGCACCGGCCGGCTGCTCAACGAGGACGTGTCGTGAACGTTGGCGGCGCGCCAGCGCCGGTACACCTGCGTGTCGACAACGTCGTCTCCGGCTACGGGCAGATTATGGCGATCAAGGGCATCTCGCTGCACGTCGAGACCGGCGAGATCGTCGCGCTCATCGGCGCGAACGGCGCCGGCAAGTCGACGACGCTGCGCACCGTGTCCGGCCTGCTGCGACCGCGTTCGGGTGAGATCTGGTTCGAGGAACGCCGCATCGACCGCGTCCCGCCGCATGACATCGTTGCGCTCGGCGTTTCCCAGGCGCCGGAGGGGCGCAAGATCTTCGGGCGGCTGTCGGTGATGGAGAACCTGCGCCTCGGCGCTTATCAGCGCCGCGGCGCCGTCGAGGTCGGGCGGGATCTCGAATACGTGCTGACGCTGTTCCCGCGCCTGCGAGAGCGCACGCGCCAGGACGGCGGCACGTTGTCGGGTGGCGAGCAACAGATGCTCGCGATTGCCCGCGCGCTGATGGCGCGCCCGCGCCTGCTGCTGCTCGACGAGCCGTCGATGGGTCTGTCGCCCGTGCTGGTCGAGACGATCTTCCGCACGATCATCGAGATCAACCGCAGCGGTACGACGATCCTGCTTGTCGAACAGAACGCGGCGATGGCGCTGCAAGTCGCGAGTCGCGGCTACGTGATGGAGTCAGGCATCGTCACGCTGCACGCGTCGGCGAAGGAGCTCGCCGCCAGCGACGCGGTCCGCAAGACGTACCTCGGGGAGTAACACACGGCGGGCGGACTGCCGTTGGCGGCCGTCCCCACACGCGCTGCGGCGGGAGCTCAACGGTCGTCCCCAGGGCACGAGGAACGCGGGCTGAAAAGCCCGCGCTACGGCAACGAAAGGCGCCTCCGCCGCTAGGGCGTCGGCGTGGGCGTCAGAATGCCGCTCGATCCGACGTTCTGGTGACAGGCGATACAGACGCCACGGTTGTTCAAGAACAGCAGCGCGCTGTCACCGGCCGGGCCCTCGGGCGTCGTGCCGGCGGCCGGCGTCTGCGCCGAGCTGCTGCCGTGCGCGTAGTGGCACGTCAAACAGCCCATCGCGCGGTACTGGATCGTGCTCGGTGGGTTGGGGTCGATGCCAATCGCCGCGAAGCGCAGCGGCTGCTTCGGATAGAACGTCGAGTCGCGCACCTGCTCGATGGCGTGCCGGTAACGCGCGATGTTGCCGTTGCCGTCGAGGGCGTCCTGCGCGCCCGGATAGAAGTACGGAGGTACGGTGGTCGGCGTGCCGGGGCCAGGCGTCGCGGCCGGCGTGTTAAGCGAATTGACGTGGCCCGACCCGCTGCCCGTCAGGTACGACTTGTGGCACGTCGCGCAGAAGGCGTTCATGCCCTTCGTCGGGTCGGGGACGGTGATCGTCGGCGTGCCGCTGACACCGGTGGACACGGCGATGCCTGACGTGAAGCGTTGTATGCAGCTGCTTCCCGGCCCCGTGCCGCCGCCGTACGGCGTCGGCGTGCCTGCGGGGTACGTGACGACGGCCAGCGGGCAGTTCGCCTGGTTGGTGAAGTCGAACCCATAGTTCGGCGCGTCATCCCGCGTCGCCAGCACCTGGTACGAGACGAAGTCGAGGATATCCGGGTCGTTTTCGATCCAGCGCCCGGAGCCCGAAGCGTCGTTGAGGATGCGGTAGTTGGTGCTGCCATGTGGGTTGTGGCAGCTGGTGCATTCGAGCACGCCGCTGACGCCGACGCCCATATCGGACGCCGGCACGCCGTCGCCGTTCTGGCTACCGAACGCCGTCACGTTGCCTGAGAAAGGCGTCCCGTTAATCGACACGCCGTCGACCTTGTGGCGCGACGTGACGTTGGCGCCGTTCTGCTGGACGAAGCCGCCGCCGTTGAGCTTGCGCGGCGTGACGCCGTCGGTGTTCGTCGCGCCCTGCAGCACACCGTGGATGACGTCCGTCGACACCGAGCCGCCGTGGCAGCTGGTGCACAGAGCGTAGATGCTCGACGCCTCGAGGAGGTTTGGGCCCTGGGCCGTGTGAGCCCGATGGCAGCTGGCGCACGCTGAGGTGCTGAGCGTAAAGGCGTACCGGTGCGGGCCCGCGTTCGCCGAAGCCGGCCGCGGCCGCGACGCGAGTGCGACGCCGGCCACCAGGACGATGCCCAGCGCGGTCAGGCCGAGAAACCCCAGGATTCGCTGTCCCTTCATCTATCCCCGAATTCGAGCGGCAGCGCTCCGAACGCTCGCGCTCGCTCGATTCCTACGTATTCGTCAGGCCAAACGCAATACCCCTTAGTCATGGCGTCGCCGTCGCGGTCGGCGTGTCCGTCGGCACCGGCGTATTGGTTGGCGTCGGCGTCCAGGTGTCGGTGGCCGTTGGCGCAGGGACGCTCGTGTCGGTCGGTGTCGGCGGCGTGACGGTGTCGGTTGGCGTCGGCGTCGCCGTGTCTGGCGGGGTGGCGGTGGCCGTCGGTGTGAACGTAGTGTTCGGCATGAAGCCGGAGCGCGCGGTCGAGTCGCCGCCGTGCGGGTGGCACACGAGACAGTCGCCGCCGACGGGGTTGTGTCCCTGGCCGATGAGTTCAGCGCTGGTCACGGCGTTGTGCGCCGTCGTCGTGTGGCAGACGGCGCAGACGCTGTTGTGTTGCCCGTCGTCAAGCCCGTCGTCGTACGAGCCCGGTCCGGTGTTCGCCGTGAATACGACCGACTGCCCGGCGATGGCGCCTCTGATCAGGTTCTTGTTGCCGGGCGAGGCGTTCGGGTCGGCGTGCGGGTCGTGGCAGACGGTGCAACTCGTGTAGAACGGCGCCTGCTGCGCGCCCGGGAAGTCGATGTTGGAGTGCGCCGAGATGGCCTCGGCCCCGCCGGCCGTGTGACAGCGCGTGCAGATGGCGCTCTCGCTCTCGCTCGAGACGAGCAGCTCCGGGCTGTCGCCCGTGTGGCCGCGGTGGCACGCCGCGCACGCGGGCGACGGCCCGTGCGGGTTCGTCATCGGGGCGAGCGGGGCGTTCGAGCGGCTTCCGGAGATGGCCGCTGGCAAACTGGCGTATGCGTGGCCGGTGATAACGGCGATAGTGGCAATGCCGACCATCACCACGAGGGCGGTGACGGCGACGCTCCGAATCCAGGCGAGCACATCCCTGTCCACGTCAACCACGTCCTTACCCATATGATCCGCTATGCCGAGGCTTTGGTGGTCGGCCGTTGGATGTGAACTGGCATGTGCCTTGCGGCCTATGCTTCGCGTGACCTTCCGCTTCTGCCGCGGACAATGGCCGGGAAGCTGCGCGGGGAACCTGTGCGATACGAATTGAGCGTCTGATTGGCTGACGTGGCGTTACGGCGGGGAAGGGACGAGCCGCACCCGGAGTGGATGCGGCTCGATGAGTCCCGGAAGGACCGAGAGGAGCCCGGGGGCGCCGGCTACAGCTCCCCAGGTTCCCTCGGAATGGTCCTTACGGTGTCGCGGTTGGCGTCAGTGTTGCCACTGGCCCCACGCTCTGGTGGCACGAGATACAGACACCTCGGTTGCCGACGAACAGCAGTGCGCTGTCGCCTGCAGGTCCCTCTGGCGTCGTACCAGCTGCCGGAGTCGCTGCTGCGCTGCTTCCGTGCGCGTAGTGGCACGTCAGACAGCCCATAGCTCGGTACTGGACCTGGGCAGTGCTGCCCACGCCCGCGTCCCGACCGTAGATCGACGAACTCGGCGGGTTCGGGTCGATGCCGAGTGCGGCGAACCGCAACGCGTTCTTCGGGTAACTGGTAAGGCCACGGTTCTTGGTCACCGCGTGCCGGTAGCGCGCGATGTTGCCGAGGCCGTCGTTCGAGTCCTGCGTGCCCGGGTACGGGTACGACGGATAGATCGTCGGCGTGCCCGGTCCCACCGTCGACACTGGCGTGTTGAGCGAATTGTTCCGGTGCGCGGAACCGCTCTGCGTAAGGTACGACTTGTGACACGTTGCGCAGAATCCGCTCATGCCCAAGGCCTGCCCGGAAGCGTTCATGGCCAACGCCGGCGTCGCAAGAAGGACACCAGAGGTGAACCGCTGGATGCACCGGTTACCGGTGGCGCCTCCGCCGCCGTATGGCGTCGAAGTACCGGCCGGGACCGTGACAGGCGGCGGGCAGTCCGACGGGTTTGTAAGGTCAAACCCGTAGTTCGGAGCGTCGTCGCGTGTCGCGAGCACCTGGTACTGGACGAAGTCCAGGAGGTCCGGGTCGCTGGCTACCCACCTGTTCGACGCGCCTGAGCTGTCGTTCAGGATGCGGTAGTTCGTGCTGCCGTGCGGGTTGTGGCAGCTCGTGCACTCCAGCACGCCTGTGACGCCGACGCCCAAGTCTGCCGCCGGCGTTCCGTCGCCGTTCTGGCTTCCCCAGGCTGTGTCGGTGCCTGCCCACGGTGTACCGTTGACCGGCACGTCCTCGACATTGTGCAGGGACGTGACGTTGGCGCCGTTCTGCTGAACGAAGCCACCACCGTTGAGCTTCTTCGGTGTCACACCGTCGGTGTTGGTGGCACCCTGAAGGACTCCGTGGACGACGTCCGTCGAGACGAGACCGCCGTGGCAGCTGGTGCACAGCGAGAACACGCTGTCAGCCTTCACGAGGTTCGGGCTCTGCGCGGTGTGAGCGCGGTGGCAACCTGCACACGCGGAAGTCGTGAGCGTGTAGCCTCCGTGGGGACCCGCATTGGCGGACGCCGGCGTTGCCCAGGTCGCCAGCCCGACGCCGGCAAGGACCACCCCAAGCGTTATCAGTCCTAACAATTTGAACCTATTCAATTCTTTCACCCCCTCCCAGGCTCAGACTCGATTTCAGGGGCACAAAATCCCCTTCTGCTTGATTAAGCGGCATAGATGTTACGGCGTCCATGTGTCTATGCGGCCGTTTTCGCGATTCGCGATATAGATCTTGCTGTCCGAAACGGCTATACCCGCCGGATACCGCATCTGCCCCTTGTCGAACCCTAGCTCGCCGAACTGCCCGACGAACTTGGGGGCGTCCCCGCTGACGTCGAACACGATGGCCCGATGGTTCGTAACATCAGTCACATAGATCTTGTCGTCGCGGTACGCTAGGCCGCCGGGCAGCGTCACACCGTCGTCGCCGTCTCCCTTGAGCCGGAACTGGTAGACGCCCTCTGAATCGAACACCTTGACGCCCGTGATGTCCGCTACCCAGATGCGCCCCTTGCCGTCGATCGCGATGTGCGAGGGGTACATGAGGTCGCTGGCGCCAGCCCCTTTCTGCCCGAACCAGCGCACGAGGCTGCCGTCGGGGTTCAAGACGTAGACGCGATGGCGTTCCTTGCCCACCTCGTCCCAGCCCTCGCCCACGTAGACGAGCCCGTCCTTGTCGACGGCGACGGAGATCGGCGCCCACGGGCCGAACCCCGGCGGTTGGAACAAATCGCGGAACGTGCCGTCGGCGTTGTAGACCATCACCTGGTTAAGCCGCCGCTCGACGACGTAGACGGTGCCGTCAGGCGCGACGGCAATGGTCATCGGCTGCCGCGTGAACTCGTCGGTGTGCGGCGGTATCAGGTCGCCCAGGAGATTGCCCTTGGTGTCAAACACCTTGACGGCGTACTGACCGTCGCCCTCGGCGGCAAACACCTTGGACCCGTCCGCGTTGAGCGCGACGTCAATCGGGCGGGCGATCGTCGTGAGTGTGCGGTCGAAGTCGTATGCGTTGGAGTCACCGCCGAGCACCCCGGGCAACGGGGAGCGCGGCGCACCGCCTCGCGAGATCAGCAGCATGAACGTGCCGACCGCAAGCAGAAACAGCGCGAACAGGATGGCCGCAATGATGATGATGCGACGGCGATCTCGGCGTTCGTCCTGAGGCTGATCGAGCGTAATCATGTCAGCCACCTGCCTGTAATCTGCGCAGCGACTCCGCTGCCATCTGCTCGCCGGGGTTGATGTCGACGGCCTTCTGATACGCCGCAAGCGCCCCGACCTTGTCCTTCGTCTGCTCGAGCGCGTAGCCGAGCGCCCAGTAGTAGTGCGCGCTACCGCCCTGCTCGGCGGCCCGCTGGAGGATCGGCACGGCGTCGTTCGCCTTGCCGTCGATCACCAGTAGCATCGCGCCGGCGTAATCGGCCTTCGCCGTGTCGCCCATGGTCGTGGCCAGCTTCTGCGCCTCCGCGTACGCGTCCCGGAAGTCGGGCACGAACGCGAGCGCCACGTCGAACGCCTGCGAGGCGTCTTCGTTGTTCCCGTTCAAGGCGAACGTCTTGCCGAGTTCGAAGAGCGTGTCGGCGTCGGCGCGGTTGAGTGCCAGCGCCGCCCGGAACTCGTTGATGGCGTCCTCGTAGCGAGTCTGCTCGCGGAGCACCTGGCCCAGGTAGAAGTGCGCGCCCTGGAGGCGTGGGTTGAGCGCGGCATTCTCCTTGCCCTTGTTCATCTCGATGACGCTCTGGAGCGCGACGCCGGCGGCGTTGAGGTCGCCCTTCTCCTTCTCGGCGAGCCCCAGCCCGTAGAGCGCGTCCTCGCGGTTCGGGTCGATGTTCAGGGCCTCGTGGTACTGGGCGAGGGCGTCGTCGACCCGGTGGGCCTTCAGATAGGCGTCGGCGACGGCCACCCGCAGCTCGGCGCTGTTCGGGTCGTTCCGGACCTGCTCCTCCGCCTTCGAGATGACGCCCTTCAGCGGGTCGGACTTACTCGATCCGCCGGTGAACATCGATGCGACGATGAACGCGGCGACAATAAGGACGAGCCCGACGGCCACGGGGCCGAGAAAAGCCAGTTTGAACTTGGTGGGGGGTGCCGTCATACGATGGCTGTCCATAATGCTGCCTCCAGAGAACTCACCAGACTCATGATCACCCCGGCCAGATTCGGCCGTCAGTATCCGGCGTGACATCTTCGGCACACCCGCGCAGGTTCGGGCCGAATCTGGCATACTTACGGGGGAATGTGAAGAAAGGTACATATGGCTCCCGCTCTGAGGCCCTGTGTACGTGGGTTTGTCGTGCCGACCTATGGTTGGATATTGTTGAACAAGTTCCACTCCTCCCCGGCTCTGCCGAGGAAAGGGGGTGAGCCGCCATTTCGATGAACCTCAACCGCATGAAGTGGCTCGCGATTGCGATGCCACTCGCCTTCGTCCTCTTCCTCCGGATCACAACGGAAGGTGCGCTTGGTGGTTCCATCGAGGATTGGCTCGCCACGGCGATCTTCTTCGGCGCCCTCGCTGTGGGCGTCTTCTTTTTCGCGACCGTGGTGTTCGGCTGGCTCGATCGGAGCCAGAGAGCGAGCGAGGCGCGCTCCCGCGAGCTGCAGGCGCTGAACGACCTCGGCAAGACACTGACCGGTTCGCTCGACCGTGACGCCATCGTCACGGTGGTGTTGGAGACCGCCAAGGACCTGCTCGACGCGCGTGCCGTGGCGATTTCGCTCCACGACACGGCGGAGTCGCCGCCGATCTGGCGCGCGCTCGGCGAAGGTAAGGCCGACCTCGCACGCGCCGCGGCTGACGTGAAGCCTGCCGACACGTGGGAGCGTGGCTCGTCGCACGTCCTGACCGATGACGGCCATGCGGCGATACTGATGAGCGCCCCGATGGGCGGCAACGGCAACGGCGGCGTGCTCCACGTCCTGCTTCCGGCCAACTCGCCGCATTCGCTCATCGATGCGGGCCGGCTGATGTACGCGCTCGCCAACCACGCGGCCGCCGCGCTCGACCGTAGCCGCCTCTTCGAGGATGTGCGGCGCCGGGAGCGCCACTCGCGCGCGCTGTACGAGGTCGGACTCGAAATCGTGTCGTCGCAGGAACTGTCTCGTGTGCTGCGGCAGGTCACGACCCACGCGTGCGAGCTGGTGCACGGCAAGTCGGCCGCGCTCTGCCTGGTTAACGAGGCGACCGGCCGTCTTTCACTTGTGCAGACCGCCGGGGACAGCACGACGGTGCTATCGCCGACGACCGAGGGCACGGCGATGCTGACATCGGGCATCCGCCCGCGCCTCGGTGACGAAGTAGGGCTCGGCTGCGCGGTGCTTGCGAGACCGGACGAGCACGACACCATCCGTTCGCCGCTGATCGTCGGCAGCAATGTCGTTGGCGAGCTCTGCGTGATCCACGAGCCGAAGCAGAGCTTCACGCCCGACGAGCGGGCGCTGCTGGCCGGCCTGGCCGATATGGCCGCCATCGCCATCCACAACGCGCGGCTGCTCGAGCGCGAGCGGCAGGTCGCGGTGCTCGAAGAGCGCGATAACCTGGCGCGCGAGATGCACGACACGCTGGCCCAGGTGCTCGGCTACCTGCACCTGAAGGCCGCCTCCACCCGCAAGCGGCTCCAGTCCGGCGACGTCCTCCGCGCCGAGGAAGAGGTGCAGGAGATGGAGGACCTCGCGAACGAGGCCTACGTCGACGTGCGCGAGGCGATCCTGGGGCTGCGAGAGACGGTTGCCACCTCGGGCGGCATCGTCGGCAGTCTGCGCCAATACCTGCAGAAGTTCGGCCGCCAGTCGGGACTCGAGGCGCGGCTGCAGGTGCCGCCGAACCTGGCGACGTCGCTCGGCCCGGAGGGCGAGATCCAGCTGCTCCGCGTCGTGCAGGAGGCGCTTACGAACGTACGGAAGCACGCCGAGGCATCGAGCGCGGTCGTGCGACTTGACAATAAGGACGAATAGCCTCCGCATCGCCATCGAGGACGATGGCCAGGGCTTCGATTCGTCCCGGGTCGACCGGGACGAGGGCCGCAGCTTCGGCCTGAAGTCGATGAAGGAGCGCGTGGAGCGCGCGGGCGGCACGTTTAGCGTAGAATCATCACCAGGGAACGGGACGCGCATCGTCGTGCTGTTGCCCCTGGATCAAGGAGGAGGACGCCGTGTCCCGCATGAAAATCCTGCTGGTCGATGACCAGCTCCTGTTCCGCAAGGGACTGCGCGCGCTCCTCGAGGGCGAGGACGACATGGAAGTCGTCAGCGAAGGGTCGAACGGTCAGGACGCGCTAGACAAGGTCAAAGCGTACCGGCCCGATGTCGTCCTCATGGACATCCACATGCCCGGATGCGATGGCATCCAGGGCACACGCCTGATCAAGGCGGAGCACCCGGACGTGAAAGTCGTCATCCTCACCATCTCGGACGAGGACGACGACCTGTTCGAGGCCATCAAGGCCGGCGCCGAGGGCTACCTGCTGAAGAACCTGCGCCCCGAGGAACTCACGCAGATGCTGCGCAGCGTCATGGCCAACGAGGCGCCCGTCTCGCCCGCCATTGCCTCGAAGCTACTCGGCGAGTTCCGCCGCCAGCCGCGCAACGAGCACGGCCAAGTCAGCGGCCCCGAGCTCACTGCGCGCGAGCGCGAGGTGCTCCAGCTCGTCGCCGAGGGGCTGAGCAACGCCGAGATCGGCATCAGGCTCTGCGTGGTCGAAGGAACCGTCAAGAACCACCTGCACAACCTGCTGGAGAAACTACATCTCCAGAACCGCGTGCAGGCGGCGGCCTACGGCATCCGTTCCGGCATGGTGTCGCTGCCTCCGCGCGAGTAACCGCACCTCGCCCGTTGCCCGCCTGTATCCCCCTGCCCGGGCTTTGACGCCGATGCGCATATGTACCGGCCGGTACATCGTCGTCTATCCGGGCGGTTGTTGGTACCTACCAACGGTGATCGAAGGCCACGACCGGAATCTATCCCTCTGTTAGTGCAACCAGTGTTTATACCCCCGAGAATGTGCATGCGCCCACTGCTGGATGCATGACGCAGGGCGCGGTTCGCCACTTGGAGGAGTTCATGCGTCAGCGCCATGTCGTGGTCCTCTACCAGCACCGCCTTTTCGGCGAGGCGATCGCCCGTGTTCTGAGCGAACACGAACTCATCACGGTGGACCTCTTGCCTGTCGACTCGCTCTCGCACGATGCACTCGTGGCGATGCACGCCGATGCCATCGTGCTCGAAGAGGAGGCTGTGGCGGGCGACGTCAAGGCCTGCCTCCTCGATGCGCTGCCGGCGCTGACCGTCGTCGTCGGCCCCGAAGCTAATACGGCGGAGGTGTACGAGCGGCACGAGGTCATCCAGGCGACCGCCGCCGACATCATCGCGCGGATCATGGACGGACCCCGCCAGCCCTCGAGCAAGCGGGCCGCGGCGGCGAGGGCGCGATCCGCCGCACCGGGCGAGGATTCGCCATGAATCACCTCGCGCGGGCCGGCGCGCTCCTGCTCCTGGCCGTGGGCATGCTCATGGTGGTGCGGATCGCCACCAGCCAAGCGTCGGTGCCGCTGATCGGCCTCGTGAGGGAGGACTACGCGCTCCAACTCGCGTCGTCGCAACCGCGCTTTTCCGGCATCAATGACAACAACTGCGTGGCGTGCCACAGCGACATCGACCTGCAGTGGTCGCGCTCGGCCCACTCGGGACAGACGTGCGAGGCCTGTCACGGCGCCGGCGACCGCCACGTCACCTACGGCGCCGTCATGCCTCCGGCGGGTGACATGTGCATCACCTGCCACTCGCAGATCCCGGGCCGCCCGGCCTACTTCCCCACGATCAAGGAGCAGGAGCACTTCCCGACGCAGGCCTGCACCGGCTGCCACAACCCGCACGCCCCGGCCGCGGCGTTCCCGCTGATCCCGCACAACGTCCAGGGACGCGAGGACTGCCTGGCCTGCCACGGTAACGGCGTGGCAGGACTGCCGCCCAACCACAAGAACCGTCCGGTCGAGGTTTGCCTCGGCTGCCACAAGCCGGCGAACGGACAGAAGCAATGAACGGCCTGCGGCGCCGCGCCTTCCTCAAGCTCGCCGGACGCGTCGTCGTCGGATCGATGGTCATCTACGGTGCGCCAGCGGCGATCGTCTCGAAGCTGACGGCGCCGAAGACAGCCTCGGCCGATGCGCCTCCGCCCAACTACAACCCGAAGGCGCACGACTGGGTGTTCATCGTCGACACCGCCCGCTGCATCGGCTGCGGCCGCTGCGTCCGCGCCTGCAAGGAAGAGAACCGCGTGCCGATGGACCCGCGCTTCAACCGCACCTGGATCGAGCGCTACGTCCAGACCGGCGACGGCGAGTTGCACGTTGACTCGCCCGATGCCGGCATTCACGGATTCACCTCGTACGAGGTGAATCAGAAGTACGCGGGCGAGGAGATCACGAAGTCGTTCTTTGTGCCGAAGCTCTGCAACCAGTGCGAGAAGCCGCCCTGCGTCCAGGTCTGCCCGGTCGAGGCGACGTTCAAGACAAAGGACGGCGTCATCCTGGTCAACCGCGACAAGTGCATCGGTTGCCGGTACTGCATCCAGGCGTGCCCGTATGGCGTGCGCTATCTCGACCCGGACGAGCACGTCGCCGATAAGTGCACCTGGTGCTACCAGCGCATATCGCGGGGCCTCCTGCCGGCGTGCGTGACGGTCTGCCCGGTCGGCGCGCGCAAGTTCGGCGACCTGCGCGACCCTGAGAGCGAAGTTTCGAAGATCGTCGACAACCAGCGGCTGTACGTGCTCAAGGAGGACCTCGGCACGCGGCCGCGCGTCCGCTACACGCAACTCGACGAAGGTGTCAGGTAATGCTGTACGTCTTCCCGAACGAGGCGGAGTTCCAGTGGAGCATCCTGATCGTGCTCTACCCGTTCATCACGGGGCTGGTCGCCGGCGCGTTCGTGGTGTCGTCGCTCTACCACGTGTTCGGCATGACGGCGCTGAAGCCGGTGGCGAGGCTGGCGCTCATCGCGGCGCTCGCGTTCCTGCTCATCGCGCCGGTGCCGCTGCAGATGCACCTGGGCCGGCCGGAGCGCGCGTTCCTCATCTTTATCATGCCGCACTTCACTTCGGCGATGGCGGGCTTCGGCTACATCTGGATGTTCTACCTGATCCTGGTTGTCGTCGAGACGTGGCTGGTGTTCCGGCCGGATATCGTCGCACTGGCGCAGAAGAGCAAGTTTCCACTCAAGACCGTCTATCACTTCATGGCGCTCGGAGTCTACGACGTCTCCGAAGAGGCGATGGAGGTCGACCACAAGCTGATCAAGATCCTGGCCGCCGTCGGCATTCCCGCCGCCGCGCTGCTGCACGGCTATGTGGGCTTCATCTTCGGCGCGATCAAGGCGAACCCGTGGTGGTCGACGCCGCTGATGCCGATCATCTTCCTCCTCTCCGCCATCGTCTCCGGCATCGCGCTGCTGACTGTGATGTACGTCGTCTCGATGAAGCTGCTGGAGCGCGAGATCGACCACGAATGCGTGCGCACGCTCGGCGGGCTGCTAGCGGCGTTCCTGCTCATCGACCTGACGCTCGAGGGCCTCGAGTTGCTGAGTATGGCGTACGAGCAGGAGGAGAGCTGGCCGATCGTCCGTGGCCTCATCGGCCGGATGACGTTCAGCTTCGTGTTCCTGCAGATCCTCATGGGCGCGGTGCTGCCGCTCATTGTGCTTGGCGGGTTGTCGCTGGCGCGCATCCAGAAGGGTCTGTCGACGTTCCTCACGACGTGCACGGCGGTGTTCGTGGTCATCGGGGTCTTCGCGATGCGCTGGAACGTCGTCGTCGGCGGCCAGACGATCTCGAAAAGCCTGCGCGGCTACGTGGAGTACGAGTGGATCTTCGGCGGGCGTGAGGGCATCCTCATGGCTGCGCTGATCCTCTGCATCCCGCTCGTCCTGTACACGGTACTCGTCACCCTGTTGCCCCCGTGGGTCGCGCCCGAGGCTGAGGCGGAAGCCGCCGCGGTTCCGGAACCCGTGGGCGCGGACCTGCCGGAGCCCGTCTTCGCGAGCGACCGCAACAAGCGGGCGTACGTGAGCATCAGCGAGCCGCCGCGCAAGCGCTTCATCGGCCTCAAGCTGGCGATTGCCGGCCTGGCCGGACTGATGGGGACGCTGTTCGTCGGCATCATGACGCTTTCAGGTGAGCCGGGCCTGCTCGACATCGGCGGTTCGCGGCCGCCCATCGTCATGGTGCCGCAGGTGCGCGTCGCGTTCGCCGCGCCCGAGGCGACGACCATCGACAAACCGGACGGCGGCAGCTGGGTCGAGCCGCTCGACATCACGATCCTGCACGGCCGCATATTCGTGCTCGATCACACGGGCGTGCAGGTCGTCGAGATCGACCAGCAGGGGCACTTTGTCCGCTCGTTCAACGCAAACACCGTGCCAGGACTCAACCTGCTGCACCCGCACACGATGTCGAACGACGGGACGAGCATCTACATCGGCAACACCTTCCCGCCGCGCGTGTACGTGCTCGACCCCGACGCCGGCGTGCTGAAGGCTAGCATCGTCCTGCCGCCGACGGAGATCGAGGGCCTGCCCGCCGTGCCGACCGGGACCGCGTTCACGCCTGACGGACACCTCGTCGTCGCCGACGCGCAGAACCACCGGTTGCTCATGCTCACGCCGGACGGCACGCTGATCCGCACCGTCAACCAGCCGCACCCATCGCAATCGGCGGACCTCGCCGGCGCCATCACGCCGACGTCGGCGACGCCGTCAGCTGCCGCGATGGCGTCGCTCACTAACATCGCGACGACGGGCCGGCCGGGCACCGTCGGCGTTGCGGCGGACGGCACGATCCTGGCGCTCGACATCCTCGGCCCTGGCATTATCCGCGTGAAGCCGGACGGCTCGATCGCGGGCGAGTTCGCGCGGCCGAGCGACCCCAAGGCCGGTGTCTTCTCTCCGACCGACGTCGTGGTGGACGGTGAGGGCCGCATCTTTGTCTCGGACGACCTGCTGCAGGGCATCCAGGTCTACGCTGCCGACGGCACGTCGCTCGGCGTCCTGGGCCGGCCGGATCCCAACTCCTTCGTCTCACAGACGCCGCTCATGGCGCACCCGTCGGCGATGGCGCTCGACGGTGACAAGCTCTGGGTCGTGGATCGCGGTCGCGGCCTCGTCGTGTTCTCGCTCCCCGGGCTGCCTCCCGCCGCCGCGCAGGCGCCGGCGCCGTAACGGCCTAGCGCCATTCCCACTAACGGTTCACAGCGCGGCCGACCGGCCGCCTTATCCGTCTACGTCGCGCAGGTTCTGCTTGCCTCGTCGATCACTGCGTGGCATTGACCCTGCGTCGCTCCCACCGGCATCCGGATCCCTTCCGAATCCGCCTCTCGCCGTCACACGACGGAAACATAGACGACACTTGTTGTTCATAGCGGTGACACGCTGCCGAAACCTCCGTCACGCATCATCAGGCATCGATTCGGACGGCGTGCTCGTGAGCGCGCGGGATTGTGAACGGAGGAGGTCGTATGGATACCGTGCTGGGCAGGCTGCGGACGAACGCAGGCAACCCCATCATGAGGCGCAACGTCGCGCTCCTGATGGCGGGGAAGATGATCGGTCTGGCGCTCGTGCTGTTCTTGATGCGCGAACTGATGCCCTCGGTTGCGCACGCGCAGGACGGCGGCGCGCCGGACCCGGTCGCGTCGATCAACGCATCAACACGGCGTGGACGCTGATCGCGGCGTTCCTGGTCTTCGGCATGCAGGTCGGCTTCGTGATGCTCGAAGCCGGCTTCGCGCGCGAGCGCGAGTCGGTGAACATCCTCGTCGAAGGCATCGCCGACACCTGTATCTGCGGCGTCCTCTTCTGGGCGATTGGCTTCGCCTTCATGTTCGAGGACGGCAACGGCTTCATCGGCACGCACGGCTTCTTCCTGCAGGGCCTGCCCGAGACCTACGGCGACGACCGGCGTGCCGCTGCTGGCGTTCTGGGTCTTCCAGTTCGCCTTCGCCGACACGGCCTCGACGATCACGTCCGGCGCGATGGTCGGACGCTGCGGCTTCATCGGCGACATCCTCTACAGCATCGGCGTCACCGGCTTCATCTACCCGATCATCGGCCACTGGGCCTGGGGTCCCGACGGCTGGCTGGTCGTGACAGCGGGTTCCACGACTTCGCCGGTTCGACCGTCGTGCACACGATCGGCGGCACGATCTCGCTCGCCGGCGCCATCGCCCTCGGTCCGCGGCTGGGCCGCATCTTCAAGCGCGACGGCGGCGGCCCGATGCCGCCGCACAACATCATCCTCGGCGCGGTTGGCGGCCTGATCCTCTGGTTCGGCTGGTACGGCTTCAACCCGGGCAGCACGCTGTCGGCGCTCGACGCTCCGGGCATCGGCCGCGTGTCGTTCAACACGACGCTGGCTGCCTGCTCGGCTGGCCTGACGGCGCTCTTCTTCTCGTACGCGCGGAGCGGGAAGTGGGACCTCGGCCTCACGGTGAACGGTTTCCTCGCCGGACTCGTGGCCATCACCTGCCCCTGCTACTGGGTCGAACCCGGTGGGCGCGTTCTTCATCGGCATCATCGGCGCCGGCGCGGTGATTGTCGGGCTGGAGGTGCTCGAGTACCTGCGCATCGACGACCCGATCGGCGCGGTGCCGGTGCACATGTTCGCCGGCATCGCCGGCACGATCTCGCTCGGCCTCTTCGCGGCGGCGACGTACGGCGTGCCGACGGCCACCGGCGCGGACGCGACCTCGCACCGTCGACGGGCTGTTCTACGGCGGCGGCACGCACCTGCTGTGGATGCAGACCTACGGCGACGCTGAGCGTGGCGGCAGCTGTCTTCGCCGTCTCGATGGTGCTGATGTACGCCGTCAAGCTCACCGGTACGCTGCGCATCTCCGAGGAAGGCGAACGCCAGGGCCTGGACCTCCACGAGCACGGCGCGCCCGCGTACCCCGAGTTCGTCGTCAACCGCGGCGGCTCCGTGATCTACGGTGACTTTGGCGCGGCGCCGGCCACTGCTCCGGCAAGGCCGGATCGTCTCGCTCCGGCGGCCGGTGCGACGGGCGGTGGCGGCTCGTGAATGACGCGTGGAGTGAGACAATTGGCATCGTCGCGCGTCGCGCGCGGCTACGAAGGAGGAGATAGGGAGACATGAAGAAGGTCGAGGCCGTGATCCGGCCGGAGATGGTGCCTGTCGTACGTAAGGCGCTGGAGGACATCGGCATCAAGGGCGTGACGCGTCACGCAAGTGCTCGGTCACGGCGCTCAGCGAGGCGTCACGCAGCAGTGGAAGGGGAACGTCTACAGGGTCGACCTGCTGCCCAAGGTGGAACTCAAGACCATCGTGCCCGACTCGATGCTCGAGGGCGTCCTGACAGCGATCGCGGAGTCAGCGCGCACGGGTGCGGTCGGAGACGGCAAGATCTTCGTCTCGACGATCGATGAGGTGATGCGCGTGCGCACGGGCGAGCGCGGGAGAATCGGCGGTTTGACGACGCGGGCTTGCTCGGCGCCAATGGCCAGCGAGCGAGCTCGCGGCGCCGTGACGGACGGGCGGCTCCCCGGCGACTGGTCGCCGGGAGCCGCCTCCGATGTTGCTCGGGCCACGGCGGTTTCGATGACGGATCGGCAGGAGACGCGGCGCGGCGGCGGGCGTCGCGTCTCAGGAGCGGACTGGACGGCAGTCTCGACGCGCAGGTTCACCGCGGCCGCCGGATTCGAGCGCTTCGATGCTTCGTCGCGGCGTCGCCCGGGCAGCCAGCCGTTCGGAGCCCGTCTCGAGGCGACGTGCGCGTCGGTCGGCATAACCGCCGAAGACGACGTGTACATCCAGACGAGCCGGCCGCTCATCGCCGCGCACGTCGACGACGTTGCGGACGAAATCTATCGCCATCTGCGGACTCGACCCGAACTCGCGGCGCAGTTTTCGGATCATCGCGGCGCCGTCGATCACGATCGGCTGGCCGCGCACCGCGACGAAGTCAGAGAGTGGTTAGTCAGCGTCGTCAACGATCCGCTCGATGCCGAGACCGGCGAATATCTGGCGCATCTCGGCCACGCGCACGTCCGCCCGCGCAACGAACCCGAGCTCCAGATGAAGGCCCGATACCTCGTCGAGACGGTTGCCCGCGTCCAGGTGCTCTTCCTTGATGTACTCGCGCGTGCGTACGCTGATCCTGAGGAACTCGCGAAGTGCGTTGCCGCCTGGTCGAGGCGGCTGATGGTCCATCTCGACATTCTGCTCGCCGTGTACAGCGCCACGCAGGGCACGCCGCACTGGTACTGAGGCGGCATGCGTCGTGGAGCGCGCAGCCTGGGGTCAGGCGACGGCGCTGCGGAACCGGCTCGTCGCGAACGTCATCGTCACGGTGGCCAGCCCGAGCAGGATCGCCAGTGCGAGGATGATCGTCATTCCGACACTGTGGTCGGTGGCCGCCTGGGGTCCGTTGAGCAGCACGCGCATCGAGTTGATGGTGTAGGTGACGGGATTCACTCGTGCCACCACCTGCATCCAGTGCGGGAGCAGCGCGATCGGCAGTTGTGCGGAGCTCGTGAAGAGCAACGGCAACGTCAGGAAGTTGCCGAGCAGGAACGTCGACTCGACGCTGCGGGTCCAGAGGGCGATGAAGACGTTGAATCCCATCAGCACCAGTGCGAAGAGCATCGCGATCGCCAGCGCACCGAGGACGCCGCCGAGACCGTAGTAGAACGAGATGTGAGGCGTCTGAAAGCCGCCGATCGCCCATCCGATCAGCACCACCAGCACGATCTGGAGCGTCATGCGCGTCAGGTCGCCCAGGATGCGACCGAGCAGGATCGCCAGGCGGTTGATCGGCGTCGTTAGCAGCTTGTCGAGGAAGCCGCTGTCGATGTCGGTGATGATGCCGACGCCGGACTGGCCGGCACCGAACAGGACGGACTGCAGCATCACGGTGGGGATGAAGAACTGCAGGTAACTGACGTTGCCGAACTGCTGCGCGGCACCCGGAAAATGCACGATACGCGAGAACATCTGGCCGAACAGCACGAGCCAGATCACGGGCTGGATCAGCGAGAACACGATGATCGTCGGCTGACGGGAGAGCCGCTTGAGTTGCCGGACATACAGCGACGCCGTCTCGCTCGCGAGCTTCGGCAGACCGCGCGGCAACGCGCCGCCGGGTACGGGCATGACGGCGCCGGAGGCGGTGATCGTCTCCTCGCTCATGCGTGCGGTCCTTTCGACGTCACGGGCGGCGTCCGGCGCGCGAGCCCATACCCGGACGCATGAATCGCTGGTTGCGCCAGTTCTGCACGGGCGCGTCTTCGCGGATGCGCTCGCCCGTGTACTTGAGGAACACGTCGTCGAGCGTCGGCGACGTGAGCGTCATCTCGTCCACGTAGAGCCCCGCTTCGTCGAGAATGCGGACGATGCGCGGCAGGGAGCGGCCGCCCTCGGTCGCCGTCACGACGACGTTCGACCCTGAATCGCTGACGCTGCGGACGTACGGGTTGCCTTCGAGGAGCGCGACCGCGCGGCGACGCTCGTTCGCCGTCTCCGCGGCTTCACCCTTGAACGCCAGGCTGATGATGCCGCCGCCCAGCTCCGCCTTCAGACCGGCCGGACTGCCGCTGGCGATGATCTTGCCGTGGTCGATGATCGCCAGGCGGTCGCACAGCCGGTCTGCCTCTTCGAGGTAGTGCGTGGTGAGGAAGATCGTGAGGCGCTCCCGCTTGTTCAGGTCCTCGAGATAGCTCCAGATGCCGGCGCGATTCTGCGGGTCGAGCCCGGTCGTCGGCTCGTCGAGGAAGAGCAGTTGCGGGCGATGGATCAGTCCCGTCGCGAGGTCGAGGCGCTTGCGCATACCGCCCGAGTATGAGCCGGCGAGCCGGTCGGCGTCGTCCGCCAGGTCGACGAGCTCGAGTAGTTCTTCGATGCGACGGCGCAACGTCTGCGGGTCCATGTGATAGAGCCGCCCCTGGAGGTGGAGGTTCTCGCGGCCCGTGAGCTCATCGTCGACGCCGACCTCCTGCGCCGAGTAGCCGATGAGGCGGCGGATCAGGTTCGGGTCCGCGGCGACGTCGTGGCCGAACACGCGCGCGCTGCCGCCGGTCGCGCGGAGCAGCGTGATGAGCACCTTGATGGTCGTCGACTTGCCGGCGCCGTTGGGGCCGAGAAAGCCGAAGAACTCGCCCTCGCCGACCTCAAACGAGATGCCGCGCACTGCCTCGGATCCGTCCGGATACGTCTTGCGCAGGTCGTTGACTTCGATGACGGCTGTCATGCGGGCTCCTTCGAAACTTGAGGTCGAACGCGTGCCGAGGCACAACGCGTGGCAGGGATGACGTGAATTGATCTTAGCGGCTGGCCGAGCGTGTGGCACGAGTTGGTTGATCCGCGCCGCGAGAGCGGCCGTTGTCGCCTGGTTCGGTTCGCGGTTGTGGCGAGACTGAGATCTCCTACAACAATTGACGCCCGCGACAGCAGGGTGCTGTGCGGGCGCCAATCGAGCCGGCTATCCGTGAGCGGCCCGCCTTGCAGGCCTTCCCCGCTACTGCGCGGGGGTGGTGATCTCGGCGATCATCTTCTCCATCGTCTTCTTGCTCATGCCGCCGATGCGCATGTCGCGGATGATCCCGTCGCGGTCGACGAAGATGTGCGTCGGAATGCCGAGCACGCGGTAGTCCGCAGCGATCTGCGTATCGCTGTCGACGCCCGACCGGGTAGTGCAGGTCGGCGCGCTCCATGTACGACGTGACGCTGTCGGCGGCTTCGCCGAGGGCCGGGGCCAGGAACATCAGGCCGTCGCTGTCGTGATGCTCGTTGTACACGTCCTGGATGTCCGGGTTCTCGGCGCGGCAGGGCGGGCACCACGACGCCCAGAAGTTGATCCACACGGGCTTGCCCTTGAAGTCGCTGAGCTGTTGCTTCGTCCCGTCGGTCATCGTCAGTACGAAGTTGGGCGCGGGCTTGCCGATTTTCGGCTCGGCGGTCTGCGGCGATGCGGTTGGATTGAACGACTGGCTGTTCGCCGTGCCGGGCCGGTCGAAGAAGTACACCGCGCCGGCGATCAGCGCGCCTACCAGCAGCGTCGCGACGACGTTGCGTAGCGCTCCGGGCGATGGTCGCCATCTAACATCGACTGACTCGTCGTCGTCGTCCAGGTTCATCGTGGCGTCCGTTTCTAGCCTAGCCATAACTGTGCAGTCCCGAGAAGAAGTAGTTCCCAAAGTAGGTGAACAACACGGCGCCGAAGCCACCGATTAACAGGTAGGCGCTGCGGTCGCCCTTCCAGCCACGGACGACGCGCGCGTGCAGGTAGCCGCCGTAGATCAGCCAGGTGACCAGCGACGCCGTCTCCTTGGGGTCCCAGCTCCAGTAGGTGCCCCATGCGACCTTGGCCCACACGGCGCCGAGAATGACCACCAGTGCGAGGAGCGGGAAGCCGAACATGACGGCCTTGTACCCCACCTCGTCGAGCACCGACTGCTTCGGCAGCCAGGCGAAGCGGTCGCGCCGGTTGAACAGGAACAACACCCCCGCGGCGAACGAGAGCGCGAACGCGCCGTAGGCGGCGATCGCGACAGCCACATGCACCGAGAGCAGCAGGTTGTTCTGCAGCGCTGGCACGAGCGGGTCGATCTCCGAGGGTAGCGTGGCGGCGTAGGCGAACATCGCCAGACACACCGGGATCGCTAGGATGGCGAGCGAACGCAAGCCGTATCGGAACTCAAAGTAGAGGTGCGCCGCGAGCGTGCCCCAGACGAACGCGAGCGAGAACTCGTACATGTTGGCGAACGGGCCATGGCCGGCGGCGATCCATCGGAATCCGAGTGCGCCGGTCAGGAAGACGAATGCGTTGATGAGGAGGATGCTGCCCCAGCGACCCAGCGTCTCGGAGAGCTGCGAGCCGCGGCGGCCCGGCACCTCGACATCGGCGTCGACACCATCGATGTCGTCGAAGCCGGCGAGCACGACGCGCCTCCGCGCGACGCCGTACGAGGCGTACATCACTGCCGCCAGCGCCAGGGCCACAAACGATGCGACGTAGGCGTACTGCGAGAGGTCATACATTGGGTCCGCCTTCCTTCTCCTCGTGCTGCCGACGGCTAAGCGCGCGCCGCACCTTCGCCGTCACCTGCTCAAAATCCTTCTCCAGACCGAGGTCGCGCTGCGAAGCTGCGGCGAGCCGCACCTCGGCGCCGCCGTCGGCGCGCGGGCTGACGAGCGCCCACAGCCGCCGGTGCGGGAACCAGAACACCATCACCAGCCCGATGACCATCAGCGCGCTGGCGATCCAGACGATGTTCACGCCCGGGTCCTTGACGACTTTCAGGCCCGTGAACCGGCCCTCGCGCAGGAACCGGAACGTCAGTCCGTTCGACTGCACGTCCTGGTTGCGCTGCAGATCCTTGATGTCGACGAGCCGGTCGTCCTTGCCGTAGAGCTCGAGGCGCACGCCGCCGAGCGGCACCGCCTGGTCGTACGTGCCCGGCTCGGGACCGACAATGTACGCCTTGTAATCCGTGTTCGGGACGTCGACGAAGCCGATCGGTCGGTTGCCAGAGGTCGAGGTCCAGGCGAGCGGCACGCTCTGGTTCATGATCTCGTTGCCGCCGGCGTCCTTGACCTGCAGAATGGCGACCTGCCCGTAGAACGACTGGTTGAACGCGATGCCCTTGTACACTAGGGGCGAGTTGACGCGCGTGGTACCCGTCTTCACTTCCTTGCCGTTGTCGTAGATGATGAGCTGGCTCGAGTAATCCTTCGGCGCGCCGTCCGGGTACCACTCGTCCTCGAACTGCTCCAGTTTGACCGAGATGTTCTTAGAGAGCGGCACCGTCTGCGTCGTGCCCTCGGCCACGATGAACTGGTCATCGCTCCAGCCCCACAGGGTGCCCATGATCGCGCCGACGAGGATCATCACAAGGCTCAGGTGTGTGAGGAAGGTGCCCAGGCGCGAGAGGCGGAAGCGGTCAGCGTACATCGCCACCGACTCGCCGTCGTCGGTGAGGGCGCGATAGCCGGCGCTGCGCAGACCCTTCTTCACGGCAGCTGCCGCAACCGGCGTGTCGAGTGTCACGTTGAACGACGCGCCCACGCGCGCGCGGTCGAAATACGCCGGGTTCATGCGGACGCGCGGCGTGAACACCTGCGAGCGGATGCTGGGCCATCGGTTGATCGTGCAGACGACGATGTTGGCGACGAGCAGCGCGATCAGCCCGCGGAACCAGATCGATCCAAAGACATTGAACAGCTGCACCCGGTCCATCACGTCGGTGAAGACGCCGTAGCGGCCGCGCAGGCCGTCGAGCCAGCGGGCGTGCGCTGTGGGGTCGCTGGCGACGGACGCCGGCACCTGGTCGAGCAGTGTGCCGGCGAGCGTCGCGACAGCTATCAGGAGGATCAGAATAAGTGCGAGCCGGACCGACGTGAGCGTGTGCCACAGCTGCCCGGTCGGGTTCGTCAGCCAGGGTGAGGTGGACGAGACGGCCTTCCGTCCCTGGACCGCAGGCATGCTCTTCATCCCGCTGCTCCTAGCCAATTGCGCCACCACCCCAATCGAAGTACTGCGGCATCTGCACCAGCATGTTCGTCAGCATCAGGAAGCCGATCCCGACGACGAGCACGCCGCTGACGATCGGCACCGCGACACGCAGCCGGCGCGCTCGCTTCAGTGGCCCGGTCACCTGGTCCACCGCAAGCGCGGCGGCGATGAACGGCAGCCCCAGCCCGAGCGAGTACGCCACCAGCAGCAGCGTGCCCTTCGCCGATTCGCCGCCGAAGGTCGCGAGGCCGATGATTGCGCCCAGCACGGGGCCGATGCACGGCGTCCAGCCGGCGGCGAAGATCAGCCCGAGCACGAACGACTTGAGGAAGCCCGAACGCAGCTTGAGCCGGCCGTGGAACACCTTTTCCTGGTTCAAGAAGCCGAGGTTGATGATGCCGATGAGGTGGAAGCCCATGAAGATGAGCACCACGCCGCCGGCCTGGCGCATGTACTGTACGTTGTCTTTGAGCGCGTAGCCGAGCAGGCCGACGCCCGCCCAGAACGCCACGAACACCAGCGTGAACCCGAAGACGAACGACATCGCGTGCAGCGCCGGCAGCAGCTGCCGGTGCGGACGGCGCCGTCCATCGACCGTCACCTCGGCGATGTGGGCGACGTATACCGGCACGAGCGGCAGCACGCACGGCGAGACGAACGAGAGCACGCCGGCTCCGAACGCTATCAGGATGTTGACATTCTCGCCGTCCACGTTCTTCTTCCTCGCTACGGTGTCGGCGTGGTGACCGGCACCGGCGTGTTCTCTTTGCTCGCCGGCGGGACCGTCGTGCCCGAGCCACCGCCCGCGGCGGCGGTGCGCGTCATCTGCGCCCTCAGCCCGTCAGAGTGCGTCTTCGCGGTCTGGCCCTGGGGCGAGGTCGGGTCGAGCTGGACCACCAGGTCCCACTCCTTCACGGCCGCCGCCAGGTCCTGCGGGGTGCCGCTCGCGTAGACGTAGCCCATGTTGTAATGCGCGGCCGCGTCGTTCGGGTTGATGGCGAGCGCCTTCTCGGCCCACACCTTTGCCTGGTCGGTATCGCCGATGTAGAGGTTGGCGGTCGAGATGTCGTCCATCACCTCCGCGTTGGTCGGGTCGACCTCGGAGAGCTTCGTGTACCAGGTGATCGCGTCGGCGAAGCGGTCCGACGTGAAGTTCATCGCGCCGAGCTCCAGCAGGGCGTCCTTGTTCGCCGGGTCAGCCTGTACGAGCTTCATCAGCTCGGCCGCCCGGGCGCTATCGAACGGCACGCTGGTCGGCTGGCCTGAACTCGCCGCCGAAGCCGGGATGCCGCTCGAGTCGTCGCTGCGAGTCAGCGCGACAATGCCGTAGACCACGCCTAGGACGAGAAGCCCGGCAAGCACGCCGAGGATGAGCTTGGCGGTGCCCGCCGGCATCTCGAACACCATCGTCCGAGGTTCCGCGGCCGCCGGCCGGGGCCGCGGCGCGCGCGGCGCCTTCGTCGGAGCCGAGGCGCGGGCCGCCGGCTTCTCGACCGGCTCCAAGGCGGGGGAGCTGTCGAGGTCGCCGGCGGACGCCATGAATGCGTCCAGCTGGTCGGCCTGGGCGCGTGCCCAGGCGCGGAAGTTGGACGGGACCCGGTCCGACGTCAGGTACGCGACGAGGTCGTTCGACCACTGCTCGAGTTCATCGGGTGGCAGGTCGACGGGGACGCCCGTGGCGGGTTGAGCAGACATTATTCCTCCATCCCGGGCGGCAGTGGCGTGTTCGTGCCGGGGCCGAGCTTCGAGTACTTGCCGTCGACGAAGCTGCGAACTGATGCCAGCGACTGGCCGTCGCCGAGCTTCGACTGCACGTCCAGGACGATCGACACGCAGATGTCGCATCCGGAGCCGTGGTCGTCGTACGTGACGCTGCCGGCGGTCTGCGAGCGGATGAAGCAGTCGCGGACGCTCTTGTGGCCGGAGTGCTGGCCGCAACCGCAGTAGCAGGGGATGTACGCCAGTTCGGCGCCGTGGCCGGCGGCGAACTCGTACGCTGAGCGCACGCGCGGCGTCGCCGACGTCAGAAACGCGGGGAGCGCCTGCGACTGGCTGTTGCTGGTGGAGACTTGCGTGTTGGCGGCCGGGGCGTTTGCGGACTCGCCACCGAAGCCCGGAAGCAGCCCCCCGAACCAGAGGCCCACCCCGAGAACGGCGACAGCACCCAGCAGGACCGGCAACGCCGCCCGGGCTGTGGAGCCTGACTGCGTTTCCGATGCCTTGGAGGGGGACTGCGCCGCGCCATGTCGCCGGCTACGACTGCCCATGGTGCCTGTCCCTTCGTCCGCTCTCATGGTCGCTCTCCGCAAAGCGCGTCGCATGAACCAGAGCGCACATATCGGGGCATACCCCCGGGTGGACTTGACCCTGCCAGATGACGCCGCGAGGGGCCCCTCAATGGGCCGATCGGCAGGTGCGACCGGACGGCTGACATTGGAAGCGTCAACATGGCCCCGGATCGAATCTGGCCGTGGCTCAGATCGGGGTTCGCCGGGGCGGTTCGTTCGGGCGGGATCCTGCGAAGGCACCGGAGGATCCCGCCCGAACGGCTACTGGGCCTGGTGGATGTCGTCGAGCGGCGCCGGCGGCGAGCCGCCCGAGGGCACGCCCGACAACTGGTTCGGGTCGACGTTCACGTGGCAGAGCGCGCACGTCTGCGTCTTCGTCGGGTCGCTGGCGCCGATCTGCATGTTGCTGGCGTCGCCGGAGCCGTGACAGGCCAGGCAGCTGTTGCCGCCCATCGTCCCCGGCAGCAGCGCCTGCGTCGTCGACTTCACGAGCGTGCCGTGGCAGCGGAAGCACCCCGGGTAGTCCTGCCCGGCCGCGAGCTTGATCCCCTCCGGCAGCTGATGGCTGAGGTTGTCGGGGTAGGTGACCCAGTCCGCCTTCATCTTGGGGTAGAGGATCTGGTTCGAGATGCGCTTGAGCTCGTCGATGGCGTTGCGGATGGCGTCGTGCCGCGACAAGGCGATCTCCGGGTAGTTGGCGTTGTAGAAGCCAGCAAGCTGGTCGAACCACGTCTCCCGCTTGAAGTTGGCGGCCAGTTGGTCGGGGTTCGCGCCCTCGCCGTTGGCACCGAGCAGCTTCAGCGACTCGCGCTTCACGTACGGAAGCGTCCGGTCGATGCGGCCGCCGTCGAGCGCATCGTCGACGAGTTCGTCCGGGCTCGGGATGCGGTGGCCGACGCGGTTGTGGCAGTCGATGCAGCTCATCAACTGCTTCTCCGCGCCGAGCGACAGGGGCACGTTCGGGTTGACCCACTCCTCGATCCCGCTAGCCGTCTCGACGCCGACCCAGGCGATCGTCGTCTTGGATTCGTCGGTGGGGCGGTACCAGACTTTGGCGTTCGCGTGCCAGTGGATCTGGTTCTTGTCGGCCGAGTCGCCGCCGCCGACCGGGAACGCCAGCGAGCGCGTGCTGCGGGTGTTGCCTTCGTCGGAGCCGTACGCGGTGAACTGCCGGATCACAGTGCCGTAGTCCTTGTTGGGCGCGTGGCAGCCCTCGCAAGTCGTGTTCGTGCTCGGGATCTTCGAGGCGGGCGCGCGGACCGGCGTATCGTAGCTGCTCGTGAGTACGGAAACCATTTGTCGCACGCCGCCGATCTTCGATTCGATGTAGGCGGTGCGTGTTCGGTCCCAGCGGGCCGGTCTGGTACGCGATGTGGCACTTCGTGCACTCCACCTCGGCGTGCGGTGATGTCAGGTGGGCGTTGACCTCGGGCTCCATGACGGCGTGGCACGTGCCGCAGAACGTCGTCGACTCCGTGAACTCGATGGCGCGGTACGTCGTGCCGCCGAGCACTGTGATCGAGCCGATGGCGATGATCGCGAAGGCGCCGATGCCGAGTAACTGGCGGGCGCTCCCCAGCTCGACCTGCACGCCGGCGAAGCCGCCTTCCGCCGCGGCTACGCGTGCCTCGCGCCAGGTGCCGAGGACCACGCCGGTGAGCATCAGCACGACGCCGCCGAGTGCCACCGACGGCATCACCACGTAGCCGACGATCCCCTTGACCGCGCTCGGCTCAGCATCGAGGAAGCCCGCGACCAGCGCGAAACCCGAACCGCCGACGCCGACCAGCGCCACGGCGCGCCGAGAATCGTGATTGGGTTCAGGATGACGTGCGGACGGCGCCCGGCCCGCTGCGCGAACGCTTCCTGTGGCTGCCTGCTGGAGCGTGCTCATGAACCTTCCTCCACAAGCAAGTTAGGAAGGAGGTAGCCCTTGGGGTATCGCGTAAAGACGCTAATCACGGCCACGGATCAGCTACGCGCCGCTAATGGTCGAGAGCGTGTCTTCCGGACGCCGCGCCGCAGCGGCAACCGGGCGTGACTGGCGCTTGCACGAGCGTCATACCCCCTTTCGGACGCGCGCGAGCCGTATCTGGCGATACTGGCGCTGTGCACACCGGGCGATTCGCGAAACCTGTATCGAATGCCGCTCGAATCGGGGCCTCCGGACGATGCCGGATTGGGAGCGAGCAATACATACTAGTGGTGCCTAGTACGGAGGCGCGACATGTCTGCGCAGCGGTTGGAAGCCCGCGAGCGAGCTCGAGACGACTCGTCGGATTCCGCCTGCGGACGGCGGCGGTAGCCCGCAACACCGCGTGGATCACGCTGATCGGCATCGGCGCGCTGACGCTTACCCATCACTCGCCGCTCGACCTCGGCGCTCACTGGCTCGTGTGGACGCGTGCTGGGCGCCGCGTTCTTCTCGAACCTGGCGACGTACCTGCCGTTCTTCAGTCGCCTCATCCAGCGCTCGCAACACGAGTGGCCGTTCCACCTCTGGGCGCTGCTGCTGCTGCTCTTCGATGCCGCCGTCGTGTACCTCTCGAAGGACGCCCAGCATCAGGTGTACCTGATCTACATCCCGCTGCTGCTGTTCGCCGTTGCGACGCTCGACTCGATCGTGGCCGTGGCCGTCGTCGGGCTCGCAATCGCGACGTCGCTGCAGGCGATCGAGCTGAGCGAGGGCCTCTCGACTGACGTCGTGATCGGCACCGTCAGCAGCTTCATCGTGGTCTCGCTGTTCGGCGCCTACCTCTCCGGCGAGCAACGCCACGAGATGGCCGAGAGCGCGTACCAGCGCGCCGAAGCGGAGCGCAGCGGCGAGGAGTTGCGCGCAGCTGAACGAGCGCGCCCGCACGCTGAACGACGAGTTGCAGACGGACCGTCGGCAAGGTGATCCGCGCGCAGGAGGAGGAACGTCGCCGCATCGGCCGCGAGCTGCACGATGAAACGGTGCAGCTGCTCTCCGCCGCGGCGGTGCGCGTCGGCGAGCTCGAGGAGCGACGTGCCCGAATCGCAGCACCACCTGGCCGACGGGCTTGGCCGACGTCCGCGGCATCATCACCGACGCGCTCTGGGAGGTCCGGAAGATCATCATCGCCCTGCGGCCGAGCGACCTCGACGACCTCGGCCTCATACCGGCGCTCTCGGCGTACGCGCGCAACCGCCTGTCGGACGCCGGCGTTGCCGTCGAGGCGCACCTCGAGCGGCCGGCGCAGCGGCTGGGGCCGGACGTCGAGACGACGGTCTTCCGCATCGCGCAAGAAGCGGTCAACAACATCACGCGCCACGCCGCGGCCCAGCACGCCGTCATCCGCTTCTCGCAGCGGAACGGCACGCTGGAACTGAACGTGGAGGACGACGGGATCGGCTTCGATCCGGACCAGGTGACGCCGAGCGAGAACGGGGAGGGCCTGGGGCTGCTGGGGATGAAGGAGCGGGCGGCGCTCATCGGCGGCGCGCTCGAGCTGACCTCGCGGCCGGGGACGGGGGACGAGCATCGCGGTGAGAATCCCGCTGCGCGTGGGGATGGTGAAATGAACGAGAAGATCCGGATCATGCTGGTCGATGACCACGAGATGGTGCGCGCGGGCCTGCGCGCGCTGCTCAAGGGCCACGCCGAAATGGAGGTGGTCGGCGAAGCGGCGGACGGCGAATCCGCCGTCGAACTGGCGCGCTCGCTGACGCCCGACGTCATCCTCATGGACATCGCGCTCCGCGGCAACATGAACGGCATCGAAGCGACCCGCCAGATCCGTACTGAGAATCCGACGATCCAGGTGCTCGCGGTGACGGCGCACGACAGCCCGGAGTACTTCTTCGAGCTGATGAAGGCGGAGGCCGTCGGCTACGTGCTGAAGGAGGCGACGCCGTCTGAGCTGTTCACGGCGATCCGCGCCGCCCACCGTGGCGAAGCGTACTTCTATCCCTCGATCGCCCGCTACCTGCTGAACGACTACCTGCGCCGCGTCCGCTCCGGCCACGAGGATCGCGTCCACTACGACGGCCTGACCGACCGCGAGCGCGAGATCTTGCGACTCATCGCCAACGGACACTCGAACCGCCAGATCGGCGAGATGCTTGTGATCAGCATAAACACCGCCGAGGCGCACCGCGGTCACATCATGCAGAAACTGAACCTGCACACGCGCGCCGAACTGGTGAAATACGCGATCAAGTCCGGGCTGATCGACTGACGCGATCGCCTGACGCACGCCCCCGTGTTACGTCACTTCCACTAGCGCCGAATAGCGGCTCACCCCCCACCAGATAGCGTCTTTGCGCGATAGCCCAAGGGCTACCTTCGCCGTAGCTTGATCCATGGCGAAGGAGCGCGGTCATGACGACCCGGATCATCGTTGCGGACGGGGAGCGGCTGTTTCGCGAGGGGCTCACGGAGCTGCTGGCGACGCAGAACGACTTCCGCATTGTCGGCGAAGCGGCCGATGCCACGGACGCCGTCCAGCAGGCTTGGCGCGAGCAGCCGGACATCGTGCTCGCCGCGCTCGACCTGCCCGCCGGGGGCGGCGAGGAAGCAGCCCGCCGCATCCGCAAGGTGAGCCCGGCGAGCAAGGTCATCATGCTCGTGCCGCCGCGCGGCGCCGAGCACGAGCCGTTCGTCGGCGAGCACGTGCACGGCGTGCTGCGTGCCAGCGCCCGCGCGACCCAGATCTTCGAGCGCATCCGCTCGCTGCACGAAGCCGAGACCCTGCGCGAGGTCCGCGTGCCGTTCTCGGTCGACGAGCCGGAGACGTCTGGCGAGCCGGAGCCGCTGACGCCGCGCGAGCAGGAGGTGCTCCAGCTCATCGCCCGCGCGTGGAGCAACCGCCAGATCGAGGATGCGCTCGGCATCCAGAAGAGCACCGTCAAGCGGCACGTCCGCCGCATCCTCAGGAAATTGCACGCCCGCAACCGGGTCCAGGCGGCCGTGTTCGCGTATCGGGACTCGCAGGTCTCACAGGAAGGAGTGTCCAAGTCATGATCGCGATGACAACCCCCCTGCTGGTGGTCCCCATCCTCGCCGCGGGCTACTCGCTCATGTTCGGTGTCGATGCTTGCCGCCGCGATCGTGCTCACGTGGGACGCGCTGCGACTGTTCTCCGGCCGCGCGACCGTCCGATCGCGTCGTTGCACCAGCGCGAGTACGCGGCTTCGGTCGGCACCGACGGTGACGTCGCTGGCGAGCGTGCTGTTCGTGGTGCTCGTGCTGGTGATCTCCGGCCGGCGCCGGCCTCGCCGCGGCGGCCGCTGTTCCTACTCCTAGGCGGCCCACCCCGCCTTCATCGCGAGCGCCCGGCGCCGTTCGGCGCCGGGCGCTCCTCGTGTCCAGCGCCGTTCGTCTCCTGGCCGCAGATTCTGCTCGATCCTCTCATTTCGCCACCGCTCGCCATCGCCGAGCCGAATGGCCGCCGCCGCCGGGCCGACTGTCCGTGCGTGCGGCCACGCAGCCGTTCTACGATTGGGTCGAGTCATGGAGGCGGAGATCGACACCAACGACGGGACGCCTGAGCCGCACATCGCCGGCACGAAGCTGACGCAGCTCGATCGGCGGCTGCTCGGCGAGCTGCAGGCCGACGTGCCGCTGTCGGTCGCGCCGTTCGCCGAGCTGGGCGAGCGGCTCGGCGCCGGCGAGGGGGAAGTCGTCGAGCGCGTCGTCGGCGCTGCACGCGGCGGGCATCCTCCGCCACGTGACGCCGATCTTCGATGCGGAGGCGCTCGGCTACTCGAGCTGCCTCGTGGCGGCGCGCATCCCGGAGGAGCGGCTCGAGGCGGCGGCCGAGATCGTCAGCGCGCACCCCGGCGTAAGCCACAACTACCGCCGCAACCACGCCTTCAACCTCTGGTACACGATCGCCGTGCCGCCGTCGCTCGACCTGACGGCGCACGTCGACGCGCTGCGGCGGCTCACCGGAGCGGAATCGATGCGGATGCTGCCGGCGGTGCGGCGGTTCAAGATCGGCGTCTCGCTCGACATAACGGGTGAGCGGGACATGTTCGAGCGCTCGGAGCCGCGCCACACCGGCGGCCTCGCCGAGGGCGCGGCGCGCCCGCCGCTGACGCAGCGCGACATCGACGTCATCCGTGGCGTGCAGGGCGACCTGCCGCTCACGTCGCGTCCGTTCGCCGACGCGGCGCGGGCGCTCGGCATGAGCGAGCAGGGCGTGGTCGACGTGCTGCGCGACCTGCGGGAGCGCGGCTGCCTGCGCCGCTTGGCCGGCATCCTGCGGCACCGGCGCGTCGGCTTCAGCGCGAACGGCATGGTCGCGTGGCGGGTGCCGGAGGCCGACGTCGTCCGCATCGGCGAGGCGATGGCCGGATACACGGCGATCAGTCACTGCTACCAGCGCACGACGTACGACGACTGGCCCTACAGCCTCTTCACGATGATCCACGCACCGAGCGTCGCCGAGTGCGACGCCTTCGTCGCGCAGCTCGCGCGCACGCACGGCCTCGACGATTACGCCGTCCTCTACAGCACCACCGAGTACAAGAAGGTGCGTCCGGTCTACTTCAGCCCGGAGGTCGAGGAGTGGGACCGGAAGTACGTGCAGGGGCATGCCTGAACTACCGCCGACCGGGTGCCAGCCCTCAGAAACTGACAGCCTCCGCTTCCTCAACGACCGTCGGCTTAGCCTTGTCCGGAAAGCGGTCAAGGACCCCCGAGGCAAGCAGTCGTTCGCGAGCGGTTTGGGCATCGCCGGACGACGCAAACTCCACGAGCACGAACACCTCACCCGGATCGTCTAGGCTGCGGAATATCCGGTACCCCTTGGCCGATTCCCGGGTGCCGGGGGAATCGTCATCGAACATCGGCTTCCAAGCGTCGTAGTCACCCACGTTGATGCGCGTCAAGATGAACGCCATACCAGTCTCCTTCGGTGATGGTCGACCGCTCCGAGGCGAGAGCCAAGGCGGTGGCCGGGTTGCAGAACGGCCTCATCGGCGGGATTACGACAAGGGTGGCCCGATGTTCTCCTGGTGGTACTTCGTCGCAGTAGCCTGCAGACGCCCCACGTCTGGCGCCGCCGGAGAAGGCAGTCCCGGACCCTCGGCGGGGCGGCCCCCGTCGATGAAGAACCCTTCACCGCCGCCGGGTACGAAGAGGACGAGAAGACGAGGCAGGGTGGTGCCTTCGATCTTGAATGTGTGTGGCACACCCCGCGGTGTGTATATGAAGGCGCCGGGCTCCGCCGTGAACGTCTGATCCCCGCACTGCACGGTGAGCCGGCCTTCAAGCAGCCAAAGGGATTCATCCTCTGCACGATGAATGTGCAGCGGTGGTGAATGACCAGGCCCCAGCCGCATTTCCACGAGTCCGAATGCGCCTCCTGTTTGGCTGGCGCTCGCCTTGATGATGGCCCTGTTATTCACGAACCAGTGCGCGGGCCCGTCCTCCGCTGCTAGCACGAACGGACGCGTTGACTCGGAATCCGTTTGCATGTCACCTCTCCTTCACTACGCTGCAGAGGCAGCCGCTCCCCGTCGCTCACGACCTCCTTCAAGGCAAGAGCGCATCGAGCGCAGGCCCGCCAGGCGCGCCAGTCACGGCGCGTCCGGCGAGTCCCACAAGTGGAGCATCGCAGCGCGATGCGGGCGCGTCATCGGTCAAACCGAGTAGATCGCGATCGCTGATCAGGCGGTCGATGGCGTAAAGGGCGTACGCCTAGGCGAGGTTGTGGTGGATAGCGTACGCGGTCGCTTCCGCTTTGCTGCGCAGGCCGAGCTTGTCGTAGATGTTGGTGATGTGGCGCGCGACCGTGCGCTCACTGAGCACGAGGTCTTCGGACATCTCCCGGTTCGTCCTACCGCCGGCGATCAGTCTCAAGACTTCGATCTCGCGTGGTGTCAGGTGCGCCGTGCCAGTACGCGATTCAACGTCGGGCGTCGCGCCAGGAGATCCACGGGGCGTGCGCAGGAACGTATCGATGGCCGCAATCTCCGCTGCCGCATCGCCGGGTATCACGATGAGACGTGCATTCGGCATGGCGTCTGCGACCTCCTGGCAATCCTCAAAGGACCCAAAAGGGAAGCCGGTGTCATGAACAATCAGAGTTGGGACGCTTATCAGCGGCAAGAACGGCGTCAAGTCCATGGCCTTCAACGTGTCCATGTAGGCCAGGTGAGTGCTTGGCGACGTGCTGCGCTGGAACGTCGCCGCCAATGCGCGGGCGTGGTCGGGGTTGGCGAAATTCGTCACCAGGTTCCCGGCGATGAGGCTGAAGTATGCCCAGTCGTCTTCAGCCATCTCAGAAACGGTAGCGAGCGTGCGCCCGGCCGGATCCAGCCCGAACCGGTGGGCACCAGAGCTGAATGGATTCAGGAGGACCAGTTGCGACACGTGTTCCTGGTGCCGCGCCGCGTAGCGAATGGCCGTCGCTGCCCCAGCGTGGAGACCGGCGAGCGCGAAGCGCTGCAAGCCGATTCGGTCGACCACTGCTTCGAGGTCTCGCACCAGAGCGTCTGCGCTCAGGTCGGCGACGTTGCGATCGGAGGAACCCATGCCGCGAAGGTCGTACCTGATGACCCTCCAGCCGAGCTCGACGAGGCCGTCCGTCATTCGCCTCGTGTGCGGATGGAGTTCCTTGTAGAAGTGAGCGTCGCCCCAGGCGTTGGATCCAAAGACGATCGGGAGGCCTTCGCCCAAGCTGAAGTAGGCTATCCGTACGTCATCGATTGTCTTCGCGTGCAGGATGCGCGGCTCCACACCGCCAATTCTACAGCCCGCGGGACACCTGGCCTTCGGAGCTGCCTTACGGCTCAGCCGATCAGGAAGCGGCGGCGGGCTGATACGTACAGCAGGGCTCTTCGGCGAGGTGGTTGCCGCTGGTGGCCCAGGCGCGGGCGCGCGAGCCACCGCAGACGTCCTTGAACTCGCAGCGGCCGCATTTGCCCTCGATCAGCGCCGGGTCGCGCAGCGACCGGAAGAGCGCGGAATCGCGGTAGATCGATGACAGCGAGGCCTCGCGGACGTTGCCGCCGCAGAGCTGCAGGAAGCCGCTCGGGTAGACGTCGCCGACGTGCGAGATGAAACAGAAGCCCTTGCCGTCGTTGACGCCCTTCTCGGCCGGCGCCTTGCCTTCGCGGAACGCGTATCCGGCGCCGGTCAGCTCGAACTCCTTCGGCTGCTCGCCGGATGCCGCCTTCGCGCGGCGGCGCTGGATGAGGACGCGGCGGTAGTGCTGCGCCGCCGTGGTGCGCACGCGGAACGGCACGCTCTCCGACAGGTCGGCGAGCCACTGCAGCACCTGCTCGTGCTCGTCCGGCGTCAGCATCTTCTCGACGTCCGCGCGGCCGGTCGGGACGAGGAAGAAGACGTTCCAGACGGTCGCGTCGATCGCCTTGACGACGTCGGCGATCTTCGGCAGATCGTCGATGTTGTGGCGGCTGACCGTCGTGCCGATCTGCAGCGGCAGGCCGACGTCGCGCACGTCGGCGACGATCTCGCGCGTGCGCTGGTATGCGCCGCGCACGCGCCGGAACGAGTCGTGCACCTCGGGGCACGAGCCATCGAGGCTGACGTGCACCATGTCGACGCCGGCGTCGCGCGCGCGCTCGATCGCCTTGCGCGTGACGAGCTTCGTCGCGCTCGGCGAGAAGCCGACCTTGAGGCCGCGCTCGACGGCGCCGCCGATGATCTCGAAGACGTCGCGGCGCATCATCGGGTCGCCGCCGGTGATGACGAGGATGGGCTTGCCGAGCTCGACAATCTGGTCGAGTACGTCGAACGCCTCATCGGTCGTCAGCTCGCGTGCGTCGCGGCGCGGGATCGCCTCGGCGCGGCAGTGGACGCAGGAGAGCGCGCAGGCGCGGGTGATCTCCCACGCCAGCGTGAACGGCGTCTTGTCGAAGTCGACGTCCAGGTACGGCGGGCGCCCCGGTGCGGTCGTCGGATGTTGCTGCATCTCACACCTCCAGGGCTTCCGGCGCGTGGATCTCTTCGTCGGTGAGGTAGCAGGCGGGGTCGGAGCCCCAGAAGTCGCCGGTCGCGGCCTCGGCCCGCACGCGCAGGTTGCCGTTGCAGATCTCGAAGTAGCCGCACTCAGCGCAGCGCCCGCTGATCAGCTCGCGCCGCCCGCGCAGCCCCGCGAGCAGCGGATTCGACGTGTCGCGCCAGATGGTGCTGAACGGCCGCTGTCGCACGTTCCCCAGCGACATGTGCCACGAGAACTGATCGGGGTGCACCTCGCCGAGGTAGTCGATGCAGCCGACGCCGGTGCCGGAGCTGTTGCCGCCGTTCCAGCGCAGCAGCCGCAGCACCTCCTCGGCGCGCTCCGGCTGGTCGCGCTTCACGCGCTGGTACAGGTAGGCCGAGTCGGCGTGGTTGTCGACCGTCAGCACTTCCTTCTCGATGCCGCGGTGGTGCCAGTCCATCACCTTGTCCATCAGCAGGTCGAGCGCCCTGCGGGTCTCGTCGGAGTCGAGCGCGTCGGCGGCGATCTTCTTGCCGCGGCCGCTGTACGCGAGGTGGTACATGCAGAAGCGGGGGACGTCCTCCTCCTCGAGCAGGTTCAGCACGTCGGCCAGGTGGTGCTGGTTGCGCTTCGTGACGGTAAACCGGACGCCGACGCGGACGCCGGCCTCGCGGCAGGCGCGGATGCCCTTGATCGACTCGGCGAACGCGCCCTTCTTGCCGCGGAACTTGTCGTGGATGTCCTCCAGCCCGTCGAGGCTGACGCCGACGTACGAGAAGCCCTGCTCGCCGACTTCGCGCGCTATCTGCGGCGTGATCAGCGTGCCGTTGGTCGAGAGCACGGCGCGCAGGCCGAGGTCGCGCGCGTGGCGGGAGAGCTGGAAGAGGTCGGGGCGGGTCAGCGGCTCGCCGCCCGAGAACAGCACCACCGGCACGCCGAACGCGCCGAGGTCGTCGATGACGCTCAGCGCCTCCGCGGTGCTCAATTCGCCCTCGTACGGCTTGTCGGTGGCCGAGGCGTAGCAGTGCACGCAGTGGAGGTTGCAGCGCCGGGTGACGTTCCAGACGACGACCGGGCGCTTGTCCTCGGAGAAGTGGAGCAGGTGGGGCGGCAGGTCCGCCGACTGGCGGTTGTATCGGAGCGCATCTCCGGAAGTGACGGTCCCGCAGAGCAGGCGCGACAGGCTGAGCATGGAAACCTCCCCGCGGTTAGCGTGGCGGCGGGACCCTCTCTCGCGCCAGGTGCCGCGAATACGTCGTTAGAACAACTTTGGCATTCGGCAATGAGTGCCTGCCAGAGCCGATCGTCATAGCAGGCCCGTCCCTGAACCGAGAGTTACCCAATTTTGGCCGCATATCAGGCGGTACATCCGGCCCTGTGCCGCCGGGCGCACCCGCATATGACGACCGGCGGTGAGTCTGTTTCCCGCGTCTACCGACGGTCTGATGTGAGAGACGCCCGCACACCCGTACCATCCTTGTAATAGGCGGGAGTGGCGGTTGATGAAGCAGGGAGATCAGGACGCCGCGGAAGCTGGAAGGGCAGGAAGCTGCCCCGCCATCACGTTCACGGTGCCTCGGCCGGCGACCGGCAGCGGCTGTCCCGTCGCCAATCACAACGGCGCGAGCGCGCCTGTCCGCCGCACGACGAAGAAGCGCCGGAACGGGACCTCGGCGCAGCCGATGCGCATCGCCATGCTCGGCACGAGCAACAAGACGTCGGAGCTGGCGCTACGCGAGCGGCTGGCGTTCCCGCCGTACGACCTCGCGCCCGCCGTCGCCGCGCTCGGCGATGCGGTGCCGCACGGCATCATCCTCTCGACCTGCCAGCGCGTCGAAATCTACGTCGCCGCGCCGACGCTCGCCGGCGTCTAGAACGGCCGTGCGGCGCTTCTGGAAGGAGCAGCGCGGCGTCTCGCTGAAGGACATCGACGCCCACACCTACTACCTGGAGGACGAGGCCGCCGTCGAGCACCTGTTCCTGCTGGCGAGCGGGCTCGATTCGATGATCGTCGGCGAGCCGCAGATCCTCGGCCAGGTGCGCAACGCGCTCAACGTCGGGCTGGAGCAGCAGACCGCCGGCCACACGCTGTCGGGCCTGTTCCGCGCGGCGCTCACGGTCGGCAAGCGCGCCCGCAACGAGACGGGCGATCGGCCGCAACGCGGCATCGATCAGCTCCGCCGCGGTCGAGCTGGCGCGCCAGATCGTCGACGACCTGCGCTCGTCGCGCGTGCTGCTCGTCGGCGCCGGCAAGATGGGCGAGCTGGCGGCGAAGAACCTCGTCAGCAAGGGCGTCGCCGGGCTCGCCGTCGTCGGCCGCTCGCCGGAGCGCGCGCAGCGACTCGCGCTCGAGTGCGACGGCGCCGTGGCGATGACGCAGCTGGAGGACGCGCTGCCGGACTCCGACATCGTCATCAGCTGCACCAACGCGCCGCACCAGATCATCTCGAAGGAGCAGGTCGAGCGCGTGATGGCGTCGCGGCCCGAACGGCCGCTCGTGCTGATCGACATCGCCGTGCCGCGCGACATCGACCCGGCGGCGGGCGAGCTGCCCGGCGTGCATCTGTGCAACGTCGACGACCTCGACGCGACCGTCGCGGCGAACCTCAACGAGCGCATCGGCGAGACGGACCGCGTGAAGGCGATCGTCGATGAGGAAGTGGTCGAGTTTCAGCAGTGGCTCGCCGTGCGGCGCGCCGTCGGCACGATCGCCGCGCTGCGCAACTACGCCGAGGAGATCCGCCAGTCCGAACTGGCGCGAACGTCAGCGGTGCTCGACCGGATGACCGACGACGACCGCCGGCGCATCGAGGCGCTGACGCTGGCGTTCGAAAAGAAGCTGCTGCACAAGACGATCTCGCTGCTGCGCGCCGAAGCCGCCGACGGCAACCACCGCCACGCCGAGAGCGCCGTGCGGCAGTTGTTCGCGCTCGACGTGTAGTCGCGCCACCGACATTGCCTCGCCACGCGCATCCAGCCTGCGCGTACGGGCGGACCCAACAGTCCGCCCGTTCTCGTTTTGCGTCGGGCCGACGTCGCGCGAACGGACGTCACCGATGCCAGGTGACGTCGCCCTGTCATGCTGAGCGAAGCGAAGCATCTTGTTCGGCCGGATACGTCGGACCCGATCGCGCGACGATTGGCAGCTGAAGGCGGCCGGCTCTCCCGATGGATGGCCGGAGATGGCCGCCAGGCCACTCGATGCTGCAAGGCTTGCCGTTACAGAGTCGTCGGCGGACATTGGCGTCGTTGGCGGCAGGCCAAGTCGATGCGAAAGCAGCATCGAAGCTCAGCAACGGTCGTCGTTCTTCTCGCGATTGGCACCGCGTTTTGCTCGAGCGATGGACGTCATCCACTCTTCACGATGAAGCAACGCCACTACGGCGACGAGCCACTGACCGCTAATGGCCGAGAGCCAATGTCGATTACCCGCCGCTGCTCGCGATCGGCCGCCGGCGACGCACGATCTGGCCAGTTCGCGAGTACTCAGTCTCACCTCCCGCACGTATGCGATTGAAACCCGCAGCAACCGTACTTTGCAGTCTTGACGGTCGAACAGTCCCGCTCTGAAGGGGAGCGATGCCCAGGCCCCCTACCGGCTCGCCTCCCACGGATCCCAGTCCGGGCCGCCGCCGGTGAGCTTCGACGGGTCGCCGAAGACCGTGCCCGCCGTCACCTCGCCGCCGAGGTCGCGGCCGAGCACGGCGCTCGCGCAGGCGAGCCCGCCCGCCATGACGCCGCCGATGCCGTGCCCCTGCATCGTGCTGGCGCCGGCGAGGAACAGGCCGGGGATCTCGGTCGCTGACGCCGGCCGGTTCGGGCCGAACTGGTCGACTGCGATCTCGATGCCGTACGACGTGCCGCCGGTCGAGAGCGTGTACTTCTCGTGCGTGATGGGGCTCGCCGCCTCTTTCCACACGATGTGCTCGCGCAGGTTGGGGATGACGCGCTCGGCGCCCTCGATCAGCATGTCGGTGAGGCGGTCCTTGAACGAACGGTACTCGCGGTTGCCGTGATAGCGCTCGCCGGCCGCCGGCCCGTCCTCGACGGCCCACAGCCGGTAGTCCGGCGGCACGATCGTCATCACCTCGAGGCTCGTGCAGCCCTTCGGCGCGATCATCTCCGTCTCCGGATCCTTCACGGAGCCGGCGGTGATGAACATCATCAACGCGGTCGGCACCTTGCCCTTCGCCCGCCTCGCGGTACATGCCCTCGATGTCGAACGTGTCGTAGTACCAGTAATTCGTGTTCGGCATCGTGTCGCGCAGGTCGATGTCGAGGCCGAGGTAGACGCAGAACAGCGGCAACGCCATGCGGTAGTCGGCGACCTTCTTCAGCGTCTCGGGCGACGCGTGCTCGGCGCCGACCATGTCGATGAACGTGCGCTTGAGGTCGGCGTTCGAAACGACGACCGGCGCGCGCAGCTCGTCGCCGCCGACGAGGCGCACGCCGACCGCCTTCCCGTCCTCGATGATGATGCGCTCGACGCGCACGCGCATGCGCACCTCGCCGCCGTTAGAGCGCACCACGTCGACGAGATGCGCCGGCAGCACCTGTCCTCCGCCCTTCGGGTAGTACGCGCCCTTCAGGTAGTGGCCCATGAGCGCGGCGTGCAGTAGCACCGGCGTGCGCGACGGCGGCACGGCATAGTCGCCGCCCTCACCCGCGAGGATGGCGCGCGACTTCTGGCCGAGTCCGCAGTCGTCGAACAGGTCGGCGAGCGGTCGCAGCCCCCACTTGAGGAAGTTCGGCGCCTCGCGCACGAGCCGCGGCAGGTCGTCGGGCGTGACGGGCAGGCGCACGGCGCCGAACTCCTCCGTCACCTTCTGCAGCACGTCGACGCAGCGGTGGATCGCCGTCTCGTCGTCGGGGAACGTCGCGACGAGGCGCTCGCGGTACTTGTCCCAGCCCTTTGGCACGCGAAACGTGATCCCGGGGAACATCAGCGTGTCGAAGCCGTCCGGGTCCATCTCCAGGAACTCGATCTTGCCGTCGAGGCCGACGCCGCGCAGGATCGTCGGGATGCCGCCGCCGGGGCCGCAGTCGCCGATGTAGTGGACGCCGACATCGAACTCGAACGTGCGCTTGCGGCGGAAGACGTGCGCGTTGCCGCCGGCGACGTAATGCTGCTCGAGCACGAGCGTGCGCTTGCCGTTCGTCGCGAGGTACGCGGCGGTGGTGAGCCCGCCCAGCCCCGATCCGATGACGATCGCGTCCCACTGCTCCTGCGTCATGGCAGCCTCCTCTGTTCGTGCGCCCGCGCTCGGGCGGTTGAGGCGCATGGTACGGCGCAGCAGGAGACGCGGCTACGGTCGGATGGCCCTATCCGGGCAAGCCCTGCGCACCAAGCTCCGCCGCGTACGCGCCCCAGTACGCCGGCGGCAGCTCGCGGCCAATCGCGAGCATCACCTGCTCGCTCGCCAGCCGGTCCTGCTCCGCGCGCTCGACGCCGCGCGGCAGGTCGATGCGAAACGGCGTGCCGATGCGTACGACGAACGTGTCGCCGTCCTCGAACAGGCCGACCGGCAGCAATGGGGCGCGATGGCCTTCGACCGACGCGAGGAAGAGGCCGGTGCCCGGCTGCGGCCGGATGAGCACGCCGTTCGAGTCGAGGCCCTCCGGCGTCAGGCCGATCGGCTCGTGTGCGACGAGGCGCGCCAGCTGCCGCAGCGCCGTCGCGCGCCCCATCACCAGCTCCTCGCGGCGGGCGATCGTGACGAGGTCGTAGATGCGCGCGACGCGGCCGAAGATCCAGCGCAGCAACCGCACCGGGATCGTCACCGGGCCGATGCGCAGGTCGACGTACTCGCTGGTGAACGCCCAGTGGATCTCGGCTGCGTCCGGCCGCACGCTCGCGACCGCCTCGGCGAGCGCCATGCCGCACGTGAACGGCCGCAGGCCGCGACGGCTGAGTGGTTCATCACGACGATGAACGGCCCCTCGCGCGGGATGTTGCTCGATGCCCTCGACGCGGCGCGGCCGGTTGCGGTTCGCCCGCATGACGACGATCGCGTCGCGCGTGAACGAGCGCCGTCGGCCGAGCACCACCGAGATGCCGATCGCGATCAGCGTCGGCACGGGCACGCGGTACTCCGGCCGGCGCGGCGTCGGCGCGGCCGGCGTCTCGTCGACCGTCATGCTGCCGGCTCCTCGGCGCTGTTACAGGTCAAGCGTGCGCTCCTGCACGACGTTCGCGCGCCGCGTCGCCTTCGCCTTCGTGCGCAGCAGCACGTCGCGCGGCGCGCGCGCCACGAGCGCGGCGACGCTCATCGCCTCGGCGAGCAGCTCGTCGCGCGGCGACGACCTTCGAGACGAGCCGCATCGCGAGCGCCTCCTGCGCGTCGATGATGCGGCCGGTGAAGCAGAGGTCGCGCGCGACCGCGCCGCCGACGAGATCGCACAGCGGGCCCGTACACGACGTCGCCGAACGTGATCTCCGGATGGCCGAAGCGTGCGGTCTCCGCGGCGATGCGGATGTCGCACATCACCGCCAGGTCGAAGCCACCGGCGAGCGCGGCGCCGTTGACGGCGGCGATCATCGGCAGCGGGAATTCGAGGCAGGCGCGGTGATAGCGGTCGCTCGACGCCCAGAGCCGGTCGCCGAAGCCGGGCTCGCTCACGCGCTGGAACTCCTTGAGGTCGAACCCGGCGCAGAACGCGTCGCCGGCGCCGGTGACGACGACCGCCTTCACCCGCTCGTCGGCCGCCAGCGCGGCGAGCGCGTCGGACAGCTCGTCGCGGAGGGCGATCGAGAGCGCGTTCTTCTTCTCCGGCCGGTTCAGCGTCAGCGTCGCGATGCCGTCGGCCGGGCCATCGACGAGTACCAGTTCTCCCATGCAACCTCCTCGGTTTCGGACTGTTGCGGCGGCGCGTGTCGCTACGGCAACGGCCCCGTCAACGACGCCCGCTGCGAGATCTCGATCCAGTTGCCGTCCGGGTCGCGCACGAACGAGATCCGCGCCGTCGTGCCGAGCGTCACGGGCGGCCGCCCCTCGGCGCCGCCGCGCGCGACGATGCCGGCGTGCTCGGCGTCGACGTCGCGCACCTGCACGGTGATGTAGCGGTAGCCGTGCGCCGTCATCGGCCCGACGGCCACGCCGATGCGTCGGCGGCGAACATCAGCAGCGAGTCGCCGCAGCGGTAGGCGTTCGCGCCGGCCGGAGCTAACCCGAGCGCGTCGCCGAAAAAGCGGTGCGCCGCCCGCTCGTCCCGCACGGCGAGCCGCACGCCGATCCCGGTCACGCCATCGTGCCCGCGCGGCACCAGCACGATGCGGTTGCCGTCGGGGTCGACGAGTTCCGTCGGCGCGGTGATGCCGTCGCGCGCGATGAGCAGCTCTCGATATCCGGCGAGCGGCTGCGGCCGCATCGGGTCGCGGACGGAGTTGAGCTTGAGCACCGAACCGTTCATGCCGTGCCGGTGCTGCAGGACGCCGGCGCCGAGCGGGAGCGTCTCCTCGAACGGCAGGCCCGACCTCGTCCTGCCAGAAGCGCAGCATCGCCTCCGTATTGTTCGTGAACAGGCCGACGTCGATGTGCTGCTTCGCGAGGTCCACGCTGCTCCTCCGGGTTGGAGGATACGCCGCTGTCGCCTAATACGCCCGAGACGCGCGCTTGGCGCCACCCGTCAATTGACGCCCGCCTCGGCCGCTCCATAGACTGCCGCATGGCCAATAACAACGACAAGAAGCCGCTCCAGGAGCGCGACGTCCCCTTCGAGACCTCGTCCGGCAGACCCGTGAAGCCGCTGTACACGCCGGCCGATGTCGAAGGCTTCGACTACCTCGACCAGCTCGGGTTCCCCGGGGAGTACCCGTATACGCGCGGCGTCCAGCCGACGATGTATCGCGGCCGGTTCTGGACGATGCGCCAGTACGCCGGCTTCTCGGACGCCGAGGAGTCGAACCGGCGCTACAAGTACCTGCTTTCGCAGGGCCAGACCGGGCCTCTCCGTCGCCTTCGACCTGCCGACGCAGATCGGCTTCGATCCGGACGACGACATGGCCGAGGGCGAGGTCGGCAAGGTCGGCGTCAGCATCTGCTCGCTCGCCGACATGGAGACGCTGTTCGACGGCATCCCGCTTGAGACGGTGACGACGTCGATGACGATCAACGCCACCGCGGCGGTGCTGCTTGCGCTCTACGTGGCCGTCGCGAAGAAGCAGGGCGCCGACCTGTCGAAGGTAGGCGGCACGACGCAGAACGACATCCTCAAGGAGTACATCGCGCGCGGCACGTACATCTTTCCGCCGCGGCCATCGCTGCGCCTGATCACCGACGTCTTCGCCTGGTGCAACGAGCAGCTGCCGCAGTGGAACACGATCAGCATCAGCGGCTATCACATGCGCGAAGCAGGCTGCACGGCGGCGCAGGAGGTCGGCTTCACGATCGCCGACGCGATCCAGTACACGCAGGCGGCGCTCGACCGGGGGCTGAAAATCGACGACTTCGCGCCGAGGCTGGCGTTCTTCTTCGCCTGCCACAGCAACTTCCTCGAGGAGATCGCGAAGTTCCGCGCGGCGCGCCGCATCTGGGCGCGCGTCGTGAAGGAGCGCTTCGGCGCGAAAGACCCGCGCTCGATGATGCTGCGCTTCCACACGCAGACCGGCGGCGCGACGCTGACGGCGCAGCAGCCGGTCAACAACCTGGTGCGCACGGCGCTGCAGGGGCTCTCGGCCGTGCTCGGCGGCACGCAGTCGCTGCACACCAACAGCTACGACGAGGCGCTGTCGCTGCCGAGCCAGCACGCCGCCGAGCTGGCGCTGCGCACGCAGCAGATCATCGCCTACGAGACGGGGGTCGGCGACACGATCGACCCCGTCGCCGGCTCGTGGTACATCGAGCACCTGACGGACGAGGTGGAGGCCGACGCGCTCGACTACGTGCGCCGCATCGACGAGATGGGCGGCGCGCTGGCGGCGGTCGAGCGCGGCTTCCAGGCGCAGGAGATCCACGAGAACGCCTTCCGCATCCAGCGCGACATCGAGGCGCACCGCAAGATCGTCGTCGGCGTCAACGAGTTCGTCGACGAGGACATGCCGCAGAAGGGCCTGCACGAGCACGACGTCACGCTCGGCGAGCGGCGGAAGGTCGAGCTGGCGCGCCTGCGCGCCGGCCGTGACGGCGGCCGTGTCGACGCCGCGCTGCGCCGGATCGAAGACGCGGCGCGCGGCGACGACAACCTCATCCCGCTCTTCGTCGATGCGGTCGAGCAGTACGCCACGCTCGGCGAGATCTGCCGCTCGCTGCGCTCCGTGTGGGGCGAGCAGCGCGAGACGATGGCGCTGTAGCGCGCCGCGCGCACGGCAGACAGCAAACAGCAACAGGTGGGGCGCGCGGCCCGACGGCGCGTGGGTGCTGGCACCCGGCTTGGGCGGCCGGAGGAGCGTGGGCTCGCGGGTTTGCGTGAACTCCCTATGTAGGTGGAGATTCCCTCGGCGGACAATTTGTACAGGGGGTCGCAGGACCGCCCCGCAGAGGTGTGCGCACGATGGTATTCCGCCGACGCGCCAGCCAGGAAGCCACTGCCGAGCAAGACTCATCGGCGATCGATGCGCTGATCGAGCGCGGCTTGCTCGCGCCATGGTTCTTTCGCTACCGGCTGGGGCAGGAACTGGCGCGTTCGCGCCGCCGCGGCTACCCGATGTACGCCGTCGTGATGAAGCCGCAGTTACTCGCGCGCGATCGCCTCTCGGCCGACGCGTCGCGCCTGTCCGCGGCGGCGGCCGTCAACTCGCTGCGCGCCACCGAGCTGACGGCGTGGATCGACGACCACCGCATCGCCCTGATCCTGCTCGACACCGACGAGGCCGGCGCGCACGTCGCCGTCGAGCGTCTGCGCGGCGAGATGTGGGTGCGCTCGCGCCACGCCGGCGCCCTCAAGTGGGTCGTCGCCCCCCCGATCGACGCCGCGTCGTTTGAATCAGCCGACGCGCTATGGGGGAAGCTGCGGGCGGCGTAGACGCGCCAGCCACGTGGCGCGCCAGCCACAGGCTGCCGGCGCAGACGGCGGCGCCGGCGACGACGTCGAGGATGTAGTGATTCGCCGTGACGATGACGGAGAGCGACATCGCGACCGGTATCGCTGCGCCCGCGATACGGATCGCGACGCGGCGTGATTCGGTGGCGACCGCGGTGCCGACGAGCATGTTCCAGCCGAAGTGGAGGCTCGGCATCGCGGCATACTGGTTGACGAGGCCGCCCGGCTCGAGCTCGCGGTAGGCCGATGCGTACTTCGAGAGCGTGTCGACGAACTGCGGGTCGGCGAGCCGCGGCGGTGCCACCGGGTACGCGAGAAAGCTCACAAGGCCGATGGCGCCGGAGATGACGAACGCGTTCCTGTACGTGTGGTACGCGTCCGGCCGAAACAGGTACAGCCAGACCGCGACGAGGATGATCAGCGGCCAGTGGCCCCAGATGTACACCCAATTGGACATCGAGGCGAGGGTCTCCCGCTGCGCGACGAACCGCGCCATCGCCGGCTCCCAGTACACCTGGAGGGCGCGCTCGGCGTCCGCGATGGCGCGGGCGTGGTCGACGGCGGCTGTCGTGCTGCCCTCGGTGAGGCCGCGGACGACGAAGTACAGCGCGTAGGCGGCGACGACGAGCGCGGCTTCGGCGATGAGGCCGCGGACACGGAGGCGTTCCCGGCCGTTGTACAGCAGGGCGAGCAAAATGCCGGCGACCGCAATCCACGGCACCCAGAGATAGGCTGTGCCCATGTCCGCATCGTAGCGCGCGACCCGCCGGGTGCGCGTACGCCGGTCGACGGGCGTAACCGTGCGCGCAGGCGATCAGCCGGCACGCAGATCGCCGTCGAGCGGCTGCGCGGCGAAATGTGGGTGCGCTCGCGCCACGCCGGCGCCCTCAAGTGGGTCGTCGCCCCCCGATCGACGCCGCCTCGTTCGAGTCGGTCGACGCGCTGTGGGGCAAGCTGCGGGCGACGTAGAACCCCCGAAACCAGTTCCTCGACCGCTTAACACCGTTCAGGCGCCGTCGCTCCTACAGCCTGAATCGATGCTCGCGGGTGCGCTTCTCGACGGATGCGCACACGCCCCGCACTCGCTATAACTCCCCGGGCTCAGCCCACTACGAACCACGAACAACGAACTACCAACTACGAACTGGGAACATCATGAAACTTGGCGGCAACTTCTTCGAGGACCTCGGCCCGGGGCAGCGGCTGATCAACCCCGTGCCGCGCACGATCACGCACGGCGACGTCGCGCTGTACATCGCGCTGACCGGCGACCGCGAGCCGCTGCGCTGCTCCGACGAGTTCGCGCGCGGCCTCGGGTTCGAGCGCGCGCCGGTGCACGACCTGCTCGTCTTCCACATCGTCTTCGGCCGGACGGTCGGCGAGATCTCGCTCAACTCGCCGGGCAACCTCGGCTACGCCGACCTGCGCTTCCTGCGGCCGGTCTACACCGGCGACACCCTCCGCGCCGAGACCGAGACGCTCGGCTGGCGCGAGACGTCGAAGGGCGACACCGGCGTCGTCTGGGTGCGCACGGTCGGCTTCAACCAGCGCGACGAGCGCGTGCTGCAGTTCTACCGCTGGGTGATGGTCAACAAGCGCGACCCCGCCACGCCGACCCACGCCGACGACACGCCCGACATGCCGGCGGAGGCCTCGCTCGACCACGTCGACTTCCCGCCGATCGCGCGGTTCGATGCGTCGGCGACGGGCGGGTCGTCGTTCTGGGAGGACTACGCGCCGGGACAGCGGCTCGCGCACCCGCAGGGCATGACGATCGAGGAGGCGGAGCACCAGATGGCGACGCGGCTCTACCAGAACACCGCGCGCGTCCACTTCAACCAGCTCCAGCAGCAGTCGTCGAGGCACGGGCGGCGCATCGTCTACGGCGGCCACATCATCTCCGTCGCGCACGCGCTGTCGTTCGACGGGCTGGAGAACGTCGTCGGCATCGCCGCCTGGAACGGCGGCTCGCACACCAACCCGACGTTCGCCGGCGACACGCTGTTCGCCTGGACCGACGTCATCGACCGCATCGACCTCGGCCGGGCCGACCTCGGCGCGCTGCGCCTGCGGCTCGTCGCCGTGAAGAACGTCGACCCGACGCGCGAAGACGTCGCCCTCAGGGTGACCGGCGACGACGGCCGCGAGCGCTACAACCCGAACGTGGTCCTGGACCTCGACTACGTCGCCCTCATCCCCAAGCGCGCCGTCGCGGGGTGACGGACGGGGAACAGGGATTTCGCGGATTACGCGGATGGCCAGAGGGATGCCGGAGCGGGCGCGAGGCGGCGGCGTGCGGGCGGCGGCAACGTCAGCGGACGGCACGCACAGCGAGCGTCAACAGCAACAATAGGATGGGTGCCAGGAAGAACCAGATAGCGCACCCAATAGCGACTCTCGCTGCCGTGGGGACGCTTGAGTTCTGACCGACCCGGACCGAAGCTCCAACAGCGAAGATTGCTCCGCCCAGCAGAATGGTCAACGGTACCAGTACGGTCATCCTGCGCAGGATTGTAGCGCTGCGGCTGTAACCCGGGACAGCCCCTTCCGTGAAATCCGCGTAATCCCTGTTCCCCGTCCTCTGGCGTGAACGTAAGCGGCGGCGTGCGTAGAATGTGGCGCCGGGCGGGGTTTCCGGCTCAATTCACGTTCGAGGTGTGATCGATGGCAACCGAAGCCGGCACCGCCGGCGCGCTCGAGGCGGCGCATCGGCTGGCGAGCGAGGCACAGTCGCTGGCCGAGGCGGCGATCGCCCGCGCGGCCGAGCTGACGCAGGCCGGGCGCGGCATCGACGACCACCAGGTGCTCTGCGAGCGCCTCGCCGTGCTGGCGACGGAGGCGCGCGCAGCCGCCGCGCTCGTCGGCTACGCGGGACGGCTCGCCGCGGCCGGCCGCGCCGACGCCGTGAGCGACGACGCAGGCGTACGCCTACGCCGCCGACGTCGTGCACCGCACGCTGGCGCTGCGCGACGCGCACCCCGGCGACTTCGCCGACCTGCCGGACGTCGGCGACGACGTGCGCGCGCTGATCCGCGGCGGCCTGGACGACGCGCGGCTCCGCGGCATCGGCGCGCGCGTCATCGAGGCGCGCGGGCTCAACGCCGCCGACCTCGACAACGACGACGCGACGTCGACGCGGGCGTTCGCGCGCCAGTTCGCCAAGCAGGAGATCCTGCGCGAGGAGGACGGCGTCGCGCTGGCCGACCGCATCCATCGCGACGACCTGCTCGTGCCGGAGTCGCTGATCAAGCAGTTCTCCGAGCTCGGGCTTCTTCGGCAGCTCCGTGCCCGAAGAGTTCGGCGGCACCGAGATGGGCTACCTGACGATGATCGTGCTGACCGAAGAGCTGTCGGCGGCGTCGCTCATCGCCGGCAGCCTGCTGACGCGCTCGGAGATCCTGACGCGCGCGCTGCTCGAGGGCGGCACCGACGAGCAGAAGCGCGAATGGCTGCCGAAGCTCGCGACGGGCGAGGTGCTCGTCGGCATCGGCGTCACGGAGCCGGACATCGGATCGGACGTGGCGTCGGTGCAGTGCAAGGCGTCGCGCGGCGAGGCGGGTGGCGAGACACGGCTGGCTCGTCAACGGCGCGAAGGCGTGGTGCACGTTCGCCGGCCGCGCGAACGTCCTCGCGCTGCTCGCGCGCACCGACCCGGACGTGAGCAAGGGCTACGCCGGCCTGTCGCTGTTCATCGTCCCGAAGGACGCGTTCGAGGGCCACAAGTTCGAGTGCCGGCAGCCGTCGGGCGGCCTGCTCACCGGCGAAGCGATCCCGACGCCGGGCTATCGCGGCATGCACTCGTACGTGCTCAACTTCGAGGACTACTTCGTGCCGGACGAGAACCTCGTCGGCGGCGAGCGCGGGCTGGGCCGCGGCTTCTATCTGACGCTCGGCGGCTTCGCGATCGGGCGGCTGCAGACCGGCGGGCGGGCGCTCGGCGTGGCGCAGGCGGGGCTCGAGAAGGCGTGCGCGTACGTCACGCAGCGCGCGCAGTTCGGGAAGCCGATCGGCGAGTACCAGCTGACGCAGTACAAGATCGGCCTGATGGCGACGCGTCTCGCGGCGGCGCGCCAGCTGACGTACGACGTGGCGCGCACGACCGACCCGCGCGCGCGGGCGCCGCTCGGCCCGGCGATGGCGAAGCTGTTCGCCTCGGACGTCGCGGTGTGGGTGACGCAGGAGGCGCAGCTGCTGCACGGCGGCTGGGGCTACGCCGAGGAGGATCGCATCACGCGCTACGTCGCCGACGCGCAGGTGCTGCCGATCTTCGAGGGCGTGAAGGCGACGCTGGAGCTGAAGGTGATCGCGCGGGCGCTGGTATCGGCGCCGGTCGGGAGTTAGGCGGAGACCAAGGCGGGAGAGACCACCATGTACATCATGCAGAAGCAGGGGCGCATCGTCATTCCGCGGACGGAGCTGACGTATCCGTGCCACACGCTCAAGATGAACGAGAAGGCCGCGGGCGCGCCCGTCGACCACGTCATGCCGGACTTCGAGGACGCGTGCCCGTACGAGTTCAAGGGCGACGCGAGCCGCAAGACGCTCGTCGAGGCGCTGAACACGGTCGACTTCGGCACGAAGGTCGTCGCGATCCGGCCGAACAACATCCGCTCGAAGTACTTCCTCGGCGACGTGCAGGCGATCATGCTCGGCGCGCCGGACAAGTTCCACGGCATCATCCTGCCGAAGACGGAGACGCCGGAGGACATCATCCACCTGTCGCGGCTGCTCGACGGGCTCGAGGAGCAGGGCGGCTGGACGACGCACGTCCAGATCGAGGCGCTCATCGAGACGCCGCTGGCCGTCGTCAACGCGTACCGCATCGCCACGGCGTCGCCGCGCATGGCGGGCCTGATCTTCGGCATCGCCGACTTCAGCTCGACGATGGGCGTGCGCGAGATGATCGACAACCAGAACCAGAACTTCCATTACGCGAAGCAGGCCACGGCCGTGGCGGCGAAGGCGGCCGCGCTGCACGTCATCGACAACGCGTTCCTGCGCCTCATCCGCCCCGACACGTCGCCCGAGGACGCGGAGGTGATCAAGCGGCAACTGCGCGAGAAGAACGTCGGCTCGCGCGACCTCGGCATGGACGGCACGTGGGTGATCCACCCGCAGCAGGCGGAGATCGCGAACGACGTCTTCACGCCGGACGACGAGACGATCGCGCGGACGAAGCGCTCGCTCGAGGTGTACCACCGCCTCGGCGGCGGCTCGATCGCCGACCCGGAGACCGGCGAGTTCTACGACGAGGCGACGACGAAGGGCATGCTGATGGACCTCGCGAAGGCCGTCCAGGCCGGCAAGGTCTCGGCCGAGTACCTGGCCGAGCTGTCCGCGAAGTCGAAGGAAGTCTCCGGCTACGACATCCTCGAGGTCATGGGGCGGGTCGCCTGACGGCGACCAGAATAGCGCCGTAGGGGCGAGCCTGCTGCGCCCGCACCGCGTTGAGGTGTGACCGCATGAGATTCTACGAGTTCGAGGCGAAGGCGCTGATGCGCAAGGCCGGCGTGCCGACGTCGAAGGGCGGCACGGCGACGACTCCCGACGAGGCGGCGCGCATCGCGGCGGAGGTCGGCGGCGAGCTGGTGCTGAAGTCGCAGGTGCTGACCGGCGGCCGCATGAAGGCGGGCGGCGTCAAGTTCGCGTCGACCGTCGATGAGGCGCGCGCGGCGGCGGAGCACATCCTCAAGCTCGAGATCAACGGCCAGGCGCCGCGCAACGTGCTCGTCGAGTCGAAGCAGCCGGTGAAGAAGGAGTACTACGCCGGCATCATCTTCGACGCCGTCGCCAAGCTGCCCGTCGCCATTTTCAGCGACATGGGCGGCATCGACATCGAGGAGGTCGCCGAGAAGCACCCGGAGCACGTCGCACGCGCGCACTTCTCGACGTTCCAGCCGCTGCAGGAGTTCAGGTTCAAGGAGCTGGTCGCGTCGCTCGGCATCACCGGCAACGAGCTGAACCAGCTGTCGCGCATCGTCGCCCGCATGGCGCGGGCGTTCCTGACGTACGGCCTGACGCTGGCCGAGATCAACCCGCTGGCGCAGCTCGAGGACGGCAGCTTCATCGCGCTCGACTCGCACTGCGACATGGAGGAGGAGGCGCGCGAGCAGCAGAAGGCGCTGCTCGCCGAGTTGGGCATCGGCGACGACGAGACGCGACAGGCGCGTCCGCCGACGCCGTTCGAGCTGCGCGGCGCCGAAGTCGACGCGTCGGACCACCGCGGCGTCGCTGGGCGCGTCGTCGAGTTCGACGGCAACCTCGGGTGCGTGATCGGCGCGGGCGGCGGCAGCCTCACGATCTTCGACGCGCTGCGCAAGCACGGCGGCCGGCCGGCGAACTACTGCGAAATCGGAGGCAACCCGTCGGTCAAGAAGGCGTGCGGCCTTACGAAGTTGATCCTCAGCAAGCCTGGCGTCGAGAAGATCTGCGTCATCATGAACGTCGTCAGCAACACGCGCGTCGACATCGTGGCGCGCGGCGTGATCAAGGGCGTCGTCGAGTCGGGCTACGACCCGGCGGAGAAGATCGCCATCTTCCGCATCCCGGGATCGTGGGAGGAAGATGGCTTCAAGATTCTGGAGAAGTACGGCGTCGACTACGCAGACCGCACCGTGCCGATGTCGGAGGCCGCGCGTCGAGCGGTCCAGAAGGTGAAGTCCTGATGTCGATCCTCGTAGACGAAAGCACGACGTTCATTATCCAGGGCATCACCGGGCGCGAGGCGGTGAGCATGACGCGCGAGTGCCTCGACTACGGCGCGAAGGTGGTCGGTGGCGTAACGCCGGGCCGCGGCGGCCGCGACGTGCACGGCGTGCCCGTGTTCGACACCGTCGCCGAGATCACGTCGAAGCAGCGCGTCGACGCGTCGGTGCTGACGGTGCCGCCGGCCGCGATCCGCGACGCGGCGTTCGAGGCAATCGAGAATGGCATCAAGCTGCTCGTGATCGTCACGGAGCGCATTCCGCGGCTCGAGGTGGCGCAGATCATCGAGCTGGCGAACCGGCACGGCGCGCGGCTCATCGGGCCGAACTGCCTCGGGGTGATGTCGCCGGGCAAGACGCGTGTCGGTGGCATGGGCGGCTCGGCGGTCGCGGCGCGGAAGGCGTACCAGCCGGGGCCGATCGGCATCATGTCGCGCTCCGGCGGTATGACGACGGAGATTGCGAACGCGCTGACCGCGGCCGGACTCGGCCAGAGCACCGCCGTCAGCATCGGCGGCGACGCCATCGTCGGCTCGACGTACGCCGAACTGATGCCGCTGTTCGAGGCGGACCCCGACACGAAGGCGATTGTTATCTACTCGGAGCCCGGCGGGCCGATGGAGGCGCAGCTGGCGCGCTACGTGAAAGAGACGAAGTCGCGGCTGCCGATCGTCGCGTTCATGGCGGGCCGCTTCATGGACGAGATGCCGGGCATGCGCTTCGGCCACGCCGGCACGATCGTCGAGGGCCGCGCCGACACGACGGCGGAGAAGATCGCGCGGATGAAGGACGCCGGCATCTCCGTGGCCGAGGAGATCGCCGACATACCGGGGCTCGTGAAGCAAAGACTGGCGGAGGTGCGCGGCTGATGGCGCAGGTGAACGGGTTCCGGCATGTTCATCCGCGTCGAGGTCGACGACCCCACGGCGTCCGATGCCGAGGCCGCGAAGAAGCTCGCCGGCCTCTGCCCGGTCGACATCTTCGCCGAGCGCGACGGCCGCGTCGCCATCGTCGACGAGAACCTCGACGAGTGCATCCTCTGCGCGCTCTGCCTCGCGGTGCCGGGCGTGCGCGTCGTCAAAGCTGTACGACAACGACGCGCTGCTCGCGGCGCCGTAGCCGTCGGCCGGGCTCGGACCGAGGCGTGCGCTCGACCGCAGGCGGCGGATACGACGACGACGATAGCAAGAGGGCGCCGCAATCGCGGCGCCCTCTCCGTCTACAACCGTCAGTTGGCGCTAAATGAACGCCGACACCACCTTCTTGTCGCCCTCGGCGACGCCGGTGCGCATCGCCGCGGCCGCCACGTCGCGCGCGACGTTCTTGAAGACGCTGCCGTGGAAGACGCTCGGGATGATGTACTCCGGGCTCAGCTCGGCCTTGCTGACGGCGCTGGCGATCGCCTCGGCCGCGGCCAGCTTCATCTCCTCGTTGATCTCGTGCGCGCGCACGTCGAGCACGCCGCGGAAGAGGCCGGGGAAGCAGAGCACGTTGTTGATCTGGTTCGGGAAGTCCGACCGGCCGGTTGCCATTACCTTGACGTGCGGCGCCGCCAGCTCCGGACGGATCTCCGGGTCGGGGTTCGCCATGGCGAAGACGATGGGGTCGCGGTTCATCTTCTTCAGGTCGTTGACCGTGATCATGTTCGGCCCCGCCACGCCCAGGAACAGGTCGGCGCCCTCCATGGCATCGCTCACGCTGCCGCTGAGGCCCTCGAAGTTCGTGTTGTCGGCGAACCACTCCTTCATGAAGTTCATGCCCGTGGTGCGGCCCTTGTGAATGATGCCGCTCCGGTCGACGCCGATAATGTTCTTCACGCCGGCGGACATCAGCATCTTCGAGCAGGCGACTCCGGCCGCGCCGACGCCGAGCACGACGACCTTCAGGTCCTGCGGCTCCTTCTTGACGAGCCGCAGCGCGTTTAGCAGCGCGGCGAGCACGACGACGGCGGTGCCATGCTGGTCGTCGTGGAACACCGGAATGTCGAGCTCCTTCTTGAGCTTCTCCTCGATGTAGAAGCAGCGCGGCGCCGAGATGTCCTCGAGGTTGATGCCGCCGAAACCAGGCGCGATCGCCTTCGTGATCGCGACGATCTCGTCCTGGTCTTTGGTGTCGAGGCAGATTGGCCAGGCGTCGACGCCGCCGAACGTCTTGAAGAGCATCGCCTTGCCCTCCATGACCGGCATCGCGGCTCTCGGCCCGAGGTCTCCCAGGCCGAGGATTGCCGTGCCATCGCTGACCACGGCGACAGTGTTCTTCTTGATCGTGAGCGAGTACGCGAGGTCCGGGTCCTTGTCGATGGCAAGGCAGACCCGCGCGACGCCCGGCGTGTAGACGACGGACAGGTCGCGCCTCGTCGTCACCGGCACCTTGTTGCGAATCTCGATCTTGCCGCCGCGGTGGGTCAGAAACACGCGGTCGGCGACGTTCTTGACCGTGACGCCCTTCGCGCCCTTGACGTGCTCGACGATCTCCCGCGCGTGGTCGCTGTCGCGCGCCGAGACGCTGATCTCGCGTAAGATCGTGTTGCCGGTCGACCGGATCACGTCGATATCGCCGATATTGCCGCCGCACTCGCCGACCGCCTGCGCGATACGCGCGAGCATCCCCGGTTTGTTGGCGTACTGCGCCTGGAAGCTGAACGTGTACGTGGCTGCCGGCAGATCGCCGGCGCGGCCGCTCTTGCGACTCATGACTCAACCTCTTTCTCTATCCCGCGCGTCGTGGGCAGCACAATTCTAGGCTCGGCTTGTCGTAACGGCTAGAGGCCGGGTGGTACCTTTTGCCGCGCGAGGTCTTGCGCATCGAATCCGGCCGTCGTAGTTTCGACGTACCTACTATCGCAGCAATCGGAGGAATCAATGGCAGAGCCGCAGACCGGACGCGTGACTATCGAGCGGGACGTCGTGTTCGGCACCGGCGGTGGCCGCGACCTCCGGTGCAACATCTACTGGCCGCCCCAGGCCGGGGCCGGCCGGCCGTCCGTGCTGCTCGTACATGGTGGCGGCTGGGTGAACGGCGACCGCAGCCAGCTCCACGGTTACGGCATTCTCCTCGGCCGCATCGGATACGTGTGCGTCGCGACGGAATATCGCCTCGCCGGCGAGGCGAAGTGGCCGGCGCAGATCCACGACGTGAAGGCCGCCCTGCGCTGGATGCGCGCGAACGCCGCCCACCTCGGCATCGACCCGGAAAAAATAGCCATCTCGGGCAACTCGGCCGGCGCGCACCTCTCGTTGCTTGCTGCTGGCACGGCGAACCTTCCCGAGTTCGAGGGCGACGGCGGCAACGCCGGCGCCGGCACGCAGGTCGCGGCCGCCGTCGGCTTCTACGCGCCGACGCAGCTCTACACGCCCGACCGTCCGCTCGACGACGTCATCTCGTTCCTCTTCGGCCCGTCGTACAGCGAGGCGACGGCGCGGGCTGCCAGCCCGATCGAATACGCGTCGCCCGCCTTCCCGCCGACACTGCTGATCACCGGAAACCGCGACGAACTCGTGCCCGACGAGGCGAGCTTCCGCATGTACCAGGCGTTGTCAAAGTCCCGCGCCCCCGTCGAACTGCACGTCTACGCCGGCGCACCCCACGCGTTCGACGCGGTCCCCGAGTTCGGCCGCCAGTGCGCGTCAATTGTGACGCTCTTTCTCGACCGTCACGTCGCCGCGCCGCACCCGATCGTCGTCCCGGAGGCAGCGGCGACGGCGTAGCGCAGGCAGCGGAACCGAAGACTGCACAGATAACGGGCGCGACCGTCGCGTTCAACCGAGATCCGGGCGCTCACGCCACGCCCCAACGGAGCTCCCGCTCCTTCAACAGGGACGGCGCTAGGGGTTAAGTCACCGGCTGTCGGCCCACACCAAGAAGTCTGCGGAAGCTGTGTGATCTGTGGTTCCCCGTCAGCCTGAATACGTCCACCCGAGGTCGTCGTCGCGGAGCGGCTGGCCGGTGCCGATCTGGCCGCCGTCGAGCACCCGCCCCACGACGAGCGCGTGGTCGCCGACGGGGATGCCGCCTTCGACCTCGCACTCAAACCAGGCGAGCGCATCGTGGAGGATCGGGCAGCCCGTCGCCATCAGCTTGTGATTGACCCCGGCCAGCTTGTCGACCGGCGGCACGGCGCCCGCCTTGCGGCCGAGCACCTTCTGCGGGTTCGCCGGCTGCAGCACCTTGCGCAGCAACTCGACGCTGTTCTGCCCCATAACATTCACGCTGAACACGCGCGTCTCGTGGATGTTCGCCAGCGTCCGCGCGTCGCGCTCGAGCGACAGCGCCACCATGCGCGGCGAGAATGACACCTGCATCAGCCAGTGCGCCGCCATGACGTTCAGCCCGTGCGGCCCGCGCGAGCCGATCACGTACATGCCGTAGTTCATGAGGTCGAGCGCAGGCGCGGCGTTCTCTTCCGGCATAGGCATCCTCGCGAGGATATGGATCGATTGTAGCCGAAGGCGCTGACGGGCTGCCGGACGGGCACTGTTCGCTCGGTATAGCGGCGTGAGTATGCCTCTTTGCCCCGCCTCTGGATGCGTTCGGCTCTCAACTCCGGCCGTTGGCGCCGCTATGCTCAGCATGTGAGGAGGAGGGGCAACCATGGAGCCGGCACCGACGGGAGCGCTTGTCGAAGAGTCGCGATTTGAGACGGTCGTCCACGACCTCCTCGGTCACCGAACCGAGGACGGCGTGCTGTCGGTGTACCTCGACATCGACCCGGCGACGGCGCAGCGCGAGGGCTACGAAGCCGCGCTGATGGACCTCTGGAAGCCGCTCTTCGCGCGCGCGCTCGACGACTGGACGCGCGGCCGGCTCGAGTACGAGGTCGCGCAGGCGACCGAGGTCGTCCGCGCCTGGACGGAGGCGCCCGGACGCTCCGTCGCGATGTTCTTCAGCGGCCCCGCCGCCATCCGCACGATCCTGCCGCTGCAGTTCCCGATCCATTCGATCGCGCGCTTCGAGCCGCGCCCGGTGCTGAGCCCGCTCGTCGCCGCGCTCGACGAGTACCGTCGCTACTGCGCCGTCGTCTTCGACAAGGAGCACGCGCGCATCATCACGGTCTTCCTCGGCGGCGTCGAGGAGGAGGTCATGCTGCACAGCGAGGTGCTCGGCCGCACGGCAGCCGGCGGCTGGGGCCAGGCGAACTACGCCCGCCACCGCGAGTTCCACCTGCACGAGCATGCGCGCCGCACCGTCGAGCACCTCTGGGCGATGGACCGCTCACGGCCGATGCACTCGTTCATCATCAGCGGCCCCGACGAGGCGGTCGAAGTGCTGCGGCGCATGATGCCGCCTGGCTTGGCGGCGAAGGTCGCCAACTCGGTGCACATCGAGATGTTCGCCGTGACCCCGGACATCGTGAAGCTCGTGTCGTCGATCGACGCTGCGGCGCGCGAGCGCGAGGACGGCGAACTGGTCGCGGAGCTGATCACGGAGGCGAAGAAGGGCGGCCGCGCGACGCTCGGCTGGCACGACACGCTGCAGGCCGTCGGCGAGGGGCGCGTACACAAGCTCGTGCTGCCGGAGCGCGTCACCCGCCCAGGCGTCCAGTGCCCCGAGGGCCACTTCCTCGCCACCTGCACGCTGAAGTTCTGCCCGATCTGCGGCGAGCAGGTCTGGGAGACCGACGATATCGCCGAGAACGCGGTGCGCGTCGCGATGCGCACCGACGCGCAGATCCACTTCCTCGCCCCCGAAGCCGGCCGCCTGCTCGAAGAGCTCGGCCCGGCCGCAGCGCTGCGGTATTAGTACAGGCCGCTCCCGACCCGTAGCGCGGGCTTTTCAGCCCGCGCGATCTTCGCCTGCGTCAGATCCCTTCCCTCGAGGGGTGGGGCCGAGCGTCAGGTTGCGCCGTCCGCAACTGGCCGGACCTGCGTAATCTGCGGTCCCGCCGGCCCCGAACCTACATCGCCCGCAGCAGCCGAATGCGCTCCTCGACCGGCGGGTGCGTGCTGAAGAGGTTGTTCAGGAACGAGCTGTGGTCGTGCAGCGGGTTGCTGAAGTACAGGTGCGCCGTCGCCTTGTTCGCCTCCTCGAGCGGGTCGGGGTCAGCCGAGATCTTCTCCAGCGCGCGTGCCAGCGCGTCCGGGTTGCGGCAGAGCAGCGCGCCCGATGCGTCGGCCAGGTACTCGCGCTGGCGTGAGATGGCAAGCTGGATGAGCTGCGCCGCGATCGGTGCCAGGATCGCCAGCGCGATGGCCACGATCGCTAGGATCGCTACGTGCCGCCGCCGCGGTCGCGGTTGCTCGAACGGCCGCCCGCGCCGAACCACGTCCAGCGCATGAACAGGTCCGCCAGCAGCGCGATGATCCCTACCAGCACGACGGTGATCGTCATGACGCGGATGTCGTAGTTGCCGACGTGCGACATCTCGTGCGCGATCACGCCCTCCAGTTCCGATTTGTCGAGCTTGTTCAGCAGGCCGCGCGTCGCCGTCACCGAGGCGTGCTGCGGGTCGCGGCCGGTCGCGAAGGCGTTCGGCGCGCTGTCCTCGATCACGTAGACCTTCGGCATCGGCAGGCCGGAGCCGATGCGACAGGTTCTCGACAACGCGGTAAAGGTCCGGCTCGTCTTCCTTCGTCACCGGGTGCGCCGAACTGACCGCCAGCGCGACGCTCGCGCTCGCGTAGTAGCTGAACAGCGCGTACGCGACGAGCGCGGCGATGATGAACGGCGCTGCGGCAATCGGCAGCCCGACGACCAGACCGATGATCGTCGCGAAGCCGCCCGCGACGATGACGAACAGCAGCATCATCAGCCACGTCTGCCGCTTGTTCGTGCCGATGCGGTCGTAGACGAGCGCGGGCTCGCCGACGTCACCTGGGTTCGGAACGGTACCGGTCATCGATGAGGTGTCAGGTGGCCGGCGCGGGCGGCGGCGCCGGCGTCGTGAAGCTCACCTTCACGTCCTCGCGCGCCTCCTCCTCTGCCTCGAAGAACTCCGACGGCTGGAAGCCGAACATGTTCGCCATGATGACGCTCGGGAACGTCTGCGTCTTCGTGTTGTAGGAGAGGACGTTCGTGTTGTAGAACTGGCGCGCGTACGCGATCTTCTCCTCGATGTCGGACAGCTCGCGCTGCAGCTCGAGGAAGTTCTGGTTCGCCTTCAGGTCCGGGTACTGCTCCGCGACGGCGAACAGCGAGCGCAGCGTCTGCGTCAGCATGTTGTTCGCCTGCGCCGCCTCTCCGGGCGTGCCGGCCTGCTGCAGCCGAGCACGCGCCGCGGTCACGTTCTCGAACGTCTCGCGTTCGTGTGCGGCGTATCCCTTCACCGTCTCGACGAGATTGGGGATCAAGCGATGCGCGGCGCTTGAGCTGGACGTCGATGCCGGACCATGCCTCCTTGACGCGAAGGCGTGACCGCACGAGCCCGTTGTAGATGCCCATCACGATCAGCCCGAGGATGATCACCAGGCCGATGACGACGAGGACGGCGATGAGAGCGGGCACGACACGACTCCTTCGCTTGCTGGCCCGAGCCGATTGTACCATCCCGCGACAGCCGATTTCTCCGTTGTCCCGCCCTGGCATGTCGGGGAAAACCCGGTGGTGGTACGATCGATGCTGGTTCTAGTATCGATCCGGGCCATGCGGGCCGCGGGCTGGGACCGAGAGGTCTAACTCAATCATGCCCCGCAGGCCCACCATCATATTCATTGACACACCGAGTCTGACGTGAGAACAGTTCCCGCGCTGCTCGTCCTTTGCCTGACCGCGGCCGCCGCGGTCGCCGGTTGCTCCGGCAGTTCGAACGATTCCGCCGCGCCGACGGCCAGCCCCGAAATTGCTGCCGCGACCGAGGCCGTGACGCCGGGCACGGTCGTCGCGCCGGCGATCCAGTCCCAGCCGGGGCTCACCACGCCGCAGATCGTCGCGAAGCTAGCGCCGTCGATCGTCCGCGTCCAGACCTCGACCGCCACGCTGGACATCTTCGGCCGCACGGTCCCGAGCACCGGCGTCGGCACGGGCGTCATCATCGACACCGAGGGCCACATCGTCACGAACAATCACGTCGTCACGAACGACACCGGCACCACGCCCGCCGACAAGATCACGGTGACGCTGTCCGACCTGACAACGCTGCCGGCGACGATCGTCGGCCGCGACCAGCCGACGGACCTCGCCGTGATCAAGGTCGATGCCACCGGCCTCGTGCCGGCGACGTTCGCGTCGCCCGACAGCCTCGTCGTCGGCCAGGACGTCGTTGCGATGGGCTTTGCGCTCGACCTCAAGGGCGGGCCGACGGTGACGCGCGGCGTGCTCTCGGCCAAGGGCCGCGAGATCAACGAGCAGCAGTACACCATCAACGACGCGATCCAGACCGACGCCGGCATCAATCCCGGCAACTCCGGCGGCGCCCTCGTCAACGCGCGGGGCGAAGTCATCGGCATCAACACCGCGATCATCCGGAGCGCGCAGAATATCGGCTTCGCGATCTCCGTCGGCCTCGTCGAGCCGACGGTGAAGTCGCTGATCGAGACGGGGAAGATCGACCGCGCGTACCTCGGCGTTGGCACCGTCGACGTCACGCCGTCGATCGCGCGGAACTTCAGCCTGCCGGTCGACCACGGCATCGCCGTCACGGTCGTCGGCCGCGGCGCGCCCGCCGAGGCGGCGGGCCTGCAGGTGAACGACGTCATCGTCAAGGTCGATGGCCAGGACGTGCCGAACAACGGCAAGCTGCTCGCGATCCTGGCGAACCACCGTGCGGGCGACATCGTGAAGGTCGAGTTCTACAGCGACGGCCAGCTCCGCACGGCCGACGTCACGCTGGCGTCGCGACCATCGGGCTGAGACGGCCGAGCCGTATTGCCGCAGCCGCGCCGGCGGCGTACCGTCGCAGCATCGATTCACAGCCGAGAGGTGATCCTTGAACAAGCGAACGCTGCTCGCACTTGGCGTTGTCGCCGCGGCCGGTGCCGTCGTCTGGCGGCGCCTCAGCCTCCGCGAGACGCTGGACTGGGATGATGTGCCGAAGCCGGGGCGGCTGATCGACATCGACGGTTACCGCGTCCACTACGTGGATCAGGGCGCCGGGCCGGCGATCGTGCTCGTCCACGGCTTCGGCGGTCAGACGGCGAACTACGCGCAGTTGATGCCGCTGCTCGCGGCGGATCATCGCGTCATTGCCGTCGACCTCAAGGGCTACGGCTACAGCGAGCGCGACGCGCGCGCCGGCCTCTCGGCTACCGACCAGGTGACGATGCTGCGCCAACTGCTCGACCGACTCGGTGTCGCCCGCGCCGTCTTCGTCGGCCATTCGATGGGCGGCGGCATCGTGCAGCGCTTCGCTGCCACGTACCCGGACGCCGTCGAGGCGCTCGTGCTGATGGCATCCGTCTCCGGCGAGGAGCGCCTGCCGGGGCACCTGCCGCCCTCGGGCGCTGCTGCGCCCATTCCTGCCGCTGTTCGCGAACCTCGTCGCCACGCGCCTGCTCGATGGCTGCTTCTGCGACAGGACGATCCTCACGCCGGAGATGCGCGAGGAGTACGTGCGGCCAGCGCGCATCAAGGGCTCGCTCGACGGCCTGCTGGCGATGGCGCGCGACGGCCGCCGCGACGCGCCAATCGATGCCGCCGCGATCACGATGCCGGTGCTGCTGCTGTACGGCGCCGAGGACCGCGTCGTGCCGCTCTCGGTCGCCGAGCGCATCCGCGCAGCGCATCCCGCACGCGCGCCTCGTCGTCATCGACCGCACGGCGCACATGCTCCTCGTCGAGCGGCCGCAGGAGTGCGCCGACGCGATCGCCGCGTTCCTGCGGGATGCGGTCTCGCCGCCGGCTGGCACGGCGGCCGGTTCGGGCTAGAATCGGGTTCCTTGCCGGTCTCCGGCACCCAATGTTAGGCTGAGCACTGTCGTCCCGGATGGGCGCGAGAGGAACTATGCCACTACTTGCCGGACTCGGACCGCTGGGCGTCCCCGAACTGCTGATCATCGCGTTCGTGGTCGTCCTCATCTTCGGCGTTGGCCGGCTGCCCGAGGTGGGCGGCGCGCTCGGCAAGGGCATCCGCGAGTTCCGCCACGCAACCAAGGACGACGAGAAGAAAGACGACACCGTCGCCCGCTCCGCTGACGCTGGCGGCGACGCGGGCAGCTTGCCCGACACGTTGTTCTGCGGCGAGTGCGGCGGCCGCAACTCCCGCTCGGCGAAGTTCTGCGCCAGCTGCGGCAAGCCGCTGGAGATCCCGAGCGCGTAATCGCCGCGGCCCGGTGATTCCGCTGCCGTCCGCCTCCGGCGGGCGGTTTTCATTATCCGGGGAGGACATCGATGCTCAAGGCGGTGCTGTTTGACCTCTGGGGCACGCTGATCGCGGAGGATCCCGTCGCCGGCGAGGCGCGCCGCTTGCTTCGCATCCGCCTGGCGCGTGAGGCGCTCGCCGAGCTCGGTTGCGACTACCCCGACGCCGACATCCAGGCCGCGTTCCTCGCCGCCGGCGTCGAGCACGAGCAGTTGCACGCCAGCGAGCGCGACTTCACCGCCCACGGCCGCACCGTCGCCTACCTGCGCCAGCTCGACGACCAGATCGGGGGCCGTCTCGACGAGCGCGCCTGGGCCCGCCTCGACGAAGCGATCCTGACGCCGATGCTCACGCATCGGCCGGTGATCATGCTGGACGCGCGCGAAACGCTGGAGGCCGTGCGCGCGCTCGGCCTGTCGGTTGGGCTGATCTCGAACACCGGCATCACGCCCGGTTTCGTGCTGCGGCAGATTCTCGACGACATGGGGCTGTGGATCCTATTCGACCACGCGGTGTTCTCCGACGAGGCCGAACTGGCGAAGCCGGCGACCGCGCTGTTCGAGACAGCGCTCGACGAGATGGATGTCTCCGCCGCCGAGGCGGCGTTCCTCGGCGATCAGCCGCGGCTCGACGTCGCAGGCGCGCGCCGCGCCGGAATGTGGTCGCTGCAGATCGGCGACGTCGCCGCCATCGATGGCGTCACGCCGCACGCGTCCATCGGCAGGCTGGCCGAACTGCTGCCGGCCCTCCGCTCACTCGAGCTGCTGCCCGAAGTCAGCCCTCGGGCGGCGGCCGCCGAGCTCTGATCCACCGCCACATCGCCGTTCCGGCCACGCCGAGCACGACCGCGGTGACGATCGTCGGCAGCGGATAGCTCGCCAGCAGCAGCACGCCAATCGCGACGCCCGCCCCCGCGCCGAGCACCGCGGCCACCGGCCAGAACAGGATGCCGAACGCCAAGCGCGTCAGCACGATCGCGTCCATGCAGCCGGGTCGGTCGTCGCCCGACTTCGGCGGTTGCTCGATCCACGCCATCTCCCGCTATCATAGGCGACGCGCGCCCGGACGGCCGCAGCGCGCCGGCGCGGAGGACCCATGGCAGCATCGAACATCGACCGGCAGGCGGCGTGGAACCTCCTCTGCGAATTCACGCAGACCGACGGCCTGCGCAAGCACGGCCTAGCCGTCGAGACGGTGATGCGCCGATTCGCGCGCATCCACGGCGAGGATGAGGAGACGTGGGCCGTCACCGGCCTGCTGCACGATTTCGACTACGAGCGCTGGCCGACCGCCGAAGGCCACCCGTACGAAGGCAACAAGATCCTCGCCGAACGGGGCTATCCCGACGAGATCCGCACGGCGATCATGGGCCACGCCGACTACACCGGCGTCGCGCGCGAGACGCTGATGGCAAAGGTACTCTTCTCGGCCGACGAGTTGACCGGCTTCGTGACGGCGGTCGCGCTCGTCCGCCCGAACAAGAGCATCTTCGAGGTCGAGGCGCCGTCGGTGCGGAAGAAGATGAAGGACAAGGCGTTCGCGCGCCAGGTGAACCGCGACGACATCATCCATGGCGCCGAACAGCTCGGCGTCGACCTGGACGCCCACATCGCCGAAGTGATCGAGGCGCTGAAGTCCAACGCCGACGCGCTGGGGCTTCGGGGCACGGCTTAAGGCCGCGATGAGTGGAAACGAAGGGCGATTTCGCGCCCTCACCTCATTTGAGCGAGCCGTCCTCGATCGCCTTATGGAACCCGACTTTCCTGGGCGCGATGCACTTCACGCGCAAGTTCAGGATGCACTCGTCCGGCCGTGGCCGGAGTGTTCCGACCACTGCGCCAGCGTCGAGTTCCGGATTGAAGGCGAACCCCCTTCCGGGTCGGGCGCGGCACCACTCCCCGTCGAAGGATGGTTCACCGACGCGGATGGCGTCCCAGTCGAGATCCTGCTCTTTGAACGCGAAGGTAGACTCGCCGACCTGGAGTTCGTCGTTTACAGCGACCGCATGAAACGAACACCAGACGTCACTGAGATCGAGGTGCGGTTCGTCTCTCGGCGTCCCGGCGGCACGGCGCAAGGTCAGCACTAAACCACGTAGGCAGCACTCTCGCCGCGCGCGTCGGCCGAAATGGCGCAATGGCACCGGCCGAACAACATCCTTCGCTGGCGGTCAGGATGACAACGTTTGGTGCTCAGGATGATCGGCGCAACGACAGCAGCCGTTCACAACCACCGACGCGCGTACGCGTTCGCCTGCGCGATCACCTGTTCGACGCGCCTCCGGCGCGTTGGCGATCGTGCCGTCGACGACGGTGAGCGTCGGGAGGACGTGCTCGACGTCGGGGCTGAGCTGGAAGGGGTTGTAGCCGAGCTCGTGGACGCCCGTGCTGCCGCGCGAGGGGTCGCCCGCGGACAGGTGCAGGAAGCCGCGGTTGTACTTCGCAAACATCTCCGGCCACGCGGCCGGCAGGCCGGAGTGCGAGATCGGCGTGACGGCGCCGAGCGCGTCGTACCAGCCCTCGCCCGTGACGAGCAGGTCCGGGAAGCGCGACTTCAGCTCGTCGCGCAGCGCCACGAGGCCGGCGTAGAGGTCGTACCGCGGGTCGTTGATCCAGACGTGCTGCGTGTCGAAGAAGACCGCCGGCAGATCGTACGTTCGCACCAGCGCGCTGACCTGCTCGACGAGCCGCGCCCGCCACGACGGTGCGCCGGGGTTGAGCCACGCCTGCCAGCCGGGATCGTGCGCGCGGCTGACGTCCCAGTCCGGCCGGTTGCCCTGGAACACGAGGCCGGACGGCGAGCGCATCTCGCGCGGGCGCGCCCCACTCGGCGTAGCCGTCGATGCCGGTGTTCACGCAGTTGGCGCCGAACATCGGCATCAGGTGCACGCCGAGCTGGCGCGCCTTCGCCGCGAGCCGGCCGAATCCCTCCGTCGCCGCCAAGCGCCGGCTCGGGCCGATAGTCGCCGTACTGCCAGTAGTAGCGCCCTTCCCAGCCTGGCAGGAACGCCAGCACGCGGCGGCCGTCGATGCGCGCGGCGATGAAATCGAGCGCGGCGGCCATGTCGTCGTACGTGTTGAAGGTGTAGCCGCTCCAGTGCATGCCGTGCAGCGCGACGACGAGCGAGACCTCGCGCGCCCACGCCGGCACGTCGGCGCGCGTCTCCCACGGCTCGATGCCGAACGCCGCGCGCGACGTGCTCGTCGTGGCGGCGCACGACCGCCTCGGGATCGCGCGTTCGGCCGATGCGCCACGGCGGCGTGCGCGTGTCGCCGGTCATCTCGTGCGCAGCGTCCTCGTGGATCAGCTCCACCGCGATCCCGTCGTCGTGGCGCATAAACGCGAACCGCTTCGCGCGCACGTGGTCGTCGAGCGACTCGAAGTACAGGTGCTCGCCGCCGCCGAGGTCGAGGAACGCGAGTGCGGTGTGTGTCGTCGACGGGTAGTGCACCGTCGTGCCGCCGCGCGTCACCGCCTGCCGCGACCATCGATGCCCGAGCAGTTCGCCGTCGGGCAGCCCGCCGACGATGAGCTTCGTGCAGCGGATGCGCCGCGGCATCGATGCGGTGACGGTGACCTCGATGCCGTCGTCCGTGCGGCGCGCCTCGATGCGTGCGCTGCCGGGCGCGGTGCGCTGTCCCCCGGCCCACGTCAGACGATCGGTCGAGATGGTCGTGAGGGCGTCCCCGCGCTGCACGTCGGCCGATGACGGCAGGCCGTACGTGTTCTCGAACGTGATCACCTGGCACGACAGGCGCCAGCCTTCGATATCGAACGACCGGGTCGCGGAAGTCGAAGCTGAACTGCTGCATGACGCAATTCTACGCCGCATGGCCGCTTCACAGTGGGCCGGGGCGCGCGTATGCTTCGCGCAGGCGCCGGACGACGGCGTGCGAGCTGCCAGGGGGACGCCATGACGGACTACCAGTTCGAGAGAGAGTCGCGGACGCCGTATTCGGAGGCCTACAGCGTCGAGGCGAACGGCGACGTTGTCGGCCGCGTCGACCTTCACTTCACGGCGTCGAGCATCGTCCATGCGACGCTCTGCGTGCCGACCGATTTCGACGACGACGAAATCCAGGACCTGATCGGCGAGATCGATGAGCGCCTCGTGCTCACGACGGACCAGTATCGCGACGACTTTGTCGTCACGGTATGGCGCGGCGTGCAGGCAGGCGTCTACTCGGAAGAAGACGAGGACGACGAAGAGGAAGACGAGGACGAGCAGGATGAAGAAGCGACGGGCAACGGCAACGGCCGGCTCACGTAGCCGGGAGCGCGTTCGCCGCTAGGGTTTCGCCTCGGCGGCCGCTTTCTCGTCGAGTTGGGCGATCCAGCCGTTGTACTGCGCGAGCTTCTGGTCGAGGTGCGCCTTCATCTCGTGCAGCGCGGCGAGCTTCTGGTCGATGACCACGGTCTGGCGTTCGGTGACTTCGACGGCCTTGGCGAGCTTGGCTTTGCGCTCCGAGACCTCCGCATCGCGCCGGTATTCGGCGCGGATCTGCATCTTGATCGCCTCGGCCTCCACCATCTCCTTGATGTCGGCGAGCGTGAAGCCGAGCAGCGTCTGAAGTCGCTTGATCTCCTCGACCCGCCGCACGTCCTCCTCGGAGTAGAGGCGGAAGCCGCCTTCGAGGCGGGACGGCGGCTTCAGCAGCCCCTTTTCCTCGTAGAAGCGCAGCGTGCGCTGGGTGACGCCCGTCCGCTCGGCCACCTCGCCGATCTGAAGGTAAGCCTGCTGGTCAGAAGGTGTTTCGAGGTCGGGGGTGCGCTTCGCGGTCATGCCTGCCATGCTAGCCTCAACTTAACGCGAACGTCAAGGTTAGTTTCTGGCCGGATTGCGTACGGCGCTGTCCGCTGCGCCTGCGCTACCAGGCATCTCGCCGAGGGCGCACCGGCGGCCCGCGCCGCCGCACCGCGAACAGGTTCACGAGCAGCGCGCCCGCCACGAAGCCCCCGATGTGAGCGAAATAAGCGATGCCGCCGCCCAGAGCCGACGGTCGACACGCCGAGGGACGCAAAGCCGCTGAACACCTGCGCGAGGAACCAGAGGCCGATCAGCAGGAACGCTGGCACGGGGAACGGGATGAAGAACAGCAGCGGGATGATGACGGCGACCGTCGCGCGCGGGAACAGCACGATGTACGCGCCCATCACTCCCGCGATCGCGCCGCTCGCTCCGACGGCCGGCATGATGTCGGACGCGTTGACGAACATGTGCGCGAACGAGGACAGCGCGCCGACCAGCAGGTAGAACACCCCGTACAGCGCGTGGCCCATCGAGTCCTCGACGTTGTCGCCGAAGATCCAGAGAAACAGCATGTTGCCGAGGATGTGCAGCCAGCTGCCGTGGATGAACAGCGCCGTGAAGATCGTCCACAGCGGCTCCGGCTGCAAGGCACACACCGCGCGCTCCCCCGCTGTCAGCGCCTGGTGCTGGCCGAGGCTTTCGAGCGTGCACGCCGGGATGTTGCCCCAGTCGTAGATGAACGTGTCGAGCTTCGTGAGCTGGCCGTGGATGGAATGCTGGCTGAGCGACACTTCGTAGAAGAAGACGATGAAGTTGACGACGATGATGATCAGGTTCACATAAGGGAACGAACGGGAGCGGATGCTGTCGTGGATCGGGATCATCGGTGGCCGTCGCCGAACGCCGTCAGCCCGCGCGCGCCTAGCGACTTGAGTTCCAGCGCGAGTCCGGCGATGACCCAGTACACCCGGTCCGCGCGCTCCGCGATCGCGCGATTCGCCCCGCCGAGCGCATCGCGAAAGGCACGGCCGAGCGGGTAGGCGGGCACCACGCCCGCGCCGACTTCGTTGGAGACGACGGCCACCTCGCCGTCGAACGACGCAGCGCACGCCGCGAGCGCCCGCGCCGCGTCGATCGCCTGCTCGACGGCAGCTGCGGTCGCCTCGGCCGGCGTTTCCGCGCCGTCGCCGAGTCGCGCGAGCAGCAGGTTGCTGATCCACATCGTCATGCAGTCGACGATGACGAACGCACCACTGCCTGCGTGTTCCTCGAGTCACGGCCACTACGTCGTGCTGCTCCTCGATCGTGCGCCACGCCGCCGGGCGGCCGGCGCGATGCCGCTCGACGCGGAGCCTGAGTTCGTCGTCCTGCGGGTCCATCGTCGCGATGAAGGTGACGTCGCGCCCGGACGCGATGGCCAGCTGCTCGGCCAGATCGCTCTTGCCGCTGCGCGCGCCCCCGAGGATCAGTGTCAGCATGAGGTGCGATCTCCCCGGCTAAGAGTACAGCCGCGTTCGCTCACTCGGGCCCTGCGCTATCCCATGAGCAGCGGATGGAGCCAGCCGCGATCCGCGAAAGCCGCGACGAGCAGAAGGAGGCCGGCCTCCGTGATCTCGGCCGTCGCGCCGTAGACGTCGCCCGTCATCCCGCCGATGCTCCGCCGCGCGTACGCGCCGACGGCCAACGCACAGCACAGCGCGAACGCCACGGCGATGAGGCCGCCCGCCCCGAGCAGCACCATCGACGCGGCCAGCGCCGTCGCGCCTGCCGCGATGATCGCGATCGGCCGCGCCGCATCGTGAAATGCGACGCCCACCCCCTCCTCGCGCGCGTACGGGAACGCCGCAGCTCCGGCCACCATCGCGAAGCGCGCGAGGCACGGGACGAGCAGGATCGCCTCGAAGCGCACGTCGCGCGGCATCGCCGCGAGGCCGGCCCACTTCAGCGCCATCACGCTGACGATGGCGATCACGGCGAAACTGCCCGCGTGCACATCGCGCATGATCGCGAGCCGCTCGCTGCGGTCGCGGCCGCCGAGCATGCCGTCGGCGGCGTCGGCGAGGCCGTCGAGGTGCAGGCCGCCGGTGAGCGCCGCGAGCGCGACGACGAGCAGCACGTCGATCGAGGTCTCGGGCAGCGCACGCGACGCCAGCCGATCGATGCCGAGCAGGAGCGGCGCCGAGAACGAGGCCGACGGCCGGAAACCACCCCTGAGCCGCGGCGACGCGACGCATGTCGCCCGCCGGCGTCCGCCGGACGCGCAGGCGCGTGAGGAACTCGAGCGCGGCGAGGAATCCCATCAGGCTTCGGGCGGGGTCTCGCCGTCGGAGCGCGAGACGCCGGCCGAGTCGAACGTCGCCATCTCGCGCGGGATGCGAAGCGCCGCGGCGAGCAGCGTCAGCGCCAGCGCGGCGCCCGATCCCTCGCCGAGCCGCATCTCCAGGTCGAGCAGCGGCCGCAGGCCCGAGATGGGCGAGCGCGACGCGATGGCCCGGTTCGGCCGACTGGTGCGACGCGAGCATGTACGCGACGGCGGCAGGCGCGATGCCGGCCGCGATGAGCGCGGCGGCGGTCGTCGGGTAGCCGTCGAGCACGACGGGCGTGCGCGATGCGGCCGCGCCGAGCGCGACGCCGGCGAGGAACGCGATCTCGAAGCCGCCGACTTTCGCGAGCACGTCGATCGCGTCGGCGGGATTCGGCGCGTTCACCGCGATCGCGCGCTCGACCGCCTCGAGCTTGCGCGGCGTAGGCCGCGTCGTCGATGCCGGTGCCGCGTCCGGTGGTCGCGCGCGGCGGCAGGCCGGCGCAGACCGACGTGATCGCCGCGGCCGCCGTCGTGTTGCCGATGCCCATGTCGCCGAGCGCGATGCTGACGCCGCCCCCGGCCGAGATGTCGCGCGCGAACTCGATGCCGCTCGCCACCAGCGCCTCCGCCTCGCCGCGCGACATGGCCGGCCCCATCGTCATGTTGTCGGTGCCGCCGCGCGGCTTGACGACGTGCAGGCGCGGGTCGAGGCGGTCGCCGCGGACGCCCGCATCGACGATGCGCACCTCGGCGCCGGCATGTGTCGCCAGCACGTTGACAGCCGCGCCGCCGGCGAGGAAGTTCGCCACCATCTGGCCCGTCACGTCGCGCGGGTATGCGCTCACGCCGTCCTCGGCGACGCCGTGGTCACCGGCGGCGACGACGATCACGGAGCGCGTCCAGCTCCGGGACGGCCGTCCGGCAGACGCCCGCGGCCCAGATCGCCAGCTCTTCGAGCCGGCCCAGCGCACCCGCCGGCTTCGTCAGGCGCGACTGCAGCTCGCGCGCCGCCTCACGCGCTGCTTCGTCGACCGGTTCGATGGCCGCGACGGCCTCGTCGATGGTGTCGCGCGCCGTCATCAGAACTCGATCCCGGGCTGCGCCTTCAGCCCGTGCTGGAAGGGGTGCTTGACCTCGCGCATCTCCGTGACGAGGTCGGCGTAGTCGATGAGCTCCTGCGGCGCGTCGCGGCCGGTGATGATGACGTGCGTGCGCGCTGGGCGCTCCTTCAGGAACGCGATCACGTCGTCGACCGGCAGCCATCCGTACGCGAGGGGGTAGGTGAACTCGTCGAGCGCGACGACGTCGTACTCGCCCGAGGCGATCTTCGCCTTGCACTGCTCCCACAGATCGCGTGCGAGCGCCTTGTCCTTCTCGATGTCCTTCGACAGCCAGGTGAAGCCGCCGCCGAGCGCGATGATCTCCAATCCGATCTTCTTCGCCGCCCGGTTCTCGCCGTAGTTGGACGTCGTGCTCTTGATGAACTGCAGCATGCAGACGTTGTAGCCGCGGCCCCATGCGCGCAGCAGCACGCCGAGTGCCGCCGTCGTCTTGCCCTTGCCGTCGCCGGTGTTGACGACGACGAGCGCCTGCCGCGTCTTGCCGGGCTCTTCCGCCTGTTCGTCGCTCATGATGCGGCCTCCGTCCCGAACTGCGCCGCCGTCGTCGCGACGGGCAGCGCCTCGGGCACGATGATAGGCCGTCCGGTGTCGGGATGCGATAACACCCGCACCCGCATTCCGTAGATCGACGCGATCGCGTCGGCTGTCAGCACGTCGGCGGGCGCGCCGCACGACGACGATGCGGCCCGCCGACATCAGGGCGACCCGGTCGGCGAAGAGCGCCGCGAGCGTCAGGTCGTGCACGACCGCCACGACGGCGAGGTCGCGCTCGCGGCACAGCTCGATCATCAGGCCGAAGGTGTCGACCTGGTGCTGCACGTCGAGGTGCGACGTCGGCTCGTCGAGCAGCAGCAGCTGCGGCTCCTGCGCGAGCGCGCGGGCGATGACGACGCGCTGCCGCTCGCCGCCGGACAACTCCTCGACCGGCCGCTCGCGCAGGCTCCAGCAATCGGTGCGCTCCATCGACGCACGGACGATGGCGATGTCGTGCCGGCCCTCGGACTGCAGCAGTCGCAGGTGCGGCGTGCGGCCCATCATCGCCACCTCGAACGCCGAGAACCCCGACGGCAGCGTGGCGCCCTGCGTCACCACCGCGACGCGGCGCGCCAGCGCGGCCGGGCGTTGCTTCGCGCACGGAGGCGCCGTCGATCGCGATCTCGCCGTCGTAAGCGCAGCACGCCAGTGATGGCGCGGAGCAGCGTCGTCTTGCCGCAGCCGTTCGGCCCGATGATCGCCAGCAACTCGCCGCGCGCCGCATCGAGGTCGAGCCCGCGCAGCACGAGCCGCGCTCCGTAGCTTGTCTCCAGATGGCGCACCGTCAGCATCGCGCCTCCCCTCGCGCCGGCCGCCCCTGGCGTCGGAGCAGATAAAGGAAGAACGGCGCGCCGACGAGTGCCGTGATGACCCCGATCGGCACTTCGTAGCCCGGGTTGATGCTGCGGGCGATGACGTCGGCCAGCATCAGGAACGACGCGCCGAAGAAGCCGGAGAGCGGCAGCACCCGCCGGTAGTCCGGCCCCCAGATCATGCGCACGGCGTGCGGCACGATCAGCCCCACGAAGCCGATCAGCCCGCTGACCGCGACGGCCGCCGCCGTCGACAGCGACGCGACGCCGAGGATCAGCAGCTTCGTCCGCTCGACGTTGACGCCGAGTTGGCGCGCCTCGTCCTCGTCCAGTTGCAGCACGTTGAGCAGGCGCGCGTGCGGCAGGATCACGGCGACGGCGACCGCCATGTACGGCGCGGCGATTCCCACCTGCTGCCACGTCGCCGTGTTGAAGCCGCCGAGGATCCAGTTGAGGATGGCGAGCGTCCGCGTGTTGTACGTCAGCATCAGGTACGTGACGACCGACGTGCACACCGACGACACCGCGACGCCGCTGAGGATCAGCGACGTCGTGCCGACACGGTTGTTGACGCGGGCAAGCGAGTAGGCCAGCGCGACGGCGGTGAGCGCGCCGGCGAACGCGGCCGGCGGCAGCGGGCTGAACAGCCACGCCGCGACGAAGAACGGCGAGATGATGATCAGCGTCGCGCCGACCGCCGCGCCCGACGCGACGCCGAGCAGGTACGGCTCGGCGAGCGGGTTGCGGAACACGCCCTGGTACGCCGCGCCGGCGAACCCGAGCGTCGCCCCGACCAGCCCCGCCAGCACGACGCGCGGCATGCGCACCTGCCAGACGATCGCCTCGGCCGTGGCGCTGTGCGCGCCGGTCGAGACGAACGGCAGGTGCCCGAGCACGATGCCGAGCGTCGTCTGCGGCGCGATGTGCACCGTGCCCCAGCTCGCCGCGAACCACGCGACGGCAAGCGTCGCGGCGCCGGCGAGCGCGAACGTCCCCGCGAGGCTCGACCACGTCACGAGCGCGGGCTCGGCGGATGCCGGCTCGGTACGGGCGCCGCGGTGACGGGCGATCTGCATCGCTACGGGAACCTCTCCGGATACACGTCCTTCGCCAGCTGCTCGAGCGCATCGACGATGCGCGGCCCCGGCCGGCTCACGATGTCCGGATTGATGGCGAAGATCTTGTTGTTCTTGACGGCGTCGATCGCGCTCCAGCCCGGGCGAGCCTTCACGGAATCGATGCTCACGCCGAACGCCTCGTCGGCCAGGACGATGACCTGCGGGTTCGCGGCGATGATCGCCTCCTGCGTCAGCTGCGGGTAGGCCGTCGTGCCGCTGCCGGCGACGTTCTTCATCTTCAGGATCTTGTACAGGTCGCCGACGAACGTGTCGTCGGACGCGCTGAAATACGTCGAATCGAGCTCGTGGTAGACGGCGACCGGCGACCCCGCCGGCAGCGACTGCAGCGCCGCCGTCACCTTATCGATGCGCGCCTGCAGCGACGCGACGAGCGCCGACGCCTTGTCGGCCATGCCGGTGACCTGCCCGAGCACGCCGATCTGCGCCAGCACGTCGTCGACGGTGCGGACCGTTGTGTCGATGTCGACGTACAGCACCGGCACCTTCAGCTCGTCGAGCTTGGCGACCAGGCCGCTCGTGTCGCTCGCGACGATGACGAGGTCCGGGTTGAGCGCGCGGATCGCCTCGACGTTCGGTTCGTAGGCGTCGACCTTCGTCGGGAACGCGTTCGCGGCGTCCGGGTAGTTGGCGTTCTTGTCGACCGCCGCCAGCTCGCCCTCGGCGCCGATGCGCGTAGATGACCTCGGTGGCGCCCGGCGAGAGCGAGACGATGTGCTTCGGGCGCCGACGCGACGGTGAGCGTCTTGCCGTCGCTCCGTTTGACCGTGACGGGGAAGGCCGGCCCGGCCGTCGGCGTAGCGGCGGCCCTCATGCTGGCGGTTGGCGTCGAGCTGGTCGAAGAGCCGCCGCCGCACGCCGCGGCGAACAGCGCGAGGGCGGCAAACGCGCAGTGCGGCGGCGAAACGGACGGAGCGGACGATCTGCACGAATTCCTCCTCCGGCCGGCAGGAGGGTGCAGCCGGCACAAACGAAAACCCCTGCCTTCCAAAGACAGGGGCTCGGTCATGATGCACCGCTTGCCCCGCGTCCTTTTCCTCGAAGGCCTGCGATGGCGGTAAGGGCGGTCGACCTGGCTTCCCCCGTCGATGCGAGGGTCACAGTTGCGGGACAGCGCCGGCATTTCACCGGCTTCGCCGCGACCTTACCGTACGTCTCTTCAGTTGTGACCCGAGCATAGTCGAGCCAGCTCTGCAGGGTCAAGCGCGCCGTTCGGCGAAGGCGCCGCCAGCTATAGAAGCGCTCAATTTCCAAACTGGTTACTTGTGAATTGACTTACAAGCACCCCGTTGTTAGAGTCTGAATGAACGTGGGAAACGGGTCTCCGCGCGCGGATCCCGGGCCTCGCACTCCGCCAATATGCCGTCCTGGCGGGAGGGGATCGCTTGCCGTTCCAGGCGTTGCTCGACAGCTATCTGGCCGTCTTCCTCGCGGTCATCGTCGGATTCACCCTCGTACTCACGGCCCTGATCGCGGCGCGGATCTTTGCCCCGTTCTCGAAGGAAGGCGGCAAGTCGACGTCGTACGAGTGCGGCATGCTGCCGATCGGCCAGACTCGGTCGCAGTTCCAGATCCGTTATTACCTCTTCGCGATCCTCTTCCTCATCTTCGATGTGGAGGCGGTGTTTCTGTTTCCATGGGCGGCGACGTTTGGCGCCGCAGGCAAGGCCGCGTTCTGGGAGATGGTCGTCTTCATCGGCATCCTCGCCGCGGGCCTTGGCTACGCGTGGAAGAAGGGTGTGCTGCAATGGCGCAGGTAGCTGATCAGATCAAGACCCCTGACGCTCCCGCCGCACCGGTTGTCGTGCCCGCGCCCGGGCAGACTGGCATCGAGCGGGAGGCGCTGCGGCTCACGCCGGCTCCCTTCACGCCGGGCGAGCCGCTGTACCGGCAGATCCTCCCTGGCATCGCGCAGGTGCCGGCCGACCTGCTGCTCGCCGCGTGCCGGAAGTCATCGCTGTGGCCGATGACGTTCGGCCTCGCGTGCTGCGCGATCGAGATGATCGCGACGTTCATGCCGAACAACGACCTCGACCGCTTCGGCATCGTGCCGTGGCCGTCGCCGCGGCAGTCGGACGTGATGATCGTGTCGGGCACCGTCACGAAGAAGATGGCGCCGGCGGTCAAGCTGCTGTACGAGCAGATGCCGAACCCCAAGTGGGTGATCTCGATGGGTGCCTGCGCGACGAACGGCGGGCCGTACACCCGCTACGACCGCGTGCTGCAGGGCGTCGACAAGATCATCCCGGTCGACGTGTACGTCCCGGGCTGTCCTCCACGTCCTGAGGCGCTGATGGACGGCTTCCTGGCGCTGCAGAACAAGATCATGGAAGAGCGAAGCAGGTAGATGACGGCTCCGGACGGGCAGGACCAGGAGGAACAGGCGAAGGCCGCCGACGCGGCGGCTGGCGCACCCACCCCACCTCCCGCCGACGCAACGCCGACCCCACCCGCCGCCGAGAAGCCCGCAGCCAAGCCCGCCGCCGCACGCCCGGCCAAAGAGGCCGAGCCGAAGGAAGCGCCTCGCGTCTCGCCGCCGCCGGGCAGCATCAACGAGACGCTCGCCGAGGCCGCAGGCGGCGTCGCGATGAAGGCGTACATGGTGCCATCGCTGCAGGGAGAGTCGGTCGCCGTCGAAGTGTCGCGCGACGACCTCGTCGCCGTCATGACGGCGGCGCGCGACGATCCGCGTCTCGACTTCTCGTACCTGCGCTGTCTCTCCGGCGTCGACTGGCAGGAGGAGGGACTGGAGGTGGTTTATCACCTCTGGTCGTTCACGAAGTTCCACGGGCTCACGGTAAAGACGCGCGTCAGCCTCGACGACGCCGTCGTGCCGACGCTGTCCGGGCTGTACCCGGCCGCGAACTGGCACGAGCGCGAGGCGCGCGACATGTTCGGCATCACCTTCGACGGCCACCCGAACCTCGTGCCGCTGCTGCTGCCCGACGACATGACCGACCACTTCCCGCTGCGCAAGGACAACCCCCTGCAGGAGATCGAAGAGTGGCAGGGCGTCAACCTGCGTGATGGCGCCGGCGAGGGCGAAGAATGACGACGGTTGCTGAGCGCGGCGACGGCCTCGAAATCGTCGACATGCCGATTAACATGGGGCCGCAGCACCCGAGCACGCACGGCGTGTTCCGCATGGTGCTCGTCATCGACGGCGAGAAGGTCGTCGACGTGACGCCGCACATCGGCTACATGCACCGTGGCGGCGAGAAGCTGATGGAGGCGATGGACTATCGCCAGGGCATCGGCTTCGCCGACCGCACGGAGTACCTGGCGCAGTTCTCGGCCGAGCTGGCGTACGTCATGGCCGTCGAGCGGCTGATGGGCATCGAGGTGCCGGAGCGCGCCGAGTACGTCCGCGTCATCCTCACCGAGATGAACCGCCTGACGAGCCACCTCATGTTCATGGGCGCGTTCGGTATCGATACGGGCCTCTTCGGCACGAGCTTCACCTACGCCTTCCGCGAGCGCGAGGCGCTGCAGGACGTGTTCGAGGAAGTGTCCGGCGACCGGCTGATGTACGCGTACTTCCGCGTCGGCGGGCTCGCGTGGGACGTGACGGACAACTTCAAGGAGCGTGTGCGCGAGGCGCTCGTGAAAGTAAAGAGCGGCATCAAGGACCTCGACAACCTGATGACGCGAAACGAGATCTTCATGGTGCGCTGCCAGGGCGTCGGCGCCTTCACGGCGGAGCAGGCGATCGCGAACGGGCTCAGCGGACCGATGCTGCGCGCCTCCGGCGTCAACTGGGACCTCCGTCGCGACGAGCCGTACTCCATCTACGACCGCTTCAAGTTCTCGATCCCCGTCGGCCGCTACGGCGACGTCTACGACCGCTACCTCGTGCGGCTCGAGGAGATGCGCCAGTCGGTGAGCATCATCGAGCAGGCGCTCGACCAGATGCCGAACGAAGGCGCGATCGTCGCCGACAAGATGCCGCGCCGGCTCCGCACGCCGCCCGGCGAGGTCTATTCGAAGGTCGAGGCGCCGCGCGGCGAGTGGGGCGTCTACCTCGTATCGAAAGGCGGCGACAAGCCGTACCGGATGAAGATGCGCTCGTCGTCGTTCTGCAACCTCTCGGCGTTGCGGGAGATGACGGTCGGGCAGTTCCTGGCGGATGCCGTGTTGATTCTGGGCTCGGTGGACATCGTGCTCGGATGCGTGGACAGGTAGAAATGATGCTGTTGTCCGCCCCCTCGCTCCACGTCCACCAGCCGGCGGTACACGCGCTCATCGGCCTTATCGTGATGACGCTGCTGATGACGGTCGCCGTCGCCTACGCCACCTGGTACGAGCGCAAGATCATCGCCCGCATGCAGGTGCGGCTCGGCCCGACGCGCACCGGCCCGTTCGGGCTGCTGCAGCCCATCGCCGACATGCTCAAGCTGCTTGTGAAGGAAGACCTGCGGCCGGCCACGGCCGACCCCATCGCCTTCGAAGGTGCGGTGTTCGCGATCTTCGTGCCGGCGTTCATCGCCGTCGTCGCCGTGCCGTTCACGGCCGACTGGCTGATCAGCCCGCTGCCCCTGAGCCTGCTCTACCTGCTCGCCATCTCCGGCCTGTCGTTCATCGGCTTCCTGATGGCGGGATGGGGCTCCGACAGCAAGTACGCGCTGCTCGGCGGCATGAGGGCGGCCGCGCAGCTCATCTCGTACGAGATCCCGCTGATCCTCGCGGCGATTGGCCTCGTGATGATCACGCAGAGCGCCGACGTCTACCAGATCATCCTCTTTCAGGACCGCATCCCGCTCATCGTCTGGCAGCCGCTCGGCTTCCTCGTCTTCCTGACGGCGTCGATCGCCGAGTTGGAGCGGCAGCCGTTCGACATCCCGACCGGTGAGTCGGAGGTCGCGGGCGGTGTGTTCATCGAGTACAGCGGCATTCGCTGGTCGATGTTCCAGCTCACGTCGTACGTGAACATGTACGTCTTCAGCCTGCTCGCCGCGTTCGTCTTCCTCGGCGGCTGGGAGTGGCCGTTCGGGCGCGACATCGGCTGGGCGTACCAGCTGCTGCTCACGGTCACGAAGATGAGCATCTTCATCGTCTTCTACCTCTGGACGCGCGCATCGCTGCCACGCCTGCGCGTCGACCAGTTGATGTCGTACGCGTGGAAGGTGCTGATCCCGTTTGCGCTCGCGCAAATCTTCCTCAACGGACTGCTGATTGTCTATGATGCGCCCGGCGTGCTGGTGGCGGGCTTCGTCGGCCCTGCTCGCCGTTGCGCTGTGCGTCGTGATCTACTGGTCGGTGCGCGTGAAGCCGCGCGAGGGACTGCGGCTCTACAGCAGCGCCGAACCGGCAAGGAGTGCAATCTAGATGCTGGGCGTCTTGAAGAGCTTTGGCGTGACCGCGCGGGCGATATTCCGCAAGCCGGTGACCGTGCAGTATCCGACGGTGCATCGCGAAATCGCGAATCGCGACCGCGCCTTCCCCATCCTGATCTGGGATGAGGAGCACGACGAGCCGTTCTGCACCGGCTGCCACGCCTGCGAGCGCGCGTGCCCCGTCGAGTGCATGACGGTCGTCATGAAGGACAACCCGAAGTTCGCGGCCGGGGAAAGCAAGCGCCGCAAGATCATCGACGAGTTCTGGATCGACTACGGGCGCTGCATGCGCTGCAACATCTGCGTCGAAGTGTGCAACTTCGAGGCGATCGGCATGAACAACACCTGGGCGGGACACGAGTTGTCGCAGTACGACCGCGGCCGGCTCGTGTTCGACCTCGACATGCTGCTGTCGCAGTCAAAGGCCGGGAAAGTCGATCCGGGGCTTCGCGCATGACGCAGATCTTCTTCGACATCATGGCGGCGACGATAGTGGTGGGCGCGCTCGGCGTCGTGCTCGTGCGCAACGTCATCTATGCGGCGCTGTTCCTCATCATGTCGCTGATGGGCGTCGCCGGCGTCTACCTGCTGCTGTCGGTCGAATTTCTCGCGCTCGTGCAGGTGCTGATCTACGGCGGCGCCGTCACCGTGCTCATGCTGTTCGCGCTGATGCTGACGAAGGTGCCCGAACTGAAGCAGAAGCTCGACGGCGACCAGCGTCCGCTCGCGGCCGTGGCGGCACTGATCGCTGCTTGGCGCGTTCGCGGCGATGATCGACCAGACGAAGTGGCCGCGAGACATCCACCAGGTGACCGTCGTGCCGTTCAACACGATCGGCCAGGCGCTGTTCAACCAGCTGGGCCGTGCCGTTCGAGATCGCGTCCGGCGTGCTGCTCGTGGCGCTTGTCGGCGCGGTTGTCATCGCGATGCAGGAAGAGGGGGAGCGCTAGGTGGAGATCAGCCGCAGCCGGCATCCCGCTGGCGCATTTCCTCGGGCTGAGCGCGGTGCTGTTCTCGCATCGGCGTCTACGGCGTGCTCGCGCGCCGCAACGCCGTGCTGATCCTCATGTCGGTCGAGCTGATGCTGAACGCCGTGAGCATCAACATGGTCGGCGTTCGCCGTGTACACCGCGCCGTCGCTGTTCGTCGGCATCATCTTCGCAGTGTTCGTCATCACCGTCGCCGCGGCCGAAGTGGGCCTCGCGCTGGGCGATCGTGTTGCGCGTCTTCAGGAACCGCGGGACCGCGAATGTGGACGAGGTCGACTCGCTCAAGTGGTGAGCGCGTGCGGTCGCGTGGCGTGTAAGGGGAGCTGACCATCTTCGGATTCGACATGGGCGACGTGTGGATCCTGCCGGTGCTGCCGGCAGCGGCCTTCGTCCTCCTCCTGCTGTTCAGCCCCTGGCTGCCGCGCAAGGGCGACTGGCTCGCCATCGTCGCGATGCTGGCCGCGTTCGTGCTGGTGATCGCCGCCGGCAAGGACATGGCCGATGCGATCGCTCGGCGGCCACGAATTCCACCGGCGTCGCGCGCAGCTGGGAGTGGTTCAGCATCCCCGGCTACATCGACGTCCGGATGGGCACCTTCGTCGACCAGATCACGCTGGTGATGATCTTCTGCGTCTCGCTGATCACATTGCTGGTGATGATCTACTCCACCGGCTACATGCACGGCGACCGCCGCTACGGCTGGTTCTACGCGATCGTATCGCTGTTCGTCGGCCTCGATGCTGACGCTGGTGCTGGCCGACAACCTGCTGATGCTGTACGCGGCATGGGAGCTGGTCGGCCTCTGCTCGATGCTGCTCATCGGCTACTACAACGACCGGCCGTCCGCGGCCGAGGCGGCGAAGAAGGCGTTCATCACGACGCGCATCGGCGACGTCGGGCTGCTGATCGGCGTCATCATCCTCTTCAGGCAGACGGGCACGTTCAACATCCACGACATCCTCGAGGCCGCGCGCGCCGGCACGATCGGCCGCGAGTGGCTAACCGCGGCGGCCGTCTGCATCTTCGCGGGCGCCTGCGGCAAGTCGGCGCAGTTCCCGCTCCACGTCTGGCTGCCGGACGCGATGGAGGGCCCGACGCCGGTCTCCGCGCTGATCCACGCCGCGACGATGGTCGTCGCCGGCGTCTACCTCGTAGCGCGCATGCTGCCGCTGTTCGAGGTCGTGCGCGGCATGCCGGAGCTGATCACCGGCATCGGCCTGATGACGACGGTGCTGGCGGCGCTCATCGGCCTGGCGCAGCGCGACATCAAGCGCGTCGTCGCCTACTCCACCCTCAACAGCCTCGGGCTGATGATGGTCGCGCTCGGCTCAGGCGCCGTCGGCGCGGCGATGCTGTACCTGTTCGTCCACGCGTTCTTCAAGGCGCTGCTCTTCCTCTCGGCCGGCTCGGTGATCCACGCGACCGAGGAGCAGGAGGTCGACAAGCTCGGCGGCCTCTGGGGCAAGCTGCCGATCACGGCGCCGGTGTTCGTCATCGGCGCGCTGGCGATGGCCGGCCTGGTCCCGCTCAGCGGCTACTGGGCGAAGGACGAGATCCTCGTCGGCATTCGCAACGGCGACATGAGCACGTGTGCTACCTGGTCATCGTCATCGCTGACGCTGCCCGTGACCGCGCTCTACATGGCGCGCGTCGTCATGCTCACGTTCTTCGGCGAGCCGAAGGACGAGCACGTGCACGAGCACGCGCACGAGTCCGCGCCCGCGATGACGGCGCCGCTGGTGCTGCTCGCGGTTCTCGCCGTCGTTCGGCGGCTTCGTCGTGTTCGAGGGCGTCGGCAAGGCGCTCGGCTTCCACAGCGGCTGGCTCGGATTCGTCTATCTCGATGAGCCTGAGAAGTTCACGGAGAACTGGGGCATCTCGCTGCTGTCGATCGTGCTCGTCGCCGGCTCGCTGGCGGCGGGCTGCCGCATCTGGGGCGGCGACCGCCGAGCTGTCCAAGCGCGCGGCGGCGGTTCTCACCGCTGACGTACCGCCTGCTCCTCAACCGCTTCTACATCGACGAGATGTACCAGCTCGCGATCAACTACGTCGTGCTGGCGGCCGGGCAGGTCATCGCCTGGTTCGACCGCGCGGTGGTCAACGACTCGGGCGTGAACGGCACTGGCGAGGCGACGTCGTTCATCGGCTGGCTGGGCAAGTTCCCGCAGACGGGCAAGCTGCCGAACTATGCGCTGGCGATCGTCGTCGGCGTCGTGGTGCTCGCGATCGTCGCGTTCGGATACCGGGGATAGGACGGACCCGCTCCGGCGGGCAGCGAAGGAGCGATGCACTCGGGTTACTGGCCGTCGCCACGATCGCGTTGCCGCTTCTCGCGGCGGCGCTGCTGGTGTTCGTCCCGGACCACCGGCGCGACGTCGTGCGTGTCTTCAGCGTCTTCGTCGGCGCTGGTGCTGTTCGCGCTGTCGATCTTCATCTTCTTCGCGTATCAGGTCGACAAGGGCGGCGGTTACCAGTTCTTCCAGCGCACCGACTGGCTGCAGAACGTCGCGTTCCTCGGCCCGCACGGCATCGCGCTGACGTTCGGCGTCGACGGCATCGCCGCGCCGATGGTGCTGCTGACCGGCATCGTCGCGTTCGGCGGCGCGCTGATCTCGTGGAAGATCGAGCACCACAACAAGGACTTCTTCATCCTCTTCTGGGTGCTCGTCGCGGGCGTCTACGGCACCTTCGAGTCGCTCGACCTCTTCTTCTTCTTCTTCTTCTACGAAGTCGCCGTGCTGCCGATGTACCTGCTGATCGCCGTCTGGGGATCGAGCAGCGTCTTCCCGACGTTCGCGCGCTCGAAGGAATACAGCGCGATGAAGCTGACGATCATGCTGGTCGCCGCTTCGATCCTGATCTTCCTCGGCATCTTCGCCGTGTTCAAGGAAGCAGGACAGGGCACGTTCGACCTGCGGACACTGTACGCCTACCAGTTCGACGAGGACTTCCAGAAGGCGGTGTTCCCGCTCTTCGTCATCGGCTGCGGCGTGCTGGCCGGCCTCTGGCCGTTCCACACGTGGTCGCCCGACGGCCACGTCTCGGCGCCCACCGCCGTATCGATGCTGCACGCCGGCGTGCTGATGAAGCTCGGCGCGTTCGGGATCATCCGGCTCGGCATCCAGCTGCTGCCGGCGGGCGCGAGCTTCTGGATGCCGGGTCTGATGGTGCTGGCGACATGCAACGTCGTCTACGGCGCCTTCGCCGCGACGGCGCAGCGCGACTTCAAGTACATGATCGGCTACTCCTCGGTGAGCCACATGGGCCTCGTGCTGATGGGGCTCGCGACGATGAGCGTGATCGGCGTCAACGGCGCGGTGCTGCAGATGTTCGCGCACGGCGTCATGACGGCCCTCTTCTTCGCCATGGTCGGCGCGGTCTACGACCAGGCGCACACGCGCGACATGCGGCTCTTCGGCGGCATGGTGCAGCAAGATGCCGCTGTTCGTGTTCTTCTTCGGCGTCGCGGGCCTCGCGTCCCTCGGCCTGCCGGGGCTTGCCGGCTTCGTCGCCGAGTTCAACATCTTCGTCGGTGCGTTCCGCACGTATCCGTGGGCCGGCGCGCTCGGCATCTTCGCGGCGATGATGACGGCCGTCTACATCCTCCGCATGTGGACGTGGACGTTCTTCGGCCCGTTCAACGAGCGCTGGGTCGAGCTGAAGGAGATGACCTACCTGGAGCGCGCGACGGCGGTGATGCTGCTCGGCTCCATGCTGTTCATGGGGCTGTGGCCGGCGCCGTTCGTTGACCGCATCCAGGAGAGCGTGCGGCTGCTGCCGGGAGTTTCATGACCAACCTGAACTTCGACTACACGCTCTTCGTGCCCGAGTATGCGCTCGCCGGGCTGGCGGTGCTCGTCGTCGCGCTTGACCTGTGGGCGCCGCGCGCGTCGACGGCGCTGGCTCTCCTACATCGCGGCGATCGGGCTGGCGGCGACGGCGGGCGGCTCGCTGGCGTGGGTCAACAAGCAGAGCGACTTCGCGCGCATCGTCGCCATCGACAACTACACGACGTACTTCCGCGTCTTCTTCATGACGACCGCGCGCCGTCGTCTGCCTCGCCTCCGGCAAGCTCGTTGAGGAGAAGCTCAAGCACCCGGGCGAGTACTACGGCCTGATCATCCTCTCGACGATCGGCGCCATCGGCATGGCGGCCTCGCGCGAGCTGATGACGGCGTACCTGTCGCTCGAACTGTTGAGCTTCAGCCTCTACACGCTCGTCTCGTACGCCAAGTTCGACACCCGCTCGAACGAGGCGGGGCTGAAGTACCTGCTGCTCGGCGCGTTCTCGTCGGCGCTCTTCCTGTACGGGATGAGCCTCATCTACGGCATCAGCGGCAGCACCTACTACGTCGACATCGCCAGCGGGCTGTCGTCCGGCACGAGCGACTTCAGCTTCGCGCTGCTGATGGGACTCGTGCTGATGGTCGCCGGCCTCGGCTTCAAGGTAGCCGCCGTGCCGTTCCACATGTGGACCCCCGACGCGTACGAGGGCGCGCCCGTCGCGATCACCGCCTACCTTGCGACGACGTCGAAGGCGGCGGGCTTCGCGCTGCTGCTGCGGCTGTTCGGCGGCGCGTTCCAGGTCGTGCACGACGACTGGAGTTGGATGATCGCCGGCATCGCCGCCGCGACGATGATCCTCGGCAACGTGGTGGCGCTCCAGCAGCACAACATCAAGCGCCTGATGGCCTATTCGTCGATCGGCCAGGTCGGCTACATGCTGATGGCGATCGCCGGCCTGTCGCACGACACGGCCTCGGCGCTGGTGCTGCACCTGACCGGCTACATGGTCTCGAACATGGTGATCTTCGTGGTGATCATCGCCTGGTACAACATGACCGGGAAGGAAGAGATCGAGGACTTCCGCGGCATGCGCGAGCGCGCGCCGCTGCTCGCCGGTGCGCTCGCGGGCGCGCTCTTCTCGCTCGCCGGGCTGCCGCTGTTCGCCGGCTTCGTCACGAAGTTCATCCTCTTCCAGGCGGTCACCGACGCCGGCTACTTCTGGCTGGCCGCGATCGCCGTCGTGACGAGCGTCGTGTCGCTCTTCTACTACCTGCAGGTCATGAAGCAGGCCTTCGTCAGCAAGCCGGCCGAAGGCGAGGGCGCCCTGAACGTGCCCGTGCTGATGAACGGCCTCGCGTTCACGCTGATGCTCGGCGTCTTCTACGTCGGCCTCTACCCGCAGCAGCTCTTCGACGCCGTTCACAACGCCACCGGCTTCCTCTTCGCCTGACGCGGTGCTGGGAATACAGATTCGCCCCCGCGTAGGGGCGCAGCCCGCTGCGCCCGCGCCCGTTCCACGTTCACTTCCTCATCATCCGCCCCCGACCACCGTACGGCGCCGCCCGCTGCGCCGTCCCGGTGACATGCGCCGCTTGGAGTTTGCGCCGCATCACTGTCATGCTCCGGGGTCAGGTGGTAGGCGCGAGCGACGTTCCACTCGGGGGCGCGGCGAGAGAAGAAAAAAACTGCAGGTTCGAAGTCGTCTATCCGCCGTCGCCGCACTATTGACTGCGCGCATGGCTGAGGGCGCAGCTGCTGAGCCGCCGTGGCGCAACGCCGATCTAGTCCCTTACCGCCCACGCCACTAACCTGACGCCATGAGCGGGACGAAGATCATCGTCGTAGGCGGCGGGATCGCCGGGCTGACGGCCGCCTACACGTTGCAGAAGCGCGGCTTCGACGTCCTCGTGCTCGAGCGCAACGGCGAGGCCGGCGGGCGGATGCGCAGCGAGCTGCACGGCGAGTTCGTCGTCGACCGCGGCGCGCAGTTCATCGCGAGCAGCTACCGCAACATGCGCTCGCTCGTCGACGAGCTGGGGCTGACGTCGCAGGTGCGACGCCTGCGCACGGGCCGGGGCGCGGTGCTGCGCGACGGCAAGTTCGTCGTGTCCGACCACGCCGGGTTGAAGGCGATCCTGACGGCCCGCGACCTGAGCTGGCCGAGCAAGCTGCGGCTGCCGCTGATCCTCAACGACCTCCGCCGCACGCGGAAGATGCTCGACTTCTACCACATCGAGCGCGCGGCGCCGATCGACGACGCGTCGGCCGCGGACTGGGCGCTGCGCCGCTTCGGCCGCGAGGTGCTCGACTACCTGATCGAGCCGCCGTTCGCGTCGACGTTCACGGTGCTGCCGGAGAACCTCTCGCGAGCGTTCGTGCTCGCGACGATCCACTACATGTTCTCCGGCTTCCGCCTGCACGCGTTCGAGGGCGGCAACGGGCTGCTGACGCGCGCGCTAGCATCGAGGCTGCGCGTGCGCACCGGCGCCGACGTGGCACGCATCGCGCAGTCGGCTGACGGCGCGACGGTGACGCTGATCGGCGGCGAGCAGCTGACGGCCGACGCGGTGGTCGTTGCGACGCCGGGCAATCACGTCGCGCGGCTGTGCGCGACCCTGACGCCGGCCGAGCGCACCTTCTTCGAGAGCGTGCGCTACGCATCGAGCATCATCGTCTTCGTGATGACGTCGACGACGGAGGCGGATCCCGGCATCTACGGCGTCGGCATCGGCCGGCGCGAGGGCGTGCGGCTGTACGGCCTCGCGCTCGAGAACCCGAAGGAAGGCGCCGTGCCGCCCGGCAAGACGATGTTCAACTGCGCGTTCAGCGAGGAGTACGCCGCCGAGCTGATGCATCGGCCCGACAGCCGACGTCATCGAGGCGCTGCACGGCGAGCTGCGCAAGCTGCCGCTGCGCGGCCTCGACAAGACCGAGGGTCACGCGGTGCATCGCTGGCCGGAGCTGGTGCCGCAGTTCTATCCGGGCTACATCCGCTCGCTGGCGGCGTTCCAGCAGCGGCGAGAGCGCAGCGACCGGCTGTTCTTCGCCGGCGACTACCTCGTCGGGCCGTACACCGAGGCGGCGCTCACGTCGGGGCTGCGCGCGGCCGAGGACGTGCGCCGGCGATTCGAGGCGGGCGCGAGAGTATCGATTGGGGAGGCGGTGTCATGACGAAGATCGTCGCGATCGGCGTGGGCAGCCTGGTGTTCGGCGTGGAGCTGATCCGCGACGTCTACCAGACCGAGGAGTTGCGCGGCGCCGAGTTGTGGCTCGTCGACCTCGACCCGGAGGCGCTGCGCCGCATGGGCGGCCTCGCCGCGCGGCTGAACGAGGAGAGCGGCTGGGACGTCACGCTGCGCACCACGCCCGAACGGACGGAGGCGCTGGCCGGCGCCGACTTCGTCGTCACGTCGATCGCGCGCGACCGCGACAACACGTGGAAGACCGACCACGCGCTCGCGCTCAAGCATGGCTTCCCGAGCGTGCTGAGCGAGAACGGCGGCCCCGGCGGCCTCTCGCACACGCTGCGCTCCGTGCCGCCGATGCTCGAGATCGCGAAGGATGTCGAGCGGCTGGCGCCCGGCGCGCTGATGCTGAACTACACGAACCCGGAGAACCGCGTCTGCCTGGCGATCCATCGCTACACGAAGACGCGCGCCATCGGCCTGTGCCACGGCGTCGCCGAGACTGTGGAGTTCATCTCGGAGCTGCTCGACATCCCGCGTGGCGACGTCGACCTGCGCGCGGCCGGCGTCAACCACTTCGTCTGGACGACATCGCTCACCGACCGCCGCTCCGGCGACGACCTGCTGCCGGCGCTGCGCGAGCGGTTGGGCGACGACCCGCCCCGGAAGTGGCGGCTGTGCACGATGCTCTTCGACCGCTTCGGCGTCTTCCCGACGACCGGCGACGACCATGTCGGCGAGTACATCGAGCTGGGCGGCCGAGGTCATCGGCACGAAGGGCTACGACTTCGACGCCTACGCGCGCGACCGCGTGCTCGCCAACCAGAACCTCGACGCCTGGGCGGCCGGCACGAAACCCGTCGCGTCGCTGTTGCGACAGCCGTCGCGCGAGGCGCGGCTCGGGCCATTCCTGCACCGAGATCATCGCCGCGACGGTCGGCCGCGCGACCGTGCGCCGCCCGTCGTTCATCATCCCGAACCGGGCTACGTCGAGAACCTGCCGGCGGACGCCGTGATCGAGGTGCCGGGCATCATCGAGAACGGCGCGTATCGCGGCATGGACGTCGGCCGTCTCTCGACGCCGGTCGCGGCGATGGTGCAGCAGGAGATCGCGATCCAGGAACTGGCGGTCGAGGCGGCGGTCACCGGCTCGCGCTCGCTCGCGCTGCAGGCGCTGCTCATCGACCCGTGCGTGCACAGCGCGAAGGCCGCCGAGGCGTTCCTCGACGACGTGCTGAGCGCGCACCGGACGCAGTTGCCGGCGTTCTGGTCGTAGAAGCTGTCAGCCGTCAGCGATCAGCTGTCGGCACGCTGCGGCCGGCGGCGCCGCATGACCACGAAGAGCAGCAGAAAGCCGAAGGCGGCGCCGATGAGGGCGGCGGTGCGGCCGGGATCGGATTGGGCGATCGGGCGTGGCGCGGCGCAACTGGCGGGCGATGCGCCTGCTCGACGGCGCGGCCGTCTCGTTCCACTCGCGCGAGACGAAGGCAGTCGGCACGGGCGGCTCGATCGTCGCGACGGCTTCGCGCACGGGGTCAGGCTCGCGCACGACGTCCTCCGCCGGAGGTGCGTGCTCTTGCGACGGCTCGGCGACGGTGGCGTCGACGGCGAGGCGCGCCAGACGCGGCCGGCCGCGGGCGTCATCCTGCGGTTGCATCGCTGGCGTGGCGTGTGCCGCTCGTCGCAGCGGGGGTCGTGGTGGATCATCTCTCGACCGACATCCTTTCTCGGAGATTCTGCCATTTCACACGCCCGAGGCCGATCGCGTCAAGTCGGCCCGCGCCCGAATGACAATCGGCACGTGCCCGAAACGGCCACCGCCGATACGATGCGGCCGGAGGCATCGTCATGAAGTACGACATCATCGTCATCGGAGCTGGCGCTGCGGGCGCCGTGACCGCCGTGCGCGCGTCCGAGGACCCGAAGCGCTCAGTGCTGCTGCTCGAAGCCGGCCCGTACTACCGGACCACCGAGGAGATGCCCGCCGACCTGCTCAATGGCAACGACAACTCCTACTACGCCCACGACTGGCAGTACGAGGTCGAGACGACGATCGGCGGCCGCATCGCGCCGTATCCGGCCGGGCGTGTCGTCGGCGGCTCGTCGACGGTCAACACCGCGATCGCGCTGCGAGGCACTCCCGAGGACTACGACGATTGGGCGGCGCTCGGCAACACGGAATGGTCGTGGGAGAAGGTCCTGCCGTACTTCCGCCGCCTCGAGAACGACCAGGACTTCGACGACGACTTCCACGGCCGCAACGGCCCGCTGCCGATCCGCCGCTATCGCGAGGACGAGCTGGCGCCCGTGCAGGCCGCCTTCATGAAGGCGATGCGCGCCCTCGGCTATCCGGAGGCGAAAGACAACAACGACCCCGACTCCACCGGCCTGGCCCCCCACCCGATGAACAAGAAGGGCCGCCTGCGCATGAGCGTCGCGATCTGCTACGTCGAGCCGGCGCGCCACCGCCTCAACCTGACGATACGCGGCGACTCGCACATCCGCCGCATCCTCACCGACGGCAACCGCGCCACCGGGGTCGAAGTCGAGACGGGCGGCGTCATCCAGACGGTCGAGGGCGACCGCATCGTGCTGTCGTGCGGCGCCATCGGCTCGCCGGCCGTCCTGATGCGCTCGGGGCTCGGGCCGGAGGCGCACCTGCGTGAGCTGGGCATCGACGTCGTGCGCGACCTGCCGGGCGTTGGCCAGAACCTCGACGACCACCCGATGCTCGGCGTCGTCTACAAGGCGAAGGAAGGCCACCTGAGCTACGACGACCCCGTTGTGCAGGTGACGTATCGTTACACGTCGACCGGCGGCACCGAGCGCAACGACATGCAGCTCATGCCGGTGTCGCAGATCCTCACCCGCTCCGGCGCACTTGTGTACTCCATCGGCTCCGTGATCGAGCGGCAGAAGACGACCGGACAACTGACGCTCGTCTCGGCGGACCCGCACGAGCGTCCGCACATGGAGAACCGCTTCTGCCAGGACCCGGAGGACGTCCGCCGCCTCGTGGAGGGCGTGCGGATGGGGCTGGAGGTCGGCGAGCACTCCGAGTTCGCGCACCTGTCCGAAGGCGTGATGACGCCGCCCGTCGCCGTCGTGCCGGACGACGAAGCGCTCGGCGAATGGTGCCGGCGCGTCGCATCGAGTGGCTTCCACCCGAGCTGCACGGCGAAGATGGCCGTCGACAGCGACCCGATGGGCGTCGTCGATCAGCACCTGCACGTTCGCGGATTCGAGAACCTGTTCGTCGCCGATGCCTCGGTCATGCCGAAGTGCCCGCGCGCCAACATCCACCTGACGTCGGTGATGATCGGCGAGCGCCTCGGCGAATGGCTCCGCGAGGGAGTCGTCTAAGGGACTGTGTCTGGTTTTCGGGGGGCTGGCCGCCGTCGCCGGGCGAGGTTGTGGCGGCGGCGACTGGACACCAGCGACCAGAAACTAGTAACCAGTAACCATGGCGACATCCACGACCGTCGAGGCCGGCGGCCGCCCCGTCACGATCACAAATCCGGAGAAGGTGTTCTTCCCCGAGACCGGGTACACCAAGCTCGACCTCGTGCGGTACTACCTCTCGGTCGCTGACGGCGCGCTGCGCGGCGTGATGAAGCGGCCGATGGTGTTGAAGCGGTTCACCGGCGGCGCGACCGAGGTGCCCTTCTTCCAGAAGCGCGCCCCGGCCAACCTGCCGCCGTGGATCGAGACGGCGCACATCACGTTCCCGAGCGGCCGCAGCGCCGACCTCGTCGTCTGCGACGAGCCTTCCGACCTGGCCTGGGTGATCAACCTCGGCTGCGTCGACCTCAACCCGTGGCCCGTGCGTGCGGCAGACGTCGACCACCCCGACGAGCTGCGTGTCGACCTCGATCCGACGCCCGGTGCCACGTTCGCGCAGGTCCGCGACGTCGCCATGATGGTGCACGACGTGCTGAGCGAACTCGGCTATCGAAGCTTCCCGAAGACGTCCGGCTCGCGCGGCATCCACATCAACGTGCGCATCGAGCCGAAATGGGAGTTCCCGGAGGTGCGCCGCGCTGCCCTCGCGCTCGGTCGCGAAGTCGAGCGCCGCATGCCGGGCGTCGCGACCACGGCGTGGTGGAAGGAAGAGCGCCGCGGTGTCTTCATCGACTACAACCAGAATGCGCGTGACCGCACCGTGGCGTCCGCCTACTCCGTGCGGCCGATGCCGGACGCGCGCGTCTCGTGCCCGCTAGAGTGGGACGAGGTGCCGGACGTCGATCCGGCGGCATTCACGCTGGTGACGGTGCCGGCGCGCTTCGCCGAGCGCGGCGATCCCGCCGCCTCGATCGACGACGTGAGCCACTCGCTCGAACCGCTGCTGGAGCTGGTGGAGCGTCACGAGCGCGACGGCCAGGGCGACGCGCCGTGGCCGCCGCACTTCCCCAAGGCGGCCGGCGAGCCGCCGCGCGTCCAGCCGAGCAAGCGGCGGAAGCGCTAGCGCGCGCCGGCGAAGATCCGCTGGAGCTCGAATGGCACCGTGACGGCGATCTGGTCGAATGTACAGGCGCGCGGCGGCTTGTCGGGCCGCCAGCGACGGAACGTGGCGGCGTGACGGAAGCGGTCGCCTTGCAGGTGGTCGAAGGTCACCTCGCACACCAGCTCGGGGCGCAAACGCACCCAGCTCAGGTCGCGGCCCTGCGTCCAACGGCTCGGCGCGCCCGGCGTGCGCCCGAGCCCGAAGCCGTCGCCGTCGTCGTCGCTCACGTACGGCCGCAGCGTCTCCACCAACTCGCGCTTCTCGGTCGCCTTGAAGCTCGATGTGTGGCCGACGTGGTGCAGCACGCCGTGCTCGTCGTACAGGCCGAGCAGCAGCGAGCCGACGGAGCGGCCTTCCTCGCCACGGTTCCAGCGGAACCCGCCGACGACGCAATCGACTGTGCGCAGGTGTTTGATCTTGACCATCGACCGCACGCCTGGCTGATATGGCTCGTCGGTGCGCTTGGCGACGATGCCGTCTAGCCCCGCGCCCTCGAACCGCTCGAACCAGTCGAGCGCCTCGGCGCGGTCGCGCGTCGCAGGCGTCAGGAACGCCGGTGCGTCGACGCCGGCGAGCGCGGCTTCGAGCAGGGTGCGACGCTCGCGGAACGGCGTCGCTCGCAGGTCACGCGCGCCGTCGGCGAGCATGTCGAAGGCCACGAACGCGGACGGCGTTTCGGCCGCCAGCTTCTTGATGCGCGACTCGGCTGGATGGATGCGCTGGAGCAGCGCGTCGAAATCGAGCCCATGCTCGCCGATGATCACGATCTCGCCGTCGAGGACGAGAGGCCGCGGGAGCACGCCCTCGAGTCCCTCTCGCAGCTCGGGGAAGTAGCGTGCCAGCGGCTTCAGGTCGCGGCTCTGGAGGTAGGCCTCCTTGCCATCGAAGAAGACGAGCGCGCGGAAGCCGTCCCACTTCGGCTCGTACAGCCATTCGTCGCCGGCGGGGATCTCGCCCGCCAGGCGCGCGAGCATCGGTTCGATGGGCGGAGCGATCGGCAGAGGCATCGGATCAGCCTAGCATGGTCGAGACAGCCCCGGTTCGAGGCTCCGGCGGCTTCGCGCCGCCTCGTTAATTCCATGTTACGCAGGCGATCGCGCCATCCGCGCCGGGCTCCCGCGCCGATACAATAGCGGCGGGAGATGACATCATGAGCGGAGACCAGAAAGACTTTGTCCTCACGTCGTGCCGCGATCACGACATCAAGTTCATCCGGCTCTGGTTCACGGACATCCTCGGCTCGCTGAAGTCGTTCGCGATCACCGTCGAGGAACTCGAGAGCGCGCTCGACGAGGGCCAGGGGTTCGACGGCAGCAGCATCGAGGGGTTCGCACGCATCGACGAGTCGGACATGATCGCCATGCCCGATCCGACGACGTTCGCCGTGCTGCCGTGGCGGCCGCGCGAGCGGGGCGTCGCGCGCATGTTCTGCGACATCCTGCAGCCGGACGGCTCGCCGTTCGAGGGCGACCCGCGCTTCGTACTGAAGCGCCAGCTCAAGCGTGCGGCGGACCTCGGGTACACGTTCTACGTTGGGCCGGAGCTGGAGTTCTTCTACTTCAAGTCATCGGACAAGCCGGAGGGCCTCGACAAGGGCGGCTACTTCGACCTGACGCCCCTCGATGTCGCGAGCGACCTGCGCCGGCAGACGGTGCTGACGCTCGAGGACATGGGCATCGGCGTCGAGTACAGCCACCACGAGGTGGCGCCGAGTCAGCACGAGATCGACCTGCGCTACACCGACGCGCTGACGATGGCTGACAACGCCATGACGTACCGGCTTGTCGTGAAGGAGGTCGCGCTCGCCAACAACGTCTACGCCACCTTCATGCCGAAGCCGCTCGAGAACGAGAACGGCTCCGGCATGCACACCCACCAGTCGCTGTTCAAGGGCGACCGCAACGCATTCTTCGACCCGAACGACGAGTACCACCTGTCGCCGATCGCGAAGTCGTACATGGCCGGGCTGCTCCGGCACGCACCGGAGTTCACGCTCGTCACGAACCAGTGGATCAACAGCTACAAGCGGCTGATGCCGGGCTACGAGGCGCCGGTCTACATCACCTGGGCGCGCCGCAACCGCTCGGACCTGATCCGCATCCCGCAGTACAAGCCGGGGAACGAGGTGGCGACGCGCATGGAGTACCGCGCCGCGGACGCCGCCTGCAACCCGTATCTGGCCTTCGCCGTCATGCTCGCTGCGGGGCTCGAGGGAGTCGCCAACGAGTATCCGCTGCAGCCGCCGACGGAAGAGAACGTCTTCGAGATCAGCGCCGAGGAGCGAGTGCGTCGGGGCATCGAGTTGTTGCCGGGCAGCCTCAAGGAGGCGATCCAGGCGTTCTCCGACAGCGACTTCGCGCGTCGCGCGCTCGGCGATCACGTGTTCGAGAGCCTGATCGAGAACAAGACGATCGAGTGGGACGCCTACCGCCGCCACGTCAGCGACTTCGAGATGGATCGTTACCTGGCGGTGCTGTAAGCGTCAGCTGTTCGCCAGCGCCGCCAGCTCTTCGCCGGCGAGCCGGTACGTCGTCCAGTCGTCCATCGCTCGCGCGCCCAACGCGCGGTAGAACGCGATCGACGGCTCGTTCCAGTCGAGCACGCTCCACTCCAGCCGTCCGCATCCGCGCTCGACGGCGATACGCGCCAGCTGCGCGAGGAGCGCCCTTCCGTGCCCGGCGCCGCGATGCTCGGGTACGACGAACAGATCTTCGAGATAGATCCCCGGCTGGCCGAGGAACGTCGAGAAGTTGTGGAAGTACAGCGCGAAGCCGACGACCCCCCGGGCTTCCTCGGCGATCAGCACCTCGGCGTACCGGCGCTCGCCGAACAGGTGCGCGGCGAGCTGCTCGGCGTCGAGCACCACGTCGTGAGCGAGACGTTCGTACTCCGCGAGCGCGCGGATCAGCGCGGCGATGGCCGGCACGTCGTCGATAGTGGCTTCGCGGATCACGCCGGGATGCTAGCACGATGAGTAGCGCGGCACCCATGAATTGCGCATCGTCCGAAAACGGACAAGGGCCTCGCGATCGCGAGGCCCCCGCCACAGGCAGAGGAAGGAGGTAGCCGGATGACCGTCCCTGCACGACGGTCCGCCGCTATTTCAAGGATCGGAGCGCTCCGCGAATTCTGTTGTCCGTCGCGTTAAGAATCCGCAAATACCGGGCGGTCGAAGCTGCGCGATACCGACGAATCGGTTCGGCGCGATGAGGTGCCCGTCCGCGCGACCACCGCTGGTCGCCGCACGGGCACGCGCCTATAATCGCAACGTGAAAGGCGACCTCCGCAAGCGCATCATGGCACTCCGGTTCCGCGCGAAGCTCAAATTCGGCTGGCGCGTGTTTCGCGACCCCGAGACGCCGGTCGTCGCAAAGTGCGTCATCCCCGCCGTGCTCGCCTACCTCGCTATGCCGCTCGACATCATCCCCGACTTTATTCCGGTGCTCGGCCAACTCGACGATCTGCTCGTCGTCGCGCTCGGCCTCGGTCTCGTGCTGATGATGACGCCGCGGCAGGTCATCGAAGAGCACCTCAGCGCGCTCGAATGAGCGCTCTGCTCGCCGGCGTAGCCGTTGCCTCGATCGCGCCGCGCGCGAGCGACCTGCGTGAGGGCGTGTATCTCGGCGGCTTCGGCTCGTATCGACAGCGGCGTGCGACCGGCGTTCACGACGAGCCGCAGTGCCGCGCGCTCTGCGTGAGTGACGGCGCGAACGCGTTCGTGCTCGCCGTGCTCGACCTCGTCGGCGCGGCCGGGCCCGCTCCTCGCCGCCATCCGCGAGGACGCGTCGCGCCTGACGGGGCTGCCGCCAGCGAGCGTCATCATTGCCTGCACGCACAGCCACGCGAGCCCGGACATGCAGGGACTGTGGGGCGGCACCGGCAGCGCGTACGAGACGCACGTCGCGCACCGTGCCGCCACGGCGATCTGGCAGGCGCACCAGGCGCTGACGCCCGTGACGGCGCGCGCAGCCACGACGTCGCTGGGCGGCGTCGTGCGCAACCGTCGCGGCTGGCCCGAAACCGACGAGACGCTGACGAGCGTACGGTTCACGTCGGCGGCAGGCGCGCCGGTGGCGACGCTCGTCAACTACGCCTGCCACCCCACCGCGAGCGGCCCGGCGAACGTCGAGGTGTCTCGCGACTGGTGCGGCTTCGCGGCCGACGAGGTCGAGCGCGAGCTCGGCGGCGTCGCGGTCTACGTCAACGGCGCGGTCGGCGACGTCAATCCGGCGGTCGACGGCAGTTTCGATGCGGCGCAATCGCTCGGCCACGCCGTCGCGCGCGCCGCGATCGAATCGCAGGATGCGTCAGACGAGATCGGCGGCACTGTGCGCGCGCGCACCGAACCGCTCGACATACCGATGAACTTCGAACGGCTGTCGCAGCGCGTTCAGGATGCCGTCGGCCGTGCCGGCACCGCCCTGTCCGTGCTGTCGAAGACGGGTGGGCTGCGCGCCGCGGCCGTCGCGCTCCACGCGGCGGGGCGCTCAGACATGGCGCAAATCGTCGCGGCGCTAGCCGGCATCGGAGAGCGTCAAATGGTTCATCGCGAGGGGCGCACGTTCGTGCCGACGCACTGCGGCCTCGTGCGCGTGGGCGGCGAGTTGGAGGCGTTCGTCGCGCCCGGCGAGATACTGACACGGCTGGCGCTGCCGCTGCGCGCGTCGATGGGGTCGCGTCACCGCATGTTCTTCGGGCTGGCGCACGACACGCTCGGCTACTTCCTGCCGGAGGACGAGTGGATGTCCGGCCGCAACAATAGCTACGAGGAGTCGGTGTCGCTCGGCAAGCACGCGGGCTCGATCCTGGCCGACGCGCTGCTCGCCATGGTGCCGCACGGGGAGGAGACGACATGAGACTGCCGCTCGTCACATCGCACGCCGCCTGCAAGGGCCACGCGCCGGAGAACACCCTCGCGGGCATTCAGCGAGCGATTGCGCTCGGCGCTGATGCGATTGAGATCGACGTGCACTGCACGGCCGACCGCGTGCCGGTGCTGATCCACGACGAGCTCGTCGACCGCACGACCGACGGCGCCGGCAGCGTGCACGAGATGCCATTCGACGTAGTGCGCGCGCTCGACGCCGGCGCGCGCCAGTTCGTGCCGCGCTTCCAGGGCGAGCGGATTCCCACGCTCGCCGAGGTCATTGACCTGACGAAGGGGAAGGTGCTGTTGCAGATCGAGATCAAGCAGCCCGACATCGAGGAAGAGGTTGCGGCGTGCGTGCGGGAGGCCGGCGCGATCGCCGACTGCGAGACGCACTCGTTTCACCATCGCGTCGTCAAGCGGATGCGCGAGGTTGAGCCGCGGATGGCGGCGGCGCTGCTCAGCGACGGGCGGCGCATCGTCGACTGGCCGGACTTCTTCGGGTTCGCGCTCTCGCTCGGCGCGCAGGGCGTCAGCATGTACCACGCGTTCGCGACGCCCGCCGTCGTCCATCAGGGCCAGCTCCGCTCGCTCACGTTCATGACGTGGACGGTCGACGACGAGGCCGACATGGAGAAGTTGGCCGATGCCGGCGTCGACAGCGTCTGCAGCAACTTCCCCGACATCGTCCGGCGCGTGGTCGACGCGCGTGCTGCGGCGAGACGCGCCGGGCGCTGACTTCTGCGGCGGCCGGTCGTTTCGTATACTTGCGGTGCGCAGGAGTGTAGCTCAGTTGGGAGAGCAGCGGTCTCCAAAACCGCCGGTCGGGGGTTCGAGTCCCTCCACTCCTGCCAATCCGGCACTCCTGGTCACGCCCAGTACCATGGCGTCCCGATTCGTCACACCAAGTTGGGTCAGAGGCAAGGCGAATTTCGAGGCATTTCGGCGTCTCGCTGCGCCATTTCAGATTCGACGCTGACCGGCGGTCTTCTGCTGACCGGCGAGTTAGGAAACCACTGCTCTATCCTCTGAGCTACGGGGGCGCACCCGGGATTATTCAGCGCTAGGCGACGGAGTCTGGCACCAATGGACCGACTACTCCGCAGTTCTGATGCCGGCGGCAGCGCGTAACACGTGAGTGTCGACGTCTTCGCCGCGCTACTCGAGCACGTGGATGGCCGTTACCGTTGCCCTTCCACGACCGGGCGCCGCGGCAGAGCCCACCATGCTGCATCGCAAGCCGCACGCATTCCTTCATCCATCTCCAGATCCACCGCCGCCAGCGACGCGTCGAGTTGCTCGGGCCGGCTCGCGCTGGCGCGTACGATCGCTCCGGCGGGGATGATTTCGTCTCACGCACGATTCAGAGCGCGGGAAACTGCGGCCTGGGCCGCGAGATTGTGCGGGCGTTCGCGCGGACGCGTGCCGACGTCGCAGTGGCGAGCCCGAACTTCGCGAGCCGATCGCCACATTAACCTGCGATTAACCAGTCAGGCGTAAAGTCGCTCGTAGACGCGCCCGCGGAGAGTGCCTTGTCCCCATGTGCCTTGCTTCAAGGAGGAAGTGATGCGGAGATCCATCGTGCTGAAGGGGTTGATCGTCATTGCCGTCGTGGTCGTGGCGCTGTCCGTCGTGAGTACGCGCGGAGGCCGCCACGCGTCAGCAGCGACCGACACAGACGGGGACGGCCTCACTGATGCCCAGGAGGCCGTTTATGGCACCGACCCAAACAACCCCGACACAGACGGCGACTTCCTGAAGGATGGCGTCGAGGTGTTCTACGGCCTGGATCCGCTTAATCCCGATTCCGACGGCGACGGCCTGAACGACGGCGTCGAGGTGTTCTTCGGCCTGAACCCGGCCAAAGCCGACACGGATGGCGATGGCCTGAACGATGGTGCGGAAGCGTTGACGTACCACACGAACCCGCTGGTCGCCGACACGGACGGCGACGGCTTGAGCGACGGCGTTGAGGTCAACACCTACCACACCAACCCGCTCTCCAAGGACACCGACGGCGACGGTCTGTCGGACCCCGTCGAAATTCTGTATGGACTGGATCCCACGAAGGCGGACACTGATGGCGACGGCCTGAGCGACGGCGTGGAGGTGTTCTTCGGCCTGAACCCCGCGAATCCGGACACCGACGGTGACGGCTTGAGCGACGGCGCCGAAGCCCTCACCTACCACACCAATCCGCTCGTCGCCGACTCCGACCATGACGGCCTCAACGACGGACTGGAGATCAAGGCCGGGACGGACCCGCTCATTACGGACACGGACCACGACTCCATCCCCGATGGAGCTGACCCGATGTGGTTCGAAGGCATCCTCGCAAACGTGCCCAATGCCGCATTCGACAACCCGGCCCACAGAGGGTCCATGGACAGCAACCTGGAAGAGGCGAAGGACCATGTGCGTGACAGCCTCTTCCTCGACTTGATCGGGCGCACTGGGCAGGCCACTCACGAGCGAGCAGAAGCCGTGGAGGAACTCGGCGAAGTCCGTCGCCGAATGGATGGCTGCGGCAGCGTTCCTGATCATAACGATCAGATTGTCGACTGCGGCGTGCAGGCCCACCTGCGGTCGCTGCTCGATCTCCTGATCGCGAACATCGACGCGTTGCCCTAATCGCCGGCTGCGCGGGTAAGCGGGCGGTGCCAGTAACGACGGCGCTGCCCGTTCCCGTCTACGCGGCGACGCATGCGCCGCCGTCGATGTTGATCGCGCGCAAGTCCGCGCGCGTCCGCCGCCCCGTGCGCGCCCTGGCTAGACATAGCGCAGTGATCTTGGAGAATGGTGATTGACAAAAAGACAGTTGTTACTGTAAATAAGACCTCCGAGGGCACAGCCAAGGCTCCCCGCCCGGAAGGACGCGTGCACACTCGGCGAAGGAGAGCGACGGGAAGGCGGATCTGTTCGCCCCTCGCGGGCGGCTGATTCTCCCGGCGCAGACGTCTCAGTACAGCGCGGTGCCCCGGTGCCGCTTCGCTGTGCTCGAAACGTCTGCGCGCGCCACTCGCACAACATCTCATCACATTGCAGGCGTGACGCCGTGAAATCAGCCTTTCGCGCCTTGCAAGCACCGATCTGCGCCATGACAGGAAGCGGGTGAGCTTAACGATGACCACCGAGACCCGGGTGACTGCGCCGGATCCGCGCCCAACGCAACATAACGGACATCGGGCCGATGGACTCGTGCTATTCATGTTCTCCACATTCCGCGTGGTGGTGAACGGCACACCGCTCAACGTACGGCTCGGCGCAAAGGCGCTTCCGCTGCTCAAGATCCTGGCGGCCCATCGTGGGCGCGGCCTGACTCGTGATGCGCTCATGGAAATGCTGTGGCCCGGAACGGACCCGACGGCCGGCGCCGTCTCTCTCAAGGTGGCCGCGCACAACCTCCGGAGCCTGCTGGAGCCGAGCAAGGAGTACCGGACGCAGGGTCAGTGGATCCTGTTCGACAATGGCACCTATACCCTGAATCCGGACGCCCCCATCTGGATCGATGTCGAATGCATGGAACAGCACTGGCGGCGGGGGCTCGCTGACCAGGCAAGCGGCGAACTCGATGCCGCGCGGTGCGAATTCGACGCGGCGGAGCGGTTGTACATCGGTGACTACCTCGAAGAGGACATCTACGAGAACTGGACCATCGTGCGGCGAGAGCGCCTGCGCGACGTGTACCTCGAGGTTGTCGGCAAACTGCTCGAATTCGCGGTTCGCGATGGAGATCATCCGGCCGCCATCCGGTATTGCCACAAGATTGTTGACGCTGATCCGTGCCGGGAGGATGCCTACCGGGTTCTCATGCAGTCTCACGCGAGCCTGAAACAACGAGCGCGAGCTGGCGCGTGGTACGCCGTGTGTCGAACCATGCTCAAGACCGAGATGGCCGTCGACCCGAGCCCCGAGACTGTGGCCGTGTTCGAATCGCTGTTCGACGACCTCGGCTGAAGCACCCGCAATCGCCGTCTGCCGACTTAACTGACGGTTAACCGCCCGAGCGTACGATGCGCAACATCATGACCGCCTCGCGGTGCGAGGTGCACGCGCTTCCGCGCTTCTAGGGGACGGTTTCCCGGTTGATGACGGAGAGCAGAACCACCTCCAGCGCGCGGCGTTACGAGACGTTTGTGATCCGGCTCTGGGTCGAGGACGATGCACCATTCGAGCATGGCGAGATCCGCCACGTCAACTCCAACCACGGCATCCGCTTCCGCGACATCGATCGAGCCTTCGACTTCATCCGCTCCACCCTTGGTTCCCCCGGTGGCCGGGCACGCCATGAGTAATGGCGCGGGCGCGCCAGTGGCCGCCCTCTCCGCGGATGCGATCGCCAACCCGACTTCATTCGACGATGACGGGCTTGCGCCCTCGCGCCGCCTCCACGACGCCTGGAAGCGCACATTCGATGTGGTCATCGCCGGCGCACTCGTCGTGTTGCTTGCTGTCCCGATGGCCATCGTTGCCATCGCGATCAAGATCGACTCGCGCGGTCCGGTGTTCTTCGCGCAGGAGCGGTACGGCTATCGAGGCGCGCGCTTCCGGATGCTCAAGTTCCGCTCGATGATCGTGTCCGCCGAAGCGGAATTGCCCGCGCTCCTCGCCCGAAATGATGCGGCCGCGCCGCTGTTCAAGCTACGCGAAGATCCGCGCCGCACGCGGGTTGGGCGGTTCATTCGTCGCTTCAGCATCGACGAGCTTCCCCAGCTGTTCAACGTCATCGCGGGGCGGATGAGCCTCGTGGGCCCGCGGCCGGCACTACCGCAAGAGATCGAGGTCCTCGGTCCGGTGATGTCCGCCCGCATGCTCGTGAAGCCCGGAATGACCGGGCTGTGGCAAGTGAGCGGTCGCAGCCTGCTGCCCGCCGACGAGGCGGCGTCGCTCGACCTGAGGTATGTGCGTGAAACGTCGTGGCGGCTCGACCTGATGATCCTCGTCAGGACGGTGCCCGCGGTTCTAAGTGGTAGAGGAGCATGTTGAACATGGGCATCTACGCAGGCCGGGACATCTGGCAGGGCCGGCGCGTGTTGGTCACGGGCGCCGGAGGATTCGTCGGCGGCCAGTTGGCGAAGGAGTTGGTCGATCTCGGTGCGTCCGTCGTGACCGTTCTCCGCGACGCGCGAGGAGATCGGCGGCTGGCGGCGCTCGGCCTCGCTGGTGCGGTGGACGTCGTGTACGGGTCGATCGCCGATTACGCGACGGTCGAGCGCGCGTTTAATGAGTACGAAATCGAATACTGCCTCCACCTCGCGGCGCAGGCGATCGTCGGCGCGGCCAACCGCTCGCCGCTGTCGACGTTCGAATCCAACATCCGCGGGACTTGGACGGTTCTCGAAGCGGCGCGCAACAGCCATCTGCTACGCGGCCTCGTGTTCGCGTCGAGCGACAAGGTCTATGGGGACCAATCTGTCCTGCCATACGCCGAGGAGAGCCCGCTCTCGGCGGTCTACCCTTACGATGCTTCGAAGCTCTGTGCTGAGACGCTCGCGCGCGGCTACGCTCGCACCTACGATCTCCCGATCGCCATCGTCCGTTGCGCGAACATCTACGGCGGCGGAGACCTGAACTGGTCACGCATTGTCCCCGGCACGATCCGCTCGATGCTCAACGGCGAAGCGCCGATCGTGCGCAGCGACGGCACCCTCGAGCGCGACTACATGCACGTTGATGATGCTGTCGATGCGTACCTCACACTGGCGGAGAATGTAACGCGCGACGATGTCCGTGGTGAGGCGTTCAATTTCGGCTGGGGCCGCGGCTACGCCGCAATCGAGCTGGTCCGCGAGATCCTGCGGCACGCCGAGAGGCCGCTGGAGCCGCGCATACTCGGCGAGAACCACGGCGAGATACAACGGCAATGGCTCTCGTCCGAAAAGGCCCGGAGGGTCTTGGGATGGGAGCCGGCCGTCTCGCTCGAAGACGGCATCGCTCGGTCCGTCCGCTGGTATCGCGACTACCTGGGATTGGGCATACCTGACATGTACGTCGCCGAGAGCATCGCGGGAGGACAGCGTGCGTAGCAGCGATATGGCCGTGGTGGTCCTCTGCGGAGGGCTCGGCACGCGCGCCTACCCGTACACGAAGCGAATGCCCAAGGCGCTGATGCCGGTCGGCGCCGCGCCGATCGTCGAGCAGGTGATGCGCATCTACGCGTCCTTCGGCTGCCGCCAATTCGTGCTCTCGGTCGGCTATCAGAAGGACCAGCTGATCGACTACTTTGCGCACCGAGGCGGCGAGCTCGGCTGGGACGTCGCGTGCGTCGATACGGGCGATACTACCGACACAGGGGGCCGCATCATTGGCTGCCGCGACTACGTGACACCCGTGTTTCATGCCACCTACTGTGACGGTCTGGGCGATGTGGACCTCGACGCGCTCGCCGCGTTCCACCAGGCGCATGGCGCCATGGCCACGATGACAGCGTTTCCGCTGCGCTCGCAGTACGGCCTTGTGTACGCCGACGATGCGGGACGAGTGACGCACTTCGATGAGAAGCCCGTGCTTCCGGATCGGCTGATCAACGCCGGCTTCTTCGTCTTCGACCAGTTGGTCTTCGAGGCATGGGAGGGCTCGAACCTTGAACGCGACGTGCTGCCGGCGCTCGCGCAGCGCGAGCAGCTCTACATCTACCAACACAGCGGATTCTGGCGCTCGATGGACACGCACAAGGACCAGCAGGAGCTGACCGGCCTCTGGCGCGACTTCGAGAAACGATACGAACCAGCTCGGAACGAAGCTGTGACAGCTTCAGGCCCAAGCCTCGAGACGCTTGCGGCCGGAGGAGCATCGTGAGAGACGGCGCGGTCGTCAGCGCGAGGCGGCTGCGCCTCGGCGGGTTGGAGATCACCATCGTGGTCGACGAGCGCTACAAGGCGCACCTGCGGCAGACGCCGCCGTACCGCTACGTGTTCGGCCCGGCAGCGCGGCTACTCCGAGGTTCACGACGCGCGACGCCGGAGCCGGCGCCTGCTCCTCTGCGCCTGTCCACCCGCCCGTTCAACGACCCGAGGGGCAAATTGGACATCGCGAGCCTTACCGGAGAAGCCCGCGCTGTCGCTGAACGCGCCAATGCGATCGACTGGTATCACGTCATCGACCTGCCGCACGGCGTCTCCACGCCCGGCCGCGCCGACCATCGGCGCCAAATCGACCTTTATGGCCTGCCGGACGACATGCGCGGCATGCGCGCGCTCGACGTCGCGACATTCGATGGCTTCTGGGCGTTCGAGATGGAGCGGCGCGGCGCGGAGGTCGTGGCGATCGATATCGGGCGCTGGAGCCAGGCCGACATTCCGCAGCGCTTGCTTGAGAAGATGACGCCGGAAGACGACGCGCCGACGGGCGACGGGTTCCGCCTCGCCAGCGAGTTGCTCGGATCGAGGGTGCGGCGCCTCGAACGGAGCGTGTACGACCTGGCGCCGGACGATCTCGGGACGTTCGACGTCGTGTTCATGAGCGACCTGCTGCTGCATCTCCGCGACCCGCAGCGCGCGCTCGAACGCCTCTTTCCGCTGACACGCAAGGACGGCGTCGCGATCATCGCCGAGACGATCAACCCCGACCTCGACCGGCTAAGTGATATGCCGATGAGCCAGTTCGTCGCATTTTCGACGTTCATCTGGTCCGTACCTTCGGCGGCGACGCTCAAGCTCATGGTGAAGGTGGCGGGCTTCGAATCGGAGGAGATCTCGCGCTTCGTCCTCGACTACAATCACCCCTTCCCGGTCAACAAACTCGTGCTGAAAGCGCATCGATGGGACCGGGCCGACGCGTGCGAGCCCGTTCGGGACGGCGTCGACACAGCGATCCCGGTCGGGGCCACTGCCGAAGCAAGGCGCATCTGATGAAGAAGGCCGCAGCGGTTGTCGTGGCCGCCGTGATGCTCGCTGCGATGGCATCCTCCGATGCGCGCGCGGCAACGCCGATCAACGTCGTGCGCATCGACGCCACGTACGGGACGACCGGAAGATTCACTGTCGATGTGGGCGGCCCGAACCAGGAAGACAACCCGTTTAGCAGCGTGCTGCAGCCAGATGGCAAGCTCCTGGTCTCTGGCAAGGGGTACAACCGAACCTCCGGGAACTTCGACTTCACCGTTATGCGCCACCTGGCGAACGGTTCTCTGGATCCGACGTTCGGCTGGGGCGGCATCGTCCTGACCGACTTCTACGGCGGGCATGATGAGGGCCTTGCGGTCGCTCTCCAGCCAGATGGCAAGATCGTCGTTGCCGGACTCGCGGCACGACCGGGCCCGGAGTTTCCCCAGTCGTGCCAGATCAGTTGTCTCACCGTGCCCACAGACTTCGCGATCGCCCGCTACAACGCGAACGGCAGTCTCGATTCCACGTTTGGGCTGGCCGGACGCGTCACGACCGACTTCTTCGGCGGACAGGAATTCGCGATTTCCGTCGTGATTCAGTCCGATGGGAAGATCGTCGTTGGCGGGACAGCGTACAGGTCCAAGTCAGACGCCGACTTCGCGCTCGTTCGCTACAACTCGAATGGCGCCCGCGACACCACCTTCGGGTGGAATGGCTTCGTGACCACGTCGTTCGGGAGCGGCCAGGATACGATCTACCGCCTGGCCCTGGCGTCCGATGGAAAGCTGCTCGCCGCCGGCACCGCGTTCGGCACCGCCAATCAGAGCTACGATTTCGCACTGGCCCGTTACGCCGCCAACGGCAGCCTCGATACGTCCTACGGATGGGGCGGCCGCGTCATGACGGACTTCTACGGCGGCAACGATGTCATCCACGCGTCGCTGTTCCAGCCCGATGGCAAGCTGGTGGTGGGCGGCCTGGCGCGTAATCCCGGCACGGGAAACTACGACTTCGCTCTCGCTCGCTATAACACCAACGGCAGCCTCGACGCCGGATTCGGCCTTCCGTCGCTGCTCGGCCGCGTGACCACGGACTTCGACGGCTCGTACGACCAGGTGATGGACCTGCTCCTGCAGCCCGACGGAAAGATCATCGCGCCGGGCGAGCAGGTGAACCCGGTTACGCAGTTCAACTTCGCGATGACGCGTTACAACCCTGACGGCTCGCTCGATCCTACGTTCGGCCCGAACGGGCGGGTCGTGCTCGACTGGTACGGCGGGCTTGATGGTATCCACGCTGCCTTGCTCCAGCCAGACGGCAAGGTCGTCGTCTCGGGCGATATCGAGAGTCCGGCAACGCAGAGCAAGGACTTCGCCGTCGTTCGTTATCTCGTTGCCGACCCGAGTTATATCTCCGGTGTCGTGTCTGCGTTGCGTGCGAGCGCCTTCATTTCACCGAACGCGCAAGCGATGATGACGACGGCGTTGGCGTCGGCCGAGAGCTCCGTGCTCGCCGGGCAAGCCTCGTCGGCGTTGACGACACTGCAGGATCTGCGGACACGCGTCGACGGATGCGGAACATCGCCCGATGCCGACGACTGGATCCTGGACTGCGCAGCCCAGGTCAAGGTACGTGTGCTCATCGACGAGGTCACCGGCAAGCTCACCGCGCCCTAGGCGGCGAGATGAACGTGTCGCCACAACAGTTTCCGGCATCTCCCGACGAGCTGACCGCCCCGTGGTTGACTGAGACACTGCACGCCTCCGGCGTCCTGCGCAACGGCAGCGTCCGCTCGATCAGGGTGGCCGATCTCAGGGCCCAGGGCGTGGCCGGCCGAGTCGCCCGCCTCGAACTCACGTATAACCCGCCGGCGTCTGACGCCCCGGCTATCATCATCGCGAAATTTCCCGCCCCACCGGGTCCGACGCGCGATCTCGCGCTGAAGTTAAACCTGTACGAGCGAGAGGCCGCGTTCTACCGTTCGCTTGGCCCGGTAGCCGGCGTCGCGGTCCCTCGCCTGCACGGGGCTGCCTCCGGCGGGAGCCGCCTCCCAGCGCTTCTGCTAGAAGACCTCGCACCGGCGGTCGCGGGTGACCTTGTCGCCGGATGCTCGCTGGAACGTACCGCCGTGGTCGTCGACCACGTCGCCCGTATGCACGCGCGCTGGTGGGACAGCGGCCAGCTGGCGTCGCAGCCATGGCTCCCCAGTCCCGTCGATTCCGCCGAAATGTTCGGTGAAGCGCCGCAAGGGCAGCCGGACGCCTGGACGACGTTCCGGGCGCGGTTCGGTCGCGAGCTGCCGGCTTCCGTGCTCGCGCTGGGTGACCGCCTGCGGGACGATCGCAGTGTGCTTCGTCGCCTGTCCGAGCCGCCTCACACGCTTGTGCATGGAGACCTGCGGATCAATAACGTCATGTTCTCGAGAGACGGGAGCAGCGACGTTGGCGCCCTGATCGACTGGCAGACAGCGGTCCGGGGCCGCGGCCCGATCGACATCGCGACGCTGTTCGTCACGAGCCTCAAACCTGAAGACCGACGCACGGCCGAGGTCGAGTTGCTGCCGGCCTACCATGCTGCGCTCCTGCGGGAGGGAGTCTGCGATTACAGCTTCGAGCAGTGCTGGACCGATTACCGGCTCGCGCTGGCCAATCAGTTCAGCCAGATCGTCTTCCTCGCATCGATGATCGATGTTTCGAGCGCCGTGCGCGACGACGTCGGCGCGGTGACCGGAGCGCGATTGATATCTGCGCTCACGGAGATCGACCTCCTTGACCTCGTCCCCGCGCCGTCGCGCGGCCTTGGTTGGCTCTCCAGGCTTCGAGGGCGCGCATTCGCCGCCGCTCGCCGGTAGCAGGGCCTCGATTGGATGCCTTGCATCCTTAACTCCCGGTTAACCGCCATTACGTACACTCGCCTCCATCGTGCCGGACGACGTTGACGTTCGCTCGGACGGGAGTGCCCCCAACTCGGCGGGCTAACGAGGTGGTCGTTCTGATTCGGGAAAAGAAGTTCCGCATTGCGGGCTTTCAGTTCGGCGTCGCCGCCGAGCCTCGCCGCGCGGACCAGATCCGCCGCAACAGGCTCTACCGCTACGTGCTACGACCCGGGCTTCGCCTGGTCGACCGCCCGCGCGAGGCCGCCGTCGGCGCCGGCGCCCAGGCCGCGGTGGCGCCAAGCGACCCCGCGGCGCGCCAGCTCTGGGAACGGGTGTCGAAGATCGGCTGGTACCACACGATCGACCTCGGCGGTGGCGTCGTCACGCCAGGCTTCATCGATAACCGCAACTCGGTGCCGCTCTTCGGGCTGCCCGACGACCTCACAGGCAAGCGGTGCCTCGACATCGGCACGTACGACGGGTTCTGGGCGTTCGAAATGGAGCGCCGCGGCGCGAGCGAGGTGATCGGCATCGACGTCGACTCGCCGCTGGACCACGACATCCCCCGCCGGCAACGGGTGGCAATGCTTCGCGAGGCAGGCGAGCAGGCCGACCAGCAACGCGACCGCTGGAGTGCGCAACAAGCAGAGCGCGGGCTGCAGTACCCCGGTGCCGGATTCCAGCTCGCCAGGGAGGTTCTGGGGTCACGCGCGAGGCGTGAGGACATCAACGTCTACGACGTCTCGCCCGAGCGCCTCGGCAAGTTCGACCTCGTGCTCATCAGCCAGCTGCTGCTACGGCTGCGCGATCCGCAGACCGTCATCGAGAACATCTTCTCGGTGGCGCGCGACGTCGCGATTATCGCCGAACCGTACGACAGCGAACTCGAGGACGCGGACCGGCCACTGAGCGAGTTCGTGGGCACGACAGTACTTGGTGTCTGGTGGCGCCACAGCATCCAGTCGATGCGCAAGATGATGGAGGTGTCCGGGTTCGAACGCATCCAGGAAGTGTCGAGGTTCGAGGTCGAGAACAGGTCAGGCCGGTTTTCAAAGGTCGTGTTGAAGGGGCATGCGCCGGCGGGTGCAGACTAGCCGCGGCGTCGTCTGGCGATCGCGCAGGAGGAACGGATCATGATCCAGTACGAAGAGAAAGACACGCGGCTGACGGAGCCCCTGAAGCGGCAGAAGCAGCTCCGAATCGGATCGCTCGACGTCGGCATTGCGCTCGACGCGAGGCAAGCCGACCGCGTGCGGAACAGCAAGCCGTATCAGTACCTGATCCGGCCGGCGTTGAACCGCCTCAGCAGGGGTCGCAACGGTCATGCGCTCGCACCGGACCACTACCGCGCGGGGCTCGTCGCACAGCGGCCCGCGCTGCCGGTCAGTGCGCCGGCGACTCCCGAAGCGCGCGCGATCATCGAGAAGATATCCGGATACGAGTGGTACCACACGATCCAGTTGCCGCACGGAGTCGCGACGCCGGGCTACGTCGACCACCGCGAGCAGCTGCCGTACTACCACCTGCCCGAGGACATGACCGGGATGCGTGTGCTCGACGTGGCCACGTTCGACGGTTTCTGGGCCTTTGAGTTCGAGCGCCGTGGTGCGGACGTCGTCGCCATCGACGTCGCCTCGACGGCCGATACGGACATCCCGCGGAACTGGCGGGACGAATTCGAGAAGGCGGGGCTGAATCACAAGAAGGGCGAGGGCTTTCGCATCGCCAGCGAGATCCTTGGTTCGAAGGTGCGCAAGGAAGTCTGCAGCGTCTACGACGTCAGCCCCGACCGCCTCGGCATGTTCGACATGGTGTTCTGCAGCGATCTACTGATCCACCTTCGCGACCCGCTACGAGCGATGGAGTCGATCTGGACCGTCACGCAGAACTTCGCGATCTTCGCGGACGTCTATCACCCTGACTTCGACGCGTTCAAGGGCAATGCGCTCGTCGAGTTCACCCACGCCGGGAAGACGGACATGTGGTGGCGACCCAGCGTCACGGCGTATGAGCTGTGGCTGCACCTGGCGCGGTTCTCACGGCTCGAAGAGAAGAGCCGCTTCAAGCTCCAGTCGAACTTCGAGCACGAGATTCCGAAGGTGGTGTTCCACGCGTACCGCTAACGATGCGTCCAGGAGCTGCCCGGGAGATTCGAATAGACACGTGTCGCGATGAAGATTGTCTATCCGTACCCGACGTACTGGCCGTACATCCGTCGCGGCGCGGAGCGGTGCATCCACGACATGACGAACTACCTCGCCTCGCGCGGGCACGAGGTCGACATCATCACGTCGAAGCCGGGGCGCGAGCGAGTCGCCTATGACGGCGCGGTGCGGGTGCTGTATCTGAAGCAGTTCTCGCACCCGTTCACCTATCGATACGGTCCCCTCACCCGGCTCTACGCGTTTGGCCTCGGCGCGCTGCCACACGTCGTGCGCGGGAACTACGACGCGGCGCACTTGTGGAGCTACTCGTCCCTCGTGGCTGCGCCATTCCTGAAACAGCGGCGAGGCCTGCCGTACCTCTACCACCTCATCGTCCGCAACCACTACTGGCCGGGTCGCATTGACCGCTGGCTGTTCTACCAGCTGATGCGCAACGCCGATACTGTTGCCGCGCTCACACCGGGCGGCGCGCAGGAGGCCACGGACCTCTACGGAGTCCCGGTCGACGTGCTGCCGCCGCCCGTCGACATGACGCGCTTCCGGCCGTGCGCTCCCAAAGATCTGTCGCGGCCGGAGATCCTGTTCACGGGGGATCTCGGCGACCCGCGCAAGGGCGGACCGCTGCTACTGCGCGCGTGGGACGAGATCCACCGCCGCTGCCCCGAGGCGCGCCTGATCCTCGCGGGGCCGTTCGGCCTCGTTGGATTCGACTTCGAGTTCGCGGTCTATACGCTGGAGCGGATGGACGTTGTCCGCACGGCGTCCGCCCGTAGTGCGATCGAGATCCGCGGCCCCGGCTCGCTTGAGCAGTTGCCGTACACATACGCTCGCGCCGCCGTGACCGTCTTGCCGTCGGTCGAGGAGGCGTTCGGCATGGTCGTGACGGAGTCACTCGCATCGGGAACGCCGGTCGTTTGCAGCGCCGAGGGTGGGCCGGGCGAGATCGTGAGCGACCCGAGTGTCGGCGTGACGGTGCCGATCAAGACTTACTTCGATCTCATGAGCGAACGCGCGGCGCACCAACTCGCCGACGCGGTGATCGAGGCTATCGAGCTGGCGCGTCGCCCCGGCACGCCGGAGCGGTGTCGCGCCTGGGCGGAGCCCTGGGGCCTCGACATGATCGGCGCGAAGCTTGAAGTGATGCTCGAGACGATGGCATCGTCGAGCCGCGGCCGCGCCGTGTCCGTGCCGGAGCTCGAACTGGCGGGGGCGGGACGGTGACCACGAGCGAGATCATTGCAGAGCAGCATCCCGACAGGGCGGACATCCACCGCTTCGCTGAGGACGTGCTCGACGACCTCGAGGTGGTGGAGCGTGCCTACCACCACCTGAACTTCAGCATGCCGCTGACCACCGACTTGCTGCGCCGCGCCAAATATGCCGCCCGGCCAGGCGACCGCGTGCTGCTGATCGGAGGCACGACGCTGTTGGCCGAAGGGCTTGTGCGCCTCGGCTTTGAGCTCGACATCTGGCAGTTCAGCGGCTCGTATTTGACCGACGCGATGCAGGCGCGCGTCTACCGCCGGATCGGCGCGAGCGACCTCGACGCGATGTCCGCGGTCGAACGCCGGTACGACCTCATGATCGCGCCGCTCGTGATCGAGGCGCTCGCCGCGCCGGAGGAGTTCCTGCGCGGACTGCGTCGGTCGGTAGCGCCGGGCGGGCGGCTGCTGCTCGCGACGGCGAACCAAAGCCGGCTGGACGTTCGTCTGGCCGCGCTCCGCGGGAAGCCGTTCATGCCGCGCGCGGATGCTGAGACGCTTTCGCTGAGCTGGCCGGCGCTTCGCACCGTGCGCCACTACCACCGCGACGAAGTGCGCGCGATAAGCCAGCTCGCGGGATTCGATGTCCGTGCCTGCACATACGTCGCGTCAGAGCGGGCGTTCCTCGAGATGGAGCCGCTCAACCTACAGGACTACGCTGCGCGAAAGGTGCGGCAAAGCGTCATGCGCGGCGTGCCGTCGCTGAGAGACGTGCTCGTGCTCGAACTCAGCGGCCGCGTGGGCGACGATCTGCCGCTGAAGACCGCCACCGACCACCTCACGGTGTCGGTGGTCGTGGCCGTCCGCCATGGCGGCGAGAGGCTGCGTCAACTGCTCGCGACGCTGACGGCCCAGACGTATGAGAGATCGCTGTACGAACTGATCGTCTTACACGATGGGTCACGCGTCGACACGGCCGCCTTGATCGCCGAGTCGGCCGAGAACGCGGGATGCCACGTGCGCGCATTGGTCGTCACGCCTGCCGAGGGGCCGGACGCGCGCAATCGCGCCATGGCGGAGGCCCGCGGCGACATCACCGCGCACACCGAGGACGGCTGCGATCTGCCGGAGGACTGGATCCAGGCCGCCGTGGCCTGGTTCGATGGCGACACGGCCGTGGTAGCCGGACCGGTCTTCGGCGCAGCCGGTAGCGAGGCCCGCCACTTCGCTGTGCCTTGCTCGCGCCCGGACCCCGACGAGAAGGGCATCTGCTCGCGCATGATGTTTCCCATCACCAACGTGTTCTACAGGACCGCCGTCGTACTCGCTGCGGGCGGTTTCGGTGACGTGCCGGGCGCCGGGGAGGGTTCGCTCGGCTGGGATACCGCGCTCGCGTGGCAGCTCCACGGCTCCGGCTGGCGCATTCGTTTTCGCGACGAGGTCTACCAATTCCGGCTGTTTTCACCCGAGGCCGCTGGCTCGCGAGGTCTGCGACGCCAGTTCCACCGAGCGGCGCAGGTGCCTGCGCTGATGGCGCGCGTCCCGGAGTACCGGCGGCGCACGCTCGTCGGGGGCATCTTCGCCTCGAAACAGTCGATGTACTTCGATCTGTCGTTGGCCGGTGCGGGGCTTGCGCTCGCGCAGCGGCGTCGGGCCTGGCTGCTGCTCGCGGTGCCATGGCTCGCCGCCATCAGCCAGCGCGTCGACCTCTGGCCGGTCCGCAATTGGCCGGAGTCGATGCGGACGGTGGCCCGCATCGGTGTCCGGCAGGCGGTGTGGCTCGCCGGATTCGTACGAGGGTCGATCAAAGCACGGAGGCCCGTCCTGTGACTGCGGCGCGCGGCAATGCCATCGAAACGACCGATCTCAATATGCGCTTCTCACAACAGCGCGGCTGGCGATCGTTGTTCGAGAACGCGCCCGGGAAAGTGGCGCTGAACGGCATCAACTTGAGCGTGGCGCACGGAGAGATCTTCGGCCTGCTCGGTCCGAACGGCGCCGGCAAGACCACGCTCGTGAAGATACTGTCAACGCTGACGATCCCGACCGCCGGACACGCTACCGTGTCCGGCCTCGATGTCGTGCGGTCGAGTCTCGGCGTGAGGCGGCGGCTCGGCGTCGTCTACGGCGATGAGCGCACGTTTTACTGGCGACTGTCGGCGCTCGAGAACCTGATGTTCTACGCCGCTCTCTACCACATCCCCGCACGCGAACGCCGCCGGCGCGCGCTCGAGGCGCTCGAACTCGTTGGCTTGGTGCCGAGTGCGGACCTCCGCATGCATCATTTCTCCTCCGGAATGAAGCAGCGAGCATCGATCGCGCGCGGCCTCCTCAACGATCCGGACATCCTGATCATGGACGAGCCGACGCGCAGCCTCGATCCGCTCGCCGCGCACGAATTGCGCACGCTCGTTAAGGAGCGCGTCGCCAACGAGCACCGCACCGTGCTGATCGCAACGAACATCATGGCCGAGGCCGAGATGCTGTGCGATCGCGTTGCGTTCCTGAACCACGGCCAGATCGAACTCATCGGAGAGATCGCCGAACTACGCGGGGTGCTGCAGGCAGACGAATTGCACCAGATCACCGTCGGCGCGCTGACCTACAGCGCGATCGAGTCGCTGCGGATGGTTGCGGGCGTCGACGCGCTGAAGGTATTCCCGGCGGGCGGGGATCGGTACCGCATCGAGATCAGCGTGCAGAGGGAAGCACCCGTCGTGCCGGCGGTGGTGCGACGGATCGTCGAGCAGGGCGGTGAAATCTGGTCCTGTAGCCAGCGCGAGTTGTCGCTCGAGGAGATGTTCGCGCTCGTCATGGAGAAGAGCCGCCACGAGGCGCAGAGGGAGCGAGTACCCGCATGAGCATCGCGCTTGCGTCGCTGCGCCGCGACTTCCTGATCTGGAGCAGCTACCGGCTCGCCGCCTTCTGGCAGGTCGGTGGCGCATTCGTGATGGTCGGTCTCATCTACTATGGCGGGTCGGCCATCGGCGACCACTCCGACTTCATCAGCGAGGAAGGCGGCAGCTACGTCGCCTTCATTCTCGTCGGCATCGCCTTCATGGACGTGCTTTCGCAGGGGCTGCAGGCTATCCCGCGAGCGATCAACGACAACCAGCGCGCCGGCACGCTTGAGCCGATGTTGCTTGCTCCGATTGGCGACAGCGCCGTGCTCATGTCGTTCTGGTTCTTCCGCTTCCTCTTCTCGATCGTGCGAATGTCGATCTTCGTGTTGTTCGGCGTAGCTGTGTTCGGCTTCTGGCACTCCGCGAATCCGCTCACGGTGCTGGCGGTCCTCATCCCGGCCGAGATCGCGTTCGTCGCGATCGGTGCGCTTTCGGCCGCGTTCATGATCCTGGTGAAGCAGGGCGACCCCGTGCTCATCGCCTACAGCGCCGTCACAGCCATCTTCGGCGGCGCGATCTTTCCAACGACTGCGCTGCCGCACTGGCTGCAGGTGCTCACGCTCTTCGTACCGCTGACGTATGCGCTCGATGGCGTGCGCGAGGGGCTGGCTGGCGGCAGCCTTCTTGATGTCGCGCCACAGGTTGCCGCGCTGAGCGGACTCGCCGCGCTCTTGCTGCCCGTCGGCCTCATTGCGTTTAGTGGTGCGCTGAACCGCGCGAAGCGGGAAGGATCCCTCGGTGAGTATTGAGGCGGCGCACCGCACGCACGCCCAGGTCAACGGCGCCACGAAGCGATGGCCGGCAGTTTCGGTCATCGTGCCGACCCGCAACCGGGCGCCGTATCTACGCGAGTTGCTGAACGCGTTGTCGGCGCAGGTCTATCCGGCCGACAGGTTCGAAGTCATCGTCGTCGACAACTCATCGACCGACGGTACCGAGGAAGTCGTGCACGCTGCCGCGAACGACGCGGTGTATCCACTCCGCTACCTGCGAAAGCAGGACGACGGTCCCGCCGCGTCCCGCAACCGCGGCGCCGAGCTGGCGACGGGCGAGATCCTCGCGTTTACCGACAGCGACTGCGTGCCTTCGCCGTACTGGGTGCGCCGCGCCGTCGAGCACCTTCGCCCGGGCGTCGGCGTGATCTGCGGCCCGATCCGCCCCCTGCCGATCGGCCGGGACGAGCCCTTCTTCCAGCACCAGATCCATCCGGTCGACCGCGAAGACGGTCTCTACGCCACCGCGAACGTGTTCTACCGGCGTGATGCCTTTCTGTCCGTGAGTGGCTTCCGCGAGGACCTTCGCACCTACTCGTGGGGCCAGCCGGTGGGTGGCGACGATACGGACCTCGCCTGGCGCGTGAAGCATGCCTCATATCGGTCGGCGTTCGCGGACGACGCGTTCGTCTACCATCAGGCGACGCCGATCTCAGCTCGGAGCTATCTGCTTCAGACCGCAGCGGCGCAGGTGCTTCCTCAGCTCGTCGCCCGCATCCCGGAGCTTCGCGAGACGTGCCTCTACCGCCGCTACTTCCTGCACGGACAGAGCGCCGTGTTCTATCCGTTCGTCGCGGGGCTTGCGCTCGCGAAGGTGTCGCCGTGGAGCCTCGTATTGATGCTGCCGTGGCTGAAGTCGACGTGGCCGGCCGTGAAGATGGACGTGTCGTCGCCGCGCCGCTGGCACCGCGCTGCCGCCCGCCTTGTCCTGGAAGTGGAGAGTTCGACACTGCTCGCGCTGGCCCTGATCCGCGGCAGCATCCGGCATCGGAGTATCGTGCTGTGACTGCTGCCATCGCCGAGTCCTGCGTCCGCCCGGCAGTGCCGGCCACGTCGAGCTTCCTCGATTTGGCGTCGGCGCCTGGCTACCGCATCGTCGCTGAAGGCGGCCCGGACGTCCCGATGCCCGCAATCTCGGTGATCGTCCCGACGCGCAACCGCCGCGACCTCATTCGTGACGCGATCGGCGGATTGCTGGCGCAGGATCTGCCCGTCGGCGAATTCGAAATCATCGTGGTCGACAACGCCTCTACGGATGGCACCGAGGATGTCCTCCGCGCCTGCGCAGACGGATCGCCGGTGCGGTTCGTCGGCGTCGTCATGCACGTCGACCGCGGACCGGCCATCAGCCGCAACGTCGGCGTCACGCTTGCTCGCGGCCGTTTAGTCGCGTTCACGGACAGCGACTGCGTCCCCTCGCCCGGATGGCTTCGCAGCTGCGTCGATGCGATGACAGCACCGCACGTGGGCGTCGTGCAGGGCATGACGCTGCCGTCGCCCGGCCAACAGCAGCCGCTGTTCAACCACTTCATCGAGACGAAGCAGCTCGACGGCTCCTTCTCGACGTCGAATGTCTGTTACCGGCGCGATGCACTGCTCGCGGCCGGCGGCTTCGACCCGGCGTGTGAGTACTGGGAGGATGTCGACCTTGGCTGGCGCGTGCGACGGCTCGGCTGGGACGTGCGATTCGAGGAGACCGCGCTTGTGCACCACCAGGTCATCCGGCTTAGCGCGTGGCAATGGCTCACGCACCCGCGCCACTTCTACAACTGGCCCGCGAAGGCCGCGCGTTATCCCGAATTCCGGCGGCATCTGGTTCTCGGGGTCTGGGTGCACTGGTCGCACGCGCTCTTCGAGTGCTTCGTGCTTGGCGTGGCGTTGGCCCGGTGGCGCCGGCTGACGCTGCTGCTAGCGCTGCCGTACGTGGCCGCCTTCGCCGTGCGGCGCCGGCTGAGCGGCCGATGGCCGGTGCTGAAACTCCTGGCGCATTTCACCTATGACTGCGTCGCCTGCGGCGCTCTCGTGGCCGGCAGCCTGCGCTTTCGGCGGCCGGTGCTGTAGGAGGTTGTAGCGATGGAGATGAGACTGTTCGCACGAGCGCTCGTCCGGTGGTGGTTCCTGCCGATTGTCGCGCTGGCCATCGCCGTCGGAGGGGTCTGGATCTATCACACGATTCGGGACACGAATCATGCGTCGTCGAACGTCGCGATCATGCAGTCCTACTTCCCACCGCCCGGCGAATACGTCCCGCCGCAGATCGGCTTCGACGCGCTGGCTGGCAGTCAAGACCTGCAAGCTCGCATCGCCAACACGCTAAACGATGGCACCACGGCACAGCAGATCGCGGGGAAGCTCTCGATCACCTACCAGCCCAAGCTTAACCAGCCGAATCCGAGCCCGCTCTACAAGGTGACGGTCACGGACAAGAACCGCGACCGGGCGATCAAGATCGCCAACATCGCCGTGTTGGAGGCAAAGAAGCTGTACGGCGAGATCAACACGCCCGGCGCGCAGGATGTGGAAGCTGCCTTTCAGACTGAAACGGACGCGGCGCAGCAGAAGGTTGACAACGCACGCGCTGCGCTCATCGATTTCGAGCAGGCCAATGACGCGTTCGCGCTCACACAGAGGCGTGACCAGCAACTGGCGCTGATTGCGCAGCTCCGCGGTGCGTCGATTACCGCGTCCGGACGCGGCGCAACCACGCCGAACGGGGATGGAGCAGCGCTGCAAGTCGCCCGGAGGCAGCTGAACGGGCTCATTTCGCTCGCACCCGAATACGAACGCGTGATGTCGGATCTCGCGCTCGCCGGGGCCGCGCGAGACCGCCTCTCGCAACGGGTGTCCGACCTGCAGATCGCCGGCTCTGGCGCGAGGGCGCAACTGGCGGACGCGCAGCGCCAACTGACCGCGGCTCAGGACACGTTCAACCGCGCGCTTATCGCGTTAGCGGACTTCCAGACGGCGAACGGCGTAACCGACATTCCCGGTGCGACCCAATCGGCGATGAACACCGTCACCCAGCTCACCGTGTCGGATGCGAGCGCGCGCGCCGGAGCCGGCGCCATCAACTCCGCGATCGGCAGCGAGCAGGCTGAACTGGACCGGCTCCTTTCACTGGAGCCGCAGTACAACCAGCTCGACCTCGATCTTGTCAGCGCCGAAGGCCAGCGCAGCTCGCTCGCGCAGCATGTGCTCGACGTCGCCGTGGGCCAGTCGCTGCCCGCGTCCGTGCAGGTGCGCGTCATGCAGGACGCGGCCATCGAATCAAACATCCTCATGATGCTCTTGACCTACGGTCTGGGCGTCTTCCTGGCGGTGTTCGTCTCGATGACCGCCGTTTACCTCCTCGCGTACTTCGAGAAGCTCCCGGCATCGATCGAAGATATCGAGCGTGTGTTTGGGAAGCCCGTCATTGGCCGGGTCCCTACGGCAACCACATAGGAGGGGAAGCCATGTCCGTCGCGATTCCTGCGGCACCACGGATCGAAGGGAAGCGAAGATTTCTCGGACTCTTCGGCTCATCATCGGCGGACCAGCCGCTGATCTCGGATATGCAGGCGACGCCGTTCGCCGAATCATTCCGCCTTCTGGCGCTGAACGTCGAGTCTATGCTCGCCTACGATGCGCGTAAGGCGGTCGTCGTCATGAGCGGCTACGCGAAGGACGGTCGCTCGCTCGTCGCCGCTAATCTCGCCCTGGCGCTCTCGGAACAGCGCCAGGTTCTCCTGATCGAAGAGTCCGGCCGCTCGAGCAGCCTCTCGCATTCGCTGACGAGGGCGGTCTCATCGACCCTCGGCGCCGTCGGCAATGGCATCCCCGAGGACATGCGGCGGTCCGTCGTCCACACAGCGCACCCCCGCCTGTATGTCATGCCACGTGCCAGCCAGGCCGGAGTAACCGACGAAGACGTCGACGCCGCGGTTGCCGATGCGTCGAACGCGGGAATGTACACCATCATCGATTCGGCCCCGGCGCTGTCCTCGAGTTCGGCGTTCCGCGAGGCGCAGCTCGCCGGCAACGTGTTGTACGTCGTTCGTGGGACCACGACGGACGTCGATGCGCATCGACGCGTGCGAGAACAGCTGGAACGCCTGAACATCAACGTCGTCGGTGTTCTGTTGAACGAGCACTAACCTATGCCAGGCAGCCGGACCGGCATCGTCGTGGTCAACTGGAACGGCGCGGAACGGAGCGCAGAATGCTTGCGATCGCTCCTTACGCTCGACGTGGCGTCGGACGCGCTGATCACGCTTGTAGACAATGGCTCGTCTGACGGATCCGCACACAGACTGCAGCAGGAATTCCCCACGGTCGACGTGCTCGCACTGCTGGTGAACGGCGGGTACGCCAGCGCGTGCAACGCGGGCGTCCGGCACGTTCAGGAACGCGGCGCGGACTATGTCTGGCTCCTCAACAACGACACGATCGTCGCTCCGGCCGCGCTAGCCGCTCTCGTCAGCGCCTCGCGCGAGCATGACGGCCGCGCCATCGTCTGTCCAAAGATCCTGCGGCGTTGCGACGACGGGTTCGACCGCATCTGGTCGGCCGGCGGTGCGCTCCGATGGCCCTGGCTCGAACGTGGCCTGCGCGGGCAGGGCGCGAATCCTGAATCTCATAACGAACCTGGCGAGGTGCCTTGGGCGTCCGGTTGCTCGCTGTTCTTCGCGGCAGAGGTGTTCGACATCGTCGGCCCCATCGACCAGCGCTACTTCATGTATCAAGAAGACGTCGACTGGTGCCTGACTGCGCGCGGCCGGGGCGTTCCGGTGCTTTACGAGCCCCGCGCGAGGATCTGGCACGCCGTTTCGGACTCGGTGCGCGGGCTCGATGCCCGCATCACGCGCTACTACGATTGCCGCAACTACTTCCTCCTGGTCTCCAAGCATGGAGGTGCTGTGGGGCGCACGTGGGCGGCCCTCCGCTTCGCCCTGACCGCGGCGAAGATAGCGTTGCGCACGGCAGTCTCGCCCGCGCATCGGCGCGACGCGTATTACCACGCGCAGACGCGCGCGCTGTGCGACGCGATCCGCGGGCGATGGGGTCAGGCGCCGTACGATGACGCACCCCGGCTCGAACCGCACCTCGAGCAGCAAGTCGAGGCCGTTCGATGAGCGCTGCCGTCTTTCCGATGTCGAGGGCGCGAGCGTTGCCGTCGTGCGCACTGCCGCCACTCGCCGTGCTGGTCGTGGTGGCCCTCGCAATGGTCGTCCTCTTCGGGGCGGCAATGCTGGGACTCGCGGTCTACGTCAGCGGACTCGCCGGCGCCGTACTGCTTGCGTGGGTGGCGTGGCGATGGCCGACGCAGACAGCGATTGCGCTCGTTGTGCTCATCCCGCTGGCGCGCTTCATCTCATTCGCCGTCTTCGTCCCGACGCATTCGACGACGCTGCTGCGCGCCAGCCAGCTCTGGAAAGACGAGGCGATCGTCGTGCTGGCCGGCCGCATGCTCCACGGTGCGTTCCTGCGCCATCAATTGCCGAGGGTGCACTTCATCGACTTGCTCATCGTCGCGTTCGTCGCGCTCTCTGCGATGTACGTGTTCTACCCGGGCGTCATCGATGGTTCGACGTACCTCGTGCGCGCGCTCGCCTTCAGGCAGGACGCGCTGTACCTCCTCGTGTACTTCATCGGCCGGGGCATCACGCTGCGGCGACGCGACGTGCGGATGATGCTGATTGCGTTGATCTGCCTCAGCGTCGCGATCGCGGTTGTAGCGGTGTTTCAATTCGTCGCACCGGGCCTGAACAACCGCATCTTCGTCAAGCTCGGATATCCGGCGTTCGAGACCGCGATCGGCACGCCGTTCGAGACCGCGTCAGTGCGATCGAGGCTGCTGTCATCCGGGACGCTGCCACGCGCCTCGTCGCTGTTCCTCGCGGACCTGGGGCTGGCGTTCTACCAGGTATTGCTGATTCCGATCGCTGCTTCGCTCTTCTTCGCGTTCCGCGGTCGCGTGCAGCAAGTGCTGGCGGGCCTCTTCCTGCTCGCCATGATCGGAACGATGGGGTTGACCGTCGCGCGCGCGCCGCTCATCGGAGCGGTGTCAGGGCTCGTTCTACTCATCTTCATCTCCCGCTCCTTCATCAAGGGCGCCTGGGCCACGCTGGGCGTGGTGGCGATGGTCCTCGCGTTGCTTGTCGCGTCCGGCTACTCGTTCGGCGTGTTCCGCGAGCTCTACTCCGGGACGGACAGCTCCGCCGCGGCGCACACCGGGTACATCGATCGAAGCCTCGCCCTCGTGACCGCGCATCCGCTCGGAGAGGGTCTCGGCAACGGCAGCCACGTGTCAGTGCTCGCGAAAGGGCTCGGCCAGGGCGGCTTGCCGAGCTGGGCGACGGAAACGTGGTACCTGCAACTCGGGTTGGAGATGGGCGTGGTGGCGATGGCCCTGTTCGCCGCCCTGTTGCTCGCGGCGACGTGCAACAGCCTGCTGTCGGGCGTGCGCATAGAGGACCCATGGCTACGCGGGCTCTGCCTGGGCGTTGGCGGCGCCGGTGCCGGTTACGTGCTCGTCAGCGCCTTTCATCCGGTCTGGTCCGCGGTGCAGGTCTCGTACTTGTTCTGGCTGTTCGTCGGAATCGCGGTCCGGGGGCCGGTGCTCGAAGCGGAGTGGTCGCGGGAGGGGGCGGCGGATCGTGAAGATCGCGATCGTCCATAACCACCCCTCGGGCGGTGCCGCTCGCGCGATCTACGAGCTGGGAGGCCAGCTTCGCCGCCGGCATCGCCTGGACGTCTTCACGCTTGACACGGGCGACGAGTCGTTTCTGCCGAGCAGAGACTACGCCGAGCGCGTGCGCACGTTCCGCTATGCGCCACTGCGACCGCTACGCGGCGGATTCTACTTGAACGACCTCGGCGCCTATCAGAACCTCCGCGCGCTCGAGCGCGCGTACCGTGAGATTGCCGGCGCCGTCGACGATGGCCGGTACGACGCCGTGCTGGTGAGCGCATGCCGCGAGCTGCAGGCGCCGAGCGTGCTCGCGTTCCTAGCCACGCCGACTGTCTATTACTGTCACGAACCACCGCGCCGCTTCATCGAGCCGGGCCGGCGCCGCGACGCGGGACCGTTGCCGCTGTACCGGCGTCTCCGCGCGGTGTGGCACCGCCCGGCTTCGGCGGCGATCGACCGCGCGTTCGCGAGGCGCGATCGGCGCAATGTGGCGGCCGCACGAACCGTGCTGACCAATTCGACGTTCACGGCAGCGCTCGTCCGTGGTTATTACGGCCGAAGCGCCGACGTCTGCCATCTCGGTGTGGACGCCGCCAGGTTCATCCCGGGTGACCGGCGACATGCGCGCTACGTGTTGTCAGTCGGCGCTATCGACCGCCATAAGGGGTTCGACCTCGTCATCGAGGCACTGGCCAGGATTCCTCCCGAGGAACGGCCGCCGCTTGTGATCGTCGGCAACTACGCGAACGATGCCGTGGAGCGGGAACTTCGCTGCCAGGCCGCCGGAAATGGCGTTGCGCTCGATCTGCGTATCGGCGTGCCGGACTCCGAGCTCGCCCGCATCTACGCGAGCGCTCGACTGTTTGCCTACGCACCGCACCTGGAGCCGTTCGGGCTCACCGTGCTGGAGGCAATGGCCGCCGGACTGCCGGTCGTCGCTATCCCTGAGGGCGGCGTCGTCGACAGCGTGGTGGCGGACCGTACAGGCATCCTCGTGCCTCGCGACGCACGCGCCCTGGCCGGCGCCGTGCGGATGTTGCTCGTGGACGAAGATCTCGCCGGCGAGTTCGGCCGCGAAGGCCGCCGGCTCGTCGAACAGGAGTGGACGTGGCAGGCCGCCGCTCAAAGGGTCGAAGATGCGCTGGCGGCAACGGCGGGCCTCCTCGCGGTCGAGGCCGGCGCATGAGAATCGGGATCGACGTCTCGATCCTCGCGCCGAGGACGCATGACTCCGGCATCGGCCGATACGTGCGCCGCCTCGTCGAACATCTTCCGACGCTCTACCCGGAGTGCCTGCTCGTGCTCTTCGCGCCGCCGGATTGTCCCGAGCCGCCCGCCCTGCCGGCGAACGTTGCCTGGCAGGCGCTGCCGAGACCGCCGCTCGGCAAACTGTCGATGCTGGCGGTGTACTCTTGGTCGCTGCCCCATCTGGCACGGCGTTGGCGCCTCGACGTGTTCCACGCGCCCACGGTGCATCCGAGGCCGTCGTGGCCCCCCTTGCCTCGCCGCATGCCGTGCCCGCTCGTCGTGACGATCCACGACCTCATCCCTTTGACGTTCTACGCCAGCGGTCCGGCTCGGCTGCCGCGCACGCATCTCGCGTTCTATCGGTGGAACCTGCGTGCGGCGGCGCGAGCGGAGCAGATCATCACCGTTTCCGACAGTGAGCGGCAGACGATCACGCGGACGCTCGGGATCGACGACGATAGGATTTCTGCGATCTACAACGGCGTCGATGCCCCTGCCCCGTGCCTCGAAAGGCGGAACACGCCGTTACCGGTCGTCCCGATGGTGCTCTTCGTCGGTTCGTACGAGGCGCGCAAGAACCTTCCGTCACTTGTGCGCGCGTTCGGCCGTGCCTCGCGGCGCGGTCTGCCTCACCAGCTGGTTGTTGTCGCCACATCGGGCTCGGGCCCGGCCGCGCCCATCCAGGAGGCGCTGCGGCGCTTCGACCTCGCCGGCCGGGTGCGATTCGTCGAAGGCAGGCAGATCACCGATGCGGCGCTCGGGGATCTGTATGCACGGGCCGAGTTGTTCGTGTATCCGTCACTCGCTGACAGCTTTGGTCTGCCGCCGCTCGAGGCTATGGCCGCCGGCGTGCCCGTGATCGCGAGCGGACTTCCGGCCCTGCGCGAGGTGCTCGGCGACGCTGCCGTCTACGTCGACGGCGGCGACGAGCAGAAACTGGCCGAGGCAATACTACGACTCGCCGACGACTCGGGTGAGCGGATGCGCAGGAGCGCCGCCGGCGCTGCGTGGGCGCGCCGATACTCCTGGGAAGAATGCGCGCGGCAGACGCTCGACGTGTACCGTCGCGCGTCGGGTACAGTCCGAGCAAGGGCCGCGGAGCCGGCACGAGAACCGGCGATGAGGTGACGGCCCGGCGCGCCGCATCGACGAGTGGGAGATCACGGGTGCAATTCAAGACGCAACGCCGGCGACGGCGCTGGCCGGGCAGGCGATTCTGGCTAATCTCGAGCGCAGGAGCAGTCGCGTTCGTACTCCTGCTTGGCATCGTCGCGTCCGCGAGCAGGACGCCGGCTGCTCCGCCGCCGCTGCCGGCGTTTCCGCAGTCATCGCCGGATCCGAATCAGCGGCCGCTCGCCTTCGCTTACTTCTACTACTGGTATGACCTGCCGAACGGCCCGCACAGCGGCGCGTTAACCGACCGCCCGGCCGAGGCGAACGCGAGCTACAAGGATGTCGGCTGGTTCAAGAAACAGCTCACCGATATGACCGACGCAGGCGTCGACGTCGCACTGGCGGATTACTGGGGGCCGGCCGAGCCATCGAGCGACATCGGCCTCACGAACATGGTGGAGGCGTCGCGCGGCCTCACAAGCGCGGGGCTGCCATCGCCGAAGATCGCCATCTTTATCGATACGGGCCTCGTCGGGCGCTGGCCGCAGAAACAACGAGACTTCACGAAGCCCGAGAACCAGCAGCGGTTTTACGACCTCGTGCACGCCTCGTACGGCCTCGTGCCCCGCGATCAGTGGGCGCTCGTCGATGACCGGCCCGTGCTGTGGATGTGGGCGTCCTGGTTCGACATCTCCCTCGACCAGTCGTTCTTCGACTATCTCTCGTCGCACTTCCAGGCCGACTTCGGCGTGCGGCCGTACATCGTCGCCGAGGCCAGCTGGCGCTTCGCCATGCACTCCGATGGCTCTGGAGTAAGGCCCGATCCCGCCGCGCCCGTCCACATTGATAACTTCTACGTCTGGGGCGCCTCGCTCACGGGATTCAAGGACATCGGCGCCGGCATCGCCGAGGTCGGGCCTGGCTACGACGAACGCAAGCTCGACGGCCCCGAGCGCTCCGGTCGGTACGCGTCGCGGGACGGCGGCAGCTTCTACGAGGGCCAACTCATGGCCGCACTCGCCACGAACCGGCGCTTCATCGCCATCGAGACGTGGAACGAGTTCCACGAGGCGAGCGACGTTGCCGAATCGGTCCAGTACGGGCGCACCTACATCAACCTCACTCGCCGCTATCTGGATCGCTTCAAAGCGCGCGCGTCGGCCCGCTAACGCCGGCGCCCCGTTAACCCGCGATTAACCGTCGATTCCTATAATCGCCCTTTCGCTGATGAGGGTCGCAGCGCTGCCCCGATGAAGCTGGCGAGGGCACCGTTCCTCGCGCCGCAGGCCGTACCAAGCCTGGGCCCGGAGGTATTGGATGGCGCAAGTCATCGCACGTGAGCTGCAGACCGAAGCGGTGCCGGCGTTCACCGGCGACCGGGACGCGAGCGCATCGAGCGCGCGCCCCCTCGAGTCAATGCGCGTCGCGCTCATGGGCCGCTCGTTGCGCGGCCGGTACACCGGCGTCGTGCGTTACACAGACGAGCTGGTGCGCGCGCTCGCTCCGCGGTTCAAGGACCCGCTCAGGGTGTACCTCACGCGTGCTGACGACGGGCTCGGCGATGCGCCCATCCGCACGGTCCGGGCGCCCTTCCGCACGCCGAACGAATACGCCCGCGCGCTCTGGGAACAGACGATCGTTCCGATTGACCTGGCGCGCGACCCGGTCGAGGTCTATCACTCGCCAAACTACATCCTCCCGGCGGCGCTCCGGATTCCGTCCGTCGTCACCGTTCACGACCTCGCGTTCTTCGATCGCTCGCTGCATCGCCTGCGCTCGCATATCTATCTCTCGGTGCTCGCGACGTTCGCGATACGGCGCGCGACGCGCATCATCTGCGTGTCGGACTACACCGCGGGCCAGCTCGTGGCGAGATTTCCCGCGGTATCCGGGCGGGTGCGCGTCATCGGCGAAGGCGTCTCGCCCCGGTTCCGGCCGCAGCCGGAACTCGCGATCCAGCGTTTCCGGAGACGCTTCGGCCTCGTCGATCCGTACGTGCTCTTCGTCGGCACAATCGAGCCGCGGAAGAACATTCCGCGGCTCATCGAGGCTTTCAGTACGGCAGTCGCTGGCCATGCGTACCCGCATCGGCTGATCATCGCGGGCGGCACCGGATGGATGCACGGTCCGGTGCGCGCCGCGTACGGCGCGTCGCCTGTGCGCGACCGCATTCATTTCGCCGGCTATCTCGCCGACGACGAACTTCCGGCAGCGCTCGCCGGCGCCGACGTCTTCGCCTACCCCTCGCTGCACGAGGGCTACGGACTGCCGCCGCTCGAGGCGATGGCCTGCGGCACGGCCGTCCTGACATCGGACGCCACGTCGATCCCGGAGGTCGTCGGCGATGCCGCCCTCCTCGTCGATCCGCTGGACACCGTCGCCCTGACCGATGGCCTGACGACGCTGCTTCGCAATCGCATGCTGCGCGGCGAGCTAGCCGAGGCGGGCATCACGCGAGCGCGTCGGTTCTCCTGGGAAGAAGTCGCCGGTCGCACTATCGACGTCTATCGCGAGGCGGCGGGATGAGACCCGCGATCTATTACCCGTGGGTCTATCTCAAAGGCGGCGCCGAGCGCGTGCTAGTCGAGCTGATGCATCGCAGCCGCCACGACTGGACGTTGTTCACGAATCGATACGAGCCGGAGTCGACGTTCCCGGAGTTTGCGGATCTGGATGTCGTTCCGATGCGCACGGTGTCGGTCCGGCGCTCCGTGCCCGCGGTCGCTCGAGCCGGACTCACGCTCCTGACGCAGCGACTCGACCTCGATCGCCACGACGCCTTGATGGTGGTGAGCGAGGGCCTCGGCAACCTCATCGCCGGCCGGTCGCGAGTGCCGACATCCTGCATTTGCCTGACGCCGCTCAAGATCGCGTACGACCGCTTTACGCGCGATCGCTACTTCCGGCAAGCCGGCCGAGTGCCGCAGCGGCTGGCGATCGCCGCGTACGCGCGGTTCGAGCGCCCGGCCTGGCGACGGTATCAGCGCGTCTTCTGTAACAGCGGTGAGACGCGACGACGCGTCATCGACGCCGGCCTCGCCGAAATTGAGCGCGTGGAGGTGGCGTATCACGGCGTCGATACGCGCCGCTTCGTTCCGACCGGCGAGCGAGACCCGTACTTCCTTGTCGCGGGCCGGATGATGTGGGCGAAGAACATCGAGCTGGCGATCCGTGCGTGGCGCGTCTTCAAGCCGCACGTGGATGACAGCCCGTTCCGCCTCATTGTCGCCGGCATGGTCGACGTCAAGAGCCGTCCATACGTCGAAGAGTTGCGCCGCCTGGCGGCCGGGCGGGAGGACATCCGATTCGTCGAGTCGCCGCCCGACGACCAATTGATCAGCCTGTACCAGCGGTGTCGCGCGGTGGTATTCACCGCGCTGAACGAGGATTGGGGCCTTGTGCCACTGGAGGCAATGGCATGCGGCAAGCCCGTGATCGCTACGGACCGCGGCGGCCCCAGGGAGAGCGTCGCACACGGCCAGACCGGCTGGCTTGAGATCGACGAAATCGGCCGCTTTGCTTCCCGCATGAGGTACGTCGCCGGGCTCACGAACGTGGAACTCGACGACATCGGCGACCAGGCTCGGGCCCGTGCAGAACTCTTCACCTGGCGAGATTTCGTCGACCGCATCGACGAACACATCGAGGAACTCGCGCCGCGGCGATCCGCGCTCGCGCGGGTGTGATGGCATTGCGAGCCGGTATCGATGCCTGGGGGCTCTCAGACGAGGCGCTGCATACGGGCATGGGCCAGTACACGCGCCATCTCGTCACGGGCCTCGCGAGCGAACGGGACGTCGAGGTGGTGGCCTACGGTGCGCCGCACGAACGGCGCCCCGCGTGGCTTCCGGCCCCCGTCGAATGGCGCGCTCCCGAGCTGCCGCTGCCCGGTCGAGCAAGGGCCATTGCATCGCGGCTCTTCGCGCTCCGCACCGTGGCGAAGCGAGACCGCCTCGACCTATTCCACGCTCCCGCCGTACACGTGCGCCCCTCGTCGCCTCCTGTGCCGTCGATGGACTGCCCGTTGGTCGTGACGCTGCACGACCTGATTCCGCTGACCTACTACGGCCGCGCGCTGCCTGCGAGGTCGCGCTGGTTCTATCGCTGGAACGTGCGGCGAGCGCTACGTGCCGCCGTTGTCGTGACCGTGTCGGAAGCGGCCCGCTCTGAGATTCTTGCGTCGTCCATGGTAGCGCCGTCCCGCCTGACGGTCATCGCGAACGGCGCGGCTTTTGAGCCGAACCATGATGACGACGTGCTCCGTTGCCTGGACATCGAGAGGCCGTACGTTCTATACGCCGGATCGTATGAGCCGCGGAAGAACCTCCGTGGCGCGCTCGAGGCGTACGCGCTGCTTGCGGGTGCCGGCAACTCGCACGGATTCGTCGGCATCGTCGACGCCGGATCGGGTCACAAGGCTGCCGCTCAGGAGCACCTCCGGTCATCAGGAATCGGGAACCGCGTGAGACTCCTCGAACGGGTGTCCGATTCGGATCTGCGCTCGATCTACACCTTCGCGAGTGTCCTGCTGTTCCCGTCGTTCGCAGAGGGATTCGGCTTTCCGCCGTTGCAAGCGGCAGCGTGTGGCGTCCCCGCCGTCGTGTCCGACATCGCCGCTCTGCGAGAAACGATGGGAGACGCCGCGATCTTCATCGACCCGCACGACAGCGACTCGATCGCCGCCGGACTACGGCGCGTTCTCGACGACACCGAGTTCTCGAGGATCCTGGCGGCGCGTGCTCGCACCCGCGCTGCCGAGTTCACCTGGCAACGCTCGGTCGAGCGCCACATGGACGCGTACCGGATGGCGGCCGGTGGCCAACTGGTGGAGCAACGAGAGCTGCAATCGGCCGGAGTTCCCTGATGACCGTGCCACGGGAGGGATAGCGTATTGGACACGACGACTGGCAGCGCACCGGCGCCACCGCATCTGAAGTCACGCGTTAAGGCGGTGGTAGGACAGCTGCCTGTGATGGCCCTCGAGCCGATCGACTACGTGGCGCGCGTCATTAACGGCAAGTCGCATTATCCTCCGATTCGCCTGCGCAAGCGTTCGGGTCCGCTCGACAACTTCGACACTGCCAGCGCATCGTTCGTCGGTTTCCTGTCTGGCGCATGCGGCATCGGGCCCGGCAACCGGCTGCTCGACGTCGGCTGCGGCTGCGGATCGCTCGCGCTGCAGTTGATGGGATTCTTCCAGGACGGCGGTGGGTATACAGGCATCGACGTCGACGCTGGCGCCATCGATTGGGCTCAAAAGGCTCTATCGCGCCGAGACCCGCGACTGCGCTTTGAGTTGGCCGACGTCAGGAATGACCAGTACAACCCTGACGGCCGACGATCCGCCACAGCGTACTCGTTCCCGTTTCCGGACCGAAGCTTCGACCTGATCATCGCGAAGTCGGTGTTCACGCACATGCGTCCGGAAGACGTGCGCAACTACGTGCGGGAGTTCGCGCGCCTGCTCGCGCCAGGCGGTCATGCGGCAATGACGTTCTTCCTGCTCACTCCGGAGCGGGAGGAGTTGGTGAGGCGCGGTGCATCCCCTCGGTTCGAACATGGTTCCGGCTTGTGCCGGTACGACGATGAGCAAGTGCCCGAGCGCGCGATTGCGTACGAGGAGCAGTTCTTGATGGACGCCCTGGCGGAAAGCCATCTCAAATTGGCACGCCCGATCCTCTATGCGCATCAAGACGTTGTCGTCGCCACGCCGGCCTAAACGGGCCGCGAGGAGCCTTCCGGAGGACCAGCCCTGGACGCGCGCAGCTGCTCTAACCGACGGCCGACACTTCGGCTCGTCCGGCCGTCACGAGCGAGCGCGCCGAACACGCGTTAACTGATTCGATCAGCGCGACGGCGGCGCCGGTACCGTCCTCGCCGTTGATGCGCTGTGCGAGAGTCTCGGCGCGATCACGAGAGCGGCGATCGGAGATGGCCGTAGTGATGGCCTCGGCCAGCTTCGTCGCGGTTAACTCGGGTCGGGGAATGGGCTGCGTCGCGACGCCCGCGCGCGTCGCCGTCTCCGCCCACATTGGCTGATCCCATGCTTGCGGTACCACGACTGATGGCACGCCGGCACGAAACGCCGCTGCGGTGGTGCCCGCGCCCCCGTGGTGGACGACGGCCGCGACACGCGGGAAGAGCCAGGCGTGCGGTGGCGAGTGTCGCAGGACCGACGGCGGAAGATCGCCAGCGCCGAGGTCGAGCGCGCCGGGGTCGATGATCGCGCGCACGCCGCTCTTCGTCAGCGCTTCAACGATGAGGGCGGTGAGGCGGGAGCTGTCGTCCGTCGGCATGCTGCCCGCCGGCCCCCCGAGGCTTATCGCGACCGGCCGCGGACCGTCAGTGAGGAAGTTCGAGAGCTCCGGCGGCGGCGTCCACGCTTCATCGCGGAGAAACCAGTAGCCGGTGAGGCGGTGCCGTGGCGCCCAGTCCGCTGCAGGCGGAATGACGTTCGGGCTGACGGCGACGAGGTTCAGGTGACGGGAATACAGGCTCTCTGATCCAGGATGAGGCAGTGGCCTAAGACCGAGTTGTGCACGCACGGTGTTGATACTGCGGTCGAAGGCGGCGTCCAGCGTCGCGGTCGTCGCTTTCCAGCGCGACAGGTTTCGCCACCGCCCGATCAGCGGGTCGAGCAGCCAGTCAATGCGCCGGCGAGCGCCTGGAGGCCGTCGGTACCGCGAGGGCAATGCGAATGGATCGAGCATCGCTGTCACGAGAGGCAGCGTCATTGTCTCGGCGGTCATCTGCCCCAGCGGCTGTCCGAAATGCGAGACGATGAGGTCGACGTCGCGCGCTGCCTCGCGGCAACGGGCGTACGTCCCCTCCACATCTCGGAACATCATGTCGGAGATGACGACGCTCATCATCTCGACCGGGTCGGAGACGGGCGCCCGGCGTTGGAGATCGCGAACATCGTCCGCCGTCCACAGCGTGCCGATTGGCGTGAACGGCACGCCGCGCTCGGCTGCCAGTTCGGCGAAACCCGCGCCGGGCGGCGCGCCAAGCCTCGCGTCGTGGCCCGCCGCGATCAACGCCTCGGCGAGTGCGAGGAACGGCTGGAAGTCGCCGCGGGATCCATACGTGAGAACGAGCAGCTTCAAGACGCCTCGCAGGACTCCGATCCGACAGTGGCCAGATGCTACGAAGGAGCGGTTAAGGGCGGGTTAAGCCGCGGTTCGACCGCAGAGGGGGTCGCCCGCGACGCTGCCGGAACTACGTCACGTTGCCCCTGGGCCGCGGGAAACGGTACGGGTCATTCTTCAAGTGGAGCAGCACCGACGGGCTCAGGTGACTGTGCCCAATTGCTGCCCTCTTGCTGCCCAACTGTTTGGTACGCGCTGGTTCAGGACATAACGCGACAGCACATAACGGGATGAGGTAAGTACAGGATGGCACGTTATGGTCCGTGGTAGGGCTCAGTGGGACCAATGTGATCGTCCTCCAAAACCGCCGGTCGGGGGTTCGAGTCCCTCCACTCCTGCCAATTCGTAGATACGAAAGCCGCTCACGCACGAGCGGCTTTCCCGTTGATCCTGCTCCGATTGCAGACAAACTGCAAACGGCGAGGGTCACGCCGGACGATGACGCCGCTAACCTTCAGTAGCTGGCGGCGCCGGCTCGGGGACGATTGGTGGAAGGGGCGTCGTCAAGTGTCCTCCCCCCAAGGAGAGGTACTTGAAGATGTCCGGTCGGGCGCTTAGTGCCACCTGCGAATGCTGAAGCACCAACGTGTAGAAGAGCGGCAGCGGCGCATGCTCGGTGGACTTCAGAATGACGGCGTGTGTTTGTCCGTAGGGCCCAACAGCAATTTGGCTCGAGCCGGATTCTGACAGGGTTCCCCAGGCAATCGCGCCTTTCGTGAGCGACACGACGAAGCTCGGCCACTGACTACGTGGTTTGCCATCCAACGCATCTAGCAGGCTGTTAACGAGCGTCTGGAGATCGACTGAGTCGAACGCAAAGATCCCCGTCATTACGGGAAACTTGTGGTAAGTCAGCCGAATAGGTGCGACGAACAATTGGCTGAGGGCGAACCCGGCCAGAAGAGCCTGTTGGGGCTCCACCGGTGCGGCCAGCGCCGCGGTACGCGAGACCTTATCAAGCGCGTCGCCCAGTTCCGTCTTCGTTAGGGTCGACTTCACCTCAATCGTCTGTATCACAGTCTCGGCGGGGAACATTCGAACGGTGTCGGACACCTTGAATACCGGCGTGGAAAGTCTGTCATAGAGGACCACATCGGTCTGCGGCCCGGTTTGCCCCGCATGATCGATGATGATCCCGGTGCCCACTCCGATGCGCTCGGGCAAATAGTCCGTGAGAAAACGGCGGACGGAATCCTCTCTTGCCCCGCCACGCACGCCCATGTGGGGAACCTGCGTCGAAATCTTCTCGAAGTCAATGCGCATCTGCTCGGTAACGCCATCGAAGAGCTGGCGTAGGTTACTCATGCACCACCTCCGAATACCGCCGCCGCGACCCGCTCAGCTGCATCCTCCTCGAGTCTCGCCGACACTTGCGAGTATAAGTCGAGCGTGGTGCCGACGGTGCTGTGGCCAGCGCTTCGCTGACGACTTTGAGCACGGGCCATCCGGCCGTTCACCCAACGCGTCGGGCGTGGTATGCAGGGCGCATCCATATCCCGGTTCAAGGAGTGAAAGCGGAGACATGAACAGCATCACCTGTGTCAAAGCGGGCACCGGCAAGGTCGAGATGAAGGAACTGACTCTGGGTGAAGCGGGGCCGAGCGAGGTCATCGTCCGCACGCTGATGGCCACCGTCTGCGGCAGCGACATGCACTTCGTGGACGAGATGGACTTCCTGCCGCCCGGCACGCCGATGGGCCACGAGGCGGTGGGCATCGTCGAGGAGGTCGGACCGGGCGTCACCCGCTTCAAGAAGGGTGACCGTGTCGCCGCCTCCTGCCTGGTGGGCTGCGGCTCCTGCGACCGTTGCATGGAGGGAGACATCCAGCTCTGCCAGACCTTCGGCTCGCCGCTCAACCTCCTCTTTGGCTGCCAGGGCCAGTACTTCAAGGTGCGGGGCGCCGATATCTCGATGGCCGTGGTGCCGGACGGAGTCGACAACGAGCACGCCGTCCTGGCGACGGACATCCTCTCGACGGGGCTGGGCGCGCTGGAGCGTGCCGGCATGAAGGCGGGCGACACGGTGGCGGTCTTCGCCCAGGGCCCGGTCGGCCTGTGCGCCACCGCCTCCGCCCGCATGCTGGGGGCCGGCAAGATCATCGCCGTGGAGTCGGTGCCGGAGCGGGTGGCGATGGCGAAGCAGTTCGGCGCCGACGTCGTGCTGGAGCCGGCCGAGGCCGTGCAGCGCATCATGGGCATGACCAACAACCGTGGCGTGGACGTCGCCGTCGAAGCGCTGGGCCACCAGGCCACGTTCGAGAACTGCTGCATGGTCACGCGCGCGGGCGGCACCGTCAGCAGCGTCGGCGTCTACGGCGCCTTCCCGACGCTCTCCCTCCCCACCGGCGGTAGCTTCATCCACCGCCAGTTGGTCACCACGCTCTGCCCCTCCGGCCGGCCGCGGCTGGAGAAGCTCTTTGCGCTGGTGGCGGGCGGCAAGATGAACCTGAAGCCGCTGTTCACGCATCGCCTGAAGCTGTCGGAGGCTCCCGCTGCTTACGACATGTTCCGCGAGCGCAAGGGCGGCGTCCTCAAGATCGCGCTGGAGCCGTAGGAGCCGGACAGACAGCATCAGGGCTTGCATCCGGTGCCGCCGAAGATACCTTCGGCGATACATGCACCCGCCCCGGGCGGCGGGTGCGATGTCGGCTGAGATGGAGTCTGCTGCTTCCGGCGTCTGACGGCGAATTCCGTCTGACCGCCCGGCCGTGAACGGAGGCAGCGGCGAGCCTTCCTGCCATGTCGCGTCAGCAGTGTTCCGCTCCGTCCGCGGGAATGGCATCGGCCATCCTGAATCGCCGCGCCCGAAGCCGTACACTGGATCGCCATGGACGCTCTGCATCATTTCCACCCCGCCGTCCGCGCGTGGTTCGAGCGGCGCTTCGACGCCGCCACGGACGCCCAGGCGCGCGGCTGGGACGCCATCGCGCGTGGCCAGGACGCGCTGATCGCGGCGCCGACTGGCTCGGGGAAGACGCTCACGGCGTTTCTCTACAGCATCAACAGTCTGCTGTGCCGCGGCCTCGACGGCGCGCTGCCGGATGGCGTCGACGTCATCTATGTCTCGCCGCTGAAGGCGCTGAGCGGCGACATCCAGCGCAACCTCGAAGAGCCGCTCGCCGGCATCGATGCCACCGCGCGCGAACTCGGCTTCACGCCGCCCGAGATCCGTACCGCCCTCCGCACCGGCGACACCACGCCGGCCGCCCGCGCCGCGATCCTCCGCCACGCGCCGCACATCCTCATCACGACGCCCGAGTCGCTCTACCTGATGCTCACCGCCGAGCGCAGCCGCGCCTTGCTGCGCAACGTCCGCACGGTCATCGTCGATGAGCTGCACGCGCTGATGCGCGACAAACGCGGCAGCCACCTGGCGCTCTCGCTCGCCCGCCTCGACGCGCTGTGCGAGCAGCGCCCGCTGCGCATCGGCCTCTCGGCCACGGTCCATCCGATCGAGGAGGCGGCGCGATTCCTCGTCGGCAGCGGCCGCGACGACGAGCGGGGCGCGCCGCGATGCACCGTCGTCAACGTCGGCCACCACCGCGACATGGATCTCCTCGTCGAGGTGCCGCCGACCGACCTCGCCGCCGTCGCCACCCACGAGCAGTGGAGCGAGATCTACGATCGCGTGGCGGAGCTCATCGCCGAGCACCGCACGACGCTCGTCTTCGTCAACACGCGACGCCTGGCCGAGCGCGTCGCGCACAACCTCGGCGAGCGCCTCGGCGCAGGAGCACGTCGCCGCTCACCACGGCAGCCTCTCGAAAGACCGCCGCCTGCGCGTCGAGCAGCGCCTGAAGGCCGGCGAGATGCGGGCGATCGTCGCCACCGCCTCGCTGGAGCTGGGCATCGACGTCGGCTCCGTCGACCTCGTCTGCCAGATCGGCTCGCCGCGCGCGATCGCGACGTTCCTGCAGCGCATCGGCCGCTCCGGTCACGCGCTCGGGCGCACGTCCCGCGGCCGCCTGTTCGCCACGACGCGCGACGAGCTGATCGAATGCGCCGCGCTCGTCCGCGCCGTCCACGCCGGCCGCCTCGATCGCGTCGAGCCGCCGGTCGCGCCGCTCGACATCCTGGCGCAGCAGATCGTCGCCGAGTGCGCGACGCGCGACTGGGACGAGGACGCACTCTACGACCTGGTGCGCACCGCCGCGCCGTATGCCGCGCTCACGCGCTCCGACTTCGACGACGTGGTCGAGATGCTCAGCGAAGGCGTCGCGCCGCGGCATCGGGCGCGGCCCGGCGCTGCTGCATCGCGACCGCATCAACCGCACGCTCCGCGGCCGCCGCGCCGCCCGCATCACCGCGATCACCGCCGGCGGCGCCATCCCGGAGGTGGCCGACTACCGCGTCGTGCTCGACCCCGACGAGACGTACATCGGCACCGTGAACGAAGACTGGGCCGTCGAGAGCATGGCGGGCGACATCTTCCTGCTCGGGACGCACGCGTGGAAGATCCGCCGCGTCGAGTCGCGGAGCGGCGTGCTGCGCGTCGAGGACGCGCAGGGCCGCCCGCCCAGCGTCCCGTTCTGGCTGGGCGAAGCGCCCGCCCGCACCTGGGAGCTGTCCGAGGAGGTGAGCCGCCTGCGCCGCGACCTCGCCGCCCGCCTCGACGGCACCGACGCCGCGGGATGGCTTGCCGATGAGGCGTCGCTGAGCCGCGCCGCGGCGCTGCAGCTCGTCGAATACGTCGCCGCGCCAGCGCGCCGCCCTCGGCGTCGTCCCGTCGGACACCGACGTCGTGTTCGAGCGCTTCTTCGACGACGCCGGCGGCATGCAGCTCGTCGTGCACGCGCCCTTCGGCGGACGGGTGAACCGCGGCTTCGGCCTGGCGCTGCGCAAGCGCTTCTGCGTGAACTTCGACTTCGAGCTGCAGGCCGCCGCCACCGACGACGCCGTCGTCCTCAGCATGGGGCCGCAGCACAGCTTCCCGCTGGAGGACGCATTCTCGTTCGTGCGCGCCAGCGTCCTGCGCGAGTCGCTCGAGCAGGCGATGCTCGTCGCGCCGATGTTCGGCGCGCGCTGGCGCTGGAACGCCACGCGCGCGCTCGCCGTGCTGCGGCAGCAGGCCGGCAAGAAGGTGCCCGCGCCCATCCAGCGCATGCGCTCCGACGACCTGATGGCGGCCGTCTTCCCGGAGCAGGTCGGCTGCCAGGAGAACCTCACCGGCCCGCTGCCCATCCCCGACCATCCGCTGATCCGCCAGACCGTGAACGACTGCCTCTTCGAGGCGATGGATTTCGCGCGCCTCTACGACGTCATCGAGCGCATGGAACGCGGCGAGATCACGTTGCACGCCCGCGACACGACGGAGCCGTCGCCATTCGCGCACGAGATCCTCAACGCCAAGCCGTACGCCTTCCTCGACGACGCACCGCTCGAGGAGCGCCGCACGCAGGCCGTCTCGATGCGCCGCACGCTTCCGGAGAGCCAGCGCGATCTCGGCGAGCTGGACGCCGCCGCGATCGAGCGCGTGCGCGACGACGCGCGCCCCGAGCCCCGCGACCCCGACGAATTGCACGACGTCCTGCTGGGCCTCGTAGTCGCGCGTGAGACGCCGGCCTGGCGCGACTGGTTCGAGGCGCTCACGGGCGCCGGCCGGGCCGCCGCCGTGCAGACGGCCACGGGCCAGCTGTGGTTCGCCGCGGAACATCTTCGGGCGGTGGAGGTGCTCTACCCCGGCGCGGCCATCTCGCCGTCCGTCACACTGCCGCGCCATCTCGACGCGTCTCACCCGGAGCGCGAGGACGCCGTGCTCGCAGCCGTGCGCGGGCACATGGAGTACATGGGGCCCGCCACCGCAGCTGGCGTCGCCGCGCTGCTCGCGATCGGTCCGCTCGAGGTCACGTCGGCGATGGCGCGGCTGGAGGGCGAAGGCATCGTCTTGCGCGGTCGCTTCACGCCGGCGTCGAACGATGAAGAGTGGTGCGACCGACGGCTGCTCGCGCGCATCCACCGTCTGACGCTCGACCGCCTCCGCAGCGAGATCGAGCCGGTCAGTGCGCAGGACTTCGTGCGGTACCTCTTCGTGCGCCAGCACGTTGCGGGCGGGCGCCGGCTTGAAGGCAAGCGCGGCTTGCTGGAGGTCATCGCGCAGCTCCAGGGCTTCGAAGCGGCCGCGGCTTCGTGGGAGCGTGACCTGCTGCCGTCGCGCATCATCAACTACAACCCGCAGGGGCTCGACGAGCTCTGTCTCGCCGGCGACGTCGCCTGGGGGCGGCTGTCGCTGCGCAAGGGCAACGCCGCGCGCGGCGTGACGCCGTCACGAGCGACGCCGATCACGCTGGCGCTGCGACGCGATCTCGGTTGGTTGCTCGAGTCGGTGCGCGGCGCGCAGGCGCCCGACGACCCGCGGAACGGCGCGGCGGCCGCCACGCTCGAAGCGTTGCGCGCGCACGGCGCCCTCTTCTTCGACGACCTCGCCGCCGCGACTCGGCAACTGCCGTCACAGCTCGAGGAAGCGCTCTGGGATCTCGTCTCGCGCGGCATCGTCACGGGCGACGGCTTCCAGTCGCTACGGCAGATCATGACGCCCGCCGGATCGTCGCGCGCGCGCAGCGCCCGCAGGCACGCCCACCACGCCGGCGCGCGTCTGCCGCGATCGACGCAGCCCCAGGGGCGCTGGTCGATCCTCCACCGCTTCCAGCCCGAGGCGTCGCCGCCGGACGAACTCGCCCAGTCGGTGGCGATGCAGCTGCTCGCGCGTTACGGCGTCGTCTTCCGCGATCTCGTCGCACGTGAGAGTTTCGCTGTGCCGTGGCGCAACGTACTCCGGGCGCTGCGCCGCCAGGAGGCGCGCGGCATCGTGCGCGGCGGCCGCTTCGTCGCCGGCTTCATGGGCGAACAGTACGCGATGCCGGACGCAGTGGACGGCCTGCGCCGGGTGCGGCGTGAAGATCGCGGTGGCGAGCTCGTCCGCGTCAGCGCCGCCGACCCGCTGAACCTCGCCGGCGTCATCGTCCCCGGCCCGCGAGTACCGTCGCTGCACACCAACGCGCTGCTCTACCGCGACGGCCTGCTCGTCGCGGTCGAAGAAGGCAAGGGCCTCGCCCCCCGCGGCGAGGCGGGTGAAGCGGCGCTGCGTGAGATGGCATCGGCACGGCGCGCCGCGATCGCGCACTGATCTCGCCCACTGGCCGGCCCGTATCTCCGGGCTCCGAAGCCGCGTTCGGCGGCAGCCGGCTCCCGTGCGACTCCGGCCCCGTCGAAGGGGTGGCCGCATCGCTGCCGCACGTTACGGAACCCTTGACGAGGGTGACGGAAAGACTGACTGCGTTCTCGCCGAAGAGGTTCGTGCCGGCGAATTCCGCCCCCGGCTCCATGGACGGGACGATGCGCAACGGGCTGATTCCTTCCTTCAGGCACCGTGCCGTCACCGTCTCGAGCGTGCCGGTGGACGTTTCCTCCTGCGCGTAGCAGCCGGCGATGACGTCAGTGTCGACGACAGCGTCACCATCGCCCAGGCATTCCCCAACGGAACGCCTGCGCTTCGCCTACAGGGCGTCGCATGAGCGCGCGATCGGTCTCATCCGGCCCGCCGCACCCGCTCGCCGTCGACGGCGTGTTCGACGTAGAAGCCCGCCGTCCACAGCGATCGTCGTGGTCGCGCGCGTCCTCGCTTCGGACCTGCGACCCGCAGTTCCAGTTCGTCGACCCGCCCGCGAAGCGACTGCAATTCGCCGTCGACGCGCCGCAGCTTCGTACGAGAGCGACGCAACTGGTCGACCTCCCGTTCGAGCCGGTCGATGCGATCGCACGCGTCACGGAGCGCGGCCCCGTTCGGCGCCGGAGCCGCGGTCGCGGCCGCGGCGGCGGTCGCCGGCTCGCGTACCGGCGTGTGTGCGACGCGCATCGCCGGTCGCGTTGCACGCTCCGTCGGCGATGCCTCGGCGGCGGTCGCCAGCGCGGCCGCCGGCCACACTTCTGGTTGCGGCGCGAACTCTCCCATCGCTCGAGGCGGCAGCGGCGTCGCCGGCGGTTCGGCCTCCGGCTCGGCGGCGATGATCGTCTGCGGCGCAGGCACCGGTTCGGGTGCCGGAGCGGTGGCAACTGGCGGCGGCGGCGCCTCCGCGATCATCGCGTCGATCTCGGCCTGGGACAGCACCTGGTCGCTCATGCGTCGACCTCGACGATGATCTTGCGCTGCAGTTCCGGATCGGACAGGTCGATGTCGTACGGATGCTTGACCGGCACGCCCTTGACGGTGAGCACGCGTACAACCGGCCGCGCGACGTGGCCGGAGTTCGCCGCCGAGACCACGCCGCCCTCGCCGCTATTCAGCACGACGGTGACGCCGGCGGGATACTGCGGGATCTGCCGCGCGAAAATCTTCACCAGCTCCGGGTCGAACAGCTCGCCTGAGTAGGCGATGATGAACTCGATCGCCTCGTGCGGGCGTAACGCCTTCCGGTACGGCCGCCGCGATCGCAGCGCGATGTAGGTGTCGGCGATGCCGATGATGCGCGCGTACAGCGAGATGTCGTGACCTTTGAGTCCGCGCGGGTAGCCCTTGCCGTCCCAGCGCTCGTGGTGCTCCGCGATCGCCTCCATCGCGTCCTGCGTCAGCGCGGCGTCCTTCAACATCTCGACGCTGTGCTGGGGGTGCTGCTTCACCAGCTCCCATTCGTCCTTCTTCAGCTCGCGCGGCTGCTCGATCAAGCCCGGGCGCAGCGACATATAGCCGAGGTTCATGAGCGCTGTTGCGATGCCGAGCGTCAGCAGCTCCTTCTTCTCGGCGCCGGCGAGGCGGGCGATCACCATCGCCAGCTCGGCCGCCTTGATCGGGTGGATGTAGTGGTAGCCCTGGATCGAGTACGACCCGGAGATGTCAGCTTCACCGACGAGCGTCGGATAGAGGCAGCTGGCCAGCCGGTTCATCGGCGGCACCAGGCCCATAAGGCCGCCCTTCTGCACGCCGCCCGTGTGGCCTTGGTTCGTCACCATCAGCACGTTCAGTGCCTGCGATGCCTTCGCCTCCAGGTCGGCGCCGAAGAGCGTGCCGACCATGATGTCCTCGGTGCGTGGGTCCTCGACGAGGATCTCCGCCGAGCACGAGCGGGCGAGCAGCGGCAGCTTGGCCTCCGTCAGCGTCTCGCCGATCTCGAGCACTGGCCAGCCCTTGACGTCGAATACGGCGGCCTTGAGGACCATGCCGGCGCGGGCGTTCTGGGTCGAGACACGGCGCACGTTCCGCTCCTCCCTGCCCGCTACGCGGACAGCTTCGCACGTTGCGCGGTGGCGGCCTTCCGGTAGAAATTGCCGCCCATCCGCTCGAAGCCGAGTCGGTCCGGCCCGAGCAGCGCCTCGGTTCCGCCGACGAAGAGCACGCCATCCGAGTTCAGCGAACGGTGGAACCGCTCGAAAAGCTGCTGCTTGGTCTCGTCCGAGAAGTAGATCATCACGTTGCGGCAGACGATCAGGTCGAAGTTCGCCTCGAACCGGTCGGAGAGCAGGTTCGTTTCGCGGAACTCGATGTGGCGGCGGAGGGTATCGACGACGCGATACGCGTTGCCGTCGCGCACGAAGTACTTTGTGAGATCCGCGGGCGGCACGTTGCGCAGATCCGCCTGGGTGTACGGGCCGCCGGCCTTTGCCTTCGCCAGCACGACGCGGTCGATATCGGTGGCGAGCATGTGCGCGCGTCCGCCGGCGTTCAGCTCGCTGAGGATGATCGCGATGGAGTACGGCTCCTCGCCGTGCGAGCAGGCCGCGCTCCAGATCCGGAGCCGGGGCCGGCGTAGCAGTTCGGGCAGCACCTCGTTCCGCAGCCGCTCGAACTGCGCCACGTCGCGGAAGAACTCCGAGACGTTGATGGTGAGCATGTTGCGCAGCTCGTCGAGCGCCGCCGCGTTGGCGCCGAGCGCCCGGCAGAACTCCGCGACCGAACTGGTGGCGCGCCGCGCCACGAACGAATCGAGACGCCGCCGCATCTGCTGCGCCTTGTACGCCTCGAGGTCGATGGCGAGTAGTTCGTTGATCCGCCGTTTCAGCACCGCGTACTCAGCGTCGTTCATGCAACGTGCTCCCGCGCCGCCGTCTTGCGGCACATCGCTACCACGGCGTCCGCCACCTCCCGCAGCGGCACCACTTGGTCGGCATAGCCCGCCTCGGCGACGCTGCGCGGCATACCGTAAACCACGCATGTCGACTCGTCCTCAGCGATGACGTCGCCGCCGGCGGTCTTGATCAACCCGGCGCCTCGCGTGCCGTCATGCCCCATGCCGGTGAGGATGACGCCGACTGTTCGTGCGCCGTACAGGGCCGCGGCCGATTCCATCGTCACGTTGACGGCGGGCCGGACGCCGCACTCCGTGGGCGCCTGCGTCAGTTCGATTGTGTCGCCGCGCTTCGCCACCATGTGGAATCCCCCGGGCGCCAGGAGGATCACACCGGGTTCGATCCTGGCGCCCGGCCGCGCTTCGCGTGCGCGCAGCGGGCCCGTGCTGTCGATGCGCTCGGCGAGCGCGCGCGTGAACGTAGGCGGCATGTGCTGGACGACCAGGATCGGCACGGAGGTGTCTGCTGGAAGCGATGCCAGCACGGTGCGCAGCGCTTGCGGCCCGCCCGTCGACGCGCCGATCACGACGACGCGATCGCGCCAGCCGAACCGCAATGCCGGCGCGCCCGGACCTTGGACGCCGGTCGGCGGTGCCGGTGCAATTCGCCGCACGCGCGCGTCGCGCACCCGCTTGATCTTGCCGGCGAGTTCGCCGATGACGCTGTGGACCGAAGCGATGCCGGCGGCCACCGGCTTCGCGACGAAGTCGACGGCGCCCAGCTCGAGCGCCCGCAACGTCGTGTCGGCGCCCTCGCGCGTCATCGAGCTGACCATCACGACCGGCAACGGGTGCTCCGCCATGATCCGTTCGAGCGCCTCGATGCCGTTGAGGCGCGGCATCTCGACATCGAGAGTAACGACGTCCGGCTTGAGGGCCGCGACCTTCTCGACGCCCTCGAGCCCGTCGCGCGCATAGCCGATGACCTCGATCTCGGGGTCCTTCGGCAACTCGCGGCAGAGCGCCCCTCGGATCAACGCCGAATCGTCGACGACCAGTACCCGGACGGGCCGGACCGGGCTCATGCGTTCCACCTCAGCATCTGTCAACGCGATTACACCACCAGCTTCGTCAGCGCGGATTTCACGCGGTCGGGCTCGAACGGCTTCACGACGAAGTCGCGCGCCCCCGACTTGATCGCCTCCATGACGATGGACTGCTGGCCCATCGCCGTCACCATGGCGACGCGTGCCGCCGGGTCGAACGCCAGGATCTCCTTGAGCGCCTCAAGGCCGTCCATGCCGGGCATCGTGATGTCGAGGAGCACGGCGTCGGGCTTGTTCGACTTGTACGCGGCGACCGCCTGCGCACCGTCGCCGGCCTCGATGACCTCGTGGCCCAGCTCCTTGACCATCGCCGCGTTGCGCATGCGCAGGAAAGCGGAGTCGTCGACGATCAGCACCTTCGCCATTGCTCACCTCCCATGACTGTGCCGCTGCCCGGCACCGAGCTTCACAGCTCGTAACTCTCTCCGCCGACCGTCGCGATGAGTACCCGGCCCGTCGCGGCGAACATCCGCACCGTGCGGCCGCGCGTCCCGCCGACGTCCTCGCCCCGCACACGGATGCCGGCGGCGGTCGTCGTCGCCTTGGCCGACTCCACGTTGCGCTCGCCGATGTTCAGCTTGCTCGCGAGGCCGGGCGTCGCGACCATTCGCGCGCCGCCGGCCATCTTGAACACTGTGCGCATCTTCGATGCACCGGCCGCCGCGAGCTGCTCCAGCATGTGGTGTATGCCCGCGTCGACGAAGCGCACGGGGTTCGGCGATGCGTGTCCGTTGGCCTGCGCGTGTTCCGGGAGCACGAAGTGCGCCATGCCGGCGATGTGGCTCACCGGGTCGTATGCGGTGAACGCGATGCACGAGCCGATGCCGTAGCAGACCAGCACCAGGTTCGGATCGTCCGTCACCCGCATCTCGCCCAGCCCGATCGCTACCGCCGCCTCCTCTCGCACCGTCTGGATCACGCAGCCTGCCCCCACGCTTCGAGTGCGGAGAGCAGGCCCGCGCTCGGCATGACGAAGAACGCGCCCGAGACCTCGCGGTCCGGCGCCGTGAACGTCGTCTCGGCGACGAAGGCCTCGTCCTGCGTCATGATCAGATCGGCGGCGATGATATCGAGCAGCGCGCCGGCCATATCCATCATCACGGCGGGTGGCGACGGCCGCAGGTCCATCCCGGCGCTGTCGGACAGGACGGTGAGGAACGATGCGCCGACGACGTTCCCCAACTCGCCCAGCGCCGACTGCTCCATCTCGCCGAGCGTGTGCGTCGTGTCCGGCGGCTGCAGCATCATCAGGTCGACGAACGCGCAGGCGATCTTGGGGTCGTAGATCAGCATCAGGTGGCCGTCCGCCGAGCCGGACACCGTGAGGTAGATGCCCACCGAGAGCACCTCCGGCCCGCCGACGATCTGCGAGATGTCGGCGATCGGCACGCGTCGCAGGCGCAGCGAGCCGACGTCGACGGGCTGGCCGATCATCACCGACAGGTTGCCGATCGCCGTGTACGTGCCCTTGCGGATCAGCTCCGCCCAGCTCCCGGCTGTCGTGACGTTCATCCGTTGCTCCTTCCGTCTGCAGCTCGCCCCCGCGAGGCCGTCACGCCGCTTTCAGCAGCGTCGCCACATCGAGAATCAGCGCCACGTCGCCGTCGCCGAGGATGCTCGCCCCGGCGACGCCCTTGGCGCGCCCGATCGTGCTCCCCAGCGACTTCACGACGACCTCCTGCTGGTCCATCAGCCGATCGACCGCCAGCGCCGCCGGCCGGTCGCCCACGCGCACGACGACCATGAAGTCCTCGCTCGCGCCCTCCGCGTCCGGCGAGATGACGCTCAGACGGTATAGCGGCATGACCGTGCCGCGCAGGTTCACCACCTCGCGCCCGACGATCGTCTGCACCAGCTGGCTCTCCAGCCGGCCCGTCTCCTGCACGAAGCTCAGCGGGATCGCGTACACCTCGTGCATCGATTCGACGAGCAGGCCGCGGAACGTCGCGAGCGTCAGCGGCAGCTCCAGCGTGAATGTGCTGCCTCGCCCGACACGCGTCTCGACCGACACCATGCCATTGAGCGCCGCGATGCCGTTCCGCACGACATCAAGCCCGACACCGCGGCCGGAGATGTCCGTCGTCGCAGCGGCCGTTGACAGGCCGGACGCGAAGATCAGGTTGAGCGCCTCTGCCTCCTGCATCCGGTCGGCGGCGTCCTGCGTGATGATGCCCTTCCGCACAGCCGATGCCTTGACGCCGCGCGCGTCGATCCCGCGGCCGTCGTCCTCGATCCGAATGGTGATCCGTCCCTGGTCGTGCGACGCCGTCAGCCTGATGGCGCCAGCCGGCGGCTTGCCCGAGGCCGTGCGCTCCTCCGGCGGCTCGATGCCGTGGTCTACGGCGTTGCGCAGCAGGTGGATCAGCGGGTCCTTGATCTTCTCGATGACCGAACGGTCGATCTCCGTGTCTTCTCCCGCGCTGGTGAACTCGACCTGCTTGCCGGTGCTGCGGGCGACGTCGCGCACGAGGCGCGGAAACTTGCCGAACAGCGTCCCGACGGGCAGCATTCGCGCCTGCAGCATGCCATCGTGCAGGTCGCCGACCATCTTGCCGATGTGCGCCGCGATCTGTTCGAGCGACTTCACCGTCTCGTCGCCGCGGTAGCGTGACTGCAGCTCGCGCGAGATCTGCGAGATGCGCGTGCGGTCGATCACCAGTTCGCCGACGAGATTCATCAGTGCGTCGAGGCGCTCGACGTCGATCCGGACGGTCTGCAGTGCCTCGATCTTCTGCGAAGCCAGCTCGGCGTGCTCACGCTCGCCGGCGCCTCGCGTCGCTGAAGGAGGGTCGGCACCACCGCGCTGCGCATCGTCGCCGATCGCGACGGTCGCATCCTGGATGCCTCGGCTGCGCCCCACGGCGCCACGTCGACGGCCCGGACGTCATCGACGCCGGTGACCGCGGCCCGCAGCTCGTCGGCCGCGCGCTCCGTCGCGACGACGGCCTGGAGCGTCGTGCCGACGTGCTCCGCCTGGATGTCGTCGAGCGTCGGCAAGGACGCGAGCACTTCACCGAGTTCGGACAGCGCGGTCACGGCCTGGAATGCGCGTACCGCCGTCCACGCCGTATCGGGCGCAAACGTCGCGCGCACGACGTAGCACCCGCCGCCGCGCGGCGAGCGCGGCTTCGACGAGGCGCAGCGTCGACGCGTCGGCGGCGACGGCCGCCTCGATGGTCAGCTCCAGCGCGGGCCCGTTCGTGCGGCGTGCCGGCGCCGGCCACTGCGCGCAGCGCGGCGACGGCGTCGGAGACGTCGACTTCGCCTTCGTCTCCGGAGTTGAGGTGGAGCATCAGCTCCTTCAGCCCGTCGAGGCTGCCGAGCAGCGCATCGACCAGCTCGCTGGTGACGGGCAGCTGGCCCTTACGCAGCCGGTCGAGCACGTCCTCCATGTGATGCGTCAGCTCCGCCATGTCGCGGAAGCCGAGCATGCCTGACGACCCCTTGAGCGTGTGCGCGGCGCGGAAGATCTCCTGCAGCAGGTCGACGTTGTCCGCCTCCTTCTCGAGGCGAATGATGTCCTCGTCCAGCAACTGGAGTTGTTCGTCTGCTTCCTGCAGAAAGACGTTCAGCTCTTCCTGGTCGATGCCAGTCCGGTCCATCGTTTCTCCCGCCGGCGGAGAGCCTCCGTCAGGCTGCGCGCGCTAGAACCTCCGCCAGCGCGCCCGATTCCTCGCCCGCCAGCAGCGCGCCCAGCTCGACGACGATGATCAGCCGGTCACCGAGGTTCACGATGTCCTCGACGACGCGCATGTCGGCCGTGACGACGAGCGATGCGGGCGGCTGGATGCGGTCGGTGGGCACGCGCAGCACCTCGGTCACCGCATCGACGATCATGCCGACGTCCTCGCCGTCGATCTCGACGACGACGATGCGGCTGTCCGCCGTCGCGTCGCCGAGGCTGACGCCGAGGCGCTTGCGCAGGTCCATCACGGGACAGATGCGCCCGCGCAAGTTGATCACGCCCTCGATGTTCTCCGGGGCGTTCGGCACGCGCGTGATCTCTTGCATGCGGATGATCTCGCGAACGGCGTCGATGTCGAACCCGTACGTGTCCTGCGCCAGCCGAAAGACGACGAGTTGCCGCTCCGCGCTGCCGCCAGCCTCTTCTGCCATGGTCCGCCTCCCCGGAGCGCCTCGCGGGCGAGACGCCTCCAGACATAGAGAATGGGCCGGTGGTGCCACCCGCCCAACCAGAAGTCGATGACGTATCGGCCCCACGGGCCCGCGTCCCATGGGCCATAGGTAATATCTCGGGTTCCGGACAGGTGCGAGCCCCCTGTCCGCTCGTGTCGACGCGATCGCGTCGGATCAAGCGATCGATTTCGACGGGCCGGCGCAATCCGAGATCGATGATCCCGCTCCGATCGCGCCGGTGCGCGTCGCGATGTCGATAGATTTCGCGACGGTGATCGCGCAGGGCACACGGTCGGCATGGGCCCGGGCCATTGGTCACAAACTTCGCGGTCGGAGTGTCGGCCTCCTGCGCAAACATGCGACGCCTGCCGACAACGCGCAATGGCGTTTGTCCGCGATGACGGGCGCATCAGCACGTGCTGACTGTGGGAGGAGAGCATCGTGTCCATGAACTTCAGCATCCGGACGAAGCTGCTTGGCGGCTTCCTGACTGTCGTCGGCATTCTCGTCGTCCTCGGTCTCGTGTCCCTTCAGAAGATGGGCTCGCTGAACCACGAGAACAATTACATGGGCGGGAACCTCTTGAGCGGCTCGCAGCTCATCGGCGACATGCGGATGCAGTTGGACATCGTGCGACGAAAGCAACTCGGCATCTACGAGTACAACGACGCCCAGACGCGCCAGGCGAAGCTTACGGAAGCGTCCGCCGCGGCCGACCAGATCAACAAGGACCTCGACGAGTTCCAGAAGTTGTTCGCGCCGGACGAACGTCAGTATGCGATGGCGTTCACCACGGACCTCCAGGCGTACCTGACCGCCACGGCCGGCCTCTCCTCAATCGTCGCGAGCAATCCAGACATCGCCACCATGCAGGCGACGACCAACGGTTCTCGAGACAAGTTCAACGCCGCACAGGCCAGTGCGGAGAAGTGGTCGCAGTTCAGGGATAAGCTCGACGAACAGTCGATGGCCAGCGCCAGCTCCGCCTACTCGTCAGCCCGACTTCTGGTCGTCGGCCTCATGATCCTGGCCGCGCTCGCCTCCGCCATCGGGGGTTTCATTCTGGCGCGCTCCATCACCAACGGGGTGCGCGCAGTGTCATCCGCGATGGGCCGGATCGCCGCCGGCGAGCTCGACGGGAAAGTCACCGTTACCTCGAAAGACGAGATCGGTGACATGGCGCGCCAGTACGGCGAGATGCAGACGTATCTGTTCGAGATGGCCGGAGCTGCCGACCGCATCGCGAACGGCGATCTCACGACGACGGTCACGCCACGATCCGAGAACGATGTGCTCGGCAACGCATTCACGAAGGCGATCGCCAACCTCAACGAGGTACTGGGCGGCGTCGTCTCGGCGACGCGTACGCTGACCGATGCCAAGACAGAACTCGGGCAGTCGGCCGACCAGGCAGCCGAGGCCACGCAGCAGATCGCACAGACAACGAACCAGGTGGCCGAGGGCACGAACCAGACCGCGAAGAACGTCCAGGACGTCAGTACCTCGATGTCACAGCTGGACGAGGCCGTCGCGCAGGTCGCCGAGGGCGCGCAACAGACCGCGCGGTCCGTCGTCGACGTCAACGCCTCGGTCGAACAGCTCAAGCGCTCGGCGAGTGATCTGGAGCAGGCGGCGAAGTCGAAGGTCGCCCGCGCGGCGCACGACATGGCCGCCAACGCGCAGGCCGCGACCGAGGGCGCGCGCGTCGCCGCCGATACCGCGCAGAACGGCGCCGAGATGGTGCAGCGCACCATCGATGGCATGGCGCGCATCAAGCAGACCGTCGATAGCGCGTCCGGCGAGATCGCCAGGCTCGGCGAGCGGTCGGCGGAAATCGGCAACATCGTCGCCGTCATCGATGACATCGCCGCGCAGACCAACCTGCTGGCGCTGAACGCGGCCATCGAGGCCGCCCGTGCCGGCGAGCAGGGCCGCGGCTTCGCGGTTGTCGCGGACGAGGTCCGCAAGCTCGCCGAGCGCGTAGCGGATGCCACGAAGGAGATCTCCGGCCTCATCGCCGGCATCCAGCGCAGCGTCGAATCGTCGGTGAAGGTGATGGCCGAGGGCGCGACCGAGACGGATGCCGGCGCGAAGGTCGCCGCCGACGCGGGCGTCGCGCTGCAGGAGATCCTCGCCGCCGTCGACTCCGTCAACGAGCAGATGACCCGCATCGCGCAGGAGTCGGAGGCGCTGCGTGCGTCCGGTGCCGACATGGTGAACGTGGTCGAAGGCGTCCACACCGTCGTCGAGGGCGTCGGCGCGGCCGTCGGCTCGATCGCGGCGGTGGCCGAGCAGAACCGCTCCGCCACGGAGCAGATGCGCGCGACGGCGCAGGACGTCGGCGATGCGATCCAGTCGATAGCCGGCGTGGCCGAGCAGAATTCGGCGGCGACGGAGCAGGTGTCGGCGTCGGCTCAGCAGATGACGGCGCAGGTGGAAGAGGTGACGGCCGCCGCGCACGCCCTCGGCGCCATTGCCGACGAGTTGGAGGCAAAGATGTCGACCTTCAGGCTCTCGAGCGACGTCGAGCGAAACCCCTCGGAGATGCGCCGCGCCGCTTGATACGGATGATCCGCGCGCCGCGCGGGAAGGACGGAGGAGTTTGATGATCGACGCTCAAATCAACAGCGCCATCGCCGCGCACGGGACGTGGAAGCTTCGGCTTGCCGATGCGATCGACAAGGGGACCTTCGAGATGACGGCAGAGCAGGTCTCTGTCGACAACCGCTGCGCGTTCGGTACCTGGCTCCACGGCACGGAACTCTCGGCGGTCGACAAGACGACGGACTCCTACTCGGCCGTGCTGAAGCTGCACGCGCAGTTCCACCGAGAAGCGGCTGCCGTGCTGCGACTGGCGCTCGCCGGCAAGAAGGAAGAAGCGAAGGACGCGCTCGCGCCGGGCAGCACGTACGCCCACACCTCTGCCGAACTGACGCGGGCGATGATGGCGTGGCGCACGCGCGCAGCTGCCTAGCCGGCCCGCGCCTCGTTACGGCCGGAACTTGTTCCACATCGTGCTGGCGAGGAACGGGAGCATCCTCACGTTGTCCCAGCGGTGCTCAGCCTCGAAGCGCTTCAGTCGCGGCTTCAGCATCTCCGGCGGCGTGCCCGGAGCGTGGTAGAACGTCGCGTTGAAGCAATCGTCGTCGGGCGACATGATCCCCTCGTTGATCGCGACTTCGCGCAGCGCGGTGTTCGGCTGGAGGCGGAATCCGTGGTCCACGAGCGTGCGGATAGTGCGTATCTTCGGCACGGCGCGGAACGTCTCCTCGACCGTCTCCGGTGTCTCGCCGGGGCCGCCGAACGTGAGGAACAGCGATGAGGTGATGCCCGCCTGGTGGAGCAACTCGGCGCCGCGTACGACGTCATCGGCGCGGAACGGCTTGCCGATGCCCGCGAGCGCCGTGTCGGACAGGCTGCCGGCATACACGATCGCGCCGCTTCCCCCTGCCCGGCGGAAGAGCTGCGTGAATTCGCGGTCGACGTCGCCGGGCTCGAAGATGATCGTCAGATTCAACCGTACGCCGGCCGCGATGAACGCCTCGAGCACCTGCTTCGCGTGCGCGAGCGGCCGGTTGAACCCCGCATCGGCGAAGATGACGGAGCGCGCGCCACGGCGCTGCAGCGCCAGCGCCTCCTCGGCCACCATCTTCGGCTCGCGCAGGATCCATCGCCGGCCGAACGTCGTGTGGTAGTCGCAGAATACGCACTCGAACGGGCATCCCGTCCGGACCACCAGCGCCGCGTCCCACAACGTGGTCAGCGACCGTCTGTACGACCGCAGGTCCAGGAAGTCCCAGTTGTCGAAGACGACGTCGGCATAGCCGCGGATAGCGAACGGACTGCACACGACGACGCCGTCGTCGCCTCGGTACGCGAGGCCCGGCACGGTGCGGTCCGGCCTGCCGGAAGCGAGCGACGCGACGAACCGCGAGATCGACGCCAGGTCATCGCCCGCGAAGCCGTATTCGGCGTCGAGCGCCTCGAGCCACTGTGCGGGGAACGTCGTGAACGCGGTGCCGCCGAGCAGTATCGGCGCCGGCTGCACCGCTCGGACGGCGGACACGATGGAGCGGACCACCGGCAGCGGGTCGAAGTAGGCATCGGACTGCTGGTTGTCGCGGTTGCGGATCGAGTAGCAGACGAGGTCCGGCTTGAACTCCTGGGCCGCGCGCGCTGCTTCTGCCGCCGGCGACTTCGAGAACATCAGGTCGACGAACCGCACGTCGTGGCCGTCGCCCCGCAGCCGCGACGCCACCAGCGAGGCGCCGAGCGGCGCTGGCGCGAACGCGCGGTAGGTGTTGGTGTACACCATCAGCACCTTCACGGCACGCGACCTCCGTTCAGCTGCGTCGCAGGTACGCCACGGCGCATCGGCCCGGGGCGCAGATGCAACTATACGGATGGCACGGAGCCATGAACGGGCCAGATGTCCCGCGAAGTCACCCGCATCCGGCACGTTGTCAGTCGGGAGGCGCAAGAGTGCCGATGGCGCGAGCTTCGCGCCATCGGCAGCTGCCTGGCAAGTGGAGCCTCGGTGCCGGAGCCTCAGTCCTTCCAGATCGGGTACTGCTGCGCGCGCCGGAGTTTGAAGTCGGTCTCGGGAAGCCGGAAGCCGAGCGACCGCACCTTCTTGAGCGCCGCCTCCAGCTGCTTCGACTCCGCCGAGGTCAGCGCCGCGCCGAACAACTCGCCGTACAGCTCGTCCGAAATCTTGACGATCTCGCGTGTGACCTCGTGCCCCTTGTCGGTCAGTTCGAGTCCGACGGCGCGCCGGTCGTTCGGGTCGGGCGATCGCTGCACCCAGCCGCGCGCTTCGATGCGCTGCAGGATGCCAGTGATGCTCTGCGTCTCCTGGAAGAGCAGCGTCGCCACCAGGCTCGGTTTCATCGGCTTCTTCGCGAAGTGCAGCACCGCCAGCACGCGCGCCTGCGATGCCGACACCCCCAGGTGGTAGAAGCGCCGCTCTAGCAGCTTGTACGACATCCAGTAGATCTCGCTCACGAGCACCCACGGCATGAGCGATGGGTGCATGAACGTTGGCGATGACGCCGCCGTCGATTTCGCTACTTTGGGCATCGGTTCATCTCTCCTCGCGTTAGTGATGCGTCACACCGGCATCGATTCACATGCTGTCCTCCACCATACAGCACTCCTGCGTGGCTTCCAATACCCCGTTCGTATCGAATCCACGTTCAAGTTCGTCGGCGGAGATATGCCCAAGTTCCTGAAGCTCGATCGAACGCGTGATTGCCACGTTATGGCGATTCGACGACGGCGAGCCGCCTGCTTGCACCCCGCGTGCCGCTGCGGTTCCATACGCCTGACTCGCGACCGCGAGCTGCTGCTGGGGGCGCCGTGTCCGTTACACCTGCTATCTCCGCGATCGACCGCGCCCACACCCTCGACGAGCTCGAGGCCGAGCGCTTCGACCTGGCTGTCATCGGCGGCGGCATCACCGGCGCCGGTCTCGCTCATCGCGCGGCCGCGAGCGGCCTCTCGGTCGCGCTGCTCGAAGCTGAGGACTTCGCTTCCGGAACGTCGAGCCGTTCGTCGAAGCTGATCCACGGCGGCCTGCGTTACCTGGCGATGGGCGAAGTACGCCTTGTGCGAGAGACTGCGCTCGAACGCAAGGAGGTGCATCGCCTTGCGCCGCACCTCGCCGAGCGGCGGTGGATGGTCATGCCGGTCTCGTCGCGCGCCAACCTGCTCGCCTTCCGCGCCGCCGTCACCCTGTACGAGAAGCTCGGGGCCGTCGAGCGCGGCGACCTGCACACGAATTGGTCGCCGCGCGACCTCGAGCGAGAGGAGCCGCTCCTCGACCGCTCGCGCTACCCGTACGCCTGCGCATATCGAGAATACGTCACCGATGACGCCCGCCTCGTGCTCGCGAACGCGCGCGCCGCCGCCGCGAAGGGCGCCCGGCTGCTGAACCACGCGCCCGTGACGGCCATTCTGCTCGAGGACGGACGCGTCGCCGGCGTCGAGACCGCGTGCCGGTTCACGGGCCGCACGGTTCGGGTGCGGGCGCGCTGCGTCGTCAACGCCGCCGGCCCCTGGGTCGATGCCGTGCGGCGCCTCGAAGCGCCCGCCGCACCGGACACCTTGCACCTTTCGAAGGGAGTGCACGTCGTGCTGCCGGCGTCGCGCGTGCCGCTTCGCAACATCCTGCTGCTCCACACCGCCGACAAGCGCACGATCTTCGCCATCCCGCGCGGCGAGGTGATCTTCATCGGGACGACGGACACGACGTACGACTGCGGCCCGCGCATCTGGCCCGGCGTCACGACCGAGGACGTCGACTACCTGCTGGAGCCGCTCGCCCGATACCTGACCGCCGATCGCGTGACCGCAGCCGATGTCATCACCGCCTGGTCCGGCCTGCGGCCCCTCGTCGCCCAGCCCGGCAAGAAGCCGACCGAAACCTCGCGCAGCGACGAGGTCGCCGTCGGCCCGGCCGGCGTCGTCACCGTTGCCGGCGGCAAGCTCACCGGCTACCGGCCGACGGTCGAGCGCGTGCTGCGCACCGTCGCCGGCTTGCTCGGCACGACGCTGCCCTCCGACCCGGCCGAGGAGCTGCCGGGCGGCGATTTCGATGGCGACCTTGAACGCCTGGCGCGCTCGCTCGTCGACGAGTTCGGCGTCAGCGAGACAGCCGCCGCCCGCCTGGCGCGGCTATACGGCGCCGAAGCCCAACAGGTCGCCACTGCCGGCGCCGCCCAACTCGCGCCGGACGTGCCGGTGATCGAGGGCGAGGTCGACTGGAGCGTTCGCAACGAGGCCGCGGCTCGCGTCGAGGACGTCGTCTACCGCCGCACGCGCGCCGCCCTCTATGAGCCGGAGGCCGCACGCCGCATCGTCGAGCCCGTGGCCGTCCGCATGGCAGGCCTGCTCGGCTGGGACGCGCAGCGGACGCAGGACGAAATCGAGCAGACGCGAGCGCGTCTTGCCGCTGACCTCAGCTTCGGGAGTGGGGACTCATGAGTGACGTTGTCGAGGCCCTCCGCGCGACGCTGGGAGACCGCGTCGTCACCGACGATGCCACGCTCGACGCGCATCGGCACGACTACTGGGCGCTGGCGCAGCTCCAGGACATGCTCGGCGCCGGCGCGCCGCGTCCGCGGGCCGTCGTGTTCGCCCAGTCGACATCCGACGTTGTCGAAACGTTGCGCGTGTGCCGCGCGCATCGCACACCGGTGATCCCGTTCGGCGGTGCGTCCGGCGTCTGCGGCGCGATCGAGGCGCACCCGGACTCCATCGTGCTCTCGACGCGCCGCATGGACGGCCTCGTGCGCCTCAGCGACGAGAATCTCACGGCGACGTTCCGCGCCGGCACGCTCGGCATCGACGCCGAGAACCGCGTCCGGCAGGACGGCCTGACCATCGGCCACTGGCCGCAGTCGGTCGAGCTGTCGACCGTCGGCGGTTGGGTCGCCACGCGCGCCTCCGGCCAGTACTCGACCGCCTACGGCTCAATCGAGGACCTCGTCCTGGCGCTCGAGGTGGTGCTGCCGGACGGTTCCGTGATCCGCACGCGCGAGACGCCGCGCGCGGCCGCGGGCCCCGATCTGCGGCAGGTCTTCATGGGCAGCGAGGGCACACTTGGCGTCGTCACGGAGGTGACCTTCTCGCTGCGGCCGCTGCCGGAGTCATCGGTCGGGCAGGCGTTCCACTTCGCCGCGTTCGCCGATGGCATCGAGGCGATCCGTCGGTTGATGCGTGCCGGCTGGCGGCCGCCCGTCATCCGCATGTACGACGCGAACGAATCGCAGCGCGGCTTCGCCGACTGGTGCCCGGCCGGACGTCACCTGCTTCTCCTCCTGCACGAGGGGCCGGCAACTGTGGTGCAAGCAGAAGTCGATGCCGTCTCGGCGTTGTGCATCGCCGGCGGCGGCGAATCGACCAAGTCCGCGGCCGTCGACCACTGGCTTGCGGAGCGAAACAACGTACCCTCGTTCCGCGGGCTGAACGAGCAGGGGCTCGTCGTCGACACCATCGAGGTGGCGTGCACCTGGGATCGCGTCGGCCGGCTGTACGAGGCCGTAACGCGCTCCGTGCGCGAGGTGCCGGGCGTCCTGCTGTCGTCGGCACACTCGAGCCACTCCTACCGCTCGGGCACCAACCTCTACTTCACGTTCGCCGCGCACGTCGACCAGCGCGAACGCATGCCCGACGTCTACCGTGAGTGCTGGGACCGCACGATGCGCGCCTGCGTCGAAATCGGCGCGGGCATCGCGCACCATCACGGCATCGGCCGCGTGCGGCGCGATCGTCTGGCCGACGAAATCGGCGAGACCGGCGTCGAGTTGCTGCGCATGCTGAAGTGGGCGCTGGACCCGGACGGACTGCTCAACCCGGGGGCGCTGCTGCCGCCGGCGAGCTGACCTCCGCCGGGGTCGCACCTGGAGGACCGACGATGCCATCACCCCGAATGCGGCACCTGCGCAACAGCCTGGCGCGCTTCACGTTCGAGGCGCCCGGTATCGCCCTGCATGCGCTCCAGCGGCCCCACGTCGCCGGTGTCGACCCGCAGGTCGTGCGCGAGACGTGGGACGCCGTCGCCGACGGCAGGCACAACTCGAACACCGACCTGGTCGAGTTCGAAGGATGGATCTACCTCTGCCATCAGACGTCGCCGTACCACCTCGGCTCGAGCCGAAGCCGGCTTCTGCTCTGGCGCTCGCGCGACGCCCGCACGTGGGAGAAGGTGGCGGAGTTCAAGAACCAGCGCGGCCTCGAGTACCGTGACCCCAAGTTCGCCGTCATCAAGGGACGCTTCTTCCTGTACGTCCTGCCGAACCTGACGTTGATGGCCGAGCCGGTGACGACGGAGTACACGTCCAGCCGCGACGGCGTCACGTGGGAGCCGCTCGTCGAGGTCAACCAGCCGGGCTGGCTGTACTGGCGGCCGAAGACGCGCGACGGCGCCACCTGGTATGTCACCGCCTACTGGGGCGAGCATGGCAAGTCGATGCTCTTCAAGTCTCCCGACGGCATCGACTGGTCGCCCGTCTCGATGATCAACGAAGGCGAGCGCAACGACGAGACCGACTTCGAGTTCCTGCCCGACGGCCGCATCATCTCGACGGCGCGGCTCGAGGGCAACGGCAACCAGTGGGGCGATGCGACGGCGTCCACGCTGATCTCGGTCGCGGCACCGCCGTACGAGCACTGGACGTACGCTAAGAGCGACGTGACGCGGCTCGACGGACCCTGCCTCTTCCCGTACAACGGCCGGATCTACGCTATCGGCCGATACCAGGCGACGCGCGCGCCGCGCATCGCCGAGCAGGGCGGCATGTACAGCCGCAAGCGCACGTCGATCTTTCTCGTCGAGGAGGACCGGTTGGTGTACCTCAGCGACCTGCCCAGCGCCGGCGACACCTCGTACGCCGGCATCGTCATCCGCGGCGACGAGCTGTTCGCGTCGTACTACACCAGTCCGCCCGAGAAGGACTACACGTGGTCGATGGGACTATTCCGCCCGACCGACATCAAGATGGCGCGAGTCTACTTGCCAAGCCTCGAGGCACTGGCCGTCCGCGCCGCCGCCCGATAGGGGAATCCGCCCGCCGCATCGGGGCCTGCGCATTGCGCCGCTTTTCCCATCCGCTAATCTGCGCCGTCTGCGAAATCTGCGGTTCCCTTGGCCTTCCCGCACGACCCACGGCCCCATCGACCTGTGCCATCTGGCATCTTGCCGCGCGCGCGACTCGTTGCGAGCATAACGATGTGATACACGCGTCCGACGCCATGCTCCTCGCCCTGCGCGAGTTCGCCGATCCTGCGTGCCGGCGCTGCCACGGCCGCGGCCATCGCGGCGACGACCTCGTCGCCGGGCTCTGCCGCTGCGTCTCGAAGCAGTTCCCTCCGGCCGAAGCGGCCGCCGACGCCGGGAGCGACGAGATGCCCCATCCCTGGCCGCTGATCACCCGCCGCGCCCAGACGATCCATGCCGCGGCGCTCCTCCAGTGCGTCCCTGACGACTGGAGCTGACCCTCCTCCGCGACAAATCTCCCATAAATGATGGCGGAGTATGGAAATCGTCCGCCGCCGGGCATATAGTTGATGAATTCACAACTATCTCATCCGGAGGTTAGAAGATGTTCGGCACCGTATTCCGCATGTTGGCTAGGCCGGGCGCTAAGGCCCAGATCATGAAGCTCATGGACGAAGACTCAAGGATGCGGACGATCGCGGGCTTCCAGGCCGCGTACGTCTTCGACTCAGCGGGCGACGAGCTCTGGGGTGTCGCGGTCTTTGACAACGAGAAGTCGTACCGGGACAACGCATCCAATCCCACGCAGGACGAGTGGTACTCCCGGCTGCGCGCGCTGCTCCAGGCCGACCCGGAGTGGCACGACGGCACGATCCAGGCTTGGCACGCGGAGCGCATGGCCAAGGTTTAGCGAGGCCTCGCCCGCTTCGTCTCGGCCGCAACCGTTGTTTCGGAGATAAAGTTGCGCCCGCCACGGCTGTGGGCACGTGGCGGGCGCAGGACTATCCGGAGCCTCTCGCTAGCTCCAGACGATGTCGGCGGGATCCCGCCTGAGGTGCCCGAGCGCCTCCTCGAAGCGGTACATCACGAGCAGGTCCATCAGTTCCGATGGCTGGCCCTCGCGGCGCTTCGTCATCTCTGACTTCAGCGTGTCCACAGCGCCGTGCACCGGCTGGCCGAACAGCGACTCCAGGTACGACGCCGGGATGCGGTCGCCGTTCTCGTTCCAGCTGCCGTCGGCGTTCAGTGGCGCCGGGCTCAGCGGTGGGATGTAGTACACGTTCGGCTTGGTCTCGAACTCCGGGTGGAGCGGCAGCGCCACCTTCCACTTGTTGACGAGCTTCGCCACCGCACCGTGCGCGTCGTCGAGGAAGCCGATCCACGCCGCACGGCCGGGGCACTGGCGCACGCACGCCGGCGCGACGCCCTGCTCGAGCCGAGGGAAGCAGCCGATGCACTGCTGGCTGACCTTCGTCTCCGGGTTGAAGTAGATCTTCTTGTACGGGCAGGCGCGGGCGCACATCTGGGCGCCCTTGCAGCGGTCCTCGTCGCGGAGGACCAGGCCGTCCTCCTCACGCTTGAACAGGGCGTCGTTGGGGCACGCCTCGACGCAGCCCGGCTGCGAGCAATGGTTGCAGAGCCGCGGCAAGTAGAAGTAGTACGAGTTCGGGAACTCGCCGCCGCCCTCGTCCTCGTCCCAGTTCATGCCCCAAGTCTTGCTGCCTGCGATCTTTTCGAGATGGACATTGCGGCCCTTGCCGCCGTGCAGCACCTCGTCGTAGTTGTAGTCCCAGCCGCTGCCGAACTCCTCGGCCGTCGGCAGCTTGCCGGGGGTCTGCTTGCCGTTCTTGTAGCCGCCGCCCATGGCTTCCCAGCCCTTGGGCGTGCCTTGGCCGGGCTGCGTGTTGACGGTCATCCACCATTGATGCTCTGTACCCTTGTCCTGCGTCCAGAGCATCTTGCAGGCGACGGAGCACGTCTGGCAGCCGATGCACTTGTTGAGGTCGAAGACCCAGGCGAGCTGGCGCTTCGATGCGGTTATCGTGCCCATGACTTCTTCTCCACTTCGAACTCTTGCCGGCCGATTGGGCGCCGCATCTACTTCACCTTCTCGACGTCGACGTAGACGGCGCGGTCAGCCGGGATCGGCTGCCACTGAAGCGGGCGGTACTGCAGGTGGCCGTAGCCGCCGACGAGCCCCAGCCACTTGACGTGACCCGGCTCGACATCGGCCTGGCTGTACCACTCCTTGTGCATGTACGGCTCGAAGCCGTTGTAGACGATCACCTGGCCGGGGCGCACCGCCGGCGAGATCTTCGCCGTGATGAGCATCGACCCCACGTCGCTCTCGACCTTCACCCACTCGCCGTTCTCGATGCCCTTGGCCTGCGCGTCCTTGTTGTTGATGAACGCGAACGGCTCGCCGCGGTGCGTGTTCAGCATCATGTTGTTGGTCATGTTCATGGAGTGGATGCTCCAGCGGTTGTGGCCGCTGGTCATCTTGAACTTTCGTTTCGGTCCGCCGTGCGTCGGCGGCTCCTTGTGCACCGGGAACTCCTCGCCGGCCTCCAGGAACCACTCGTGGTCGATGTAGTACTGCGCCCGGCGCGTAAGCGTCGGGTACGGGATCTTGTCCTCGGTGTGCCAGCGGAACGGGTTGTGCGTCTCGTCCGGCTTGATCGTCGAAGCCTGGCCGAGGCCGTGGCCGACGAGCCCCCAGCCCGTCCAGCGAATTGCGCCCTTCTCGCGTGCCACCTCGAGTGTGGTGCCGGGCGGGAGGATGCCGTAGGCGGCGTCGTCCTTGATCACCTCGGCCATCAGGTCTTCCTCGTCGAGGAGCGCGCCGTCCAGCGTGAGGTCCTTGACGAGGTTCTTGAGGCTGTGCACGACGCCGTTGCGGTCCGTGAACTCGGGCATCTCGCGAGCAGCCGCGCGTTCCTCGATAGCACGCACGAGGCCGATGCCGATGTCGTGGTCGTTCATCGCGTCGTCCGGCGGTTCGATCGCCTTGTCGATGAGCACGAAGTTGAGGTGGTGCACCGAGGGCATGCTGTTGCCGAGCTTCTCGTAGTGCTGGGCCGCCGGCAGGATGTAGTCGGCGTACATGCCGGTGGTGTTGATGCGGAAGTCCACCGAGACGATCATCTTCAGGTCGGGCCACAGCTTGTCGAGCAGCAGGCGCTGACCGCCGCGCTGGCGGCGCAACATGTTGCCGCCTGACTCGAACAGCACGCGCGGTCGCACCTTCTCGTACACCTTCGCCAGGCCCGAGTCCCACCAGCCCTTGGAGATCGCCTCGTTCAGGTATTCGTCGAACGTGCGCTTCATCGACGGGTCATTGTTGTCCGGGTTGTTCCAGCGCTCCTTGTAGCCGTACTGGTAGTACCAGAGGAACGCCGGCGGGATCATCCGCCCCAGGCCGCCCAGCTCGGCCGCCATCTGGGCGGCGCGGTAGGTCAGCATCTCGAGCGTCAGCGTCGGGTCGTCGTGACTGAGGAAGCGGCGGGCCTTCGTGAGGTTGTTCATGTGTTCGCGCGCGGCATCCTGCCCCATGCGGCCCTTGCCGCGCATGAAGCTGCCGCCGTCGAGCGCCGAAATCGCCCACGAGCGCGTGCCGGTGCCCTGCTTGCCCCAGTTGCCGGTCAGTCCGAGCAGCAGCGTCATGGCGCGCTCGTAGAGGTCGCCGTGGTAGTACTTGCCGGAGTTCCAGCCGATGAAGATCTTCGTCTTGCGCGTCGCTACCTTCCGGGCCAGCGTGCGGATGACATCGGGGTGGATTTCGCAGACCGGCCCCATCTTCTCGGGGTCGTAGTCCTGGAGCTTGCGGCGCAGCCGGGCGAAGGCGGGCTCCACCTCGACCTTGGTGCCGTCCTTGAGCGCGACGGTCCAGCTGCCTTCGAGCGCCGGGTCGACGTCCGCCAGCGCGAGCGTGCCTCGCGGCGCCGGCGTCAGCACCTGAGAACGCGCGTCCATCCAGAAGAACTGGTCGTCGCGGTCGCCGTCGGCGATGTCAGTGCCGCGCAGGAAGCGGCTATTGTCCTTGCGGATCAGCAGCGGCAGGTCTGTCTGCTCCTGCACGAACCGCTTGTTGTAGATGCCGGCGTCGATGATCACCTTGCACATCGACAGGCCGAGCGCCGCGTCCGTGCCGATGCGTACGGGCACGTGGTAGTCGGCGTGGATGGCTGAAGGACTGAAGTCCGGCGCGATCGTCACGACTTCGCCGCCGTTGTAGCGGGACTCCGCGACGTAGTGGTACCAGTGGATGTTCGTGTAGACCGGGTTCGCGTGCCAGATCAGCGTCAGGTCGGCGAGGAACCAGTCGTCCATCGAGCTGACGGGATTGAACTTGCCCCAGGTGATGTAGAACCCCGGGCTGAAGTCCTGGAACTCTGAGTTCCCGTCCGTCGTCGGCGAGCCCAGCGCGTTGCTGAACGCGCGCGCTGGCGCCGCGCCCGGCTCCGGCGTCATCAGGTTGATGATCGACTCGGCGCCCTGCTCTTGCACCGCGTCGAGCATCGCGTCGGCGATGTCGTTGAACGCGGTATCCCACGAGACGGGCTCCCATTTGCCCTCGCCGCGCTCGCCGACACGCTTGAGCGGCCGCGTCACGCGGTCGGGCGAGTAGTGGATGTGGCACCACGAGGCGCCCTTCTGGCACCCCATCGGGTTCATGTCGGGGACCCCTGCCTGGATCGTCGGCAGGCTGGCGCCTTGCTCCTCGCGGACGACCTTGCCGTCGCGCGTGTACACGCGCCACGGGCATCCTCCCGGGTAGCAGTCGACGGAGTGGCTGCCCCAGGTGACCTTGTCCCACTTCCACTTGTCGCGGTAGCGGTCGGCCCATGCTCCCGAGGCGGTACGCGGCGTGGGTTTTGATGTCACTGCTGTCCTCCTGATTCCTACGTCACCGGCACGGCCACCGGTACCGGGCCCTCTCGAACGCGGTGCCGCGCGTCGCGAGTACGCGCGGATCACCCAGAAAACGGGCAGCGGGCAAGCGCGGGCGTGTGATGTGCATCGCGCAGGCCGGTACGCAACGCTAACGTCCGTGGCTACGGTTATAACCCGAAGGCTCGGTGGTGTATCGGGCCGTTCAGCACCTCGCGGCGTCCGAAGACCCCGAACTGCCCGTGCCGTTTGGCCCCCGTGAAGTATTCGTGGCAAACACGCCGCGATCCGCAGTCCGACCTGCGAGCTCGCCGGCCATCTCGCGAGCCGAACGGCCCGCCCCGGCGAGGCCGATCGCCCCATGCGGCTCCGTGCTGCCGGGCCTACCATCGCCACACGCTTGTGTCATAGATAGGGAGGCCGCTATGGTCGATTTCGCGCTCACCGAAGAGGTCCAGAAGATCCGCGACATGACGCGCGAGTTCGCGCGGCAGGAGATGCGTCCGGCCGGCATCGCGCTCGACCGCATCCAGGACCCTGAGGAGGCGTACACCAGCGACACGATGAAGACCGTGCTCGCGCGCGCCTACGACGTCGGCTTCCACAAGATGGGCCTGCCGAAAGAGGCCGGCGGCCTCGGTGCGCCGGCGATGACCGGCCAGATCGTCCAGGAGGAGATGGCCGTCGCCGACGCCGGGCTCGCCAGCCACTTCCTCGTCGCGCCGATGATCGCCGGCATCTCCGCCGCGACGCCCGACAAGCACCCGTTCTACCGCGAGTACCTGGAGAAGTTCGTCGCCGACACGAAGGGCGTCCACAGCGGCGCCTGGGCCGTCACCGAGCCCGAGCACGGCTCCGACCTCTTCCAGTTCGGCCGGCCCGAAATCCATATGGACACGCTCGCCGTCAATGACGGCGACGACTACGTGCTCAACGGCCACAAGTCGGCGTTCGTCAGCAACGGCTGGATGGCCGATGCGATCCTGCTGATGGTGAACTTCGACTCGTCGCAGGGCATGGAGGGCACGATCACATTCGCCATCCCGGGCAACCTGCCGGGCATCACCCGCGGCAAGCCGCTGAACAAGCTCGGCCTGCGCGGCCTCAACCAGTCGGAGATCTTCTTCGACAACGTCCGCGTCGCGCCGGAGTTCATGCTGATGCCGCCCGGCCCCGGCTACAAGTTCATGATCGAGCGCATCGTCACCGGTGGTAACACGGCCGTCGGCACGCTCGCCGTCGGCGTTGCTCGCGCCGCGTACGAGGAGGCGATGACCTACGCGCGGCAGCGCGTGCAGGGTGGCAAGCGCATCGGCGAGTACGAGACCATCAAGCTCAAGCTCTTCGACGCCTACCGCCAGATCGAGGCGGCGCGCGCGTTGCTCTGGAAGTCGGGCTGGCTGCTCAGCATCGAGCAGCCGAACCTGCCGCTCGCCATGGCCGCCCGCACCTTCGCCAGCGACATGGCGATGAAAGTGACGGCGGAAATGGTGCAGGTCTTCGGCGGCTACGGCATCTCCAAGGAGAGCCCCGTCGAGAAGTTCTACCGCGACGCCAAGCTGCTCCAGATCATGGACGGCACGAACGAGGTGGTATCGTTGAGGGCCGCCACCGAGTTGGTCGGCCCGTAGCGCGGTTCACACCTGAGGAGGGTTCGATGAGACAGGTCGCCATCGCCGGTGCCGGCATGACGCGCTTCGCCAAGTACGCCGACCGCGGGCTGAAAGAGCTGACGAGCGAGGCCGTCACAGCCGCGCTGTCCAGCGCGGGCGTCGACAAGAGCGCGCTCGAAGTTGCGATCGTCGGCAACGCGGCCGCCGGTCTGATTACCGGGCAGGAGTGCATCCGCGCCCAGGTCGTCCTGCGGTCGATGGGCATCGACAAGATCCCGATGATCAACACCGAGAACGCCTGCGCCAGCTCGTCGACGGCGTTCCAGCTCGGCTGGCTGTACGTCGCGTCCGGCGTCTACGACGTCGCGCTCGTCCTCGGCGTCGAGAAGATGTTCACCGACGACAAGGCGCGCTCGATGGCCGCCTTCAGCGCCGGCGTGGACGTCGAGGAGCTCCGCCAGATCATGCAGCAGCTCAAGCCGCCGTCCGACAAGGGCGCGGAGAGCGGCGCCGGGAAGTCGCGCAGCCTCTTCATGGACATCTACGCGGCTGGCGCCCGCGGCCACATGGCAAAGTACGGCACCACGAAGGAGCAGTACGCCCGCATCGCCGTGAAGAATCACAACAACGGCAGCCTCAACCCGCACGCGCAATACCGCGAGCGCTACAGCCTCGAGGAGATCCTCGCCTCGCCGCTGGTGTCAGAGCCGCTGACGCGCCTGATGTGCGCGCCGATCGGCGACGGTGCCGCGGCCGCCGTGCTTGTCAGCGAAGACAAGATCAGGCAATACACGACGAAGCCGATCTGGGTCCGCGGCACAGCCCTCATGTCCGGCTCCGACCATCGCGTCGAGGACGGCGGCATCTCGGCGCGCGCCGCTCAGCGGGCGATGGAGATGGCCGGCGTGACGATGCGCGACATCAACGTCATGGAAGTGCACGACGCCTCCGCCGCGGCCGAGTTGTCGCTCTATGAAGAGCTCGGCCTCTGCGACGAAGGCGAGGGCGGGAAGCTCATCGACGAAGGCGTCACCGAGATCGGCGGTCGGCTCCCGGTCAACACCAGCGGCGGCCTGCTCGCAAAGGGGCACCCTGTCGGCGCGACGGGCGTCGCCCAGATCTACGAGATCTTCCTCCAACTCCGCGGCGAAGCCGGCGACCGCCAGGTCGCGGGCGCGCGCGTCGGCATGACGGAGAACGGCGGCGGCATGATGCGCGGCGAAGCCGCCGCGACGACGGTGCACGTCCTGTCGGTGTGAGCCGCACACGACATAACGGCAACGAGCCGCCGCTCGCCGATAGTCGTCGGCTTCCTCATTGGGTGTCACCCGAGGGGCTGCTGACGACGGTGAACGGCGTCGCGAGCTCGACATTCGAACCTGCGAATACGACGGTGCCCGAACCGGGGGTCGTCGGCGTCTTCTTGGTTGCGGCCTGCGCGTCGGGAGACGCGGTGACGAGCACGTTCGCCGGTATCTTGTAGACGAGCTGAAGCGAGCCGCCGTCACCCACGGTGCGCGAGTCCACCACGTAATCACTCGTCAGCTCATCCTCGCCGAATGCCCCGGTGGCGTCCTTGAACGAGACGACGCCGTAGCCCGTGTTCTTCGGCACGCCCCTGAGCGTGACATTGACCGCCGTCCCGACCGGACCGCTCGATGGTGAGATCGTCAGCTGTACACCGTTCTTTTCCACGGTCGTGCTCCCGCTATTGCCGGAATCCGTTCCTCCTGCCGCCTGGCTCGAACCGCAGGCCGCCAGCACCAGGAGTAGCGGCGCCGCGAGCAGCAGCAGCGGCGTCCTCCTCCGCCGGATGCGTGCTGGCCTGAGAATGCGTGGCCGTCCTGTGGGTTCCATGATTCGGCTTCCCTTCTGCCGCGATGCGGCCTGCTTGCGCTCCTCGCGCGGCTCCTGCACTTTGAGCCCGGAGGCTTCCTCTTCCTGCGACTCAGTGTCGGCGCGCGCGACGGCGGTCGCCGGGCGCGCCGTCTACGAACGGGCTACGCGACGCCCACAGGCGACCTACGGCTGGCCGTCGATCCTGACCTCGCCTTCCGCGTACGTCATCGTGTAGGTGTGGCTAAAGTCGAATTTGTCAAGCGCCTCCTCGATCGGGCCCTCGGCCTGGCCCTTGAACGCCGCGAGAACCGGGTCGGGCACCTTGCCCAGGTCGATGTCATGGATATGAGCCACCGCCCGATGACGGGTCAGTTCCATGGTGCCCGTCATCTTGAATGCCGCCTCCACGGCTCCTTTGCGGCCGAGCTTGCCGCTCACTTCGCCGTATCCGTCGTGGATGCACACCCGGACCTCGTCGAAGACGTTCTTCTTGTCGTTCCAGGCGTTGAGGCGGGAGGTGACCTCGCTCTCGTTGAAGGTGACCGACGCCGCTGATCCGCTGGCGAGAGTGGCGTTGAACGCGCCCCACTTCCGGTCGAACGCCGTGGCGTTGGCGTCGTCGACGACGATCGACCCGCCGCCGGCCCGGCACTGGCCGGGGCCGCCGCTCACCGCCAGCCCGATGGTCGTCCCGCCGAGCGCACCGGCAAGGACGATCATGGCGAACAGTGCCAGGCTGACCCTCCGGAGCAGCTTCCACACCGAGAAGCCGTGCGGATGACTTTCGGGAAGCGAGACCTCCGGCGAACTGTCCACGTCGGCCGTCGCGAAGCCCGCGCCGCCGCCCGCCGGTGCGAACTCGGCCGCCGGGGCGGGCTGCCGCGCCCCCTCGATGTTGATCCTCGGCAGCCACTCCAACCAGGACGGGAAGTACCAGTTCCAGTCGCCCAGCAGCTCCATGCTCGCCGGCACGAGCACCATGCGGATGATCGTGGCGTCGAGGATGACGGCGACCGCGAGGCCGAAGCCGACTTGCTGGAAGGTCACCAGGTCGCCCGAGGCCATGCCGGCGAACACGGCGACCATGATGAGCGCCGCGCCCGTGATGATGCCCGCCGTGCTGCGGAGGCCGTGCGCGACTGAAGCGGCGTTGTCCCCCGTCTCGTCGTAGTGCTCCTTGATGCGGCTCAGCAGGAACACGTGGTAGTCCATCGAGAGGCCGAATAGGATGGCGAACAGGAAGAGCGGTAGCCACGACTCGATGACCGGCGCTTCCCGGAACCCGAGCACGCTCGCGCCGAAGCCCTTCTGGAACACCAGCACCAGGATGCCGTACGCCGCGCCGACCGAGAGCACGTTCAGCGCGACCGCCTTGAGCGGCACCACGATCGAGCGGAACACCACCAGCAGAAGCAGGAAGCTGAACCCCAGCACGAAGGTGAACACGAGCGGCAGGTAGTCCTTCTGCGTCTGGACCGAATCAACGGTCTCTGCCGTTGCCCCGCCGACCTGGACCCTTCGCCGTCCCGCCGTCGAATGCGGCCGGGATGTAGTCGCGGCGCAGCCGTTCGAGCGCGGCCTTCGATTCGGAGCTGGAGAAGTCGCCCGGCATCGCCACCGTGAGCAGCGCTAGGTTGCCCCCCGCGTTCGTCTCGAGCTTCGACGCCCCGAAAAACTCGTCCGCGCCGACAGAGGCAGTCAGTTTCGCGATGGCGCTCTGAACGGCCGGGTCGTTGACATTCGGAGCATCGATGGCGACGTCCGCAGTTAGCACGCCGTCGGAGAATTCCTTGTTGATCACGCCGAAGGCGTGGCGTGAGTTGCTGTTCTCCGGCAGCGAGCTGATGCCGACGCTGCCGAGGTTGAGTTGGAACACGGGTGCGGCCGCTGCCAGCAGCAAGCCGCCGGTAACGACGACGCTAATGACCGGCCGAGCGGTGACTGCTCGCGTGGTCCAATTCCAGAAGCCGCCGTTGGTCTCCGTCCGACGCCCGCGGCGACCGATGAACGGCAGGGTGAGCCAGTTGACGCGGTCGCCCAGCAGGCCGAGCACCGCGGGCAGCAGCGTCATCGCCGCGAGCACCGTCGCGGCCACGACCAGCATCGCGCCGACGGCGAAGCTCTGAAAGGTCGCGTCCGGCATGATCAGCATACCGGCGAGCGCGATCGCGACCGCCATGCCGGAGAAGAAGACCGTGCGGCTGGCTGTCGCACCTGCGGTCGCGATCGCGTCGATCTTCTCACGACCGAGGCCACGCTCCTCGCGGAAGCGCTGCACGATGAACAGCGAGTAGTCGATGCCGACGGCGAGGCCGATCATCGTGATGATGAAGACGACGGAATTCGACATCTCCATTGCGTTGCTCACCAGCGCGGTGGCGCCCGCGGCCACGAAGATCGAGAGCAGCGCGAGTACGATCGGCAGCCCGGCCGCCACCGCGGCGCCGAACACGATGAGCAGGATCCCCAGCGCCACGACGATGCCGATCATCTCGCCGTGCTGCAAGGTCTTCTCCATCAGCGAGGACATCTCGTTCTGAACGCTTCCGAATCCGACAGTCGTGACGCGGAACCCACCGGTGCCGCTGGCCTGCTTGACCACGTCGACGACTGGCGCGGCGGAGTCCGCCGCGTCCTCTTCTTGGCCATTGAGCTTGAGCGGGATCAGGACGCTGTGCCCGTCCTTGGAGACGAGGCCCTGTTCGCCGTCCCTGTAGCTGGCCACGGACTGGACTTCCTTCAATCCGCGGAGTCTGCCGACGAGAGAGTCGACGAATGCGGAGTACGCTGCTGCGTCGGCGGTGATGGTCTGCGATTCGACCACGACGTACTCTTCGGGCGGCGTCTGCTGACGAAGCCGCTGCTTGATGAGCTCCTGCGCCTTCGTCGCTTCAGTGCCAGCCGTGGGGAGACTCGCTGCGAAGCTCATCGTCCCGGCGGAGAAATAGGCCACCGCGAGCAGCACGACCCAGAGCCCCAGCACCCGCCAAGGGTGCCGCGCCGCCGCCCGGGCGATCCGCCCCGTGAATGGAAGATGGTGAGTCATGAGCGTTCCGCCTCCGTCGCTCGCTGCTGGCCCTCGCCGTTTCGTTGAAGATGCCCCGAACATTGCGTGCGCCTCCTCGATTGCGTGAATTACCGTCATTCATGAGGCTACGGCGGCGGACGCGGCACGGCGTCGCCCTGCGGCGGGAACTCGTTGTCCACTCCAGAGGGATATTCGCGAGCTTACGTTACGCCCGTGGGGGTAGGACGTTTCCGTCCGAGGTGCTCGGGACTAGCTGCTTTTCGGCTCAACCAGCCCGGCGTCGTAGGCGAAGATGACCGCCTGCGTGCGGTCGCGAAGGCCGAGCTTCATGAAGATGCGCTTGATGTGCGTCTTCACCGTGCCCTCGGACAGGACGAGCAGATCGGCGATCTCTGCGTTGGAGTGTCCGCGTGCGATGAGTTCGAGCACTTCGCGCTCTCTCGCCGTGATCTCGTCGAGTGACGGGGCATTGTTGGTCTGTCCCCCGGCCGGACGCCGCGCGAACTGGTCGATGAGGCGACGCGTCACGGACGGCGCGAGCAGCGCATCGCCGCCGGCGACTAAACGGATGCCCGCGACGAGATCGGCGGCCGGCGTCCGCTTGAGCAGGAAGCCGCTGGCGCCTGCGCGCAAGGCTTCATACACGTACTCATCGACCTCGAATGTAGTGAGGATCAACACGCGGGACGACTCGGCGCGGCCGAGAGCGGCGATTCGTCGGGTGGCCTCGAGTCCGTCCATCTCGGGCATTTGGATGTCCATGAGCACGACGTCCGGATCGAGCTCCTTTGTCCGCTCGACCGCTTCGGCGCCGTTCCCTGCCTCGCCGACCACCTGGATGTCGGGTTCGGACTCGAGGATCAGACGAAAACCCGCCCGTACGAGTTGCTCGTCGTCGGCCAGCAGCACGCGCACGCTCATTCCGTCGTGCCTCCGAGCGGCAGCCGGACATAGACGCGGAAGCCGCCTTCAGCTCGCGGGCCGACGTTCAGCTCGCCGCCGAACACGGCGACGCGCTCCTTCATGCCGATAAGCCCGCGACCGCCGCGATCGCCGTCCTCGCCGTCGTGAGGACCTCGCCCGTCGTCCGCGATCTCGAGTTCGAGGCTGTCTGGCGCGTATCGCACCGTGACGCTCGCGCGGGCGGGGCCCGCGTGCTTGAGCGCGTTCGTCAGCGCCTCCTGGATGATCCGGTAGGCCGAGAGGTCGAGGCTCGACGGCAGCACCGCTGGCGCCCCTTCGACCGTCACGCTCACCGGCAGTCCCGCGTCGGACACCTGAGTGGCGAGGCGGTGCACGTCGCCGAGGCCCGGCTGCGGGCTCAGGTCTCCCGCACCGGTTTCCGTCTCGCGCAGGATCCCGAGCATGCGCTCCATGTCCGTGAGCGCGTGGCGCCCCGTCGACTCGATAGAGACGAGCGAGTCACGCGCCAGCTCGGGCTTCGATTGCAGTACGCGTTGCGCGCCGCCCGACTGGATGACGATCAGGTTCAGGGCGTGTCCGACGATGTCGTGCAGTTCGCGGGCAATGCGCGCCCGCTCATCAGCGACGGCCTCGCGCGCACGCACCTCGCGCTCGCGTTCGAGCAGGCTCGCCCGCTCCTCGACTAGATTCGTGTACTCCCGCCGGCTGCGAGCATAGATCCCAAGACCCCATGCGGCCGCGTAGGTGGCGTATGTACCGACCGCCTGCGTCAATCCAGGGTCGCCACGGTCGGTCGCGTAGTAGATGGTGATGGCAGCACCGGTGATGAGCGCGCCCAGGATTCCACGGCGGATGTCGGTCAGCGACGCGGCGCTGTAGAGGATGACCATCGCCGCGAACGTGCCGACGGGTACCGGTTCATAGCCGATGCCGATGTGCAACGAGATGGCGGACGCGCTGATCGTCAGCGCCGCCAGCGGTGCGACGCTGCGCACGGCGATTGGCAGCGTCTGGAGGAGGAGCAGGGCGATGCCGAGGAAGTCGTCGTTCCTGTACGGGTCGTCGTGCCCGACTCGTTCCGCGACAGTCCAGAGCGCCGCGGCAGTGAAGCCGAGCGCGAGTACCGCGTCGACGGCGTGCGGATTCGCGCTTCTCACGCGCTCGGCCAGCTGTTTCGCCCGTGGTGTAAGTGCCTGCACGTCCGGTATCTCCGTCGGGCTATCGTACACCGTCACTGCGGGGCAAGCGATCTCGCGGAGTTGCGTCGCGCGCAACCCGCCCGGGGTTGATTGGGCGGGGCCGGACAGACTATCCTCACGCCGACGGCGTTTAACGCCGAACGTTCACATACGTCGGCATGCAGGGAGGCAACGCGATGGACAGCGTGGGAAGCGGCAATCTGCAGTCCGGCATCGTGCTGGCGGTCGTGCTCGCGGCGTTCTTCTTCGCCGAACGGCTCGGCGGCACCGACCAGCTCGCCAAACGAGCGTTCCAGGTCGGCCTCGGCGTCGTCCTCGCGCTCGCCGTCATCGCCGGCACGACGGCGTTCGTGCGGACGCCCAGCGCTCCCGCCGGGCTCCTCGAGAACTCGTTCGGCAGTAGCTCTGACAGCAGTTCGTCTCAAAATCTCCAGGGGGCGAAGGACTACAACCGCGACGCCGCCAACCACGACTCGACGCGTGACATGATCCACGCTGGCGCCGGCGTGTTGTTGCTCGTTGCCGGCCTCGCCGCGCTCAAGCGCTGGCCCGTGACGTCGCTCTCCGGCGCGCTCGGCGGCCTGCTCCTCATCCTGTTCGGCGGCGTTCGCGCGCCGTCGCCGGGCACCGACCAGACCGGGCTCAACGCGTTCTTCTCGCTCTACTCGTCGCTGGTCGGCGGCGTCTTCGGCGGGCCCTCGCGCGGCGTCGAGATCGCCCACTTCGTCGTGCTCGCAGGCGCTGCCGTCGTGCTGCTCGCCTTCGGCCTCATGCGCTGGGACGGGCGAGCAGAACCGCCGGTGGCTGTCGCGCCCGAAGCCTCGATGTAGGCCAATCCGTTGAGTCGACCGGCCGGTCGCCCCTCCCTCGCGTCTACGCCACCGGGTTAGCCGTCTCCCGTTCACGTGCAGGGGCTGGTGACACGCGCCCTTGGCGTTCACATCCAATCTCTGGCATGTTCCGATGATCATGGGGATCGGAACGGACACAAGTCACGGACGGGCACCGGCTCCGATCCCCCAGGCGCCCGGCGAGAAAGAAAAAATATGCAATTAATGTCGTCTATCGCTTGTCCGAAAGGCATAGGCGCTGCGCATCGGGACCGACGCAGCTTGTTGCACCCATTGGCGCCTTACCCGATCGGCGGAAAGTGCTCCGGCACGCCTTCGCGCAGCGCGAAGCGGCGCACGTCGACGACGCCGTCGTCGAATCGCACGACGTTGACGCTGCCGGAGTATCGGGGCGAGCCCGAGTAGTACGCGCGCGCACGGCCGTCGCCGGCGCGCTGCGCGAGGTCCCAGTGGCCGAGCGCGACGTAGTCGGCGTCGATCGCGGCGAGGTCGTCGTCGTGGATCAGCCAGCTCCGGTGCGAGTCGTGAGCGCCGGTCAGCCAGTGCCCGTGCGCCATCACGATGCGCCGCCTGCGGCTCCTCGCGCGCGGCGCCTGCAACGGCCGGAAGTCGTCGTATCCGACGTGCGGCGAGCCGCCGATTTCGAGGTCCATCGACGCGAGGTCGATGTGGTCGTCCGCCGTTACGCCGAGCACGTGCACGTTCGGCGCATCAGCGATCGGCCCGCGCCGGTACACCGAGTCGTCTGTCGCCGGATCGTGGTTGCCGGGCAGGATGACGACCGTCATCGACGCCTCCGCCAGTACGCTCCCGGCCTCCTCGATGAGTTCGTGCGGCACGCGGTTGTGGTCGAAGATGTCGCCGGCGAGGAGCAGCAGGTGCGCGTCGACGAGTCGCGCCGCGCCGACGACCTCCTCGAGCGTGCCAACGCCGTCATGCCGTCGCCCGAGCGGGTTCGCGCCGAGATGGAGATCGGAGCTGTGTACGGCGACGAGGCGCTCGCCCGGCCGCTCGATGGATGCGTCGCTCATGGCCGCCATCCTACCGTGCGCGGCGCCGCCGCGCCCACCGGAGCCCCGGCGCAGCTAGTTGACCTCGCGCTCACCGTAGTACGGCATGTTCACGGTGCCGGGCTTCGCGTCGGGGCTCATCGCGCCGACCATCGCCGCTGTGATGGGAGCGATGACGTCCGGGTCGGTGAGCACGTTGACGCACGCCGGCCGCTTCGAAGCGAATGCGCGCTCGAGCGCGGGCACGATCTGCGCGGCGTCCTCGACCAGCTCGCCGTGGCAGCCGAAGCCCGCCGCGGCCTGGTCGTATCGCACGACGCCGAGTTCGGAGACGACGGTGCGGTCCTTGCCGTACATCAGTTCCTGCCCGTGCTTCGACATGCCCCACTGCTGGTCGTTGTTCACGACGACGACGATTGGCAACCCGTGCCGCGCCATCGTGTCGAACTCCGCGAAGTTGAGCCCGACCGAACCGTCGCCGGTCAAGCACAGCACGCGGCTGTCCGGGTGCGCGCACTGTCCGGCGATCGCGAACGGCAGTCCGGTGCCGAGGCACCCCAGATAGCCGTGCGACATCCAGTGCCCGCCGCTGAGGATCGTCGACGTCATCTCGAGCCAGAACGATGTCTCGCCGCCGTCCGCGACGAGCACGTCGTCGGCGCGGTTCATGAACTGCGCGACGTCGCGCGCCAGCCGGTACGGGTGGATCGGGCGCTCGGCTTGCGCCGGTTTGCCGAACAGCATCTCCATGCCCGCGCGCGCGACCTTCAGCGATGCGACCCACGCCGGGCGGTCGGGCCACTCGCGGCCGGCCGCCGCGGCGAGCAGGGCACGCACCGTCGAGCCGCAATCGGCCGCGACTCCGAGCTGGATATCACGGTTGCGGCCGATCTCTTCGGCCTCGATGTCGACCTGAATGACATGCGCGGAAGTCGGGATCATCGAGTTCTGCGCGCCGCCGGTGAACAGCCCGAGCCGCGCGCCAAGGATCAGCACCACGTCCGGCCCGCCGGCGCCGCGCGCCGCCGCGAGCGACATGAACCCGCCGCCGGAGAGCGGATGGTCCTCGGGCACGACACCGCGTGCGCGGCCGTTCGCCAGCACGGGCACCTTCGTCAGTTCGGCCAGCGCCGTCAGGTCCGTCGACGCGCCGGAGAACCATGCGCCACCGCCCGCCATGATCACCGGCCGCTCGGCGCCCGCGAGCTTGTCGAGAATGCGCGCGACGACGTCCGGCGACGGTGCCGCGGCCTCGCGGCACGCCACGTTCGAGAGTGTCACACGCGATTCGTCGATGCGCGCGAACAGCACGTCGACCGGCACTTCGAGGAACACGGGGCCCGGGCGGCCACTCGTCGCCACGCGCAGCGCCTGCGAGACGAAGTCGGACAGCCGGTTCAGGTGGCTAACCGACGTCGACCACTTGGTGATCGGCTTCATCATGTCGACTTGGCTGAAGCCGCCTTGCAGCGGCAGCCGCTCGTCGTCGATCAGCGGGCTCCGGCCGCCGATGATCAGCACCGGTACGCAGTCGAGATACGCGTTCGTCACGGCCGTCACGACGTCGGTGACGCCCGGTCCGGCCGTCACGATCGCCACGCCCACTTGCCCCGTCGTCCGCGCCCAGCCGTCGGCTGCGTGGCCGGCCGCCTGCTCGTGCCGCGTGTCGACGAGCTTCAGCCCGTGGTCCATCGCCGCCTGGAAGATCGCATCGAGGTGCCCGCCGTGCAGCGTGAAGATGCGCTCGATGCCCGCCGCCTGCAGCACCCGCACGAGGATCTCGCCGCCGTCAATCTGCTTTGTCAACGTAGCCTCCTCCGCGAACGATGGTTTGCTCGACTCTAGCCCTCGACCTGCTACGATCACTGTGCCGAACGGCCCGAGTCGTCGGGGCGAATTGACCTTGAGCGCCGGCCGGCGCGGAGGCGTCGCGGGGCTTGGGCTATTCGGCGCGCGGAACGTGCCATCCGGCTCTGCGACGCGGCCCGGGCCGGATGCCATCATTCCGAGAGTCGAAATAGCGGAAAAGGAGTCCCTCTCGTGGTGCAGCAATCCAATGACGTCCTGGTGGCCATGACCGATCGTGCAGTGGAGAAGGCGCTGGACCTGCTGCGCGAGCGCGGCGAAGGCGAGAGCGTGCTGCGGGTGTTCGTCGCTGGCGGCGGTTGCTCCGGCTACCAGTACGGCATGGCGATCGCCAAGGGCGCCGAGACGGACGACATCGTCATGTCGCGCGGCGACCTCACCGTCATCGTCGATCCGCAGAGCGCGCCGATGCTCGTCGGCGCGAGCATAGATTTCGTAGAGGACACGATGCAGTCGGGGTTCTCGATCTCGAACCCGAACGCGCCGGCGGGCGGCGGCTGCTCATGCGGCGCCGGCGGCGGTGGCGGTGGCGGCGGCTGCGGCGGCGGACAGGGCCCCGGCGGCGGCAGCTGCTGCTAGGCGAACACTTCCATGTCAGTAGCGCGCGAAGACGTCTCGTTCGATAGTGGCGGCGAGCGGATCGCGGCGTGGTTCTACCCCGGCGACGGCGACGGGCCCGCGCGCCGGCCGTGCATCGTCATCGGTCACGGCTTCGCGGCGGTGAAAGAGGCGCGGCTCGACGCGTTCGCCGAGCGCTTCGCCGCCGTCGGCTTCGCCTGCCTCGTCTTCGACTACCGCCACTTCGGCGCGAGCGGCGGCATGCCGCGCCAGGTCATCGACATCGGCCACCAGCGGCAGGACTGGGACGCGGCGCTGCGCTTCGCGAGAGCGTCCAGCCGCGTCGACGCCAGCCGCATCGGCATCTGGGGTACGTCGTTCGGCGGCGGGCTCGCGCTCGAGCTGGCGGCGCGCGACACGGGCGTGCGCGCGGCCGTGCTGCACTTGCCGCTGGTCGACTCGTTCGCGGCCAGCCGGTACGAGGGCATCCGCCACACCGCGTTGTCGGTCGTGCTCGGCTTCTGGGACTTGGCCCACAAGCTGTTGCGGCGTGAGCCGTACCTGGTGCCTGTGGTCGGTCCACCCGGCTCGCGCGCGATCATGATCACGCCCGAGGCGGAGCCCGGCTACCTCTCGATCGTGCGGAACGCCCCGGCGTGGCGCAACGAGGTGGCGCCACGGGTAATCATCTCGATGGGCTGGTTCCGCCCGGCGCGCTACGCCCCACGCGTGCGCTGCCCGGTTCTGTTCGTCGTCGGCGAGCGCGACACCGTTACGCCGCCCGACGCCACGCTGGCGGCCGCTAAGCGCGTGCCGAACGCGCGCGTGCTGACGCTGCCCGTCGGCCACTTCGACGCATACGTTGGCGAGCCGTTCGAGCGGGCGGTCGCCGCCGAAACGGCGTTCTTCCTGGAGATGCTGGCGGGCTTGACGGCGACGCAGCCGGTCGCCGCGGGCTGAACGCCCGCGCCACAGATTCAGATGCCCCTCGGTTGAGTGAGCTCGACCGCTAAGCGTGCACGGTGGTGACGCGCGAACTCAAGTCGCGCAGCACCGGCATCAGGGATTGCAGCTGGTTGCCGCCGACTTCGCGCATCGCCTGTCGCAGCCGGTCGACGATCTTCGGGTCGGCGGAGACGATCGCCCGGCCGCTCGGCGTCAGCGCGATGTGCTTGATACGCCGGTCGGAGCGGTCGGTCGTGCGCTGCACCAGCCGAAGACGGATGAGCTTGTTCGTCAGGCCGGTGATCGTCGCCGGGTGGACGCGCATGTGGCCGGCCAACTCGGTCACGCACTGGCCATCGCGCTCGTGGAGCTGGTAGAGGAACCGCAACTGCTGGAGCGTCAGCCCCAACTCCTCCCACTGGTGCACACGCGTCGCGTCGACGGCCGCCAAGGCGCGGGCGCACAACCGGATCGCCTCCCGGGCGAGAATCTCTATGTCTTCGGTATGGGTGGCGGTTACAAGCTGCATACGACCCTCGTTGCGAGACACATCGATACGCAGTCAGCGCGTGCCTTCGTATCAGGATAGCCGCGCACCTCGGCCGCTCTGAGTGCCTCATGGCAGCGAATCGCTATGCCGATCGGCACGTGCCCGCGTACGGCGACGCCGTCGTCCGGTTTCCCCATGGGACGCCGTCTGCGTACGGCGCCGCCATTCGCCGAGGCATGCCCCACTCGGCCCGCCGCCCCCTCACCGTTCGGCCCTTGTTCGCTCGGCGTTGGGCCGACCATGCTGTGACACTGCACGTTCAACAACGAGAAGGGTGGTTCGGACATGGCACGAACGCAGCGTCCAGCGGCTGTGGACAGGAAGGGGTCGGAGCAGTCGTACAGAGACTCGCTGGCCTACGATCGCTGGGGCTGGGGCTGCCACGCCGTCGACTGCTACCCGAGCAACTGCCCGTACCGCGTGTACGTGAAGGACGGCGTCGCGATCCGCGAGGAGCAGGCCGGCACCTTCCCTGTCATCGAGGAGGGCGTGCCGGACATGAACCCCATGGGCTGCCAGAAGGGCGGTCAGTGGAGCCAGATGCTCACAGGCGGCGAGCGACTGCTTCACCCTGTCCGCCGGATCGGCGAGCGAGGCGAGGGAAAGTGGAAGCAGGTCTCGTGGGACGAGGCGCTCACCGAGATAGCCGACAACATGCTCGACACGATCCAGACCGATGGGCCGGAAAGCATCGTGCGGATTGGCACCCCGGGCCAGGGCGGTGCCCAGAGCCTCTCGATGGGCGGCACCGTGCTCACGACGCTCGGCTGCACCGTCACTGACGTGCAGGGCGAGATCAACGACTTCGCGCCGGGCATCTACGTCACGTTTGGGCGGTTCGACCCATGCGCGAGTAACGACGACTGGTTTCACTCCGACGTCCTTGTGATCTGGGCGAACAACCCGGCCTACAGCGAAATCCCGCTGTTCCACTACGCGATGGAGGCGCGCTACAAGGGGGCGCAGGTCGTCCTCATCGGTCCGGATTACAGTCCCTCCGCGATCCACACCGACGTCTTCGTGCCCGTGAAAATCGGGAGCGATGCGGCGCTCGCTCTGGCGATGTGCCGGGTGATCATCGATGAAGGGCTGATGCAGGAGGACTTCGTCCGCGAGCAGACCGACCTGCCGCTTCTGGTGCGTCGCGATAACGGGCGGTTTCTGCGCCAGCAGGACCTCATCGAAGGCGGGCGCGATGACATCTTCTGCCTGTTCGATGAGGCGACGAAGAGCATCGTGGAAGCGCCGCGAACGCTGGCGTTGGGCGGCCTGCGTCCCGCACTTCGAGGAACGTACAAGGCGAAGCTCGCCGACGGTTTGGCGGTCGACGTCGTGCCAGTGTTCGTCCGCATTGAAGAGCAACTGAAGGCGTACTCGCCCGAGGCCGCCGGGGAGATCTGCGACGTGCATCCGGACGTGATCCGGAAGGTGACGCGGATGATCGCTGGCGGCAAGACGCACGTGCTCGACGGCTGGACATTCGGCAAGTCCTATCACGGCGACCTGATGGAACGGGCCATCTGCCTGGTGCTTGGTCTCACCGGCAACTGGGGCAAGCAGGGCGCTGGCATTCGCAGTTGGGCAGTCGGCATGTTCGACGGGCTGTTCACGTGGGGATCGAAGCCGAATCCAGGCTTCGAAGCTGCGTCGGCGATGCACCAGGGGTTGAAGGCGATGGCGACTGCGGTAAAGGCGCAGGACGCATCACTCACCGACGAACTGCTGGTGCACCAGATGGGCTACCAGGGCGCAGCGATGGGAGGCACGGTGCCGCCGGCGTTCTTCTGGCTCAACCACTGCGGCTACCGCGAGATCTGGGACCGGGCCGGATGGGGCGACCCGACGATGAAGCGGACCTTCTCCGCGTACGTCGAGGAGGCGATCGAGAAGGGGTGGTGGCAGGGCAGCCAGCAGCCGGTTCCGTCGTCGCCGCCCCGCGTCCTGTTCGAGATCGGTGGCAACATGCTCCGCCGTAATCGCGGCGGGCAGGATCATATGACGAAGACGCTTTGGCCCAAGCTCAAGCTGATCGTTTCGATCGACGTGAAGCTGTCGACGACGGGCATGTGGTCGGACATCGTGCTTCCTGCCGCGCAGCACTACGAGAAGCCGAACTTCCCGTACACGACGCCAAACGTGATGAACTTGACGCTCTCTGACAAGGTGGTCGAGCCGCCGGAAGACACGCGCTCTGAGTGGCAGATCACGGTCGCTCTGGCGAAGAAGATTTCAGAGCGGGCGATAGCGCGCAACTTTGTCGAGTTCCAGTCGCGGCTTGGCATGCCCGTCCGCCTCGACACGCTCTACGACCAGATCACGGTCAAGGGGCACTTCCAGGACGACGATGCCGTGATCAACGAGATGATCACCGACTCGGCGGCGATGGGCACGATCCCCGCCGACACGACGCTTGCGACGATGCGGCGGGACGGCTACGTGCGATTCACCGACTGGGGCCGCTCGCCGATGGCGCTGGCGCAGGCCTCGGACCTCCTGCCGAATCGCACGCACTCGCCGTTCCAGTGGCAGACCGAGAAGAAGGAGCCGTTCCCTACGCTGACTCGGCGTGCGCAGTTCTACATCGACCACGAGTGGTTCCTTGAGGCCGGCGAGGAGTTGCCGGTGCATAAGGACCCGCCGATGCAGGGCGGCGACTACCCGTTCGAACTGACCGGCGGGCACCCACGCATGAGCGCGAACTCGACCAACATGACGAACCGGCTCATCTTGAACGCGGAGCGCGGTTGCCCGACGATCTACATCAACTCGGGGGATGCACTTGCCAAGGGGATCGAGGACGGTGACCAGTTGCGCGTGTTCAACGACATGTCCGAGGCGCACATCGAGGCGCGCGTCACCGCTTCGGTACGACCCGGGCAGGTGATCATGTACAACGGCTTCGATGCGACTCAGTTCGACGGCTGGAAGGACACCTCGAACGTCGAGCCGGGGATGGTGAAGTGGCTGCACTTTGCGGGCGGCTACGGCCACCTGCGCTATCGCGGCCTGCACTGGCAGCCGGTCCCGATCGACCGCGGCGTCCACGTCGACTACGAGAAATTGAAGTAAGCCCGCCGCAGCCGATCTGCGGAAAACGCAGTTGTCGAGCGGTAGCGCGCGGGTGCGAGCCTGTCGGAAACTGGCGACGAGGCTCACCATGTCCGCTGACTCCGCCGCCACGACTGTCGCCGCCGTGCAAATGCGGACGGTGCCGCGTGACGTCGCCGGCAACCTCGACCGCGCGCGCCGGTTCCTCGACGAGGCGTCGGCGCGCGGCGCGAAGCTCGCGGTCTTCCCCGAGCTGTTCAACGTCGGCTACTTCATCGGTCCGGCGCTGTTCGATCTGGCCGAGACGGTCGACGGCCGCACCGTCACATGGATGCGCGAACAAGCGGCGCGCCGAGACATGATCGTCGCCGGCAGCATCGCCGAGTGTCGCGGCGACCGGTTACTCAACACGCTGTTCATTGCGGAGCCCGACGGACACTTGCATCGCTACGCCAAGAAGCAATTGGCGAAGCCGGAAGGCGCAGCGTTCGACTCCGGTGACGATCCGTCGATCGTGGCGACGTCGCTCGGCCGGGCGGGCTGTGCGGTCTGCGCGGACCTCAACTGGGGACGCACATTGCTGCGGCCGTTCGCCGGCAACGTCGATGTGCTGATCTTCTCGCAGGCCAGCTCCGCGCCGAAGGCCCTGGGCCGTTGGATGTGGCAGCGCGAGAGCAAACGCGGGCGGCCATTCCTGCACGGCCTCGTGAAGGCGATCGGCGCGCCGATGGTGCTCGCCGGCCTCGTCGGCCCGATGCAGCGGCTGACACGCGTGATGGGGGCGTATCTTATCGGCGGTACCTGGATCACCGATGCGGAGGGACACGCGCTCGCCAATGTTCCATTCGGCGAGGAGGGTGTCGCCATTGCGGACATCAACATCGGCGCCACCGGCGGCGACCCATCGTCGAAGGCGCTTCGCGACCCGGGCTTCTGGCGCGATCTCTCGCTCGCGCTCGTGCGCGACACTCCGAACCTGCGCCCGCCTCGCCGGTCGCGGTGATCATCGGTCACGGCGCATAGCCGACAAGAAGGCGGGCGTCCGAACCTCGGACGCCCGCCTGTTACGTTGCCGGTCGCGCCGTCAGCTCTTGATCTTGCGCACGTCGGCGCGCGTGCCGCGGCACGCGGGAGCTGGCTGCCACTGCGTCGGCCAGAACTTCAAGTGGCCGTAGCCGCCGGCGAAGTGCAGCCACTTGATCATGCCGGGCTCGATGTCGGATGGCCCGTCCCACTTCGGGAACTGGTACGGCTCCCAGCCGTTGTACATGATGATCTGGCCGGGCTGGGCGGACGAGGAGATCTTCACGGGCGTCTGGTACGAGCCCATGTCGTTGAACACCTCGACCATCTCGTTGTCCTCGACGTCGCGCGCAGTTGCGTCTGACGGGCACATGACGAGGTGCGGTGCGCCGCGGTGCGTCTGCAGCATCCGCCTGTTGGCGATGTTCGTCGAGTGGACGCTCCAGCGGTTGTGCCCGCTCGTGATCAGCAGCGGGTAATCGCCACCGGCCTTCGGCGGGTCCTTGTGCATCGGCAACTCCTCGCCGGCCTCGAGGAACCACTCGTGGTCGATGTAGAACTGCGCGCGGCGCGTCAGCGTCGGGTACGGGAACTTCTTCTCCGTGTGGTTTCGGTACGGCGCAAAGGTGCTGTCCGGCTCGGGGTCTGTCGCTTGGCCGAGCGCGCGCGCGTTCATGCCGAGCCCTGACCAACGGATGAATCCCTTGCTCCGGACGGTCTCCAGGCTCGAACCCTCCGGCAGCGCGCCGGTGATGACCGTGTCCTTGATCATCTCGTCGGCGACGGCGTCCTCGTTCTCCATGAAGCCATTCATGGAGTAGCGCGCGTACAGGTCGTCGAGGCGGCGCTCCGCCCCCGTGCCGTCCTTGTACGTGAGGAAGCCACGCGCGACGGCGCGCCTGGCGACCGCCTTCGACAACAGCCCGAAGATATCGATCTCCGTCTTCGCCTCGTCGATCGGCGGGACGATGCGGTCACAGAAGGTCAGGTTCATCGTGTGCGTGCTGGGGATGCCGAAACTGATCTTCTCGTACTGGCTCGCGATCGGCAGGACGTAGTCGGACTCGAGCGCCGTCGCGCTCATGCGGATATCGAGCGTGGCGATGGTCTTGAGCTTCGGCCACAGGTGCTTGACCAGCATCCGACGCCCGCCGCGCGTCCGCCGTAGCGCGTTGCCGCCGCACTCGATGAACACGCGCGGCTCGATGCCCTTCGTCGGCTCGCCGGACCACCAGCCCTTGTTAACGGCCTCGCGGTAGTACGACTCAAACGGGCGCGGCATCGTCGGGTCGTTCCACTCCGCGCGCTGCCAGTTCTTGTCGAAACCCGCGTGGTTGTACCAGAGGAATACGGGCGGGACCCAGCCCGCGCCGCCCGCGACCGAGCGCTTGGTGAACTCGATCGTCGCCAGCTCCTTGGTCATCGTCGGATCTTCGGTCTGGATGGCGCCGACGAAGCTTTGGTAGGCGCCCCAGAGCGCCTTCGTCATCTCCTGGCCGGCGGCAGGCTTCGCCGCCCCCATCAGCCAGCCGTCGAACAGAGCGGCGACCCACGCCTGGACGCCGGTGCCCTTGCGGCCCCAGTTGCCGGTCAGCCCCAGCAGCAGCAACTGCGACCGCTCGATGAGGTCGCCGTGGTAGTACTTGCCGGCGTTGTTCAGGCTGCCGAGCGTCTTCGTGCGGCCCTTCGCGACCTTGCGCGCGATCTCACGGATCATACCGGCGTCGACGCCGCACATCCCGGCCGCCTTCTCCGCCGTGTACTCCTTGAGCCGCTTGGCGACGTGTTCGAACACGGGCCGGCACGTGGCCTTCGTGCCGTCCTTCAGCGTGACGGAGATGCTGCCCTTGAGCGCCGGATCGACCTTGCCGAGCGCGAGCGTTCCGCGCGGCGCTGCGGCGATCTTCTTCGTCTTCGTGTCGAGCCAGAAGAACTGCTCCGGGTGGCCGTCGTCCTTCAGGTCTGACTCGCGCAGGAAGAGGCGATTGTCGTCGCGCACCAGCAGCGGCAAGTCGGTCTGGTCCTTGACGAACGCCTCGTTGACCAGTCCTTCCTCGACCACCGTCGACGCCATGCCGAGCGCGAACGCGGCGTCGGTGCCGGGACGCACCGGCACGTAGTAGTCGGCGTGCATGGCCGACGGCGAATAGTCGGGCGCGACGGTGACGACCGTGGCGCCGCGGTAGCGCGCTTCAGTGATGTAATGCTGGTGCGGGATGCGCGTGAACGCCGGGTTCGAGAACCAGATGAAGAAGACGTCGGCATGGAACCAGTCGTCGATGCTGCTCACCGGGTCGAATTTCCCGTACGTCAGGTAGTGGCCCGGCGAGAAGTCGTTCATCTCGGCGTTGAGGTCGGTCGTGATGCCGCCGATCTGGCCGAAGAAGCGCGTGCGGCCGGTGACGCCCCACGTGCTCATGTTGCAGCCGGAGAGCGCGATCATCGACTCCGGACCCAGCTCCTGAATCGCGTCGATGATGCCGTCGGCGATCTCATCGCAGGCCTGGTCCCAGGAGAGGCGCTCCCATTGGCCGCTGCCGCGCTTGCCAACGCGCTTCAAGGGCCAGTGAATGCGCTCGCCGCCGTTGAGCGTGCGGCTCCAGTTCGCTCCTTTCTGGCAGCCCATCGGGTTCATGTCCGGCACGCCCTTTTCGATGACCGGTAGCGTCCCGGACTGCTCCTCGAAGACGATCTTATCGTCGCGCACGTAGACGCGGTACGGGCAGTTGCCCGGATAGCAGTCGATGCAGTGGCTGCCCCACGAGACGCGGTCGAACTTGAATCGATCGCGGTATTCGGCCTCGGTCTCCGCGCGTCCGTCGCGACGGCTGATCTTGGATACGGTCACCATGCGGTTCCTCCACTCGTTTGCCGGGCCCGAACATGTTCCATTTGGCTGAGTATCATTAGCAAGTGCCGTGTATCCGGGCACAGGGGCCAAATGGCCCGAGCCGCGACGCTGCGTGGCCTCGGCCCCGCGACCTTCGGCTCTAGCAGGCATCCGATGCCGGGAGTGATAGTGCTCGAACGATGGCGCAGATCATCCGCATCATAGGTCGCTCTGGTTCCGGCAAGACGACGCTCCTCACCGAGGTCGTCCGGCTGCTGCTGAACACCGGCACCCGCGTCGCCGTCCTCAAGCACGCGCATCACCGGGTTGACCTCGACCGGCGCGGCAAAGACTCGTTCCGATACGCCGATGCCGGCGCGGTGTCGGTCACCGTCGTGTCATCGGACAAGGTTGCCACCTTCGAGGCGCCGGCGAAGGAGCCGACGCTCTTCGACCTGGCCGCGCGCGTCAGCGACGTCGCCGACCTCGTGCTCGCCGAGGGGTTCCACGGCTTCGCGACGCCGTACCTGCTCCTGCTCGGCCCCGGCGACGAGAATCCCGAGCGGAACGAGCCGGGCGAACTCATCGGCGTTATCCACAGCAACCCAAACGCGGCAGGGGGCCTCGATCGTGGCGATCCGGCCGGCGTAGCGCGCGGTATCGCCGACTGGCTGGCGGGCCGCCGGCAGGAGGACCTCGAGCTGGATCGCGCGCTGCGCGAGGCCGAGGCGTTCCACGGCCATCTCTGCCCCGGCCAGGTGCTCGGCGTCCGGCTGGCGATGGTCGGCGTGAAGGCCATCGGCATCGAGAACCCGACGCGCTCGAAGAAGCTGATCACGTGGGTCGAGATCGACCGCTGCGGCGCCGACGCCGTGCAGACGGTCACAGGCTGCAAGCCTGGCAAGCGCACGCTCAAGCTCGTCGACTACGGCAAGCTCGCTGCCACGTTCCTCAACACTGAGACCGGCGTCGCCGTGCGCGTCGCCGCGCGCTCCGACTCGCGGGCGCGCGCCGCCGAGTTGTACCCGCACCTCGAACGCCATGGCGCCCAGATGGCCGCCTATCGGACGCTGCCGGATGCCGAGTTGTTCGACGTCCAGCCGGTGTCGGTCGAGCTCGGCGAGTTTGATCGGCCCGGCAAGCCGGGCGCGCGCGTCAACTGCACCGTCTGCGGCGAAGAGGTCAACGACCACCGCCACATCGATGGCGATGACGGGCCGATGTGCCGCCCATGCGCGAGCGGCGCGTACTACAGCGTCATCGGGCGAGACTCGGAGGTCGATCTGCTGTGGTGAAGGCGGTGCAGATCTGGACCTCGAACGAATCGCTGCAGGACCCCGAGGGTTCGCTCTGGAGCGGCATCGAGAAGCAGCGCGTGACGTTGCTGGCTAGTCCGATCATCTCGCAGCCGTCCGAATACGTCCAGAACAAGTGGGCGACGCTCAAGTGGGGCGCGACGCCGGAAGTGCGCGTCGCCGCTGCGCACAACGGCAAGTCCGTCTTCTTCCGTTTGGAATGGGACGACGCGGTGGAAGACCGTCCCACCGACACGGCCGACTTCCCGGACCAGTGCGGCGTCATGATGCCGCTCAAGAACGACGCGCTGATCGCCGAGATGGGCGCGCCGGACCTGCCCGTATGCATGTGGCTCTGGCGCGCCGACATTCCGACGCCGCGCTACGTCACCGCCCAGGGCCGCGGCACGACGAGTCGCTACGTCGACTCGCCGCTCACCGGCATGGGCGCGTGGCGCAACGGCGTCTGGCAGGTGGTTATTTCGCGGCCGTTCAACATCAACGTTCCGGCGGCGCTGACGGTGCCACTGGCACCTGGACTCAAGCACAAGTGCACGTTCGCGGTGTGGCAGGGGTCGAACAAGGAGCGCGCCGGCCTGAAGGCGTATCAGCCCCTCTGGCAGCCGCTGGAGATCGAGTCGTGAGCATGGCGCCACTGGCAACCATCGACGATGCGGCTGCGGCTCGGTCGGAGATGTACGGCCTGCTCGCCGACGCGTGGGAGTTTCCGTCGCGCGACTTCCACCAGCAGGTCATGGATGGCGCCTTCCGCGAGCGCGCCGAAGCGGCGGTGCGCGTCCTGCCGTACGAGCTGGGCGTGGACGTCGACGTATCGTCGCTGGCAGACATGGGCGAGTACGTCGACTTCCAGGGCGAGTACATGCGCCTGTTCGACGTCGGCGCGGTGCGGCCGCCGTGTCCGCTATACGGCGGCGAGTGGGGTGGCACGCGCAAGCGCTCGATGGAAGAGACCGTACGCTTCTACCGCTTCTTCGGCATGAAGATGGACCAGTCGGTGCACGAACTGCCCGACCACGTCACCGTCGAACTCGAATTCCTCCAGGTGATGGCGTACACCGAAGGCATGACTCGCGAGCAGGGCGCCGATGTCACGTCGCTGCTGCGTGCGCAGTGCGACTTCATCGACCGCCACCCCGGTCGCTGGTGGCCGATGCTCCAGCGCAAGCTGCCGGCCGAGTCGCCGTCGCCCTTTTACGCGACGCTCGTCGCCCTGACGGGCGCCGTGCTCGCCGCTGACCGTGAGTACATGCGCGCGCAGCTCGCCTGAAACACGCTCGTCCCAAGACACAGTCAGGGCCCGACGCAGCGTCGGGCCCTGATGCTTCACGAGTATGTGTCGCGCGCGGCTATTGCGCGGTCGCCTTCGGCGGCCGCAACGATGGCGGCACCTTCAGAAACGAGTACGTGGTCGATGTGAATAGCGGCCGCGACAATTTGAAGCTGACCTTGAGTTGGCGGCGCAGCATTTCGCGGTACGGATTGGCGACGCCGACGAGCGTCTCGGTCTGGAGCTTGAGCGGGCCGGTGATCTTCCCGTCGCATTCGGCGTCCATGCCGTTCTTGATCATGACGCCGGCGCCATCGAACACGATCGTCGCCTCGGCTTCCGGTTCGGTGGAGTGCAAGCCGAGCTTGCCGCGGATCTTGAGCGCGGTCGTCGCCTTGCCCGCGTCTGCCTCGACAATCGCATCGATATGCTGCTTGAGCAGCTTGGCGAGGATGTTCGCCTGCTCCTCCCCGTCGGCGAGCACGACGGGCAGCCCGGGAGTTGCCGCCACCGCCGTTGCCTCTTCGCTCATATAACCCCTCCGGATGCCCCGTTGCCGATGACCTTCTCGATTTCTACCTTTTGCGCGCGCGGCGTGTGGCTGGGCTGCCCGTGGATCGGGCGGAAGTCGAGGTGCCCGTAGCCGCCGAGCATGTGCAGCGGCTTGAACGCCCCGGCCACCGTCGTCTGGTTGCTGGACCAGTTCTCGAACTGGTACGGCTCCCACGCGTGATAGATCACCGCCTGTCCCGGCTGCAGCGCTGGCGTCGGCTTTGCGTGCACCTTGAAGCCGCCGACGTCGTTGTGCACCCATACGAGGTCGTGGTCGTCGATGTCACGCGCGAGAGCATCGCGTTGGCTCATGTACAGCACCGGCTCGCCGCGCTGCAAGTTGAGCATCGTCTTGTTCGAGCGGAAGATCGCGTGGATGCTGTGCCGAGTGTGGCCGCCCGTCACCTCGATCGGGTAATCGCCGCCGCCGTTCGGGTTCTCCTTGTGCACTGGCAGGCCTTCGCCCGCCTCCAGGTACCACGGGTGGTCGAGATAGAATTGCTGCCGGCCGGTCAGTGTCGGCCATGGCTCCTTCTTCTCGACGAACCACTTGAGCGGTGCGAGCGCCTCGCCGTCCTCCATGTCGGAGCAGATGGCCGTGATCGGGCCATAGCTGCCCGGGTTCTTCACTCGCACCGCACCCTTCTCCGAGATCTCCTTCCACGACACGCCGCTGAGTGGCTGCGACATGCTGATCGAGACGTCGAGCGCCTTGGTGTCGTCGCCTTCGTTGAACTCGCCGTTCAGGCTCCAGTCGTCGTAGAAGCGCTTGGGGTCGTGGATCTGTCCCATGGCGTCGACGTACGTGCCCTCTTCGCGCTCGATCGCCCGCTGCTGGATCTTCGTTGCCAGCTTGGCCATGATGTCGAACTCGCTGTGCGACTCGTACAGCGGCTCGACCGCCGCGTCGCCGACGCAGATGTACGGGACGAGCGACTGGCAGAACTTGATGCCCGCCTTCTCGTGCCACCCAGCCGCCGGCAGGATGATGTCGGACTGCATGGCTGAGCTGGACATGCGGAACTCCCAGACCGCGATCATCTCCATGTTCTCCCAGAAGCCCTCGCGGATGATGTGCGGCGCCGGCCAGCGTCGCAGAGGGTTCATGCTCGTGAAGAGCATCATCCGCGGCGTGGGAGCACTGGGCATCCAGCCGTTGTCGAAGGCTTCCTTCGCGTACTCCGCGACGGTCTTCGGCAATGCCGGGTCGTGGAACTTCATGTTGTTGACGACCTTCCGGTAGCCCTCGTCGTGAGCGTACAGGTAGGCCATCGTCGGCATCGACATCGACATGCCCTTGGACATCTGCTTCATGATCTTCTCGACGTCGCGCACCTTCGGCCGCTGGTCGGGCGCCGGCGCCTGGCCGAGCATCGCGAGTTGGCCCTTGTCGTAGTTGAGCGGCATGTTCCACCAAGCGCCGATGCGCAGGCCGCCGCCCTGCTTGCCCGTGTGTCCGGCGAGCGCCGAGAGCAGGATCATCGTCCGCTGGAACAGGTCCATGTGATAGTGCTTGCACGCGCCCCACGACGCGAAGATCGATGCCGCCTTCGCCTTCGAGTAGTCGCGAGCGACCTTGCGGATGACGTCGGGGTGGACGCCGGTGATCTTCTGCACCTTTTCAGGGGTGTAGTCCTCCAGCTGAACCTTGAGCTTCTCCCAGAGCGGCCGTACCGCGACGCTCGACCCGTCCTTGAGCTTGACGGTGTACGAGCCTTCGAGGGTCGGGCTGATGCCGTCGAGCGCGATCGACGCGATTGTGGAGCCGTGGCTTCCCGGTGCCTCGGCGATCGCCTTCTTCTTCGTGTCCCAGAAGTAGAAGATCCCGTCGCTGCCGCCCTCGCTGATGTCGGACTGGCGGAGGAAACGCGCGTTGTCCTCGCGCACGAGCAGCGGCAGGTCCGTCTGCTCCTTCACGTAGTCGGCCTTGTAGAGCTTCTCGTCGAGCATCACCTTCGCGACCCCGAGGCCGAACGCCGCATCGGTGGCGACTCGCAGGTTCACCCAGAGGTCCGTGTGCATCGTCGTCGGGTTGTAGTCCGGCGCGATCATCACGACCTGCGCGCCCTTGTAGCGCGACTCGAGCATAAAGTGGATGTCGGGGATGCGCGTGTAGGCGGGGTTCCCCAGCCAGATCATGATGTAGTCGGAGTTGCAGTAGTCGTCCGACGTGCCGTCGGTGTTGAACAGGCCCCACGTCTGGATGGCGCCCATCGGCAGGTCGCCGACGCTCGCCCACTCATCGAGCGACGTCGTGCCGATCAAGCTCGTCAGTCGGAACTGCGCCGGCGTGCCGGGACCGAAGTCGATGTTCGTCGTACCCATGTCGTAGACGATCGACGCCGGGCCCGTCGTCGTCGACACGTCGAGCACTTTGTCGGCGATCGCCGTCAGCGCTTCGTCCCAGGAGATGCGCTCCCACTTGCCGGAGCCGCGCTCGCCGACGCGACGCATCGGGTACTTGATGCGCGTGGCGTCGTACATGAGGTCGGAGTAGATCATGCCCTTCTGACAGCCGCGCGGGTTGAAGTCGGGCAGGTGGTCGCCGGACGCCTCGTAGATCGCGTTCTGCTCCTCGCGCCAGACGATGCCGTCCTTCACGAAGAGGTTCAGCGTGCACGCGGCGATGCAGTCCGCCTGGTTGCACGTGCCCTTCACCACCTTGTCCCAGCTCCACTGGTCGCGGTAGAGGGCTTCGGCGGAGGTGTAGGCGTTCGCGTCGATAGGCTTGGTGACGCTCAAACGCTTCGTGGGCGGGGCCGCGGTCTTGCGGGCGGTCGGTGGGGCGTGCTGAACCATGGCTCCTCCTGAAAGAGAGGAAGCCGGGGTCCCCATCGGTATAGCCGCGAGCGGCATGCGGCATAAGGGCCATTCGGCACCGGCAGGGTGTGTCACTCAACCCCTGCATCGACGCCACGCCGCGCCGGAAGATACGGCATTGCACTCGCGCGACGAGCGGATTGACAGCGGCGCGGAGGCGCGGCACCTGTGAGTTCCGATCGGCGTCCCACCCTATGTCCTTTGTCCCGGCGGATGTGACCTTCGGCCCTGACAGCCTTAATTAAGCAACTGCTAGATTAGCGCATCGCTCGAATGAGCTCATGACGGAGGAACGCATGGCGCAGACCAAGACTCCGGCGAAAAGGAAGGTCGCGGCTCGGAATGGCCGCGCCCCGCGTGGCGTACGGACGCTCCGCCTTCCGGCCGCACCGCCGAGCCCGGTCGAAGAGGCCTACCGCGACCAGATCAAGTGGTCGAAGTGGACGTGGGGCAGCCACTGCGTCGACTGCTATCCCAGCAACTGCCCGTTCCGGGTCTACGTCGGCAAGGACGGCGAAGTCTGGCGCGAAGAGCAGTCCGGCACCTACGACACCATCGAGAAGGGCGTGCCGGACTTCAACCCCGCCGGCTGCCAGAAGGGCGTAACCTGGCACAAGCTGCTCACCGGCAAGGAGCGCGTCCTCAAGCCGCTCAAGCGCGCCGGCGCGCGCGGCGAGGGCAAGTGGAAGGAAATCTCCTGGGACCGGGCGCTGACCGAGATCGCCGACCACATGATCGATGCGATCCAGGAACAGGGTCCCGAGTCGATCATCCGCATCGGCGAGCCGGCCGAGGGTGGCACCCAGTCGCTCGTCTACGGTAGCCAGATCGTCGGCCAGCTCGGCGGCACGATCACCGACGTTCAGGCCGAGATCAACGACTTCTCCCCGGGCATCTACATAACGTTCGGAAAGTTCGACCCGGCCGCCAGTTGCGACGACTGGTTCCACACGGACCTGATGCTCTGCTGGCAGATCAACCCGGCCTACACGTCGATTCCGTGGCACCACTTCATCTCCGAAGGCCGCTACCGCGGCGCGGAGGTCGTCGTCGTCGCGCCGGACTTCAACCCGACGGCGCCGCACGCGGACTACTATGTGCCCGTGCGCATCGGCGCCGACGTCGCGCTCGCGAACGCGATGAGCCAGGTGATCATCGAAGAGAACCTCGTGCACTGGAAGTTCGTGCAGGAGCAGACGGACCTGCCGCTGCTCGTCCGCCTCGACAACAACCGCTTCCTGCGGGCCACGGACGTCGATGGCGGCCGCGACGACCAGTTCTACTGGTACGACGAGAAAGAGCGGAAGATCGTCGAGGCGCCGCGCGGCACGCTCGCGCTGAAGGGCAAGAGCCCGGCGCTCAAGGGCGTCTTCACAGCGAAGCTCAAGAAGGGCAAGACGGTTAAGGTCACGCCCGCCTTCGCGCTGCTCAAGAAGATGCTCGACGAGCAGTACACGCCGGAGAAGGCGGAGGCGCTCAGCGGCACCAACCCGGAACTCGTCCGTACCATCGCGCGCAAGGCCGCGAAGAAGCGCACGCGCATGCTGATGGGCTGGAACTCCGGCAAGTACTACCACGGCGACCTCATGGAACGGTCGATGATGCTCGTGCTCGGGCTGACCGGGAACTGGGGCAAGAAGGGCACCGGCGCGCGCTCGTGGGCCGTCGGCATGTTCGATGGCCAGTTCTTCGCGCCGAACAAGCCGGTGCCTGGTCAGGAGATCACGAAGCAGGCGATGATCGGCGGCGAGGCGATGAAGGAGGCCTTCCGCGCCGAAGACCCGACGATGACCGACGAGATCATCGGCCACGAGATGGCGTACCGTGGCGCGGCGATGGGCGGCATGGTCCCGCCCGCCTTCTTCTGGTACTACCACTGCGGCTACAAGGAGATCTGGAACAAGAAGACGTGGGGCGACGTGGGCATGAAGCGCCCGTTCGACGCCTACTTCAACGAGGCCATCGAGAAGGGCTGGTTCACCGGCGCCGTTCAGCCGGCCAAGGGGCAGGAGCCGCGCGTCATCTTCGAGATCGGGTCCAACCTGCTGCGGCGCCAGCGCGGCGGGCAGAACATGCTGCTCAAGAACCTCTGGCCGAAGCTGAGCTGCATCGTCAGCATCGACACGCGGATGAACACGACGGGCATGTGGTCCGACTACGTGCTGCCGGCCGCGCACCACTACGAGAAAGAGAACTTCTGCTACTCGACCCCGCACATCATGCACCTCACCTACTCGGACAAGGCGGTGCCGCCGCGTGGCGAATCGAAGGACGAGTTCACCATCGCCGTTGAGCTGTCCAAGAAGATCGGCCAGCGCGCGAAAGCCCGCAAGTTCATCGAGTACAAGGACATGCACGGCATGCCCCACCGGCTCGACGAGTTGGCCGACAAGATGACGATGAACGGCTACTACGACAGCGCCGCCAAGGTGCTCGACGAGATGGTGAAGGACAGCGTCGTCATGGGGAACTTGCCCGAGGGCACGACGCTCGACACGTTCAAGGAGAAGGGCTACGTCCGCTTCAAGGACTGGGGCCAGTCTCCGATGGCGATCGGCCAGGCGTCTGACATCAAGGACGACGAGACGCACGCGCCCTTCCGCTGGCACGTCGAGAAGAAGGTCGTGTTCCCGACGCTGACGCGCCGCGCCCAGTTCTACATCGACCACGACTGGTTCCTCGAGGCCGGCGAAGAGTTCCCCGTGCACAAGGAGACGCCGGCGCAAGGCGGCGACTACCCGTTCCACCTGACGAGCGGGCACCCGCGCTGGTCCATCCACTCGATGAACATGACGAACAAGATCATCCTCAACACGCACCGAGGCCACCCGTTCGTCTACATCAACCCGACCGACGCCGAGGTGCGCGGCGTGGTCGATGACGAGGTGATCGAGCTGTTCAACGACATGGGCTCGATTCGGGTCGCTGCGCGAGTGGCGCCATCGGTCCGGCCCGGCCAGCTCATCATCTACAACGGCTACGAGCCGCTCCAGTTCGAGAACTGGTACGACCCGGCGAACGTCGAGCCGGGCATGGTGAAGTGGCTCGCGTTCGCGGGCGGGTACGGGCACCTGCGCTACCGCGGCATCCACTGGCAACCCGTTCCCATCGACCGGGCGATCCGGCTCGATGTGCGGAAGATCAACGTCGAATCGGGAAAGGAGGCGTAGGGTGAGCATGCTCGCGAAGAAAGTATCGGACGCTTCGGCACTGCTCGATCCCCAGGCGAAGGCTTGGGACAAGGTAGGTCGCGAGGTGATCGACCTCGTCGGTATGCCTGTCCACCTGCAGACGTCGCGCTACGTGCGGACAGTGTGGGCGGACAAGCTGATCGGCAAGGTGCGCGCGATCTCCGTGCGTGCCGCGCACGATGGCGAACGCATCGCCGTACACCTCGAATGGGCTGACGACTCGCAGAACACGGAGTTCGCCGATCGCCAGTTCCCGGACGGCGCGGCCGTCGCGTTCCCGACGAGCGCCGACGCATCGCTCGCGACGCTGGGGAGCGCCGAGGCGAAGGTGAACTCGTGGTTCTGGCGCGCCGACCTCGACGCCCCGCAGAACCGCGTCTCGCAGGGCCTCGGCACCGACGCGAAAGACGATGGCGCCGCCATCGACGGCAAGGCGGCGTGGAAGGACGGGCGCTGGAGCGTCGTCCTGAGCCGCGCGCTCAAGGCCAAGGGCACAGACAACGTGAAGCTGACGCCCGGGTAAGACGGTAAAGGTCGGCTTCTCGGTCTGGGAGGGCAGCAACCAGGAACGCGGCGATGTGCGGTCGTACTCGCGCAATTGGCGCGAGCTCGCGCTGGAATCGTAGAAGGAGCAGGCCATGCCGAAGAACGGAGCATCGAAAGCAAAGGCGGCAGTCGCGCACCGTGGCGAGAACCAGGTGGCGATGGTCTTTGACCTGAACAAGTGCATCGGCTGTCAGACCTGCTCGGTGGCGTGCAAGACTCTCTGGACCAGGGACGAAGGCACCGACTACCAGTGGTGGATGACCGTCAACACCCAGCCGGGCCGCGGCGCGCCGAAGGACTACGAGCAGATGGGCGGCGGCTACCGCGACGGCATCCCGCAGGCGGGCACCCTGCCCACACGCGAGGAGTTCGGCGGCGGCTGGGACTTCAACTACGACGAGGTCTTCTACCAGGGCAAGGGCAACACCGTGCACCTGCAGCCCCTCGGCAAGAAGCCGACCTGGGGCCCGAACTGGGACGAGGACCAGGGCGCCGGCGAGTACCCGAACGCCTACTACTTCTACATGCCGCGCCTCTGCAACCACTGCACGCGCCCGGCCTGTGTCGAGGCGTGCCCGCGCACGGCGATGTACAAGCGGCCGCAGGACGGCATCGTCCTCCGGGACGAGGACCGCTGCGACGGACTGCAGTTCTGCGCCGAGGCGTGCCCGTACAAGAAGATCTACTTCAACTACGTGAAGAAGGTGAGCCAGCACTGCATCATGTGCTTCCCGCGCCTGGAGCAGGGCGTGGCGCCGGCGTGCGCCAGGCAGTGCCCGGGGCGGCTGGCGTTCGTCGGCTATCTGAACGATGCGGACCGGCCGATTAACAAGCTGGTGTACAAGTACGAGGTGGCGCTGCCGCTCCACCCCGAGTGGGGCACCGAGCCCAACATCTTCTACATTCCGCCGATGTCGCCGTACCGCCTCAAGGAGGACGGCAGCCTCGACCACGACACGCCACGTATTCCGATGGAGTACCTGGAGCGCCTCTTCGGCCCGCGCGTGCACAAGGCGATGAACACCATGCAGAGCGAGCTGAAGAAGGTCCGCGCCGGCGGCAAGTCGGAACTTTTGGACACGCTCATCGTGTACCGCTGGCACACGTTGTTTGAACCGTTCACACGCGATCCTGTGGAGGTGGGTGGACCGCAAACAGCGAGCAAGCGCTAACGACAATCGGTAGAGGCCGGGGTCTGAAGCCCAGCCGGCGTCCATACAGGCGAAGACGATGAGCGACTGGTCCGTCCATTGCGGACGGTGCCAGCGGGACGCCCGTACCGGACGACGGCTGGGCTTCTAAATGAGTGCAGAATAGTTGTGAAAAGTCGAATTACCCGGCGCACGTTCCTTAAGGGCAGCGGCGCGATCGTCGCCGGGCTCGGGCTCAGCCGTCTCATCCCGCTGCCGCATTTCGACCGCATCGTGTCGACGGCCGCGCGCACCTACTCCACATTCGAGGACCTCTACAGGCAGAAGTGGACCTGGGACAAGGTCACGTGGGGCACGCACCTCGTCGACTGCTACCCCGGCTCGTGCTCGTGGCGCGTGTACACCAAGGACGGCCTCGTCTTCCGCGAGGAGCAGGGCGCGCAGTACCCCGTCGTCGAGAAGGGCGTGCCGGACATGAACCCGCGCGGCTGCCAGAAGGGCTGCAGCTTCAGCGAGGTCATGTACGGCGACGAGCGCATCAAGTACCCGATGCGCCGCACCGGCGAGCGCGGCGAAGGCAAGTGGGAGAAGGTGAGCTGGGACGACGCGCTCACCACCGTCGCCGACGGCATCATCGACGCCATCGAGGAACAGGGTCCGGAGTCGGTCCTGCTGGACTTCGGCACCGGCGAGGGCGGCACGATCCACGGCTCGATCCCGGCGTGGCGGCTTGTGCGGCTGCTCGGCGGCACGGTCTTCGACAACAACGCCCTCACATCCGACTTCAACGTCGGGCTGTATGAGACGTTCGGCAAGTTCCAGTTCTGCAGCTCGATCGACGACTGGTACCACGCCGACCTCATCCTGATGTGGCACATGAACCCGCTGTTCACGCGCATCCCCTCCGCCCACTTCATCATGGAGGCGCGCTACAACGGCACCAAGGTCGTCTCGATCGCGCCTGACTACAACGCATCGACGATCCACGCCGACCTCTACGTGCCCGTGCAGATTGGCACCGACGCCGCCCTTGCGCTCGCTGTCTCAAAGATCATCATCGATGACGGCCGGTACAACGCCGAGTTCGTGAAGGAGCAGACGGACCTGCCGCTGCTCGTCCGCACCGACAACGGCCGCTACCTGCGCCAGACCGACGTCGAGGGCAAGGGACGCGAGGACCAGCTCTACTTCTGGGACACCGTCACCGGCGCCCTGGCGAAGGCGCCGCGCGACACGCTAAAGCTCGGCAAGGTCGACCCGGCGCTCGAGGGCACGTTCCGCGCGACGCTGAACGATGGCTCGTCGGTCGAAGTGCGGCCGGCGTTCGCGGCGCTGCGCGACACGCTGAAACAATACACGCCCGAGGCCGCCGCCGAGCTCTGCGGCGCCACGCCGAACACGATCCGCCGCCTCGCCGACATGATCGCCAATGCGAAACGCGTACACGTCCTCCAGGGCTTCAACACGCCGAAGTACTACCACGGCGACCTCATCGAGCGGTCGATGGCGCTTGTGCTGGCGCTGACCGGCAACTTCGGCCGGCCGGGGACCGGGCTGCGCGGCCACAACAGTAGCCAGCTCGTCATGGCGAACGGCGTCAAGGGCAAGCTCGGCTTTGCGGGCTTCATGGAGATCGCCGGCAAGCAGCTCGAGATCGAGGACGAGGCCCTGAAGCACGACCCGGACATGACGCCGGAGATGCTTGCCGTCGAGGTCGAGCGCGAGGAAGCGCGGCACAGCGCGCTCTCGCCGCAGCCGATGTCCGGCCTGCTCATCCCGCCGCACTTCTACTGGTACTGGCACGGCGGCTACAAGGAGAGCTGGAACAACGCCGCCTGGTCCGACACCGGCATGAAGCGCACGTTCGATGAGTACTTCCAGGAGGCGATCGACAAGGGCTGGTGGGACAACCTCATCCAGCCGGCGAAGGACCAGACGCCGCGTGTCTTCATCGAGTCGTGCGGCAACGCCCTGCGCCGCACGCGCGGCGGCGGCAAGCTGCTGCTCGACAACGCCTGGCCGAACTTCAAGCTCGTCGTCACCATCGACTACCGGATGAGCGCCACCGGCCGCCAGTCGGACGTCTTCCTGCCCGCCGCGGCGTACTACGAAAAGACCGACTTCCGCTTCCCGACGGCGCACCTCAACTTCCTCGTCTTCACCGAGAAGGCGGTGGACCCGATCGGCGAGGCGAAGCCGGAGTGGGAGATTAACTGGCTGCTCGCGCAGAAGATCGAACAGCGCGCGCGCGAGCGCGGCGTCAACGCGTTCAAAGACCGCCGGGGCCGCACGTTCAAGTTCAACGGACTGCTCGATCGCTTCTCAATGGGCGGCGAGGTTGGGCCGAAGGACGACGAGAAGATCGCGCAGGACCTGATCGACGACACGGTGCGCGCCGGCGCCTTCCCGGAGAAGACGAATCTGGACACCTTCAAGAAGAAAGGCATCGTGCGCTTCACGCACATCGGCGTCGACGCCGTGGGTCAGAACCAGGCGACCGAAATCAAGCCGAACAAGACCGTCAACCCGCTATCGTTCCATGTCGACGACAAGGTGCCGTACCCAAGCTACGCCCGCCGCATCCAGTTCTACATCGACCACGAGTGGTTCCTTGAGGCCGGCGAAGAGCTGCCCGTGCACAAGCCGACGCCACGCATGGGCGGAAACTTCCCGCTCTCCATGACGAGCGGCCACCAGCGCTGGTCAATCCATTCGATGTGGGTGCTGAACAAGACGCTCTCGCACACGCATCGCGGCCAGCCGACGCTCTACATGAACCCCGCGGACATGCAGAAGCGCAACATCGTCGATGACGAAGAAGTGTTCGTGCACAACGACATGGATTCGTTCCGCGTGCGTGTGAAGATCTCCCCGCCGACGCGCCCCGGCCAGGTCGTGGTGTACCACGCCTTCGAGCCGTTCCAGTTCCCCGGGGGCAAGTCTTACGACTACGCGATCCCCGGTCTGATCAAGTGGCTCCACCTCGCTGGGGGATACGGACATCTCAACTACTACCGCTGGAACTGGGTGCCGCAACAGGTCGACCGCGGCGTACCGGTGGAAGTCGAGAAGTTGCTGTGAAAGTGAACCTGGTCGCCATCCAGGCAAAGCCGGTAACCTCGGACTACGCGAGCGGCGACGCCTTCTACCGCAAGATGCGCGCACTCATGGAGCGCGCGATGCGCGACGTCGACCGGTCGCTGCCGACGCTCGTAGCCTACCCGGAGGGCATCGGCCTCCCGCTCGCCTTCGTGCCGCAGACGTACGACCAGATCGGCGACGCGAAGACGATCCTGCAGGTGTTCGTGCGCGCCGTCCCGAAGAACCTGCCGCGCTTTACGAGGGCGTGGCTCAAGTTCCGCACGTCATTCTTCCGCACTGTGTTCCTCGAAACCGCGCTCGAGGCGGAGGAGATATACGTGTCGGCGTTCTCCTCGATTGCGCGCGAGTACGGGGTGTACGTGAGCGCCGGCTGCGTCTACCTCCCCCACATCGAGGAGGAGGCCGTCAAAGGCCGCCACGCGATCGGAAAGAAGGTGTACAACCAGTCGTACCTCTTCAATCCCGGCGGCGTCTGCCTCCGCCGCACGCCGAAGATCAACCTGGCGCCGCCCACCGAGCCGCGCTTCGGCTTCAGCCCCGGCAATCGCGCCGACCTGATGCCTATCGACACGAAGATCGGCCGCCTCGGCACACTCGTCTGTTACGACGCGTTCCACCGCAGCCTCGTCGAGCGCATGGACGCGATGGGCGTCGAGATCGTCCTCAACCCGTCGCACAACGAGCGCCGCTGGAACGCTCCAGCTGGCTTCAACACCTCGATCACCGTCGGCGAAGCGTGGATCCGCCACGGACTGCCAGCGATGATCCAGGGACGTGAGCACCTGAAATACGGCGTCAGCGCGATGCTCGTCGGCCCGGTGTTCGACGTGCGCTCGCACGGCCAGTCGCGCATCTGCCGCAATCTCGGCCGCGCCGACGCCGACCCGCATGATTCCATCCTCGCCGAGGCGTCCATCGACGAGGAGGACGTGATCTGCGCGACGGTCGAGGTCGCTGGCCCGTTCGGCATGCTCAACGGCCGCGCGCCGGCACTGCTGCCGGCGTTGGAGGAGATCACGGAGGGACCGTATGGCCTTCCGTGAAGCCGCACGCTGGATCACCTCGCCGCCGGTCGCCCGTGACGTCGCGGAAACGCGACCGCTGACCGCTCGCAACTACACGATGCTCTGGGCCGCGCTCTGCATGAGCCTCTTCGCGTTCGTGCCGGGTGCCTACCTCGTGCCGGCGCTGCGGCTGCGCGATGCGATCCTCGTGGCGATCGTCGCCAGCCTTGCGGGAGCTGGCGTGCTGGGTGCCGTCGCGGCGACGGCGGCGCGCCGCCGCCAGAATACGGTCGGCCTGCTGTCATCAACGCTCGGCGTGCCGGCCGGAGGCGTCATCGCCGTCATGCTCCTGCTGCGCCACGTCATCTGGGCGACGTTCACGCTGGCGTTCGCCGCGAACGTCGCTGGCGCGGTGCCGGGGCTCGGCGGCGGCAAAGCCGTCTGGGGCATCGTGCTCGGCGCGATCGCGCTGGCGCTCGCGCTTCTGCCTCCGCGCACGTTCGTCGAGCGGTGGCTCGGCTGGTTCGCGTTCTGGATCGGCCTCCTGCTCATCGCGCTGATCACGCTCACCGGCCTCACGACGTACGGCATCCCTGTGCTGCACGAGGCCGACGGCATGGGCGGCTGGCCGACGCGCTCGCAGGGATTCGACCTCATCGCCGTGCTGCCGCTGCTCTGGCTGCCCGTCGTCGCCGACTACGCGGCCGAGGCGCGCTCTCCGCGCGACGCGTTCACCGGTGCCTTCGCCGGCGCCGGCGTGATGAGCGCGTGGTACGCCATCGTCGGCGTGCTGTGGGTGTTCACCGTCAGTTCGCGCGATGTCGCTGGCTTCATCTCCTCGATCCCGATCGGCGCCGGCGCGCTCATTATCGTCGTCGCGCTGCAGTCGAACGCCGTCGCGGCGAACGTATACTCGGCATCGCTGGCGGGCGGCCGCTTCGGCTATCGATGGTTCCGGCCGGCGCTGTTCGCTTCGGCCATCGCGGCCGGCGCGCTCGTCGTCGCGACCGATGCGCTCGACGTCGAGGACTTCGCGCAGCTGCTGGCCTCGATCTTCCTGCCGCTGTTCGCCGTCGTGCTCGCGCGCACGATCGTCGCGAAGGGGCCGAGGGCGCTCTCGTGGCTGGCATGGGTCGCCGGCATCGTCATGTACGGCTGGATCAACCCCGGCGACTTCGCCCCATGGCACGATGCGCTGCACTGGGTCATCGCGACCGTGCTGCACCTGCCCTTCCCGCTCGGCGGCGACACGACTCAACTGCCGGCTACGGTGATCGCGCTCGCCGTGTCCTTCGCTGGCTACGCCGTCGTCGCTTCGGTGTGGGGTGCTGGTGAGGTGGTGGTCGAGAAGCTGAGGAAGGCGGACTGATGGCGACCGCACCGACTCCGCAGCGCCAGCTGGCGATGGTGTTCGACCTCAACAAGTGCCTCGGCTGCCAGACGTGCTCAATCGCCTGCAAGACGCTCTGGACCGACCAGCCCGGCATGGAGCACATGTGGTGGAACGTCGTCAACACGCTGCCGGGCGAGGGCTCGCCCCGCAACTGGATGACGATCGCCGGCGGCTTCGGCCCCGACGGCAAGTCGAAGCCGAGCATCCTGCCGACGAGCGACGACTTCGGCGTCGCTTGGGACTATAACTACAATGATGTCTGGAACGGCAACCAGGGCGCCGACATGGTCCGCATCCCTGACTCCAGCTGGGGCATGAACTGGGACGAGGACCAGGGCGACGGCGAGTGGCCGAACAGCTATTTCTTCTACCTGCCCCGCATCTGCATGCACTGCACCCGCCCGGCCTGCCTCGAGGCGTGTCCCCGCACCGCCATCTACAAGCGCGAGGACAACGGCACGGTGCTCATCGACCAGCAGCGCTGCCACGGTTACCGCTTCTGCGCCGAGGCCTGCCCTTACAAGCGGATCTACTTCAACACCTCGTTGCTCCAGTCCCAGAAATGCGTGCTATGCTTCCCGCGCGTGGAGCAGGGCGTGCCGCCGGCGTGTATGCGCCAGTGTCCCGGCCGCATCCGTTTCTTCGGGTACCTGGACGACGAGAGTAGCGCCGTCTACAAGCTCGTGAACAAGTGGAAGGTGGCGATACGGCTCCATCCGGAGTTCGGCACCGAGCCCAATCTCTACTACGTGCCACCGCTGGCGCCTCCTCGCCTGCTGCCGGACGGCGACATCGACGAAGACAACCCGCGCATCCCGAGGGCCTACATGGAGTCGCTGTTCACGACCGACGTGTGGCGCGCGCTCGACGTTTTGAAGGCCGAGATGGACAAACGCGCCAACGGCGAGCCGTCCGAGCTGATGGACACGCTCATCGCCTTCCGCCACAAGGACATGTTCGGCGGATTCACGCAGGATCCCGGCAAGCTCAACCGCAAGCCGGGAAGCGTCGCCACGGGCCAGCTGTTTTCGCCGGGAACCACGCCCGACGCCTGAGGAGCCCGTAGGTGCGACAATACATCCTGCACCGGCTGATCCTTAACATACCCGTCGTGCTGATCGTCGTGACGCTCGTCTTCTTCACCAGCCACATCCGCCCGGACTTCGCCGAGCAGCGCGCCGCCGGGCAGGGACAGGCCAGCACGCAGGATTATGCCGAAGCCATCAAGGCGATCCGGCACCAGCTCGGCACCGACAAGCCGCTGTGGCGGCAGTACACGAACTACCTGTGGGACCTCGCCCACGTCGACCTCGGCCGGTCGTTCCTCACCCACAAGTCCGTCGGCAAGGAGATGGTCGGCCGCCTCCCCGCGTCGATGGAACTGGGCCTGCTGCAAATCGCACTGGCGATGGCGATCGCCGTGCCCATCGGCATCATCTCGGCGATACGGCAGGACACGTGGATCGACTACGTTCTGCGCATCGTGACGGTGCTGGGGGTCGCTGTGCCTTCGTTCTATTTGGGGACTCTGCTGCTCCTTTTCATCACGAAGATCCTCGGCTGGACGCCGCCGCTCATCACGACGTCCTATCGCGAGATTTGGGAGGATCCCGTTGCCAACCTGAAGATGATGCTGCTACCGGCGCTGGCCGGCGGATTCGCCGAGGCCGCCGTCGTCATGCGGCTTCTGCGCTCCGAGCTGCTGGAGGTGCTGCGGCAGGATTACGTGCGTACCGCCTGGTCGAAAGGGTTGCGGGAGCGGGTGATCGTCATGCGGCACGCGCTTCGCAACGCGCTCGCGCCTGTGGTGACGATCCTGGGCGTGCTGATCGGCGTGCTGTTCGGTGGTAACGTGGTGCTCGAAAGCATGTTCTCGATACCTGGCGCCGGCCAGTTTATCGTGATCTCGCTCCAGCAGAACGACCAGCCCGTCGTGCAGGGCGTCGTGCTGATCGTCGCGGTCGCGCTCGTCATGACGAACCTGATGGTGGACCTGACGTACGCGTGGCTCGACCCGCGGATCCGTTACGCGTAGGGGGAATGCCGTGATCGGTGGCGAAGGCAATGGATGAGGCGATCGAGGGCGGGTTCATCGGCGGAGTGATCCACCCCCAGGTGCCACTTCGCGATCGCCCGCCCGCGTGGCGGCGCGGCCTGCGCGTCGCCCGGAACAAGCCGCTCGGCTCCTTCGGCGCGATCATCATCGGGGCCATGCTCGTGCTCGCGCTGGCCACGTCCGTATTTGCCCGATACGCTCCGGAACAGAAGTTTGAGCGGGTCAATCCTACCTACAATCCCAGCTCGAGCAGCCTGTACAGCACGGACCATGACCAGTTCCTGCTCGACTCCAAGAGCAACCCGAGCGTGAAGCACTGGCTTGGCACCGATGAGGCCGGACGCGACATCTGGGCCCGCCTCGTCTGGGGTGCGCGCCGCTCGCTCGGCATCGGCATGGCGGCGATGGCGATCGCCGTCGGCACCGGACTGGTGCTCGGGGTCGTTTCAGGGTACTTCGGCGGCCTGCTCGATACGTTGATGCAGCGTCTGCTCGACGCGCTCCAGGCGTTTCCTCCGCTGCTGTTATTGCTGCTGATCGGCAGCGCCTTCAGCCTCAACAACCGCAACCTGGTGCTCGCGCTCGGCCTC
>CAWIYS010000013.1:0-72619 GCA_963840385.1 uncultured Chloroflexia bacterium | reverse complement strand
TACCTTGCCTCTCTCCACGGCGAGCCTGCGGCCGGCCTGTCTCCTTCGGCGACTCCGCGATCGGCCACCTCCTCTCCACGGTGTGGAGAGGAGGCTCCGGGCGGGGGCATCACGTGGTATTGGGGCGAGGGTAGGGGATGAGGGCGCGGAGGCCGACGGGCGGTGGCACTGGCGGGAGTTGTGGCGATGCGGACTGATTGCAGTTGCGTTTGCGTCGCCTCCGACCATCACACTGCCCCTGATGCAAGGACGCGACGCGCTCCCCGCTATCAGCCTGTTCTCCGGCGTTGGCGGATTGGACCTCGGAGTCACCGCTGCCGGCTTTGGCGTACGAGCCTGGAACGAACCCGATGCCGATTCAGCGGCCAGTCTGCGTGCCAACCACGCCGCGCGACGACCGGATGCGGTCGTTCAACGTTCGATTCTTGACGTTTCTACGACCGAATTGCTCGATGTCGCCGGCCTTAAGGCCGGCGAACCAGCGCTCGTCTTCGGCGGGCCGCCTTGTACCCCGTTCTCCAAGTCCGGGTACTGGCTCGAGTACAAACGGAAGGGGCTTGACCCGGATGCTTCCCTGCTCGACGAGTTCGCTCGAGTGGTGTGCGAGGCGCGGCCGCGTGCGGCCCTTCTCGAGAACGTTCACGGACTGGCGTATCGTAATCACAACCGAACGCCATTCAACCGACTTATCGACACCTTGAGAGAGCACGGCTATAGCACTCGGACGGCCGTGCTGAATGCTGCGGACTTCGGGATTCCCCAGCTACGGAAGCGCTTGTTCGTCTATGCCACTCGCGATACGACCCCACCCGATTTTCCGCGGCCAACTCACTCCGGCTGGACCGAAACCAGCCACAGGATCGATCACCGCCTTGAAGCCTATGTGACGTGTGGCGACGTAATTGGAGACTTGGATGGACGCGACGACTTGGCGGAGGCTGAGGAAGTTGTCAACGGAAAATACGGCCACTTACTGCCGTTCGTTCCGGCCGGTGACAACTATCTATTCTTCACGAGTAAGCGCGGCCACCCAGAGCCGCTCTTTCAGTGGCGATCAAGGTACTGGACTTTTCTGCTGAAGCTCGACCCGAACAGGCCGGCAACTACTCTTCAGTCTCAGCCCGGGCCTTACGTAGGGCCGTTTCACTGGAGCAACCGGCGCTTGCGTCTACTCGAACTGAAACGCCTGCAAACGTTCCCCGACAGTTACACGGTTGTTGGTGCGCGTCGCTCAGCACAGATCCAGCTCGGCAACGCCGTGCCGCCTAGACTAGCGCGAATCGTCGCCGCTCCACTTGTTGAACTCCTGACCGGGGGAACCGCACCTGCGGCACAGCAACTTCCACTGGACGGCGTGCTCGCAGCACCGCACTGAGTTCTCATATCAGCGGCGCTCTTACCGAGGCCTTCTCGACGTGACGTATCTTCTCGAGCACAGACTTAAGCCCGCCGGCCTTAATGCTCGACGCAATCTCATCCCACGCGACGGTTTCCTCCGCCACCGAGATGTGGATATTGACCTCGGCGTTGAATGTGCCGGTGCCAGCAGCCTTCACACCGAGACCAGGGCATCGCCGTGGATTGGTGCGCATAATCGCTAGGACACGCTGTGCACTCACGACGCGGAAATGCGTGGCATCGGGAATCAATTTGATGAGGTCCGCGCCGTGACTGATACGGAAGAGGTGCGTCACGTATTCGTCTTGAGCCTTCTTCGCGCCCTTCCCGGCGTACCATGTAAAGAGGTCCCACAAGATGCCGGGGCTGCCAGTGAGCTTATCCATGTAGGCATCGACCTTTTCGCGCAGGTCGAAATCGACGAGGACCACGTAGACCAAATCGGCCACCTTTTCTGACGCGCCGATGGCCTTGTACGCGCTGATCGGAATGCAATCTTCGGGCTTCAAGCGCACCGTTTGCCACGCCTTCCGAAACATTGTGCTCGCGACTTTGACGTTTATCGGTAGTTCGTCCTTGCCGTCCTCTATGGCGAAGTCGCGGTTCTCACCTTTCTCGTGGTAGTCGACAACTGTCAACCCGACTTTGGCCAAGTCCGATAGATACCGGTCGCGGAACACGTGCTCGGTCATGGTTCCGACAACGAGATTCTGGAAGGCGCTGTTCAGGTTCTTCGAACGTTTGGGGCTTGTGGCGTCAAAGTCGTAGATTTCCGTTGGCGCGAATGGCGTCGCCGACGAGCCAACCCGCCGAGATCACCATGTCATCGAGAGCTGATGCGATCTCGCTGCACGGCAACGTTTGGACATCGATAGGATTGACACGAGTCTCCGGTGATGGATGCGGCCGATCCCAATCGCGCGCAGTTATAGAAGCGATCGATCGCTGGGGCAAGGGACTGCGCCACAAGACCGGTTCGGCAACGAGTCCCGTCCGAGCCCGTCTTCCAGCGTCCCCGATCCCCGGCGTCCCAACCTCCGTTATCATCATCACCGATGGTGATGCACGAGACCGAGGGGTATGAGCTCACGCTGCCGGCGTGCGAGGGCCGCTCGACCTGCTGCTCCACCTCGCCTACGCGCGCGCGTGTTCGAGGTCGGCGGCTTCGCGGTCGCGGTCGGCGCGCTGGATGTGGATGGCGCCGTCGAGGGTGCGGAACTGCGGGAACGCGAGGTACGCGGCGACGACGGAGGCCATCAGCAGCGTGCCGCCGATGGCCGTGACCGCCGGCGTGCCGATGGCGCCGGCGGCGATGCTCGCCGGCACGGCGCCGAGCGGCATCAGTCCGAACGTCATCATCGAAACGCTCGCCACGCGGCCGCGCACCCTGTCGGGGACAATCGACGTGATCACGGTGGTGTTCACCGTCGTGAAGACCATCGACATCAGCCCGACCATGGCGAGCATCGGCAGCGCGACACCGAACGTCGAGAAGCTGAACGCGATGAGGAAGACGCCCGTGCCCATCGCGGCCACAAGCATCGTGCGGCCTTTCCATCGAGAGCGGTCCATGTTCCCGGTCAGCAGCGCGCCGGCGAGTCCGCCGACGCCGGACATGGCCTGCAGCACGCCCAGGCCGCCCGCGCCGACATGCCACACCTTCGAGGCGAAGACCGGCATCAGCGTCTGGTACGGCATCGCGAAGATCATCGGGACGGTGCCGAGCAGCAGCAGGCCCAGCACCAGGCGATCGCCGCGGATGAAGCGGAAGCCATCGGCGAAGTCGCTGAAGAACGTGACCTGCGTATCACGACGTTCCGGCGGCACCTTCGGCAGGCCGATCGTGAACACGACGGACAGCGCGTACATCGCCGTCAGCACCGCGAAGCCGCCGCCGATGCCGATCGGCGCGATCAGCAGGCCGCCGACGGCCGGCGCGATGATGCGCGTGCCGTTCATCGCGCTCGACGAGAGCGCCATGCCGTTCATCAGGAGCTCGCGCGGCACGAGGCGGGGGATGATCGCCTGGCGTGCCGGCATGATGAAGGAGAACGTCGTGCCGGAGAGCGCCGACAGGATCATCAGATGCCAGAACTCGACAGCGCCGGTCGAGATAAGGATGGTGTTGAAGAGGTTCAGCGCGAAGACGGAGATCTGCGCCCATAACATCAGGCTGCGCTTGTCGACGCGGTCGGCGATGACGCCGCCGATCGGCGCCATGACGAGCATCGGCAGGGCGACGCTGAGCATGATCAGGGCGAGCGCGACCTCGCTGTCGGTGATGTCGTACACCAGGTAGCCGCGCAGCACGACCATCATGTTCATGCCGAAGAAGAACGCGACCATGCCCCAGAAGTAGAGGGCGTATTCGGGCACTGACATCGATGCGAACGTGCCGCTCAAGCCATTGGCGGCGTATTCGTCGGGCGCGGAACCCGGCGTGTCGTCGCTCATGGTCGTGCCGAGGCGCTGCGGGCGTGCGTTCGCCCGCTCGGGAAGCTTCTGGAGCCAGCAGTCATACCCTGGAGCCTGAGGTGCGGCGAATCGTCGCGTGAAGTGCCGTCGGATACGTGTTCCGAGGCCAGATGGCGGTGGGGAAGGCCGTCTCACGAGCGGGGACGACGCGGCGCAGGAGGCAGCGCCGATCCTCGCGGAGTCGATCGACTTCTCGCGGCAGGGGCAGCTGTCGCTGCCGGGGAAGTCTGCAGCGCCGCTGGCGGAGCTGGGGCCGGCGGCGGGGGAGTGATTATGTCCGCTCTGCGGCGAGAAGCGGCACTCTGGACTATTTGCATAGTAGACACACAAATATCAGAAAATTTGAGAAGCGGTACATTTTGTACCCGATTTCGCATTGACGCTCGCTAGCGCGCCGTCGTAGCCTCTGCGCCGAGTGGAGCAGGGAGCGGCTCCCGCCAGCCGTTCTCGGCTTTCTCATACCCCGCCTGGCGTTCCGTTGTGTTTTCGCTAAGCGTCGCTGTCTGGCGACGCATCGGGCGCGCGCGACCGTGTCTGTCGCGGCAGCGTGTTCCGATCGCCGCGGCGCCGCGCGCTACTCATCGAGGGGGGCATATGTCGATCTCGTTCCACCTGCGCTTGTAAGGGCGCGCCCGCCGGGCGATGGGCGGCTGCCGGCCGTTCGGGGGGACGCCGGCAGCTGCGTCCGGCCGTCCCGACGCCCCACTCACGTCTGCTGTTCGACTCGTCATGTCTGGGAAAGGAATCTCGTAATGAAACGGTATCTGGGGGCCGCGCTGGTCATGGTCGGCGTGATGATAACGGTGGGAGGCGCAGGCCTGTGGGGTGCCGGCGCGCGGACCGCGCACTCGGCACCATCCACCGTCGAGGTTAATGCGCTACAGCCAACGTGGGATCAGGGCGTCTTCTCCGCCTACGTCGGACCGCCCTCCTACCCGTACGTCTCGCCGGGTGCAACAGCGGTGTACCTGGGCCGCGGCGCGGGGATCATCAAGGCCGGACTGGCGGTCGACCCGACATCCGGCAACTACGAAGACGAAGGACTCTTCGCATTCAAGCCCAATGTGACGATCGACTCTCTCGCGTCGAGTCCACTCACCTACGACGTGGTCAAGCAGTACGGCACGAACCCGGTCTGGATGACTATCGAGATTGACACCGGCCTAACCGGCGAGTCGAACCGGGGCGACAACACCGTCTACCAGATGGTTCCCGCGCCGTATGGGTCAATCGCCTACACCACGGTGAATGCCGCAACGGGTACGTGGGCGCAGTGGACGACCCCGACGAGCGGTGTACTTACGGGCTGGACCGGCACGCTGGCCGACGTCGCGACGGCGAACACGGGCCTGCAGGTCGTCCGCACGTACCTCCGGCTCGGGATGGGTAACTCCTACGGGCCCGGGCCCGATGGCACGCAGGCGTGGGTCGACAAGGCGTCCATCGGCGGCGTGACCTATGACTTTGTTACGCAATGCGCGACAACGTGCTATGTCGATGCGGCCACGGGCAACGACTCCTACAGTGGCGACGCACCCGGGTGGGCCAAGAAGACGATCCAGGCGGCGGTGAACCAGGTCTCGGCCGGAGGGACCGTTCACGTCGCGGCGGGGACCTACGTCGAGCAGGTGGCCGTGAACAAGAACCTGACTCTAACGGGTTCTGGCGCGGCCACCAGCATCATCCAGGCGCCCGGCGTACTAACCAATGATCCCGATGGAGCAAAGACCGTTGTCTTGTTCACCGGTTCCATCACCGCGGCGTTCAGCGGCTTCACCGTTCAGGGACCCGTGAATGGCATCAACTTCGGCATTTATGTGCGCGCCGGTGCAACGGCGAACATTCACGACAACATCATCAAAGATATCCGCGATAACCCTCTCAGTGGCGCCCAGACCGGTGTGGCTATCGAGGTCGGCAAGACCCCGGATACGGCGCCATTCGTAAGTCAGACGGGCACTGCAACGATCACGAACAGCGCTATCTCCGGTTATCAGAAGACCGGCATTGCTGTCGAGAACACCGGCTCTAGCGCCACGATCACCGGAAACACGATCACAGGCGCCGGGCCGATCACAACCACTGCCCAAAACGGCATCCAGATTCGCCGTGGCGCGATCGCGACCATCACGACGAATACTGTTACCGGAAACGCTTATGACGGCCCCACGTATTCCGCCGAGGGTATCGGCGCGCTGCACGCTGGGACTGGTGTGGTCATCCAGGGCAATACCGTCAACCACAACAGCGCGAACATCTACGCGTGGAAGAGCGATGGCATCCAGGTCCTGAACAACGACGTCAGCGACTCAGCGCCGGTGGACCAGAATGCATCGGCAGGCATCACGGTTCAATCGGACGGGCCATCTTGCTGTGGCGGAGCAACGGGAGCGTACATAACCGGCGTCACGATCTCCGGGAACACGATCCAGAACAACCTGTCGGGCGGATCGTCGCAGGGAGATGGCATCGATATCTACGACGTGAACGGCGGTACGGTCAGCGGGAACACCATCACGGGCGCCGCTCATGACGGCGTCCTGATCGGCGGGTCCGGCAACATCGCCTTTACGAACAACCAGTTCTCTGGAAATGGCCTTGCGTTCGCCGATCCAAATGCGGCCGGCATTGATTTCGGAGGTCAGCCATCCGGTAACGGTGGTCCCAACCCCCTTGGAGGATTCACCGCACACAGCAACTCGTTTATTGGTAATCGCAATGGCATCTGGAATTACGATGCCGCCAGCGTAAACGCCACCGACAACTGGTGGGGCAGCGCGAACGGGCCGCAGCACGCGTCGAACACGTTCAACGTCGGGTCGCAGGGCGACAAGACGAGCGACAACGTGACGTTCGTGCCGTGGCTCAACGCGGCGCCGCCGACCGGCGTGAGCTTCGCGCCGGTGACGACGACGAGCCCGGTGGGGAGCTACAGCTCGATCCAGGCCGGCGTGAACGCGTCGGCGAGCGGCGGCACGGTGAATGCGGTGGCGGGCACGTTCACGGAGAACGTGACAATCGGCACGCCGCTGACCCTGGCCGGCGCGGGGCAGGCATCGACGACGGTGATCCCGGCGGTCACTAACCCGAACTGCGGCGGCGGGGGCGGCGGCTCGCTGTGCGCGGGCGGCAGCAACATCATCCTCACGCAGGCGAACGACGTGACCATCCACGACATGACGCTCGACGGGAACAACCCGGCGATCACCAGCGGCACGTCGGCGGGCGGATCGGACCTCGATGCACGGAACGGCATCATCGAGAACTACCCCACATCCGGCCTCCCCAATGCCGGTGTCTTCAACAACCTGACCGTGCACCACGTGACAGTGAAGAACATCTATTTGCGTGGCATGTACGCCTCGAGCGGTGGTACGGGCTTCAACTTCCACGACGACACGGTGCAGAACGTGCAGGCGGATGCCGGGTCGATCGCGATGTTCAACTACGGTGGCGCCGGCACGATGTCGAACAACACCGTGGCCGACGCGAATGACGCGATCAGCGCCAACCACTCACGCGGCACCCAGTTCCTCAACAACGTCGTGACGAACTCGGCAAGCGGCGTGCACACCGACAATGCCGGCGACGGCGGCGGCGTCGCGGACCTCATCGACAACAACAGCGTGAGCAGTTGCGCGACGAATGGCTGGGGCGTCTGGACGTTCGTCGTGTACATCCAGCCGACGGTGAAGCGGAACGTCGTTACGAACTGCGCCGTCGGGATGGCGACAACCGGATCGTACGCGGGCGTCGGCACGCTGTTCCAGGACAACGAGGTGGACGGCGGGGGCTTGCCCGGCAGCACCGGACTCTACATCACGACGAGCACATTCTGGTGGGCCTCGGCGAATGTCTCGGCGACCCTGACGGGCAACGTTATCAAGAACAATGCGGACGGCGCGTTCTACCAGTCCGAGGCCGGGTTCACGTTGACGGTGGACAACCTCGGCAACGCGATCTACGGCAACAGCGGCACCGGTGCGAGCAAGGACGGCACCGGCACCTTCAACGTGAAGATGCTCGGCGACTGGTGGGGCTCTGACACGGGTCCCGCGAACGCGACGTCGAACCCGAGCGGCACGGGCAACTCCGTGGCGGACGGCATCGCCTTCAGCCCGTGGCTGGGCATCGGTACCGACGCCTCAGTCGCGGTGGGCTTCCAGAAGGCATCGCCGATGACGTGGATCGCCGGGCCGGCGGTCTGCGACGGCACGTGCATCCAGAAGGCGATCGACTTCAGCTCGAACGGCGACACCGTGAAGGCGACGAGTGGAGTCTTCCACGAGAATGTCACGATCACGAAGCAACTGACGTTAGAGGGAGCCGGACAGGCGGCGACGACGGTCGAACCGGCGGTATCGATCCCGAATCCGTGCGCGGGAAGTTCGCTGTGCGGCAGCCCGACCGCGGCGAGCAACATCATCCTTGTGCAGGCGAGCAACGTCACCATCCACGATATGACGCTCGACGGGAACAACCCGGCTATCACGAGCAGCATCTCGGCGGGCGGCTCGGACCTCGACGCGCGCAACGGCATCGTCGAGAACTACTACGCGGGCGTCTTTAACAACACGACCGTGCACGACGTGACGGTCAAGAACATCTACCTGCGCGGCATCTACATGTCGAGCGGCGGCAGCGGCTTCAACCTGCACCACAACACGGTGCAGAACGTGCAGGCCGACCCGGCGTCGATCGGCATGTTCAACTGGGTGGGCTCCGGCGTCATGTCCGACAACAGTGTGTCGGGCGCGAACGACGCCATTGCGGCCAACCACTCGAGCGGCACCCAGTTCCTCCGCAACACGGTCACGAATTCGGGTAGCGGTGTGCATACGGACAACGCCGGTGACGGCGGCGGCGTGGCCGACTTGATCAAGGACAACGTTGTCACCAACAGCACGTATGGCGTGTGGGTCTTTGTGCCCCACATCGCTCCCACTCTTCAGTCGAACACGATCACCAACGTGGACGTTGGGCTGGCCGCCTTCGGACAGGGCGCGCCGGTCACCAGCAGCTTTATCGGCAACACCGTCGATGGACAGCTCAAGCCGGGAAGCACGGGCGCCTACGTTACGACCGACCAGCTGGGCTACGGATTCGCGAACTCGGCTGCCTCGTTCACGGGGAACCGCGTCGTGAACAACGTCGACGGGTTCTACTTCGATGCGAGCCTCGGCGGCGTCGTCAACGTTACGGCGGCGCAGAACTGTATCGTCGGTAACACCAACTCCGGTATGACGGCCGCGGCGTCGGTGACCGCCGTGAACGCGGAGAACAACTGGTGGGGCCGTGTCAACGGCCCGGCGCCGACGGGCAGCGGTGACGCGATCAGCCCGCCGTCGACGATCGATGCGGTGCCGTTCCTCACGGCGCCGACGGCCAGTTGCGCATCAAGCTTGCTGGTCGCGGGCTACCCGTCGCCGTCGGTTGCGACGGTCGCCCACACATTCACCGTGACGGCGAAGGACGGGTCCGGCAACACCGACACGATGTACACGGGCACGGTGCACTTCACGAGCTCCGAGTACTCGGCCGCGTTGCCGGGGGACTACACGTTCGTGGCAGGCGACGCCGGGACCCACACGTTCATCGCGACGATGAACCTGCCGGTGCTGCACTCGCTGACGGCGACGGACACCGTCTCGGGCATCACCGGCACGCAGTCGGGCATCGTCGTGACGCTGCTCGATACCGATAACGACGGCTGCTCCGACGTGTACGAGCTGGGCCTCGTGCCGCCGACGAACGGGCTCGACCCGTGGGACTTCTACAGCGTGCCGGTGCCCGCTCTGATCGCGGCGCCGAACCCGCTGGTGGTGTTCCGCGATAGCGCCGTGGGTGCCGGGGACGCGCAGGCGGTGTTCGCCTACTACAAGGCGGGGGCGAAGGCCGGCAAGCCGGTCTACGAGCAGGACCTCAACAACAACGGCATCAAGGACGGTATCGAGTACGACCGGTCGGTGCTCGGTCCGGGACACAGCGGACCGCCAGATGGATTCGTCGGCGCGGCGGAAGCACAGGTAGCGTTTGCGCAGTACAAGCTGGGCTACCACTGCAACTACTAAAGCGAATCGGTACGGATTGACGGAACGACGGCCGGGCGCCCCACCAGCGCCCGGCCGTTCCGCTGCCCGCGGTGCGCGCGACCAGCTCGGGTCCGTGGACGATGCGCTGTGATGATGACCGCAACCCGGCGATGCGTTACCGTTGGCGCATGACCGCGAAGGGGCCCCGTATCACGCATGGCGATCGCTCGGCGCTGCTGGTGTGCCACATGGGGGTGCTGTCCGGCAACCACGCGCGCAACTCGATCGAGGCGATCGCCGAGTGCTTCGAGGCGAACGCCGGCCGGATCGAGATCGACATCCACTCGCTCGACGGCGACGACTACGTCGTGTTCCACGACTACCGCTTCGAGACGCAGACGACGCACACGGGTGCGATCGGCGGCGCGACGCCGGACGACGTGCGGTCGATGCGCTATCGCGAACGCCCGGACAGCCGGCCGGCGCTGCTCAGCGAAGTCGTCGACCTCGCGCGAGGCTGCGAGACCGAGCTGCAGCTCGATTGGAAGGACCTGCGGCTCGCATCGCCGGCGCGGCTGCGCGCGCTGGCCGACACCGTCGCGCCGATCCGCGAGCGCGTCATCGTCTCGGCGCCACAGGACTGGAATCTGCGGCGCTTGCGCGCCGCCGCGCCCGAGGTGCCGCAGGGGTTCGACCCCGGCCACTACATCGACCACATGATCGAGCAGCACCAGGTGGTGCTGCCGCGCCAGGCCGGCGCGTACGGCTATCGCGACGACCACCCGATGGCGTTCGGGCGCGGCAATCCCGTCGTCGATTACCTGGAGTCGCGGATGGAAGCGCTGGCGCTGCAGGCGCCCGGCGCGCGCGAGTACTTCCTCAACTTCCGCCTCGTGCTGCAGATGCTCGGCGACGGCTTCAATCCGGCCGAGTGGCTGCACGCGCGCGGCATCGGCGCGAACGCGTGGACGGCGGACTACCCCGGCCCGGCGACGGTGGCGATGGTCGAGCGGCTGATCGACGCCGGCATCGAGCGCATCACGACGAACACGGCGCCGGCGTGGGTGGCGGCGTTCTCGCCGCGCGAGGCGGGCGCGCATGGCTGACGAGTTCCTGCTCGGCGTCAACTACTGGCCGGCGCGCAAGTTCGTCCGCATGTGGTCGCGCTTCGACGCGGGCGAGATCGCGCGCGACTTTTCGCTGATCCGCGGGCTCGGGCTGCGGCTTGTGCGCATCTTCCTGTTCTGGCCGGACTTTCAGCCGCAGCCGGACGCTGTCGACCGAGCGCAGCTCGACAACCTGGCGACGGTGTTCGACCTGGCGACGCGGCGCGGGCTGCTGCTCATGCCGACGCTGCTCGTCGGTCACATGAGCGGGCCGAACTGGATGCCGGCGTGGGCCATGTCCGACCAGCCGAACAACCGGCCGGCGGTGTACGCGGTCGATGGAGCCGTGTCGGCGAACAAGCCGCGCGACATCTTCGGAGGCGACGCGCATGTGTTCGCGGCGCAGCGGCTGCTCATCCGTTCGGTCGTCGAGCGCTTCCGAAAGCATTCGGCGCTCTGGGGTTGGGACATCTGCAACGAGATCGACCTGGTGCAGGCGCCGGAGACGGCGGCCGGCGAGCGCTGGCTGCGGACGATCGTCGACGATATCCGCACGCTCGACCAGACACATCCGGTGACGGCGGGGTTCGTCGGCTGGCCGGACAGCGTGGCGCGCGGCTTCCATCGCGAGTCGCACCGGCTCGTCGATGTCGCCTCGGTGCACGCATACCCGCTGTACGACGCATCGTCGGCAGGCTGGGGCGACACGGCATACGTGCGCCGGACGATCGAGGAGACGCGCGAGCGGGCGGGCGTGCCGGTGATGCTCGCGGAGTTCGGGCTGCCGGTGAACCCGGAGCCGGGCACTCGTCCGGTCACGATGACGTGGGGCGGGCTACGACCGCACTGTTGCGCTCGTCGACGAGGCGGACGCCGGCCGTTACGTGCGCGAGGTATTGCCCGCGGCGCGCGACGCCGGCGCGACGGGCGCGCTCATCTGGTGCTTCAGCGACTACGCGCCGGAGCTGTACGGCGAGCTGCCGTTCGACACGCTGGTCCACGAGCGCTACTTCGGCCTGTACGCGGCGGACGGGCGGCTGAAGGCGACGGGGGAGGCGATGCGGGATTTCGCGCGCACGCTGCAGCCGGGGGATCGCCGCGGGGCGACGTTTACGTGACGGCGGCTGAGAGGTCGGAGGTCGGAGGTCGGAGGGCGCCGGCCGACGATGGGTCGTCGATGACGTACCACGTGCGGCCGGCCGGGGAAGATTCTTCGCTTCGCTCAGGATGACAGCGTGCGAGACGGACGTGAGCGATTAGCCGAGCGCGGCGGCGAGGGCTTCCCGGAGGTTGGCGAAGTCGATCGGGGCGTGGGCGACGACCTCGTCGCCGACGGCGATCACCGGCACGATGTCGTTGTAGCGCTCGATGAGCGCGGGGTCGTCATCGACGTTGCGCGAGACCAGCGTGAACTGGAGCGGGCCGCGCAGCATCCACAACTCCTCGATGGCCTCGTTGCAGAGGCCGCAGATGCTGCGGGTGTAGAGGGTGACCTCGCGGCTCATCCACGCGTCCGGGCGGCGGGCGCCGGCTCGGCGGGCTTCGGCAGCAGTGTCGCCGGCGCGGGTTTCGGCGTTTCCTGCGGGCTGCGCAGCACGCTCCAGGCGAGGCCCAGCACGCCGATCGGGAACGTGATCGCCGAGATGACCTGCGGGAACGTCATCCAGTTCTTGACGACGTATTCAGGGCACGACCACTGCACCGGGTCCGCCGGGCAGTGCGGGCCGCTGTCGATGCGGAGATAGCTGACGCCGAAGCGCATCGCCGCGTAGAGCGCGACGCCCGCGAAGAACGTGATGCCGGGGCGGTGCTTCCAGAAGAAGTAGAACAGCAGCGCCATGACGCCGATGATCAGCAGGTCGCCGATCATCTCGTACGTCGTTGCCGGGTGGCGGGCGATGTAGCCGGTCGAGGAGGCGGAGAACGAGAAGCCGGGGCTGTTGGGATCGGTGTACTTCACGGCCCAGGGCAGGTCGGACACCTTGGCGATGTGCTCGCCGTTGATGAAGTCGCCGATGCGGCCGATCGCCATGCCGAGCAGCGCGCCGAAGGCGGCGGCGTCGAGGCCGCGCGTGACGGGCATGCGGCGGATCCAGCCGTAGGCGACTGACCCGAGGATGCCGCCGATGATGGCGCCGTAGATGGTGATGCCGCCCTCGTTGATCTTCAGGACGTCGATCCAGTGGCCTTCGAAGCGGATGCGGTTCTCGATCACGAACATGGCGCGCGCGCCGATGATGCCCGACGGCACGCCGACGAGCGCGATGCTGTACGCGTCGTCTTCCGTGAATCCCTGGCGGCGGCCGAGGCGCGCGCCGAGGTAGACGCCGGCGGCGATGCCGATGGCGGTGAAGACGCCGTGCCACGACAGTGTGAACGGCCCGAACTTCGCGAGGTTCGGGTCCCACGGGATCGTGATCGTCAGCAGGTGCAGCAGTGCCAGCACTAGCGTTCCTCCTCCAACTCTGGTGGAACGGGGACGTTCACGCGCCGCGCGAGGGCGCGCATATCGCTCTCGAAACCGCCGCGCTTCTCTGCGAGGGCGGCGACGCGCGTGCCACTGTCGTCGAGACGGAACCAGAGGCGGCGGCGCGGCACGTAGAAGGTTAGCGCAAGGCCGAGGAGCAGCATAGCCGTCGCGATCCAGATGAACCATGCGCCCGAATCGCGCTTGACGGCGATGCCGGCGAATGCTCGCTGCGCAACAAAGGTGTATTCGAGGCCGCCCGACGTGATCGACTGGCCGGGCGCGAGGTCGATTGCCGGGCGGTCCTTGCCGGTGAGCAGTAGCGTCGACGGACCGTCGTCCGCGGGCGCCAGCTGCGCGAGCGCGGGCTGGTCGCTGCCGGGGATACCGATGCCGGTCGCCGAAGACACCGCCGTGACGCGGTCGAATCGCACGCCGAGGCCGCTGACCGTCGCCGTCTCGCCCAGGCCGATGCGCGCCTGGCCGCTCGTTCCCTGGCCGCGCGGGTCGTACGCGGCGAGTTGCCACGTCTTGTCGTCCTTCGCCGTCAGGCCGATCCATAGCGTGCGGTCGCTGCCGGGCACGCTCACCAGGCCGCCGCTCGCGATATCGAGGAAGTCCGTCGGTGCGAGGACGCGGCTGAGCAGCACGTTGCCGGAGGCGTCAGTGATCGTGACGGCGGCCGCGGGCGTCGTCTGGTCGAGCGGGAACGTTTCGTGAAAGACGGTATTACCGGTGGCGACGTCGCGGATCCGTAGCTCGGCGCCGTCGGCGAAGTAAGCGACCTGGTGGAAGCGGTAGCCGCCGTACTTGAACGGGTCGTTGACCGTCGTTGTGCCGGACGCCACCTCCTGCCCGTTCTTGAAGATGGTCAGGCGCGTGCGGAAGTCGAGCGCGTTGCCGTTCGGGCCGAAGCGGCCGACGGCGTCGTCGACGCGCACCTGGAGCTGGTTGGGGTTGCTGACGGCGAACACGGGCGCGGTCGTGCCGGTGCCGGTGAAGACGTCGGCCTCGAAGCCGGTGAACCACGTGACGAGTCCGCCCGCGATGAAGATGATCAGCGCGAGGTGACTGACGAACGTCGCCAGCTGCGCCCACGGGTAGCGGTCAGCGAAGATGTACGTCGCGCCGTCGCGACGCTCGGTCTTGATGCGGAAGCGCATGCGGCGCAACGCCGCCTCGAGTGGCCCGGGATCGACCGGCGCGAGGACGGCGCGGTTGTGCGCGTTGTCGTAGAACGATTCGGGCACGCGCACGGGCGGCCGGAAGACGTTGCGGAACGTCGGCGACCATCGATTGAACGTGCAGACGGTGACGTTGACGACGAGGAAGCCGAGCGCGAAGAGGAACCACTTCGCGTGGAACACCTCGAAGAGGCCGAGGCGGTACATCGTATCGGTGAGCGGGCCGAAGCGGCCGCGCTGCGTGTCGAGCCAGACGTTGATGGCCGGCCCGTTGCCGCGCATCGCTTCCGGCACCTGCGGTATGAGCACGCCGAGCAGGCCGAAGAGCGCCAGCGCGCCGATGTAGAAGACGGCGAAGCGCACGGACGTAAGCAGCCGCCACAGCGGCCGGAAGGCGTCGAACGCCGCGCCGCGCGATGGCGCAGCTGGTCGTGCGTCAGCGGTCATGGCTGCACCCCGATCGTCGTCAGGTTGTCGGCCAACGATTGGGCGGTCAGGGGGCCGAAGACGCGGGCGCGGACGACGCCATCGGCGTCGAGGAAGTAGGACGACGGGATGCCCTTGATCGGGCCGCCGATGCGCCAGGCGCTGGCGACGGTGCCGGTGCGGTCGATGACGATCGGGAACGTCATGCCGAACTCTTCGGCGAACCCGCGGACCTGATCGGCGTTCTCCTGCAGGTCGACGGCGACGATCTGCAGGCCGCCGACGCGGTGCGCCGCGTAGCCGCGGACGATCTCCGGCATCTCCTGCCGGCACGGGATGCACCACGACGCCCAGAAGTTGACGAGCACCGGATGCCCGCGCAGGTCGCTGAGCCGCAGCTCGCCGCCGTCCGGCGTCTGCAGCAGAAAGTCCGGCGCGGCGCGGCCGACATCGGACGAGACGGGGCGGCCGGTGGTGTTCTTCTCGGCCGGCAGCGCGACGATGCCGTAGCCGTCGTTTGCCGGCGTCGAGCCGCCACGCAGGCGGTCGACGTAGAGCAGCGTGCCGACGATCGCGGCCACGATCAGCACCGGCAGCACGAGGCTGCGCAGCACGCCGCTCCACTCGCGGCGGTTCTGGGGCCGCTCCTCGACGCCGGAAACCTCGTCGATCGGGAGGTCGTGCTCTGTCATTGCGGCAGCGGCTCGAAGAGGTTCGTATAGATCGCGCGCACTTCGTCCGGCGGCAGGCCTTCGCCGAGGAACCGGTCGTCGACGCGCAGCTCGAAGTGCAGGTGCTCTTCCGTGCCGGGGTTGCTGAGGGACTCCGGCGTGCCCGAGTCGCCCACGAACGCAATCGTCTCGCTCTGTACGACCTTCGTGCCAACCTGGATGTTGTCGGCGATCCCGGAGAGGTGGGCGTAGCGCGTGACGATGCCGTGGCCGTGGTCGATCCACACCTGGCGGCCGCGGAACAGGTCGAGGACGTCGGGGTCGTTTGCGTGCCCATCGGCGATGCGCTGGTCCGCGGCGTCGAGTTCCGCCTGCGTGAGGTCGTGGTAGCCGCGGTCGGTCCGGATGACGACGCCGTCCTTCGCCGCAATCACCGGCGTGCCCTTCTCGATCTTCGTGCAGTTGTCCGATCGGTAGAAGTCGACGCCCTCGTGGACGCCGCCGCGGTACGCGCGCGGGGCGTTGGGCATGAGCTGGTCGCCCGCCGGCAGGCAGGCGCCGCGGATGGGATAGATGAAGTTGCGGAAGACGGTCAGATCCGGGGCGGCGGGCGCAGGCGTCGGCGACGGAGCCTCGGTCACAGCCGTACCGGGCGTGGCCGTCCGCGACGCTCCGGATGCGCCGGTGCATGCCGCCGCGAAGGCGAGGGCGAGCGTGACTATGAAGGCGAATACGAATCCGCGCAGTGGACGAGACCCTTTCGGCCCGCGCAGGGCGTACAGCCAGCATAACGTACGGTGGCGGGTGATTCGGGAACGGCGAGCGGCACCCACCGTCCAGCAGAGGCGTTGCGCTGCGCCGGCTCAGCCGTCAACACGCCGAACCTTGCAAGCTCGGTCAGGCGCGGCGCCTGCGCCACCCTACGACACCGGCCGCTGCCACGATACCGGCGAGGGTTGCACCGAGCGCGACCGCGGTGTAGTGGCGGCGTGAATTCCCAGCCGACGGCAGCGTCGCAACGTCAGGTTGCTCCGCAATGCCGCCGATGGATGGCGGAAGGTTCGACACGCACGGGTTTGTACCGCCAGCATACTCGGCGATGTTACTGACACCATCGGCATCGGGGTCTGCGCCGCCATCGCTGACGATTGCATTAAGACAGGCGTGCGTGACTTCGTAGCCATCGGGTACGCCGTCGCCATCTGTGTCAGCCTTGATTGGGCTCGTGCCGACGCCGGCAAAGGTCTCCGTGTAGTCGCCGATCGAATCACCGTCCGTGTCGGCGGCGCACGGCGATGTTTCCTGGCCGAATTCCAGGAACGCGATCATCCCGTCGCCGTCGGCGTCGCTGGAGGCGTCGTTCACCAGCGTGTTCACGCAGGCCGGGTATTGCGCCTCCCAGTCGTCCAACATGCCGTCGTTGTCGTCATCCGTGTCGCATGCGTCGCCGCGATCGTCGCCGTCCGTGTTTTCCTGCGAGGAGTTCGCCACTCCCGGACAGTTATCGTCCGCATCGAGTTGCGCATCGCCGTCGCTGTTCGTGAGGTTGGGGTCGGAGTCGCGGCGGGCTTCCTCAAGGTCGCCTGAGCCGTCCGAGTCGGTATCGGCTAACGTCGGACTTGAACCGAGCAGGCTGGCTTCGCCGCCATCCGGTACGCCATCGCCATCGGTGTCAGGATTCGCCGGGTTTGGGTCGAGCGGCGTCAGCGGAGGCGCGGCGAGTCTGCGGCCGATGCTTCCGGCCGTTACGGACGGCGCCACGTCGAGCAGACAGTCACCATCAGCGTCCGTAAACTCGACCCCGACCGTGCCACCTATCGCCACGCAGGTCTGGCGGATGTACTCGGTACCGCTCACACGCCCACGCGACAAACTGATAAACGGATACAGTCCGGGCGCCATCGGGTTCGTGAGCACGGGTGTCCCGTTTACGACTCCAAGGACCGTGTTTGACTCACTGTAAGGCGGACAACCCGGCACGCTGTTACCAATGGGCGCTCCGTCGGCTGCGGTCGACTCCTCGGTCGTGAACCTATAGCCGCCTGTCACCGGGTCGCTGGTCATCAGGTAGTCCGCGGCGTACGTCAACACTGTCGTCCGAATCCGAAGAAGCTCCGAGCCGAGCGCCGGTCGTTTCTGCAATTGGCTAGTCGGCAGCGGAATTGACGCGCCGGTGCACAGAAAGTCGCCTGAGTTCGACGTGATCGTGCCGACCACCGCTCCGACCGGAATGGCGTCAAAGTCGACACCGAATCCGGGGGGCCATAACGTGGCCGCGCTGCCGGTCGCCTCGGTCGGAATCGACGACGTCATCGTAGCTGTCTGGTCTGCATTCGCGCCGGGCGCATAACTCGAGAACGAATGCGTGAAACTCACATTGAACGATCCCGCCGGCTGCGGACACGTGATCGTTCCGCCTGACACGACCAGGTTGTCGAACGCCACGGAGGCGGACGCCGCGCCGGCGGACGACGTCGAAATGCGCAGCGCAAAGCCGCTGGGCGCTGTGCTCCAAGCCGCGGCGGGGCCGAGCGCCACCCAGCCGGTCGTGGTGTTCCAGTAGTAGCCCTGCACCACCGCCGACGTGCGTGCGAATCGCAGCTTGCCGGTAAGGTCCGACGTAACGGCGGCGCTGAACGAGGATGGGTACACGAACCGCTGATAGCTCCCTGCCGAGGGCCCCGCGCGCGACAGGGTCGCGAAGGTGAACGCCGCACCGGACTGGAGAACCAGTCCGATCGAGTGCTGCGCATCAGGCGTACCGAGCATTTCGAAGTCGACCTGCACGTCGAAATTGCCGGCGACGTAGCAGAGCGCGTTCGCCTGCACGAAGCCCGTGTCGAACGGCGGCGATCCCGATGCGTTCGTCGTCACCACAAGGCGGCCACCGCTTTCGGCAATCGCGCCGCCGGGACCGAGACCGACCCCATAGGTGGCCGACGATGACATCGCAACCCAGCGCGAGGCGTCCACGACGCCGTCCTCGAAATCGTCAACCAGAACATCCGCGTAGGCCGGCGACGACTGCCCGCCGGACAGGAGTAGAACTCCGCTGACCACCGTCGCGGCAAGAAGCTTCGCCGCATTCACAGCCGAACCTCCGAACCTAGCCTGAGGATTGGTGATGTCGATGCTACACCCACGAGGCGTGGTTGCATACGGGTCAATCGGTTGTCAATGACGGGCCGCTGCGCTGGCGGGCTTCGCCGTGGCGGCGTGCGCCGCTCTCGCACGGGTTGTGCGAAGGACTCCTTGCCGTACAATCGTTGCGATGTACAACGCGATCGTGCTCTTCATCCACATCCTGGCGGCGGTGCTGTTCATAGGGCCGCAGATCTTTCTCGTAGCGGCGGGCATCCCGGCGGCGCGGACGGTACAGGACCTGAAGGCGCGGGCGACAGCCGTGCGAATGATGACGGGCCGCTTCGGCTGGATCGGCGGCGGCGCGCTCATCGCCCTGCTGATCACGGGCATGATCAATTACATGCACGCCAGCGACGAGGGCGACCTCGACCACAAGCGCTTCTTCATCGTGCTGCAGATCAAGCTGACGCTGGTGGCGATCGTCGTCATCGGGACGTTGCTGCATGGGTGGGTCTTCGGGAAGCGGCTGCAGGACCTGCAGGAGCGCGGCGCCAGCGAAGCCGAAATCGTCAGCGTGCGCCGCTGGTCGGGCCTCATGTCGATGCTGACGCTCGTGGCCTCGATCATCATCCTCTTCCTGGCGGCGCTGCTTGGATCGGAATGGTCCATGCAGGGCGCCCTTCGTTGACTTCATTGATCCACAATATCTAGAATAAACCCAGCGATTTCTGTCTAAATCGCACGCCGTGGCGCTCGCCGCCGGGGCGGACTTGCGTTCATTCAGCCATTTGTGCAGTCAGGAGGGACGGATCTCGTGGGATCAGACACTCTGGTCAAGACCGAATCAGACGTGCTCGTGACGACCGATTGGGTCGCCAGGAACCTCGATAACCCGAACGTCAAGCTTGTCGAGGTCGACGTGGATACGGCGGCGTACGACGAGGGCCACGCGCCGGGCGCCGTCGCCTTCAACTGGACGAGCCAGCTGCAGGATCAGGTCCGGCGCGACATCATCTCACGGGAGGCGCTTGAGGAGCTTCTCGGCAACGCGGGCGTCAGCAACAGCGACACCGTCGTACTGTACGGCGACAACAACAACTGGTTCGCGGCATACGCGTTCTGGCTGCTGGAGATGTACGGCCACAAGGACGTCAAGCTGATGGACGGCGGCCGCAAGAAGTGGGTGGCGGAGAACCGCCCGCAGACGAAGGACATCCCGCAGCCGAAGAGGGGCGCGTACAAGGCCGGCAACCTCAACGTCGAGCTGCGCGCCAAGCGCGCCCGCGTGATCGACGCGCTCGGCGACGGCAAGACGACGCTGGTCGACGTGCGGTCGCCGGCCGAGTACAACGGCGAGATCATGGCGCCTCCCGGCCTCTCGGAGACGGCGCAGCGCATGGGGCACATCCCCGGCGCGAAGAACGTGCCGTGGGCGCAGGCCGTCGCCGAGGATGGCACCTTCAAGTCGCCGCAGGAGCTGCGGGAGCTGTACGGCTCGAAGGGCATCACGAAGGACCAGGACATCATTGCCTACTGCCGCATCGGCGAGCGCTCGTCGCACACGTGGTTCGCGCTGCATCACCTGCTGGGGTACCCGAACGTCCGCAACTACGACGGCTCGTGGACCGAGTACGGCAGCCTGATCGACGTGCCGATCGAGAAATAGGCGGGCCGTCAGTCGCGGATCGCGTCGCGGGCGTTCAGCCCGCGAACTCCGCGCGCCCCGCAGGAGTTTCATGTCTGATCTTCTGAAGGTGCTGTACCGCCGCGCGCTGACGAACGGCGACCCGGCGCTGGTGCAGCTGTCGTTCGACCCGGCGGTGCTCGACCGCTATCGCGGCGATGCGTCGTTCCGGGTGATACGCACGAACACGGCCGGGCGCGTCGCGAAGACGGGCGGCTGGTCGATCGACTTCGGCATCGGCGAGGGAGATGCGGTCATCCACGCGTCGTGGCAGGCGCTGACCGAGCGGCTGCCGGAGGCCGAGCGACAGCACTGGGCCGGCTACGCATCAGAGCCTCATTTGAGTCACAATTTCGTCCGCATGCAGCTCTCGCCCGGGAGCTGCTTCGACGATGGTGACTTGAGGTCGTGGTAATGGTGTTCCGCCGGACCGGTTCAGACGAGCAAGACGAACAGGACGAGGACGAAGACGACGGCCTGAACGTCGTCAGCGACGACGACGAGGATGACGAAGACGACGGCGACGAGGAGCTGTTCGCGCCCGGCGACATGTGCTCGCGCTGCGAGAGCGAGCGCGGCCGCATCGGCCTCGACCCGACGTGCCACGGCGTCTACGGCGGCGATGACGGGCCGCTGCTGTTCGGCTACGATTGCCTGCCGCAGGGCCTCGCCGAGGCGTACGCGAAGACGGAGGGCATCGGCGTCATCGTCGAGCCGTTCGGGCACAACAAGTTCCACCTGTACTACCGGCTCGACGAGATGCCCGCGTACCAGTTCTGCCGGTCGGACGTCGAGGCGATCTCGTGGTTGATGCTTTCGATCGGCGACGCGTGCAGCCGCTGCGGCGAGCAGAGCCACTTCGCGTGGCTGACGCCGGACTTCGTCGACCAGGATCTGCCGGAGGACGAGGACACGCCGGTGTTCCGCAACCTCGAGGGCAACTTCGAGCGGCTCTGCCGTTCGTGCACGGCGAAGGCGCTGACGGTGGCGTACCAGAAGCTCAACCTGCCGCTGATGACCGTCGAGCTGCCGCGCAGCGCGATGGGCGTGATGATGCCTTCAGGAGCGTAGATGGCACTCGTACTCGATCCGAGCTACATCGACGAGATGATCGCGCACGCGCGCGCCGACGCGCCGAACGAGTGCTGCGGCATCATCGCCGGCAAGGACGGCCGGCCGATGCGGCTGTATCGCGCGATCAACGCCGAGGCGAGCCCGTACCGATACAGCGTCGACGCGAAGGACCTGCTGCGCATCCATCGCGACGCCGACTCCCACGACTGGGAGTTCCTGGTCATCTACCACTCGCACACGCACACCGAGGCGTACCCCTCGCCGACGGATGTGCGCCTCGCCACGTGGCCGGACGCGTACTACGTGCTGGTGTCGCTGATGGACGAGGCGACGCCCGTCGTGCGCGCCTTCCGCATCGAAGACGGCACGATCACGGAGGAGCTGATCGAGTTGGCGGACGAGGTAGTTGGTAGTGAGTAGTTCGTAGTTGGCAGTGGGTGGTCAGTGATGTAGAAACGCGCGCCGAGGGCGCGCGTCACTACTCACTACGAACTACCGACTACGAACTCCGCTAGACCTCCGTCTTCGACAGCGTCGCCAGGAACTCGGCGTTGCTGCCGGTGCGGGAGAGGCGTTCGAGCAGGCGCTCGGTGGCCTCGGACGGGTTGCTGGCGTTCGACGCGATCATCGACATCATGCGGCGCATGAGCCACACCTGGCGCAGCGTCGCCTCGTCGAGCAGGAGCTCCTCGCGGCGGGTGCTGCTGCCGGCGATGTCGATGGCCGGGAAGATGCGGCGCTCGGCGAGCCGGCGGTCGAGCCGCAGCTCCTGGTTGCCGGTGCCCTTGAACTCCTCGAAGATCACCTCGTCCATGCGGCTGCCGGTGTCGACCAGGCAGGTCGCGATGACGGTGAGGCTGCCGCCCTCCTCGCAGTTTCGCGCGGCGCCGAAGAAGCGCTTCGGCGGGTAGAGCGCGACGGGGTCCATACCGCCGGTGAGCGTGCGTCCGCTCGGCGGCATCGCCAGGTTGTAGGCGCGCGTGAGCCGCGTGATGCTGTCCAGCAGGATGACGACGTCCTTGCCGCCCTCGACGAGGCGCTTCGCGCGCTCGAGCGCCATCTCGGCGACGCGCGTGTGGTCCTCGACCGGCTCGTCGAACGTCGAGGCGACGACCTCGCCGTGGACGGACCGCTTCATGTCGGTGACTTCCTCCGGCCGCTCGCCGATGAGGGCGACCATCAGGTGGATATCGGGGTAGTTCGCCGCGACGCCGGCGGCGATCGCCTTCAGCAGGAACGTCTTGCCGGCCTTCGGCGGCGAGACGATGAGTCCGCGCTGGCCGCGGCCGATCGGTGAGATGAGGTTGATCAGCCGGCCCGACAGGTCGGGCGACGGCGTCTCGAGGTCGATCATCTCGTTCGGGAAGATGGCGGTGAGGTTCTCGAAGTACGGCCGGTTCTTGGCCACCTCCGGGTCGAGCCCGTTGACGTGCTCGACGCGCAGCAGGCCGTAGTACTTCTCGCTGTCCTTCGGGGGGCGCACCTGGCCGGTGACGTAGTCGCCGGTGCGCAGGCCGAAGCGCCGGATCTGCGACTGGCTGACGTAGACGTCGTTGGCGCCGGGGAGCAGGCTTTCGCCGCGGAGGAAGCCGTACCCGTCGTCGACGATCTCCAGGATGCCGCCGGTGGTGAGCGCGCTGGCGCGCTCGGCCTCGGTCATCGGCTGGTCGCCAATATCTTCCTGCGGTGCCTGCCGCGGCGCCGCGACGGACCGTCTTCGTTCTCGTACTGCCATGTTAGGACCTCTACTGGGTGATGCGACCGGCTGTCATGCGTGCCGGATCGTTGCTTGGGAACACGCTCCGTCGTACGGGCACACGCCGCGTGGGGCATTTCGGCGTACCGAACTGTGCCTGGTCGGAGGGGATCGCTTCGACGCCGGGAGAATAGGCGACGTGAGTGTGTGGCGAACCTACAGTCCTTGTTACCTCATCGGCCGGATATCTGTCAAGAGGTCGCGCCTGTTGCGGCCCTCGTGTGGCCAGTGCGGGGTGTGGGAGGCGCCCGCGCGGGGCGGCGCCGTCGCTCGCCCAAGTATCGGCGTCGCCAGACCCGCCGGTATCCGTAGAGTCCCGCATTTCCGTCGCCGCGCGACGCGCCCGTTGCCCGCCGCCGTGCGGGTGGCGATACTGGCCGCACCGAATCGTCTCGACGGACGGAGGCCACATGGACCAGCTCCGCACCCTCCTCTTCGTCCCGGGCAACCGCGAGCGCATGTTCGATCGTGCGCGCGACGCCCGCGCCGACGCTCTGATCCTCGACCTGGAGGACGCGGTGCCGGCGGCGGAGAAGCGGGCGGCGCGCAAACTGGTGCGGAGCGCCGTGCCGGCGCTCGCGAAGGCGGGGCAGCTGGTGTTCGTGCGACTCAACGGCATCGGCAGCGGCCAGACGCGCGACGACGTGATGGCCGTCGTCCGGAAGGGCCTCGCCGGCGTCGTCATGCCGAAGGTCGAGCAGCCGCAGGACCTCCGCGACCTGGACGTGCTGCTGCGCGAAGCGGAGATGGCGCATCGCGTGCGGCCCGGCGACATCCGCACCATCGCGATCATCGAGACGCCGCGCGGGCTGCTGCGCTGCGAGGAGATCGCGCGCGCGTCGGACCGCGTCGACGCGCTCGCCGTCGGTGGAGAGGATTACAGCGCCGCGCTCGGCGTGCCGCGCAGCGACGCGGCGCTCGTTCAGCTGCGCTACACGATCGTGCAGGTGGCGGCCGCGTACGGGAAGCAGGCCATCGACACGCCGTACACAGACGTGAAGGACGCGAAAGGCCTCGCGGCCGAGACGGCGTTCGCGAAGTCGATCGGGTTCAAGGGCAAGTTCGTGATCCATCCCGGCCAGGTGGCGGCCGTCAACCGCGCGTTCTCGCCGAGCCGCGACGAGATCGCCGAAGCGCGGCGCATCGTCGCCGCGGCCGAGGCGGCCGAGGCCGAGGGACGCGGAGTGGTCAGTGTCGATGGCCGGATGGTCGATGCGCCGATCGTCGAACGCGCGCGCGGCGTGCTCGAGTTGGCCGGTCGTGCGCGGCGGCGGCGCGAGGCGTAGGCGACGCGAAGCACGACGCTGCCATCAACGAGAAAGCAAAGAGCCCGGACGCGTCCGGGCTCTTTCGTGTTGGTGACGCTGCGAGCGTCGACAGCTGCTCGCTAGTCCTTCCAGATCGGGTACTGCTGCGCCCGACGGAGTTTGAAGTCGGTCTCCGGGAGCTTGAAGCCGAGCGACCGCACCTTCTTCAGCGTCGTCTCGACCTGCTTCTTCTCGGCCGCCGTCAGCACGGAGCCGAACATGTCGTCGTACAGCTCCTGCGAGATGCGGACGATCTCCTGCGTGATCTCGCGCCCCTTGTCGGTGAGCTCGAGGCCGACGGCCCGGCGGTCGTTCGGGTCGGGGAGCCGGCGCACCCAGCCGCGGCTCTCGATGCGGTGGAGGATGCCGGTGATGCTCTGCGTCTCCTGGAAGAGCAGCGTCGCCACGAGGCTCGGCTTGATCGGACCCTTCGTGAAGTGCAGCACCGCGAGCACGCGCGCCTGCGACGCGGAGACGCCGAGATGGTAGAACCGCCGCTCCAGCAGCTTGTACGACATCCAGTAGATCTCGGTGATGAGCACCCACGGCATCATCGCCTGTTGTAATACCGACGCGCCCGCGCCGCCCTTGCCCGACGCTTTCGTTGCTGTTGCCATATAACCTCAGTCTTTCTCGCGCTCGCTGGCTTCCGGACGCGAGCCACATGCCCTCTGCCTAGCGCCGAGTCTAACATCGAGGTAACCGGCGGGCAATACGAGCGCCGGATTTTGCCAGTCAAATACCAACTGGTATTCGCTTCTTGCCGGAAAACGGCGACACCTCGATTCCATGCTCGTATTGGTTCGTGGCGCCACGGTGAAGAAATCTTGGCGGCCCGACGCGGGCGCTGGCCTTCGCTAGACGTGGCGCTCCGCCACGACGTGCAAGGGCCGCTGACCTCCTAGATCGAGCCGTGGCGCGATGCTACGCTGGCGCGCGCCCGCCGAATTGAGAAAGCAGGGACACATGACGGACTTCAACTTCGAAAAGGTCATCTACGAGAAGCGCGACCGCATCGCCATCGTCACGATCAACCGCCCGGAGCGGATGAACGCGATCGACCCGCAGACGTCCGAGGAACTGCACAAGGCGTGGTGCGACTTCCGCGACGACGACGATCTCTGGGTCGGCATCTTCACCGGCGCCGGCGAGAAGGCGTTCTCGGCCGGCAACGACCTGGTCGCGATGTCGCAGCTGCAGCAGCAGGGGATCAGCGCCGTCGGCGCCATCTACTCGCGCGCTCCGTTCGGCGGCATCACGCGCAACTTCGAGTGCTGGAAGCCGATGATCGCCGCCATCAGCGGTTACTGCCTGGCCGGCGGGCTCGAGATGGCGCTGTCGTGCGATATCCGCATCGCGGCCGAGCACTCGGTGTTCGGCCTGCCGGAGGTGACGCGGGCGATCATCCCCGGCGCGGGCGGCACGCAGCGGCTGCCGCGCATCATCCCGTCCGGCGCGGCGCTGGAGCTGATCCTGACCGGCGGCCGCTTCGACGCGGCGTGGGCGCTGCGCTACGGCCTCGTGAACCAGGTCGTGCCCGCGGCCGACGTCATGCCTCGCAGCGTGGCGATGGCGGAAGCCATCTGCCAGAACGGACCGCTGGCGGTGCGGCTGGCGAAGGAGGCCGTCGTCCGCGGACTCAGCCTGCCGATGGACGAGGGCCTGCGCTTCGAAGGCGAGCAGTCCCGGAAGGTCCTCGGGTCCGAGGACGCGATGGAGGGCCCGCTCGCCTTCGCGCAGAAGCGCAAGCCGAACTACAAGGGCAGATAGCGGTTGGAGGTTAGATGTTGGATGTTGGAGCGCCCGTCGACCCAGATCACCTCGATGTGACGGAAAACGAGCAGCAAACGGCAAACAGCAAATGACTCCGAACGACACCACTGCTGTTTGCTGGTGTCGCCTTCCTAGCCGCCCAGAGCGTCGGCGAACTCGGTGAGCGAGCGGACGAGGGAGAGGTGCGGCGGCAGCGGCGTGTCTCCGTGGGCGCCGGCGTGGTCGTAGAGGAAGACGCGCTCGACGCCATGCTCGGCCAGGTGATACGCGGTGCGCGGGTCGTCGTCGATGTGCGCGTCGATGCCGAGCATGCGCGCCGTGGCGAGCTTGTGCTGCGCGGGCCGCAGCCCTGGCGGCGCCAGACGCAGCCCGGCGAAGCAGTCCGCCAGCCCGTGACGGCGCAGCCATCGACGTAGCAGCGGCTCGCCGGCGACGCTGCGGCCGGTGACGACGTATAGCTCGTGGCGGGCGGCGAGCGTCCGCACGACGGACGCCGCATCGGGCGTCATCGGCCGCCAGCCGAACCGCAGGTACTCGACGGCGAGGCGCGCGGGCCCGCCGGGCGGCCGCAGCTTGTACAGCTCCTCGTATTCGGGCGGCAGGTCCCGGACCGGAGCGGGCGCGTGGACGGCCAGGCGGCCGAATGGCGTGAACGACAGCACGCCGTCGCAGTCGAATCCGATGCGCATCAGCTGGCCACCCGGTCGGGGGCGCCCGGGGCAATCGGTGTGCGGAACGGGACGTAAAGCGTCATCGATGACCTTTGCTCGGGGTTAGCTTGCGAATGGACGAAGTATAGGGGCGGCCCCGACGCCGCTCAATCGGCTGCTCGCGAAATCTGCCTGTAACGTGCAGCGGATATAATCCCGAACATCTACGTGGGATCCGGAGCAGACGCAGTGCACAGCATCCTGTTTGTCGACGCCACGGAGGAGATCCGCCCGATGGCCGCGGGGCTGGAGGAGGCGGGATTCGGCGTCGCCCATGCGCAGCTCGACGGCGTGCTGGCCGAAGCGCGCGCGGAGACGCCGGCGGTGCTGATCTTCAACATGCTCGGCCGCAGCGACGCGCCCGCGATCCGCAACCTGCTCCGCTCGGCCGACATGCCGCACGGCGTCGCCGCCATCGCCGTCATCCGCAGCGACCAGCTCGGCACGCTCGACTTCTCGATCGGCTTCGATGACTTCGTCGTCTACCCTGCGCTGACTGAGGAAGTAACGGCGCGCGTGCGGCGGGCGACCTGGCTCAAGTCCGGCGTCGAGAGCGACAACACGCTGCGCACCGGCGATCTCCACATCGACCTCTCGAACTACAAGGCGTACGTCGGCGGCCGGCCGATCGACCTCACCTACAAGGAGTTCGAGCTGCTGCGCTTCCTCGCGACGAATCAGGACAAGGTGTTCACGCGCGAGGCGCTGCTCAACCGCGTGTGGGGCTACGACTTCTACGGCGGCGCGCGCACCGTTGACGTCCACATCCGGCGGCTGCGCAGCAAGATCGAGGACCGCACGCACACGTTCATCGAGACGGTGCGCAACGTCGGCTACCGGTTTCATCTGGAATAGGGGTCTCAGAGGGCGGAGGTCAGAGGTCGGAAGGCCTGGACGCGGCATTCGGCCGCGCGATCGGCAATTGTGTCGTTGGAGCGGAGATGGGTGGGACGGAGCTGAAGCTTCGTCCCACCGCTCGTGATCGGCATTGGATGTCTCGTGATGGTGCGCCGCGCGGGCTGAAAAGCCCGCGCTACGGCGTGTGATGTGCGAGACAGCGCGGAACGGGGACGACGCTATGCCAGCGCTTCCGCGCCGCCGTCGACCACCAGCGTCGCGCCGGTGATCCATGGCGCTTCGTCCGACGCGATGAAAAGCGCCGCGTAGGCGACGTCCTCGGGCGTGCCGTCGCGCTGGATGAGGAGCCGCGGCGGCGACGGGTCGAGTGGGTCCGCCGACGCCTGGATGTTCATCGGACAGATGCAGTTGACCCGCACGTTGTCGGACGCGTATTCGCGCGCCATCTTCTTCGTCATGCCGATGATGCCCGACTTCGCGGCGGCGTACGCAACGTTGCCGCCGAGCATCGCCGCGGGCGCGGCCGCGACGTTGATCACGACGCCCGATTGCTGGCGCGCCATCTCGCGGAGCGCGGAGCGGGCGACGAGGAAGTGCGTCTTCAGGTTGACCGCGACGATGCGGTCCCACTCGGCTTCATCGATCTCGCCCGTCCGGTGCTCCCACGACGAGTAGACGCCGGTGTTGTTGTAGAGGATGTCGATCCGGCCGAACGTGTCGAGTGCCAGCCGCACGGCCGCCGAGGCCTCGTGCGGCAGCGAGAGGTCGGCCGCGCGGTACACCGCCTCGCCGCCGTCACGTTTGATGCGCCCGGCGATGCGTTCCAACTCGTCGTCGAGCAGTCCCGCGAGCACGATGCGGGCGCCCTCGCGCGCGAAGACGATCGGAATCGTCGTCCCCTGGCGGCCCCCGGCGCCGGCGATGAGCGCGACCTTGTCCTGCAGACGCATCGCTCCCCCTTACCGCCCGGAGCGGCGGCGCCTGGCCGGGCCGGCTCAACCGGTCGAGAATGTTGGCCGTGACGTGCCGGAGCCGGTCGTCGGCGAAGGCGCCGCGATCCTCGTGGCCGAAGTCGTCGAGTCCCCATGCCCACGCGACGGTGCCCGCGGCGAAGACGGTCGCACCGGACGGCGCCTCGTACATCGCCGAAATCGCCGTGTCGCTGCCGAGGAAGCCGTTCACCGGCGAGCTGCCGACCACCATCGAGTCCGGGCGGCCGCTCGTCGGGGACCGCCATGTGGTCGTACTCATAACCGACGATGCCGGGGAACGACTGCCCTGTGACGATCCCGGTTCCGTCGAAGATCCACGAGTCGGTCGATGCCGGCCGCCATGGTTCGTAATCCGGCGTCGTGTTCGAACCGTAGGCCAGCCCCGAAAGCATGCTCTCGGGCCGGCTCACAGGCGGGTCCTTGAACAGGATCGTCGTCTCCTTCGGATTGGTGCGCGTCTCGGGGTCGAGCGACGCGTCCTTGTAGACGGTCAGTACGCGCGCGGCGACGCCGGCCGTCGACGGTTCGAGCCGGCCCTGCCAGTACGCCTCGTTGCCGCCGAAGAACGCGATGTTGGTGCCGGCGTCGCGCGCGGCCTCGACGGCGTCGCGCTGCTGCTTCGTCCAGTACTCGTCGTGGCCGAGCGAGACGAACAGGCGGCGCTTCTTCAGCTGGTCGCCGCGCAGCGACACGTCGACGTTCGTCGTGTATGTCATGTCGTAGCCGCGCGACTCAGCCCAACGCACGAAGTTGTACTCCCACGAGAAGAAGTCGCCGGCGCCGTAGTTCTTCGTGTCGCGCATCGTCATGTCGTACGGGCCGGTCGTACGACACGCGGTACGCGCGGCGCGTCTTCGCGACGTACTTCCGGTCGGCGCCGAAGGAGCCGTACAGGCTCGCGTCGCCCCAGGTGTTGTATGCCTCCCACGTGTTCGTCGAGGCCTGCACCAGGACCGGAGCCGGCGAGGCGTCGTCCCGCACGACGAAGATGACGTACGACTCGGTGCCGGTGCCCACGTCGTGCAGTTTCGCCAGGTAGTAGCCGCTGACCCAGTCGCGGTCGATCTTGATCTGCAGGCTGCGCTTCCAGTTCGCCTCCAGCAGCAGCGTCGAGGGATCGACCTTGCACGACGGGCAGTCCTGGACGCCGCGCAGGGGGTCCCACCGTCCCTGGTCCTCGCCATCGATGTTCCGAATCGAGCGTACGACGCGCGCCCCGGCGCCGCCATACCACCCCATGCGATAGATATCGGCGTCGTACTTCGCTCCGCGTCTCGCCGTGCTCACGTAGAGGTCGAGGGTGTCGCCTCGCTGCACGCTCGCCTGCCCGGCGTAGCCCGCGATCTCGCCGACGAGCGACGGCCGCGTGATGCGCCAGTCCGTCGAGCCGGGCAGTTGGTTCTCCTCGGCCACGGTGCGGACGTCGCGCTGCAGCGACACCGTACCGTCCGGCGTGCGCGCAGAGTCCGCCCGCAGCACCAGCGTCGCGATGACGACGATGAGGAGCAGGATGACGGCGAGACCGGCGATCCTTGCCTTGTTTGTCAGCACGTAGCAGGCGGAGATCCGGGCCGCGATGGCTGCGCTCATGGGCGCGGGCGGCCCTGCTCCGTTCCGGCGCCGTTGTAGCAGATGCGAGACGACGGCGACACGCGGCGGCCCGCGCATCGTGCGCGAAACGCGGCGAAAACGACGGACTGGCGGCGGTGCCGCGAGCCTCGAAATGTCGCGCCGATCGAGCCGGGATTGGTGTCTTTCGAGGACTGGACGGGGCCCGGGGAAGGGTAGTTTTGTGGTAGAATCAGGGGCAATGCGGGAACGTCTGACGCCGCAGTCTCAGACCCGGCTCCGCAACGGTAGGCGCGGGTCTTTTCGATCTCCTAATCTCTCATCGTGAAGACGGGGCATAAGAGCTAGATGGTACGACAACGCGCCGAAGATGACGCGCCGGACCCCAAGCGCGGCAAGCAGAACGGCACCGTACACCGCCAGCGACATCCAGGTGCTGGAGGGGCTCGAGGCCGTCCGCCGCCGCCCCGGCATGTACATCGGCACGACGGACCAGCGCGGGCTGCACCACCTCGTCTTCGAGATCGTCGACAACTCCGTCGACGAGGCGATGGCCGGCTTCTGCTCGCGCATCGAGATCGCGATCGAGGCCGACAACTGGGTGACCGTCCGCGACAACGGCCGCGGCATCCCCGTCGACAAGCACAAGACGACCGGCAAGTCGGCGCTCGAGACGATCATGACGGTGCTGCACGCCGGCGGTAAGTTCGGCGGCGGCGCGTACAAGGTCTCCGGCGGTCTGCACGGCGTCGGCGCGTCCGTCGTCAACGCGCTCTCGCGCAAGATGTACGTCGAGGTGCGTCGCGACAAGAAGATCTACCGCCAGGACTACGAGCGCGGCATCCCGAAGGGCACGCTGAAGACCACCCCGGACCCCAAGCAGAGCCAGACCGGCACGACGACCGGCTTCCTCGCCGACGACGACGATCTTCGACGCGGTCGACTTCGACTACGAGCAGCTGCTCGCAGCGCTTCCGCGAGATGGCGTACCTCACGAAGGGCATCTGGATCCGCTTCGAGGACAAGCGCCCGGGCCACGAGCGCGACATGAACTTCTGCTTCGAAGGCGGCGTCGCCAGCTTCGTGCGCCACGTGAACAAGGGACGCAACACGCTCAGCTCCGCGCCCGATCTACATCGAGAAGACGATCGAGACGACCGCGGTCGAGGCCGCGATCCAGTACAACGACGGCTTCGCGCAGGTCGAGTTCAGCTTCGCCAACACGATCAACACGATCGACGGCGGCGCGCACCTGACGGGCTTCCGCTCGGCGCTGACGCGCGTGCTGAACGACTACGCCCGCAAGCAGAAGTTCCTCAAGGACGACGACCCCAACCTCACCGGCGACGACGTGCGCGAGGGCATGGTCGCCGTCATCAGCGTCAAGCTTCCGGAGCCGCAGTTCGAGGGCCAGACGAAGACGCGCCTCGGCAACGCCGAGGTCAAGACGCACGTCGAGAGCGCCGTCGCCGAAGGGCTGATGCAGTACCTCGAAGAGCACCCGTCCGACGGCCGGCGCATCATCGAGAAGGGCATCATGGCGTCGCGGGCGCGCGAGGCGGCGCGCAAGGCGCGCGACCTCGTCGTGCGCAAGGGGCTGCTCGACGGCACGATGCTCCCCGGCAAGCTCGCCGACTGCTCCGAGCGCGACGCCGACAAGTGCGAGCTGTACCTCGTCGAGGGCATCTCGGCCGGCGGCTCCGCGAAGACGGGCCGCGACCGCCGCTTCCAGGCGATCCTGCCGCTGCGCGGCAAGATCCTCAACGTCGAGAAGGCGCGCATGGAGAAGATGCTGGCGCACGAGGAGATCCGCGCGCTCATCACGGCGCTCGGCAGCGGCTTCGGCGACACCGTCGACCTCACCAAGCTGCGCTACCACCGCGTCATCATCATGGCCGACGCCGACGTCGACGGCTCGCACATCCGCACGCTGCTGCTGACGTTCTTCTTCCGCTACATGCGCGAGCTGATCGATGCGGGCTACCTCTACATCGCCCAGCCGCCGCTGTACCGCATCCAGGTCGGCCGCCAGCACACGTGGATCTACTCGGACAACGAGCGCGACCAGCACCTGGCGAAGGTCAAGGACGGCCAGAAGGCGCACGTGCAGCGCTACAAGGGCCTCGGCGAGATGAACCCGGAGCAGCTCTGGGAGACGACGATGGACCCGGAGCGCCGCACCATGCTCCGCGTGAGCATCGATGACGCGATGAAGGCCGAGGAGATCTTCGCCACCCTCATGGGCGACGAAGTGGCGCCGCGCAAGAAGTGGATCCAGGGCCACGCGACGCAGGTCAAGAATCTGGACGTGTGAAGTTTGGTGAGTTAGTAGTGAGTAGTTCGTAGAGGCCCCGTTCCGGGGCCTTTCTGTTTGCCGACTACAACCAAGCATACGCGGAGGAAGAACGATGACGGTCCTCGTTGTTGGAGCGAGCGGCGCCACCGGGCGGCTGCTCGTGAAGCAGTTGCTGGACCGCGGCCTGAACGTGAAGGCGATCGTGCGATCGCCTGACAGGTTGCCCGACGACGTCAGGAGCCACCGTGGCTTGTCCGTGATCCAGGCAAGCGTTCTCGATCTTAGCGACGATGAGATGGCCCGGCACGTCAGCGGGTGTGACGCGCTGGCTTCGTGTCTGGGGCATAACCTGAACCTCAAGGGCATCTACGGCCAGCCGCGCAGGCTGGTGACCGATGCGACTCGCCGGCTGTGCGCGGCCATCAAGGCGAACAAGCCCGGGCGGCCGGTCAGGTTCGTGCTCATGAACACCGTGGGCAACAGCAACCGCGATATCCCGGAACGGGTTGGATTTCCCCAGAAGGTGCGTCATGGGACTCGTCCGCCTGCTGGTTCCCCCGCAGGTCGACAACGAGAAGGCGGCGGACTATCTGCGCACCGAGGTCGGCCAGAAGGACGCGGCCATCGAGTGGGCTGTGGTCCGTCCGGACAGCCTGATCGACGAGAGCGAGGTCTCGGAGTACGAGGTCCACCCTTCGCCCGTCCGAAGTGCGCTCTTCAATGCCGGCAAGACCAGCAGGATCAACGTGGCCCACTTCATGGCAGAGCTGATGACCGACGACGGCACGTGGAACACGTGGCGCGGGCAGATGCCTGTTGTCTACAACAGGGCGCCGCTCGTAGGTCGGCACGCCGCAACAGAGTGTCGTAGTTGGTAGTGAGTACGTTCGTAGAGGCCGCCCCGAGGCATTTCGTCTACCAACTACGAACTACTCACTACCGACTCCCCCTACCATCGCGCCTTGTGCTCTTCGATCCAGCCGAAGGCGCCGTCGACGGCGATCTTCTCGCCGGTGTCGGGTACGACGGTGCCGGAGTAGTGGCCGAACATCTGGTGCACTTCCGAGAAGAGGACGCCGGCCTTCGCCTTCGAGACGCGCTCGTAGAACGGCACGAAGCGCAGGTCGATGCGCGTGACTTCGTGCGGATGCGCCACGGCTTCATGAAGTTCGCCTCGTCGTAGACGAAGGCGAGGTCCTCGCCGATCTTGCTGAGGCGGCCGTCGAGGCAGATGCCGTTCTCGGTCATGCCGGTGCCGTCGGTCCAGGCGCCGCCGAGGTTGAAGCCGAGCGTGCGTCCGTCCGGCAGGACGCTCGATGACGCGCCCCAGTTCCACGCCGTGCGGTTCTTCCAGACGCCGCGCCCGAAGTCGTGCGCGGCGAACGCCTCATCGCGCTTCGACGCGGATGCGTCTCGTCGCCGAGGGCGATCGTGCCGGACGCGCGCAGCGTGTTCTGCTTCGACGTGAACTGGAAGCGGTCGCGGCTCCACGGGATGACGACGTTCAGCGTCTCGTGGTCGCGCGGCTGCTCGACGAGCAGGTCGGCGACGAGCTCGCCGTCGAGGAAGTCCGGCCAGCGCACGCTGATGCGCGTGCCGCGGCGTTCGTCCTCGAGCGCGACGCGCACGCCGCCCTGCTCGAACACGGTGCTCGCGCGCACCGTCTCGGGCAGCACCAGCCCGCCCGGCGGCAGGATGGCGGCGCGCTCGACGAAGCGCTTCGTCGCGAACTCGAGGAAGTAGCAGAAGGCGAGGACGTAGTGGTCGACGTCGGCGATGGTGACGGAGAAGAGGAACTTGTCGGTGTGGACCGCCCAGTAGTTCCACTTCTTCTTGCGCGGCGCGTGGCCGGTGACGTTGCACGTGTGCAGCGGCCGCCTCGACCAGCCGACGGCGTCGGGGTTGAGCCGCCCGCGCTCGTCGCAGAGCAGCACCGGCGCGGTCAGTTCCGGTTCGTGGGTGGTGAGGGCGCGGCGGGCGCGCGTGGTCGTGCGGGTGGTGGTGGTCGGCATGGGGATCCTCGGCTGGTGTGCGGCGTACGGTCGTCGGGAGTGTAGGGGGTGGAGGCGGGAAGCGGGAGTACGCGGGAAGCGAGCGGCTTTCGCTGCTAGGTCTCAACCACGATCGTGTTCGCGATGCGATCGTGCAGCGTCTGCCGCCGGGGGTCGCGAATGGCCCTTGCATAACCAATCCAAGCGTCAGGACGGTCAGGAGCTGTGCCTCCGTCCGAGTGAGCGAGCCACCGAATCCGGGCGCGTAGCCTGTGATGAGATCGACCACCGCGAGACCCGTTACGCGCTTGCCGACCGATCGGCCAGTGGCGTTTCCGACGACGAGGTAACTCAGTGATATGTACGCGCGATCGCTATGAAGAGCGCGAGGGCAGTTAGTGCGGCCGCTCTCATTGCGACGGCTCATCGTTTCTTCGACGCCCACGCCGAGGCCGCGCCTTCGCGGCGATCACGGCGACCACGGACGTCAGTCGGACAATTCTCGAGCGCGATGGCGGAAGCCGCAGCCTGAACTTGCGGGCTCGTGCCATTGGCGTGGTCGACGCCAGGCTCGCAGGCCTGCGACAGCGCTGTCTGTCGAGGAGCCCACCGCGGACGCTGCCAGGCGGGTCTCGCGCGACCGACGTCCATCGGACATGGACGGACGCTGCTTAGCCGATCCGGACCGGGTCATACGCGAACTCGACGACATCCATTGGCAGGACCGTTGCGCCGCAACCGTGGCAATCCGCACCACCAGTCGGCAACGGGTCGGGGTATTTGTCGACAATGAGGCAGCTCGCATCAGCCTCGAGGCAGTCGGCGCTGCGCGATGGACGGCTGCTGGCAGACGCCATTATAGGATTCGATCGAGTTCGACGGTCGGCAAGGTCGCCGCTGCCCGTGTCTCGCCCCCGTCCGTATCTCGATGACATGGCGTCGTACGCGATCGTCTGCCGCGCACGGCGGCCGTCCGCGATCGGTGACAGTACCCGCTGGACGGATCGCAACGCCTGTCCGCCTAGCACGAGACCGACCAGACCCGATGCTCGCCAGCGGATCAGCACGTCCTAAGCGCCGTGACCCCGTCGACTGTGGAATCGCGCTCGACATCTGCGTTTGTTGTCTGCGTCTCGACACCGCCTGTCGCAGGCTGACATCGGTTCCTGAGCCAACTGGCGCGAGTACTTGGTGCTGTCTCCGCGGAGCTTGACGTCCATACTGGCGCGGATGTCGCTTCGAGCTTACCGTCGCGAGCCGCGTTCATACGTCGCGTACGTCATCGTCTGCATGTCCGCGCCGCGGCAGAAGCTCGACACCGAACGGCCGCCATCGGCCACTGCGGCATCCACGACGCGTGTGCGCTTCAGCTCACCGCGACTGCCAGACACGGCCCTTCTGCTCCTCACCGGTGAGCGTAGCCGGTGCGACATATAGCCCGCGCAGCATCCAGTCGCCCGTGCTCTCCCCCGCCCCCGTCCGTATACTCGATCCACCATGCCGTTTGACCCGGCGTACGCATCGATCTTTCCGCGCACGGCGGCCGTCCACGACGGGCGGCTGAGCATCGGCGGGCGCGACGCGCAGGAGCTGACGCGCGAGTTCGGCTCGCCGCTCTACGTCTTCGACGAGGCGGAGCTGCGCGCGACGTGCCACGAGTACGTGCAGGCGTTCACGTCGCGGCACGCCGACACGGAGGTCACGTACGCGTCGAAGGCGTACCTGAGCCGCTTCATGGCCTCGGTCGCGCGCGACGCCGGCATCGGGCTGGACATCGTGTCGCGGCGGCGAGCTGGCGGTGGCGCTGGCGGCGGGCTTCCCGGCGGCGCGCTGCCACTTCCACGGCAACAACAAGGGCGAGGAGGAGCTGCGCGAGGCGCTCGACGCCGGCGTCGGCCGCATCATCGTCGACAACTTCAACGAGCTGGAGCTGCTCGACCGGCTGGCGCGCTCGCTGGGCCGCGAGCAGCCGATCATCCTGCGCCTGTCGCCCGGCGTCGATGCGCACACGCACGCCAAGACGACGACCGGCACGCTCGACACCAAGTTCGGCTTTCCGATCAGCACCGGCGCCGCCGAGGCCGCCGTCGCGGAGGCGCTGCGCCGCTCGGGCGGCGTCGATCTCGTCGGGCTGCACTGCCACCTCGGCTCGCCGCTGTTCGACCTGGCGCCGTACGACGAGGCGAACCGCGTCATGCTCGCGTTCGCTGCCGACATGGTGCGCAAGCACGGCCTGCATTTCCGCGAGTACAGCCCCGGCGGCGGCTTCGCGGCCCAGTACGTGCGCGAGAAGCCCGCGCCGCCGGTCGAGGCGTACGCCGAGGAGATCGTGTCGTCGTTCAAGCGGCGCTGCGCCGAGAACGGGCTGCGCGCTGCCGCACCTGTTCGTCGAGCCGGGGCGGTCGCTCGTCGCGCGCGCGGGCGTCGCGCTGTACACCGTCGGCGCGCGCAAGGAGATCGAGGGCCTGCGCACGTGGGTGTCGGTCGACGGCGGCATGGCCGACAACATCCGCCCGGCGATCTACGACGCGCGCTACGAGGCCGTCGTCGTCAACCGCGCCGACGACGAGCCGGTCGAGACGGTGACGATCGCCGGCAAGTACTGCGAGTCCGGCGACATCCTCGTCAAGGACGCGCGGCTGCCGCGCACGCTGCCGGGCGACGTCATCGCGCTGCCGGCGTCGGGCGCGTACTGCCTGACGATGGCGAGCAACTACAACATGGCGCTCAAGCCGGCCGTGGTCGCGGTGAAGGACGGCGAAGCGCGCCTGATCCGCCGCCGCGAGACCTACGCCGACCTGCTGGCGACGGACGTGTGGGACGAGAAACCGATGAACGAACAAACTGCACATCCTCATCACCTACGCCCTCGAAGACGCGCACCTCGACACGATCCGCGCCGTCGACCCGCGCATCGAGATCGAGCTGCTCGGCCAGGACCAGCGGCGGCTGCTGCGCGGCGCGGAGTACCCGAGCGAGCGCGAGCGGCAGGCCGTCGCCGAGGGGCTGCACGGGGCGTTCGCGCGCGCCGACGTCGCGTTCGGCTTCTGGGGCGCGGAGCTGAGCGCCGCGCTCTCGGACGGCGCCGCCGGCGGCAAGCTGCCGGCTCGGCGACGTCGCGCCGCGCCTCAAGTGGATCCAGCTGACGAGCGCGGGCGCCGACCGGCTGCTCAACAGCGGCTTCATCGAGGAGGGCGTCACCGTCACGACGGCGAGCGGGCTGCACGCGACGCCGATCGGCGAGTTCGTGCTGGCGTCGATGCTGATGTTCGCGCAAGGGCGCGCCGATCTACATGCGCGCGCAGGCGCGGCACGAGTGGACGCGCTTCCCGCCGCGCGAGCTGTACGGCAAGACGGTCGGCATCGTCGGCTTCGGCCACATCGGCGAGGAGGTCGGGCGGCTGGCGAAGGCGTTCGGCTGCCGCGTCATCGCCACGAAGCGCTCGGCGACGGAGCGCTCGCAGCGCGCCGAACGCCGACGAGATCCTGCCGGCGTCGCGAGCTGCCATACCTGCTCGGCGCGAGCGACTTCGTCGTGCTGAGCATGCCGCTGACGCCGGACACGCGCGGCATGATCGGCGAGGCCGAGCTGCGCGCGATGAAGCCGTCGGCGGTGCTCGTGAACATCGCGCGCGGGCCGGTGGTCGTCGAGTCGGCGCTGATCGATGCGCTGCGCGAGGGCCGCATCGCCGGTGCGGCGCTCGACGTGTTCGAGCAGGAGCCGCTGCCGCCGGAGAGCCCGCTCTGGGACATGGAGAACGTGATCGTCTCGCCGCACATCAGCGGCGGCACCGAGATCTACAACCAGCGCGTGGTGGAAATCTTCGCCCGCAACCTGCAGCCGCTACCTGGCGGGCGAGCCGCTGGAGAACGTCGTCGACCCAAGGCGCGGGTACTGAGCGCGGTCTACCGTCGCCGTCCCGTGATCAGCACCAGTTCCTGACGCATGACGCGCGGCGACGCGGGGTCGGGCCACATCTCCGACTGCGAGCGCCGCCTTGATCTCGGCTTCGCGCTCGGGGGCGATGCTGCCGGCCATGATGCGCATCGTGGCGGCGTACGCGGTGTCGAGGCTGGCGATCGTGAACTCGAACGACGTGCGGCTCGGCGGTCGCGTCGATTCCGGCGTCGCGCAGCTGGCCCAGGAACTCCGTCGGGTCGGCGAGCGCGGTGGGGCCGACGCCCGGCAGCGGCTTCCGCTGGCGCGAAGCGGCCGATGATCGGCTGCAGGCGGACGAGGTCGTTGCGCTCGGCGGGCCGAAGACGCCGGCCGAGAAGCGCCCGCCGGGCTTGAGCACGCGCGCGCACTCTCGCGCTGCGGCCGCGCGGTCCGGCACGAACATCAGGCACAGGCGACGACGTGATCACGTCGACCGCGGCGTCGTCGGCGGGGATCGACTCCGCGCTGCCCTCTCGGAAGGCGATGTTCGTCACGCCGGCTCGGCGGCGCGCGCGCTCGCGACGCGCAGCATCTCCGGGCTGATGTCGACGGCGAGCACGCTGCCCGCCGACCCGACCAGCCTGCGCCGCCTTCAGCGCGACCGAGCCAGTGCCGGTGCCGAGGTCGAGCACATGCGTCGCCGGGCGCGCAGTTCGGCGCGCGCGATGACGTGGTCGACGGGCCGGCGCGAAGCGCGGATCTTCCTCGCTGTGGTAGTCGGCGGCCATCCGGTCCCACGTGCCGCGCAGGAATGGTGCGGATGGTGATGCGTCGGGCATCGTGATCTCCTGTAAGAAGCGGTCACGCTGAGCGAAGCGCTGCTGTCGGTTAACGCTTGTTCCTGTCGTCGCCGCGTCCGGCAGTAAGCCGCCGGCTGCCACGATTGCGCGTTGCAGCGCCGCCACGTCGACGTCTTTCACCGTAGCACGGGCCCGCAGCGCCAGCGCAACGGCGATGCCGGCGGCCTCGCCGGTGGCGAAGCACGGCGGGATCTCCTTCGTCGCGTGGTGGACGCGATGGTCGACGCTGATGCAGCGGCCGGCGGCCAGCAGGTTCGACGCGCGGCGCGGCAGCAGGCTGCGGTACGGGATGTGGTACAGCGCGCCGTACTTCGTCCAGTGGCCCGTCGTCGCGATCGTGTCGTCGAACACGCGGTTCGCGTCGTCGCGCGCGAGCGTGTAGGCGCCGGTGAGCCGCCGCGACTCCGTGACGCCGAGCTGGCAGCGCGACGTCGGTCAGGTACGCCTCCTCGAAGCCGGGCACCTGCGCGCGCAGGCGGGCGACCTCGTCCATCACCATGCGCCGGCACTCGACCTCGGCGAACGTCAGGTCGTCCGGGTCCGTCGCGTCGATGCGGCGCTCGATGCGCTCGGCGGCGCCCCACGGCATCAGCACCTGGCCGGGCTTCGTCGTCCGCAGAAAGAAGCCGCCGCCCGCCGACTGCGCCGCGTCGACGTCGCGCACGCCGGACATGCGGAACCAGAGCCACGGATGGATCTGCTCCTTCTCCGACGCCTCGCCGGCCAGCGTGAACACGTCGCCGTCGCCGCGTCGCGTCGATGACGTACGACGCGCGCACGGCCTGCCGACCCGCCTTCGACGTGAAGACGACGTGCGTGATGGCGTCGCCGTCCATCGACGACGTCGCTCGCCCAGCGGTGGTACATCAGGCGCACCTTGGCCTCGGCCATCCAGCTGTTGGCGACGAACTTGAACTCCTCCGGGTCGTAGGCGACGGAGTAGCGCACGCGATGCGGCCCGGAGCCCCAGACGAGGCCCCAGCGCCGGTACTTCTCGACGAGCGCTTCGTCGTAACTGCCCCACTCGTCCTTGCCGGGGAAGAAGCAGGCGCCGCGCGCGCGCAGCCGGTCGACAAGCTCCTGGCACTGGCCGGCGATCACCTGGTGGCCGTCGCCGTCGTCGAGCGTCAGCAGCAGCACGATGAGGCCGCCGGACGCGAGGCCGCCGAGATAGCCGTAGCGCTCGACGAGCACGACGCTCGCGCCCTGCCGCGCCGCCGCGATCGCCGCCGACATCCCGGCCGCGCCGCCGCCGACGACCAGCACGTCGCACTCGGCGACGACGGGGACGCGCTGCTCGGGCAGTGTGACGTAGTCGGGCATGCGGCGATCGTACGCTTCGGCAGCGAAACGTGGAAGCGGCGCGGCAGGATCAGGGAGTTCCCGGTCGCGATCTCCCTCGTGCGCGCCGTACCGTGAGTGTCTGAGGAAGAGCCAGCCGTTCGAAGGAGGACGCATGAAGAAGATCGTTGTGCTGCTCGGCATCGTGGCGGCCGTCATCGGTGTCAAGAAGCTGCTCGGCGGCAACGCCGAGGAGTCGACGCCGGCCTACGGTCCATCGACGTACTCCGCGCAGTCGCAGAACTAGCGGAACAGTCCGGCCGGACTCGCGAGCGGCCTCGAACGGAATCGAGGCCGCTTTGCCGTGCCCGCCGAGCGTCGCGGGCTGGAAACCCGCGCCACGGATCCCGTTAGCGCGCGATCCGCGGCGTCTCCTCGGAGCTGAACAGCGGCGACGCGAGCGACGCCGGCACGATCACATCCAGCGCCATCGGCTCGATCTCGATCGTCACCGGCGTCCTGCCGGCCATCTCACCATCGACCTGCACCGGCAGCCCCGGCGTCGCGACCTCCACCGACGTCGCGTGCCGGTACGTCGACGTTCGGCGAGCGGTCGTGCCGGCCGAACAGCAGCCTCACGCCGTCGGCGAGCAGGTGGAACACGCCGCCGCGCCGCATGATCGCGACGTCGAGCTGGCCGTCGTCGATGCGCGCGCGGTGCGTGATGCGGGCGATGCCGCCGTACGAGCGTGTGTTGCCGACCAGCATCCAGTACAGCGACGTGTCGTGCTCCTCGCCGTCGATGCGCACACGCGCGTCGGCGGGCCGCGTCGTGAACGCCGTGACGACACCCGTGAGGACGTACGCGACACGCCCCAGCCATCGCTTCAACCGCGGCGCGACACGCGGCACGATCGCCGCGTCGAGACCGATGCCCGCCATGAGCAGAAAGTAGCGGCCGTTCGCGCGCCCGAGGTCGACCCGCCGCCGCACGCCGCCAACGATGTCGCGCACTGCGCGCGTCGCGTCGTGGCTCGTGCCGATCTCGCCGGCCCAGACGTTCGCCGTGCCGCCGGCGAGCGCCGCCAGCGCGACGTTCGAGCCGGCGATGCCATTGATGACCTCGTTGATCGTGCCGTCGCCGCCGTCGACGATGATCACGTCGATGCCGCTGTCGCGCGCGCGCGCGCGCGATCGCGGTGCCGTCTCCGTCGCGCATCGTCTCGACGACGTCGACCTGCCAGCCGGCCGCGCGCGCTTGCATCGAGCGCCACGCCCAGGCGGGCGGCGCTGAGGCGGCGCCTCGATGCGGGATTGCGGACGACAATGCACTTCGTCATGGCCGTGGCGCAATACTACGCGTCCGAGCCAGCGCCGACAATCGCCAGCCACCGCGGCCGAAGGCGTCGCGCGCTTAAGCGGGCTGGCCGGGTGTCCGGGCGCCGTCGCGAGCGAAGATCGCCGCCGGGTAGTGGAACGCCGCCGCGAACAGTGCGGTGAGCCCCACCTGCAGGCACCACGTCGGGGCCATGCGGGAGACATCGATGGTGCCGGAGGCCACGGCGACGGCCTCGCTCAGCGCCAGACCGTAGACGACGAGCACGGTGAGCGCGATGGTCCCGCGCCGTTCGACGGGCCGCTTGAGCCCCCAGAGCAAGAGCGCCGTCCAACCGAGCATCAGCGACGCGGCGGACATGGCGGCGAATCGAAACGCGCCGCCGTTGTCGACGCCCCACATCACCTTCGTGGCCGGCGGCACGAGCATCGGGATCAGCGCGAGTGCGTCGGTGACAACGCCGACAATGAACGCGGTCCGCAGCAGTCGTTCCTGTGAGATGCGCATCGCGGTTCTCGCCTACAGCGTCGTCATGCCCTCGCGCGGCGCGCCGACGAGGATCGCCATGTTGCCGTCCGGGTTCTTGCCGTCGTGCATCAGCTGGTGGCTTTCGCCGACGCCTTCGAACGGGAAGACGCGCGACAGGCACGGGTCGATCTTCTTTTCGATGACGAGCTGGTTGAAGGCGTTCGCCTGTCCGTCGTTCGCGAAGTGCGATCCCTGCAGCCGCTTCTGCCGCATCCACAGGTAGCGCAGGTCGACGTCGGCGTTGTAGCCGCTCGTGCCCGCGCAGATCACGACCATGCCGCCGTTGTCGACGAGGAACACCGACGTCGGGATCGTGTCCTGGCCCGGGTGCTCGAAGATGATCCGCGGGCTGCGTCGCTCGCCGAGCGCCTCCCAGACGGCCTTGCCGAAGGCGCGCGCGCCGCGCACCCACTCGCCGTACTTCTCGTCGTCGGTCCAGTCGGGCATGCGGCCCCAGTGGTTGAACTGCTTGCGGTTGACGTAGCCCGGCCGCGCCGAGCTTCTTGCAGTACTCGCCCTTCGCGTCGCTCGAGACGACGGCGATCGGAATGCCGCCGAACGCGCGCACGAGCTGGATCGCCATCGAGCCGAGGCCGCCTGCGCCGCCCCACACCAGCACCACGTCGTTCGGCCGGACGTTGTGCGGCGACCAGTTCGTCAGCATGCGGTACGCCGTCGATCCGACGAGCGTCGGCGCCGCGGCGGCTTCCCACGACAGGTGCTTCGCCTTCGGCATCACCTGGTGCGCCCACGCCTTCGTGAACTGCGCGAAGCTGCCCCAGTTCGTCTCGTATCCCCAGATCTGGAACGACGGCGCGAACATCGGGTCGTCGACGGCCTTCACGTCGGGCGCCTCGGGATCCCAGGCGCCGCAGTGGATGACGACCTCGTCGCCGACCTTCACGTTCGTCACTTCGGCGCCGACGGCGTAGACGATGCCGGAGCCGTCGCTGCCGCCGATGTGGAAGCCGCTGTCGTCGCCCTGCTGCGCGTGCACCTTGATCACGTCGACGGGGACGCCGAGCGCGGCCCACACGTTGTTGAAGTTGATGCCGGCCGCCATGACGTACACCAGCACCTCGCGCGGGCCGATACTGGGAGTCGGGACGACCTCGCGCTGGAAGGCGTCCTTCGGCGGGCCGAAGCGCTCGCGCCGGATGGTCATCGCGTGCATGCGCGCCGGCACGTGGCCGAGAGGCGGCGCCTCGCCGAGCTCGTACAGGTCCCTGGTTTCGACGGTCATCGCTGGCCTCCCTGTCATGCGGTGCGGCGCCGTATTCGGGCCGAATCCGGCGGCCCGGCGGCGCGCGCCGGCGAAATGCTGCGATAGCATAGCGGCTGCCTCCGCATCGTGCATGAGCCATCCGGCCGCGGCATATCCGGCGATCAGACGAGAATGCGATCATGAGCGTGTACCGGTTTCGGATTGGACGGATATCGCAATTTCTTAAGCTCTTGGTGCCGACTTCGTGCCGATCTTGCTACGAAAACCGCATCGGGGCAGGTCGTTGTGCGTTGCCGCATATTGACAGCGCTGATACGATCGCCATTAGCTGCGAATCATTGTCCGTCGATGCCGATGAATAGGAGGTGTGCACCGAGACAGATACCCCGCTCGGGACCCGCAGGTCCATCTCGGTAACGGAGAGCCAGGGAGCTCTTGATTCGGAGGAGGGAGAATGAACGTACGAAACCGCTGGTTTCTGCTGTTCACCGCGCTAATCTCGGTCGCGCTCGTCGCGGCCGTGGCGTGCGGTGGCGGAACGAGCAGTAGCGACAAGACAGCCACCGCCGGCGCAGGTGGCGGCGGCAAGACACCGGCAGCCAGTGCGGCGGCCGGCGCGGCCGACAAGGCGCCGGCCGATCAGCAGAAGATCACGATCCAGTCGCCCGAGCCGGAATTCGTCGACCCGCACCGCTCGAACTTCGAGCAGGACATCGGCCTCGAGCGCATGCTCTTCCGCGGCCTGTACAACCTGACCGATGACGGCAACGGCGGCGTGAAGGTCGTGCCGGGCATGGCGGCTGCGCGAGCCGACCGTCGCCGGCAACGTCTACACCATCAAGCTCAAGACCGGCCTGAAGTGGTCGGACGGGCAGCCGCTCACGGCCAAGGACTTCGTCTACGGCATCCAGCGTGAGTGCGACGCCGACGTCGCGAGCCCGTACCAGTACGTGCTTGGCGCCGGCCTCGGCGAGCTCAAGGGCTGCGACGACCTGTTCAACAACAAGGACGCCGCGCAGAAGGCCGGCGCTCGTCGCCGCGCTCGGCGTCAAGGCCGTCGACGACACGACGCTCGAAGTGACGCTGAACAAGCCGATCGCGACCTTCACGACGATCTGGTCGCTGTGGGCAACGTTCCCGTCGCGCGAGGACGTCATCACGAAGTTCGGCGACAAGTGGACCGACCCGGCGAACATCGTCGTCAACGGTCCGTTCACGCTGACGGAGTTCGTGCCGAAGGACCACGCGACGCTGAAGCCGAACCCGAACTGGACCGGCACGAAGCCGGCACTTCAGCAGATCACCGTCAAGTTCATCGACGACCTGCGCGGCCGCCTTCAAGGCGTTCCAGACCGGCGAGTTGCAGGAGACGAACATCCAGGCGACCGACGTCGCGGTCGCCAAGAAGGACGCTACGCTGGCCAGAAGAGGTGATCGTCGTGCCGTCGGCGCGCATCACGACGATCGAAGCTTCAGATGAAGAACCCGGTCAGCTCGTCGACCCGAACCTCCGGCCATGGCCTTCGCCTGCCTGTCGCGCGCGATCGACCGCAAGACAGCTGGTCGATGCGGTGTACGACGGCGTACACGCGCCGGCGACGTACTGGGTCGTCAAGGGCCTGAAGGGCTTCCAGGGCAACGAGCGCCTTCGAGAGCAAGATCGGCTTCGACGTGACGGCGGCCAAGACGGCGCTCGTCGACGCCTGCAAGCCGAACGGCAAGCCGGCTTCCCGAGCTGCGCTTCACGACGCGCGACACGCCGCAGCGCCGCAACGAGGCGGACTTCCTCGTGAAGGCCTGGAAGGACACGCTGGGAATCACGGTCACGCCGGAATTCGTCGACAGCAAGACGCGCTCGGCGCGCGTTCAACGCCGAGGACTTCGACCTGTTCCCGGGTGGCTGGCAGCTGGACTACCCGGACATCGAGAACCCGCTGGTCGGGCTGTTCAACACCGGCGGTGGTAACAACAAGTACAACTGCTCCGACCCGGATATCGACGCGGCGTTCAAGGAAGCGTCCAGCGCGACGACGGAAGATGCGCGCATCAAGGCGTACAGAAGGTCGAGACCGCTGTCGTCACCAAGCTCTGCGGCGTGATCCCGATCTACCAGGACGCACTGCCGTTCATGGTGAGCGACAAGCTCGGTGGCGTCGTCCCGAACGGCACGATCGACGCCGGCACGCCCGGCAACTACGCAGTGGAGAACTGGTACGTGAAGAAGTAGCCGAGCACCTGCGGGTTGAGAGGTAACGACATGCAGGTGGCGCCCGCCGCGGCGGGCGCCACCTGCAGATCACGAATGACCACGTACATCATCCGCCGCGTGCTCTGGGTGTTTCCCGTCCTCTGGGCGGTCGCCACGATCACGTTCTTCCTCATGCACGCGGTGCCGGGCGGTCCGTTCACGCAGGACAAGAAGGTTGCCGCCCTCGGTCACGAGGCGCTCGAGCGCCGCTACCACTTCGACGAGCCGCTCTGGAAGCAGTACACGTTCTTCCTGTGGAACAGCTCGCACGGCGACCTGGGGCTCTCGGTTCGCGGCGACCGAGACGTGACGAACACGATCCGCCGGACGTTCTTCGTGACGGCCCAGTTCGGCGACTCATGGGCTTCATCGCTCGCCGTCACCGTCGGCATGTCGCTGGGCACGCTGTCGGCGTTGAACCATAATGGGCCGCTCGACTACGTCGGCGTCGGCTTTGCCACGATCTTCGCGAGCGTTCCCAACTTCATTCTGGGCGCATTTCTCGTTGTGGTGTTCGCGGTGAACTGGCAGATCTTCGACGTGCTTGGCTGGGGCGGCCCCATCGAGTTGGAGACGTGTTCCATTCCGTCCGTCGTACGACTGGCGCAAGGTCGATCCTCCCGTCGTCGCCATCAGCGCGTTGCCGGCGGCGTACCTCGCCCGCGTCACGCGCGCGAGCGTGCTGGAGGTGTTGAACCAGGACTACATCCGCACGGCGCGCGCGAAAGGCGTGCCGGAGAGTCGCGGGTCGTATCTTCCGTCACACGATCAAGAACGCGCTGATACCCGTGCTGACGGTCATGGGCCCGATCGCCGCCAACCTCGTCACCGGCTCGTTCATCATCGAGACGATGTTCGGGATTCCGGGCGTCGGCAGGGAGATCGATCGACGCCGTCGGTCGGCGCGACTACCAGGTGATCATGGGCACGCACGCTGTTCTACACCTTCATCGTGACGATGGCGAACCTCATCGTCGACCTCGCGTACGCGGTCGTCGATCCTCGCATCAGGTACCGCTGATGGCGACCGACGACACGCTCGATGCCGTTGGGCGAAGCTCCTGCAAGCGGAGCGCGCGCGACTGGGCCGCCAACGCGGACTCTGGTCCGACGCCTGGCGGCGGCTGATTCGAGAACCGGCTCGCCATGGTCGCGACTGGTCGCTGCTCGTCGGTCAGTCGTGCTCGTCGCGTTCGTCGGTGCGCGGTCGGCCCTGCCGGCGCGTACGGCCCGAACGACCAGAACTACGCGACCGAGTCGCGGCAGACTGGCCCGACAGCGATCGCACTGGTTCGGCACGGACCAGCTCGGGCGCGACGCGTTTTCGCGCGTGCTCGAAGGTGTGCGCATCTCGCTGCAGATCGGCCTTGGCACGCAGGTGGTCGTGCTGATCATCGGACTCGCTGGTCGGAGCGTCGGCAGCGCTCGGGGGCAGTTGGTCCGACAACCTGCTGATGCGGCTCACGGACGTCACGTACGCATTCCCCGACCTGCTCGCCATCATCCTCGTGCGGTCGGTCCTGATCGGGCGCGACATCCCGGTGATCAGCGAACCCGCGGGTACTCATCATCCTTGCCATCGCACTCGTGAGCTGGACGACGATCGCGCGACTCGTGCGCGGCCAGATGCTGTCGCTCGCCGAGCGCGACTACGTGCTTGCGGCGCGCGCTCTGGGCGCGCACGCGGCTGCGCGTCGTCACGCAGCACATGCTGCCGAACACGCTCGGGCCGGTGATCGTGGCGATCACGTTCGGCATCCCGTTCGCCATCTTCGCCGAGGCGGCGCTTGGCTTCCTCGGCCTCGGCGTGCCGCCGCCGGCGGCCAGCCTCGGCACGCTCGTCGTCGCTCGGCTATGGCGACATCCAGCGCAACGTGTGGGAAGTCGACCTTCCCGGCGGCGTCGGTCGCGGTGCTGATGCTCTGCTTCACGTTCATGGGCGACGGGTTGCGCGACGCGCTCGACCCGCGCACGCGTTAACAGACGTTAATTCTCAGTTCGTGCGCCGTCGATGCGCGTTGAGGCGATTGCCCGCCCCGCGCGGTGCACCCTAGAGTGGCGCCGTGATGCCGACATCGCAACTCTTCTCGCCGGAGCGCTCTCGCCGATGATCGAAGACGTGCTGAAGGCGGCCGTGCTCGGCATCCTCCAGGGGCTCACCGAATTCCTGCCCGTCTCGTCGACTGGCCACCTGATCCTCGCCGAGAAGGCGATGGGGGTGTCGCAGGACCGCTACGGGCTCCCATTCGACGCGGCGCTGCACCTCGGCACGCTGCTCGCGCTGCTCGTCTTCTTCGGCATGACGTGGGTGCGGCTGTTCTTCGGCGGCCTGCGGACGATGCGCGAGCGCTCGTTCCGCGATCCCGAAGGCCGGCTGGCCTGGCTGATCGTGCTCGGCACGATCCCGGCCGCCGTCGCCGGCGTGCTGCTCGAAAAGAAGGTCGAGCACGCGTTCCGCGAGCCGCTGCTCGTCGCGGCGATGCTGATCGCGTTCAGCGCCGTCTTCGTCATCGCCGAGGCGCGCTGGGACGGCAGCGCCGCGACTCGTCGCAGCTCACGTGGGTCGACGCGCTGATCATCGGCCTCGCGCAGGCGGTCGCGCTCGTGCCCGGCGTCTCGCGCTCCGGCGCGACGATCTGCGCCGGCCTCCTGCGCGACATGGAGCGGCGCGAGGCGGCGACGTTCGCGTTCCTGCTCTCCGCGCCGGTGATCGCCGGCGCGGGCCTCAAGCAGCTCGTCACGGTGGCGAAGGAGTTCGCCGACGGCACGCTCCACGGCGAGGACTTCGTCTTCTTCGCGACGGGCTTCGTCTGCTCGGCGATCGTCGGCTGGTTCACGATCCGCTTCCTGCTCGCGTACCTCACGACGAACTCGCTGCGTGCGTTCGTCGTCTACCGCGTCGGCTCTCGGCGTCGCCGTCATCGCGATCGTGGCGGTGCAGGCGCTCGTCTGATCGACGGCCGGTGGTTGGTATCATCCGCCCGTGCACGCGCTCATCGGCCCATCACCGTATCTACTTCGTCGGCGCATCGATCCTGCTGATCCTGGCGCCCGGCCCCGACATGACGCTCGTCGCCCGCAACACGATCGCGCGCGGCCGCACCGAGGGCCTGCAGACCGTCGGGCGGGCTGCTGATCGGGCTCAGCCTGCACGTGACGGCGGCGGTGGCCGGACTCTCGGCGATCCTCACCGGCTCGGCGATTCGCGTTCTCGGTCGTGAAGGTCGTCGGCGCGATGTACCTGCTCGTGCTCGGCGGCGCGCACGCTGCTCGCGGCGCGGGCGACGGCCGTCGCCGCGGACGACGACAGCGACGACCCGATGTTCGGCGCGCATCAGTCGCGGTTCGTGGCGGCGACGTCGTCGCCGGCGCTGCAGGGCGCACTCTCGGCGGCGCTCAACCCGAAGCTCGCGGTGTTCTTCCTCACGTTCCTGCCGCAGTTCGTCGACCCCGACCACATGCCGCAGGCGAGCATGCTCGCGCACGGCCTGGTGTTCGCGCTGATGGGCGCCGCGTGGCTCGTCGTCTGGGTGCTGCTGCTCGACCGCCTCGGCCGCGTCATCCGCCGTCCCGAACGTGCGCGCGTGGATGGAGCGCGCGACGGGCGCCGTGCTCGTCGGCATGGGCGTGCGGCTCGCGCTCGCGCGTTGACGCGCGCGCTTCTCTCGATGTCCTTCGTAATCGGAGTTATTCCATGCCTCCTGTAAAGTGCATCTTCTGTGGAAGCAGCCCCATCACGGACGAACACGTCATCTCGAAATGGATCAGCAGGATCTTGAACCAAGATCCGCGACAGGCCTCTCCGCGCTACGCAGCGATCCACTCTCGCTATCGCATGAATCGCGACGGATCACGCAAGAACGAGAAGCATTGGCGGAAGGCTCGAAACGGCCCACTGACCTTTGCAGCCAAGTGCGTCTGTACTCCGTGCAATAGCCGCTGGATGGGAACAATTGAACAAGGTGTGAAACCCTATCTGACACCCATGATTCTGGATCAACCGGTCGCGCTCGATCAGTCCGCTCGCACTGCGCTCGCGAAGTGGCTGGGGCTCAAGGCGGTCATCGACAGGTACGCGCACACACCTGTTCTTCCTGCTCCCGACGACTGGATCGGTCACTTCTATGCTCACCATGCGCCCCCAAGCACCTGGCATATCCGCATCGGCAGGTACGTCGGCAAGAGCGTCACGAGAACGGCGTCTGGTGAGATTGTCAGTTACCAAGCCAACACGCTATCGCCCTTCTCCATCCAGAAGGATGTTTGGATGGTCACGTTCGCGATTGGGTGTTTCTTTGGTCAGGTCATCTGCTACGATCGCCCCACTCTGCTCCTGAGCGATCCAAGGTTCTTCCGGCAGGTGTGGCCTCATCCATTGGCCGGATTCGATCGCGCGATGGCCACGCATCTTTACGTGGAGACGTGGCCCCCCGAACGTTGGCTTGACGATGCAGATTTCGAGAACAGCGCGCGCAACTTTAGGGAGCCGCGCTAACCCTCCAAGCGGCTCCAGCCTGGTGATCGGCAACCTACACAGTTAGGGATAGTTGCCAATCACAACGAACGAACAACAACAGGTGTCGGTCTACGCCGGCGGGCCCGGTGGTGGGCCAGGCGGCCCGCCCGAGGCTGCCGGCGGCTGGCCGGGTTCGCCGCCGCGGTGTCGCTGGCGGCCGCCTCGACGGCCGCGCCGGCGGCGTTTCGCCGCGCCATCGCCGCCGGGGGCCTCCGGCGCCTGTGTGCCTTCTGCGGCCGGCTCCTCGGGCGCTGCCGCCGTGGGCGCGGCCTGCCGCAAGCGGCGCCTCGATCTCGCGCACGAGTTCGACCGGCCGGACGGTGACGCCGTACTGCAGTTGCAGGTCGGCCACGGGCATCTCGAGCACCTGGTGCTGCTCGGTGAGCCAGAGCCGCACGGTCTTGCGCAGCACGTTCACGCTGTTGACCTTCGCCTCGCCGGCCGGCGTCGATACCATGCTGCCGACCTTCGGCAGCTGGCCGCGCAACTCGCGGTAGCCCTCGTGCTCGAACGTCAGGCAGCAGTAGAGGCGCCCGCACACGCCGGAGATCTTCTGCGGGTTGAGCGGCAGGTCCTGCTCCTTCGCCATCTTGATCGAGACCGAGGGGAATGACGTCTGCCACGACGAGCAGCAAAGTCGCTGGCCGCACACGTCGTAGCCATCGAGCAGCTTCGCGCGGTCGCGCTCTCCCACCTGCAGCATCTGCACCTTCGTGCCGAAGCGCGTCGAGAGGTCGCGCACCAGCGGCCGGAAGTCCGCGCGGTCGGCCGCGGTGTAATAGAACGTGATCTGCGTTTCCTCGAGGTTGAACTCCCCCGCGACGACTTGCAGGTCGATGCCGGAGTCGGCGACGGCGTGCTTCGCCTCGCGCAGGTGGTCCGCCGCGCGGTCCTTGAGGCGTCGCCACTGGTCGAGGTCTTCGGGCGTAGCGACGCGGATGATCGGCTTCAGCGACTCCTTGATGTCGCTCGCGATCACCTGCTCGGCCGAAATGACGACGCGGCCGATCTCCTGCCCGTGCGACGTCTCGACGACGATGTAGCTGCCGACGTCGAGGTCGTGCTCGCCCGCATCGAAGTAGTAGACCTTACCGGCTTCCTTGAATCGCACGCCGACGGGCGCGCGCTGGTGATCGCTCATCTCGGGTCAGGCCCTCCCGGGCCGCAGGTTCATCATCGCCCGGCGAGGCGTTCGCTCACCGGGTTCGGGCGCAGCACCGGCAGCTCCAGCATCATCGCTTCGAGCGCCAGCGCCGGGCTCGCGTTCTCGGCCAGCTGGCCGCGCGCATCGCCGATGGCGCGCAGCGCGCGGACGGCCGCCGGCACGTCGCATTGTGCCGCGAGCGGCCGCAGGCTGTCCAATCGCTCCCGGTGCACCGCCTGGTTCTCCCGCCCGGCCGCCAGCAGCATGATGTCGCGCCACAGCTCCTCCCACGCCTCGAGCGTCGCCTGCGTGCCGGCGCGGTCGCGCGAATAACGGCCTCCCATCTCGGCCGCCATGGCGAACCGCTCGGCCAGGCCGGCCGAAGCGAGCTGCTGCGCCGTATCGAGCAACGCCAGCCGCTGCTCGAGCACGCGGTCGTCGCGCAGCGCCATCACCGCCCAGCCCAACCGGCCCCGCGAGAGCCGCGCCAGCTCGGAGGCGCGCGTCGGCTCCGCGTCCCACCGCGTCCGCAACGCCCGTTCGATCGCCTCCCGCGTCAGTCCGCCGAACGCCACCCGCCGCGCACGCGAGCGGATCGTCGGCAGCAGCATCTCTTCACGGTCGCTGATCAGGATCAGCACGACGTTGTCCGGCGGCTCCTCGAGCGTCTTGAGCAGCGCGTTCTGCGTCGTCTCGTTCATCGCGTCCGCCGGCTCGACGATGATGACGCGGCAGCGGCCCTCGAACGGCGCCCGGCTGACGACGTCCTCCATCCGCCGCACCTGGCAGATGCGGATGTCGCGCGACGCATCCTTCGCGTGGTCGTGGCCGGACTCCTTGCACAGCCCCCCGACCGTCACGATCTCGACGTCGGCATGGCGACCGCCGGCGATACGCTCGCAGGCGCCGCAGCGGCCGCAGGGCGGCTCCTCGCCGCTGCAGTTCAGCAGCTGCGCGAACTGCAGCGCCGTCAGCGTCTTGCCGACGTGCGCCGGGCCTGTGAAGAGGTATGCGTGCGACACGCGCCCATTCTTGACCGCATTCGTCAGCGCGTTCACCGCCTGCTCCTGCCCGACGACCGTCCATGTCATGGGTGCACCCCCGTTGCGGCGGCGCCAGTGCCGTAACGAACCGCCGACACGCGCTTGAAGTACACGATCTCCGGGTCGCCTTCGTCGAGGTTGTCGATGCGGCCGCTGCGCTCGAAGTCGAGAGCGGCGCAGAACGTGTGCATCGCTGTGTTCGACTCGTTCGTCGAGGTGAACAGCTTCTCGCCCGGGGAGATCGACTCGATGTGGCGCACGATCGCGCGTGCGACGCCCCCGCGCCGGTGCGCCGGCTCGACGTACAGCAGATCGATGAACGGCTGGCCGAAGAACGAGCGATCGAACACCGCGAACCCGGCCACTTCGCCCTCGCGCCGCGCGACGATGCACTCGCCGGCCGCGTGCGCACGCTCGAGGAACTCGCGCCGGCCCGGCGTGTCCGCCACGCGCGGGTCGATCGCGAGAATGCGCTCGAGGTCGGCGGGCTGCGCCGCCGCAACGGCGATGCCATCGGCCACGGACGGCCTCCGTCTCACTGTCCCACGGACAATCGCTCGATCAGCCACGCATCCAGCCCGGCGAGCCGCATCTTCCGCTGCGTCTCAGCGATGTCGTACTCGACGCGATGCCAGGTGAGCGTGGCCGTGGCGTCATCGTACAGCACGTACGACGCTCGCGGGTCGCCGTCGCGCGGCTGCCCGACGCTGCCCGGGTTGATGATCAGCCGCCGCTCGCCGAGCCCCACCGTCGCGCCGTCGTCAGGCTGCCGGAAGCGCGGCGTCCGGCCGGCGGCGTCCTCCTCGATCCAGAACGGCAGGTGTGAATGACCGACGATGCTGTACGGCGTCGCCTGCAACTCGAACTGGGCGAGCGCCTGCTCGCCGGACAGCAGGTACTCCCATTCCGGCTCGCGCAGGCTGCCGTGGACCAGCGTGAAGTCGCCCTCGACGGCCGTCATCGGCAGCCCGCGCAGGAAGTCGAGTTCCGCGCGCGACAGGCGGTCCGCCGTCCATTCGGCGGCGTGCGCGGCGGTCCGGTTGAAGTCGCCGGTGTCCATGCGGCCGCACGCCGCCATGTCGTGGTTGCCCGCGACGGCCGTCAGCCGCCGCCCGCGCAGCTCGGCGATCACCTCCGACGGCGCCGGGCCGTAGCCGACGATGTCGCCCGGACACCACACGGCGTCGACCGGCCCGATCGCCTCCGCGTGCGTAAGGACGGCGCGCAGCGCCTCGAGGTTGCTGTGGACGTCGCCGGCGATGACGGTGGCCATGTCGGCATCGTAGCACCGGCCCCGGCGCCGCCCGCCAGCCGGTAATCGGAGTCGCGGAGCACGTTTGGACGCTCGGAGAAGCCGCGGGCCTACTAAACTAAGCTCATGCCAGGGCAATCGGGTGAGATTACCTACCTTACTGGGGCCTTCGTGGCCTTTCTTCTGTGGTGTCCGGCGTTCGCCGCCACGGCGTTCGCGTGGCCGCGCGCGGACGGTTTCCTGCAGCGTCGAGGAGTGGCGAAGTGGCTGTCACGCGGGGTAGCCACGGCAATCGCACTATCGATCCTCGTCGCGTGGCTGCCGATCTACTTGTTCGGGTTGTTCTTCTTCTTTGAGGTGGTTGGTTGGTCTAGCAGTCCAAACTGACCCCACTACCCGCCAGCCGGTAATCTTGCAGCGTGGACGTGAGCGAACTCGGCGAGTTCGGCCTGATCGAACGGCTGCGGGCGGCGCTGCCTCCGGCGAGCCGCCGCGTCGCCATCGGCATCGGCGACGACGCCGCGGCCTGGGCCGCGGGCGACGCGTTCGTGCTGGCGACGACGGATACGATGGTCGCCGGCGTCCATTTCCTCCCGGATGTCGTCGCGTGGCGCGATGTCGGCTGGAAGTCCCTCGCCGTCAACGTCAGCGACATCGCGGCGATGGGCGGCACGCCATCCGTGGCGCTCGTCACGTTGTGCCTGCCGCCGTCGACGCGCGTCGACGCCGTCGACGAGCTGTACGCTGGTATCGGGGAGTGCGCGCGCGCGTACGAAATCGACGTGGCCGGCGGCGACATCGTTTCCGCGCCAGTGCTTTCGATCACGATCGCCCTCTACGGCACGGCGGAGCGCCGCGACGACGGCACGCCGCGCGTGCTCCGGCGCGATGGCGCCGCGCCCGGCGACGTGATCGCCGTCACGGGGCCGCTAGGCGGCTCGGCCGGCGGACTGCGCGCGCTCGCCGAACATGCCACGGGTGACGCCGCGATGACGCTTGTCGCGCGACACGTGCGCCCGCAGCCGCGCATCGATGCCGGGCGCGCCGCGATCGACGCCGGCGTGCGATGCGCCATCGACATCAGCGACGGTCTCGTGCAGGACCTCGGCCACGTGTGCGAGGCGAGCGGCGTCGGTGCCACGGTCGAACTGGCGCGCGTGCCGCTCGACACCGCGCTCGTCAAGGCGTACGCGGCCGAGGCGCGCATGCTCGCGGCGGCGGGCGGCGAAGACTACGAGTTGATCCTCGTCGCACCAGAGGATGTGCTTGCCGCGGCCGGCGCGGCGCTCGGTGCTGATCTGGCGACCGTCGGCCGCATCACCGAAGGCCGCGGCGTGCGGCTGCTCGACGAGAACGGCCATGAGGTCGACATCGCCGCCGGCGGCTGGGACCACCTGAAGCGCGGTCGCGCGCCCGCATGAGCGAGGTGACGCTGCGGACGCGAACGCCGGGCGAGACGCGCCGCGTCGGCGAGCGAATTGGCCGCATGCTGCGCGCCGGCGACGTCGTGCTGCTCTCCGGCGAGCTGGGCGCCGGCAAGACGGTGCTCGCGCAGGGCATCGGCCGCGGCATGGGCGTCGTCGACCCCATCAAGAGCTCGTCGTTCGTGATCATGAACGAGTACGACGGCGCGTCGCTGCGCCTGTACCATGCCGACCTGTACCGGCTCGAGGAGCCGGCGCAGGTGGCGGAGTTGGCGCTCGGCGAGTTGGCGTCGGCCGGCGTGCTCGTCGTCGAGTGGCCGGAGCGCGCGGTCGACGAGCTGCCGCCCGAGCGGCTGCGGCTGCACTTCGATTACGACGGTGCCCGCGGCCGGGTGATCGTCGTCAGCGCTGACGGCGCGCGGTATGACGCGATCGTTCGTCGGCTGGCACCGCGCGCGGCAAAAGGCCGGACGTGATGGTGGCCGTTGTCGCATCCTTTTGGGGAGTGCCCGAACCCTATCGGTGGATCTGGCTGCCCATCCTCTTCTTCGCGTCGCTAACGCCGAGACTCTTCCAGGAATGGCAATACCGGCGCAAAGGGCTTCCGCCTCCTCGATGGAGCTGGGAGAACGGATTCAGGTGGAGGGATCTGATCTGGTTCGTGCCAATGATGGCCGGCTTGATCTACCTGCGTTTTCGATGAGGCAAAGCGCCAGCCAAGAAGCCCGCGCCACAGCGATGAATTGACACGCCTGCGCCCAGCTACTGCATGTGCACAACCGACACGCCCTGCGCCCACAACCCCTCGAGGTTGTAGTACCGCCGCTCCTCGGGCGCGAACAGGTGGACGATCGCGTCGCCGAAGTCGATCAGCACCCAGCCGCTGTCGGGCGTGCCTTCGACGTGCTGCGGGCGCGCGTCGGGACGGAGATCGCGGTCGAGCGAGTCGATGAGCGCGTTCATCTGCCGTGGGTTCGTTGCGGTCGCGATCACGAAGTAATCCGTGAACGACGACACCTTGCCGATGTCCATCAGCACGATGTCTTCCGCCTGGCGGTCGGAGAGCAGGTCAGCGATGCGCTGGGCGAGGTCGGCGGACTCCAGTAAGCGTCTCCGTGCACGGGCGGGGCGCCGGCGGCGCCCTCTGGGGTGATGCGAGTATACCATTGGCCGCGCTCGCGAGACGTGCGCTAGGCTGATCGCGGTGCCGGGGCCAGTTGAATCTGCCTCGGCGATGAGGGGCAATGGCGCGGAAGCAGCTGGTCGTGGTGGCAATGAGCGGCGGTGTCGACTCCGCAGTCGCGGCGGGGCTGCTCGCCCGCCAGGGCTACGACGTCATCGGCATCACGATGCGGCTGTGGACGCTCGACGACCCGGCGGCGCCGCCGAGTAAGCGCCGCTGCTGTTCCGTCGAGGACACGGACGACGCGCGCCAGGCCGCCGACGCCATCGGTATCCCGCACTACGTGCTCAACATGGAGCGCGAGTTCCAGGACCGCGTCATCGACTACTTCGTCGCCGAATACGGGCGCGGCCGCACGCCGAACCCCTGCCTCGCCTGCAACGAGCACGTGAAGTTCCGCGCCCTGCTCGACCGCGCCCTCGCGCTCGAGGCCGACTTCCTCGCCACCGGTCACTACGCACGCATCGAAGGCGACGCGAGGGGGCGCCGGCTGCTGCGCGCGGTCGACGGCAACAAGGACCAGTCGTACGTGCTCTACACCCTCGGCCAGGCCGAGCTTGCCCGCACGTTATTCCCGGTCGGCACGTTCACGAAGCCCGAGATCCGCGCGCTCGCCGCTGACATGCGACTGCCCGTCGCCGAGAAGCCGGACAGCGCCGACATCTGCTTCGTGCCGGACGGCGACTATCGCGCGTTCGTGCGCGCGCGCCTGCCTCGCACCGACGGCGTGACGCTCGACCGCGCCGGCGCCGTCGTCGCTCGCCACGACGGTATCGACGGCTTCACGATCGGCCAGCGCAAGGGCCTCGGCGTCGCGCTCGGCGAACGCCGGTTCGTCACCGAGATCGACGCCGAGCGCAACGTCGTCACGCTCGGCAGCGAGGACGACCTGATGTCGTCCGGCCTCGTCGCCGAGAGCGTGAACTGGATCGGCGCCCCGCCCCAAGAGCACGTGCGCGCCGAGACGAAGATCCGCTATCGCACACCGCCAGCTGCCTCGACGGTCACGCCGCTCGACGGCGGCCGCGTGCGAGTCGTCTTCGACCGGCCGCAGCGCGCGGTCACGCCCGGCCAGGCGGCCGTCTTCTACGACGGCGACGTCGTCCTCGGCGGCGGCACGATCGCCCGCGCGGAGCGCTGACTCTCGGCAGTTCTCTCGTGCTTCCCAACTACCCCAGCCTAAGCGCAGTGCTCCCGTGGCTCGGAAACAGCCCGAAACGTGCCCACGTATGTGCTCCAGAACACGGTCGGATTAGGGCAGTTCCGTCGGTCGTCGTCGCCGCATGTGCCCGCTACCGGCTCCGGCAAAGGAGCGCGAGATGGTCGGGATGCATACGCCAACAGAGGGCGCGGCCGACCCGGTAGCGGCGGAAGCAGAACAGTTCAGCACTTCAGCGTCGACGAGAATGCGCGCGTCGCCGTCGAGGGCCTTTGCCGCCAGGCGCGCGTGAGCGATCTCTAACGGCTTCTGGTTCCCAAGGTACTTCCTCGCTGGCCATCCTGCGCTGGGCGGCGCGCCATAGCAGCGCGAGCGGTGCGGCCACCAAGGCCGCGGTCGCTAGCCACACCCACGCCTCGCTGCGAAGCGATCGTCGCACGTCGCGCGAGACGGCGGTCCAGTTTCGATCGTAATGCTGGCGGAGGTCGACGAGGAGGTCCGACGTAGACTCGTCATTAATGCGCGCTGGCACGATCGGGTCCGCCGTACGCACGATGCCAAGCTTCCCATCCCCAGGCACGTGCAGCGTGAGCATGTACGCCTCGCCACGCGATGCGGGCACCGTGTCAAAACCAAGCTTAAGCCAGCGGTGACTCGGCGGCGGGAAGGGCGGCCATGGTGCGGATCGTGGATCCGTCGCTGCTGGCGAGCGTCGCGGACACCGGTTGCCGCGCCGCGCCCTCGTAGAGCACTTCGATCGCGGACAGGTCGTCGGCGCCGGGTACGAAGAGTTGCTGTACGTTCGCAGGCCCGTTGATAACACCTAGGTCGCTCGCCGCCACGCCGAAGGTGATTGTGGTCCCTCGGCTGGTAAAGGCAAGTGACGCGATGAACCACAACGGAAGCAACAGCAGCATGGCGACCGGCAACACCACAGAGATCGGCCGCGCGGGCTCGCGTCGTCCCAGCGTGAGCGCCGCCACCGCGGCGCACCACGCGGCGGCCGCGACGCAGAGCCCAAGTGCCTCGACGACGTCGAAATTCAACACGGCGTCGATCGCGGTGTCGAGCCCCGGCCCCTTGTCAAGGCGGGGCGAAAGCACGCGGAATACATCAGCACCGAGCCCGCCATGGAGCGTCATGGCGTGGAGCAGTACCTGCAGCGTGACCAGCACGTAAGCCGCCCGCCCGGCGCGATGAAGCACTGCGGCGGGCGCGAGCAATCCGACGAACCAGGCGGCGCGCTCTGGCGGCCAGGCTGTCAGGGCGAAAACGGCGAGGTGTACGCCCATGATCGTGCACAGCAGCGCCAGCCACGGACGATCCCGCCGCACGAGGGGCAGCAGTGCCGCCGCGTACGCTGGGTAGAAGAGCGCCATCGGCCCGATCTTGTATCGCAGGACTTCCTGAGCCTGCGGGTTGAAGAGTGCCTGGTCCCGGAAGTACGAGTCACCGATGAACGGCGCGATGCAAGCCAGAAAGACCGCGCCCGCGATCGCCGCCAGGCCTGCCCGTTCCGGCCAGGACTTTCCGAGTATGAAAGCGAAGGGCAGAACAAACAGCAGTGGATGGAGCTTGATCGCGGCGCCCGCGCCGAGCAGACACATCGCGAGCGCCGCGGCCGGCACACGAGCCCCGCCGATGCGGAGGTCGGGTTGTCCGCGGAGCGTACGTCGTGCCAATAGCAAAGCGGCGAGCACGGTGAGCATGCTCCATCCGTCGTTTTGCCCCATGACGAACGACACAAGGATGACCGCCGGGTTCAGGAGCCATAGCAGCATGGCGTCGACGCCCGCGCGGCCGGGCAATAGGCGTAGCAACACTGCCGCCACCGCCGCGTATACGAAGAGGTTCGGTACCTTGAGCAGCGCCGTGTAACGGAGCGATTCGATGGCGGTGTCGGGACTGGTCCAGCTCCGCATATCGATGACTTGCGCCGCGTTCAGCGTTCCGATCCAGAGTCCCATCGGGTAATAGAACAATGGGCCGTATGGTAGCGCCGAGAAATGGGTGAGCGGCAGATAGGCGAGCGGTTCGTTGCGCATCGCGTGCCAGAAGTTCGCGTCCTGCAGGAAGATGGCGCGCGTTTGCCAAGGCAGCAGATAGAGGTCGTAGAATCCCGTTGTCGGAAACATCGCGACCAGGATGACGAACAGCAGCGCGAACGGGACCGCCAGCCTCACCGCCAGATGGTAACAGGCATGTCTACACGTCACTAGCGGGCGGTGGCCACCGCACCAAACCACTGTCCAGGTGTGTGGCAGGTTGGCTGCCGCGCGGCCTGGCGGCGGCACGATCGCCCGCGCGGAGCGCTGAGCCTCGGCAATTCTCTCGTCGTTCCCGATCATGGTCTTGCGCGACGGCGCGCGTCGTGGCACTCTAGCCATTCCGTAGTGACTACAAGGAGGTATCGCCAGTGAACGCCACCGCATACGCAAAGCTGCAACTCGAGCAGGCCTTCGGCCTCATAAACGGCACTGCCCAGGGCATGGACGACAAGCAGTACAACTGGAAGCCCGATGGCACCTGCAACCCCGTCGGCAAGAACCACGTCCACGCGCTGACGTCGATCGACTTCTTCCTCAACTTCATCGCCCAGGGCAAGCCGACGCTGTGGCAGTCCTTCGCCACGGAGCACGGCCTGCCGCAGAACCCGCTCGAGGTCTGGGGCTACGACGGCCAGATCTCGATGGACGCAGTCAACGTCTACGGGCAAAAGGTGCAGCAGTCGGCGCTGGACTACCTCGCCACGCTGAGCGACGCCGACCTGGACCGCGAGGTCGACACGAGGTTCTTCGGCACGCAGAACGTCGGCTTCCTGCTGCAACTGGCTGGCATGCACACGGTCGGCCACACGGGCGACATCGCCGCGCTGAAGGGCATTCAGGGTCTGAAGGGGCTGCCGTTCTAGCGAACCCCCACCGGCGCTGAGACTCGGCCATGCGCACGAGCGATGGTCTTGCGCGCAGGCACCTGCAGTGGCACTCTCGTTACTCCGCAGCGACGGCGAGGAGGTGCTAGAGGTGAACGCGACTGCATATGCCAGGCAGCAGCTCGAGCAGGCGTTCGGCCTCCTCAACGCTGTGGCGAAAGGCCTCGACGACGCTCAGTACAATTGGAGGCCCGGCGGCACGTGCAACGCGATCGCGATGACGCATGTCCACGCGCTCACGTCGCTCGACTTCTTCCTGAACGGCGCGCTGCAGGGCAAGCCGACGATCTGGCAACTGTTCGCAGCCGAACACGCGATGCCGGCTAATCCACTGGAGATCTGGACGTATGATGGCGACGTGGCGCTGTCCGCGATCAGTGGCTACGGCGTCGAGGTCCAGAAGTCGGCGCTCGCCTACGTCGCCTCGCTCGCCGAAACGGACTTCGACCGGGAGGTCGACACGCGCCTCTTCGGCACGCGATCGATCGCGTTCGTCCTCCAACTCGCCGACGTGCACACCGCCGGCCATACGGGCGAGATGGCGGCCGTGAAAGGCATGCAGGGCCTGAAGGGGCTGCCGTTTTGAGAGCCGAATCGGGGGCATCGTCGGCTTATCGCGGCTTCGGCACGCTCGCGCCGGCGATGGCTGCGCTTTCGTCAACCGGGTGAGTATTGCCCGTTCGGCCTCCGTGTTATGATGCCCGGGCGCGCACCATATACGAAGGAATCGCCGTGAACGCCCTGCCCGAACTGTCCCTGCTGTTCGTCGCCACCTTCCGCGACTGGGTGATCATCTTCATGGGGATCGCCGTCGCGGCGTTCTTCTTCGTGGCACTGATCCTCACCATCGTGCTCGGTCTGCTGGCGCGCGCGCTGCTCAAGAAGACGTCGGCGCTGCTCGATGACAGCGTGAAGCCGCTCCTCGGCACGGCGCGCCAGACCGCAGACAACATGAAGGGCACGGCGGTGTACGTCTCCGAGTCCGCCGTGACGCCGATCGTCAAGGTGTACGGCGTCGTCGCCGGCGTCCGGCGCGCGGCGAGCGTCATCGCCGGGCTGACCGGCGCCAACACCGGCAAGCGAGAAGACTAGCACCGCCCGATCCCTCCAGCGCATCCGTCACGGAGGTCTGTCATGGCAGAGGACGAAGCCATCACCACCAACGGCGCACCCACCGCCGTCGCCGAGCGCCCGTCGCAGCTCGCTGTTGACGTCATCGAGCCTGCGGGCCCGCCCGCTGTCGTTGAAAAGGGAAAGAAGAACAAGAAGAAGAAGTCGAAGGACGAGGAGCCCGAATACGAGCTCGAGTTCGACACGCCGTTCGGCAAGATCGAGTTCGAGATCGAGCCGGCGTCGACCAAGGCCGTGCGCGACAAGCAGAAGCGCGAGAAGGCCGAGCGCGACGCCGCGAAGACCGCCGCAAAGGCCGCGAAGAAGGCTGAGCGAAGTCTCGCGAAACGCGAATCGGCCGGCGGCGGGCGAGGTGGCTCGTTGCTCGCCGTGCTCGTCATCTTCGCCATCATCGCCGCGCTCGTCGCGATCGCGATCTGGCTGTTCGCCTCGCCCGGGCCGAAGGAAGCCGACGAGATCCCGGAGGAGTACCTGCAGCCCGGCGTCGAGCCCGCCGCCGAGCCGGAGGGCTTCGCCGCGAAGCTGCGGACGCGCATCCGCCACGCCGTGCGCGCCGGCCGCGACGCATCGCGCGAGGCGCAGCAAGAGCAGGAGCGCCGCTTCAAGGACCTGACCCGCGGCCGCTGATCGGCGGCCGTATGCGATGCTATACTCCACCCGGAGAGGTGTCCGAGTGGTTGATGGTGCCGCTCTCGAAAAGCGGTAGGTGATGAGCCTCGCGGGTTCGAATCCCGCCCTCTCCGCCATCAAACACATGAAGAACCTGGACCGCACGGCGATCCAGGTTCTTTTCATGGCGGCCACGGTGCGCCGCCGCCGTTCCGGTTGTGGCGGTCCTATCGAACGAGCATTCAGTCCGCACGTCGGCTATAACCTGTAGCGCGGGCTTTTCAGCCCGCGCGCGGCCGCGAGGAGAGGTGCCGGAGTGGCCGATCGGGCACGACTGGAAATCGTGTGTGCGCGCAAGCGTACCGTGGGTTCGAATCCCACCCTCTCCGCCAGCTGACTCGTCCGACGTCCCGGCCGCGGCAGCTCGCGCGAAGGAGCGTCGCGCAGCCAGCGCAACCACGACGACGCGATTCGACGCCGAAGCTGCCATCGGTACGCGGCACGTTGGCGAGGCTCGTCGGTGCTGACGTTCGCGTACGTTAGCCCGTCGAGGCAATCGACTACGTCGCGCGTCGTTGCCCTCGATCAGGTTGCTGGCAGCGGGGTTCCGCCCAGCATCATGCCTTCGCAACGTCCGTGGCACGCGTGGATGAGCGCATCGATGGCGAGCATCTTGTCGCGCGGGGTGCGTGCGGTGGGCCACTGGTCGATGAAGCCGCGACAACATCGGGTAGGCCTGCCCGCCATAGAGCTGCTTGTGCTGGTAGCTCTTGTGGTACTCGCCCCACGTCGTCGACCAGCCGTCAGTCACAGATGAGCGGCTCATCCTTCGCCAGTTCCCGAGTCCTTGTTCGAACGTACGACGTCGCCGCGGCAGCGAGGGCACATCGCCTCTCGCAACGGCGATGCGCACGACGAATTGCGCCACGCGGGATGCAGCGACAGCACGCGTACATGGCAGTTCAGCCGACGTCGTCGATCAGCTCCTCGTCGACGATGCCTTTCGCGTCGAGGGTGTAGCGCCGCTCGGATCCGTCTCTGGCTTGAGTTCCCGCCGCGCGCCATCGGAAGTCTCGTCGTGCTCCGGCCGCGATGCGCATGCTCCGAGCCGGCTACAACGAACGCCCCTGCCAGTCTGACGTCTGCAGGACGTGCAACGCCAGCTCAGGCGAGCTCTGGGCGAAGCCCTATTCACCTGCTTCGCTTGCCTCGAAGCGTGTCCGGCGCCGACGGGCGAGCTGTCAACTGCCCGGCAGCGGACCGTGCCGAGTCAAAGCCGGCCCGCTACACTCGGCTCTTTGCCCGTGCGTCGCGGCAGTGCCCCACAATTCCCGCACTCTACGTGCCAGAGTCGGAAGGGGACGGAACATGGAACTCAAGAACACGGTGGCGATCGTCACGGGCGGCGCGCGCGGCATCGGCCGCGGCATCGCCTACGAGCTGGCGAAGGAGGGCGCGCGCATCGCCATCGCCGACCTGCCGGTGACCTCCGCCGATCGCGACGAGACGATCGCCGAGATCAAGCGCCTCGGCTCCGATGCCATCGCCATCGACGTCGACGTGCGCGAGTTCGCGCAGTGCCAGGCGATGGTGCAGCAGACGATCGACAGGTGGGGCCAGGTCGACATCCTCGTCAACAACGCCGGCGTCATCCGCATCGGTCCGGTCGTGGCGTTCTCGGAAGAGGACTGGGACCTCGTCATCGACGTCAACCTGAAGGGCACGTTCCTCTGCTCGAAGGCGATCGCCGGCCACATGATGCAGCGGAAGCAGGGCGCGATCATCAACCTGTCATCGATCGCCGGCAAGCGCGGCAACCCGATGACCTCGGCGTACAGCACGTCGAAGTTCGGCGTCATCGGCTTCACGCAGTCGCTTGCGCACGAGATGGCCGGCTCCAACGTCACCGTCAACGCCATCTGTCCCGGCGAGGTCGACACGCACATGTGGCGCGACATCCTCGCACCGGCGATCGGCGCGATGAGCGGCGTCTCCGCTCCGGAGGCGTTCGCCAATTTCATCCAGCAGCGCGTGCCGATGGGCCGCCCGCAGACCGCCGCCGACATGGGGCAGGCCGTGGTGTTCCTCTGCAAGGCGGAGAACATCACCGGCATCGCGCTCAACGTCAACGGCGGCACGGAGATGCACTAGGCCATGCGATACGTCGTCTACGGCGCGGGGGCGATCGGCGGCATCATTGGCGCGCGGCTGTTCGAGCACGGGCGCGATGTCGCGCTGATCTGCCGCGGCGCGCAGCTCGATGCGATCCGCCGCGACGGACTCACGGTGAAGACGCCCGACGGCACCGCGAACTTCCGCGTGCCCGCCGTCGCGCACCCGGCCGAGATCGAATTCGCGCCCGATGACGTCGTCTTCCTCGCGATGAAGTCGCAGGACACCGAGGCCGCGTTGCGCGACCTCGCCGCCGTCGCGCCGCCCGATGTCGCGATCGTCTGCGCGCAGAACGGCGTCGACAACGAGCGCCTGGCGCTGCGCCGGTTCGCGAACGTGTACGGCATGCTCGTGTTCATGCCCGGCACGTTCCTCGAGCCCGGCGTGATCGTCAACCACGCGTCCGGCGCCTGGGGCGTGCTCGACGTTGGGCGCTACCCGTCCGGCACCGACGCCGCGATCGAGCGCGTGGCCGCCGACCTCACCGCCGCGGGCTTCAGCAGCTCCGCCGTGCCGGCGATCATGCGCTGGAAGTACGCGAAGCTCCTCGGCAACCTCAACAACGCATTCGTCGCCGCCTGCGGCACCGATGCGCGCGCCCCCGAGTTCACCGGCGCCGTCCGCGCCGAAGCGCTCGCGTGCTACGCGGCGGCGGGCATCGACTGCGCGTCCGACGAGGAGATGCACCAGCGCAGGCTGGCGTCCGCCATGCGCGTCGGCCGGGTGGAGGGCGCGCCCCGCGACGGCGGCTCGTCGTGGCAGAGCCTGGCGCGCGGCCTGCCGACGATCGAGACGGACTACCTGAACGGCGAGATCGTGATGCTCGGCCGCCTCCACGGCGTCCCGACGCCGTGCAACCTCGCCCTGCAGCTGGTGGCGAACCGGATGGCGCGCGAGCGCCGGGCCGTCGCCAGCTTCCCGCTCGAAGAGCTCCTGCGCATCGCCGAGGAGCTGCGCGCCGTCTAGTCCCTGTCGTGGTCGCCCGGACGCCTGTAACCTGTCGAAATGGACTCCAAAGCGACGATCGGATTCATCGGCGGGACGGGCGAAGAGGGCATGGGGCTGGCGTACCGCTTCGCGAAGGCGGGCCACGCCTGCGTCATCGGCTCACGCAACATCGAGAAGGCGCAGGGCGCCGTCGCCGAGCTGCTCGAGAAGGACGCCCGCCTGCCGATCACGCCCGCCACCAACGCCGACGCCGCCGCAGCCGGCGAGATCGTCGTCGTGACGACGCCGTACGCCGCGCAGGAAGCGACGCTGCCGCCGCTCGCCGCGACGCTGTCCGGCAAGCTCGTCGTCAGCACCGTCGTGCCGATGGCGTTCGAGGGCGGCCGCGCGTCGCTCGTCGACGTGCCGCAGGGGTCGGCGGCGCAGCAGGAACAGGCGCTGCTCCCCGGCGCGACGGTTGTCGCCGCGTTCCAGAACCTCAGCGCAAAGAAGCTGCTCAAGGGCGGCCCGCTCGAAGCCGACGTCGTCGTCTGCGCCGATGACGCCGCCGCCAAGCAGCGCATCATGGCGCTCGCGGCGGACATCGAGGGCGTACGCGGCGTCGACGGCGGCCCGCTCGCCAACGCGAAGATGGTCGAAGGTATCACGGTGCTGCTGGTGAGCGTCAACCGCGCCTACAAGACGCAGGCCGGCATCCGCATCGCGGGGATCGCGTGAGCGGCGACGTCCGCATCATCGGCCTCGCCGGCATGCCGGAGGTGCGCGCCGGCGACGATCTCGCCGCGCTCATCATCGATGCGGGCAACGCTGCCGGCGGCATCGAAGCCGGCGACGTGCTCGTCGTCACGCAGAAGATCGTGTCGAAGGCGGAAGGCCGCGTCGTCGACCTCGCCGGCATCACGCCGTCGCCGTTCGCGGTCGAGTACGCCGCACGCTTCGAGAAAGACCCGCGACAGATCGAGGTCGTGCTCGGCGAGACGAAACGCATCGTGCGGATGGAGCGCGGCGTGCTGATCTGCGAGACGCACCACGGCTTCGTCTGCGCCAACGCCGGCGTCGACGCATCGAACGTCGAGAAGACCGGCACGGTGTGCCTGCTGCCGGTCGACCCCGACGCGTCGGCGCGCCGTATGCGCCACGCTGTCCGAGAGCAACTCGGCATCGACGTGGCGGTCATCGTCTCCGACACATTCGGCAGGCCGTGGCGCGAGGGTCACGTCAACTTCGCGATCGGCGTCGCCGGCATCGAGCCGCTGATCGACTACGCCGGCAAGCGCGACCCCGCCGGCTACGAGCTGAAGGTGACGCAGATGGCCGTCGCCGACGAACTGGCGGCTGCCGCGGAGTTGGTGCACGGCAAGCTCGCGCGCGTCCCCGTCGCCATCATCCGCGGCGCCGAGTACGCGGCGTCCGACGACGCCTCGACCTCATCGCTCATCCGCCCCGCCGAACGCGACATGTTCCGCTAGACCGCCGATTCGTGGCGCGGGCTTTCAGCCCGCGTCACCACGGTCAGTGCGCGGGGCGTCGTTAGTGCTAACCCCAAGCATGTCCGAGAAGGAGTTGGTGATGGTCCAGCGACAGGAGGCGATCGTCTACCGGGACGGGCCGACGTCGGCGAAGAGGAGTTGCAACGGCTCTTCGAAGCCGCGTGGGGCAGTCGCAAGATCGACTTTCGTCCGGTGCTCGAGCGCAGCTTCACGTGGGTGACGGCTCACGCCGCCGAAGCGCTCGTCGGCTTCGTGAACGTCGCCTGGGACGGCGGAGTCCACTTCTTCTTGCTCGATACGACCGTCCACCCGGCCTGGCAACGACGGGGGATCGGCACGCGGCTCGTCCGAGATGCGGTCGAGGCCTGCCGCGGCGCAGGCGAATGGATTCACGTCGACTTCGACCCTCAGCTGACGGACTTCTACCATCGCGCTGGGTTCGGCCCGGCAACCGCCGCCATCGCGCGCGTGCGATAGTCCTCGGGCGCGGCGGCGCCGTTCACCCTCCACCGCCTGTTCTTGCTCTTCGTCATGTCGTGCGGTGCCGGCACGACGCTCTTGCTTGAGGTGTTCCCTGCCTGGTTCCTGGTAGTCCTCAAACTTCGGGGTAGGGACGAACGAGGCTAGCGCAGACCGGCGCCTATCCGTGTGGCCTCGGTGGAGGCGCTCCAGTCCTTGCCTTCAAGGCCATTGGCAATGGCCGCGATCATCTTCTCTCTGAGGACTCCGGCGAGGCTGAGAGGCACCGCCACGTCCTCCGAAGCCTCGATCATGAGGCGCACATCCTTAAGGCCCGAGACGAGGTCGAAGCCGACCTCGTCGAAATCCCGGTCGAGGATGCGTCTGGCATAGTCCTTCAGCGGTTGCGGCCCGAGCATCGACGAGACCAGCAGATGCGAAAGACCGCGGTCTACGCCGCTCTTCTCCGCGAACGCGTAGACCTCGCCGATCAGTTCGATCGTCGCGGCGACCATCAAGTTGACCGCCAGCTTCGCACTACTCGCGACTGCTGTCCTCTGCCCGACGTTCATCAGCACCGGCGCATAGCTCTTGATGAGAGGCTCAGAACGAGAAACCGCGGCGGCATCGCCGGCGACGATCGTCATGAGTTGGCCGGCTTCCGCGACGTCAGGCCTACCAATCACAGGCGCGGCGATGTAGCAGCTTCCATGCGACTCGTGCAAAGAAGCCAGTCTGTCGGCCGTGCGAGGCAGGATCGTCGTGGTACCGATGTGAACGGCATTCGAAGGAAGGCCCGCTAGCAGGCCGTCAGCGCCGCCGATGGTGTCGAGGACCGAGGCGTCATCGAAGAGAGAGGAAACGACGGCGTCGACACCGGCAGCGGCCTCGCGAGGGGAAGCGGATGCTCGCGCTCCTAGCTTGACCAACGGCCGCATCTTCTCCGCTGTCCGGTTGTATACGGTGAGCTCAAAGCCGGCCTTGAGGACGTTCGTGGCGATGCCAGCACCCATCCTCCCCAAACCCAAGAACGCCACCTTCTTTATCTGCTCCGACATCGCTGTGACCTCCTCCGATTAGTGGCCGCCACGTCCGTTCCGACCAGCACGTTTCCTTTTGACGCGCGGGGCGGTGCCGAATCGGCGGAGCGCCGTTAGTGTTTCGATGAGTTCGTGGCGCGGGGTGCTGCGGCCCTCGCCAAGCCACCACCGCAGTGCCGAGATCATCATGCCGATGTCCGCATGGGCGGCGATGTCGGTTCGGATATCCGGCCGGACGGTGCCACGGCGTTGGCCTTCGTTCAGTGCCCGCATCCGCCGCTGGGTGAACAGACGCGTCACCGGGTGGCCGGCTTCTGTGTCAGCGGTCGCGGCCAGCATCTGGAACAAGACCTCGTGCGCTTCGATGAACGAAACGATCGCCTCCATCTCCCTGCGCTCGGCCTCATCGGATTCGAGATCGCCATCAGCCGACTGATCCATCTGTGTCGCGAGTTGCTGCAGCAGTTCCTCGACGATCGCCGTGTACAGCTCGCGTTTGTCGCGGAAGTGGAGATAGAACGTCCCGTTGGCCACGCCCGCAGCTCTGGCGATGAGGGAGATCCTTGCTCCAGACAGACCGTGCTGGGCGAACGCCGAAGCTCCTGCCTGGATGATGGCCTCTCGGGTGGCGGCACGGAGTCGCGCCGGGGCGTGCTTTTCGCGCGGGAGAGATCGCGATGGGACCGCCGCTGTCGAGCTACTGGGAGCACTGGTACCGCGTGCTGAGACTTGTCTCATGCAATGAGACTACTCTCAGTACATCACGGCGTCAAGGCGCTCGTCTCGGCGACAGAAGCTACACCCACGTCATTCTGCGGCGCCCCCGCCGCCCGCTATCCCCGCCGCGGCGCGAGCAGCCCGTAGTCGCCGTCCTTGCGCTTGTACAGCAGCGCGTAGTCGTTCGACCCCGAGTCCAGGAACAGGAAGAAGTCGTGGCCAATGAGGTCCATCTGCGCCAGCGCCTCCTCCTGCGACATCGGCTTCGCTTCGAAGTGCTTCGCCCTCACCACGCGGCCGAGCACGTACTCGTCGGCCTCGTCGTCAGCGGCAGGAGTTGCCGGCGCGGCGCTGAGTGCGGCCGCCGCGGCGGCTTCCTTCGTGATGGCGGAGTGGTTGCGGTCGCGCAGCCGCTTCTGGTGGCGGCGGGCCTGCCGCGCGAGCACATCGGCCACCATGTCCAGCGCGACGCGCGGGTCGGCGCCGCGCTCCTCGGCCCGCAGGATCGATGTGCCCGCGTGCACCGTCACCTGCACCGCGTAGCGGTGCGCTGCGGAGCGCGTCTCCTCGTGGCCGACCTCGACGACGACGTCGCCGACGCCCGGAAGGAGGTGATCGAGCCGGCCGAGGCGCTTCTCGGCGTGCTCGTGGAAGTCGTCGAATGCGGAGGTGTTGTGGGTGCGGATGGTCAGTTTCATAGCGCCGAGTGTATCGGGCGCCTCCAAGGACCGGCAATCAGGGGGATGGATGAATCTGGAAGGCGAATTTGATGCCCGTCTTGGGTAGAACGTCGACCCCCGCGATCGACCCCAGTCCCCTGGAGCATCATGTCGACGAAGCGGGCCGAGCCCGTGCTAATCTGCCCGCCATGGGAAGCCAGCCGCTATTCCGCCTGTACGAGCTCGACCGCGAACTGGGTCGAGACGAGTTGGTCGACGCGCTCGCGGCCACGCCCGCGTCCTTTCGCGAGATCCTGCTCGGACAGAGGCCCGAGGATCTGGTGCGGAGGCCCGACGGCGGTGGCTGGTCGCCCATCGAGGTCATCCGCCATGTCCGCGACGTCGTGCAGGTCTACGGCATGCGCTTCAAGTGGATCATCCTGCAGGACGACCCGTTCCTGCCGAACTACGACGAGGACCGCTGGGTCGCCGAAAGCCCCGACGGGCCGGACCAACTCGCCGCCATGCTCGATGAGCTGGCGGTATACCGCGCCGAAACCGTGCGCCTGCTGCGCGCACTGCCGCCGGCCGGATGGTCGCGCCGCGGCCGCCACGAGGTGCTCGGCTCGGTCGATCTGGAGCCGTACGTGCGGCACCAGCTCGCGCACGAAGAGCAGCACCTCGCGCAGCTGGCCGCCGCGCTTCGCTGATCGTGATGTGTGGCGGAAGATGACCGAAGCACAGCGGCACTACGAACAACTGCTGGCCCGCCACTACACGTGGATGGTCGGCGATACCGAGAGCGCCATCGCCGATCAACGGGAGCTATTGCAGTCTCTGGGTGTCGCCGGCCCGGACGACTCCGGTCCGGGCATCGCCGTCGACCTGGGTGCCGGCCCTGGCTACCAGTCGATGGCGTTGGCGGACCTGGGATACCGTCGAGTCGTGGCGATCGATAGCAGCGCGGAGTTCCTCGAACAGCTTGCAGCTCACCGCCCGGTGCGACCTGCAATCGAGACAGTGGTCGCCGATTTCCGTGACGAACTTCCACAACACGTCCAGCCGGACAGCGCGGCGGTCGTCGTGTGCATGGGCGACACGCTGCTGCACCTGCCGTCAAAGGCAGCCGTCACGACCCTGTTCCGCGACGTCTTCGACGCTCTGGCGCCGGGCGGTGTCTTCGTGGCCACCTATCGAGACCTGAGCTCGGAGCTGGTGGGGCTCGACCGATTCATCCCGCTCCGCGCCGATGCGGAACGGATCATGCTCTGCTTCCTCGAGTACGAGAGTAGCGAGACGGTACGAGTGCACGACCTGGTGTATGTCCTCAGCGACGACGGCTGGCGGCTGCACAAGAGCAGCTATCCGAAGCTCCGGCTTTCCCCTCAGTGGTTGGAGGGAGCACTGGCGTCAGCGGGGCTCTCGGTCCGTCACCATGAGCCTTCGCCTGCGGGCCTGTGGGCGACAGCGGCCGTACGCGATCGCGTAGGATAGTCGCATGTCGGAAGAAGATCGCGGCCATCGCTGGTTTGCAGCCTTCTACGAGCTGCAGATGAAGGCCGGGGAGCGGCGCGTCGGACCGATGCGGCGGAAACTGCTCGGCGAGCTGACCGGCGACGTCATCGAGATCGGCGCTGGCACTGGCTCAAACTTCTCGCACTACGGCCCGGGCGCGCGCGTCATCGCGCTGGAGCCGGACCCGCACATGCTGCGACGCGCACAGGCGAAGCTCGCCGCGCTTGGCGCGACCAACATCGACGTGCAGCGCGCCCCCGCCGAATCGCTCCCGTTCCCCGATGCCTCGTTCGACGTCGCCGTCGCCACGCTCGTGCTCTGCACCGTCAACGACCTGCCCGCTTCGCTCGCCGAGTTGCGGCGCGTGTTGCGGCCGGACGGACGACTGGTGTTCATCGAGCACGTGCGGGGCAGCGGCGCCCTCGGCCGCACGCACGACATCATCCAGCCGGTGTGGGGATGGTGCAGCGCTGGCTGCAAGATCAACCGCCGCACCGAGGCCGCCATCGTCGCCGCCGGCTTCGCGTTCGACGAGATCCGGCGGTTGAAGCTGGCGCCGTGGATGCCGGCGATCGTCGGCACGGCGCAGGTCGCGACGCCGTGATCGAGGTCGTCGTCCCGGCGACCGGGCAGCAGGTCGAGGACGCGTTCGCCGTCCGCGTCGCCGTCTTCGTCGACGAGCAGGGCATCCCGCGCAGCGAGGAGCTCGACGAGTTGGACGCGACGGCCGTCCATTGCGTCGCCTACGCCGGCGGCGTCCCGGTCGCTGCCGGCCGCCTGCTGCCCGCGGAAGGCTACGCCAAGATCGGCCGCATGGCCGTGCTCGCCGAGCATCGCGGGAGCGGCATCGGCGGCATGGTGCTGCAGGCGCTCGAGCGCGAGGGCGTCGCGCGCGGCATCCGCTGCTTCAAACTGAGCGCGCAGCTCACCGCCCGCGCCTTCTACGAGCGCCACGGCTACACGGCTATCGGGGACGTCTACGACGAAGTCGACATCCCCCACATCGCGATGGAGA
>CAWIYS010000012.1:0-38591 GCA_963840385.1 uncultured Chloroflexia bacterium | reverse complement strand
TTCCACGTCTTCGTCGGGCGAATGAACGTCAGGAGAGGAGCGTCGGCGGGGTCGCGCGTTCGACCTGACGGTGGCGGGGGCACATCATTCGCTCCGGCTCTGCTCAATCCCCTGCAACATTGTCGCCGATGTGTGTTGGATCGGCGTTGGGCTTGCGTGAGAGTTTGATCAGCGACCATGCGGCGTCAAGCGGTCTCGTACGCCTCGATCCCGCGCGAGCGGATGACGTCGCCACGGAGCGCGATCGCCATGCACGCGCAGCTGCTGCGCTGCTCGATGAAGCGCACGCCGTCGCTCGATCCGAGCAGATACGCCGTCTTGGCCAGCACGTCGGCCTCCGTCGAGGTCGGCGCGACCACCGTCACAGTCAGCAGATCGCTGTCCGACGACACGCCCGCGCGCGGGTCGATCAGGTGGTGGTATCGGCGGTCGCCCGCCGTCCAGTGCCGCCGCGCTGAGCCGGACGTCGCGACGCCGCGATCGCGCACGCGCAGCACCGCGACGTCATGGTCCATCTCGAACGGATTGGCCACGCCGACGTACCAGCCGTCGCCCTCGGGCCCGTCGCCGGCGGCGTACAGGTCGCCGGACGCGTTCACCATCGCATTGGCGTCTGCGCCGAGCGACGCGATCGCCCGGTCGACGGTGAACCCCTTGCCGATACCGCCGAGATCGATGCGCACACCCTCCGGCAGCGTGATCGTGCAGCGCACGTCATCGAGTACGATCTCGCGCCAGCGCGCGGCGTGTCGCTCGGCGGGCGACGGCCTTGGCGTCACCCCGCCCGCCAGCAGTTCGAACGAGCGGTCGTAGCCGGCAGCCTCCAGTTCGTCGAGCAGCGTCGGATCGAAGGTGCCGTCCGTGGCGCGCGCCCACTCGAGCGCCAGGCGCACGGCGTCGAACAGCACCGGCGAGGCGGCGAACGGCGCACCGGCTGACGCGTTGAGCGCGCACAGCTCGCTGTCCGGCAGGAAGCGGCTCATCGTCCGCTCGTACGACGCGAACAGCGCCTCGATGCCGTCGGCGCCGGCCTCGCTGCGGTTGACGAGCTGCACTTCGATCGTGCCGCCCATCGCCGCGAATTCGCGCGACACCGCGAGGCCGGGGTGCGCATCCGGCATCAGTCAGGCGCCCCGCGGCGGCATCGACGCCAGGCCCGCTGACCGGCGCATCGCCATGCGCTCGCGCAGCCCCGGCCGGCGGCGTTCGTCATCGAACGCGAGCGGTTGCGGATCGGTCTTCGGCGCTGCGGGGAGCAGGGCGCGGCTGAAGCCGCACTGCAGGCAGTTCGTCGAGCGGTCGTCCATGTACGTGGTCAACAGCAGGTCTCCGTGACAGCGAGGGCAACCCTTGAGCAGTAGCATCGTCGTTCCTTTCGCGACGTCGGGCAATACACGGGCCCGACGCCGCCATCATCGAACACGAGGATGAGCGCCGGCTGAGAAGCGGCTAAGAGCCGCATAAGAAGTTGCGTCGGCGAACGAGCCGAACGGGCGGCGCTGGTTGCGCCGCCCGTCCCGATTGGCTTCCGTCCGATGTGCTAGCCGTTGTTCGCCGTCGCCGTGCTCGTCGCTCCGGGGATCGACGGGGCGCCGAAGCCGCCGTCGTCCATGCCGCGCCCGCCCATGCCGTCGGGGCCGTGGCCGCGGCCGACCGGCACCGTGCTGTCGATGCGCGCGTCGAGGTTCGCCGTCAGCTCGGCGAGCCGCGCGTCGGCCTGCGCCTGCGTGATGCGTCCGTCGGTCACTTCCTGCGCGAGGTGCGTCTTCGCGTCGTCGGTCAGGAAGGCCTTTAGTTCGTCACGGCCCTTGCCATGCGCCTGCGCGACGGTCGCCAGCGTGGCGCCGTTCGCGTCCAGTTCGGTCCGGAGCTGCTCCGGCGTGACGCCGAGGAACGAGGCCAGCTTCGACGGGTCGCCGAAGCCGCCGCGGCCCATGTGGCCGCCGTGCCCGCCGAATCCGCCGCCGAAGAACGGCGCATCGGCCGGTGCGTTGGCGATGCGCTGCTTGAGGGCGTCGGCCTGCGCCTGCGTCAGGTCGCCGCTCGCCACGCGCGCGTCGATCTCGTCGCTCTTCGCGCTCTTCACCGCGTTCTGGAGCGTCGGCGTATCGATGCCGAGCTTCTGCGCGACGCGCGAGAGGAACGACGTGCCGGTCGTGCTCGTTCCGGGCACCGGCGTCTGCGCCATCACCGCTCCGGCGCCGATGATTGCGAGGACGGCGGCGCCGGCCAATGCGATCCACCACTTACGAAACCTTTTCATCTGCGTCTCCTTCTGATTGGTTGATTCTGATTCGTTGATTTGCTTGCGAGGCCGCGGATTCGCTATCGCATCCCGTACCCCCTTCTCACCGGCCCCACTGCATGACCTCTTGCAGCATGCAGCGCCGGTCTAAGCGGAGGCTGAAAGCCGCCTGAGAGCGGACTAAGAACCTTCCAATGCAACAGTCCGAAGCAGGGTGGCGCCCCGAGCGGATACGATGAGGGCCGGCGCCGGGCATCGAGACGGGTGGGGACGACTTGGCAACGACGATCGAGCACACGGAACGCGCACCGAAGCGGCCGCCGCCCGCGGCATTCCACCTGCTAGCGAAGCCGACGGGCGCGATCTGCAACCTCGACTGCGCGTACTGCTTCTTCCTCTCGAAGGAGAGGCTCTACCCCGGCAGCCGCTTCCGCATGGCCGACGAGCTGCTCGAGACCTACATCCGGCAGCTCATCGAGGCGCATCGCGCGCCCGAGGTGATCGTCGCCTGGCAGGGCGGCGAGCCGACGCTGATGGGGCTCGACTTCTTCCGGCGCGCCATCGAGCTGGAAGAGAAATACCGCCGCCCGGGCGTGCGCATCGTCAACACGATCCAGACCAACGGCACACTGATCGACGCCGAGTGGGCGGCGTTCTTCAAGGAGCACGACTTCCTCGTCGGCATCTCGATCGACGGGCCGAAGGAGCTGCACGACGCGTATCGCGTCGACAAGGGCGGCCATCCGACGTTCGACCGCGTGATGCAGGGCCTCGAGCACCTGCAGGAGCAGCACGTCGACTGGAACGTGCTGACGACGGTGCACGCCGCCAACGCAGCCCACCCGCTCGACGTCTACCGCTTCCTTCGCGACGAGGCGGGCGCGCACTTCATCCAGTTCATCCCGATCGTCGAGCGCGTCGAAGGCGCCGGCGATCCCGCCGACCCGGCGTCATGCGTGACGGAGCGCTCCGTCCGCCCGGAGGACTGGGGCCGATTCATGATCGCCGTGTTCGACGAGTGGATGCGGCGCGACGTTGGCAGCATCTTCGTGCAGATGTTCGACGCGGCGCTCGCGTCGTGGGCCGGCGCGCCGCCGCCGCTCTGCATCTTCGCCGAGACCTGCGGCGAGGCGCTGGCGCTGGAGCACAACGGCGACCTCTATTCGTGCGACCACTTCGTCGACCCGGCGCACCTGCTCGGCAACATCACGCAGGACTCGATGATCGAGCTGGTCGCCTCGGACCGGCAGCGGCGCTTCGGCGACGACAAGCGCGACACGCTGCCGCGCTACTGCCGCGAGTGCGACGTGCGCTTCGCCTGCCACGGCGAGTGCCCCAAGAACCGCTTCATCACGACGCCCGAAGGCGAGCCGGGCCTGAACTACCTCTGCGCCGGCTACAAGGCGTTCTTCCACCACGTCGACGCGCCGATGCGCTTCATGGCCGAAGAGCTTCGCCACGACGGCACGCCGTCGAAGGTGATGGCGTGGATGCGCGACCTGCAGTCAGCCCTCACGACCGCCGGCCGCAACGACCCCTGCCCCTGTGGCAGCGGCGCAAAGTTCAAGCGCTGCCACGGCGCTGCGCGATAGCCGAGACGCACCTGCCTGTCATTCTGAGCGAAGCGAAGAATCTTCCCCGGATAGCGCACATCGGCCGTCTTTCAACGCCAGGCGGCGGCCGCGCGTTCAACCCGTAGCGCGGGCTTTCCACCCGCGCGGTCCCGGCGCACGGTCGATCGCCGCGTTCTACAATTCCACATGACCGCCGACGAACATCGCCCGACGTTGCGCCTCGAAACCGTGAACATCGACTGCGCCGACGCAGCCGCGATGGCCGAGTTCTACGGACGCCTCCTCGGCTGGGAGGTGACATTGCGCGACGACGACTTCGTGCTCATGCGCGATCCGACTGGCGGGACGGGTCTCTCGTTCCAGGAGCGGGCGGACTACCGAGCGCCGACGTGGCCGGAGGCGCCCGGCGGACAGGACAAGATGCTGCACCTCGATATCAGGGTCGACGACCTCGATGCAGCCGTCGCTCACGCTCTCGCATGCGGCGCGCGCCTCGCCGAGTACCAGGCGCGAACCGACCTGCGCGTGCTCCTCGACCCCGCCGGCCACCCGTTCTGCCTGTTCACGGAATGACCCGCTGCGCACGCGTTCCCCTTCCCTTTAGGGAAGGGGCCAGGGGTTAGGTCACTGCCGCGCCATCTCGATCAGCGCCTCCTGCAGGAGGTCGACGGGCGGCTCGGGGCCGCTGAGGTCGACGACGACGCGCCGGATCGTGCCGGTGAAGTCGAACGGCGACGCGTACTCCTCGGTCACCGGGTTCCCTTCGTCGCGTCCGATCGCCAGACCCTCGCCGAGCGCGAAGATGAACGGCACCGTGCGCGGGATCTCGCCCTGGCCGGCCTGCTTGCCGTTGATGTACAGCCGGCCGACGCCACCCGCACCGAACGGCTGCGGCCCGGTCCTCTCGAACGAAAAGCCGAGATCGCATCGGCCCGCCGGTACCGGCGCGTCGGAGGAGATGTGGAAGCGCGCGCGGCCGAGCACGTTGTACGCGTAGCAGAGTTTGCCGCCCTTCACGTACAGCGAGTAGCCGCCGAAGCGGCCGCCATCGGCGATCAGCACGCCCTCGGCGCCGCCCTCCGGGATCACGACCTGCGCCGTGATCGTGTGCGAGCGGTTCTTCGTGTTCACCGCCGCGAAATCCTCGATCGATGCGCCGCCCGGATAGTAGACGAACCGCTTGCGCCGCTCCGACGTCCGCGGCCCGCCGACCGCGCGGCCGATGCTGCGCGCGTCGAGCGGCAGCACGTTGTAGCGGCCGGCCTCGGCCCACCACAGCGCCTCCAGCTCGCGCACCTTCTCCGGATACTCGCCGGCGAGGTCGTGCGCCTCGGTGTAGTCCTCGGCGACGTGGTACAGCTCCCAGCGGTCCTCGTCGAACGGCCGCGTCGGGTCGGTGACGCCGTCGTAGATCATGCCCTCGGTGCCGTGATAGGTGACGAGCTTCCAGCCGCGGTGGTACACCGCGCGGTTGCCGAGCATCTCGTAGTACTGCGTCTCGCGTCCGACGGGCGCCGCCGCGTCGTTGAAGCTCGCCGCGATGCTCTGGCCCTGGATCGGCGACTGCTGCACGCCGCGGATCGAGGCCGGCGGCTCGATGCCGAGCAGGTCCAGCACCGTCGGCGTCACGTCGACGGCGTGCATGTACTGGTCGCGGATCTCGTTCTTCGCGCTGATCCCCGCCGGCCAGTGGATGATGCACGGATCGGCGACGCCGCCCTCGTGCACCTCGCGCTTCCAGCGCTGGAACGGCGTATTCCCCGCCCACGTCCAGCCGTACGGATAGTGGTTGAACGCGTTCGGCCCGCCGAGTTCGTCGATCATCTTCAGGTTGTCGGCGACGGTCTCCGGCGCCCGGTTGAAGAAGTTCGCCTCGTTGAGCGAGCCGTGCGGCCCGCCCTCGGCGCTGGCGCCGTTGTCGGAGAGCGCGACGATGATCGTGTTCTCCATCACACCCAGCTCATCGAGGAACGAGAGCAGCCGGCCGATGTGGTGATCGGTGTGCGAGAGGAACGCCGCGTACACCTCCATCATGCGCGCGTACAGCCGGCGCTCGTCGTCGGGCAGCGCGTCCCATTCCGCGATCCACGGCGGCCGCGGCGTGATGTCGGCGTCCGGCGGGACGATGCCCATCTCCTTCTGCCGCTTGAACACCGCGTCGCGCGCCCACTCCCACCCCTTGTCGAACTTGCCGCGATACTTCTCGATCCACTCGCGCGGCACGTGGTGCGGCGCGTGGCACGCACCGGTGCCGAAGTAGAGGAAGAACGGCTTGCTCGGCGCGACGTTCTTGAGGTCGGTGAGGAACTCGATCGCGCGGTCGACGAGGTCCTCCGTGAGGTGGTAGCCCTCCTCGACCGTGCGCGGCGGGTCGATCTGGTGGTTGTCGTGCACCAGGTCCGGCTGCCACTGGTTCGTGTCGCCGCCCATGAAGCCGTAGAAGCGCTCGAAGCCGCGGCCGAGCGGCCAGCGGTTGCGCGGCGCCGCCATGTTCATCTCGTGGTGCGGCGTCAGGTGCCACTTGCCGACGGCGTACGCCGCGTAGCCGTGCGGCGTCAGCATCTCCGACAGGAAGCCGTTCTCGAACGGGATCTCGCCCGTGTAGCCGGGGAAGCCGCTCGCGTTCTCGACGATGCTCGCCATGGCGTTGGCGTGGTGGTTGCGGCCGGTCAGCAGGCATGTGCGCGTCGGCGAGCAGAGCGCCGTCGTGTGGAAGTTGCGGTAGCGCAGGCCGTTCGCCGCCAGCCGATCGAGGTTCGGCGTCTCGCACAGACCGCCGAAGCAGCTGATCTGCCCGTAGCCGACGTCGTCGAGCACGATGTAGACGACGTTCGGCGCGCCCTCTTTCGCGCGCACCTGCTCCGGCCACCACGGCGTCGACTCGGCGACTGTGCGCCCGATGACGCCCTTGAATTCCTGCGGCATGATCCACCTCTCCGGTGCTTCGTCTCTGCGCGGCGTGAGATCGCGATTCTACGTTCGCGACCGTCACGAAACAACCCTGATGCCACACCGCGAGAGTAGGGGATGTGCCACGTGCGACAAACTGAACGCTGCGGACTGGGTCCGCTGTCATTCTGAGCGAAGCGAAGAATCTTTCTCGGGTGATACCGTCGGCACCACCCGAGCTCACGATCCCGTTGGCCAAACCCGGCCTAGATCTCCGGCGTGAACGCCAGCATCGGCAGGATGAAGTTGGCGCGCAGCATCTCGTTCGTGAAGTCGTAGATCGGCGTCACGCGCGCGTCGCGCGACCACTTCTCGAGCGGCAGGTCGCGCATGTAGCCGTAACCGCCGAAGATCTGCAGCGCCTGGTGCGTCACCTTCACCGCGACGTCGGAGCAGTACACCTTCGCCATCGCCGCGACGGGATTCGGCACGTCGCCGTGGTGGTCGTTGTGCCACGCCGACTGGTGGACGAGCAGCCGCGCCGTCTTCACCGCGATCGCCATGTCGGCGAGCATCATGCCGACAGCCTGGTGGAAGATGATGCGGTTGCCGCCCTTGTAGCGCACCTTCGCGTACGCCATCGCCTCGTCGTACGCCGCGCGCGCGAGCCCGACGCTGAGCGCGCCGACCATCGTGTTCGAGCATTCGAGCCCGAAGCGGAGCGCGGCCGCGCCGCCCGGCAGCTCGTCCTCGGCCGGCACCCGCACGTCCTCGAAGATGATCTCCGACGTGATCGACAGCCGATGCCCCATCTTGTTCTCGAGCGTGCCGACGGACAGCCCTGGCGCGCCCGCCGGCACGAGGAACGCGCGCGTCGCCAGCGCATCCGGCAGCGACGGGTCGACCGTCGCGATGCACAGGTACATTCCGGCGACGGGGCCGTTGGTAATGAAGCGCTTAGTGCCGTTGATCACGTACTCGTCGCCGTCGCGGATCGCCTTCGTCGTCATCTCGCGCTGTTCGGCGCGCGGCAGCGTGTAGTTCGTGAAGAAGTCCTGCGGCTCGATGCCGCCTCGCCGGTCTTCGGCGCCGAGGTAGTCGCGCGGCGTCAGGTCGCCTGCCGCTGCCGTGCTCCGTCGCGCAGATCGCCGCGAGGAACGACTTGTCCGGCGAAGCGGCGATCTGCGGCAGCCAGCGGCGGCGCTGGTCGTCGGAGCCGCCGCGGATCAGCGGCGCCAGCGCCAGCCAGTGGCCGACGTACGTCAGCGCGACGCCGACGTCGCCCCACGCCAGCTCCTCGAGGATGATCGCGAAGTCGAGGTCGCCGAGACCGGCGCCGCCGTACGCCTCCTGCACGAGCGCCGTATTGAAGCCGAGTGCGTTCGCTTTCGGGTAGAGGTCCCGCGCGAAGCTCTGCGCCGGATCGGGATTGCGATCCAGCTCGCCTGCGATCGGGCGGATCTCCTTGCGGGCGAACTCGCGCGCGACGCGGCGAAGCTCCAGCTGCGATTCGCTGAGAGTGAAGTCAACCATCACGACCTCCTGCTTGATGAATGGGCGAGGCCCGGGGCGCGCGCCCCGGGCCTCGGCTGATGTGTTGCTCGCCGCGCGCCCGCGGTAGCGGGTTGAAGCCCGCCCCGCGGAAGAGTTACAGCAAGTCCACCTTCGAGACGTTGACGCGGACGCCGCGATCGAACGGCACCGGCTGCCACTGGAACGGCCAGTAGCGCAGGTGACCGTAGCCGCCGGCGAAGTGCAGCCACTTCACCATCCCCGGCTCCAGGTCCGACGCGCCCTTCCACGTCTTGTACTGGTACGGCTCCCAGCCGTTGTACGAGACCACCTGCCCCGGTCGCACCGTGCCCGAGATCTTCACCGGCACGATGAACGTCCCCAGGTCGTTCGTGACTTCGACTTCCTCCTCGTCGACGATGTCGAGGCGCGCGCAGTCGCCGTCGTTCATGACGATGTGCGGCCGGCCGCGGTGCGTCCCGAGCAGGATCTTGCTGGTGATGTTCATCGAGTGGATGCTCCAGCGGTTGTGGCCGCTGGTCATTTCGAACGGGTAGTCGCCGCCCTGCGGCGGGTTCTCCTTGTGGCACGGCAGCGCCTCGCCGGCCTCCATGAACCAGTCGTGGTCGATGTAGAACTGGGCGCGGCGGGTGAGCGTCGGGTACGGCAGCTTGTTCTCAACGTGGTGCTTGAACGCCGTGTGCGTCTCGTCCATCTTGATGTCCGCCGCCTGGCTGTACGACATCGGCCCCATGCCCCAGTTGAGGAAGCGCATGTAGCCCTTCTCGCGCAGCGTGTCGAACGACGTTCCCTCCGGCAGGTTGCCCGCCTCGACGCCGTCGCTGATCCACTCGCGGGCGATCGCCTCCGTGTTGTCGAGCTTGCCGTTCATCGTGCACTGATCGCGCAGGTTGGACAGCTGGTGCGCGACGCCAGAGGCATCGGTGTACTGGTCGATGCCGCGCGCCTTCGCCCGCGCCTCGATCTTCTCAGCGAGCATCACCGCCATCTCAACCTCCGACATGACGCCGGACGGCGGCTCGACCGCCTTGTCGGAGAAGGTCAGGTGCATGAGCTGCGGCGTCGGGAACATGAACGCGATCTTCTCGTAGTGGTGCGCAGGCGGCAGCACGTAGTCCGAGTACATGCCGGTCGTCGACATTCGCCAGTCGACGCTGACGATGCACTTCAGCTTGTCGAAGATGTTCGGCAGCATCAGGTTCTGGCCGCCGCGCGTGCGGCGCAGCGCGTTGCCGGCGACTTCGAAGTACACGCGCGGCGTCTTCTTCGAGGCCGTGCGCTCCGGCGACTTCCACCAGCCCTTGTCGAGCGCCTCCTGCACGTACTCGTCGAACTCGCGCTGCATCGACGGGTCGTTGTACTCGCGGTTCTGCCAGTTGTCCTTGTAGCCCCAGTGGTAGTACCAGAGCATCGCGGGCGGGACCATGCCCTGCGTCTGCGTGAAGCGGTGCATCAACTCGATGTGCGCCATCTCGTCGGTCATCGTCGGATCCTCCTTCTTCAGGAGGTCCATCAGCGCGTGCCGCATGTTCATGACGTTGCGCGCTTCCTGCCGGCCGGTGTTGCCCTTCGCGAACGAGAGGAACGGCCCATCGAACCCCGCAACCGACCATTCCACCGGGCCGGTGCCCTTGCGGCCCCAGTTGCCTGTCAGCGCCAGCACCAGCAGGTACGCGCGCAGCATCAGGTCGGCGTGGTAGTACTTGAACGACGTGCCGCCGCAGAAGATGCTGCCGCGCTTCGTCGCGATCTTGTGCGCGAGGGTCCGGATCAGCTCCGGATTGACGCCGCACATCTCGGACGCCTTTTCCGGCGTGTACTCCGCGAGGCGCTCCTTCATCAGCTCGAACACCGGTACCACCTCGGTGAGCGTGCCGTCCTTGAGTTGCACCGGCTGCGCACCCGTGAGCGCCGGCTTGATTGCGCCGAGCGACAGCGTCTCGAGCGGCGCCTCGACGATACGCTTCTTCTTCGTGTCCCAGACGTAGAACTGGTCAGCGCGTCCGCCCTCGACCATGTCGGAGCCGCGCAGGAAATGCTGGTTGTCGACGCGCACCAACAGCGGCAGGTCCGTCTGCTCACAGACGAACTCCTTGTTGTAGATGCCCTCTTCGATGATCACCTGCGCCATCGCCAGGCCGAGCGCGGCGTCGGTGCCCGGCTTGATCGGCACGAAATAGTCGACGTGCGAGTGCGACGGGTTGACGTCCGGCGCGACGAGCGCGACCTCGGTGCCCTTGTAGCGCGCCTCGGCGGTGAAGTGGAACGCGGGGATCATCGTGTACGCCGGGTTGATGTGCGTGTACATGATGAACTCGGCGTGGAAGATGTCGTCGATGCTGCTCGCCGGGTCGAACTTGCCGAAGGTCAGGTAGATGCCGGGCGAGAAGTCGTTGATCGTCGCGTTCGTGTCCAGCCCGACGCCGCCGAGCAGCCCGATAAGACGGCCGAACATCATCTTCGTGAGCAGGCCGCCTTCGCCGGGCGTGCCCTCATCGATGATCGTCTCCGGGCCGTCCTCGACGATCGCGTCGAGGATATGGTCGGCGATCTCGGTGAGCGCCTGATCCCACGAGACCTGCTGCCACTTGCCGTCGCCGCGTGCGCCAGCTCGCTTCAGGGGGTGGAGGACGCGCTCGGGCGCATTGAGCAGCTGACTCCAGGCCGCCCCCTTCTGGCAGCCGAGCGGGTTCATGTCCGGCACGCCGGCCTCGACCACCGGCAGGTTGCCGGCCTGCTCCTCAGACATGATCACGCCGTCCTTGACGTAGACGCGCCATGGGCAGTTGCCCGGGTAGCAGTCGACGCAATGCGTGCCCCAGGTCACCTTGTCCCACGTGATGCTATCGCGGTATCGCTCCTCGGACGGCGCCGCTGCGCCGTTTCCGTGGCCGTTGCCGTTCTTCCTGACGACCGCGCGGGTCTCAGCCTTCTTTGCGGACATCACGCACCTCCACCTGGTTCATGCCGGCGCCACCATGCGCCGCTGCTCTTCCTGGATGCGGACCGACAGATCGAAGACGCGCTCGAACGCGTGCGCCAGTCCCTCACGCTCGCCAGCCTCGAGGTCGGCGAGCAGTGTTCCCATCATCTCCGCGAGATACGACGCCGCGCGCCGCGCCACCGCACGCCCGTCCGGCGTGAGCGCCACCAGCACGACGCGCCGGTCGGACGGGTGCGCGCGCCGCTCGACGAGGCCCTCGCGCGCGAGCCGGCCGACGAGCCCCGTCGTCGTCGGAACCGTGACGCCGACCTCGTCGGCGAGGTCGCCCATCGACGCGCCCTCGGCCGGCGCGCGTTCGAGCGCGTGCAGCACGAGGACCTGGGAGATGCCCAGGCCCGGGCGCACGTTCTCGAGCAACCGGCCGATGCGGAGGTTCTTCACGATCAACGGAAGCAGGTCGACAATGCTGCCAACCTGCTCCGCAAGCGGGCGGGGCCCAGCGGCCATTCGGTTAGCCTCACGAAGTAATCGTGGGGCAACGTTAGGCCCGCCTGTTATCGGCTGTCAACGGAATCTGAGGCGAGTTTGAGCGCCGAGGCCGTATTGGGGACGATCGGCAGGGCCATTAGGCGCGCTGCGCCGCCGGCACGTGGTTCGCGCCGATGGTGACCGTGACACGCGATCCCGCGCCCTGAACCGACACCAGTTCGAACGTGCCGCCGACGAGTTCGGCGCGCTCGCGCATGCCGAGGACGCCGAGTTTGCCGGCGCGCGCGAGAGTCGACACGTTCGACGGCACGCTCCAGCCGCGGCCGTCGTCGGCGACGACGAGCCGCACCGTGCCGTCGTCGAACGCGAGACGCACAGACGCCGACGTGGCCTCGGCGTGCTTCTCGATGTTGTGCAGCGCCTCCTGCGCGATGCGGAACAGCGCCAGCTCCGCCGCTGACTCGAGGCGTCGCGGCTCGCCACTGACTTCGAGGCGGGCGCCGCCCGTCAGCCGCGTGTTCGTCGCCTCGACCGCCAGCTCGATCGCCGGCACGAGCCCGAGGTCATCGAGAACGGACGGGCGCAGGTCGCGGCTGAACCGCCGCACGGACTTCAGCGTGCCGCGCGCGAGCGTGAGCAGTTCCTCCACCTGGCCGGGGAGCTCATCCTGCCCGGCTTCTCCGAGCCGTTCGAGACGCCGCACGAGGTGGACCAACTCCTGCGCCGTCTCATCGTGCAGCTCGCGGGCGATGCGGAGGCGCTCGTCCTCCTGCGCTTGCGTCACCTGACGTGCGTATGTCTGCAGGCTCTCCTGGCGCTGCTCATAGAGCCGCGCGTTCTCGACGGCGACGCGGATCTCGTGCGCCGCCGTCGCCAGCAGCTTCGCCTCGTCATCGCCGAGCGTCGCGCCGGCAGGCGCCGACGCGCCGAGCGAGCCGATGGTGCCTTCCTCGCCGATCAGCGGCACGACGACGAGTCGCTCGCCAAGCGTGATCGGTTCACCGGTCTCGACGGCCAGGCGATGCAGGCCATCGACCGGGATCTCGCCGTCGGGCGCCGCACCGTCGCGCAACTCTTCGATCACCCGCCGCTCGCCGCCGGGGTTCTCCGGCTCGAGGCAGAGCCACACCGACCGCACCGGCAGCCCGCGCATCAGCAACTGGACGACGCCGGGCAACGCCTGCTCGACGTCCAGCGCGTGGCTCAAGCGCTCACCGATCTCGTTCAGCAGCCCCAGGCTCGCGCTCGTCTGCTCGGCGCGTTGGCGCTGCTTCGATTCGAGGTCGACGCGCCACGCGACCATGATGCCGGCGGGCAGCGTGATGGCGAGCTGCCCCACCTCGGTCAGCCAGTGGTAGCTGGAGCGGTGCCAGACCCACATGCTCGGCGAGGTCAGCACGACGATCCAGATCGCCGTCAGGATCGCGCCCTCCCACCCGAACGCGAGCGCGGCGTAGAGGAGCGGGACGACGTACAGCGTGATCGCGAGGCCGTGGAACGTCTCGAACGGGTTGGTGAAGCCGACCGTCTCGATGACGTAGTGCGGCGCCGTGGCGGCGATGACCATCGCCTGGATGCGCCAGAAGCGCCCGTCCCGCAGACGCTGCGGCACGCGGCGGAGCGGCGTCGCGATGTCGCGCATCAGCCGCGAGCGGAGCGATGGCGCCGGCGGCGGCGCGAAGCCCAGCTCAGCCCTCACCGAGGTCCTCCAGTTTCAGCAGCCCGCTGCGCAGGCCGGCGATCACGGCCTCGGTCCGAGAGCCGACGTGGAGCTTGGTGAAGATGTGCGTCAGGTGCACCTGCACCGTACGGATGCTCAGATACATCTTTGCCGAGATCTCGGCGTTGCTGAGGCCGCACGCGGCGAGCTGCAACACCTCGTGCTCGCGGTCGGTCAACGCCTGTTCGTCGCGGTGTGCCGGCCGCGCGGCCGTAGCAACTTCTACGGGCGCGGCGAACTTCGCCAGCACCTTGCGCGCGATCGCCGGGTGGAGCACCGGCTCGCCGGCGTGGACGAGGCGCACGGCGCGGACGACTTCAGCGAACGGGACGTCCTTGAGCAGGTAGCCGGCCGCTCCCGCCGCCAGCAGCGCGAAGACGTACTGGTCGTCGTCGTACGCCGTGAGGATCAACACGGCCGTATTCGGGTGCGAGGCCTTGATCTGCTTCGTCGCTTCGATGCCGGTCATCACGGGCATCGAGATGTCCATGATGGCGACGTCCGGCTTCAGGCGGTCGACCAGCGCCACGGCCGCGGCGCCATCGCCCGCTTCGCCGACGACCTCCAGGTCGGGCTCGCGTTCCAGCAGCTGGCGGGTGCCCTCGCGCACGACCGCATGGTCCTCGGCGATGATCACTCGAATGTGCTCGGACGATGATGCGTCGTGCATGTCTCTCGCAGTCTATCCCGCCCGCAAAGCCGCTTTCATCCTGCAGCCCCACACGGCGTCTAGGTATTTCGCGCAGTTCCGTGTCCACGCCGATGCGCATTTTACGCCGTCCGACTCTGCCGCATGTTCCGATGCCGCGGCGCGCCCGGTCATCGATGCTGTGGGTGGTTCCAGAGATGGGAGTGAACCGCGATGACGACCAACCAGGAACTCGAGCCAGTCCCGGAACACGCCGCCAACCCGGTCGAGCGCAAAGTCGCCCGGCGAGGCGTGTTGAAGATGCTCGGGATCGGGGCGCTCGGTGTGGCGCCCCTGCCGGTCCTGCCGGCGATCCTGCGCACCGTGTTCAGGCCCGGCGACCCGCCCGTGCGCGCCGACGCGAACGCCGCGAGAGCTCCCAGCGGCCGCGTCCGGCGCTGGACGATGATGATCGACCTTCGCTACTGCGACGGCTGCCAGGGCGTGAACAAGCCGCCGCAGTGCACCGCTGGCTGCATCGAGGGCCACTTTGCGCCGGAGCCGATGGAGTGGATCCAGGTGTTCGAGTTCCCGCTGCCGGGCGGCGGCACGCAGTTCGTGCCCGCGCCCTGCCAGCAGTGCCAGAACCCCCCCTGCACCAACGTCTGCCCGGTCGGCGCGACGTTCGCGACGCCCGAGGGCAGCATCCTCATCGACCAGGACCGCTGCATCGGCTGCCGCATCTGCATGGCCGCGTGCCCGTACGACCGGCGCTTCTTCAACTGGGGCAACCCCCCCGTGCCGGAAGAGGCGAAGCTCGCGCACTACGACATCGAGCACCAGACGCCGGCGCGGCGCGGCACCGTCATGAAGTGCGACTTCTGCGCCGACATGGCGCGCTCCGGCGTCCTGCCGTACTGCGCGCAGGGCTGCCCCAACAAGGCCATCTACTACGGCGACCTCGAAGAGGACGTCGCGACGAACGGCAAGGACGTCGTCTCGGTGAGCCGGTTCCTGTCGGAGCACCAGGCCTACAACCTCAAGGAAGACCTGGGCACGAAGCCGCGCGTGTACTACGTCCCGGGCCACGGCGAACTCGCCGGCCGCGACTCAGCGAAGAAGGGGCGGCTGGCCACCGTATGGCCGTGGACGAAGAAGGCGAAGGGGGCTGACACGTGGAAGCGGTAGCGGTCCGTCAACGCAGGCTCGAAGAGACCACCCTCGGCCCGATTCGGAAGACCAGCGCGCTGTACTGGGTGTGGGTCGCGTTCCTGGCGGCGGTGATCGCGTGGGGCGGCTACGCGTACTACTACCAGCTGCGCCACGGCCTCATCGTCACCGGCATGCGCGACCGCATCTCGTGGGGCTTCTACATCACGAACTTCGTGTTCTTCATCGGCATCAGCCACGCTGGCACGCTGATCTCGGCGATCCTGCGAGTCTCGAAGGCCGGCTGGCGGACGCCCGTGACGCGCATGGCCGAGTTCATTACCGTCGTCGCGCTCTGCTGCGGCGGCCTCTTCCCCATCATCGACCTGGGGCGTCCGGACCGCGTGTTGAACGTGATCATCCACGGCCGCTGGCAGTCGCCGATCATTTGGGACGTTGTCGCCATCACCACCTACCTGACGGCGAGCGTCACCTACCTGTTCCTGCCGATGATCCCCGACCTGGCGCTCTTCCGCGACCGCACCAGCGGCATCCGCAAGAAGCTCTACACGTTGCTCGCGGTCGGCTGGAACGGCGAAAAGCAGCAACGGACGATGCTGGCCACCGCGCTCGCCGTGATGATGATCCTCATCATCCCGATCGCGGTCTCGGTGCACACCGTCGTCTCTTGGATCTTCGCGATGAACCTGCGCGTCAGCTGGAACAGCACGATCTTCGGCGCGTTCTTCGTCGCCGGCGCGATCTTCTCCGGCGTCGCGACGCTGGTCATCGTCATGGCGATCCTCCGCAAGGTCTACCACCTCGAGGAGTACATCACCGAGAAGCACTTCATCTACCTGGGCTACCTGCTCGGCGCGTTCGCGCTGATCATGATCTACGCCAACCTCTCTGAGTACATCACCACCGGCTACAAGATGGAGGCGGGCGAGGAGTTCCACTTCCGTGAGCTGTTCCTCAACCAGTTCGCCGGCTTCTGGTGGTACTACGTCATCGGCGGCCTCATCGTCCCACCGCTGCTCATCCTCATGCCGTGGACGCGAAACATCTGGGGCATCGTCTTTGCGGCCGTCCTCATCGACATCGCGATGTGGTTCGAGCGCTACTTCATCGTCGTGGCGGCCCTGCGCGTGCCGCTGATGCCGTACGACGCGCGCAACTACGGCCCGACGTGGGTGGAGTGGTCGATCATCACCGCCTCGTTCGCGCTGTTCGCGCTGTTGATCACGGTGTTCATCAAGATCTTCCCCATCCTGGCGGTGTGGGAAGTGGCGGAGCAGATGGAAGAAGAAGGCGGGCACGCGCCGGCCGCCGCATCGGCGCCGGCGGGCCGTCCCACACTGGCCGGAGAACCGGCGGGAGGTGGCGCATGAACCGGTACTTCGTTCCCGCCATCCTCGTCGTCGCCATCAGTGGTCTCGCCCTGACGCTCATCGTTGGAATCGTGATGCGCAGCCCGTATACTCACGGTAACCTGTCGTCGCCAGTCGGCTACTCTCGCACTAAGGTGGCCTACCTCGGCGAAACGTACTTGTTCGAAGGCATGCCCCTCGCGAAGCCTGCGCAAGCGCAGACTGGCGATGCTGTGCACGACGGCCAGTTGCTGTTCTTCCAGTACGGCTGCGCGGCCTGTCACCTCAGCAACGGCAAGGGCGGCGCCGTCGGCAAGGACCTGTCCGGCGCGAGCCCGAACAAGATCGAGAACAAGGTGCGAGCGGGTCCGAAGGGAATGCCGGCGTTCACGAGCGACATGCTTCCGGACGCCGACCTGCAGAAGATCATCGCGTTCTTGCAGTCAAACCCACAGTAAATGCGTGAACACCGGCGAGTGATGAAGCCGGACCATCAGGAGCAGGAAGTCCCCGGACTTCAAGAGGAGGAGAGACAGTCGTGAAGAAGGTCGTTCTACTCACTACGGTCGCAGCGCTCGCAGCCATCGCGATGGCGTGCGGCGGCGGCACCAGCAGCGCCGACAAGACATCGACGGCGGCGGCCGGCGCCAAGCCCGCCGCGACGTCCGCGGCAACGAAGGCCGCGGCGCCCACCGTCGCCGCGACCAAGGCAGCGGAGTCGCCGACGGAGAAGGTCGAGGCGACCGCGCCGGCCGCGTCCGGCACGTCCGAGTCGACGCCGACAACCGCGGAACTCTCCGCGGACGTGAAGCAGCTGAAGCAGATCATGACCGCCGTTATCGCCAAGGCGCAGGCGGGCGACGTCCAGGGGACCCGCGACACCGAGGGCACGATGGACGACCCGATGGAAGCTGTCGTGAAGGCCACGCGCGCCGTCGACCCCGCGCTCGCCGATGAACTCGAGAAGCTCGAGCTGGACATCGAGGCTCAGGCCGACGCGAGCACCACCGACCTGTCGGTGATCATCAAGGACGCGCAAGCGGTGCCGGCGGTCCTCGACAAGATCGTGACGGCGCTCAAGCTCACGCCGTAGCACATAGAGCCGGAACGTTCGAAAGCCGGGGCGCACGGGCAAGCGCCCCGGCTTTCGGCGTCTCTGCGATGCGCGGCCGCGCGGCTATCCCGGCGGGTAGTTCTCCGCGCGCGGGATCGGGAAGTAGCGGTGGTGGTACGAGCCGGTGAGTTCGTAGATCGCCGTTCCGGTGCGGCCGTCGTCGGTGCGCACCGCCAGCTGGTGCTGGCCGCCGCCGTACGGGCCGTAGTACGCGCACCGCGGCCCCGAACCTTCGATCGCCACCGTCCGTCCGCCCTCTAGCACCACCTCGATGCGCCCCGCGAGGCCGTCGGTACGCCGCGCCGTCGGTGCCGTACTCGGCGGGGTTGCCGTCCTTGTCGATCCAGTGCAGGTCGTGGCGGAAGTCGATCAGCGGTATCGGCGTGCTGCCGTCGGCCGGCGCGAAGCAGCCGTCGGTGAAGACGCGCGCGCCGTTCGGGTACTCCCAGTGCCAGATGGCGAACATGCCGTCCGGCAACTGGATCGCAAGCCACAGCCACATCGGACAGCGCTGGTGATCGCGAATGCCCCACGAGTGGTCACGCTGGCACCACCAGTCGTCGACGCGCTTCGTCACGCCGTTGCGTGAGTACCAGCCCGAGAGCGTGCCCGACTGCAGGAAGTGGCTCTGGTCCCAGATGATCTCGTCGCCGCGCTTCATCGTTCCGCGGCGGAGCGCGTACGGCTGCGTGCGCGCCGTGAACGTGATGTCGAAGCCGACGGGCGCCTCCGCGCCGTCGCCCGTCAACCTCAGGGTCTTGAACGGCTCGACGATCTCCACGCGGATCGGCCCGACGACGCTCGAGTGCGGGTCGTCGCCGTACGGCCGCGTGAAGTGGGCGAACAGCCGCTCGCCGTCGATGAAGCTGAACTCGTGCGAGTCGAGCGTCTCACGCAGCGGGTAGTGCGCCATCGTCAGGATGATCGCGTCGCCGATGCCGCCGCGCGGGTGCATGCCGTAGTAATAGCTGTCGCGCCAGTGTTCGTGGTGCACGGCGACGCTCGGATACGGCTCCGGAATCTGGTGGCCGAAGTACTCGTCGGCCGCGAACAGCCTTGGCATGTGGACGCTCCTTCGCTGCGGCGCGCGCATCGGCCGGGAGTTTGGCGGCGCGCGTCGATTGGAAAGGTGACACGAACCGCCGCCAGCGGCCAGAGGCCGAAGTCCGTGGTTCGTGGTTGGTAGTTCTACCCACGGCCAACTACCAACTACCCACTACCGACCACCCACTACCGCCCGGCTTGACACACCCGCCGCCGCTCGCAACGATCGATCCACACCCCGCGCGCACCCGAATCGAGGCCCGACGCATGATCACATTGCGCATCAACGGCGAGGAGCACACCGCCGCCGACCCCCGCCGCAACCTGCTGAGCTTCATCCGCTACGACGCCGGCCTCACCGGCACGAAGTACGGCTGCGGCGAGGGTCTGTGCGGCGCCTGCACCGTGCTCGTCGACGGCCAGGTCGTCCGCTCGTGCCAGACGACGGTCGGCGCCGTCGCCGGCGGCTCGATCACGACGATCGAGGGGCTGGCCTCGGACGGCGAGCTGCACCCGGTGCAGCAGGCGTTCATCGACGAGACGGCGATGCAGTGCGGCTACTGCATCCCCGGCTTCATCATGACCACGGTGGCGCTGCTGCGCCGCGACCCGCACCCGGGCGACGCGCAGGTGCGCGAGGCCCTCTCGCAGAACATGTGCCGCTGCGGCACGTACCAGCGCATCCTGCGCGCCGTCGAGCGGGCGTCGCAGTCGACCGCGGAGGCGGCGCGATGAGCGCGCCCGCCGTCGACGAGGGCCTCAGCATCATGGGCGCGGCGGGGCCCGGCGGTCCGCCCGCGCCGGCGAGCTACGCGCGCGCCGCGTACGGCAACACCGCCCCGCAGCCGGCACCCGGCGCGATGGCTCGTCGTCCGGCCGGACGGCACGGCCGTCGCGTACGCCGGCAAGGTGGAGTACGGCCAGGGCATCCGCACCGGCCTCGCGATCGAGGTCGCCGAGGAGCTGCGGCTGCCGCTCGATGCGGTGACCGTCGTGCTGTCGGACACCGACCTCGTGCCGTGGGACATGGGGACCTTCGGCAGCCAGTCGACGGCGCGCGTCGGCCTGCAGCTGCGCAAGGCGGCCGCGACGGCGCGCCAGGCGCTGCTCGAGCTGGCCGCCGACCGGCTCGACCTGCCCGCCGCCGAACTCGTCGCCGGGGACGGCCGCGTCGCGTCGCGCGCCGACGCCAGCCACGCCGTCTCGTACGCCGACCTGCTCGCCGGCAAGACGCTCTCGCGCGACATCGTCGACGACGTCGCGCTGACGCCGCCGTCCGAGTTCAAGCTGTTCGGCACGAAGCAGCCGCGCATCGACGCCGTGGCGCGCGTCACCGGCCGCGCCATCTACACGCAGGACATCCTGCTCGAAGGCATGCTGTTCGCGTCGGTGCTGCGCCGGCCGTCCATCACGGCGAAGCTCGCCTCGGTCGACACGTCGATCGCCGAGCGCATGCCCGGCGTCGAACGCGTCGTGCAGGACGGCCACCTCGTCGCCGTGCTCGCCGACACCGACGAGCACGCCGCCGCCGCCGCGCAGCTGCTGCAGCCGGTCTGGGACGAGCCGGCCGACCTGCCGTCGCACCTCGACATGCCGAACCTGCTCGTCGAGCAGCGCGCGCGAACCGTACGTGACGCAGGAGGCGGGCGCGCTCGACGACGGCTTCCGCGCCGCCGACACAGTCCTCGAAGCCACGTACTACATGCCGTACGTCTCGAACGCGCCGATGGAGCCGCGCGCCGCCGTCGCGAAGTGGGACGGCGACCACCTGACCGTCTGGGCCGGCACGCAGCGCCCGTTCGGCATCCGCACCGAGCTGGCGCAGCGCTTCGAGATCGACGAGTCGCAGGTGCGCGTGATCACGCCGGAGGTCGGCGGCGGCTTCGGCAGCAAGAGCCCGTACCCGATCGCGATCGAGGCGGCGCGGCTGGCGCGCATCGCCGGGCGGCCGGTGCGCATCGCCTTCACGCGCGAGGAGGAGATGACGCAGGCGACCGTGCGCCCGGCGGCGGTCATCACGATCAAGAGCGGCTTCACCTCGGACGGCCGGATCGTAGCGTGGCAGCACGACGGCTACCACGCCGGCGACCGCCCCTTCCTCGGCCGCCGCGGCTCCGAGACGCCGTACGACACGCCGCACGTCCGGGTCAACGACGTACACCTGCGACGGCCCGCTGGCCTCCGGCTCGTACCGATCGCTCGGCGGCGCGCTGAACCACTTCGCGCGCGAGGTGCACGTCGACGAGATCGCCGCGACGCTCGGCATCGATCCGGTCGAGCTGCGGCTGCGCAACCTGTCGCACCCGCGCTTCCGCCGCGTGCTCGAGCGCGCCGCGAGCGCAGCACGGCTGGAGCGCCGGCGCCCGGCCGACGCACGGCGGCGCCGGCATCGCCATCGGCCTCGACGTCGGCAGTTACGCCGCGACGGCCGTGCAGCTCGACGTGCAGGGCAGCGAAGTGCGCGTCGCGCGCGTCACGGTGGCGATCGACTGCGGGCTCGTCGTCAACCCGGACGGCGTCGTCAACCAGGTCGAAGGCTCGATCGTCATGGGCATGGGCACGGCGCTCTACGAGGCCGTCGAATTCCAGAACGGCCACGTCCTGACGACCGGCTTCACGCGCTACCGCGTCCCCCGCACCAGCGACGCGCCGGTCATCGACACGGTGATCGTCGGCGACGACACGACGCCCTCGACCGGCGCCGGCGAGCCGGCGATCGTGCCCGATCGCCGCCGCCATCGCCAACGCCGTCTTCGACCGCACCGGCACCCGCCTCCGCGAACTGCCCGCTCCAGCGCCACCTGCTGTAACAACGCCGCACTTCTCCCCTAACTGTAGGGGCGGACCCATGCGTCCGCCCCGGCCAATACGTCTGCCCCGATACGTCCGCCCCAGTGCCGGTTTCATCCGCCGTAGCGCGGGCTTTTCAGCCCGCGCGGACCTCGTGTGATGTCATCCTGAGCGGCAGCGAAGGATCTCCTCCGGCCGCCTCCGCGGCACCAATGCCGGCGCGGCACGCCGGGCGCCGCCCCACGTTTGAGCTCCCAATCGAGATCGTCCAACTCGACCGGCGAAGATGCTTCGCTTCGCTCAGCATGACAGGCATCGGTGTCGTGCTAACCTGAATCTGCGCCAGGTTCGATTCGCATGCAGGCCCGAACGATGAACAACGACCTCCTCGACGAGATGATCCAGCTCCTCGAGCGCGGCGAGCGCTTCGCCCTCGCGACGCTCGTCGACGCGCGCGGCTCGACGCCGCAGAAGGCCGGCGCCCGCCTGCTCGCCCGCGCCGACGGCAGCGCGACAGGCACGCTCGGCGGCGGCTGCATCGAGGCATCGGCGCGCGAGGCCGCGGCCGAAGTGCTCGCTTCAGGAGTCGCGCGCGTGCTCGACTTCGAGCTGACCGAGGACATCGCCGTCGACTACGGCCTGGCCTGCGGCGGCACCGAGCGCATCCTCATCGTGCCGGCCGGCGCCATCGACATCGACGTGCTTCGCGCCCTGCGCGACGCCGGCCGCCGCCGTGGCGCCGTCGTCACGGTCGTGCGGTCGCCCGACGGCGCAGCCGGTCGCACGATCGCCGTCTGGGACGGCGGCGCGACGGACGGCGACGCGCCGATGCTCGACCCTGACGCGCTGATCGCGGCGCGCGCGCTCATCGCCGAACGGCACCCGCGACCGCGGGTCGTGCGCGCCAGTTCCGGCGCCGAGTACTTCATCGAGCCACGCACGGATGCCGTCGAGGTGGTCGCCGTCGGCGGCGGGCACGTCGGCCTCGCCGTCGCGACTGCGGCGCGCTTCGCCGGCTATCGCGTCGCCGTCATCGACGACCGCGCCGAGTTCGCCAACGCCGAGCGCTTCCCCGACGCCGACGCCACGGTCGTCGGCGACATCGAGCAGGCGCTGGCGGCGTACCCGTCGCCGAGACGAGCGCCGTCGTCATCGTCACGCGCGGCCACAAGTACGACTACCAGGCGCTCGCCGTCGCGGCGCGCTCGCCGGCGTTCTACGTCGGCCTCATGGGCAGCCGGCGCAAGGTCGCGCTCATCTACCGCCAGCTCATCGACGACGGCATCCCGCCGGAGCGCCTGCGCGACATCCACGCGCCCATCGGCCTCAACATCGGCGCCGTCACGCCCGAGGAGATCGCGCTCAGCATCGTCGCCGAGATCACGATGGCGCGCCTCGGCGGCGACGGCGCGCCGTTGAAGGCCGGCGAGCGCATCATCGAACGCGCCCGCGCGAGGGCCCGTGCCTGAGGCGCTTTCCGTCACCGCGATCCTCCTCGCGGCCGGCCACTCGGAGCGCATGGGCACGCAGAAGGCGCTCCTGCCATGGGGCGGCGCGACGCTGCTGGCGTACCAGCTCGAGCAGCTCGCCGCGGTCGACGCCGTCCGCGAGATCATCGTCGTCACCGGCTACGCCGCCGAGCGCCTCGCGCCGATCGTCGAGGCGGCGCCGCGTGCGCGCGTCGAGTACAACCCGGAGTTCGAGTCCGGCAAGACATCGTCGATCCGCTGCGGCCTCGCCGCGATCGACGGCAATCCCGACGCAATCCTGCTGCTCGCCGTCGACCAGCCGCGGCCCGCCGGGCTGCTCGACACCCTCGTGCGCGCCCACGCCGCATCGCGCGCGCCGATCACGGCGCCGGTCTTCGACGGCCATCGCGGCCATCCGCTGATCTTCGATGCCGCGCTGCTGCCGGAGCTGCTCGCCATCGACGAGGCCTCGCTCGGCGTACGCGCCGTCGTCCAGCGCCACGCCGCGTCGATCGACGACGTCGCCGTCGACGACCCCTCGGCCTGCCTCGACCTCAACACCCGCGAGGACCTCGACCGCGCGCGCGGGCTGCTATCGCGCGTCTCCGGCCCAAGCTCCCCCTCTCCCCTTGAGGGAGAGGGGGCCGGGGGGTGAGGGCCCCCGCCCTCACCGCAATTGCGCGGCTCGCGCCGGGCGGGTAGAACACGGCGGAGGAGTGACGTTGTCAATCGCGCCCGTCTCGTCGGACATCGAGCCACGCCGCGTACTCGACGCGCTCGGCTTCGTCGGCGTCTCCGATCCGGAGGCGGTGCCGGGCGGCTGGGAGACGCTGCTCTGGCGCTTCACGACCGCCGACGGCGCCGAGCACGCGCTGCGCGTCTACTGCCTCGCCGCCGCCGAGCAGGCCGCGTGGCGTGAGCGCGTCGCGATGGAGACCTGCGCAGCCGCCGGCATCGCGACGCCGCGCATCGAGGCCTCGGGCGCGTGCGACGGCATGCCCGCCGTCGTGCAGACCTGGTGCCCCGGCGACTCGCTCATGAACCACATCGCGAAGCGCCCGTGGTCGATGCCGCGCCTCGGCCGCGAGTTCGGCCGGCTGCAGGCGCGCCTGCACGCCATCCCCGCGCCCGCCGAGCTGGCCGCGGACGCGCCGCGCGACTGGCTCACCCGCGTCCTGCCTCGCCACGCGCACCTGGCCGAGCGTCTCGCTGCCGACGGCACGGCGTCCGACACGCTCGTCCACCTCGACTACCATCCCCTCAACGTCATCGTCGACGGCGCGCAATCCGCCGTCATCGACTGGGCGTACTCGGCCGCCGGCGACGTGCGCGCCGACCTGGCGCTCACCGCCGTGGCGTTGCAGATCGCGCCATCGCCGCGGCGCAGCCGCCTCAAGCCGCTCGAGCGCCTGTCGCGCAAGCTCGCGGTGCGCGCCTGGCGCAAGGGCTACCGCGACGTCGCCGGCGACGTACCCGACTACCGGCCCTTCATGGCGTGGGCCTGCGCCTTCCGCTATCGCGTGACCGACGCCACGCTCGGCCGCCCCGGCGTCTGGGCCACGCCGAACGACCAGGAAGAACTCCAGCGCCACATCGACCGCTGGTCGGAGACGATCATCGATCCGCAGCAGTAGTCGCGGAACTCCATCTCCGCCGACTCCCCTTTATCGCCGAGCCGGCAACCGCAGCTGTCATGCTGAGCGAAGCGAAGCATCTTCCCCGACCGGGGCACTGAGTCCCGTGGCGCGGGCATTCAGCCCGCGTCAGATGCAACTCGCCGGGCGCTCCCCTTCCCTCGCAGGGAAGGCGCCGGCGGTTAGGTCGATCCGGTTGCCCCGCCGCACGCGCGCGTGTACAACGAGCACCACACGCGTCGCGCCCGAACGGAGGCATCGCCGTGGCATCTCGCATCGTCGCGTCGGACGTCGAGCCCCGCCGCGTGCTCGCGCAGCTCGGCTACGACGACGTCAGCGAGCCCGCGCCCGTCAGCGGCGGCTGGGAGACGCTGCTCTGGCACTTCTCGACGCCCGACGGCGCCGAGCACGCGCTTCGCATCTACTGCCTCGAGAACGCCGAACACTCCGCCCGGCGAGAGCGCATCGCGACGGAGACATGCGCCGCCGCCGGCATCGCCACGCCGCGCGTCGAGACATCCGGCAGGTACGAGGGGCTCCCCGCGATCGTGCAGACGTGGTGCCCGGGCACACCGCTGATGACGCTGCTCGAGCGGCGGCCGTGGCAGATCATGCGCCTCGGCCGGCGCTTCGGCGAGCTGCACGCACACCTGCACACGCTGCGCGCGCCGGCGGAGATCGTCGAGACCGCTCCGCTCGACTGGCTCTCGCGCGTGCTGCCCGAGCACCAGCACATCGCCGACCAGCTCGCGCCGACGACCGCGACCGGTACGCTGATCCACCTCGACTACCATCCGCTGAACGTCATCCTCGACGGGCCGAGCGCCGCCGTCATCGACTGGTCGTACTCCGCCGCCGGCGACGTCCGCGCCGACCTCGCGCTCACGGCGATCACGTTCGAGGCCGCGCCCGTGCCGCCCGGCCCGATGCGGCCGCTGCTCGACGTCATGCGCCGCCTCGCGCTCCGCGCCTGGCGCTCCGGCTACGAGCGCGCCGCCGGCCCGATGCCCGACTATCGCCCGTACCGCGCGTGGGCCTGCGCGATGATGCTCCGCGGCACGATCGAAACGATGGGCCGCCCCGGCGTCTGGGCGACGGAGAAAGACCTCGACGTGCTCCGTCTACGCATCGATCGCTGTTCAGCTGGCAAGGCCGGCTGAAGAGATCCCGCACGGGTGTGGCGGCTGTCATTCTGAGCGAAGCGAAGAATCTTCATCGATCGGCGCCTTCCGCACCGGCCTGACCGTGAAACTCGCTCCACGGTGGTCAGATTCGCGGACTGAGGCCCGCGCCCCGCTCGAACAGACTTCGCCCTACTCGAAGCACCCCATCTCGCGGGCGATGATGTACTTCTGGATCTCGCTCGTGCCCTCGGCGATCGTCGCGGCGCGGATGTCGCGGTAGTAGCGCGAGACCGGCGTCTCGTCCATGTACCCCATGCCGCCGAAGAGCTGCACGGCGTTATCGGCCGCGCGCTTCGCCATCTCCGAACAGAACAGCTTCGTCATCGCGGCCTCTTTCGCGTACGGCAGGCGCGCGTCGTGCATGCGGCACGCCTTGTCCCGCAGCAGCCGCGCCATCTCGATCTCCAGCGCCATGTCGACGAGCATACCCTGCACGTACTCGAAGCGCGCGAGCGGCTTCTTGAACGCCACGCGCGTCTTCGCGTGCGCCAGCGACAGGTCGAGGCACTCCGCCGCGACGCCCACCGCCTGCGACGCGATGAACAGCCGCGTGATGTGGAATCCGCCCGAGACGATCGCCTGCCGCCCGCTACCGGCGCCGCCCAGCAGGTGCATCGCCGGCACGCGGCAGTTGTCGAACGACAGCTCGCGCGTGTCCGACGACCGCAGCCCCATCTTCCGCAGCGGCCGCCCGATCGTGTACCCCGGCGTCCCCGTCGGCACGATGATGATGCCGAAGCCGTCGTCCGTGCGGCACAGCACCATCGCGAACGCGCAGTTGTCGAGCCCGGCGTTGCTGATGAAGATCTTCGCGCCGTCGATCACCCAGTCGTCGCCGTCGCGACGCGCCCGCGTGCGGATCGCCGCCGTGTCCGAGCCGGCGTCCGGCTCCGTGATCGCGCCGGCGCTCACGACTTCGCCGCTGATCGTCGGCACGATGTAGCGGTCGCGCCACGCGTCGAGCTGCTCGTCGCTGCCGCGCGTCATCGACTGCGCGCCCTGCACGCCGACCCACATCGTCAGCCCCAGCGACATGTCGACGCGGCTGATCTCCTCGATCGCCAGGCAGAACGACAGCGAGTCGGTGTTCGTCCCGCCGAACTCCTCCGGGAACACCATCCCCTGCAGCCCCAGCTCGCCGAGCCGCCGCAGCAGCCCGTAATCGAACGCCGACGTCCGGTCGCGCTCCTCCGCCCCCGGCGCGATCTCCTTGCGCGCGAAGTCGCGCACCATCGCCTGTATCTGCAGTTGCGCTTCGGTGTAACCGTTGATGTCGGTGGTCATGGCCTCTGCCTATTGCGCCGATTCGATCGTTTGAACACCCGTACCATTCAGATTCAGATCTGCTTTGTACTCGTCGGCCTGGAATCCAGCGACCCGCCTGGCGCTGAGATCGACCTGCAGCGTGAACCTCGTGAGCCCCTGCAATCTCTTGTGTACCTGCGCAAGTCCTGCCGCGCGCTCGAGACTCGTGGCGCGGGCTTTCAGCCAGCGACGACTGTGTTTCATCCGAGCTCCCCTTCCCTAAGGGAAGGGGCCGGGGGTTAGGTCATGCTGAGCGAAGCGAAGCATCTTCTCCGGCCGAGGGCAATGCGACACTCGAACCGTCGTCGCCCGGCCGAGCAACACCCTTCACTGGCGCTCAGCATCACCGCCGCGGGACGCGCGTCCGACCTCCGCCCTCCGACCTCTCAGCCACCGCGCGGCGCAGCCGCCCCCACCGCCTCCGCGCACGTGCGCGCGGCCGTCGCCAGCGCCGCCGTCCGCCCGTAGCCGACGAGGTCCATCGACAGGGCGTTCGTCGTGAAGCCGAACGACATCTCGATCTCCGGGTCGCAATAGCCGATCGACCCACCGAGCCCCGCGTGCCCGAACGCCGAGGCGCGCGGCCCCTGCGGCCAGCCGTCGATGCCGCCCGTCATGTAGCCGAGCGCGTACGGGATCTCGAACATGATCACCTTGTCCGGCCGGCACGTCTGCTGCTCCGACATGATCCGCACGCGCTCTTCGCTGAGGATGCGCGCGCCGTCCAGCTCGCCGCGGTTGCCGAGGCACGCGTACATCCTCGCGAGGTCGCGCGCCGTCATGATGCCGTTCGCGGCCGGCACCTCCGCCCGGTGGCCCTCGGGCGTGTCGAAGACGTGGTCCTCCTGGTCCGTCGGCATCTCGCCCGGCTTCATGCCGAGCGCTCGCAGCGTCAGCGGGCTGACGAGCGGCTCGCCGGCCTTCATCCGCTCGGCCATCTGCTTCATCATGTCGGGCGGGATCACCATCCGGTTCTTGAGCTTCGCGATGCGCGGCTCGCCGCCGCCGGCGTGCCGATGAACATATCGTCGAGCCCGAGCGGCGCGCACACCTCGTCGCGCAGGAACGCGCCGATGCGCTGGCCGCTCACCCGCCGCACGACCTCGCCGACGAGGAAGCCGAACGTCACGGCGTGGTAGCCCGTCTCGGTTCCCGGTTCCCAGACCGGTTCCGCCGTCTCGAGAGCGCGGATGACGCGCTCCCAGTCGAGCAGGTCGGCGCCGTGCAGCGGTTCGGGCACCGGCGCGAGCCCCGCCTGGTGCGTCAACAGGTGGTAGACGGTGATGTCCCGCTTCCCGGCCTGCGCGAACTCCGGCCAGTACGTCGCGACGGGCGCCTGGTAGTCGACCAGCCCGCGGTCGGCGAGGATGTGCAGGCACGTCGACGTCAGCCCCTTCGTCGTCGAGAACGAGAGCGCCATCGTGTCGCGCTCCCACGGCACTTTCGTCTCCTCGTTCGCGAGCCCGCCCCAGACGTCGACGACCGGCCGGCCGCGTTGGTACACGCACACGCCGGCGCCGATGTGCTCGCCCGCCGCGAACTGCTGCTCCAGCAGCTCGCGCACCGCCTCGAATCCAGGCTCCGCCGTCCCCTGCACCACGCCCATGTGCCTGCTCCTCCGTCGTCTATCTCGGTGGTTATCCGCGCGCGTGATCGTATGGCAGCCACCAATAGGCGGCAACTGCCGAACGGCACGCCCGCAGGCCGAGACGCCCCTTGCGCGATGGTGATACGATGGCCTCCACCCGGACAGGCCGCGCGCAACGCACGGGGCACAGCCGCCCCCGGCTGTGCGGATCCACTGGAGGACGACCGCCATGCCCGCATCGAAGAAGCGCCAGCTCCAGCCGGCCGACGCGTTCCTGCTCAAGCAGGTGTTCGACCCGCAGGTCTCGCCCGACGGCCACCTCGTCGCCTACACCGTCATCCGCCACGACGCGGCGGCCAACGAGCGCCAGATGTCGATCTACGTCGCGCCGCTCGACGGACGCACCCCCGCGCGCCGCTTCACCTACGGCAAGCACGATCACTCGCCGCGATGGTCGCCCGACGGCCGCTGGCTCGCGTTCATCTCCGAGCGCGGCGAGAAGAACCAGGTGTTCCTGGCGCCGCTCGATGGCGGCGAGGCTCGCCAGCTGACGAAGGAGACACACGGCGCGATGGAGCCCGCGTGGTCGCCCGACGGCCGCCGCCTCGCCTACGTCGCCCGCGCCGGCGAGCATAAGGACTCGAAGCAGAAGAACGCTGCCGAGAAGGCGGCGCCGCGCGTCATCCGCAACCTGCGCTACCGCCTCGACGGCGTCGGCTACTTTGACGAGCGGCGCACCCACATCTTCGTCGCCGACGTCGAGACCGGCGCCGCAACGCAAATCACCGACGGCGACTGGTTCGACCAGCATCCCGCCTGGTCGCCCGACGGCAAGACGATCGCGTTTACGTCCGACCGTGAGCCGGAGCGGCACGCGCGCCAGTTCCGCGCCGACGTCTGGGTCGCGCCGTCCGCCGGCGGGCGCGGGCGGCGCGTCTCGCGCGGGCGCGGCAGCGCGGCTTTCCCCGAGTTCTCGCCCGACGGCCGCTGGATCGCCTACGCCGGCGACGAAAACGGCGACGCCGGCGCAGCGAAGCACACGCACCTCCTCGTCGTGCCCGCGACGCGTGGCGCGGCGCCGCGCTCGATCAGCGCGCCGATGGACCGCAGCGTGGCGGCGCTCGATGGGCCGCGCGATGGCGTGGTCGCCCGACAGCAAGAGCGTCATCTTCGCCGCGCACGATGGCGGCACCGTCGGCCTCTTCCGCGCGAGCGCACGCGGCGGCGCGGTCGAACAGGTGCTCGGCGGACAACGCCAGGTCCAGGGCTTCAGCCTCGCGCCGGACGGCAAGCGCGTCGCCTTCGCCGCCGCGTTCTCGTCGCAACCGTCCGAGATCTACGCCGCGACGCTCGGCCGTGGCGCGCGAGAGCGAAACCTCAGCCGCGCCAACGACGAGCTGCTCGGAACCGCCGAGCTGGCGTCGACGCGGCGCATCACCGCGCGCTCGAGCGACGGCCAGCAGGTCGAGGCGTTCGTGCTCTTCCCGCCGGGCTACAAGCCGGGCCGCCGCTACCCGCTCGTGCTCGACATCCACGGCGGGCCGAACGGCGCACACCCGCAGGCCGGCTTCACGATGCGCCCGCAGGCGATGGCGGCCGCCGGCTACGTCGTCGCCCTGCCGAACCCGCGAGGCAGCCTCGGCTACGGCGAGGCGTTCATGCACGCCGTCGTCAACGACTGGGGCGGCGGCGACTTCGACGACCTGATGGCCGTGGTCGACGCCCTCGTCCACCGCCGCGTCGCCGACCCCGAGCGGCTCTTCGTCATGGGCTACTCGTACGGCGGCTTCATGACCGCGTGGACGATCGGCCACACCGACCGCTTCCGTGCCGCGCTCATCGGCGCGCCCGTCGCCAACCACGTCGGCATGCGCGGCACCAGCGACATCCCGCAGTTCAGCGACTACCACATCGGCGGCTCACCCTACGACAACGCCGAGGAGTGGCGCGCCCGCTCGCCCGTCACGCACCTGCCGAACGCCACCGCCGCCGTCCTCATCGAGCACCACGAAGGCGACCTGCGCTGCCCCATCGGCCAGGCCGAGGAGATCTTCCAGAACCTCAAGCTCCTCGGCAAGGAAGTCGAGTTCCTGCGCTACCCCGGCGGCTCGCACGGCTGGCACACCCACGCCCCGTCGCAGGACGTCGACCTGATGACGCGCGCCATCGCCTGGTTCGACGCCCACGGCGGCAAGCCGGCGTCCGCGACGCCGTCCCGCAACGGCGCCTCGCGCGAGCGCGTGCCTCGCGATGGCACGCGCGCAGCGAAGCGGGCGCGCGGCGCGAGGGTTCGATCGTGAGCGGCAAGTCCGACGTCGACGCGTTCGTCAAGACCAACGTCCTGCCGCAGTTCCGCGACATCGTCGAGAAGCTCCGCCAGATCATGCGCGAAGCCGCGCCCGACGCCTCGGAGGAGATCGCCTACCGCATACCGATGTGGCGGCGCCGCCGCATCTTCGTCTTCCTCAACCCGACGAAAAAGGACATCACCTTCGGCTTCTCGCGCGGCAAGCAGTTCGAAGACAAGTACGACCTCCTGCGCGGCGTCGGCAAAGCGTCACTGCACCTCAAGTTCAAGACCGCCGCCGAGATCAAGCCCGCCGTCGTCCGCTACTACATCAAGCAGGCGCTGAAGTTCGACGACCTGTAGCGCGCGTCTCCCCCTCTCCCCTTGAGGGAGAGGGGCCGGGGGGTGAGGGCCCAGCCGGTCGCCAATCCACCCAGTAGCCGCGGAGCTTCAGCTCCGCCGAATCCCCGGTCGAGTCCTCCAACATCCAACATCCAACATCGAACTTCCACCCCAACACCACGCCCTCGCGTCGTAAGATGCACCCATGCCGCGCAAGAAGCCCATCGACCGCGTGCGCGAGATCTGCCTCGCCCTGCCGGAAGCGACCGAAAAGGAAGCGTGGGGCGAGCCGACCTTCCGCGTCCGCGACAAGATCTTCGCCCAGTACGAGGACAACCACCACAACAGCGGCATCGTCGGCCTCTGGTGCAAGGCGCCCGACGGCGCGCAGGCGTTCCTCGTCGCCGGCGACCCCGCGCGCTTCTACGTGCCGAAGTACGTCGGCTGCAAAGGCTGGATCGGCATCCGCATGGACGTCGCCGTCGACTGGGCGCAAGTGGCGGAACTCCTCCGCGACAGCTACCGCATAATCGCGCCAAGGCGCCTGGCGGCGCTGGTCGCTAATCAACTGTAGGGCGAAACTTGTAGCATGGGAGGGATGGACCGCCTACCCTACACGGGTGCCCGAGCCTTCGGCTTGATCCTCGCGCTGCTCACGTTCGGGGCGTCGTGCACGACGCGCTCCGCATTTCAACCGGTTCTGACGCCGCTCAGTGGCAACGACGCCTGCTTCGGAACGAGCGACTTCAAGACGCTGCCGGCGGTGTTCGGGTCACTTGCTGTTCCCGAGGGCGCAAACGCGGCCGTCGGAGGGGAGATCGCTCTTCCGAAGAGCGTGCCTGCTTACGCAACAAGGTTTACCGCTGGCCTCGCAACGAGCAGCATCGGACACGGCCATCAGGCCTTCGTGATCGAGTTCCATTCATCATCCGAAGACTCTCCGCTGGGCACGATCATCTACGCGGACCGAGCGCTGTGTACGTTAACGCCACGCGCGCCGGATGAGACGATGCAGGTCGGTGGCCATCCGGTCTACATAGTGACGACATCATTGGACCCGCGCGGTGATTTCGCGATTCATGGCATCGTGGTCCTCAACCGGATGTACGTCGATATCGATCTCGCGTGGACCGGCGATCAGTCGAGGGATACGCGGATCGAATACCTGAGCGATTGGATCAGTCGAATCGTGAGTTAGGTACAAGGCGAAAGCCCCGCGCTTTCACGTGGGGCTTTCATAAATACCCTGGCAGTGGCCTATTTTCCGCAGAGGATTGCTCCCCCAGTATCGTCGGCGCTGAGGCGTTTCACTTCCGTGTTCGGGATGGGAACGGGTGGGGCCACCTCGCTCTGACCACCAGAGATATTCATTTGTTAAGGCTCTGAGAGGCTGGCGGTGGGAGGTGGGGAACCCCACTTCACACCTCTGACCTCTCAGCGCCCGATCGCCTTGGTAGCGGGGGTGGGATTCGAACCCACGACCTCCGGGTTATGAGCCCGACGAGCTGCCACTGCTCTACCCCGCGATGCGGCACATCGACCGAATAGGGAAACGTTTCGTTGGTACGCGCCCGCCGCGGCGGACGCAATCGCGCCCGGAATTCAATGTAGGTCAAGCCCTCGACCATTAGTACGGCTTAGCTGAGCGCATTACTGCGCGTACACCTGCCGCCTATCAAACGGGTAGTCTGCCCGTGGTCTTACCTGGTTACCCAGTGGGAGATCTCATCTTGAGGTGGGCTTCGCACTTAGATGCCTTCAGCGCTTATCCCATCCAGACTTGGCTACCCGGCGATGCTCCTGGCGGAACAACCGGCACACCAGAGGTCTGTCCACCCCGGTCCTCTCGTACTAGGGGCAGCTCCTCTCAAATCTCCTACGCCCACGCCGGATAGAGACCGAACTGTCTCACGACGTTCTGAACCCAGCTCGCGTACCGCTTTAACCGGCGAACAGCCGGACCCTTGGGACCTACTTCAGCCCCAGGATGCGACGAGCCGACATCGAGGTGCCAAACCTTGCCGTCGCTATGAACGCTTGGGCAAGATAAGCCTGTTATCCCCGGGGTAGCTTGTATCCGTTAAGCCACGGCCCTTCCACTCGGAACCGTAGGATCACTTTGACCGACTTTCGTCCCTGCTCGACTTGTAGGTCTTACAGTCAAGCCCCCTTATGCCAATGCACGCGACGGGTGATTTCCATCCACCCTGAGGGGACCTTTGTACGCCTCCGTTACTCTTTAGGAGGCGACCGCCCCAGTCAAACTGCCCACCAGGCACTGTCCGTCTGCTTGATCAGACGTTAGAAGGTAAATCAGGAGAGAGTGGTATTTCAAGGTTGGCTCCACCGAGCCCGAGAGCCCGGCTTCATAGCCTCCCACCTATCCTACGCACTCCAGACCCACCTCCAGTGCCAAGCTGCAGTAAAGCTCCACGGGGTCTTTTTGTCCTGGCGCGGGAAACCCGCATCTTCACGGGTACTTCAATTTCGCCGAGTCCCTCGTTGAGACAGCGCCCAGATCGTTACGCCATTCGTGCGGGTCGGAACTTACCCGACAAGGAATTTCGCTACCTTAGGACCGTTATAGTTACGGCCGCCGTTCACTGGGGCTTCGGTTCGAGCCGTGAAGCCCTCCCCTTAACCTTCCAGCACTGGGCAGGCGTCAGCCCCTATACATCCCCTTACGGGTTAGCAGAGACCTGTGTTTTTGTTAAACAGTCGCCTGGGCCAGCTCGCTGCGACCCCCGGGCGCTCACGGAGCAAGTCCGGTCACGCTCAGGGGTGCTCCTTCTCCCGAAGTTACGGAGCTAGATTGCCGAGTTCCTTAACGAGGGTTCTCTCGATCACCTCGGGGTACTTACCCCCACCTACCAGTGTCGGTTTGCGGTACGGGCACGTGCGTCGCTAGCACCGAGGCTTTTCTCGCCGGCGTAGACTCGATGAAATCGCTTTGACCGAAGTCGCTGCTTCCCCCGAAGCCTCCGCTTAACCTGACCGCGGATTTGCCTACGGCCAGACGCCTACGCTCCAGGGACGGACCATGTCCAATAGGCCCGCTCCATCTATCTTCCCGGGTCACCCCTGTACCTTAAAACGCTACGCACGTGGTGCAGGAATACTAACCTGCTGTCCATCGCCTACGGCTTTCGCCCTCGGCTTAGGCCCGACTAACCCTACGCGGATAAACCTTCCGTAGGAAACCTTAGGTTTACGGTGTGGCGAATTCTCATCGCCATTACGCTACTCATGCCAACATTCTCACTTCCGTCCGCTCCAGCACGGGTCACCCCGATACCTTCACAGCTGGACGGAACGCTCCTCTACCACTGCCCTTGCGGACAGTCCACAGCTTCGGCGCCTGGCTTGAGCCCCGGTACATTGTCGGCGCAGAGCCACTCGACCAGTGAGCTATTACGCACTCTTTAAATGGTGGCTGCTTCTAAGCCAACATCCTGGTTGTCTGTGCAACTCAACATCCTTTGACACTTAGCCAGAACTTAGGGGCCTTAGCTGGTGGTCTGGGTTGTTTCCCTCTCGACCGCGAAACTTAGCTCCCGCGGTCTCACTCCCGAGCTTCTTCCACCGGCATTCGCAGTTTGATTGGGTTTGGTAAGCGGTTAGCCCCCTAGCCCATTCAGAGCTCTACCTCCGATGGATAAAATTTCTCGAGGCTGCACCTAAATGCATTTCGAGGAGAACCAGCTATCTCCGGGTTCGATTGGCATTTCTCCGCTATCCACAGCTCATCCAATAGCTTTGCAACGCTAGAAGGTTCGGGCCTCCACGAGACATCACTCTCGCTTCACCCTGGCCATGGATAGATCACCCGGTTTCGGGTCTACTCCCAGCGACTCGACGCCCTATTCAGACTCGCTTTCGCTACGGCTCCGTCAGTCTCCTGACTTAACCTTGCCACTGAAAGTAACTCGTTGGCTCATTCTTCAATAGGCACGCCGTCAGTCGCCCGAAGGCAACCTCCGACTGCTTGTAGGCACGCGGTTTCAGGGACTATTTCACTCCCCTCCCGGGGTGCTTTTCACCTTTCCCTCACGGTACTGGTTCACTATCGGTCATCACGGGTATTTAGCCTTGGACGGTGGTCCCCCCGGATTCCCACGGAATTCCACGTGTTCCGTGGTACTCAAGAACCTTCGCGGGAGGCACCCATCGTTCCACGTACGGGACTCTCACCCTCTACGGTGGCCCCTTCCAGGGTCCTTCTGTTACGACGGTGCTTTGTAACTCCCTGCGGACTCGGCAGAATCCGCTGCGAAGTCGTACAACCCCACCAATGCATAAGCCTGCCGGCCGTTTGGTCATCGGTGGTTTAGGCTCATCCCCGTTCGCTCGCCGCTACTGACGGAATACTTTCTTTTCCTCGGGGTACTTAGATGTTTCAGTTCCCCGGGTTACCCTCATCGGATCTATGTGTTCGATCCGCGATACCTGGACATGACTCCAGGTGGGTTGCCCCATTCGGGAATCCCCGGCTAAGCTTGTTAGACAGCTGACCGAGGCTTATCGCAGTCTTGCCACGTCCTTCATCGGCCCGTGATACCAAGGCATCCACCGCGCGCCCTTAGTAGCTTGACCTACATTAACTTCCACACGCGATTGAAGTACCAACGCGTTGTTACGTTTCCCTATTCGATTGTTAATGTGCCGCCCGCTGAGCCTCCCCGCCTGAAGCGGGTCTCTGCGGGCCCGGCCCTGACGGCCGGCCTCTCGCCACGATGCCCCGCATCGCCTCGAGAGGTCGAACGTCCGGATCCGTTGGTGCTTACCGAGCTCGACCGTCGCCGGTCAAAGAAATCGGCCTGACGTCGCAGGCCGATCCGAGGTCTGTCATCAGGACGATACGCTATTCAATTGCGCGGTTCGGGTCCCTCATCCGTATCGTGCGTCCGCTCTGTATTTCCTGCTTCTCCGTCGTTCCCGCAGTCTACTTCCGCGACGGCTTCCACTGCAAGCGAGGGTGGTTGGTGGAGCCGAGGAGATTCGAACTCCTGACCTCCGCCGTGCAAAGGAGGTGCTCTCCCAACTAAGCTACGGCCCCCCGTGGTTGCGGTGAGTCAGTATGCGCACGGGCTCTCGCCCGTCGGCGGCTGACCTGCCAGCCTGCCAGGCCTGATAATGGTGGGGCTATGGTGGGCCAGGGACTCGAACCAGAGACCTCAGTCTTATCAGGACTGCGCTCTAACCAGCTGAGCTAATGGCCCCGGAGGCCGGTGCACCTTAACCCCTGGATAGCGGAAGGAAGCGACGAGTGGGGTCAGTGCGCCGATTGGTTCCGACGCGGGCTACGGTAGGAGCTGCCGCCGAAGCGACCTGGTGTACCGATCGACCTGGAAGCGTCCGGTTAACCGACAGCGTCTCAGGTGCTCGGAGGCCGGTGCAACTCCCTAGAAAGGAGGTGATCCAGCCGCAGCTTCCGCTACGGCTACCTTGTTACGACTTCGTCCCAATCACCAGCCCCACCCTCGACGCCTGCCTCCTTGCGGTTAGCCCAGCGACTTCAGGTGTTACCAGCTTTCATGACGTGACGGGCGGTGTGTACAAGGCCCGGGAACGTATTCACCGCAGTGTGCTGACCTGCGGTTACTAGCAACTCCGCCTTCATGCAGGCGAGTTTCAGCCTGCAATCTGAACTGAGGATGGCTTTGATGGGATTAGCTCCGCCTCGCTCGCTTGGCAGCCCTTTGTACCGCCCATTGTAGCGTGTGTGTAGCCCAAGACGTAAGGGCCATGCTGACTTGACGTCATCCCCACCTTCCTCCGAGTTTTTCTCGGCAGTCTCGCCAGAAAAGTACAACTGGCGACAGGGGTTGCGCTCGTTGCGGGACTTAACCCAACACCTCACGGCACGAGCTGACGACAGCCATGCAACACCTGTGCACTGGCTCCCCGAAGGGTCCCTCAGCTTTCACATCGGTACCACATGCATGTCAAGCCTTGGTAAGGTTCTTCGCGTTGCGTCGAATTAAACCACACGCTCCGCTGCTTGTGCGGGCCCCCGTCAATTCCTTTGAGTTTTAGCCTTGCGGCCGTACTCCCCAGGCGGGACACTTATCGCGTTAGCTTCGGCACAGAGGGGGTCGATACCCCCTACACCTAGTGTCCATCGTTTACGGCGTGGACTACCCGGGTATCTAATCCGGTTTGCTCCCCACGCTTTCGCGCCTCAGCGTCAGGATAGAGCCCAGAGAGCCGCCTTCGCCACTGGTGTTCCTCCCGATATCTACGCATTTCACCACTACACCGGGAATTCCACTCTCCTCTGCTCCCCTCAAGCCTGCCAGTATCCGAGGCACCCCTCCCAGTTGAGCCGGGAGATTTCACCTCGGACTTAACAAGCCGCCTACGCGCTCTTTACGCCCAATAAATCCGGACAACGCTTGCCACCTACGTATTACCGCGGCTGCTGGCACGTAGTTAGCCGTGGCTTATTCGTGAGGTACCGTCAGAACTTCTTCCCCCGCAAAAGGGGTTTACGACCCGAAGGCCTTCATCCCCCACGCGGCGTTGCTGCGTCAGGCTTTCGCCCATTGCGCAAGATTCCTTGCTGCTGCCTCCCGTAGGAGTCGGGGCCGTATCTCAGTCCCAGTGTGGCTGACCATCCTCTCAGACCAGCTACCGATCGTCGCCTTGGTAGGCCGTTACCCCACCAACTAGCTAATCGGCCGCAGGCCCCTCCAGAAGCGCCGCGAGCTTTACTCGTCCCGGATTCCAAGGGGTGACCTATGCGGTATTAGCTCCCCTTTCGGCGAGTTATTCCCCACTTCGGGGCAGGTTACCTACGTGTTACTCACCCGTCCGCCACTAGCCATCCCGAAGGCAGTCCGTTCGACTTGCATGCATAAGGCACGCCGCCAGCGTTTATCCTGAGCCAGGATCAAACTCTCCGACAATTCACTCACCGAAGTGAGTTTGGTTCAACGGAGAACCCTCACCCGCACATCTTCTTACCACTATCCAATTGTTAAGGTGCCCCGCGCCGCCGGGCGGCACGGCGAGAGAGTCTAGCGCGGCACCCGACACCTGTCAATCGCCAGGCGACTAACTGCCGGACGGCCGCGAACGCTCTCTGTTGACTTGGAAAAACCGCTGCGCCAGGTTAGCTTGCGCTCCGCACAGGGGGTGCGGGCCGGGCTCTTCTGCACGCCCGTCCGGCGTAGGAAAGACCCCGCCGCGCGGGGCCACCGGACATCGGACCTCACCGGATCGTCGCTCTCGTTCGTCTTACACAATACTACTGACGCCGCCCCGTCAAGTCAAGGCGCAGCCAGCTCGATC
>CAWIYS010000011.1:0-1052633 GCA_963840385.1 uncultured Chloroflexia bacterium | reverse complement strand
GAGGATCCGGCACGCGGCTACCTCCCGTCGAGCGGGCGCATCACGTACTTCCGGGCGCCTGCCGGCGACGGCGTGCGCGTCGACAGCGGCGTCGAAACCGGCTCGCGCGTGCCGCCGGAGTACGACTCGCTGATGGCGAAGCTGATCGTGCACGGCGACACGCGCGACGAGGCGCTGCGTCGCGCTGCGAGCGCGCGCTCGGCCGCGCTCGCGGTCGAGGGCGTGCACACGAACATCGCGCTGCTCGAGGCGGTCGTCGCCTCGCCGGCGTTCGCCGAGGGGCGCCACGACCTGGCGCTGCTGGAATCGATGCCGCGCTCGGCGTTCGTCGCGCAGCTGCCGGACGACGTGCTGCTCGCCGCTGCCGCGGCCGACGTACTGCCGTCGAGCGGCGATGACCCGTGGCAGGCGCTCGGTGCGTGGCGGGCGAGCGGAGCGGCGCGACTCGCGTACGCGTACCACGGCCGCACGTTCGCGATTGATGTCGAGCGGGTCGGCCGTGGCCGATGGCGCGCCCTCATCGACGGCCGCGAGCTGGCGTTCGAGGCGGAACATGCCGGAGACGCGATGGTCGTCCGTGCGGGTGTCGATGAAACGTCGTGGCGCGTGCGGCGCGACGGCCACCACATTCTGCTGTCGAGCGGCGATCGCGAGTTCGTGCTGACGCATGCAGCCCCGGCGACTTCCGGCGCCATGCGGCGGCCACCGGCCATCGCACGGGTGAGATCCGGGCGCCGATGCCGGGCGTCGTCGTGCGCGTGCTCGTCGCCGTCGGCGATGCGGTCGTGGACCGGCAGCCGCTGGCGGTGTTGGAGGCGATGAAGATCGAGCACATCGTCGAGTCGACGGCCGAGGGCGTCGTGCGCGCGGTGCGCTGCGAGCCCGGGCAGCGCGTCGCCGAAGGTGACATACTGGTCGAAATCGAGAGCGGAGCGGAATCCGATGGCACTTCCTGAGCGCGTCACCGTCACCGAGGTCGGGCCGCGCGACGGGCTCCAGAACGAGGAGCGCATCCTCGATCTCGCCACGAAGGCCGAGATGATCGACCGTCTCGGGGCGACGGGGCTGCGGCGCATCGAGGCGGCGTCGTTCGTCAGTCCGAAGGCGATCCCGCAGATGCGCGACGCGCAGGAGCTCGTGTCGAGCATGACTCGCCGCTCCGGCATCACGTACATCGCGCTCGTGCCCAACGAGATCGGCGCGCGAAACGCGATCGCCGGCGAAGGCCGACGAGCTGGCGACCGTCGTCTCCGCGAGCGAGACGCACAACCGCGCGCAACGTCAACCGGGGCGTCGACGAATCGCTGGCCGGCATCGCCGGCGTCGCCGAACTGGCGCGCGACGCCGGCCTGCCGTGGTGCGGCTACGTCTCGACGGCGTTCGGCTGCCCGTACGAGGGCGCGGTTGCGCCCGAGCGCGTGATCGACGTCGCGCGGCGGCTGCGCGAGCTGGGCGCGTACGCAATCGCGCTCGGCGACACGATCGGCTGCGCCAACCCGCGCCAGGTATCCGAGATGGTGCGCCGTTTCCGCGCCGAAGTACCCGATATGCCGCTGCGGCTGCACTTCCACGACACGCGCGGCACAGGGCTCGCCAACGTGCTGGCCGCGCTCGAGGAGGGCGTCGACAGCTTCGACGCGTCGATCGGCGGCCTGGGGGGATGCCCGTACGCGCCGGGCGCGGCCGGCAACGTCGCGACGGAGGACCTCGTCTACATGCTGCACCGCATGGGCATCGAGACCGGCCTCGACCTGGCGGCGCTCGTCGACGTCGCGCGCTGGATCGAGGGCGTCGCCGGCCGCCAGCTTCCCGGCCGCGTGAAGGGCGCGGGCGAGGGCGCGCTGAAGGCCGTCTCGTGATCGACAAGACGGTCGCAACGCCGGACGATGCGCTGCACGACATCTTCGACGGCGCGACGATCATGTTCGGCGGCTTCGTCTCCGCCGGCACGCCGAGCAACCTCATACTCGCGCTGCAGCGACGCGGCACGAAGCAGATCACCGGGATCGCCAACAACATCGGCCTCGGCGATCTGCTGGACGTGCTGTGCGAGCAGCGCCAGCTCAAGAAGTTCATCGCCACGTTCGCGATCCGTGCGTCGGGCGCGCGCGCGAGCCGCTTCGAGGAGCAGTACCGCGCTGGCGAGGTCGAGCTGGAGCTGGTGCCGCAGGGGACGTTCGTCGAACGCATTCGCGCCGGCGGCGCCGGCATCGGCGGCTTCTTGACGCGCACCGGGCTCGGTACCGTCGTGCAGGAGGGCAAGCAGTCGATGACCGTCGAGGGGGTCGAGTACCTGCTCGAACGGCCGCTGCGCGCCGACTTCGCGCTGCTGAAGGCGTATCGCGGCGACCGGCTCGGCAACCTGCAGTACCGCAAGGCGGGGCGCAACTTCAATCCCGTGATGGCCACTGCCGCCGACGTCGTGATTGCCGAAGTCGAGGAGATCGTCGAGCCGGGCGAGATCGACCCCGAGCTGGTCGGCACGCCGGCGGTGTACGTCGACCGCGTCGTGCGTTGCGCGCCGGTGCCGGTGCGATGGGAGGGCGCATGACATCGCCCGGGCTTACGCGGGAGCTGATCGCCCTGCGCGTCGCGCGCGAGCTGCACGAGGGCATGGTGGTGAACCTCGGCATCGGCCTGCCGACGCTCGTGTCGAACTTCCTACCGGCGGGCGAGCAGATCTTCCTGCAGGCCGAGAACGGCGTCCTCGGCTATGGCAGCATCAGCGAAGCCGACTTCGACTCCGACCTGATCAACGCGGGCGGCCAGCCGATCACGCTGCTGCCCGGCGCGTCGTTCTTCGACAGCGCGGCGTCGTTCTCGATGATCCGCGGCGGGCACGTCGACGTCGCGGTGCTGGGCGGGCTGGAGGTGTCCGAGAGGGGCGACCTCGCCAACTGGTACCTGCCCGAGCGCGGCGGCGGCTCGATCGGCGGCGCGATGGACCTCGCGTGTGGCGCGCGCCGCCTGATCATCGCGATGAGCCACACGGCGCGCGGTCGCCACGGCGACTCGCCTGCGGAGAGCGGCCAGCCGCGGATACGCACGCGCTGCGAGTACCCGCTGACCGCCGTCGGCGTCGTCGACCTCATCGTCACCGACCTCGGCGTGATCGAGGTGACGCCGGATGGTCTGCTGCTCACGGAGACCGCGCCCGGCATCGATGCCGCGTACGTGCAGGAGCGCACGGAGCCGCGCCTGCGGCTCTCGCCGAAGCTGCGCGAGATGGAACTCTAATCGACGCAACCCCTCGAATGGCGTCGTCAGGAATCCGGCCCTGACAGGGGCGCCGATGGCCGGCCAGAGTGCACCAGCCGGCGCAGATCTGACGAGAGCGCCAGCTCAAGGTCGTTCGGATGGATCGCGGCACGCACCGGCCGCCGCGCAAGGGCCGCCACGACCGTATTCGCGTGGTTCGAAAGGCGTAATGCCCACGCGCGCAGGCGCGTGTCGGCTTCGAATCCGATGAGCGGAAGGTGCCGGTAGCGTCGCGTCGCGGCGTCGTACACGCCGCTAAGCGTTTCGATCCACCGGATCGGCGTGCCTCGAACATCGGCGGCCGTCATTGCGCCCAGCGCCCATGCGGGCGGTACATAGAGCTGTGGCGGGGACAGACTGGCATCCTCGAACCATCGAAGTCCCCGCCGCACAAGGTCGAGTACGTCGGAACGCGGACGTCCGAGGTGCTCGGCGACGTCGCGCGAGAAGACCGCGCTGTGCAAGCGATGGTGTATGCCGCGCGGCTCAACGGATTGATGCTCCCAGCCGTGGAGCCCCAGTAGATGCCCCTCGCGCTCCCATCGCCGCAGCGTGGCTAGCTGCCGCTCCGACCACGAGCCGGCCGGAATGATGAGGATCGCGATCTCGCCGACTCCGACATCGGCGAGGAGCTCCACGATCGTTTGGCAACGCCCGAGCGAGGCTGGAGTCACGTCGTGGACCGACCAGATGATCGGGGTCGCCTTCAGGGCTAGCACGCGCCAATTGAAGCTTCAGCGAACTGCTGCCATAGCGTGCGGTCCGAGGCCGATGCCTGCGCTTCGGTCGAGAGGCGCGAGCGAACACGCGGATCGCGCGCCAGCGTGTCGAGCAACGTGGGCAGTTGTTCGTCCGAGTCGAACAGGAGGCCGTTCACGTCGTGGCGGACGTAGGTCGGGATCTGGCCGACCCGGCGAGCGATGAGCGGCAGCCCGCACCCCATGGCTTCGAGCGTCGTCATGGAGAACGTCTCAGTGCGCGATGCCGTCACGTAGATGTCCGCGTCGCGCAGCGCCGGCCGTGGATCGGTGCACCACGGCACGTGCTCAACCGGCACGCCGAGTGTCTCCGCCAGGTGCAATGTCGAGGCGAGCTGGCTGCCGTCGCCGATGATCCGGAAGCGCAGCCGGTCGTGTTGCGGGTCAGCGGCGTTGATCGCCCTCACGGTTGCGTCCAGCGCCTTTTCTCGCGAGACGCGACCATGATACGCGACGGTAATGTGCCCGTTGGCGCTTCGCTGAGCAACGTTGCCGGCGTAGCGAGGAGGATCGAGCCGCAGCACCTCGTACCCGGCGCGCGGCGTGCCGTCGGAGGCGACGATACGAGTCGCAAGTCCCGAACTCCACCGCTCGACTCGGCGCGCGAGCCAGTCCATCGCGGGCGCGGCGATCGTCCTCGGGAGACCGTAGCGCAACAGTGCGGGGTAGTCGTTGTGATGGAACAGCGTGCTGTGCTTTCCGTGCCGGCGGGCGAAGTACAGCGCCGCGATGCCGAGCGGGCCGAGCGTATGCACGACGACGCGATCGGCGGCGGAAACCGCCCGCGACAGGGCGGTGAAAGAGGGACGCGGCAGGTGTACGTCGGGCGTGCCGATAGGGAGGCGATCGACGCCGGAATACGCCACCGCGCGGGAGAAGCGCGCACCGCGCGGACCGATCATTCTCACGGACGCGCCCTGCGCCAGGATCTCAGCGGTGTGGAACGCGATGAGCGCGATGCCGTTCGGATCGGGCGGCAACGTGTCAGAGACGATCAGTATGCGCTCGTTGCCGCGGAGTTCGTACACAGGCCCTCTTACGTTGATGGGAAGACCGGGGCGATGTTTCCTGCAGGATACGCCCCGGCGCGAGCACCGCGCGACGTTGAAAGTTGTTGCGCGGTTGCCAAGTTGCAGGCACGGCGATTTCGCAGCTTGCGACCGCCAGTCACCAGACGGAGAATGGCGCTGGCATCGTAAGGGGGTTCCAATGTCTATACGCGCCGGTGAAGCCGATCTCACGGTCGACGCGTTTCTCGATAACGAGGACAGCGACGACATCATCAACCCGATCCACTCGTCGGGCTTCGCGCAGCGGCACGGGTTTCGGGGCGCGCTCGTCGGCGGCGTCACGGTGTGGGGCTGGGCGACGCCGGCGATCCTCGAGGCGATCGGCGACGGCTGGCTCGACCGCGGCTGGGCCGACTTCGCGTTCCGCCAGCCGACGTATCCCGGCGACCGCATCGTCGTGCGTGTCCGTCCCGGCGAGGCGGGCGCCTTCGCCGTCACGATGACGAACCAGGACGGCGTCGACTGCGTCGTCGCCAGCGTCGGCCTTGGCGACGCGCCGTGGCTCGGCGAGCTGACGTCGCCCGAACGACTCGCCGCCGAATCGCCGCCCGCTCCGAAGCCGCAGCTGACGCTCGACGCCGCGCCGCTCGGCCGCGACCTCGTGCCGCTCGCGCAGCAGATGTTCCTCGACGATGCGCGCGAGTACATCCGTGTCAGCCAGCGCACCGACGACCCCCGCTTCACCGGCGCGCGGCCGCGGATCCATCCCGGCTGGCTCGCCGGCCGCTTCGAGGACCTCATCCGCCACAACTTCGCCATCCCCGCGTCGATGCACACCCGCAGCCGCGTGCAGCATCTCGCGCCCGCCTGGGCGGGCCAGACCATCGTCTCGACCGCGCGCATGATCGAGGCGTACGAGCGGAAGGGCCACCATTTCGGCGTGTTCGACTGCCTCGTGCTCGGTGACGGCGGCCAGCCGCTCGCGCACATCCGCCACACGACGATCTTCCGCATCGCCGAGGCACCGGGCGCCGGTTGACGGCGCGGCTCGCGGCGATGCGGGCCACGAGACCCTAGACAAGCGCCGCGCCCCGGACTATCGTATGCGCCATCAAATCTCGGCTTGCGCACGCGAGGTAGTGATGGCGGGCATCATCGAGCGCGTACGATCGTCGATTGGATGGGCGTCGATCGCCCTCTGCGCCGGAACTGTGCTCGCGTTCGCGGCGTGTTCGTCCGATTCGAAGGACTTGCCTCAGCGCGGCACGGTCGCGCCGGTCACCGCGACGGCCGCGCCGTGCAACGAGGACCACGCGATCGCGATCATGCGCGCCGCGACGGTGCGCGTGTCGACGGCGACGACATCCGGCACGGGCATCGTCGTCGATATGGGCGTTGTGCTCACGCTCGACCACGTCGTCGCGCGCGCCGGCGCCGTCACCGTCTCGACGGCGAACGGCCCGTACCAGGCGTCGGTCCGCTCCGAGGACCCGGCGAACGACCTGGCGCTGCTGATGGTGCCGCAGCTGACGTCGCCCGCCGTGAAGTGGGGGGACACCGGCGGCCTCGTCGCCGGCCAGCGCCTCGTCGCATTCACGTACCCGGAGGGCGCAACCGGCGGTGCGCCTGGCTCTACCAGCGGCGGCTTCACCGGCGTCGTGACACTCGACGGGGCCGAGTTCGTCCGCACCGACACGTCCGCGGACTCCGACAGCACCGGCGGCCCGCTGTTCACCTTGTGCGGCACGGTCGTCGGCATGAATACGCTGTCGGCGCGCACCACCCCGGTGCTCGCGGTGCCATCGTCGGTGCTGCGTCGATTCTCCGGCGCCCCCGCGGGCCCCGGCGACGCCGACGACCCGAGCCGCACCGCGCCGCCGCCGTCCGGCTCGCAGTGACGCGCCGCTAACGGCCACCCTCGCGGCTGAGGGCCGGAGTGAGGTGTCGCCCGCGAGGGGCTCTGTCGCATCCATTTGTCGCGTCCCCACCGCCACACGCTGTTGGTAAATGAATCTGCAGGGATTTCGTTTTGCCACTTTAATTATTGATGGCGCCGACTCTACCCCCGGCTCGGCAGACACGGTGAGCGCCGGCGATGACGCCGGCCTCGTTCGATGGACGACAATTCCCGCAAGTCTCGCTTTTCCACGATCCCCCTCCCGCGGTGACCAACTCGCTCTCGTTCCGGATCTCGGTGACACCAGAGCATGCGCAGGGGTGGCGGCGAACTCAAAGCGGCCGTGTCACTGGCGAGGCGGCGCTCCGGACGAGCGGTCTGGAGGCGCGAAAAGAACCACGAGCTTCGCCGACGTGCGCGAACTCAGCGCCCGGCGCGGACCTTCTTGTGGACGGCGCGCGCGCCGAGCATGACGTTCGCGACGCCGCCCGCCGTCTCGCTCTGCGCTCCGAGGAACCACAGGCCGTCGATCGGGGTCTTGTGCGGCATGCCGCTCTTGCCCATCACCGGCGACACGCCGCCGAACGCGTGATGGTCCAGATGCGTGCGCTTCTTGAAGTCGTCCGGCGTCATCGAGACGGTGACGCGCGCGTGCTCGCGCAGGCCGGGGATCACCTCCTCGGCGCAGTCGAGGAGCTTGTCGGTCATCTCCTGGCGCCGCTCCTCCCAGCTGCCGGCGAGCTTGTTCGGGGCGACGGTGTAGATCGTGATCGCGTGCTGTCCGTCGGGCGCCATCGACGGCGAGTGGACGGACGGGATGTAGATGAGGAAGCCGTCGCGGCCCTCGTGGTACTCGCCGTCCTGGATGCGCGCGATGGCGCCCTCGAGGTCGTACGTCCACAGGTGGTAGTCCAGCGCGCCCGGTTGATGACGGCTGACGTCCATATCGACGCCGAGATGGACCATGAAGACCGACTCCATCAGCCGCAGGTCGTCGAGATGTTCGCGTCGTCGCCGGCGGCAGGACGTCGCGGCCGACGAGCTTCTCGAAGCACTCGCGCGCGCCGCCGGTCACGAGCACCATGTCGGCCTCGTGACGCGCGCCATCCGCCAGCTCGATGCCGCGGGCGCGGCCGTGCTCGACGATGATGCGCGTGACGGCAGCGCCGGTGTGCAGCCGGCCGCCGTGGGACGTGATCACGCCCGCGACGGCATCGACGAGGCTCTGGCAGCCGCCGCGGACGTACTGGAACGTCGCGCGTGGTCCGGCGGACGAGAGCTTCGCGGGGATCCGGCGCTCGTACGCCGTCTCCTGGTTCAGCGCGGGCACCGCGAGCGCCGCGAAGTCCGACGGCCGGACGACGAGATCCGCCAGGATGGCGAGATACAGCGCCTTCAGCCGCTCGTTCTGGAAGAAGTGGTCCATCAGTTGCTGCGAGCTCCAGTCCTGCATCCGCTTGACGCGTCCGAACAGCCGCGCCATCCGCAGCTTGATGGGCAGCGAGCGCAGGAAGCCCGCGTCCTCGGCCCGGCGCATCAGCGTCATCAGGTCGAGCATCGTGTCGTAGAACTCGTAGTAGCGGTCGAGGCCGTCGGCGTCGCCGGGGAAGATCTCCTTCAGCCGCTCGCGACGCCAGTACGGGCCGAGATACTCGTCGGGTGGCTGCAGCCGGTAGTCGGGAAAGACGACGCCGCGGTCGGCGTGAATCAGCTCGACGCGGTCCGCGCAGCCGAGCTCGGCGAGCACGCGGTCCGGCCGGCTCGCCCGGCGCCAGGCCCTCGATCAGCAGCGGGCCGAGGTCCCACGAGAAGCCGTCGCGCCGGAGCGGTCGTCGTGACGCCGCCGATGTGGTCGGCCTGCTCGAAGACGTCGACGTCGACGCCGTCGCGTGCCAGGTACGCGCCGACGGTGAGCCCCGCCATGCCGGATCCGACGACAATTGCTCGCGTCACGATGCCTCCCGTCCGGCCGCGGCGGGAGTCGCGATCGACACGCGTGCCCCGGCGACCGGCGCGAGTCTACACCGGCGCGTGTCGGCCGGTAAGGGATAAAGGTCACGTGTTTCGTGCCGATACGCGCGGACCGGCCTCGCAGAGCGCGCCAGAGAGGCGCAGCGGCGGGCGATGGGATCGCCGCTTCGCATACGCCACGCACCAACGAGGAGCACGCTCAGGGCCGGGGGTTCGCTCCCAGCCCTTTGCCTTTGATAGATGTCAAACGTGGAGGTGTTGCCATACTCGCAGGCGATTGCGGCGGAGTAAGCGCAGGAGAGGCGCCGCCATGAACGTGAAGATCGCAAAGCATCTACGAGTCTTTGGCGATACTTGCCACGGTGATAGTCACGGCGACAGCAAGCGACATGAGAACGTTGCAGTGCGACGCCTGAGTTTGCCGAACCGCTACGGTCCGTCCGTGAATTGCGCCGCGCCGAGCGGCCCTGATTCGCCAACGGCCAAACAGAAGGAAGGGCACGCGACGGCGTTCAAATGCATCGAAGTTAGCGCGGTGCTCAGGTCCAAACCCCAGGTCTGCCCGCCGTCCCTCGACGAGACGATCTCTGGTCCACCCACCGCTACGCAGTTGTATGCCGACGAGCAACCGACCGAATTAATCCAGTTAGCCCCCGGAAGGCGTTGCTCTATCCACGTCGCTCCACCGTTGTCGGTGTCAAACACGCGGTCTCCGGAAGGCAGCCAGCACCTCTCGGCACTGACGCAGAACAGCGGCCCGACGTCCGTGCTGTGCACCCCCTGTTCCGACCAAGTCTTCCCGCCGTCGGAGGTGGCGTAGACTCTCGCCGGTTTCGGGTATGCGTCAGCCGAGATCCAGCAGTGGAGGGCGTCGGGGCAGGCCACATCGTAGAGCCACCGTCCGGCCATCATGCTCGTGTTGACGGTCACCCAGTTGGTTCCGGCATCGGTGGTCTTCAACGCAACGAGGTCAGGTATACGTCCACCAATGAGCAGACACGAGGTGGCGTTCCAGCATGAGATCGCGTTGGCATCGGTCGGCAGGGCCGATGTTGCCCAATTCGAACCGCCGTCGTGCGATTGAACGAGGAAGTAGGGCTCGGGGGGCTCCACGGATCGCGTGATTCCGTAGCAATCGATGTCCGTAGGACAAGACACGCGAAATACGGGGCCGAGGTCGGCGCGGAACGTGGGACGTTGCCAGGTTTGGCCAGCATCGTTCGTGACCAGGATGAGGGCGCGGTAATTCGTGTTCTGTCCGGCGAGAACGCACTGTCTCACCGAGGAGCAGGCGACGTCACGAAACAGCCACACATCGGCCGGTAGCGACAATTTGCGCCACGTATGCGCTGGCGTCGCACTGGCTGACGGTGGCGCGCTGGTCGCTGCGGACGGCGGGGACGGACTTCGGGTTGTCGGTTGCCCGCACGCGGCCACTATGCCGCCAATCGCGAAGCTGAGTATGAACTCGGGGATAGTCCAGCGCATAGTGGCTCCCCTTTCAGGAAGATCACCACGATACGCCTGCCCGCCCGGGTGCGTCTATCGCCGCGAGACGGCCCGGAACCATACTGTGCCGCCCCGGACGTGCAGATCCGGCGTGATCTTGCTTCGATCTGACCCCCTCCCCCGGTCTTAGCTTCGGGGACCGTCGGGGCCCAAAGGCGCGGGCGGCCTCCCGCCGCGAACCTGCCGACGCGCCGCGAGGGCCGCTCCGGAGAGCCCCGCCGCGGTCGCGATCGCGGCGAGTCCGACGCACGCTGCCCATGCCGAACCCGCGCCGTTGCGAGGCAGCGATCCGGCGTCGATCGCCGTCGGCGTGGCCGCCGACGTTCGAGGGCCACGATGCCGACGGCGACGGTCAGCGGCGTGTTCGCGCGGGAACTGTAGTTCTGGGCGTCGCTCACCGTGAGGTCGGGGGCCTCGTAGTAGATCGTGCGGACGGTGTTGAGGTAGTTCGTGCCAGCCGAATGCCGGGGTCGGTGTTCGGTATCGACATGTTGACGTATACGCCGCTCGACCCGTATGCGAACGCGTCGCCCGTGCACTGCGTCACCGGCGGCGTCGTGTCGTCGAGGTAGTACGACGTGTAGCTGAAGCCGGGGACGTTCGTCGAGGTCGAGCCGGACAGCACGAGCGAGCCCTGCGCGCCGGTAGACCATCTCCCAGGTGATCGGTCCGGCGCCGGCGTTTCGGGCACGCCGTCGATCGTGACGCCGCCGGTGTTCAGGTTGTTGTAGTACGTCATGCCCGACGCGGCGGGGCTGTAGTCGAAGAAGTCCATCGATCGAACGGGATCGCGTGCACGCGCAGGAACGTGCGGATGTCCTCGCGCTGCGCGTAGAAGATGTGCTCGCGCTGCGTGTTCGGGCCGCTGTTGGCGCCGATGTACGAGCGGATGGCGCGGATCGGGCCGACCTTGTTCGTGACGAACGCACCCTCGCCCTGGAACGTCGGTGTGCCGAGGTCGAATGTGTCCTCGCTCCGCCCGCAGACGCCGGGAGCGAAGAGCGCCTTGTGGCGGTCGAGGATGTCGGGACCAGGTCGATCCGCCGCTCGTGAAGTGCAGCTCGTCGTCCGCCCAGCGATCGAGGAAGTGGCGCGCGTAATACGCCGTCGTGACGGTCGAGTTCTCGGGATTGCCAGTCGTGCCCATCGTCCCGTGCAGGTTGTACGTGGTCTTGTAGTCTCCGGACAGCAGGTTGAAGTTGTAGGAGACGTACGACTGGCCGACCGCCGGATCGAGTGTGCCGTCCTGCTTGAACAGGTAGACGTAGCCGGCAGCGCCCGGCTGCAGCGGATCGGTGACCGTCAGCTCGACGCCCGATCCCAGACGACGTGAGGCGGCAGCGATCGACGTCGGTGACGCATCGCCGGCATCCTTCGCCATCAGAGCGATCTCGTCGTCGGCGTCGACGTTCGGGTTCGGGTCGGCGCCGGTGAAGGTGTTCGGGTCGGCGTACACCAGCACGGGGATGTTCGTGTTCGAAGGCAGCCCCGCGATGTTGTTGTAGACGTTCTGCAACGTCTGCGTGAAGCGCTGGTCGACCTGCACCGGGATCTGCTGCCAGCCGCCGCTGTACCGGAACGCGACGATCGTCGACGGCGTGACGCCCTGCAGCGACGGCACATCGGCGCCGGTGATGACGATCGGGGTCCTCGGGCCGGTTGAGCGTGCTCGCGGCCGACGCGGCGCGCGGAGCTGCCACGGACAGCCCGGCGACGAGCATCGCAACGGCGGCGATGATGAGCCGCATGGATCACCTTGTCGCTGGGCGGGGGTGTGTGTGGGGGCCAGCGTACAGCGATGCCGGAGCGCGATCAAACGCGTCCGCGCTCGTTGGCGAGGACGCCGGTACGAACGCGTACGAATCGTCGTGCGAGGTTGCGAATTGACACCCTCGGAGGGCGTCACTAGAATGAGGCTGCCCGGCGCCGGAACGGTTTCGGGTGTTGATCCGTGCGCGCGGCCCCGTGGTGTAGCGGTCTAACATGCCACCCTGTCACGGTGGAGATCGAGGGTTCGAATCCCTTCGGGGTCGCCAGTAACTTCGTGCGATTACGCCCGGCTCGGAACCTCCGGCCGGGCGTACGGTTACGCCGCGATGGCGTTGACGTGTCGCTGGCCGCTATTTCGTCAAGCGTGACGGCGCGATAGCACGAGCGTTGCGGCACCCTCCGCCGCGAGCAAGGCAATCGCGAGCGGCCACCAGTCGTTCGGCGGCATGCCGGTCTGCCAGATTTCGTAGAGTGGGCCGTTTCGTGCGAGCACCAGCGGAGGGTTTCGGTCCGGAACGTCGCAGTACATGAGCTGGCACATGGTCTTGTTGTGTACGGGCGCGCGGATTGCCGCGGACAGCGGCAACGAGAGCAGCAGCAGCCCGATGACGGCGAGATAGAACCGGCGTAGCGCGTAGCGAAGCATCGGCATCAGCCTACTCCTGTCGCGGAGCGCTGTACATCGGTCTGCGCGCTCTGATTGGCAGACAGCGGACGTTCGCCTCGATACACTCCGGGCGATGAGTTCCATCGGCCGCTGGATCACGCGCGACGGGCTGCCGGCGTTCTCGTATACCGCCGCGCCGCCGAGCGCCGCCGACACAGCGCCGGACGGCGTCGAGGTCGGTCGGCTGCTGCTCGTCGGCAACCGTGGTATCCAGCTCGCCGCCAGCGCCGATGGCACGACCGGGCTGTGGGACGAGCGCTACGGCGGCCGATGGCTCACCCTCGGCGACCCGTCTGGCACCGGCATGTCCATCATTACCGAGTCGAACGGCGAGCGATGGGGCACCGCGCGTCTCGCGTGGCCGGCCGGCGCGACGCCGGTGCGCACCTTCGGGCCGACGTGGTTCGAGGTCGCGTGCCAGCATGACGGACTAACGCTCGAGCGCTTTACGCTCTGCCCCGAGGGAGAGTCGCCGTGGGTGCTCGTGCGCGTGCGGCTCACGAACACCGGCCGGGCCGCGCGGCGTGTCGAGCACGCCGAGCAGTGGGCGATCGTGCCGCGCTTCGTCAACCTCGCCGCGACTCCTCCGCAGCGCGTCGACCACGCGAACGCGGCGATCCGCTATCGCGTCGAGCTGGTGCGCGACGGGCTGGCGGCGGTCGAGGAGCGCACTGTCGAATCGGCCGCGCTCGAAGGCCATCGGTTCCCGCAGATATTCGGACCACCGACGACGGTCATCCTCGAGCCGCTCGGCGACACGCCGGCGCGAGCCCGCAGCTCCGAGGCGCCGCATCCGACGCTCGCGCTCGCCAGCGAGGTCGCGCTCGCGCCGGGGGAGGCGACGACGCTGTGGTTCCGTTTCGGCGCGGACGACGGCACGACGGTCGCCGATCCCGAAGCGTTGCTCGCCGACTCGATGGCGCGCTTGCGTCGCCGGCTGCCGCGTGCGGCGTCATCGAGTGCGCCGGAGGCCGAGTTGGAGGTCGCGTGGCACGCGGCGATCCTCACGGGCGGCGCATGCCGCGACGAGGTCGCCGGCCAGCACACGCTCGACCAGGGGTCGGCGTACTCGTATCGGATCGGCTTCAACGGCGCGGCGCGCGATCCGCTGCAGCATGCGCTGCCGCTCGTCTACACGCGAGCCGGACCTCGCGCTGTCGGTGCTGCGCAACACCTGCTCGTGGGCGCGCCCGACGGCGACCTGGCCGTACGCGCTCGATGGCGCGAAGCGGCCGTGGACGAGCATGTTCCAGCCGTCGGACCAGAACCTGTGGGCGCTGTGGCTCGCCGCCGAGTACGCCGCCGCCACGGGCGACCTGCGCGCGTTCGAAGCGCAACTCGATTACCACCCGGCGCACGGCGCGCCGCCCGCGCCCCTGCACGAGCACCTGCGACGGCAATTCGCCTGCTTCGCCGAGATCGTCGGCACCGGCGAGCACGGCCACGTCCGCATGCGCAACGCCGACTGGAACGACGACGCCATCGGCCTCTCCGGGATCGATCGGCGGACGATGGTCGAGCGCGGCGAGTCCGTGCTCAACTCGGCGTTCGCGGCGTGGGTGCTGCCGGTGTACGCCGGCCTCTGCGATCGCCTCGGCGACGGCGCCACCGCCGCGCAGGCGCGCGCGCTCGGCGAGCAGCTACGGGAGCGCGTCGCGGGCGAGTGGAACGGGCGCTGGTATCGGCGCGCCTACGCGCCCGGCAAGGGAGCGCTCGGCGACGACGACTGCTGGCTCGAGGTGCAGCCGTGGGCCATTCTCTGCGGCGCCGCCGACGACGCGCGCGCGCGCGAGCTGCTGCAGACCATCGACGAGCAGTTGCGCGGCGGCTCGCCGCTCGGTGCGCGCGTGCGATGGCCCTTGCCGGCCGCGGGGGACGACATGCGCCCGCCGGGCGAGGCGACGACCGGCGGCATCTGGTTCTCGATCAACATGACGCTCGTCTGGGCGGCGGCGCGCCTGATGCCCGAGTTGGCGTGGGACGAGTGGCGGCGGATGACGCTCGCCGCGCACAGCGCCGCCTATCCCGATATCTGGGAGGGCACGCTGTCGGGCCCCGACGCCTACAACGCGCCCGAATCGACGCGCGCGGGCCGCACCTGGCACACGCCCGTCGTCTCGATGCAGCACTTCCCCGTGAACAACCTGCACAGCCACTCGGCGCCGCTGATCGCGTACCTGCGGCTGCTCGGCGTCGAGCCGAACGCGCGCGGCGAGCTGCTCGTCAGCGGCGGTGGCGCGTTCGAGAGCGAGGTGCTGCGCGTCGGCGCCGACGGCCACGGTTCGATCCGTGCCAAGGGCCCGATCCGCGTTCGCTCGCCGCACGGCGTCGTCGACGGCGAGGCCGGCACGGTGAGCTGGTAGCGCGAGATCGTCGGATCGCGATCATGACGTGGCGCGGGCCGAAACCCGCGCCACGATGCGTCGATCCTGCGTGCGACGCGCGCTGCTACTCGTACGGCGGCGGTGACGAGAGCAGCGTCGCGGCGGAGGCAGTGCAGCCGTTGTACCAGCGGTAGCTGCCGTCCTGCGGCACCAGCTTGTAGCGACCGTTCATGCCGAGATCGTTGCTGCCCGACGTCGTCGACTGCCACCAGTCGAACCCCGCCTCGGCCAGTATCCGCGCCGACGAGCGATTGTCCGGCCCCGCCGGGTCGTCGAGCACGAGCCGCGCTTCGTACTGCGAGCAGACGGCCGCCGTGCCCGCGGGCACGCTCGCGCGCGCTCCCGGCCAGCCGTGCCAGAGGCCGCTGGACGTCGGCAGCCAGCTCTGGCCGCCATCGGGTTCGTTGCGCACGTCCGGGTTGCCCCAGCCCGCCTGGAAGTTCGGGAAGAAGAGCGCGCTGCCGAGCCCACCGCTCGCCTGGTCCTGCACGAGTTGCCACGCGCCGTTCGCGAGCGCGTACGTGCGGTACTTCCGCACCTCGACGCGCACGTTGGCGACCGGCGACTGCGTCGTGCACGTCGGCGACGCGTCGGTCGTGATGGCGAACCAGCCGGTGAGTGCGCTGTATCCGGCCGGCGGCGCGACGTTCCACCAGCCGGTGTCCGGCCCGTACTGCCACGAGAATCCGTTGACGTAGTTGCGGTCGAGGCAGCCCTCGTGCGGCAGCGTCGCGTCATCGATCATCGTCTGAGGGCTGTTCGCCGAACCGCCTGCTGGAGCTGGCGCTGTTGCGGGAGTCGGCGTCGGCGTTGCGGCCGGCGGCACCGGCGTGCGCGTCGCGGTAGCCGTCGGCGACGCTGGCGCTGGCGTACGCGTCGCGGTGGGTGTTGGAGAAGGCGCAGCCGGCGTGCGGGTCGCGGTGGGTGTCGGCGCGGGCGCCGCCGCAGTTGCGGTGGCGGTCGGCGAGGGTGCCGGCGTGGCCGGCGCCACCGTCGGTGTGGGTGTTGTGCTCGGTGCGGCCGTCGGCGGCACCGACGTCGCGGTCGCCGTCGGTGGGGGGACCGATGTCCGCGTCGCGGTCGGTGCGTCGTGTGCGGGGCTCGGGTCGATCCGCATGTCGATGACGCCCGCGCCCCAGCGGTGGTAGTAGTCCACGATGACGATATGCATGCCAGCTGACAGCGACACGTCGGCCGAGTACGTCGTCGGGGCCTGCGTGAACCAGCCGTCCAGCACGAGCTGACTGTCGACGTACAGCCGTGCGCCGTCGTCGTGCGTCAGCGCGAACCGATAGACGCCGGCGTTCGTCATCAGGTACTGCCGCCACGTCGCGGAGAACGCGTCGGCGTTCAGGCCCGGAGGCGGCCCAGCGCTCCACGAGAGACTCAGGCTCGGGCCTTCGACCCGGGTCAACGCGACGGGAGGATCCAGCGTGGTGTTATCGAAGTAAGCGCCAAAGACGTTCGTTGCAGCGACGATCGTCGCCGGGCCGTCGGTGACCGTCGGCAAGGATGGCGCGCTCGTCGGGGCGGGGCCCACGGAGACCCGCGAGACGGCCAGCCGGGCAACCGCCTCGCCGTACGTCGTGTAGTACTCGACGGTCACGGTGTGCGGCCCCGCCGTGAGGTCGACGAGGGCTTCGTACGGCGTCGGCGCCTGCAGATGCCACTGCTCCATCACGAGCTGCCCGTCCACGAGCAGCCGCGCGCCGTCGTCATGCGTGAGGTCGAATGTGTAGGTGCCGGCGGCGAAAGTTTGCGATTGCGTCCAGCGGGCCGAGAAGTAGTCGCCGCCGACGCCGGGTCCGGGTGCTTCCGGCCAGTCGAAGTCGAGCGACGCGCCATCGTCGCGCGCGAGCGCGGGCGTGCCGCTGAGCGACGTGTTGTCGTAGTACTGGCCGAACCAGTCCGCCGATGGGCCAGCCGCCTGCGCCGACGATTGAGGGAGCACGCGCGGCATTGCCGAGGCAACACTCAAGGCGACCCCTGCCAGGAGGAGCAACGAAATACGCAACATAAGGACTCACGTTTGGCTGCCAGACGTGCTCAGCAGCGGTGATTTAGCTCCGTGCGGGCGTCCTGCCCGAGAGCGAACCGCGGTGAGGCCGGGATGGGGTGCGTGGCGAGTATAGCGGGGTCGCTCAGCCTGTCAAGCTTGCGTGGCGTGCCGGCCGAAGCTATCGCGGCGATCGGAGACGCTTGTAATGGCCGTCATCGAAATGTTCGATAGGACGACGCGCACTAGTGCTTCATTTCACGACGTGTTGTCGAGCCACTGCTCGTAGTTGTACTGCGCCATGCTGCCGGCGATGCCGGGTCGCCGGTTGCGCACGTAGCTCCACGCGGTGGAGTAGGCGCTGCTCGTGAACAGCTGGAGCATCGGCCGCGCGGCAATCATCAGCCGTTGGGCGTCGAGCAGCGTCTGCTGGCGTTCGCCGCGGTCCATTTGCCCCCACGATCGCTCCACGAGCGCATCGATCGCCGGATCGGAGAATCCGAACATGTTGCCCGCGCCATCGATGCCGCCCGAGTGATACATGCGCGTCGGCTGGTCCGGCGTTTCGTACGGCAGCTGGCCGACGACCGTCGCGTCGAAGTCGCCGCGGCGGAAGTTGACGTACCAGGCGAGCTGGTCGAGCGTCTCCAGATCGACGGTCAGCCCGATCTGGCGCAGCTGCGACGCCACGACGTCCGCCACGTCCAGCAATTGCGGCAGCTTCGCGACCTGCAGCCGGATGCGCGCTCCAGCGGCGCTCGCGGCCGAAAGCATCGCCTGCGCGTCCGTCCGCCGTGAGTCGATGGCGGCGTCGCCGCGCTGCGCGGCCACGATCTCGTCGCGCGACAACGACCAGTAGCCGTTCGCGAGGTGCGGGTTCACCGGCCCGAGCACCTGGCCGTCGCCGAACGCGATCTCGCGCGACATCGCGTCGCGGTCGAGTGCGATGTCGATCGCCTCGCGCACGCGCGGGTCGTTGAACGGCGCCCGGTCGACGCGGAGCCCGAGCGAGAGGTAGGCCAGCGCCGGCTCCGTCGCCGTTTCAGCGCCGGGCGCCGATTTCGCCAACTCCTCCGCCTCGATGCGGTCGCGGTTCGGGATCATGTCGACGGTGCGCTGGCGGAAGGCATCGACCTTCGCCGCGTCGCTCTCGACGATCTGCCACTCCATTGCGTCGACGTACGGGACCGGCGCGCGAAAGTAGCCATCGTGCCGCGCGAGACGCACGCGTCGCGCCCGCCTCGACGGCATCGATGCGAAACGGCCCGCTGCCAACGCCCGACGAGCTGAGATCGACGCCGCTGATCAACTCCTTCGGCAGGATGGCGCCCGCGCCGATCGCGCCGATCTCCGCGACCGAGTACGCGTACGCCCGCTTCGTCGTCACGCGCACGGTGAGCGGATCGATGACGTCCGCGCTATCGAGCACCGTCGCGTGCCACGTCTTGTTCAGCACGATCGGATTGTCGCGGAACCGCAGCAGCGACAGCACGGCGTCCTCGGCCGTCACGGCGCGTCCGCCGACCGGCGGTATGTCCTGGAATCGCACGCCGTCGCGCATCCGGATGATGTACGTCTGCGGGTCCGGCTGCTCGACGGAGTGCGCATGGTCGTAGACGGTGGAGCCGTCGGCGGGGTCGACATGCAGGAGGTAGCCGTAGACGCGCGGGAAGATCGCCAGCCCAGTGCCCGTCTCGGCCTGCGGGTCGAGGCCGTAGGCGAGCGGCAGCGTCGTCGCGGTGCGCAGCGTGCCGCCGCGCCGAGGCGCAGGCGTCGGCGCTGGCCCTGCGTCGCCGCCGCAGCCGATCGCCGCGACGGTCGCGACGGCCGCCGCGCCGCCGACGCCGGCGGCGAGCATCCGCCGTCGCGACACGCGTGCACGCATGAGCCTTGCCGGGTAGCCGTGGTGGGAATCGTTCAATGCTGTCGTCCGGGTGATCGTCGCGGAGAGGAAGCGGCCTCATTCACGCGGATCGCGGCGGCACTGTCAAGGAGCCGGCGCGGGATTCAGGCGTGTGCACGCTTGACACTACTCAAAGAGGACGCATATGGTGCGTTACCGAAAGTGCGTACAGAAAGGGCCTGACATTGCCATTTCAGAAGCCCGACGCCGTCGATCACCACATTCTGAGCATTCTGGAGGATAACGGCCGCGCGACGAATCGCGAGATCGCGGAGGCCGTCGGCGTCTCTGAGGGCACCGTCCGGAACCGCATCGAGCGCCTGATCCGCGATGACGTCCTGCGCATCGTCGGGGTGACGAACCCGGCGAAGCTCGGCCTCAACACGGCGGCCGTCATCAGCATTTCGGGCGAACTGTCGCGCATCACCGAGATCGCCGAGCGCGTGTCGGCGGCGCAGGGCGTCGTGTATGTCGGCTACACCACCGGCAACGCCGATATCATCGTGCTGGCGTTCTTCCCCAGCAACGACGACCTGACCGACTTCATGACGCAGACGCTCGCGGCCATCCCCGGCATCCTCAAGGCAGAAACGAACATCATCCTGAAGCCTGTCCGCAGCCTGTTCCCCGGCGCGACGCTGAACGTCGTCGGCCGCCGGACGTCGCTCGCCGCATCAGGCCGCTGACGGCGGCTCCGCGGCCGCGGACGCGCGCCGCTCGCGGCGCGATGACACTTGCATGGAGGAGATCGATGATCGATGAGGTGGCGGTTGCGCCGGCGAAGAAGGTGATCACGTACGATCACGCCGGCAGGGAGAATGGCTGGCTCATCGAGCTGTACAAGGACGGCGACAAGACGACCGCCTACTTGACCGCCGCGGCGCCGGGCGCCTTCAAGGGCTACCACCTGCATCGAATTCGCGCCGCCCGCTACGTCTGCGTGCGCGGCCGCATGAAGATCATCCTGTACGTGAACGGCAAGCGGCAGGAGCACCTGCTCGACGCGGCGTCGCCGCAGCGGCTGTTCATCCCGCCGAATGTCGCGACCGGGCTGCAGAACATCGGCGACGAGGAGGCGTGGCTCGTGAACTATCCCGACCCGCCGTACGACCCGTCGCTAAAGGACGAGCAGGTGGAGTACAGCGAGGCCGAACTGGAAGCGGGAGTGGTCAAGTAGCGATGGGCCGCATCCAGGACCTCGATGCGGAATTCCAGGCGCTCGGTGCGTCGATGACCGGCACGTGGACCGCCGCGCTCACCGACCTCACGACCGGCGAGCACATCGACATCGACGAGCGTCGCGCGATGCCGCCGGCGTCGCTCGCCAAGGTGCCGGTGCTGACAGCGCTGTACCAGGCCGTCGACGACGGCGCCGTCCGGCTCGACGACCGCATCACGTACGAGGAGCAGCACCGGAGCCTCGGCTCGGGCGTGCTGTCGATGATGTCGCCGGGCGTCGAGATGTCAGTGCGCGACGCGGCGGTGCTGATGATGACGATCTCGGACAACTCCGCGACCAACATGTGCATCGACCTCGTCGGACTCGACGCGATCAACGCGAAGATGCGCGCGCTCGGGCTGACGGAGACGGTGCTGATGCTGCGGCTCGGCGACCCGCGCATCAAGATGGATGCGCGCAACATGTCGCTCAGCTCGGCCGGCGACATCGTGCGGCTGCTGACGCTCATCGCCCGTCGCGAGGCAGTCTCGCCGGACGGCTGCGACGACATGCTGCGCATCATGCGGCGCTGCACCGGCCGCGCGGAGCTGTCGAAGCTGCTGCCGTGGAACGAATTGAACATGCTCGACGACCCACGCGAGAACTGGGTCGCCGAAAAGGGCGGCGCGATGACGAACGGCGTGCGCTGCGGCGGCGGCATCTTCCGCAGCACGCGTGGATTCTTCGCGTTGTCCGTGTTCTGCGAGGGCGGCCTCCCCGGCCCGTCGAATCACGAGTCGGACGCGAACGTCTTCCTTGGTCGGATGGGCAAGGCCGCGTGGGACGCGCTGGCGGGATAGATCAAGCGTCGGGACAACCGTGGGCGGCTGTCCCCACATGCCAGGCGCGCGACACGTAGAGTCGACCGCAGACGACGACCGCGCGAGCTGAAAAGCCCGCTACGGGTGTGGCATCACCCCGCACGGCCGAGCGCGGCGTCGACCGCTTCCACCGCGGCTATGACCTGCTCCGACTCCTCGCCACCGGTGGCCGCGACGGCATCGAGGAACATCAGGTTGTCCTTCACCGAGTCACGCACGGACTGCAGTTCGTCAGAGCCAATCTCGAGCGTGCCGACGAGCGTGTCGACCAGCGCTTTCAGCGACTGGCGGTGCAGCCGGTAGTCGACAATCTCGGACCGCATGTGCGCCACGAGTTGCTCATCGCGCCCCGAGCCGTCGCCGCTCCCCGCAGGCGCCGTTCGGCCGACGACGTGAGCCGGCACGCCGACCACCGTCGCGTTGGCCGGCACGTCGTGCACGACGACAGCGTTGGCACCGATGCGCGCGTAGTCGCCGACGGTGATCGGCCCGAGCAGCTTCGCGCCGGTGCCGATGTGCACGTAGTCGCCGATGGTCGGGCCGTCGATGCTGAAGCCGAGCTTCTTGCTGTTCGACAGGCCGATCGTGACCCACGGGTTGATCTGGCAGCGACGCCCGATCTTCGTCCTGCCGTCGATGACGACGTTGCCGTGCGTGATCATCAGCCCCGGGCCCGCTTCGACGCGGTTGCCGATCTGCACGCCGAAGAGCGCCCGCGACAGCATGTCGCAGGCGCCGGGCAGCGCCGGCACGCCGGCGGCGCGCAGCCGCAGCTTCATCCGGAAGAGCCACACCGCGAGCCAGCTCTCGACGAAGGCGATCGTGAACCAGCGCTTCGTGCGCGCCCATCGGTTGGCGTAGAACGGCTTCTCGGGGATCTCGGCGAACGTGAAGAGGACGTGCGCGTCGAAGTCTTGCGTCAGCTGCTTGTCGGCCATGCCGGGGCACCCCGCTTGCGCCAGATCGAGAAGATCATATCGGAATGCTGCGGCCGGTTGCGGACGATGCGGTCCAGCCCGTGCCAGATGCGCTCCGCCGCGCTCTCCGGCAGGTGGTCGAGCGCCCACGCGTACGGCGCCACGTTCCAGAGCATCGACACGCCGAAGCAACGCTCCAGTTCGAGCGCGTCGCCGCCGAGCTGGCGCACGTACGGCAGGTCGCCCTTGACGTTGTGATCCTCCGGGATGCGCCAGTACGGCCGCCACGGCGGACGCGGCCGGTGCAGCTTGCGCTTCACGAGGTCGACGCCGCGGCCGATGCGGCACGCCACGCTCTCGAAGTTCGCGAGCGCGATGACGACGCGTCCGTCAGGGGCGGTGACGCGCGCGGCCTCGCGCATGAACGCCGCCGGGTCGGCGAAGTGGTCGAGCGAGCCCTGGCACATCACGCGGTCGAACGCGCCGTCGCGGAACGGCAGCACCTCGGCGATGCTGCGGACAATGCGCGCCTGGCTCTCGGGCTGCACCCATCGGCCAAGGCCGATCATCTCCATCGAGGCCTCGGCGCCGACGGCGTAGCAGTTGCGCGCGGCGATACGCATCGCCTGCTTGCCGGTGCCGCACGCCACGTCGAGTACGCGCGCGCCGGGCTTCGGCGTAACGAGATCGAGCATCGTGTCTTCGATCACGCGGTAGAGGATGTGCGAGTCGCGCCGCGTGCCCGCATCGAAGTCCTCGATGGAGTACGAGAGGTCGAGCCCGGCGTTGTCCGTCCCGGTGACCATCAGGAGCTGGCGCCGCCGAATGGCGGCCGCGCCGACGACGCGAGTTGCTCTCGCTGCGACGACGGCCGCCGCGAGGCCGACTCAGGCTTCACGGCCGCGAGCACGACGTCGAACTCCTCGAAGCCGCCGATGAGGCCGGCGAACCATCGCTCGAAGCGGTACTGACTGCCGCGGCTCGTGTTCGCCACTTTCTCGATGAACTGCGCGAAGGGGCCGCGCGCGAGCGCGAGGCCGGTGTCGTCGCCGCGCAGTCCCGCCACGCGCAGGCGCGCTCGCTCGACGGAGAACGACGTCCGCGGCGCGTCGGCGGGCTTCGTGCGCGGGTCGTAGTAGTTGAACGTGTTGAGGGTCAGCAGCGGCCGCGGCCGAGCGTCTCGCGATGCCGCGATCGTCGACGACGCGTGCGGCAGCGTCAGGTGGACGAGCGCGCCGGGCTTGCTGATCCGCCACAGCTCGTCGAGCGTCGCAGCGACGTCCTCTCGATACGCGATCGCGCGGCCGACGAAGAGTTCGTCGATGGTCGCATCGCCGAACGGCAGGCGCGGCCCCGCTTCGGCGACGATGCGCGACACCCGGCGCAGTGGCTCCGGCCACGCGCAAGGCGCGCGCCGCCTTCTTCGCCCGGCCGCTGAAGTCGAGCCGGATCATCATGATGATGCCGCCCGCGCCAGCTTCAGCTCCTCGCGCTCTTCGGCGCGCATCGCGAGCAATCGCTCGACGCGCGCGAGGTAGTTGTGTACGACCTGCTGCGGCGTGCCCTCATCGGTCACGCGTCCTTGCTCGATGAGGATGCCGCGGTCGCAGAACTTCGGCAGGTTGAGCATGTCGTGCGTGACGAGCACGAGCGTCACGCCGCGCGCGCGCAGGCCGTGGATGTGGTCCATGCACTTCTTCTGGAACTCCGCATCACCGACGGCGAGCACCTCGTCGATGAGCAGGATCTCCGGCTCGACGTGCACGGCGACGGCGAAGCCGAGGCGGAAGAACATGCCCGACGAGTACGTGCGCATCGGCTGGTCGATGAAGTCGCCCAACTCGGAGAACTCGACGATCGCCGGCAGCACGGCGCGCGCCTCGCCAAGCGTCAGGCCGAGCAGCACGGCGTTGAGGATGGCATTCTCGCGTCCGGTGATCTGCGGGTGGAATCCCGACCCGAGTTCCAGCAGCGCGGACACGCGCCCGTTCACCGTGACGGTGCCGGAAGTCGGCGGCGTAATGCCCGCCATGACGCGCAGCGTCGTACTCTTGCCGGAGCCGTTCGGGCCGATGATCCCGAGGCTCTCGCCGCGCCGCACTGTCAGATCGACGCGGTCGAGCGCGACGAACGCACGCCGCGCGTTGGATACGAAGCGCGGCAAGTGCAGCAGCATCGTCTTGAAGTCGGTCGCTTCCTTCTGCAGGGAGAGGGAGTAGTGCTTCGAGACTTGCTCGAACGCGATGGCGACGTCGCCCCGGTCAGAGCGCATCGGCGAATCCCCCCTGCATCTTCTGGAAGCTGAGGGCGCCGATCGCCGCGATGGCGGCCGCGAAGACGAGCGCCGGCCACATGTCGGCGCCGGGGAGCTGGTTCTTCAGGAACAACTCGCGCCAGCCTTCGATCAGCGAGGCCATCGGATTCAGCAGCACGAGGTCATGATACTTCGCCGGGACGATGGAGAGCGGATAGATCACCGGCGTCAAGTAGAACCAGATGAGGCCGACGAACACGTCCGTCAGGTGCTCCAGGTCGCGGAAATAGACGTCGAACGACGCGAGAAACAGCACTACGCCCATGATCAGCAGCGCTTCGACCGCGAGGAGGTACGGGATGCCGATGATCCACGTCCAGTTCGGCGTGTAGCCGCCGATGACGAGCAGCAGCACCAGCACCGGGATCGAGAGCGCGTACTGGACGCCGTTGTTCAGCACCGTCGCGAGCGGCAGCACGAAGCGCGGGAAGTACACCTTCTTGATCAGCGCGCCGTTGCCGGCGAACGAACTGACGGCCAGCACGAGCGACGTCTGGAACCAGGTCCACGGGAAGAGTCCGGCCAGCAGCACCAGGTGGTAGTCCTGGACGTCGATGCGGATGAACTTGCGCAGCACGACGAAGAGCACCGCGCCCTGCAGGAGCGGCCTGATCAACGACCACAGGAATCCAAAGACCGTGTCCTGGTATCGCAGCTTTAGCTCACGGAACGTGAGGAGGTAGACCAGTTCCCACGCTCGACGAACCTGCCGATTGATACCCTCACCCCCGGTGTGCCCGCTTCGGATTTTCGGCTAGCGTAGCACATCGTGTGCGTGTGGAGACCGCGTTCGGGCGACGGGTGCGGGCACCGGCGACGGAGCGATCGGCAACTCGCGGGGCTGACCAGCGGGGAGACATAAGCGGGGCGCCGTGATTTCAGCGCCCCGCTCGGTTTCGTGCATCATCGATGGCGGCGTTGCGGCCGCCGAATCGCCGCCGTCAGCACTTCCCCGTCTCGACGACCTCCTCGCACGTCGAGACTTCGACGACCTCGACGCTGCCGACCATGCCGAACGGCGCGACGTACTCCTTGACCTTTTCCTCGGACGGCGCCGCCAACACCAGGTTCATCCGGTGCTCCCTCGGGAAGACGATGTCCGACTGGATGGTGATGCCGAACTTGTCCGCCGTCATCTGCATGACATGCTGGCCGAGCATCTTCATCATGTCCGGCTGCTGCGTGGGGCAGGTCTCGGCGGTGTGCTTGTGTTCGACGAAGTAAAGCGGCATGTGGCGTCTCCAATAGATACATAAGATTGTCGATTAACTGAGTCAATTATCGCAGGCCGCAGCGGCGGTCGCAAGTTCAGCACCCTTAGCCGTGCCCTGAAGAATGCGCCGCCGTCAGTCCGATACGCGCCCGCGCCGTCCGAGCGCCCGCCGGGCCGCCTCGACCTCCGCCAGGCCGTCGAGGGAGCCCTCGACCACCTTCCGCTGCCGCTCCTCGGTGACGTGCAGGTAAATCTGGGTCGTGTTGGGGCTCGCGTGGCCCAGCAGCTCCTGCACCACGCGCAGCTCGGCGCCGCCATCGAGCAGGTGCGTGGCGAAGGTGTGCCGCAGCAGGTGCGGGTGCACGCGCGCGTCGATGCCGGCCGCCAGGGCGTACTTGCGCACGATGAGCTGGATGGCGCGCTGCGAGAGGCGGCCGCCGCTGCGGTTGAGGAAGAGCGGCTGGGAGGTCGGAGGTCGGAGGTCGGAGGCATCGGCGCGGCGTCGTCCACCGGCGAGTGCCCCTTGGCCTTCGCGCAGATAACGCTCGACCGCCGCGCGCGCCGGCTCGCCCATGACGACGAGGCGCTGCTTGTTCCCCTTGCCGGTCACGACCATCGCCCGCGCGTCGAGGTCGACGGCGGAGACGTCGAGCGTCGCGGCCTCGCTGACGCGGATGCCGCAGGCGTACATGAGCTCCAGCAACGCGCGGTCGCGCAGGGCGGCCGGCGCGTCGCCGTCGGCGGCGGCGATGAGGTGCGTGATGTCGTCGAGCGTGAGCACGTGCGGCAGGCGGCGTTCCTGCTTCGGGCCTCGGACGTTGGCCAGCGGGTCGTCGGTCATGATACGGCGCAACCGCAGCCACTTGTAGAACGAGCGAGCCGTGCTGACGCGGCGGCTGATGCTCGCGCGGGCGACGCCGGCGTCCATCAGCGACGCCAGGTAGCCGCGGAAGTCCATCCGCGTGATCGCGAGCGGCTCGACGCCGTGCTCGTCGAGGTAGGCGAACAGGTGGCGGAGGTCGGTGCCGTAGTTGCGCAGCGTGAACGGTGACAGGTTGCGCTCGCCCGACAGCTCGTTGAGGTAGCGCGCGAGCAGCTCGTCGACGGGCGGGGCGGTTGATGCGGAGGCGGGCGTCGCGGTCATAGTGCGATCTTCGCACGTGGGGGCGACGCGCGGCTATAGGGGGAATGCGTAGCAGTGACCGTGATGGTGGCGGACCGGCACGGAAGAATCCAAGAAGCGGCTACCGACCTTTCTCGTGAACGGGTTCCCAATGCAGGTATTCGTATTCGGCGCTTCTGTCTGACATCCATCGCTGACCCAAGTAGCGCCCGACGGAAACCATCCCGCTTTCGAGATTCGGCCCGAACAGCGGCCGGAGGCGGTCCAACATCCCGGCGTAGCTCTTGGCGCCGGATTCGAGGAAGGAGACCAAGATCGCCTCTCGGAGGTCATGATTCCCGTTCAATAGCCCGTGCTCGAGACAGGAGACGGTGCGGCCAACGGCGTCGACATTTGGAGCAACCTTCGCGCCGCCTCGAGGGGAGTGCCTGACTCTCCTCCGCCGGCTCCGCTTGGGTCGCTCATCTGTGCTGGGCGCAACGGAGTCTTCTAGCTGCCGCTGCAGAAACGGCAACAGCACGCAGGCAAGCATGTTGTGGCACAGCAACTCGCCATGGTTGAAGTGGACTTCCGCTCGGTACAAGACGCTGAACTCTGGCACCCGCTGGAGGAAGTAGTCTTCCCAGAATTCGCGACAGTTGATGCCCGCGTCGTCGGTCATGACGGGCAGTGTAGCTCCGGGACGGAGATGCGGGTCGCCGACCCGCTCAGCGCTACGCCGTCGCGGCCACCGGGCGGCCGGGGAGCGAGAGGTCGGGCGGGGGCGGGGCAGGGTTGACGATGCCGTACATCAGGCCCTGCGGCACCAGCTCGCGCAGCTCGTCGATGGTCCACATGCCGTTCTTCGTGATCTGACGCATCGCCGTCTCTTCGTGCGCCAGCGAGATGCGGCCGCCGGCGACGTGGAAGATCTTGCCGTTGATGTTCCATGCCTCGTCGCAGGCCAGGAACACCGTCATCGGCGCGACGTACTCCGGCTCGCGCATCGCCGGCACCGTCGACGGGCGCGGCTCGGCGACGACGGGCGCCGTGCCGGCGCGCGCGCGCAGTGCGCCCGTGTTCTGCGGGATCGTCGCCGTCATGCGCGTCGCCGCGCCGGGCGCGATCGCGTTGCACGTGACGCCGTAGCGGCCGAGGTCGCGCGCGACGACGCGGGTGAAGCCGGCGATGCCGGCCTTCGCCGCGCCGTAGTTCGCCTGGCCGGGCAGTCCGCCGAGCCCCGAGATCGACGAGAAGTTGATGATGCGGCCGTATCGCTGCTGGCGCATCAGGATCGATGCCGGCTTGGTCGTGCAGAAGTGGCCCTTGAGGTGGACGGCGATGACGTCGTCCCACTCCTGCTCGCTCATGTTGAAGATCATGCGGTCGCGCAGGATGCCGGCGACGTTGACGAGGATGTCGAGCCGGCCGAAGTTGTCGAGCGCCGTCTTGATCAGGTTCTCGCCGCCGTCCACCGTCGCCACGGTGTCGAAGTTCGGCACGGCCTTGCCGCCGGCCGCGCGGATCTCCTCGACGACCTCAGCCGCCGGGCCGGAGTCGGGCTGCGTGCCGTCGACCTTCACGCCGTAGTCGTTGACGACGACGTTCGCGCCCTCCTGCGCCAGCAGCTTCGCGACGCCGCGGCCGATGCCGCGCCCGCCGCCTGTGACAATCGCCGTGCGTCCTTCGAGCCGTGCCATCACGCCACCCCCTGCGCTTTCGATTCCGCCGGCCGTCCGGGTACCTCGAGGTCGGGTGGGGGCGGCGCCGGGTTCGCGATGCCCGCCATCAGCTGGTTCGGCACGGCGACGGTCAGCTCGTCGAGCGTCCACATCGCCGGCTTCCAGAGCGTCCGCATCGCCGTCGGGTGGTGCGCGACGCCGACGTTGCCGCCCGCGACGTGGAAGATCTGGCCGTTGATGTTCCACGCGTCGTCGGTGCAGAGGTAGCCCACCATCGGCGCGATGTACTCCGGGTCGCGGAGCTGCGGCACCGCGGGCGGCCGGTTCGCGGCCGCGCCCGTGATGCCGGCGCGCGCCCGCAGCTCGCGGGCGGCATCCGGCACCGACGCCGTCATGCGCGTCGCCGCGCCCGGGGCGATCGCGTTGCACGTCACGCCGTAGCGGCCGAGGTCCTTCGCGACGACGCGCGTGAAGCCGGCGATGCCGCTCTTCGCCGCGCCGTAGTTCGCCTGTCCGGGGTTGCCGATGATGCCGGACGTCGACGACATGTTGACGATGCGGCCGTAGCGCTGCTGCCGCATCAGGATCGACGCCGGCTTCGTGCAGTTGAAGTGGCCCTTCAGGTGCACGGCGATGACGTCGTCCCACTCCTGCTCGCTCATGTTGAAGATCATGCGGTCGCGGAGGATGCCGGCGTTGTTGACGAGGATGTCGATGCGGCCGAACGTGTCGACGGCCGTCGTGATGATGCGCTCGCCGCCCTCGGGCACCGCGACGGAGTCGTAGTTCGCGACGGCAGCGCCGCCCGCGGCCTTGATCTCGGCCACGACCTGGTCGGCAGGGCCGTTGTCGTGGCCGCTGCCGTCGGTGTTGACGCCGGGGTCGTTCACGACGACCTTCGCGCCCTCGCGCGCGAACAGCAGCGCGATGCCGCGGCCGATGCCGCGGCCCGAGCCGGTGACGACCGCTACCTTGCCTTCGAGTGCGCCCATGGGTTGGTCTCCTGGTGGTCAGAGGTCGGAGGTCGGAGGTCGGATGCTCGCCTCCGGCTCGCGCGGCCTCGGACCGACGAGTTCTTGGGTTCAGCCTCGAGACGGCAGCGCGACGGTGGCCGTGCCCGGCGTCGTCTTCTTGCCGTCCGGGTCCTGCGTCCACACGTCGAGGTCGACGAGGTTCTCGCCGCCCTCCTGCCGCTTCGCCGTCACGACGCCGCCGGCCGTGATCTGCTTGTTCAGCATGTCCATGCCGCGGTAGCTGACGCCGAACTTCTTCACGCGGCCCTTGTAGCCGGCGAGCGCGAAACAAACGCGCCCGACCTGCGCGTACTTGAAGCGGCCGTGGACGATGTTCTCGGTCAGGCCCATCGGCTTGAGCAGCGGGAAGTTCTCGTCGAAGTGGAGCGGGTTGAAGTCGCCCGAGCCGGCCGCGAACTTCACGAGCTGCTGCTTGTCCGGCGCGATCTTGATCGGCGGCAGCTCCTGCCCGACGCTGACGTCCTCGAAGTACACCTGGTCTGCCATGTCGTCGTTCCTCTCCGTCACGGACGCCGCGGCGTCCGGGTCGATGCTAGTAGTGGATGCTCGTCAGCCGCTGCTTCGCGACGACCTTGCCGGTCGTCCTTGTTCTTGTAGACCGACTCGTTCGTGATGAAGAGCATCTTGCCGCGCGCGCTGTCGCGCAGCTTCAGGTCGGCCAGGTGCGACGTCTCGACGAGCGTGTCGCCCGCGCAGATGACGTCGAGGTACTCCGTCTCGGTGCCGCCGTCGAGCAGCCCCTTCATCGGGATGTTGAGGCGTGGTCCGCCGGCGCGGCGAGGGAAGCCGAACGTCGGGTCGTTGTCGGCCGGCTTGTACACCGGCGTGCCGAGGTAGCCCAGCGGCGCGACGATGCTCCGGAAGCCCTGCGACTTCGCGAAGTCGACGTCGTAGTGGATCGGATCCTCGCTGGCGATGCCGCGCGCGTACATGCGGACGCTCGTCGTCGTCACCTCGTACGTCCATGGGTCGCTCTCGACGCCGATCTGGGCGCGCATCTCGTCCGTGATCTCGAATTCGTCAGCCAATTTCACACTCCTGTCTGTTGCGGCTCGATGCCCGAGCCGGTGCTTGTTCGATACGCGGGCGCAGCAGGCCGCGCCCCTACCCCTTGCTCGGCAGCGACACGACCGCCGTGCCGGGCGACGTCTTCTTGCCGTCCGGCTTCTCCGTCCACACGTCCAGTTCGACGAAGTGCTTGCCGGCCTCGCTGTACTTCCGCTTGACGACGCCGCGGCAGAGGATGTCCTGGTTCGGCTCGTCCATGCCTCGATACGAGCAGCCGAAGCGCCGGACCTGGCCCTGCTCCCCGGCCCAGTCGTGCAGCAGCTGGCCGAGGAACGCGTTCTTGAGCGCGCCGTGGACGATGAGCCCCTTGAGGCCCGTGCCCTGCGCGAAGTCCTTGTCGTAGTGGATCTGGTAGAAGTCGCCGGAGCCGGCGGCCCAGAGCACGAGCTGCTGCGTCGAGCAGTTCTTCTTCAGTTGCGGGATCTCGTCGCCCTCGCTGACGTCCTCGAAGTACACCTGTGCCATGGCGGGGCTCCTTCCGCGTCCGCGGTCAGTACTGGATGAGCGTCCCGTACATCTTCGCGACGACCTTGCCGTTCTGGTTCGTGTACGTCGTCTCGCGCGTCGTGATGAGCATCGGCCCGAGGCTGCCGGTCGCCTCCTCGAAGCCGCTGATCTTCGAGCGTGCGGTGATCGTGTCGCCGGCGCAGATGACGTCGCCGTCCGGCGCGTCGGGGAAGTACTCGTAGTCGGTGCCGCCGTTCAGGATGCGCTTGTACGGCACGCTGAACGAGCGGCCGCCCATCTCGCCGGGCACGGCGCCCGCGCCGCCCGGCCGGAAGATCGGCGTGCCGAGGAACCCCGGCGGCGCGACGATGCCGCGGTAGCCGCGTGCCTTCGCGGCCGCTTCGTCGAAGAAGATCGCGTCGGTGTGGCCGACGGCGCGCGCAAACATGCGGCAGTTCGTCTTCTCGACCTCGAGCACCGTCGGCGGGCCCTCGACGCCGATCGCGGCGCGCATCTCGTCGGTGATCACGGAGTCAGCGGCCTGTGTCATCGGGCACCTCGTGGCACCGGCGGAGGACGCCGGGGCAGGGACTCTCACGTGCACGTCAGGTTTGACAGCGTGACGAGAATACAACCCGCATTATTGAGTGTCAACGCGCGATCGGTACCCGTCCGGCAGGTCGTTTGTCTTGATCGTGCGGGGGCCCCACGTTAGACTTGCCGCGCTTTGACGGAGGTGCCGTGGCGCCTCCTTTTGTGTGTCTGGAGATGACGCGCGCGCGCCTATCGCGCCGAGGGGAGGAGACGCCATGACGCTGGTTTGGATGGTGCCGGTCACGGGGGCGGCCGCCGTGCTGTTCGCCCTGTGGCTTGCCTACGACGTCCTTCGCAGGGACACCGGCACAGCGGCGATGCAGGAGATCGCCGGCATGATCTTCGAAGGCGCGATGGCGTTCCTGTCGACGGCAGTACCGGACGATCGCGCATTCTCGCGATCGTCACGGCCGTCGCGGTCGCGGTCCTCGTCGGCTCCATCTCCGACGGCGTCAAGCCGATCCAGTTCCAGAACGGCCAGGTCGAGCTTCGCGACCGATGTCGTCGATCGGGCGCTGGCAAGGAGGGCCTGCTGACCGGCATCGCCTTCCTCGTCGGAGCGATGTGCTCCGGCACTCGCCGGCTACATCGGCATGTTCATCGCCGTCCGGTCGAACGTCCGGACGGCGGCGGCCGCCCAGAAGAGCCTCAAGGATGCCGTCACCGTCTCCCTTCGAGGCGGCGCCGTATCGGGCTTCCTGGTCGTGGCGCTGAGCCTGCTCGGCGTCTCGGGGATCTTCCTCGTCTACAGCCGCATCCTTGACCACCCACCGGAGATCGCGCCGTTCCTCATCGTCGGCTTCGGCTTCGGCGCCAGCTTCGTGGCGCTGTTCGCGCAACTGGGCGGCGGTATCTACACGAAGGCCGCCGACGTCGGCGCCGACCTCGTCGGCAAGGTGGAAGCCGGCATCCCGGAGGACGACCCGCGTAACGCGGCCGTCGTGGCCGACCTCGTCGGCGACAACGTGGGCGACTGCGCCGGCCGTGGCGCCGACCTGTTCGAGTCGATGTCCGCCGAGAACATCGGCGCGATGATCCTGGGCGTCGCGATCTTCTCCGTCACGCACAAGATCGAGTGGATCATGTTCCCGCTCGTGCTCCGGTCGTTCGGCATCATCGCCGCCATGATCGGACTGGTGTCGGTGCCGTTCTTCACTGACGCGGCTCCCAAGAGCAAGCAGGATCCGATGACGCCGCTGAACTACGGCTACTACGTCGTGTCCGCACTCTCGGTCGTCGGCCTCTTCATCGCGACGAAGGTCATGCTGGGCGACGCCTGGTACTGGTTCTTCTTCTGCGGTCTTGTCGGCATCGCGACGGGCATCGCGTTCGTGTACATCACCCAGTACTACACCGCCGGCTCGTGGCGCCCGGTGCAGGAGATCGCCGAGGCGTCCAAGACCGGCCCGGCGACGAACATCATCATCGGCACGGCTGTCGGCTTCGAGACGACGGCCCTCACGGCGATCGCGATCGGCCTGGCGCTGATCGGCGCCTTCGCCCTCGGCTCGCAGGCCGACGTGAACGCGGCCATCCCGCCGTTCACGACCGGCATCTTCGGCACGGCCGTCGCGACGATGGGCATGCTGATGTCGGCGGCGTACATCCTCAGCATGGACACGTTCGGCCCGATCACCGACAACGCCGGCGGCATCACCGAGATGTCCGGCGCGCCGGAGAGCGCTCGCGAGATTACGGACAAGCTCGACGCGGTCGGCAACACGACGAAGGCGCTCACCAAGGGTTACGCGGTCGCCTCCGCCGGCCTTGCGGCCTTCCTGCTCTTCTCCGCGTATCTCGACAAGGTGAAGGAGCGGCTCGAGATTCCGCTCACCGCGGAGCTGCCGATCGACCTCTCGAAGGTGGACGTGTTCGTCGGCGGCCTGCTCGGCGTCATGCTCGTGTTCCTGTTCAGTTCGCTGGCCATACGCGCCGTCGGAAACGCCGCTGGCGCCATCATCGAAGAAGTGCGCCGCCAGTTCCGCGCCGACCCCGGCATCATGGCCGGCACCTCCCGCCCGGACTACGCCGCCGCCGTCGACATCACGGCAAGGGCCGCGCTGCGCCAGATGATGCTTCCGGGCATTCTGGCCGTCGGCATGCCGGTCGCCGTCGGCCTGATCTTCCGCTACGCGCGCCACGAGAGCGTCGTCACGACGCTCAACGGTGTCACCTACAAGGCGCACGATGCATCCGGGTGGCTCGCGGTCTCGGGGACGCTAATCATCGGCACGATCGTCGGCATCCTGATGGCGACCGTCCTGAACAACGGCGGCGGAGCCTGGGACAACGCCAAGAAGTTCATCGAGTCGGGCGGCCTCAAGGACGAGAACGGCAACACGCTCGGTAAGGGCAGTGAGCCCCACAAGGCGGCCGTCGTGGGAGACACCGTCGGCGACCCGTTCAAGGACACAGCGGGGCCCGTCGCTGCACGTGCTGATCAAGCTGCTAGCGACGATCACGCTGGTGCTGGCGCCGCTGTTCATCAAGAGCGGCTCGGTCACGAAGACGGGCACGCCGACGACGCAGCCCGGCACGACCATAGAGCAGCAAGCCCCCGGCCTCGCCGCGAGCCAGCTGCTCCAGGACGCCCCGCAGGTCGCAGTCCGCTAGGCGTCCTCACGTTAGAAACGAAGGAGAGGGCTCCCAATGTTGGGAGCCCTCTCCTGTTCTCCGGTGTGAATCCGGCAACGCGGGGCCGCTGCCTCAGGCCGTAGCCAGCGCTTCGTCCGGTTCCTCAGACGGCGGCGGTTCCGATTCCGCCATCAGTTGCTTCCAGGACTGCTCCCAGGTGCGCGGGTCGAACTCCAGGACCTCCGCCACCTGCCCGCGCATGATCTTGCGCAGGCCCAGGGTGCGGGGCATCGGCCTGTCCGTCAGGACGACGTCTGTCGGGCGCTTGTACGCCGCCACGTCGGCCTGTGCCGCTTCCATTTCGCTCTTGACGATGGCGCGCACGGATTCCTCGGTCGGCCGCGGTGTCGCCGAGTCGCGCCAGTATCTCGTCGCGGTTCGGATAGATCACGGCCGAGACCTGAACCTTGCCGCGGACCTTCCGCCCGGCGACCACCACGTCCTGGATCACGGGGCTCCGCATGATCTTCTCTTCGATTTCGTCCGGGTGCACCTTCTCGCCGGAGTCGAGCACGATGACGTACTTGCTGCGGCCGGTGATCCAGACGCAGCCTTCGTCGTCGATGTATCCGACGTCGCCCGTGCGAAGCCAGCCGTCGACCTTGATCGCGCGCGTCTCCTCCTCGGCTTGCCAGTAGCCCGGCGTGATGTTGTCGCCGCGCGCGACGAGTTCGCCCTCGCCGTGGAGGTGGACGTACAGCTCCTTCTCGGGCACGTCGATGAGGCCGATCTCGACGCCGTCGAGCGCCTCGCCCACCGTGCCGAAGTGGTCCTCGAAGTAGCTGGACAGGTAGAACTTGCGGGGGTTCCAGCGCTGGATCGTCAGCGCCGGCGACGACTCCGTGAGCCCCCAGCCCTGCAAGACGGCGAGCCCGATCGCGGCGAAGTTGCGCCCGACCTCCGGGTTTAGCGCCGCGCCGCCGCTGACCATGAACCGAAGGCTGCCGCCGAGGCGCTTGTGAATCTCGCGGAAGACGATGCGGCCGATGTTCACGCCGGTCCGCTGTTTCGTCGCCTGTGCGACGCGGAGGGCGCGCTCGAAGCTCTCCATCCGCCCCTGCACCTCGATGTTGTGGACGATGTTCCGGTACATGACGTCGAACAGCGCCGGCGCGCCGATGAACACCGTCGGCTTCATCTCGGCCATGCGGTCGCGAATACGCCGCAGGTCGTTCTCGAACGTGACCTCGCCGCCCACCCACGGCGTCGCGATGGTGACGATGAACGGGAATGCGTGGTGCACCGGCAACACCATCAACACACGGTCACGCTCGTTGAACGGCACGGCGAGGTGAAGGCCATGGACGTTGGACATGAAGTTGCGATGCGTCAGCATCACGCCCTTGCTACCGCCGGTCGTGCCCGACGTGAACACGATAGACGCCAGGTCGTCGGGACGAACTTCCGTCGCACTGACCTTCCGGCGACTGTCGGGCGTCGCTCGTGCGGCGACATCGGCCAATTGCAGGATCTCGGGTCCAGAGTGTCGCAGGAGATCGCCCGGTATGCCTTCCCGAAGTTGCGCGGCGCCGATGACGATGGCAGTTCGCAGGCGGGACGTGACGCCCTCGCCGAGCTTCGCGAGCACCTTCGGCGACGCGATCAGAACCCGCGCGTCGGTGCGCTCGATCATGCCGGCGATCTCCGGCGCCTTGAGTTCGTAGTAGATGGGGACCGAGGTGGCGCCGGCGAGCACGGTGCCGTAGTAGGCGAGCAGCCAGTCGATGCCGTTCTCGGCGATCAGGGCGATGCGATCGCCCGGTTCGACGCCCATCGCAACGAGTCCGGCCGCTACGTCGTAGCTACGCCGGTAGACGTCGGCGTGAGAGATGCGCCGCCATTCGCCGCGCGCCTTCTGCTGGAACGCGACCTTGTCGCCCCACCTTCGGCGGTTCTGTTCGAGGAGTTCGGGAAAGGTGAGGGGGTCGCTGTCGGTGCTTCGCCGCGGAGTTCGCGCGTCGTCAACGGGCGTGCCGAGACCGCGGATTTTCTCAAGTACCATCGTTCAGCGCGTCTCCTCGGGCCGCGGGGCCCATCCACAATCCGTGCGGAACCATGTTGAGACGCCGTTCGGCCGCGCCAGCGGGCCTGCGCGTCTCTCAAGTATACCGGCCCCACCGTGCGTTCCGGGACATATGTTCTGTCAAGAGAATGCGGCGGCGGGGGACCGCAACTTCATCGTACCGGGGCGTCGGGCCCCGCAGGAGGTACGAATGAACCATCTTGGGGGTTCGTGGATTCGACGCCCGCAACGCGGCGCGCGCCTAGAAGTCGCCTTCGCCGCGCAGGTTGCCGTTCGAGCGCCGCAGCTTCTCGAGCGCCTGCGCCTCGATCTGCCGCGCCCGCTCGCGCGTCACGCCGAGCTCGTTGCCAACGATGTCGAGCGTCCGCGGGCGCCCGTCCTTGATGCCGAATCGCAGCTCGATCACCGTGCGCTCGCGCGGTGTCAGCACGTCGAGTGCGTTACGTACGCGCTCGCGGAGCAGTTGCCGAGCGGCCTCGTCCTCCGGCGACGGCGCCATCACGTCCTCGAGGACGCTGCCGAGCGTGCCCTCTTCCTCCTCGCCGACGGGTGTTTCGAGGGACACCACTGACTGCCGGAGGGCGCGCGCCGCCTCGCGGACTTTGTCCGGCGGCATCCCCATCAGCTTCGACAGCTCGGTCGTCTTCGGCTCGCGGCCCAGGCGCTGGAACAGCCGCTCGCGCGCCTGCGAGTACTTGGAGATCAGCTCGGTGATGTGGATGGGGAGCCGGATCGTCCGCCCTTTGTCAGCGATCGCGCGGCCGACGGCCTGCCGTATCCACCACGTGGCGTACGTGCTGAAGCGGAAGCCGCGCCGGTGCTCGAACTTCTCGACGGCGCGCATCAGGCCGCCGTTCCCTTCCTGGATGAGGTCCATCAGCGGCATGCCGCGGCCCGCGTACTTCTTCGCCACGCTCACGACGAGGCGCAGGTTGGCGTTCACCATGTGCTCTTCGGCGCGCTGCGCGTGCTCGCGCGCGGCCGAGACGTACGGCGCCAGCGCGCGGATGCGCGCCGCGGCGTCCTTGGTCTGCTTCTTGGCCGCGGCCTCGGCCTCCTTGTACTCCTTGAGGGCGCGCGCGCTCGGCACCTTCTTGCCGCGAGGCGGCGCCGGCTTCTCCGGCATCACCACGGGCTCGTCAAGGTCGTGGAGTGCCAGGTTGAGCGTATCGCGCACCTCCGGCGGGAAGACGCGCTGTGCCACAGCCAGCGAGATCAGGATCGGCCGCACCTGTGCGACGTCGCGCTTGGTCGCCGCGGCGATCTGCTCCTCGAACGCTTCGTCGAGGTGGTCCTGGATGCCCTCCCGCAGCGCCTCGAAGAAGAGCTGGTCGCCATGGCCCTTCTGTGGGAAGCCCTTGAGGGCCCGCGAGCGCCGCACGACCAACAGCCCGTCGCGCACCTGGCGCAAGAGCCGCTGCGTGAGCTGCTCCGTGGTCGGCGCCGTCAGGTGTTCCTCCATGTAGGCGTCGCTTAGCTCGTCGAGGATGCGGCCGTTCTCGATTTCCTTCGCGAGCGAGACCTCCTCGTCCGGGCGAAGGAGCTTGTAGCGGGCGATCTCGTTGAGATAGAGCTCGACGGAGTCGGGCGTCTCGCCCATCGGCTCCTCGGCCGCCGGCTTGGCCGGGACAGGCGGCAGTCGCTCGACGGGCTCGTCGATGTCGTCTTCGGCGGGCAGCACCCGCAATTCTTCTCGTTCTCGCGCCTTAACCATCGATCACCTGAATAGCTCGCCCGTACACCTATAGACGGATGAGCGTCCTACGTCCCGAAATCCTGCTCCTGAGGGGAACGCTGCTTCGTCAGACCACGTCCGGCAGCGGCCATTTGAGGTCGCAGCTCAGACACCGTGCCTGGACCATGACACCGCCGCTCCAGTAGCTGGCGGTGAAGTATTTCCGGCAGCGCGGGCATTCCGAGTCGCCCATGCGCACCTCCCGCGACGGCGGGGTCGAGCGGTCATCCTTGACGTCCGGGGCGTTCATACGCATCTCCAGAGTCATTGTACAACGGCCCGCTTCTGGCTTCTATGGTTCGGTTAGAGGAATATTGACGGCGTTCATGCCTTCGCGCCGAGTTCTCATGTCAAGCGCGTAAACGGGCACCAGCTGCGCTAATCGGCGTCCTCCGCCTCGTCGTCGTACTCGTCGTCGTCGTGCTCGATCCACTCCCGGTACGTGGCGCACTTTCCGTCGATCTCGGGATGGCGGATCGTGAAGTTGCCGCCGCGCATCCGGTTCAGCATGTGCCACTCGAAGCCGACGAGCGCCTCCACCTCGTCCTCCGCGGTAATCCGGCCGAGGGCGATCGGGTAGGGCGGCGGCATGTACCGGCGCTCGGCCAGGCTGCCGACGTACTTGCCGCAGCGGTCGCAGACCAGCCCCTCGCGGATGGCGGTGATGAACTCGGCGAGCGTGCCTGGCTGTTCCACGCGCCTAGTGTAGTGGGCCCGGTCCTCCAGCGCCCGCACGAGGCATCGCCTTGACATCGCGGCTGGCAGATCACCGGCCCGCAGAAGCAAGATGCACACACCTGCCGGATTAGGGGTTCCCCCGACCGGACATAAGGGAATCACCTAAGGTTCGTACTGATCATAATCTGATCTAATACGCCCATGCTCGAACCGATTACCGCCCCGACTCGCCCGTCGACGCCCCCGGCTCGCCGCACGCGCCGGGCACCCGCCACGCCGCTGAGAATCAGCCGCGACGGCCCGCAGCCGAACCGCATCATCACCGGCGACTGCCTCGCCGAGATGCGGTCATGGCCCGACGGCTGCATCGACCACTGCATCGTCGACCCGCCCTTCAACATCGGCTCGGGCAGCGGCCGCCGCAGCAAGAGCGGCCTCGGCTGGGCGTTCTCCTCACACGTCACGATGGAGGAGACATGGGACACGTTCACGAAGGACGAGTTCTTCGCCTTCAACGTCGCCTGGCTGCGCGAGGTGTGCCGCGTCGTCAAGCCGAACGGCAACATCCTCGTCTTCGGCACCTACCACAACATCTACCAACTCGGTTTCATCCTGCAGCATGTGCTCGAGCGGCGCATCCTCAACTCGGTCGTCTGGTTCAAGCCCAACGCGCAGCCGAACATCACCGCGCGGACGCTTACCGAGAGCACCGAGCAGATCATCTGGGCGGTCAACGAGACGCCGGCGCGGGCGACGGGATGGACGTTCAACTACTGGGACGCCAAGGAGATGAACGGCGGCAAGCAGATGCGGAATCTCTGGGACTTCCCGGTGACGTCGAAGAAGGAGCGCGCCGCCGGCAAGCACCCGTCGCAGAAGCCGCTGGCGCTGCTCGAGCGGGCGGTGCTGCTCGCGTCGCACCCCGGCGAGTTGCTGCTCGACCCGTTCGGCGGCGCAGGCACGCTCGGCGTCGCCGCCGCGAAGCACGGCCGCGACTGGCTCATGATCGAGAGCGTCCCCGAGTACGCGGAGATCGCGGAACGGCGCGTCGCCGGCGCCGGCTGAGCGGCGCTGTCACTCCGCGCTGTCGCCTGCGGATGATGCCTCGTCCCACAGCACGCCCTGCAGCGCCTCGCCGGCGCCGACGAGCTTCGAGCACTGGATGCCGAGCAGCCGGAAGCGGTCGCCGGGCCGCAACTCGGCGTCGAGCAGCCGCGACGCGACCGCTGCGATCTCCTCGGCCGCGTCGACGGGCGCGCGCAGGCTGCACTGTCGCGTGATCGTGCGGAAGTCGGCGTAGCGCAGCTTAATCGCCACCGTCTGGCCGCCGACGCCGCGCGCGGCGAAGCGCGCGCGAGACGTTCCCGGCCAGCCGCTGGAGCGCGGCCCGTAGCTCCGGCCCGTCCGGCAGATCCTGCGCGAACGTCGTCTCGGCGCCGACGGACTTGCGCTCGTGCTGCGTCACCACCGGCGCGTCATCGATGCCGCGCGCGAGGTCGCGCATGTACGCCCCGCGCGAGCCGAGCAGCCGCTCCGCGGCGTCATCGTCGAGCCGTGCCATGTCGCCGATGGTGCGGATGCCGAGCCGCGTCAGCCGCATTTCGGTCTTCGGCCCGACGCCCCACAGCGCGCGCACCGGCATCGGCGCCAGGAAGGCCGCCTCGCCGCCCGGCGGCACGATGAGGAGGCCGTCCGGCTTGCCCGCGTCCGAGGCCACCTTGGCGATGCTCTTGCTCGTCCCCATGCCGATGGAGACGGTAAGCCCGGTCGCCTTCCGCACCTCGTCTTTCAGGTCGCGGCCGATGCGCTCCGGGTTGGCGCCGTCGTCGACCCAGCCGCTGACGTCGAGAAACGCCTCGTCGAGCGACATCGGCTCGACGAGCGGCGTGAGCGCGCGGAAGACGGCCATCACCTTCCGCGACAGCTCGATGTAGCGGTCGAAACGCGGCGGCACGCGTATCGCGTCCGGGCAGAGCCGGAGCGCGCGGCTCATCGGCATCGCCGAGTGCACGCCGAAGCGCCGCACCTCGTACGACGCGGCGGCGACGACTCCGCGGCTCTCCGGCGGCCCGCCGACGACCACCGGCTTGCCTCGCAGGTCGGGATTGTCGAGCTGCTCGACCGACGCGAAGAACGCATCGAGGTCGGCGTGGATGATGGTGCGCGGCATTGCGGTCAGGATATCGCCGGGGCTCGGTTATGCTGATGAGACTCGGAAGCGTCGCCGTCGCTGCCGAGAAGCCATCGAAGCGGCACTGACGGAGATCGAACGATCGCGATCGGTCACGGTGCTCTACGCCTGCGAGTCGGGAAGCCGTGCGTGGGGCTTCGAGAGCGAGGACAGCGACTGGGATGTCCGGTTCATCTTCGCGTGCGGTCTGCCGATCGATATCTCTCAGTTGAGTCGCCGCCGGAGCAGGTCGACCGCTCGGCGCACGTCGATGGTGTGCGTGCTGGACGTCGTGGGCTGGGACCTCCGCAAGGCGCTGCGATTGCTGCGGAAGAGCAATCCGTCCATGCTGGAGTGGCTTCATTCGCCAATGGTGTATCGCTCGCTCGAGCCGTTTACGTCTCGATTCCGTCAATTGATGGATCGCGCCTTCTCGCCAAGGAGCAGCGGGTTTCACTACGCGAGCCTCGCGAGGGCCAACGATCGCGATGTGCTCGAGAGCGAACAGGTCGTGCTGAAGAAGTACTTCTACATGCTCGGGCTCTTCTCGCGTTCCGATGGGCGACTGAGAAGGCGTCGGTCCCTCCCGTGCTGTTCGAAGAATCGGTTGGCGGCCTTGTACCGGCGAGGTCGGACGTCGACGTGGAGATTCGCGGATTGCTTGAACGGAAGCGCTCCGGTGCTGAACTCGGCGTCGGCCCACGCCTGCCGCACCTTCATCGCTATCTCGAGGATGCGGTCGAGGACATGTCGATAAAGCTCGACCGCCTTGCCAACGTTCCGGCCGATGTCAGCGATATCCCGTCCGTTGCCGAATTGGATGGCCTTTTTCGGGATACGGTTCGCTCGATCTGACTCCACTCACCCGAAGTTGTGCGACTCCGGCGCCTGCATCGACTGCGGCACCGGCAGCACCGCGAAGCGCTCCGCCAGCACGTTGAGCGTGCCCTCCTTGCGCTGCAGCGTGCCATCGACGATGACGAACGCCTCGCCGCGCACGAGCGCGCGCTGCCGCTCGTGCAGCCACGGCGGCACGATGATGTTGATCATGCCGAACTCGTCCTCCAGCAGCAGGAAGACGAAGCCCTTGGCCGTCCCCGGCTGCTGGCGGCACACGACCATCCCCGGCACGTGCACCCGCACGCCGTCCGGCATCGCCTGCAGGTGGCGCAGCGACGGCATCGACTCGCCGATGTGCGGGCGGATGAGCTGCATCGGATGATAGCCCGGCGATAGCGAGAGCAGGCGGTAGTCGGCCGTCATCCGCTCCCACGTGCTCATGTCGTCGAGGCGCACGCAGTCCTGCGCGACGGGCAGCGGCAGCGCCAACTGCGCGTTCGGCGGCCGGTACAGCAGGCCGATCTGCCACAGCAGCTCGCGCCGGTTCAGGCCGAACGCGTCGAACGCCCCCACCTGCACCAGGTTCTCGATCGCCTCCTGCCGCAGGCCCGCCGCCCCCGACCATCGCCATACGCCGCACGAAGTCGGCCGGCGACGCGTAGGCGCCGTGCCGCGCGCGCTCGCCCGCCGACAGCCTGCGCCGCATCGGCGCCCATGCTCCTGACGTAGCCGAAGCCGATGCGCAGGGCGCCCTCCTCGACGGTGCAGGTGGCGCCGCTGCGATTGATGTCGGGCGGCAGCACGGTGACGCCGTGGCGCTTCGCGTCGTGCGTGAGGACGTGCGGCGGGTAGAAGCCCATCGGCTGGGCGTTGAGCAGCGCGCAGGTGAACTCGACCGTGTAGTAGCGCCGCAGCCACGCCGACTGGAACGCGAGGAACGCGAACGCCGCCGAGTGGCTTTTCGGGAAGCCGAACTCCGCGAACGCCACGATCTTCTCGAACACCGTCTGCGCCACGCTCGTCGCTGACGCCCCGGTCGCGCGCGCCGGCGCGGAACATCTCCAGGAAGCGGTTCATGTTCTCGCGCGAGCGCTTGCGGCTCATCGCCCGGCGCAGCGCCTCGGCCTGTCCCTCGCTGAAGCCGGCGACGGCGATCGCCGCCTGCAGCACCTGCTCCTGGTAGAGGATGACGCCGAGCGTCTCGCCCAGCACCGGCTCCAGGCTCGGATGGTCGAATGGCGGCTTGAAGTTCGGGTCGGCGAGCTGCGCCTGCCGGTGCCGCACGTACGGGTTGACGGCGCCGCCGACGATCGGCCCCGGCCGGATGATCGCGACCTGCACCGTCAGGTCCTCGATCGAGCGCGGCCGCGTGCGCGGCAGCATCTGCATCTGCGCCCGGCTCTCGATCTGGAAGACGCCGACGGTGTCGGCCTCGCAGATCATGTCGTAGACCTCCGCGTCGTTGAAGTCGATGCGGCTCAGGTCGTCGATATGACCGTGCTGCTCGGCGATCAGGTCGCTGCACTCTTCGACGAGCGACAGCATGCCGAGCGCGAGGAAGTCGATCTTGATAAAGCGCGCGTCATCGACGGAGTCCTTGTCCCACTGGCAGATGTAGCGCCCTGCCATCGCCGCCTGCTCGACGGGCACCAGTTCCACGATCGGCTTCGTCGAGATCACCATGCCGCCGACGTGCTGGCTGAGGTGGCGCGGGAAGCGCGAGATCTGCTCCGACAGCTCGATCGAGGTCGCGCCAGATCGGCGCATCGATCTTGCTCGGCGTACTCCGGGTAGCGCGCCATCTCGGTCGCGATGTCGCCGCCGCTGCCCCAGCCGGCGCGCTTCGCCAGCCGGTCCAGCTCGCTTTCGGCGATGCCCAGCGCCTTGCCGACATCGCGGATCGCGCTGCGCAACTTGTACGTCGGAAAGCTGGCGACGAGCGCCGCGTGCTCGCGGCCGAACTTCTCGTACACGCGCAGGATCAGCTGCTCGCGGATGTCGCGCGGGAAGTCGAGGTCGATGTCCGGGACCGACGAGATCTCGTCGCTCAGGAAGCGGCCGAGGAAGAGGTTGTGCTTGATCGGGTCGACGTGCGAGAGGCCGATCAGGTAGCAGAGGATCGAGCTGACCGACGAGCCGCGGCCGCGGCCGGGCGGCAGGCCGGAGTGGCTGCGCGCGCTGTGTTTGCCGCGCACGTCGTCGGCGACCTGGCGGCTCAGCTCCAGCAGCTCGCGGTAGATGAGGAAGAAGCCGGAGAGGCCGTGCTTGCGCACCAGCCGCAGCTCCTCGCGCAGCCGCTCCTCGACCGCCGGCGGGATGCCGCCGCCGATGAGGCCGTAGCGCTCGCGCGCCGCCTGCCGGCACACCGTCTCGAGGTACTCGTCGGCGGTCGAGCCGTCCGGCGTGACGTAGTCGGGGAAGCGGTAGTCGAGGTCGGTCGCCAGGTCGAACGTGCAGCGCTCGGCGATGCGCGCGCTCTCGTCGAGCGCCTCCGGCCACTCGGCGAAGAGCTCCTCCATCTCCTCCGGCGACTTCAGGTAGTACTCGGAGTTCTCGCGCCGCTCGCGATGCGACGCCTCGAGCGTGCTGCGATGGCGGATGGCCACCATCACGTCCTGCAGGCGATGCCGCGCGCGCTCGTGGTAGTGGACGTCGTTCGTGGCCACGTAGCGCAGCCCGTGCTCGCGGGCGAGGTCGACGAGGTGGCGGCAGCGCTCGCTGTCGCCGTGGACGAGGTTCTGCTGCAGCTCGACGTAGACGTTGTCGCGCCCGAACCAGTCGACATAACGCAGCAGTGCATCGGCCGCGCCAGCCGTATCGCCCGCCGCGACGAGCGACGGCACCTCGCCGAGCTTGCAGCCGGTGAGCGCGATGAGGCCGCGCGTGTGCCCGGCCAGCTCCTCGACTGGCAGCCGCGGCTCCTTGCGCACGCTGCCGAGGTGCGACGTCGAGAGCAGGCGGCAGAGGTTGTTGTAGCCCTCGCTGGTCGCGGCGAGCAGTGTCAGGTGGTGACCGTTGGCGAGCGTCACCTCGGCGCCGGTGATGGCGCGGATGCCGAACGCCTTCGCCGCCTGCGCGAACTCCATCGAGCCGTAGAGCCCGTCGTGGTCGGTGAGCGCGAGGGCGGTGTAGCCGAGGTCCCGCGCGCGCAGGATCAACTCGTCGGGGCTCGACGCGCCGTCGAGCAGGGACCAGCAGGAGTGCATGTGCAGCTCGGCGCGGTAGCGGTGGGCGGGGACTAGTACCGCTGCAGCCACCACGCGCCCTCCGGCAGGTCCCGGTACACCGTCACCACCCGATCGTCCTCCAGCCGGAGCTGGTAGTACATGCGCGAGACCGGCTGCTCCCGCCACCACTCGTCGTCGATGCGCCAGCGGTCCTGGACCGCCGCCACGGCGCGCACGACGCCTTCGACCAGCACCGTCCGCGGCCGCCCGCGCTCGTCCGCCTCCACGCGCACGCGCGACGGCGACGCTAGAGGTCGTAGTCGATGAGCGCGTACCGCCGCTCCGGGATCCTTGACCACGGCTCCACCTCCACCACGCGCGCCACCTGCGATTCGCCGCCGAAGCGCGCCTTCAGCTGCCGCAGCGCCGCCACCAGCTGCGCGCGGCGCCGCGCCTGCTCCGCGAACAGGAGGCTGCGCTGCTTTCCCGTCTCCGACGTCAGGCCGATGAACTCCAGCACCATCTCCTCGACCGGCCCGGCGAGTTGCAGCGGCTCGATCAGCTTCCGCAGCACGAAGACGATGCCCGCTTCGTCGCCCAGCGGCTCGCGCAGGGTCAGCGTGCGCTCCCAGCTGCCGCCATCGAGCAGCACCAGACGCAGCCGCAGTTGCCGCACCTGGCGATAGCGCATCGCCGGCCGCTGCAGCAGCCGCCCGGCCAGTTGCCGCGCGGCGATGAGCAGCGCGCCGCTGTTCACCGTCGGCGCCGGCATCGCCAGCGTGCCCGCGACCGGCTCCGTGCGCGTGCGCGGCAAGAACGGCGCTGTGTCGATGCCGCGCGCCAGTTCGTACAGCCGGCGCCCCTCGCGGCCGAACTGCGCCTGCATCGGCCCGATGTCCAGCGCCGCGACGTCGCCGATCGTCCGGAGCGCGTACAGGCCGAGCTTGCGATGCGCCTCGTACGAGACCGGCAGGAACGACGTGCTGAGCGGCGCGAGGAACGCCTGCTCGCGCCCGGCCGGCACCACCGCCGCCTCGCCGGGCGCGCTTACCGTCGCCGCCGCCCACGCGACGAACTTGCCCTCGCCGATGCCCGCGCTCGCGATGACGCCGCTGCCGGCGCGCACCGCGCGCACCAGCCGCGCCGCCGCGCGTGCCTGCGCGTCCTCGTCCGCATGCGGGTCGATCGCGGCGAAGGCGGTGCCGGGCTCGCCCGGCTCGACGTGCGGTTCTGCGCCCTCGAGCGCGTCGAGCATGGCCTCGAAGGCGCGGCCGTAGAAGACGGGGTCGGGCGGCAGCAGCACCAGTTCCGGCACGACCGTGCGCGCGTCACGCAGCGGCATGCCGATGCGGACGCCGCGCGCCGCCGCCTCGGGCGAACAATCGATGATCGTGTTCGCGCCGGGCGGCGGCTCGCCGATGGCGGCCGGGCAGCCGGCGATCTCGGGCGCGCGCTGCCGTTCGAGGGCGATGCGGAAGTTGGGGACGGTGACACAGGCCAGGCGCATGGGGCCGGCTCCGTTCGGGAGATGCACCCTCTGCCCGGAGAGGCGCCGGGCTGCCCGGGATGGGCGGGAAGGGCTACGCCCAGTATAGAACGGATGTGCTAGAAGTCAACGGGAGTCAGGGTGCTGGCTTTGAAAATAATGTGACATAAGCGAGTGCGCCTCCTTTCGCTCGACGAACGGGGCCAACTCCCAGTGTGGAGCTCACTCCTGGCAGTTGGAGAGGTGACTGAAGGCGGGGCCCCTCCGCTATCCTGACTCGATGCTCTTCGCCGAACACGTTGCCCGATCCTTCGGCAGTCTCGACGTGCTGCACGACGTGACGTTCGTCGCCAGTACGGGCGAGCGTGGCGGTCTCGTCGGTCCCAACGGCGCCGGCAAGTCGACGATCCTGCGCCTGATCGCCGGCGACGACACGCCGGACGAAGGTGAGGCCGGTTATCGCGGCGGCAGCCTCGGCTTCCTGCGGCAGGAGGCCGGCCACGATCCGGCGCGCCCGCTGCTCGACGAGATGTGGACCGCCTTCCCGGAGATCCGCGCGGTCGAACGGGACCTCGCGGCTGTCGCTGAGCGCATCGAGCGCGGCGACGGCGACATCGACGCGCTGATCGCCGAGCAGGGCGAACTGTTCGAGCGCTTCGAGGCGCTCGACGGCTACCGGATCGAGGCGCACATCGGCCGCGTGCTCGATGGCCTCGGCTTCGTGCCGGACGACCGCACCAAGCTCTGCGGCGAATTCAGCGGTGGCTGGCAGATGCGCATCGCCCTCGCCAAGATCCTCGTCCGCCGCCCGGAGAACATCCTGCTCGACGAGCCGACGAACCACCTCGACGTCGCCGCGCGCGCCTTCCTCGCCGAGGAGTTGCTGAAGTACCGCGGCACGGTCCTGATGGTCACGCACGACGCCGACTTCCTCGACCGCGTCGCGACGTGCATCCTCGACCTGCGCGACGGCATCGTCGAGCGCTACACCGGTAACTACAGCGAGTACCAGCGACAGAAGGCCGAGCGGCTGCAGCAGCAGGACCGCGCCGCCGCGCGGCAGGAACGCGAGATCGCCAAGCAGGAACGGTTCATCGAGCGCTTCCGCGCCAAGCCGTCGAAGGCCTCCGCCGTCAAGAGCCGCGAGAAGGCCGTGGCGCGCATCGAGCGCATCGAGCACACGCGCAAGGACGCCGAGGTGCATATCCAGCTCACGGCGCACGGCCGCACCGAGCTCGACGTGCTGCTGCTCGACGAAATCGGCCACGCGTACGACGACAACGTCGTGCTGATCGACGTCAACCTGCACGTCGAGCGAGGCCAGAAGGTCGTCCTCATCGGCCCGAACGGCAGCGGCAAGAGCACGATGCTGCGCATCGCGGCGGGCATCATCGAACCCACGCACGGGCGCGTCGAATGGGCGGAGCGCGCGCGCCGCCAATACTACGACCAGCACCAGGACGAGGTGCTCGACCCGGCCAGCACGGTGCTCGACGAGGTGCGCGCCGTCGCCCCGGCGGAGCCGGAGGTGCGGCTGCGCACCGTGCTCGGCCAGTTTCTCTTCCGCGGCGACGACGTGTTCAAGAAGATCGGCGTGCTCTCCGGCGGCGAGCGCAGCCGCGTCGCGCTGGCGAAGTTCCTCATCCAGCCGACCAACGTGCTCCTGCTCGACGAGCCGACTAACCACCTCGACCGCCCGACGCGGCGCAAGCTCATCGAGGCGCTGGAGAAGTACGAGGGCACGATCGTCTGCGCGAGCCACGACCCCGGCATCCTCGATCGCGTGGCCACGCGCGTGTACGAAGTGCGCGACGGCGGCTGTCGCGAGTTGCTCGACCGTCGCCGCGACGCCGTCTGACGCATCGTCATGGCGCCAGAAAAGGCACCGCAGCTTTAGCGCATGCTAAGCGCAGTAGCGAGCCTTCGCTTATTGACGCCGCATCGGGACTGCCCGATCCTGAATGCATGACGAGCGTGCGACGTCCCACCTTCCGCGATCACGACGAACCGCAGCCTCAGATCGCCGTCGTCGGCGACCCGGCGTCGCCCCGTTACGGCATGGAGCTGGCCGATGCGGCCGCGCGCGGCGCGCTCGAGGTGGTCGCCGAACTCGCCGCCGATGCGTCATCCGGCCTGACTGCGGCCGAGGCTTCGGCGCGGCTTGCGGTCGTCGGGCCGAACGACCCGGCGCCGATCGCGCGCCCGTCGTGGCCGGCCACGCTGCTCCGGCAGTTCACCAACAAGCTCATCGTGCTCCTCATCGGCGCGACGTTGCTCTCGATGCTCATGGGCGAGTGGCTCAACTCCATCGCCATCGCCATCACGATCGTGGCGTCGGGCCTCTTTGGCTTCATGAGCGAGTTCCGCTCGGAGAACGAGATCGCGGCGCTCCACGATCTGACGGCCCGCCGCGCCGAGGTCGTGCGCGACGGCCTGCATGAGGACATCCTCGCCTCCGACATCGTCCCCGGCGATCTGATCGTCGCGTCCGAGGGCAACGTCGTGCCCGCGGAGGCGCGCGTCGTCGAGGCTCGCGGCCTGCTCGTGATGGAATCGATCCTCTCCGGCGAGCCCGCCGCGGTCGCCAAGTCCGTCGATGCCGACGTGTATCCATCCGACCCGACCGCGCCGACGGTGCTGTACGCCGGCACGACGGTCGCCGCGGGCAGCGCGCTCGCCATCGTCTTCGCCACCGGCCCGCGCACGGTGCTTGGCGGCATGTTCGCCGCCATGCAGGGGGCGGAACGCCGCGCCACCGACGATGGAGTAGCGGCTCGGCAGCCTGGGCGACCGGCTCGTGGTGGTGTTCCTCGCCCTGTGCACCGGCCTCGTCGCGCTCGGCCTCGTCCAGGGTCGCGAGTTTCGGGCAGTCGCTCGAGATGGCGATCTCGCTCGCCGTCGGCGCCATCCCGGAGGGGCTGCCGGCCGTAGCGACGGCGTCGCTCGCGATCGCCGTCCGGCGTCTGGCGAAGACGCGCGTGCTCGTACGGCGCCTCGACGCCGTCGAGGCGCTCGGTTCGACGACCGTGATCGTCAGCGACAAGACCGGCACGCTCACGGAGAACCGCATGCGCGTCCGCGGCGCGTTCCTCGCTGACGGACGCGAGTTCCCCATCTCGGTCGACACGTCGGACAGCGTCGTCGCGACGACGATCGCGACCGATCGAAGGCGCGCCATTGAGCGCGGCCGACGACGCCGCGGTTCGGCATCTGCTGCTCGTCGCCGCGCTCTGCAACGACGCCGTCGTCGAGCACGACGAGGAGCAGGGATGGCACCTGCACGGCGACCCGTCCGAAGGCGCGATCGTGCTCGCGGTCGCGGGACTGACCGGCGACGGCGAGCGATTCCGCGCGCGAGCACCCCCGCCTCGCCACCGAGCCGTTCACCTCGGCGACGGGGCATGATGCGCACGACCCACGCCACCCCCGGCGGCGGCACGTTCGTCGCGATCAAGGGCGCGTTCGAGCGCCTCGCTGAACTGAGCGGCCACGCGCCGTCTACGGCCTTGTCGTCGAAGGTGCACGCCGCGTCGGACATGGGGCTGCGCGTGTTCACGGTGGCCGAGCAAGCCGGCGATGCAGCGCCGTCCGTGCTCGGTGCTATCGTGCTCGAGGATCCGCTCCGCGCCGACGCCGCCGCCTCGGTCGAGGCGTGCCAGCGCGCCGGTGTGCGGCTCATCCTCGCGACCGGCGATCACCTCGCGACGGCGCGCAACATCGCGCGCGACGCCGGCATCCTGCGCGACGGTGGAGGCGCCGTGCTCGGCTCCGACCTCGACTTCGACGACCTCGACAACCTCGCCGTCGTCGCCCGCGCGACGTACGCGCAGAAGGAGGCGCTCGTGCGCGCGCTCCACGAGCACGGCGACGTCGTCGCCATGACCGGTGACGGCGTCAACGACGCATCCGCGCTCCGCTCGGCCGACGTCGGCGTCGCCGTTGGCCCCGGCGCGAGCGACGTCGCCGTCGAGGCGGCCGACATCGTGCTCGCGGACGGCCGGCTGCTCTCGCTCGTCGACGGCATCCGCGAGGGGCGCGACATCATCCGCAACCTGCGCAACGCGATCGTCTACCTGCTGACGGCGAGCTTCGGCACGATCACGCTGATCGCGCTCGCGCTCGCGAACAACCAGTCGATCCCACTCTCGCCGCTGCAGATCCTGTGGCTAAACCTCGTCGTGCACGTCTTCCCCGCACTCGCCCTCGCGACCGGCGGCGAGGTGAGCGACGACGACGCTGAGCCGTCGCGGGGTCTGCTGAGCCAGGCGCAGTGGCAGGAGATCGCGTGGCGCTCGTTCACGGTGGGGTTCGCGGGACTGGCGGCGCTTGCTCGTCAGTTCCGCGATCGGCGAGAGCGTCCGGCACGGGCAGACGCTTGTCTTCCTTACGCTGGCGACGAGCCTCGTGGGGCAGGCGTTCCTCGCCGGCCTCGACTCGCCGCGGCGCTTCCTGCGGCGCGTTAGCCGCATACCGCTCTGGGGCGCGAGCGCCATTTCGTTCGCGTTCATGCTCATGGCGATGTACCTGCCGGGCTTGCGTGGCGCGATGGAGCTGCAGGCCGCCGACCCTGTCGACTGGGCCACCGCGGCCGCGTGCGCCGTCGGCGCGTGGTTGGCCGGACAGGCGGGCAGCGCCGCCATCCAGTGGCGCGCGCGGTCGATGGGCGCGCGGCCGGCGACGTCTTCCGCGCCACACCATTCGACATAAGCGATCGTCGGCGAAGTCGCCTACGTTCGCGCGCGGCGGTATGCTGTCTGCAACGGACGGAACCGGGGCGCCCCGCGCGCTGAAGGAGGCCATCGTGAGCGTGCGCTTTGAGCGCGTCTCAAAGCAGTTCGGCGATACGGTGGCGCTGCGCGACTTCTCGCTCGACATCGGCGACGGCGAGTTCATGGTGCTGCTCGGCCCTTCCGGTTGCGGCAAGACCACCGCGCTGCGCATCCTCGCGGGACTCGAGGAAGCGACCGCGGGCGACGTCTACATCGACGACCGCAATGTCTCCGACGTCCACCCGCGTGAGCGCGACATCGCCTTTGTCTTCCAGAATTACGCGCTGTACCCGCACATGAGCGTGTACGACAACATCGCCTTCGGCCTCCGCATGCGCAGGGTGAGCCGAAAGGTTGTGGACGATGGCGTACGCGAAGCCGCGACGCTCCTCGGCCTTACAGATCTCCTGAAGCGGCGGCCCGGCCAGCTCTCCGGCGGGCAGCGGCAGCGCGTCGCGCTCGCGCGCGCGATCGTCCGGCGGCCGAAGGCGTTCCTGATGGACGAGCCGCTCTCCAACCTCGACGCCAAGTTGCGCTCGGCCACGCGTATCGAGTTGATCCGGCTGCACCGGCGCCTCGAGTCGACCGTGCTCTACGTCACGCACGACCAGGTCGAGGCGATGACGATGGGCCAGCGCATCGCCGTCATGGATAAGGGCTTGCTGCAGCAGGTCGGCACCGCCGCCGACGTGTACGCGCGACCGGCCAATCTGTTCGTCGCGGAGTTCATCGGCAGCCCGGCGATGTCGTTCTTCCGCGGGCCCGTCCAGGCGGTCGATGGCGTGCTCTCGGTGCAGACGCCGTCGATCGTGTTCTCGCTGTTCGACGAACTGGGCGAGATCGTGCGCCGTCACGGCTCGGCCGAGGTCGTCGTCGGCGTCCGGCCCGAGCACATCGATCCGGCGGAAGCGTTGGGCGAGCGGCGCGTCGCGGCCGCCTTCGACGCTCACGTCGATGTGGTGGAGTCGCTCGGCAGCGAGGTTCACGCGACGCTGCTTGTGGACGGACGAGGCATCGTGACGCGCCTGCCAGTCGAGGAGCCGCCGACGGCCGGCGAGACGCGCCGCTTCAGCGTCGCGGCCGAACACCTCCTGCTGTTCGACGCCGCCACGGGCGAGTTGCTGTCATGACGGTCGCGCTCGACCCCGATCCCGCGACGGCGCACCATGTGGACGCGCGAAGCACGGCGGCTGGCCGGCGCGATGCCGTTCGTGCTGCCATCGATCTTCCTCTTCGCGGTGTTCGTCTTCTACCCGCTCGCCCGGTCGGTGTACCTCGGGTTCCACGCGACCGACCCGTTCGGCCGCCGCGAGGTGTGGGTCGGCATCGCCCAGTATCGCGACGTGCTGACGTCGTCCGACTTCCGCCACAGCCTGCTCGTCACCGGGCAGTTCGCGCTGTACACGGTGATCGGCTCGACGGCCGTCGGCCTGTACCTGGCGCTGCTCGTCCACCGGCGGCTGCCCGGCGTCCTGTTCTTCCGCACCGTCTACACGTCGACGGTCGCGTCGTCGGTAGCGGTGTCGTCGGTGATGTGGCTGTTGCTGCTGAACCCGGGCGTCGGTGTGCTCAACTACATCACGTCGAAGGGCGGCGTGCCGGCGGCGAACTGGCTCACCGACCCGAAGTGGGCGCTCGTCTCGATCGCGATGACGACCGTGTGGATGAACGTCGGCCTGGCGACGATCGTGATCCTTGCCGGCCTCCAGAACATCCCCGAGGAGCTGTACGAGAGCGCGCGCGTCGACGGCGCCCGGCCGTGGGACCAGTTCATCCACGTGACGCTGCCCGCGCTCTCGCCGACGCTGCTCTTCGTCTCGGTCGTCGGCGTGATCTTCGCGTTCGAGTCGTTCGGCCAGATCGACATCCTCACGAAGGGAGGCCCGCTCGACTCGACGACGGTTATCGTCTACTCCATCTACCGCGAGGCGTTCCTGCACTACAACGTGGGCCTGGCGTCGGCGCAGGCCGTCGTGTTGTTCGTGATCGTGCTGCTCATGACGGGGTTGCAGTTCCTGGCGGCGCAGCGATGGGTGTTCTACCGATGAACATGAGACTCCGGCGCTTTGCGATACGCGCGGCGATGAGCCTGCCGGTCTACGTGCTGCTCGCCGCGTCGGCGGCTGTCATCCTATTCCCGCTGTACATGACGATCGTCGACAGCCTGCAGCCCATCGACAAGCTGCTGACGTACCCGCCTCGATTTCTGGCCGTCGCACCCAAAGTGGGGCAACTATCACTCGGCCTGGACCGACATCCCGATGCCGCGCTACATGCTGAACAGCCTCATCATGGCCAGCATCATCACCGTCGGCCAGCTGGCGACGTCGACCCTGGCGGCGTACGCGTTCTCCTTCATGCGGTTCCCGTTTCGCACCGCGCTCTTCTTCGTCTTCCTCTCGACGATGATGGTGCCGTGGGAGGCGTCGATCATCCCGAACTTCCAGATCATCCAGCGGCTGGACTGGCTGGACACGTACCAGGGGCTGACGGTGCCGATGCTCGCGACGGCATTCGGCACGTTCCTGCTGCGCCAGCACTTCATGACACTGCCCCGCGAGCTGAAGGACGCGGCGGACATCGACGGCTACGGCGACCTGCGTTTCCTGCTGCGCGTCGTGATCCCGCTTTCGCGCGCGGCGATCGCGACGCTGGCCGTCTTCAGCTTTCTGCAGGCGTGGAACCAGTACCTCTGGCCGCTCCTCGTGACGAATGACCCCGACATGCGGACGGTGCAAATCGGCATCGCCACGCTTACCGACCAGGAGGTGCAGCGCACGAACGTCGTGCTCGCCGGCACCGTGATGGCGCTGCTGCCGATGCTCTTCCTCGTCATCGCGTTCCAGCGATTCCTCGTCCGCGGGCTCACGGCCGGCGCCGTGAAGGGCTGAGATGCGACGTCTCGCGCTGCTGATCATCATGGTCGCCTCGCTGGCATTCGGCAGCTGCGCCGACAAGGGCGTGCACTACGTCGGCGGCCGGGTCGAAGTGCGGTTCTGGCACTCGATGACCGGCGTCAACTCCAACGCACTGCAGAAGATGGTCGATGGGTTCAACGAATCGCAGAACGACTGGAAGGTCGTGCCGATCTACCAGGGCGGCTATCCGGACTCGCTGAAGAAGCTCGTCGCGTCCTTCGGCACCGGCGCCATGCCGGCGATGATCCAGCTCGACGACATCGAGACGCGCTTCATGGTCGACAGCGACGCGACTGTGCCGCCGCAGGACTTCATCGACCGCGATAACGTCGCGGCCGGCGTCTCTCAGGGGTACGCGCCGCCCATCGACCTCACGGATTTCGAGCCGCGGGCGCTGCAGTACTACACGCTCGACGGCAAGCTGCGCGCGATGCCGTTCAACCTTTCCGGCCTCGTGCTGTACTACGACAAGGAGGCGTTCAAGGCGGCCGGCCTCGATCCGGAGAAGCCGCCGGCGACGCTCGAGGAGCTGCGGGCGGACTCCGAGAAGCTGCTGACGCGCGACGGCAGCGGCACGATCACCAAGAACGGCATCGCACTCAGCATCGACGCGTGGAAGTTCGAGCAGATGCTGGCCAAGCAGGGTGCGTTGTACGCGAACAATGGCAACGGCCGCGACGGGCTGGCCACGAAGGTGGCGTTCGATGGCCCGGAGGGGCAGGCGATCCTCGGGTGGTGGCAGGACATGGTGAAGTCGGGTCTCGGGACGAACGTCGGTCTCCAGGGGCTCCAGGCGTTCCTCTCGATCATCACCGGCAAGAGTGCGATGGCGATCGAGTCGACCGCGTCGATGCGGACGGTGCTGTCGGCGCTCGGCCCGGCGTCCGCGCGTTTCGGCGCCGCGCCGATGCCGTCGCTCGCCTCGACGAACGAAGGCGGGATCGTTCTCGGCGGCGCCGCCGATCTGGATCATGAAGGAACGGCCCGATATCGAGCAGCGCGGCGCGTGGGAGTTCCTCAAGTACGCGACGCAGCCCCAGGTCCAGGCGCAGTGGCACGTCGACACCGGCTACTTCCCGGTGCGCGTCTCGTCGTGGGACATGGAGCCAGCGGCGACGCTGCACCGTGACTTCCCGCAGTTCACCACGGCGCGCGACCAGGTGCTGCGGTCGCCGCAGAACGCGGCGACCGCCGGCGCCGTCATCGGCCCGTTCACACAGGTGCGCGAGACGATCCAGACGGCGTTCGAGCAGGTGCTCGTGGGCGGCAAGACGCCTCAGGAGGCGCTGGATCAGGCTGCCAGAGATTCCGACCGCGCCATCGAGCGCTACAACCGCGCGGTGCAGTGAGGTCAACCAGCTGCGCTACGGTGCCTCGTCGTCGACGATGGAGATGGCGCGCTCGGGACAGTTCTCGACGGCCTTGCGTGCGAGCGGCAGTGTGTCGGCCGTCAGTTCGCCATCGCCGCGCGGGGTCGCGTACCCGTAGTCGTCGACCTTGAACATCCCCGGCGCGAGCGCGTAGCAGCGGTTGTGTCCCTGGCAGAGCGAACTGTCGACCTTCACCTTCATGGCCATACCAGCATCATACTGCGCGGGCCGCGCACCTGTCCGCCTGCCCACGTCACCGCATCCGGGTCTTCGAGCCGGAAATCGGGGATGCGACTGAGCCACGTTTCGAGCGCCACGCGCATCTCCATTCGCGCGAGGTTCGATCCCGCGCAGCGGTGGATGCCGACGCCGAACGCGATGTGCGGGTTCTTCTCGCGGTCGAGGATCACTTGGTCCGGATGCTCGAAGACGGCGGGGTCGCGGTTGGCGGCCGGGAAGTTCATCAGCACCTTGTCGCCCTCGTGCATCGGGCAGCCGGCGTACTCGACATCGGATGCGACGTAGCGCGCCATCGTCACCGGCGAGTACGCGCGCAGCAGTTCCTCGACGGCGTTCACCATCAGATCGGGGTTGCTGATGAGCTTCGCGCGGTCCTCCGGGTGCTGCGCGAGGTGCCAGAGCGCGGAGCCGATCGAGCTCCACGTGGTGTCGATGCCCGCGACGAGGATGAGGAAGCACGTGCCGAGCACGTGGCCCTCCGGTACGGGCTGACCGTCGACCTGCTGCGCCAGCAAGTAGCTGATGAGGTCGTCGCCTGGCGTCGCGATGCGCTCCTGGATGCGCTCGTGCAGGTACTCGAAGATGTTGCGCATAGACTCACGACCCAGCGCAGGGTTGGTGGCGCCGAATTCGAGAAAGCCGCGCACCCAGCCCGTGAACGTCGCCGCGTTGTCCTTCGGGATGCCAAGCATGCTGGCGATCACGCGCGGCGGGATCTGCTGCGCGTAATCGGCAGCGCCGTCCGCGCGGCCGTTCGCGATCAAGCCATCGATGAGCGACGCGCAGAGTTCGCGCGTCTCCGGCTCCCACTTCGCGACGGAGTTGACCGAAAACGGCGGCAGGATCAGGCGGCGCGCCCACGTGTGTACCGGCGGGTCAGACGTGATCGGCGGCGCGCCGACGTTGTAGTGCTGGACATTCTCCTCGAGCTCGGAGCCCTCCGGCGGCGGCTGGGTTTCGGCGACCAGCACGTTGCGCGACGAGAAGTGCTCGATGTCGCGCGCGATATCGAAGAGGTCCTCGTAGCGCGTCGGCATCCACGAGCCACCCCAGCGGTCGGTGTGGGCGACGGGGCAGTTGCCGCGCAGTTCGTCCCAGACCGGGAACGGGTTCTTGATGTACGCCCGATCGAAGATGTCGTAATCGGTGGTCCAGTCCTGAACGGGTTCGGCCATGCGAATGCACCCCCAAAGTGCCTCTTGGAACTCGTGTGGGACTTATTTTAGCGTACGCAAAGTTATTGGGGCAGCAGCCGCGAGGTTCGTCCGAACGCTCCTGGACGCCCGCCGCTCGACGTAACGGCTAGTTCTCCCGCCACCGCAGACCCATCACGCCGACGACCAGTCCGGCGGCCGTGATCAGCGCCAGGTACACGACCTCGTGCCCGTACCCGCCGCGGCCCGAAAGGATGCCGTCGACCGCCGCGCCGGCGTGGGTGTACGGCGAGAAGCGCACGACCCAGCGCAGCCAGTGGGGCAGCCGCTCGATCGGAAAATACACCGGCGACAGCATCGTCACCATAATTCCCGCCATATTCGCCATCACGTTGCCGACCTCGGCGCTGGGCACCCACGTCGCGATGATCAGCCCGATGCCGGTGAGCGACAACGACGTCAGCGCCAGGACCGGTACCAGCCACCAGCTCAGGTGGATGTCGATGCCGACCACCGGCGAGAAGCTCAACACGGCCGCACCCGTGAACATGCCCAGCAGCAGCGAGAACGAGACGACCCCGGCGGCGTACGACAGCGGGTGCACCGGTGAGGTGATCACGAGCTTCAGCGTGTTGTTGAAGCGCTCGTTGAGCATCACCTGGGCGAGGTTGTTGACGGTCATCAGCCCGAGCGCAAACACGAGCGAGCCCGTCATCAGCCGCGTGCCGATGAGGTCCTCCGCGCCCGCCGGAATGAGCCATTTGGCGAAGTACAGCATGCCGATCGGGAACATGACGACGGACATCAAGTAGAAGGGCCACCAGGCGCGCGCCTTCAGCACTTCGATCTCGAAGATCACGAGGGCATCGCTCGTGAACTTGCGCATCAGGCCTCCAGTGCCTCGGCGGTCAGCTCCAGGTACACGTCTTCGAGGCTGGCCTTCGACAGAGAGAATGTCTCGATGCCGTTGAACGCCAGCTCGGCCAGCACTTCCTCCGACGTCTCGCCGTGAACGAGGCCTCGGCCACCTTTGGTCTCGTACGTGGCCTTGAAGCGATTTCGGCACCGCGCGCGCAGCTCGTCGACAGTGCCCTGGACGAAGATACGTCCCCCGCTGATCAGCGCGACCTCGTCGCACAGCTCCTCGGCTTCCTCCATGTAGTGCGTCGTGATCACGATCGTGTGGCCGCGACCGCGCAGGCCTCTGAGCAGCGCCCAGACCTCACGCCGCGAGTGCGGATCGAGGCCGGTCGTCGGCTCGTCGAGCACGAGCACCGGAGGATTGCCAACGAGCGCAACGCCGACGAGCAGCTTTCGCTTGAGCCCGCCGGACAACTGGCCCGCCCGATGCCGGGTGTGCTCTGACAGGCCGAGCGTCTCGATGAGCTCGTCCGCCCGGCGGTGAGCTTCGGCGCGCGAGAGGCCGCGCATGCGGCCGAAGTACGCGAGATGCTCGCCGGGCCGCAGATGGTCGAACGGCTCCGCCTCCTGCGGCACGACGCCCATCAGCGCGCGGGCGGAGGTGTGATCGGCGATGACGTCGACGCCCATGACGTGGACCGAGCCGGTGGTCGGCCGCAGCTCGCCGGTGATCTGCCTAACGAGCGTCGTCTTGCCCGCGCCGTTGCGCCCGAGCAGCCCGAGGGTCGTCCCCTGCGGCACCGACAGGCTGATCCCGTCGTTCGCGAGCGTGCCCGCCGCGTAGCGCTTGCTCAGCCCGGCGACGCGGATCGCCATCTCGGCCGTCTCGTCGCCTGGCGCCGCCACCTCTTCGATCGTGATGCTCAATCTCGCTCCTGTTCCCGTGCGCCGAATTATCGGAGAGGCGTCGTAGCCGCCGATAGGGCGGCGGCGCTGCGGTTTTCGCAGCTTGACGCGGCGGTTCGGCTTCTGGCCGGCGCATTTCGAAGATCCGAGGGCGTGAACCGCGGCTATGTTCGAGGACAAACGGTCCGCGCCGGCCCATCAATCGGCCGCTAGCACGGGTGCCGATCTGTCGTCTTCTATAGGGAGGGCTGCCATGGGCTGCGAGACCGCCAGTGGAGACGGCCGCCGGGCTGTTTCGGGAGCACCGCAACGCCGCAGGGGCGCTACGTGGCGCGCCCGCATCACGCTCGTCCTTCTCGACCGCCGCATCGGTAGCGCTCACGTTCGCGGCCGGTCGGCGCGAGTCGCGCGCGTTGCCGGCCGTTTTCGGCCTTTGATATGATTCCACAACCTGGAAGCGGGACCGATGACGTCGAGCAGCGTACTTGTCCTCAACCAAAACTACGAACCGCTGAACGTCTGCAACGCCCGGCGCGCGTTTATCCTCGTGCACCGCGGCAAGGCCGAAGTGCTGGAACACGGCCGCGGTCACCTTCGCTCCGCCACCATGGCCTACCCGCTCCCGTCGGTCATCCGGCTCATCTATCTCATCAAGCGCCCGAGGCCGCAGATGCGCCTGTCGCGCCGGGAAGTCTTCAACCGCGACCGCCACACGTGCCAGTACTGCGGCCGCCGCGGCCAGCGCGACCTGACGCTCGACCACGTGCTTCCCCGCCATCGAGGCGGCCGTCATACGTGGGAGAACCTCGTCACCGCCTGCAAGAGCTGCAACCACCGCAAGGCCGGCCGGACGCCGCAGGAGGCGAAGATGCAGCTCGCCAAGGAGCCGTTCCAGCCCCGCGTCACGAACTACTACGTCGTCTACCCCTACCTCAACAACGAGGAGGGCTGGCGCAAGTTCGTCCCCGGTTGGGAAACCGCCGCCGAGGGCTTCGCGTAGGGGAGTTCGTAGTTGGTGGTGGGTGGTTGCCAGTCACCACCCCGCCCCGCGCTCTACGAACTACAAGCCGCAAACCACAGGCTGCTCAGAACACGCTCGCCGTTGACCCGCCGTCGACGAGGATCGTCTGGCCGTTGACCTGGCGTGCCTGCGCCGACGCGAGGAACACGATCATCGCCGCGACGTCCTCCGGCTCGCCGAGGCGCCGCGTCGGGATGCGTGCGGCGCGCTCGTCGCGCACGTCGTCGAACTTCCGGCCCTCGGCCTTCGCCTGCGCCTCGAACAGCGGCCGGACGCGGTCGGTGACCGTCAGCCCCGGCGCGACGTTGTTGACCGTGATGCCGGACGGCCCCAGTTCCTTCGAGAGCGTCTTCGCGAGCCCCGTAGTTCCGAGGCGCACCGAGTTCGACAGGATCAGCCCGTCGATCGGCTCGCGCACCGCCGTCGAGGTGATGTTGATGACGCGCGCCTGCGATGACTGCTTGAGATGCGGCAGCGCTTCGCGCACCATCCACACGACGCTCATGAAGTTCGTGTCGAATGCTTTGCGCCACGCGTCGTCGCCGTGCTGCTCGAATCGCCCAAGCGGCGGCCCGCCTGCGTTGTTGACGAGGATGTCGATGCCGCCGAACTCGGCGACCGTGCGCGCGACGAGGCGCGTCACGTCGCCCTCGACCGACATGTCGCACGGCACGGCCAGCAGTTCGGCCGGATTCGCCGCGGGCGACGCGGCGCGGATCGCCGTCGCCGCCTCGGCGAGCGTCGCGTCGGTGCGCGCGGCGATGACGACGCGGCATCCCTCGGCGAAGAGCATTGCGGCCGTCGCGCGGCCGATCCCCTGGCTCGCGCCGCCGACGATGGCGACGCGGCCGCGTAGTCCGAGCTCCATGTGTTCCTCCTCCGCCTACGGCTGGTCCGGGCCGATGATGGCGCGCAGCGCCGCCGCCTCGTCCGGCGTCGCGGGTCGTGGCCGGCTCTGCGCGTCGTCGAGCGTCGCCGGCAATGCCTTCCACGCCGTCACGCCGGCGCCTTTCGTCAGCGTCACCTTCAGCACGAGCGACACCCGCGGCACCGGGATGTTGGCGCGGTCAACGTCGTCGAGCGCGAACACGAAGTTGCCGAGCCCATACGCGATGAGCTGCGCGCCCCGCAGCTCGATCGGCTGCACGACGTGGGCGTGCGCGCCGATGACGGCGTCCGCACCGGCGGCCACGGCGTCTGCCGCGAGTTCGCGCTCCATCGCGTTCGGCGTCGAACGATACTCGTCGCCGGCGTGGATGGCGACGATGACGAAGTCAGCGACACGCTTCGACGCCGCGACGTCTGCCGCGATCGCGCCAGCGGTGCAGACGGCGACGCCCGGCGCTGCCGGCCCGGCCTCCCACGCGCGGATCGAGAAGCCGCCGCCCTCGTCCGGCGTGGCCACGCAGCCGAGGAACGCCACGTGCAGCCCGTTCGCGTCGATCACCGCGGGCGCGTGCGCGTCCATTGCGTTCGCTCCGGCGCCGACGTGCCGTACGCCCGCCGCATCGAGCGCCATGATCGTGTCGGCCAGTCCCTCCGCGCCAAAGTCGAGTGTGTGGTTGTTGGCCAGCGTCACGACGCTGATCCGGCCGCGCGTGAGGGTCGAGGCGAATCGCGGCGGCGTGCGGAAGTTGTACCCCTTCGGCCACGGCGTGCCGCGGTCCGTCAGCGGCCCCTCGAGGTTGGCGAAGCCGATGTCGCCGTCGATCAGCGGCGCAACCAGGGCGAACGGGAACGCTGCGCCGTTCGCCATGATCTCGTCGACGACGCCGCGGGCGAGGCTGACGTCGCCGACGGCGCTGATCGTGATGGAACGCCCGACCGGCGGCGCAGCGCTGGCGGTGGGCGTAGGCGAACTTGTCGGCGTGGCGATGGCCGGCGTGCCGGTGCTCGACGCGGCGGCCGAGATCGTCGCCGAGGGGCCGCTTTCGGGCGCGCCCGCCGGCGACGCGCAGGCCGCGAGCGCGACACACGAGCAGGAGCGGCGCGAACCGAGGCAGGCGACGCCGCCTCACAGCGGCCGCTCCATCGTCACCGAATCGACGGCGTACCCGAGCGCGCCGAGGAACGCGCGTGTGGCATCGTCATCGTCCGCGAGCACGGCGCGCATGCGCGTGCAGTTGCGCTCGGCGAGCATCGACTGCGCGTGCTCGACGAGCGCGCGACCGACGCCGGTGCGCCGCCGATCCGACGCCACGGCCACGCGGAACAGTTGGGCGACGTCCTCGCCGCCGCGCGAGCCGTCGACGGTGAACCAGGCCCAGCCGGCGACGTCGCCGGCGTCGAGCGCGACGATCACGTAATGGCCGCGGCTGAGCGCCTCCTCGAGCGCCTGCCCGGCCGTCAGCGCGATGACCGATCCCGGCCCGGCGTCGCGCTCGATGCGGAGGATGGCGTCGAAATGATGCGGCGCCGCGTCGGCGAAGGTGAGCGCGGGGCGGTCCATAGCGCGATTCTACCAGCGTTTCGCGCGTGCGCCGGTCAGGAGAAGCGGACGACCCGTGCGGAGATGATCTTCGGGATGGCGGTGAGGCCTTCGACCGCTTCCGGCGTGACGGGGTCGTCGGTGCCGACGGCCATCAGCGCCTTGCCACGCACGGCCGTCCGGCCGACGCGCATGAAGCTGATGTTGATGTCGTGCTGCCCCAGGAACGTGCCAACGGCGCCGATCATGCCCGGCTGGTCCTGGTTCTCGCACAGCAGCAGCCAGCCGTCGCCCGGCGGGACGTCGACCCAGAAGTCGTTGATCGCGACGATGTGCGGCCCGTCGTGCGCGACGGTGCCCGTGACGTCGGTGTCGCCAGCGCTGGTGTGGATGTGGACGCGGATGAGGTTCGCGTACACGTCCTCCTGCGGCCCCTTCCGTTCGGTGATCTTCATCCCTCGCTGCTCGGCGATGAGCGCGGCGTTGACGATGGTCACGTTCTCCTCGGAGATCGGCGCCATCAACCCCTTGACGACGGCGGCCTTCAGCGGCGTCGTGTCGTGCTGCGCGATCTCGCCCAGGTACTCGATCTCGATGTTCGAGAGCTGCCCGGCGGCCAGCTGCGTCGCCAGCGCGGCCACTTTCTCGGCGACCGGGATGTACGGCGCGATGACGGTCATCGTCTCAGCGGCGATCAGCGGCGCGTTGACGGCGTACTGCGCCGGTTCGCCGCGCAGGATCGCCAGGATCTGCCGCGCGACGTCGACCGCGACGCGCTCCTGCGCCTCCGCCGTCGATGCGCCGAGGTGCGGCGTGACGATGATGCGGTCGTGGTGCAGCACCGGGCTCGCCATGTCCGGCGGCTCCTTCGGGAAGACGTCGATGGCGGCGCCGGCGAGCTTGCCGGCGTCGACGGCGGCGACCAGCGCGTCGATGTCGATGAGGTCGCCGCGGGCGGTGTTGATCAGCCGCAGCGACGGCTTCACGAGCGACAGCTCGCGTGCGCCGATGAGGTGCTTGGTCTGTGCCGTCAGCACCGTGTGCAGCGACAGGAAGTCGGCGCGCGCCAGCACGTCATCGAGCGTCGGCGCCAGTTCGACGCCGAGCACGGCGGCGCGCTCGGGCGAGACGAACGGGTCGTTCGCCACGACGGTCATGTCGAGCCCCTTGCCGCGCCGGGCGACCTCGGAGCCGACCTGGCCGAGCCCGATCGACGCCCAGCGTCTTGCCGCGCAGCTCGACGCCGATGAACTTCGAGCGCTTCCACTCGCCGCTCTTGAGCGAGGCGTTCGCCTCCGGGATGTGGCGCGCGAGGGCCAGCATCAGGCCGATGGCGTGCTCCGCGGCCGAGATCGTGTTGCCAAGCGGCGCGTTGACGACGATGACGCCACGCTCGGTGGCCGCATTGAGGTCGATGTTGTCGACGCCGACGCCGGCGCGGCCGACGGCCCGTAGGGCCTTGCCGGCGGCGAAGACGTCGGCCGTGACGCGCGTCTCGCTGCGCACGACGAGGGCGTCGTAGTCGGGGATGACGGAGATGAGCTCGTCGGGCGCCATGCCGGTCTTCACATCGACATCCGCCTCCTGCTTGAGGATGTCGATGCCGTCCTGGGCGATGGGGTCGGCGATGAGGATTCGGCTCATGGCGCTCCAAGCGTATCGGCGTCCGCCGTTACGAGGTAGCGACGGATGCGCCGCTCGCGGACATGGGAGGGACGCGGCGATTGCCGCGTCCCCGTGCCCATAGCGGGCGGTTGTTCGACTATCGGGCGGCCGCGCCCGCCGGCGTGAACCCGACGCGCGGCAGTGCGAGCTTGAGCGCGTCGAGGCAGGCCTGCAGGTCCGCCTCCTGGCAGTAGCCCAGGTGGCCGATGCGGAAGATCTTCCCGGTAAGCGGGCCCTGACCGCCGGCGAGGACCGTGTTGTACTCGGTGCGCATCATCTTGTTCAACGCCGCGCCATCGACACCGTCCGGCACGACGACGGCCGTAACCGTGTTCGAGGCGACGCGCTCGTCGGCGAGCAGCTTGAGGCCGAGCGCCTTCACGCCGTCACGCGTGAACTTGCCGAGACGCGCGTGACGCGCCTGGATGTTCTTCAGCCCTTCGGCGAGCAGCTTCTTGAGTGCGAAGTCCATCGCGAAGTACACGGAGACGGCCGGCGTCCACGGCGTCTGCCCCTTTTCGAGGTAGCTCTTTGCCTTGCCGTAGTCGAAGTAGTAGCGCGGGATGCGCGCATTCGCGACGGCGTCCCAGGCGCGCTTGCTGACCGCGACCATCGACATGCCGGGCGGCACCATCCAGCCCTTTTGCGAGCCCGTGAACACGACGTCGAGATCCCACTCGTCGATCGGCAGCGGCACGGAGCCGAGGCTGCTGATCGCGTCGACGAGGATGAGGATGTCAGGCCGCACACCGCGGATCGCCTTCGCGAGCGCGCCGAGGTCGTTTGTGACGGCGGTCGACGTCTCGTTGTGTGTCAGCAGCACGGCCTTGTACGAAGCGTCCTTCTTGAGCGCTTCGGCGACAGCTGCCGGGTCGGCGGCCGTGCCCTGATCGAACGAGAGCTTCTCGACGTTGACGCCGTACGTCGTGGCGATGTCTGCGAACCGGTCGCCGAACACGCCGATTGATACGCCGAGCACGTGGTCGCCGGGCGAGAGCGTGTTGACGACGGCGGCCTCGATCGCGCCGGTGCCCGCGGACGTCATCGTCAGGACGTCGTTCTTCGTCTCGAACATCGTCTGCAGCCCACTGGTGATGCGGCCCATGATCTCCCCGAACTCGGGTCCGCGGTGGTTGATCATCTGGCGCGACATGACTTGCAGGACGTCGTCCGGACAGGGGGTGGGGCCGGGGATGCGCAGGTTCACGGACACGGGAGGCTCCTTTCGCCCGGAGCGTCCGCGGGTGGCGGACACGGCGGTGTGGTGGGACGGCGGCAGGGCGATTGTGCCTGCCGTCACAGATATGCCCATGGTAGGCGAGCGAGGTATCTCGATCAAGAAGCGACCCAGACCTATAGAGACGTTTTTCGCGGCTATCGACACGGCGATCGTGTCTCCGCGTCTCGATCCGCCGGAGCGTGCCCTCGTCGTGGTCGTGACCGGCGTTCGCGAGGCGGTAGACGCCGAGAAGGGCACCGCTACTGCGGTGCCCTTCTCGTTAGGTTCGGTCTTCTGGTTGGAGCCTACCTGCAGTTGGCCACGTTGCCGGCACCACTCATACAGTTCGATGCGCTGTCGAAGGCGCCGGTGATCGCGGTGCGGAACGCCACGCCAGCAGCGACGACGACAGCGACCGCGATGACGGCCATGATCAGACCGTACTCAGCCAAGGTCTGGCCTCGCTCATCATCGAAACGCGACGCTAGCGATGTCTGCACGGCTGCGAGCGCTCGCAGAAGCCATTCATTCATCATAAAACTATCCCCCTGATGAATCGCCCGATTTGGATGACAGAAGGGAGCACCGGGATGACCAGTGCTCCCTCCGGTCGATGCCTTACCGGACAGCGGCTCGCTCGTGCTTACGGAGCGCAGTTCGCAGTCGAGCCGTTCAGACAGTCGGTCGCGCTGGTGAAGGCGCCGACGATGGCGCCTCGGAAGGCGACGCCAGCCGCGACGACGACGGCGACCGCGATGACGGCCATGATCAGGCCGTACTCGGCGAGCGTCTGGCCCTCTTCGTCCTGGAACTTCGCCTCGATCGACTGCCCGATGCCCCTGAGGGCCACGAAAACACGCAGAGCCAGTTCGTTGACCATTACCAGATTCCCCCTTCTTGAACTCTGTTCGTGAACGCCCGTCCGAGGGCCGCCGAGCCGGATAGTCTCGCCGTGCCCCACGCCGGGTGGAGCACTCCCGCCGACCGGCCCTCGGGTTGGCGGTCGGCACAACGGGTGCCGGGAGCACTTCTCGTGCATTCCCGTATCTTCCGTTGCGATAAGAGTGTCGGCAGGTTTTTCCGCGCCCGTAGGGGTTTTTTCATACGGACTTAAGGGTTTGTTTACATCTTCCCGCAGCCCGCAGGTTCGACAGGGCCCCATCGCCCGTCCATGGGAAGCGCCGAGGCCGTGCGGGCGGGGAGGTCACGCACCCAGCGAGGCGGAAGCCGTCGCCCCACTGTTCTAGCTGGCCGGGCGGGCCGAACTGCACGAGGTCTCACCCCGGTCCGATACTCAGTGGGAGTGACCTCCATTGCAGATACCCGATCGCGGCAGACACCGTGCCCCCCGCCCCCTGCTTCGTCTCGTACCGCCAGGGGCCACGCCCGCTGAAGGATCGGACAGCCTTTCGCGCGCCGCCTACCTGGCGACGTGCGCCGGCGCGATCGCACTCGCGTGCTTCCTGCGCCTGACTACCGTGTTGTCGTCCGACTTCCCGCTGAATGACGGGGGCATGTTCATCGCGATGGCGCGCGACCTGCAGTCCTCCCACTACGCACTGCCAGCTGTCACCAGCTACAACTCGTCCCACGTCCCGTTCGCGTATCCACCGCTTGGCATCTACGTCGCCGCGTTTCTCGATGACTTCACACCGTTTGGGCTGATCACGGTGTTGCGCTTCTTGCCGATGGCCGTGAGTTCGCTCACGCTCGTTGCGTTCTTCCTCTTCGCGCGTCGCATCCTCGACCGCCGGTCCGCCGTCGTCACGGCGCTATTCGTGTTCGGGATGCTGCCGGCGACGACGCAGTGGATCATCATGGGCGGCGGACTGACTCGCTCGTTCGGCCTCCTGTTCGCCATTCTCGCGATCGACCGGATTCACGCGATGTACACGTCCGGGAGTGCCCGCCACGTCCCCCTGGTGACGGTGCTCACATCACTCGTCGTCCTGAGCCACATCGAAATGGCGGGCATGACCGCGTTCGTCGCGGTACTGATGTTTGTCTCGTACGGGCGCAACCGGCGCGGCGTGATTTCATCCGCGGTCGTCGCAGGAGGCACGTTGCTGCTGACCTCGCCATGGTGGGCGACGGTGCTCCACCAACATGGCATCGCGCCGTTCGTGGCGTCGCTGCACTCAGGCATCGCGTGGCGTGATCCGATCTTCCTGTTGATTCGCTTCGATGCGACGGTCGAGCCGCTCTTCGCGATCGCGGCCGCGCTCGGGCTGCTCGGGATGTTCACGTGCGTGTCCCGCCGCGAGTACCTGCTGCCGTCGTGGGTCGTCCTTGCCGCCGTCCTGGACCCCCGCGCGTTTCCCACGAGCGCAAGCATCCCGATCGCACTGCTCGCCGCGATCAGCGTGCATGACATACTCTTTCCGCTTCTGAAGCACCCTGTCCGTCTTTCGCTCGCGCCGTACGGCGAGAACAACCGGGACGCGCACGCGCACAGGAGCGCTCCGGCGTGGCTTGCAGGTGCGGCGATCGTCCTCGGCGCGTCGTATCTGACGCTTTCCGCGCTGGTCAACTCGCCGACACTGATGACCGGCATGAAGGCTGACGAACGCGGAGCCATGCGTTGGGTCGCCGCCAATACCGAGGCAGGGAGCCGCTTCGCGGTCGTGTCTGACGACGGCTGGTCTCTCGACCGCACATCCGAATGGTTCCCGGCGCTCACTGGCCGCCGGAGCGTCGCGACCGTGCAGGGGAGCGAGTGGCTGTCCGGTGCGGCCGGGTTCGCTCAACAGAAACGTGCGTTCAGGGCGCTCCAGGGTTGCGCGAATCTTGGGGCCGACTGCCTCGACGCGTGGTCAGCCAAGATGAACGAGCCCTTCGACTACGTCTATATCACGAAGATCCCGCCGCGCCTGACGAAGGCGAAGGACCCGTGCTGTGGCGCCCTGCGCGCGGCGCTCCGCGGAGATTCTCGGTACACGGTGGTGTACGACTCGTCGGCGGCGACCATCTTTCAACGGCGTTCGTAGCCGATAACGAAGGCGGGCGGCTGGCGGGGTTGCATGCTGCGGAGAGTGTCTGGTCAGGTTCACGGGGAGTCGGACTTGCACGAGGTCGTAACCGTTGCGCCCCAATCGGCTCGTCCGGACGGAGCGTCACGCCTCGCGGCATCAGCGAGCCGACTGCGCGCGAGCGTGCCGATCGCCTGGGCGCAGGTCGGCATGCTGTTCGCCGTGCTCGCCACGCTGCCGTTCGCGCGCGGCGTCGATAACGACTTCTGGTGGCACCTCCGCACCGGCCAGTACATCTTCGAGTCGGGAATCCCCCGTCACGATCCGTTCTCCTGGACCGCGGCCGGCCAGCCCTGGGTACTGCACGAGTGGCTCTCCGAGGCCATCATCTATGCCGTGCAGTCAGCCTTTGGTTACATCGGAAACATGGTGTTATTCATCGCGGTGTCGATCGGATCGATCGCGATATCGTTTGCGCTCGCGCGGCGGCTCGGCGTTGGCACGAAACCGCTCATCGGGTTGATGATCGTCTCGGCGCTGACGTTCAACCTGTTCATCACGCCGCGTCCACAGGACTTCACGTGGCTGTTCTTTTCCATCTATCTGTACGTGCTCGCCCGGCACTACGAAGGCGATCGCATTCGGCTCTGGCCGCTGCCGGTCATCATGGCGTTCTGGGTGAATATGCACCTCGGCTTCTACTACGGGCTCATGCTCGTCGGGTGCTGGATCGGCGCACTGTGCATCGACGCCGTCCGGGGGCGCGACGTATCGTTTCGTGCGCCGGTTCTCGTCGCTTCCGCCTGCGTGTTCGCGACGTTCGCGAACCCCACTGGCCCGGCGATCCTGCTGTATCCGTTCCGCTACGTCTTCGATTCGCAAGTGACCAATACCATGGTGGCGGAATGGAAGCGCCCCGACATCACCTCGACGCTACACTGGCCGATCTTCCTGACGGCCTTGCTGATTACGCTCTCGCTTTTCTCGCATACCTGGAGGCGCCCGTTCCTCGCGCTCGTTTCGGTTGCGGTCGTCGTGCTGAGTATGCAGGCGGTGCGCAATGCGCCCTTCGGTGCGCTCGTGCTGCTGCCAGTTGCGGGCTCCGCCTGGGCCGCTCGCTGGCCCGCGGCGAGCCGGGCGCACGATTCGGCGGTGCGCGTCCCGCTCGCCGCCGCCGTGGCTATGATCGCCGCGATCGCCCTTATCGTCGGACCGGCAGCGCTCTCCATAGCGGGCGAAAGCGTTTCGGTGGGTGCGCCCAGCCAGCGCGGATACCCGGAGGCCGGCGCCGAGTACGTCCGGGCGCATTTTGCCGGACTGCGCATCTTCAACGACTACAACTCTGGCGGCTACCTGATCTACAAGCTGTACCCCGACATCCCCGTGTTTGTGGACGGACGCACCGACTTCTACGGTAACGACCTGCTCAAGGACTACTTTCAGATCGATCGCGCGAAGCCGGGTTGGGATGAGTTGCTGCGAAAGTACGGAGTCGAGGTGGTGCTCATCGACAAGCGGCTCCCGCTCGCCGATGCTCTCGCGGCGGACAGCTCCTGGCAACTGGCGTTCACCGGCGACCACGAGGTCGTTTACACGCGGGGGTGACGCTCAAGCGCGCGAGAGGTTGTGCGCGGACTCCCCTTCGGGGAGCAAGTCCGATCGGCGGCGGGGATATCGGCCGTGCGAGCTTGAGTGTGGTGGGCGATGCAGGACTCGAACCTGCGACCTTCTCGGTGTAAGCGAGACGCTCTAACCAGCTGAGCTAATCGCCCGGGCGGCGCGGCTCATCCTAACAGGGTGTGCGCGCCTTACCAAGACACCGGCCCGCGGGCCGGCTTCGGGCGCCGGTCACCCTCAATCCGAGTCTGCGCGGCGCCGAATATCCATTGATGGTTAACGGGGACTCCCGCACGCATAGCGCCGCGTTGCACGCCGCAGCGGCCCTCGGCCCGGGTCGGCGGGTGCAGGCACGGATCCGCGCGCGCGGTCGAGGCGTTCCTGGGCGGCGGGAACGTCGCCTGGGACCGCAACTTCCTGTTTGTCCGGCCCGCGATCGCCGTGGCTGTGGCGATCGCAGTGACGGTGCCGGGATCGCGCATTCCCGGCCGTGAAGGCGTGCTCGTCGCGTGCGGCGCCGCCGTCGTGCTGAACTTCGTGATGCTGCCGATCGTGCTGGGCGGCCATCGGTACCTGACACGCGCGATCACGATCGTCGCCGACAACGGCGTGGTCATCGGCGCTTCGCTCTACGTGTTCATGTGCATGGGCCAGGCCGGCTACGAGTCCGACCTCTGGATGCTATACCCGTGCCTGATCGTGACCAACGCCACGCAGTACGGCCCCATCGGCTCCAGCGTGTTCGCGCTGCTCTGGACGGGGCTGTTCGTGTTCGAGTCGACGTGGTTCTACCCGGCGGGAAGCGAGACCGCCGACCACATGACGATGCGACTCGTCTTCTTCGTGCTGACGAGCGTTGTCGCCTTCTCGCTTGCCGGCGAGCTGCGAAGCCGCGCCAACCGCCTGGGCCAGAAGACGCGGCAGACACTGTCGATGCTGGCGATGATCGTCGAAGCGCGGGACACGGACGCCGGCCTGCACCTGCAGCATATCGAGCGCTACGCCCACGCACTGGCGCTGCGTATCGGTCTCGACGAAGCGGAGGCCCGCGAGGTCGCGTACGCCGCCATGATCCACGACGTCGGCAAGGCGCAGGTGCCGGACGCGATCCTCAAGAAGCCGGGCCCATTGACCGCCGACGAGCGGCGCGAGATGGAGAAGCACACGGTCTGGGCCGATAGCGTCCTCGCCGGGAGCGACGAGTTCGCCGACGGCGCGCTGCGTCGCCCGCTGGCACCACGAGCGCTTCGACGGCTCCGGCTACCCCGACGGGCTGTCGGGCGAGGACATCCCGCTGGCGGCGCGCATCGTCGCCGTGGCCGATGTGTACGACGCGCTGGCGAGCAAGCGGCCGTACAAGCCGGCGTGGCCGGCCGAGGAAGCGATCGCCGAGGTCGTGCGGCTGGCGGGCACGCACCTGGATCCCGGCGTCGTCAAGGCGTTCGTGGACCTGTACGACAGGAACATCCTGCGCGACCTCGACGGCGCCAGGCCCGATGTGTCCGCGACTGCGCCGATCTCGGAGGCGGCCTAACGTCGCATTACTCCCGTTGCGTTGGCGGGCGGCCATCCCTACACTCCGAATCACCACTCAACGGATGGAGGGCACGACCATGGACAAGCGCGCCGCGATCGGGGAAGTCGAAGCCGCATTCGAGGAGCTGCTCGGCGCTATCGATGCGCTCGACGAGCGTGCCATGAGCCGGGTGTTCTTCGGCACCTGGAGCGCGAAGGACATCCTCGCGCACATCACCGGCTGGCACATCACCATGACCGGCGCGCTCGAGCGCATGGCGCGCGGCGAGCGCCCGACGCCGGAGGGCGTCGACTACAGCGACGCGGACGGCTGGAACGCCAAATTTGCGGCGGGCGCGCGGGTGCAGAACGCATCGACGGTCGTTGCCGGCCTGAAGCAGTCGTTCGCGAACTACGTCCGTGCTGCGCGGGCGCTGCCGGACGACCGATTCGGCGAAGGCAAGACGGTCAACCGGCTGCTCGAGGCGAGCGGTTACGGTCACTACCGCGAGCACATCCCGGCGCTCCGTGAACTGAGAGCCGGCTCCTGAGCGCGCGACACCCGTCCCGCCGGCGGCCGTCGCGCCGGTTTCGCCTCCGCGGGGGCCGCGATACACTCGCCGCATGATTCAGAAGGTGCACCACGTCGGCGTCGTCGTGCGCGACATGGACCAGGCGATGCGCTTCTATCGCGACACGCTCGGTCTCCATGTCCACAAGGAAGCGACGATCCAGGAGCAGGGCGTCCGGGCCGCGCTGCTGACGCTCGGCGACAGCGAGATCGAGTTGCTGCAGCCGGTCGTCGAGGACACCGGCGTCGCGCGCTACCTCGAGAAGAAGGGCGAGGGGCTGCACCACGTCTGCTTCCAGGTCGACGACATCGAACGCGACCTCGACGCGCTGAAGCGGCGCGGCACCGAGATGATCGACCTCGAGACGCGCATCGGGCTCGCGGGGCGCATCTGCTTCCTGCATCCGAGCGCGTTGGACGGCGCCCTCGTCGAGCTGTGCCAGCCCATCGATGACGTAGCGCCTGGCGACGGCGGCGCGCAATGACGTCCGAGTTGACGCTCGACCATGTCGTCATCGCCGTCCGCGATCTCGACGCCGCCGCAGCGGACTACACGGCGCTGCTCGGCCGGACGCCGTCATGGCGCGGCGAGCATCCGACGTACGGTACGCGCAACGTCCTCTTCCGCATCGAGAACACCTACGTCGAACTACTCGGCCTTGGCGGCGTTGGCGGCGATCCGCGCTGGGCGGGTGAACTCGCGCGCTTCCTCGACGTGCAGGGCGACGGCGTGTACGCGCTCGCGCTCGGGACGGCTGACGTCGACGCGACCGTGCGCGAGATGCGCGACCGCGGGCTCGAAATCGTCGACCCGGCCGACGGCGAGGGTGTGGACATCAACACGGGGGCGCAACGTCGCTGGCGCAATGCGTGGGTCGCGCCTGCGTCGTCCAACGGTGTGCGCATCTTCTTCATCGAACAGAAATCGCCGGTCGATGCGCTGCCCGTCGCCCAGATCGTGGGCGATGAGGCGGCGTGCGTGCGACGCATGGACCACGCAGTGGTGCTCTCGGCGGACATGGAAGCATCGCGACGGGTGTGGAACGACGTGCTACAGGCGCGGCTCGCGCTCGACCGCACCTTCCCCGACCGGAACCGTCGCATCCTTTTCTTCCGCCTGGGCGACATCACGATCGAGATCAGCGGCGGTGCCCAGCAGTCCGCGGAGGGCATCGGCAAGCCGGACCGCATCTTCGGCGTGGCGTGGGGCGTCGGCAATCTGGCCGCCACGTGTGCCCGGCTCGCGGCGGCGGGTATCGAGACGTCGGGCCCGCGCGCGGGCATCAAGCCGGGGACGCTCGTCGCGACGGTGAAGGGCGAGCGCGCGCACGGTGTGGCGACGCTACTCATCGAGCACACGCCGGAGTCGTTCCGGCCCGAGTCGCGACTACCGCACGGCGAGGCCTTCGACAACGCGCCAGCGCAACGGGCGTTCGGCGTGAAGGGGCTCGACCACGTCGTCGTGTCGGCCGTCGACCTGGAATCGACGATCGCGAAGTGGGCCGATACGTTCGGCCTGCGCGCTGGCCCGCCACAGCAACCGGAAGGTGCGAACTTCCGTGTCGCGACGCTGGCGGCCGGCAACGCGTTCGTCGAGTTGGTGCAACCGCTGACCGAAGACCATCGCATCGCCGCGACGATCGCCGAGCGCGGTCAGGGCATGTACTCAATCTCGATCGCGGTCGAACGACTGGACGCGGCGGTCGCAGACCTGCGCGCGCAAGGGCGTCGCGGTCTCGGATCCCGAGCCGGGCATCTTTCCCGGCACGCGCGTCGCACGCATCAACAAAGCCGCGGCCAACGGCGTCTCGATCCAGCTGATCGAGCGCGCGTAGCGCGCTAACTCACGTCCGCGATCCGGAACACCGGGTACTGATCGGCGACGGCGGAGAACTCGCCGATGCTCGACTGCGGCGTCAGCGGAAGGAAATGCCGGCGTCCACTCCTCGCCCGCGCACAGTACGCCTTCAGCACGGGTGGGCGCTCCGACGGCGGTATCTCTTCGAGCCGGACGCGGCGCTTGCCGCCGTGGCGGATCAACGCATCGCCGTCGGCCGCGCGCACGTTGTGCACCCACGCCGACCGCTCGCCGAGCATCGACACCAGGTAATCGACGCCGTCGTGCCGCGCGACGCCGAGCACCGTCCTGAACGTCCGGCCGCTCTTGCGCCCGCGCGTCTCCAGGCTCACCTGCCACGATGGCGGACCGCCAGCGGCCGCGTACCACTCCGACAGGCGGTTGGCGATGCGGCCAGCTCGCGTGGGCTTGCCGTCCCGGTAGAACACCGTCCTGGGCAGGACGAGCGGTGTCAGCACCAACATCGCAATCGCGATGATGGGTATCAGCAAGATGAGCCACATAGTCGACCTCCGTCATGCTCAGTCGCGGCGTTGAACATGATATGTACGGTGCTGGCCGTTGCGTCGCTAGGGCCATTTGACAGGGACGGGCCCGGACGTGTTTCCATAACCGAAGTCGTTGCCTATAATCCCCACGCTATGGCCGAAGACAAGATCCGCGTACTCATCGCCAAGCCGGGACTCGACGGTCACGATCGTGGCGCCAAGGTCGTCGCGCGCGCGCTGCGCGATGCCGGCATGGAGGTCATCTACACCGGCATCCGCCAGACGCCGGAGATGATCGCGGAGGCGGCGCTGCAGGAAGACGTCGACGTGATCGGGCTGAGCATCCTCTCCGGCGCGCACATGGAGTTGTTCCCGCGCGTGGTGAAGGCGCTGCGCGAGCGCGAGATCTCGCCCGATGAGGTGCTGCTCTTCGCCGGCGGCATCATCCCCGACGCAGACATCGAATCGCTGAAGCAGGCCGGGTTCCAGGCGATCTTCGGCCCCGGCACGTCGACCGAGGACATCATCAAGTTCGTCCGCGAGTGGGCGGAAGCTCGTCCCGCCCGCGCCACCTAACCCGATGCCCAGCGTCGAAGACCTCGTCGAGCGGCTCCTCGCCGGCAACCGCCGCGCGCTGTCGCGGTTGCTGACGGTGATCGAGAACGACGCGCCGGAAGGCAGGCGGGCGCTGCGGCTGCTGTACCCGCGCTCGGGCCGCGCGCACACCATCGGTCTGACCGGGTCGGCCGGTTCCGGCAAGAGCACGCTCAGCGCGCGCGATGGCGCGCGAGGTGCGGCGGCGCGGGCGCACGCTCGGCATCGTCGCGATCGACCCGACGAGCCCGTTCAGCCAGGGCGCGCTGCTCGGCGACCGCATTCGCATGCAGGATCTCACGTCGGACCGCGAGGTGTTCCTGCGCAGCATGGCGACGCGCGGCAACATGGGCGGGCTCGCGCCGGCGACGGCGGGCGTCGTCACGGCGCTCGACGCCTTCGGCAAGGACGCCGTGCTGGTCGAGACCGTCGGCGCCGGCCAGGACGAGGTCGACGTGGCGGTGATGGCGGACACGACGGTCGTTGTGCTGACGCCGGGCGCGGGCGACGACGTGCAGGCGATGAAGGCGGGCATCATGGAGATCGCGGACATCCTCGTCGTCAACAAGTGCGACCTCCCGAACGCCGACCTGTTCGCGCGGCAGCTCGCGTCGATCGTCGATGCGTTCCCGGCGGCGCGGCGGACGCCGATCCTGAAGACCGCCGGCGCGCGCGAGGAGGGCATCGGCGCGCTGGTGGACGCGATCGACGAGCACCGGGCGTACATCGAAGAGTCGCACGTGCGCGAGACGGCACCGTCGCGAGCAGGCGCGACACCAGGTGTTGACGCTCGCCCGTCAGCGGCTCATCGACCAGGTCGTCGCCCGTCACGGCACCGACGGCAGGCTCGACGAACTGGTAGAGCGCGTCACGCGGCGTGAGATCGACCCGCACTCCGCGGCCGACGAGCTGATCGGGCCGTAGGCCGCGTGTCGGCGGTGAGGACGCTCATCCCCGGCCGGGCCCCGCAACACGCGGGCTGAAAGCCCGCGCCACGGAGAGAACTGCTCATCAGCCGCCCGCTACCGGTTGTCGACCGACTTCACGAGGTCGACGGCGCGGCCGAGGGTGTCGAGGCGATCGCGCAGCGTGGCACCCTCGGGCGCGAGGCGCAGCGTCGTGACGCCGGCGTCGCGGTAGGCGCGGATGCGGTCGCGGACCATCTGTTCCGTGCCGAGGAGATTGACGCCGGCGACCATCTCGTCGGGCACGAGGTCCGGCCGCTTCCTTGCGCTTGCCTTCGAGCCAGAGGCGCTGCACGGCGAGCGCCTCCTCCTCGTAGCCGGCGCGGCGGAAGGCGGCGTTGTAGAAGTTGTGCTGGCGCGAGCCCATCGCGCCGAGCGTGAAGGCGATGCCCGGGCGGTGGCGCGCGATCAGGCCGTCGCACGTCGTCGGAGAACGCGACGGTGCCGCCGGCCTGCAGGTCGATGTCGGCGAGCGTGCGTCCGGCGCGCTCGGCGCCGCGGGCGATGTGGTCGAAGAAGACGTCCGCGTGCTCGGGCATGAACGACGTGCCGATCCAGCCGTCGGCGATCTCGCCGGTCAGCTCGAGGCTCTTCGGGCTGAGCGTCGCCAGGTAGACGGGGATGTTCGGCTCGGGGCGGGCGGCCGACTTCAGCGCCTTGCCCTCGCCGCCGGGCAGCGGCAGCTCGTAGACCTCGCCGTGGTACTGCAGACGCTCGCCGCGCGAGACGATGCGCACGATCTCGACCACCTCGCGGATGCGCTGGATCGGCTTGCGGAACGGCACGCCGTGCCAGCCCTCGACGACCTGCGGGCCGCTGGCGCCGAGGCCGAGGATGAAGCGGCCGTGCGACATCGACGACAGCGTCATCGCGGTCATGGCGGTGTTGGCGGGCGTGCGCGCGACGGCCTGCATGATGCCGGTGCCGAGCTTGATGCGCGTCGTCTTCGCCGCGAGGTAGGCGAGCGGCGTGACGGCGTCGTGGCCCCACGCCTCGGCCGACCAGACGTAGTCGACGCCGAGCTTCTCGGCCTCGGTGACGAACTCCGAGAGCTCGTTCCAGTCGTCGTTGCCGGCCATGCCGATGCCGATGGCGGTCTTCATCTGCGAATCTCCTTCGGCCACGCGCTCCGATGTTGGAGGGGAGGATATCCGGTGCCGGACGCGGCGACCAACACGGCGTCACGGGAGGGCCGCCACCTCAACGTGCGGGCGCGAAAACGCATCTGAGGACGCCGGATTCCGGCATCAGGTTGTTGGTAAATGAATCTGCCGGGATTTCGTTTTCCCATATTATTTTTCGTCGTTCCCGCCACCTCCACACAGGCTCGCCTGTCGGCGAGCCGTCGGGGCGTGTGGGGCCGAGGCGACCGTAGCACGGCTGCGGCCGATCTCATAGCTCGGATGGCACTCGGCCCGCGGATGGATCGCGCGTCGCATGACGCGGGACGACCGGCCGGTCGCCGCTACGGCTTGCGAAGCAGCCGACGCAGGACGAAGGGGAAGATGCCACCGTGGTAGAATCGTCCAACATCGCGTTTGAAGAGAGGAGGTGCCCGTGAGCTGGAAAGCAAGGCTCGATGAGTCCACGACGCGCGCGCGCACCTCGAGCTCCGGCTAGCCTCGACGACCTGGCGATGCTCCGGCGGCTGTGAGCGTGCGCTCCAGCCGTTTCTTCTTGTTCAAAGGAGCACGCCATGACCGACACGATCCCGTCCGCCGATCAGGCCACCTACGAACGAGGCGCTCCGCCGCGCGCACATGCCGGCGCACGCGCGACGTACCGCCGCCGCGAACGCCGCGTTCTTCCTGCCGCACCTGCGACCCGGCATGCGGCTGCTCGACTGCGGCTGCGGGCCCGGCAGCATCACCGCGCGGCCTGGCCGACGCCGTCGCGCCTGGAACGGCGATCGGCATCGACGCGAGCCGCGTGGCTGATCGATGCCGCGCGCTCGGCGCAGACGGACAGCGCCAGCCTGCGTTTCGCGGTCGCCGACGTCGGCGCGCTGCCGTTCGCGCGATGCCACGTTCGATGCGGTCTTCGCGCACGCGCTGCTTCAGCACCTGCGCGACCCGCTCGCCGCGCTGCGCGAGATGCGGCGGGTGCTCAAGCCGGGCGGCGTCATCGGCGTGGCCGATGCCGACCACGACGGGAGCATCATCGCGCCGCACGACCCGCTGCTCGAACGGTCGATGCAGGTCCTGCGCGAATTGCGCGAGCGGAGCGGCGGCGGCGACCCGCGCATCGGCAAGCGGCTGCGCGCGCTGCTGCACGAAGCCGGCTTCGTCCGCGCTACGGCATCGGCGACCGCCGCGAGCGACGGTACGGACGAAGTGACGCAGCGGACGGGCGAATGGCAGGCGCGCTACCTCGAATCGGCCGTCGGCCGCCGCGCCGTCGCGCTCGGACTGACGACAGATGATGAGCTGCGGTCGATGGCCGCGGCGTGGCGCGCGTGGGGAGCGCACCCGGGCGCGTTCTGGGCCCGCTTCTGGTGCGAGGCGATCGCGTTTCGGTGAGGACGCGATTCACCGACGGGGCGACCGGCCGGTCGTCCCTACGGTTGGCGCAGCAGCTGGCGCAGGACGAAGGGGAGGATGCCGCCGTGGTTGTAGTAGTCGACCTCGACCGGCGTGTCGATGCGGCAGACCGTCGTGAACGACTTCGTCGCGCCGCCGTCTGACGTCGCGCGGACGGTGAGGCGCTTGCCGGGCGGACAGGCCGTCGGCGATGCCGTCGATGGCGAACGTCTCCTGGCCGGTGAGGCCGAGCGACGCGGCGTCCTCGCCGGGGAGGAACTGCAGCGGCAGCACGCCCATGCCGACGAGGTTGCTGCGGTGGATGCGCTCGAAGCTCTTGGCGATGACGGCGCGCACGCCGAGCAGCAGCGTGCCCTTCGCCGCCCAGTCGCGCGACGAGCCGGTGCCGTACTCCGCGCCGGCGACGACGACGAGCGGCACGCCCTCGGCGCGGTAGCGCTCCGAGGCGTCGAAGATCGTCATCTGCTCGCCGTCGGGCCGGTGCTTCGTGACGCCGCCCTCGGTGCCGGGGGCGAGCAGGTTGCGGAGGCGGATGTTGGCGAAGGTGCCGCGCAGCATCACCTCGTGGTTGCCGCGGCGCGCGCCGTAGGAGTTGAAGTCCTCGGGCGCGACCTCGTGCTGCAGCAGGTAGGCGCCGGCCGGGCTGGCCTTCGGGATGTTGCCGGCGGGCGAGATGTGGTCGGTGGTGACGGAGTCGCCAAGCAGCGCCAGCGCGCGCGCGCCGGCGATGTCACGGGGTCGCGACGGCTCGAGCTGCATGCCGTCGAAGTACGGCGGCGCCTTGACGTAGGTCGAGTCGACGTCCCAGGCGAAGAGCTCGCCGGTCGGCACGTCGAGCGTTCGCCAGCCTCGTCGCCCTCGAAGATGTGCGAGCGCTTCGAGCGGAACATCGCGGAGTCGATGGTGGCCATGGCGTCGCGCACCTGCTGCTGCGTCGGCCAGATGTCGCGCAGGTAGACCGGCGTGCCGTCGCTGCCGGTGCCGAGCGGCTCGTTGACGAGATCGATGTCCATCGTGCCGGCGAGCGCGTAGGCGACGACGAGCGGCGGCGACGCGAGGTAGTTCGCGCGCACCTGCGGCTGGATGCGGCCCTCGAAGTTGCGGTTGCCGGACAGCACGGACGGCGACGACGAGATTGCCGTCGTTGATCGCGGCCGACACGGCCTCGGGCAGCGGGCCGGAGTTGCCGATGCACGTCGTGCAGCCGTAGCCGACGAGATAGAAGCCGAGCTGCTCGAGATACGGCGTCACGCCCGCCGCGTCGAGGTAGTCGGTGACGACCTTCGAGCCGGGGGCGAGGCTGGTCTTGACCCATGGCTTCGACGTGAGGCCGCGTTCGACCGCGTTCCGCGCGAGCAGGCCGGCGGCGAGCATCACCGCCGGGTTCGACGTGTTGGTGCAGCTGGTGATCGCGGCGATGACGACCGCGCCGTGGCCGAGTTCGAACGAGTGGCCGTTGTCGCGGACCGTCTTCTTGGTCGCCGGATCGCCCTTCGACGCCTGCACCAGCTCGGCGCCGCTCGTCCGCCACGCCTCCTTCGCCTCGGAGAGCAGCACGCGGTCCTGCGGCCGCTTCGGCCCGGCGATGCACGGCTCGACGGCGCCGAGGTCGAGCTCGAGCGTGCTGGAGAACATCGGCTCGGGCGCGTCGTCGGTGCGGAACAGGCCCTGGGCCTTCGTGTACGCCTCGACGAGCGCGACGAGCTCGTCGGGGCGGCCGCTGAGGCGCAGGTAGGCGAGCGTCTCGGCGTCGACGGGGAAGAAGCCCATCGTCGCGCCGTACTCCGGCGCCATGTTGGCGATGGTCGCGCGGTCGGGGAGCGGCAGGCCGCTGAGGCCGCTGCCGTAGAACTCGACGAACTTGCCGACGACGCCGTGCTTGCGCAGCATCTGCATGACGGTGAGGACGAGGTCGGTCGCCGTCGCGCCCTCAGCGCAGCCGGCCGGTGAGCTTGAAGCCGACGACCTCCGGCGTGAGCATCGACATCGGCTGGCCGAGCATCGCCGCCTCGGCCTCGATGCCGCCGACGCCCCAGCCGAGCACGCCGAGCCCGTTGATCATCGTGGTGTGCGAGTCGGTGCCGACGACGGTGTCGGGATAGGCGATCGTCGCGCCGCCTTCGCGCTTCTCGAAGACGACGTTGGCGAGGTACTCGAGGTTGACCTGGTGGACGATGCCGGTGTCCGGGCGGGACGACGCGGAAGTTGTCGAAGGACTCCTGTCCCCAGCGCAGGAAGGCGTAGCGCTCCTTGTTGCGCTCGAACTCGAGCTGCGCGTTGAAGGCGAAGGCGTCGGCCGTGCCGAAGTGGTCGACCTGCACCGAGTGGTCGATGACGAGATCGGACTGCTGGAGCGGGTTGATGCGCTTCGGGTCGCCGCCGAGCTGCTTGATGGCGTCGCGCATCGCGGCGAGGTCGACGACGCACGGGACGCCGGTGAAGTCCTGGAGCAGCACGCGGGCGGGACGGAAGGCGACCTCGCGGTCGGATGGCGTCTCCGGGTCCCACGCGGCCAGCGCGGCGATGTCGTCCTTCGTGACGCTGCGGCCGTCCTCGTTGCGGAGGAGGTTCTCGAGCAGGATCTTGAGCGAGTACGGCAGGCGGGCGACGTGGCCGACGCCGGCGCGTTCGAGCGCGTCGAGGCGGTAGACGACCAGCGACTGGGCGCCCGACGTTCAGCGTTGCGCGGCTTCCGAAGCTATCCATGGCGGGCATGATGGGGGCTCCTTCTCGCAGGCACAGCCGTATGGGGCGGCGCGCCCGTCCGTGCAAATGCGATCACGTGGCTGCGCTCTCATTGTAGATTCCGACGGTCTTATGCGGGGGGACCTAACCCCCGGCCCCTTCCCTATGAGGGAAGGGGAGTCTGGGCTGGAGGGCTCGGTGCAGGATGGATGCACAGTCGGTGGCCGGGGGATTCGGCGGAGCTGATGGTCCGCGGGTAGTGGTGTGAGTCGGGCGACGGCCTCGATGCGCGGGGGCCGCGCGGGCTGAAAAGCCCGCGCTACGGGACAAGATGAGCGCGTTGCATCCTAAGCGGCGCCGTTAGGCGGGAACTTCGGGCGGTGTCAGGGCCAGGAGCATGCCCGGCGCTGACGCGCGGCCCGTGGTGTTGGATCGGGTCTTTCCGATGACCGGGCACGACTGTTTAGTAGGCCGTTGCGAAACTCGCCGACTTAGTCTCGAGCTTTCCGCCAATACGTGACAGCCTTCTCCGCAAACTCTCTCGCGCCGTCCTGCGGCGGCAGCGAGAAATGCTCAGGGAAGAACTTGTCGAAATGGGCGACTATCTCCGACACGTCGGCCCCACGCTGAAGTAGTGGCAGGACTTGCTCAATCAGGCATTCATATTCGTCTGCGGCAAAGTGACGCGAATCGGGCCCGATTCCTATCGGGTCCCATTCCCAGGCCAACTCCCGCAACTCGTCCCACTCAGCTCGAAGGGGTTTCATCAGAGCACAGTGTAAGACGAAAGCCCCTATTCGGGGGCTTCGTTGTCGATCCTCTTCGTCGCCACGTCATGCCGCGAGCCGTTTCTGCGGCGCGTCGCAGGGATGGCGCAGGCTATGCGTCGAATGCGGCGGCAAGCGTCGTAGCGGCGGCGCGGGGGTCGTCGGCGGCGCAGACGGCGCTGATGACGGCGGCTGCGTCCGCGCCGGCGACGACGACGCTCGCGATGTTCTCGGCCGAGATGCCGCCGATCGCGACGACGGGGATGTGCACCGCGGCCTTGACTTCGCGGATTCGGTCGAGGCTGGCGGGACGCGTCACATCCTTCGACGCGGTCGGGAAGATGGCGCCGATCGCGACGTAGTCTGCGCCGGCGGCGCTCGGCGGCGCGCGCCTCGGCGGCGTTGTTGGTGGAGACGCCGACGATCATCGACGCCCCGACGATCGGCCGCACGAGCGCGATCGGGAGATCGTGCTGGCCGAGGTGGACGCCGTCGGCGCCGACGGCGAGCGCGAAGTCGGCGTGGTCGTTGACGATGAAGAGCGCGCCGTGGTCGCGGCACATTCTCGCGATGGCGAGCGCGTCAGCGAGCTGGTCGCCCTTGTCGCGGAGCTTGTCGCGCCACTGGAGTACGCGCGCGCCGCCGTCGAGCGCGTCGCGCGCGATCGCGATCGGGTCACGGCCGCGGCATGCCACCGGGTCGATGATCACGTAAAGCCCGCGGATGCCGCTATCCGTCAATCCCGTACACTCGTTCTACAGGTCACCAGAGGATCATACCGGCGACGGCAAGCAGGGAGCAGCACAGGTGAAGCCACGGGAGACGCTGCTGCTGCTCATGTTGAGCGGAATCTGGGGTGCGGCGTACCTCTTCATCCACGTCGTGGTGGGGGAAGTGGGCGCGTTCACCGTCGTCGCGGGACGGCTGATCGTCGCCGCCGTGTTCCTGGCGCCGCTGGCCGCGAGGAGCGGCGGCATCCTGCCTGCGCGCGGATCGCGCGGGCCGACGTTGTTCCTCGCCGTGTTCTATAACGTCATCCCGTTCAGCCTGATCACGATCGCCGAGAAGAGCATCGCCACGGGGCTGGCGGCGACGCTCGTGGCGACGATGCCGCTGTTCACGGTGATGGTCGCCAGCGCAGCCGGGACCGAGCGGCCGAGCATCGAAGCGGTCGCCGGGCTGCTGGTGGGGTTCGTCGGCGCGGTGGTCGTCGTCGGGCCGGACCTGGGCGACATCACGAGCTCGAACATGCTCGGCGACCTGATCGTCGTGCTCGCCGCGGCGAGCTACGGGCTATCGACCGTCGTCGCGAGGCAAACGGCGAAGGGCTCAGCGATGACGCTCGCCAGCGGCCAGACGATCTTCGGCGCGATGATCGCGCTGCCGCTGGCGCTTGCGGTCGACGGCGTGCCGGCGCACGGCATCTCGGTGGAGGCGACGCTGTCGTGGCTCGCGCTCGGGGTGTTGTGTTCGGGCGTGGCGTTCGTGCTCTTCTACCGCATTCTCGAGAGTGCAAGTGCGACGCAAGCGTCGCTCGTGAGTTACATCATTCCGATTTTCGCTGCGCTGCTAGGCTGGGCGGTGCTGGGCGAGTCCATCGGCGTGAACCTGGTCATAGGGTTGGCGCTGATCGTGGCCGGCGTGGCGGGGGTGAACGGCGGCCTGCGGCCGGCGCGCGATCGCGTGCTGCGCGTCGTGCGGCCGGCGCGGACGAGCGCCGCGCGTCGGACCTAACCCCCGGCCCCTTCCCTATGAGGGAAGGGGAGCGTGCTCGGAGATCGCGCGCGGGTGCCGAGCCGTTGTCGCAGAGCAGAATTCGGCAGAACCGGTGCCACGGCGGGTACTGGTGTGGATCCGCGACCTGCGGCTTGATTCGTTGATTCGGCAACGGGCACACGCCCGCCAACGAAAACGCGCGGCGCTGATTAGCTCTCGAGCTGGGCCGCGGCTGCGGCATCGAGCAGCCAGGTGACGTCGGGGTGGCGGCGCAGCCACGTCGCCGGGACCTCCGGGCCCTCGGGGCCGCGGATAGCCTCACGGACGATCGAGGCCTTCTTCTCGCCCTCGGCGATGACGAGGATGCGCCGCGACTCCAGCAGATCGGCCACTCCGAGGGTCATGCCGGTGGACGGCACGCGATCGAGCGAGCCGAAGCTGGCGGCGTGCGCCGCGCGTGACGCCGGCTCGAGCTCGACGGCGCGGGCGCGCGAGTCGACCGCGGATCCCGGCTCGTTGAACGCGATGTGGCCGTTGACGCCGATGCCGAGCACGCAGAGGTCGAGGCCGCCGGCGCGGCGGATCGCATCGGCGAACGAGCGGATCTCGGCATCCGGGATCGGCTGCGGCAGGGTCGGGGCAGCGGAGTTCGCGGAACCGCACGCGGAGGTATCGCGCGAAGAAGGCGCTGTTCGTGCCCGGCGTCTCGCGGCTGGCACCGGCGAACTCGTCGACGGCGAAGGCGGTTGCGCGTGAGAAATCAGCAATGGCGGCCGCGGCGCGACGCTCGAGTTCGGCGTAGGTGCAGATGGGCGTCGCCCCCGTCGGCAGGCCGAGCGTCGCCTCGGGGTCGGCATCGACGGCGGCGCAGATGATGTCGGCGGCGCGCGTGGCCAGCGTGTGCTCGTCGGGCTCGATCAGGATGCGCATGGCTCATCCTAGCATCGGCGTTGTTGAACGTCCGTGCGGGTGCGTCGACGTCCCCCAACTGGAGCGAGACGGAGGATCCGCCGCCCGGCCTACTCCTTCAGGGTGCGATGGCCCTCGCAAAGGGTGCCACGAGGACGTTACGCTTAGGGGCAGAAGCGCCGTTTAGTTAGCCTTGACACTCAATTTGGGTGGTGTTAGATTCCCCGAAGGCGCTAGATTTCGGAAATAAACGCAGATCAAAGTGGGCCGATTGAGGCTCGCTGGGGTGCCAAGAGCGCATGCTGGGTGCCGCACTTCTGTTCCAGGGATACGTCGGGAAGGACTACGAAGAACTGATCTTCGTACTGGTCACGATGGCCATTTCGTTCGGGATCATGGTGGCGCTCGGGGCGTGGTGGTCGCGGTAGACCAGGGAGGTCCTTGATGGCCGTTTCGGAACAGCCCAAGGGGCGCGGTTTCGGCGACCTACTCTACGACAAGCTCTTCCACAACTACCTCTGGAGCTCGATCTTCCGCTCCGGGTACCCGAACACGCCGCGCAACCAGATGCTCGCCATCGCGACGAACGTCTTCCTGCACCTGCACCCGACCCGCATCCACAAGACGCACGTCAAGATCACGCACACGTACTGCCTTGGCGGCCTGAGTTTCTTCATGTTCCTCGGGCTGACGGTGACGGGCGTGATGCTGATGTTCTACTACGTGCCGTCGGTCAACCTGGCGTACAAGAACGTCGCCGACCTCGAGACCAACGTTCGGTTCGGCATGCTGATCCGCAACCTGCACCGCTGGATGGCCCACGCGATGGTGATCACGGTGCTGCTGCACATGATGCGCGTGTTCTACATGGGCGCGTACAAGCCGCCGCGGGAGTTCAACTGGGTCGTCGGCGTGATCCTGCTCGTGCTGACGCTGCTGCTCTCGTTCACCGGCTACCTGCTGCCGTGGGACCAGCTGGCGCTCTGGGCGATCACCGTCGGGACGAACATCGCCGGCGCGGCGCCGATTCTCGGCGGCCAGTCGCGGTTCGTGCTCATCGGGGGCTTCGAGGTGGGCCCGAACGCGCTGATCCGCTTCTACACGCTGCATGTCATCGCGTTACCGCTGCTGGCAGCCATCTTCATGTCGGTGCACTTCTGGCGCATCCGGCGTGACGGCGGCCTGGCCCGTCCGCTGTAAGTCGGAGGTAGACGGTCCATGGCGGTAGCAACCCAAGCGGCCGGCGGGCGTGAGTCCGTACGGCTGAAGCGCGAGCGCGACCAGGAGCTGCTGGTCTGGCCGGACCTCGTCTTCATCGAGTTCATCGCGGCCGTCGTCTTCACGATCACGTTCGTGATTCTTTCGTCCGTCGTCGATGCTCCGCTGCTGAACCAGGCGAACTCGAACATCACGCCGAACCCGTCGAAGGCGCCGTGGTACTTCATGAACCTGCAGGAGCTGCTCCTGCACATGGACAAGGGCCTCGCCGGCGTCACGTGCCGACGATCTTGCTCGTGGGCCTTATGGCCATCCCGTATATCGATCGAGACAACGAGGGGCAGGGCGGCTGGTTCGCGACGCCGAACGCCATCCGCATCACGGTGTTCAGTACGATCTACTCGTCGGTCTGGATCACGTGGCTGATCCTCTGGGACAACAGCAGCCACGTCGAGGTGTACCGACGCTTGCCGACGCTCTGGGGCAGCAAGATGCTCCTGAAGTGGCCTGGAGACAAGCACCCGTTCGATGGCTGGCCCGGCGGTGACGCGGTGCAGGCCGTCTGGGACTTCGTGTTTCTCCGCAACCGCCTCGCGATCCGCGACCAGTGGCACTGGAGCATCCCGGTGCCGTTCCAACCGGGCACGGGCCATCACGACGGCTATCTGGACTGGCCGAAGGACTTCACACAGATACCGCTTCCGCTGAATGGGACGTGGATCTGGTACTGGAACAAGCCGATGTGGATGCCTGGCTGGATGCAGCACATCTACTGGTACGACTCCGACATCAACATTCCCGCGATCACGGCCGAGTACGTCGTGCCGGTCATCGCGATGGTCGGGCTGCCGGCGCTGATGATCTTCATCCTGAGGAAGCTCGGCTGGGCGAAGACGACGCGCGACGCGATGATCTCGCTCTTCACGGGTTTCATCCTCGTGTACGTGGCGCTGACGATCATCGGCGTGGCGTTCCGGGGACGCGGCCAGCAGCTCGTGCCACCGACCAGCGTGCCAAACCTCGATAAGGATCCGAGCATCTACCGCCAGATACCTTCGGCGCCGCGGTACGGGCTCTACGATCCGGGAAGCGGAACCCATGCCTGACGAACAAGTGGAAGCCCCGAAGACGGAAACGGCGAAGACCGAAACGGCGAAGGAGCGTCGCGTGGCGCCGCCTGTCGAGAAGCCGGTGGCGAACGGCGGCCAGGTGGTCGCCGCGGGCGCCGGATCACCGGCGGTCGTGGTGATGCAGCCTGCCGCGCCGCCGATGCCGGCGATCTCGCGGCGGAAGGTGCTGCTCATCGGGTTCTGGGCAGGCATGGGAGCGATGCTGCTCGGGATCGTCTCGACGATCCTCACCATCCTGTACCCGCGCGGCATCACCGGCTTCGGCAGCAAGATCTTCGTCGGCACGGTGGACGCGCTTGCGCCAGGCAAGAAGGTCCACAATCTCGATGCGAAGACGTGGCTCGTCCGCTTCGATGCGGAGCAGGCGCGCCGAAACCCGGGTGCGCAGGAAGGCGCGGTGGTCGCTCTCTACCACAAGTGCCCCCATCTGGGGTGCACGGTGCCGTACCGACCCGGACTTCTCGCGCGAGGATCCGCGGAACAATGAGACGTACGCGGGCTGGTTCCTCTGCCCGTGCCACGGCTCCACATACAGCGACGCGGGCGTGCGCGTGTTCGGCCCGGCGCCTCGCTCGATGGACATGTTTCCGCTGACGATCGCCGGCGGCAAGATGACTGTGGATACCGGCAAGGTGATCACGGGCACGACGGACAATCCCTCGCGCGCCGTGATGCCCGGTTAGGCCGGGAAAGAAGCGGGAATGAACACCAGCAAGCAGATCAACATCATGGTCCTGCTCGTGTTCGCCTCCGTCATTGCGACGGCGGCGTACACGCTCTGGGATCCTTCCCGCGCGAGTGAGGCCAAGGACACGCAGCTCGAGCGCACGGTCGACCGTGGCGCCTACCTCTTCTCGCAGAACTGCCGGGCCTGCCACGGCGACAAAGGAGAAGGCGGCCAGGCCGCGAGCCGGCTGCCGCAGGCGCTCCAAGTCAACCGATTCGACCTTCAGGGGCGGCAGAAGCCTGACGGACCCGTTGTCAAGGAGAACAAAGACGCGGCCTACAAGCTGATCGTCAACACGCTGACGTGCGGGCGCGTCGGCAAGTTCATGCCGGCGTGGAGCATCGCGCAAGGCGGCACGCTGAGCGACGAGCAGATCGCGCAGCTGGCGACGTTCATCACCGAGGGGACGGGCTGGGACACGGCGCGGGAGTACGCGGTCCACGGCTACCACGAGTTCCACCTTACGGGCGACATCAGCGACGGCATCACGCTTGTCGATGCCGTCTCGTCGACGGACACTGTCCTCCACCTGAGCAACGTCCTGCCGCTCGGCAAGGGCACGCGCATCCAGATGGGCGAGAATCTGGACGCAGACAAGGCCGCTGACACGAACGAGATCATGCTGGTCGCGGAGACCCCCAACACGGAAGCCAACACCGTGGTGGTCGAACGCCACGTCGGCACGACCAAGGCCGTCGACCACGCCGAGGGCACGGCCGTGCTGAAGGTGCCCTCGCCGCCGGACCCGCCGTCGATCACCGGTGCGAATGGTCCGGTGTGCGGGCAGTACGCTCCACCGCCAGCGCCCACGGCAGCAGCCGGAGCCACTCCGGCCGCCGCAGCGACGCCCTCGGCCGCCGCTGGCTCGACCGAACTCAAGGTGGTGGGGAAGGGCCTTGCGTTCGACGTAACGACGCTGACCGGCGTGGCGGGCAAGGAACTGACCGTGACGTTCGACAACCAGGACGCGGGGACGCCTCACAACATCGACTTCTACAAGGGCGCCGACGCGACCGCGCCCAGCGTTGCCAAGACTGAGATAGGCACCGGGCCCGTGACGCAGACGCTGAAGATCGGGCCACTGGACGCCGGAAGCTATTACTTCCAGTGCGACGTCCATCCCACGACGATGAGCGGCACGCTGACCGTCCAGTAAACGGCCCGCGGCGGCTTGACGCATTCAAACGTGGCTATCTAGACTCATGCCGCGGGAGGCGTGCGCGCCCCCACGTGGATTCGAGTCATGGCGGGAGGAACGGTGGCGAACCAGGTCGGCAAGCGATACCAGTGCACGAAGTGCAACACCGAGATGATCGTGACGAAGGGCGGCGATGGCTCGCTGGCCTGCTGCGGTCAGCCGATGCAGCAGAAGTAGGAGCGAGAGATGCCGAACCAACTGGGCAAGCGATTTCATTGCGAGACGTGCTCGACCGAAGTGCTGTGCATCAAGCCGGGCGAGGGCGCTGTCGAGTGCTGCGGCGTGCCGATGCAGCTGCAGCAGCCGAAGGTGCTGCCTTCGGCCGACTGAGCGTCGTTAATTGATCGGATGATCGAGACGGCCGCCGAGAGGCGGCCGTTTGGCTACCTAACCCCCGGCCCCTTCCCTATGAGGGAAGGGAAGCTCCGAATGGGAGGGTGGCTGTGAGAACGAACGAAATATCGTCAGCCTCCAGTGTGATTCGCAAGTCCGGGGCCGCGCGGGCTGAAAAGCCCGCGCTACGGTTGACGGATCGACGGCCATGTCCTCGACCTCAGTGCGGCGAGGGGTCGCGAGTGGGGTTCGGGGGCTTAGGGAGCGCAATTCGGCGAGCGTTCGCAAGCCCCGGGACCGCGCGGGCTGAAAAGCCCGCGCTACAGGCGATGGATCGACGGCATGTCCTCGCGACGTTAGTGCGGCGAGGGGTCGCGGGTGGGGTTGGGGGTGGGGGCTTTGCGGAGGATCTCGTCGTCCTGCGGGCGGGCGGGGTCGCGGCGGCGGACGGGCAGCGCGACGTGCTTGCCGGCGATCTTCGGGTGCGGCTGCATCGCCACCTCGACGCCGAAGACGTCGCGGATCAGGTCGACCGTCAGCACCTCGTCGGTCGGGCCGCGGCGACGATCTTGCCGCCGCTCATGGCGATGATGCGCTGGCAGTACATCGCCGCGAGCCAGAGGTCGTGCAGCGATACGACGATAGTGACGCCGTGCTCGGTGAGCTCTGCCGAGCAGGTCGAGCAGCTCGAACTGGTGCGCCATGTCGAGGAATGCCGTCGGCTCATCGAGCAGGAGGATGTCCGGCTGCTGCGCGAGCGCGAGCGCCGTCCAGGCGCGCCGCATCTCGCCGTGTGAGAGCTGCTTGAGCGAGCGGTGGCGCATGTCGGCGAGGTTCATCGCGTCGAGCGCCCACTCGACGGCGTCACGATCGGCCTTGGTGTCGCGGTGGAGCATCGTCTGGTACGGGAAGCGGCCGCGGTAGACGAGTTCCTCGATCGTGAGGTCCGGAACGGCGTCGATGGGCTGGCCGAGGAAGGCGAGCTTCTTCGCGACCTCGCGGCCGGGCAGCCGGTGCAGCACCTCGCCGTCGAGCAGGACGACGCCGCGTTGCGGCTTCAGCACGCGCGCGAGCGTGCGAAGCAGCGTCGACTTGCCGGACCCGTTGCGGCCGACGACGCCCGTCATCTTGAACTCTTCGATGACGAGGTCGGCATCGACGATGCGGAACGCGGAGCCGTAGCCGGCGGTGAGGTTCCGCGCTTCGAGCCTCATGTCTTTGACCGTCACCAGATACAGCAGGAACGGCGCGCCAATGACCGCCGTAACGATGCCGAGCGGGATTTCGACCGGCTTCTCGACAACGCGGCGCGAGGAGGTCGGCGTAGGCGACGAGCGCCGCGCCGAGGATGGCCGACATCGGGATGACGCTGCGGTGGTCGTCGCCGACGAGGAAACGCGCGATGTGCGGCACTACCAGCCCGACGAACGCCACCATGCCGGCGACGCTGACGGCGGCGCCGGCGAGCAGGGCCGCCGTCGCGACGGCGAACAGCCGGGCGCGCTCGACACCGAGCCCGAGTGACTGCGCTGCCTCGTCGCCGAGCGCGAGGATGTTCATGCCGCGCGTCAGCAGCAGCGAGATGGCCAGCCCGGCCGCGGCGTAGGGCCACATGACGCGCAGGTCGACCCAGCCGCGGCCGAACAGACCGCCGGCCAGCCACGACAGTGCGCCCTGCGTCGTGAGGTTCGACGTGACGATGACCATCGTCGTGCCGGCGGTGAGCAACGATGCGACGGCGACGCCGGACAGGGCGAGCCGGACGGGCGAGATGCCGCCTCGCCACGACAGCAGGTAGACCATCGCGGCGCCGACCATCGAGCCGCCGAAGGCGGTAGGCGCGATGAACGCGTGCGGGATGTCGGGGTAGATGCGGAGCAGCACGGCGGCCGCGAGCCCGCCGCCGGCGGTCAGGCCGAGGATGTGCGGGTCGGCGAGCGGGTTGCGTGTGACGCCCTGCAGGAGCGCGCCGGACACGGCGAGGCTCGCGCCGACGAGCACGGCCAGGACCACGCGCGGCAGCCGCAGGTCCCAGACGATCGTGTGGTCGATGGGGTTTCCTCGGTTGAGCAGGCCATCGAGCACCTGGTGCGGCGTCAGGTTAACGGCGCCGACCGCGACGCCGAGCACCATGGCCAACGCGAGGAGCGCGATCGCGCCGCCCCAGATCGAGCGCGAGGCGCGCCGCCCTCACGGACGGTCGCGCCTCGATCTGTCGGGGTGCGGCGACGGTCACGGACTGGTTCCCGTCGGGTAGAGCAGCTTGGCGAGCTGGTCGAGTGCGTCGCCGACGCGCGGGCCGGGCGCCTGCAGGAACAGCTCGGCGCTGATCTCGCTCACGCGCTTGTTCTTGACGGCCGGGATGGCGGACCACGCCGGGTCAGCCGAGAGCGTTTCGGTGATCGTCTTGCCGCCGGGTGGGCCGGCCGTGATCGCAAGGATGACGTCCGGCGACGATGCGAGGATCGTTTCGAGCGACAGCTTCGTGTAACCGGGGAACTGGCCGACGTCCGGCTGCCCCTTCGCGACGTTGTCGCCGCCGAGCTGCAGCACGAGGTCGCCCACGTACGATTCGGGCTTGGCGGCGTAGAAGTCGCTCGGCGCGCCGTTGAGCACGAGCACCTTCGGCTTGGTCGCGCCTTCCTTGCCCTTCAGGTCGGCCAGCTTCGCCTGCAGGTCGCTCGCCAGCTTGGCGGCCTCGGCCGGCTTGTTCAGCACCTTACCGATGAGGTCGAGGCCGGTCAGGACGTCGGCGAAGTTCGATGCGCCGACGTAGAGCACCGGCACGTTCAGGCCCGCCAGGCTCTGCGCCAACTGCGGCTGCAGGACGGCGTCGGCGATGACCAGGTCGGGCTTTTCGGCCGCGATCAGCTCGAGGTTGGGCTGGTACGACGAGCCGATGTCCTTGGCGGAGGCCGCGGCCTGCAACTTGGCGGACGTCGGGCGCGTCTTGCTCGTGCCGCCGACGGCGTAGACGAACTCGACGGTCGTCGGACTGATGGCGGCGACCGACTTCGGTTCGGCCGGGATCGTGACCGACTTCTTCGACATGTCGGTGACGGTCAGCGGGTAGGTGGTCGCCTTGGGTGCGGCCGAGGTGGCGGTGCCGGCCGGCGTCTTCGCGGCTGCGGTCGTCGCCGGCTTGGCGGCGGCGGTGGCGGTCTTGTCGGTGCTGCTCGTGCCGCCGCCGCACGCCACGGCGAGCAGTATCGCCGGCAGCGCCAGCACCATTAGGGACCTATAGCGTCGTATCATCGCTCCTCCGAATGATCGCCCGTCGGACCCGCCATCCTGAGGGGGCCCCGGCATCACGCTGGGAGCGTATCGATGCTATCGAGACTGAGGTAGTGCCGAACGTTATATGCGGGCGGCGGGCGTGGGCGAAGCTATGCAAAGCTGGATGTGGGAGGTGAGAGGCGGGAAGCGGGAAGCGAGAAGGCGGAAATGGTGCGGCGGTGCAGGGACTACCAAGCTGGATGTGGGAAGCAGGAGGCGGGAAGCGGGAAGCGAGAGGACGGCGATGGTGCGGCGGTGCGGGGGCTACCTCATCTCCGGCCTTCGGCCACCTCCTCTCCACGGAGTGGAGAGGAGGCTCCAAGCGGGGAGCGAGTCAGAGTTGGCGGTACGTTGGCGGTGGCGCATCTGGCGAGCTGGAGCGCTCCTCTCTATCGCGAGCAGGCGGGCGGTGGTGAGGTAGAGGTCGCGCACGCGGGCGGTGAGCGTGACGTCAATTGACACGCTTGTTATGTTGCCGATACACTGCGCCTCGAACAGGCGAAGAGGCGCGGCAGTAGGCCCAGGCGCGACCAGAGCGAGCCGGTGACGGTGCGAGACCGGCGGTGAGCGGGGGCCGAACTCAGCGCGGAGCTGTCGGGGCGAAGCAGTAGTCCCGGCCGGGTCGCGACCGTTATTTCGCTCCGAGAGCTCGTCCAACGGCGAGAAGAAGGGTGGCACCGCGGGCCATATAACCCGTCCCTTTGTGGGTCGGGTTTTTTTGTCTGCGGCGCAGGGCGCATAGAGTATATGCAGATAACGACAGCTTCTCTGGTGGAGGTCCAACCGGTCCCGGCGTGCCGCCCTGGGCGGAGTCGCCGCGGCCGCGTCGTATCGCCTCTCCTTTGCCCGGTATCGCGCCGCTCCCCGGCGCTCGAGTTACAACCGGGCATCCTGCTCTAGCGTCCCGCAACCGCTTCAACGCACCGCGGGACGACGAAATCACAAGCATCCCCCAGTTGGGAGATCCAGGAGAAGCATCGATATGGCAAAGCTCAAGGGCGCGGAAATCATCATGGAGTGCCTCCGCAAGGAGGGGGTCGAGATTATCTTCGGCTACCCGGGCGGTGCGAACCTCCCGATGTACGACGCGCTGAAGAACTATCCCGACATCAAGCACGTCCTCGTCCGGCACGAGCAGGCGGCCGCGCACGCCGCCGACGCGTACGCGCGTGTCTCGGGCAAGACGGGGGTCTGCTGGGCGACGTCCGGGCCGGGCGCGACGAACCTCGTGACCGGCATCGCGAACGCATGGATGGACTCGGTGCCGATCGTCTGCATCACAGGGCAGGTCGTCTCGTGGCTGCTCGGTCGCGACGGCTTCCAGGAAGCGGACATCACCGGCATCACGATCCCGATCACGAAGCACAACGTGCTCGTGCTCGACGTCGAGGACATCGCGCCGGCGATCGCCGAGGCGTTCCACATCGCTTCCACCGGGCGCCCGGGGCCGGTTCTCATCGATATTCCGCGCGACGTCCAGCAGGCGATGTGTGAATTCTCGTATCCCGAGAACGTCGAGTTGGAGGGGTACCAGCCGACGGTGGCCGGCCACCCGCAGCAGGTGAAGAAGGCGGCCGCGCTCATCGACGAGGCGGAGCGTCCGCTGATCCTCGCCGGGCACGGCGTCGTGACGTCGCGCGCGGCCGACGAGTTGAAGCAGTTAGCGGAAATGGCGCAGATCCCGGTGATCACGACGCTGCTCGGACTGGGCGGCTTCCCGGGAACGCACGAGCTGTTCATGGGCATGCCGGGCATGCACGGCATGTACTGGAACAACCTGGCGATACAGGAGGCGGACGTCCTCATCGCCATCGGCATGCGGTTTGACGACCGTGTGACGGGCGCGTTGAAGGAGTTCGCGCCGAACGCGCGCATCATCCACATCGACATCGACCCGGCGGAGATCGGCAAGAACGTCAAGGTGACGATCCCGATCGTCGGCGACGCGCGCACGGTGCTGGGGCAGCTCATCCCGCACGTCAAGCCGGCGCGGCATGATGCGTGGCGAGCGTGGATCGCGGACCTGCGGCACAAGCATCCGTCGATCGCGATCCCGGAGACGAACCGCATCCTGCCGCAGTACGTGATCAAGAAGATCTACGAGATCTCGGGACCGGACGCGTACTACGCCACCGGCGTCGGACAGCACCAGATGTGGGCGGCGCAGTACTTCTGGAGCGACAAACCGTACTCGTTCGTGACGTCGGGCGGCCTCGGCACGATGGGGTTCGAGATACCGGCGGCGATCGGCGTGCAGTTCGCGCGGCCGCGGGACACCGTGTGGGCGTTCTGCGGCGACGGCGGCTTCCAGATGACGATGGAGGAACTCGCGCTCTGCACGGAGTACGAGCTGCCGATCAAGTTCGCCATCATCAACAACAACTATCTCGGCATGGTCCGCCAGTGGCAGGACAAGTTCTACGACGGCAACAAGCAGTCCGTGCGCATGTTCCAGCCCGACTTCGTGAAGATCGCCGAGGCGATGGGTATCACCGGCATCCGGGTGAGCGACAAGGCGCAGGTCGACTCGTCGATCGAGGCGGCGCTGCGGCACCCGGGCGCGGTGTTGATCGACTTCCAGGTGGAAGAGGCCGAGGACTGCTATCCCATGGTGCCGCCAGGCGTCAGCCTGTCCGAGACCATCGACCAGCCGAGCGTGAAGCAGCCGGAGTACGCCCGATGACCGCACGACTACACACGATCGTCGCCCTTGTCGAGAACCGGCCGGGCGTGCTGAACAAGATCGCCAGCAAGTGGCGGCAGCGCGGCTTCAACATCGAGAGCCTGACCGTCGGCCACAGCGAGGTGGCGGGCCTGTCGCGGATGACGTTCACGGTGGACGGTGCGGCGCACGACATCGAGCAGGTGACGAAGCAGCTGTACAAGGTGATCGAGGTGGTCAAGCTGACCGACGTGAGCGACGCGCAGGTCGTCGCGCGGGAGTTGGCGCTGATCAAGGTCTCAGCGACGAAGGAGACGCGCAGCGCAATCATCGAGATCGTCGACGTGTTCCGCGCGAAGATCGTCGACGTCGCCCCCGACTCGGTGGTGGTGGAGGCGACGGGGATGGAGGACAAGATCGACGCGCTGGTCGGCATGCTCACGCCGTACGGCCTCAAGGAGCTGGTGCGGACGGGGCGCGTGGCGATGGTGCGTGGCGGCGCGCCGACGGTCGCCGCGGCGTCGCTGGACGGCGGCAGCCATCGATACCGCTCGGCGGGCGAGGGCAAGCCGAAGGTCGGCAGTTTGATCTAGATGTTGGAAGTTAGAGGTTGGAGGGTGGCGGCCGACGCGTTGGCGTGACAGTGACGGAGTCGGTGCTTCCCTGGGGCAGGATATGAACCTGACCCGCCGAGTTGCAGCGGGACCGCGCGAGCGGGGGATGAGACAGGAATAGACGCATGCCACAGATGTACTACGACAAGGACGCCGACCTCACGCTGCTCAAGGGCAAGACGATCGGCGTGGTGGGATTCGGCAGCCAGGGGCACGCGCACGCGCTGAACCTCAAGGACAGCGGCTGCGACGTCATCGTCGGACTGTACCCGGGATCGAAGTCGTGGAAGGCGGCCGAGGAGGCCGGCCTGCGCGTCGGTTCGGTCGGCGAGGTAGCGGAGCAAGCCGACATCATCATGATCCTGACGCCGGACCAGGTCGCGAAGGACGTCTACTACGGCCACATTGCGCAAGGGCTCAAGCCCGGCAACATGGTGATGTGGGCGCACGGCTTCAACGTGCACTACGACCAGGTGCAGGCGCCGCCGGACGTCGACGTGACGATGGTGGCGCCGAAGGGCCCCGGCCACCTCGTACGCCGCGTGTACACGGAGGGCGGCGGCGTGCCGGCGCTGTTCGCCGTACACCAGAACGCGTCCGAGAACGCGCGGCAGATCGCGCTCGCCTACGCGAAGGGCATCGGCGCGACGCGCAGCGGCGTGCTGGAGACGACGTTCAAGGAGGAGACGGAGACCGACCTCTTCGGCGAGCAGTCGGTGCTGTGCGGCGGCACGACGTCGCTCGTGAAGGCGGCGTTCGAGACGCTGTGCGAGGCGGGGTATCAGCCGGAGCTGGCGTACTTCGAGTGCATGCACGAGCTGAAGCTGATCGTCGACCTGATGTACGAGGGTGGCATGGAGTACATGCGCTACTCGATCAGCGACACGGCCGAGTACGGCGACTACACGCGCGGCCCGGTCGTCGTCGATGCAAATGTGAAGGCAAACATGCGCCGGGTGCTGGACCAGATCCAGGACGGCACCTTCGCGAAGGAGTGGATCCTCGAGAACCAGGCGGGCCGGCCGAGCTTCAACGCGCTGCGGCGCATCAACGCGGCGCACCCGATCGAGAAAGTCGGCGGCGAGCTGCGGGGCATGATGGCGTGGCTGAAGAAGAGCCGGTAGTCGGTAGTTGGTGGTGAGTAGTTTGTAGTGGGTGGTTCGGGAATGTTGGTCGGTGGGTGCGTGGGGTCGTCGGTGTGTGGCCGGTCGCTCGAACGGGCGGCGGGCACGATGATCGCGCGCGGAGCCGCCGCGGGTCTCCTGTTGCTCACACTTCGCCGGCCCTCGTCCGCACGTGCGGATGGAGGGCGTGGCGGGTATCGGCGAGCAACAGCGTAAGCGCTGACGACCAGGAGGACACGCGATGGAGAAGGTAATCATATTCGACACGACGCTGCGGGACGGCGAGCAGTCGCCCGGCGTCGCACTGACCACGGCCGACAAGATCGAGATCGCGCGCCAGCTCGAGAAGCTCGGCGTCGACATCATCGAAGCGGGCTTCCCGAAGACATCGCCCGGTGACTTCGATGCGGTGCAGACGATCGCGCGCGAGGTGCGCGGCTGCCAGATCGCCGGGCTCGCCCACGCCAACATGGGCGCCGTCGACGCCTGCTGGGAGGCCGTGAAGGGCGGAGCGCAGCCGCGCATCCACGTCTTCCTCTCCAGCTCCGACATCCACATCATGCACCAGCTCCTCAAGGACAAGGAGACGGTGCTGGAAATGGCGCGGACGATGGTCGCGCGGGCGGCGGGCTACTGCAGCGACGTCGAGTTCAGCCCGATGGACGCCACGCGCAGCGACCGCGAGTACGTCTTCACCATGCTCGAGCAGGTGATCGCTGCCGGCGCTACGACGGTGAATATCCCGGACACGGTCGGCTACGCAATCCCGAACGAGTTCGGCCAGTTCATCAAGGACATCATCGAGCACGTACCGAACATCCATAAGGCGCGGATCTCGGTGCACTGCCACAACGACCTGGGGCTCGCCGTCGCGAACTCGCTGTCGGCGGTGCAAGCGGGCGCGCGGCAGGTCGAGACGTGCGTCAACGGCATCGGCGAGCGCGCCGGCAACGCCGCGCTGGAAGAGGTCGTGATGGCGATGAAGACGCGCCGGGACTTCCTCGGCGTCGAGACGAACATCCGCACGCCGGAGCTGTACCGGACGAGCCGTCTCGTGTCGGACCTGACGGGGATGAGCGTGCAGCCGAACAAGGCGATCGTCGGCGCGAACTCGTTCCGGCACCAATCAGGCATCCACCAGGACGGCATCCTGAAGATGCGCGAGACGTACGAGATCATGGACGCGAAGGACATCGGCTGGCCGTCCGGCGGCGCGGAGATCGTGCTCGGCAAGGTCTCCGGCCGGCACGGGTTCAAGGCGCGGCTGGAGGAACTGGGCTACGAGCTGACCGAGGAGGAGCTGTCGCGCGCCTTCATGGCGTTCAAGGATCTCGCCGACAAGAAGGCGGAGATCGACGACCGTGATCTCGAGGCGCTCGTCGCTGACAAGCTGCGGACGACGGCCGAGACCTACCGCCTCGACTTCGTGCAAGTGTCGTGCGGCGACCACGCGTCGCCGACGGCGACGGTGCGCGTGATCCTGCCCGACGGCTCGGTGCGCGGCGACGCGGCGGTCGGCACCGGGCCGGTCGATGCGGTGTACCGGGCGATCAACCGGATCATCGACATCCCGAACGAGTTAACGGAGTTCTCCGTCAAGAGCGTGACGGAGGGCATCGACGCGCAGGGCGAGGTGACGATTCGGGTCGAGGCGAACGGCCGCAGCTACGTTGGCCGCGGTGCGGACACCGACATCATCGTCGCGTCGGCGAAGGCGTACATGAACGCGCTCAACCGCATGCTGGCGGTCGAGCGCCGACGCGACACGGAAGTTCGCACCAACCCGTAACGCATCGCGACGGCGGGTGCGCGTGCAGGGCGGCGGACACCCTGTGCGCGCGCGCTCGCCGAAGGGGAACATTGCAGATGGCACAAACGCTCTCCGAGAAGATCTGGGCCGACCACCTCGTCCGCCGCGAGGAAGGCAAGCCCGACCTGCTCTACATCGACCTGCACCTCGTGCACGAGGTCACGTCGCCGCAGGCGTTCGAGGGGCTGCGGCTCGCAGGACGCGCGGTGCGGCGGCCTGAGCTGACGGTGGCGACGCCCGACCACAACGTGCCGACGCGCGACCGCGACATTGCCGTGGTCCGATCCGCTCTCGATCCAGCAGGTCGAGATGCTGCGCGCGAACTGCAAGGAGTTCGGCGTGCAGATGTTCGACGTGCGCGACGCGCGCCAGGGCATCGTGCACATCATCGGGCCGGAGCAGGGGCTGACGCAGCCGGGCATGACGATCGTCTGCGGCGACAGCCACACGTCGACGCACGGCGCGTTCGGCGCGCTGGCGTTCGGCATCGGCACGTCGGAGGTCGAGCACGTGCTGGCGACGCAGACGCTCGTGCAGGCGACGCCGAAGACGATGTCGGTCGAGGTGAACGGCGAGCTGCACCCGGGCGTGACGGCGAAGGACGTGATCCTCGCCATCATCAACAAGATCGGCGTCTCGGGCGGCATCGGCCACGTCATCGAGTACCGCGGCGACGTGATCCGCGGGCTCTCGATGGAAGGCCGGATGACGGTCTGCAACATGTCGATCGAGGCGGGCGCGCGCGCCGGCCTCGTCGCGCCGGACGACACGACGTTCGCGTACGTCGAGGGCCGCCCGCACGCGCCGAAGGGCGCGGCGTGGGAGCAGGCGCTCGACTACTGGCGCTCGCTGCCGACGGACGACGGCAGCGACGTTCGACACGACGGTCGAGCTGGCGGCGGGCGAGATCGACCCGACGCGTCACGTGGGGGACGACGCCGGCGCAGAGCGTGTCGGTGAAGGGCCGCGTGCCCGATCCGAACAGCTTCGCCGACGTGAAGGCGCGCGAGCTGGCCGAGCGCTCGCTGACGTACATGGACCTGACGGCCGGGCACGGCGATCGAGGACATCCGGCTCGACCGCGTGTTCCTCGGCTCGTGCACGAACGGGCGGATCGAGGACCTGCGCGCCGCGGCGGCGGTCGTGCGCGGCAAGCGCGTCGCGTCGAGCGTGCGCGCGATGGTCGTGCCGGGGTCGGGCCTCGTGAAGGCGCAGGCGGAGCAGGAGGGGCTCGACCGCGTCTTCATCGACGCGGGGTTCGAATGGCGCGACGCGGGCTGCTCGATGTGCCTGGGCATGAACCCGGACATCCTGTTGCCGGGCGAGCGCTGCGCATCGACGTCGAACCGCAACTTCGAGGGGCGGCAGGGGCCCGGCGGGCGCACGCACCTCGTCAGCCCGCAGATGGCGGCCGCGGCGGCGATCGCGGGCCACTTCGTCGACATGCGCGAGTGGAGGCAGGACTGATGGAGCCGGTGCGCAAGATCCACGGCAAGGTGCTGCCGCTGCCGCGCGCGGACGTCGACACGGACCAGATCATCCCGGCGAAGTACCTGAAGCGCATCGAGCGGACGGGGTTCGGCGAGTTCGCGTTCGATACGTGGCGCAAGGACCCGTCGTTCGTCGTCAACGACCGGCGCTACGACGGGGCGGAGATCCTCGTGACGGGGCCGAACTTCGGCTGCGGGTCGTCGCGCGAGCACGCGCCGTGGGCGCTGCAGCAGATGGGGCTGAAGGTGATCATCGCGCCGTCGTTCGCCGACATCTTCCGCAACAACTGCGCGAAGATCGGCCTGCTGACGGTCGTGCTGCCGCAGGACAGCATCGACCGGCTGATCGCGCGGGCGGAGGACTCGCCGGGGTGGGAGATGGAGGTCGACCTGGAGACGCAGACCGTGACGCTCGGGAACGGCAAGTCGCGGCAGTTCGACATCGACCCGTTCGTGAAGCGCTGCCTGCTCGAGGGGCTCGACGACATCAGCCTGACGCTGCAGGAGGGCGACACCATCGACGCGTACGAGTCGCGCCGTCGGGAATTCTTGCCGTCTGCGCGATAACGCGGCAGAACAGAGAGCAGAAAAGCAGAGAGCAGAGCCGCTCGCGAGAGCAGAGAGCAGAAACGCCGAGAGCAGAGCCTCGGAGATGGGCTCTGCTCTCTGCTTTGCGGTCTGTTGTCTGTCGTCTGCTCTCTGTTCTGCTCGGCTGTCAGGCCGAGCTGTCCCAGCCCTGCAGGGTGGCCGTGATGTCGATGTCCTTGCCGTCGCGGTGGACCTTGAGCGAGACCTGGTCGCCGACCTGCTTGCCGTCGATGTAGTTCGCGAGGTCGTCGAACGTCTTCATTTGCTGGCCGTCGATCTCGAGGATGACGTCGGCGGAGTTGTTGGTCGCGGGCTGGAGGCCGGCCTTGTCGGCTGCGCTGCCGCGTTCGACGGAGACGACGGCGACGCCGTAGTCCGCGCCGGTCTTCTGCTTGTCGTCCGGCGTGAGCGTGCGGCCGGAGATGCCGAGGCGGGCGTGGGTGATCGTGTCGCCGTTGGTCAGCTGCGTCATGAAGCGCTTCGGGGTGTTGATCGGCACGGCGTAGGCGATGCCAGCGAAGGCGTTGCCGCCGGGGTTCTCGATGGCGGTGTTGATGCCGACGACCTCGCCCTGCATGTTGATCAGCGCGCCGCCGGAGTTGCCGGGGTTAACGGCGGCGTCGGTCTGGAGCAGGCCGCGAATCGGGCGGCCATCGCTGCTCGACGTGAGCGTGCGGTCGAGGCCACTGATGACGCCGGTCGTGAATGTGCCATCGAGACCGAACGGGTTGCCGATGGCGGCGACAACCGAGCCGACCTTCATCGCCGATGAGTCGCCGAGCTTCGCCGGCTTGAGTTCGCTGAGGCCGCCATCGACCTTGACCAGGGCGACGTCGTTGCCAGGATCTTTGCCGACGACGCTGGCGTTGACGGTCGTCTCATCGGAGAACGTGACTGTGACGGAGCTGGCGCCGTTGACGACGTGGTAGTTCGTGAGGATGTGACCGTCGGTGTCGAGGATGATGCCGGAGCCGAGGCCGGACTGCTGGTTGCCCAACGGACTGTTGCCCTGTTCGCCGGTGGTGATGCGGACGATCGACGGGCGGACGGCATCGTATAGGGAAGTGAAGTCGGACTGTGAGGTCAGCGACTTCGAGCTGGAGCTGTCGCTGTTCGAGGACGCCGGGACGGCCGCATTGCCGATGTTGGCCGACGTGGTGGTCGTCGTCGACTTCGAGCTGCCGTTGTCATCGCGAGCCCACGTGATGCCGCCGACGACGGCCGCGCCGATGGCCATGCTCAGCAAGACGATCACGAATGTGCCGCTGAATCGCTTCATATCTGCCTTCCCTGTTCGCCCGCGGGCGATCCCCGTCGCTTCGCCGTCGTGCCGGCACCCACTGCGGCCGTACCTCAGTATGGGGCGATGCGGCGCCGGTGGTTACTTCAAACATGTTACGGAAAGCGAAGTCGGGATTTCGTTTTTCGGTTCTTCAATGTTAGCCAGGCGGCCGGATCGGTGATTGACGGCGCATCGATTCGGCCAGTGCGGGGCATCGTAGCGCGATGCCCGAGCGAAGTCCGAGGCGGGGTGTCACTTCCGGCGGCGGGCTGGCGTGTCTGCGGCGGACGCACAGCCCGGGGCGGTTGTGCCCGTGCGGCTGTGTGCGGGGGCATGGCGTGGACGCGGCATCGCAATGGTTCGAGGCACTCACGCGAACATGGTACGAATGACCCTCACTCGTGTGCGGCACATGCCGTATCGTGGCGTGCAGGAAGGGGGACTCCATGTGGGTGTTCTACGGCCTGCTCCCGACATTCATCGTCCTGTTCTTCATTGGTGGAGTTATCGCTTTACTCGTCCGCCGGGGCAGCGAGGGGTGGAACATCCAGTTCTCCGGCGTGCTACTCGCCTATGTGGCCACGGCGATGCTGATCGGGGTGTTCCTTGTTGCCGCGGGCGCCGGTCTGCTGCTCAAGGCCGGTCTCGGCCAGATCGGCGATCGCGACTTCAGTTACAACGTTAGCCAGTACACGCCATACAGTTGGGATGCCCCGAGCGGGGCGTCCGGCGAGTCCGCCGGTAGCATCGATCGGTCGGATACAGCCATTCGGGATGATGTCGCGACGGGGATCTCCCTCACGTTCGCGGGTGGTGTGTTGTTCGCCGTTCACGCGTTTGGCGCCCTGGTCCTGCGACGACGCGAGGCGCAGGGATCACGGCTCATCGCGCGGGCGTACAACGTTGTCGGGCTCGCGGTGGCGACAATTGGATTCGTTGGCACGGGCGCGGAGGCGCTCAACGACATGGTGCGCCGCTACGTCGTCGGAGGTGACGTCGTTGACGCGTGGAGCGTCCGTCACCCGGGCGAGCCGCTCGCAACCGCCGTCGTGCTGTTTCCCCTGCTGCTGTGGTTCGCCTGGCGGGTGTGGCAGGAAATGGGGGCCGGCGCGGCGCCCGATCCCGCGCGCGATGGAGGCGGCGGAACGGCGCCGGAGGGAGCGTAACGTCGAATGAGCTGTCCGCCGGAGGCGGACGCACAGCCGGGGCGGCCGTGCCCGGGCTCAGCCCCAGCGGGGGAGGAAGTCGGGAGCGATGCCGAGGGCGGTCTTGCCGATGAGTTCGAGGGCGACATCGTTGGTCATGGGGTGGAAGGCGCCGGGGCGGACGTCGCGGTAGTAGCGCTGCATCGGGTACTTGCGGAAGATGCCGGGCGCGCCAACGACGGTCATCGCCTGGTCGACGACGCGGACGGCGGCGTTCGTCGCGTGGTACTTCGCAAGGACGATGCGGGCGAGGTCGTCGCGGCCGCGGAGGCCGCCGGCCATCCACTGGCGCGCGGTGTCGCGGACGAGGGCGTTCGCCGCGGCCAGCTCGACCTCCATGTCGGCGACGCGGAACTGGACGCCGGGGAAGTGGCCGATCGGCCGTTCGAAGAGCAGCGGCCTGCGCGTCTTCGCCCAGTCGACGGCGAAGTTGCGCGCCGCGGTCGCGATGCCGAGGTAGACCGACGCGACGCTGCAGTCGAACCAGGTGAGGATGACGTTGGCGCCGACGTCGGTGTCGCCGGGCTGGCGCGTCATGACGCACGCGGCCTCGGGCACCCATGCGTCGGTCAGCGCCATGTCGTGGCTGGCGGTGGCGCGCATCGACATGGCGTCCCACGTCTCGATGATCTCGATGCCGGGCGTCGCGCGCGGGACGACGAAGAGACCGATCGACAGGCTCGCCGGCGTCGTCGGTCGTCGAGGTGTTGACGGCGAAGAGGTCGATGATCGGCGACATCGACGTGAAGGTCTTGCGGCCGTTGAGGACGAAGCCCTTGAGGCCGTCGCGCTCCTGGCGGACGGCGGTGGTCGTCGGGAAGCCCCAGTTGCCGCCGATCTCGGCCTCGGTGAAGCCGCCGCCGATGATGAGGTGCTGCTGGGCGAGCATGCCGGCCATGAGCTTGGCGCGCATGTCGGTGGGGTCCATCGTCTCCATCATCGAGCCGACGGCGAAGAGGTGCATGTTGACGGCGAGCGCGGTCGACGCGCAGCCCTGCGCGAGCCGCTCCTGCGCGAGGCAGAAGTCGAGCAGCGTGCCGCCGAGTCCGCCCAGCTCCTCGGCGATGGTGAGCGACGTGTAGTTCTCGGCCTTCAGCCGCTCGAAGTTCTCGAACGGGAACGTGTTGTCGCGGTCATGCTCGTCGGCGCGGGTGGCGAAGTCGTCGGCCAGCATGCCGGCGAGGTCGACGATGCGCTGGGTGCGGCGGTCGGCGGGGGTTGGGGGCATGGGTGTGGCTCCGTGGCGACGGCGTGTTGGTTTGATGGAAGTGTAGCGGGGAGGCGAAGCTAGCTCAGGATTGGCAGGCCGAACGGCACATACACGACGGCGGCTCGCAGGCGTAGCATCGACGTGACTCGCGCGTCTCGGGCGAAGGCCCCGGCGCTGGCAGGCCGGAGGTGCCCATGTTCGCGTCCATCTCGAACCGCTTCAACACGTTCCTGCTCGTGCTGCTCGTGCTTATGGCGGCGTCGATCATCGCCATGCTCGCCACGCGATTGTCGGCCGGCCCGCTCGACCCGCCCGGGCCGCCTTCATCGACGCTGCCCCTGGTAGAGCCGCGGATACCGATCTCGTCGCTGCCGTACACGATATCTTCGGGAGGGTCCTACTACGTCACCAAGGATCTGTCCAGCACGACCGGCGGGATCACGATATCGACCGAATACGTCGTGCTCGACCTCAACGGCTTCAGTCTTACGGGGACCGCGGGCTTCAGTGGCATCGACGGCGCTAGCTCGTCCCACCAGGTCACGGTCAGGAACGGGCGAGTGCACTTCTGGGGGACCGGCATTTCCCTGGCCGGAGACGACAACGAGGCCGACGACCTAGTTGTCAGCAGCAACACTGTGAATGGTCTGCTCATCGGTGACCGCGGCGTGGTCCGGCGCGCCCGAGCGGTGGGCAACGCGGGAACGGGAATCGGGGCGTTCGGCGCGGGCGATCGCATCTCGGTGTTCGACTCTCAGGCGGATTACAACACGGGTGATGGCATCAGCGCGACACAGGGTGCGTCGAGGATTGAAGGAAACACTGTGAACTTCAACGCCGGACACGGCATCAACGTGACCAACGACAACGTTGTCATTGGCAACACCCTGCAATCGAACAACACGCTCGGCACGGCCGGGGGAAGCGGCATCTTCGTCGACGGCAGCCGCAACCGTGTCGACGGGAATGGCGTGCGCGTGACAGTGGGCGGCGAGGGTATCTATGTAACGGGCGGCCAAAACACCGTCAACGACAACCTCGTAGCGGCTAACGGCGTTGACGGCATCCGCAGCATCGCGGACGGCAATATGATCACCAATAACGAGGTGTCGAAGAACACTCGATACGGCATGGAGATCTCAGGCTCCGGCAACTACATCGCGGGCAACACGGTGGACGGAAACGGAACGATCCCAGAGGTTTACTTCGCCGGGATCTATGTCAGTGGCACCGGTAACCGAATCGAGGGCAACCATTCCGCCAACAACAACGGCTCGGGCTTCTTCATGTATGGCTCCGGAAACGCGGTCTTCCGCAACAGCGCGGGCGGCAACCCGGGCGGGAACTACTCTGTCATACCCACAAACGACTTGGGACCCATCGGGACGGCGGCGACAGCCACGAGCCCCTGGGCGAACATCTCGAACTAGGAGCGTGCTCGTGGCGGCGATTCGGGCCCGTCAGATGCGGTCGGTGTTCCAGAAGTGCAGCGCCGTCTCCGGGAAGAGGGCGTCGAGGCGGTTGCGGAGCGGGGCGTTGAGGCGCGGGCGGGCGGAGCGGCCGGGGACGCGCTGGCCGAGGAGCGCGTCGAGGGTGGCGTTGGCGTCGAGATCGAGATCGGCGGCGTTGGTGGTGCGGAGGGCGACGGAGCGGGCGCGGACGTCGATGACGGCTGACTCGTCGATGGTGTGCAGGCGCGCGCGGAATGGCGGGCCGGGGTGGCCGGCGGCGCGCGTCGAGAGCCACGGCAGCAGGGCGCGGAGCGTCGCTTCGAGCGAGACGACGCGCATCATCATCGGGTAGCGGACGTCGGTGGTCGAGCGGGTCGACGGGAGCGTGGCGAGCGCGACGGCGAGCTGATGGTCTTCCGGCGCGATGGTGACGAGTGGCTCGCCGTGCGCCAGCGCGAGGCGGCCAGCGGCGGCGACGAGCGGCGTCACGGCGTCGGCGTGGCCGGCGCGATGCTCCAGCTCCATGATCTCGTGGCCGTACGTGCGGCAGCGCGTGCGGGTGTACGCGACGATGCGGCCGTGGCGCTCGGCGACGAACGCGGCGTCCGGTGCCTCGCCGAGCCACTGCTGCGCGTCGCGCCACTGGCGTCGCGTGCGGCAGACGGCGCCGGTCGTGCCGGACGTCGCCGAGCGATGGAGCGGCACCAGCCGGGGCACGTCGGCATCGGTCGCGGGGCGGACGTCGTAGAGCGACGGCGCGGCGAGCGCGGCTGCCTCGGCGGCGTCGGCTGTGAAGAAGGGCTCGCGGACGACGCGGTAGCCGAGGCGCTCGTAGAAGCCGGGGATGCCGGTGAAGAGGAACGAGACGGCGATGCCGTCGCCGCGCATCTGCTCGATGGCGTCACGCATGAGCATCGATGCGATGCCGCGATGTTGTGCGTCGGGGCTCGTCGCGACGGAGCCGATGCCGCCGGCGGGCAGCGGGACGCCGCGCAGGCGCATCTGGCGCGCGAAGATGCGGACGTAGGCGACGATGCGGCCATCGTCGATGGCGACGCGGGCGTGGCGGAGGCGGAACGTCGAATCGGCCTCGGTCTGGTTGACGAAGAGCGCGCGCGGGGCCTCGGGGAAGGCGTGCTCGATGAGGTCGTAGACGGCCGGCAGGTCGGTCGTGCGGGCGGCGCGGAGGGTGAGGCTCACGGCGGGGAGGGTAGCACGGATGTTAGATGTTAGATGTTGGATGTTGGAGGTTGGAGGGAGACGAGCGGGAATCGCAGACGTTCTGTATTAGACTTACGTTATGCGAGCGGACTACTGCTGCGTCGAGATGAGACGGCAGGTCGAGATGCGGTGTGAGATGCACCCGGATCCTTTTGACTGCGCCGACACCGTGATCTACCGTGCGTCGCTCGGGTGGTTCGGTCTCATCATCCACGACGGTGGCTCATCGAGCTACGCGATCAAGTTCTGCCCTTGGTGTGGCTCTGCACTCCCTGCTGCCACGGGGGATGGTCGCTTGATCGACGTAGAGGCAGATGATTCAAACTGACCCCGCTGCCCAGCCCGCCGGGCCTCCTTGACCTGCCCGGGCGCAGTACATATGATCGCGGGGTACGTACAAGGGATTCGACCTGGCGGGTGATACCTGCTGGCGGTTACAGCCAGTCGCCGGGCCGCGGACGTCGCGCACAGCGTGACGCTGCGGTGCGGCTTTTTTGTCGCCTGCAGGCGAAGATCGGATGGATCGAGAACCTAGAACCTAGGTCGCAACGGGATCGATGATCGAGACGGAGATCGGCAGCGTCGCGGATCGTCGAGCGGGCGCTCGACGGCGAGCGGCTCTCGGCCGAGGACGGGTACCGGCTGATCGGGGCCGAGGGCGCGGAGCTGGCGGCGATCATGGCGGCCGCCTCGGAGCTGAACCGGCGCGGGCACGGGACGACCGTCACGTACTCGCGCAAGGTCTTCATCCCGCTGACGAACCTCTGCCGGCAGAAGTGCGGCTACTGCACCTTCGCGCGCGGCCCGCACGACCCCATCGCGCACACGATGACGCCGGACGAGGTGCTGGCCGTCGCACGCGCGGGCGCGCGGCAGGGGTGCAAGGAAGCGCTCTTCTCGCTCGGCGAGCGGCCGGAGGAGATCTACGACGTCGTGCGCGACGACCTCGCGCGGTACGGGCACCGGACGATGTCGTCGTACGTGCGCGAGATGTGCGAGTTGGTGCTGCGTGAGACGGGGCTGCAACCGCACGTCAACCAGGGGATCATGGAGCGCGACGAGATCGTCTCGCTGCGCGAGGTCAGCGCATCGATGGGGATGATGCTCGAGACGACGTCGATGCGGCTGCACGAGCGCGGCAGGCGCACTGGAACTGCCCGGGGAAGATTCCCGAGGAGCGGCTGCGCACGATGCGCATCGCCGGCGAGGAGCGCGTCGCGTGGACGACGGGGATCCTCATCGGCATCGGCGAGACGCGGGAGGAGCGGGTCGACTCGCTGCTGGCGATCCGCGAGCTGCACGAGCGCTACGGCCACATCCAGGAAGTGATCGTGCAGAACTTTCGCGTCAAGGAAGACATCGCGATGCGGCACAAGGACGAGCCGAGCGTGTTCGAGATGCTGCGGACGATCGCGACGGCGCGGCTGATCCTCGGGCCGGAGATGAACATCCAGGCGCCGCCGAACCTGACGCCGGACGCGCACGGCGCGTACCTGCTCGCCGGGCATCAACGACTGGGGCGGCATCTCGCCGGTGACGAAGGACCACATCAACCCGGAGCGGCCGTGGCCGAACCTGGTCGAGTTGAAGGAGACGTGCGCGGACGCGGGCTTCGAGCTGCGGGAGCGGTTCGGGGTGTACCCGGAGTACGTGCGAGAAGACGAAGGACGCGCGGGATTCGTCCCGCAGGCCATCCGCGGCGTCATCGAGCGGCTGGCGGACGGTGACGGACTCGTGAAGCGGGAGGAAGAGCGATGGTAGGGCGAAATAGCAATCAGCAGTCAGCAGTCAGCCGTCAGCGGTCAGCAATCAGCAAGCGGCACACGGCAGACGACAACGAAGGCTGGAATCGCGTGGCGTTGCCAGTGGAGCGGGATGTCGCGCGGATTCTCGATCGGGCGCTGGATGGGGAGGACATCAGCGTCGATGAGGCGACGGTGTTGTTCGACGTGCGGGGGGCGGCGCTGAATGCGCTGATGCCTGACGGCGGACGAGCTGCGGCGGCGGACCGTCGGCGACGTCGTCACGTACGTCATCAACCGCAACATCAACTTCACGAACGTCTGCATCAAGCACTGCGGCTTCTGTGCGTTCAGCCGCGACCATCGCGAAGAGGCGGCGTACTTCCTGCCGATGGAGGAGGTCGTGCGGCGGGCGCAGGAGGCGTGGGACCTCGGCGCGCGCGAGATCTGCGTGCAGGCGGGGCTGCCGCCGAAGATGGAGGGCGACTACTACCTCGAGCTGACGAAGGCGATCAAGCGGCAGCTGCCGACGATGCACATCCACGGCTTCTCGCCGGAGGAGGTGCTGTACGGTGCCGTGCGGTCTCGCTGCTCGATCGAGGAGTACCTGCGGGTGCTGCGGGCGGCGGGCGTCGACAGCCTGCCGGGGACGTCGGCGGAGATCCTCGACCAGGAGGTGCGCGATCGTATCTCGGCCGGGCGGATCACGCGCGACCAGTGGGTCGAGGTGATCACGACGGCGCATCGCGTCGGCTTCCCGACGACGTCGACGATCATGTACGGGCACATCGAGACGTCGCGGCAGAAGGCGTCGCACATCGGGCTGCTGCGGGACATCCAGCGCGAGACGGGCGGGTTCACGGAGTTCGTGCCGCTGAGCTTCATCGCGTCGGAAGCGCCGATGTACGCGAAGAAGCTCGTACCGGGGCTGCGCGGCGGCGCGACGGGCGCAGAAGTCATGAAGATGTACGCCGTCTCGCGGCTCATGCTGAACAACTGGATCCCGAACCTGCAGGCGTCGTGGGTGAAGGAAGGGCCGAAGCTGGCGCAGATGGCGCTCAACGCCGGCTGCAACGACTTCATGGGGACGCTGATCAACGAGAGCATATCGACGTCGGCGGGGGCGATCTACGGGCAGCGGATGGCGCCTCGCGAGATGCGGGCGCTGATCCGCGAGATGGGGCGAATCCCGGCGGAGCGCAACACGCTGTACGGCATCGTGCGCGAGTTCGGGCCGGAGCCGGACGACCATTACGACCCGCTCGACCTGGCGGACGGCGCAGACGAGCGCTTCGGGTCGTACGTGGCGCTGACGCAGTCGCCGGACTTCAAGTTCGCGGACAAGTACCGGCGCGCGGAGCCGGCGGGGCGGTAGCAGCAACCGGATCTAGATATGGAATCAGTGACGCGCGTCCGCCTGGTCCTCTTCGAGCCGGACGCTGCCGTTGCCGATGCGTTTGAGCAGGCGCTCGCCGCATGTTCTGAAATTCGTTTGCATCTTATTTAAGTGACGCGCCGCTCTCTTTGACGACTCCGTGTAGCTTGACGGCGTCGCCTTGTTCGCGCGCTGTAGTTCAGCCGGACGCTGCCGTTGCCGATGCGTTTGAGCAGGCGCTCGCCGCATGTTCTGAAATTACGGTGGTTCGCGCGCCAGTTCGCGAAATGTGGACATATCCCGGCTTGACCGCGGTGCTGGTGCCGCTTCCAGCTGCAGAGAAGTGGGGTTCTCGCCCCGTTTTTCACCAAGTTCAGATCTTGCGCACGAGCCCGAAGGAGCAAGAGCACGGCTTGCCGCCGTACGTTCTCGCCAACATCGCGTTTCGCCCGGAGGAGCGGCCATCGGATCATGCGGCGTTCGAGATGGTCGTGAGCAAGCTGGCGGAGGCGATTCAATCTCAGGTGCGCCGTTGTCCATCCTTCGCTTGGACTGTTGGGGTTCCGGGCCATCAGCTCGGCGTCGGCCGTATTCCCGTGCAGGAGATCGCGGGCTTCGTCAGCGCGGTCTTTTGTGCCTGATAGGCACCTGCTGCCAGATGCGCGCGAGTGTTCCGGATTGGCGAAGTTCAGCCGCGGCGGGTCGAGCGGCGCGCGGGCGGGAGCGAGGCGAGCAGGCGTTCGGTGGCGGCGGCGACTTCCTCGACGGCGGAGTCGAAGGCGGTTGTGTTGTCGCGCGAGGGCTGGCGGAAGCCGCTGATCTTGCGGACGAACTGCAGCGCGGCGGCGCGGACCTCGTCGTCGGTGGCGGGCTCATCGGTCCGGCGTAGCGTCTTGATGCTGCGGCACACGAAGTACCTCCGAATCTGACAGATGCGTGATGTGACCTATGGCCCTGCCGTTTGGCGGGCGGATCCGTGACGTCTCGCCGCAGGCACGGCAGGATGCGATGTTATAGTTAAAACTGACAAAAGGATACATCATGCAAGCTACACGACAGGACATCCTCGATTTCCTCCGCCGCCATCGCCAGTCTACGGTGAAGGAGTTGGGCGAGCATCTCAGCCTGACTTCGACCGGCATCCGGCAGCACCTGACGGTGCTGGAGCGGGACGGACTGGTGGAGGCGCACGAAGAGCGCGGCCACGTCGGCCGGCCGGCGCTGGTGTACCGGCTGACGCCGAAGGGCGACGCGCTCTTCCCCAAGATGTACGACGCCCTGGCCAACGCCGTGATCGAAGAAGCTCGGGCGCTGGTCGGGGCGGAACCGCTGCAGCAGATCATGAAGAACGTGGCGGCGCGCTTCGCCGAGCCGTACATGGGGCGGCTCGAGGGCAAGACCGGCACGGCTCGCCTGGCGGAGATCGCGGCGATCATGACCGAGCGCGGCTGTTTGACTGACATAACGAATGACGCGGACGGCGGCATCTCGATCAGCCAGCACGCGTGCCTCTACTCGAACGTCGCCACGAAGAACAGCGCCGTCTGCACGGTGGACGTGGAGCTGCTGCGGAAGTTCCTCGGTGGCGATCCGCGGCTGACGTCGAGTTTGCTTCGCGGCGACGACTCGTGCACGTACCGCGTGTACGTCAACGGCGCGGGCGAGCCGTCGTAGTCGTAAGTTCGCAGTTCTAAGTTCGTAGTTCCCCCTCCCTGGCAATTTCGTCGACGCCCGAGCACTGGTGCGCGTGCGTAGACGAGCGCTCCCGCGCAACGAACATTGCACAACATAAGGGTGCGGCGATTCTCTGAGCGGCGTGATTTCGTGCTGCCGATAGGGATGCGTCACGCGGATCGCGCGCGTATAATGGCGCCAAACCACGGCACGGCTGTCTAAACGCAGCCTCGCACTTCATCTCCCACCCGCACATCGTGTCGTTGCGCCCTTATCGGCGCGCGGAGTGCGTGTTGTGCGCCGGGCGCGGGATCGATGGTGCGGTCGCGGACGTGAGGGCGACATCTCGGCGCGCGGCGCGCGCTGGTCCAGGGAGGGACATGGCGGTCCGCACGTGGGTCGGACGATTTTGCGTGGCCGACGGCCGCGTTGAAGAAGAGGGACCCTGGCTGGGCTCCCTGGTACGCCAGCGACCCGACGAGGAACCGGACGAGCTGTACGTGCTCATCGAGCCCGCGACGCCGGGCAGCGAGGAGTTCACAAGCCAGCTCGTCGACGTCATCTCGCAGCTGTACAACCGCGATCCGCTGTCGCTGACGGGTGCACTGACGCGATCGCTGCGCGCGGCGCACGATCACCTGCGCGACTGGAACCGTCGCAGCCTTCGCGAGCACCAGGTCGGCGCGGGCGCGGGATGTCTCGCGCTGCGCGGCGGCGACGCGTACCTCGCGCAGGCGGGCCCGACGGTCGCGTACGTGCGCGAGGCCGGTGGCGAGTTCCGCCGCATCGAGCCGGCGGCGAAGGACTTCGAGCACGCGCTCGGCGTTGGCGACGAGTTCGAGCCACAGCTGACGCGCATCCCGCTGAACCCGGGCGACCTGGTGCTGCTCGCCTCGACGCAGCTGGCGGAGTTGCTGCCGGACGCGCAGGTCGAGCGCATCATGGCGCGCGGCGCAGACGACGCGCTGCCCGAGCTGTACCTGCTGTGCCGCGACCGCCCGAACATGGCGCTCGTGCTGCTGTCGTGCTTCGAGGCGGAGCCGGAGCAGCCGCCGGAGTACCTGACGCGTGCGGGCACGTCGCAGGAGATGGAGTCTGTACCGCTCGACGACGCGCCGGCGGCGGAGGGGGTGCTCGTCGGCGCGCCTTCCGGCTCGATCCCGCCGGTCGCGGAGGCGTCGCTCGCGGCCGGCGATGCCGGTGTGATTCCGTTGCCGCCGCGGCCGATCCAGGACCAGGTGCGCGAGATCACCGAGACGACGGCGCCGCCCAAGGGGACGAACGTGCGGCTGCGGGGCGAATCGGCGGCTCCGCGGTATCGCCGCAGCACCGGCCTTGCGGCGTTGCCGCAGCTGCAGATACCCAAGCTCTTCGTGTTCGCGGTGATCGCACTCGTCGTACTCGGCGGCATCGCCTATTGGCAGCTGCCGGGTTCGATGCAGCAGAGCCGCGAGGACAAGTTCACTAACCTCGTCGCGGCGGCGCGCGAGTCGAATGCGCGCGCGCAGGCGACGGGCGACGCCGCCGTTAAGCGCCAGCTGCTCGGCGACGCGCGCGCGAAGCTCGCCGACGCGGCGAAGATCCACAAGGACAACGCGGACGTCGTGAGCCTGCAGTCCGACGTCGCCGCGGCGACGGCGGTGCTCGACGCGGTATTCGAAATCAAGGACTGGACGACGGTCGCCGACCTGCAGCAGCAGGTGACGGGATCGCTCTCGGTGACGTACGCAGTCGTCGGGGGGGCGAACGCGTACTTCCTCGACGCGAAGGGCAAGCGCGTGCTGCGATTGCCGCTCGCGGGCGGCCAGGCGCCAGACGTCGTGTTCCAGGAAGGGCAACCGGCGGGATTCATGAGCGCGGCGCGGCCGATGCAGATCGCCTGGTCGGAGCAGTCGAAGATCCTGCTCATCGTCGACGACAAGCGGCAGACGTTCGCGTACTTCCCGGACAGCGGCGCGTTGCCGCTGACGGTGCGCGGCTCCGACGGCCTCGGTTCGGTCGACGCGATCAGCGGCTCGGGCGGCAACCTTTACCTGCTCGACGTGAAGTCGAACCAGGTGTGGCGGTACCTGCCGGGCCAGAGCGGATTCGACAGCGAGCGCACGGCGCTGCTCGACGGCGCGACGCTGAAGGACGCGACGGAACTGGCCGTGGGCCAGGACGTCTACGTGCTCGATGCGAAGGCCGGCATCAGGCGCTTCGTTGGCAAGGCGGAGGCGCCGTTCCCGCTGGCGGGCATCGATACGCCGATGGTGTCGCCGGCGTCGTTGACGGTGCTGTCAGGGTCGAACCGGCTGGTCGTGGCGGACCGCGGCAACAAGCGGATTATCGTCGCGTCGGCGGACGGCGCGTTCCTCCGGCAGATCGTCAGTCCGTCGTTCACCGACCTGCGGTCGGTCGCCGTCGACGAGGGTACGGGCACGCTGTACGTCCTCAACGGCGAGACGCTGCTGAAGGCGGCGTTCCCGCCGTGATCGGTGGCTGAGAGGTCGGAGGTCGGAGGTCGGAAAGGCCAGCTTACGGCGCCCCCTACGGCGGGATCTCCGTCAGCAACTCCTTCGCCACTTCGAGGAAGAAGCGGCCGCCGATGACGAAGATGCCGAAGATCGCGGCGGTGATCAGCACGGCGTCGACGCTGGTGCGGCCTTCGCGTTCCCAGTAGACGTCGCGCAGGTGCAGCCAGAGCGCGAACTCGTCGAGCGTGAGCGCCGCGCCAATGCCGAACAGGATCGCGACGATATCGAGGCGCGAGCGGTCGATGGCGACGCCGAGGTAGCCGGCGACGAGCAGCAGGATGATGCCGGGCACCAGGTGGTGGATGTGCGTCTGGCCGGCGCGCACGTTGCGGACGAGGCGGATGCCGTGGCCGGAGCGGATCGTGTGCGCGACGAGCCGAGCCGCAAGGAACGTCGCGAGGAATGCGACGAGCACGAGGAACTGCGGCTGCTTGCCCGCATCGATGATGTGGTGGTCGTAGAGGTCCGGCAGCATGCGGAACACGCGGCCCATGCGGGTATCGTACGGGAGGCGGGGAGCTGGCGCTGTTAGGGGGCTACCCGAGTGGTACTCTGCCGGCATCGCGTGGCCGACGCACGCCGAGGGGAGGGAATGCCGCGTATTTCGGAGTTCTATGGAATCGTGATCGGCATGTACTACGACGATCACGGAGTCCCGCACATCCATGCCGCGTACGGGGGCGCCGAAGCTTCGATCGCGATCGACTCCGCCGCGATCCTCGGTGGCAACTTGCCGTCACGCGCCTCGCGGCTCGTCGTTGAGTGGATCGCGCTGCACCGTGTGGAACTGATGGAGGACTGGAGCCTCGCGCGAGAGCGGCGGCCGTTGCGGCGCATCGATCCGCTAGAATGACACGATGAGATCGTATCGACTCGCCACCGCCGTCAGAGTGCTGAGGCCATACGTGCTCGAAGTCACGTTCGACGATGGCGTCGTTCGTCAGATTGACGTGGAGAGCGAGCTGTGGGGCGAAGTGTTCGAGCCACTCAGAGACCCGGAGTTCTTCGCTCTTGCGAGCGTCGACCGCCAGCTGGGAACGGTTGTCTGGCCGAATGGAGCTGATCTAGCGCCTGAATACCTCTCAGGCAGCGCTCCAGTGACGGCTCGGAGCGAAAGCGCCTGACCCAGCGCCTGCCCCGTTCTACCTTTATACCCGCGTGATGGCGCCTTCGCTCGCTGATGAGACGAGGGCGGCGTATTTGGCCATGACGCCGGTCTTGTAGCGAGGCTCCGGCGCGCGCCAGTCGCGCAGGCGCGCCGCCATTTCGTCGTCGCTGATCTCGACGTCGAGGCGGCGGTTCGGGATGTCGAAGCTGATGGTGTCGCCGTCGCGGATGGCGGCGATCGGGCCACCGACGCAAGCCTCGGGCGCGACGTGGCCGGCCATGAGGCCGCGCGTGGCGCCGCTGAAGCGGCCGTCGGTGAGCAGCGCGACGGTCTCGCCCATGCCCTCGCCGACGATCGCCGACGTGACGCCGAGCATCTCGCGCATGCCCGGGCCGCCTTTCGGGCCTTCGTAGCGAATGACGACGACGTCGCCGGGATTGATGAGCTTCTCGGTGACGGCGGTCATCGCATCTTCCTCGCGGTCGAAGACGCGCGCGGGTCCGCGGTGCGTGAGCCGCTCGTGGCCCGCCACCTTGATGACGCAGCCCTCGGGCGCGAGGTTGCCGTGGAGGATCACGAGGCCGCCGGTCTTCTTGATCGGGTCGGCGAGCGTGTGCACGACGTGCTGGCCGGCCGTCTCGACGGCAAGTGCCGCCTCGTCGCCGAGCGTGTGGCCGCCGGGCGTCTGCTGCTTCCCGTCGAGGAAGCCGCCCTCGACCAAGCGCTGCGCGACGAGCTGGACTCCGCCGGCCTTGTCGAGGTCGGCGGCGAGGTACTGGCCGCCGGGCTTGAGGTCAGCGAGCAGCGGCGTGCGCGCGCTCACGACGTCGAAGTCGTCGATGTTCAGCGGCACGTTCGCTTCGCGGGCGAGTGCCAGCAGGTGGAGGACGGCGTTCGTCGAGCCGCCGGTTGCGGCGACGCCGGCGATCGCGTTCTCGAACGCGACGCGCGTGAGGATGTCGAGCGGGCGCTGGTTGGCGCGCAGCACGTCCATCACGGTGTGGCCGGCGCGGACGCCGACGTCGTCTTTTCGCGGATCGACGGCGGGCACGCTCGCGCTGCCGATCGGCGAGAGGCCGATGAACTCCATCGCGAGCGCCATCGTGTTGGCGGTGAACTGGCCGCCGCAGGCGCCCGGCCCCGGGCAGGCGGCATGCTCGAGCGCGTCGAGCTCCTCGTCGGAGAGCGCGCCGGCGGCGTGCTGGCCGACGCCTTCGAAGACGTCCTGGATGTTGACGTCGCGGCCCTTGTAACGGCCGGGGAGGATCGTGCCGCCGTAGACGATGATGCCGGGGATGTTGAGCCGGGCAAGCGCCATCGCCGCGCCGGGGATCGTCTTGTCGCAACCGACGAGGCAGACGAGTGCGTCGAACATGTAGCCGCGCGTCGTCAGTTCGATGGAGTCGGCGATGACCTCGCGCGAGATGAGAGAGGTCTTCATGCCCTCGGTGCCCATGGTGATGCCGTCGCTGATGGCGATGGTGTTGAACTCCATCGGCGTGCCGCCGGCTTGGCGAACGCCCTCGGCCACCTTGGCGGCGAGGAGGCGCAGGTTGAAGTTGCACGGCATGGTGCCGATCCACGTGTTGGCGATGCCGACGATCGGCTTGGCGATGTCCTCCGTGCTGAAGCCGATGCTGTAGTAGTACGAGCGCGCGGGCGCGCGCGTCGGGCCGTCGGTGATGGTGCGGGAGTTGTGCTTGGGATCGAACGTCATGGCATGCCTCCGTGTGGGGGACAGGGTAGCGTGGCTGGGGCATGGCGGGACAGAGGTCGGAGGTCAGAAATCAGAGAGCAGAGAAGGCCTTGATCTTCGGTGGGGGTTGGCGGAAGGTGGCAGCATGGCAGCCGAGGCGACATCGATCGAGGTGCGTGGGGCGGGCAGCGTGAGCGCGGTGCGGACGGCGGCGCGCGGGGCGCGGTGGACGTTCGTGTACGCGCCGGGGGCGGGGTCGAACATCAACGATCCGTTCGGGGCGTACGCGGCGCGCGAGCTGGCGAAGCACGCCGTGACGACGGTGCGCTTCCAGTTTCCGTACATGGAAGCGGGCCGGCGCGGCCCCGACCGCACGCCGGTGCTCGAAGCGGCGTGGCGGGCCGCGATCGAGGCGGCGCGCGACGGCAAGACGCGCCTCGTCGTTGGCGGGCGGTCGATGGGCGGGCGGATCGCGTCGCAGGTCGTGGCGCAGGGGGTGCGGGTCGATGCGATGGCGCTGTTCGCGTATCCGCTGCACCCGCCGGGGAAGCCGGAGCAGATGCGGGACGCGCACCTCGGCCAGCTCGCGGTACCGGTGCTGTTCTGCTCGGGCACGAACGACGCCTTCGGCTCGCCGGACGAGTTGCGGGCGGCCGCGAGGAAGATGCAACGGGCACGGCTGCACCTGCTCGAAGGCGCGGACCACGGCTTTGCCGTGCGCAAGGAGACCGGGCGCACGCGCGAAGATGTGTGGGCCGAGGCGGCAGCGGCGATGGTCGAATGGTTGGAGACCGTTAATAGCGGCCCACGCCGCGCGCGGTCAGAATGAGGCGCGATCCCCCGGGACGAGAGGTGCGACGCAACGCCAAAGACCACGGCTGACACTGAGGTGAACGAAGCGCGACCGGCCGCCGCCGGAGTTTCGCGCAACGTCTGGCTCCTCGGCGTGGTCAGCCTCTTCGCCGACATCAGCAGCGAGATGGCGTATCCGCTCATCCCGCTGTTCCTCAAAGGCACGCTCGGCGCGCCGGTCATCGCCGTCGGCGTCATCGAGGGCGTCGCCGAAAGCACGGCGAGCCTGCTCAAGCTCGTGTTCGGCTGGGCGTCGGACCGGATCAGACGGCGCGTGCCGTTCACGTTCGCCGGCTACGGCCTCGCGGCGATCGCGAAGCCGGCGCTGGCGCTCGCTCACGTGTGGCCGACCGTCTTGTTCGTCCGCTTCCTCGACCGCAGCGGCAAGGGCATACGCACGGCGCCGCGCGATGCACTCATCGCCGATTCGACGGACGCGGCATCGCGCGGGCGAGCGTTCGGCCTGCACCGCGCGATGGACACGTCGGGTGCGATCATCGGCCCGATCACGGCGCTGGGGCTGCTGGCGTGGTTCGGCGAGCACAACTACCGGCCGATCTTCCTGATCGCCGGCATCCCGGGGCTGATCTCGGTGCTGGCGCTGCTGGCGGTTCGCGAGATCCGGCACGTGCCGCACGAGGGCAAGTTGCCGGCGCTCTTTTCTCTGCACGGCTACGACCGTCGTTTCTTGATCTTCCTCGGCGTGACGCTGCTGTTCGCGTTCGGGAACTCGAGCGACGCGTTTCTCGTGCTGCGATCGCAGAACCTGGGCCTCGGTGCGACGGCCATCGTCTTCGCGTACGTGCTCTACAACATCTCGTACGCGGCGCTCTCGATGCCGGCGGGCATCCACTCGGACCGCATCGGCCGCAAGCCGGTGCTGATCTCCGGGTTCGCGATCTTCGCCGCGGTGTACGGCGGATTCGCGCTGGCGACGGACGCTTGGGCGGTGTGGCCGCTGTTCATCGTCTACGGCGCGTACATCGCGTTCACGGAGGGCGTCGGCAAGGCGTACGTGTCCGACCTGGTGCCGAGCGAGCGACGGGGCACGGCGATGGGGCTGTACAACGCCTGCATCGGCGTCATGCTGCTGCTATCGAGCGTGATTGGCGGTGGATTGTGGGACCTGTTCGGCCCGCCGGCGACGTTCGCGTTCGGCGCATCGACCGCCGGGCTGGCGGCGCTGTTGCTGCTGGTGATGCCGGATGGAAGCCGATCGCGGGCGGACAACTAGCTTGCTGCGCTAGCCCAACTTGCCCTTGATCTTGCCCATGAGGCCGTGGTCGTCGCCGGGTTTGCCATCGCGGCCGCCCATCGAGTCGGCGAGGCGTTTGAGGAGATCCTTCTGCTCCTTCGACAGGTGCTTGGGCGTGATGATGTTGAGGCGCACGACCATATCGCCGCGGCCACCGCCGCGCAGGTGCGGCACGCCCTTGCCGCGCACAACGAACATCTCGCCGGTCTGCGTGCCGGCCGGAATGCGCAACTCGTGCGGCGTGCCGTCGATCGTCGGGACGGACACCTCGTCGCCGAGGGCGACCTGCGCGAAGTTGACCTCGAGCTCGAGCAGCAGCGTGTCGTCGTCGCGCTGGAAGAGCTCGTGCTGGCGGACGGCGATCTGCAGGTAGAGGTTGCCGCGCGGGCCGCCCTGCGCGCCGATCTCGCCCTCGCCACTCAGCCGCATCTGCGAGCCGTTGTCGACGCCGGCGGGAATGTGCACGGACAGCTTGCGCTTGCGCTTCTCGCGACCGGCGCCGCGGCAGTGCTTGCAGGGCGTCGTGATGATGCGGCCCTCGCCGCGGCAGCGGTCGCAGGCGGCGACGTTGACGAACTGGCCGAAGATGCTCTGCTGGGCGCGACGCACCTCGCCGGTGCCGTTGCACTGCGTGCAGCGCTCCGGTTGCGTGCCGGGCTCCGACCGTACGCCCTTGCAGACGGAGCAGATCTCGGCGGTCTGGACTTCGATCTCCTTGTCGGCGCCGAATACCGCTTCCTCGAACGAAATGGTGATGCCTCGGCGGATGTCGGCGCCGCGTGACGGGCCGCGGTGGCCGCGCGCCTGGGCGCCGCCGAAGAAGGCATCGAAGATGTCGCCGAGGCCGCCGAAGCCCTCGAAGCCGCGCGCGAAGCCCTCGGCGCCGCCCTGCGTCGCCGCGTGGCCGAAGCGGTCGTACATGGCGCGCCGCTCCGGGTCGGAGAGCACCTCGTTGGCCTCGTTGATCTCCTTGAAGCGAGCCTCGGCCTCGGGCGACGGGTTGCGGTCCGGGTGAAACTGCATCGCGAGGCGGCGGAAGGCCTTCTTGATCTCGTCGGCGCTGGCGCCACGCGGCAGGCCGAGCAGGTCGTAGTAGTCTTGCTTGCGTTCAGTCGTCATCTATCGCCGGTCTCTGAGCTGGCGCGGTATCCGATCCCAGCATTGTAGCGGGCTGTGGCGGTGGATCGATGCGGGACGCCGCGAAGGCGCGGCGCCCCGATCCCGGATACAGGTTAGCAAACGAGCGCGAGCCGGCGATTCCCGCCTTACTTGATACTCCAGGTGATGGACACGTTCACCGTCACGTCCTGCGTGCCCGGCTCGATAGGTGTGGCCGGTGCGGCACCGGCGGCGTCCCGAGCGTTTGCCCCGCCAAGGTATGGTATCGGCGAGACGGCGCTGGACTCTCCGAGATGTTAATCGGGTCGCCCAGGGTGACGCCCGATGCCGATGCGAGCGTCTGCGCCCGGCTCTTTGCGTCGGCGACGGCGGCCTCGCGCGCCTGCTTCTTCAGGTCGTCCGGGTTGTCGATCGTGAAGGCGATGTTCTGGACCTGGACGTCGTTTCCGCCGGCAGTGACCGCGCCATCGACGACGGTGCTCGTCTTGTTAATATCGCGCAACTTGGCAGTGACGACGTTCGTGACGCGGAACCCCTTCAGCAACTGCTTGCCGTTGGTGTAGTCGTACTCCGGCGAAATGTTGAACTGCTGCGTCTGGATGTCGTCCTTCGAGACGCCGTTGCCCGTCATCGACTTGATCATTGCGTCGAGCGAGGTAGCGGCGCCGTTGCGAGCGGCATCCACGGTATCGGCGAGCCGCGACACGCCGAGCGTGATCATCGCGACGTCGGGCTTGCCCGTCGCCTTGCCTTCGCCCGACACGGTGATGCCGGTTTGCTGATTCGCGCCGGTGTTTTCGACGCGCGTCGTCGTGTTGCCGCAGGTGGCGGCGACGGTGGCGACGAAGAGCGCCGCCGCGGCGAGCGAGATGAATGCGATGCGCCTGGTGTTCATGGCACGACCTTCCTGTTCCTGATGCGCCAGACAACGAAGCTGGCTGCCGCTGCGAGGGCGATCGCGCCCGCAAGCGCTTCAACGATGCGATAGGTGACGTCCGATCTGCCGCTCGATTCGCGGTCGGACGACTGCGACGAGGCTGACTTCGAGTTCGACGACGTCGCCGCGGCGGCGGCCTGGCGAGCTTCGGCCGGAGTCGCGGCGGGCTGCGTGGCGGCTGACTTCGGCAGTGACGGCTGTTCGGCCTGCGTCGACGGAATCGCGGGCGCGGGCGCGTTTGGCGCGGCCTGCTCGCCGCCTGGCGTCGCCTGCTCGGGCGCCAGGCCGAGCGCCGGCTGGGGCGAACCGGCGGCCTCAGGCCCGCCCGGCGCCTGGGCGGTTACGGGTGGCGGCGGGCTCCCAGCAGTGGTCGGCGCGCCAGCTCCGCCGGATGAGCTGTCGGAGGCGGTCGCGGGCGGCGCGACGGTGGGGTTGCCGGATGAACTCGATAGCGCATCGTTGCTGGCGGTGGTGGGACCAGCAGGGCTGTCGGCTCCGCCGATCTGGCCGACGGTGCCGGGCGCCGTCGCGGCGCCGCGCGTGGCGGCGGAGAACGCCTGGAGGCCGGTCGCTTGGTTGCTGGTGGACGAGCCGCCGCGCGCCAGGTCCGCCTCGATCACGACGATGAAGACGAGCGCGGCGGCGGCGCCGAGCACGGGCATCGCGCGGATCGCGACGGGCATGCGGCGCACCGGCGCCGGCGCGGCTACGTCGGCGGCCCGAAGGCGGAACGAGCGCGGCGCATCGACCTCGGGCAGCGCGCGGAGGGCGTCGCGCGTGCGGCGCAGCGCGGCCAGCCGATCGCGGCAGGCCGCGCACGAAGCCGCGTGCGCCTGCACTGCATCGAGTTGGCGGCCGGCGAGCTGCCCGTCGAGCAGTGCCGACAGGCTCTCGTTGTCGGGCCGATGGCGTCTGCGCAAGAGTTCTAACATTTTGTTCATACGTATCCGGGCGCGTGGCCGTATCCTGACTCAGCGCCATGATCTACAGACGTCGGCCAGCCCCCGATTGTTCCCGTTCCAGCCCGAGCATGCCGCGCAGCTTCTCGCGCCCGCGCGCGATGCGCGACTTGACCGTGCCCAGCGACGAGCGCATGGCTTCGCCGACCTCCTCGTACGAGAACCCTTGCAAATCGCACATGATGACCGCCATACGCTGGTCGGCCGGCAAGCGGAGGAGCGCCGTCTGCAGCGCCTCCTGCTGCTCTTTGCGCAGGAGCAGGGCCTCGGGCCCAGCGGCGGCATCGGCGACGTCGAGCGGGTCGTCGGCACCGGGCGGCGGCGCATCGAGCGAGAGCGCGGGGCGACGGCCGCGCCGGCGGAGCTCGTCGGTGCATGCGTTGGCGGCGATGCGCATCAGCCAGGCGCGGAAGGTCGCGCCGCGGAAGCTGCCGGCGTTGCGAAACGCGGCGAGAAATGCGTCCTGCGTGGCATCCTCCGCCGCCTCGCGACTGCCGAGCATACGTAGACAGAGGTTGAAGACGCTCCGCTCGTGCAGGTCGACGAGGGCGTTGAATGCGTCGAGGTCGCCGCTGCAGGCCGCGGGGACGAGGTCCGTTTCGGTGCCAGTCGTTCCGGCCGCGGCCTCGTGAGAAGGGTGCATCATCGGCTTCGCAGATTCTAACACTGAGGCCGCGCCAGCGGGCGGCGCGAACGGCGGAACCCGCATGCTAGAATTTGGTGCCTATGTCTTATGATCCCGTGAGCCCGGGTACCTCGCCCGGGCCTCTCACTTCGAACGACCGCGATGGCGCTTCAGAGGCCGGACTCGACGGAGTCCTACCGGCAGATGCTGCGCCTCGGGAGGTCGAAGCCGCGGCCGCGCCGCAGCCGGCCGCCGACCCGTCGCTTGCCGAGCGGGCGCTCCAGCCATCGGCGGCCCCATCGGTCGCCGAGGCCGCGTCCGCGCCGGCGGTGGGGCCCGAACCTTCGTTCGCGGAGCCGGCAATGTTGCCGGACGTCGCGCCGTCGGCTCTCACGGCGGAGACGCCGGTCGCCCGCGAGTCCTATGACCCGTATCCGGCGCTGGATCAGGGCGCGTTCGAGGACCCGTTTGCCGATGTGCCGGTGTCGCTCGAGCTGGCGTATACGACGGCCGACCTGGGGCTGAGCGCGGATGCCTTCGACCGTGCGATCCCGTATGAGGGCGTGGTGCGTAGGGGTCCCTCCGTCGGATCGCGCGTCCGTAAGGTCGGCCGCGAGCTGGCCGAGACGGTCATCCTGGCGGTGCTCATCTTCTTCGCCGTGAAGGCGGTGGTGCAGAACTTCCGCGTCGAAGGCGCGAGCATGGAGCCGTCGCTGCAGACCGAGCAGTACCTGCTCGTCAACAAGGCGATTTACTTTCGCGTCGACATGGACAAGGTGCACCAGTTCCTGCCGTTCATCCCCGGTGACAACGGCGAGAAACGCCACCTCTTCCGATCGCCGCGGCGGGGCGACGTGGTCGTGTTCCGGTTCCCGATGGATCCGAGCCGCGACTTCATCAAGCGGGTGATCGGGGTGCCCGGCGATACCGTCGAGGTGAAGGACGAGAAGGTCTACATTAACGGCGCGCCGCTCGTCGAGAACTACATCCTGGCGACACCGAATTACACGTACGGACCAAAGACGGTGCCACCGGGCGAGTATTTCGTGCTGGGCGACAATCGGCGAAACAGCTACGACTCGCACGCGTGGGGGAATACGTGCCCGGCGCAGCAGCAGTGCGACTTCGTCCCGGAGGAGAACATCATCGGCCAGGCATGGCTGTCGTACTGGCCGCTCGACGCGTTCGGGTTCGTCAACAACAAGATCATCAAGCCGCACGTGCCGTAGGCGAAGTTCGTAGCTCGTAGTTCGTGGTTCGTAGTCTGTAATAGAGGCGCAGCTGGCTGCGCCTCTATGTGTCGATACCTGAGCTCGCGACTTTCGTGGCGACGAAGGCGGCGTAGAGGGGCTGTTCGACCTCCAGTTCGCGGAGAGAGCCGAGGCCGGCCTCGGCGGCCATCTCCTCGATCTCGCTGCGCGTGAAGAAGCCGACGGCGTGGCCGCCTTTCGCCCTCGACTGCGGAATCTCGTAGAAGAGATCGATGTGTGCGAGCACCGCGTTGTACGTGCCGGTGCAGTCTTCGATGTGCTCGGGTCCGCGGATCTCGGTGATCAGCAACGTGCCGCCGTCCTTCAACGCACGGCGCGCGTTGGCGAGCACGATACGTGCGTCGTCCATCTCGTGCAGTGAGATCTGGACGTAGATGAAGTCGAACGCGTCCTCGCTGGTGAGGTCTTCGCCGCGCATCTCCTCGGCGTGCACATGTTCGCTCAGGCCGGCGGCCTCGATGCGATCGCGCGAGAGCGCGATCGACGTCGGATCGGAGTCGAGGCCGGTGACGGTGCACTGGGGAAACGTGCGGGCGAGCGAGACGAGGCCGGCGCCGGCGCCGCAGCCGATCTCGAGGATAGTGCCGCCGCCGGCGAGCCGCTTCGTGACGTCGGGCAGCTCGGGCAGCAGGACGCTGGGCAGGAAGAGCTCGTACGCGGCCTTACTGAAGGCGTGAATCGTCTCAACCATCTCCTGGCCGTACTCGGCGAACGGGATGCCTTCGCCGTTGCGGATGCACTCCTCGATGCGGTCGGCGAGGCGCGACTCGACGGCGTGGCTCGTGACGAGACCGGCCGAGTACTGGAAGTCCTGGTCATCGAGGAGCAGAGCCTCCATGAAGGGCGCCATGACGACGCGGCCGGTGTCGGGCTGATATTCGATGACCTCACCGGCGACGGCCGTGCGCACCCACGCGTTGAGGTAGCGCTCGTCGAGGCCGGTCTCGGCGACGAGTTCGTCGAGCGTGAGGCCGCTCGGGGTGGCGCAGATCGCCTTGAAGATGCCGAGTTTGAGACCGTAGTAGGCCATGCGGAGGCTGGCGGCGGCGGCGGCCCAGTTGAACAGTTTGAGGGCCTGGTCGTCCTTGGTTACGAGTGCCTGGTGGTGGGTCATGGAACTCCCGGAGCGGTCACGGCGTGCATCGGGACGATGTGGCACGGCGGGGACCACCGGGAGTATTAGAAACGATCGTGCGGCGTTGCGACAACGGCCCGGTCAGTGCCGGCTCGCCGGGATAGGGGAACGAATGCGGGTAATCCTGAGGGAACGGGTTGCGATCTTCGTCGGTGGCTCCAAGAATGAGTTGACCGAACGATGCGAAAACGGGCGGGGTTGACCTATGGATGAGACGGCGGCACAGGAGCAGACGGAGCCGTGGTTGAAGCGCAACCTGAGCTGGCTGTCGCTGGCTGTTGCGTTCGTCCTGTTCGTGTTCCCGCACGTGTCGCCGTTCGATTCACTCAACTACTACCTGACGTTCATTCAGCGGTTCAGCCAGTGGAGCATCGGCAAGCTGGAGCATCTGTTCCGCGATTACGGCTACTACGTCGTGTTCGTCGGCGTGCTACTGGAGAACAGCATGTTCCTCGGCCTGCTCGTCCCGGGCGCGGTCGTCATGATCCTCGCCGGGCTGGCGGCCCAGAACGGCGCCATCAACATCTGGCTCGTGCTGGCGCTGGGTATCAGCGCGACCATCCTTGGAGACACGATCAGCTACCTCGTCGGCCGGCTTGGCTGGACGCGCGCGCTTGAGCGCGGTTCGTTCGCCGGCATGATGGAGAAGGCGCGCCGCGGCATGGAGTCGAACCACCGCTGGATCATCCTGGGGTACCACTGGGCGGGGTACTCGCGCGTCGTCGGACCCGCCGCGGCGGGGCTCTTCCGGATCCCGTACCGACGGTGGGCGCCGCTGGACTACGTGGGCGGCGCGGTCTGGGTGCTCGGTTACACCGGGCTGGGCGTGCTGCTCGGCGTGTTCGGGCTCGAGTTCGGCGACACGAAGGCGATGGTGCGCATCCTGGAGCTGTTCTTCACGGCGATGTTCGCCGCACTCGTCGCGATGGCGATCTATCGCGCGACCCGCGGGCGCGGATCGAACCCGTCGACCGTTGTTATCCCGGTCGACGAGGGCTAGGGTGGTGCTTCTAGCGCATCGTTGCCGTAAGCGCGGCGCCGCACGCATCTGACATCGTCAGGCGAGGCATCGGACGGCGTGCGTGGCGTCTGTGGCGGACGCGCAGCCGAGGGCGGCTACGACCCGCGCTCGGTGGGGATCACATGCCGTCGCTCGTCGTCGTCCGACATCGCGTGCCCGCGCGGGTCAACGCCGGCGGCGGCTCAGTCGTCCTTGTGCGGTTCGCGGCGGGCGATGAAGGCTGCGGCCTCCGAGCGGCGGCGCAGGTTGAGCTTGCTGAGAATGTTGCTGACGTAGTTCTTGACCGTCTTGTCGCTCAGGAACACTTCGTCGGCGATCTCCTTGTTCGTCTTGCCTTCGGCGATGAGGGCGAGGATCTTGTGCTCCTGCTCCGTCAGCGCCGACAGCGGGTCGTCCTCGCCGCGCTGGCCGGAGGTGCGGACGCGTTCGAGCACCTTTTGCGTGACGGCGGGGTCGAGCAGCGACTCGCCGCGCATGACGGAAGCGATCGCGTCGGCCAGTGCGTTGCCGCGGGTCTGCTTGAGGAGGTAGCCGGCGGCTCCGGCGAGGATCGAGGCGAAGACCGCGTCCTCGTCGGCGTACGAGGTGAGCATGATCACCTTGGTTTCGGGCCGGACCTGGCGGATCTCACGGCATGCCTCGATACCGCTGCCGTCGGGCAGCCGTACGTCCATGATGATGACGTCGGGCTCAGTGCGGCCGGCCTCGGCGACGGCCTGCTCGACGCTGCCCGCTTCGCCGACGACCGCGAGGCCCTCCTTGCGGTTGAGCAGGGCGCGCAGACCTTCGCGCACCACCTCGTGGTCGTCAACGATGAGAATGCGAGTCTCGCTCATCCCGGTTCTCCTGACTGTTGCTTGCCGGGGATTTCCACGCGAATCCGCGTTCCCGTTCGAGGCGTACTCTCGACATTGAGTGTACCGCCGGCAGCTCGGGCGCGCGACGCCATGTTGCGCAGCCCGTTGTGTTGTTCGGCATGGGTCACAGACGGGTCGAAGCCGGCCCCGTTATCGGCGATGACGAGCGCCACGATGCCGTCGTTCGACCGCAGGCTGATCTCGACGGAGGTTGCTTGGGCGTGCTTGCGAATGTTGTTCAGCGCCTCCTTGGCGATGTGGAAGAGGGCGCTGCCGCCCTCCGCCGTCAGCGGCGGCAGCGCCGGCGTGACGTCAATCGTCGTTTCGATGAGTGAATTGACGCGGAACTCGTGCGCGATGCCCGTCAGCGATTCGGCGATCTCGCCACTGAAGCGCGCCGGGCGCAGTTCCGTGATGTAGCTGCGTATGTCGCGGATGGTGTCGTTGAGCTGCTCGATCGCGCGGTCGATGCGGCCGGCGACCTCTTGCGGATTGGCCGTCACGTCATCGGCTGCCGCTTCGAGGTTGAGCCCGACGGCGTAGATCGACTGGATGATGCCGTCGTGGAGGTCCATGGCCATGCGCTGGCGCGTGCGCTCGGTTTCGGTCTCGGCGCGCAGACGCTGGCGCTCGTCCTCGAGCCGGCGGCGCTCCGTGACGTCGCGGATGACGGCCGTGACGAGCGTGTCCTCCTCGGCATCCAGCGGGCTGAGGCTGATCTCGGCCGGGAAGACGCTGCCGTCCTTCCGGCGGGCCATGAGGTTCATACGCTCGCCCATCGGACGGGTGGATGGCGTGGCAACGAAGTCAGCGCGGTGGCCGACGTGCGCGGCGCGCACGCCCTCGGGCATGAGCATCTCGACGAGCTGGCCGGCGAGTTCGCCCGGCCGATAGCCGAACACGGCCGTCGTCTGGTCGTTGGCGAGGACGATGCGGCCGCGCCCGTCCACGATGACGATGGCGTCGGGCGCGGACTCGAGCAGGCTGCGGAAGCGGCGTTCGCGGCGGGTGATGCCGTCGCGCATGTGGCGGACGGTGGCGGCGCCAAGCGCGACAGCTCCGGCGGCCGGTGGTACGGAGGCCGCCAGGGCGGCGAGCACCCAGACCCATTTCGGCATGTCGAATGCCGCGAGGCCGACTGCGAGGATCGGGATGGTGGCGAGCAGCAGGATGGCTGCCGCGTACTGGAAGCGGTCTGGACGCGCAGGAACCGGAGCGAACGTGTCCACCTCGGCGAGTATACCGGCATTTACACGTTTTGCGCTGTCTAATATTGTCGTACCGAATCTGCTACCTTCTTGATCGTGAGTGTCCTTCGCGACGTCCTCCAGCCGGGGCTCGAAATCGTCTTCGTTGGCATCAATCCAGGCAGGCAATCGGCGGCGGCCGGGCACCACTACGCGGGCCCGGGGAACCACTTCTGGCCGCTGCTGTTCGAATCGGGTCTCGTCGGCGAGCGGCTCACGTACGAGGACGAGGTGCGCGTGCTGGAGTGGGGCATCGGGCTGACGAACATGGTGGCGCGCCCCTCGGCGGGCATCGCGGACCTGACGATGGAGGAGCTGCTGGAGGGCGCGCGGTCGCTGCGCCGACGGCTGCTGCGCAATCGGCCGGGGATCGTGTGTTTCAACGGGAAGCGCATCTACGAGATCTTCGCCGGGCATCCGTGCCAGCTGGGGCCGCAGGAGGAGCGCATCGGCACGTCGCGCGTGTTCGTGATGCCTTCGACGAGCCCGCGCGGGGCGTCGTACTCGAAGGCGCAGAAGCTGGCGTGCTTTCGCCAGCTCGCCCGACTGCGCGACGAACTTCGGAAACAGGCGGTGGCCTCGTGACGACATCGGCGGCCCCGCAGCGCGACATCCCCGTGTTCAGCGAGCGGCTCGACACGCTGATGGCGGCGATGATCGAGGGCGAGGCGCCGAACGTCGGCCGGTTCTGTGGCTACTGCTACACGCCGCTGGGCAAGAAGGCGGACGTGTGCCCGCACTGCGGCCGCGGCACGTCGGACTACGAGACGGTGGCGAAGTTGCCGCCCGAGGTGATCGACCTCTACCGGCGCATGCGAAAGCGCGAGAGCCTGGTCGTCAACTCCTTCGCGTTCGCCGGGCTCGGGCTGGGGCTGGTGTTGTTCATCCTGCTCGTCGCGGTGGCGGTGTACCGCTTCGACCAATCGTTATGGATGCTGGCGGGGGCGACGGCGGTGCTGATCGTCGGCGGCCGCATCTTCGCGGGCATCCTCGGCGGCTGGATCGGTGACGCCATCGGCTACGACTTCGCGCACAAGCGACTGGTCGAGGAGTGGACCGCGTTCGAACACGAGCGCGAGCAGCGGCTCGGCCGCGCGGCCGACGACGCGACACACGCGGCGCCGTCGGCATCGAGCGGTCCCGTCGCGGGCCACGGGTAGCCCCGTGCGATACACCGAGATCGCCGTTGCGGTGCCATCGGCGCAGGTGGAACTGGCGGCCGACATCCTGCGCGAGCTGACGGGTCGCGACGTCTCGATCGAACGGCCGTTCACGCAGCCGGACCTCGAATCGGATGCCATCGTCGACACGAAGGGCTCGGCCGTCGTGCGCGCGTACGCGGCTGGTGACGGCGGGCAGCATGCGCTCGAGCGAGCGCGTGCTGCGCTCGCGGCTGCGGCGATCGACGCGCGCGTCTCGATCAGCGATGTCGCGGAAGAGGACTGGGCCGAGTCGTGGAAGGAGCACTTCCACGTCGAGCGCTTCGGCGAGCGCATCGTGATCGTGCCGTCGTGGCGGGAGTATGAGGCGTCGGCCGACGACGTGGTCGTGACGCTCGATCCAGGTATGGCGTTCGGCACCGGGCAGCACGAGACGACGCGGATGTGCCTCGAGGCGCTCGAGCGCGCCGTGCGACCGGGCATGCGCGTGCTCGATGTCGGTTGCGGGTCGGGCATCCTGGCGATCGCGGCGGCGAAGCTCGGCGCGCGGGAGGTGCTCGCCGTGGACGTCGATGCCGATTGCGTGCGGGTGACGGAGGAGAACGCGTGTGCGAACCGCGTTGATCGCATCATTCAGGCGAAACGCGGCAGTGCCGGCGAGGCGTGGCCGTTCGGCGAGCCGGCAGCGGGATTCGACGTCGTCGTGGCGAACATCATCGCCCGCGTGATCATCGAGATGGCGCCGGAGCTGGCGCGGGCGCTCACCGTCGGCGGCCAGCTCATCGTGTCGGGCGTCATCGGCGAGCGTGAACGCCAGGTAGTCGATGCGTTTGCGGCGGCGGGGTTGCGCGTCGGCGACACTCGGGCGATGGGCGATTGGCGCTGCATCGAGGCGGCGCGATGACGCGGCGCTTCTTCGTCGATCCGGCGACGCTGGCGCGCGACGACGTGACGATCGACGGCGGTCTCGCGCACCGGCTGACGAAGGTGCTGAGGCTTCGGCCCGGCGCCGAGGTCGCGCTGTTCGACGGCAACTGCCGCGAGGCGACGGTGCGCATTGAGCGCGCCGACGACCGGATGGTGCACGCGCGCGTGGTCGAGCGCTACGACGGGCCCGCCGAGCCGCGCGTGAAACTCCACCTGTACCAGTCGATCACGAAGGGCGAGCGGTTCGAGTGGCTGCTGGAGAAGGGCACCGAGATCGGCGTCGCCCGCTTTGTGCCGTTGATCGCAGCGCGCGCGGTCGTCACGACAAAGGGCGAGGGTAACCGGGCGCAGCGCTGGGGACGCATCGTCGTCGAGGCGGCCGAGCAGTGCGGCCGCTCGGCGGTGCCGGCGATCGGCGAGCCGGTGCGGTTCGACGCGGCGATCGCGGGCGCGCCCGGCGTGCTGCTGCTCCCGTACGAGGCAGCCGGCGACGTCGCGCCGAGTGTGCAGTCGGCGCTGAACGCGGACATCGACGCGCTGTTCGCGCTGAGCGAGGTCAGCGTCTTCATCGGCCCGGAGGGCGGCTTCGAGCCGGCGGAGGTGGCCGCCGCCGAGGCAGCGGGCGCGACCGTCGTGACGATGGGCGAGCGTGTGCTGCGGTCGGAGACGGCCGGCCTCGTTGCGGCGACGCTGGTGATGCAGGCAGTTGGCGAGTTGGGGTAGTCCGCGCGCCAACGACGCTGAGGCGACGATCAGTGATCGTGGACGTGCAGGCTGTGCCTGGCGGCGGAGGCGCTGTTGGGACCGCAGCGCTCCATGATGTCGGGCTCATCGGGATCCAGGTGCAAGGTGACGACAGCGCCCGGGATGATCAAGCCGATGTCGCGCTCTAGATCCTCCACGAGTCGGTGCGCCTCGCTCACGGTGATGGTTGGGTCGACGATCGCGTGGAGATCGATGTGGACCTCGCGGCCGGACTTCCGGGTCCGCAGGGCGTGGTAACTGCGCATGCCGTGACTCTCGTGGCAGAGGCAGTCGTCCAGGCGGGCGATCGTTTCCGGTGGCAGGGCTGTGTCCACGAGCTCGTCGAGCGCCGAGCGGAAGATGCCGATGGCGATCCACACCAGGTAGGCGGCGAGCGCCATGGCCACAATCGAGTCGAACGCGCGGACGCCCGTCGCGCCGACGAGCACGAGGCCGAGGATCACGGCGCCCGCTTGCGCGACGTTCGTGAGCAGATGGCGCGCGTCGGCGGCGATCGCGACCGAGCCGCTGATCCTCGCAGCGCGCGTCGAATAGGCGAACACGCCGAGATTGACCGCGACGGCCAGACCCATCACGGCGAGCGACGGCCCGACCTCGACTGTCACGTCGCGCGTGATCAGGCGCCGAACGGCGGCGATGGCGACGAAGACGGCACCGCCCGCGATCAGCGCGGACTGCGACATCGCCGCGAGGCTCTCCGCCTTGCCATGGCCGTACGGATGCTCGGCGTCGGCCGGCTGCAGGGCGAGCCGCACCGTGAAGAACGCGATGCCGGACGCGACGACGTCCTCGGCGCTGTCGACGCCGTCGCCCAGCACGGCGATGCTGCCGAAGACCAGCCCGATGCCGATCTTCATCAGCATTAGCAGTGCGTTGGACGAGAACGAGAGGACGGCGGCGCGGCTCGCGATGTCCATCTGGAAGAAGCGACGGCGCGCGCCGATGATGGCGGTCATGCTGGCAGCCTATCTCAGCGTCGGACGGGGAGCGAGCGCGGTCAGGGCTCGATGCCCGCGGCCGAGAGCGCCGCGGACGCAAGCGCCCGGCGTGTGGCTTCGTCGCGCATGATGGTGGGGGCTACGACGCAGCGCACGCCCTCGCGGCGGACGTCGTCGGCGCGCGTAGCGTCGGCCGTATTGATGATCAGGGTGTCGATGACGCCGGCGTAGGCTCTGGCGACGCCGCTGACGTCGACGGGATAGCCGAGTCCGGACAGCATCTCGCCAGCGGGCGGCTGGAGCGAGCGGCCGTCGATGATCGGGCTGATGGCGATGCGCGGGACGCGCGCCGCGAGCACGGCGGCTCGCAACGCCGGCACCGCCAGGATCGGACGGATGCTGCCGATCGGGTTGCTCGGCGCGATGAAGATCGCCTCGGCGGATGCGATCGCCTCGAGCACGCCTGGCGCGGGTGAGGCGAGTGCCGCGCCCTCGAAGCGGACGCCGTGCACGGGATCGCTAGCGTGCCGGTGCACGAGGAACTCCTGGAACGGCAGGTCGCCGGCATCGGTCTCGACGATCGTGCGCACGGGGTCGTCGCTCATCGGCAGCAGCTGGACGCGTACGCCGAACGAGCGTGCGACATCGGCCATGATCGCCGAGAGCGTCCACCCTTCGCCGAGCAGACGCGTGCGGTGCAGGTGCGTCGCGAGATCCCGGTCGCCGATCTGGAACCACGTGTCGTGGCCGAACCGTTGCATCGAGGTGAGCCAGCGGAACGTGTCGCCGCGGAGACCCCAGCCGCGCTCGTCGTCGACTTCGCCCGCGAGGGTGTAAGTGACGATATCCGGGTCGGGCGAGACGTAGAGGCCGTGGAACGACTCGTCGTCGGCGGTGTTGACGACGGCGGTGATGCGCTCGGGCGGGAGCACGGAGGCGAGCGCGCGCACGAAGCGCGATCCGCCGACGCCGCCGCAGAGCACGACGATCACCGCGGAACGTCCTCTCGGCTGATGGACGGGATCACGAAATGCCCACCGGCTCTCCGGCAGGTTCCCGCAGCAGATCCTCGACCGAGCCATTGGCGGCATTATCAGCTCGCAGCCAGAGCGCGAACATCACGCCGCCGATCGTGGCGGTCATCACGCCGAACGTGAGAAACACAGCGCGCAGGCCGAACTGGTCCGCGATGATGCCGCCCATCGGCTGCGATACCGCCAGCATCATGCTGCCGACGACGCTCTGGACCGAGAGGATTGTCGCGCGGCGCTCGCTCGGGATGCGGCGATTCACGTACGTCGCGATCACGGGGTTCTGCATGCCGGCGACCATGCCCATTGGCAGGAAGGCCGCGTACACAAAGAGGCTGTCAACGCCCGCAAGCGCCAGGTTGCACACGACGAGCGTTACCGGCAGTGCGAGCAGCGCACCGGCCTGGCCGAGCCGCGACACGAAGCGGTAGGCGCCGAGCGCCGAGACGATGCCGAACGCGCGCATCGGCGCCTGCCAGAAACCGAAGTCGCCGGTGCCGACGCCGTGCTCGTGGAGGTACGGCTGCACGAAGATCAACGGCGTGAACGTGGCGGCGAAGAGGATGCCGGAGAAGAAGATAATGTAGCGGAGGGGCGGATGGCGCCAGGCCTCGCGGACGCCGTTGAGCACCATCATCTGGTAGGGCTCGTGCGCCTCACGCGGCATGCGCGGCTCGTGCATCGAGAACGCGACGGGCACGGCCACCAGCGCGATGCCGGCGCTGAGCAGGATCGGGAAGGAGAGGCTCGTGGCCGACGCGATCGGCGGACCGATGAGGATGGCTACGAGTGCGGCGAACGAGGTGACCGCCCAGAGGCGGCTGTTGATCTTCTGAAAGTCGTCCTCGCGGCCGACGAGCTTCAGACTATCGTAGAGGATCGCCGCGTCCGCCCCATTCTGGAATGTCATCGCGAGGCCCCAGGCTGTGTACGACACGAGGATGATGGCGTAGTTGTCGGCGATGCCGAACACGAAGACCGCGATCGCGAGCATCGTGCTGCCGAGCATGAGCGAGACGCGGCGGCCGAACCGGTCGGCGATGGCGCCGGTCGGCACCTCGGCGAGGACGATGAGGAGGAAGAACGGCGTATCGAGCAGCGTGATCTGCGTCAGCGAAAGACCGCGGCTGCGCTGGAGGTAGATCACCCAGATGGGCCACCAGAGCTGGAAGTTCATCAGGAAGCGGTAGGCGTACGACTTCCAGACGTTGCCTTCGAGTGCCATATCCTCGCGGATGCGGGTCAGCAGGTCCATCGGAGCGAGTATATCTGTGTGGGCGGCGCGCCAGACAGCCAACGACAGACAAAGGGGCTCGGGAGAGCCCCTTTGTCAACACTTGTCGAACTTGGCAGTTAGCGGAAGCTGCTGCCGAAGCTCGCCAGGTCTTTCAGCGCGTCAACCGGCCGGTCGAGCACAAAGAACCCGGGTGCCCAGCTGTGGTCTTTGGTGGTCAGCAGTCCCAGCACAATCGCCCACACCGCGAATCCTGCGAGGGTCGCGACGAGAGAGCGGCCCGCGGGCGCGTCCGTCGCCGTCTGCACGGCAAGCACCGTGGTCGCAAAGAACAGTCCGGTCGCCGCCAGGCCGATCCCGAAGTCGACGCCGGGGATAAACATCAATACCGTCAGCGCCAGCGGCGCCGCAGCGAATCCCATCACGCGGACGAGTTCGTTGACGTCGGCCCGCGCGCGGAACACCTGCGTCAACATCACGTAGGTAATGGCGATCCAGATACCCCACAAGATGATTGAAAGAATCGAACCCAAGACTACCGACTGGACGAAGACCTTGCCGGAACCGTCGAAGTCGGAGAAGAGCCACCATAGCCAGCCGCCGATCCCCGAAAGGAGCGTCGCCGCTACAGCGACGACGACCGCCGGAATCGTACTGTTCGCGTCGGTGCGCACCTCATCGAACACGCTGGTATCGAGCATGGCGAGACGGCGTAGCCGCTGCAGCAGCGTGTTGACGTCGAATCCCCCGGCCTGAGCCATCATATCCTGCCCCTCCTTGCCGCCGGTCGAACGGCGGTCGTTGGCCCTCGTCCTAAACGATCAAACGCCTATCTCATACTACACTTGCGTCAAGATGTCCAGCCCCGTTGCGAGCTAATGGGCCCCGAAGATGGGTGTCAAAGCGGGGATTTGGCGGGAATGCCGGAGCGCCGCGGGTACTCGGCCGGCGTCGGCCGGCGTTTTGCGACGATAATCAGCGTCTGAGGCGGCCCGGGCACGTTCAGCGCCATCGAATGGACCTCGCCGCCGAGGAGTTCGAGCGCGCGGCTGGAGGCGGCGATCTCGGTCGAGGCGCGCGAGCCTTTCGGCGTGGCGACGCGGCCGCCGACTCGGGCGAAGGGCAGCGTGAGTTCGAGAAGCGCCGGCAGGGGGGCGACGGCGCGCGCGACGACGAGGTCGAAGCGCTGGCGCAGTTCGGGGTCGTGGGCGAGTTCCTCGGCGCGGCCAGTGAGTACGATCACGTCGTCGAGCTTGAGGTGCGAGGCGAGTTCGACAAGGAAGGCGGTCTTCTTCGCCGTCGCTTCGATAAGGGTCAGGCGGAGTCCCGGCCAGGCGATCTTCATCGCGACGCCGGGGAAGCCGGCGCCGGCACCGACGTCAAGCAGATCCTCGCGTCCGCGCAGCAGCTGGCGCTCACGCAGCGCCGCGCCAAGGGCAATCGACTCGATGAAGTGGCGCTGCTGGACGATCTCGGGGTTGACATCGCCGACGAGATTGGCGCGGTCCGACCATTCGCTGAGCAGCGACAAATAGCGCTCGAAGAGGTCGATCTGCGCTTCGGACAGGTTCACACCGCGCGATCGGGCATCGCGCGTGAGCAGGTCGAGCATGGCAGGATCATAGCAGTCTGTTTGACGCGTTATCGGGCTGTGCCTACAATCAAAGATACATGCAGGAGGGATGAGCACTTATGGCGGGCGATACGACGACGGTGCAGGGGACGCTCCAAGAGGTGGCAACGACGTACCTTGCGTCGCTGAAGTCCGCAATAAGGCAGGACGCGCAGCCGGAAATACTGAAGTTCGTGCGGTGGGCGGGCCCCGATCGGGACCTCTCGTCGATGCGAGGCCATGACGTCGCGCAGTACGCCGAGAACTTCCCCCCGACGGTATCGGATGCAGCGAAGCGCGCGGATTTCGTCCGCGCGTTCTTGAAGTGGTCGAAGGACCGCGGGCTCACGACCGAGAACCTGGGCACGCACCTGCGCGTGCGCAAGGCCTCGAAGTCGAGCGCGAACGCGCAGCGCGACGAAGTGCAGCCCATCTACCTGACGAAAGAGGGCCATGACGCGCTGGTGCAGGAGCTGGATGGGTTGAAGAACCGCCGGCCCGAGATCCAGGCCGACCTCGCACGCGCGATGGCCGACAAGGACTTCCGCGAGAACGCTCCGCTGGACGCGGCTCGCAACGAGCAGGGCCACCTCGAGGCGCGCATCCGCGAGATCGACGGTACGCTCCGGCACGCGGTGGTGCTCGACCAGGGCGCCGAGCATCCGGGCGACGTCTCGCAGATCGGCGACATCGTCACGATCAAGGACCTGCGGACGGGGGTCTCAAAAGGCTACACACTCGTCAACCCCGACGAGGTGCGATCGGGCCAGGGCAAGATCTCGATCGCGTCGCCGGTCGGGAAGGCGGTATACCAGCGCCGCGCCGGCGAAGAGGTCGACGTCGAAGCGCCGTCCGGCACGTTCCGCGTGCGGATCGAGGCGATCGCTTCGGCCTAGCCGGCCCTCACCCCGGCCTTTGGCCACCCCTCTCCCACGGGGGAGAGGGGCTCGCACGGAATCTCCTGGCCCCCGGATTGACTCCTGCGATGAGGCGGAGCGCGTCTACCCGCCTTTGAATGATGGCTGGCGCTTTTCGACGAAGGCGCGGGCGGCTTCCTGGTGGTCGCTGGTTGTCGACGAGAGGCTCATGTTGATCGCCTCCTGGTCGAGCGCCGTCAGCAGGTCGCAGGTCTCGCCGCGATTCAGGTTCTCCTTCATGCGGGCGTACGCCAGCGTCGGGCCGGACGCGAGGCGCGTCGCCAACTCCATCGTGTCGGTCTCGAGACGGTCATGTTCGACGACGCGATTCACCATGCCGATGGCGAGCGCCGCGTCGGCCTGCAGGATCTCGCCGGTGAAGTACAGCTCGCGCGCCTTGCCGATGCCGACGAGCTTCTGCAGCAGGTAGGAGCCGCCGAAGTCGCCGCTGAAGCCGACGTTGCGGAAGACGGTGCCGAGCTTCGCGCGGTCCGATGCGATCCGGATGTCGCACGCGAGCGCAAGGCTCAGGCCGGCGCCGACGGCGTGGCCGTTGACCATCGCGATCGTTGGCTTCGGCATCGTGTGCAGCACGTACGTCGTCGAGCGCTGCGACTCGCGGAGCTGCTCGACGCCGCGCGCGAACGCACCGGCGGGCGTGCTGTCGCCGCCGCCACCGGTGATCGAATCGCGGCCTGCCGCCATGCCCTTGACGTCGCCGCCGGCGCAAAACGCGCGGCCGGCGCCGGTGAGCACGACACAGCGCACGCGCGCGGTCGCGCGCGCAGTCGGCCAGGTACTCGGCGAGGAGCGGCATCAGGCGGCCGCCCATCGCGTTGAGGCTGTCGGGGCGGTTGAGCGTGATCAGGGCGACGCCGTCGGCTCGCTTGTCGATCAGTACGTCTTCGGACACGATGCACCTCCACGGGACGCTAGAACCTAGAACCTGACTGACCGAGACTCTAAGGCGTTTTCGCGCGCTCCTGTTCGATGAGCTGGCGGCGCAGGATCTTGCCGGACGGATTCTTCGGAATCGCGTCGACGATCTCGATGTCGCGGATCTTCTTGTATGGCGCGACCTTCTCGGCGACGAACGCCAGCACGGACTGCAGGTCGAGCCCGGGCTCGCGCGGCACGATGAACGCCTTCGGCACCTCGCCCGCCTCGTCGTCGAACTTCGGGATGACGGCGGCGTCGCGGACGCCCGGGATGCTCCATTAGCACCGACTCCAGCTCGGCGGGCGCGACCTGGTAGCCCTTGTACTTGATCATCTCCTTCTTGCGATCGTGGATGCGTACGTAGCCGTCCGGCGTCGGCGGAAGCGATGTCGCCGGTGCGCAGCCAGCCGTCCGGCGTCAGCGTCTCCTTCGTCGCCTCCGGGTTGTTCCAGTAGCCCAGCATGACCTGCGGGCCGTAGACGAGCAGTTCGCCGATCTCGCCCGGGCCGAGTTCCTCGCCGGTGTCGAGGCTGACGACCTTCTCGATCGTGTCGGAGACGGACGGGCCGACGGTGCCCTCGCGCGGCGCGTCGATCGGGTTGACGTTGGTGAGCGGGCTCGACTCCGTCATGCCGTAGCCCTGCATCACGACGCAACCGAGCTTCGCGGACGCCTGGCGTGCGACCTCGATCGGCAGCGGCGCCGCGCCCGACATGAGGAAGCGCACGGACGACAGGTCGAACTCGCCGAGGCGCGGCTGGTTCGCGATCGCCAGGACTGCCGGCGGCACGAAGTAGAGGTCGGTGACGCGATGGCGCTGCACGATCTCAAGCGCGCCCTCCGGCTCGAAGCGCGGGATGATGATCTGCGTCGCGCCGACGGCGAGTCCGCAGTTGAGCAGCATCATCATGCCGTAGATGTGGTAGAAGGGCAGGAAGTCGAGCACGACCGCGCTCTCGGTGGTCATGTTGAGCGCGACGGTCTGCCGGATGTTCGCCGTCAGGTTCTGGTGGCTGAGCATGACGCCCTTCGGCAGGCCGGTCGTGCCGCTGGAGTACGGCAGCACGGCGACGTCGCGCGTCGGGTCGAACGTCACCGGCGCCGGCTCGCCGGCCGCTGCGGCCGCGATGTCCCAGATCCCCTCGAGTTCGATGATGCGCGCGCCGTCGATACCGGCCTGCGCCTCCTTCACGACCGGCACCAGCGGCCCGAGCGTGAACACGAGCTTCGCGCCGGCGTCATGCAGCTGGTGCTCGACCTCGCGCTCGCGGTAGAGCGGGTTGAGCGTCGTCACCGTGGCGCCGGCGAGCAGCGAGCCGTGCAACGCCACGCCGTACTCGACGGAGTTCGGCGCGTAGATGGCGACGACGTCGCCCTTGCGGATGCCCTCGCGCTGAAGCGCGCAGGCGATGCCTTTGACAGCGGCCCAGAACTCGTTGTAGGTGGTGGGATGCCCCTCGGGCGACAGGAACGCCGGCTTGTCGCCGAATCGCCGGACGGCGGACGCCATCAACTCGGGCAAGCTCATCGGCTTGTAGGGTTCGAGGCTGGGCCAGGGGCTTGTGAAGATCATCGACAGGTCTCCTGCAGTCCGGGGCGTTTCGAGGCGTCTACGATACCACGGGCGCGTCGGAATCCAGAAGGAGGTCCTACCGGCGGACGACCTTGCGGCCGGTCCGGGACAGGTGCTCCGACCATTCGGTGGACACCTCTTCGAAGCGCTGCTCGGCGGCGCGATACTGCTCGAGCATCCACTCGGGCTCGTCGCCGAAGTCGGCCTTGCGCTTCTCGAGCGCCTTGCGGGCGTCGCGGAGAGCGGTCTGCGCTTCGCGGAACATCGCGCCGAGTTCGATCGAGCGCTCGTCCTGCGGCACCGGAATCTCGAGGGTGCGGGGGCCGCGGTCGCGACTTCCACGGCCGTCACGATCGCCGCCTAGCGGCTGGCGGTCGCGCCGAGGCCGGTCGCTTGACGACGGTGCGCGCTGGATGCGTCCGCCGGTTGCGGGCGTCGGCCCGGGCGGGCCGGGCGGCGTGCGCCCTCGGTCGCCGCCGCGTCCGCGGCGCGTGTCCTGCCTCGGAGCGCGGGCTTCGGCGTCAGGCTGCTGAGCTCCGGGTGGTGACTGGTCCGGTCGGCCTTCGCCGCGCGGACGGTTGGCGCCGCCGCGTCCGCCGCGCCTGCGCCGGGGTCTGCGTCCAGACTGTTCGGTCATGCGAGCAGGGTAGCGAGAGGCGTGCGGCCGGGCCAGCGCCGCGGCGCGTGGCCGTATCCGGCGTTCGTGCTAGATTCGGCGGGCAAGATGCGGTTCGAGCAGGAGGCGACGCGATGAAGCTGCACGAGATACCGACGCCGGCGCTGATCGTCGACGTGACGGCGATGGAGCGCAACATCCGGCGCATGGCCGACTACTTTGCCGGACGTCCGTGCAAGCTTCGGCCGCACTTCAAGGCGCACAAGACGCCGGAGATCGCGCGCCGGCAGCTGGCAGCCGGCTCCTGCACCGGGCTCACGTGCGCGACCGTCGGCGAGGCGGAGGTCGTCGTCCGCGATCGACTGACCGACGAGGTGCTGATCGCGAACGAGATCATCGGGCCGGGTAAGGCGCAGCGCGCGGCGCAGTTGGCGGGTCAGGCGAGCATCATCGTCGCGGTCGATTCGATGCATGGGCTGAACGACCTGGCGCTGGCGGCGCGTATGGCCGGCACCGAAGTCGGCGTGCTGGTCGACGTGAACGTCGGGCTGCCGCGGTGCGGCATCGCGCCCGGCGAGCCGGCCGTCGAGCTGGCGCGGCAGGCCGAGGCGATGGAGGGCGTCGTGCTGCGCGGGCTCATGGGCTACGAGGGCCACGTCGTCGGCATCGCGGACCGCGCGGAGCGCGAGGAGAAGGCGCGGAAGTCGATGGAGCGCCTGACATCGACGGCGCGGATGGTGCGCGACGCGGGGCTGCCGTGCGACATCGTCAGCGCCGGCGGCAGCGGCACGTACGACATCACGGGGAACATCGAGGGCATCACGGAGATCCAGGCGGGGTCGTACGTGCTCTGGGACACGGCATACGCGCAGCTGGACGCGCCGTTCGAGAAGGCGTTCAGCGTGCTCGGCACGGTGCTGAGCCGGCCGCGGCCGGAGCAGTGCGCGACGGACACGGGGCTGAAGGCCTGCGCGGTCGATCACGGCAACCCGTCGGTGAAAGGCATCGACGGCGCGCGCATGCTATTCCTCAGCGACGAGCACGCGACGATCGCGCTGCCGGCCGATAGCGCGATCGCCGTCGGCGACCGCATCGAGCTGTGGCCGTCGCACATCGACCCGACGATCAACCTGCACGACGTGCTGTACGCCGTCGATGGCGGCGAGGTCGTCGGTATGTGGCCGATCGCGGCGCGCGGCTATCCGGAGCAGCGGCAGTGCGCGCGTGTAGCGCTACTCGACGCGCACTTCCATGATGACGCGGCCCCAGCCGCCGCACTTCACGCCGACGTCGAAGCAGTGCGTACGGTTGAAGCGCAGCGCGTTCGGGTCGGCGCCTTGGTAGTGCAGCTCGCTGACGGCGTACGCCAACGGATAGATCGGCGCGAGCGCGCCCATGCAGATGCGCTCGGGGCACTGCTGGGTCAGCAGGTTGCCCGCGCCATCGAAGATGAAGCGGTCGCCCTTCTTGTGCTGGCTGTTGCAGCCCTCGGCCTCGATGACCTCGGCGATGATGGTCTTCTGGACGAGCGCCGGGCCTGTCCTGAGGATGTCCTCGTTGCGAGGGTTGGCGCGCCAGAGCGCCATGTCCTCGTCGTTGTAGCCCAGGTGCTGCTGGAAGAACTTCGCGGTCTCGTCGCTGATCGCCATGGCGTCCTCCGTTCGTCGGTGTGTGTCCTGCCGTCGAGGGCGGGACTGTACGACTGGTCAGGGAATGGAGGCAAGTGCCGAACGGCCCGGCACCGGCGCAGCGCGCAATCGTCGATTCGCGCCAGAGCCGCGGAGCATATGGTCTCTTGAAGAACGGAAATTGACCCCCGACCAAGAACCGTAAGGACGTAGCTTCAGCTGCGTCCCAAATTCCCGTACGGCCACAATGCCATCAGCACCGCCGAATCCAATCCCCGGCGGGTGACACGCCGATTGGGAGTTCGCCTGGCACCCGGCGTACGATCACCGCGTGCATGTTTTCCGCGCGCCGGCTCCGCCCCGTACCGCCCGCTCCATCTGTCGGCCGGCTGCGTCGCTGGCCCGCCATCCGGCGCGTGCAATCAATTCGGCGGACCGATCGCCAGATTCAGAACAATCAACCAACCGCGATTTCTTCGGAATTCAAGGCCGTTAATCAAAAACCACCGATCCCCGTATCTTGCGCCATCTCTCCGGGTCACGCGGCATCGCATGGGCTCGAACGTCCGCGCGGCGGCGATGGACCGGGCGATATCCCCTACGACTCGCAGTGCTTCTTGATCGCGGCGAGGGATGCGGTGACGGCCGAGCGGGCCGCCGGGCCGGCGGACACCTTCTCAACGAGCGGGCCGAGCAGCGGCACCGGTACCTGGACGAGCATCGCCGCGGTCAACAGGCAGCCGCCGTTGTGTTGGTCGATCGTGTAGGTCTCGTCGAAACGCACTGGGCCGACCGCGAGCGCCGATCGCAGGCGCCTGTTCGGGACGACGTCGATCGGCCGATCGTGCAGGAGGCGGAACGGGCCGTTGGCGTAGCGCCAGCGCACGTGCTGGCCCTTCCGCGGGTAGTCGGGCGGCGCGTCGATCGCCTCAACGACGCCGGTGTCCCACTGTACGACCTCGGCCGGGTCGCAGAGGGCGCGCCAGACGCGCTCCGGCTGCGCTGCTATCTCCACGCTGATATCGAACGCGTACATAGCCGCGATTGTAGCCGATGCGGTGCGCCGCATCGTGCTATCGTGGCGGATTGGGAAATCTCTCATCGACGGAGGTACGCCATGGCAGTCCGATACGAGCCGCGCGGGCGTGTGGCGCTGATCACGCTCGACCGGCCGGAGGCGCTGAACACATTCGACCGCGCGATGCACGTCGAGTTGCACGATGCGTGGTGCGCGTTTCGCGACGACGCCGAACTGTCCGTGGCCATTGTCACCGGCGCGGGCGACCGCGCGTTCTCGGCCGGCGCCGACGTGCGTTCGTGGGGCAAGGCCGAGGACGAGACGCGCCCGCATCCGCATGGCCCCGGACGCCACATGTGGGAGACACGCTTCGACTTCGATCTGCAGGGCGGGCTCGATGTGTGGAAACCAACGATCGCGGCGGTCAACGGCTACTGCATCGGCGAAGGGCTGACACTGGCGCTCGCGTGCGACTTGCGCATCTCGTCGGAGCGGGCGACGTTCCAGTTTCCAGAGGTGCAGATCGGCGTGCCGACGATCGCTGGCGCGATCCGCGCGCCGCGCGTCATCGGCCTGGGCGCAGCACTGGAGCTGTTGCTCGTTGGCGACCGCGTCGACGCCGCGCGCGCGTACGACATGGGCCTCGTCAACCGCATCGTGCCGCACGACGACCTCATGGCCGAGGCGAACCGCTGGGCCGACCGCCTCGCTCGCAACGCGCCGCAGGCGATGGCGGCGACGAAGGAGGTCGCGGTGCGCTCGCAGGCGCTTTCGTTCGGCGATGCGCTGCGCATGGGCGAAGCGATGCGCCGTCTCGCTGGCTCGACCGAGGACTCGCGAGAAGGAGTGCGCGCGTTCCGCGAGAAGCGGGAGCCGCGGTACACGGGGCTATAGGTGGCTGGAGGTTGGAGGCGAGAAGCGGGACGCGAGAAGGCGAAACCTAGGATCGCAGGAGTCAGTTGTCCGCGCGCAGCAGGTCCTCGATGAGTCCGACGTCATTCGGGAACAACCCCGACGCCGGCAGCCGACGCAGCAACTCGGCCCAGCGGGGCTCGGACGTGCGGCACTCTGCCAGCAAGGCTCGCGCCGCGGCCACGTCCTTGCGGGCGAGCGCGAGCGCCATCCAGAACGCGATCTCCGTGTTGTCGGGCGCGAGGCGGCGGCCGATCTCCATTTCGGCGATGCCGCCGTCGAGGTCACCGGCGCGGAAGAGCTCGAAGCCGCGATCGGACGCGTCGTAGGCGCGGCGCAGCGTGACGAGCCGGCGCAACTCGACGAGTGGCGCCGGATGGTCCTCGACGCGTAGCTCGAGCGTGCGCGTCGACCACCACGGGCCGCCGTCGCTCTTGCCGCCAACGACGAGCATCGCCGCTGACTGCCTGCCGCGGATGTCCCCGCCCTCGGCCTCGGCGGCGTCGAGCGCGGCGAGCATGCGGTCGGCGAGATCGCCGGTCGTCGTGCCGTACGCCGCGAGCATCGCGTCGGGGACCGTCGCCCGCTCCATCATGTTCGCCTGCACCGAGACGCCGTCGCCGGTGCGATGGCCCGCCTCGGCGATGCAACGCGCGCCGGTGTGCGCGGCGACGCCGCCGTGCGCGTCGACCATCGCGACCTGGCGGATCGACTCGCCGGCGTCGCCAGCGACGAGCGCTCGCAGCGCCTCGGCCGCGGACTTGCCGCCGCGCATCAACTCGAGGCCGAGCGGGCCGTACGACGTCTCGCTCATCGCCTGCGTCGCGACAGCGCCGACGCCGGCCTCGGCCCACGGTACGGCGACGCCGACGCAGAAGTAGTGCGACTGCACGGCGACGCCGAGTGCGCCGGTTGCGGGATCGCGGGCGACGATCGAGTACGTCATTTCGGTGCGGCTAGGCGATGCCGGCGGAGGCGCGTGTCTGCTCTTCGCTGAGTTGCCACAGCCGCGCGGCCACCTCTTCGTCGTACGAGACCGGCGACGATTTGACGGGCTTCATGTTCGCGAAGTACTTGCCGGTGACGCCTTCGACCTCGGGTGATGCCGCGAGGTGGATCGACGTCTCGGCGCCGCGCTCGGGGCTGACGAGGAACGGGCGGATCGCCGTCAGCACGGCGCCGAACGCGCGGCCGTAGAAGTCGGATCTGTTGTTGTGGCCGAAACCCGTCGCGACGACGCCCGGGTGCAGGCAGGTCGCGGTGACGCCGCTGCCTTCGAGACGGCGCGCGAGTTCGTACGTGAAGAGGACGTTCGCGAGCTTCGACTGGCCGTAGATTGCGTACGCGTTGAACGCGCGCTCGCCGCCGACGTCGTCGAAGTTGATCCGCGCCCGCGAGTGGGCCCGCGAGCTGACGCTGACGATGCGTGCGGGCGCGCTCGCGCGGACGAGGTCGAGCAGTTCGTTCGTGAGCAGGAAGTACGCCAGGTGGTTGACCGCCCACGTCGTCTCGATGCCGTCCTCGCTCAGCGTGCGCGTCGTGTTCATCGCGCCGGCGTTGTTGACGAGCACGTCGAGCCGGTCGTATCGGCCGCGGATGTCGGCGGCGACGCGTCGCACCTGCCGCTGCGACGCCAGGTCGCCGATGAGCAGATCGATGTTGTCGTGGTGCGACGCGTTGGCGATCTCGGCGCGCGCCGCCTCGCCGCGGGCGGGGTCGCGGCACACCATCACCACGCGCGCGCCCATCGATGCGAGCGCGGCCGCCGTCACCTTGCCGATGCCGCCGCTCGCGCCCGTGACGACGCAGGTCTTGCCCGTTGAGATCCGCGATTTCGGTCATGGGCGACATGATAGCCGATTGAGGGCGAACGTTTGCAGGCGATCAACCGTGACTGACGAAGACCGCGTACAGCGCCCAAGGGATGAACATTCCAAACCAGACACCAAACGCGAAATCACGCCGCATGGGCTGGCGCAGGAACAGCATGATTAGGAATGCGTTTACGCTCACGAACGCGCCGGCGACGAAACCCGCAGCGACGAATCTCTTATCCCGATCGTGCCAAGACCTCTGGTTGTCGAGGCCCCCACCCGAAACCGGAACTCGTGGAGTGTTCATCAGACTGTCCAGCGCAGGAGCCTTCGGCGCTCACACGCCGATGGCGGGCTTGAGGCCGAGGAGCGTGCGGCACAACTCCAGCTCGCCGAGATGCGTGAAGCCGTGCGTCATGCACACCTGGCCGAGCGCCCGAATCGCCGGCATCTCGCCGAGCGGCTTCACGAGCACCGGCTGGTCGAACACCGACGTGTCCGGGTTCGAGAGATAGTCGCGCGTGCTCGCCCACACGTCCTGCACGTACTGCTGGAACGCGTCGAGGTCGGTGATGCGCATCGCCTGCGCCTCCTCCGACGTCATGCCGGTGCCCTGCGCGATCGGCGGTAGGCCGAGGCGTTCCGACCAGCCGCCCTCCATCCAGACAGTTGGGCGGCGCCCCTGCAGGATGAAGCGGACGATGTTGTCCTCGGTGCGGGCGTAGTGCCACATCTCGAAGGCGATGGTGTTCGCTTTCGGGTTGCCAGCCGGGACGGCGTGCCACTGTTCGGGCGTGAGGTCGGCCACGCCTCTGTCGAGCATGGCGTGCAGGCGGCTGAGCTCGGCCTGGATGAATTCGAGCAGCGTCATGGTTCGCTCCTGTGTCGCATCGCGGCGTCCGTCGGGCGCGACGGTACACCCGCCGAACGCGGGGCGCAACGCGTCGATCGGTGAATCAGCGTTGGTCGTGGCGGCGGAAGGTCGCGAAGGCGGCGAGGGCGATGACGCCGAACGCGGCGGCGGCGAGGAGCGCCCACGTCAGGCGCGTGCTGAAGCTGAACCAGAGGAAGTGCATGTCGACCTCCTGCAGGTTCTGAAGGAGGAAGAGGCCGAGAAGCGCCGCCGACATGATGCCGAGCACGGAACGGAGGCTGAACGCCAGCTTCGGCTCGGGTGGTGGCGTGACGGCGTTCTGATCCCGGTTCTGCGTCATGTTCGTCTCCTGCGTCAGTCGCTCGGCATGCGGCCGCCGCGTGGCCGGGCGAGTGGCTCCGGCCGCCGCGTGCGCTCGTAAGCCTCCCTCGTGCGCGCTGCCGTCTCAAAGAGATCATCGGCCGAGACGACCGGCGCCGAGCAAAGCGTACCGTAGCAGATGTAGGCCGCTGGCGACGGGGCGGCGGGCAATCCGTCGCGTTCGAGCGCCTCGCGGTCGCCGGGATCGATGACGCGCACGAGCCGGTCCGGCACGGGCAGCTGAAGCGCCGCGCGGCGCATCGGCCCGGCGCTGCCGTCGGGCGGGGCGACGATGCGCACCTCGGCGCCGGGGTTCAGCAGCTGGTCGACGGCCATCGCGTAGCCGGCGGCGAAGTGTCCCTGCGATGCGACGATGCCCGCATACCCCCGCAGGGTCCCCCGGGCGGCGTCCTCGAATTCGGCCTCGCGCAGGAGTCGCGACAGCCGCACAAGCACGCCGGCGGCGACGGCGTTCTCCTTGACCGGCTTCTGCCGGAACGACATCAGCCCGGACGCATCGCCGTCCGCCGGCCGGTCGAAGAAGCCGCCGCCGGGCGCGCCGAGCCGGTTGATCATCGTGCGGGCGAGCAGTTGCGCGCGCTCGAGATCGCGCGGACGGCCGGCGGTCTCGTAGGCATCGAGGCAGGCGGCGGCGGTCCACGCTTGGTCTTCGAGCAGGCCGGGGACGCGCGGGCCGTCGTCGGCCAGGTAGCGGAACATGACGCTGTCCGCCTGCAACCGCCCCCACAGGAAGTCGAGGGCATGAAGCGCTCGCCGTTCCAGGTCCGGCCGGTCGAGCGTCCACGACGCGTCGAGATAGGCGCTGATCGCCATCGCGTTCCAGCTCGTGTAGATCGTCGTATCGACGTAGGGCGCGGGGCGACGAGCGCGCTCGTCGGCGGGGAGCGGGTAGAACTCCTCGTCCGCGTCCTGCGAGCCGTAGAACGCGCCGGTCTCCGCGTCGGAGAGCCACGCGTCGAGGTAAGCGATCGTCGCGTCGACGTAACGGCTGTGCTCGGGGTCGCCGGAGCTGCGGTAGAGGCGGAGCAGGCTGCGCAGCAGTTGCGCGTTGTCTTCGAGCATCTTCTCGAAGTGGGGGACGCTCCAGTCGCGCTTCGTGGAGTAGCGGAAGAAGCCGCCCCAGACCTGGTCGTAGGTGCCGCCGCCGCACATGTTGGTCGAGCGTCTTGCGCGCCATCGCGAGGGCGTCGCGGTCGCCGTCGCGCAGTTGCGCGCGCAGCAGCAGGTCGATCGCGTCGGTGTGGGGGAACTTCGGCTCGGTGCCGAAGCCGCCGTACACCGGATCGTAGGCGTCGCTCGCGGCGTCGAGCGCGTCGCGGAAGATCTGGTCCGTCAGATCGCCGCCGTCGGTGTTTGCCGACTGAGCGTCGCGGCGCCCGGCGGCGAGTTCGGCGACCTTCGCGTCGATGTCGGTGCGGTTGTCGCGGAAGTAGGAGTTGACGCGCGTGAGCACGTCGCGCATCTGATCGGGCGGGACGTAGGTGAGGCCGGCCATCACCTCGCCCTCGGGCGTGAGGAACGCCGTCGTCGGCCAGCCGCCCATGTTGTAGCGGGCGTTGACGTCGGGCCGCTGGTCGTTGTCGACGCGGACGGGGACGTAATGGTCGTTGATCAGGCGGATCACGCCCTCGTCGGAGTACGACGTCTCGTCCATGACGTGGCACCAGTGGCACCAGACGGCCGAGATGCCGAGCAGCACCGGCTTGCCCTCGCGGCGGGCGCGCTCGAAGGCGGCGTCGCCCCACTCGTTCCAGGCGATCTCGGCGGCGCGATTGGGCCTCGGCGAGAAGCGGAAGGCGGCGGAATCGGCCATGCGAGCCTCCGTGCGGCGCGATCGGGGTTGTGATCCATCGTAGCAAGGGAGGGGAAGCGCCGTGCCGAGTGCGGGCCGGATGGCTATTGACGCGCGACATGGCTCACCAAACAATGCGTTGGAGGCCGTTCGTCAGGTTGTCATCCTCGGCAACCGGACGAGCGCGCAGGAGCATGTGTCTGGATCCGGCGCCTTGAGCGACTCGCCTCGCCGCCACCTGGCTGCGCAATCCGATCTCGCTGCTGGGAGGCATGCTCGTCTCCGCCGGCCTCGGCAGCCTCGCATTCCTTCTCATGTCGCAGGTCTTCGACGTGGAGACGAACCCGTACATCGGCATGCTGGTCTTCACGGCCCTGCCCGCGGTGCTCATCCTCGGTCTCGTGCTGGTGCCCGCGGGCATGCTCTGGCAAGCGCGCCGTCAGGCGGCCGCCGCCCGCCGGGGCCAGAGTGCCCCGCCCGCCCTGCAGGTGGACTTCAGCAATCCCCAGCACCTGAAGGCAATCCTGCTCTTCGCCATACTCAGCGCTGTCATTGCGGGGATGTTGGGGGCTACGGGATATCGGACCATCGAGTTCATGGACTCCCCGGCCTTCTGCGGCCGGCTCTGCCATACGGTCATGAAGCCGGAGTATGAGTCCTTCAAGCGCTCCGCTCATGCCGAGGTGCGCTGCACCGCCTGCCACATCGGGCCCGGGGCGAGCTGGTACGTGAAATCGAAGCTCGGAGGGATGGGCCAGCTGGCGGCCGTCGTGACGGATTCGTACCCGCGACCTGTCCCCGCTCCCGTCAAGAACCTCCGCCCGGCGCGCGCCACATGCGAAGGGTGCCACTGGCGCGAGCAGGCGCATGGCCTCTTCCTCCGCGTGTACCGGTCCTATCTCCCCGACGAGAAGAACACACTTCACGCCCGCGCGCTGGCGTTCCGAGTCGGCACAGGCGGCAGTCTGCTGGAAGAGGCGGGCGGCGTACACTGGCACACGTCGGCGAAGGTCTACTACCGCTCGGCCGACGAACAACGGCAGATCATCGGCCGCGTCGTTGTGGAAAAGCCCGGGGGCAACGAAGAGTGGGTGAATCCGGACATGGCGGAGGGGCAGGAGCTGCAGAAGGAACGCCTCATGGACTGCATCGATTGCCACAATCGAGCGGCCCACAAGATACCCGCTCCGGATACGCTCATCGACGATGCGCTCACCGCCGGCCGCATGGACACCAGCCTCCCGTACCTGAAACGCGAGGCGCTCCGGCTGATGGGCATCCACGACGCTATCGTCACCGATCCGGCGACGCAGGCGGAGCAATGGAAACAACCCGAGTGGTTCGATCAGCTGCTGGAGTTCTATCGCACGAACTATCCGGATGTAGCCTCGACGAAAGAGTCGTCGATCCGCGCGGCGATCGACGAGCTGAAACGCATCTCGACGCTGGTGTTCTATCCCGACATGAACACGAGCTGGCTCACCTACGCGGAGAACCGCGGGCATGCCATGGGCGGGCTCGACGTTAACACCGGCTGCTTCCGTTGCCACGCCAAGTTGGTCAGCGTGACGACGGGCAAGCAGCTCTCTGGCGGTCTGGGCGGAGGCGGGTGCCTCACCTGCCACGACCTCGGCACCCAGGGCGAATCGCAGCTGGGCGGCAATCCGCTGAACGAAGCGGCCTGCAGCTACTGCCACGTTCCGATCCCCATCGAGGAGCTGGTGCGGCCAACGCCGCAGAGTTGACGCCGGGCGGCGTCGGCGATGCCGACGCGCTTACCACCCCGCGGCGGCGCCTTCGCCGCGCGCGTCGCTGCCGGCGATGATCGCGCCGGACGCGGGGTCGATGACGATCGCCTGCGCACGGCCCATCGGTGCGACGTTGCGCTGGACGGGTTTGACGTCGTGGCCGCGGCGGGCAAGCTCGCGCTGCGTCGCCTCGGGCATGTGGTCCTCGACGAGCAAGCCGCCGGGCGAGTCGCCCCAGCGCGGGGCGTCGATCGCCTCCTGCGGGTCGAGGCCGAAGTCGACGATGCCCGTGATCACCTGCAGGTTCGTCTGCACCTGGTAGTCCGCGCCCGGCGTGTTGCCGACGATGTGCGGCCGCCCATCGCGGAAGACGAGGTACGTGTTGAGGGTGTGCATCGTGCGCTTGCCGGGCGCGAGCACGTTGGGGTGGGACGGGTCGAGCGAGAAGCCGTTCATCCGGTTGTTCATGATGATGCCGGTGCCCTCGATCGCGACGGCGGCGCCCCAGTGGGCGAAGATGCTCTGGATGAACGAGCAGACGTTGCCGGCGCTATCGGCAACGACGAACGAGGTCGTATCGGACGAAGGGGCCGGCGCCGTCGCGTTGCGGGCACGCTGTGGGTCGATGGCCGTGCGTCGCGCCGTCGCCCACTCCTTCGTGAGCATCGCCGCCGGGTCGAAGTCCACGAACGCCGGGTCACCCGCCGTGCGCTGGCGGTCCTCGAACGCCAGTTTCTTCGCCTCGACCATGTGGTGCACCGCGTCCGCTGAGAGGTGCCCCCACGATCCGAGGTCGTAGCCCTCGATGATGTTCAGCTCTTCGAGCAGGATCAGTCCCTGCGAGTTCGGCGGTGTCTCGTACACGGTGTGGCCGCGATAGTCGACCGACAGCGGCTCCAGCACGTCGGCGCGATGCGACGCGAGGTCTTCGGCGGTCATGCAGCCGCCGGCGCGTTGCACGCCGTCGGCGATGCGCGTCGCGACGTCGCCCTCGTAGAAGGCGCCGCGGCCGTGCGCGCCGATCGCCTCGATCACGGCGGCGAGCTGCGGTTGGCGATAGACCGCGCCGAACGCGGGCGGCTCGCCTTCGCGGTAGAAGGCCTCGGCCATTGCCGGGTGCTTCGAGAAGAGGCCGCGCGCGTAATGGAACATCAGCGCCAGCTCGCGCGAGACGGGGAAGCCGTCGCGCGCGGCGGAGACCGCCGGCCGGACGAGATCGGCCATCGGCATGGTGCACCAGCGTGCGTGGAACTCCTGCCAGGCGTCGACGAGGCCGGGGACGGCGCAGGCGGCGCCGCCGGTCGCGGGCATGCCGCCGGCGTAACCGTCGAGAGTCGCCGCGGCGGGCGCTTTGCCGCCCGAGCAGATGGCGGTCACGCGCCTCTCGCTTGCCGGGTACGCGAGGATGTACGCGTCGCCGCCGAGGTGGTTGCGGTGCGGCTTGACGACGGGCAGTAGCGCCGACATGGCGATCGCGGCGTCGAAGGCGTTGCCGCCGGCGCGCAACACGGCGACGCCTGTCTGTGACACGAGGGGGTGCTCGGAGGCCACCATGCCGTGCCTGCCGAGCACCGGGCCGCGCATCTGCGTCAGGTCGTAGGGATCAGGCATCGTGACGCTCCCTTGTCTCCTTCGATGGTGTCTTCTCAACGTACATGTGGCGCGACTTCACGGTTCCCTCGCCGCGCGGTGCAGCGCGTCGTGCGCCATCGCCACGATGCGGCGCTCGTCCTTGAAGGCGAGCATACGCTCCGCTTCGCCGATCTCGACCCAGCGCGCCTCGGTCACTTCGTGATCGTGGTCGTCGGTCGTGCCGGCGAGGTAGCGGAGGAGGAAGAAATGCACGAGCTTGTGAACGCGTGTCGGTTCGGCGTCGTATCGGGACGTGTACCAGTATTCGATCGTGTCGAGCGGGCCGACGAGTTCCGCGTCGACGCCGGCCTCCTCTCGGACTTCGCGGAGCGCTGTGCGTTCCATGGGCTCGCCGTCCTCGATCCAACCCTTCGGCAGTTGCCAGCGGCTCTCGTGCGTGCGGATGAGCGCGACGTCGTAGCCGTCGTCGTCGCGCAGGCGGAAGACGACGCCGCCGGCCGAGACCTCGTCGCGCCGCGGGAGGCTACGTTCGCTTCTGGCGGTCATCGCGCTTTGCGCGGCGGGCGCCGTTGGCGGAGACGCTCGTCGGCGCGACGCCTTCGCGCGTGCCGCGGTTCACCTCGATCGCGCGCTTGGTCATCGCCTCGAGCGTGTCGGTGACTTTGCGGAAGAGCGTGCCCTCGGCGTACGTGCCGTCCTTGCGCAGCTTGCCGGCCGCCAGGCCCGTCAGCAGCTCGGCGCCCTCTTCGATCGTCGCGGCCGTCCAGACGTTGAAGGTGCCGTTGCGCACCGCTTCGACGACCTCGGACTTGAGCATGAGGTTGTGCACGTTGTCGCGCGGAATGAGCACGCCCTGTTCGCCGGTGAGGCCGCGCGCCTTGCAGACGGCGTAGAAGCCCTCGATCTTCTCGTTGACGCCGCCGATCGCCTGCACTTCGCCGAGCTGGTTGACGGAGCCGGTCACGGCGATGCCCTGCTTCAATGGCACGTCGGAGATCGCCGAAAGAAGCGCGTACAGTTCGGTCGAAGAGGCGCTGTCGCCGTCGACTTCGTCGTAGACCTGCTCGAAGGTCAGGCTCGCGGCGAACGAGAGCGGCTGGCGGTGCGCGAACTTGCCGTTGAGGTAGCCCTGCAGGATGAGGAAGCCCTTGCTGTGCGACGGGCCGCTTTTCTGGATCTCGCGCTCGAGGTTGATCACCTGGCCGCGGCCCATGCTGACGCGCGCGGTGATGCGCGACGGCCGGCCGAAAGCGTAGTCGCCGGTTTCGTAGACGGAGAGCCCGTTGACCTGGCCGACCACCGCGCCCGTCACGTCGACCTTCAGCGTGCCATTGGTGATGAACTCCTGGATGCGGTCCTCGATGAGGCTCGAGCGGTAGGTGTGCTGCTCGATCGCCTTCTCCACGTGCGCGGACGTAACGGCCGGGGCGCCGGCGTCGCAGGCCCAGTAGTCGGCCTCGACGAGCAGGTCGACGATGTCCATCATGCGGAGCGTGAGCTTCTCCTGGTCGGCGACGAGGCGCGAGCCCTGCTCGACGACGCGCGCGACCGCGCCGCGGTCGAATGGCCGCATGCCGAGGTTGGCCACCTGGCGGGCGATGAAGCGCGCGTAGACGTCGACGTGGTCGTCGACGCGTTCGACGTCGGTGGTGAAGTCGGCCTTCACCTTGAAGAGCTTGTTGAACTCGTCGTCGACGGTCTGGAGGATCTGGAACACGCGCGGCGTGCCGATCATCGCCACCTTGACGTGCAGCGGAATCGGCTCCGGCGAGAGCGAGGCCGACGGGATGACGCTGAACTGCTCGCCCATGTTCTCGAGCCGCAGTTGCTGCGTCCGGAGCGCGCGCTTGAACGTCTCCCACACCAGCGGCGCCGTCAGCACGTCGAGCGCCTGCACGACGAGATAGCCGCCGTTCGCGCGGTGCAGCGCGCCCGGCTTGATCATCGTGTGGTCGGTGACCATCGAGCCGAAGGTCGAACGGTAATCGATGCGGCCGAACATGTGGTAGTACGAGTGGCTCTCGGCGAAGATCACGGGCGCGGTGGCGTCCTTCGTGTGCGTGACGATGACGTTCACCTTGTAGCGGTCGAAGACGCCGTCGCGCGACATCGGCGGCAGGCCGGGGATCTGCGGCGGCGCCTCCTCGGGCGACCGGAAGTCGCCGAGGCGGTCGACCATGTCCTTGCCCATCGCATCGAGGAACTCCAGTACGGCCGGCTCGTCCGCGTAGTCGCGTTTGAGTTCATCGAGCCGCGGGTGGACGAGCGCCGCCATGAGCTGGCTGTCCAGCTGTCCGAGGAGTTGCGCGGCGCCGCGGTCGAGGCGGCGGAGCTGCGGCGCCATCTGCGCGATGATGGAATCGAGCTCGGCAGTGCGTTCCTGGACCTGCTTCTTCCGCTCGTCGGAGAGCAGGTCGTACTGCTCCTTCGTGATCGGCTTGCCATCGAGCACCGGCATGGTCGTGATGCCCATCGGCGTGACGTTGACGGCCAGCTCCCGCTGGTGCGCCTCCTTCTCGAGCACCTCGAAGAAGCGCTCGCGTTGCGACTGGAGCTCGCGGTTAACCTGGTCGCGCCGTTGGGCGTACTCGTCGCTCTCGAACGCGCGTGGCACGTCGTGCCGGATGGTCTCGACGAACTCGGCCACCTCATCACTGAGCTGGTGGCCGCGGTCGGGCGGAAGACTGAGGGCGCGCGGCCGGGCGGGCTCAAGGAAGTTGAAGACGTAGCACCAGTCGCGGGGCGCCGGGCGCTTCGCGGCGATGGCGTTGACTTGCGCCTTCAGCTCGGTCTCGCGTCCGGTGCCCGGCACCCCGGCGACGAAGACGTGGAAGCCCTCGGCCTCGATGCTCAGGCCGAAGTCCATGGCGCTGACGGCGCGGTCCTGACCGACTGTGCCCTCGATCGGCGGGACGTCGGCGGTGGTCTTGAACTTGAAGGCGCGGGGATCGCAGACGCGACGGAGCTGCTTCGGGTTGAGGCGATGCGGCTTGTGTGCGGTCCCTGCCATGGCGACTCCTTCGGCAGCCGGCGATGGTGTATCGCCGAGGTGTACGCGAGAATGCGCACGCCGGCGGCGGCGCATCCGGCGCCCGAGCGTCCAGTATGCCTCGTACTCGCGTTTCACGGGAGTGCCATGTGAGCGGTCAATCCATGACAGCGGCTCGCGAACAGCCCGACGAGGCGGCCGCGGCGGCGCCGCGCGCCTCGATGCCGCGCCGCCTGGCCGACGCGATCGTTCGAAGCCGGGTCGATATCGCGATCGTCGTGGCGTTGACGCTGCTCGCGGCGGGGCTGCGGCTGTGGCGGCTTGGGACGGTACCGGACGGGCTGCACGGCGACGAGGCATGGACGGCGCTCGACGCGCAGCGCGTCCTGCGCGAGGGCTGGATCGGCCCGTACGTCACGAGCGCGCTCGGACAGCCGACGGGGCCGCTCTACTTCACCGCTGCGCTGTTCAAGATCATGCCCGAGACGACGTTCACGGTGCGCTTCTCGATGGCGCTGTTCGGCATCGCGACGATCCCCGTCGCGTACGCGACGTTTGCGCTCATGTACAACCGCACGGTGGCGGCGTTCGCCGGCGCGCTGCTCGCGGTGATGATGTGGCACCTCCACCTGAGCCGGACGGCGTTCATGGTCGTCTCGTGGCCGTTCGCGGAGGTGCTGGTGTTGTGGGCGCTGTGGCTGGCGATGCGGCGGCGCAGCGTCGTGCTGTTCGCGGTCGCAGGCGCGCTACACGGCCTCGGCGTGTACACATACAACGCGTACCTGCTATTCGTGCCGGTGCCGTTCGTCGCGATCCTGTGGGCTAGCTGCCGCGAGGCGGGATGGCGACGCCGCGCGCGGTTCCTGCTCGTGAACGGCGGCGTGTTCGTCGTCTGCGGAATCGTCGCCGCGTTGCCGCTGATCAACTACGTCGCGCACGCACGGCCGCGACTACCGCGAGCACGAACGCATCGTCCGCGCGACGGCGTCGCCGCAGTGGCAGGAGGAAGGCTTCTTCGGCCGTGCGCGGATCGTGTGGGACCGAGCTGGCGAGTGGGAGCGCGGGCTCGCGGTCGGCGGCCGCGCGGACTTCGGCGACGGTCTGGCGACGGACGGGCATCCCGCCGTCGGGCCGATCATCGCGGCGCTGGCGCTCGTCGGGCTGGGGTTCTCGATGTGGAACTGGCGCCGGGCGGAGCATGCGGTGCTGCTGGCGTGCGTGTTGCTGTTACCGCTTGGCGCGCTCGCGACGTACGAGGACGGTCTGTTCCGGCGGACGCTCGGGCTGGCGCCGGTGCTCGCCGTGCTGGCGGCGTTTCCGCTCGCGTGGTTGTGGGAGCGAGGCTTCGTCGCACGCGCGCGGCTGCTGGGCCAGACGGCGATGGTCGTCCCGCTCGCGGCCGTCGCGGTCGTCGGCGTGTACTCCGTCGTGCAGTATTTCGGGCCGGTGCAGGAAACGGAGGCGATGCGCTGGGTGTATCCGTATCAGATCGATGCCGCGTCGCGCTACATCGACGAGCTGCCGAAGGACACGCACATCTACTTCTACAGCGACCGCTGGTCGTTCGACTACGAGACGCGTCGGTTCCTCGCGCCGGGGTATGCGGGCGAGGATCGCTCAACGGAGTTCCGGGGCGCCGTGGCCGGCCCGGGCGAGGCCGACGTGCCGCCGCCCGACCGCGGCAAGAACACCGCCTACGTCTTCCTCGGCACGTACATCGACCGCGCGAAGGACGTCATCGACAAGTATCCAGGTGGCGGCGTGACGGACGTATGGCGGGGGGAGGAGATCGAATTCAAGGCGTACTTTCTGCCGCGGATCGAGCCAGCGGGCGTGAGGGCCGGAGATGGGAGGCTGGACGTCAGCGGTTAGCGGTTGCAGGTGCGTTCGGCGCTATCATCTGAGACCGACGGAGCATCCGGCGAGGAGTAGGGCTCTCCTGCAGGCGCATCATGACCGAGGTATGGCAGCGCAAGTCGCTGTGGCCCGGACGGCCGCTTCCAGAGACGATCGAGAACGACTGGAACCGGTTCTATTGGGATTTCCCCGACATCTACGACAGGTTCGCCGTCACGACGGGGCCGGTTATGCGCCGCCTTCACGAGATCGTCGGCCTTGGCGGCTTGACGGTGGCCGACGTGGGGTCCGGCACCGGACGTTCGACGTTCGAGGCAGCTCGCTTCGCCAGGTTCGTGATTGGCATCGAGCCGTGGGAACCGATGCGGCAGTTCGCGGTCATGAAAGAGCGCGAGATCAGCGCAGGCGCAACGTCGCATTCGTCGAAGGCCTGGCGCAGGCGTTGCCGCTGAGGGACCGATCGGTGGATCTTGTCATGTCGACGACGGGCGTGCCGCTAACGCTCCAGAGTGAGTTTGGCGGAGTCATTGGCGACCAGTTCGTACGCGATGCGCGCCGAGCGGTGCGGCCGGGCGGTTACGTCGTCCACATCGGCAGCGCGCCCGACGCGCCGCCGCCCGAGTGGACCGGTTTGTCCCCCGATGTCGCCAACCCCGAGTGCGCCGCAGAGTCCAAATTGCTCATCGACAACTACGGCTTCGACTTCCGTGATGTCTGGATCGAACAGCGCTACGAAAGCTCACAGCACGCGATCGAGTCGTACGGCTTCATCTACGGCCATCGATGCATCGAGTATCTCAGGCGCACGGGGCGAACGTCGTTCCAGATGAAGATACGGATCTACGTCCAGGCCGTGCCAGCGCGTTAGCCGCCCGGCGCGCGCACTTCGCCCGACGCTTGCGGAGTCGCCGAAACCGGCCGCCCGCCCGTGCGCGACGCTTGCCGCAGGCCAGCGAGTGGGAGCGTGAACGAGAACGTGGTGCCGCCCGCGGCGCCTGACTCGGCGCGGATCTCGCCGCCGTGCGCGCGCACGATCTCGCGTGAGATCGCGAGGCCGAGGCCGGCGCCCGTGCCCGACGTCTCGCCGCTGCTGCGGTAGAAGCGGTCGAAGACGTGCGGCAGCTCGTCGGGCGCGATGCCGCTGCCGCTGTCCGTCACGTAGAACTCGACGAAGCCGGCGCGCGCCGGCCGGGTGCCGGTCTCGATCCGTCCGTCGGCGGGCGTGTGGCGGAACGCGTTGTCGAGCAGGTTGCCGAGCACCTGCTCGATGCGGTCGAAGTCGGCGCGCACGACGGCGTCGCCCGCGTCGTCGATGCGGAGATCGACGTCGTCTTCCTCGGCGCGGATCGAGAAGACGTCGCGCACGTGGGCGAGCAGCTCGGCCGCGGGCACGTCAGCGACCTGCATCGCCTGCTGGCCGGACTCGATGCGCGAGAGGTCGAGCAGCTCGCCGACGAGGTGAAGGAGGCGGCGCGACTCGATGTCGATGACGCGCGCGGCGCGCTCGCGTTCCTCGGGCGTATCGAGGGTGCCGTCGAGCAGCGCCTGCGAGAAGCCGCGGATCGAGGTGAGCGGCGTCTTCAGCTCGTGCGAGACGTTCGCGAGGAATTCGCGCAGAGCCCGCTGCGACACCTGCACGGAGTCGGCCATCGCGTTGACGTCCTGCGCGACCTCGCGGATTTCGGACGGGCCGGAGACCGGTACGCGCTGGCGATAGTCGCCTCCGGCGACGGCGCGCACGCCCTTCGTGATGCGGCCCAGCGGCCGGTAGATCCACGCCCACAGCACGAGCGCGGCGATCAGCGCCACGGCGAGGCCGATCGCGCCGGCGAAGAGCAGTCGCGGCGCCAGGTCGCGGAATACGTCGCGCGCGCTCGTCTCCGGCAGCGCGACGACGATCGCCGCGACGCCGGACTGCTGGACGCGCACGACCTTCGGCGTCGGCACGATGACGTACAGCAGCGTGCGGCCGTCCACTTCGAGCTTGTGCTCCTGGAGCTGCTTGAAGTCGGGGCCGCGCGGCGGCGGCGGCGGCACCTCGAAGTGCGCGTTCGCCAGCCGCTCGTCGCTGGCGGCGTCCTGGATGACGTTGCCCTGCGCATCGACGAGCAGCACGATGACGCCCGTCTCCTGCGCCTGCGCCTTCAGGTACGACGTCAGCTCCGTGCGCAGGCGGCGTCCGCTGTTCGGCTCGACGCGCAGCGCGTCGGGGAAGTAGGTGAGGTTGTAATAGACGGGCGCCGCCGTCGAGCGGAGCGTGCTCGCGTCGAGCTGCTCGCGGTAGCCGCCGAGCCGCGCGAACAGCGCGATGCCCGCCGCGGCGAGCGTGATGACGACGATCAGCGCGAACGATGCGATCAGGCGTGAGCGGACGCTGCGGAACACGATCGCCTCAGCGCTCGTCGCGGTCGACGAGCTTGTAGCCGACGCCGCGGACGGTGACGATGCTCAGGCCGGAGTCGGCGATCTTCGCACGCACGTGCTGGACGTGCACGTCGACGGTGCGCGTTTCACCGTAGAAATTGTAGCCCCAGACGCGGTCGAGCAACTGCTCGCGGGTTAATACGATGCCCGCGTTCTCGGCGAGCGTCGCCAGCAGGTCGAACTCCTTCGTGCGGAGGTTGATCTCGTCGTCGCCGACCTTCACCTCGCGGCGCTGCTTGTCGATCGAGAGCGCGCCGACGCGGATCACCGCCGCATCGCCGGCGGGCTTCGACGAGCCGTCGGCGCGGCGCAGGATCGCCTTGACGCGTGCGACCAGCTCGCGCGGGTTGAACGGCTTGGTGAGGTAGTCGTCGGCGCCCAGTTCGAGGCCGACGATCTTGTCGATGTCCTCGTCGCGCGCGGTGAGCATGATGATCGGGACGTCGCTGGTCTGGCGGACCTGCTTGCAGACGTCGAAGCCGCTCATCCCGGGCAGCATCAGGTCGAGCACGACGAGACTGGCGTTGGCCTGCTTGATCTTCTCGACCGCGCTGGCGCCGTCGGCCGCGCAGGACACGTCGAACCCTTCCTTCCGCAGATAGAGCGAGGCGAGTTCCCGGATGTGCTCGTCGTCGTCGACGATGACGACCCTGGCAGGGGCGGGCATGGCGTGGGTGCCTCCGGTTGGGGCGCTCGGCGCGTCCTCTGCCAGTATCGTCGCAAGCGGCCGGCGAGGTTGTGTTGGAATCGTGTAAAACGCCCGGAAATTCGGCGCAAAGTCGGGCGGCGCCCGAACTGCGGATCTGCTTGTCCGAATACAACTCACGAGCCTATTCTTCCGCATGCGAGTCGATGGGTGGGTGTGGATTGTTGTGTCGAGCGTCGGCGTGGGAGGGACCGTCGTCTTCTCCGTCCGTCGTTTCCCGTGGTGCTTCTGGATCATGTTCTGGTTCGTCGCTGCGGTGGGGACGTTTGCGTTGAGTTGGTGGGCGCTGGCGACTGCGGCGGCAGAGCAAGAAGGGTTCGTGACCGGAATGGCCGGGGTCGTATTCGCGTGTGCCGGGTGTGTGTTCGCAGGCATCGGCGGCCTGTGCTTCGTCTTCAGGCCGCGCGAATCGCTCGATAAGACGCAATGAACGCAAGGAAGAGGCCGCCCGCAGGCGGCCTCTCCCGATCCTCGAGCCGGCGATGCGCGCTACGGCGCGACGTCGAACCGGGCCCCCTCCTCCGTCCACGGCTGCGGCGGGCCGCCATTGACGGAGAACGTGCCGTGGCCGCGGAGGAACGCCCAGCCGCGGCCGACGACCTTGAGGTCGATGTCGCGGCCGACGATCAACACGCCGACGTCGCGGCCGACGATGTGCGCGGTGCCGTGGAAGCCGAAGTAGACCGTCATGCCGAGCCAGTGGCCGGTGCCGCCGTAGCCGTCGACATCGATCCGGGCGTTGCCCGTCGGGTCCTTGACCAGCAGGATGCCCTCCGCCGCGCTGGCGTGCAGGTCCATCGCGCCCTTGAACGCCGCGACGCCGCTGCCGTGCGCCGTCAAGACGCCTCGGCCGGCGACGAACGCCTGTCCCGCCGCGTCGCCGGGCGGCGTCTGCGCCGACGCAGCCGGTGCGAACGCCGCGAAGGCGAACATCGCCGCGCCCAGGATCGCTGTGATGCCCGTGAGCTTCTTCATCGTTGAACTCCTCTCCGTCTGTGGTCCGCCGTGCACGTCCGCACGAGCGCAACCTTCTTCGCTGCTACTATCGCCGCGAAGGGCGCGCGCATCGTCATCGGACGGTCGCCGGGCGGGAAACTCTTGGTAAACGATTGGTAACGCGGCGATCGGGTGGAATCAGTCGCACGCGGGGCAGATCAATTCATCTTGACCAGCCTAATTGGCGTAGGGTGTCTGCGCTGTCACTGATATGACATGAATGTCGGGGGAACGCTTATGGTCGCTAAGACGAGATCCGCGCAGAATCGGCACATGAAGAGGGAAGCATCCATGGAACCGGCGAAGATCCGCATCCCGCGACCCCGCATCGCCGAACTGCGGCATGAGATCGACGAACGCGACGAGACGATCCGCCTGTTGAACGAGGCGTTGTCGAAGGCGCTCGACGACCTGGGCCAGCTGAACGAAGCGGCCTGATCAGGGGACCGGCTGGAAGCGACCGTTCGTCACGCGGTAGACGATAAGTCCGGCGCCGCCCGGCGTATCGGATCGTCTATCGCCGTTCTCATCGAACTGGATCGGGCCTGTGAAGCCGGTCAGTTGCTGGCCGCGCAATGCGCCGGCGAGCTTCGCGCGGTCGATCACCAGTTGGCCGCTCTTCTCCTCGACCCCCGCTGATTCGATCGCGGTCAGCAGCGCCGTCACGGCGTCGTGCGCCTGCAGGACGAACGGCGTCGCGGGCGCGCGATGGAAGCGCTCCTGGAAGTGGGCGACGAAGAGGTCGCTCGGCGTCGGACCGCCGGTGAGGAACGCGCCCTCGGTCGTCTGGCCGCCCGCGACGATGAAGTCGTGCACGTTGAGCACGCCGTCGGGCGCGATGAATGCGCCCGTGAACCCGGCCTCGTGCAGCGCCTTGAGCAGCAGCACCGCGGCGGGATTGAGGCCCTCGAAGGCGACGGCATCCGGTGTGGCGCCCTTCACGCGGTTCGCGAGCGCCGAGAAGTCGGTGGCGGCCGGGTCGATGCGGTCGCGGGAGAGGACGTCGCCGCCGGAGCGCTGGAACGCGGCGGCAAAGGCGTCGGCAAGCTCCTTTCCATAAGGGCTGCCATCGTCGATAAGTGCGACGGAGCGCGCGTGGAGGGTGTTCGTCGCGTACTGCGACTGGACGTGGCCCTGGACGTCATCGCGCCACGCCATGCGGAAGAAGTAGCGCTCGCTCTGCGCCGAAAGATCCGTGCGCGTGACCGACGGCGAGATGTGCACGAGGCCAGCTGCCTCGTACAGCGGGTTGGCGGCCTGCGCGCCCATCGTGCACATAGGCCCCACGACGCCGGCGATGCCGCTCTTGGCGATCAGCGTGCGTGCGGCCTGCACGGCCTTCTCGGCCTGGCCGCAGCCATCGTCCTCGCGCTCGATCTTGATCGGATGGCCCTTGACGGCGCCGCCGTGGTCGCTCGCGGCCAGATCGGCCGTGTCGGCGAGGTCGTGTGCCGAGGGCGGCCTGCTCGCCGGTGAGCGCGGCCGAGACGCCGATGATGATTGGCTGGCCGGCGGCGACGGTAATCGTCGCCGACGGCGGGTCGGCCGTCGTCGGCGGCGCCTTCGGTGGCGGAGGAGCTGCCGCCGCCGCACGCGACGAGCAGCGTGCCGCACAGGGCGACGGCGAACAGCGCGAACATTCTGGTCATGCGGCTCCCCTGGCGTGCCGGAGCAGTCGACGCACGCCGCGCGTATTATGTCGGCGGACGCGCTCGGCCGCCAACGGCGCGCCATCGGAGGGAGCCGGTGCCGATCGAGAAGGCGTTCGCCATCCACGCGAGCCCGGAACGCATCTACGCGGCACTCGACGAGGAGCTGAGCGAAGCCGCAGCCGAGTCGGACGGCGAATTCGAGATACTCAAGCGCGACCCCGGCCGTTCGTTCGAGCTACGGGTGACGATCGGCGGCGTGCCGTGCTGGCTCACGTACCGCATCGAGCCGAAGGGCGAGCACACCGAGGTCACGGGCGAACTCATCCCGTTCGGCCTGCGCTACCTGCTGTTCCGGACGATCACGCTCGGGATGCGAGACTACGGGTTCGCTATGGCGCTGGTGCAGGGGCTGTCTAACCTGAAGGAGGCGCTGGAGTCTCCCGACGATGGTGCCGATACCTGAGCGGACGCCGCACGGAGCAGAGCTGCCTTGAATCCTGACCTCGACGCGTTCTTCGTCCCGCGCAGCATCGCCATTGCGGGCGCGTCGCGTAACCCGCAGAAGCTGGGGTACGTGATGCTCGACAACCTGATGCGGGCGCGCTTCGCCGGGCCGCTGTACCCGGTCAACCCGAACGCCGAATCGGTGCTCGGCCTGCGCGCGTACGCCCGCATCGACGACATCCCCGGGCCGGTCGATCTCGCCGTGCTGACGGTGCCGGCCGCGGCGGTGCCGGCCGTCATCGACGAGTGCGGGCGCAAGGGCGTGCGGGCGGCCGTCGTGATCACGGCGGGCTTTCGCGAGATGGGCGCCGAGGGCGCGGCACGCGAGCGCGCAGCTGCTCGAGCGCGCGCAGGCCGCCGGCGTGCGGCTCATCGGGCCGAACTCGCTGGGCATCATCAACACGTTCGCCAACCTGAACGCGACGTTCGCCGAGTCGGCGCCGTTCCGCTACGAGATCGCCGTCGTCAGCCAGTCGGGCGCGATGGCGACGGCGATCCTCGACTGGGCGCGCGCGATCGACGTCGGCTTCTCGAAGTTCGTGTCGCTCGGCAACATGGCCGACGTCAACGAGATCGACGTGCTGCTCCATCTCTGCGACGACGAGCAGACGAACGTCATCGTCAGCTACATGGAGGGCTTCTCCGACGGGCGGCGCTTCCTCGAGGTCGGCGAAGATGCGTCACGGCGCGCAAGCCGCTCGTGATCATGAAGGTCGGCCGAAGCGCGGCCGGCGCGCGCGCGGCGTCGTCGCACACCGGCGCGCTCGCGTCGTCGGATGCCGTGGTCGATGCGGCGTTTCGGCAGGTGGGCATCGTGCGTGCGTACTCGATGGAGGAGCTGTTCGACTACACGCTGGCGTTTTCGTACCTGCCGCTGCCGCACGGGCGGCGGATCGCCGTCGTGACGAACGCGGGCGGGCCGGGCGTGATGGCGACGGACGCGATCGAGCGCTACGGCCTGTCCGTCGCGCGGCTGTCGCCGGTGTCGCGCGACCGGCTGGCCGAGGGACTGCCCGCCGCGGCATCGTCGGCCAATCCGATCGACGTGCTCGGCGACGCGGCGGCGGACCGCTACCAGCTGGCGATGGAGATCGCGCTCGCCGATGCGAACGTCGACGGCGTCGTCGTGATGCTGACGCCGCAGGCGGTGACGGAGCCGGAGCGGACGGCGCGCGTGATCACGCACCTGGCGCGGACCAGCCACAAGCCTGTCGCGGCCGTCTTCATGGGCGGCGACGCCGTGCACCGCGGCCGGCTAGATGCTCGATGCCGCGCGCGTGCCGGTGTACCCGTATCCGGAGCGGGCGCTGCGGGCGCTGGCGGCGCTCGAGAGCTACGCGCGCTATCGCAGCGAGAGCAACGGCAGCTGACTTCAGTCGCGCGGCACGAGCGAGAGGTTCTCGGCCGTGAGGGCGATGCGCCAATCGCGCCGCGTCGCGATGCCCAGCACTTCGTACGGGTGCGCGGGCATGTCGACCTCGAAGACGAACGGCTCGCCGAACTCGGCGTCGAGCGGCATCGCGCGCATGAACAGCCGGTGCGTGTTGCCGAGGCCGACCTCCTCGATGATCTCGGTGTCGATGACGGCGTTGACGCCGGCGCGCCCCGGGCGGTCCCAGCGCTCGACGATGATGTGCTCGGGGCGGACGCAGACGTAGACGTCGCCGCGCACGGGCGCGGCCGGGTCGTTCACACGCGCGGTGAACCACGGCGTGCGCACGACCGCGACGCCCTCGGCGTAGGCATCGATCGTGCCGGGGATGATGTTGCGCACCTCGATCAGCTCGGCGACGCGGCGCGTACGCGGGCGGCGGAGGACGTCGTCGCGGGGACCGTGCTGCAGGACGCGGCCGGCGTCGTAGATGACGACGTGGTCGCCGAGCGCGAACGCCTCGCCGAGGTCGTGCGTGACGAAGAGCGCGGTGAGGTCGAGGCGGCGGCGAAGTGCGGCGACCTCGCGGCGGAGCAGCGCGCGCAGCGGCGCCTCGAGCGCGGAGAACGGCTCGTCGAGCAGCAGCAGCGACGGCTCGGCGGCGAGCGCGCGAGCCAGCGCGACGCGTTGCTGCTGTCCGCCGGACATCTGCCCGGGCCGACGCTCGGCAAGCCCCTCCAGCCCGAGCAGCGACATGAGCTGGGCGACGCGCTCGCGGCGACGCGCGCCCGGCCAGCCCGCGATGCCAAACTCGATGTTCTGGCGCGCCGTCATGTGCGGGAAGAGTGCCAGGTCCTGGACGACGTAGCCGATGCCGCGCGCCTGCGGCGGCAGGTTGATGCGCGCGGCCGCATCGAACGCCACGGCGCCGCCGGGCAGCTCGATGCGGCCCCCGTCCGGGGTGAGCAGGCCCGCGACGGCCTGCAGCGTCAGCGACTTGCCGCAGCCGGACGGACCGAAGAGCACGACGAAGCCGTCTGTCGGCCTCGAACGCCGGTGCCAGCTCGAAATCGCCGATGCGCTTGTGGATGTCGATCTGGAACACGCTACACCCGCGTCGCGGCGCCGCGGGCGAGCACGCGCAGCAGCAGCAGCAGCACCGCCGCCGCCGCGACGAGGATCACCGACAGCGCAATCGGCACGTCGATCGACTCGCCGGACTCGAAGGCGCTGATGATGGCGAGCGGCATCGTCTGCGTCTCGCCGCGCATGTTGCCAGCGAAGATCAGCGTCGCGCCGAGCTCGCTCAGCGCGCGGGCCCAGCAGAGGATCGCGCCGGCGACGAGCGACGGCCAGGCGAGCGGCAGCGTCACGCGCCAGAACGTGCGTAGCGGGGACGCGCCGAGCGTCGCATGCGACGCCCTCGTACTGCGGCTGAATGCTCTCGAAGCCGGCCTTGGCGGTGCGGATGTAGAACGGCGCCGAGACGAAGAGCTGCGCCATCACGACGGCCGTCGTCGTGAACGCGATGTCGATGCCGCCGGCGTCGAGATGCTGGCCGATGACGCCGCGCCGGCCGAGCGCGACGAGCAGCGCCACGCCGGCGACCGTCGGCGGCAGCACGATCGGGCAGGTCGATGAGCAGGTCGACGAGCATCTTGCCGGGAAACTCGCGCCGCGCGAGCAGGTACGCGAGCGGCGTGCCGACCATGATCGCCACGGCGAGCGTGATCGTGCTCGTGATCGCGCTCAGCCGCAGCGAGTCGAGCACGAGCGACGACGTGACATTGTCGGCGAGCGCGCCGCTATTCACGCTGCGCCACGCCAGCGCCGCGAGCGGCACGACGACGAACGCGCCGAACAGCAGCGCCGGCGGGCTGAAGAGCCAGCCAAGCCCGGGCCGGACGCCGCCGGGGCTGCGGATCGCGGCGCGCGCGTCGATCATTACTCCGCTCCCATGAAGCCGCTGTCCGCCAGGATCTGCTGGCCCTCCTTCGACAGCACGAATTGCACGAAGAGGGCGGCCAGCTCGGCGTTGGCGGCCTTCGCGGTGACGGCGATCGGGTACGACGCGACGACGTTGAACGCGTCGGGGATGTCGATCGTCGTGACATCGAGCCCGACGCCGGCCGTGACGTCCGTCTTGTAGACGATGCCGGCGTCCGCCTCGCCGAGCTGGATCTTCGAGACGACCCCTTTGACGTTTGCCTCCTCCGACACGACGTTCTTCAGCACGTTGTCCCGGAAGCCGGTGCCGAACGCTGCGTCGGCCTCCATCTTCGACAGCGACTGGCGCGCGTAGTCGCCGACGGGCACGCCCTCCTGGGCGAGGACGATCTTCAGGCCGCGCTTCGCGAGGTCGGCCGGCGTGTTGACGTTGCCGGGGTTGGACTTCGGCACGGCGATGACGAGCCGGTTCTTCGCGAAGATCTTGACGTCGCCCGTGACGAGCGACTTGTCGCTCGCCGTCTTCATCGTCTTCTCGTCGGCGGTGGCGAGCACATCGCCGGGCGCGCCCTGGTCCAGCTGCGTGATCAGCGTCGGGCTGCCGGCGAAGTTGAAGCTGACGCGCATGTCGGGGTGCGCCTGCTGGAAGGTCGAGGCCTCCTTGTAGAAGGCCGCGGTGAGCGACGATGCGGCGTACACCGTGATCGAGCCGGAGATCCCCGGCGTGCCCGCAGCGGTGCCCGTCGCGTCGGGGCTGGACGATCCCGACGAGCCGCCGCCGCCGCACGCGGCCATCTGCACCCCGGCCATGACGGCTGCGATAGCCACGGCGATGCGGCTGTACCGACCGGGACGGTGCGTCATTCTGTGCCTGCCTCTCCGTGTCCGAGTCCACCGCATGCCGGTGGCTGTCAGATCGTCCGTTACCGCTACGAAGCATACAAGGGTCCAACCGGCACCTGATCGAGGTAGCAATCGGCCCCGGGTGGGCAGTGTAGGATGCGGCGCAAGGAAAAGGAGGTGCAGGATGCCACTCAGCGCCAGAAATCAGCTCAAGGGGAAGGTCGTCAGCGTCAAGCTCGGCACGGTGATGAGCGAGGTGGTCGTCGACATCGGCGGGCAGGAGATGGTGGCGGCGATCACGCGCGAATCGGCGGAAACGCTCGGGCTGAAGAAGGGCAACCGCGTGACCGTGGTCGTGAAGTCGACGGACGTGATGATCTCGAAGTGAGAGAAGCTGTCAGCCGCCGGCTTCCAGCCGTCCGGGCGCACGCGGCATCCATGAATCCGTCGGGGTGACGAGCGACGCATCCAATACGAGAATCGCGCGGGCCGGAATGCCCGCGCTATGGCGGTCATGGACGTTTGGCTAGGCGCCGGCGCGGCGGGCGAGTTCCATGCGGATGAAGGGGTTGCGCTGGCGCTCCTGGCCGATCGTCGTCTGGGCCATGTGGCCGGGGAGGACGATCGTCTCGTCGGGGAGCGTCAGCAACCGGTCGACGATGCTCGACATCTCCTGGCGCTCGTCGCCGCCGGGCAGGTCGGTGCGGCCGATCGAGCCCTGGAACAGCGTGTCGCCGGCGAACAGCACGCCGTTGGCGTAGAACGAGACGCTGCCGGGGGTGTGACCGGGGGTGTGCATGACCGTCAGCTTCAGGCCGTCGACGTCGATTTCGTCGCCGTCGGCGAGGAAATCGTCCGGCTCGGGCGGATTCGGGATATCGACGCCCATCCAGGCGCGGGCGGACTGCGCCGTCGAGCGGGCGATCTCGAGGTCGCCGGGGTGGAGCAGGAACTTCGCGTTCGTCGCCTCGCGCACGGGACCCACGCCGAGGATGTGGTCGATGTGGGCGTGGCTGTTGGCGATGTACTTGATCGCGACGCCCATCTCGCGCGCCATCGCCAGGATCTCCTGCGGTTCGTCGCCAGGGTCGACGCAGATGGCCTCGCCGGTGCGCCGGTTCCCGATCACCCAACAGTTCTCCTGAAACGCACCGACGATGATGCCGTGGACGATGATCTCGTTGACAGAAGGGGCCGCTTCGCTCATGCGTCCACTATACGGAGCGGCGGCGGCGCGTGCGAGAACCATCGCATCCGAAACCTGTACGTGTTACGTGAATGTGACAATCGAACATGAGGGTTATCGACCGAGATCACAGTGGGAAAAGCTGACTTGTGTTGCTTCGGGCAACGGCCTACAATCTCCCGACATTCGAGGCCTCGGGCGAGATCTCGATGCTGATCAAGAGGACGTATGAACCAGACAGAGGACAAAGCCCGCGTGAAGCGCGTCCGCACCGAGCAGGCGATCCAGTTCGCCATGCAGAGCCGCTGGGACGACGCGATCACGGCGAACCGCGCGATCATCGCCCTGACCCCGGAGGCGGATGCGTATAACCGGCTCGGCAAGGCGTTGAGTGAAACCGGCAAGATCAAGGAGGCGCGCGAGGCGTACAACCGCGCGCTCGAACTGGAGCCGACGAACGTCATCGCCAGGAAGAACCTGGAGCGGCTGGCCTCGGCGCGCGCCAAGACGGAGCCGGACAGGGCGCAGCAGGTCGACACGAGCCTGTTCATCGAGGAGATGGGCAAGAGCGGCGTGACCGTGCTCCGGCTGGTCCAGACCAAGATGCTGGCGACGCTCTCGGCCGGCGACGAGGTGGCGCTGAAGACCGTCGGGTCGCGGCTGACCGTTGAGACGATGGCCGGCGACTACCTGGCCGACGTCGAACCGAAGCTGGCGATGCGGCTGACCCGTCTCATCGCGGGCGGCAACAAGTACGCGGCCGCGGTCGCGGGGCTGAGCGGCGACTCCGTGAGGGTGATCATCAAGGAGACGTTCCAGCACCCGACGCAGGTGGGACGGCTCTCGTTCCCGGCCGGCAAGGCGGGCGACGTCGTGCGGCCGTACACCAAGGAGAGCCTGGTCCGGTCCGACATGGACGACGACGAAGACACCGCGGAAGAGGCCGAGGAATGGGAAGAGGCCGAACCGGAGGCCGAGGCGGAGCCGCGCGAGGTCACGCTGTTCGACGTCGCTCGCGATGAAGACGCGGACGAAGTAGAGTTCGAAGAGTAGACCGGCGCACCGTGATGACATCGACAGGGCAGCCGCGCGGCTGCCCTGTTTCGCACCCCGGAATGCGGCATCCGGGCAAGGAGACATAAGTATGAGCGAGGCGCCGCGCATCGGCGTGACGAACTGGAGCGACGTGGCGCCCGAGGCGCTCGACCGCTACTGGTCGCGCGTGCGCGAGGCCGGTGGCGAGGTCGTCGACCTTAACGAGGCGGTCGCCGGCCGCGCCGCCGAGCTGGCGCCGACGCTCGACGCGCTGATGCTCACCGGCGGCATCGACGTCGACCCGGCGAGCTATGGCGCCGAGCGGCACCTCAAGGTGAAGGAGACGTCGCCCGAGCGCGACGCGATGGAGCTGGCGTATCTCGAGCAGATGCTGCGGCGCGATCTCCCCGTGCTGGCGATCTGTCGCGGCCACCAGTTGATGAACGTCGGCTTCGGCGGCCAGCTGCTCCAGCACATCGATAGCGGCGAGCACCGCGCCGACTTCGCGACGCCGGGCTACCCGTCGCGATGGCACCGCGTGCGCCTCAACGACGGCACGCGGCTATCGGCGGCGTATCGCGCGACGGAGTTCACCGTCAACTCGCGTCACCACCAGGCCGTCACGATGACGCACCTCGCGTCCGGCTTGCGGCCGATCGCCTTCGCCGACGACCACGGCATCGACCTCGTCGAAGGCACCGAGAGCGAACAGCATCGCTGGGTCGTGAGCGTGCAGTGGCACCCGGAGCGGCCCGAAGAGCATGAGGCGGGGTTCGCGCCGCTGATGCGACGCCTGTTCGACGTGTTCGTCGCAGAAGCGCGGAAGATCCGCGCCTAGCGCGGGGGCGTCGCCGCGATCCGGAACGGGACCGAGCGCGCGAGTTGGCCGTCGAGCCACAGCTCGACCGCGGCCTCGGCCGGCTTCTCGATCCGGATGCCGAGGTTCACGGTCAGCATCACACGCTGCGTCGTGCCGGCGGGCAGGCCCGGCGCCCGCCCCTGCTCGAACTCGCCACTGACGTCGCCGAACGTCGTGCCGTCCTCGTCGTGGACGAAGATACGGAACTGGTGGCGTGCGTTCGTCTCCATCCACGGTACGAGGATGCCCGCCGCGACGGCCATCTGATGCTGGGCGGGGAACTCCTTCGCCCAGATCAGCGACCAGCCGCCGCCGAGCATGTAGAGCTTCTCGCCCTGCACCTGCGCCGCGTCGGCGAGGATGAGGAAGTCGGCGGTAATGGCGTCGGTCATCGGATCTGCCTCATGGTGTGACGCCGGCCGCGGCGAGGAGCTGCGCGGCGCTGGCGCCGGCCGCCGGGTCGTTGAACGCGTCGGCGATGATCTGCTGCACCTTCGCGGGGTCCAGGAGCTGGATCGAGGCCGTGCAGGAGACGCACGACACGGCGGCGTCGCCCAGCGACTTCGTCTTGAGGTCGCCGTCGTTCACGCGCTTCAGCAGCGAGAGCACGCCGGCCGACTGGCGCAGGCTCATGTCGGTCTTGACGGTCTTGCGGTAGGCGTTGAATGCGGACGGCAGGCTGAACGATCGAGAGCGGCGACGACGCCTCGTGGATCAGCGCCGAGCCGACGCGCTGCTGCCGCTGGATGCGATCGAAGTCCGTCGAGCCCTCGCGGATGCGGCCGTACGCGACGGCCTCGTAGCCGTTGAGGTGGATCTTGCCCTTGGCGAACTGCTGCGGGACGACGTGCACGTCGTCGTCGGAGTAGTCGGCCTGGCCGAACTCACGCGGGTTGTCGATCGTGACGCCGCCCATCGACTGGATCAGGTCCTCGGCGCTGCGCTGGTCGAACGTGACGTAGTGGTCGACGTGGATGCCGAGGTTGTGCTGGATCGTCGCCATGAGCGCCTTCGGCGCGGCGCTCGAGTCCTTCGACGACCAGTCGAACACGTACGCGGTGTTGATGCGGTCTTGCGTGTAGCTGCCGTCGCCGAGCGGCACCTCCATCAGCGAGTCGCGCGGGATGCTGAGGAACGCCGCCTTGTGCGACCGCGGGTCGATGCGGACGAGCAGCACCGTGTCGGTGCGGCTGGCGCCGGTCTCGGTCGGCCGGCGGTCGAGTCCGATGACCAGCACCGTGAACGGGCGGTCCGGCAGGCCGAAGAGCATCGGCGCGCCGCCCGGGAACGGCACTGACGCGTGCACCGACGTGAACGGCACCGGCAACGGCTGGACCGTCGTGCCGACGGCGAGCACGACGTATGCGAAGGCGAGCAGCACGAGGTTGCGCAGCCAGTGCGACCGCTTCGGACGGGGCGGCGCGAGTACCTGCGGGAGCGCGGGAACTGCCTGCTGCGCCTGGCGGGGCCGATCGCGCAGCTGGCCGTAGGCCTCAAAGTCTTCCATGACTTCAGGGATCATACCCGACCCGGATGAGGTATGCGGCGGGGAACCCGCCGGCCGGCATTTCGGTACAATCGCGCCGATGAGAATCGGGCAGGGCGTCGACGTGCACGCGTTCGCGGACGGACGTGGGCTCATGCTCGGCGGCGTGGACGTTCCGCACACGCGCGGCCTCGTCGGCTACTCAGACGCCGACGTGCTGGCGCACGCCGTCATCGATGCCATCCTCGGCGCCGCCGGCATGGGCGACATCGGCGGCATGTTCCCGTCGTCCGACCCGCGCTGGCGCGATGCCCGCAGCATCGAACTGATGCGCCTCGCCTACGACCGCGTCCGCGCGGCGCGGGCTCAGCGTCGTGAACGTCGATGCGACCGTGGTGGCCGCAGGAGCCAAGGCTCTCTCCGCACATCCCGGCCATGCGGGCGTCCATCGCATCGGCGCTGGAAATCGAGGTCGATCGCGTCAACGTCAAGGCGACAACGACGGACGGCCTGGGCTTTACAGGCAGCGGCGAGGGCATTGCCGCCCTCGCGACGGTGTTGCTAGAGTAGACGATAACGACCGGCCGCCCCGATTGGACGGCCAGGAGTCTTCTTGTGACGAAGTCTTTCGTTCCCGGATTCGCGTCCGGCGCCGTGATGCGAGCGCCGTGCGGTTGTCTGCAGGGGCGGCCAGCGTAGCGGCCGCCCCGGAGCGAGGCAACGACGCGATTCAGGGAAGGAGGACCTCGTCCTCATGTCGGTTCTCAAGTCCATCAGGCGTGACATCGAAACGATCCGCGAGCGCGATCCCGCCGCGCGCGGCACGCTCGAGATCATCCTCGCGTATCCCGGCTTCCACGCGCGCGAGCTGCACCGGCTGGCGCACACGCTGCACACGCATCGCGTGCCGGTCATCCCGCGCGCCATCTCGAACCTCAGCCGCTTCCTGACCGGCATCGAGATCCATCCCGGCGCGAAGATCGGCGAGGCGCTGTTCATCGACCACGGCATGGGCGTCGTCATCGGCGAGACGGCGGAGATCGGCGACAACTGCCACATCCTGCAGGGCGTGACGCTCGGCGGCACGAGCATGCACCGCACGAAGCGCCATCCGACGCTCGGCGCCGGCGTGACCGTCGGCGCCGGCGCGAAGCTCATCGGCGCGGTCGAGATCGGCGACAACGCGCGCATCGGCGCGGGCTCGGTCGTCGTGACGAACGTGCCGGAGAACGCCACCGTCGTCGGCGTGCCCGGGCACGTGGTCTCGTTCCACGAGGCGGGCGGCGATACGATTACGCGGCTTCCCGACCCGGAGTGGGACCGCATCGACGCGCTCGAGGAGCACATCGAGCGCCTGGAGCGGCGCATCCGCTCGCTGCAGGCGCAGATCGAGGAGCTCGGCGGCGGCACGGCGCCCGGCGATGACGACGAGCCGCCGCACGTGCACCGGCAGCGGGAGACGCTCGGTGGGCCGGAGACGCGGCCGGAGAGAAAGGCGATCGGTTGATCCGGTTCACGAACACGCTCACGCGCCAGCTCGAGGAGTTCCAGCCGCAGGGCGACCCTGTGACGATGTACGTCTGCGGCATCACGCCGTACGACGAGTCGCACATCGGCCACGCGATGAGCTACATCGTCTTCGACGTCGTGAAGCGCTACCTGCGGTGGCGCGGCTACACCGTCAAGCACGCGCAGAACTTCACCGACATCGACGACCGGATCATCGAGCGTGCGAACCGGCTGAAGATCTCGACGGACGAGCTGGTCGAGAAGTACATCGCCATGTACTTCGACGACATGCGCGACCTGAACGTGCTGCCGGCCGACGTCTACCCGTACGCCACGAAGGAAGTGCCGGAGATGATCGCGATCGTCGCCGGCCTGATCGAGAAGGGGTTCGCGTACGAGACGTCGTCACCGCAGAGCGAGTGGTCCGACGTGTACTACCGCGTCTCGGCGAAGGACGACTACGGCAAGCTCTCGCACCGTACGCAGGACTCACTGCTGGCGGGCGCGCGCGTCGAGACGGGCGAGCAGAAAGAGAACGCGGCCGACTTCGCGCTCTGGAAGGGCGCGAAGGCCGGTGAGCCATCGTGGGACAGCCCGTGGGGCAAGGGGCGCCCGGGCTGGCACATCGAGTGCTCCGCGATGTCGCTCAAGTACCTCGGCGAGCGCATCGACATCCACGGCGGCGGCGAGGACCTCATCTTCCCCCACCACGAGAACGAGATCGCGCAGACGGAGGCGTACACCGGCGTCGTTGCCGTTCGTCCGCTACTGGCTGCACAACGCCTGGGTGAAGATGGGCGAAGAGAAGATGAGCAAGTCGCTCGGCAACTTCATCACCATCCGCGACGGGCTGAAGAAGGTGGGTGGAGACGGGTTGCGGCTCTGGGTGCTGACGTCGCACTACCGCAAGCCGCTGACGTTCAGCGAGGAGACGCTCGAGGCCGCGAAGACGGGCGCGGACAGGCTGCGCACCGCGGCACGCGCGCTCGCCTCCGATGGTGACGGCGGCATCGACCTCCCGCAGCACCGCGAGCGCTTCACCTCGGCGATGGACGAAGATCTGAACACGCCGCAAGCGCTGGCCGTGCTCTTCGACCTCGCGAAGGAAATCAACCGCGCACGAGACGAAGGCCACGGCACGCTCGGCGCGCAGGGGCTGCTCCTCGAGCTGGCCGACGTGCTCGGGCTGCGGCTCGACCAGCCGGAGCAATCGATCGAGGCGGCCCCGTTCATCGACCTGATGATCCAGATCCGAAGCGAGCTTCGCGCCGCCAAGCAGTGGGCGCTCGCCGACCGCATCCGCGACGGCCTCGCCGACCTGCACGTCGTGCTCGAAGACGGCCCGCAGGGGACGACCTGGAAGCCGGAGTAGCCGACAGCGATCCGCTCTCGATGTTTGGCGTCGCGACCTGTGAAACGGGTAAGATGTGCCAAAGCGCTGACGGAGACCAGTAGCAGGTACCCCGGAGCTTAGAGAGCCGCCCGTCCGCTGCAACGGCGGCCTCCGGTCCCAGCGAAGACCCTCCCGAGCGTGGGGAAGAACTGCGTTTCGCACAGTAAGCCCCGACGGCCCGCCCCCGTTATCCGGCTCCAAGGCCGCCGATCCATTGCGAACGGCGGTAAACATGCGGTGGCACCACGAGACGCCCCCTCGTCCGCGCGAGTGGGGCGTCTTGCGTTCTCTGTGCGAGACGGAGGTGTTGCCATGGAACGGACCTATAGCGTCGAGTTGCCATCTCATGTCGGACGCCGTGTGCGCCTCGCCGGCTGGATCCACCGAGTCCGGCGACTGAGCCGTGTCAGCTTCCTGATCCTGCGAGACGCGCTCGGACTGGCGCAAATCGTGCTCGATGATACGGCCGCGGCGGTGGTCGACAGGTTGCACGCGGAGTCGGTGATCGCGGTCGAAGGCCTCGCTGTCTCGAACGCGCAGGCACCAATGGGCGTCGAGGTCCGGCAGCCGGAGATCGAGGTGATCTCCGCCGCATCGGAGCCGCCGCCGATCGACCTGTTCCGGCCGGCGTTGAACAGCCAGCTACCGACACTGCTCGACCACGCAGCCCTCACGCTCCGGCACCCCCGGCGTCGCGCGCTATGGCAGCTTGCGGCGGCGTCGCTGTCCGGGTTTCGCGCGGCACTGCGCGCGAGAGGCTTCGTCGAGATCCACACGCCGAAGATCGTCGGCGCCGCGACCGAGGGAGGCGCGAACGTGTTCGGCGTTGACTATATGGGGAATCCGGCCTACCTGGCGCAGAGCCCGCAGTTCTACAAGCAGATCATGGTGGGCGTGTTCGAGCGCGTGTTCGAGGTGGGACCCGTGTTTCGCGCAGAGCCGCACGACACGACGAGGCACCTCAACGAGTACGTCTCGCTGGATGCGGAAATGGGGTTCATCGGGGACCACCGCGACGTGATGGCGGTCCTCGCGCCGGCGCTGGCGGCGATGATCGATGCCGTGCAGGCGGAGGCTGGCGATGCGCTGGCCCTCGTCGATGTCGCGCTGCCGGTCGTGCCGCGCGACGTGCCGGCAGTGCATTTTGCCGACGCGCTCAAGATGATCGGCGATGCCACGGGCGAGGACCTGTGCGGGGAGCCGGACCTGGCGCCCGCACACGAGCGGTGGCTGGGCGAGTGGGCGCGCCGCGAGCACGGGTCGGACTTCCTGTTTGTGACGGGCTACCCGATGGCCAAGCGGCCGTTCTACACGCACCCGGATCCGGCGCGCCCGGAGTCCTCGAACAGCTTCGACCTATTGTTCCGCGGGCTCGAACTGGTGACGGGCGGGCAGCGGCTGCATCGCTACGAGGACTACCTTTCGGCGCTGGCTTCCCGCGGCCAGGATCCGGGCGCGCTCGAGGGTTACCTGGAGGCGTTTCGGTATGGCATGCCGCCGCACGGAGGATTCGCGATCGGGCTGGAACGCTGGGTGGCGCAGGTCGCGGGCGTGGCGAACATTCGGGAGGTCGCGCTGTTTCCGCGCGATGTGCACCGACTGACCCCATGACGCGCTCGCTACGCAGCCGTGAGCAGCGGCAGCTGTTCGATGGCCTGTTCGTGCGTCGGGAACGTGTACGCCGTCACCTGCCACGAGCCGGCGATGCGCGTCAGCCGGTTCCGTAGCCGCATCAGCGTGTCCTTGGTGCCGAGCGCGTCCGTCTCGATCAGCAGGACGACGATCGTGTCGTCGAACGCCTTGCCGACGGAGTCCTCGTCGCGGACGGAGGCGTTGAGGATCTGCAATCCGGCGTCCATCTTCCGGTGCGGCAGCAGGCCATCGGACGAAGGGAGCAGCTCGAAGACGAGCACCGCGAATGGGTGTTTGTGGCGGCGAGCGCGCGCCAGCTCCTCGTGCACGCGGGCACGCATGTAGACGCGATCGTGAATCTCGAACCCTGGCACGACGATGCCCCCTGCTTCGCTGCAGTAGGTATCGGCGAGCCGCACAGCCCGCTAGATACGGGAATTGACGGTCGTTGATCAGGGATAGACTACACTCAGGTTTGTTTGCCCGTAGTTCGGGCCATTCCTATAATGGCGAGACGCCCACAACGAGAACTTCTGGGAGCCCACGAGCGGAGGGGCACCACTCTTGGCAGCACCTGATCCCCTCGTCGGAGCCCGTTCGATCCTTGTCCCTGTCGACGGCTCCCCGGCGAGCATGGCGGCCGTCGTGCTCGCTTGCTCGATCGCCAAACGCAACAAGGGGAAGGTGTTCGCCGTCCACGTCATCGAGGTGAAGCGATCGCTCCCGCTCGATGCCGAGCTGTCGGAAGAGGCGGCGACCGGCGAGGAGGTGCTCTCGCGGGCCGAACAGGTGGCGTCGGAGGCGGACTTCCGCATCGAAGGGGAGCTGCTGCAGGCGCGGGAGGCCGGTCACGCGATTGTCGACGAGGCGATGGAGCGGAACATCGATTTGATCTTGCTGGGCGCCGAGCACAAGGCCCCGCTTGGCGAGTACCAAATGGGTCGCCTGACCCAGTACGTGCTGCGGGCGGCGCCCTGCAGCGTATGGCTCTGGCGACACCCCGTGCGAGAATAGCCGCATAGCGTGGGAGCACCATGAAGAAGGTGTGCATCATGGGCTGCGGTCGCGTGGGAGCGACGCTCGCGGCCCAACTGAGCAGAAACGGCGACCACGTCCTGATCCTGGACATTGATCCCGCCGCGTTCCGCTTCCTGCCCGACGACTTCGTCGGCACGAAGGCCGTGGGCAACGGCATCGACCTCGACGTGCTGCGCAAGCTCGGCATCGAGAACATGGACGTGTTCGTGAGCGCGACGCGCGGCGACAACCGGAACGTCATGGCGGCGCAGATCGCCAAACACATCTTCGGCGTGCCGATCGTGGCGAGCCGCGTCTTCGACCCGCTGCGCGAGGAGATGTACCGCAACATGGGGCTCCGCACGATCAACCCGACGCGCGTCCAGGCGATGCGCCTTCGCAGGATCATCGAAGCTCAGTCCGATGAGGAAGCAAACGCGATCGTCGCGGAGTTCATGCGGCAGGAGGAGATCTAACCCCGTGTACATCATCGTCATCGGCGGCGGCAAGGTCGGCTTCCAGCTGGCCAAGGAGCTCGCCGAAGCGAACCACGAGGTGCTGGTGATCGAGCAGGACGCCGCGAAGGCGGCCGAGATCACCGACGAGCTCGGCGACATCGTGATGGAAGGCGACGGTTGCGAGGCGACGGTGCTTGAAAAGGCCGGCACGCAGCGCGCCGACATGCTGCTCGCCGTCACGGGCGACGACGAGGACAACCTCGTCGCGTGCCAGGTGGCGAAGGAGCGGTTCAACGTCGCGCGGACCGTCGCGCGCATCAACAACCCGAAAAACGAGGAGATCTTCCGCCGCCTGCACGTCGATATCACCGTCAGCGCGACGTCGGCGATCATGGCGCACATCGAGCAGGAGCTGCCGACGCACCACCTGATCCCGCTGATGAAGCTCAAGAGCAGCGGCCTCGAAATCGTCGAGGTGCGCATTCCGGAGGGATCGCGCGTGATCGGACAGCCGATCAAGAGCATCCTGCTGCCGTATCAGTCGATGATCTCGCTCATCGTTGGCGAAGATGGCCAGCCGAAGGTGCCGTCCGGCGACACAATCATCCACGAAGGCGACGAGGTCGTCGCCGTCACCATGCACGAGAGCGAGGAGGCGCTGCGCGAGGCGCTGCTGTCGCCGCCGCCGCCGCGCAGCTTCTAGTGACTCCCCCACCCCGCGTCGCGTACCTTGGCCCGCCCGGGACGAACTCCGAGGTGGCGGCGATGCGCGGCTTCGCGGCCGCCGAGCACATCCCGCACGCCACCATCGTCGCCGCCGTGCGGGCGGTGGAGTCGGGCGACGCCGACCTTGCGGTCGTGCCGATCGAAAACAGCCTGCAGGGGACGATCACCGACACCGTCGACCTGCTGATCCATGACGAAGGCATCGCGATCTGTGGCGAGATCGTGATGCTGATCGAGCACTGCCTGATGGCGCCGGCGGGCGCGACGCGCGGCGGCATCGAGGTGGTGTACTCGCACCCGCAGTCGCTCGGGCAATGCCGGCGCTGGCTCGAGACGAATCTTCCGAACGCGCGCACCGAGGCCGCGCTTTCGAACGCCGAGGCCGTCGCGATCGCGATGCGCACGCCGGGTGCGGCCGCCATCGGCCCGGCGCGGGCGGCAGACATCTACGGCGCCGAGATCCTGGAGCGCGGCATCGAGGATTCGCGCGCGAACAAGACGCGCTTCGTCGCGATCGGGCGCGAGGGCGCGCCGCCGACGGGCCGCGACAAGACGTCACTCGCGTTCGCGGTCGCGCACGACCGGCCAGGCACGCTCGTCAGCGTGCTGCACGAGTTCGCCGACCGCTCGATCAACATGACGAAGATCGAATCGCGCCCCTCCGGCGAGGAGCTAGGCGTCTACGTCTTCCTCATCGATATCGACGGTCACCGCGACGACCCGCTCGTCGCGCAGGCGCTGGCAGCGGTACGCGAGCAGGCCGACTTCTTCAAGGTGTTCGGGTCGTACCCCGCCTGGGTCGATTGACCGCGATCGCCCTCCGAAACTGACCTGCATCCCGGCCGAACGGCATCTGGCACCTACGAGTCGAGCCGCTAGGCTGAGGCACCCTCGGCCGTTCCCGATATAGAGAAGGAGCCCGATCGCATGGGCGCCGCCGCTGCCCTCTGCTCGTCGGCATTGTGGGCGCTGACCAGCGTGCTGCTCGCGTCGCAGGCGGGCAGGATGCGCCCCGTCGTCATGTCGGCGATCCGAAGCCTGACCGCCAGCGTCGTCATCTTCGGGCTGCTCATCGCGTCGAGCGGGCTTCCGCAGATGCGCGAGATGGCGGTCATCACCGGCGTGTCGATGGCCGGGTCGGGGATCCTGGGACAGGCGCTCGGCGACACGCTGTACATCAACGCGCTCGGGTTTCTCGGCGTGTCGCGGACGTTCCCGATTACGAACAGCGCGTATCCGTTCCTGACGTTCGTGCTCGCCGTGCTGCTGCTGGGCGAGACGCTGACTTGGACGCTGCCGGTCGGCGGGCTGCTCATCGTCGTCGGCATCTCGTGGATCGTGCTCGAGCAGCGGCGCGCGGACGCGGCCGGCAGCGTAAAGGTCGAACTGGTGCGCGGCGTCGTCTTCGCGGTCAGCGCCGCACTCGCCTGGGCCGGCGCGACGGTCTGGCTGCGCGGGCAGCAGGGCAACCTCGACGCGTTCGGGGCGGCCAGCCTGCGCATCCCGGCGGCCTCCGTGGCCGTCTGGGCGACGATCGCGATGACGCGGCGCGACAACCCGCCACTGCGCGAACTGACGCGCCGGAGCGTCGTCATCGTCGCACTGGCGGGCATGCTCGGCACGGGCGTGGGGAGCATCCTGTTCATCTACGCGGTGCAGTCGATCGGTGCGGCGAAGACGGCGTTCGTGACGACGTCGGCGCCGGTGTTCGCGCTGCCGATGGGCGTGGCGTTCCTGCAGGAGAAGCTGACGCCGCGCGTGCTCCTCGGCACGGCGATCACGATCGCCGGCATCTGGCTGGTGCTGCTGTAGCGGCCGCCCGTGTTGGCGCGGCCCAATGTACAATCCGGGCATGATCCGCCAGATCGAAGCGCCGCACGTCCCGCGCCGGGTCCTCACCGGCCTCGGCATCTTCATCACCCTGATCGCTGCCGGGACGATCGGCTACATGCTCATCGAGCGCTGGAGCTTCATCGAGGCGCTCTTCATGACCGTCACGACGGTGACGACGGTGGGGTACCGCGAGGTCCAGCCGCTCGACACCAAGGGCCAGATCTTCACGATCTTTCTGGTACTCTTCGGCGTCGGCACGGCCTTCTACCTGCTGACGACGTTCGTGGCGCTGGTGATCGAGGGCGACTTGGGCGCAGCGCTCGGAGTGACGCGGATGAAGGGACGAATCGAACAGCTCCGGGACCACCACATCCTCTGCGGTTACGGACGCGTCGGCGAGGAGATCGCGCGCGAGTTCCTCGAACGGAAGATGACGTTCGTCGTCGTCGAGAACAATCAGATCGCCCTGCAGAAGGCGCTCGAAATGGGCCATCTCGTCGTTGAGGGCGATGCGGCGTCGGACGACGTGCTGCGCGAGGCGGGCGTCGACCGGGCGCGGACGCTGCTGGCGGCGTCGGACTCCGATTCTGGCAACACGTACATCACGTTGACGGCGAAGGCGTTGAACCCCGGCATCTTCGTCGTCGCACGCGCGGCCAAGCGCGAGAGCGAGGCGCGCGCCCTGCGCGCCGGCGCCGACCGCGTCATTTCGCCGTACGCCATCAGCGGGCGTCGCATGGCGCTCTCCGCCATCCAGCCCAACATCGTCGACTTCATCGACACCCTCGCCGTCGGCCGCAACAGCGACCAGATGCTGGCCGAGATCGAGGTCAACGGCGACTCGGGCCTGCTCGGCGCCGCCATCGGCCACCTGCGCGAGTCGTCGCACGTCACGATCCTGGGTGTGCAACGGGCGGGCGGCGAGCTCATCGTCGGTCCGCGCGAGGACGTGCGCCTGGAGATCGGCGACCGCCTCATGGTCGTCGGCCACGAGGCAGACGTCTCCGCCGCGTCGCAGCCGGCGAAGAGCCGCATCGCCCGCCAGGCGTAACCGCACCGCAACGAGACAGGAGCACCACATGACGCTGCACACTCCGCTTTGCGATCTCCTCGGGATTCGCGTGCCGATCGGTAGCGCAGGCATGGCGGGCGGGACCGCCGGCCCGGCGCTCGCGGCGGCGGTCGCGGAGGCGGGCGGCCTCGGCGGGTTGGGCGGCATCGACAGAAGCGGACCGGAAGGCCTGCGCGCGCGCATCCGCAAGACCCGTGAGCTGACGTCGCGGCCGTTTAGCGTCAACCTGTGGGTGCACCTGATGCCGATCGCGCCGGCGTTCCTCGACGTCTGCCTCGAAGAGCGCGCGCCTTCGATCACCTTCAGCTTTGGCGACCCGGCACCGTACGTCGGACGCGTGCACGATGCCGGCATGCTCGTCCTGCACCAGGCACAGAGCATTGCCGACGTGCGAACTGCCGCCGCGGCCGGTGTCGACGCGATCATCGCGCAGGGCGGCGAGGCGGGCGGGCACAGCGCGGGCAACGCATCGACCATGGCGTTCGTGCCGGCCGCCGTCGACGTGGCCGGCCGCATTCCCGTGATCGCGACGGGCGGCATCGCCGACGGGCGCGGGCTCGTGGCGGCGCTGGCTCTCGGCGCGCAGGGCGTGATTATGGGGACGCGCTTCGTTGCCGCGGACGAGGCGACTCCGCCGGCGCACGGGCACCGCGACAAGATCCTCGCCGCCAGCGTCGACGACACGATCTTTACCGACGCGTTCGACATCGTCGATGGGCTGCGATGGCCGGCCGGTGTGGCGGGGCGCAGCATCCGCACGCCGTTCGCCAACGAATGGCAGGGGCGTTCCGAGGAGTTGCGTGCGCAGCGCGAGGCCATTCTCCGGGAGTCGACGCAGCCGGGCGAGGCCCCGGAGCGCGCGCACAGCGCGTACGCAGGGCAGTCGGCCGGCCTCGTGCGCGACGTCAAGCCGGCGGCGGCGATCATCCACGACGTGATGGAGGAAGCGGAGGCGGTGCTTGCGCACCTGGCGGCAATGAGAACTTAGGGTCTGGAAGCAAAGACGCCGGGGGCGGTGTCCAGCGTGTCGATCGACGAGACGTGGTCGGCGCTGCGGTTCAAGGTGCAGGGCTAAACACGAAAGCCGGAGGCTCCAGCCCCCGGCCTCCGGCGATCGCTCGATGCCCGATTACGGGTGGATCGACTGAATCGTCATCATCTGTGTCGCCATGAACTGGTATTGCGAGGTGGGCGCGCCCTTAGGCCCGAGCCAGAGCCAGGCACGGACCTGCACCGGGCCCGCTGGCACGTTTTCGGCCACCATGAACACACTGGCCAGTTCCTGCGGATGGACGACCGCCGGGCCGATCGTCGTCGGGCCGGTCTGTTCGATGATCTCCTTCTGCGTGACGAACACCACCTTGCCCGCCTGATCGTAGATGGCCGCGCAGCCCTGCAAGCCGCCCGAGTACGTGTTGTTGGTCTGGTTTCGCACCTGGAACCGGAAGAACACGTCCTTGTCGCTGATCGTCAGGCCCGGCAGCATGATCGGCGTCGTGAAGCGGACGGCTTCAGCGAAGAAGAGGACCATCTTCGGGTCGGGCAACTGGGACGGCAACGCGGTGCCGGCGATGGGTGCAACCGCGAAGTGGTCCCACGGCGGCAGGGTCGGGTTGTCGAATCGAAGGTCGAACACCGTCTGCTGGTGCGGCTGCGAATCCGGCGGGCACGTCGGGCCGCTCTTCGTCGCGACGATGTTGCCGCCTGCGTCGAACAGCTTGGCCTCGAGCACCATGCCCGTTGCCTGCGTTTCCGTGTCGTTTACCATTTCGCCCGTGACGTGCGTGTATCCGTCGGCGTCGACGTGGTTGCTCGTCCGCTCGATGCAGCGCGCGCCCAGAGCCATGACTCCGACGATTAAGAGGAGCAGCACTAGCGGCGCGCGGCGAAGAAGTCTGCTCGCTGATCGGATAGTGTAGTCTCGCACGCTGTCCCCCTCCTCCACGTATCCAGAAGTTGCGCTATCATACGAAAACTATGATGTACATTCAACCCATGTTTCGAAGATACTCGTTGTCCTTAATTCTCGCTGGCATCGGGTTGCTCGCCCTCATCGCCGGCTCCGACGTCGGACGACGCGCGACGCCCGGCGCCGCCGGGCGGCTTGTCGTGACCGTGGCGCCGGGCCAGCAGCTGGCCGACGTGTCGTCCCGTGTGGAGGCGCTCGGCTACCGGCTGAACGGCGAGATTGCCGACATCCACGCGATCGAGGTCACGGGCGCGTCCGACCCAGCGTCGGTCGGCCGGCTCAACGGGGTGGCCGGCGTGCGCTACGCCGAGCCCGTCGTCCCTGTGAAGGCCACCGACTCCCCGAGCGACCCGCTGTTCGGCATCGAGTACTCGTATCTGTCCGTCGAGAACGCGCCGGCCGCATGGGACATTTCGCGCGGTTCGCCGAGCATCGTAGTGGCCGTCGTCGATACCGGCGTCGACGTCCGTCACCCGGACCTGCAGGCCAACATCTGGACGAACCCCCGCGAGATCCCGAACAACGGCATTGACGACGACGGCAACGGCTGCACCGACGACGTCAACGGCTGCTCGTTCGTCAGCGACAGCTCGCCCGGCTGCGACAACGTGACCAACGGCTACGTCAACGACGACATCGGCCATGGCACGTTCGTCTCCGGCATCATCGCCGCCGCCGGGAATGGCCAGGGCATGGTGGGCGTCGCGCGCAACGTGCGGATCGTGGCCGTGAAGGTGCTGGACTGCTACGGCGCGGGCGATTCGGTCGCGACGGCGCGCGGCATCGTGTACGCCGCGCACAACGGCGCGCGCATCATCAATATGAGCCTCGGCGGCGTCGACGATTCGCAGCTCGTGCGCGACGCCGTCAACGAGGCGCAGGCGAACGGCGTACTCGTCGTTGCCGCGGCGGGGAATGACGGTGCGCCTTCGGTTTCGTTCCCGGCGCGATTCCCGGGCGTGCTCGCCGTCGGTGCGGCGTCCGGCGCGGACCCGACGAAACGCGCGCCGTTCTCGAACTGGGGCCCGGAGATCGGCGTCGTCGCCGTCGGCCAGCGGATCATCGGCACGCTGCCGGCGAGCCGCTGCCGCGTGCTGCTGCCGTGCCTACCCGAGGGCCCCTACGCCGAGGGCGACGGCACGTCGTTCTCCGCGCCGCAGGTGACGGGCCTGGCGGCGCTCATGCTCTCCGTCAACCCGGGGCTGCCGGCCTGGCGCGTCATCGACATCATCAAGAACAGCGCGACAGCCCTGCCGCCTGCTGGCGAACCCGGATGGGCGGGCTACGGCCGCATCAACATGGTCGAGGCGCTACGAGCCGTCCGCGACAACCGTGCGCCGGGGGACCCGTGCACCGTGGCGAGCGTGATCGACGGCGAGACGTTCACGTGCACGGATGGCAGGACGATCCGCATGTTGCAGATCGCTGCGCCGACCGGCAACGAGTGCGGCGCGGACTGGGCGAGGGCGGCGCTCCAGTGGTTGCTGTTCCTGCAGCCGGGGCAGACTGTCTACCTCCGGTACGACGCCGTGCGAGTCGGGCCGAACGGTGTGACGCTCGCCGCGCCGCTGTGGCGCCGAGCCGACGGCGTCGACTTCAACCTCTCGATCGTGATGGTGTACGTCGGCCTGGCCAAGGCGGCGGATGTCGATCCCGGCGCGGTCCAGTTCCACGACTGGGCGAACGCGGCGCAGGCCTGGGCGCAGGCGACACACGCGAACATGTGGGGCCCAGGCAAGCCGTTCGCCGGCGGCTGCTGAGGCGCTCTCGCCCGCGCCGTCCCAGGTTGCGTCAGGCGGATCTCGGCGCCGGCCGCAGCATGGTCCACGTCTCCGGTCCGCGTTTCCCCATGCGCAGCTCTTCGCGCGGCGCGAAGCCGAAGCGCTGGTAGTACGCGATGTTGTCGCGCTTCATCGTCACGAGGTACGAGGGGACGGACCCCGCGTCCGCGCGGGCGAGGGTGCGCGAGAGCAGCGCGCCGCCAAGGCCGCCGCGCTGCGACGCCGGGTCGACGCCGAGGTACATGATGTACCAGAACGGCTCGTGCGGGTGCGCGCCCTCGACTGGCCCCAGGTCGCGGAAGTTGCGGACCGCGGCCGTCCATCCGCACGCAAGCAGCGTCCGGAACTCGCGGAGTTGCGGCAGCATCGGCAGCGGATAAGTGCCGGGCGGCATCGCCACGATCGCGGCTTCGACGCGGCCGTTGCGCGACGCCGTCTCGATGACGCCCGCGCCGCGCGACAGCCGCAGGACCGATCCGAAGTAGAGCGGCAGGGCGCGGCGGCGCCGGCGCTCGTCGGGGAGCAGATACTGCGTCATCGGATCGTCGTGGAACGCGGCGGCGAGGGCCTGCGCGGCCGGCACGAGGCGACCGTCGGTCAGGGCGGCGATCTCAGCCGAGGCGATCATGGTGCAGCCTCCCTCATCGCGAAAATCACAACCACCGGCCGACGATCGGCAGCCCTGCCCGCAGCTTCAGAAACAACGACTGCCAGAGCGCCAGCCCGCGCGTGTTGTCGAAGCCGCGCGCCGACGACGGCCGCAGCGTGATCAGCGTGAGGCCGGAGCGGTCGTACTGCTCGCCGGTCATCTTCGCGTACTCCGCGCCGCCGATGCGGCCAAAGTAGCGCGTCGCGATGGCCGACGTCGGCCCGTCCTTTGACATCGGCGTCATCTCGACCGCGCCGTCGAAGATGGCGGCGCGGTACGGCGCAGCCTCGTCCTGGATCGTGAGGCAGACGCGCGCGTCGCGGCGGAGCGCCTTCGCCTTCGCCGAGTCGGTGGTCGTCGACATGTAGAAGGCTCCGTCGCGGTACTCGTACCAGATCGGCGACTGGCCGGGGCGGCCATCGGCGCGGGCGTAGGCGAGGATGGCGACGCGCGGCGCGGCGACGAAGCGCTCGAGGGCGGCGGCGTCGAACGCGGGCTGGCCGCCGAGGGCTCGGAACGGGAGATGCGACAGTCCGGACATGCGGGCATTACAGCACGGCGCGAATCGACAGGGAACAACGGATTGCGCAGGCCGTTCCCCGTTAGGCTCCGCCCTGAATCTGCGGTTCCTCAGCCGCCCGCGAAAGTTGACGGATCGCCAATTGTAAGTGGCGTCCGGGCGCGAGTACGATACGGGCATGGTTATCGCCGAAACGAAGGCGCAGCGCCGGACACCTCGGACACGCCAGGCATCACCGGCCGAACCGGCTGAGTGCCTGTTCTGCCACCGCACCGCCGACCGCGTGACGTTCGTCGTCCAGGACCGCGTGCATAGCTACAACGTGTGCGAAGACTGCATCGACGATTGCGCCCGCACCGTCGCCTGCAGCTGCGTGTGCTGAATCCACGCGGCCGGAACTCGGCATCGCTCCTCGCCCTACTCCCCCGTTGGGTCGGTCAACTCGAGGCCGTCGATCACCGTGCCACCATCCCTGCGGAGGTCGTCCTCAGCGCCCGCAGATGCTCTCGTCCGCCTGGAAATCGGTCGCCAGCGTCGAACAACTGACCGTTCCTCTCGCACGGGACACTTCCAGCGCGGTCGCGACGCGGCCGTGCTGGGGCCCATCCCGAGCGTCTCGCGCTCGCGTTCGTGCGTACCTGCCCCTAGGGACGTGGAGGTCCGTGCGGTCTGAGTCGTGCGAGCCACGGATCGCCCTGCCGCTCGTTCCCGCCGCTCTGCTCGCGGCCACATCGGCTGCGAAGCGAAGACAAGTGTTGCGCGGACAGGATCCCCGTGACGGCGCGTGCGTCTGGTGCGAGTCATCAGCCGAATCGTTCGATGTGGCGCTCGTCGCCCTGTTTGGCTTGGGCCAGATTTGCCCAATTAACAAATTCATAACTTGACAAACGATTATTGACATCTGCTCACGGAGACCGGCAAGATAGCCGGCGCAAGAACTCCCATTCCATCCTGTTCGGCCCGTGGGGGCCGCTATCGCCTGTCGGCGCCCGATGAGAGCCATCGCCTTGCGGTCATCGCTCGAGTAGGAGGTGCGTGGGGCTCTTTCGCAAGGAATCAGCAGGAAGCAAGACCATGAGGATGTGGCGTCTCCCGGGACGGTAACCCGCCTGCGGTCGACGCGGCATCGAGATAAGGGGGGATCCATGAAGGGTATCGCAGTAACCGTCGCCTTGCTCGTGAGCGCCGCACTCGTGGGTTTGATCGGCGCTGCCGGAGACGCGGTCGGGCACCGCCAGCTCGCACATGCGGCGACGCCCACCGCCCTGATCAACGGAGACACGGTATCCGGCGGGCTCGCGAGCGAGGAGGCGCAGTTCGCGACCGCCCACGGCTTCGCCGTGACCGTCATCGACGACGCGACCTGGGCGACGTATACCGCCGCGCAATTTGGCGCCTACGACCTCTTGATCGCCGGCGACCCGGACTGCGGCGTGCTGCCAGCCGGCCTGGTGTCGTCCGCATCGGTGTACGGCCCGGTGGTGCTTGGCACGGCGGGTGGCCGGACGCAGGCCGGCAACAGGATCGTCGTGGGCACGGACCCGGCCCTGCACTCGGGCAACGACATCACGAACGCGCGCGCGGCGATCATCGAAGACGGCATCGTTTTCGCCGGCAGCCAGTCGGGCCGGACGGGCATGTACTTCGATTCGACGTGCGGTGCCAACTACAGCGGCCAGTCCGCCGAGACGCTCGCGATCCTCGCGGCGCTGAGCGCCGGAGCAGGATCGTGGACCATCGACGCCGAGCCGCCATGCGGCGGCAGCGTCTCGCTGATCGCGTCGGAGCCATCGTTTGCGAGCCTGACCACGGCTTCGCTCGAGGGCTGGAGCTGCTCCGTGCACGAGTCGTTCCCCACGTTCCCGACCGACTGGAGCGCGCTCGCCGTCGCGACAGACACGCTGCTCCATCCCACCTGCGGCGTCGACCCCAATACGAGCCTGAGCGCGTGCGGTGAGGCGTACATCCTGATCGCGGGCTCGTCGATCGTCGTCGTCTCAGGCAGCATCTCCGTCACGCCGCCTGACGCCACAAATCCGGCCGGTACGGACCACACGGTCACCGCGCACGTCACCAGTGGCGGTTCGCCGCTTGCTGGTCAACTCGTCACGTTCTCGGTGACCGGTCAGAATGCCGGCGCCACCGGCGTCTGCGCACCCGTGAGCTGCATGACCGACAGCAACGGCGACGTTTCGTTCACCTACCACGACAACAACGGCGCCGGCGATGACACGATCAAGGCCAGCTTCACGGATGCGGCCGGTTCGCTCCAGGCGGCGACGGCTCAGAAGCATTGGGTCGAGTCGGCCACGTCGACGCCGACGAACACATCGACCGCGACCAGCACGGCGACGAACACCCCGACGTCGACAAGCACGCCGACGGCGACCGCGACGCCGACGGGCGGGCCGAGCTGCCTGAAGTTCGGCCAGAAGGTCGAGCTGACGGTCGGCATCATGCACCGGCTCGGCGCCCACGTGGGCGACAAGAAGTACAAGGCGAAGTACGACGTCAACCACGACGGCGTCATCGACAACGCCGATCTCGTGCAGGTCGCGACCACGCCGACGTGCCGGCGCCACCACGATGATGATGACGATGACCACCATGACGGCCACCACGATGGCGACGACGACGACCACGACGGCGGCCACGACCACCACGACGACTGAGCCGCGGGCGTTGACGTCCGTAGCACTGCCGACAGCAAGAGGGGCCCTCGATCAGAGGGCCCCTCTTGCTGCGCGCGCCAGACTCGGCAGCGCCGCCTTACTCCGTCAACCGCCGGTACAGCGCCGGCAGCCGCTGTGGCAGGTGCTCGATGTCGGCGACGACTTCGTACCCCATGTCCTCGCACATCTGGCCGAGGTAGTCGTGGCCTTCCTTGTCGACGGTGAGCGCGAACGGCGTGATGCCCTTGCGGCGCGCTTCGAGCAGCGCCTGCTTGGTGTCGTGGATCGCGTATTCCTTCTCGGTGCGGTCGCGGCCGTAGCCGTGGTCCTGCGGCCGGCCGTCTGACACGAGGATGAGGATCTTCACCTTCGCGTCGTACGCGTCGAGCTTGGCGGTCGCGTGGCGGATCGCCGGGCCCATGCGCGTCGAGCGGACCGGCGCGATCTTGTCGATGCGCTTCTTCACCTTGTCGCTGAACTGCTCCATCAGGTCCTTGATGACGTAGAACTCGACGTTGTCGCGCCCGTAGCCGCTGAAGCCGTAGATGCCGTATGCGTCGCCGATCGTCTCGAGCGCCTTGATGAAGAGCACCGTGCTCTCCTTCTCGAGGTCGATGATGCGCTTCGGCGGCGCGATCGCCTGCGTGGCGCGGCGTTTGGCGAGCCACTGGAAGTACTTGCGCGGGTCGTCGTCGAAGTTGTCGTCCTCCTGGTACTTCTGCTTGCGCTTCTCGATCTCCTCGTCGGTGGATGCGCTCATGTCGAGCAGGAACGCCACCGCGACGTCGCGCTCGACTTTGTTCCGGCGCCAGTACACCTTGTCGGTGTAGCTGTGCCCCGCCTTGCGTTCGATCGCGTAGTCGATGACCGCGTCGAGGTCGAACTCCTCGCCGTCGAGCAGGCGCTTGATCTTGCGGAACATCTCCGGCTTGAGCAGCTCGAACTGCTTGCGCGTCTCGTTGACGAGCGCGGCGTGTTCGCGGAGCGCCTCGTCGAAGTACTCGGAGCCGCCCTCGTCCTGCGGGCGCTCCTGGACGCGGCACCAGCGCGGCTTGTAGTCGGCGGCGCGGAAGTCCCACTCGTCGTAGTAGAACGACTTCACCTCGACGGGCATCTCCTCGTCGTCCTCGGCCTCTTCGGGCCCCGGCTGGCCGTCCTTGCGCTCGCCCTGCTGCTGGTCGCCGATCGGCGTGCCGGCCTCCTTCTCCAGGTTCGAGAGGAACAGCCCGATCGTCGACGCGAGGTCGCCCTCCGCCATCGCGCCGACGGTGATCTCGACGCTCTTCTCGAGCATCTCCTTGAGCTGCTCCTGCGTCAGCGGCGAGAGCGTGCCGTCCTCGCTGACCTCGCCCTCTTTCAGCCGCAGCCGCATGAGGAGCTGCACCAGCTCCGGCTTGAAGTCGCCGCGGAAGTCAACCTGGTCGGGGCTGTGGTACTCCTCTTCCTGGCCGTTCGGCATCGGCGTGTCGCCGCCGTCGCCCTGGCCGGGCTGCGACATCATCATCTGCATCGAGTTCTCGTCGACGGTCTCCCACTGGAAGCCCTCGAGTTCCGACGGCAGGACGTTCGGGACCTTCATCGCCAGCTCGTACAGCGCGAGCGTCGTCTCGGCGGCGTCCTCGACGGTCGCGCCCTTCTCCTTGACGAGGAACAGCGCGCGCACGGCGTCGGCGAGCACCGCCTGCAGCACCTTCGGCCAGATCATCGTGTGGGCGCCGTCGAGCGATGCGCGGATCAGGTTCTCGACGAGCGCTTCGCGCAGCGGCATGTCGTTCGGTAGCCGGCGCGACTCCAGCTCGTTCGCCTGCGTGCGCTGCCACGAGCGGCGGATGCCGCTGTACTCGCGCCGGACGAGCGTATCGATGCGCGTGTCCTCGGCGATGGCGAACAGGTCGGCGGCGATCTGCCGGTCGTCGAACAGGTCGAAGAACCGCTCCATGTCGGTCAGGTGGCCGCGCTCGCGCACCTTCTGCGCCCCCGTCTCGAGCCGCCGCTGCTCGACGTCCTGCCGCCGCGGCTCGATGAGGCCGGCGCCGCGCGCGAAGCGGAAGAAGAAGCTGCCGAACTCCAGGTGCGCGGCCTGGTGCGTCGCGAAGACCTTGTACACAGAGAAGTTCTGGTCGCGCTCGACGAACTCCTCGACGAACTCCGGCAGGTAGACCGTCGTGCCCTCGGTGCTCGGGCGATTCTCGCTCACCCAGCCGATGCCCTTCTCGGCGAGATACGACACCGGGTGGATCGAGACGTTCGTGCCGGTGAGCGCCTTGCAGTACAGCCGCAGCACCTCGCCGACGCGCGTGAGGTCGACGCGCGACGTGAGCTGCTGCAGCACCTCCTCGCCCTTGCTCGATTCGAGGCGGAAGTACGCTTCGCCGCCCTCGACGCTCTGCGCGAGGATCTTGTTGCCGGCGGCGTGCCAGCCGGCCAGCTCCGAGATGCGGATGCGCTTCAGCACCTCCGGCGAGCTCTTGAGGAACTCCATCGCCGCCGACGGCGACGCGGCCGCCAGCTCCTCGGCCATCGAGAGCAGATCGTGGTGGCTGCTCCGCGGCACGTTGGCAAGCGCCATCGCGCCCTCCGAGAACAGCCCGTAGGCGTGCCGCCCGCTGCGCTTCGCCACGCCCGCCGCCAGCGCGAGGAAGCGGCTGCGCGCGGTCGTCTCGATCGGCGCCAGCAGGTTCGGCGAGCGCTCGAAGCAGATGCGCACGTCGGCCCACGAGGCCTCGCCGACGGCGGCGGCGAGCGTCAGGAACGGCGCGCGGTCGGCCTTCGACAGCGACGCGAACAGGTTCGGCGAGGCGTCGAGGCAGGCCGTCGCCAGCTCGTACGAACGCTCGGCGACCGACTCGACGAGCGACACGAGCCGCGCCATCTCGCCGAGCGAGAGCGACGGCAGGATGCCGGGGCTGGCGCCGAAGTACACCGTCGACAGCGAGATCGACTTCCAGTGCCCCTTGTACAGCCGCTTGCCGAGCGACGCCCACTCGACGAGCGTCTCGGCGCTGAGGTAGCGGATCGCCATCGGGCTCGCGCGGAAGTACGACGCGGCGACGACGGACGAGTACTCGGCGAGGTCGCGCCCCGCCTGCGCCCATCGCCGGAACGCGACCGACGGCAGGCGCCGCCACACCTCCGGCGACACGCGGAAGTAGTCGACCGCGGCCTCCCAGGACCGGAGCGAGTGCGCGGCGAGCCCGGCGCCCTCCTCGGCCCAGAGGCGGAAGTCGGATTCGGAGAGCACGGGCTGCAGCTCGGCGACCGCCGTGCGGAACTCCGTCGACAGCGTCGGCGAATGCTGGTCGAGCTTGCGCGCGATCTCATCGAGGAACTGCTGGTCAATGGCCACGTCGTGAGTATAGCGAGGGTGGAAGTTAGAGGCGGGAGGCGAGAAGCGGGATGCGGATGGCGGATGACGATCCGGGCCGGCACCTGCCGGGACCTTAGGCCGTGGTGTTTGATTGATGTTTGAATCTTCGCGATTTCGTTCTGGGACCGGCTGGAGCGGCGACGCCGAATCTGCGAGGGCCCATCTTCTTGATTGTGGCTGATTGAATTTGATTGTTGTTGATTGTATGTCGGGCCATTCAATCAAGGACGTTGGAGCGACGATGGGTCTCGATGTGGCGTGTGGGGCGACGGCTATGCGGCGGAACGCGTGCGCTGGCATGCGCCGATAGTACGCCGGAGCGGGAGCGATCTCCTACCGGCGATGTCACCCCTGAGGAGAACAAGGATGTCGTGGATGACGCAGACCAGGAGGTCGACCTTCGGGGAGACCAGCGCGGTGCGTCCCGCCCGAGGGCTCCATTCGCGGCGCTCTAGAATCCCGGTTCCATCGTGATCCCGAGCCAGGTGTTCGAGATTGACTCGGCGCACGCGACCGAGGTGATGCCGACGACCATCGACGCGCGGGCGTCCGCGGCTGCGTCGCCCCATGACGCAGCCATGTCAACCATCAACGGAATCCGCACGCTGGCGCCCGCCGGCACGCTGCCGACCAGGTAGAGCGTGGTCGACGGTTGCCCCTCGACGAGCCAGAACTGGCCGTTGGCGAAATTGACCCGCTCGACATGTTCCGCCCCCTCGTACGTCCGCAGGACCAACAGGACGTCGGACGCATCGCCGGACGCGCCGCTGTTCGTGACGACGATCGACGTGCCGAGCGGCCCAGCGCCTCTCACGTCGATCTCGGCGGGATGGAAGGCGAGATCCGCAGGTTGCGACGTCTCGCAGGCCGGGGGCGGCGTCGCAGTTGCTGACGCCACGGCGGCTGGAGTCGGGGTGATGGTCGCCAGCGACGTAACGGTCGGAAGAAGGGCGGGTTCGGGCACGTCGGCTACGCCGGCAGACGGCGCACAGCCGCTGGCACTTTGATGATCGTCGGCGCCGCACGGATGCGGCGTCAGCGTCGACGTTGGCGTCGTTGTGGCGGCAGGTGTCACCACTGGGGTTCCCGTCGGCGTCGGCTGGGGTGTCGGTGTGCAGACACGATCGCCGTGGTGGCCGTGGTCGTCATCCTCGCACGGTTTGTATGCCGGTGTCGGCGTCCGGGTGGGTCGAGGCGTTGATGCGCACCCGTCGTCGTCATGATGGCGCCCGCTGTCGCAGGCCGCGGGTGACGGTGTCGCCGTCTGACTGGGGATCGCGGTAGGCGTCCGGGTAGACGTGGCTGTCCGCGTCGGCCGGGGCGTCTTCGTGCAGCCATCATCGTCGCCGTGGCGGCCGTCCTCGTTGCAGGGCCGCGTCGCCGCGGCGGTCGCGGTGCCGGTTGCGGTGCCTGTAGGCGTCGTCGTTGGAGTCGGTTGAGGTTCCGGCGTGCAGGTCGCTTCGCCGTCGCTCGGGTGGTGCTCATCTTCGCCACATGAATTCGGCGTGGGTGTTGGAGTGGACGTTGGCGTTACGGTGGCATCGCGCGGGGGCGTGTGCGTCGGGTCAGGCTCCGGTGTGCAGTCGTCGTTCGCGGCAGGATCGTCGCACGGCGTCGCCGTCTCGGCTGCGGTCTGCGTGCCGTCAGGGAAGTAAGCGACGAATGACGATTCGATGCTCACGTCATCGATGAGGTACGCCGATGTCGCCTGGATGCCGACCAGTCCGAGCGTCACGCAGGCGATGGCGGCGAGGAAGATCCATCTACGCATCGCCGGGCGCCTCGTCGCGATCGTGGCGGAGTTTGCGGAGCTCGCGCCAGATCACAGCCAGCTCGCCGAGCACCAGATAGCCGCCCGTCGCGCCCAACAGCATCAGGAACACGAGAGGTCGTTCGAGCGCGTAGAGCGCGTAGCCGAGGTAGGGGACGGAGTATGAAACGGTGCCGATTGCGTCAGTGGGACGCCGCACAATCGGATCGTCGCTCTGGTTGGCGTCGCCGCGCGTGATCAAACCGCCGTCGCGCAGCGCGACGACTCGGTGGGTGACGACTACATGCGGCGGCTCGCGAAACGAAACGATGTTGCCGATGTGCGGCGTGCGGGCGCGCGTATCGACGATGGCAACAGCGCCGCGATCGATCGTCGGCGCCATGCTGCCGCCGCGGACAATGAGGACGTCGAACGGCGAAACGCGAGGGAGCGCGACGAGCGCGAGGAAGCACAGCAGGACGCCCCAGAGCAGCGCCTGGGCCGTCATCCACGACCAGCGAGCGGTCCGCCTCAGCATCGCGATGTCCGAGGTGAAGAAGGGGACAGGGCGCGCCCTGTCCCCCAGGTCACACTAGTCGGTCTTGCCGGTTACAGAGGTGTTGAGCTTGAGCGTCCCGTTCTCCAGGGCGGTCTGATCCCAACTGCTGTCCCACGCATTGCTGATGATTACGTAGATCCGCGCGCCGGCGGCCAGATCACCAGCGGGGAGGTCGGTGAATGAGGCAGCGCTGCGCGCAGATTGAAGACTGTACAAGAGCGTGCCGGTGCCCGGGTTGCATGAAGAATCCACGCCCTTCTCGGCCTTGACCAGGAACGCATCCTGCAAGCCGTTCGGCGCGGCAACGACCGGGTTTTCGGAAACCACGCTGAACTGCGAGCTCAGGTGGAGGTTGTATTCGCTGATGTTCTCGATGACCAGGCAGGTGTCGCCGGTCTTTCCGGGGCCGGTGGCTGCCGCCTCCGCCGGCGTGAAACTCACCGAGTCAAGAGAGGCGGCCGTGCCAGAGCAGTCCGTGGCAAGACCCGTGCAAAAGCCGAACTTCAAATCGGCGTTACTGGTTGTGAACGTGTAGTTGTTCTGCGTGATCGTGTCGGTGAAGTACGCGCTCGTCGCGAAGATGCCGGCAGAAACGACGCCGATGATGGCGAATAGCGCGAGTGAGATGCGCTTCATGAACAGGCTCCTTTGGTTCCATGGAGGTTGCGTGAGGACTTCCTTGAGGCGCTTACGCGCATGGTAGGGCACGTGGTTATCGGCCTAGCTACCTCCTTTCGGAGGAGTCCGGCAGAACGAGAGTGCTACCCTAGAAGCCTGCACCCGACAGGTACAATGGCAGGGCAGCGGCAGACGGCCCGACAACCGGACTCCGCTGTGCTGCTCGCTTTGCGGCACCAACCCGCAAAGCGAGCCATTCACGACTCAATTCGCGCCAGCCATCGCAGGACGCTGGGCGTTTCCCGTCGCTGAAGCGATGGCACGAAGCGCGCTTCCGCCACCGCCTTCGGACAACCGTCAGTGATACAGTGACGAGCAACTGTCCGTGGGAGACGCCCAATCTTGCCGCGGACGCGCGCAGCCGTGAAGGGCCATCCGGCCCTTGACGGTTCATTCTGCTTAACCCGATCCGAGGTCGATGGTTTCATTGCGCCCCGCGATTAGTTGCGAGTGTCAACTATCTTCGCTACCCTGCCTGAATGTCCACGACGACCACCGACGAGAAGATGCTGGCCTGGCGCGCGCTCATGGAGCTGCACGCCACCGTCGTCGACGCGATGGAACGCCACCTCCACGCAGGTGGAGGCGTGCCGCTCGCGTGGTACGAGGTGCTGGCGCGGCTATCTGGCGCGGCCGAAGCCAGCATGCGGATGCAGGACCTAGCCGGCGTGCTGCTGCTCAGCCGGAGCGGCGTCACCCGCCTCGCCGACCGTCTCGAGGCGGCCGGGCTGATCGAGCGGCGGACGTGCGCGACCGACCGTCGCGGCACGCTCGCGGCGCTCACCGACGCCGGTCGCGAGGCCATCGAGCGCGGCCAGCCGCTCGTGCGCGCGGCGCTCGATGAGCACTTCGCCGGGCACCTGACCGGCACCGACGCGCGCACTTTGCTGCCGATCCTCGAGCACGTGCTGGAGTCGAGCCGGTGCGCGGATGGAACCGCGGCTGCCGCGACGCAGCGCACACAATCAAGACTGAAGGAGCCGGCGCGATGAGTGACGACATGATCGCGGCGCCGCCCACCTCCGGGGGACAGGTCCAGCTCACGCATCGGCAGGTGCTGATCGTCTTCAGCGGCCTCATGCTCGGCATGCTGCTGGCCGCGCTCGACCAGACGATCGTGTCGACGGCGCTGCCGACGATCGTCGGCGACTTCGGCGGGCTGCAGCACCTGTCGTGGGTGATCACGGCCTATCTGCTGACGTCGACCGCATCGGTGCCGCTCTACGGCAAGCTGAGCGACATGTACGGCCGCAAGGTGCTGTTCCAGTTCGCGATCGGCGTCTTTCTCGTCGGGTCGTTCCTGTCCGGCGCGTCGCAGAGCATGCTCCAGCTGATCCTGTTCCGCGGCGTCCAGGGCCTCGGCGGCGGCGGCATCATGTCGATGGCGATGGCGATCATCGGGGACGTCGTCTCGCCGAGAGAGCGCGGCCGCTACCAGGGCTACACCGGCGCCGTCTTCGCCTTCTCGAGCGTCGCCGGCCCGCTCCTCGGCGGCGTCTTCACCGACCAGCTCTCGTGGCGATGGGTCTTCTACATCAACCTGCCGCTCGGCCTGCTCGCGCTCGTCGTCACGTCGGCCGTGCTCAAGCTGCCGTTCCGCCGCCTCGAGCACCCGATCGACTACCTCGGCTCGGCGCTGATGGTCACCGGCGTGAGCTGCCTGCTCCTCGTGTGTAGCTGGGGCGGCACGCAGTACGGGTGGACGTCGTCGACGATCATCGGCCTCGCCGCCGCCGGCATGGTGCTGATCCTGCTCTTCGTCGCTCAGGAGTTCCGCGCGCCCGAGCCGCTCCTGCCGCCGAGGCTCTTCCGCGAGCGCGTCTTCACCGTCAGCAGCGCCATCGGCCTCGTCGTCGGCGCGACGATGTTCGGCGCCATCGCCTTCCTGCCGATCTACCTGCAGATCGTCAAGGGCGTCTCGGCGACGTCATCCGGCCTGCAGGCTGATCCCGCTGATGCTCGGCGTCGTCGGCGCGTCGGTGACGTCCGGCCGGATGATCAGCAGCAGCGGCCGATACCGCAAGTTCCCGATCGCCGGCATGGCGATCGTCGTCGTCGGCATGTTGTTGATGACGCGGCTCGGCGCGACGACGGGCATGGCCGAAGTGTCGCTGTACATGTTCGTCCTCGGCGTCGGCGTCGGAATGGTGATGCAGGTGATCGTGCTCGCCGCCCAGAACGCCGCCGAGTACCGCGACCTCGGCACCGCGACGGCCGGCGTCAACTTCTTCCGGTCGATGGGCAGCGCGTTCGGCGTCGCTATCTTCGGATCGATCCTGACCAACCAGCTCGATCACAACCTGCCGCGCCAGATCCCCGAAGGGTCGGGGCTGAGCGCGGGCCAGCTCCTCGGCTCGACGCCGGCGCAGCTGCGTGCGCTGCCCGATGCCGTGCACCAGGGTGCCGTGCAGGCGTTCTCGATGTCGCTCCACACGATGTTCCTCTGGGTCGTCCCGCTCGCCGTCCTCGGCTTTCTGCTGACCTTCTTGCTGCGCGAGATCCCGTTGAAAGACTACGCCCACGTCGGCGCCGCCGCCCCAGAGGAAGCGCCGGCCGAGCCGGAGCTCGCCCGCCGCCCCGTATCGGCCGTGGAGTAGACGAACAGCACACCCCGACGGCTTGACGCCGAGGGCTCGTTCCAGGCCTTCAACTCCGTGCGCCATTTCCAACTGCTGAAGCTGCCTCCGCAGCGTCCACCACCGCGCTCCTCCCGCCTCCCACCTCCTCGTTCATTCCCCCGAGTGACACGCCCGCTCGGACTTCCCCCGCGTCATCCTCTACCCTCTCCCTAAACGACGGGCGCCCCCGCAGATGCGAGCTGAAAGCACTCGAACCATGCACTGCCAACCGAGACCTGTGAACTCCAACCGCGCCGCCCGGCCCCAGCGAGGGCGCCGTCGGCGAGACCCGGACACCGTGCAAAATAAAAGTGGAAAACGAAATCGCGACTTACGAAATTAGCCGCCTTCATGGAATTGGCACTCCCTCACGGTCGGGCTTGCGCGGCTGTCGTATGATATTGGGAACCGCATCGACCCCCGCGGAGCGCCCGTCGACGTTTGCCGGCGGAGCTGCCGCGTCGTGGCGGCGCAGGAGCGAGAGATGAGCCGGAGATTGCGCGCCATCGCAATGTGGTCGCCGCTCGGCGCCTTCGCCGCGCTGATCGCCGTCGTGGCGGGCCTGGCGACGACTGGCGCCTTCGCCGACAACATCGACCAGTCCAGCATCGGCGCCCGCTACGCCTGGGGCGAGATGCCCCCGGTGCCGCAACGACGTCGCGCGCTCGAGCGACGACTGGCGCCGCTGGACGAAAGAGGAGCCGCTGGTTTGCGCGTGCGGCTGGTCGACGACATGGGGCGTCTACCACAAGAGCTACCAGGGCAAACAGCTCCACGGCGGCGCAGGCGTACCCGATGGTCCGCGGCTTCATCGACCGGTGGCCGGAGGCGCCGCGCGCCGCGGCGACAAGATGCTCGACGATCGACGCGCTCATTCACGCCTGGCACGGCCAGTTCAACGGCGAAGTGGGCCGACCCGCGGCTGCAACCTCGGCGATGGCGCGGCGCCCGCGCTGGTCCGCTTCAGACGAGCTGGCGTCGGACGGGAAGCACCGACGGCTGCCGCGACGCGCGAGCGATGGGATTCCGATGGCATCGAGTACGAGCGGGCTTCGTTGGTCCGCGACGGGCCCGCCCGCGTCGCCGGAGATGCGCAGCTGGCGTTCGCGAATACAAATTCGGCTTCAAGTGCTGACTATCCCGGCGTCCAGAAGTTCGGGTTGGGAGGCGTCGACTCGCCGCCGGGCCGCCGCGCGCGCGGCGAGCTCGACGGTATGATCGACGGGTCGACGGCGGCGCGCGTCGGGTCGGGGAAATCATCGAACGTCACTTCCCCGGAGGCGGTGTCGAGGACGGCGTAGGAGAGCTGGAACGCGTTGCGGGCATCGCGCGCCTCGCCGGCCGAGCCGGGGTTGATGACGAGGGCGCGGCCGACGCGCTCGGCCATCTGGTAGTGCGTGTGGCCGAGGATGATGTAATCGGCGTCGATCGTTGCCAGGCGGGAGAGGCTCGGGCTGTTCGGGTAGACGTACTCGTTGTGGGGCTCGAACGGGCTGCCGTGCACCATGACGAGCGACTTGCCGCCGACGACGGTCTCGATACGCGACGGCCGCGCGGCCATGTAGTCGAGTTCGTCGCTCGACACCCACTCGGCGGCGCGGGCGCGCTCGCCCCACGCTCCGAGTAGCACCTCTTCGTGGTTGCCGAGGATGTAGCGGGCCTGCCGCTCGCGCAGGACCCGCATGACCTCGTTCGAAAAGCGGAACTGGTAGACGGCGTCGCCGGCGCAGAGGAGCTCGTCGACCTGGCCCATGCGTTCGAGCGCGATGCGCAGCGCCTCGTGGTTGCAGTGGACGTCGGAGACGATGCCGATGCGCATGAGGGAAGGGTACCAGTGGGAAGTGGGAGGCGAGAGGCGAGAAGGATCAGTGCTTGACTGTGGACAACGGATCGCGTAACGTTGCCGTTACATGTAACGGCACAGTTACGGAATGGAGGCTCCATGGCCGTCGACAGCATCATGGTGGTCAGGCGATCGATCCACATCAAGGCGCCGCCGGAGCGGGTGTGGAGGGAGTTTGAGAGCATCGACCGGATGAGAAGCTGGTGGGGCGTGCTCATCGGCGATCCCGTTGCCGGGAAGGGAAACGGGCAGCGGCTGGTGGCGTACGAGCCCCGGATGGGCGGGCGCGATCGAGATGGAGGTGGAGCTCGACGGCGAGCCAGCGCGCTACGGCGGGCCGATCGTCGTGTTCGACGCGCCGCGGGAGTTGACGTTCGAGAACGACTGGATTCCGAATCGCGGCTGGTTGCAGCCGACGTTCATCACGATCCGCCTGACGCCCGCGCTCGCCGGCACGATGGTCGAGTTGATGCACCACGGCTTCGAGCGCATCGGTTCGGCCGCGGCCGACGACCACGCCGGTTACGAAGGCGGCTGGGGCATGACGCAGCTGAATGCGCTGCGCGCGCTCGTCGAGGGCGCGTGAGCGCGCCACGTCCGGCGGCGCAGGACCCGTTCGAGGCGCTGGCGGACGCGACGCGGCGCGACATCCTCGACCTGCTGCGGCGGCGCGAGGTGCGCACGGCGGGCGAGATCGCCGACGCATTTCCGCGGATCAGCCGGCCGGCGGTGTCGCGTCACCTGCGCGTGTTGCGCGAAGCAGGCTTCGTCATCGCCGAGCAGGTCGGGCGCCAGTGGCATTATCGGCTCAACGTGGCGGCGCTGGCGCGCGTACATCGGGATTGGTTCGCGCGCTTCACGCCGCTGTGGGAGGAGTCGCTGGAGCAGCTGCGGCGCGGGGTCGAGGGCGATGCAGGTCGCCGTCGCGGAGGCCGTCGATCGAAGCGGGCCGGGTAGCGCTGCGCGCAGAACAGAGTTCCAGAACTGGTCAGACGCGGATGGTCTTCCATTTGCCTTGCTGGAAGCGGCGGAGCACAAGGACCGCACGCGTCCAGTTCTCGGCGACGGCGGCGAGCCAGGCGAACGGTGCGCTGAGGCCGAAGAGAAGAACCATCACGGCGGCGAGCGGGACGCGTACGCCCCATGCGGTGAAGGTGAACGTGGCGAGCACATAGCGCACGTCGCCGGCGCCGCGCAGGGCGCCCGACAGCGACGCGTGGATGGACATGCCCGGCAGCGCGAACGCGAAGACGCGAAGCAGCTTCGTGCCGGTATCGATGACAGCGGGGTCGTTGACGAAGATGCGGATCACGTACGGCGCGAGGATGAACTGCAGCACGGCCATCGTCGTAAGGGTGCAGAAGGCGAAGAATCGGACGCGCTTCGCGACATCCTCGGCGAGCTGCGCGTGCTGGGCGCCGAGGTACTGGCCGACGAGAGTCGTCGCGGCCGTTCCGAGCGCGAAACCGGGAAGCATCGCGATCTCCATTGACCGGAGCGCGAGCGAGTGCGCGGCGAGCTGGTCGGTGCCGAGGTGGGCGATGATGCGCGTATAGATAAGGAAGGCGAGCATGAATTGCGCTTCCTCGAGTCCGACGGGCAGGCCGATGTGGAAGAGGCGGCCGAACGACGCGCGGGACACCCTCGCGATGCGCGCGACGTTCATCCGAACCGGGGCGTAGCCGCTCGCCGCGAGGGCGAGCGCGAGCACGCCGCCGAACGAGCCGGCGGTCGCGTAACCGATGCCGGACGCCCGGACGCCGAGGTCGGCCACGGCGCCGCCGATCAGCAGCCATGTCACAACGGCGTTGACGGCGTTGACGATCAGCAGGATCACCATTGGCATCCAGGTGTTTCCCATGCCGCGGAGCGAGCCGCTGACGGCGTAGAGCGCCATCAGCATCGGAAAGCCGAGGCAGCCGGCGCGCAGGTATTCGACGCCGAGCGGGACGACTTCCGGTTCGGCGCCCATCACGCGCATGATCGAGGGGGCGAAGGCGAAGATCAGCACCGTGCAGAGCAAGCCCCACACGAGCGACGCGACGATGGCGGTGTGAAAGCCGAGCTGCACGCGCGAATGATCGCCGGCGCCGATGTCGCGGGCGATGACGGCCGTCGAGCCGACGTCGATGGCAAGCGCGCCGGACAGCGGAATCCAGAACATGAGGCTGCCGATGCCGACTGCGGCGAGGCCATCGGCGCCGACGTAGTGGCCGACGAGTGCGGCGTCGACGCCGCTGAGGATAGAGATGGAGAGGCGCTCGATCACGACCGGCCAGGCGAGCCGGAAGATGGTGCGCGAAATCCTGGTGCCGGTCAGATCGAGCGTCGCGGGGCGCACCGAGGACAGGGTCTCCGAGTCGGTTGCCAACGCGACCTCACAAGGCGGACTGGGGGTGGCGTCAGCTTAGCACGCGCGTATCGCAGGCGGGCGGCTACGGCGTTGGCGTCGCGGACGGCAGCGGATCCGGCGTCGGTGAGTCCGTCGGCGGCGGAGGCGGCGGTGGAGTCGGCGGCACCGGCGTGTCGGTGGGCACGGGCGGCGTGTCCGTCGACGACGGCACGGCGGTGTCCGTCGGGAGCGGTGTCGACGTGGATATCGGCGGCGGTGTCGGTGTAGCCGAAGGCGTAAGCGTCGGCGTACGCGTAGGCCGCGGCGTGTTCGTGGGCTCGGGCGTGTCGCTCGCCGTGGGGCTCGCGTCGGTCGGAGCCGGCTCCGGCGTCGGCGGCTCGGGCGCGCCGATGATCGGCGGCACCTCGATGTGCTCGCCTTCGATCAGCGTCGGGTCGGCCGGCCGGGCGATGGGGGCGAACGGGCGGAAGTCGTGGTGCGGCGTCAGCTTGACCTTCTGCAGCTTGCCATGGCCGTAGTTGCCGGACACGTACGAGTGTTCCGGCTGCGGCACGCCGTCGTTGCCGGCGATGTCGTCGAACGCGATTGGCATCGACTGCGTGAAGTAGTGGCCGGGCTCGGTTCGCTCGACCTGGAAATGCAGGTGCGGTCCGGGACCCGCGTAGTGGTCGGAGCAGGTGAGGCCGGTCTCTCCAGAAGTGCCGATGATCTGTCCCTGCCAGACCATCTCGCCCGGCTTGACGAAGACGCCGTTCTGCGCGAGGTGAAGGTAGAGCCCCGACGAGCCGTCGCCGTGGTCGATGACGATGTAGTTCGCCGAGCCGGAGAACGCCGAACTGCAGCCACCGACATTCGAGTCCATGCGTATGAGCGTGACGCGGCCGCCGCGTGCGGCGGCGACGGTGTCGGTGGTGAGGTCGAAGTCGAAGGCGTATGCCGCGCTGCCGTTATGGGTGAGCGTCGTCTCCTCGCCCTGTGTAACGGTGTGGATCTCGCCGCCGGCCCAGGGGAGCACGTATCCGGGCGGCGCCGGGAACGGCGGTTCGCCCGCCCGCGTGCTGCCCAGGCCGGGGATGCCGAGCGGCGGCAGTATCGCGGCGACGATGGTCACCGAGGCGGCGATGGCGGAGACGAGAAACGACACGATCGCAGATCCTCCGAGGGGTGATCGGCGCAGTCCTGCTTCACTGTGACCGTCGTGGCGGGTGCGTCACCACTCTACACGGATAGAAACAAGGTTCCCAGCGGTCTGTATCGAAAGGGGCCTTTCGGCCGGCCGCCAGTGGCCCGAGAGTTACGGATCGAAGCCAAGCGAGGCCGTGACAGACTATGGACCGGGCAATAAGTTGTCAAGTACCTGCGTCAACCAGCAGCCGAAGGTCCGTCAAGTGGCAGGAATGAGCCGTCGGCGGCGCGCAGGACCGGCCGCACGTCGACGATTGCGTCGCGATTCAGCGCGCCATAGATGTGGGGGTAGATGCGCGCGGGGTCGTCGTAGACAACGCGCGGCTCGACGAGTGCCTTATCGATGACGAGGACGATGTACATGCGGCGGTCGTCGCGGTAGTAACGGTTCGCGACCTCGGCGACGTTCTCGGCGCCGTCGGTGCAGTGGATGAAGCCGTCGTCGGCGAAGGCGGCCGGCACGTAGGGCGCGCCGCGGTCGGTGTCGCGGTAGTACTCGGCGGCGACCAGGTGGAACGTGAGTTCGCTCATGTGGCCTCGAATCGGGCGGGCAGTCGAGCCCGGCTCAGCCGCCGGGCGATCGCCCGGCCGGGGGCCTCGGCCAGTCTAGCCGAATGGGCCCGCGACCGGGTTCGGGCGGGCCGAGGCAGCTTCGCTTGATGCCCGAATTCCGAGTTCCACAACAAACTCGTGACATGCGGCACATTGCAGGGCCGGAGGACGATCCGATGTAATGACCGTGATGCTATCGTGCGGATTCCAACTGATGTTGCGGCATCGCAGCCTGGTGACGGGGGTGCTGCTGGGCGCCCTGCTCGTGAATCTGCTCGTGGTGGCGCGCTTGCAGCCATCCGCTGCATTCGAGCGCAGCGACCTGCCGATCGCGGCACGCTGCCAGGGCGGCGGTCCGGGATGCGCCGAGCAGCCTCTGATTCCACCGCCGGTGGGGGGCCTGCCCCACTTCGACGCGCCGCCGGCGCCTGTCTTCGGGCCGCTGGTCGCCGTCGAACCGGTGCGGCCGGACGCCATCCACGAGGCGATACCCACGCCCCTCGACCGGCCACCTTCGACTGCAGCTACCGTCTGAACGCGCGCGGCGACGTCCGCGCCTCTGACAGAGCATGCAGTGTTCGGAGGAACATAATGGCTACAGCGAAGCATCCAAATCCGGCGCGTGCGTCGGTGCGCGCGCCGGGCAACCGGCGGTCAGCGTTTGCGCTGGCCGGCATCGCGATCATCGCGATGGTGGTAGTGCTGGCATTCGTCATCTTCCAGCAGACCAGCGCCGGGAGCGAGAAACTGCCCGAGCGGACGACGACAGGCGAGGGACGCGTCCTCGGCGACGCGAACGCGCCGATCACCATCGTCGAATACGCCGACTTCCAGTGCCCGGTGTGCAAGCGTGCGGAAACGTCTCTCATCCCGAGCATCGAGAAGGACTACATTCAAACGGGCAAGGCCAAGCTCGAGTACCGGTTCTTCCCGATCATCGGGCAGGAGTCGTGGAACGCGGCCCAGGCCGCCTACGCCGCGGATGACCAGGGCAAGTTCTGGGAGTACCACGACGCGCTCTACAACGCGCAGGGCGCCGAAAACGGCGGGAACTACTCGTTCGAGAAGCTGGTCGCGATCGCGCAGAACCTCGGGCTCGACGTGCAGAAGTTCAGCGATACGCTGAGCTCCAACGCGCACCTGGCAGAGATCCAGAAGGAGAAGGATGCGGCGAGCAACGTGCACTCGACGCCGACGTTCTATGTCTCTAACGGGAAGACCGACAAAATGATCGTCGGCGTGCAGTCGTACGGCGTGTTCAAGTCGGCGATCGATGACCTGCTGGCGAAGGCGGGACAGTGACGTCGATGGCGGTCCGGCTGCTGCTCGTCGCGTCGGGGCTGCTGGCGGTGGTTGGCATTGGCATCGCCTCGTACCTGACGGTCGTGCACTTCGCGGACCAACCGATTGTGTGCAGCGGCATCGGCGACTGCGAGAAGGTGAACAGCAGCAGCTATGCGAAGCTCGCGGGCGTGCCGGTCGCGGTGCTCGGCTTGCTGTCGTACGTGGCGATGCTCCTGCTCATCGTCGGTGCGCTGATCCGGCGGGACGCGATGCTCGTCGCCGCGGCGTGGGGCGTCGTACTGGCGTCGTTCGGGTTTTCGATGTACCTGACGTACATCGAGCTCGAGGTGCTCGACGCGATTTGCGTGTGGTGTGTCGGCTCTGCGACGGTCGTGACGGCGATGCTCGTCGCGCTGTCGGTGTGTGTCTGGACGGTGCGCGACGACGTGATGGGCGTGCCGGTGGAACCGCCGGGAGCGATGCCCGAAGGCGAATGACGCTCGTCCGCGAGCGTAACGGATCATCGGACGGAGGCCCGGCAACTCGCCGGGCCTCCGGGCGTTGTGCGGGTTGCTGGCGCTGGCATGCGAGCGTGTATACTGCGCCAACCCCGGGATGGAGGATCAGGCGATGTTGTCGGCGAATCTGGTGGTGAACTCGCAGGGCGATACGGCGGGTATGGGCCGCCTCGCTTCGCTTTGCGGTCTCCGCCTGTGGGGGTCTGCCATCGCACCGCGCACCTGACGACGACAAGCGCACAACTCAGCGAGGCAGGCCCACCAATCGGTGGGCTTTCGCGTTTGGTGCGGGGATTGGAAGGAGGCCCGAGATGCTAGAAGGAACGCTCGTCAACCTGCGCGCGCCCGAACTGAGCGACCTGGAGCGCGACTTCACCTGGATCAACGACGGCGAGGTGACGCGGTTCCTCAACGCGCGCTACCCGATGTCGCTCGCGGCCGAGGAGGCGTGGCTGCGGGAACTGGTGACGAAGACGATGTCGCACGAGCACGTGACGTTCGCCATTGAGACGAAGGACGGGCGGCACATCGGCAACACCGATCTGATGGACGTCAGCGCCGAGAACCGCTGCGCGACACTGGGCATCATGATCGGCGACAAGGCGTACTGGTCGAAGGGCTACGGGACAGATGCGATACGCACGCTGTCACGGTTCGGCTTCGAGGAGATGAACCTGCACCGGATCCAGTTGACGGTGGACGCGCGGAACGTGCGGGCGCAGGCGTGCTACCGGAAGTGCGGCTTCGTCGAGGAGACGCGGCTGCGGCAGCATCGCTATGCGCAGGGCGCGTTCCACGACACGCTCTGGATGGGCGTGCTGCGAGAGGAATGGGAGGCACGACGATGATCGAGGGGAAGCTGGTCAACCTGCGCGCGCCGGAGATGACCGACCTGGAGCGCAACGCGACGTGGGTCAACGACCGGGAAGTGACGCGGTTCCTCGCGTTCCGGTACCAGATGTCGCTCGCGGCCGAGGAGGCGTGGCTGAGGGAGATGGCGTCGAAGCCGACGTCGTACGAGCGCGTGTTCTTCGCCATCGAGACGAAGGACGGCGCCCACATCGGCAACACGAACCTGTTCGACGTGAAACCGGAGGACCGGAAGGCCAAGCTGGGCATCATGATCGGCGACAAGTCGTACTGGTCGAAAGGGTACGGCAGCGACGCGCTGATGACGCTGCTGGGGTTCGCGTTCGAGGAGATGAACCTGAACCGGGTCGAGTTGGACGTGTTCGCGTTCAACGAGCGCGCGATCGGCTCGTACCGGAGGTGCGGTTTCGTCGAGGAGGGGCGGCGGCGACAGGCGCTGTTCAAGGCCGGGGAGTATCACGATGTCATCGTGATGGGCGTGTTGAGGGACGATTGGCGAGCGAGGGGTTGACGACGGCGGAAACTGAAGCTGGAAGCCGCAAGCTGGACTCGCGACCGGTCGCTTGTGGCCGAACGCCAGTCGTCGCCGTCGCATCTGCGTCCAGATGCCGGGACCAAGCTTCATTCCGGCTTGACAGCGTGCCACGGAGCGGGCAGAATGGAATAGAACGGGTGTTCTGGTAGGAGCCCAGCCGTGGCCGACATCGTTTTCGAAGAGATCGAATGCAGGAGCGCAATTCATCGCGTGCAGGCGGCGAACTTGCCGTTTCGGTGGGCGCTGAATCCGTATCGAAGTGGCGCGCAGGTCTGCGGGTACTGCGAGCGCGCCGACGGCGGCGGTGCGTCTCGGGTCATCGTGAAGGTGAACGCGGCCGACGCGCTGCGGCGCGACCTCGGCCGGCCGGAGTGGCGGCGGGAGACGATCGCCATCGGCACGGCGTGCGAGCCATACCACGCGGCGGAGTTGCGGTATTCGCTGACGCACCGGCTGCTCAAGGTCCTTCGCGACGCCGCGAACCCTGTGACTGTGTTCACGCGGTCGGCGCTCGTCGTGCGGGACGCCGACGTGCTCCTCGAACTGGCGGCGGCGGCCGACGCGGCTGTCGTCTTCCCGATGGCGACGCTCGACGAGGAGGTGCGCCAACGCATCGAGCCGGCAAGCGATCCAGTCGATCGGCGGCTGCGCGCGATGGAGCATCTCGCCGGGGTGGGGGTGCGCTGCGGCGTGCTGCTCGCGCCGGTGGCGCCCGGGCTTACCGACGACCCGGCCGGCCTCGATCGCGTCGTCGAGGCGGCGCAGGCGCACGGCGCGACGTTCGTGCATCCGAATGTGCTGTACCTGCGGCCCGGCACGAGGGAGTGGTCGATGCCGCTGCTCCGGGACGCGTACCCGCACCTGGCGGACCGTTACGCGGCGTTCTATCGCGGGCCGCACGGCGCCAGTACGTTCACGCAGGACGTGCACCGGATGATCGACGAGTTGCGGGAGCGCTTCGGCCTCGCGCGAGTCGCGGACGCGACTCGCGCCGGCGGCCAGTTGCAGCTCGCGATGTGACCCGGGCGGCCGTTCGACCCCCTTCGGACGTAGGGGAAACATCCCGGATGGTCGGACGGCGGCGCCTATTTACGCCGGCTTAACCCGCAATTAACTCGGGTTCACGGCACTGCAACCGATACTAGCGTAGAGTGCATGCACACGTTACCGGCCCGCGGCCGATGATAGTCCTCCGGGGACACGCGTGATGATTCCCGCCCGCGACCTGAGCACTGCCGCGCAGATTGACCCGGCGCCTCGCCTTCCGGTGACGCGCGGGCCGCAGTACTCGACGATCTGGACGATGGACGGCCGCTTCGTCACGGGTGGAATGGCCGAGATCGACGGCGCCGGCATGAGCTGGAGCGCGACGCTTGGGCGGCTCGATCGCCCCGGCCACGTCGCGAGCATGTACTTCGCCGGCGGAGTCCGCGACGTGCTGCTGCGGCTCGACGACGGCCGTTCGGCACGCGCCCGAATCACCGGGACGAGCTTCATCGCCGCGTCGGAGCGGGTGTGCCAGCTCGCCGGCCTCGAGCAACTCGTCTGAGACCCACAGGCTCGACCTGATCGGCATCCGCGTACGGCATGTCCGCCGTACAATGCGGGCGTGATTCACCTCATCCACGGCGAAGACGATTACCAGGTTCGCAAGGCGGTCGCTGCGGTACGGTCGCGCTTGGCCGATGGCGACGACATGCTCGACGCGAACACGACGGTGCTCGACGGGCATGGCCTGACGCCCGCGGAGTTGCTGGCGCACGCGACGTCGGTGCCGTTTCTGTCGAACAGCCGCCTGGTGATCGTCGAAGACCTGCTGCTGGTGCTCGGCGAGGTGAAGCGGGGCCGGTCGCGGAAGAAGGGCGAGGGCGACGACCCGCTGGAGCCGTGGCGGAAGGTGGCGGCGCAGCTCTCGGATGCGGCGTCGATGCCGGAGACGACGACGCTGATCTTCGTCGAGGGCAAGCTATCGACGAGCAATCCGGCGTTTCCGATCTTCGCGGGCATCGCGCGGACGGTGGAGTGCGCGCCGCTGCAGAAGGGGAAGATCGCGGGGTGGATCCGGGAGGTCGCGAAGGAGAAAGGCGTCAAGCTGGCGCCGCGCGTGGCCGAGCAACTGGCGGAACTCGTCGGACCGGACCTGTGGGCGCTCGACAACGAGCTGCAGAAGCTGGCGGCGTACGCCGAGGGCGAGACCGTCGACGAGGGGGCGGTGACCGAGCTGGTCAGCGCCGCGCAGGACGCCAAGATGTGGGATCTAACCGACGCCGTGATCGCCGGGAACGGGCGGAAGGCGGTCACGGCGATGCAACGGATGCTGACATCGGGCGAGGCGCCGCAGAAGCTCCTCGTGTCGATCGCGCGGCCGTACCGGCAACTGGCGCTGCTGAAGGACGCGCGCGACCGTCGCGCAAGCCGCGACGAGATGGCCCGGCAGTCGGGTGTGCCGTCGTTCAAGCTCGACGAGATGGGCGCGCTGGCGAGCCGGTACACATGGCCGCAGCTGCGGCGGGCGTATCGGCGCATCCTGGATGCCGACCTGAGCGTGAAGCGCGGGCTGATGTCGGACGAGGCGTCGCTGCATCTGCTGGTGCACGAGTTGTGCGCGCTGGCGGCGGGTGCGCGGCAAGCCGCAGTGTCGGGCAGACGGTGATCGGCGGAGACGGGCCGGTCGCCTCGTTTTTCTTGGAGGGGGTGACACATGGCTGCATATGTGATCCTCGAGGTCGAGACGACAGACCCGGCGGCGATGGCGGCGTATCGGGAGGCGGCGTCGCCGAGCGTGGCGGTGCACGGCGGGCGCTACCTCGTGCGGGGCGGCGTGGTCCAGTCGCTCGAGGGCGGCTGGAACCCGGAGCGGATCGTCGTGCTGGAGTTCGACAGCGTCGAGCGGGCGAAGGCGTGGTGGAATTCGGCCGAATATCGCGAGCCGAAGCTGCTGCGGCGCGCCGCCGGCAAGACAAAGATGATCGTCGTCGACGGAGTCTGATCGCCGTTCCGCGTCAGTCGCGGCGGCCGATAGTGGCGAGCACCTTGCCCTGGATCTCGACGTTGTCGGGCGTCGTGAAGATGGGCTTCATCGTTGTGTTGGCGGGCTGCAGGCGGACGCGGTCGCCCTCGCGGTAGAACTTCTTGAGCGTGGCCTCGTTTTCGTTCTTCAGCCAGGCCGCCACCATATCGCCGTCATCGCAGGCGCTAGCCTGCTCGAGGATGACGATGTCGCCGTCGTTCACGAGGGCGTCGATCATGGAGGTGCCGCGGACCTTCAGCGCGAAGACGTTGTCGCGGCCGCGGGTCATGTCCTCAGTCGCCTCGAACACATTGTCGTAGTCGATATTGTCGGGCGAGGGGACGGGGATGGGCTGGCCTGCGGCGATGGTGCCGATGAGGGGCACGGGGATCGTGCGCGAACGGCGGGCGCCGCCGCGGTCAAGCAGCTCGATGGCCCGGGAGACCTCCCGGTCGCGGCGGATATGGCCGAGGCGCTCGAGCGCCTTGAGGTTGTAGTCGACGACGGACGTCGAGCTGATGTCGCAGCCGATTTGGATGTCGCGGATGCTCGGCGGGTAGTCGTGCTCGTCGATGAACTGCCGCATGAAGGTGAGAATGGCCTGCTGCTTGGCGGACAGTCCCTTCATATGCACGTCTCCTTCCGCGCCGGTGATCATAATCCGGCAATCGTTTGTTTCAAACGCCTGTTCTAGTGGGGGATGGTAGGGGGTTTAGGCCTCGCTTGTCAAGCGGCAGGAAGCTGGGAGGTCGGAGGTTAGAAGTCGGAAGAGGGCGTCGGTGACTGGTGACTGGTGGCTAAGGGGCTCGCTGGCAGTCGACGCGGGCGATGTCGGTGCGTGACATAAGGCGTTGGCGGAAGGCGTCGCAGAAGGCGGGAGCGTTCGTGTGGACCGTGGCGTGGGCGACGGGCGGGAAGGACGTCTGCAGGATAACGTTGGCTTTGGCGTCGTATTCGTGGATGGCCTGCTCTACGGCCTGGCCGGCAGCGTCGGTGTAGCGATCGTTGAACGCGACGGAGACGTCGTACGCAGGCTTGCCTCCGCCGCACGCGGCGAGGAGCAGAGCGGTGAGTGCCGCGGTGGCGCACGCAACCGCCAACGAGAATCGGGCGGCGGCCGGCGTAGTCAATGTATTAACGCGATCGCGCGGTGCTCCCGAATCTCGCATCTCGTGCCCCACCTCCGCCCTCCAATCACCCGAATCCTTGACACCTGAACTCGACCATTGATAGTATTCGACGCTGCTCCGGCGCGCCGCCGGATGCATGATTGCGCCAGACTCACAACAGGTCGGAAGACCCCAAAGTGACAACGGCCGGCACAAGTGGCCATCGGCCCTGCGGGGAGCGGTGGACACGCCGGACTGGCTCAGCAATAAGGCTACCGGCCTTTCGTGTGCCCGGAGAAGGGCGCTTCCGAGACCGGACCGGCAGGCGATTAGTAGAAACGCAGGGTGCCTCGTGCCGACGATCAGCCAGCTCGTGCGCAAGGGTCGCAAGAAGGCGACCAGGAAGACGAAGGCGCCTGCTCTTCGCTTCACCTACAACTCGCTGACGAACCGCACGCAGCGAGGAAAAGGTTCGCCGCAGAAGCGTGGCGTCTGCACGCAGGTGCGCACGATGACGCCGAAGAAGCCGAACTCGGCGCTGCGCAAGATCGCGCGCGTGCGCCTGACCAACCACATGGAAGTCACGGCCTACATCCCGGGTGAGGGCCACAGCCTGCAGGAGCACTCCGTGGTGCTGATCCGCGGCGGCCGCGTGAAGGACCTGCCGGGCGTGCGCTACCACATCGTCCGCGGCGCGCTCGACGCGTCAGGGTGTGGCCAACCGCAAGCGCGGTCGCAGCAAGTACGGCGCGAGGAAGGCGTAGGCGGAGAAGGCAAATGCCGAGACGTGCGAAGATCGTAAAGCGCGAGATCCTGCCGGACGGGCAAGCTACAGCAGCCGGACGCTGCAGATGTTCATCAACAAGGTGATGAGCGCGGCAAGAAGAGCACCGCCGAGCGCATCGTCTACGACGCGCTGGACCGCGTCGAGACGCAGACGCGCAAGAGCCCGATCGACATCTTCGAGCAGGCGATGCGCAACGCGACGCCGCCGTCGAGGTCAAGCCGCGCCGCGTCGGTGGCGCCACGTACCAGGTGCCGGTCGACATTCGCGCGCGAGCGGCGCATGGCGCTGGCGATGCGCTGGCTCGCTGCGCTCGGCGCGCGCCCGCAGCGGCCGCTCGATGGCGGAGAAGCTGGCGGCGAGCTGATGGACGCCGCGTCCGGCCAGGGCGCGACGATCAAGCGCCGCGAAGATACCCACCGCATGGCCGAGGCGAACCGCGCCTTCGTCCACTACCGGTGGTAGAGCGTCCGCTCGGCGTAGCGACACAGTCACCGGCGGTGAATTTTGCCAGCGGCAGCCGCTCGAGGCGAGCCGCGGCGGAGGCCACAGGGTGGGGCCCGACAATGCCGAGAACGATTCCGATCGAGCACATCCGCAATATCGGCATCATCGCTCACATCGATGCAGGCAAGACGACCGTGACCGAGCGCATCCTCTACTACACCGGCCGTACTTACAAGATCGGCGAGGTCCACGAGGGCACGGCCGTCATGGACTGGATGGAGCAGGAGCGCGAGCGCGGGATCACGATCACCGCCGCCGCCACCACCGCTGAGTGGAAGGGCCACCAGATCAACATCATCGACACGCCCGGGCCACGTCGACTTCACGGTCGAGGTGGAGCGCAGCCTGCGCGTGCTCGACGGCGGCGTCGTCGTGTTCGACGCGGTCGCCGGCGTCGAGCCGCAGTCGGAGACCGTCTGGCGCCAGGCCGACCGCTACAACGTGCCGCGCATCTGCTTCGTCAACAAGATGGACCGCACCGGCGCCGACTTCTGGCGCACGGTCGACATGATCGTCGAGCGCCTGGACGCGAAGCCCGATCCCGATCCAGATCCCCTGGGCGCCGAGGCCGACTTCGACGGCATCATCGACCTGGTGGAGAAGAAGGCGTGCACTTCACGCGGCGACCGCGACGATGCAGCCGGTCACCGATCGAGATCCCGCGAAGTACCTGACGAAGCCGACGAGCGTGGCCGAGAGCGCCTGATCGAGAAGTCGGCGAGCGTCGACGAGCAGCTGATGATCAGCTACATCGAAGGCCACGAGGTCACACCGCATGAGCTCATGGAGGCGCTGCGCCGCGTGACCCTCGAGCGCCGGAGTCCGCCATCCGACGATGACGCCGGTGCTCTGCGGCTCCGCCCTGCGCAACAAGGGCGTCCAGCTCATGCTCGACGCCGTCATCGACTATCCTGCCGTCGCCGGACGACGTGCCGCCGGTGACGGGCACTCAACGCCAAGACGGGCCGAGGACGAGCGCGCGCCCGACGGACGACGAGCCGTTCGCCGGCGCTGGTCTTCAAGATCGTCACCGACCCGCTACGTCGGCCGCCTGGCGTACGTCCGCGTCTACTCGGGCACGCCTACGGCCGGGTCGAGCGTGCTACAACTCGACGCGCGACAAGACGGAGCGCGTCGGCCGCCTCCTGCGCATGCACGCCAACCAGCGCGAAGACGTCGACGAGGTCGTGCGCCGGCGACATCGTCGCCGCCGTCGGCCTGAAGAACACGTTCACCGGCGACACGCTCTGCGACCCGGCGCACCCGCTGCTGCTCGAAGCGATCAAGTTCCCGGAGCCGGTCATCTCCGTCGCCATCGAGCCGAAGACGAAGGACGACTCAGGACAAGATGGGCGAGGCGCTGGCGCAAGCTGGCCGAAGAAGACCCGACCTTCCGGATGACGCTTCGACGAGGAGACGGGCCAGACCCTCATCTCCGGCATGGGCGAGCTGCACCTCGAGGTCATCGTCGACCGCATGATGCGCGAGTTCGGCGTCAACGCCGAACGTCGGCCGGCCGCAGGTGGCCTACCGCGAGACGATCAAGGACGCGGCCGAAGGCCGAGGGCCGCTTCGTGCGCCAGACCGGTGGCCGCGGCCAGTACGGTGTCGTCGCGCTCGAGGTCGAGCCGCTGCGAGCGCGGCGCACGGGCTTCGAGTTCGTCAACAAGATCGTCGGCGGCGCGGTGCCGAGGGAGTACATCGGCCCGATCGAGCAGGGCGTGCGAGGCGCGCTCGAGAGCGGCGTGCTGGCCGGCTACCCGGTGATCGACGTGCGCTGCACGCTGCTCGACGGCGACTACCACCAGGTCGACTCGTCCGAGATGGCGTTCAAGATGGCCGGCATCGATGGCATTCGCAGGGGCGATGGAGAAGGCGAACCCGGTGCTGCTGGAGCCGGTCATGAAGGCTGGAGATCAGCACGCCGGAGGAGTTCTTCGGCGACGTGCTGGGCGACATCAACGCGCGGCGCGGGCAGGTCACGGAGTACGACCAGCGCGGCAACCTGCAAGGTCATCCGTGCGCTGGTGCCGCTGGCCGAAACGTTCGGGTACGCTACCGACCTGCGCTCGCTCACACAGGGCCGGGCGAGCTACAGCATGGAGTTCGATCACTACGAGGAAGTGCCGCGCGGCGTCGCGGAAAAGATCCTCGGCACGCGCTCGAAGAGGGCGGTGCGCGCGGGCGTGTAGCGCAGCGCGAGAGAAGGCAGAGAGATGGCCAGACAGAAGATCCGGATCAGGCTGAAGGCGTACGACCACCGCATCCTCGACCAGTCGGCGGAGCAGATCGTCGAAGCGGCGGAGCGCACCGGCGCGGCCGTCGCGGGCCCGATGCCGCTGCCGACCGAGATCAAGAAGTTCTGCGTGATTCGCTCGCCGTTCATCGACAAGGACTCGCAGGAGCAGTTCGAGATCCGCACGCACAAGCGCCTGATCGACATCCTCGAGCCGACGTCGAAGACGGTCGACACGCTGATGCGGCTCCAGCTCCCGTCTGGCGTCGACATCGAGATCAAGCTGTAGGGACGGCGATGCCACTCGAAGGACTGCTCGGACGCAAGCTGGGGATGACCCAGATGTTCGACGAGAACGGCCAGATCCACGCCGTCACCGTCGTCGAAGCGGGCCCGGTCATCGTCACGCAGGTGAAGACCGCGGCGAAGGACGGGTACGCGGCCGTGCAGGTCGGCTTCGGCGACCGGAAGAAGAGCAACAAGCCGATGCGCGGGCACGTGAAGAAGCTCGGCGACTTCCGCCTGCTGCGCGAGTTCCGCGTGGAGGGCGACGGCGAGTACGGCGTCGGCGACAAGGTCGGGATGGAGCTGTTCGACGAGGGCGACCTCGTCGACGTGACGGGCGTATCGCGCGGGCGTGGCTTCGCGGGCGGCGTGCGCCGGCACAACTTCCACGGCGGGCCGAAGACGCACGGCCAGTCGGACCGCCACCGCGCGCCGGGCTCGATCGGCTCCGGCACGACGCCGGGGCGCGTCTACAAGGGGCAGAAGATGGCCGGCCACATGGGCGCGGTGCAGGTAACGTCGAAGAACCTGCGCCTGATCGCCAAGGACGAAGGCAAGGGCCTCCTGCTCATCGAGGGCGCGGTGCCGGGCGCGACGAACGGCACGGTGCGCGTGCGGCGCGCAAAGAAGCAGGGCAAGAAGTAAGACGATGAAACTGACGGTACACAACGCGGCTGGCAAGGAAGTCGAGACGATCGACGTCGACGACGCCGTCTTCGGCCTGGAGCCGAACGGGCCAGTCGTGCACCAGGCGCTCGTGGCGACGCTCGCGAACAAGCGCGTGGGCACGGCGACGACGAAGACGCGCGGCGAGGTGTCGTACTCGACGAAGAAGATCCGGGCGCAGAAGGGGTCGGGCCGCTCGCGCCAGGGCGCGATCGGCGCGCCGCAGCACCGGCACGGCGGCATCGTCTTCGGCCCGCGGCCGCGCGAGTACGACAAGGACCTGCCGAAGAAGATGCGGCGCCTGGCGATCCGCTCGGTGCTGTCGGCGAAGGCGGCGGACGGCTCGCTGCGCGTCGTCGATTCGCTGGCGATCGACAAGCCGAGCACGAAGGCGATGAGCGGCGTGCTGCAGGCGCTCGGTTTCGAGCGAACGGTGCTGGTGGTGACGGGCGAGTCGGACGCGAACGTCCGGGCGAGTTCGCGCAACCTGCAGGGCGTGAACCTGCTGCCGGCCGCGTACCTGAACGTCGGCGACATGCTGGCGTCGCAGGGGCTGTTGATGACGGTGGACGCTGTCCGCGGCGCCGAGGCGCTGTGGGGCGGCGCGCGAGCGGCGCGGAAGCGCGCGACGAAGGCGGAGGCGTAAGCGATGCCCAAGCAACTGCACGCCTACGGCATCATCCGCCGGCCGCTGATCACGGAGAAGGCGCAGAACCTGACGGCCGCGAACAAGTACGTGTTCGAGGTCGACAAGCGGGCGAACAAACTGCAGATCAAGGAGGCGATCGAGATCGCGTTCAGCGTGAACGTGGCCGCGGTCAACACCTTGATGATGAAGGGCAAAGTCCGGCGCTACGGGCGTGCGGCGACGAAGCAGCCTGACTGGAAGAAGGCGATCGTCACGCTCGCGCCCGGCGACAAGATCGAGCTGTTCGAGGGCGTGTAGAGATGGCAGTCAAGCAGTTCAAACCTACCTCGCCCGGCCGCCGCGGCATGTCCGGCTTCACCTTCGACGAGATCACGAAGAAGAAGCCCGAGAAGTCGCTGCTGGCGACGCGCAAGAAGATGGCCGGCCGCAACTCGCAGGGCAAGATCACCGTGCGCCACCGTGGCGGCGGCTCGCAAGCGCCGCATCCGCATCATCGACTTCAAGCGCGACAAGATCGGAGTGCCGGGACGCGTGGCCGCGATCGAGTACGACCCCGGGCGCTCGGCGCGCATCGCGCTGGTGTTCTACCGCGACGGCGACAAGCGGTACATCATCGCGCCGGTGGGACTGAAGGTCGGCGATAACGTGCAGTCCGGACCGGACAGCGAGATGCGGCCGGGGAACACGCTGCCGCTGCAGAACATCCCGAACGGCACCGTGATCCACAACATCGAGTTGACGCCGGGCCGGGGCGCGCAGATCGTGCGCAGCGCCGGCGCTTCGGCGCAGCTGATGGCGAAGGAAGGCGACTACACGCTCGTGCGGCTGCCCTCGGGCGAGATGCGCCGCGTGCTGTCGCGGTGCCAGGCGACGATCGGGCAGGTGGGCAACGTCGAGAACAGCCTGATCAAGCTCGGCAAGGCGGGGCGTACGCGGCATCGTCGGCGCAGGCCGCAGGTGCGCGGCGTCGTGATGAACCCGGTCGACCACCCGCACGGCGGCGGCGAAGGCAAGGCGCCCATCGGCATGCCGAGCCCGAAGTCGCCGTGGGGCAAGCCGACGCTGGGCAAGCGCACGCGCGGCCGCAAGCCATCAGACAAGTTCATCGTGCGGCGAAGGAAGGCGTAAGCCATGTCTCGTTCGATCAAGAAGGGTCCGTTCATCGACCCGAAACTCCTGAAGAAGGTCGAGGCTGTGAAGCGCACGAACGCGCGCACGGTGATCCGGACGTGGTCGCGGGCATCGACGATCATGCCCGAGATGGTCGGCCTGACGTTCGGGGTGCACGACGGCCGGCGGCACGTGCCGATCTTCGTGTCGGAGAACATGGTCGGCCACAAGCTCGGCGAGTTCGCGCTGACGCGGCACTTCCGCGGCCACACGACGAAGTCGGAGAAGGCGTCGCAGCAGCGCGGCGGAGCCGGCGGCAAGGGATAGGCGATGGAGATCAGCGCAACGGCGAAATACCTGCCGGTTTCGGCGCGCAAGATGCGGCTCGTGCTCGACCAGCTGCCGGGCAAGCGCGTCGACGACGCGATGATGATGCTGCGCTTCCTGCCGACGCCGCACGCGCGCCTGGTCGAGAAGGTCGTGCGCTCGGCGGCGGCGAACGCGGAGAACAACTACGCGCTCGACACGGGCGAGCTGCGCATCAAGCGGGCGTTCGCGGACGAGTCGCGCACGCTGAAGCGGTTCCGCCCGAAGGCGCGCGGGCGCGTGGGGTCGATCTTCCACCGCACGAGCCACGTGACCGTTGTTGTGGAGGAGAGCTAGGTTGGGCCACAAAGTACATCCGACGGGATTCCGGGTCGGCGTCATCTACGACTGGCAGAGCAAGTGGTACGCCGGCAAGAACTACAAAGACCAGCTGCACAGCGACATCACGATCCGCAAGCGGATCATGGGCGGCAGCGTGGATGCCGGCATCTCGAAGGTGGACATCGAGCGCAACGCCAACCAGATGACAGTGACGATCCACACGGCGAAGCCGGGCATCGTCATCGGCCGGAGCGGCGCGAACGTCGACCTGCTGCGGCAGGAGTTGGAGAAGACGACCGGCCGGCGCGTGCGGATCAACATCAACGAGATCCGGCAGCCGGAGCTGGACGCGCTGCTCGTGGCGCGGAGCATCGCCGAGCAGTTGCAGCGGCGCGTGGCGTTCCGTCGCGCGATCAAGCAGACGGTGGCGCGGACGATGGCGCGCGGCGCCAAGGGGATCAAGGTGGTTGTCGCTGGCCGGCTCGGTGGTGCGGAGATGTCGCGCCGTGAGTCGGAGAAGCAGGGGCGCATCCCGCTGCACACGCTGCGTGCGGACATCGACTTCGGCATCGCCGAGGCCCACACGACGTTCGGCCGGATCGGCGTGAAGGTGTGGGTGTACAAGGGCGACATCATGCCGGAGCCGAAGCGGCCGCGGGCCGAGAACGACTTCTCGGGCATGGACGCGGAGCAGCGCGCGGCGGCGCAGGGCCGCTCGGGCGGCGTCGCGCCGGCGTCAGTGCCGGCTGCGGCCGAGGCGGCGAGCGAGTAACGAGAGATGCTGCAACCAAAGCGCACCAAGTTCCGTAAGCAGCACCGCGGGCACCGTCGCGGCTCGGCGAATTCGGGCAACGACATCAGCTTCGGCGAGTTCGGGCTGCAGGCCGTCGGCCGCGCCTGGATCGACAGCCGACAGATCGAGGCCGCGCGGCGCGCGATCACGCACGAGTTGAAGCGCGGCGGCAAAGTGTGGATACGCATCTTCCCCGACAAGCCGGTGACGTCGAAGCCGGCCGAGACGCGAATGGGCAGCGGCAAGGGCGCGCACGACCACTGGGTGGCCGTCGTCAAGCCGGGCCGGATGCTGTTCGAAGTCGCCGGCGTGAAGGAAGACCTGGCGCGCGAGGCGCTGCGACTGGCCGCCCACAAGCTCTCGATTGAGACGCGGATGGTGGTCAAGGAGCGCGAGGGAATCTGATGGCCGGACGCAAGACGAAGGAACGGGCCGAGGGACTGCGCGCGCTGTCGGATGAGGCGCTGGCGAAGGAGCTGGACGAGGCGTACCGCCGGATGTTCACCGTGCGGCTGCACCTGACCACGCGGCAGCAGACGAACACGTCGGAGAAGGCGAAAGTATCGCGGCAGATCGCCCGCATCCGGACGATCCAGCGCGAGCGCGAGCTGGCGGCCGCGTATGCGGCGCATACAGCGGGAAGGCAGCAGGGCTGATGGCGTCGCAAGAGAAGCTGCAGACGGGCACCGTCGTCAGCAACAAGATGGACAAGACCGTCGTCGTTCGGATCGACCGCCACAAGCGGCACCGCCTGTACGGCAAGACGATCCACGAGACGCGTCGCTACAAGGCGCACGACGAGAAGAACGAGTGCCGCCTCGGCGACATCGTGAAGATCGCCGAGACGCGGCCGCTGTCGCGGGAGAAGCGCTGGCGCGTCGTCGAGGTCGTCGTGAAGGGCGACGTCGCCGAGGTGGCGCCGCGTGAGATCGGCGCGCACATCATCGAAGAGACGAAGGCGGCGGCCGAGGCCGAAGCGGCGGCGCGCGCCGCGGAAGCGGCCGCGGCAGCTCCCGAGAGCGCGCCGGGCCGAGGCCGCGGTTGAGCCGGACGCCGCGACCGCCGAGGCACCGTCCGAGGAGGCCGGCTCGTGATCCAGCAGTACACGCGGCTCAAGGTCGCGGACAACTCCGGCGCGCGACAGTTGATGTGCATCACGGTGCTTGGCGGCTCCGGCCGGCGGTACGCGCACGTCGGCGACACCATCGTGTGCTCGGTGAAGGCAGCGGCGCCGGGCGGCGGCGTCAAGAAGGGCGACGTGGTGAAGGCGGTCGTCGTGCGCGTGGCCAAGATGTACGGCCGGCCGGACGGCTCGTTCATCCGCTTCGACGAGAACGCGGCCGTCGTGCTCTCGGACAAGCAGAATCCGAAGGGGACCCGCATCTTCGGGCCGGTGGCGCGCGAGTTGCGCGACCGGAACTTCATGAAGATCGTCTCCCTCGCGCCGGAGGTCGTGTAGCGATGCGGAAGATCAAGCGCGACGACACGGTGCTGATCATCGCCGGCAAAGAGCGCGGCAAGACGGGCGTTGTGCGGCAGGTGGTCGGCGGCGGCGACCTGGTGAAGGTGAAGGGCCACCGCCCGAAGATCACAGAGGACAAGGTCTTCGTCATCGGTATGAACATGGTGAAGCGGCACAAGAAGCAGCAGCAGGGCGTCGCGCAGGCCGGCATCATCGAGAAAGAGATGCCGCTGTCGTTGTCGAACGTGAAGCTGATCTGCAAGAGCTGCAACAAGCCCGTGCGCGTCGGGTTCCAGAGCCGGGCCGACGGCAAGCACCGGATCTGCCGCAGCTGCGGCCAGGACATCGATTGATGGCAGAGCCACGACTGAAGGAACGCTACAAGGCCGAGATCGCGCCGGAGCTGATGCGCGAGTTCAGCTACGCCAACGCCATGCAGGTGCCGCGCGTACAGAAGATCACCGTCAACATCGGCCTGGGCGAAGCGAAGGAGAACGCGCGCGCCGTCGAGACCGCGACGGCCGATATCGCCACGATCACCGGGCAAAAGCCGGTGGTGACGAAGGCGAAGAAGGCGATCGCGAACTTCAAGATCCGGCAGAACATGCCGGTCGGCGTCGCCGTGACGCTGCGTGGCGACCGCATGTGGGAGTTCCTGGACCGGCTGCTGAACGCCGCGCTGCCGCGCATCCGCGACTTCCACGGCGTGCCGGTGAAGGCGTTCGACGGCCGCGGCAACTTCAGCCTGGGCGTACGGGAGCAGTTGATCTTCCCGGAGATCGACTACGACAAGGTCGACCGGATCCGCGGCATGCAGATCAACATCGTCACGACGGCGCGTACGGACGAAGAGGGGCGCCGGCTGCTCGAGATGATGGGGATGCCGTTCTCGAAGGAGCGTGCGTAGGCATGGCGAAGATCTCGATGGTCGTGAAGGCGAACCGGGAGCCGAAGTATTCGACCCGGAAGAAGAATCGCTGCAAGCTGTGCGGCCGGCCGCGGGCGTTCATGCGCCACTTTGCGCTGTGCCGCATCTGCTTCCGGCAGCATGCGCTGAAGGGGCAACTGCCCGGCGTGAAGAAATCCAGCTGGTAATCCGGTCGCTGCGGCGACCTTTCCGAAGCTCGATGGCGAAAGCGCATCGAGAGCGCGGGAGAACGAGGAGGCGACAGCCTTGAACATGACGGACCCAATCGCGGACATGCTGACGCGCATTCGCAACGCCGTGACGGCGAAGCACGAGTACGTCAACATCCCGGCGTCCAAGATGAAGCTGGCGATCGCCGACGTGCTGCGTGGCGAGGGATTCATCCGCGACTACGAGGTCACCGAAGAGGCGAACCGGAAGCTCATGCGCGTGCACCTCAACTACACGGGCAAGAAGGAGCCGGTGCTCACGGGACTGCAGCGGGTGAGCAAGCCGGGCCTGCGCGTGTACGTGCAGAAGCGCGAGATCCCGCGCGTCTACGGCGGGCTGGGGATCGCCATCCTTTCGACGCCGCAGGGCGTGATGACGGGTCAGGACGCATGGCGACGCAGCATCGGCGGCGAAGTCATCTGTTACGTGTGGTAGAGCGATGTCACGAATAGGCAAGCTGCCGGTACCGATCGCGAAGAACGTCCAGGTGGACATCGATGGCTCGACCGTCAAGGTGAAGGGGCCGAAGGGCGAGCTCGTCCGCGAGTTCCCGGCCGGCATCGCCTTCGCGCACGACGGCGAGACGGTCGTCGTGACGCGGCCGAACGACGAGAAGCAGTCGCGCGCGCTGCACGGGCTGTCGCGCTCGCTGCTGGCGAACATGGTCGCCGGCGTCGCCGACGGTTTCACCCGGACGCTGGAGCTGCAGGGCGTCGGCTACCGGGCGACGCAGGCTGGCGCGAACGTGACGCTGGCGGTCGGCTACTCGCACCCGGTCGAGGTGACGCCGCCTCCGCGGCATCCAGCTGGAGGTCGAGGGGACGACGAAGCTGCACGTGCGCGGCATCGACAAGGAGTTGGTCGGGCAGGTGGCGGCGAACATCCGCAAGGTGCGCCAGCCGGAGCCGTACAAGGGCAAGGGCATCCGCTACCTGGGCGAGCATGTGCGCAGGAAGGCCGGCAAGGCCGGCAAGGTAGGCAAGTAGATGAAGGGCAACAAGACGGCGCGCGCGGCGCGCCAGCGGCGACACGAGCGTGTGCGGAAGACGGTGGCGGGTACGCCGGCGCGGCCGCGGCTCGCGGTGTACCGCAGCCTGACGCACATCTACGCGCAGGTCATCGACGACGAGCAGGGGCGAACGCTTGCCGCGGCGTCGGACGTCGAGAAGGAGTTGCGCGAGGTAAAGGGCAACAAGAGCGAGCGCGCGAAGGCGGTCGGCACACAGCTGGCGCAGAAGGCGAAGGCGGCCGGCGTGACGGCGGTGGTGTTCGACCGCGGCGGGAACAGGTACCACGGCCGGGTGAAGGCGCTCGCCGAGGCGGCACGCGAAGGCGGATTGAAGTTCTAGGCTGCGCGGGCGTTCGGCCGGCGCGAGGACAGAGCAGATGGTGACACCGAGACAGGGCAGGGTCGAATCGCGGGAGATGGAACTCCAGGAGAAGGTTGTCTACATCAACCGCGTCTCCAAGGTGGTCAAGGGCGGCCGCCGGTTCAGCTTCAGTGCGCTCGTGGTCGTCGGCGACGGGCAGGGGCACGTCGGCAGCGGCATGGGCAAGGCGAACGAGGTGCCCGAGGCGATCCGGAAGGGCTCGGCCATCGCGCGGAAGAATCTGATCAGCGTCCCGATGAACAAGACGACGATCGCGCACCCAATCATCGCGCGCTACGGCGCGGCGAAGGTGATGATGAAGCCGGCCTCGCCAGGTACGGGCGTCATCGCCGGCGGCGGCGTGCGCGCGGTGATGGAGTCGGCGGGCGTGAAGGACGTCTTGACGAAGTCGCTGGGGTCGTCGAACGCGATTAACGTCGTCAAGGCGACGATGGCGGGGCTGACGGAGCTGCGCGACCCGCGCAAGGAGATCGCCCGCCGCAAGGCGGCTGCGCGCCGGGTCGAGGCGTAACGATGGCGAAGATCAAGGTGACGTGGGAACGCAGCGGCATCAACCAGAAAGAAGACCAGAAGCGGACGATCCGCGCGCTGGGGCTTCGGAAGCTGGGGCAGACCGTCGAGCACGATGACAACCGGACGATCCGCGGCATGGTGCTGAAGGTGCGCCACCTGGTGTCCGTGCAGGAGGACGCGTAGATGCAGCAGCACGAACTGCGGCAGCCGGCGGGCGCGACGCACAAGCGCAAGCGAATCGGCCGCGGCAACGCGAGCGGCCACGGCACCTACTCCACGAAGGGCATGAAGGGCCAGAAGGCGCGCGCCGGCGGCGGCGTACGGCCGGGCTTCGAGGGCGGCCAGTTGCCGCTCGTCCGCCGGATGGCATACAAGCGCGGCTTCCGCAACCCGTTTCGGGTGGACTACGAGGAAGTGAACGTCGGTGCGCTGGCGGTCTTTGCCGCCGGTACGGAGGTCAACGACGAGGCGCTGCGCAACGCGCGCCTCCTGCGGACCGGGCGGCCCGTCAAGGTGCTCGGGCAGGGTGAGCTGTCCGTGGCGCTGACCGTCGAGGCGGCGAGCTTCTCGAAATCGGCGCGCGATAAGATCCAGGCGGCCGGCGGCAGCGTACGCTGGTTGAACGGGGAGCCACCGGCCGAGGAAGAGGCGCCGGCCGAGACGCCGAAGCCGAAGCGCGCAGCGAAGGCGGAGAAGCCGCCGAAGACGGACAAGCCCGAGAAGCCGGCGAAGGCCGAGAAGCCCGCTAAGGCAGAGAAGCCGGCATCCGAGGAAGAGGCAAGCGATGGCGCTGGCAGCTAGCAGGCAGCAGGCGACAGCATCGCGGCCGCGGCTCCTGCAGGCGGTCTACGACGCGGTCCAGCAGCCGGACATCCGCAAGAAGCTGCTCTACACGGCCGGCGATCCTGGTCGTGTTCCGGTTCATGGCGCACATCCCGATCCCGGGCGTCGACCCGGCGGCGATCGAGAAGGCGGTGGCGCAGAGCCAGCTCTTCGGCCTGTTCAACCTGTTCAGCGGCGGCGCCCTGCGGCGGCTGAGCATCGTCGCGCTCGGCGTGTATCCGTACATCACAGCGTCGATCATCATGCAGCTCGTCACGCCGATCGTTCCCTCGCTGCAGAATCTGCAGAAAGAGGGCGAGCAGGGGCGGCATCGGCTCGAGCTCTATCAGCACTGGATGACGGTGCCTCTGTGCTGGGTGCAGGGCTTCGCGCAACTGGTGATCCTGCACCAGCAGGTGCAGTCGATCAGCTCTACGGCGATGTTCCGCCCCACGTTCACGGGGAACGACGCGCTGCCGACGGTCACGGGCCTCTTCGTGCTGACGGCCGGGACGATGTTCCTCGTCTGGCTCGGCGAGTTGATCACGGAGAACGGCATCGGCAACGGCATCTCGATCATCATCTTCGGCGGCATCGTTGCGGGCATGCCGTCGCTGCTGAACAACGTGTTCCAGTCGTCGGTGGGACTGTTCGGCGTTGCCGGACTGACGGTCCTGGCGGTGCTGCTCGTGGCGGCGATCGTGTGGATGCAGGAGGCCGTGCGTAAGGTCCCGGTCCAGTACGCAAAGAGCGTGTTCAGGGCGGGGAAGATGTACCGCCAGTCCGGGCAGAGCCATATCCCGTTGCGGGTGAACTCCGCGGGCATGATCCCGCTGATCTTCGCGTTCTCGATCGTGATCCTGCCGGCGACGGTGTTCCAGTACGTGCTCACGTCTTCGAGCACGTGGTGGGTGCAGGGGATCGCGCGATTCTTCATCAACACGTTCTCGCCGGGCACCGGCGGGGGCCGGTCGGGCGGGGCCGCCGGCTTCTACATCGCGGTATTCGTGCTGGTGGTGGTGTTCAGCTTCTTCTACACGCTCGTCGTGTACCAGCAGCAGAATCTCGCCGAGAATCTGCAAAAGCAGGGCGGTTTCGTGCCGGGCATCCGGCCGGGACGGCCGACGGGCGACTACATCATGCGCGTGCTCGTGCGTATCACGTGGGCGGGCGCGATCTTCCTCGGCGTCGTGGCGGTGATCCCGTACCTGGCGACGAGCTGGTTCAACGTCGGCTCGCTGACGATCAGCAGCACGGGGTTGCTGATCGTGGTCGGTGTCGTGCTGGACACGATGAAACAGCTCGAGGCGCAGCTGCTGATGCGCAACTACGAAGGGTTCATTCGCTAGGTGTACGTCATCTTCTTCGGACCTCCGGGCGTCGGCAAGGGGACGCAGGCGGCGATCGTCGCCGAGCGGACCGCTTGGGCGCACATCTCGACGGGCGACATGCTGCGCGCGCACGTGAAAGAGGGCACGGAACTGGGGCTGAAGGCGAAGAGCTACATGGATCAGGGGCTGCTGACTCCCGACGATCTGGTCATCGATATGTTCCTCTCGCGGCTGGGCGAACTGAAGCCGGACCAGGGCTTCGTGCTCGACGGGTTTCCGCGCACGTTGCCGCAGGCTGTGGCGCTCGACGACGCGCTGGCGAAGCGCGGCAAGTCGATCGACCTGGCGATCAACATCACGGCGCCGGACGACGTGCTGATGGACCGCATGCTGTTGCGGGCGCAGGAATCGAGCCGGTCCGACGACACGCCCGAGGCGATCAAGGTGCGGCTCGAGCGGCAGAAGCCACCCGCCGACCTGCTGAAGCACTACCGGGACGCCGGCAAGCTGAAGGATGTCGACGGGCTGCCGGAGATCCCCTTCGTGACGATGGCGATCATGAAGGCGCTCGGCGTCGATGCGGGCAGGGCCGCAAGCTAGGAAGACTGCGGCGTGCCCATCATCATCAAATCGGACGACGAGATCGCCATCATGCGGCATGCGGGCAGCGTGGTGGCGCAGACGCTGCGGCGGCTCGTCGAGGACGTGCGGCCCGGGGTCGTGGTCAAGGATCTGGACAAGGTCGTCCGCCGCGAGTTCGAGCGGCACAAGGTCGTGCCGACGTTCCTCGGCTACCACGGGTACCCGGCGACGGTATGCGTGTCGGTGAACGAGGAGATCGTGCACGGGATCCCGGGAAAGCGGGTGATCCAGGACGGGGACGTCGTCAGCCTCGACCTGGGGTGCACGTACCGGGGGTTCGTCGCGGATGCGGCGCTGACGGTGATTGCGGGGACGGCGAAGCCGGGAGCGCAGAAGCTGGTGGACGTAACAAGGGAGTCGCTGGCGACCGGGATCAAGGAGGCGCGCGCCGGGAACCGGCTAGGACAGATCTCGAACGCCATCCAGGCCTACATCGAGTCGCACGGCTTTGGCGTCGTGCGCGAGTACGTCGGGCACGGCGTCGGACGGCAGATGCACGAGGAGCCGCAGGTGCCGAATTTTGGCCCGGCGGACCGGGGGCCGCTGCTGAAGAAGGGGATGGTGCTGGCGCTGGAGCCGATGGTGACCGTCGGCGACTGGCGGACGCGGCAACTCGAAGACCACTGGACGGTGGTGACGGCCGATGGCAGCCTGGCGGCGCATTTCGAGCACACGATTGCCATAACGGACGGTGAGCCGCAGGTGCTCACGGTCCCATGAGCGGGATATAAAAGGTTTTGTTAGCGCTCAGGCGTGGAGATTTGGTATAACAATTTGCTCGGCCTCCGGGTCTCGAGGAAGGAGCGCATGCCAAAAAAGGACGCGATCGAGGTAGAGGGCGTCGTCAAGGAGCCCCTGCCGAACGCGATGTTCAAGGTGGAGTTGCCGAACGGCCACCAGGTGCTGGCGCACATCTCCGGGAAGATCCGGTTGAACTTCATCAAGGTTTTGCCGGGCGACCGGGTGCTCGTGGAACTGTCACCGTACGACCTCGCCCGCGGGCGGATCACGTACAGATTCAGGTAGCGAAGCGGATAGGAATCCAACATGAGGGTCAGGGCTTCGATTAAGAAGCGCTGCGAGAAGTGCAAGATCATCAAGCGGCACGGCGTGCTGCGCGTGATCTGCGAGATCCCGAAGCACAAGCAGCGGCAGGGGTAGAGGAACATGGCACGTATCGCCGGCGTTGACATTCCGCGCGACAAGCGAGTGGACATCTCGCTGCGCTACATCTACGGCATCGGGCCGACGACCGCGTCGCGCATCGTGACGCAGACGCAGGTCAACCCGGCGACGAAGGTGCGCGACCTGACCGACGAGGAGGTCAGCCGCATCCGCGAGGTCATCGACAAGGAAGTCGTCGTCGAAGGTGACCTGCGGCGCGAGGTGCGGCAGAACATCCAGCGGCTGATCGAGATCAACTGCTATCGCGGCGTGCGACACCGCCGCGGGCTGCCGGTGCGCGGTCAGCGCACGCGGACGAACGCGCGCACGAAGCGCGGCGCGCGCCGCACCGTCGCCGGCAAGCGGAAGGCGGCGGCGAAGAAGTAGGGTCGGCGCGGGGATCGAGCGCGAGAGCGCGCAGCACCAGCAACCCGCGCGCAAAGGAGACGCATGGCCGAGCGAAAGGCGACAACGAAGAGCAAGGGCCGCAAGCGCGAACGCAAGTCCGTGCCGCGCGGGCGCGCCTACGTGCAGTCGACGTTCAACAACACGTTGATCACGCTGACCGACCCGCAGGGCAACGTGCTGTCGTGGGCGAGCGCCGGCCAGTCAGGCTTCAAGGGCTCGCGCAAGAGCACGCCGTACGCGGCGCAGATCGCGGCGGAGGGCGCGGCGCGCCGGGCGATGGAGCACGGCCTGCGCCAGGTCGAAGTGTTTGTGAAGGGGCCGGGCAGCGGCCGCGAGGCGGCTGTGCGCGCCTTGCAGGCGAGCGGCCTCATCGTTCTGAGCATCAAAGATTCGACGCCGGTGCCGCACAACGGCTGCCGGCCGCCGAAGCGGCGCCGCGTCTAGGCGGAGGAGACTGGATGGCACGTTACACGGGACCGGTATGCCGCATCTGCCGGCGCTACGGCGACAAGCTGATGCTCAAGGGCGACAAGTGCGTGACGAAGTGCACGCTCGACAAGCGCTCGTCGCCGCCAGGGCCGCCGCCTGCGCGCCGGCGCAAGCTCTCGGACCGCGCGCTGCAACTGCGCGAGAAGCAGAAGGCGCGCTACACGTACGGCGTGCTGGAGAAGCAGTTCGTCGCGTACTACAAGGAGGCGGTGCGTCTGCCGGGCGTGACGGGCGAGAACCTCGTGCGTCTGCTGGAACTGCGGCTCGATAACATCGTCTACAAGCTGGGGTTCGGCGACTCGCTGAAGGCGGCGCGGCAGGTGGTGCGGCACGGCCACATCATGCTCAACGGCCGCAAGACAGATATCCCCTCCGCGGCGACGCGGGCGGGCGACGTGATTGGATGGGCGCCATCGGCCAAGAAGAGCGAGTACTTCAAGATCGCCAAGGAGAACATGTCGGCCAAGCAGGCGCCGGCGTGGTTGAGCGTCGACCCGGAGCAGATGACGGGGCGCGTGGTTTCGGCGCCGGCAGTTGCCGAGACGATGACGAAGTTCGACCCGGCGGTCATCGTCGAGTACTACTCACGGTAGCGGCCATACGGGCAGACGAGGCGCTGAGGCCACGGTCGGCCGAGGCGCCCGCTTTTCGCCCAGGAGGGAATGCATTGAACGAGTTGGAGCCGGCGCACATCGAGGTGGAGGAAGAGACCGAGACGTACGTGCGCCTCGTCGCGGAACCGCTGAGCGCGGGCTTTGGCACGACGCTTGGGAACGCCCTGCGCCGCGTCCTGCTCAGCTCGCTGCCGGGTGCCGCCGTGACGTCTGTGCGGATCGAGGAGGTCGAGCACGAGTTCTCGACCATCCCGCACATGAAGGAGGACACGACCGAGTTCCTCCTGAACATCAAGGAACTGCGGTTGCGCGCACTCGCCGACCGGCCGGCGAAGCTGTACCTCGAGGCCTCCGGCGAAGGCCCCGTGACGGCGGAGCGCATCCAGACGACTGCGGACTACGAGATCGTGAACCCCGACCTGCACCTGGCGACGCTGGACGCGCCGGGCGCGCGGCTGACCGTCGAGTTGAACGTCGAGCCGGGGCAGGGGTACGCGCCCGCCGGCCAGAGCGACGGCCTGCCGATCGGCGTCATCCCGGTCGATGCCATCTTCTCGCCGGTGCGGCGCGTGAACTTTCACGTCACGCACACGCGCGTCGGCCAGATGACGAACTACGACAAGCTGACGCTTGAGGTGTGGACCGACGGCACGACGTCGGGCGTCGATGCGATCAGCAAGAGCGCCGACATCCTCGTCGATGAGTTGCGGATGTTCGCGCTGCTCGGCAAGCCGCTGCCGCCGACCGTCGACCGCGGGCTTGGCGTCGGTACGTCGCTGCCGCCGGACAAGTACAACATGCCGATCGAGGACCTGAACCTCTCGGTCCGCGCGTACAACTGCCTCAAGCGCAGCGGCCTGATGACGGTCGGCTCGGTGCTGGAGAAGAGCGAGGACGAGCTGCTCTCGCTGCGCAACTTCGGCCGGAAGTCGTACGACGAACTGCGCGATAAGCTCGTGGAGCTGGGACTGCTGCCGCCGGCGGTCGAAGGCGCGGAGCTGAACGGCAGCGTGCCGATCGGGCGCGCGCCGACGCCGGTGGAGCGCGAGGAGCCCGAGGACCTGAGCCCGCTCGGCGCGGCGCTGATCGAGGCGCTGCGCGAGGCCGGCGAAGACCCGTCGGAGCTGATCAAGCGCAAAGAGAAAGACGAGTAGCGATGCGCCACAAGGTGAGCGGGCGGAAGTTCGACCGGGCCAGCGATGAGCGGGCGGCGCTGCTGCGCGGCCTCGTGACAGACCTCATGCGCCACGAGCGGATGAAGACGACCGAGGCGAAAGCGAAGGAAGTGCGGCCGCTCGCCGAGAAGATGATCACGCTTGGCAAGGACGGCACGGTGCACGCGCGCCGGCAGGCGCTGGCGTTCATGAACGACAAGGACCTCGTGAAGAAGCTGTTCGACGAGATCGCGCCGCGGTTCGCGGAGCGGGCGGGCGGCTACACGCGCATCATCAAGCTGGGCCCGCGCAACGGCGACGGCGCGTCGATGGCGCAGCTCGAGCTGGTGGAGCTCGGCGGCTGACGCGGTGACCGCCGAGGAAGGCGAGCGCCCGCGAGAGCGGCGCATCGCGCTGGTGCTGGAGTACGACGGGACGGCGTACCGCGGCTCGCAGTACCAGGAGAACGGCCCCAGCATTCAGGCCGAGCTGGAGTCGGCCGTACAGAAGCTCACCGGCGTCGCGTTGCGCGCGTCATTCGCGGGACGCACCGATGCCGGGGTGCATGCGCTGGGCCAGGTGGCGGCCATCGACGTGACGTCGAGGCTGACGCCGGCCGAGTTGGTGAACGGGATCAACCACTTCCTGCCGGCGGACATCGCGGTCCGCGAGGCGAGGGAGGTGGCGGCGGAATTCGACCCGAGGCGGCACGCGCGCAGTCGCACGTATCGCTACCGGATCGATAACCGGGCGGTGCGGTCGCCGCTGACGCGACAGCGGGCGTGGCACGTGCCGCGGCCGCTCGACGTGGCGGCGATGCAGCGGGCCGCGGCGCTCCTCGAGGGGGCGCACGATTTCGCGGCGTTCGCGGGCCCGTACGACGGGTCGACGGCGCGGACGCTGCGGCGGTGCGCGGTGAGCCGCGGGTGCGGCGGCATCGCGGTGGAGATGGAGGCGGAGGCGTTCCTTCCGCACCAGGTGCGGCGGACCGTGGGGCCGCTGGTCGAGGTGGGACTCGACCGGATGACGCAGGGCGAGCTGGCCGAGCTGCTCGGGCAGGCGCGGCCATCGAGCGCGGGTCCGGCGGCGCCGGCTTGCGGGCTCTACCTCGTGCGGATAGCGTATGACGGGTTCGAATCGGGACCCGGGCAGGGAAACGGACAAGATTGATGGCGACCTACGCACTGAAGCCGAGCGACATCGAGGAGAAGTGGCACGTCGTCGATGCCGCCGGACGGCCGCTCGGCCGCCTGGCGTCCGAGGTGGCGGCGACCCTGCGGGGCAAGCACCGGCCGACGTTCTCGCCATCGATGGGGAACGGTGACTTCGTCATCGTCGTGAACGCGGCGCAGGTCAAGATCACCGGCGACCAGGTGGCGAAGAAGTACTACCGCCACTCGCAGTACCCGGGCGGCCTGAAGTCGATCTCGCAAGAGAAGGTGATGGCGACGCGGCCTGAGCGAGTGGTGCAGTCGGCCATCAAGGGCATGCTGCCGCACAACGCGCACGGCGCGAAGCTGCTTCGGCATTTGAAGGTGTACGCAGGACCCGACCACCCGCATCAGTCGCAGGTGAACGCGGGCACGGGCAAGGGCCGTCAGGCCCAGGCGTAGCGGAGGAACTGATGGCGGCAACTGGCGATCGATACTTCTACGGGACGGGGCGCCGCAAGACGGCGGTGGCGCGCGTGCGCCTGTACCCGGGCACGGGCGAGATCCTGATCAATGGCCGGGGCTACCTGGACGTGTTCACGCGCGGGTCGCATCAGGCGGCGGTGACCGCGCCGCTCAAGGCCGCCATGGCCGAAGGCCGCTACAACGTGCAGGCGCTCGTCGCGGGCGGCGGCATCACCGGCTGGGCGGGCGCCGTCTCGCACGGCATCGCGCGGGCGCTGGCGACATCGGATGAGTCGCTGAAGCCGGCGCTGCGACGGCAGAGCCTGCTGACGCGCGACCCCCGTATGAAGGAGCGCAAGAAGGTCGGCCTGAAGCGCGCCCGCAAGGCGCCGCAGTACACCAAGCGGTAGTGTGAAACTAGTCGCCGGTTACTGGTGACTCGTCGGTCTTGAGTGTGAAACGAGCCCTCGAATTCGGGGGCTCGTTTGTTTGTGAGCGGAGCGAAGTGGGAAGCCCGCGCAACGCTGTCGGCTTGGCGCACGTGCGAAGCGCGGGCTGAAAGCCCGCGCCACGGTCGGAGTCTCGTGCGGCCGCCGCTAGTCCTTTTCGGCGGCCTTCTTCGTTGCGCGAGGCTTTGCGGGAGCCTTCGGCTTTTCGGCCTTCGGCTTCACCGCCTTCGGGGCGGCGGTCTTCTTCGCGGGGGCCTTGCGGACCTTCTTCGGCGCCTCGGCGACGGCCGTGGACGCGCCAGCGAGCTTGTTGGCGTGCTTCGCCATGCGGGACTTGTGGCGCGCGACAGCGTTCTTGTGGACGACGTTGCCCTTCGATGCGCGGTCGAGAATCGACGCAGCCTCGCGGATGGCCGCCTGCGCGTCTTCTGAGCCGCCCGCGATCGCGGTGTGGGCCTTCTTGACGGCGCTGCGAGCGCCCGATCGCACGCCCTTGTTGCGCTCGCGATGCGCCTCGTTCTGGCGCCAACGCTTGAGCGCTGATTTTGAATGTGCCAACGGATGAACCTCCCGCGCGCTGAAGCGCGCTCCGAATCGAATCTGGAACATGCTACCGACGCCGCTTGATTCTGTCCAGCGAGAGGCAGGCATCGCGGAGCCGAAGCCTGCGCTGCGCACGCATCGAACCCGCAATGCACGTCATGCGGGCACGATTGTAGCTGCGAGACACCCCGTAGTATGATGCCTCGACGCGCCGGACGGGCGTCGCTGCCCCAACGAGAATCGCCATGATGCGAACACTCCGAGCCCGCTTCTTCTCGGATGTCGATGAAGGCGCGCCTGAGGGCGCGGCCGATGCGCCGCCGAGCCTGGCGATGGCGGCGTCGGTGGTGGCGCTGGGGTTCCTCGGCAGCCGGCTTCTCGGCCTCGTGCGGACGGTGGCGATCGCGCACCAGTTCGGCACGAGCCCGAACCTCGACGCCTACTTCGTGGCGTTTCGGTTGCCCGACCTCATCTTCCAGCTGCTCGCCGGCGCGACGCTCGGCAGTGCCTTCATCCCGACGTTCGCGCGCATTCGCGGCGAGGGCGGCGACCAGGCGGGATGGCGCCTCGCGTCGGGCGTGCTGAACCTCGTGCTGCTGGCGACGATCGTGTTCGCGGTCATCGGCCTGCTGCTCGCGCCGCTCATCGTGCCGCTGACGGCGCCGGGGCTCGGCGAGGACGTGGGGCAGCATCAGCAGATGACGTCGCTGGCAGTAGACCTCACGCGCATCATGATGCTGTCGCCGGTGCTGTTCGCGGTGAGCGGCATGTTCATGGGCATCCTGAACGCAAGGCACCACTTCCTGGCGCCCGCCTTCGCGCCGATGTTCTACAACGGCGCGATCATCGTCGGCGCGCTCATCTCGAACGACGTGAAGGTGCTGGCGTTCTGCGTCGTCATCGGCGCGCTGCTGCACCTAGTGGTGCAGTTGCCGGCGTTGCGGCTGGTGGGGATGCGCTGGGAGCCGATCTGGGACTGGCGCGACAAGGCCGTACGCGAGGTCGGCCGGCTGATGGGGCCACGCGTCATCGGCCTGGCGGCGTTCCAGTTCAACTTCTTCATCGCCACGTTCCTCGCGTCGAACGTCCGCGACGGCGCGATCTCGGCCGTCAACTACGCGTGGCTGGTGGTGATGACGCCGCTCGGGCTGTTCGGCATGGCGATCTCGACGGCGGTGTTCCCGCGCATGGCCGAGCAAGCCGCGCGCGACCCCGCGGAGCTGCGCGACACGCTCTCGCGCTCGCTCTGCATGATCCTGTTCCTCACCGTGCCGGCGAGCGTTGGCCTGATGATCCTCGCGAAGCCGATCACGGCGTTCCTGCTCCGCAGCGGCGCCTTCGACGCGTCGTCGACCGACCTCGTGGTCTCCGCACTCGTGTTTTACTCGGTGGCGCTGTTCGCCCACGCCGGCATCGAGATCGTGAGCCGGGGATTCTACGCGCTGAGCGACACGCGCACGCCGGTGGCGTATGCGGTCGTGTCGATGCTGATCAACCTGGTGCTGTCGCTGGTGCTCGTGTGGCCGTTCGGCATCAAGGGGCTCGCGGCGGCGCTCTCGGTGGCGACGATCGTCGAGTTCACGCTGCTGGTGCGGACGCTCGACCGGCGGCTGCGCGGCCTCTCCACGCGGGAGATCGCCGTATCGACGGCGCGCACCGTCACCGCGACGATCCTCATGTCGGAGGCGATCGCGGTGTGGTTGGCTGTGCTGAAGCTTGTCGGCCTGCTGGACCTCGGACAGAAGCCGGAGGCCGGTCTGGCGATGCTCGGGGGGATGGCCGTGGGCGCGGCGGTGTACCTGTATGTGAGCCGCCGGCTTCATAGCCAGGAGCTGGACACGCTCGTCCGGCGCCTGCCGGTGCCGGAGCGCTTCCGGCGGACGGCCCCCACGTGGCCCTCCCGCTCCTTGTGAGGCATCGCCGAAGCTAGATATACTCTGAGCGGTGGTCTCAGGGCTTTGCATGAAGACGGTGCGGCCTTCAGGGCCGCACATTCATGTCCCGCAGGGGAGGATTTTCGATTGAGCTTCACTGACAAGACGCTGGTCTGCCGCGACTGCAAGCAGAACTTCACCTTCACCGCGGGCGAACAGGAGTTCTACGCGAACAAGGGCCTCCAGAACGAGCCGGTGCGCTGCTCTTCGTGCCGGTCGTCGCGGAAGTCGACGCGGACCAACGAGCCCGAAGAGGGGTACGTGCGCTACGGCGTCTTCGCCAGCTTCGGCGGCCGGACGCCGCGCCAGATGCACCCCGCCACCTGCGCCGAGTGCGGCATGATGACAGAGGTGCCGTTCCAGCCGCGCGGCGACCGCCCGGTGTACTGCAGCGCGTGCTACACGAAGGTGCGCGCGGCGGGCGACGACGCTTCGTCGGAACGGGTGAGCTGACCGCTCACGCCGCGAAGGTCGAATGATGACAGACAGGGCCTCCATCGAGGCCCTGTTTCGTTTGTGGCGCGCCACGAATCGGCGATACGACTTCTCAGAACCAGGGCGGAGAGCGCGTCGGCATCTTGCTGCATTTGCGGCAGCAGGATCGCGCGCTTCGTGGCGAGATCGGCGTTGACGATGTGGAGGCAGGGGGCGCAGAATGCGCGCTCTGACGGCCTCGCTCTCGAGCGCCAGCGGCGCCTGGCAGCGCGAACAGACGGCGGCCGGTCGCGTTCCCTCGATAGAAGCCCGGAATCGTCATAGAGCCTCCCTCTGGGGAGAGAGCATAGCGCCCCCGGAGCCGAATGTGGAGCCTGCCATACGGACTGTTTCGTCAAGATTCGATGCCGATTCTTGACCGATTATGCGCGTCCGAACGGGGACGGGTGCGGATGGAGCAGAATTGAGATGTTTGTGAAGGCGCAGATCACGGCCCAGTGCGGTCGTTCGCGCCCTGTCATGCTGAGCGCCAGCGAAGCATCTTCCCCGGCTGACGCCCTGTCCGGCGTGTTACGAAACCGGTGGCCCGGTTCGCGCGACGCCCAGTCGCTCGCCGTTCGAGCCCCGGACGGCCGCTACCGGAAGTGGAACTTGTCCGAGAGGTTGTACTCGACGCCGGCGTAGATCGCCGTCAGCGTGCCGTCGTCTTCGTGGCGGAAGCTGAAGCACGACGCGGCCTCGCGCGTGCCGAGCAGCGACGCGCAGACGGCGATAGACAGATTCGAATCGAGGAAGACCTCGGCCGCCTCGACGTTGGGGTCGAACTTCTTCCAGCTGATGCCCTCGGAGATCGTCGAGCCGGAGAGGCCGCCGGTCTCGGCGGGCTCGATGCTGAAGCGCACGGCCTCGGCGTGGCCCTTGCCCTTCGTCATGAACATGTAGGAGCCAATCTGCGACTGCTGGATGTGGTTGCGCGGCGCACCACCACCGAAGATGGCGGTGGACGTCCGCAGACCGACTTCCTCGGCCAGCAGGACGATGGCCGCCATCTCCAGCACGTCCTGCACCACGTCGAAGACGATGCGCTTGCCGGTCTCGGCGCGCAGGAAGCCGAGGTCCATGCCGAGCACGGAATCGCCGATGGCGGGGCAGTAGACGGGCGTCGCGTGGTCGGCGGCGGCGGTGATGATGCCGCTCTGCGAGCCGATGCCCTTGAAGAACTTGCCGAGGCGGTACGTGTACTCGCGCGTCGTCATCGGCCGATCGGGCAGCGCGCCCGCGAACTCGAAGATCGGCGGCTCGACGCGCCGGTAGTCCTCCTCGCTGCCGTAAGTGTCCCAGAACCGGTTGACGTCGACGGCCGCCAGCGCGACGTCATCGCTGGCCACCTGTCCCTGGTAGTGGAGGCTGCCGAACACCTCGAGCATGTCGTGCGTGAGCTGCGCGCCCGTGATATCGAGTACGTCGATGCGGCGCTGCTCTATGAGCGAGGCAATGGCCGGGCCGAAGCCCATCGGCACCGGCGCGCCGGCGATCGAGCAGAAGATGAGTCGGTTGCGGGCGATCATCGCGTTCCAGAGGTCGACGGCCGCGCTGAGCCGGCGCGGCTGGCCGCCGGTACGGCCGAGCGCGTCGATGAACGAGCGGAGGCTCGCGTCGGAGCGCGGCTCGAAGCGCTGGATGGGGGTCTTCAGGTAGTCGCCGGTCACGGCTGGAAGCCTACAGCCGCGCGGTCGGTGGCGGAAGCGCTCATCACCAATCCCCGCGATCTATCATGCCGGTGGTGTAGTGCACCGGCGGGACGGGCTCGCGCGTTGAGACTTGGCGATGGACAGAGCGATCTTTCTGACCGTTGCGACCTTCGAGCTGACTGGAGCCGCTACGATCGTTGGCGGGCTCATCTCGGCGTTTGCGCACGGTCACCCGCGGACGCGAAGAAGCATCGGATGGCTAGCCGCCGGCCTCCTCGGACTGCCGATGACGCTTCTGGCGCTGGGCTACATCATTGGGTTCCCAATTGTTCTCCTGGTCTTCTGGGTGTCGGCGTTCTGCGTGCGGTGGCGGCGCGTCGCCTACGCATTCGTGGTCGTCTTGGTGACGGCGTCGACAATTGCCTTCGCAGTCTCGGCGAGCACCAGCGATCCTGACAACCTCCTCCCTACGGCTGTCTTGTGCGTGAGCGCGGCCTGCGGCCTTCTCACGTTCGGGAAGCTGGGTCGCATCTTTGGCGATGATTGGCTGTTGAAGCGCGAGTCGTAACCGGTCCGAGGAGCGGCTTCACGCCCCCAGCCGGTCGAGCGCCTCTCGCGCGAAGGCGGCGAGCCGGGCCACGGCCTCCTGCCCGGCAGCCAGCGCGGCCGTGTCCTCCGGGTGCGCGTGGTGATGGCGCGATGCCACTCCCTCGCCGATGATCGCGAGCCGCCACGCGGCGAACGCGCGGTAGTACTCGATGCCGCCGACGTCGCGGCCGGTGCGCTTGGCGTAGCGCGCCAGCAACTCGGCGAACGACGGGAATCCGCCGGCCGACGTCGGGTCGGCTGTCGGCGCGTCGGACGATGCGTCGTGCCAGTAGATGCCGAGGTGGCCGAGGTCGGCGAGCGGGTCGCCGAGCGTGCATAGCTCCCAGTCGAGCACCGCGGCGACGCGGCCTCGCTCCGTGTCGACGATGACGTTCCCGAAGCGGTAGTCGCCGTGGACGAGCGTGAGTTCCCGCTGCTCCGGCACGCCGGCGCGGAGGCGGCGCTCGACGTCGTCGATCAACGGCAGATCTTGCGTACGGGAGTCGGCCCACTGCCGCGACCAGCGTCGCAGTTGTCGCTCGATGTAACTGCCATGGCTCGAAAGATCGGCCAGGCCCACAGCCTCGAGGTTAACCGCGTGCAGATCGGCCAGCACGTCGATCAGGTGGAACGCGATCTCGCGCCGGCGCGGCTCGTCGACCGTGAGCGCCAGCTCCGGCGTGTCCATGACGATGCCGCGCACGAACTCCGTGACGGCGAACGGCGCGCCGTTGACCGACGCGTCCTCGCAGACCGCGAGCGCGCGCGGTACCGGCACCGGCGTCGGGCCGAGCGCGGCGACGAGACGGTACTCGCGCGCGACGTCGTGCGCGGTGGCGAGAATCGGCCCGACGGGCGGCCTTCGCAGCACAAAGCGCTCGCCCTCCGCGTCCGCCACGGCGAACGTGAGGTTCGACCGCCCGCCGGTGATCAGCCGGTACCGAAATGGCGCTCGCGCGCCGTCGACATGCTCGGCCAGCCACGCGCCGACGCGGAGTTCGTCGATGGGCGCGAGACGCGGCGCGTCAGTCATATGCGGAGTGTAATCGACGGCCGATCGTCATGGCCGCGGACCTGCGCCAGCGCGCTCCGACCTCTGTCCTCCGACCTCCCGGCCACCTGCACGCCCTACGGCACGTACTGCTCGATGACCTTCTGCGCCGCCGTCAGCGAAAGGATGTCGTTCGAGCCGTCCTCGATCATGGCCGCGCGGGCATCGCGGAACAGCTTCTCGACGAGCATCTCCTTCGTCAGCCCGTAGCCGCCGTGCAGCTGGATCGCCTCGCTCGCGTTCTCGAACGCCGCTTGCGTGCAGTAGACCTTCGACGCGATCGAGTACTGCGTGCCGGGCGGGAACGCGCCGTCGTTGTAGAGCATCGTCTGGCGCGACATGTGGCGCGCAAGCTCGACCTTCGTGAACATGTCGAACAGCTTCTTCTGCACGAGCTGGTGCGTCGTCAGAGCGACGCCGCCCTGGACGCGGCCGCCGGCGTACGTCAGCGCCTCCTCGAACGCGGCGCGCGCGAGGCCGGTGAACGTCGACCCCATGAACGCGTTGGCGCCGGCGAGCACGGAGTCGATCGCGAACGTGTACGCCTCCGGCGGCACGAACATGTACGCCTTCGGGATGCGCACGTTGTCGAAGAAGATCTCGCCCTGGTTGAGCGCGCGCTGGCCGATCTTGTTCAGCGGCGCGCCCTTCGTCACGCCGGGCAGGTTGAGCGGCACGAGCGCGACGCCGCCACCCGCCATGCCACGCTTACGGTCGACGCCGAGGAACGCCAGCGCGTGCGTCGCGATGGTGCCGTTCGACACCCATGCCGACTTCTGCCCGTTGAGCACGTAGTCGTCGCCGTCGAGCGTCGCCGTCAGGTCGTAGTGGATCTCCGGGTTCTGCCACATCGACGTACCCGGCATGAGCGTGTCGGAGCCGTGCTGGGGCTCAGTGATCGCCCAGCAGCCGATGTACTTGCCCTCCTTGTCCTCGACGAAGGGCATCACAACTTCTTCGATGATCTGCGGGTTGCGCTGGCCGGCGGCGAAAGCGAACGGGAACGACGTGACGCTGAGCGCGATGGCGAAGTCCGAGCTGCCCCAGCCCCACTCCTCGTTGACGATGTGCGAGCTGAGCGTGTCGATGTGCGTGCCGCCGAGTTCCTCCGGGAAGCCGCGGATGTGCCAGCCCTCGGAGTAGGCGGTGCGGAAGACGTCCCACAACTTCGACCCTTTGGCGATGACATCCTCGGGTGACAGGCGGTCCAACTCGATGCTGGCAGGGCGCAGCACCTGCGCGGCGAACTCGTGCGCGCGCTGCTTGATCGCCTTCTGCTCGTCGGTGAGGTCCTTCTTGAGGTCGACGTACATGGTTCGCTCCTTCGTCGCGACAACAGACAACAGAGAACAGACGACAGAGAACGAGCTACTGAGGATGCTAACCCCCGCCGTCTTCGCCTAAGGATTGAGGGTCGCTGGCTTACGCGGAAGGGCCGATGCGCCTCGAACAGTGAAGAGGCGCGACTGGGCCGCCGGTCATGGCGAGTGCCTGCTCAGCGGATCTTCGAACCGCTGCTTAGTCACCGCGTCCCAGTCTTCGCGGCCGACGATGCAGGCTACGAGTGACATGGGTTTGCCCTGATAGCCAGTGGCTGGCATGGCCGCGAACAAGAAGTACCAGAGCGCATCTTCGAGCGACTCGTCGTCGTGCCACGTCGTCATGACAACCGATTCATCGGTCGCGTCGGAATCGAAAGCGTCTCGAATCGAGTCAAACAAGTCATGGACTCGTTCGCAGTCAGGCCCCCAAGTGCAAACGTAGGCCAGCCCCTGGCGAAGAGCGGTCGCCGCCATCGCTCGCAGCGCATCGTCCGTTTCCACCGTCCCATCGCAGGCGAGGAAGAGTCCGAAATGGCGCGTCGGCAACCGCAGATGCGTAGGCCAGTCCTCGACGTGCTGAATCGTGAGGGTGAATAGCGGTTTCCGCTCCGTGCCGTCGCCAACGGAACCACTGGAGATGATTCCGGTCATGTGTGAATCTCCACCCTCATCCCGGCCGCGCCGAAGATCCAGAAGTACTGCGCGTCGTGCGGCAGCATGCCGACGCAGCCGTGACTCGTCGGCGTGTGGCCGAAGACGGACACCGGCCGCCAGTAGTTGAGGTGCAGCGCGTCGCCCTTCTGGTCGTAATACTGCGTAAAGAGCACGTTCTCGACGTCGTACACCGCCTGCCCGGGCGTGTAGCCGGCCTGCGACGCCGTCATCCGCTCGACGGCGATGCGGCCGTCGCTTTCGATGTGATGCGTGCCGAGCGGGCTGGGGAACTGCGGCGATCCGGTCGAGACGGGCGCGGTGTGGATGGCGCGCGCCCCGATCATCGCGCTGGCCGTCTGCGTCGTCACGTTGACGTCGATCCACTTCTCCTCGCCCTGCGGGTCCGTCAGCGGGGACTCCTCGCCGGGCGCGGGGATGAAGATGTACGAGGCGTAGACGTACGTCCCGTCGGTCAGCCGGAACCACAGCCGCGTCCAGTCGGGGATCGTGCTAACCCACGTCTGCGCGCCAACGAGCACGTTCTCGCCCTCGACCGCGCGGTCGATCTGGATGCGAGTCATGTCCTTCAGCGTCCGCACGACCGGGCCCGATGCCGATGGCGCGTTGCGGACGCGCAGGTCGCCTCCGACGACGATCGCCGTGCTCGCGTCGAGCGCGGGCGTCGGCGTGGCGGTTGGTGCGGCGGTGCTTGTCGGTACGGGCGGTGTGTTGGTCGACGTCGGCGGCGGCGTGGGGGTCGATGGCGAGTTGCCGACTGAGCAGGCGGCGGCGAACGCCGCGAGCGCCGTCAGTGCGAGCGCACACATCGCCATACGCCTCATGCGGCGATGGTAGCACGAGCCGCGATGCACGCCGGTGCGCACGATCGTCGCCGAGATCTTGGCAATGTCGCCATGATTCGGGCTCGACGCGCCCTTAAGGGAGCACGACGGCGACGGTCTCCAGATCGTCGTTTGTGCTTCGGTTAATGCCGTTATCGAATCTGAGAACGCCCGTGAGAGGCGAGCACGTGTGGCGTGAGAGCGCGCGCGTACATTCGATCATGTTCGTCAAGCCCGGCGAGCATGTCAATGGCGCAGCCCAGGCAACGGGCGTTCAAGGGAGGGCAGGGATGACCATGGTGGTACAGCACTTCGAGGAGGCGGAACTCAGCAGAACGGAGAAGCTTCGCATCGCGGCGAGGGTGTTGATTAAGCGCGGCGTCGCGGGCAACGGCGGCCGCTGGGGATTGCAGTCGAGGCTGGCGGAGCACTTCGGCGTCACGAGGCAGCGCGTGAGCCAGATCGTCCGGCAGGAGCTCAACTCGCTCGATGCTGATCCTCGATAAGCAGAAGGCCGTCGAGCGGATCGTCGCGCTGACGTCGGCCGGCGCCGAGGCTGAACCTGAGCAGCAGGCGGCGGCGCCGGCCGAGCGCGGCGGCCAGCGCCTCGCGACGTACGAGCACGCGACGGCCGATGTCGCGCCAGCTGCCGCGGCGACGACTCGCCGTCGGGAGCGCCGTCGCCGACGTCGCGTCGCGGCCAGCGGCCCAGCGCCGGCGTAGCGCCCCACTCGCTGAGCCGCGGACCGATCATTGTCGCGGGCATACATCGCAGCGCTGTAGCGAAGGAGCTTTAGCCCCGTCCGCCGTGCGAGCGCGAATGAAATCGACTGCTGGCCGAGATCAGTAGGGACGAAGCCTTAGCAGAGGGTTGAAACGGCCCGCTCAATTCGTGGCGCGGGCTGTCAGCCCGCGTTGTGCAAATTCAACGCGTTGCTGTGTCGCCTGGCGAGCAGGTCTGATACCGAGGATTCAACACCCTGTTAGCTCCGTCCGAATCCCGGGATGGCTCGACGCATCCGTCCTACTACGTCACGGTCGTCGCCGAAGAGCTGACTGCCGGTGGCTACTACAGTGACACGCGCGCTTGGAGTTGCGGCCGCACTCTGTCACCGTTGCGAGTCATGGGAAATCGACCATCCCTCGTCAACGCCCACCAGCGCGATCCGCGCTCCTTCGGCACGCCAGAAAAAATACGCAGTTCGAAGTCGTCTATCGCCTGCGACCAGTTCCATCGACGAGACCCAGACGAAGGACGGCGTGCCCGGCTACGTCAGGTCTTCGAACAGGTCGTGCAGCATCGTGCCATCTTGCAGTTCAGGGTGGGCGCGGTAGAAGTGCTCGCGCCCCAGCAGGCCGGCGACGAGGTCCGCGGGCAGCCGCTCGAGAAAGCCGGCGTCCGACATCTGCGTGCGATGCGCGCGCAGGGCGCGGCGCTTGCGCTCGTACTGCTGGCGACATCGATGATGCAGTTCGGGCGCACGCGCGGCAGCGACGCCATGGCGTCGGCGTCCCCCGGCGGCTCGCCTATGTCGATGCCGCGTTTGCGGGCCTCCTCGAAGAGGTTCATGAACTCTTCGACGGGGATCGCGTTGTAGAACAGCGCCGGCACGCGCCAGCCGTCGCCGGCCGACGGGTAGCGGGCCGCGTCGGCGGCGGCGTGGAACGCGGCGGTCGCGTGGTGATGGACGGCGATGTGGTCCGGGTGCCCGTAGCCGCCGCTCGCGTCCCACGTGGCGATGACATCGGGCCGCACTTCGCGGATGACGTGTACCAGCGGTTCGATGACGCGCTCCGGTTCGGCCCGGTGCAGGCAGCGGGGATCGTCGTTCTCGGGCGTGCCGGCCATGCCGGAGTCGCGGAAATCGAGGAATCGCACGTCACTGACGCCGAGTATGGCGCAGGCGTCGCGCAACTCCTGCTCGCGAAACCGGCCGAGGGTCTCCGGCGTGGCGTCGGTGCCGGGCGCGATCTCGCCGACTTCGCCGCGCGTGGCGCACACCATCGTCACGGGCACGCCTCGGTCGCGGTAGTGGGCCATCGTGCCGCCGACGCCGAACGTCTCGTCGTCGGGGTGTGCGAAGATCGCCAGCAGTCCGCCAGCCATGTGGGCCTCCTGTCCTGTCACGGGTCCAATGATCCATCGTAGCAACCCGCCGCCCCGCTTGCCGGGCCGGGCGAGGCGGTGGTATTACGCACGCACATGAGCACCCAGACGCTGCCGTTCGGCGACGCCACGGTCACGGTCGAGTTGCCCGAGCGCACGCGCATCGTCGCACGCGGCGGCGTGCCCGGCTCCGGCGGCGGGCTGGCGCCTGTCGCCGACCTCGCTACCGCGGTGCGGGACGCGCTCGACCACCCGCTCGGGCTGCCGCCGATCCGCGAACTGGTCAAACCCGGCGCACGTGCTGTCATCGCGTTCGACGACCCGACCGTGACGTCGTACGGGCCGATCCGGCGCGTCGCGATCGAGGGTGTACTCGCGCAGCTCGCCGAGGCGGGCGTGGCTGAATCGGACGTCACGCTGATCTGCGCGAACGCGCTTCACCGCAAGTTCACGCGCGACGAGCTGGCGACGATCATCGGCCGCGAGCTGGTGGACCGCTTCGGCGAGCGCCTCTTCTGCCACGACGCCGAGGATGCGGCGAACATCGTCTCGTTCGGCGCGACGCCCGAGCACGGATACGACGTCGAGCTGAGCCGGCACGCCGCGGAGGCCGACCTGTGCGTGTACATCAACGCCGGGCTGAGCCTCGGGTTCAGCGGCGGCTGGAAGTCGGTTGCCGTGGGACTGTCGACGTGGCGGTCGATCCGGCACACGCATCATCCGGACGGCATGTCGATGTCGGTGTTGAACAACCGCATGCACGACGTGCTGAACGAGCAGGGCGCGCACCTGGAGGCGGCGCTCGGCAAGCGCATCTACAAGATCGAATGCGTGCTCGCGAGCCCGACGACGGTTGCCCACGTGTGGGCGGGCGGCGTTGCCGAGACACGCGCGGCGGCACTCGAGGTGATGGCATCGCGCAATCCGCCGCGGCGCTCGCAGGCTGAGCCGGCGGACGTCGTCGTGTACGGGTTGCCGGCGTGGAGCCCGTATGCCGTGTTCGGCACGATGAACCCGATCCTGACGCTGATCTCGTCGGGGCTGGGGTACCTCGGCGGGTACATCGAGGCGCTGGGCAAGCCGGGTTGCGACGTCGTGCTGGCGACGCCCTGCCCGGAGACCTGGGATATGGAGCATCACCCGTCGTACCGCGACGCGTGGGACCGCGTGCTGCCAGAGACGCGCGACCCGTACGAGATCATGCGGCGTTTTGGCGATGAGTTCGCGACGCACCCCGGATACATCGAGCGGTACCGGCACGGCGTGGCGTTCCACCCGGTGCACGCGGTGCTCGCGACGCATCCGTTGCGCAGGCTGAAGCATGCAGCCCGCGTCATCGTCGCCGGGGCGAGCGACCCGGCGGTGCCGCGGCATGTCGGGTTCGAGTACGCCGCATCGGTCGAGGATGCGATACGGCAAGCCGAGTCAGCGCACGGACGCGATTGTTCCATCGTCTGTGTGAACTGAGGCAGACCAGCATGAACATCCCCACAACCTTCAACGAGATCACGCCGCAGTGGCTGACCGACACGCTGCGCGCCAGCGGCGACTTGCCCGCGGGTGCGAGCGTGTCGTCGCGCGAGGTCGAGCGCCTCGGCGAGGGTGTCGGGTTCGTCGGCCAAATCGGGCGGCTGCAGTTGACATTCGCGGGCGACGCGGCCGGCGCGCCGGCATCGGTCATCGCGAAACTGCCATCGGCCGAGGAGGGCGCGCGCGCCATCGCCAACCTGTACGGGCTGTACGAGCGCGAGGTGCGCTTCTACGAGCACCTCGGCGAGGACGTGGGGATGCGCACGGCGCGCTGCTACTGGACGGCTGGCGACAAGGAGTCGGGACGCTACGGGTTGCTGCTCGAGGACCTCGGGGTGTCGGGACGGCTCGGCGACCAGCTCGGCGGCTGCTCAGAGGACGAGGCGCTGCTGGCGGTGCGCGAGCTGGCGGGCATGCATGCCGCCTGGTGGTCGAGCCCGCGGCTCGATTCGTTCGACTGGATGCACCTCGGCGTGGATCTGGTGCGCGCGGCGATGACGTTCGCATACCCGAACGCGTGGCCGGTGGCGGTAGACCTCTTCGGCAAGCACATGAGCCCGGAGGTGCGCACCGTCGTCGAAGGGCTGGCGCCGCGGCTGATGAAGCTGATGGATGTGATCGTCGCCGACGTGCCGCTCACGGTGGTGCACGGCGACTACCGGCTCGACAACATGTTCTTCGGCCAGAACGGAGCGCCGTACGGCCTCGCCGTCGTCGACTGGCAGAGCCCGAACCGTGGCTGGGGTGCGTACGACCTCGCGTACTTCATGGGCGGCAACATGCCGTCCGAGCGGCGTCGCGCCTGCGAGCGGGAGATGATCGGCACATACCACCAGTTGCTCGTCGACGCGGGCATACGCGGCTACGATGCCGACCAGCTCTGGCTCGACTACAGGCGGTCGATGATGGTGTACCTCGGCATCTTCGTGGTCAGCGGCGCGACGCTGGACTTCTCCAACGAGCGCGCCGTCGGCCTGATGGCGGCGATCTTCGGCCGGCTGTCCGATGCGATCATGGAACTCGACGCGATCAAGTTGCTCCCGGAGTAACCACACCCGGACTAAAGGCCGTTGTCCCGCGTCGTGCCGTCGCGTACGGTGCAAGTGATGGATTCCATCGACCTCCGTCAGTTTCGACGTGGCCCGCTGAGCCGGCGCTCCTTCCTCGGCGCGATGGCGGCGTCGGCGGGCGGCGCCGCGCTGCTCGCGGCGGGCTGCGGCTCGTCGGGCGGCGACAAGACGCCTGCCGCGGGCACGCCATCGGCCGCAATTCCGACGATTGCGCCGACGATCGACGCGACGGCGAACCCGAGCGGCATCACGCCGGCGCTGCTCACGTCGGACTTCGTCGCGAAGGAGGACAATCGCTTCTCCGTCGGTCTGATCGATGCGCAGCGCCACCTCGTGAAGGACGCGACGGTCCACCTGCGCTTCTTCACGATCGGCGCGGATGGATCGACCGGCAACTTCCGTGGCGAGGCGGACGCGGATTTCTTCGAGCTGAACGTCGCAGGAGCTCACGCGCACGACACGAGCCCGGCCGGCGCGGACACCAGCGACCAGGTGTCGTTCTACGTCGTCAACACGCCGTTCGACGTCGCCGGCAAGTGGGGCGTCGAGGTCACGGTAACGCCGCACAACGGCGGGGCGCCGTCGACGATCCAGCAGCAGTTCACCGTGAAGGAGGAGTCTGACACGCCAAATATCGGCGAGGTGCCGCCGGCGAGTCAGAACGACACGACCGCCACGAACTCCGATCCCAAGAGCCTGTGCTCGCGTCAGCCGCCGTGCCAGCTGCACGACAAGGTGATCGCCGACGTGCTGGGGAGGGGACGGCCGCTCGTCGTGCAGTTCAGCACGCCGGCCTATTGCCAGACGCGCTTCTGCGGGCCGGTGCTGGAGGTGCTGCTGACGCAGGTGCCGAAGTACCAGGACCGCGTCGACTTCATCCATATCGAAGTCTGGCAGGACGTGCTGCTGCAGAAGTACCGGCAGGCGATGCTCGAGTGGAAGCTGGCGACGGAGCCGTACACGTTCTTCATGGGCAAGGACGGCAAGGTCGTCGGCAAGCTGGAGGCAATCTTCAGCGACGAGGAGTTGACCTCGTACCTGGACCAGTTGGTCAAGCTGTAGGGCTCAGGCCTCGAACGCCCTCTTGGCGATTTGACACCGTATGCGCGGGCCGATCGGCCCGGCCCATTTCCCCCCGTCCGGCTCTACCGCCTTTTTCTATAAAAATGCATTTTAAGTCGGAATTGTCTTGTTATCGGCCCACAGGGCCGGTACGATCGAAGGGCTATGAAGCTCACACGTGAACTCATCCGTGACTTGCTGGCGGCGCGGTCGGAAGCGACCGTCGGCCAGATTGCCGCTGAGCTCAGCCTCAACCAGGCGAACATCCGCCGCCACCTCGAGGTGATGCGAGCGGAGGGGTTCGTCGACGTGCGCATACAGCGCCGGGACGTTGGGCGGCCTTCGTACGTGTACCGGCTGACGGAGCGGGCGGAGGAGCAGAGCGCCCACTATCCGCGGCTCGTCAATCGGCTGTTCCGGCGCATCGCTGCTCTGCCTGAGGATCAGGCCCAAACCGGCCGCCAGATGCTCGTGCAGGTCTTCGACGGCGTCGCCGAGGATATCGCCGGGACGTACCGGCTGCAGGTGACAGGCACGACCGTCGAGCAGCGCGTCGCCGAGACGAGCGTTGCGTTGAAGGACGAAGGCATCGTCGACCACTGGCGCAAGGACGCGGATGGCTACCACCTCATGAACACGTGCTGCCCGTACCGCAAGGCCGCCGAGGCGTCGGACGCGCCGTGCTACGCGGACCATCGCGTGGTGGAGATGCTCGTCGGCATGCCGGTGGAGCAGATCGGGCGGATGGTGGACGGCATGCCGGCGTGTGAGTACGTCGTGCGCGGCGCGGAGCCGCAGCCTGTCGCCGCAAAGACGCGAGCTCGCCGCAAGAGCCGCTCAACGCAGTAAACGAGATCATCGCCGCGCGCTGATGCGGCTGGAAGGGGACGCATGGCAGAGGAGCTTCTGAAGATACGCGGGCTGACCGTCGCCGTCGACGGCAAGCAGATCCTGAACGGGTTGGATCTGACGGTGAACCGCGGCGAGGTGCACGCCATCATGGGGCCGAACGGCTCCGGCAAGAGCACGCTCGCCAACGCGCTGATGGGCCACCCGAAGTACAAGGTGACCGGCGGCTCGATCCTGTTCAAGGGCGAGGACATCTTGGCGCTGACGCCGGACGAGCGCGCGCGCCGCGGCATCTTCCTCGCGTTCCAGTATCCGACGAGCATCCCCGGCGTGACGATGGTCAACTTCCTCCGCCAGGCGATGAAGGCTGTGCGCGGCACCGACGTCCCGGTGCGCGAGTTCCGCGAAAAGCTGCTCGCGACGATGAAGCTGCTGAAGGTGGACGAGCAGTTCGCGCGCCGCTACGTGAACGAGGGCTTCTCGGGCGGCGAGAAGAAGCGCGCCGAGATCCTGCAGATGGGCATCCTCGACCCCGACCTCGCCGTCATGGACGAGACGGACTCCGGCCTCGACATCGACGCGCTGCGCACGGTGGCCGAGGGCGTGAACGCGCTGACGTCGCCGAAGCTGGGGATGGTGCTGATCACGCACTACCAGCGGCTGCTCAACTACATCAAGCCGCAGTTCGTGCACATCCTGTACCAGGGGCAGATCATCGAGTCGGGAGGCCCCGACCTGGCGCTGCAGCTCGAAGAGCAGGGGTACGACCCCGTCATCGAGCGGTTCGCGCCAGCGCTGGCGGCCGCTACCGGAGAGAAGGCATAGCCATGGTCGCGAAGATTACGCCGGAGATCGCGAAGCAGGACGGCTACAAGTTCGGCTTCAACGACAACGACAACGCCACGTACTCGTATCGCACCGAGAAGGGACTGAGCGAGGACGTCGTGCGCGAGATCTCGCGCGTGAAGAACGAGCCGCAGTGGATGACGGACTTCCGGGTCAAGTCCTACCACCACTTCCTCGAGAAGCCGATGCCGACGGGCTTCTGGGGCGGTAGCATCCAGAACTATGACCTCGACTTCAACGACATCTACTACTTCGCGCGTGCATCCGACCGGGCCGAGGCGGACTGGTCAGACGTGCCGGAGTACATCAAGGACACGTTCGACAAGCTGGGCATTCCCGAGGCGGAGAAGAAGTCGCTGATCGCAGGCGTCGGCGCGCAGTACGACTCCGAGGTCGTGTACCACAGCATCCGCGCGGACCTCGAGAAGCTCGGCGTCATCTTCACCGACACGGACAGCGCCGTGCGCGACTATCCGGAGATCATGCAGCAGTACTTCGGCACGATCGTGCCGCCGGCGGACAACAAGTTCGCGGCGCTGAATAGCGCGGTGTGGTCGGGCGGCAGCTTCGTCTACGTGCCGGCCGGCGTCAAGGTCGACATCCCGCTCCAGGCCTACTTCCGCATCAACAAGGAAAACATGGGCCAGTTCGAGCGGACGCTGATCATCGCCGAGGAGGGCAGCTTCGTCCACTACGTCGAGGGCTGCACGGCGCCGACCTACTCGACCGACTCGCTGCACAGCGCCGTCGTGGAGATCGTCGTCAAGAAGAACGCGCGCGTCCGCTACACGACGATCCAGAACTGGTCAACGAACGTCTACAACCTGGTGACGAAGCGCGCGGCCGCGTACGAGGACGCCGTCATGGAGTGGGTCGACGGCAACCTCGGCTCGCGGCTGACCATGAAGTACCCGAGCGTGTACCTGATGGGGCCGCGCGCGCACGGCGAGGTGCTTTCGCTCGCGATGGCCTCGGACGGGCAGCACCAGGACGCCGGCGCGAAGATGGTCCACGTCGCGCCGGACACGACGTCGACGATCATCTCGAAGTCGGTGTCGCGGGGCAGCGGCCGCACGAGCTACCGCGGCGCGCTGCACGTGTACCCCGGCGCGGTGCGCTCGAAGGCGACCGTGCGTTGCGACGCGCTGCTGCTCGACAAGCAGGCGCGCTCGGACACGTACCCGCTGATGGAGATCGAGGAAGAGCAGGTCAACATCGGGCACGAAGCCTCGGTCTCGCGCGTCGGCGAAGAGCAGTTGTTCTACCTGCAGAGCCGCGGCATCAGCGAGGTCGAGGCGACGAAGATGATCGTCAACGGCTTCGTCGAGCCGATCGTGAAGGAACTGCCGATGGAGTACGCGGTCGAGCTGAACCGCCTGATCGAGCTGCAGATGGAAGGCGCCGTGGGATAGGGCGCTGAGAGGTCGGAGTGCGGAAGTCGGAACCCCCGCCGGCGACCTTCGCTGCGCAGGGGCAACGTACGCGCCGGTAGACGAAACCAACTATCGCCGAGGCGTGTCGGACGCGCCCGCGTGAACATCGAGAACGGTGAGCTTGTGACACAGGAATTGGTGACAACCGGGATTTCTGGCCTCGGACGGGCTGACGTCGAGCAGGTGTCGGCGCGGCGCGACGAGCCCGCGTGGCTGCGCGAGCAGCGGCTGGCGGCGTGGGCCACGTACGAGACCATGGACTTCCCCGACCTATACGACGAGGAGTGGCGCCGCACCGACGTGCGGGCGATGTCGTTCGACGGGCTGAAGCCTCTGAGCGCATCGTCGCCTGTCGAGAGCGCCGAGGAGCTGCCGGCTGCGCTGCGCAGCGCGTGGGACGAGGACGCCGTCGCCGGTCGCATCTTCCAGCATGATTCCGACGTCGTCCACACATGGCTCGACGAGGATCTGCGGGCGCGCGGCGTCATCCTGACCGATCTGCACACGGCGGCACGCGAGCATGGCGATCTCCTCCGGAAGCACCTGTACGAGGCCGTGAAGACCGACGAGTGGAAGTACGTGGCGCTGAACGCCGCGCTCTGGAGCGGAGGCTGCTTCCTCTACGTGCCGAAGGGCGTCGAGATCGAGTTGCCTGTGCAAGTGTCGACCGGCGTCTCGACGGCCGGCATGGCGCTGTTCCCGCGGACGGTCGTCGTCGCTGAGCCGCACAGCAAGGTGACGCTGATCGATGAGACGGTGTCAGATGGCGACGACGGCAAGAGCTTCGTGAGCGGCGCGGTCGAGCTGTTCGTAGGCGACGGCGCGCGCGTCGCGTACTACTCGGTGAACCGCTGGGGTCACGACGTCTACAACTTCAACACCGTCCGGGCCGTCATCGGGCGCGACGCGTCGTTTCTCGGCGTCGCGGCGGGCATCGGCAGCAAGGTGACGAAGATGCGCATCGACGCGGACATGCCGCAGAGCGGCGCGCGCACGGACCTGCTCGGCGTGACGTTCGGCGACGGCGACCAGCACTTCGACTACAACACGCTGCAGGACCACGTCGGCGACCACACGTCGAGCGACCTGCAGTTCAAGTCGGCGCTGACCGACAGCGCATCGCTCGTGTGGTACGGGATCACGCGCATCCACCCGCAAGCGGCGGGCAGCGAGGCGAACCAGACGTCGCGCAACCTGCTGCTGAGCGAGCACGCGAAGGCCTCGCCGATCCCGGTGCTCGAGATCGAGGCGTACGACGTCTCGAAGTGCAGCCACGGCGCGACGGCCGGGCCGGTGGACGAGGACGACCTGTTCTACCTGCAATCGCGGGCGATCCCGCGCGACGTCGCCGAGCAGATGCTCGTCGGCGGCTTCTTCGCCGACGTCATCGACCGCGTGCCGAACGAGACAGTTGCGCCGCCGCATCATCGAGGCGGTGCTCGCGAAGGCGGGCGGTGGCGCGCCATCTCCGTCATTCGACGATGTGCTTGGCGCGTGACGCTGCGGCGCGGCGGACAGCGAGGAGTTGACGACGATTGAGTGAGTTCGTGGCGGTGGCCAAGGTCTCGGAGACGCCCGCGGGCACGATCAGCGTGCACCAGGTCGGCGAGGTGCGGATCGCGCTGTGCAACGTCAACGGCCGCTTCTACGCGATCGACGACGTGTGCACGCACGACGGCGGCCCGCTGGACCAGGGCGAGCTGCAGGGCCAACTCGTCGAATGTCCGCGCCACGGAGCGAAGTTCGACGTGACGGACGGCCGCGCCGTCGTGCTGCCAGCTGTGCGCCCGGTGAAGACGTACCCGGTCCAGGTCGACGGCGACGACGTGAGGGTGGACGTCGGGTGACGGGAGTATTGTCGTGAGCTACGACGTCGACGAGATCCGCAAAGACTTCCCGATCCTCGACCGTATGGTGCGTGGCCAGCAGCTCGTGTACCTCGACAACGCGGCGACGACGCAGAAGCCGCGGCAGGTCATCGACGCGCTCGTCCACTACTACGAGCACTACAACGCCAACATCCACCGCGGCCTGCACACGCTGGCCGAGGAGGCGACGCGCGCCTACGAGGAGTCGCGCGCGAAGGTCGGGCCGCTTCATCAACGCGCGAGCACGCCGAGCAGGAGATCGTCTTCACACGCAACACGACGGAGTCGATCAACCTCGTCGCGAACGCGTGGGGACGCAAGTTCCTCAAGCCGGGCGACGAGATCGTGTTCTCGGCGATGGAGCACCACAGCAACCTCGTGCCATGGCAGCTCATCGCGATGGCGACGGGCGCGCGCCTGCGGTTCATCGAGATCGACGCCGACGGCAAGCTGATCCCCGAGGACATCGTGGCGAAGATCGGCGAGCGGACGAAGATCGTCGCCATCTCGCAGATGTCGAACGTGCTCGGCACCATCAACCCCATCCGCGAGATCGCCGAAGTCGCGCATCGCGCGGGAGCGGTGGTGCTCGTCGATGGCGCGCAGAGCGTGCCGCACATGCCGGTCGACGTGCAGGACCTCGGGTGCGACTTCCTCGCCTTCTCGTCGCACAAGATGCTCGGCCCCACGGGCGTCGGCGTGCTGTACGGGCGGCGCGACGTGCTCAACGCGATGGACCCGTTCCTCGGCGGTGGCGAGATGATCAAGCGCGTGACGTACGAGACGAGCACGTACGCCGACCTGCCGAACAAGTTCGAGGCTGGCACGCCGAACATCGCCGACGTCATCGCGTTCGGCGCGGCGATCGACTACCTCGAAGAGCTCGGCATGGACGCGGTTCGGGCGCACGAGGCCGAGATCACGCAGTACTGCATCGACCGCATCGAGTCGGTCGAGGGGGTGACGGTGTACGGGCCTCGTGACGCGGCCGAGCGCGGTGGAGCGGTGACGTTCAACTACGGCGAACTGCACCCCCACGACCTGAGCCAGGTGCTCGACCAGCACGGCATCGCCATCCGCGCGGGGCACCACTGCGCGCAGCCGCTGATGAAGTGGCTGGGCGTCGTGGCGACGGCGCGGGCGAGCTTCTATCTTTACAACAGGAAGGACGAGGTCGACGCGCTGATCGAGGGCATCACCGCGAGCGACCGGATATTCGGCCATGCCCCAGCCAGAGCTTGAGCTGGACGAGCTGTATCGTGAGCTCATCCTCGACCACTACAAGCACCCGCGCCACAACGAGCCGCTTCCCGACGCCGACGTCGTCGCCGAGGGCTACAACCCGCTGTGCGGCGACGAGATCGAGATGCAACTGACGTTCGATGGCGACGAACTGAGCGGCATCGGCATCACCGGCCGAGGCTGCGCCATCAGCCGCGCGTCGGGCTCAATGATGTCGGACTTGGTGCTCGGCAAGAGCGTCGACGAGATACGGCGGCTCACGGACGAGTTCAAGGACATGATGACGAACGCCGACATGCCTGCGCCCGAAGACCTGGGCGATCTCGAGGCGCTGCAGGGTGTCGCGCGGTTCGCGGTGCGCGTGAAGTGCGCGACGCTGGCGTGGCACACGCTCGCGGATGGCATCGAGCAGCACGAGAAGGGCGACGGCGCCGTCCGTCGTGAGGAGAGCTAGTCCAAACGCGGGCTGAGAGCCCGCGCCACGGACGCGGTGGAGGATTGCCACATGTCTGTCAAAGGACTGCTTTCGAACGAGCTGATCATGGAGCGGCTTGCCGAGGTCTTCGACCCGGAGATCCACATGAGCATCGTGGAGCTCGGCCTCGTCTACGAGGTCGAGGTCTCGGACGACGGCGTCGTCGAGGTGACGTACACCCTCACCAGCCCCGGCTGCCCGCTCGGCCCCGTCATCGACGGCCAGATGCAGGACGTACTGATCGACCTGCCGGGGGTGAAGTCGGTGCGGACCAAGCTGACGTTCTCGCCGCCGTGGGATCCGCGGACGATGGCGAGCGAGGACGTGAAGATGCAGCTTGGCATCTGGTAACGCGCCGCCGCGATCGCAGTCGCGATGCGACATTTCCGCAGGAAATGGTTGTGAAGTCGGACGCGCTCCGGTAGTATTGCGAATCTCGCCGAGAGAGACGCCGGGCCGCCAGTTGGCGCGTCGCGGATGCAGGGGTCGCCAGGGGCGGCCTCGCTGCGTATTCTCCGGCGGAGTTGGCACTCGTTTGTGAAGTACGGTACAATCTTACCTCACACGGTGACAGGGTTGCAGCGCCTCAAGCCCGGGACGGACGCCCCGGGTACTGGACACTTCGAACCAGTGGGTGCCAGGGGCGGCAGGATCGGGCATCGCCATCGGTTGCGATGGCACTGGAGCATCGGAAGCGGAGACAAGGCCCATGGCAGACGGCCATACGAGCCGACGCATACCGTTCAGCGCCCTTCCCGATGCGCAGGGCCTCTACGATCCGCGCTTCGAGCATGACGCCTGCGGCGTCGCGTTCGTGGTCGATGTCACCGGGACGAAGAGCCACGACATCGTGGCGACGGCGCTCGGCGCGCTCTGCAATCTCGACCACCGCGGCGCGTCCGGCGCCGAGGTCAACACCGGCGACGGCGCGGGAATCCTGATCCAGGTCCCGGATGCGTTCCTGCGCGAGGTCACTCCGTTCGCGCTCCCCGCGGCCGGCGCTTACGGCGTCGGCAACGTGTTCCTGCCCGCCGACGAGTGCGCAGCCACCGAGGCGCGCAGCTTCGTCGAGGACGTCGCCAACGAGCAGCAGCTGCGCGTCATCGGCTGGCGCAGCGTGCCGGTCGACGACTCGATGATCGGCCCGACGGCGCGCGGAGTCATGCCCAGCTTCTGGCAGTGCTTCGTGAGCGATCCCGCGGGATCGAGCGGCATCGATCTGGACCGCCGGCTCTTCGTCATGCGCAACCGCGTTGAGCACGAGATGCCGGCTGATCTCTCGGTCTACTTCTCGTCGCTCTCCTGCCGCACGCTGATCTACAAGGGCATGCTGACCGCGCCGCAGCTCGACAAGTTCTACCAGGAGCTGCGCGACCCGCGGATCCAGTCCGCTATGGCCCTCGTGCACAGCAGGTTCTCGACGAACACGTTCCCAACGTGGCCGCTCGCGCACCCGTACCGCTACCTCGCCCACAACGGCGAGATCAACACGCTGCAGGGCAACCGAAACTGGATGCGCGCCCGCTCGGCCCAGATGTCGACGCCGCTTATCCCAGACCTCGAGAAGGCGTTCCCGATCATCACCGACCAGCTCTCGGACACCGCAAGCTTCGATGAGTGCCTCGAGCTGCTGCACCTCAGCGGACGCTCGCTCGCGCACTCGGTGCTGATGATGATCCCCGAGGCGTGGGAGAACCACGCGACGATGCCGCCGGCCAAGCGTGCGTTCTATCGCTACCACGCGTCGCTGATGGAGCCTTGGGATGGTCCGGCGTCCATTGCCTTCACGGACGGCACCGTCATCGGCGCGGTGCTCGACCGCAACGGACTGCGGCCCAGCCGCTACTGGGTCACCGACGACAACCGCGTGATCATGGCGAGCGAGACGGGCGTGGTCGACATCGACCCTGCGCGCGTGACGAAGAAGGGCCGCCTCCAGCCGGGCAAGATGTTCCTCGTCGATACGTCCCTCGGCCGCATCGTCGATGACGAGGAGATCAAGGCGCAGCTCACCGCCGAACGTCCGTACGAGGAATGGTGCGAGCGCGGCCTCGTCCACCTGAGCGAGTTGCCCGACCGCACGCACCTCGTCTCGTCGCATCAGTCGGTCGTCCGCCGTCAGATGACCTTCGGCTACACGCACGAGGAGCTGAAGATGCTCGTCGCTCCGATGGCCAGGGACGGCTACGAGGCGATCGGCTCGATGGGCAACGACACGCCGCTGGCGGTGCTCTCCGAACGTCCGCGCATCTTGTTCGACTATTTCCAGCAGTTGTTCGCGCAGGTCACCAATCCGCCGCTCGACGCGATCCGAGAGGAGCTCGTCACGTCGCTGGCTTCGACGATCGGCGGCGAAGGCAACTTGCTGCAGCCGGGACCCGAGTCGTGCCACCAGATCGCGTTGCCGTTCCCAATCCTCGACAACGACGAGCTGGCCAAACTCATCCACATCAACGACGACGGCGACCGCCCGGAGTTCACCGCCCGCGTGATCTCCGGCTACTACCGCGTCGCCGGCGGCGGCAAGGCGCTGCGCGAAGCGCTGGAGCGCGTGCGGTACGAAGTCACCCTTGCGATCGCCGACGGCGCGCGCATCATCATCCTGACCGACCGCGACTCCGGTCCAGAGTTGGCGCCGATCCCGTCGCTCCTGCTCGTGTCCGCCGTGCACCACCACCTCATCCGCGACGGCAAGCGCACGGAGGTGGGCCTCGTGCTCGAGACCGGCGACGCGCGCGAGGTGCACCACATGGCGCTCCTCATCGGCTACGGCGCCGGCGCCATCAACCCGTACCTGGCGTTCGAATCAATCGAGGACCTCGTCGCACAGGGGCTGAACGGGCTCGGCGAGATTGACCCGCGCCAGGCTATCCGCAACTACGTGAAGGCGGCCGGCAAGGGCGTCCTCAAGGTGATGTCCAAGATGGGCATCTCGGCAGTGGACTCGTACCGAGGCGCGCAAGTGTTCGAGGCCATCGGCCTCCGCCAGGATCTAGTCGACGAATACTTCACCGGGACCGTGTCACGGCTCGGCGGCATCGGCCTCGACGAGCTCGCCGAAGAGGTGGCGAAGCGCCATCGCCGCGCCTACGCGCCGCGGCCGGCGGAGCTGGCACACCGCGACCTGGAGGTCGGCGGCGAGTACAAGTGGCGCCGCGAGGGCGAGTACCACCTGTTCAACCCCGAGACCGTCTTCAAGCTCCAGCACGCCACTCGCTCGGGCCGCTACGACATCTTCAAGGAGTACACGCGCCTTGTCGACGACCAGTCGAAGCGTCTGGCGACGCTCCGCGGCATGTTCTCGCTGAAGGAAGGTGTGCGCCAGCCCGTGCCGATCGACGAGGTCGAGCCGGCGTGCTCGATTATCAAGCGCTTCGCCACGGGCGCGATGTCGTACGGCTCGATCTCGCAGGAAGTACACGAGACGCTCGCCATCGCGATGAACCGTATCGGCGCCAAGTCGAATACGGGTGAGGGCGGCGAGGACGCGGATCGCTACGTGCGCGACGAAAACGGCGACCTCCGCCGCTCGGCGGTGCACCAGGTGGCGTCCGGCCGTTTCGGCGTGACGTCCGAGTACCTCGTCAACGCGAGCGACCTGCAGATCAAGATGGCGCAGGGCGCGAAGCCCGGCGAGGGCGGCCAACTGCCCGGCCACAAGGTGTATCCGTGGATCGCGAAGACGCGGTTCTCGACGCCCGGCGTCGGCCTAATTAGCCCGCCGCCGCACCACGACATCTACTCGATCGAGGACATCAAGCAGCTCATCCACGACCTGAAGAACGCCAATCCCGCCGCGCGTATCCACGTGAAGCTCGTTGCGCAGGTGGGCGTCGGCACCGTCGCCGCCGGCGTGTCGAAGGCGCACAGCGACGTCGTGCTCATCTCGGGCCATGACGGCGGCACCGGCGCATCGCCGCTTACGTCGATCAAGCACGCGGGCGCGCCGTGGGAGTTGGGCGTCGCCGAGACGCAGCAGACGCTGATGCGCAACGGCCTCCGCGACCGCATCGTCGTCCAGGTCGATGGCCAACTGAAGACGGGGCGGGACGTGCTGATCGCCGCGCTGCTCGGCGCCGAGGAGTTCGGCTTCGGCACTGCGCCGCTCGTCGTCAGCGGCTGCGTGATGATGCGTGTGTGCCACCTCGACACATGCCCGGTTGGCATCGCCACGCAGAACCCCGAGCTACGCAAGCGCTTCGCCGGCAAGCCCGAGTTCGTCATCAACTTCTTCGAGTTTTTGGCCGAGGAGGTGCGTGAGTACCTCGCCAATCTCGGCTTCCGCTCGATCGCCGAGGCGATCGGCCACACCGAGGTACTCGACGTGCGGGCGGCGGTCGATCACTGGAAAGCGGACGGGCTCGACCTGACGCCGCTGCTGGTCCAGGCGGAGAACCCGTACGACAGCACGCCGTACCAGAGCCGCGGCCAAGAGCATCGCTTGGAGTGCGCGCTCGACCGCAAGCTGATCGAGATGGCCGCCCCGGCCATCGAGGACCGCGAGATCGTCGAAATATCGCTGCCGGTGCGGAACACCAACCGCTCGGTCGGCACGATGCTCGGCTCGGAAGTGACGAAGAAGTGGGGCGGCGCCGGCCTGCCCGACAACACAATCCGCATCCATCTACGCGGCTCGGCTGGCCAGAGCTTCGGCGCCTTCGTGCCGCGCGGAATCACGCTGCGCCTCGAGGGCGACGCCAACGACTACACGGCGAAGGGCCTCTCCGGCGGCATCGTCATCGTCCACCCCGACCGCGACGCCCTCTTCGCGGCGGAAGAGAACATCATCGCCGGCAACGTCGTGCTGTACGGCGCGACGGGCGGCGAGGCCTATCTGCGCGGCACGGTCGGCGAGCGCTTCTGCGTGCGCAACTCCGGCGCTACGGCCGTCGCCGAGGCGATTGGCGATCATGGCTGCGAGTACATGACCGGCGGCCGCGTCGTCGTGCTCGGGCCGACGGGACGCAACTTCGCGGCCGGCATGTCGGGCGGCGTGGCGTACGTCTACGATCCTGATGGCCGGTTTCCGTCGCTCGTCAACTACCAGATGGTCGAACTTGAGCCGTTGAAGCTCGAGGATCGCGAGTGGCTGCGCGCGACCGTCGAGCGCCACCGGGAACTGACCGGCTCCGACGTCGCCGACCGACTGTTGACCCAGTGGGAAAGCGAAATCGAATCGTTCCGCAAGGTGATGCCGCTCGACTTCAAGCGCGTGATCTCGGTCATGCACGAGGCGGCCGCAGACGGCCTGTCCGAGGACGAGACGCTGAAGCGGGTGATGGTGGCCGCGCATGGGTGAGACGACCGGCTTCCTCAAGTGGAGTCGCATCACGCCGAAGCGGCGTCCCATCGACGCGCGCGTGCACGACTGGCGCGAGGTATACGAGCCGTTCGAGCGTGAGACGCTGAAGCTCCAGGCGGGGCGCTGCATGGACTGCGGCATCCCGTTCTGCAACAGCGGCTGCCCGCTCGGCAACCTGATCCCCGATTGGAATGACCTGGTCTATCGCGATCACTGGCGCGAAGCGACCGAGTGGCTGCACGCGACGAACAACTTCCCGGAATTCACGGGCCGCCTTTGCCCGGCGCCATGCGAGGCGTCGTGCGTGCTGGGCATCAACCAGGACCCCGTCACGATCAAGCAGGTCGAAGTCGAGATCGTCGACCGCGCCTGGGCCGAGGGATGGCTCCAGCCGGTGATTCCCACCGTGCACACGGGCAAGCGCGTCGCCGTGATCGGATCGGGCCCCGCCGGCCTCGCCGCCGCGCAGCAACTGACGCGCGCCGGGCACGACGTCGTCGTGTTCGAGCGGGCGGACCGCATCGGCGGCTTGCTGCGCTACGGCATCCCGGAATTCAAGATGGAGAAGCGGCACCTCGACCGGCGCCTCGGGCAGATGCGCGCCGAGGGCACCGAGTTCCGCGTGAACGCGAACGTCGGCGTCAACGTGCCGGTCTCCGAACTCAAGGCCTTCGACGCGACGGTGCTTGCGGGTGGCGCGACGCTAGCGCGCGACCTGCCGATCCCCGGGCGCGAGCTGCGGGGCATCCACCAGGCGATGGAATACCTGCCGATCTCCAACCACGTCCAGCAGGGCGACATCGCCGAGCCCACGATCACCGCCGCCGGCAAGCGCGTCGTGATCATCGGCGGCGGCGACACCGGCGCCGACTGCCTCGGCACAGCGCACCGGCAGGGCGCCGCATCGGTGCACCAGTTTGAGATCTTGCCGAGGCCTCCGGACCAGCGTGCGCCCACCAACCCGTGGCCCACGTGGTCGAACATCTTCCGCGTGTCGTCGGCCCATGAAGAGGGCGGCGAGCGCATGTTCAGCGTTAATACCGAGCGCTTCATCGGCGATGAGCACGGGGCCGTGCGTGCGCTCGTCGCGCACGAGGTCAAGTTCGTTGACGGGCGGCTCGAGAAGATCGAGGGGACGCAGTTCGAACTGCCGTGCGAACTCGTGCTCCTCGCGATGGGCTTCCTCGGGCCGGAGCGGGAGGGACTGCTCGAAGGCCTGGGCGTCGAATTCGACGCCCGCGGCAACGTTTCCCGCGACGCATCCTTCATGACGAACGCGCCCGGCGTCTTCGCCTGCGGCGACATGGGCCGCGGCCAGAGCCTCATCGTGTGGGCCATCGCCGAGGGGCGCGCCTGCGCCGCCGGTGTCGACCGATACCTCATCGGCGAGACGCAGCTCGCCGTGCCCATCGCCCCGGTATCCCGCCCGATCGCCTAAGCGCTTCCTCTGCGAGAAAGTCATCTCAAGCTCCTAGCCTCAGCAGCCGCCATCCCCGCGCCGCGCTATTGACAGCTGACTACCGGGCCAATACCATATGACGCATTGAACTATGCTCTTTAACATTTGTGGAGGCGCAAATGGCGGCTGATAACGATGCGATGGTCCCGGCCGCGAACCTCAACGCGGAGAACTTCGTGCCGGCAGACCTGCTGGCGAACTGGATCCGGCCGCTGATCGCCGAGATGATCGGGCCGTTCGCGCTGACGTTCCTCGGCGCGGGGTCGATCCTGCTGGCGGGGACGCAGGGGTACAGCAACGGCGGCACACTGGTGATGGTGGCTCTCGCGCACGGCCTGGCCATCGGCCTGATGGTGGCGGCGGCGGGCCACATCTCGGGCGGGCATTACAATCCGGCGCTCACGGTCGGGCTCTGGCTGGGCGGCAAGATCGGCGCGCTCAAGGGCGTGGCGTATATCGCCGCGCAGCTCATCGGCGCCGTGGTCGCCGCGATGATCCTGAAGCGGCTGTTCGACCAGTCCACGGTCACGTTACATAACGCGGTCCCGGCGGTGAACTATTCGGGCGATGGCGACGGCGTGATCATCGGGCGGCCGAACGCGCTGATCATCGAGATCATCCTGTCGTTCTTCCTCATGTACGTGGTCTACGGCACCGCAGTCGACAAGCGCGGGGCGGGCGCGATCGCGCCGCTTGCCATCGGCCTGACGATCACGATGGACGTACTGATGGGTGGGCCGCTGACGGGCGCGGCGATGAACCCTTCGCGGCACTTTGGCGTGGCGCTGGTGGATGGCACCTGGAAGGACTGGTGGATCTGGTGGGTCGGCCCGATCGTCGGGGCGTCGATGGCGGCGATCGTGCAGTCGTACATCTTCATGCCGAAGAGCGCCAGCGAGTAGGCGCGCCATCGCCTGAATACGAGGACGGAGGGGAGTTGGCCGTTGCCCGTAGCCGTGTGCCGTGTCTACACTGCGGCACTGGCTACGGGCGATGGGGCTCGCCCGGATTGCCCGCAAGGGCTGATGGCTCCTACCAACGATGGTAGGGGCCTTTTCGTTTGCATATGAACGTCTTCTATCTCGCCATCGGCGGCGCGCTCGGCACGCTGTCCCGGTACTACGTGACGGGCCGGGTGTCGGACTGGAACGGGCCGACGGGGCTCGGCGTGTTCACGGTGAACATCGTCGGCTCGTTCATCATCGGCCTGTTTCTGACGCTGAGTGAGGAGCGGTTCATGTGGCCGTCGCAGCTGCGGCTGCTGGTGGCGATCGGCTTCCTCGGCGGCTTCACGACGTTCTCGTCGCTCACGTGGGAGACGCTGCAAATGCTCGAGCTGCGCAACGTGGCGGGCGCTTCGCTGAACATCGCGGCGAGCGTCGTTTGCGGCATGTTCGCCGTGTACCTTGGTACTGTGCTCGGGCGGGCGATCTGACGAGCGGAGGTGGCGGTATGGACATCATCGGCCCGGCGAAGCTGCTGACGATCTACATCGGAGAGTCGGACAAGTGGCACGGCAAGCCGCTGGCGACTGCGCTCGTCGAGCGGCTGCGCGAGGAGGGCGTCGCGGGGGCGACGGTGACCCGCGCAGTCGAGGGATTCGGCGCGAACAGCCGCATCCACAGCGCGCACATCCTGCGCCTGTCGGAGGACCTGCCGCTCGTCGTCGAGGTCGTCGACAAGGCGGACCGCATCGACCGGCTGCTGCCGATCATCGACGAGATGGTGGACGACGGGCTGGTGACGCTGACCGACATCGACGTCGTGCACTACCGGCACAGCAGCGGCAAGGACCGGCGAGCGGGCGGGAGTTTGTGACGACCCCTCACCCCGGACCTCTGGCCACCCCTCGCCACGAAGTGGAGGGGGCTCCCGCGGGGAGATGCGGCAGGGCAACCGTAGGGGCGCAACCGTTCTCCGCATTCAACGAAAGCAGAGGAGGAGCCATGGCTGACGCGATCGACGTGGTCCGGGAGTTCTGCGCGGCGTGGGAGGCGCGCGACCAGCAGCGGATACTCGACGCGTTCACGGACGACGGGGTGTATCACAACATGCCGCTCGAGCCGGCGGCCGGGAAGGCGGCGATCGCGGCGCTGCTCGGCGTGATCCTCGGGCCGGCGAGCGAGGTGAAGTTCGAGATCCGGCACATCGCCGCGGTCGGCGACGTGGTGCTGACGGAGCGCATCGACCGGTTTGTCATGGGCGGCAAGACCGTCGAGTTGCCGGTGATGGGTGCCTTCGAGGTGCGCGACGGCAAGATCGCGGCCTGGCGCGACTACTTCGACATGGCGGCGTGGACGCGACAGGCGTCGGGGTAGCGATCGCACCATCGCCCGTTCATCCTCAGTGCCGTCGATAACTGCGCCCCGCGGCATAGACGACTTCGAACCGCGACAATTTTTCGTGTGTTTCGGCTGGCCCACTGATCGCGAATTCGGTTGACGTGAGTGCGCTCGGTTCCATGTCGCGGCAGGGGTCCGTGGTGCCATTCAGGCAAGGTAACGGAGGCTCGCGCGATCTCCAAATCGGCGTGTCACAAGCGTCGAGTGAAAGTGGCGGGCGCCGCGTGCACGGTTCGGGCTACCTCACCCCGGCCTTCGGCCACCCCTCTCCACGATGTGGAGAGGGGCTCCGGATCGGGATCAACAGCTGCAGCGAAAGGGCGCAGCAGGCTGCGCCCCTACGGTTTCTCCAGCCAGGCGTTGAACTTTGCCGGGCGCTTTTCGCGGAACGCCGTCATGCCTTCGAGGGCGTCCGGGTGGTGGTCGCTAATCGCCGTCTTCGCGGCGATGTCGTCGAGGGCGTGGGCGAAGGTCTGCTCGGCGGCGTTGTAGATCGAGCGCTTGAGCAGCCGCATCGACACCTGCGGGCCGTTCGCCAGCTCGACGGCGAGCGCCATCGCGCGGTCCATCAGCTCGTCCGGCGGCACGACCTCGTGGACGAGGCCGAGCGCCAGCGCCTCTTCGGCGGTGACGATGCGGTTGCGCATGAAGAAGTCCATCGCCCGGGCGACGCCGATGAGCTGCGTGACGAGGAACTGGCCGCCCTCGTCGGGCAGGAGGCCGAAGCGGAGCGTCGCGCTGCCCATGCGCGCGCCCTCGGCGGCGATGCGGAAGTCGCACGAGAGTGCGAGCGAGAAGCCGGTCTGGATCGCGACGCCGTTGATCGCGGCGATGGTCAGCTTGTCGAGCGAGCGCATGGCGGTGTTGAGGGGCTGCGAGAGCCAGCGCAGGCCCTCGTAGGTGCCGATGGGGTTGTGGTGGCCGCCGGGGATGTCGGGCACGAGTGCCTCGGCACCGTCGCCGGAACGCGGGCGGCCGGTGATGTCGTCGCCGGCGGAGAAGGCGCGGCCGCTGCCGGTGATCAGCAGCACGCGGACGCCGTCGTCCATCTGCGCCTGCGCGATGGTCTCGATGAGGTCGCGCTTGAGCGGCTGGGTCATGCCGTTGAGGCGCTCTGGCTGGTTGAGCGTGATGAGCGCGATGCCGGGGTCGCGCATGGCGACCTCGAAGCCGCGGAAGTTGCCTTCTCGCATGGCCGCCTCCTTCAGGTGTTGACTGGCGTTTACGGTAGCACCGGCGGGGGCGGTAGGAAATGGGAAATGGGAGGTTGGAGGTTGGTGCTACCTCACCCCGGCCTTCGGCCACCCCTCTCCACGGTGTGGAGAGGGGCTCCGAGCGGGGTGGTGGCCGTGGTGCTCGGGCGCGGGTGGTTGGCCGAGGTTGTTCCGCGTCCCCGTCGGTTGAACTACACTCGAACCGCTGAGGCGGCTGGCCGCGTCGGCAGAACGGAGGCAGATCATGGTGGCGGTGTTCGGCGACATCACGGCGCAGGACGATTACACGCATCCACTGGGGTCCGAGAAGAACTTCAACGAGAGCATGTACTTCAACTTCTTCGACCGCGCGAAGAACGCGGGCGGCTTCGTGCGCCTCGGCAATCGCGCGAACGAGGGGTACGCGGAGATGACGCTGACGCTGTACCAGCCAGACGGCAGCGTGCTGTTCCAGTACAAGCGGCCCGAGATCACCGGCAACGACGCGATGGACGCGGGCGGCATGCGGTTCGAGGTCATCGACCCGCTGCGGCGGCTGCGCACGACGTACGACGGCTCGGCGGTGTACCTCACCGAACCGGCGCAGATGGCTGACCCGCGCGTCGCGTTCAAGAACAACCCGTTCAAGAAGGTGCACGTCGACCTGGTGCACGAGGCGGCCGGACCGGCGTACGGCAGCAGCGGCGCCGGACACACCGTCACCGACCCGGAGAAGGAGTTCGCCAAGGCGCACTACGAGCAGCACATGAAGGTCCGCGGCACCGTCGAGATCGACGGGCAGGCGATGGAGATCGACGGCCTCGGGCTGCGCGACCACTCGTGGGGGCCGCGCTACTGGCAGGCGATCTACTCGTACCGCTGGCTGACGATCAACTTCGCGCCGGACTTCGGCATGATGGTGTCGGAGGTCTGGCGCGACCGCGAGCATCGCACGCAGGCGGGTGTCGTCGTGCGCGGCGAGAAGGTCGATCCGATCACCGGTGTCGACATCGACACGACGTTCGAGGCCGACGGGCTGTTCCACAAGAGCCTGGTCGCGCACCTCAAGCTCGCCACGGGCGAGCAGATGGACGTGTCGGGCAAGGTGATGGGCTTCATCCCGCTGCGGAACCGGCGCGAGGGGATGACGACGCACGTCGGCGAGGGCATGACGGAGTTCCGCTGCGGCGACGCGGTCGGTTACGGGCTGTCCGAGTACCTCGACCAGGTCGAGTAGTGGCCGACGACGAATTCGGCGCGAAGGTCGGGGAATTCATCCGCCGCCAGTCCGGCGCGCTGCGCGTCGACGTCGCCGACCTGCGGCGGCTGACGGGCGGCGCATCACGCGAGACGTGGTCGTTCGATGCCACGCTGCACTTCCCCGACCGCGACGAGACGCAGCCGCTGATCCTGCAGCGCGACACGCGCGGTGGCCGGCCGACGATCCCACGCCCGCTCGAGTTCCGGCTCATCGCCGCCGCGTACGAAGCGGGTGTGCCCGTACCGGCGCCGATGTTCCTCGGCGACGACTCGCTGGGCGGCGAGTTCTTCGTCGTGCGGCGGGTCGACGGCGAGACGCTGCCGCGTCGCCTGCTGCGCGAGGACGTGTACGCCGACGCGCGCGAGCAGCTGCCGGCGCAGCTCGGCGCGGCGCTCGCCCGCATCCACACGATCGACGTCACCGCGAACGGGCTCGATGCGCTGCCGGCGCCGCCGAACGGCGTGTCGCCGGCGGCGTTCGAGCTGGGGCGGTACGAGCAGATCTTCCGCGCCATCGCGCTGGAGCCGCATCCGGCCTTCGAGCTGGCGTTTCGGTGGCTCCAGAGAGCCCTCACCCCCCGGCCCCCTCTCCCTCAGGGGGAGAGGGGGAGTCACGATCGTACGTTGGTACACGGCGACTATCGCATGGGGAACGTGCTGTTCGGGGCGGAGGGGTTGCGGCTGGTGCTCGACTGGGAGCTGGCGCACGTCGGGGACCCGATGGAGGACCTGGCGTGGATCTGCGTGCGGTCGTGGCGGTTCGGCGGCCAGAAGCCGGTTGGTGGCATCGGGGGGCGCGAGGAGTTCTTCTCGGCGTACGAGGCCGCCGGCGGGCGCCACGTCGATCCGGAGTGGGTGCGGTGGTGGGAGGTGTTCGGCAACCTGCGCTGGGGCATCATCTGCCTGAGCCAGGCGCGCACGTACATCGACGGCATCTCGAAGAGCGTCGAGCTGGCGAGCATCGGCCGCCGCACGGCGGAGACGGAGTGGGAGCTTTTGGAGTTGGTGAGTTCGTAGTTCGTAGTTGGTAGTGCCCCGCCCGACCCCACCATTGGCCACAAACTGGAGCGAAGCGACATGCATGACCGGCCGACCGTTGACGAACTCCTCCGAGCGGTGGAGCTGTTGCTCGACGAGCAGCTGGTGCCGTCGCTCGAGGGGTCGCGGAAGTACAACGCGCGCGTCGCCGCCAACGTCATACGCATCGTGCGGCGGGAGCTGCAGCACGAGGAGCGGCAGCTCGACGCGGAGTGGCGCGGGCTCGAGCACGTGCTCGGGCCGGCGGAGCGGCCGTCGACGCTGTACGCGCTGCGGCAGGCGCTCGTCGAACGCAACCGCGAGCTGTCGGAGCGCATCCGCGCCGGCGACGCCGACGACGGCCGCTTCCGCGAGCTGGTCGTCGCCCACGTGCGGGACACCGTGCACGCGAAGCTGGAGGTGGCGGATCCGGGGTGGGTTGGCGGGACGTAGGACGTGGGAAGCGGGAGGCGGGAGGCGAGAAATGACGAGCGCTGGAGAGACTTCTGCTAGGCCTTCGTCAGAGGCGGCATCCACTCCCACTTCATGTGTCGCTCCAACTCAAGCGCTGCCGCGCGCGTCGTGGAGACCTTCCACGCAACTGAACATCGCCTGATCCACATGTTCACGGAGCGCACCTCCTCTTCTGTGGGAGTGTACCGTCGCATCTTGATGTCGCTCGCCTTGGCGATCCCGAGGTGTTCCGCGACATTGCGGCGAAAAGCCGAGCCCGTCATTACCGCGCCGAGGCCCATGTGCTTGTTCCAGACTCTCGCACGAAGATTGTTCGGCTTTCCGATGTAGACGGCTCGTTCGTCTGAATACCAGACGTAGACTCCCGGTTCGGGCGGGACATCTGCCGAAATCAACGTCGAAGCGGGAATCCGACACAGTCGATCCATCGTGGCCCAAAGTGGTCCAGTAGGAGAATGTTCTTCGGGACTCACCATCGGCGCCTCGCGGTCACGTGCCCTGCGCGAACACCGCGCCCAGCAGGTCGAGGATCAGCTTGGCGGCGATGCGGGGGGTGACGCCGGCGGCGTCGTAGACGGGGTCGACCTCGGTGACGTCGAAGCCGAGGACGTCGTAGCGGCTGGCCACGAGCTGCAGCGCTTCCTTGAGCTGGTAGTAGCTGATGCCGCCGGGCTCCGGGTAGCCGGTGCCGGGTGCGCCCGACGGGTCCAGCACGTCGATGTCGATGGTGACGTAGGCCGTTCCCGCGGGAGATCGCGGGCTGAAAGCCCGCGCCACGGATGGTGGTGGCGCCGCGGCCGGCGGCGGCGCGGCCGGAAGCGACGAGAGCGCGGCCGGCACGCCGTCGCGGACGATCGACAGCGCGGGGACGATGATCACGCCGTCGCGATGGGCGGCGTCCCACGGCTCGGCGCGCTCGAGCACGCCGCGCAGGCCGATGTTGACGATCTGCTTGACGTGCGGCAACTCGCTGCAGCGGCGCATGTGGTTGTCGTGCGAGTAGCGGACGCCGTGCTTCTCGTCGGTGTAGTCCTGGTGCGCGTCGAACTGGATGATGGTGATCGGGCCGTCGTCGAAGGCGCGCACGATCGGGAAGGTGATCGCGTGGTCGCCGCCGACGAACACCGGCACGCGGCAGTTGCGCCGGGCGAGGCGCGCGGCCTCGGTGATGATGTCGAAGTTCTCCATCAGGTCGACGGTGCGCACGTCGACGTCGCCGACGTCGGCCATCGAGACGCCGGCGAGGATGCGGTCGCCGCTCTCGGCGTCGATCCAGCCGTTCCATTCGGCGTCGGGCTCGTAGCGCGTCGACGCGTCGCGGATGGCGGCGGGGCCGAAGCGGGCGCCGGGGCGGTCGTTGGTCGCGGCGTCGAACGGCACGCCGACGAAGCCGACATCGGCGTGCCACGTCTCCATGTCCTCGACGACCGGCGCGCGGAAGAACGAGGCGAAGCCGTGGCGCACGACGCCCTCGCCGTGACGGGGGCTCGCTGCGGTGGACGGGCGGCGGAAGACTGTCGTCATGTTCGAGAACCTAGAACCCTAATCATCGATCTGCGCCTTCTGCAGCTTGCCGCTGTAGTCGACGTAGACCGACTTCCACTCCGTGAACGTCTCCAGCGCCGCGGTGCCTGCCTCGCGGTGGCCGTTGCCGGTGCCGCGGGTGCCGCCGAACGGCAGGTGCACCTCGGCGCCGATCGTGCCGGCGTTCACGTAGACGAGGCCGGTGTCGATGGCCTCGATGGCGCGAAACGCCCGGTTGACGTCCTGTGTATATATCGACGAGCTGAGGCCGTAGGAGACCCCGTTGTTCACCTCGATCGCCTCGTCCAGGCTGCCGACGCGGATGAGCGCCGTGACCGGGCCGAAGATCTCCTCCTGCGCGATGCGCATGTCCGGGCTTCGCGTCGAGGAAGACGGTCGGCTGGAAGAAGTGGCCCCGCTCGAGCGGGCCGGCGTTGGCCGTGGCGCCGCCGCAGGCCAGCTTCGCGCCGTCGGCCGCGCCGACGGCCATGTACGCAGTCGATGCTGTGCAGCTGGTCGGCGTTGACCACCGGCCCGACGTCGGTGGCCTCGTCGAGGCCGTCGCCGAGGCGGAGGCGCTCGGTGCGGGCGACGAGGCGCTCGGCGAACTCGTCGTACACGGCGTTGTGGACGATGACGCGGCTGGCGGCGGTGCAGCGCTGGCCGGTCGTACCGAAGGCGCTCCAGATCGTGCCGTCGAGCGCGAGGCCGAGGTCGGCGTCGTCGAGGACGGTGATGGCGTTCTTGCCGCCCATCTCGAGCGAGACGGGCTTGCCCAGCTCGGCGCACTGCACGGCGATGCGCTTGCCGACAGCGTTGGAGCCGGTGAACGAGATCAGGTGGACGTCGGGGTGCTCGACGAGCGTCGTGCCGACCTCGCCGCCTTCGCCGAAGACGAGGTTGACGACGCCCGGCGGCAGGCCGGCCTCCTCGAGCGCCTTGATGAGGTTGTACGCGCTCTTCGGCGAGTACTGCGACGGCTTGAAGACGACGGTGTTGCCGGTGACGATGGCGGGCATGATCTTCCACGAGGGGATCGCCATCGGGAAGTTCCACGGCGTGATGAGGCCGACGACGCCGATGGGCGCGCGCAGCGACATGGCGAACTTGTCGGGCAGCTCGGACGGCGTCGTCTGGCCGAAGGTGCGGCGTCCCTCGCCCGCCATGTAGTAGGTCATGTCGATGGCTTCCTGGACGTCGCCGCGCGCCTCCTTGAGCACCTTGCCCATCTCCTCGGTGAGATCGCGGGCGAAGCGCTCCTTGTCGCGGACGAGGATGGCGGCGGCGCGGAAGAGGATCTCGCCGCGCTTCGGGGCTGGCATGCGACGCCAGGCCGCCTGCGCCGACTTCGCTGCGCAGACGGCCTCGCGGACGTCGTCGGGGCCGGAGCGGGGGTACGAGCCGGTGATGTCGCCGGTAGCGGGGTTTTCGCGCTCGAAGCGGCGGCCGTCGCGGGCATCGACCCACTGGCCGCCGATGTAGTTGCGGTACTGCTGTGTCATGGCGGGGAGCCTCCGTTCGTCGGACGGCGAACGCCGGTTCGCCGGCACGCTTCATCGTACCGCGCGGGGCGAGGCGCTGAGCGCCGGAAGTGGGAGGTGGCGGAAGGTGGGAAATGAGAGGGGCGAGCCACAGAGTTCGCGGACGGCGCCGAATTTGCGAAGCCTGGATTTCGTTTTGCCACTTCTTATTTCTCCGTGGATCCGTGGATGCCGGCGCGACCGGTCTCGAGGTCGTCCTCGGGCTGGAGCGACGTGAGGATGTCGTGAAGGGCCTGGCAGCTGGCGAGCGCTTCGTCGCGGCCGCCGACGGGGGCGTTGCAGCGGCCGTGGCTCACGTCGTTTCGGTTCGAGATAGCGAAGCGGTCGGGCGTGCGTGGTCCTGTGCGTGGCATGGGGCGATGGTACGGCGAGCCGGAGGCGAACTCCAACTGGCGATGTCACCCCGGGGAGACGAGGAACCGCAGATTGCGCAGATGGCGCAGATCAGCGGCGACGGGAAACAGGGATTACGCGGGTTGAGCGGATGGTGGGGTAGGGAAGCGGGGCGCGAGATGCGGGAGGTGGGGGCGACGGCCGTTGGACCGCGGCCGGGGAATGGGCGACGGCTGAAGGCTGATCGCTGACAGCTGAGGGCTACGCCACGCTAGCGGCGACGCAAGCCGGCGTCTTTGCCGTCGATGACGAAATGGCGGGGGACGGCGTTGCCGAAGCGGTCGACTTCACCTCGACGGCGACGGTGTGGCCGGTGCCGGACGGGATGTCGGCACCGCTGCCTTCGGGGATGAAGATCTGCTCGATGCCGTAGCGGATCTCGAACGGACCGGACGGCGGCCCGAAGGGGGTGTAACGCTCCTGCACGGTGCCGCGGATGACGACCGTGCCGTCACGGATGTGGTCGCGGCCGCCGTGCACGGCGATCGCGGTCCAATAGCCGTCGTCCTGCCGCTCGAGCTCCACGTAGACGGGGGCGTCGCAGCACCGGGGGGCGTCCTCGTCCCAGGCCACGTCGCCGGGTGAAATCGAGGAGATGTCGTATTGCACGGTGGTGCGGTTGCTCTCGAGGAGGTCGCGCGGGTCCATCGGCTGCACTTTCAGGAGCACCGTCTCGCTGGTCAGGACGGTGTACTGCTTGAAGCCGAGCACGCCGAACAGGATCAGCAGCTGGATGGCGATGACGATGGTGAGCTTGCGTGCGGGCGTCATGCAGGCAATCCCTTCGGCGCGCCGGCGCTTGCGTCGTCGTCGAGGAGCACCCATGCCGCGGATCAGGCCGCGGCGCATCCGCTCGATGGCAAACGCGACGCCGAGCAGCAGCAGGCCGCCGATGATGAAGAACGCGGACGTCGCGAGCAGCGACCAGAAGACGTCGACGTAGCGTGTGATGAGGCCGATGCCGACGAGCACGAGGCCGAGGTTGATATAGCGCTCGTCGCCGCGCAGATAGCCGCGCGTGACGAGGCCGATGGCGACTGCGAAGTAGACGGCGTTGAACAACACGGCGTAGCCCGTCCAGGCGGGCCACGTCGCGACGATCGCGGCGATGCCGAGGACGACCGCCTGCGCCGCAATATCGATGGCCGTCTCGGTGTCACGGCCACGCAGTAGCGCTTGCGCGATGACGAGCGCGCCGGCGATGCCGATCGCGACGTAGACAACCGGCGGCGATGCGTACGACTTCACGCCGGCATCGATCATCGCGCTCCACGGCTCATCGAACGTGAAGACGTAGACGAGGCCGAGCACGACGAGCAGGCCGCAGATCACGTAGGTATCGGCGAAGGCGGCCGTTGCGCGCCGGAGCTGGTGCAGATGGCCGAGCGCGTAGTACGCGACGCCGAGCGCCGCGACGACGAGCAGCGCGGACTGCGTCTTCGGCGAGTCGGGGTAGCGCTGCACCATCTCGGTGATGAGCCAGCCTGTGAGGTTCGCGATGCCGATGAGCAGCACGAAGCGCGACTCGAAGAGGTACGCGAGCGGCAGCGTGCCGGCCGCGGCCAGCAGCAGCAGGATCGGACTGTCGACCGGCATGCTGTAGATCTGCGCGAGCAGGAAGAGTCCGGCCTCGTACAACAGCGTGCCGAGGAGCAGGAGCGCGCTGCCGACGCGCTGCATGTCGAATCGGTAGATCAGCGCGTAGCCGGCGGCGTACGACGCGAGCATGCCGGCGATGATGCTCGCCGTGCGGAACCACGTCGGCAATTCCTCCCATTGAGACGCGAAGAGCAGCGTCACGCCGCCGGCCAGGACGAGCGCGCCGACGATGGAGATCGCCGTCACGAACCAGCCGAGGCGGAGGATGCCGACGGCGCGCGGCTCGCCGGCGCCGATGCGGGCGAGGATCGCGCGCTCCTGTTCGGGCGTGATCAGGCCGCCGCGGGTCCATCCCGTGACGTCGTGCGCCAGGCGCTCGCGATACTCGTTGTCGTCCATGCCCACAGTATCGGTCACCGGCGGCTGCGGTAGGGAGGTGTGAACGTACCTCTACGAGGCGACGAATGTACCATTCGGGGTAGATGCCCGATGGGTTATGCCGGCACCGGCTCGCCGGCCGCAGCCTCGAGTGCCTCGAGCAGCGTGTTGCGCCAATCGGCGCCGGCGGCATCGAGATCGATGCGGAGCTGGTTGTGGCCGATGCTGACGCCGTCGGCATGCTCGAGGTCGCGGCGGGCGGACAACGACAGCTGCTGGCGGAAGTCGTACCCGTCGAGCGTGCGGAGGGACAGGATCGGCCGGCCGCCGGGGCCGTCTTCGCGCTGGACTGACGCGACGTGCGCGCGCTTCGCCAGCACGCGCAGTCGCACGATGTACAGCAGGTTGCGCACCGGCGCCGGCGGCGGACCGAAGCGATCGTTGAACTCGCGTTCGAGGTCGACGTGCGCGTCCGCCGCCTCGGCCGAGGCCATGCGCTGGTAGAGCGACAGCCGCAGGTTGATGTCGCCGACGTAGCTCTCCGGGATGAACGCCTGGAGCGGCAGGTCGATGACGACCGGCGGCTGGATCGTCGACGGCGGCGGCGGCTCGCCCTTCGCCAGCGCCTTCAGGCCCTCGACGGCGTCGGCGAGCAGCTTCACGTAGAGGTCGAAGCCGACGGTGCCGATCTGGCCGCTCTGCTCGGCGCCGAGGAGGTTGCCGGCGCCGCGGATCTCGAGGTCGCGCAGGGCGATCTGGAAGCCGGCGCCGAGCTCCGTCGCCTCGAAGATCGTCTGCAGGCGCTTCTGGGCGACCTCGCTGAGCGGCGCGATGCTTCTCGTACAGCAGGTAGGCGTAGGCGCGCGCGGCGCCGCGGCCGACGCGGCCGCGGAGCTGGTAGAGCTGCGCCAGGCCGAAGCGGTCGGCGTTGTTGATGATGATCGTGTTGACGTTGGGGATGTCGAGGCCGGACTCGATGATCGTCGTGCAGACGAGGACGTCGGCGCGGGCCTCGGTGAAGTCGAGCATGACGTGTTCGAGCTGGTCCTCCGGCATCTGGCCGTGGCCGATGAGGATGTCGGCCTCGGGCACGATGTCGCGCAGCTGGCGGGCGACGAGCTCGATGTTGTGCACGCGGTTGTGGACGAAGAAGACCTGGCCGCCGCGGTCCAGCTCGCGGAGGATGGCCTCGCGGATGAGATGGTCGTCGAACTCGGTGACGTAGGTCTTGATCGGCAGGCGCTCCTCGGGCGGCGTCTCGATCGTCGACATGTCGCGGATGCCGGTGAGCGCCATGTGCAGCGTGCGCGGGATCGGCGTGGCGGTGAGCGTCAGCACGTCGACCTCGCTGCGCATCTGCTTGAGGCGCTCCTTGTGCGCGACGCCGAAGCGCTGCTCCTCGTCGATGACGACCAGGCCGAGGTTCTTGAACTGCGACGTCCTTCTGGAGCAGGCGGTGCGTGCCGATGACGATGTCGACCGCGCCGGCGGCGGCCTCGGCGACGATGCGGCGCTGGTCGCGGTCGCTGCGGAAGCGGGAGAGCATCTCGACCTTCACGGGGAAGCCGGCGAGGCGCTCGCGGAAGGTGTTGAAGTGCTGCTGGGCCAGGACCGTCGTCGGCACGAGCACGGCGACCTGCTTGCCGTCCATGACGGCCTTGAAGGCGGCGCGCATGGCGACCTCCGTCTTGCCGTAGCCGACGTCGCCGCAGATGAGGCGGTCCATCGGGCGGACGTTCTCCATGTCGCGCTTGACGTCGTGGATGGCGCCGAGCTGGTCGGCGGTCTCGACGTAGGGGAACGAGGCCTCGAGCTCCTTCTGCCAGGCGGTGTCGGGCGGGAAGGCGTGGCCCTCGGCGACCTCGCGCGAGGCGTAGAGCTCCAGCAGCTCCCTCGCCAGCTCCTGCACGGCGCGGCGGACGCGCGCCTTCGCCCGCGGCCACTCCTGCGAGCCGAGGCGCGTGAGCGACGGGCGGTGCTCGCTCGGGCCGACGTAGCGGCTGACGCGGTCGACCTGCTCCGTCGGGACGAAGAGGCGGTCGCCGTCGGCGTACTGCAGCTCGAGGTACTCGCGCTCCTCGCCGCCGATGCCCTTGCGTGCGAGGCCGGCGAAGCGGGCGATGCCGTGCTCGACGTGGACGACGAACTCGCCCGGCACGAGGTCGGCGAGAAACGCCTCGCGGGCGGCGCCGCGGCGGGGCGGCGCGCGGCGCTGCTTGCTGAAGCCGAAGACCTCGGCGTCGGTGAGGAGCGTGAGGCCGCGCACCCTCCTCGCCGACGGACCAGCCGTGCGGGAGGGAGCCGTGGATGACGGTGAGGGCGCCGCGTCCGAGCTGCGGCTCCGCCATCGACTCGGCGATGCGTGCGAAGACGTCGTGCTCTTCGAGCAGTTCGGCGAGCCGTTTCGACTGCGTGGAGACGATGACGACCTGCTGGCCGCGCGCGTAGCGTCTGCGTCAGCTCGTCGGCGAGCGCACGCAGGCGGCCGCCGTACGCCGCTGCCGGACCGAACGGCAGCCGGACTGCTGCGCCGCTGTCCGGGGCTTCGGCGTCGCCCGTCGCCCAGCGAGAGAGGGCGAGCCGGCGCGGGCGCCCTTCAATCGATGCGTGAAGCTCGGGCCAGGGGACGTGCGGATGCGGCATGCCGTGCGGCAACTCGCCGCGGTGTTCGAGATCGCGGCGCGCGGTCTGGGCCGCTTCGTCGTGCTCCTGCTGCAGCGCGGCGACGTCGGCCGGCTCGTCGATGACGAGCAGCGCGTCGTCAGACAGATGGTCGAGCAGCGTGCCGGTCGCGAGGAACGGCGTGTACGGTTCGATGCCGTCGAAGGCCTCGCCGGCACGCAGCGCATCGACGTCGCGATCGAAGCGCTCGCGCTGCTCGCCGTGCAGGTTGGCGACTTGCATCAGGTCGCCGAGCTGGCGCAGCCGCGCCGGATCGACGACGAGCTCGCGCGCCGGGCCGACGCGGACGGCGTCGCGGAGGCCGAACGAGCGCTGCGTCCCCGGCTCGAACGTGCGGATGCTCTCGACGTCGTCGCCGAGCAGCTCGATGCGAAGCGGCAGCTCCTCGGCCGGGGGCCAGACGTCGATGATGCCGCCGCGGCGGCTCGCCTCGCCCGGCGCCGTCACCTGCGGCTCGATGCGATAGCCGCCGGCGTCGAGCGCGCGCAGGACGTCCAGCTGCTGGACGCGTTCGCCGCGCCGGATCGCGATCGACGTGCGGGCGAGTTCGTCGGGCGACAGCGTGCGCTGCGCGACGGCGGCTGCGCAGGCGACGATGATGGGTGGTGCGGGGACCTCACCCCCCGGCGGGGAGCCCTCACCCCCTAGCCCCCTCTCCCTCAAGGGGAGAGGGGGAGCTAGTGCATCGAGGACTTGCAGGCGGCCGGTGATGTCGTCGGGGTCGGGGGCGATGCGCTCGTAGGGGAGGGCGTCGCGTTCGGGGAAGAGCAGCACGCGGTGCGCGGCCGGTTCGCCGAGCCAGGCGCGCAGCTCGTCGGCGAGCGCTTCGGCGTGCTGGGGGCGCGGCACGATGACGAGGATCGGGTCGGCGGTGTCGCGGGAGAGCGCGGCGAGGACGGCGGCCTTGGCGCCGTCGCTGACGCCGAGCATGAGCTGGCCCTCGTCGGACATGCGGCGGCGCAGGCGGTCGAGGTCGACGGCCTGGTCGATGACGGGCAGCAGCGCCGAAAGGTCCATTTGCCTCCGCGGATCTTTCGCGCAACGCGATCGGGGGCTGATCGGCGATCAGCCCCTGTCACGAAGGTAGTGTAGCAGGGGCGACCTCGAGGCCGGTTTGCAGTCGGCGAGTGAAGTGGGGCAGGAGTTCCGCTTCGGGGATCGTAACGCGATGGCCTGGGCCGCTGATTCGCTCGGCAGGTGCCTGTGTCCAGTTCGTCACTGCCCGCCAGGACGTGGAGAGGACCTCTGCGCGTGATCGCCGTCTCAATGGATTTCGGCCCGGAGCTTCACGTGGCTGCCAGCGTTGCGTGAACCACCTGATGTCGAACAGTTCGAAGATGGCCGATCATGTCGCGATCCGAGAGGCCGCCGGAATCGCAAGACAACCGCCGGTTCCAGTTCGAGCTGGCCACGACACAGGCTCACTCGGCGAGACCGCGCTGCTCGAGTTGCTCGCCCGTCGAGCGCAAGCGCGACGTAATGGCCGCACGCAAGTGGCAGCGACGTCGTCGAGCGTCAGAATCCCTGCGTCACGGCGTTCAGCTCCGGGCATTCGGCGTACATGTCCAGGACTGTTCGACCGGACGGATGATGGTCATCTGGCAGCGATGCGTTCGAGTCTCGCACGCGCTCGTCGCATTCTTCTGCGCATAGTCTCGCACACGGATCAGTTCCGCGTAACTGAACGCGTTCACGGTTCCTCGCCCTTACTGGCTTTGCACCGACCGAGACGCCGACAGCGATGAATGCAACAATCACGACGCCCGCCGAGCCGCGGACCCAGGCCGATCGTTCCGTACGGCATGCCCGGGCCGCCGCAAGTGCACGTCTCTCGCTTGAAAGCGGCGGTGACTGCGAGCAGCGCGGCGACCACCGCGATTAAGGCAAGTGCGTTTCGGAGGCGTGTTGTTAGCCGAGGGTGCGGTTCATCGTCGGTCTGACGCTCTCGCGGGTCAAGCATCGCCGCTCGCACCGTCCCGGTTGTACTTGTTCATCGCGGGCTCGACGCCTTCGGCGATGGCGCATTCGATGGCCTCGATGGCGCGATCGACGGCGGCTTCGAGGATGCGGCGCTCTTCGGGGTCGGGGTCGCTGAGCACCCACGCGGCGACGTGCTCGGGCTCTCGCGATGGCTCGCCGTGGACGACGGGGCGGCCGATGCCGATGCGCACGCGCGGGAAGGCGTCGGTGCCGGTCTTGCGGATGATGTCGGTCATGCCCTTCTGGCCGCCGCCGCCGCCGCTGCGCCGGATGCGCACCTTGCCGGCGGGCAGGTCGAGGTGGTCGCAGACGGTCATCATCTCGCGCGCGTCGTCGAGCTTGAGCGTGCGGATGAGCGCCATCACGGCGCTGCCGCTCTCGTTGTTATACGTGCGCGTCTTCGCGATGGCGACGCGGCGGCCGGCGATCTCGGCCTCGGCGAGGGCGTAGGTGCCGGTCTTCTGGCTGAAGTCCGCATGGTGCTTCTTCGCCAGCTTGTTCACCACCCAGAAGCCGACGTTGCGCCGGTTACGCGCGTACTCGGCGCCCGGATTGCCGAGCGCGAAGACGAGGCGGATGCCGTACTCACGTTCTTCGTCGGAGCCGCCGCCGCCGAGCAGACGGCGGATGAGGCCGCTCACGCGTCACCCGGGGGCGACGCGTCGCCAGCGTGTTGGCGCCGCATCGGCACGACATTCGGCGGCGTCTTCGTCGGCCTGGCGCGCCGCGACGAGCGCTTCGACGCGGGGCGAGGCGCCGGTTCGCCCATCACGTCGTCGATCAGGCGTTCGAGGGCGTCGGGCGACCATTGCTGTTCGTTCGCGTCGAAGAGCTTGAGGAACTGGAGGTCGTTCCGGTACTGCTCGAGCGCCTCGTCCGGCGGCTGACCGGCGCGGAGCCGCCGTAGCGCCTTCGCAAGCCGCAGCACGCCGGGCGCGCGCGCTGGTGGTCGCTGGGCCGGATCCTCGGGCATCAACCGCGCGCCGAGGGCTTCGAGCGGGTCGGCGCCGGGCGGCACCGCGAATTCGCTGCGGATCAGTGCGATGTACGGCGCGCGCTCGTCGGCGTCGGCGGCGTCGAGCAACGCCAGCGCCAGGCGATCGAGCCGGGGATGGTCGTTGCCGGGCGAAAAGACCTCGACCGGCTCGATCAGGCCATGGACGGCGGTGACGATGCGGCCAGCCGCGTACGCGGCCATGCGATACGGCGGCAGCGTGAGCGCCTGGACGAGCGCCGGCAGGTGCTGCGGCCGGCGGGTCGACGAGCGGGCGGACGTTCGCCGCGCCGGGGCTGCAGACGGCGGTTCGCTCGGGCACGGCGGCAACGCGCGACCGCGATGCGAGCACGTAGATGGCGAACTCGGCCGGAGGCGAGGGCGGGTCGAGGGGCGACGGCAGCGCGTCGCACCAGGCGACGATGCCGCGCCGGCGGCGGGCGCGCGCATCCTGCACGACGAAGTCCCAGCGCCGTTCGCTCATGCCCGGATGATAACAGGGCGCGGTGCCAGCGGCTGCCGTCAGCGGGCGACGGCGAGCTGGCCCTTGCGGGACTGTTCGACGATCGCCGGAAGGCGCTCGAGCACGTAGTCGACGTCGTCGGCGGGCGTCTCCTGGCCGAGGCTGAAGCGCAGCGTCGACACCGCGCGCTCGAGCGGCAGACCCATCGCGACCAGCACGTGCGACGGCTCGATCGTGTTGGCGCCGCACGCCGCGCCGGCGCTGCAGGCGATGCCGGCCGCATCGAGACCGGCAACGAGGTCGCGCGCGTCGGCGCCGTCGAAGCTGACGCTGACGTTGTTCGCGAGGCGGTGCTCCGGGTGGCCGTTCAACTGGGTGCCGGGGACCGACGCCAGGATGCCTTCGCGGAGGCGCGCGGCGAGACCGCTGACGCGCACACTGCTCGTGTCGACCGTCTCCTGCACGATACGCAGCGCCTCGGCGGTCGCGACGATGCCGGCGACGTTCTCGGTGCCCGCGCGGCGCTGTCGCTCCTGGCCGCCGCCGTTCTGCTGGGCGAGGAACGGCACGCCGCGGCGGACGTAGAGGACGCCCATCCCCTTCGGGCCGCGGAACTTGTGCGCCGCAAGGCTCAGCATGTCGATGCCGTGCCGCGCGAAGTCCAGGCGCAGCGAGTTCGGCGCCTGGACGGCGTCGGTATGGAATGGGATGCGCTTCTTCATCGAAGCGGCGCGCTCCGCGACGGCGGCGGCGATCTCGAACACGGGCTGGACGGTACCGACCTCGTTATTCGCCGTCATGATGCTGACCAGCACCGTGCGGTCGGTGACGGCCGCGACGACGTCGGCCGGGTCGACGCGGCCGTAGCGGTCGACGGGGACGTACGTGACCTCGAAGCCGAACCGCTCAAGGTACTGGCAGGAGTGCAACACCGCGTGGTGCTCGATGGCCGACGTGATGATGTGGTTGCCGGCGCGGGCCTTCTTCTGCTGGAAGGCGACACTCTTGATGGCGGTGTTGATCGATTCGGTGCCGCCGCTCGTGAAGACGACCTCGTTCGGCTTGCAGCCGAGGATGCCGGCAACGGTCCGGCGCGCGCGCTGGACGGCATCGCGAGCTCGCGTGGCGAGCGCGTAGGTCGCGGACGGGTTGCCGAACTCTTCGGTCAGGTAGGGCAGCATGGCCTCGAGCGCCCGCGGATGGAGGGGCGTCGTCGCGGCGTGATCGAGGTAGACGAAGCGCTGCATGGGTGGATTGAGCGTAGATCGTGGCGGTTGAAGAAGTAAAGCGCGGCGCTTCGCGCCGAGAGCAGAGAGCAGAGAGCAGGAGAGCAGAAAGACGGACGACGACAGACGGGCCGCGAGCAGAAAGCCGCAGTCAGCGGCTCGACATAAAGCTAGGCAGACGGGTCGTTGCCGGTCGTGGGGGTGATGCCGAAGCGCTCGGCGAGGCCGCCGAATTCGCCGAACTGGGGCGTCGGCGGCATGGGGCGGCCGCGGAGGATGATGCGGGCCGCGCGCGGGAGTTGCGGCAGCAGGTCGCTGGCGAGCAGGCCGCGGTCGCCGAGGTCCGCGTCGAGTTCCTCGGCGGCGAGGCCGTGCAGGTAGACGGCGCAGGTTGCCGCCTCGAACGGGCCGAGGCCCTGGGCCAGCAGGCCAGCGATCGCTCCGGCGAGCACGTCGCCGGTGCCGGCGGAGGCGAGCAGCGGGTTCGGCGTGCGGGCTGATCGCGGCGCGGCCGTCTGGCGCGGCGATGACGGTGTGCGCGCCCTTGAGGACGACGACGTGGCCCCACTCGGCAGGCGGCCTTCGTCGCGACGCCGAGGCGGTCGTCCTGCACAGCGGCGACCGTCGAACCGAGCAGGCGCGCCATCTCGCCCGGATGCGGCGTGAGGACGCAGGGCGTGACGCCGCGGCGCTGCCAGTCATCGATGCGGGCGAGGGCGTTGAGCGCGTCGGCGTCGACCACGCATGAGTGCACGTTGTCGGGAACGCCGCCCAGTACGCCGGGGATGAGCGCGTCGACGCCCGCCGACTGGCCGAGACCCGGGCCGATGAGCAACACGTCGTACGACGTCAACTGCTCGCGGATCGCGTCGATGGACGACGAGGCGATCGTGCCGTCGGTGTCGTCGAGCGGCAGCCAGGTCGCTTCGGCGAGCGACGGGGCGAGCATCGCCTGCACGGCGCGGGTGCAGGCGACGGTCACGAGCCCCGCGCCGATGCGGTAGCAGGCCTCGGCGGCGAGTCGCGCGGCGCCGACGTACCGGGCGGAGCCGGCGACGACGAGCACGCGCCCGAACGTGCCCTTGTTCGCCTGACTTCGGGCGTTGCGGCAGGCGAGCGCGCACCCACGGCGTGTCGAGCAGTTCGAGCGAGACGGCCTCGCTCGCGTCCTTCGGCAGGCCGATGTCGACGACCTGCACGCGGCCGGCGTATTCCGAGCCGGGGAGTGTGAAGAGCCCGACCTTCGCGAGCCCGAACGTCACCGTCAGGTCGGCCCGCACGGCGAGCGGGTCGGCTCGACCGGAGTCCGCGTCGACGCCCGTCGGCAGGTCGACGGCGATGACCTTCGGCGGATGGGGCGCGGCGAGCCGCTCGTGCAGCAGGCGGAGGATCGCGGCCAACGGGCCGTCGATCGGGCGGCTGCGTCCGGTGCCGAGGAGCGCGTCGACGACGAGTTCGGACGACGCGAGCGCCTCGCGTAGGGCGGACGTGATGTCGTCGCTGCTCGCTTCCGTCACCGTGACGCCGAGTTCGGTCAGTGCGGCCATCTTCGGGTCGGCGGGGTCGCGCGGCGTGAGGAGGTACACGGAGACTTCGGCCAGCCAGTCGGCGAGGTGGCGCGCCGCGACGAGGCCGTCGCCGCCGTTATTGCCGGGGCCGACGAGCACGAGCACGCGTCGTCCGGCGACGACGCCGAGGGCGAGCCACGCCTCCTGCGCCACCGCGAGGCCGGCTTCCTCCATCAGCGCGTCGAGGGACGTGCCCGCGTCGACCGCCCTGGCCTCGAGCGCGCGCATACCGGCTGCCGTGACGAGTTTCATAGCCGTCCCTGTTCTCGCAGCCACTCCACGAGCCGCGCGCGGTGCTCGTCGCGGTCCATCGGCGGTGTGTCGGCCATGCCGACGACGACGGCCATCGCGAGGCCGGCGTCGTGCGTGAGGCTGACGTCGATGCCGCGCAATCCGATGGCGTCGCCGCGGCGGCGGGCGGCGCCGTGCAGGTAGACGAGCGGCTTGCCGCGGCGGTTGGGCAGGATCTCGATCTCGCGCCAGGCGAGGCCGCGGGCGCCGGTGCCGAGCGCCTTCATGACGGCTTCCTTCGCGGCGAAGCGCGCCGCCAGTTCGGAGATGCGGCCGCGGCAGAAGGCGGCCTCCTCGGGCGTGTAGACGCGGGCGAGGAAGCGGTCGGGGTGGCGTTGCAGCACCTGCGCGACGCGCGGGATCTCGATGATGTCGACGCCGACGGCCATCTCCATGTGGCGATTGTACGCGGGCGCGCAGGCGGACGGAATCATGCGATCGCTGCGGTAGACTGTCGCGGCCCAGGGACACAGCGACGGAGCAGCCATGACGGCGAAGATCATCGACGGGACGGCGATCGCGCGGGAGATCCGCGAGGAAGTGCGGGCGGACGTCGTGCGGCTGCGGGCGGCGGGGACGGACCCCGGGCTCGCGGTCGTGCTCGTCGGCGAGAACCCGGCGTCGGTGTCGTACGTGCGCGGCAAGGCGAAGGCGGCCGAGGAACTGGGCATCCGGTCGGAGACGATCCGGCTGTCGGACGCGATCTCGCAGGAGGACCTGCTGGGGCTCGTCGCCGATCTCAATGCCGACGCGCGCTGGCACGGGATCCTCGTCCAGATGCCGCTGCCGCGCGCAGATCAGCGAGCAGGCGGCGGCGAGCGCGGTGCTGCCGTCGAAGGACGTCGACGGTCTGCACCCGATCAACGTCGGGCGGCTGTTTCGCGGCGAGCCGGCGCTGCTGCCGTGCACGCCGCACGGCGTCAAGCAGATGCTGATGCGGAGTGGCTGCGACCCGGCGGGGAAGCACGTCGTCATCTGCGGGCGCTCGAACCTCGTCGGCAAGCCGCTGGCGGGGCTGTTGATGCAGAAGGCGCCGGGCGCGAACGCGACGGTGACGGTCTGCCACACCGGCACGCCGGACATCGGCCGGTTCACGCGCGACGCCGACATCGTCGTCGCCGTGATGGGCCGGCCGCGGGCGATCACGGCCGACATGGTGCGCGAGGGCGCCGTCGTCATCGACGTCGGCGTCAACCGGGTGGCCGGACGCGACGAAGAAGAGCGGCAGCCGGCTCGTCGGCGACGTCGACTTCGATGCGGTGGTGCGAGAAGGCCTCGGCGATCACGCCGGTGCCGGGCGGCGTCGGTCCGATGACGGTGACGATGCTGCTCTACAACACCGTGCTGGCGGCGAAGGGCGGGCCGGACCTCGGCGCCTGACGGCGGCACTCCGACGACGGTTTCGACCGGATACCAAGAAGCCGGCCCCTCCTTAAGACCGGCTTCCCCTGTTCATCCGTGGACCTGCCTACCGAGTTCTGTAGGGAAGGACGGTCGGCCAAACCGTCCCCGGAGCCGCGTCCTGCCACCAGATCCCCCGCCTGAAAGCTACCAAAGCACCCGTTGGTAATGGACGCAGCTCGCTTCCCGGGACCCTCCTGGAATCTACGATTGTGGCGGCGTGCGGCGCCGATCGCGGGGAGCGGGCGCCAGCAAGTTTCGAAATTCGTATCGTTATGGCTTGCAGGCCTCTTGCAAACCGATGAACGGTAATGCATGATGTTGAGTAACTGATTGCCATAACACGTCTACCAGTTCGTGAAATCTAGCACATGAACACAAGAACGTGATTTCTATCGCCTGATTGACTTATGCATGTATCTTAGTTCGTGAAACGCAGCTGTCAAGTAGTCTGACCGGCAATTTTCGATCGATTTGTTGGACGGATTCAAAGGTTCGAAGCGGGGATCGTTCAATGACACAGACCTGGGGTTTCCTCACCAACCATGCGCTCGTGCTGGTGTACGTCGTCCGGCATAACGGCGCGACCGTGCGCGAGATCGCGGCGGGCGTCGGCGTGACGGAGCGGGCGACGCTCGCGATCCTGCGCCAGCTGAGCGACGAGGGGATCGTCGACCGGAGCCGCGAGGGCCGTCGGACGACGTACACGGTGAACTTCGAGCGGATGGCGGCGTATCGCCGTGTGGGCACGGTCGCGCTGACACCGCGGGCGTTCGTCGACGGTCTGATCAAGACGCTGCTCGCCATATCGAACTACCACGGCGGCAACGGGGCGACGCCGGCGGCCGCGATGCCGGATTCGGGGGCGCTCGACCCAACCGTGGGCACGTGGGGGTTCTTCACGAACCACGCGCTGGTGCTGCTGGCGATCGCGATGGACAGCCGCGGCACGGTACGCGACATCGCGCAGTCGGTGGGCGTGACGGAGCGGGCGATCGTCGCGATCCTGAACCAGCTCGAGGCGGACCGCATCATCACGCGCCAGAAGCAGGGCCGCCGCAACAGCTACAGCATCGAGTTCGACGAGATGCACGACTTCCCGCGCTGGTCGCCGGGCGAGTGGCCGCTGCCGCCCGAGCTCGTGAACATGGCCGTCAGCGGGCTGCGGTCGCTGTCGGCCCGATCGGCCGAGGCGTCCGCGCGTGTGTTGGCGCCCGTGTAACGAGCGGCGAGGGGCGCCGTCACCGGCGGCTCGCCGGCCGAGAGATTCTCACTGCAGCGACCGAGTCTCGGTTTCAGCGAGAATGTGAGCGGACAGATCCAAGGATCCTTACGTCGCTGCCGGCTTGCAGATCTGGTTTAGCAGACGCGGGCTGAAAGCCGGCACCACGAAATTGAGCGGGCTTTTTCAAGAGCCTGCTAGAGATCTGACCCTAAGTCGTTGTCGGCTTGCGGATCTGGCTTGCCAGACGCGGGCTGAAAGCCCGCGCCACGGATCGAGCGGCCTTTAGCCGACGCTGACCTTTTCGGACTCCGGCGCGGGAGACGCTGCGGCGGACGGCTCGCTGTCGGCCATCTGGTGGCGCTCGTAGTAGAGGCGGATGAGCGCATCGGCGAGCTTCTTGGAGTCGTGGCGGTAGCGGTTCTCTTCGGCGACGACATCCGCCTTGACGACGCGCGCGCCGTTCAACGCCGTCGTGTCGACTTCGACCGGCTGCGAGTGCCACTCCTCGGGCAGGACGGCGTTGGTGTTGCTGTTCGCGAGCACGAAGTCGAACGGGCTCGCCTTGATGTGCTCGGTGAGCATGCGGTAGTGGTCGCTGACCTTGAAGGCGTCGGTCTCGCCGTGCTGCGTGGCGACGTTGCAGACGTAGACCTTGAGCGCCGGCGAGACGTCGATGGCGCGGCGAATGCCCTCGACGAGCATGTTCGGCATGACGCTGGTGAGCAGGCTGCCGGGGCCGCAGATGATGATGTCGGCCTGGAGGATCGCACGGATGGCGTCCGGGTTGGCCTGGATGCCCGGCGGGTCGAGATAGATCTCGCGCACGTGGCCGCGTTCCGTGATCGCCGACTCGCCGCGGACGATGTCGCCGTCCTCGGTGCGGGCGCAGAGCGTGAGCGCGGAGAGCGTCGCGGGCAGGATCTGGCCTCGAACGGCGAGGACGCGGCTGGTCTCGCGCACCGCCTCCTCGAAGTTGCCGGCGACCTCGGTCATGGCGACGATGAACAGGTTGCCGAAGCTGTGACCTTCGAGCCCCTCGCCCTCGGAGAAGCGGTACTCGAAGAGGCGCGACATGAGCGGCTCAGCGTCGGCGAGCGCGGCGATGTTCTTGCGGATGTCGCCGGGCGGCAGGACGCCGAGTTCGCGCTGGAGGCGTCCGGAGCTGCCGCCGTCGTCGGCGATCGAGACGATCGCCGTGATGTTGCCGGTGTACTCCTTCAGCCCGCGGAGCAGCGTCGAGAGGCCGGTGCCGCCGCCGATGGCGACGATCTTCGGGCCGCGACGCAGGTAGCGGTGGTTGTAGATGATGTCGACGATGCTCTCATTGCGTTCAGGCTTGATGAACGCGGAGAGCAGCGACAGGTTGAGCTTCCAGACGGCGAAGCCGATGATGCCGAAGCTGGCGGTGACGAAGAGCGCGCCGCGGAACCATCGGGGGAAGAACTGCAGCGTGGCGTAGTAGACGAAGCCGGGGAAGGTGTACTGGACGTAGACCTCGCGGAGCAGGTAGCCAAAGCCGAGGCCCATGATGACGACGCCGAGGAGGAGGAGCAGCAGCCATCGCTTGATGTGCATGCCGAAGTAGAACCACTTGAGGAAGCTGGAGTCGGGGATCAGGGAGCGCATGTCGCCCGCCAGTCTAGCACGGTTCCACCGACGTGTATAGGCTCATGAGCAATTCTTACGCCTTTGCTTCCAGCTTCGTCCGCAAGATCTCCGTGAGCGAGGCGGGGTTGGCGCGGCCGCGGGTCTCTCGCATGGCCTGGCCCACCAGGAACTTGATGGCCTCCTGCTTTCCAGCCCGGTAGTCCTCCACCGGCTTCGGATTCGCGGCGATCACCCGCTCGACGATGGCGCCGATCTCGTCCGACGCGCTGATCTGCTCGAGGCCGGACTCGCGGACCACGTCCGCGGGCGGCTTGCCGGACCGGAACATCTCCTCGAACACCGACTTGGCGGTCTTGCCGGAGATCGTGCCGTCCTCGACGAGCGCGATCATAGCATACAGGTTCGCCGGCGTGACCCGCGTTTGGGTGATGTCAAGATTGGCGGCGTTGAGAAGGCGGGCGAAGTCGCCGAGCATCCAGTTCGCGGCCTGCTTCGCGTACCGCTGGCTCCCGGCCGCGTCCTTGCCCGCGGCGACGGCGACGACCCGCTCGTAGTAATCGGCGCGAGCGCGCGTCTCGGTCAGCAGGTTGGCCTCGTAGTGCCCGAGGCCGTACTCGCGCTCGAAGCGGTGCAGCTTGACGTCGGGCAGTTCGGGCAGCGCGGCGCGGATCTCGTCGATGCGCGCGGCGTCGAGCGTGACCGGCGGCAGGTCCGGCTCGGGGAAGTAGCGGTAGTCGTGCGCCTGCTCCTTCGAGCGCTGGCTCACCGTGCGGCCGTCGCGTCTCGACCCAGCCGCGCGTCTCCTGCGGGATGCGACGGCCGGCGTCGAGTTCCTCGGCCTGGCGCGTGACCTCGAAGACGAGCGCGCTGTGGACGGCGCGGAAGCTGTTCATGTTCTTGACTTCGACCTTCGACCCGAGTTCGGTCGAACCGACGGGGCGCAGCGAGACGTTGGCGTCGCAGCGGAAGTTGCCCTCTTCCATGTTCGCCTTGCTGACGCCGATGTACCGCATGATCCGCTGCAGCTTCACCAGGTAGGCGCGCGCCTCGTCGGGCGAGCGCAGATCGGGCTCGCCGACGATCTCCATCAGCGGCACGCCGGAGCGGTTCATATCGACGAGCGAGAAACCTTCGCCCGACTGGTCGTTGCGATGCGTCAGCCGCGCGGTGTCCTCCTCGAGGTGGCAGCGCGTGATGCCGACGCGACGCGCCGGCTGGCCCTCGACCTCGATCTCGATCCAGCCGTTCTTGGTGAGCGGCAAGTCGAACTGCGAGATCTGGTAGCCCTTGAGCAGGTCCGGGTACGGGTAGTTCTTGCGATCGAACTTCGAGAACGTCGGGATCTCGCAGTTGAGGGCGAGGCCGGACATGATGACGAACTCGACGGCGCGGCGATTCATTACCGGCAGCACGCCGGGCAGCGCCATGCAGACGGGACAGACGTGCGTGTTTGGTGGGGCGTCGGCGTAGGCGGCGCTGCAGCCGCAGAACATCTTGCGCTCGGTCTGGAGTTGCACGTGCACCTCCAGGCCGATGACGGTCTCGTAACGTGTCGCGGGGATTGCAGTCATAGGTTCGATCTGTGCCTGAGGTCAATATAGCAGAGAGGCGAAGGCGGAGAACCTAAACCGAGAACCCAGGACCTATCGCCCGGGTCAGGGCGTGGTGGCGTCGGCCGCGGCGGTGGTCAGTGATCGAAGGAGTTCCGGGAGTTCCGCTTTGAACCGGGACCGCGGGACGGCGAGGTCGGCGCCGGCGGTGCGGGCGGCGCGGAGGGTCTCGGCGTCGGTGTGGGGGCCGAAGGCGAGCACGGCTGCGCCGGCGGCCTTCGCGCGGGCGATGGCATCGATCGGGTCGAGGTTCAGCTCCTTGAGGTCGACGACGACGAGCGCGGGCCGGCGTTCGATCGCGGCGTCGAACGTCGCCGGCGTGTCTGCGTACGCGACGTCGAGGCCGAGATCGATCGCGGCGGCGCGGACGCGCGACTGGAAGATGAGGTTGGAGACGGTGATGGCGATAGTCTGGCTCATGCGTCCATGGTAGCGCGCGGCGCGGGTTCGGCGGGTGGGGAGCGTCAAAGGGTAGACGCGCCCGCGCGCAGCGCGGACAATGCAGCTGTAGTGGAACGCTGGAACGAAGAACTCCGCTCTATTCGAGAAAGCCGCGGAATCAGCAGGCAGGAGCTGGCCGAGCGCTGCGGCCTGTCCGCGCACTCGCTGCGTTCATACGAGCTCGGCAGGCGTCGGCCTACCCGCGAGCACCTGCTGGCCCTGCTGAAGTGCCTGAAGGTCGACCAGCATTCGCGCAGCATCATCCTCGCCGATGCCGGCCTCGCGCCGGACGCACCGGTCGAGCGGTTCCGCGAGCCGAACATCCCGCCGAAGGAGGCCGCGCAGTTGATCCGCCGCCGGCCGCTGCCGGCGTTTCTGCTCAACGACAGAAGCGGAGGTCCTCGCCATCAGCGGCGCCGCCTGGCGCCTCTTCGGCATGCGCGAGTACGAACTGAACCCACCGCGACGCCGCGAGCGTCCTGTCGGAGATCGCATTTCGCGTGGCGGCGGCGCGCGTACTGAACTGGGACGAGGTCATCGGGCAGACCATCCAGTTCTTGAAGGCCGGACTGCGGGAGGACCTCGCTCGATGCTGCCGCGCCGCCCCTCAACGCCATCGTTGAGAAAGTCGCTGCCGGGACTCGGCTCTGACGGCGCGGTTCGCAGCAGCTGTGGGAGACGACGCCACCGTTTCGCGGCCGCATGACGGGACACATGTACACGAGCATCTGGAGCGCCCCGGGCGGAGCGATCCACTTCACAGTCTTCATCGGCTGCCTGAACACGGAGGTCGGTCTCTACGCGCACACGATGGTGCCCGCCGATGCGCAATCCCACCTGCTGCTCGACGAGCTGCTCGCCGATCGGCCGACCCGCCGGCGCGGGGGCTCGCATGTGACTGCGCATTCGAACCGAGCGCGCGCATCGCACGCCGCCCGATAGGCGATAGAATGTGCCAAATCTCATCATGGCCGACTCCCTGCATCGCGGGAGTTGGCGAGGATGAGGTTGCGCGTCGTGCCGGGGTGGCGGAATTGGCATACGCAGCGGACTTAAAATCCGTCGGCCGCAAGGTCTTGTGGGTTCGACCCCCACCCCCGGTACCAGATCTCTCGCCGGCTCCACCTTTCTGAGTCAGCAGCTCGGGGTGTCGATCAATGCCGCTGACGCTTTCGCTGCCCGAGTCGCGACGCCTGGCCGTCGCCGCGCAGGGATTCGGCCCGCGACCCGCGACGGCATCGGTCAGCCACGTCCGTAAGCTCGCGACAAGCATCCACGCGTTTCAGATCGATTCGGTCAACGTGCTCGCCCGCGCGCACTACGTTTCGCCGTTCGCGCGCCTCGGCCCGTATCCGATGGACGTCCTCGACCACCTCGCCTACGCCAGGCGCGAACTCTTCGAGTACTGGGGACACGCGGCATGCCTGATGCCGGTGGCGCTCTACCCGCTCCTGCGCTACCGCATGCACGGCGACCAGGCGCGGGAGTTCATGCGGTCCGAGCGCGGCGCATATATGGCCAACGTCTACGCCGAGGTCGCAGAGCGCGGGCCGATCGCCGCAGCGGATCTGTCGAACCCTGGCAAGCGCTCAGGCAACTGGTGGGGCTGGGGCGACGGCAAGGCAACGATCGAGCATCTCTTCGACGCCGGACTCGTCGCCATCGCGGGGCGACGTCGCTTCGAACGCCTCTACGACGTTGCGGAACGTGTCATCCCCCGCGAGATGCTCGCGGCGCCGACGCCGCCGCGTGAGGAGGCGATGAAGCAGTTGATCTGTCTCGGCGCCGGTGCCTGCGGCGTCGGCACTGCCGGCGACATCGCGGGCTACCTGATGATCGACGGATGGCGCGACCGCGCGCTCGCCGAGCCGTGGTGGAAGCGGCAGGAGAGCGCCAATGGCGGCCGTCGCAAGCCGATCGCCAAACGCCTCGTCACGGAACTGGTCGAGGAGGGACGGCTGCTCGAAGTAGCCGTCGACGGGTGGAAGGAGCCTGCGTACATCCCGCCCGGCGTCCGCGTGCCGCGCAGGGTCGATGCTCGCGCGCTCATCACGCCGTTCGATTCGCTGGTCTGGGAGCGCAAGCGCATCGACCGCTTGTTCGGCATGAAGTACACGATCGAGCTCTACACGCCGCCGCCGAAGCGCGTTTACGGCTACTACGTGTTCCCGTTCCTGCTCGGCGACACGCTCGTCGCCCGATGCGACCTCAAGGCCGATCGCCAGCGCGGCGTCCTGATGGTGCACAGCGCGTTTCTCGAGCCCGGCCAGGCCGCGCGTCGCGTCGCCCCCGAACTGGCCGCCGAACTCCGCTGCATGCAGTCATGGCTCGACCTCGGTCGCATCGAGGTCGGCGATCGCGGCGACCTCATCGGGGACCTGCGGCGCTGCATCAGGCCTCCCGTCCGCCGATAGCCGCAGGGCGGGCGACGAATCTCGGCTGACCCACTTGTGTCGCTCACCCCATTTGCGCGACGATATCGCATCGGCATCTGATGTTCGCAGGGAAGAGGAGCACCACGATGGGCGACAAGAGCCCGAAGAACACGGCGAAGACGAAGAAGCAGAAGGGCGCGAAGGCAGCTGCGCCGAAGGCCGGCGCCAAGAAGTAACCGTTCGTCCGGGCCACTCGCGAGCATCGAACGCGCCGCCCTGTGACGGCGCGTCGGTGTATCGCGCGCGACGGACGGCACCGCAACTCGGTCTGGAAACGCACGGCGATGCGCAACACTGCGTGCCGCGTCATCAACTGACCGGGTGCCTAGTACTCGAACACCTTCCGCCACGACAGGTCCGCCGGATACACGTCTCCGACGTCCTCGCCGATGACCAGGAATCCATCGTCGCGTGTGACGGCGCGGAAGTATGCTGAGCGCGGCGGCGCGATGTTCCATGACGGCTCCAGCGGCAGCCGCGCGCTCACCTCGTACTCACCGAACGCGAACGTCGCGCCGGGGAGTGGCTGCCAGCCCGCTCCTGTGTCGATGTACATGGCCCAGCTCTCATCGACGAAGCGGAGCGCGGCCTTGAACTCCGACTGTAGCGCCGTCTTCGTCGCATCGTCCGACGCGTCGGTGGACGCGAACCACCACTCGTACGCGACGCCGGTGCGGCCGTGTTCGGTCATCATCTCGGGCAGCGGGGCGCTGAGCACCATTGACAGAGCGACGTACCGTGGCGCTGTCCGCCCTTCCACCTTGGTAGCGAGTCGTGCGTCGGCCGAACGCATGAGCACAGCGTTGGCGAGTCCCGCAGGGATCCTGCCCAGGCCGCCGACGCTGGTGACGCGCTGGAGCGAGCTGAGATCGAACAGTTCGAGCGAGCCGTCGACGGGCGTGCTCGCGGACGAAACGGCGGGCGTGGGTGACGCATTCGGCGCGCTGGAGCCGAGGCAGGCTCCGAGCGGCAGGACGACGAGGAGCAGCAAGAACAACGCGCGCATGATTGCACCGTGCGGCTTGCCCTGCCGCCTGCGAATATATCACGCAGCCGTGATGGTGTGTAAGCGACGTGGGGGCGGGCAGGCGCGACGGTGGACCGCGCGGGCTGAAAAGCCCGCGCTACGACGCTGAGACGGCGGCCAGCGACTCGAGGCGGTGCATCAGGGCCGTGCGGTCGACGGCGGAGATGCGCGCGTCGTCGAGCCACGCGGTGAATGCGTCGGGGTCCCACGTGCCGCGCGTCGTCAGTTCAGGCAGTTCGCTCCAGCACGGGGCGGGGACGCGCAGGCTCATCAACGACCGGTTGCGCTCGATGATCATCGCCGCCGTGCCGTCGGCGAATGAGCGCTCGACGGCGTCGCTGCGGCGGCCGAGCGCGTCGCGCAGTCGCGCCGGGTCGGCCACGTACGCGTCGAGCGGCGCCGACGCGAGCAGCCGTGCGGCCGACATCGGGCCGAGGCCGGGCACGCCCGGGACGTTATCGGACGGGTCGCCAATCAGAACGCGGTAGTCGAGGAAGCGCTCGATCGGGAACGTCACCGGCTCGCCGCTCGGGGTCTTCGGCGCCGCGACGTCGAAGAAGTTCGACTCGTCGATCACCAGTTTCTTCACCGGCGCGTAGATCGAGGTCGACGGGCCGACGAGCTGCAGGAAGTCGCGGTCCGTCGAGACGATGCGGACGGGTGCACCGGCGGCGTCGTGCACGAGCGCCGCGACTAGGTCGTCGGCCTCGGTGTCCGGGCAGCTCAGCACGTCGACGGGCAGCATCCTGGCCGCTTCGCGGAACGCGGCGATGGCGAAGAGGATGTGAGGCTCATTCGACGTGAACTTCGCGTCGACGAAGCGCGACGCCTGGTAACCGCTGTAGATCGCCTGGCGGCGGAGCGGGCGGCCCTGATCGAAGCAGACGGCGACGCGCGCCGGGTGCGCCGTCGGCCGCGAGCCGGGCGGCTCGCCGGAGCGGGCGATCGTGCCGAGGACCATCGATGCCACGCCAAGCGCGGCGACGCGGCGGCGGCGCTCGTCGTCCTCGGGCTTCATCGCACGTTCGAGGGCGTAGTAGCCGGCCCACGCGAGGTTGTTGCCGTCGAGGATCAGCAGCGTGTTCGCCTCGATGGCGGTGTCGTCGAATGCGAGTTGGCGTCGGTCAGATCTGGCTATAGCCGCTGCCCTTTCTCTCCGGTTCGACACCGGTGCCCTGGCCGCGGTCGATCCAGCCGAACTCGAGCAGGATCTGCTGACTGTACGTGACGCGGCCGGTCACTTTATCGAGCGGCTCGGTGGCGAGCAGCAGCGCCGCGCGCGCCATCAACAGCGGCGGCTCGCCGCGCGGGTCGTCGAGATCGCGCACGAGACGGTGGTGGACGGTGCCGGGCGTCGGCACGACCTGCGAAGGCGCGACGCACGTCACCGAGACGCCGTGCTGCTGCACCTCGGCCGCGAGGCCCTGCGTGAAGCGCTCGAGCGCGGCCTTCTCGGCGCCGTAGCAGGTGCCGCCGGGCAGCATGTTCGTCTCGTACGGCCCGCGGCCGGGGCCGATTGCCGCGCCCGAGGAGATGTTGACGATGGCGCCGCTCTTTCGCGCGATCATGTCGTCGAGCGCGAGCTTGCTGAGGATGAACGGCGCATGGAAGTTGACCGCCCACGAGCGCATCCAGCGATTCACCGGGTATTCGTGGATAGGGAAGAAGTACGTGAGCGCGGCGTTGTTCACCAGCACGTCGATCGGGCCGTACGCCTTTCGCGCCTCCGCGATCAGGCGCTCGCACTCCTCCTCGCGCGAGATGTCGACGGCGACGGGCGTGGCCTCGCCGCCAGCGGCGCGGATCTCGGCGCACGTCGATTCGAGCGAGCCGGCGTACTGATGCTCACCCTCGCGCAGCGTGCGCGCCGCCGCGACGACGCGGCCGCCTTCGGCCGCGAACACGCGCGCGATCTCCGCGCCGATGCCGCGGCTGGCACCGGTCACGACCACCACTTTGCCTTCGAGTTTGCCCATGACGCAGCCTCCTTCGTGTCCGAGGCCGTACTCTCCCACGCGGCGGGCGTACTCGCAAGGGCGCGGGGTTGTTCGTTGGCGGCGACCGGCAGAGAATCGTCCCGGGGGCAACGGGCGAAGGAGGCACGATGGCGACCGCACGTGAAATCGACGGCGTGATCGAGGTGATCCGCGAGAACCGCCGGCGCTTCGAGGCGTTCTGCTACTCGCTCAGCGAAGAGGAGTTGATGCGGCCGGTGCCGGGCACGACGTGGGTCGTGCGCGACTTCGCGGCGCATCTCGACACGCTCGACACGGCGCTGATGGCGTGGATCCAGGGCGCGCCGGCCGCGTCGCAGGCCGCGTCCGCCGATGCAACGCCATCCGCCGCCGGCCCGGGCGATGGCTCGTCGGAGGAGTTCGACGTCGACGCGTTCAACGACGCGCAGGTGGCGGAGCGACGGAGCTGGCCGCTCGAGCGCGTCTTTGCCGAGGCGGCCGCCAACCGTGAGCGGCTCATCGACGCGATGGCGGGACTGACGGACGAGCGGATGGCGCAGCCGATGCACTTCCCCGGCGACCACAAGCGCTCGCCGGCGGACTTGCCGCTGCGGCTGTTCCTCGCGGGGTGGGCGCAGCACGACGCGATGCACGTCGCCGACATGATCAAGGCGCTGCCGGAGCGTGCCGGCGACCCAGAGATCAAGCGCTGGCTCGACAACCCGTTCGTGAGCGGCTATCAGGCGGTGATGTCGGGGCCGGAGCGGGAGTAGACGGCGGGGGCGTGTCCGCCGGCGTTACGCCCGCGCTGCCTCGGCCCAGCGGAATACACCAACTGCTGAACAGCGCTGTCGCAGGGGCGCGTCCGGGCTTGACGGCCCGCACTGGCGCATCGCGGGAACAGGTGTATGCTGGTCGCCTTCGCGAGAGGCGGGGAGACCATTCGTAGGGCCACCGGCGCATCTATCGTCCACTCGACTGCCGTGGTGGCCTCAGCATAAGGTGGTGGAGCCGCGAACGGGCAGGAGTAGTTTCGAGTGCGATTAGCCCCCATGCTTGACAAGAGGAGATTCCTTCTCGACCACGCTAATGACGTGTGGGCATTGTCTGTTGTGCTCGGGGCTGCTGCCTGGATGGCTGTCACGACGCGAGGGACCGTGACGGACGATGCCTTCATCACGTATCGGTACGCCTACAATTTCGCAACTGGACACGGGTTCGTCTACAACCTCGGTGACCACCAGTTGGGCACGACGGCGCCGTTCTATGGGTTGATGCTAGGCGTTCTTGGCATCCCGCATGCGAGCGCGATCCCGACACTAAGCGTGGTCATCGGAGTCTTGTCGCTCATGATGAGCGGAGCGGCTCTTTACCTGTACGGGCGCTTGAACGATACGCCGTTCGTCGGTTTTGTGAGCGCATTGTTGTTCGTGCTCTCCCCGTCCGTCGTTCGTATTTCTGGGCTTGAGATCACATTCGAGATCGCCGTCGTGCTGTGGGCGTTCGTTGCCTACCGCCTGGGTAGAACCTATGTAGCAGCGGTGTTGTTGGCGATTGCCATCCTGACGCGGATGGATTCGGCAATTGCCCTTGGTATCATCGGCGCTCATTTCGTCGTCACGAGGCGCAGATTACCGTTGAGGGAGGGCGCCGTTGTCTGCGCGGTGCTGTTGCCCTTTGCGCTAGCGGCGTTCTTGTACTTCGGATCGCCCGTCCCTATCACCCTGGCCGCCAAACAAGCGCAGGCTGAAGCAGGTGGGTGGTGGCAGCCATTTGACAAAGGCCTTGACGCGTGGATGAGGAGTCACGCCGCGGCAAGCAGCTACGGCAGGTACGTGCTGCTTCTGTTCGCCATCGTTGGCTCCAGTGCGATCCTGGTTCGTTCGCGCTGGTGGTTGATGATCGTTGGTTGGGCCGGGCTCCACGCGCTCGGGTATACCGTTCTACGGCCCGCTTTCTACGACTGGTACGCGACGACGGTCATGCTGGGCGTCGCGGTCCTGGCTGCTCTTGGTGCGGACGTTGTTGTCGCTGGGCTTCGCCAGCATCTCATGCTGCCGCGCAGGCCATGGGTATCCAACACCGTCGCCGTGGCCGTATGTCTCGGCGTGCTCATCCCGCTTCTGCGGGCCGACACTGATTACGCAACCGATAACCAGTTCTCGGGGAAGACCGCGCAACTCGTCACGAGTTCATTACCGAGCGACGCATTTCCCCTGCCGTTCAACGTGAACGCGCCGGCCGAGGAAGATGTCCGCTTTCATCTTTATCGGGCAACGGGTGAGTGGTTACGGAACAACACTCCGCCAGGCGCCTCCGTGGCATATTTTGAGATTGGATATATCGGCTATTACGCGCATCGAACAATTGTTGATGAGATGGCGTTGCTCCAGCCGGACGTGGCTCCGCATATCGCTTCAAGAGACTTCCAGTGGGTCTTTCAGCACTACAAGCCGGACTACATCGTGCTTGCGCCGGGGAGCCTGTGCTCCTGCGCCAATCAACCCTGGTTCATCGGCACGTACCATTTTGTGGTTCAGCTTCACATGTCTGGAACGTTCTGGCTGAAGATCTATCAGCGAACAGCGTCTTCTTCTTAGATCCAGCTGTAGCGCTGCACCGGCGGGTGTTGGTCGGCGCGACCTAACTATGTCGGCACGGCCGAGCTGGTGAGCCGGGCGCGCAGCGCTTGCGCCTCGGCGACGACGGTGGCGTCGCTGTCGCACATGGCGAGCGGCAGCAGTGAGCCCGCCGAGCCGGTGCCTGCTTCGCCGGCGGCGGCCAACTCGTGGGCGAGGCGCAACCGCCGGTCGACGCTCGCGCGCGTGGCGTAGACGCGGTAGACGGCCCACGTGACGTCGCGGGCCTGCCGTACGACGGCGTCGCGCCGGGCGGCGGCGGGCAGCTCGTCGGCGTCGCCGGGATACGTCGCGCCGAACACGATGCACTGGTCGAAGGCGAGGAGTTCGAGTTCAGCCAGGCCGACGAATGGCCAGCCCGGGGCGTCGCCGGCGAGGTTGTTCAGCCGGTACTTCGGCTCGACGCACCATCGCGCGTAGACGCTTGCGGGCGCGGCGTCGATGACGATGGCTGCGTGCGCGATCTCGTTCACATAACGGAAAACGCGATTATGGGCGGGGGTGTTACGGGCTGCGGGCGCTCCTCGACAAGGTGGCGACACGATGGCACGCCACTCCGCGCGGACGTATGATCGGCGCGGTAAGGGAGGTGCCATGGCCACCGAGGCAAGCTCAATTCGACGGCATCAGGCACGTTGCCTCGGCGTCGTCGGTCTGCTCGCGCTGGTGACGGCGACCGTCGTGGCGTGCGGCGGCGACGCGAAGCCGGCCGCGGTGGCGACGACGGCGCCGGCTACGCCTACGGCGCGCGTCCAGGTGACACCGGCCGAACTGGGCGGCGAGATCGGCGCGCTCTACGTTCGCGCTCTGTCGGACGTCACGGAGCTACTGCGTGAGAGGCCGACCGCCTCGCAGGTGACGGCCTCGGTACGGCAGCTCAAGGAGACGTACATCCAGCAGCTCGTGGAACTCGGCCGCGCGAGGGAGTCCCTGGACGTGCCGGAGCGGGCGGCGGTCGACGCGGCGATTCGGACGAAGATCGGCGCGATCACCGGCGAGTCGTGGTACGCGACGTACAACGACGTGGTGCAGCACTACCTCACGCAGGACGAGGGGCTGCACGAACTGGTGGTGAGCTTCAACGTGATCGGCCAGTACGCGAATTTCGACCTGCTCAGGCAGCAAGAGCCGGATGAGGCGAAGCGGCTGGCGGTGGAGTAGACGTTCGGCGTGACGGCTCGGGGCGCTACGCGCCGACGCGGATGGCGGCCGCGACGCCGGTTCCGGCCTCGGTGAACTCCCAGCTGCGGTAGCGGCCGTCTTCCTTGACGTACCAGCGCCACAGGTGGGCGAGCTGGGGCGCGGTGAAGATGTCATCGAAGACGATGACGCCGCCGATCTTGAGGCGAGGGAGGACGTTCGCCAGGTCGCGCGCCGCGCCGGCGAGCGAATGGTCGCCATCGACGTTCATCAGGTCGAAGAAGAGGCCGGGGCGCTCGGCGAGGAATGACGGCACCGTGGCGGCGCTGTCGCCGGAGACGAACGCCGCCTCTCCGCGATGCCCGACGGCGGACAGCTCCTGCCGTACGAAGTCCGGCCCGGGATTCGCGAGGCCGCCGTAGTCCGGCAGCCATGCGTCGAACGCGTAGATCGCGCAATCCGGGGCGAGCGCTCCGACGACCGCCGAACTGCGGCCCCGGCGCACGCCGATCTCGAGATAGGACGCCGGCCTCAGCAGGATCGCGGCGGCGGCCAGCACATGCGTCACGTCGGCGTACTGCCACTGCGGGCCGAACTTGGCCCGGGCCCAGTTGCAGAACAGCGTCTGGCCCTCGATCTCGGGCGTCGGCGTCAGCTTGTCGAGCACGCCGAGCACGTGCGCGGCCGTGTCCTCGGAGAGGGCGGCGCGGGCGAGCGTCGAGATCGTGGGGGGGAAGTACGGATCGAGCGGGCCGCTGTCGCCCGTATGCGGCGTATCCGGCAGGTAGCGCGGCGCCGGCAGCGGGCGCAGCTGCGTGAGACTCGCGCGCACGCCCTTCGCGATCGAACGGAACGCCGGCACGCGGCGGATGATGTCCAATGGCATCGTTCCTGGCCCTCTGTTTGGTCGCGCGAGTATAGCGGATTGGGTCGCCTGCAGCCCGCGTCGGTGCATCGCCGCTCATCACCGGGCCTAACGGCACGGTGTGGGGGGCCGTCGGGCCCCTGTTTGGCACATTCCGTCGTGATTTGATCGTTCCAAGGCTCGCCTTTGCGCGGCCGCAAGGGAGGGGTGACATGGCAGGAAGCTACTGGGATCGCATCGAGCGGCAGCGCGTGTCGAGGCGGCGGGTGCTGGCCGGGGCGGGGGCCGGCGCGGCGGGGCTGCTCGTCGCGGCGGCGTGCAAGGACACGACCGAGAAGCCAACGCAAACGCCGGCGGGCACCAGCACCGCCAGCGTCCCCCCGACGGCCGGGCCGGGGAAGCGCGGCGGGCGCTACCTCGGCGTCAATCAGGGTGCGTGGGGGACGATCGATCCAATCGTCTCGGTCGGCAACGCGACCGGGATCATGCCGCGGTTCTACAACACGCTGATCAGCCGCTCGAACGTCGACCCCAAGTTCACCTTCTACGATCTGGCCCAGTCCCTGGAGCAACCGGACGAGGTCACATACATCCACAAGATCCGCCCCGGCGTGAAGATCGCGCCAAACAGCCTCGGCATCCCGGAACGCGATATGGACGCGCAGGACGCCGTGCGTTTCTACGACCGCATTCGCGCGCAGCCGGACGCTATCGCACGGAAGTTCACGGAGCCGTGGGTTGACTCGTACTCGGCGACGGCGGACACTTTCACGTTCAAGACGAAGGGGCCGTATGCGTACTGCCTGAGCACCATCGGCCGCGCGCTCGGCGGCTGCATTCCGCCGCGCGAGACGTACGACAACAAGATTGACATCAAGGCGCAGGGAGTGGGGGCCGGCCCGATGATGATCCGGGATGGCTCGTTCGAAGAGTCCGGCCAGGTGAAGCTCGACCGCAACCCGAACTACTATGGCAAGGACGAGGCTTCGGGGTTGCAACTGCCGTTCTTCGACGGCATCGACGTCGCGCTCGTGGCCGACCGGCAGGCGCGCAAGACCGGCTTCCTCGGAAAGCAGATCTACGAGTACGGTGCGCAGGACGCGAAGGAGGCGAAGGATCTCGTCGACGGGAACAAGGACCTGTTCATCGTCCGGTCGCCGAGTTTCACCTTCATCTCATTGGCGATGAACGTCGAGCGGCCGCCGTGGAATGACGACCGCATCCGCCAGGCGGCCCAGCACGCGCTCGATCGGCAACAGTTCGTCGACCTGATCGTCGGCGAGGGAGAAGGGCGGCCGGACGGGCTGGTGCACTGGCCGACGGGCCCGTACGCGTTCAGCGACGACGAGTTGAACCAGGACTCGCGCCAGAGCTACGACCCGAAGAAGTCACGGGACCTGATCAAGGCCGCGACGGGCAACGACTCCGTCAAGGTGAAGATCGTCTACCCGATCAGCGACATCGAGTTTCACAACAAGCACCTGCCGATCTTCCTGCAGCAGATGCGCGACGCGGGATTCGACATACAGGAGGACCCGAAGGACTTCACGGGCTGGCTCGGCGATTACACCGACGTGAAGTACGACGCATCGCTATCGCTCAACCAGATCTACGAGACGCCTGAGATCGCGCTCGACTATCAGTATTCGAAGGGGCCCGCGGGCGATGGCCACTTCCATCGCGGCGTGGGGCAGCTCCATCCGGAGGTCGACGACGCGATCATGAATTCGAAGAAGGCGACATCGCTCGACGGCCTCATCAAGGGCATCAAGGATGCGCAGGACGCAGCGTACAAGGTCGGCCCATCGTTCCTGCCGATCATGTCGTGGTACGCGTACACGAGCTACTGGAACTTCGTGAAGGACATCAAGGTGCTTGGGGACACGGGGACGTTCCTCAGCGACGTGTGGTTGGACCTGTAGGACGGAGACCACTGGCAGCTGTCGAAGAAAACGAGAAACCCGCTCGTAAGAGCGGGTTTCTGTTCGGTAATTTGGAGGCGACGACCGGATTCGAACCGGTGATGGGGGTTTTGCAGACCCCTGCCTTACCACTTGGCTACGTCGCCCGAGACCGCCCTTCGCTTCCAACAAGATCCGCCCGGCGTTGACCGGGCGGAGGCGGTCGAGATCACAGATTGGTGGTGCCGAGGAGGAGATTTGAACTCCTACGCCCTTGCGAGCACCGCCCCCTCAAGACGGCGTGTCTGCCTATTCCACCACCTCGGCCCGCGGCGCGGCTGTGCAGCGCCCTCGCATTATAGTAACAGGAGATCGCCTCGCAAGGCAGCGTTACAGCGCGTCCGGGCGGCGCGTTGTACGATGCCGGCGCGCCCGGCGAGCGGCCGCGGACGGGGAGGAGCGTAGTTGCTGTATCGGGCGTTCTGGCCGGCGTTGGCGCTCGTCGTGCTGGCGTCGGCGTGCGGGGGCGGGCGGACGTACGTCATCCCGCAGAGCCAGCGGCCGGGGAACGCGGCGTACACGCTGCTCTACAGCACGCTCGGCTACGACAGCGGCGCCACGAAGCGGGTGCTGATCCGCCAGAACGACACGAGCGCATCGACGAGCGAGGGCCTGGCGTTCGCGTGGCGGCTCATCGACGAGAAGGGGAAGCAGGCAGCGGCCGGCCAGGCGACGTATGGCGGCCGGGCATGGGGCATCCCGCTCTGGGTCGCCGATTTCTCGAAGGTCACGAAGCCCGGCCGCTACCGCATGGCGGTCGAGGCGCCGCAGGTCGACCTGGCGACCGACACGTTCCCGGTCGACCGCTTCCTCTATTTCCGGACGACGTTCTCCATGGCCGGCGTCGAGAACGCGCAGGCGCGCGCGGCGCCGGCGGAACTGGACGGCGGCTACTTCTCCGCGAACTCGCGCGAGGGACGCGTCGCCGACCACGTCGACTTCATGGTCGGCATGATCGAGACGTACCAGCGGCGGCGGGTGGTGATGACGGAGGACCAGCGCTCGAAGACGCGCGACGCCATCGAGCGGGCGATGGACTACCTGCTCGCGATCGGCGACGCGGGAAGCGGCCGCTTCCCGGCGGAGTCGACCACGCGCCCGTACAACAACGATGCGCCATCGAACACGGCGGCGGCGCTGCGCGGGATGGCGCATTACGCCGTCGCGTTTCAGACGCTCGCGCCAGAGAAGGCGGACCGGGTGTACCGTCGCGCGCTGCTGTCGCAGGGATGGCTCGACGCGCACGCGCCGGAAGCGTATCCGCCGGCGCTGGCAGCCGCCGTGAACTACGACCTGTACCGCTACTCGAGCGATCCCGAGGAGCTGCTCCGCGCGGCGGCCGCCGTCCGCGCCGAAGTCTCTGCCTACGACCTGCGGACGATGGACCGGCCGGGCGACGACAACCAGCCGCACTTCGAGGCGATGTATCGGATGTGGCGCGACCTGCCGGAGTATCCGGACCACCAGCTGTGGGAGGATGCCGCGAAGAAGGTCGCGGCGCAGTATCGCGACATGATCCAGCGCGATGTGTTCCAGATCGTGCCATCGGGCGTGACGAACGCCGAGAACAACACGAACGCCGCGGACCAGTGGGACCGCATCGACACGCTGTCGCCACCGGGCGACGGGTCGGGGTGGACCTTCAGCAACGGCTGGATCCTCGCGCGCGCGATCGATGCGACGTACCTGGCGTCGATGACGCACGACGCAGAACTGGAGAAGGCGGCGACGGCGAGCCTGGCGTGGATCGGCGGCCTCAACCCCGGCCTGCCGGCGGAGCGCGTCGCCGGCGCCGACGCGGGTTCGCCGTTCGTCGCGGCGTCGTTCCTGACGGGGATGGACGTGCGGACCGCGGACACGTGGTCGACGTGGGAGTGGCCGCGGCCGCGCGCGTTCGGGACGATCGTGGCGGGGTTCAGGGCGGCGTTCGCGTACGACGACTCGTTTGACGCGGCGGAGACGTCGCTTGGATACGACGGGTCGTGGCTGTACGCAACGTCGGTGTACGAGGATTACGTCGACGTCGGGAAGCGTGCGCCGCAGCCGGACGCGCCGCGCGGCCTCGTCGATGGGGTGCATGTCGTGTCGGTCGAGCCATCGCAGGTCGACGGGCTGTTGCAACTGCTCGTGCACGTCGCCGCGGCTGATGGCGCGCCCTCGGCCGGGGTGAAGGTGGTGGGAGTGTGGAGCGGGACGCCGGCGGCCGGACACGCGCTCGAGGAGGCGGTGGTGGTGAACAGCTGCACCACGTCGGGCGGCGGTTCGTGCGTGCTGGTGCTCGCGGCGGGGACTTTGCCGGTGACCGGGCCGGTCTCGGCAGCGGTGACGAACCTCGAGGACCGGCTGCTTCGGTACGACATCGCGCGAGACGGGGCGAAGTCGGCGCTGTTCCAGTAACCGGTGCGGGGCGGGCCGCAGCGCGCGTCCGTGCGATCGTCACTGTGCACGCCAGTATGTTCGTGGCATACTAGCGACCGGTGGGTAGGTGAGGACAAACTCATCGGCCGCCGCGGGGCCACAGTCACGCGCGTCCTCTGCCAGGAACCGCCATGGCCGGCCTCAACCGCAACGAGGGGAGGCCAGCTGGCCTCCCCTTGCTGCTTCTGCCGATTCAATTGTTCCCGAAGTTGAACTCCGGCGTCGGCACCGGCGTGAACGTCGGGCTGACGCGGATGTTCGCACCGATGGTCACGGTCGCGAACGTCGAGAGCTCGCCGCGCGTCTTGTCCTCGAGCACGAGGCGGAGTGTGTAGGTGCCGTCGGGCAGGCCGTCGGTGTTCCACAAGCCGAGGCCGTTGTTGACGGGCCGGTCCGTCGAGCGCGTGATCAACGTCCATTCGGCCGGATTCGGGCCCGCGCCATACTCGAGCCGGTAAGCGATGAAGTCGGGCGTGTCGGCCTTGCCGTAGACGTAGACGACGTTCTTCACGGTCGAGCCGCTCTTCGGCGAACTGATCTCGACCGGCGTCTGGCCGTTGCTACGGTCGACGGGCACGACGCCGGCGTTGAGCACCTTCGACCACTCGAGCGCCTGGTCGCGGGCGAAGCCCTGGACGCTGTCCGGCACGGCGAGGCCGGAGCGCTCCTGGACGAACTGCGGTGGCGTCAGTTCGGATGCCAGCAACCCGTTGCGGATATCGATCTTGGCTTTCCGCCACCAATCGTCGGGCTGTTTCGGCGCGGTGGCATCCGGCAGCAGGTTGTGCACCTTGCGGCCGCAGGCGTCGGTCGCGCGCAGGCCGGAGGGCGTGCAGGTATCGACGAACGAGAGGCCGCCGGGCCGCTCGAAGTTGCTCGCCGGCGTATCGGCGAGCGCCGCCTCCATGAAGTCGCGCACGGCGCGATACGAGATCGACGTGGAGAGGATGTTATGGATGGGCGAGTTGTCGGAGTTGCCGGCCCAGACGCCGGTGACGAGCTCGGGCGTGTAGCCGTACGTCCACGTCTCGCCGATAGCGTGGCTGTTCTCGAACGGCTCGCTGGTGCCGGTCTTGACGCCCCACGGCCGGCCGATCGAGAGCGCGCCGCATCCGTACGTGATGCAGAACGCGTTCGGGTCGGAAAGGATGCTGTTGATCATGTAGGCGTACTGCGGGTCGACGACGCGCTCCTCCTGCACCTTGACGCGATGGTCTTCGGTCTTGGGGTAGAGCACCTCGCCGTCGGCCTTCGTGATCTGGAGGATGGTCACCGGGTCGAGCTTGCGGTTGCCGTCCTGCAGGTTGAGGCGCGTCGGCATGCCGCGCATGACGCCGTTGTTGGCGAGGACGGTGTAGGCGTACGCGACGTCGTACAGCTTGATGTCGACGCCGCCGATGGTGACCGACGGACCGTAGCTGTGGTCGTCGAGCGTCGTCATGCCGAACTTCTTGTACTCGGAGACGACGTTGGGCACGCCGACGTACAGCGCGGTCTTGAACGCGGGAATGTTGAGCGAGTTGCCCAGCGCGTCGTGGACGCTGATCGGGCCGTGGAAGTCGCCGCTGGGGTTGCGTGGCGTGAAGGCCTCGTTGACGCCGTCGCTGTACGTGATCGGCGTATCGAGGATCTCCGTCGCCGGGCCCCAGCCGAGATTTTCGAACGCCGCCGTGTACGTGAACGGCTTCAGCGTCGAGCCGGGCGAGTTGAGTGACATCGCGTTGTCGTTCTTTCCCTGGATGTCGTCACGGAAGTAGTCGCGCGACCCGACGTACGTCAGCACCTCCGACGTGCGAGGATCGATGGCGACGAGTGCGCCGTTGTGGGCGTCTGAAACGTCCTCGAACTGGCCGATCCAGTTTTCGAGGATGCCCTGCGCCTTCTCCTCGAGGTCGAGGTCGAGTGTCGTTGTGACGCGCAGTCCGCCGCGGTGCAGCGCCTCGAGCCCGAAGTCGTGTTCCAGCTGCGGCTGGATGACGTCGAACACGAAGTGGGGCGCCTGGACGGGGAAGCGCTGGGGGGCGATGTTCAACGGCGCCATCGTCGAGAGGAAGAACATCGGGTCGGTGGCGTCGACCGTCGTGCCATCCTGGTTCACCTGGAAGCGCGAGGCGGGGACCATGTGGCCTGTGCCGTCGTCGGACTCGGTGCGGTTGCGGGTGTGCATCAGACGCAGCACCTCATTGCGGCGGTCGATGGCGCCCTGGGGATTGTTCACGGGGTCGTAGTTCACGGGGCCGGCGGGGATGCCCGCGAGCAACGCCGCCTGCGGCAGTGTCAGATCCTTGGCGTGGACGCCGAAGTATCCCATCGATGCGGCTTCGACGCCGTTGTAGAGGCCGCCATACGAGATCTGGTTCAGGTACCACTCCAGGATCTGGTTCTTCGAGTAGCGGTTGGAGAGCTCGAGCGCGTAGATCGTTTCCTTGAGCTTGCGCTTGTACGAGCGCTGGTAGCGTTCCTCGGGCGGGATGTAGACGTTCTTGACGAGCTGTTGGGTGATCGAGCTGCCGCCGGTGGAGGCCGAGGCGTCGGCGCTGCGCAGGTGCAGCGTCTCGAGGCCGGCGCGGATCAGGCCGCGGGGGTTGACGCCCGGGTTGGTCCAGAAGCTCGCGTCCTCGGTGGAGGTGGTGGCCGCGATCATCCACGGGGAGACGTCCTCGAGCTTGACCGGCGAACGAAGGCCGGAGCGGTCGTCGACGTACTCGTACAGGAGCTTGCCGTTGCGGTCGAAGATCTGCGCGCCGCCGGACGGCTGTTGCGAGATGACCTCGTCCGGCGGCTTGAGGCCGCTGGCGTACGATTGGTAGACGCCGTAGCTGACGCCGCCCGCCGCCGCGATGGCGATGACGCCAAGCCCCGTGAGCGCGATGATCACCGAGAACCAGCGCGGCGCTGTGCCGCCGCCGCCGCTGTTGCCCCTCAGCCTCGACCGTAACAGCCGTCTCGTTGCGATGTTCCTGGCCACGTCCTCCTCCTGCCCTCCTCGTTACGCCGCCGGCTTCTGCAGCACGACGAAGTGCGACAGCCCGAAGGTGCGCAGCGGCGTGTGCTCCGCGCGATAGAGCGCGGAGCGCAATACGGCGCCCAGCCGCCGGTGGCGGGCGATGATGTTGTCGAATCCCGGATAGACGTACGTCTCGGCGCGCACATCGACCGGCAGACGCGCGTAGGTGCGGCGGATGCCGCGTCGCGTATAGGCTCGCGCATGCGGCACGAGGCGGTTTCGGACGGGGTCCGGCAGCCAGTTGATCAGCGGGATGTTGCCGAAGACGAACCGGTTGCCGAGATAGATGCCGTGCGTCTCGAACGGGAAGAGGCGGTTCGGCGCGTAGATCACGATGTGGCCTCCGGGCCGGATGACGCGCAGCGCCTCGGCGATGGTCGCGCGGTCGTCGCGCACGTGCTCGATCACTTCGTTCAGCACGACGACGTCGAAGGCGCTGTCGCGGAACGGCAGCTGCTCGCTCGCGGACAGCATGAGGCCGGGCGTCGTGCGCGCGCCCTCGATGAGCCGCTTGCGGTCGATGTCGATGCCGACGACGCGATCGCTGAACTCGCGAAACTTCCGGACATAGACTCCCAGTCCGCATCCGACGTCGAGGATCCGCGCGCCTTCGAGCGGGGTGAACTGGCGGATGAGGTTGAGACGGCGGTCCTGGCCGAACCGCCAAACGAAGCTTGGATTCCCGAGGGCCACTTCGGCCCTGCCGGGCGCGTTCACCATAGGTGCATTCCCACCGACCCTGCCGCGAAGATCGTATCAGACGCGGCGAAGGGCTGCATGAAGGAACAGTGAAGCGCGTTCGATACCGTCAGCGCGGTCGAATCCGTATGCTGGTGTCATGAAGCTGGAACACGAAGCCGTCCTGCATATCGCGAAGCTAGCGCGCGTCGATCTGAGCGACGAAGAGATCGAGACGTTCAGTGAGCAGCTTTCGGAGATTCTCACGCACTTCGACGTGCTGAAGGGCATCGATACGGAGGGCGTCGAGCCGACGGCGCACACGCTGCAGCTGCGCAACGTCATGGCCGACGATGTTTCGCGGCCGTCGCTGCCGCAGGACGACGTGCTGGCGATGGCGCCGAACACCGAGGACGGCTACCTGCGCGTGCGCGCCGTGCTGGAGTGACGATGGCGGACCTGTCGTTCCTGACGATTCACGATGCCGTCGAGTTGCTCCGCAAGCGCGAGGTCAGCTCGCGCGAGCTGACGCAGGCGTCGCTCGACCGCATCGCGGCGGTCGATGAGCGCGTGCAGGCGTTTCTCTCGGTCACGGCGGAGGGCGCACTGACGCAGGCGGACGCAGCCGATGCGCGGCTGGCTGCCGGCGAGACGGGCGAGTTGCTCGGCGTGCCGGTGGCGATCAAGGATGTGCTGGCGACGCGCGGCGTGCGGACGACCTGCGGCTCGAAGATGCTGGAGCACTTCGTGCCGCCGTACGACGCGACGGTCGTCACGCGGCTCTTCAATGCCGGCGCGGTGATGGTCGGCAAGACGAACATGGACGAGTTCGCGATGGGCTCGTCGACGGAGAACTCCGCGTATTTTCCGACGCGAAACCCGTGGGACCTCGAGCGCGTGCCGGGCGGCTCGTCGGGCGGTTCGGCGGCGGCGGTCGCGGCGGGCGAGGCGATCTTCTCGCTCGGCTCCGACACCGGGGGCAGCATCCGGCAGCCGGCGGCGCTGTGCGGCGTCGCCGGGATGAAGCCGACGTACGGGCGGGTGAGCCGCTACGGTCTCGTGGCATTCGCAAGCTCGCTCGACCAGGTGGGTCCGTTCACGCGCGACGTGCGCGACATGGCGACGGTGCTCGGCGCGATCTGCGGCCACGACGATCGCGATTCGACGTCGGCGCCGGTCGACGTGCCGGACTTCGCGGCCGCGCTGGAGCAGGGCGTCCGCGGCATGCGCATCGGTGTGCCGAAGGAGTACATGCCGAAGACGCTCGACGCCGGCGTGCGCGCGCGTGTCGAGGCGGCGCTGGCGTCGCTGCGGGCGCAGGGCGCCGAGATCGAGACGGGCGTGCCGCTGCCGAGCACCGAGGCGGCGCTCGCCGTGTACTACATCATCGCGCCGAGCGAGGCGTCGGCGAACCTGGCGCGCTACGACGGCGTCAAGTACGGCTTCTCGTACACGCAGGGCGCGACGATGTGGGAGAACATGGAGAAGACGCGCGGCCTCGGCTTCGGGCCGGAGGTGAAGCGGCGGATCATGATCGGCACGTACGCGCTCTCGTCCGGCTACTACGACGCGTATTACCTGAAGGCGCAGAAGGTGCGCACGCTCATCCGCCGCGAGTTCGATGCCGCCTTCGAGAAGTACGACGTGCTCGTCGCGCCCGTCACGCCCACGACGGCGTTCAAGATTGGCGAGAAGACCGGCGACCCCTTCGCCATGTACCTCAACGACGTGTTCACGCTGCCGGTGAACATCGCCGGATTGCCGGGCATCTCCGTGCCGGCTGGATTCGTCGACGGGCTGCCGGTGGGACTCCAGATCATCGGCAAGCCGTTCGACGAGGCGTCAGTGCTTCGCGTCGCCCACGCACACGAATCGGCCGGCGATTGGGCCGGCCAGCGGCCCCTTCTGTAATTTCCGACATACCTCGTTCGTGCAGATCCGCGGCCCGAGCCGCCGCGTACCCACCTCGAGACAACGCACGAAGGAGGAGAGAGCATGGGTACATGGCGCCGAAGAGTGCTGATTCCCGCCGCGTTCACCGGCGCGGCGTTGCTTGCCGTCGCGGCGGTCGCGTGCGGCGGCGGATCGGGCAGCGCATACGGAGGGTCGTCGTCTTCGCCGACGGTGAAGGCGGCGACGACGCCGGCATCGGGCGGGGCGGTCGCGGCGGCCACGACGACAAACAGCGGATACGGCAGCACGACGGCGGCTGGCGGCGCGGCAACGAGTGGCGGCATCGCCGTCGGGAAGACGTCCCTGGGCTCGGTGCTCGTCGATGGCACGGGCATGACGCTCTACGTGTTCGCGAAAGACACGGCGAATGACGGCAAGAGCGCCTGCTACGGTCAGTGCGCGACGAACTGGCCGCCGGCGACCGTGACAGGCGCGCCCGCGAAGCCCGCCGGGGCGAACGGGACACTGGCGACGATCACGCGCGATGACGGCACACTGCAGGTCACTTACAACGGCATGCCGCTGTACCGCTTCGCCCCCGACAAGGCGCCGGGCGACACAAAGGGCGACGGTGTCGGCGGAGTCTGGAGCGTGGCGAAGCCCTAGCGGCTGCCGGCGGGTGAGGCGGGCGTGGCGGCGCGCCCGCCTCTTCGCGTCCTGGCGGTATGCTGGGCGCGATGAAGCCGTACCGCCGCAAGCTCTCGCGCGAGGACGCCGACACCGGCTCGATCCTGATCGAGAAGCGCGTGTGGCGCGCGTTCCCATCTCCAATGGCGGAGTTCGCCGTCAACGTGGGCGGCTCGCGCTTCGCGACGCGCATCGTCGCCGAAGACTGCGTCTGCGTGCCGCCGCCGCACCAGCATTACCACCTCGAGGCGGGACACTTCCGCCATCTGCTCAACTTTGACCGCGGCTCCGTCATTGAAATCGCGCCCGGCGAGGCTGGCTTCGTCATCCGTAATGGATAAGGACGAAGAGGCCGGTCTGCGCGCCTTCCGGATCGACGTCGGCAGCTACGCGGGCGTCTCGAACCCGGAGCGGCCGCTGTGGGTCGAGCGCGCCGGCGTGCGGCGCGACGTCGCGGAGATCGTGTCCCAGTGGCGCGAGGAAGAGCGCCTCGGTTTCCGGGTCCGCCTCGCCGACGGCACGCTGATGCTGATCTACTACGTGCCGGAGCTCGACATCTGGTCGGGCACGGAGCAGGCGTAGCGGCGCGCCTACCGCGGACTCGACCCGGCACTTGGCGAAGCGTGTTGTACTATGTGGCCAATTCGGACCGGCATGAGCGCGCGTCTGGCACGATCGCGCGCAGCAAAGGCGGTGAGCCCGGCAGGGGGACGATGACAGACGGCGTAACGCATCGCGGCAACATTTCCCAACACGTCCAGGCGATTCCTTCGTCGGGCATACGGCGATTCTTCGACCTCCTGGCCAGCATGGAGGGCGTGATTTCGCTCGGCGTGGGGCAGCCGGACTTCGTGACGCCGAACCATATCCGCCAGGCCGCCATCCGCAGCATCGAAGCCGGGGAGACGTACTACACGTCGAACTACGGGCTCGTCGAGCTTCGGTCCGCCATCTCGCACCACATCGAGCGGTTGTACAAGGTGCACTACGACGCCGGCACCGAGATCATCGTGACGGCGGGCGTCAGCGAAGCGCTCAACATCGCGATGGAGGCGATCCTCGACCCAGGCGACGAGGTGCTGAGCCCGGATCCGGGGTACGTCGCCTATCTGCCGGCGGTGTTGCTCGGCGGCGGCACGTACATCCAGGTGCCGACGCGCGCCGAGGACGGCTTCACGCTGCGGCCGGAGGAACTCGAGCAGCGGATCACGCCACGGACGAAGGCGCTGCTCATCGGCTATCCGGCGAATCCAACGGGCGCGGTGATGAGCCGTGAGGTGATGCTCGCCGTCGCGGCGATCGTCGAAAAACACAATCTCTTCGTGATCTCCGACGAGATCTACGACCGGCTGGTGTACGGCGCGGAACACATCTGCTTCTCGACGCTGCCGAAGATGCAGGACCGCACGATCCTGCTCGGCGGATTCTCGAAGGCGTACGCGATGACGGGGTGGCGGCTGGCGTACGCCTGCGCGCGCAGCGAGCTCACCGAAGCGATGATGAAGGTGCACCAGTACGTGATGATGTCGGCGCCGACGCCGGCGCAGTTCGCGGCGATCGAGGCGCTCGAACAACGGCGAGGAAGAGGTGCGCGGTATGGTCGCCGAATACGATCGGCGCCGGCAGCTCGTCGTTGCGGGGCTGAACGCGATGGGGCTGCGCTGCGCGGAGCCGCACGGCGCGTTCTATGCGTTCCCGAACATCGGCAGCTCGGGCATGAACGACGAGACGTTCGCCGAGCGGCTGCTAATGGAGGAGCGCGTGGCCGTCATCCCCGGCTCGGCGTTCGGCGAGGCGGGCGCCGGCCACGTGCGCATCTGCTACGCGCAGCGCTACGAGCTGCTCGAAGAGGCGCTCCAGCGGATGGAGCGCTTCGTCACGCGGCACAAGGTCAACGGCAACTAGCGATCGGCGCTGGATACGCGACGAGGGCTCGCCACCGGCGAGCCCTCACCGTGCGGGACCTGGCGGCCCGATTAGAATCCGTCTTTGAAGTCTGTCCCGTCCGTGCGGCCCGTCCAGCGGGACTCCGGCACGTCGCGCATCCAGAGACCGTCCTCGGCCGAGTTGGGGAACTCCTTCTCCAGCCCGCAGCGCTTGCAGCGCCCCAGGCTCATCGCGCCCTCCGGGCTGGCAATGAGCCAGTGGTGGGCGCACGAGGGAGCCTCAGCTTCGACCGTGACTGGCGTCGGCGCTTCCTTTGTAGCAGTTCGAGACATCGTGTCCTCCCGGCCCGTGGGTGCCATCGCCGAGATTTCGGCTTCGGCGGGCCTTCGACGGTATTTTGGCACAGGATTTTGTACCGTGTCAAGGTTTTTTCTAAAATCAATGTAACAATCGAGTTATGCTGCGGCGTCCAGGTTCGCGAGCTATACTGAAACGTCCAACACGGACCGGTATGCACTCGACAAAATCTGAAATCCTCGCCCTGCTGAAGCGCAGCGACGGCTCCACCGTCGACGAACTCGCGTCCCACCTTCGCCTCGCACAGATGACCGTCCGCCAGCACCTGACGGTTCTGGAACGGGACGAACTCGTGGATGCGGAGGAGGTCCGGCGACCGACGGGCCGCCCTCACTACCTGTACAGGCTGACCGCGGACGGCCACCGGAAGCTGGCTGGCGGTTTCGACCGGCTGCTGGCGCTGCTCGTCGAGCAGGCGGGCGAGCTGGGGCCGGACGACCTGGCGGCGACGCCGAACGAGCGCCGCGCGCGCCTGTTTCGGCGGGCCGCGGAGTCGCTCGCCGCGCGGCATCGGGCCGAGGTGGGGGCGCTCGTCGGCGCGGCGCAGGTGGAGCGGATCGCGGCGATCCTCCGTTCGCATGGCGGCTTCCCGGAGATCGAAGACCTTGGGGGTGAATACGAACTGCGCGATTTCAGCTGCGTCTTCCGCAGCAGCGTCGGCGACGAGGCCGGCTGTGCCTGGCACGAGGCGTTCCTGGCGGCGATCCTTGAGGCGAGCGTCCGGGCGCCCCGCGAACCGGCGCACTGCGCCGCCTGCTGCCGCTACATCGTGCCCATGGCGGGCGCGGAGCACTAACCCCACGTTGAAGGAGACCACATGAGCGTGACCGAGGCGGACGTCCTGCGCGTCCTGAGCACGATCGAAGATCCCGACCTGCACCGCGACATTGTGTCGCTCGGGTTCGTGCAGAAGCCCGAGATCGCTGGCGATACGGTGAACGTTCGCATCGTGCTGACGACGCCGGCGTGCCCGGTGCGAGAAACGATCGAATCGAGCGCTCGCGAACTCATCCTGGCGCTGCCGGGCGTGCGCGAGGCTAACGTGACGATGGAGGCGAACGTCGCGCAGCACCGGACGGCGGGTGCCAAGCCGGTCGAAGGCGTGCGGAACATCGTGGCGATCGCGAGCAACAAGGGCGGCGTCGGGAAATCGACCGTTGCCGCCAACCTGGCCGTAGCGCTGGCCACGCTCGGCGCGAAAGTCGGGCTGCTCGACGCTGACATTACCGGCCCGAACATCCCGACGATGATGGGCGTCGAGCAGGGCGCGCAGGCGGAGGGCTCCGGCGGGCTGCAGGCGGTCGAGCGCCACGGCGTGAAAGTGCTGTCGCTGGGATTCGTGCTGCCGCGCGGCGCGCCGATCGTGTGGCGCGGGCCGATGATTGGCACGGCGGTGCGGCAGCTGCTGCACGACATCCCCTGGGGCGAACTGGATTACCTGCTCGTTGACCTGCCGCCAGGCACGAGCGACGCCTCGATGAGCATGGTGCAGGAGGCGCCGATCTCCGGCGTCGTGATCGTCAGCACGCCACAGGACGTCGCGCTCGAGGACGCCGCGAAGGCGGTGACGATGTTCGACAAGATGAACGTGCCGGTCTTCGGCATCATCGAGAATATGAGCTACTTCGTCTGCCCGCACTGCGGTGAGCGGACGGAGATCTTCGGGCATGGCGGCGCGCGGGACGCGGCCGAAGCGCTCGGACTGGAGTTCCTCGGCGAGCTGCCGCTCGATCCGGCGACGAGGCAGGCGGCCGACGCCGGCCAGCCGATCGTCGCAGCGGCGCCGGACAGTGCGCAGACGGCGGCCTTCCTGGAGGTAGCGAAGCAGGTCGCGGCTCGATGCAGTGTGCTAGAGTACGCAACAGCAGGAGCGTAGATTTGGTCAGATTTTTCGGAAAGGCACCGCGCCGGCCGAGCAAGGACGCAGGCGCAACCCCTGAGGCGGCACCGCCGCCGGTCAAGGCAACCACCACCACCGACCCCGAGACGAAGCCGACGCGGCGCCGAACGACGGCGCGACCGCCACGCCGCGACTGGGCGGCCGAGGCGGCGGCAACGCCGGTCGAGACGCCGGCGCCCGCACCGACGTCGCTCGCTGCGTCGCCGGCTCAGACAGAGGATGGTGACGCGGCGGGTGCGGCGCCGAAGCGCCGGCGCGGCACCCGCGGCGGCCGCGGCCGCAAGAAGCCCGGCGCGGCCGCAGCGGTGGCTGCGGAGGCCGAGTCGACGGAGCCCGTGCCAATCCGCCGGGCGCCGATGAAACGGCCTTCGACACCTGCGACCCTGGAAGAGATCGTCGCGCGGCAGGCGGAAGCGACGGAGGCTCTAGCGCGCGACGTGACGACGACGCTCCGCGGGCTGCAGACGGCCATCGCCGAGCTGCGATCGAGCGTGGCGGCGAACGCCGGCGCATCCCAGCCGCGCGTCGGCATCTTCGTCGACGTGCCGAACGTGATTTACGCCGCGGAGCGTCGCAACGTCAACATCGACTTCGGCCGCGTGCTCGATTACTTCACGCGCGGACGGCAACTGGTGCGCGCGAGCGCGTACGCGCCGATCAGCGATGACCCGCAGGCGAAGCTGGAGAGCCAGCGCTTCGTCCACCACTTCGTCGGCCATCCGTACCGCATCATTACGAAGCCGCTGAAGCGGTTCGCCGACGGCTCGATGAAGGCGAATTTCGACATCGAGTTGGCGATCGACATCCTGACGATGTCAGACCGGCTCGACGTCGTTGTCCTGATGTCTGGAGACGGCGACTTCCGCCGGTTGGTGGAGATGATCTCGAGCCGCGGCGTCCGCGTCGAGGTCGTCGCGTTCGGCGAGACGGCCTCGTCCGAGCTGAAGTCGGCGGCCGACCTCTACATCGAGATCGGCGCGCACCTCGACGAGTTCAAGGCGACGAAGTAACCGACCGGCGTCGTTACTCCGTGACCACGACGCTACCCACCATCGTGGGGTGCACGAGGCAGCGGTACACGTAAGACCCCGCGTTGTCGAATGTGTAACTGAACTCACCGTTCGTCCTGACGCCGCTGTCGAACTTCACCACGGTGTCGGGCGTCGACGTGACGGTGTGTGGCACCTTGCCGTTGAAGCGCCAGGTGACCATTGCGCCCTTCTTGATTCCGATCACGGGCGGCTCGTACTTGTTGTCGACGACGTCGACGTTCACCTGCCGGGCGTCGAACGTGACGGGTGTGGCGGCAGGGGCCGAAGGTGATGTCGTCGGACCGCCGCGCGTGAACGCCGCGACCGCGGCTCCGGCGACGAGCAGGAGCAGAATGCCGGCGCCGATCAGCACCCAGTTGTTGCGGGCCGTCGCTAATTTCAATCGGACCGGTTCGTCCTTCCCTCACCGAGTGTTTGCGAAGGGAACTCGCCGCCGGCATGCCTGACGGCAAGGGCGCTTGCGCCGCTCGTCGCAGACTTCAAGGCGTCGAAGTAGTCCGCGCGCGCTACGCCGTCACGACGACGGTGCCCTCCATCACGTGGTGGATGTTGCAGAAGTAGTTGTACGTGCCGGGCTTGTCGAACGTGAATTCGAACGTCATGCCTTTGGTCCTGCCGCCGCTGTCGAAGTGGAATGCGGCCGCCGGTGTGCCGCTCGTCGTCGTGGGCTGAATCGGCCCGGTCCCGGGAACCGACGTCACCGTGTGCGATACGTTCCCCTTGAAGTGCCACGTGACGGTCGTGCCGGCCTTTACCTTGATGGATGGCGCCTTGAACGCGTTATCGACGACGTCCACGCTGGCCTCTTGAGAGTCGATCACGACCGGCGTCGGCGCGAGCGCCGACGTGTGCTTCTTCGAATCACCGCCGTTGAACACGAACACATACGCCAGAACCGCCGCGACCACCACCAGCACCGCGCCGGCGCTGATCACTACCCAACGATTGCGGTCGCCCGACGACGTGGGGCGGCTGGATTTCTTTTTCGGCATCTGCAAACTCCTTGGCTCAGCTTCGCTGGCGCGGCAGGCACGCGGGTAGGGCCGATCGTACCGATCCGTTCGCCTATCAGCCAGATTCGGGTATGATCCTGACCCATGAACAAGACTGACGTCGAACGGCTCATCGAGCAGCACGGGATCGAGACCGTGAAGGTCGGCACGCCCGACATCGATGGCGTGTACCGGGGCAAGCGGCTCGGCTCGCGGCAGTTCCTTGACGGGTGCGAGGGCGACGGCTTCGCGCAGTGCGACGTGATTTTCGGCTGGGACATCGCCGAGGAAGTGATCGACGGCCAGCGGCTCGCCATCGGCAGCGCTGACACCGGCTTCGCCGACGTGCTGCTCCGCCCCGACCTCGCGACGTTCCGCGTCGTGCCGTGGGAGCCGGCGACGGCCGCCGTCGTGTGCGACGCGTACGACGAGCACGGCGCGCTCGTCCCGCAGTCGCCGCGCGCGGTCCTGCGGCGCGTGCTCGATCGCGCCTCGAGACTTGGCTTCACGGCGAAGATGGCCGTCGAGCTGGAGATGCGCATCTTCCGCGAAGACCAGGAGAGCCTGCGCGCCAAGAACTTCACCGACCTCCGCCCCCTCAACCCCGGCTACAACTGCTACTCGATCAGCCACGCCAGCATCGACGAGGACGTCGTCGGCGCGCTGCGGCGCTACATGGACGCGTACGGCATCGAGGTCGAGGGCTACGGCCGCGAGCACGGCGAGGGCATGTACGAGATGAACCTTCGCTACGCCGGCGCGCTCGAAGCCGCCGACCGCGGCATGCTCTTCAAGAGCGGCGCGAAGGAGGTGCTGGCGCAGGCCGGCGCCGTGCCGACGTTCATGGCCAAGTACTCCGACCAGATGGACGGCTGCAGCGGCCACATCCACCAGAGCCTCTGGCGCGACGGCGAGAGCGCGTTCTGGGACGCCTCGGCCGAACACGGCATGTCGGCGACGATGCGCTCGTACGTGGCGGGCGCGCTGGTGGCGCTGCCGGAGCTGTTCGCGCTGTTCGCGCCGAACGTCAACTCGTACAAGCGATACGTCAGCGGCAGCTGGGCGCCGACGGCGGCGACGTGGGCCATCGAGAACCGCACGTCGTCCCTGCGCGCGATTACGCCCGGCGCTAGCGGCATCCGGCTCGAGCATCGCGTGCCGGGCGCGGATGTGAACCCGTACATCGGCTTTGCGGCGTGCCTCGCCGGCGGCCTCGCCGGCATCGAGCGGCAACTGCAGCCACCGCCGCCGGTGCACGGCAACGTCTACGCCGCCGAGGGCCTCGCGCCGCTGCCGCGCACGCTCGACCAGGCGATCGAACTGCTCGACCGCAGCGAGCTGGCGCGCGACTATCTCGGCGACGCCTTCGTCGACCATTTCGTCGCGATGCGCCGCTGGGAGATCGAAAAGCACCGCCGCGCCGTCACCGAATGGGAGCGCCGCCGCTACTTCGAGCAAGTATGATGCTGGTCGCTGGTGACCGGTGACTGGTGACTGGTGACGGACACTAGGTTCTAGGTTCTAGGTTCTCCGGAGGCCCCATGCCACATCTAACCCGCGACGGCGTGAAGCTCTACTACGAGGAGCAGGGAGCGGGCGCGCGCGCCATCGTCTTCATCCACGGATGGTGCTGCGATACGACATACTTCGCGCCGCAGGCGGTGCACTTCGCCGCATCGAGCCGGTGCATCTCCGTCGACCTGCGCGGCCACGGCCAGAGCGACAGGCCGGAGCAGGACTACAGCATCGAGTCGTTCGCTGACGACGTAGCGTGGCTCTGCGAGCAACTCGCCGTCCAGTGGCCGCTCGTCGTCGGCCACAGCATGGGCGGGCTCGTCGCCCTGTCGATGGCCGGCCGCGCGGCCGGCACGCCGATGGCGATCGCGATGCTCGATTCGCCGATCCTGCCGTCGGATGGCATCCGCGGCCTGATGACGCAGGCGGCGGCGACGTTCCACGGCCCGGCGTACAAGGACGCGGTGCAGGCGCTCGTCGCGAACAGCATGTTCATCGCCGAGAGCGATCCCGCCCTGAAGGCGCGCGTCATCGAGGCGATGTCGGCCGCGCCGCAGCACGTGCTGGCGTCGTGCTGGGACGCGATCAACGCGTTTGACGGCGAGGCGGCGGCGCGAGCGTGCCGCGTGCCGGCGCTCTTCATCAACGCCGGCGGCATCGGCGACACCGCGCGCTTCCGCTCATTCTGCACGCAGCTGATGGTGGAGCAGACGACCGGCTCCGGCCACTTCCACCAACTCGAAGTGCCGGACCAGATCAACGCGATGCTCGAGCGCTTCATCGCCGGCATCACAGCGGCGATCATGTAAGTGGCTGCGGGCGAGGTCACTCGCGCTCGATCGCTCCGGAGTTGAAGACTCGCCAGCTAGCCTGTGGCGTCGCTAGGTCCCAAAGGGGGTCGGCGGCGTAATCCGGCTCGTCCGGGAAGACGACGAGCGTCGCACCGTTGTCGAACCTGAATCTCAGTTCAGGCAGGCGCAGTTCGGTCTTCACGACGTGAGCGTCCTTCAATGCGTTTAGGCCAGCCATCATCACGTCCAGACGATCGATAGCGTCAGTCCAGATCGCGAGGCGACGGTGGCCACCGTTGACGCGCCATGGGCCTTGGATGTATAGCCGAAACTCCCCTTTATACCGGCGGGCGTTCGTTGACAACGTGGGATTCTTCAGCGGGCTCGAGCGTAGAACCTTCTTCCCGAAGTCCATGGTAAAGTTCGAGCCGGTGCCCCTCCCAGCGATGAACTGCCAACATGATGAGCCTTTCAAGGCTCGGACAGCCCGCGCCAACTCGAGCCGGTCGTACTCAGCTTTCAGCGGCGGATTGGCCCCGTGCAGTTTCCCTCGTGCTTCCCGCCAGGTGGTCATGCGATGAACTATTGCAGACGTGCGACAAGACGACAAGAATTGCGGTGGCGCGCGGCGCCAACCTGCGGACGACCCCTGCCTACACCACCCGCACCAGCCGCCCTTCGTTCGCCGCGAGCGTCACCTGCTGTGACATCGGCGGCTCGCCGTGCGTGCCGGCGATCGTTTCGCCGAGGCGCAGCTCCGCGGGCAGCGTGAACGAGACCTGCGCGTCGGCGAAGTTCAGCAGCGTCAGCGTGCGGTCGTCGCCGCAGGTGCGCGTGAAGGCGTAGATCGGCCCCGGCAGGCCATCGACGGGGGCGTAGTCGCCGAAGCGCAGCGCGTCAGAGCCGCGGCGGAACCAGATCAGCCGTCGATACAGCGAGAGCAGCGCCCGCCCGTCGCCCGTCTCATCGGCGACGTTGTGCGCGAGTTCGCCGTACGGCAGCCACGGCGCGCCGGTCGTGAATCCTCCCTCGCGCGTCCACTGCATCGGCGAGCGCTCGGGGTCGCGGCCGCGGGCGTAGAACCGCGCCGGGTCCTGCAGCATCGACTCCGGGATCTCGGCGTTCGCCATGCCGATCTCCTCGCCGTAGTAGATGAACGGCGTGCCGCGCAGCGTCAGCAGCAGCAGCGCCGCGACGCGCGCGCGCTCCTGCCCGCGCCCGTCGCCGTCGATGCGGCTGATCAGGCGGTCGACGTCGTGGTTGCCGAAGACGTGGTTCGGCCACGCGCCGATCGGCGACGGCCGCCTTCTCGAACTCGTCGACGCGCTTGCGGACGTGCTCCGCCGACCAGCGCTCGTTCCAGATGCGGATGAACGGGAAGTTGAACGCCAGGTGCAGTCCGTCGAGCGCGGCGCCGCCGTAGTAGCTGACGAATCTGCTCGGGTCCGCCGCCTACCTCGCCGACGGTCATGCGTTCGGGGAACTCGTCGACGACGGTGCGGATGCGGCGGACGGCGTCGATGACCTCGGGCCAGTTCCAGTCGTAGATGTGCCGCTGGAGCGCCGTCTGGCCGAACATCGGCACGAATCGACGGGTCGGCTCGGGCGGATTGTCGCGCAACTCCGGATCCTTGAGCGACGCGGTCCATGACGTCGATGCGGAAGCCGTCGACGCCGCGCTCCATCCAGAAGCGCAGCACGTCGTGCATCGCCTGCTCGACCTCCGGGTTGCGCCAGTTGAGGTCGGGCTGCTCGACGAGGAACGAGTGCAGGTAGTACTGCTGCGTCTTGTTGTCCCACTCCCACGCCGGGCCGCCGAAGACGGCGATCCAGTTGTTCGGCGGGCTGCCCTCGGGCTTCGGGTCGCGCCAGACGTACCAGTCGCGCTTCGGCGTTGTCGCGCGACGAGCGCGACTCGACGAACCACGGGTGCTGTGCGAGGTGTGGTTCGGCACGAAGTCGAGGATGACTGCGGATGCCGCGGCGGTGCGCCTCCTCGATCAGGCGATCCATCGTCGCCAGTGTCGCCGAAGTCGGGTGGACGCCGTTGTAGTCGGAGACGTCGTAGCCGAAGTCGGCCATCGGCGACGGGAACGTCGGCGAGAACCAGATGGCGTCGATGCCGAGCGAGTTCGGCGTGCCGTCGTTCAGGTAGTCGAGCCGGTCGATGACGCCCTGCAGGTCGCCGATGCCGTCGCCGTCCGCGTCCTGGAAGCTGCGCGGATAGATCTGGTAGATGATGCCGTGCTTCCACCAGACGTAGTCGCCTGGAGACTGGTGAGTGGTCACTGGTTTCGCCTCGTCACTGCGCACTCGTTTCCGCGCAGTGCATCAGTTCGACGCCTGTGGCGCAACGTTAGCGGACGCCCTCATCGTTCCACGCAAACGTTCCGGCGCTCGGACGAATTATTCGCGACTGATATTCTGTTGGCGCCTCGCGATAATCGCGACCACGAGGCAGTTCCGTGGTGCCGATGACACCTGATGTGACATCCTGTCTAAACCCGCGTCGCGCCGATGCAGTCGCGGCCATCCTGATCGCGGTCGTGGCCGCGCTAGCGCTTGATGCGTCGACGCTGTGGGGCTTCTTCGCCACATTGCTTCTCGTTCTGTTATGGGTGAGCTTCCGGCTCACGCACGGCTGGCCGATGTGGCTACGCATCATCGCGGTGGGCGGTACGTTCTTAGTACCAATCGTCGGGTTCCTCATCTTGGTCGTGGCGCGTTGGCGGTGGACGCCGGCGAATGATCGGCGAGCCCGCGACTAGGTTCTAGGTTGTAGGTTCTCGCCTTTCCCGACCCGCCAGATCTCGCTCGACCAGATTTCGCGTGGAGCGAGGTCGAGCGATTCGCGACGCGGGTCGCCCGCGACGAGCAATACGCGGTCCATCACGCGGCCGCCGAACCGCTCGAAGTACGTGCACTCCTTGTGGAAGTCCTGCAGCGTATGGCGGTCGCCGCCGAAGAAGACGTACTCGATCTCCTGCTCGTACGGCTCCAGCTTCTCGCGGGCTTCGGCGCACGCCTTCGCGAACAACTCGTGCACCTGCTTCTCGCGGATGCGGTCGAAGCGGCGCTGCGACTGGCCGCCCTTGCGGTGCCGGTTCTTGACGAAGCGCTGGTCCGTCTTCGAGTCGGCGACGGCGCCGCCGCGGAAGAAGCCGACGCTGAAGCCGCCTCGGCGCAGCAGCAGCACCGCGACCGTGCGCGGCCGCTCCAGCAGCTCGGCGAGCGGCGGCGGGTACAGCTCGGAATAATCGATGGCGTGGTCGACGGGGAACGGCGGCACGACGAGCGTCAGGTCGTCGGCGTCGGCAAAGAGGACGCTGCCCGTGTCGGATTCACGCGCGATCTCCTCGAACCGGCCGGCCGTCTCGGGATCGACGTCGAGTTCGCCGAACGATGGCGGCTCGTGCGGCGAGCGATAGCTCGTCCAACCCGGCGCGCCGGTCTCGGGCAGGATCTGCAACAGCTTGCCGCGCGCCACGTGCTCGCGCGTGATCTCGGTCATCCGGCTGGCGGCTGTCGATGCACCGACACGGCGTAGTTCCCGCCGGGCGACCAGGGTTCGCAGTCCCAGGTCGACCATCGCTCGAACAGCGTTAGGCCGGCGCTGGTGGCGGCCGTGTCGTACGCATCGAGACCGAAGCGGCCGGGCACCAGTTGGAAGCCGGCGACCAATACGCCGCCGGGACGCAGGTAGCGGGCGAGGTTCGCCACAACCGCCGCCTCGGTCCCGGGCGTGAGGAAGATCATCACGTTGCCGGCCATGACGATGGCGTCGAACGCGCGGCCGAGGTCGACGGTGGAAAGATCGGCGACGTGCCAGTCCACGTCCGGCGCCTTGCGGCGCGCCGTGGCGAGCATCTCGGGATCGATGTCGACGCCGGCGACGTCGATGCCGCGGCGCGCCAGCTCGCGCCCGACGCGGCCCGTGCCGCATCCGGCGTCGAGCACGGACGCGGGGCGGAATCGCTGCACGAAGTCCGCCTCGCCGTGGACGTTCTCGCCGGCTGCGGAGCGATGCTCGTACGTGGCGTCGTAGTCGTCTCCGGAGACGCTGCGCGTTGCCAGCCAGCGGTTCGACGGGTCGGATGTCATGCGGGGATGATACGCGTAGGGAGTACGCCTCGGCACCCCGCGACGCCGTTGGGGCTTGCATTGGCGAGGTATAATGTAGGTGGAAGGAGGTACGAGAAGCGTAATGGGTGTGGACCCGGCAGGACCGGCGCCCCGACCCGTAACTCGCTGAAAAGCAAACGCTCGAAGGCGCGGATTGCGGGCGGAGGACCCTCCGGAAGCGGATGTGGCGACGCCCCCTCGGTTCGTGATGAACCGGTAGCGAGTCAAGACGAAGGGCGCCGGTACCGACAACAGGACAACAGAACAAAGGATGTGACCCGCGGACCTGGTCTGCGGGTCTTCGTATTCTTGGCGTCGATTGACTGCGATAGGATGTCTGGGTCGCGGACTACCCGTCACCGCCGGCGAGGCAGAGCGCGGATGGAGGACACTTGACCGACGCGGCACTCGACGCGCTGCTCGCTGGCTTCCCACGCACGCGCACCCAGCTGCTGCCGGCGCTGCTCGCGGTGCAGGAGCGGGACGGCTTCCTCTCCGAGGCGGCGTTGAGCGCCATCGCGCATCACGTGTTCGTGCCGGAGAGCGAGGTCTTCGGCGTCGCGTCGAGCTACTCCGAACTGCGATTCTCGCCGCCCGAGGTGCGCGACGTGACCGTGTGCACCGGCCTCAGTTGCCTGCTCCGCGGCGCGCGCGAGTTAGCGACGTCCGTGGCGGCCGATCTCCCCAACGGTTGGGCCGTCGAAGAGCATCCCTGCTGCTTCCGCTGCGATGCCGCGCCCGTCGCCGCGATCGGCGGCGCGTACATCGACCGCGCGACGCCCGAAGCCATCCACGCCGCCGTCGCCGCGCCGGATGCGCCTCGCGTCGCCGAACGCCCCACGCCGCCGCCGCGCGACGGCGAAGTCCGCCGACTCATCGCGCGCCGCGGCAGCATCGACCCCGACAGCATCGACGATGCGCTGGCGCTCGGCGCATACGATGGCTGGCACGTCGCGCAGGCGATGGCGCCGGCCGCGATCGTCGATGCCGTCGATGCGGCCGGGCTGATCGGTCGCGGCGGCGCGTATTTTCCGGCCGCGGCGAAGTGGCGCGCCGCGCGCGCGCACTCGGGATCGCGGTATCTCGTCGTCAATGCCGAGGAGGGCGAGCCGGGCGTCTTCAAAGACCGATATCTCGTCGAAGGTGACCCGCATCTGCTCGTCGAAGGCATCTTCATCGCCGCGCGCGCGATCGAGGCCGACGCCGTCTACGTCTACATCAACGGCGAGGCATCGCTCATGGCGGCGCGCATCGCGCGCGCGCTCGAGCAGGCGCGAGAGCGCGGCCTCGCGGCCGACGCGCCGTCGATCGAGCTCCGGTGCGGCGCCGGCGGCTACGTCTGCGGCGAGGAATCGGTGATCCTCGACAGCATCGAGGGCGAGCGCGCCGTCCCGCGCCTGCGGCCGCCATTTCCCGTCGAGTCGGGACTGGGGGGCCGGCCGACGGTCATCAACAACGTCGAGACGCTATGCAACGTCCCGCTGATCCTGCGCGACGGCCCGGATGCGTTTCGCTCGATCGGCACGCCTGAACATCCCGGCACGAAGCTCGTCTGTCTCTCCGGCGCCGTGGCACAGCCCGGCGTCTACGAAGTGCCGTTCGGAACGACGCTGCGCCACATATTCGAGGTCATCGGCGGCGGCGCCCCCGATGGGCGCACGGCGCGAGCGCTGCTCTGCGGCGGGCCGTCGGGCACGCTGCTCCCGCCGACCGCGTGGGACGCGCCGCTCGCGCCGGGACAGCTCGATGCGCACGGAGCGTCGCCCGGCGCCGGCGGCATCGTAGCGATCGACGAGTCGATGTCGATCCGCGACGTCGTGCGCGAGCTCACCGCATACAACGCGCGCGAGTCGTGCGGCAAGTGCACGCCGTGTCGCGAGGGCACGTCGCGCATGGTCGAACTGCTCGATGCGCGCCCGCCCGACGCGAGGCTGCAACTCGATGAACTGGCAGAGGCCGTCGGCGCGGCATCGCTCTGCGGCCTCGGCCAGATGGCGCCGCTGCCGTATCTCAGCGCCCGCCGATACTTCGCCGCGGAGCTGGAGTCATGACGATCGCGCTCACCGTCGATGGCGCGCGCGTCGATGTCGCCGATGGCGCGAGCGTGCTCGATGCCGTGCTCGCCGCTGGCCAGCCACGTGCCGCATCTGTGCAAGGATCCCGACCAGGCGGCGATCGGCGCCTGCCGCACCTGCCTCGTCGAGATCGACGGCCTGCGCGGCCTGCGCGCCAGCTGCCACACTCCCGCCGCCGACGGCATGTCCGTCGCGACGGCGACCGAACGCCGTCGAGCGCGTGCGCCGCGTCGTGCTCGAACTGACGGCCGGCATGGTCGATCGCGGCGCTGTTTCGAGCGATGCCGGCGTCAACGGCGAGTTGCATCGCGAACTGGAGCGATACGGCATCGACGGCCGCTACGCGCCGCGGCCGCGCGCGCACGTCGACGACAGCAGTCCGTTCTTCCTGTCTGACTTCAACGCGTGCATCCTCTGCGCGCGCTGCGTCGACGCCTGCCAGGACGTGCAGCACATCGGCGCGATCGGCGTGGCCGGTAGCGGACGGGAGGCTCGCGTCGCCGCCTTCATGGATCGGCCGATCATCGACTCGATCTGTACGTCGTGCGGGCAGTGCGTCTCCGTCTGTCCGACGGGCGCGCTCTTGGCGAAGACTCCGACGAAGGCCGCGATCGCGCACGAGGTCTCGACGACATGCCCGTACTGCGGCGTCGGCTGCGGCATCGCGCTGCAGGTCGACGGCGAGGACCGGATCGACGGCGTGCTCGACCAGCCGGCGAACCCGTCGAGCCAGGGCATGCTGTGCGTGAAGGGGCGCTTTGGCACGTCGTTCGTGCAACACCCCGACCGGCTGACGCAGCCGCTGATCCGCCGCGACGGCCGGCTCGATCCGGCGAGCTGGGGCGAGGCGCTCGACCTCGTCGCCGCGAAGCTCGTCGAGCATCGCGGCTCATTCGCCGCGCTCGCCTCCGCCAAGGGCACGAACGAGGACGGCTACGTCTACCAGAAGTTCGTGCGGCTGCTGATGGGCACCAACAACATCGACCACTGCTCGCGCCTCTGCCACGGGCCATCGGTGACGGCGATGATGCGTCAGATCGGCAGCGGCGCGACGAGCAACTCCTACGCGGACTACGAGGCGGCCGGCTGCCTCATGGTCGTCGGCAGCGACACCAGTTCCAACCACCCGGTGATCGCGTCGCGGCTGCGGCGGGCGATCGACACGCGCGGCACGGCGCTGATCGTCGTCAACCCGAAGCGCATCGATCTCTGCGACTACACCGACATGTGGCTGCGCCCGAACTCCGGAACCGACGTCGCGCTGTTCAACAGCATCGCGCGCGCCGTGCTCGACGAGCGGCTCGAGGACCGTGCGTTCATCGACGCGCGCACGGAGGGCTTCGACGAGTGGCGCGCCAGCCTCAACGAATACGCGCCAGAGCTAACCGAAGCGGTAACCGGCGTGTCGTCCGAACTCGTGCGACGGGCCGCGCGCGCGTACGCGCGTCCGGCATTCGGCGGCTCGTGCCTGCTCTGGGGCATGGGCGTCACGCAGCACACCTGCGGCACCGACAACGCCCACGCGCTCGTCAACCTGGCGCTGGCGACGGGCCAGGTAGGCCGCCCCGGGTCCGGCATCTCGCCGCTGCGGGGGCAGAACAACGTACAGGGGTGCGGCGACGCCGGCTGCCTGCCGAACACGCTCCCCGGCATGCAGGGCCTCGGCCCCGAGGCGCTGGTGAAGTTCGCGACGGCATGGGGCGGCGATCTGCCGTCCGAGCCCGGTCTGACGGCGACGGAGATGATCGAGGAGGCCGCCGCGGGCCGGCTCGACTGCATGTTCGTCGTCGGCGAGAACCCGTTGCTCAGCGAGCCGTACCTCGCGCATGCCGAGGAGGCGATCGACCGGCTGAAGTTCCTCGTCGTGCAGGAGATCTTCATGTCGGAGACGGCAGAGCGCGCCGACGTCGTGTTGCCGGCGACGTCGTTCGCGGAGAAGGAAGGCACGTTCACGAACAGCGAGCGCCGCGTGCAGCGCGTGCGCGCCGCGATCCCGCCGATCGGCGACTGCCGCACCGACTGGTCGATCACCTGCGACATCGCGAGGCGCGTCGCGCGGCTGCTCGGCCGTCCGGCGGACGGCTACGCGTTCTCAAGCGCCGCTGACATCTTCGACGAGATGGCCTCGCTCGTGCCCTCGATCGGCGGACTGTCGCACGCGCGGCTCGACCGCGAAGGCGGTATCCAGTATCCGTGCCCGACGCCGGATCATCCCGGCACGCCGCAGCTGTTCGCCGAGTCGTTTCCGATCGGCCGCGGCCGCTTCGTGCCAGTGACGCAGGGCCCGCCCGCGGCCGAGCTGCCCAGTCGCCGCTTTCCGCTCATCCTCAACACCGGCCGCGTGCTGTACCACTGGCACGGCGGCACGATGACGCGCCGCGTGCGCGGGCTGCTCGCGCGGTCGCCGGCGGTGCGCGTGGCGATCCATCCGGACGACGCGGCGGAGCACGGCATCGCTGCCGGCGAGCAGGTCATCGTGACGTCCCGGCGCGGCGAGCTGTCGGGCGAGGCGCTGCTGACCGACGCCGTACGGCGCGGGGAGATCTTCGTGCCGTTCGTGAAACTCGCGGCGTCGGCGGCGAACTTCGTCACGAACAACGCCTACGACCCGAAGTCGAAGATCCCCGAGTACAAGGTCTGCGCCGTACGCATCGACAAGGCGGGAGTGCCGCGCAAGCAGAAGCGCGCGTCGGCTATTCCCGGAGCGAAGGCGAAATGACCGACGCGGGCGCGCCGAAGTACGCCGCACTGATCATGGCCGGAGGCAAGAGCACACGCCTCGGGCGCGACAAGGCGTCCGAGCACTTGCTGGGCCGCCCGTTGCTGCAGCACGTCATCGACCGGGTGAGCCGCGTCGCTGACGAGATCGTCGTCGTGAAGGCGCGTGGCCAGACCCTGCCGGAGATCACGTCCGAACTGCCGCTGCGCGTCGCCGAGGACTTGTATCCGGACTGCGGCCCGCTCGGCGGCATCTATACGGGCCTCAGCGCCACGGACGCCGAGCGATGCCTCGCCGTCGCCTGCGACATGCCGCTGCTCTCGGAGCCGCTGCTCCGTGAGTTGCTCCGCCGCTCGGCCGAATGCGACGTCGTCATGCCGGTGCTTGCGTACCCCGAGCCGCTGCATGCTGTCTACGGCCGCGCCTGCATCGACCCGATCCGGGAGCGCCTCGATGCACGCCAGTTCAAGATCACCAACTTCCTCCGCGCCGTGCACGTCTGCTACGTGCGCGAGGAGGAGTGCCGGAGCTTCGACCCAGACCTGCGGTCGTTCTCCAACACCAACACCGAGGAAGACCTCAACCGCGCCCGCGAATTGCTCGCGACCGAAGGCGGCGGCGCCAACTGAAGTTAGGGATGCTACACCAGTACCCACGGAGCTCCGTCGAATCCCCGGCCACGCGCCACTCGTCGTTCTTCCCGCATCCCGCTTCGCGCATCCCACGTCCAACGTCCAACGGTTGAGCCAGCACCCACGCAGGGATACGCTTCGCGTACCCCGAACGCGCCGGCGGCGCTGCACCCGGGCGGGACGATGAGCCGCGACAAGTATGTCCTCGCGATCGACCTCGGCACCGGCGGCCCCAAGACTGCGCTCGTGTCAATGCGCGGCGAGGTCGCCGGCCACGAGCTGATCCTCGTCGAGACGCGGCACCTGCCGGACGGCGGCGTCGTGCAGGATCCCAACGAGTGGTGGCGCGCCATCACGTCGTCGGCGCGGAAGCTCATCGGCTCTGGTCTGGTGCCGGCAGTCGACATCGTGGCGGTCGCGTGCACGGGCCAGTGGGCCAGCACCATCCCCGTCGCCGCCGGCGGCGAGCTGGCCGGCGACTGCGTGCTGTGGATGGACAACCGCGGCGAGCCGTACTCCGCGAAGGTCGTCGGCGGGCCGATCCAGGTCGGCGGCTATGCGCCGCTGAAGGCGCTGCGCTGGATCCGCAAGAGCGGCGGTGCGCCGTCGCCGCTCGGCAACGACCCGACCGGCCAGATCCTCCACCTGCGCCACGACGAGCCTGATGTCTATGCGCGCTCGGCCGTCTTCCTGGAGCCCGTCGACTATCTGAACATGCGCTTCACGGGACGCATCGCCGCGACGCCTGTCTCGATGGTCGTCCACTGGCTGACCGACAACCGCGACCTGTCGACGACGTGCTACGACGACGGCCTGGTGCGTATGTCGAAGATGGATCCGGCGAAGCTGCCGCCGCTGCAGGCGGTGAACTCCGTCGTTGGCGAGGTGCTGCCCGACGTTGCGCGCGACCTCGGCCTGCCTGCCTGCGTGAAAGTGGTGACGGGCACGCCGGACCTGCACTCCGCCGCGATCGGCTCCGGGGCGATCGGCGACTTCGAGCCGCACCTGGCGATCAGCACGACGTCGTGGATCAGCTGCCACGTGCCCTTCAAGAAGACGGACGCGATGCGCCAGATCGCCACGATCCCGTCGCTGATCCCGGGGCGGTATCTGCTCGCGAACAATCACGAGACCGCGGGCGTCTGCCTGCAGTGGCTGCGCGACAACGTCGTCGTTCAGGACGACGGGTCTGATCGACGGCGCCGCGGCCGACGGCGGCTATCGCGCGTACGACGAACTCGCCGCACGTGTGCCGGCCGGCAGCGACGGCGTCGTCTTCACGCCGTGGCTCGCGGGCGAGCGCTGTCCGGTCGATGACCGCAACCTGCGCGCCGCCTTCTACAACCTCTCGCTGCAGACGACGCGCGGGCATATGGTGCGCTCGGTGTTCGAGGGAGTGGCCTTCAACGCGCGCTGGATGCTCGACGCGGTCGAGAAGTTCGTGAAACGACCGCTCGGCGCGATCCGCTTCATCGGCGGCGGCGCCGTGTCCGATGTCTGGTGCCAGATCCACGCCGACGTGCTGAAGCGGCCGGTCCATCGAGTCGCCGATCCGTTGCTGGCCAACGTGAAGGGCGCGGCGATCTTCGCCGGCCTCGTGCTCGGCGAGGTGCGGCACGAGGAGGTCGCCGGCCTCGCGCGCATCGACGCGACGTTCGAGCCGCAGCCGGAGCACTTCGCCGTGTACGACGAACTGTACCGGGAGTACCCGGGGTTGTATCACCGCCAGCGCAAGATGTACGCCCGCCTCAACGGCAGGAAGAAGGCGCCCGCGAGGGCGTAGGAGGGATCGCCATGCGTCGCGAAGAGCTGAACGCCGTCCTCGGCATCGTCAAGAAGTCGCTGAAGCCTTACATCGGCCGCTTCTCCGCAAACACGAAGCTGCCCGAGAAGGGCCGCCCGCGCGACGAGATCCTCGACGAGATCCGGACGATGAAGTCGGAGGAGCAGCGCGTCTGGCGCGAGGGGTACGTCTCCGGCGCCGTCTACCACGGCGACGAGGAGTTCATCGACTTCCTCAACGACGTCTACGCGCTGAACGCCGAACTGAACCCGCTGCACCCCGACGTCTGGCCGCGCGCGACGCGCTTCGAGGCGGAGATCGTCGCGATGACGGCGTCGATGCTCAGCGCCGACCGCAGTCCGTCGCGCGAGCAGGACGGCGGCGTCGCCGGGCTGATCACGTCGGGCGGCACCGAGAGCATCCTGACGGCGATGCGCTGCGCGCGCGACCAGGCGACGGCTGAGCGCGGCATCACGCAGCCCGAGCTACTGATGCCGGCGACGGCGCACGCCGCGTTCTCGAAGGCCTGCCAGTACTACGGCATGACGCCGGTGCGCGTGCCGGTCGATCCGGTGTCGGGCCGCGCCGACGTCGCGGCGATCAAGGCTGCGATCACCGACCGGACGGCGGCGATGGTCGGATCGGCGCCGGGCTTCCCGTGGGGCGTCGTCGATCCGATCGAGGAACTGTCGGCGTTGGCGCACGAGCGCGGCATCTGGTTCCACACCGACGCCTGTCTCGGCGGCTTCCTGCTGCCGTGGGCCGAGCGGCTCGAGGAAGCGGTGCCGCCGTTCGACTTCCGCCTGCCCGGCGTCACGTCGATCTCGTGCGACACGCACAAGTACGGCTACGCGGCGAAGGGCACGTCGGTGGTGCTGTACCGCAACGCGCACCTGCGCCACTACAGCTACTTCACGATGACCGACTGGCCCGGCGGCCTGTACAACTCGCCGACGATGGCCGGCAGCCGCCCGGGCGCGCTCAGCGCGGAGGCGTGGGCTGCGCTCCTCAACATGGGCGAAGAGGGCTACCTCGACGCGACGCGCAAGATCGTCGCGACGGGCAAGAAGATCCGCGCGGGCATCGCGGCGATACCGGAGCTGCGGCTGATGGGCGAGTCGCTGCTCGTCGCCGCGTTCACGTCGGACGTGTTCAACGCGTACGCGCTGCAGGACCTGCTGTCGGCGAAGGGATGGAACCTCACGGGGCTGCAACTGCCGCCGGGCGTGCACTTCGGCATGACGCTGCGCACCGCGCAGCCGGGCGTCGCCGACCGCTTCCTCGCCGACCTGAACGCGGCGGTCGTCGAACTGCGCGCGAACCCCGGCCGCGGCTCGATCATGGCGCCGATCTACGGCCTCGGCAAGGCGGTCGAGACGGAGGTGTCGCTCGCCGACGTGCTGACCGGCTACCTCGACGTGCAGTACGAGAACTGAGGGTTCGCCACTACTGTCATGCTGAGCGCCAGCGAAGCATCTTCGTCGGCCACCTTCCGCGTTGCTAAGAAGACGCCCGACGTCGCCGGAGGCGGCCGGTTGGACTCGATGCCTGGTGGAGTCGGCCGGCGGTAGATCCTTCGCCGGCGCTCAGGACGACAGCGCCGCAGACCGCAATGGCAGCCTCGCCGCGGCTGCACCGCCGGAACTTGCGGAAGTCCGGCTTCGCGGCGTTCGAGGAAGGCGTTGCGGCCTTCCATCGCCTCGTCGGTGGCGTAGTACAGCGCGAGCGCGGACATGCCGAGGCCGCCGATCCCCTTGATGTGGTCGGTGTCGGCGTTGAATGACGCCTTCGCCAGCTTGAGGGCGGTCGGGCTCAGCGCCAGCATCTCGTCCGCCCACGCGCGCGCGACGTCCATCACCTGCTCCTGCGGCACGACGGCGTTGACCAGGCCCCACGCGAGCGCCTCCTGCGCCGAGTACTGCCGGCAGAGGAACCAGATCTCTCGCGCGCGCTTCTCGCCGACGACGCGCGCCATGTACGCCGTGCCGAAGCCGGGGTCGACGCTGCCGACGCGCGGCCCAACCTGGCCGAATCGCGCGGTCTCGGCGGCGATGCTGAGGTCGCACAGCACGTGCAGCACGTGCCCGCCGCCGATCGCGTAGCCGTTGACGGCGGCGATCACCGGCTTCGGGATGTCGCGGATGATTGCGTGCAGGTCCTCGACGTCCAGGCCGATGTCGGAGCGAGCCGGCCGGCCGGTGTAGCCCTCGGCGCTGCGCATCGACTGGTCGCCGCCGGCGCAAAACGCGCGCTCGCCCGCGCCGGTGAGGATCGCCACGCCGACGGAACGGTCGGCCCACGCGTCCTGGAACGCGGCGACCAGTTCATCGACGGTCTCCGAGCGGAACGAGTTCATGACGGCGGGGCGATTGATCGTGATCGTCGCGATGCCGTCGGTCGCGTCGTACAGGATGTCCTGGAACTGCATGTCGTCCTCCCATTAGTTGCCGGATGCGCGACGCCTGCAAAGGCCGGTTCAGGCCATCGTCAGCCCGCCACTGACCGACAGCGTCTGGCCGGTGATGAAGCGCGCGTCGTCGGACACCAGGAACTCGACGGCGGCGGCGATCTCGTCCGGCTCGGCCAAACGGCCGAACGGGATGGCACGCTTCAGCGCGTCGGAGAGCCGGTCGTTCGTGCCGGCCAGCTCGGCGAACAGCGGCGTGTCGGTCGGGCCAGGGCAGACGACGTTGACGTTGATCTGCTGGCGCGCCACCTCGCGCGCGATCGTCTTCGAGAAGGCGATGATGCCGCCCTTCGCGGCCGCGTACACGGCCTCGCCGCTGGAGCCGACGCGCCCCGCGTCGGAGCCGATGCTGACGATGCGGCCGCGGCCGCGCTCCACCATGCCCGGCAGCACGGCGTGCACGCAGTTGAGCACGCCCTTCAGGTTGATGGCGATGACGCGGTCCCATGTCTCCTCGGTGCTCTGGATGAACGGCTCGAACTTGTCCCATCCCGCGTTGTTGACGAGGATCTCGATCGGGCCGAGTTGGCGCTCCGCTTCGGCGACGGCGGCGCGCACGCTGGCGTTGTCAGCGACGTCGCAGCGCACGCCGATCGCGCCGCCGCCGATCGATGCGGCTGCCTCGCGCGCGGTGTCTTCGTCGAGGTCGAGCAGGGCGACTCGCGCGCCAGCGCGTCCGAGCCGCGTCGCGATCGCTCGGCCGATGCCGCGTCCCGCGCCGGTGACGATGGCTACCCTGCCGGTCAGGTCAGCCATGGGGCACCCCTTTCCATGAATTGCGTGGAACCGGGAGGTTTATGACATGGACGACCGCGAGCGGCAAACGGTGCTACGACAGACAACAAACAACAGACAGCAGATCTGGCCGGGCGAACGCGCGGCCGACGGCGAACTACGGCTGGCTGTCAGCTCGTCAGGGCTTCGGCAATCCGCCGGTCACCTTCAGCATCCATTTCATGCACTTGTGGCCGAAGTCGGTGCCCGGGAGGAACATGTTCGGGCAGCCGCCGGCGATGACGGCGATGCCGCGCTCTCGGCAGAACGCCTCGGCCGCGGGCGAGACGCTGCCCTTGCCGAACGAGCGGTGCATCCACACGCGGTCGATGCCGAGGTCGGCGCACTCGTGGACGACGTCGTCGGCGACCTGCGGCGTCGTCACGATCATCGCTGCCTCAACGCCGCCGGGAACGGACTTCAGATCTGCGTAGCAGGCATCGCCCTCGACCTCCTCGGCGTTCGGGTTGACGGCGAAGACGTCGTAGTTGGCCTTGCGGAGATTTCGGTACACGAGGTTCGCGGCCTGTGCGTGATCTCGCGAGACGCCGACGACGGCAATGCGTTTGCGCGAGAGGAAATCGTCGACGGCCTGCTGGAGCGTGCTCATCTCTTGTCCTCCGAGCGTGCCGCGTGTGTCCGGCGCGGATGCGCGGCTCGCATGTTACGCCGCCGTGGTGCGTGCGTCGACCGTCGGTTGGCCCGCTCGGCGGGGCCGAACGGCCCCGGTCGGCCGGTCGCAAACGACAGTTCGCGGGACAGAAGCACCGGGCTGGACATCGACGGCGCCGTTTACGCGGGCACGTCGACTCGGGCGCCCGTCACTTGGCCGCCGATGGCAACTGCGATCTCGACCGGGATGATCCAGAGCGAGAGGCCGAGCGCGAAGCGCGTGGCGACGAGCAGGGGAATGCTCGCGTGGATGGCGAGGAACCACGACGGCGAGAACTTCTGGCGACGGCAACGCCACCAGCCGAGCGGCAGGTTGATCGCGAACGCGAGAACGAGCAGGAGTCCGATCGATGCCACGGAGGCTTCCTCGCCGAAATTACTTGCTGATTCAAGTAACAATTTAGCCCGCCGACGGTTGCGCGCGACAGGGACGATCGGCACATGCCGAGACGACTTCGGCGATTCTTGACGCAGGGTACTGGTAGCGGCGGCGGCCGTTGGCGTAGGATAGGTTCGCTCGGCGCGAACTAAACCACCCCACTCGTGGCGCGCCTTCGCCTCAGCCGCTCTCCGTGGAGACCACGAGAGCGGCTTTCCCACTTGCCGCGCGAACGTGCCTATTGCCCCGAGCCGATGTCGCGCCGGCGAAAGATGACAAGTGCGAGGCAAATGAAGGCCGCGGTGTACGCAAGCAGCAGCATCTCGGCGCCGAGCGGCGAGAACGCGCCGGTCGGGCCACCATCTCCGCCGCCGCCGATGCGCGGCAGCACCTCGGGCAGCTTGTTCTGGAGCATCACGACCTGCCGGTTCGTGCTCAGGAAGTACTTCGGCATGTCCTTCCACGGACTGCCGCCGAGTCGCATCAGCTCGCCGACAATCGGCTCGATGAACGCGACGCCGAGGCCGCTCCCCACGCCCGCCAGCGTCGACCGGCCGATGACGGCGACGGCGAACGCGAGCGAGACGTACGGCGAGATCACGAGCAGCGTGCGGCCGTACGCAGCGAGCTGGTCTCGCACGAACGTCGCGGTAACGAAGTCGGCGCTGGCGTTGTTGTAGTGCACGGCGATGATGAAGCTGTAGAGCACGGCGACTGCCACCGCCAACAGCGTGCCAACGGCTACCATCCCGAAGATCACGATCAGCTTCGCCGCCAGCATCCGCATTCGCCCGCTCGACGCGGTGGCCGCCACGCGGACGGTTCCCCACGCGTACTCACTGCCAATCGAGCCGGCGGCGAGGATCATCGACAGGATCGCGCCGAACGAGCCGACGATCTGCAGCCCGTACGGCACGGCGGCGGGCAGGAACAGCGCCCGCCGCAAGTCGAGACCGGTAAACCCGTGGCGCTCACCGAAGGTGGACACGCGGACGCTCGTGCTCCAGAGCACGGAGTAGAGCAGCACGACAAGTCCGACCATGATCGCGGCGAGAACCCAGGTCATCATGCGCTTGCGGAGCTTGAAGAACTCGGCGGCGATCAGGCGGTCCATCAGGCGGCGCCTTCCGACGTGAGCTCGAGGAACACGCTCTCCAGTTCGGTCTCCCACGGTGTGATCTCGGAGAGGTAGACGCCCTGGCCGGCGAGCGTGCGCGTCAGCTCCGACGAGCGCACGACGGGCGCGGCGGCGCGGATCGCGCCGTCGACGCGCTCGACGCTCGATACCCACGGGATGGCGCCAAGCGCGCGGGCGAGCGCGTCGGTGTCGTCGGCGCGCAGGCGGAGGAACTCGCCGCGGCCGAGCAGCTCCTGCACGGACGTCTCCTCAATCAACCGCCCCTTCTTGATAATGGCGATGCGGTCGCTGACGGCCTGCACCTCATGCAGCAGGTGGCTGCAGAGGAAGACGCCGTGTCCCTCGCGGGCGAGCCGCGGGATCAGCTCGCGCACCTCGCGCGTCCCGGCGGGGTCGAGGCCGTTCGTCGGCTCATCGAGGATAATCAGGTCGGGGTCGCGGAGGAGCGTCGAGGCGATGCCGAGCCGCTGCTTCATGCCGAGCGAATACGTCTTGAACGCGTCTCGCCCACGGTCGCGCAGGCCGACGAGTTCGAGCATCTGCTCGATGCGGCCCTTCGGGATGTCGCCGAGGGTGATCGCGAGCGCCTTCAGGTTGTCGTAGCCGGAGAGGTACGGGTAGAAGGCAGGGGTCTCGATGACGGCGCCGATGCGCTTCAGCACCGGCCAGGGGTGCGTGGCGATGTCGGTGCCGAAGACGAGCGCGCGGCCGCGCGTCGGCCGGACGAGGCCGAGGATCATGCCGACGGTGGTCGTCTTGCCGGCGCCGTTGGGGCCGAGGAAGCTGAAGACCTCGCCCTTGTAGACGCTGATCGTCATGTCAGCGACGGCGGTAATCTCGCCGTACACCTTCCAGAGCCCTTCGGTGCGCAGGATCTCGGTCTGTGTGGCCATGTCGTCGCCGCCGCGGCGGATCGCCCGCGCGGAGCCCCTCGGATCGAGTATAGCGGCAGGTATGGCGCAACGAGTGTTGCGAAGCGGTGACGGGGCTGGGGCAGGTTAGAGGTTAGAAGCGCGAAGCGAGAGGTTGGAGGTCAACTCACCCTGCCGGTCTCATCGGATACGCCCCCGCCGCCCGCGCCGTCGCGAACATCGCGAGCGCGTTGGCCGGGGGGACGTCGGACTGGACGTTGTGGATCGGCGCGAATACGAAGCCTCCGCCTGGCGCGAGGTCGCGGATGCGGCGCTCCGTCTCGCGGCGGACGTCGTCGACCGTGCCGCGCGAGAGGACGACCTGTGAGTCGCACGCCGCGCCCCAGAACGTCAGCTCGTTGCCGAACCGGCGCTTCAGCTCGGCCGTGTCCTCGAGCCCGGTCGATGACACCTGGACGGGGTTGAGGATCTGCACGCCGATCTCGACGAGGTCGCGGCAGGAACGGCACGATTGCGCCGTCGGTGTGGAAGAGGATGCGCGCCTTCGTGTAACGGCGGATCGTCTCGAAGATGCGCGCGTGGCGGTCCTTGAGGAAGCGCCGGTACATCTTCGGCGACATCAGCGGCCGGTCCTGCATGCCCAGGTCGTCGAACGTGGCGACGACATCGACGAACTCGCCGACCTCGGCGAGGAAGCGCGTCCATGCGTCGCACGGCGATCTCCGTCGCGCGCTCGAAGTACGCGTCGGCGAAGTCGGGGTAGGCCGCCAGGTCGAGCAGCGACTCCGTGTAGCCGCGGGTGTGCTGGAAGATGCCGAGGATGTCGCTGCCGAAGTCGGGCCGCGCGACGATCGCGTAGTCCGTGGTCTCGCGCAGGTGGCGCGCCTGCTCGCGCAGGCCGGCGTAGCGGCGCGGGTCGTCGGGGTCGGGCCAGCGGAACGCGGCGAGCGCATCGAGCGTCGGCTCGCGGAGCGGGTGCTCGGCGAGGTCGAAGTAGAAGCCGCCGCGCGGACGGCGCAGCAGCGCGCCCCAGACGTCGCGATACGACTCGTACTCGCCGTCGTCGTCGAAGACGCCGGGCGGATTCGGATCGATCGCCGCGATGCCGATGCAGTCGCCGCCGAGCGCGCGCAGCACGTCGTCGTCGACCGGCGGCGAGCTGCTGCGGCACGTCGATGATGCGCACGTCGCGCGGCGGCAGGCCGAGCGCCTCGACGATCGCCGGGTAGACGCCGGCGCAGATGCCGGAGACGGGCAGGCTGCCGACGTCGATCGGCACGCGGTCGGGCTCGCGGTGGTCGAGCGCGGTGAGCACGCGCTCGCGTGAGGTCATCATGGCGCTTCTCCCCGGCTGGCGGCGACCGCGGCCGCGATCGCGGCGATGTGCGCGGGCGTGCTGCCGCAGCATGCGCCGATGAGCCGCGCGCCCAGTTCGACCGCGCGCGTAGCATACGAGGCCATCGCGGTGGGCGCCACATCGAAGACCGTGCGGCCGTCCTCGACGCGCGGGAGGCCGGCGTTGAGCTTGGCGACGAGCGGCACACCCGCGCCGAAGCCCGCGAGCACGGCCTCGTATCCCGCGAGCCCGCGGCCGCAGTTGGCGCCGATGCCGAGCAGGTCGATCGCGACGACCGCCTCGGCGACCTGCGCCGGCGAGACGCCCATCAGCGTGCGGTAGCCCTTCGTTTCGCTGCCGCGGTCGAACGAGAACGTCAGCACGATCGGCAACTGCGTCGCGGCGCGCGCGCCCTCGACGGCCGCGAGTGCTTCGTCGAGGTCGAACATGGTCTCAATGTGGAGGAAGTCGGCACCGCCCTCCGCGAGCGCACTCGCCTGTTCGGCGAACGCGTCGACCAACGCGCCGCGCTCGACGTCGCCCGTGGCGAGCAAGCGGCCGCTCGGCCCGATCGATCCGGCGACGAGCGCGCGGCCCGCGGCCGCCTCGGCGGCGATTTGCGCGCCGAGGCGGTTGACCTCGCGCACGCGGTCGGCGAGGCCGTGCAACTCGAGCGCAAAGCGGTTGCCCTGGAACGTGTTGGTCTGGATCGCCTCGGCACCGGCGTCGACGTAGCGCGCGTGCGCGTCGAGGACCGCGTCGGGCGCGAGGAGGTTGAGCCACTCCGTCGCGTCGGACGCGGCGCGACCTGCCGGTTCGAGGTGCGGCTGCAGCATGGTGCCCTTCGCGCCGTCGTAGACGCGCGGCCGCGCCAGCCACCCGCGCGTCGCCTTCACGAAGCACCTCCCGGCGCCGGGAACGCGATGTTCGCCGCGAACCGATCCTGGAAGTCGGGCCGCAGCATCAGCTCGACGTGGCGCATCGCGCGGGCGAGCTGGCGCGCGTCTTCGATGCGCTCCTCGTACTCGAGCGCGAGCTGCGCACCGACGCCGGCGACGTTGCCGACGGGATGGATGCGGCCGCGCAGCGCCGGCGGCAGCATGCCCAGCGCGAGCAGGCTGTCGGGCCGGATGGAGCTGCCGAATGCGCCGGCGAGGAAGACATCGTCGATCTGCTCGGGCCGGAGGTGGGCCTCTTCGAGCAGCACGTCGATGCCGGTGCGCACGGCCGCCTTCGCGAGCTGCACCTCGCGGATGTCACGCGCGGTGAGCGCGACGGTGTCCGACAGGTGAAATCGCGGACCATCGTCGCCGCAGCCGAGAGCGTCGCGCACGCAGGCGGGTGCCGAAGCTGGCATCACGCCTCGGGAGATCATTCGTCCGGCCGGCGACACGGCGCCGGCCGCGAGCAGCAACGCAACGGCGTCGGTAAGGCCGGAGCCGCAGAGCCCGCGCGGCTCGCCGCCGCCAATGACGTCGAGCTGGAGCCGGTCGTCGAGGAGCTCAACACGCCGGATCGCGCCGGCAAGCGCGGGCATGCCGACGCTGATGCGGCCGCCCTCGAACGCCGGTCCGGCGGCGCATGTGCAACCAATGGCCTCGCCGTTGCGGACGAGCGCGATCTCGCCATTCGTGCCGAGGTCGATGAACAGCGACACGCCGTGGCGACGCGTCAGACCGAGCGCGACGATGCCCGTGACCGCGTCGGCACCGAGGTGGCCGGCGACGAGCGGCAGGAACTCGATGTCGGCCGTGCAGCGGGCGAAGCCGAGGCTGGCCGCCGGCACGGAGAACGCGTCGCGGAACGTCGGCTCGAACGGCGCGACGCCGAGCCGCCACGGGTCGATGCCGGCTAGCAGGTGTAGCATCGTCGGATTGCCCGCGACGGTGATGGCGCGCAGTTCGTCGATGGCGACGCCGCGTTCGTCGCACAGGCCGTCGAGCGCGGCGTCGATCGCGTCGACGACGACGGACTGGAGTCGCGCGAGCTGGTCCGCGCCCTCGTGAGCGTATGTGATGCGCGCGATGACGTCGTCGCCGAAGCGGCGCTGCGGGTTCGCGAAGGCGGCGACGCCGGCCTGGCGGGCGCGTCCGCGGTCGACGAGGTAGCAGACGACCGTCGTCGTGCCGACGTCGATCGCCGCGCCCCAGCCGGTGCCTCGGCGTCGGCCGTGCGTGGCTGGTGGCGCGTTGCCGTGCGCGAGGATCGACATCGCACCGCGGTCGGTGACCGGCGCGACCGAGACGGTGCACGGCGCCGTGACGTAAGCCTGGCACGCGAGCCGCCAGCCGTCCGCGATCCGCGCCGCGCCGAGCGTCGATCCGTCGCCCGGCCCCGGCGAAGGCGCGCCTTCGAGGAAGCGCACGGCGCAGAGGCCGCACGTGCCGCGCCCGGCGCAGTCGGCGTCCACGTCGATGCCGGCGGAGCGGATGGCGGCGAGCAGCGACGTGCCGCGCGCGGCCGTCAGCTCGATATCGAACCCGGCGATGCGGATCCCGATCTCGCCGGCCGAGTCCGCGCGATCCATCAGGCGACGAGGCTACGGACAAGCGCGACGGCCGACGATGCGTCGGGCGCATAACCGTCGGCGCCGATGCCACGGGCGAACGCCTCGGTCACCGGCGCACCGCCGACGATGAGCTTGAGGTCGCGCAGGTCGCTCGCCCGGAGCACGGCCACGGTCGCCTGCATGGCGGGCATGGTCGTCGTGAGCAGCGCCGAGAGCGCGACGAACACGGCGCCGTGCTCGCGCGCGGCCGCGAGAAATCGCTCCGGCGCGACGTTCGAGCCGAGGTCGACGACGCGGAAGCCGGCACCCTCGAGCATCATGCCGATCAGGTTCTTGCCGATGTCGTGGAGGTCGCCCTGCACAGTCCCGAGGACGACGGTGCCGGCGGGTTCGACGCCGCTCTCGGCGAGGCGAGGACGGAGGACGTCGAGGGCGCCCTGGACGGCGCGGGCGGAGAGGAGCACCTCGGGCAAGAAGTACTCGTTGCTGGCGAAGAGGTCGCCTACCTCGTCCATGCCGGGGATCAGCGCTCGGCCGAGCAGCGCGGCCGGCTCGGCGCCAGCGGCGAGCGCTTCGGTGACGGCGCGGACGAGCTGGTCTCGGTCGCCGTCGACGACGGCGCGGCGCATGGCGTCGAGGTCCATGAGGCACCTCCGGGCCGGGTGATGGCCGGCCGCGCCTATCGTAGCCGAAGGCGGGCGGAGGGTGAAGAGCCTGGTACCCCCGGCAGGACTCGAACCTGCGCACATGGTTTAGGAAACCACTGCTCTATCCTCTGAGCTACGGGGGCGCGTCAAACTTCACGATTCGAAGCTGACTTCGAGTGATAACTGCGCGACCATGCGGTGAACGCCGCTTGGCACAACGTGTGTAGACATGATAACTTCTGCGCGGTAGAGCGGGGAGGAAAGCATGTCCACGGCCATCACGTCGAAACGCATCTCTCGTGACACGTGGGGAGTCTATCAGATGCTCTTCACTGACCACCTGGAGTCCATCAACGCGGCCCCGATGACCATTCGCACCTACGGCATCGCCGTCGAGCAGCTCGGCGCGTTCTTGAAAGCGACGGGCATGCCGGCGGACCCGACGAAGGTCACGCGGGAGCACCTGGTCGAATGGATGCGGTACCTGCAGCGGGAGAAGTCCGAGGGCGGTCAGGGCCTCACAGCGCGGACGGCCCTGCAGCGCTACCGGAGCGTGTCACGGCTGTTCGCGTGGATGGTGGACACGGACGAGATGGCCGAGTCGCCGATGGCGAAGATGAAGCCGCCTCGCGTGCCCGAGAAGCTCGTGCCGGTCATCAAGCCCGAGGACCTTCGGAAGCTGCTGCGGGCGCTGTCCGGCACCGACTTCGAGTCGAGGCGGGACAAAGCCATCGTATCGCTGTTCATCGATACCGGTCTCCGCATCGCGGAAATGGCCGGCATCAACGTCGACGATGTCGACATGGAGGAGCGCCAAATCGTGGTCATGGGGAAGGGGCGACGGGCGCGCAGCGTGCGATTCGTGAAGGAGACGCGGAGCGACCTCACGCGATACCTGCTTGAAGCGCACGCAGCATCCGCACGCCGAGGGCGACGCGCTTGTGGGTCGGGAAGCGCGGCCGGATGCAGCCAAATGGCATCTACCAGATGGTCGTGCGTCGGTGCGAAGATGCCGGCATCGAGCGCGTGCACCCGCACATGTTCCGGCACACCTTCGCGCACATGTACCTGCGAGCTGGCGGCGCCGAGGGCGACCTGATGCGCGTGACGGGTTGGCGTTCGAGGCAGATGGTGGACCGGTACGGGGCGAGCGCGGCGAGCGAACGAGCGGCTGAAGCCCAGGATAAGTTCTCACCACGGAGGGGGTTATGAAGCGGTTAACCCGATTCAGTCTGCAAGTCGCGTTGGGAGGCGCTCTGGGGCTCACCACCGTGTATGGGCTCACCCACCCGAGGACACCAGTAGGCTGGCTTGCTATTGCGACCGCCGTCCTCTTCGCCGGCGGCTGCCTGTTGTCTACCGTCGGTCGGCGGCGTGCGGCTGGGTCGCGATGGGTCGTTGGATGGGGGTTCTTTCAACGGGGGTGGCATGCGCATGCTCCGGTTCCCATTCAGGAAGCGCTTCGCGACTGGCGCGCGCTCGGGCAGCCAGAGGACGCGCTGCTCGGCGCTTGGGGATGCGGCGGGCACTGTGACGCTCTCCTATTTGTCGGCGAGATAGACGGACGCCGCTATTACTTGCAAACCGGCGTTACGACGAAGCCATGGTTTCGATGGGCCCTCGGATACCTCATCGTGTTCGGTAAAGACCCGCCGTTCGCCGATGTGCCGGTCGGGGAGGGCGGAATGGTCAGCGGAACGACACGGTGATCGAGGGCGAAGACGACCATGCGTATCGCGTTCACCTGCTGCACGGGACGGCGGGGCTCTTGTGGTCGCGTCTGTGGGGCAAGAGCGTTTGGGCGAGCGCGCCGACGTACTTCGACGGCGATGAGGTACGCAAGAAACGCGGCAAGCGTGGCTGGCCGGTGGACTATTGGGACGCGATTCGGAGCCGGAATTTCGAGGTATGGGGCCAGCGACCAGGCGAAGAAGCTTGGCGTCCGCTGTCTCGAGAGCTTCTGGCGGAGGACCGGTTGTCGCGCAGCATCGCCGCCGCTCTGGCGGAGCAATTAGGTAGATCGACGCCCGCGCAGACGGCTGCTCCTGAACTCGAACCACCCGACCCGGTTGACAGAGCCGTGGAACGGCTGCGTGAGGTCGTTGAACGTGTGCTGCCTGCGCCAGGGCGCGGCGAGGCAGCGTTCCACTTGCTGGACCATGACAACGTGCGGCGCGATCACGCTCTGCGGGCGATGCGGAAAATCGCTGGCTGGGGTGACATTACCGAGGCAGACTTGAAGCGCCTTCGAAGTGATGGGCGGCGGCGCATGCGCTCCGGCGAGAGCTGCCGATTCTGTTCGAGGTCATCTCCTAGCCAAATCCAACCCGTCTAGAACGCCGTTCGTACCGGTGTGCCGGCAATGTGAGCCCGACGAGAGGTCGGGTTCATGGCAACCGCGAGCACACCCAACAGCCGACGCACACGCGCCCGCATCGCGGCGTACACGCGCTGGGCGCGAACGCCCGACGCGACGAGCGCGACCGCGCCGGCGCGGCGGGCGTTCGCCTCGCGGTTCGAGCGCGAGGTGGACCCCCACGGCGTGCTTTCCGGCGGACGTACGCGCGCGCATGGCCGAGGCCGCCAGGAAGGCGTACTACACGCGGCTCGCCTACAGGTCAGCCGCTGCGCGGCGGCGATGAGCGACGAGGGTGCGCCGCCTGGGTTCATCTTAAGGCACATAAGTGACCGGAGAGGTTATGCATTCGCGTCGGTCCAGCTGTTCTTCCGTGATGTGCGCATCAAGCGTGGTGTGCCGTGGCGCGAGCACAAAGGAGGCGGCGGGCGCGGTGTGGTACTTGGCCTTTCGCGTCAGGCTCGCGCCCGCCTCATGCACTACGCGAGGAATCTACCCCAGCTGACCCACATGCTGACGCTCACGTATCCTGGCGTGTTCACCAACGACGGGCGACGGGTGAAGCGTGATTGGGCGGCGTTTCGTAAATGGTTGCGGCGAGCGTATCCGGAGATCGGCGGCTTGTGGATCTTGGAGTTCCAGCGTCGAGGCGCACCGCACCTGCACGCATTCATCAGCGGGCCGATTCCGTATCGAGAAGTGGCGACGCGTTGGTACGAGATCGTCGGAAGTGGTGACGCTCGCCACATTGAGGCAGGCACGAGCATCGAGCTCCTGCGGAAGCCCACGGCCGTTGCGTCCTACGCGGCGAAGTACGCGACGAAGCTCGAACAGAAGGAAGTGCCGCGCGAGTTTCGGCAGGTCGGGCGTATGTGGGGGCACTTCAACATCGAGGTTCCGTCGGAGACGTACTCCGGGCCACGTGACGACATCGCGATATTGGTGCGGATGGTGCGCCGGGTCCGCGACTCGCAACGGCGCGCACGCGGGCTGCGGCGTCGTCGCGATGATGGCCGCCTTGGGTTCACGGCATACGACTCGGCAAACGGCGCGAGGCAGCTCGTCGAATGGGCCAGGCGCGATGAGTGAAAGCACCGCGTCGCTGCTGGCACCAACCATTGAAGAACGGCGACGCCAGCTCCACTCGAGGCGCGACGCGCTCGAAAATTATCGCGCTACTCCCCCGCCCTTAGCGCGGTACCGCTCTGCCGGAACGTCCTGTTGAGTCATCTGCAGCGCCGCCTGGTGCGGGGCGGAGCCGTCGGTGTCCCCGACGGGAGAGGGGGGCGGGGTGCTCGCGGAAGCGAGAGGGTGGCGCGAGTCGAGCCACGGCGATGGGATAAGAAGATTGAACACATTGATAGTTTTGGGCGTTCGCGATAACCTTATCGTGTCGTAGTATCCGTGGCATCCGACGGGGGGTTCCGGAGCCAAACTCAGGAGCCGTCTGAAGCGGATTCGCCGGATCGAACGGGAGTAGAAATGGTAACGCTATCGGCAACGGGAACCGGATTGGACGAGCTGCTGGTTGAAGTCGCTGAGCAGCTTCAGCTACCGCTGACATTGGATGGCGAGGTTCGCACACATTACAGCGCTCTGACGGACTACTTGGCGGGCAGCGCGGTGGGCGCGTTTTCTCCGTCTCTGTACGCTCAAGGCTCGTTTCGGATCGGCACGACTGTAAAGCCGATCTCCGAGGACGAATTTGATCTTGATTTCGTCTGCGAGCTTCACGGCACGACCGGCATGGGCCCGCAAGACGTGTACGAGCTTGTTGCGAAGGCAATTGAAGTGAACGGCACGTATCAAGACAAGACCAAACGCAAGGACCGATGTGTCAGGGTGCATTTCGCGCGCAACTGTCACCTCGACATTGTTCCTGCTGTGGAATTGAACGATCCGAGTGACATGGGCGCAATCGCCATAACGGATGGCAAGGACGGCAGTTGGAAGTGGAAGAGTACGAACCCCAGAGGGTACGTGCGCTGGTTCGAGTCGCTTCGGCCAATAAGGACGCTCGCAAAAGCAGCGCAAGTCGAACCGCTTCCTCCGCAGGAGGGCATTGAGATCAAGTCAGCCCTTCAGGTAGGTGTGCAATTGCTCAAGCGCAACCATCAGAAGGTCGTTGTGGCCGAGCGGTTGCGCACGCCTTCGATCGTGCTGACGACGATCGCTGGGCAAGCCTCCGGTGGCGCCGCCAGCGTTCGTGATGTGGTTAGCGCCTCTGTCTCGTCGATAGAAGCCTACGCCTCAAGTGCCGCACCACGCCACTTGACCCACCCGGTACACGCGAAGGAGATCATCAGCGAGAGGTGGAACGACACAGACGTCTACCGAACTTACCGGGACTATGCTGGTGTGGTCGCCAACCAGTGGAGTGCCGTGCTGGCGGCAGAGGGTAGAGGCTACCACGTCGTGGCACCTCTCTTGAACGAAATGTTCGGTGAAGCTCCAGTCCAGGCTGCGCTAAGGGCCGTGGGCGAACGGACACGGATACTCAAGGAACAAGGCCGATTGAGGACCGCGGTGACCGGGGGTCTTGTGGCCACCACGGCGGGTCTCGGGAACCCAAAGAATACGTACTTCGGCGATGACAACACGCGTTAAGAGGACGCCTCCGTTCCGAATAGCCCAGCAGGCGCTGTTGATCCGGCAGCGATGGGGGCAGAGCTGGAGTGTCGAGTGGACGAGCGTTCGACTTGTCGCGACAGGCCATGTACAGCCGTCGCCATCATCGCGCACGTATGAGGTGCGGATCGTCTATGCCGGGGTTACTCCCCGTGTCACCGTCGTGCAGCCGGCACTCGAACTAAGACCTGGTACCACGAGCGTTCCGCACACATACGACAACGAGCGGCTGTGTTTGTATCATCCAGCCCTTCGCGAGTGGACGCCTGACAAGGCTCTTGCGCACACCATCGTTCCATGGATCGCACCGTGGTTGTACTACTATGAGATCTGGCTCGCGACCGGCGAGTGGCTGGGTGGCGGCCACGATCCGAGCGAAGACAAGCCTGACGATGGTGCGCGAGAGGAACCTGCATGAACGATCTGTCGGTGGATTTCGCCACGAACATGTTCGCCGCCGCCGCATCGGCTGTGAGCACGACCACTGCAATACGCGGTCAGCTGCTGGCCGTGATGGTCGCTGCGCTGGGCGCCGTCGTAGTCTATTTCTTCGCTCTGAGGCGGAAGCGTCTGGACGAAAAGAAGCAGACATGCGCTAAGGCATTGGCACAAGCGTTAGCGTGGCTCGAATTGCCGTATCGGATCAGGCGTCGTATGAGCAACGAGCCAGAGGTACTACGAGGCATCGTAGATCGGACGCACCAACTGCAAGAGGACTTGTTGTTTTATCAAGCTTGGATGCGCATCGAGCTTCCCGCCGCGAACGAGGCGTATCGGGCGCTCGTAGCTGCGGCAAAGGGGGCGGTTCTGGAGCCGGCGCGGCTGGCGTGGCGTACTGAGCCTGTCTCTGCGGCCGAAGGAATGAACATCGGTGACCTAAAGATTGGATCCATCGAAACGGAGGTTGATGAGTTCGCACGGGTCGTGCGTAAAGACCTCTCGTGGTGGAGGTTCTGGAGCGACACGTGATGCCGGCGGCTGGCGCAGCACTCGAGCATCCTTACGACGCCGTCGAAGAAGCGGCCTTAAACAGATTTCGGTCAACGCTCGTGGACCTGACGCCAGAAAACACCCAGTTTGGTCGGAGAGTTCGCGACTGGGTGATAGGACAGGTCGAGTCATTTAGGACTCCAACCGGATCGCTCGAATTGCTGACCGGATCGGGGTTTGGTGCGGGCTCGTTCGGGCGACGAACGCAATGCCAGCCGCTGGACGACATTGATCTCTACTTAGTGTTAGACGCGGGGACAGTGGTAATGCGAGAGGGCGTCGCCACGTCACGGCTCGAAGGAGTCCGAGTCGGAACGTTCCAAACGGACGGAGCGCTTGAAGCAGACGGTTGGATCGTCGCTGATCGTGTATTGGAACGATTCACCTGGCAGCTGCAGCAGAACCGCGCGCTGTGCGAACGCGCAACTAACGTGGGAATCAACACGAAACGCAATTCTGCGTACATCCACTTCGGAGATCTGAACGTGGACGTGACACCAGTGGTCCTAGCGCGTGCATCGGTCGCAGGGGCGCTCGATCGGTACTTCATGCCACAGGGAAACAGAAGCACCTGGTGGAAAGCCACGAACCCGAAGGAGGATCAGCGCCGGATCTCCGCGCAAAATCAGGCGCAAGGTCAACTTGTCTTGCCCGTGGTGAGAATGATGAAGTGGTGGAACACGAATCGAAACGATGCTCGGCTGAAAGGAATACATCTCGAGGTGATGACCGAACGCGCACTAGCGAATTACACGGTGCAGGGCCAAGGTCAAGCCCTGCATGCCGCGTTCATGTCCATTCAAACGCAACTCCGTTCTGGGTGCGCCGATCCCACCGGCCTTGGGTCGCTGCTCGACGCGAAGTTGGACTACGACGATCGGACGGCCAGCATCACCGCGGCGGGCATTGCGCACCAATATGCGTACAACGCCGGTCAGAGACTAATAAGCGGAGACGCAAACGGCGCGGTCGCCGAGTGGCGGAGACTGTTTCCGGTCTGATGGGCCATGGCGATGCGCACGATAACTTTCGCGCTTACGCTCCGTGGTCTCACATCTGCGGGCACAGCGCATAGGCCGCGCGAGTTAGGAAATCACTGCTCTATCCTCTGAGCTACGGGGGCGTCGCCCGGAGTATAGCGAGCATCGAAGCGCAGCCCGCGGCCGGGCGTGGATTGAGCCGGACGGCCCTTCTCTGTAGCCGGACGGGAGCGCAGGGTACCGGTGAGCCGCGCCGTCGGCCGTAGGAGGGCGTGCGACGGGGTGGCTCGAACGTGGGCCGACGAGACGAGGAGAAGCCGTGGAAGAGCAATACGACGTGATCGTCATCGGCGCGGGGTTTGGCGGCGCCACTTGCGCCGCGCTACTTGCGCACCGCGGTGTGCGGACGCTGCTCATCGACAAGAACGCGGTCCCCGGCGGCAAGGCGCTGACGATGTCGAAGGAGGGCTTCCGCTACGAACTGTGGCCGATCTGCGGCGGACCGAGCCTCAACTCGCAGTTCGCCCACGTGCTCGAAGAGCTTGGCATGGAGCGGGAGATGCAGCTGCTGACGCCGGATGACATCGGCATGCTGATGTACCGCCCGGCGGGCGCCGCATACCGCGCGCAGGGCACGTCGGCGACGCCGCTCGCGGCCGCCGGCGGCCCGATGGGGCTCATCGACCTGCTCGGCATCGCCGGCGACGAGCTGCCGGGCGTCGCACGCCTCTTCGGCGACATGGTGCAGATGCCCGCGGGCGAGATAGCCGGCCTCGACGACGTCACGTTCGCTGAGTTCGTCGGCCGATACGACGTGCCGCAGTCCGTCTGGAGCTACCTGGGCATGTGGACGAACATCGTGTTCGTCGTCGGTATCGACCTGCTCGCCGCGTCGGAGGCGATCCGGACGTTTCAGGACTTCTCGAGCGGCGGCGCGATGCGGTACTCGAGCGGGGGATATGGGCGGCTCGCCGAGATCTGCTGCCAGTCGATCGAACGCGACGGCGGGCGCGTGCTGTTGAAGACGCGCGTCGAACGGGTGCGCGTCGAGGACGGCGCCGTGACCGGCGTCGTCACGGAGCGCGGCACGTTCGTTGCGCCGATCGTCGTGAGCAACGCCGGTATCCAGCCGACAGTGTTGCGGATGGTCGGCGAGGATCAGTTCGACAAGAGCTACGTGAACTACGTGAAGGGGCTCGTGCCGTCGTGGGGGTTCATGGGCATCCGCTACTTCCTCGACCGCCCGTACTTCGACCGCGGCACGTACATCGCGTTCTCCGACGAAAGTTACCTGGACAGCGTGCGCTTCGCAGCGCGCGCGGGCGGGCCGCCGGATGACATGCTCGTCTTCAACGTCGTCCCCTCGGTCTACGACCCGAGCCTGGCGCCCGAGGGAAAGCAGTGCGCGCTCATCGGCACGATCTGCTCGCCGGACCCGGAGTCGCGGGAGAACGAGGCATGGTGGAGCAAGCTGGAGGAAACCGTCGGCCGCCTGTGGCCGGACATGGAGTCCTGCGTGACGTCCAGGGAGCGTTACAGCACGTACCACGTCTCGAACCTGACGCGCGACCACCTGCTGCCGGGACAGGGCGGCGAGTGCATCGGGCTCGCGCAGATCGTCGGCCAGTGCGGAAGCCACAAACCATCGGCGCAAGCGCCCGTCCGGGGGCTGTACTACGTCGGCTGCGATGCCGGCGGTTACGGTTGCGGCACGCACCAGGCCGTCGACTCCGGCGTGAACGTCGCCCGGATGGTGCACCGCGCCCACATCGTGCGCGCATCGGCGTATTAGAGCGGCCAAGTGCGGCACGACGCCGGCCGTCAGTCGCGACGCGGCGCTCCACGCCCTCGCTGGTACCACGCTCCGGCGATGGCGATGGCCGTCGTCGCGGCCGCGAGAGCGGCGAGTACGACGAGCGGCATGCGGCTGTGACCGCCGTCACCTGATACAACGGTCGGCTGGATCGAATTCGCGTCTGGCTGCCGGGTGACGCCGCCGACCAATGACGGCGTGGTGAGTTTGAGGACGACGCGGCTGTTGTCGGTCGCGAGGTTCGCCGGCGCCACGGAGAAGGTGGTGGTCTGCGCCGACTGCTCCCTGGGCGGGGTACACCGAAGGACCGGCTCCGGGCGCCTGCCCGGAGATGCAGATTGGCATCTGCCGTTACGCCCAGTACACGCCGCTTCCGAAGCCGGATCCCTCGGCAGGGTCGCAGAGTGTCGGATCCGCCGGGCCGATCGTCGAACCGTCGTCTGTCTCCGGCACCCCGCACGGCATAAGCTGTTCCGGTGGTTGAACGCATGACCTCCGATCCGCCGCAAGACGGCGGCGCCGCGCGCGGGCGGGCGCGGTTGATCGCGGCGGCGATGGCGGTCGCGGCGGTGGCCCTCGCCATTGCGACGCAGTTCTCGATCGGCCGCGATGCAGGCGTGCCCGACGTGCGCACAGGCTTCGTCGTGGCGGTGGTGCTGCTGTTCCTGGCCGCGGCGATGCTCGCGCGCGCGCCGGCGGGCCGCGAGTTCGAACTGCCGAGTTGGCTCGAGTGGCGGCTGATGGTCGTCGTCATCGGCGTGGCACTGCTGTTCCGGGTCTACCACTTCTTCTCGTTCCCGCCGGGCCTCTGGTACGACGAGGCGGTCAACGGCACCGACGCCATCGACCTGATGACGCACGGCAACCATCTGGCCGTCTGGCGGGCGTCGAACAACGGCCAGCCGACTATGTACTTCTACCTGCTCATCGGATCGTTCAAGGTGTTCGGCTTCACGATCCTGGCGATGCGCATCGTGCCCGTCGTGGTTGGGCTGGCTGCGGTCGCGGCGTTCTACTTGCTCGCGAAGCAGACGCTGAGTCCGGCGGCGGCGGTTGTTGCGACGGCGCTGATGGCGGTGTCGCGCTACGCCGTGACCTTCAGCCGCATCTCATGGGCTTCATCGCTCGTGCCGCTGTTCGAGATCCTCGCCGTGTACTTCTTCGTGCGCGCGGTCGAGACGGGGCGCCGTTTCCACTGGATCATGGCGGGCGCGACGCTCGCGGCCGGGCTGTACACGTACGCCTCGTTCCGAATGGTGCCGATCGTGATGGCGTTCTTCGTGCTGTATGTCGCCGCGACGCGCTGGAGCGACTTCCGCCGCCACCTGCCGGGGCTCGTGCTGTATTTCGTGTCGTTCGTCATCGTCGTGACGCCGCTGGCGCAGTTCGCGCTCCGGCACACGGATCAGGTGACGGCGCGCCAGAGCCAGGTCAGCGTCTTCGACCAGCCGAGTGACAAGGACAGCAGCGATCTGCTGCGGGACAACGTCTGGGCTGACCTCAAGATGATGAACGTGCGCGGCGACCCGAACGCCCGCCACAACCTGCCGGGCGCGCCGATGCTCGACGAAGTCTCGGCTGCGTTGCTCGTGCTGGGCGCGGGCGTCGCGGTCTGGTCGATCCGCGACTGGCGGCGCGGCGGACTGCTCGGCTGGTACGCGCTGGCGCTCGTGCCGAGCGCGCTCACGCTGAGCTACGAGAACCCGAGCGCCATCCGCACCATCGGCGTCATTCCGCCGATGTTCCTGCTCATCGGACTTGCGGTGCAGGAGCTGCAGCGCGCGCTTTCGGGCGACGCGTGGCGGCGCGGCGTCTTCGCCGTGGCGATGGTGGCGCTCGTAGCGTGGGCGGCCGGCATCAACTACCACGTGCTCTTCGAACACCAGGCGAAGAACCCGGAAGTCTACGACCAGTTCCATTCGCAGCTGACGGGAGCCGCGGAGACGGTCGCCGACGAGGCGGACCACGCGACGGTGTACTTCAACGACTCGTTCTTCGGGCCGGCCACGGACGTGCTCGATCGCGGGAAGCCGTTCCAGGCGGTGCAGCCGGTGAGCAACGTGCCCGTGCCGGCGAGCGTCCAGCGCGGCGCGACGTTCATCCTCGACACGAACCAGGAAGCGCTCGAGCACTATCTCGTGGCGCTCTACCCGGATGCTCAGGCGGAGGAGGTGCGCGACCGCTGGGACCGCATCGACTACATTGCTGTACGAATCCCCGCCTCGGCGGTCACGGGGCTGCATCAGGCCCGAGCCGAATACGCGGATACCTCGAGCAGCTCGCCGCCGTCGGTCGTCGATGAGCGCCAGCTCTCGCACACCTGGCCGCAGGATCGGCCGGAAGGCTTCGGCTATCCGTTCACGCTGTCGTGGAGCGGGCTCATCCGGCTGAATCCTGCAGTTGACCCGAAGGTGCTGCAGGTGCCAATGCCGGCGCCGACGCAGATCGAGCTCCGTTCGCCGGGCGCCGTGCATCTCGAGATCGACGGCGTCGGTGCGCGTGACGGTCGTGGCAGCGTAGCGCTGGATATCCCACGTGACGTCGTCGCGGGGCTGTACCGGTACCGGGCGACGGCGGTGATTGAGGGCGACGGCGTGACGCAGTTGCAGTGGCAACTCGCGGCGGGCGTGCAGCAACTCGTGCCGCCGATGCGCTCGTGAGCGATGCCCCGACGGACAAGGGATTCCTCGCGCGGCACTACCAGGGCACGGAGTGGAGCGGGCCCGTGATGTTCCGCAGCCTCGAGCCGTACGCGATACCGGCGCCGCGGCTGCAGCCGAAGTACAGCGTGGCGATGGACGGCCAGTTGACTGTGACGCAGCCCGGTACGTACGGGTTCGCGGTGAATGCGGAGTGGCCGGTGTCGATCGCCGTCGACGGCCGCACGGTGGTCGAATACCCGGCCGACATGCACGGCTGGAACCGCCTCGAAGGCACGGTGACGCTCGACGCGGGGTCGCACGCCATCACGCTGAAGTACGTGAGCGTCGGGCGGACGTCGTTTCGCGTCGAATGGCAGCCGCCCGGCGAGTCATGGCGCAACTTCAGCGGCCAGGAGGTCACACACCCTCCGATCACTCCGGGCGGCGGCTAGCGACGGCCAGCTTGAATCACCGCCTTCGTGCTCGGTACAAGCGAGCGACCGAAGCCGTTGACGCAGAAATCATGACCAGGGTCGCCAATGCGAAGATCTCCGGTGCGAAATAGCTCACTGGGCCGGCCCGCGCACTCGTTTCGACATTCGGGACTCCCGCCAAGCCACCGACGCTCCAGGGGTGGGGAGCGACGTCATCGTAACCGAGGGTCTGAAATCGAAAGAAGATGACGATGTGCCCAAGCCACGTTGGATGCACCGCGTCGGGCAGGATGTAGCCTTTGGCGACGGGATCATCAGTTCCGGCGGTGCCGTTGAACGCGGTATGCACGTCGGCGACGAGCCCTCCCGGAGCATTCCAGATGTGACCGTTCATTTGCGAGAGGTAAGGATCGAGCGTGCCGAACATGCCAAGAAACTGATCGTACCCGGCTGTCGGATAGTAGATGTCCATTGTCCTGAACGAGGCGGACGGTGCGATCGCCGTTAGTTCGGCGACGATCTGGTCCCAGTTCGCGACAAAGGCAGAAACCATGTCCCGCAGGCAATCCTGATTGTCGGCTCCGCCGCAAACGCCAAAGAGGAATCTGGCGCGAGCCTGCAAGAAGTCGTTAATCCCGGCCTGATACGTGATCAGGTCAGCCCGACGGAGCGCGTCGCGCACGGTGGCGTCACTTTCGACGAATGTCAGGACTTCTTCGCTCGTCGCGCCGTTGCGCCCATAGCCCGTAGTCTCTGTTGTCGTGCCGAGCCGCGTGTTGAGGTTCGACGCTAGCAGGCCGACCCAGCCGTCCTGTTCAGTCACACCGGTGGAGGTGAGTGAGTCACCGATGGCTGTGAGTTTGAGGGTACTTCCTGCGCCGCGCGCCGGGTGTATGGAGGCAGTCGCGACAAGTGCTACTGACGCGATGAGCAGCGCTGGGGCGAGCAAACGCAAGGTGCGCGCTTCCTATCCCTCAGCACTTGACGCCGTGGACACGTGTTAGCGGGGTAAGGCGGATCATATGATGAGATGCATCTCGAAGTCAACATGATTACGCTCGCACGGAACGCGATGACGAGTCCGAATGATGCTTACGCATGAAGTAGCCAGCTTGGCGGGCGATGCGCTCGATCTCCGAGCGCTTCCGGGGCCGGGCACGCCTCCGCACACGTCGCCGGCCCGCTATTGACGGACTCACATCGCCCCGACATCCATCGGTTCCGTCTGCAGCCGATACCATCGGCAGCGGCGATGCGATGCTTCGCTCACGGCGTCGTGCGGCTGGCGAACTTGACCGCCGGGAACTCACACGAATTTCCAATCCGGCGGCGGCTGCGGTGATGTACCATCGCCGGCAAGATGTTTGCCCGGGTGCCTTCGCGCACCCGGTATCTGTTGGAGGGGACGATGCACCGGTGGAGGATTGCGGCGTTGGCCGCCGTGGCGATGACAGTTCTCGTGGTGTCGGGCGTGACGGGCGTCCGAGCTGGCGACGACGGTGTGGTGGGGCGCGTTCAGTTCATGCCACCCAACCATGGCGGCAAGCCGGCGCGCCCCGGGAGCGCGTCATCGACGACGAACCTGTACTACCACGGCGGGAACGCCGGCACGGGCGTCGAGCTGACGCCGAAGGTGTACGTGGTGTTCTGGGGGTCGCAGTGGACGAATAACGACCCCTCGGGTGAAGCCGCGTACCTGCAGGGCTTCCTCGGCGGGTTGTACGGTGCGCAGGACACGTGGAGCACGTCGACGACGCAGTACTGCCAGAATGTGCCCTCCGGCACCATCAATTGCGCCTCGGTGCCATCGGCGCAGTTGGTGACGCATCCGGCGGCGACTCCGCTGGCCGGTGTCTGGTTCGACAACGGGTCGTCGGCGCCGGCGCGCCCGAAGCAAAGCCAGTTGGCGAGCGAGGCCGCGCGCGCCGCGGCGCACTTCGGCAATACGACGCAGGCCGCGAACGCCAATGTGCAGTACGTGGTGGCGACGGCGCACGGCAACAATGCATCGGGCTTCGGCGTGCAATATTGCGCGTGGCACAGCTGGGTCAGCTCGGCCTACGGCAATATCGCCTTCACGAACCTGCCGTACATCACCGATGCGGGTGCCTCGTGTGGGGCTGGCTTCGTGAACGGCAATTCAGGCGCGCTCGACGGCGTCAGCATCGTCGCAGGGCACGAGTACGCGGAGACGGTGACGGACCAGTACCCGAGCAAGGGCTGGCTCGACGGCAGCGGAGCTGAGAACGGCGACAAGTGCGCGTGGATATCGAGCGGGCAGGGCGCCGCCGGCAACATCTCGCTGGCCACCGGCTCGTTCGCCGTGCAGTCGCTGTGGAGCGACGCGACGGCCAACTGCGTGTTGTCGTACCCGTAATGCATACCTGCTAGGCTGATCGAGAAGAGTGCCCGGGCCTGCCCGGGCACTCCATATAATCGGAATCTGCGTCGCTCACCGGAGAGGTGCCTGGATGCCTAACTGCCCGATCAGTGGCACGGAACTGTACTACGAGGATACGGGGAAAGGTCCTGCCGCGCTGTTCATCCATGGCATGTGCGGTGGTGCTAACGTCTGGGACGGCCAGGTGGAGAGACTCGCGGATGAGTTCCGCTGTGTGACGTACGATCGGCGAGGTCATACCCGTAGCCCGCTCGGCAAGGTGACGCAGCGCACCGTTGAGCTCCACGCCGACGATGCCGCGCAGCTCATCGAGGCGCTGCACCTCGCGCCGTGCGTGCTCGTGGCGAGCAGCGGTGGCGCGCGCATCGGCGTCGACCTGCTGCGGCGCTATCCGCCGCTGTTCTCGCGGGCGGCGCTGTCGGAGCCACCCATCTTCGGCCTCGATCCGGAGCAGGGCGGCCGGCAGGTGATGCTCGACCTCCAACCGCGCATCGAGGCGGCGATGAAGCGCGGAGACCCGCGCGGCGCCGTCGACGCGTTCTTCGAGTACATGTGCCCGGGGTTGTGGCGCCAGCTCGATGACTCGGGTCGCGAGTCGTACCGGGCCAATCATGTGGAGTTGATGGGCGATCTCCAGATGAGGCCGTACGACATAACGCCGGCAGACCTCGCGTCGATCGACACGCCGTGCACGATCATCTCCGGAGCTGAGAGTCATCCGGTGTTGCGTCGCGTCGCCAGCGTCATCGCGGACGCGATGCCGAACGCCAGACTGGTCGAGATTCCGGGCGTCGGGCATGTCACGTATGCCGAGGCGCCGGCGCCGTTCGCCGAGATCGTGAAGCAGGGCGCCGCGGGCTGACAGCGCCGGAGGCTCGCCGCAGGCCAATGAGCCGGATTAGTCGGGCGCTCCTGCGCCGAAGATGAACGCGCGAACCGCCTCCTCGGCCAGCGATTCGACGACGAGGTCGGCCTCGCCCAGTTCCGGCGCCGGGTGCGTCGTCGTGACGCCGATGGCGCGCATGCCGGCGGCCTTCGCCGCTCGCAGCCCGGCCGGCGCATCCTCGATGACGACGCAGGCGGCTGGATTCGCGCCGAGGCGCTGCGCCCCCACGAGGAAGCCCTCCGGGTCCGGTTTGCCCTTTGCAGCGTCCTCCTCCGCCACGAGCGCCTGGAAGCTGCCGGAGAGCGCCAATGATTCGAGGATCAGGTCGAGGTTTTCGCGCGGCGTCGACGTGACGACGGCGCGCGGCACCGACGCCTCGTCGAGCGCGGCGAGCAGTCCGCGGACGCCGGGGAGCGCCTCGACGCGGCCGCGGGCGGCGTCGCGAAACAGTTGCTCCTTCTCGGCGGCAAGGCGGGCGAGTTGATCGGCTGTCATGCCGGGAATCAGGCCGCCGAGGATGGCGTCGTTGCGCAAGCCGAACATCTTCGTGAAGTAATCGGGCGCGTGGTCGATGCCGTGGGTGCGCGCGAGCTGGTGCCAGGCGTCGAGGTGGTGCGGACGGCTGTCGACGATGACGCCGTCAAGGTCGAACAGGACGGCCCTACTCGGCACGCGGGATGACCATCAGCCGGAAGCGGCGGTCGTACTGGCCGCCTGCGTAGGCATCGCAGCAATGCCGGCAGGCGACCTTGTCGCGGCGGGCGCGGCGATACGTGCGGCGGCAGCGCGGGCACACCATGTGCCAGAATCGGCGCTGGGCGCGCTCCTTCTGCGCGAACGGCGGACAGGTGATCGTGATGCGCGGGTCGAGTTCGTGCGCGACGAGCCGGAACTCGCCGCCGTGCGGGGCGATGCGCCGCCCGTAGCGCCAGCGCGCCGCCCAGTGCGCCAGTTCGTGCTTGAGCACCAGCAGCGTCTCGTCGATGCCGTGGTCGCGATGGTACAGCGTCGCCAGCCTGATCACGCCGGTGTCGGGATAGCAGCGGCCGGCGCTCGACGTCATGCGGCCGCTCATCTCGAGGCGGGGGTAGGGCGCGCGCGGCATCGCGAGCACGTCGCGGAAGTACGTGCGGATGAGGCGGTCCATGGCGTCCTGGAGCTCGGCCTGAAGCCAGAACTCGGGCCCGCCCAGCGGGAGCATGTAGCCTTCGGCGTTCGCGGTGCGGTTAACCAACCTGTCCTCGCGTCATGTACGAGATCACGTTCGGGGAGGCATGTCCCCAGGTCCTGAACATCGGAGAAACGAGCCGGGTGACCAGCCGGAGCGAAGGCGCCGGGAGGCCATCGCGGGGAGGCGGTAAGCCTGCGGCCATCTTACAACGGCGGGCCGCGCCGCGGGGCCGAACTAGTCCGCATACGAATCGATTTATGTATCGCAGCATAGCCCACGACAACCAGCGCCACCGTCCGATGAAAGTTTGCGGTGCCGATGCCGGACGACGATTCGCTCTGTCTATCGGCGCACCGGATCGGCCCTGCGCGCCGGTCCGAGCGAGCTGGCGGCTGACGGTCATCGGAACGTATGTTCGCACATGCCGGACGGCGTTGCAAGCGGGTCGGAGCGGCGTCGCCGAGGAGTTCCCGCGCGTGGACACAACAGGCTCGCGGCCCGATCATAGGTGGAGCGATCGGCGAGACAGGGGCCCGCAGTGCGGGCGGTGATCGGAGGACAACCGTGGCCGTCGACAGTTACAAATGGTTGCCACCGTCGCTCAAGGTCTACTTCTCGAACATGCAAATCGAGAAGCCTGCGTCGATCCCGTGGACGCCGTTGGCGAAGCCTCTGTCCGAGGCGCGCATCGCCCTCGTGACGACGGCCGGCATCAACGTGCGAGGCGTCGAGCCGCCGTTCGACTACGAGCGCGAGCAGCGCGAGCCGAACTGGGGCGACCCGTCGTTCCGGCGACTGCCACGCGATCTGCGGCAGGAGCAGGTGCAGACCGGCCACCTGCACATCAACAACCAGGACATCGACCGCGACTTCAACGTGGCCATCCCGATCAGCCGCGTGCTCGAGCTGGAGGTCGCGGGCGTCATCGGCTCGCTCGCGCCGACGAACTACTCGTTCATGGGGTATCAGCCCGACACGAGCGAATGGACGTCGAAGTACGCCCCGGAAGCCGCCGGGCTGATGAAGGCGGACGGCGTCGACGCCGTCGTCCTTACACCCGTCTGACCGGACTGCTGCCGCGCCGTGAATGCGCTGGCACGCACGCTCGAGGCCGAGGGCCTCAGCACGGTCATCATCAACATCATGCCGGTGTGGGGCGAACGGTACGGCTCGCCCAGGACGCTCGGCGTCGAATTCCCGTTCGGCCACACGTGCGGGATGCCGGGGGACGCCGCGCTGCAGACGCGCGTCGTGCGCGCGGCGCTCGACGTCCTGGCCGGCAGTTCCGGCCCGCCGCCGGTCGTCGTCGACTTCCCGGAGCCGTGGCCCGGCGACTTCGACGAATGGAAGAAAGCCTGGCATCCGCTCGAGCCGTCGCCGATCGTGCGATGGGCGCGCGAGCAGGCTGAGTTGCGACGCAAGCAGCGCGAGGGCGGCTGACGGGGCTCCGCCCCGTTACGGGCGGCCCTCGCGCTGGCGGGCGGTTGGCTTCCAGCTGTCGTACTCGATCGCGCCGACAGCGCTGAGAAACATGCGCGTCGTGACGTCGCCCATGTGGCTGAATCGCTTCTTGACGGCGCGTATCAGCCCGTCGATGTCGGTGCCGAAGCCGCGCAGCCAGCTCGTCACGTCGCCTGACTCAGTGGCGATCTCGCGGAGTTGCCGCGCGTTCTCGATCGTGCCGACGATCTTGCGGCCGTTGCGGATGATGCCTGTGTCGGCCAGCAGCCGGTCGATGTCGCGCTCGCTGTAGGCGGCGACGATCGCCGGGTCGAAGCCGTCGAACGCCGTCAGGAATGCCGGCCACTTCATCTTGAGCACGCGCCAGTTGAGGCCGGAGCCGAAGACGAACCACGAGAGCACCGTGAAGTAAGTGCGGTCATCGGCCGGCGTCTCGCCGAACGTGAACGGGAAGATCTCGGTGGGATCGACGCCCTGCGGGCCGCTTCGAGGCATGGCGCGGCTCCTTTCTACTACGTCGCACCATCGTATCACCGGCTGCGATCCCCATGTGCCGAGGCGTCTGGTATCATCGCCCCGTTCAGCGGCAAAGGAGTCCCCCTGTGACACTCGAGATCCGGCCCTACCGCCCCGAGGAGTCGGACGCGTTCCACCGCGTCCCCGCCATCGTCTTCGGCCATTACACCGGCCAGCCGTTCGCGGGGCCGCGGGTGATGCTGCCCGAGTGGACGCTGTGCGCGTTCGAGGACGGCGAGCTGGCGACGGCGTACGGCGCCTTCCCGCTCGTCCAGAGCATCAACGGAGGGCCGGTGCCGGCGGCCGGCGTGAGCTTCGTCGGCACGCTGCCGCAGTTCCGGCGCCGAGGTCACCTGCGCAAGATCCACGAGACCGACTTCCGCCGCCGCTACGAGGAACGGCGAGAGCCGCTGGCGATCCTCACGGCCTCGATCGCGGGCATCTACCAGCGATACGGCTATGCCGTCGTCACCACGTCGGCGCGCTATAGCATCGACCCGCGCTGGATCAAACTCGCGCCTTCGGTGCCGAAAGCCACGGGCTCGTTCCGGGACGGATCGAAGGACGACCTGCCGGTGCTGCAACGCGTGTACGAGGAGTTCATGCGCGAGCGCAACGGCTACCTGCAGCGCATCGACCTGTTGTGGGAAATGCAGACGCTCGGCATCCACTCGTGGTTCGACCCGGTGCCGCTGGGCGAGAGCGTGCTCTCGATCTACGAGGAGGGCGGCGAACCGAAAGGATACGTCGCCTGGTCGCCGAAATGGGTGGCGTCGCTTCACCTCGACGGCGGCCCCGCCGGCCAGCGCATCTTCGTGCGCGACTACGCGTGGAACACGCCCGGCGCCTATCGCGCGATGTGGGACATGTTCAGCACGTTCGACCTAGCGTCGCGCATTCACGTCGAAGCGGCGCCGACGGATGACCCTGCGCTCCACGTGATGCTCGACCCGCGCGAGCTCAACGCCACGCACCGCGACGTGATCATGGCGCGCATCGTCGACGTCGAGCGGCTGCTGCCGATGCGCCCGTACGCCGCCGCCGGGCGGATGGTGTTCGAGTTGCGGGACGAGCTGTGCCCGTGGAACGCGGGCCGCTGGTCGCTCGAGACGGGCGAGGGCGGCAGCCGCGTGTCGCGCACGACGGAGACGCGCGCAGACTCGCGCTCGACGTGTCGGCGCTGGCGCAGCTGCTGTACGGGCAGGTGTCGCCGTCGAACGCCGTCCGCTACGGCCGCGCCGAGGCGGCGCCGGATGCGCCGCTTGATCAGTGGGACGACATGTTCCGCACGAAGTTCGCGCCGTTTTGCCCGAACCTGTTCTGCAGCGGAACGGTTCTACACCAGCTCCGCGATCGCACCGCACGATGCGGTGCGGGCGCACCGTCGCGCCGTCCGGCAGGCCGCGGGCGTGGGCGTCGACCCAGACGGTGTGCATGCCGAGCCGGTGCGGCGTCTCGATGTCCGCCGGCGAGGTTGTCGCCGACCATCCACGCGTCCGCCGGATCGCACGACGCGGCCTCGAGCGCGTGGCGGAAGACGCGCTCGTCCGGCTTGCCGACGCCGAACTCCCCCTCGACGATGATGCAGTCGAAGTAGCGTTCCAGTGCGAACTTCTCGATGCTTTGCCGCTGGCTCCGCGCGCCCCCGTTGGTGATGAGCGCGAGCGGGACGCCGCGACGGTGAAACTCGCCGACCGTCTCGATCGCGCCGGGATACGGCGCGATGGCTGCCGCCCGCAGGGAGCGGTAGTGGTTGCCCAGCCGGTCGGCCGTGGCGACGTCGTCGCGTCCCAGGTCGGCGAAGGCGTGGCGAACGATCTCACGGCTCGCAGCGTCGAGATCCATGCGGCCGCGGAGGGCGCGCTCTGCGTCGGCCCAGAACCACGTCCGTCGTGCGCGAATCGCCTCGTGTAGTTGCGCGGGCGTGTGCGCGCCGTCGCAGTACTGCTCACACGACACTCGCCACGAGTCCTCCATCCCGGTCTCCCAGTCGAGGATCGTGCCGTCCAGGTCGAAGAAGAGCAGCTTTCGGTGTGGGCGTCAAGGGGCCCCGCTTCCGAGCCACGCCTCGATCTGGGCGATGTGCTCGCGATAGTGGTCGTCCGTGTTGGCGCTGGCCATCTGCCACGCCGGCCAGCCGAAGCGCGCGTCGCTCGCCAGCTCGGCGTCCGGTGTCGCCTCGATGGCGGCGACGATCGCCGCGTACGACGCGCGTCGACTCCGCCCGCACGTCGCGCAGCGGCCGGTCGCGGTTGGCGGCGAACGTCGCGGCGTTGAACGCATCGACGTCGCGCACCTCGGGACGTTCCGGCGTCTCGTCGCGCGCCGCCGCTTCGCAGCCAGTCGCGCGCAGGCTGCTCCCACGCGCTGATGTGCGCCAGCACGTCCTTGACCGACCACCCCTGCTCCAGCGCCGGTTCGACCATCCGCGCGTCGTCGATGCTCGCGACCAATTCGTCGAGCCGCGCGCGGTCGGCCCGAATTCGTTCCAGCAGTTCGTCCTTGTTCATCGGGCCGCCTTCGCGGTCGTCTTGCCGCGTCCGTTCGTCGATGCGGCAGCGCCCGCGCCGTTCGAGGCGGCGCCGTTGCGCTTCGAGGCGCGCTTCGCAGACGGCGACACGCTCCGCCGGCAGGACCTTGCGCAGGTACTGGCCGGTGTAGCTCTCCTTCACCAGCGCGATCTGCTCCGGCGTCCCCTGCGCGACGACGCGACCGCCGCGGTCGCCGCCCAGCGGGCCGAGGTCGATGATGTGGTCGGCGTTCTTCACCACGTCGAGGTGGTGCTCGATGACGACGACGGTGTTGCCGGCATCGACGAGCCGCTGCAGCACCGCGAGCAGGTTGCGCGTGTCCTCGAACGCGAGGCCGGTCGTCGGCTCGTCGAGGATGTACAGCGTGCGGCCGGTGGAGCGCTTCGACAGCTCCGTCGACAGTTTGACGCGCTGCGCCTCGCCGCCGGACACCGTCGTTGCAGGCTGACCCAGCCGGATGTACCCGAGGCCGACGTCGCGCAGCGTCTCGAGCTTCCGCCTGATGTTCGGGATCTTGTCGAAGTACGACAGCGCCTCGTCGACCGTCATATCGAGCACGTCGGCGATGCTCTTGTCCTTGAAGGTGATCTCGAGCGCCTCGCGGTTGTAGCGCTTGCCCTTGCACACCTCGCACGGCACGGTCACGTCCGGCAGGAAGTGCATTTCGATCTCGATGTAGCCGTCGCCGGCGCACGCCTCGCAGCGCCCGCCCTTCACGTTGAACGAGAAGCGGCCCGGCGTGTAGCCGCGCAGCCGCGCCTCGGGCGACGAGGCGAACAGCTCGCGGATCGGCGTGAACGTGCCGGTGTACGTCGCCGGGTTCGAGCGCGGTGTGCGGCCGATCGGCGACTGGTCGATGTTCACGACCTTGTCGATGTGCTGCAGGCCCTTGACGCCCGTCATCTTGCCGGGGCGCTCGCGCGCGTTGTAGAGGACCTGCGCCGCCTTCTTGTACAGCAGGTCGTTAATCAACGTGCTCTTGCCCGATCCCGAGACCCCGGTGATGCAGACGAACATGCCGAGCGGGATTTCGACGTCGATGTCCTTCAGGTTGTTCTCGCGAGCGCCCGTCACGGTGATCGTCGCGCCGTTGCCGGGGCGGCGCACCTCCGGCAGCGGCACCTGCCGCCGGCCGCTGAGATACGCGCCCGTCATCGATGCCTCGGCCGCCATGATGTTCTCGATCGGCCCCTCGGCCACGACGTGGCCGCCGGCCTCGCCCGCGCCCGGCCCCATGTCGACGATGTGGTCGGCGGCGCGCATCATCGCCTCGTCGTGCTCGACGATGATCACCGTGTTGCCGAGGTCACGCAGCCGCTCGAGCGTGCGGATCAACCGCGCGTCGTCGACGGGGTGCAGGCCGATACTCGGCTCGTCGCAGACGTAGAGCACGCCCATCAGGCTCGATCCGATCTGCGTCGCCAGTCGGATGCGCTGCGCCTCGCCGCCGGAGAGCGTGCCCGCCGCGCGGTCGAGCGACAGGTAGTCGAGCCCGACGTCGAACATGAACGTCAGGCGGGCTCGGATCTCCTTCAGGATCTGACGCGCGATCATCTGCTCGCGCTCGTTGAGCGGCGTCTTCGTCCCGGCCAGCTCCTCGACCCAGTCGCGCGCCTCGCGCACGTCCATCGCCGTCACCTGCACGATGTTGCGTCCGGCGACGGTGACGGCGAGCGTCTCCGGCTTGAGGCGCGCGCCCTTGCAGGCGGGGCACGGCGTCGCCGCCATGTACTTCTCGATCTCGGAGCGGATGTAGTCGGAGTCGGTCTCCTTGTACCGCCGGCCGAGGTTGTTCATCACGCCCTCGAACGTCGTGTCCCACTTGTTCGTGTGGCCGCCGGAGGCCGTGTAGCTGAGCGTGATCGGCGCCTCGTCACCGTAGAGGACGATGTCGAGGTGCTTTTGCTTCATCTCGATGACCGGCACGTCGAGGCGGAAGCCGTGCTTCTTCGCGACCGCCTGGAGCATCCGCATATACCAGGTGTTGGTGGCGGCGGCGCGCGACCACGGCTGGATCGCGCCTTCCTCGATCGACACGTCGCGATTGGGAACGACGAGTGCCGGATCCAGCTCCATCTTCACGCCGAGGCCTGTACAGACGGTGCAGGCGCCGTGCGGGCTGTTAAAGCTGAAGTTGCGCGGCGCCAGTTCGCCGACGTTCGTGCCGTCGAACGCGCACGCATAGTGCTCCGAGTACAGCCGCTCGCCCTCGCCTTCGACATCGACGAGTACCGTACCGCCGCCGAGCTTCAGCGCCTGCTCGACGCTGTCGGCGAGACGCGTGGCGCTCGATGCTGTGCCTTCGCCGCCCTTGCCTTCGGTGACAATGCGGTCGACGACGACCTCGATGGTGTGCTTCTTCTTCTTGTCGAGGTCGATCTGCTCGCCGACGTCGCGGACGCGGCCGTCGACGCGCACGCGCACGAACCCTGCCCGGCGGGCGTCCTCGAAGACGTGCTGGTGCTCGCCCTTCCGGTCGCGGATGATCGGCGCCATGATCATCAGCCGCCTGCCGGGCGGGATGGCGAGGATGGCGTCGACGATCTGCTGCACCGTCTGGCGCTCGATCGGCCGCCCGCAGGTGGGGCAGTGCGGCGTACCGGCGCGGGCGTAGAGCAGCCGCAGGTAGTCGTAGATCTCCGTTACCGTGCCGACGGTCGACCGCGGGTTGTGGCTGGCACCCTTCTGGTCGATGGAGATCGCCGGCGAGAGCCCCTCGATGTAGTCGACGTCGGGCTTCTCCATCTGGCCGAGGAACTGGCGGGCGTAGGCGGAGAGCGACTCGACATAACGCCGTTGCCCCTCGGCGTAGATGGTGTCGAAGGCGAGCGACGACTTTCCCGAGCCCGACAACCCCGTGATCACGACCAGCTTGTCGCGCGGAATCGTGACGTCGATGTCTTTGAGATTATGTTCTCGGGCGCCTTTGACGATGATGGCGTCCAGCGGCATTCGGCTGGTCTCCTGGAGGATTGAGGTTGGAGTTGGGGTTCCGGCCGGCCAGATGCGGCCGCTCAACCGCGCGCGTCCATCATAGCACGGGTGTTCGGCGGCGGATCATCGCCGCTGACACCTGCTGACGCCGGGTGTCAGGAGCCAAATTGCGCTCCGCATCCATCGAAGACGACTGTGATCAGCACCGGAAACCCAGCACGCTTTGTGAGGTCGTCAGCTTCCCTGGTTCGCGGCGGCTGCCAGTCCTCATTGTAGTAGAGGATGCAGCGAAGGCCGTCCGGATCCGTGGCATGGAGGGACATGTCGTGCGGCTCGAATTGGGCGGTCCAGCCATAGGCCTCGAACACCGTCTTGAGTTCCCCGACCACTGGCTCATAGTCACGCTGCGTGCCAAACCTCAGCGTGCGGCAGGGAGGAAGCCAGTGCGCATCGCCGGGGCAATGAGGCTCGTTGAGCAGTTCGACTGCCTCCGTCGGCTGCGCCCACTCGGGGAATGAAACAGTGTTCGGTCGGATCAAGCGCGGCTCCTCGCTTTCCATCACCCCGCTGGCGACTCCCGCGACGACCATCGCGGCCGCCGCCGCTAGGAGGACAACGCCGATAGCGAGGCCGCGGGCGACTCGGCGTCTCGCCCGGTTCGCCAGCCGCGAGGTCGGCGTTACCTCCGCCGTCGTCGAAGACCGCTCCCCCGTCGCATAGGCAACGTTGCACCGCCGCCGCCTCGAATGCCGGCGATCGCAGCCCGGGAGATGTTCGAATGTCATGCTCGTATGTTACAGCGGTCGTCAACCGATGGCGCCTGCGGCGCCCTGCGCCGCTTAGTTGCCATTCCCCCAACTGATTCGAGTACACTCGCAGTCACGTACCACGTGCCATCGATGGAGGACGCCCGTGAAGTTCGGCATGTTCATGATGCCCTCGCACCCGCCAGGGGAGAATCCGACGCTCGCCTTCGAGCGCGACCTGCAGCTCATCGAGCACGCGGAACGCCTCGGCTTCGATGAGGTGCTGATCGGCGAGCACCACAGCGGCGGTTGGGAGACGGTCCCCGCACCCGACCTGATGATCGCCGCCGCGTCGCAGCGCACGGCGCGCATCCGCCTCGGCACCGCCGTCATCAACCTGCCGTACCACCACCCGTTCGAGGTGGCCGAGCGCATCGCCTTCCTCGACCACCTGACGCGCGGCCGGCTGATCTTCGGCGTCGGCCCCGGCGCCCTGCCGAGTGACTTCATGCTCTTCGGCCTCGACCCCAACAAGCTGCGGCCGATGATGAACGAGTCGCTCGAGATCATCATAAAGCTGCTCGACGCGGACGAACCGCTGACCTACGATGGCGAGTTCTGGAAGATCCGCGACATGTTCGTCCAGGTGAAGCCGCTGCAGCGGCCACTGCCGCTCGCGATGGCCTGCGGTATCAGCGGCAACTCCGTCGAGCAGACCGGCAAGTACGGCATGATGCCGATGTCCGCGAGCGTCTTCTCGCCCGCCGGCGCGGAGATGCTGTGCCGGCAGTGGGCCGCCATCCAGGCGTCCGCGCAGCGCCACGGCACCGTCGTCCCGCGCGAGAGTTGGCGCATCGCCCAGCCCGTGTACGTCGCTGAGACGAACGAGCAGGCGCTGGCCGACATCGACGCCGGCGCGACGCGCGAATACCACGAGTACTTCTTCACGCTCGGCCTGAAGGCGCTGTTCGAGGACTACAAGGGCCAGCCGATCGAGGAGATCACGACCGAGCAACTCAAGCGCAAGATGGGCTGGCTGGTTGGCGACCCGCCGGCCGTCACCCGCATGATCCGCGAGCTGTATGACGGCACCGGCGGCTTCGGCGGCATCCTCTTCATCACGAATGACTGGGCCGACCAGGGCAAGTGGATGAAGTCGATGGAGCTGTTCGCCCGCTACGTCATGCCCAACTTCCAGGGCACGTCCGACGGCCTGCATGCCTCGTGGCACGCGCTCGAGGAGAAGGCGCGCATCTGGCGCGCCGCGATCGACGCCGCCGGCGGCATCGACAAGGTCATCCCCGACGGCCTGCCGAAGTTCGGCCAGGACTCCATCGGCCGCGTCGCGCCAGGCGCGTAGCGCGGCTCGATCGATCGTCGTCGCGCGGGATTTCCAGCCCGCGCAACCCCCGTTGCGACGATGCTCTTGCCAACTGAAAGCCGAAAGCTGATAGCCGACAGCTCTTTCGTGTGGTGACATCGCCATTTTGAGATCGCCTGCGGGTCTGCGCACGATCGCTGCCGGTACTGGATCTGGTATCGCAATGATGGAGAGGGCCCCATAGAGAAAGAGAGTGACAAAACGAAATCGGGACTTCGCATATTCGTGTGCTGACTGGAGGCACGCCGTGGCGAGGAGGGATCCGCCTCCGTCTGTCATCATGTAGCTATGGACATCACGCACGACAAACCCGCGAGCCCGGCCGCCGTCCCTGGCGTCGAGCCGCTCGAGCCCCGCTCGGTTCGCACGAGCCCGACGCGACAGCGCCTGCGCCGCCGCACCGGCTCCGGCGACCGCCAGCTCGACGAGACGATCCGCGATCTCGTCGCCTCGGTCGACGCCGTCGACGCCGACCTGCTCGAGGACATTGTCGAGACGGCGTTCCGCATGGCGCGTGCGGCAAACCGCGGCGAGATGAAACTCGTGGCGCGGTCGCTGCGCGAGCTCGGCCGGGCGTTCCGCATCTTCGCCCCGTACCGGGGCGTCCGGAAGGTGAGCATCTTCGGCTCCGCCCGCACGGTCGATGCCGATCCCGAGTACGCCGTCGCGCGCGACTTCTCGCGCGCGATCGCCGAGCGCGGCTGGATGGTGATCACCGGTGCCGGGCCGGGCATCATGGCCGCCGGCCACGAAGGCGCCGGCGCGACGGCTAGCTTCGGTGTCGGCATCAAGCTGCCGATCGAGCAGAGCGCCAACGGCTTCATCGCCGGCGACCCGAAGCTCATCGACTTCAAGTACTTCTTCACGCGCAAGATCACGTTCATGAAGGAGTCGGACGCATTCGTGCTGCTGCCGGGCGGCTACGGCACGCTCGACGAGGGGTTCGAGCTGCTGACGCTGATGCAGACTGGCAAGACGGCGATCCGCCCCGTCGTGTTGCTGCAGCCACCGGGCAATGACTACTGGGACACGTGGCTCGAGTTCATCCGCGAGCACGTCGTGGCGCGCATGCTCGCATCGCCCGTCGACCTGTCGCTGTTTGAGGTTGCCGGCTCCGTTGAGGCGGCGCTCGCCGTCATCGAGCGCTTCTACTCGAACTACGATTCGGCGCGCTACGTCGGTGAGCGGCTCGTGCTGCGTTTGAAGCGCGCACCGTCGCGTGCCGACCTCGACCGACTGAATCGCGAGTTCGCCGATATCGTCGAGCGTGGGCGCATCGAGCCGATCTCGATCACGCCGGCGGAGGCGAAGGACGGTGACGCGCCTGAGCTGGCGCGCATCGCGTTCCTTCCGGTTAGCAACTTCGGCCGGCTCCGCCAGCTGATCGACGCGCTCAACCAGCTGCCGTAAGAAGAGGCGCGATCGCGTGCCGGCGCTCGTGGTCGGCACCTGGAGGATTCCGTGACCGAGACTCGCATCGACGAAGTGCTCGATCGTTTCGAGCGCACTGGCCCGGAGTTCGGTCCTGGTCTGTCGAACCACGGCCCAATGGGCGCGGAAGCGCTCGTCACGATGGGCCGCTCCGACGTGATCGTCGGTTGGTCGGAATGGTACTCGGCGCGGCTGCAGGAGCATCCGCCGGCGCGCAACCCGATTCCTGCCAATGAGTGGCGTGAGGCGCTCGGCGACATCACGCGCGTCGGCGACTGGGTCGCGTTCTTCGAACGCGAGCTCGACGGCCGGCCGTGGCGCGACGTGCTCGAGACCTGGGTCGCGCGCCTGGGTCCGGGCGTGATGGCCGGCGCGACGCACGGCATCTTGCGCACGGCGCACGCGGTTCGCACGCTCGCGTCGTCCGGCGAAGGTGCCCGGCGCATCCACGAGCTGGCGGAGGGCCTCGGCTACTGGGCGGCGCGATACCAGGAACTACCTGGCGAACTCGGCCCGTCCGGCGTACTCGATATCCCCGCCGCGCTCGCTCGCGTGCCGCGCTCCGCCGGCGCGATTCAGCATCGAGGCCTGATCTTCGAGACGGTCGAAGGAGATCGACGCCGCGACGTTCGCGCCGGTGATCAACACGGTCGCTGCGGCCGAGGTCGACGAATTCGTATCCGGCATCACACGGGCGTTCGTGCGTCAGTACCTGGCGAACGCCGGCCACGCCGCGATCGCCTTCATTCACACCGTGACGGCGCCAAGCTCGCTCCGCATCCTCGCTCCGCATCTGAGCGCGGCGACCCGCGACGCCGCGATGCGCTACGCGTGGCAGGCGTGCGCGTCGATCTTCGCGGCGTACGCCGTCGAGGAGCCGATCGCCGAGCCCTCACCTGACGCCGCTATCGGATTCGATTCCGCAGACCTCATCGACCAGGCGGTCACCGCGCGCGACGAGCACGCCATCAAGTTCACCGACGCCTGCCTGCGCGAGCATCGGATTACCGGCGACCCGGCGTTCATTGTTGCGGCGCGCGACGTCGTCGTCAGGCTGAACCGCAGCCGCGGCTAACGAGCGGTTGTCCGTGGCGCGGGCTTTACGCCGCTTCCGCCTCCGCCTTGAGCGCGACCACCTTCTTCGGCTTGATGGAGCGCACCGCGAGGATGCGGAAGAAGATCAGGAACAGCACGCCGCCGGCCGAGGCGAGGTACGACCAGTACACAACTGACCGCTTCGTGTCGGTGCCGATCCACAGGCCATGCGACATCGCGCCGAGGAAGAGCGCGAACGTCATGTAGTGGATCGCGCGCCACCATTGCTGGTTGATCACGCCCTTCATGTAGAACGTCAGCGTGATCAGCGTCGAAGCGTAGAGCGTCATGATGCCGAGCGCCATCGGCTGGTTCTTGTAGTGCGACTGCAGCGGGATCAGCAGCTCCCTGAGCTTGAACTGGCTGTACGGGTCGGGCAGCATGATCAGCCCGTGGAACAGCATCACGAACAGCACGAAGATCGAGAAGAACTTGTGCACCTCGAACACCCACGGCCGGCCGAGCACGCCGTCGAAGACGCGCGAGCTGACGGCCAGGCCGAGGGCGACGGAGGTGAACAGCAGCCAGAATGCGATGAACCCGCTCGATCGGCCCATGTACCAGTACATGTGCTGCGAGATGTCCGGAAACGTAAACAGCAGCGCGGCGGGTGCGCTCATCGATCGTACTCCTGCCCTTAGGACGCCTTGGTCTTCGTGACGGGTGCCGGCGCGGGCGCGGGAGCCGGCGCCGGCGCCGGCGCCGGCGCGGGTGCCGGTGCCGATACCGGCGCGGGCGCCGGAGCCGACGACCTCGGCGCTGAGACCGGCCTGGACACCGGAGCCGCGCTCACCTGCTGCGGCGGCGGAGCCGATGTCGTAGGAGCCTGGCCCGGTGCCGCGGCGACCGTGTCGCCGGCCGGCATGCTGTCCGGCGTCGTGCCCGCCGGCACGTGCCGGACGATCGTCACGTGCTGCACGATTACAGGCGGCGGCTCGGCCGCGACCGGTTCCGCGGGCGGCGCAGCTCCTGCCGGCTGGTTGCTGACCGCGATCAGCGTTGCTCGCTGCTCCGGCGTCAGCGATGCCATCCACTCCCACGCGGCCTTGTTCGTGTCGTACGGCGCCGCCTTCGTCGACGTCCAGTCGGGCCACGCGAGCGCGCCCCAGACAAGCATCATGGCCACGATGGAAGTGAGGACCGTCGCCGCCTTCGTACGCCAGAACTTCGTGATAATCGTCATCTCAACCTCCGACTTGCACCTCGGTCGCGACATAGCCGCCCGGCTTCAGCAACGCATGCACATGCGCCGTGACGCCGACCGCAAGCGCGCCCGGGTTGGATACCTGTACTGTCGTCAGGATCCCTCCGTGGTTGAAGGTCACCTGGTTGCCGCTGATCGCAGTCACGCTGCCGACGAACTCGATCTCGGCTGGTGCGGCGGCGCTCGTCGCCGTCGGGTTTGCCGGGACCGCCGTCGCGGTCGACACGGGCGGCGTTGTCGCCGTCGCTCCGGCGGTCTGTGTCGCCACCGGCGTCCGGGTCGTGCCCGCGGCCGCCGTCGACGTGGCACGTGCTGTCTCCGTGGTCGCCGGCTTCGCTGTCGAAGCGCTGGTCGGCGGCGGGTCCTGCACGTCCACGTAGTCGGTTTCTACGATCACCTGCGGCGCCGCGCTGGCGGGTGCGTCCGCCGGTGCAACTGCCGCTGCCGGATCGGCCGGCGCGACGGCGGGAGCTTCCTCGGCGGCGGCGTTCGAGGTCTTGTGTTCGCTGAAGACGCCCGCTTGTGCGCCAATCGCGATGACGGCGAACGTCACCACGGTCGTGAACGCCAATGCAATGGCTAACGAGATCCTGCGCGGCATGGTTCTCCCTGTGGACCCCCGTGACGTGGCGACCGTCGCCCGCCTGCGCCGGCCGCCACGCCCGGGTGGTTACGGCCTAGTCGTCGTGCTCGCCTGAGTCGTGCGACGACGAGTCCTCATGTCGCGGCTCCGGTTCGCTCGGCGCGGGGTCCGGTGCGGCCGTGGCCGGCGGCGGAAGCGCAGATGTCGGCTGCGCGGCCGGCACAGCCTGGCTGCGGCGGCTAGCTGCCGCTGTCGCGGTCGCGGGTGCCGTCGGCGACGGGCGCGGCGCGATCGTCGGCGCCGTCGCCTTCGTTGGTGCCGCGTCGGGCACGTCGACGTAGTCGTACTGGGTCACGACGATCGGGTCCGGCGGCGGCGCTTCGGTGGGCGGCGCCGGCGGGACGTCCGTCGGTGCGGGCGCGGCGACTTCCGCGCTCGCCTCCGGGTGTCCCGCGCTGAACAAGCCGATCTGGGCGCCCACGGCTATGACGCCGAATGTCACGATGGTGGTGAACGCCAGCGAGCAGGCTAGCGCTAATCTGCGATGCATAACTCTCTCACCCCTTCACTCGACTTGGGCGCGACGTCAGGCCACCCCGAGGTGCGCGCCACGCTTCCGTTGTCAAGTACTAACAGACCTTGTGCGCGATTCGTTTCAAGGAACCGGCGTCCTTCGTCGGCTCCCAGCATCAACGCGCACTTCGCGTACACGTCCGCCTCCGTCGCCGTTCCCGCGATGACGGACGCGGATACGACTTCGCTGCCGGTTGATGCGCCGGTCCGCGGGTCGATGATGTGACTGTGCCAATGTTCACCGCGCTTCCAGCGCCGCTGCGCCGTCGTCGACGTCGCGATCGCCTGATCTCTCAGGACGACGACGTCGAGGTCGGTGCCGTTCGCCGGGTCGGCGATGCCGATCGGCCAGCCGTCTCCGCCCGGGCCATTGCCCGATGCGAAGATGTCTCCGCCGGCATCGATGAGGAAGTCCCGCGTGGCGGACAGTCGCTGGCTTGCGACGTCCACCGCGTATCCCTTGCCGATGCCGCCGAAGTCGATGCGAAGGCCCGTCGGCGCCGTGAGCGTCCTCTGGCGGCGGTCGAGTTGCACCTGCGCGATCGAGAAGGCGTGCGGTGGCACACCTCGTGGCGCGCGCGCATCCGGATTATCGCGCACCACTCGCTCGAACGACCGGTCGTAGCCGGCGGCTTCCAATGCGGGCAGCACCGCCGGGTCGAACATGCCGTTCGTGCGTTTGTTGAAGTAGAGGGCCAGGTCGAGAAGTTGCATCATCTGCGTGGAGACGCTTACCTGCGCGTCGCCTCGCGCGTTGAATGCGGACAGCTCGCTGTCCGGCTGAAACCGGCTGAACCGCGCCTCGACGTCGTGAAAGACGCCCTCGGCGTCGGCGAGCATCTCGGTGCGGCGCCAGTCGACGGCGATGATGCGCACGTCGGTATTCATCGCGCGGAACTTGCGCTCGCCGACGATCCCTCCCCATTGCGCAGGGAGCGATGGTGTGTCGTCGCGCGTGCGCGATGCACCGTTGTTCGGCATAACCCACCCCTTGTTACCGAAAACCCCCGCGCCGCCGCCGAAGTTACGGCGAGAGCAAATTTCTTAACCGCGGCGTGCGGCCATCCCTCGCGCGCACCGGCATGGCCGATGCGTACCCAACCGCATCGCACGGCGGCTCGGCGAAGGAGCTTTCGGTTGCTTTCATCATCGGCTTCGGAGTCTCGAAAGTGTGGCGATTTCGTGAGTCGGCGGCGCGAATTTCTGGTTTCCGCAACGGCTAGACCTTACGGTTGCGGTTCTGTATGTTTCATCGGCCTCGGAGGCCGGATTGTGCCTCGTGCTGCTGGCGACTCCCTGACCATCTGAGCAACGCATTCGAACAGGCCGCTAAGGGAGGATGAAGCCTTGCATATCGTTGTCTGCGTCAAGCAGGTCCCGGACTGGGACATTCCGCCCGCCAGCTTCAAGGTCGATGAGGCCGCGAAGAAGGTCATTCCGCCTCCGGGCGTCGCGCCCGTGCCGAGTCAATTCGACGCGATCGCCGTCGAAGCGGCGATGCGCGTCAAGGACGCTGGTGGCGACGCAAAGGTCACCATCATGAGCATGGGCGCCGCGACCGCGCGCGACGTCATCAAGCATGGTCTCGCCATGGGCGGCGACGAGGGCGTGCTCCTCGTTGATGAGGCGTTCAACAACCTCGACGGCCACGGCACCGCCACCGTGCTGTCATCGGCCATCAAGAAGCTCGGTGACGTCGACCTCGTGCTCACCGGCCGCCAGGCGGTCGACTGGGACATGGGCGTGACCGGCACGCTGATCGCTGCAATGCTCGACGCTCCGGTCGTCACGTTCGCGAAGTCGGTCACGGTGAACGGCAGTTCAGTGACGGTCGAGCGCGTGCTGCCGGATTCCGTCGAGACGGTCGAAACGCAATTGCCCGCCGTCGTGACGGTCAGCAACGAGCTCGGCGAGCCGCGCTACCCGAAGCTGCAGCAGATCATGGCCGCGGCGAAGAAGCAGGTCAATACGTGGGCCGCCGCCGACATCGGCGTCGACGCCGCAGCGCTCGCGCCGCGCCTGACGCTCGAGGCGCTGTTCGTGCCCGTCGTCGATACGAAGGTCGAGTTGATGGAGGGCGACACGCCGGAAGAGCAGGCGCAGGCCCTGGCCAAGCGCCTCAAGGACGCCAAGCTGATCTAGCGATTGCGCGCGTCGCTCTCAGGCGCGCTGGAACGGAGTGAAACCATGGCAAACGGAGTACTCATCCTGGCCGAGGTCGCGGACGGCGGGATCGCGTCGATCACGCAAGAACTCGTCGGTGCCGCGCAGCGCCTGAACGCCGGACCGGTCTCGGCGATGCTCATCGGCTCGGGCGTTGCCGGCTCGGCCGCCGGTGTCACCGGCGTCGAGAACGTGTATGTGGTCGATAACGCCGCGTTGGCGGAGTACACGACCGACGGCTACACGCAGGCCGCGGCCGCGGTGGCCGCGCAGGCCGACCCGGCGGTGATCCTGCTTGGCCAGACGAACATCGGCCGCGACCTGGGACCGTCGCTCGCGCAAAAGCTCGGCACCGCCGTCGCGATGGACACCATCGGGCTCGAGATGAAAGAAGGCAAGCTCCACACGACGCGCTCGGCGTACGGCGGCAACGCGCGCGCCGTGAACAGCTTCACTGCGACGCCGGCCATCGCCACCGTGCGCGTAAAGTCGCAGGACGCGGCCGAGGGAGGCAGCGCTGGCGCCGCCGTTGACGTCGCGTTCGACGCTGCCGGTATCCGCACCAAGGTCGTCGACCGCAAAGTTGCCACGGCCGAAGGCGTTCGGCTCGAGGACGCCGAAGTCGTCGTGGCGGGCGGCCGCGGCGTCGGCGGGCCCGAGGGCTTCGCTCCGATCGAGGAACTGGCGCACCTGATGGGCGGCGCCGTCGCCGCGAGTCGCGCGGTCGCCGACCTCGGCTGGCGGCCAGTTGCTGAGCAGGTGGGCCTGACAGGCAAGGTCGTCAGCCCGACGCTCTACATCGCCGTTGCCATCTCCGGCGCCAGCCAGCACATGGCCGGCTGCTCCGGCTCGAAGAACATCGTCGCCATCAACAAGGACGCCGACGCGAACATCTTCAAGACGGCGCGCTTCGGCATCGTCGGCGACTACAAGGCAGTCATGCCGGCGTTGATCGAGGCCGTGAAGAAGGTCAAGGCGGAGGCCTAGCAGGCTCTCCCGTGGCGCGGGCTTGCCGCCCGCGTCGCGCGGATCGAAGTGAACTTGCGAGAGGCGGGCATACTTGCCCGCCTCTTCGCTGTTTCGTGGACGGATGTGCTCGGCGGAGCGATGCTGTGGAGATGGATGTCGACGTCGCCGGCGATGTGGTCGAGTGGCAGACGCTGCTCAGCGGCATGCAGGTGGCCACCCTGGAGGGCGCCAGCGCGGACGGCGCGTGGACGCTCTCCGGCAGTTGCTCGTGGAACGCGCGCGCAGGGCGGGACGCGAGCGAAGGCGACCTGGCGCTGACACGGGCCGATGGCGCCGAGTTGTTCGCGACGCTCGCCTCCGGCCAGGTGGTCGAGTTGCCATCGGACGCCGCAGACACCGCCGACTACGAGGTGCGCCTCGAATTCACCGTGGACGGCGGCACTGGCGAGTTCGATGGCGCCTCCGGCACCGTTCTCGCCGACGGGCGGCTGTCGCGCGAGGGCTTCGCGGTGCGCGTGCGCATCGCCGTCGAGGACGCGTAGACGGGGACAGCCGACGCGTCGGGCTCGTTCCACCGTAGCGCGGGCTCTTCAGCCCGCGCGGGCCAGTTGACGAGCCAGGCATTCGACGGGGCGCGGCCCTCTGTTACGATGAGATCGCCGCAAGAACGACAACAGGAGAGCTCGACGTGGCCAACGAACGTGATGCGATCGGCGGTGGGCGCATCTCCCGCTCGCTCATGCCGGCGCATCTCGCTCGTCGCGCCGCGATCCGCTGGGCGTACTCGCAGCTGACCTGGGGCGAGACACGCGCTCGCAAGCGCGGCGAGTTCGTCATGAAGACGGCGCGCGACGTCGCCGAGACCATGGGCGACATGAAGGGCGCCATCATGAAGTTCGGGCAGATCCTCTCGCTGATGAGCGGCGTCCTGCCCGACGAGATGACCGCCGAACTGGCAAGCCTCCAGCGCGACGCGCCGCCGATGGCCTTCAACCTCGTCGAACAGGTCTTCGACGGCGACTTCGGCCGTTCGCCGGACCGGTTGTTCAAGTCGTTCGACCACCAGCCGTTCGCCGCCGCCTCCATCGGCCAGGTGCACCGGGCGACGCTCGGCGACGGCCGCCGCGTCGCGGTCAAAGTGCAGTATCCCGGCGTGCGCAAGGCAATCGAGCACGATCTCGCCAACGTAAAGCTCATGGTGTCGCTGGTCGGCGCGATGTCGCCCGGCATCGAGCCCGGGCCGATTGTCCGCGACCTGAAGGAGGGCCTGCTCGGCGAGCTGGACTACCTGCGAGAGGCTGCGTCGCAGCGGCGTTTCGCCGACCATTTCCGTGGCCATGCGTTCATCAAAGTGCCGGAGGTCGTCGCTGAGCTGACGACGCCTCACGTGCTCGTGCAGGAGTTCATCGAGGGCCGCCCGTTCGCCGCGCTGTACGACGCCGACCAGGCGACGCGCGACCGCACCGCCGAGATCATCTTCCGCTACGCCTTCGGCTCGATCTACCGCTATCGGCTGTTCAACGGCGACCCGCACCCAGGCAACTACATCCTGCTCGATGATGGCGGCGTGGCGTTCGTCGATTACGGCTGCGTCGCCGAGTTCCCGGAGTCGGCCATCGCCGGCTTCAAGCGCGTGCTCGATGCGCTGATGATCGGCGACCGCGAGGAGTGGCGCTGCGCCGTCATCGACATGGGCATCCTGCGCGCCGACGCGCCGTTCAATACCGAGGAGCTGTACGAGCACATGCACTGGTACTGGGCGCCCGTCCTCGAAGACGAAATCACCTTCACACCCGAACTGGCGCGCGAGATGGTGCGCCGCAACACGCAGACCACCGGCCTCGGCGGCCGCATCAATGCGCAATGCAACGTGCCCGAGGGGATGATCTTCTTGACGCGCATCAACTTCGGGCTGTCGGGGTTGCTCGGTAACCTGCGAGCGCGCGGTCCATGGCGCGGCATCATCGAGGAGTACATCGACGCGCGCCCACCCTGCACCGAACTGGGGCGCCTCTCAGCCGAGACATCGCGCGGTCCGAGCGTGTAGCCGCTATCCGCGCCTGGTGATGAGCCGGAGAGCTGCACGCGGAGCGCGCAGCGGCAACGCCGGGTCCGTGGCTGCCAGCCACGCGACGGTGTGCGGCGGCATCGAGACGAGGCGGTGGTCGATGCGCACCTGACCGCCCGTACCGCCGAAGCGCCGATCATCCGTCGACACGACGACCGTCCATTGGCGGCCGGTGAGACTGTGTGGTATGCCCAGCGCGCCCGGCGCCGCGTCGACGCCCATGCCGGTATTCGCCGCCAGCAAGCGATGCTCGCGCCCGTGCCACATGTGCACGAGCAGCATGTCGCCCGCCACGTCGACGCGCATCCGCTCGCGGTCCTGGCGGCGCAGTACCACGTCGCTTCGGCGCAGTGCGAGCAACTCGGCGTACATCGCGAACGTCTGCTGGCCGATGCCTTCGTCCCGCTCGTGGAGGTCGAGTTTGGAATCGAGGTACGTCTGCTCCGACTGCGGGTCGGGAATCTCGCGCTGGTGGCGCGGGTCTTCGAGCCCGGCGGGTCCCGCGACCTCGCGCCGCCTGCCTTCGGTGATCTTGCGCCCGAGCGACGGCTCGTGGTCCGAGAAGAAGTAGAACCGCGACGATGCCGCGAACTCCTGCCCCATGAACAGCATCGGCGTGTACGGCAGCAGTAGCGGCAACGCCGCCCATACCCGGTCGCCTCCGGCGCCGACGAGATGCGAGAGCCGGCGGCCAAACGCGCGGTTGCCGATCTGATCGTGGTTCTGGACGCAGTAGACGAACGAGCGCGCCGCCAGCCCCTCAGACGGCGTGCCGCGCGGCGAGCCAGTGTGCTTCGATGGCTGCCCCTCGAATAGCCAGCCGCGGCGGATCGTGCGCGCGAGCTGTTGCAGCGTGCCGTCGTAGTCCGCGTAGTAGCCGCCGTGCTCGTGGCTCGCTGCCGTGTGCACCGCGTGGTGGAAATCGTCGACCCACACCGCGTCGAAGCCGAATCCGCCCTCGCTCTCCGGGCGCAGGTAGCCGGCGTCGTTCTCGTGCGTCTCGGCGATGAGGACGACGTCGCGTTCGACGCTCGCGCGGGCGGCCGTCGCAATCTCCTCGAGGATGTGGCGAGGTGAGTGGTCGAAGATGGCGAACGTCGCGTCCAGCCTCAGTCCGTCGATGTGGTACTCGCGCAGCCAGTGGCAGGCGTTGTCGACGACGAGTCGCCGCACCATCGCGCTGCGCGGGCCGTCGTAGTTGACGGCGTCGCCCCAGGGCGTCGTGTAACGGTCGGTCACGTAGTCGGGCGAGTATTGCAGCAGGTAGTTGCCATCCGGGCCGAAGTGGTTGTACACGACGTCGAGGATGACACCGATGCTGCGTTCGTGCGCCGCGTCGACGAGGCGGCGCAGCGCCTCCGGCCCGCTGTAGTTGCGCGAGGGCGCGAACAGGTCGACGCCGTCGTAGCCCCAGTTTCGGCTGCCCGGAAACTCGGCGACCGGCATCAACTCGATCGCGTTCACTCCCAGCTGGGCGAGCACATCCAGCTCGTCGATCAGCGCATCGAACGTGCCCTCGGGCGTGTAGCAGCCGGCGTGGCACTCGTAGACGACGAGGCCGTCGGCGCGTAGCCCCGTCCAGTCGTTATCGTGCCAGCGGAACTTGCCCGGGTCGACAATCTCCGACGGGCCATGCGGGCCTTCGGGCTGGCTGCGAGAGTACGGGTCCGGGAACAGGCCGTGGTCGTCAATGCGGTACCGGTAGCGTATGCCCGCGCTGATGCCCGGCACGAACCCGTACCACGTCTCGGCGCCGTCGCGCACCATCGGGAACAGGACGTCGCCGATCGCCACGTCGATGCGCTGTGCCAGCGGTGCCCAAACGCGGAATTGGACGCCGCCGTCGACGACGTTAGCGCCGAATGACGATTGATGCTGAGGCTCCCGGCGGCCCTTGACTCGGGGGGCCTGCTCCGGGCCTGTTTCAGCGGGGATCACGACGGACGCCATAGCATCTCCTACGCAAGCGTCTGCTGCCCCGATTGTAACGTCTGCCAATGGCGCCAGCGCCTGCTCGAATCTGGCAGACGCATATCGAAACTGTAATACGGCGTTCAGTTGACGATCAGTGGGATCCTGCACTCGGCCGGCGTCATACCGCCGTGGTAGCCGCGCATCGGCGACGCCGGCCGGAACCGCAGTACCGACGCCGTGCCGGGGATCGCCACGTAGTCGCCGAGCATCGCCCGCGCCGTCTCCGAGAGCGCCGGGCCGAGGAGTTGCATCGACCCCAGTTCGCCCGTCGTAAGTAGCGCGAAACGGTCGCCGAATCGGTCGCGAAACATGGCCTCGAACTCGGTGTGCCGGCCGAGGCGCACATGGAACAGCGGCACGCGCGGGTCGCCCGAAGGCGGCGCGATGAGCAGTTGGAGCATCCGGTCGTCGTCCGCCAGCGTGCAGGTATCGGCATCCGACACGTCGATCTGGCCGTGGTCGGCGCTGACGACGATGCGCGCGCCCGCCGGCATCCGCTCGGCCAGCCGCGCCAGTTCGGCATCGACGCCGGCGAGCGCCTTCCGCGTTTCGTGGCTGAAGACGCCGTGTGCATGCTCCGCCTGGTCGACGAACGGCACGTAGACGTAGGTGTACGTCGGCCCCTTTGCCAGCTCGATGCGACGCACGACCTCCGTCACCGCCGCGGCGAGAGAGGCGTAGCCGTGGCCCGGCTGGTCGCCGGCGAAGTAGCGCGAGTAGACGGTGTTGTTGATCTCGTTTGGCACGAACGAAGCGACATCGCGCTCCATCCTCGCCATCAGCGATGGCACGGGGAACAGCGTTTCGCCCGACACGCCGAGCTGCCCCAGCGGCCGCTTGCCGAACCGCTCGACGAACGGCAGCGTGGTCAGCGAGACGTCGCGCGCGGCAAGATACTCGTACCAGCCGATGACGCCGTGCTCGCCCGGCCATAGTCCCGTCGCCAGCGACGTCAACCCCGATGGCGTGCCCGACGGGTGCACCGACCGCAGTTCCATCACGACGTGCGACCGCAGGAACCCATCGGCGCGCAGCGTCTCGATGAGGTTCAGTCCGAGGCCGTCCACGAGCACGAAGACGTAGTGCTCGGCGGCGCCGATGGTCTTGGCGATCTGTCGCGCGGGCGCGTCGAGTTCGACGTCGGCGACGCCGCACAGCTGCGCCATCGCCCGGCCGAGGTGCACGGTCCCAGGCACGTCGAGATGCACCGGCACGAGGCGCCCCTCCTCGAACCAACGCTGGAGCCGCTCGACGTCAGCCATGCGGTTGCGGAAGATCGGCCGGCCGCGGTTCGCCGCTCACAGCGGCGCGCCCTTCAGGCCGAGCAGCCCCTTGAGGAACTGCACCTCACCGAGATGCTCCGTGACATGGCCGATCGAGAAGAAGACGATCGCCTCCGACCGCGGCACGGCGTCGACGCCCTCGTACACGCCCTTGAAGAATGGCAGCGAGATTTCCTCAGCCGCCTCGGCGTCCGTCAACGACGCGAGGTACGACGCGACGCCGTCGCCGACAGCCTTCGCGTACGCCACCACCTCCGCCGGGTCGAGGCGGATGCGGCCGATCTGCTCGCGCGACAGCCCGTTGCCGAACGGCGAGATGCCGGTCTCGCTCACGGGCAGCCGCATCGCCCAGTTCTGCGACGCGAAGACCGTCGGCCGGCGGCCGACGAACCCGAGCACGAGGTCGTCCTCGGCGCGATACGCGTGCCAGAGCGCGAAGATGATCGACGTGTCGTGGTTGTCCGGCTGCCACGACAGCTGCTCGGGAGTGAGATCCTTCAGCAGCAGCTCCGGGTAGCGGTGCCAGAACCGTAGATTCCTCTCGATCGCGACGGTGGCGGCCATGGGGACCTCCTGTGACGTATGCGGTGGCGATGTGGCTTCGTCAGCTCGTGGCTGTCTTCGCGAAAGCGTAGCCCCGCCTTGCGGCGAACGCTACTGGTAGACGAAGAGCGACGGACGCGGTGTCAGCCCCAGCAGCTGCCGCTCCGTCAGCGGGTCGGGGTCGTGCTCGAGGAAGATCTTGATGCCGCCGTAGGGCGCGTACGGCGCGGCCCCGTAGCGCTGGTACTTGACCTGCTTGATATCGGCCGGCCCGTAGCCATCCATGTCGATGACCACGTCCACGTCGACGCGCCGCTGGATCGAGTCGGCGCTCGTGATCATGCCCTCCTGGAACTGGTGGACGACGAGCATCTTCTTCGGCAGGTGGTGGGCGATCGACAGGTCGGCCAGATACTGCTGCACGGCGTTGATGTCGCGCGCGTCGATGCTGCCGATGGCCTCGCCCGGCTTCGCGCCGCCGGCGAGCGCGAACTCCGGGTCGAGCGCGACAAACACGTCCGGCTGCTCGAGGTAGCGCTCGATCTTCTTCACTTCGGCCAGCGGGTCTCCGTGGCCGATCTGCAGGTCGAGGATCAGAACGAAGCCGCGGCGGCGGGCCAAGTCTTCGAACTGCTGCACTGTGCGGTCGTCGAGGTACTGGAGGTAGAGCCCGTCGGTCGCCTGCGGCTGCGCGACGGCGTACACCAGGTGCAGCGCCGGCAACACGGAGCCGCCGCCGGTCGCGAAGCGGAAGCGGTCGGCGCGCGCCGCGAGCAGGTCGGCCGATTCCTCCGGCGCGTGCTGGCCGAGGATGCCCATCGACGGCGCGCTCGGGCTGCCGTAGTACGTGACGATCGCGTTGTGCTGCACGGGCGACGTCGCCGCCTCGGTGGCACTCCGGCCGGCCGTCAGCTCCGGCAGTCCGCCGAGCCCGAACACGTCGGCCATCGCGACGGAAGGGCGATCGTCGCCGCCTGTCGTGCGCGTGGCGAACCGCACCGCCGCCGCGATCATGAATCCCGCCGCGGCGATAGCCATGCCCGCGTACAACACGAGCAGCAGCCGCGCGGGAAGCGGGGCGGCGAGCGGCCGTCGGCCTGCGATGCGCATCGTTGGTAACTGCTCCGCGCGGGACCGCCCCGCAGGTCAGGCTTACGTGCTTGCTTCTACGCTCGGCTGCGCGCCGCTTCGCTCGCGTCGGCCCACATGGCGCAGACAGCGCCGATAGCGAGCACGGTGGCACCCAGCGCCGCCAACGCCAGCCCGTCCCGAATCGGAATCCACGCGAGCCCGCGACCGATCGCCAAGAACTCGCGCTGGAGGTACTCGGTCTGGCTGCCGGACGCGAACCGGATGTAGAGCCGCGCACCCGCACCGACGGCCAGAAGCGGCAAGGATGCCGCCAGCGTGACCGCGCCCAGGCTCGTCAACCGCGCGAACCCGCGAGTCAGCGCCGCCAGCGCGACGCACAGCAGGCCGGATACGCCCGCGAGGACGAGTGTGAGCACACGGAGCATATCGTGGTGCCGGCGGGTGAGGAAGCCCAGGCTGCGGTCGGTGACGCCGCCCGCCGTGAAGGCCCCAACGCCGATGCTGGCTCCGGGCGTCGACCGCAGGGGCGCCGTGCCGTCGTTGTACATAACGTCGGCCGAGCGGTCGAGTAGCAGGTCGCGCAGCTGCGCCTTCGGCGAACCGAGCACTTCGTCGCGCGTCAGCTTCACGTCGACGGGGAAGTCGTTGAGATGGAACTGGTCGCCCGGTGCCGCGTTCGACGCCTCGGCCTGCAGCGAGTCGTAGTTTCGGTCGACGAGCACGTCGACTTCGCTCAGCGCTGCCACCGCACGGCGCAACGAGCGTTTCGACGTGGCCTCAGACGTCGCCTGAAAGAGCACCAGCGCCGTCAGCGTCGCGCCGAGCGAGAGAAGAAGCAGCAGTGCGATCGCCCATCGCGCGGTGCCGCGCCAGGGCAAGGGACCGTCATCGGCTCCGGCGCGCAACCGGGCGCGAAGCGCGTCGTCGAGCTCGAATCGCTGCGTGGCGTCCGGCGCCGGAAACGTCGCCCTCACTCTGAAGGTACGACGAGGACGCCCACGATGCGGTCGTGAAGCGTCCGATTCTGGCCGTCCAGCAGGGCGGAGATGAGCGCGAGCAGTGGCGCGACGAGGCACAGCGTCAGCACGACGCCGAATGCGACAATGCCCAGCCGGCTCAGCACGAGGCTGCTCACGAACGCGAGTGGCAGCGCCGTCGTGACGGCCGATGGCCAGCTGAACAGCACCGGGTTCAGGCAGAACCACCACGCAGCAGCATCGCGCGCCGAGAGCCCGCGGCCGTCTTCGCGCAGTAGCCGCACGCCGGCGACGAACTGGCCGCCGGTCTGCCGCCGCGTCGCCAGTAACGCCACGTTGAGTGCCGACCAGCACAACGGGATCCCCAAGCCGACGATGGCGAGGAACGCGTACACGGATTTCGAGCTGTCGTGCGTGGCGCCGCGCGTGACGAGCAGCAGCTGCAGGCCCGCGATCACCGTCACCACCATCGCGACGGCGGCGAAGATGACCATGTCCACGACATAACCGCCCACGCGCTGGCGCACGCTCGCCACCGCGGCATGCGTGGTGCCGGCGGCGCGTCCCAGGGCGATGTCGTGAGTTGCGATGGCGTGGCCTCGGCGAGGGTGTGCGACAGGCGCGATTATACCATGCGAGCGGCCGCGCTCCGGCCGCGCACGAGTGCGCCGTACGATGTCGGCTGCCGTCCTCGAACGATGTCCGTCCCGGGCGAGCGCTGCTTGATGTGGCTGAGCGCGCGGTTCACGCTCGCGCCGACGGCGAGTTCGCGGCCCTGCAGCGCCGCCGCCAGTGGGTGGCCCGCCGGGTCGACGATCATCGTCGCGCCACTCGCGCTCGGCGCTGCGGCGCAGGCGACGAACACGGCGTTCTCCTCGGCCCGCGCGCGGGCGAACATCGTCATCGGCAACGACGGGTCGTCGGCCGCCCAGAGGATCAGTTCCGCGCCGCGCAGCATCAGCGATCGCGCCACCTCCGGCACGACGCCCTCGGCCGCCAGCATCATGCCGATGCGGCCCACGGGCGTCTCGAACACGCTGCACACGTCGTCGCTCATCGGCATCGACGCGAAGCGCGGCCCGGCCGGCTTGTGCGTCTGGCGATGCACCCCGGCGATCCCCTTCGGCCCGACTAGGTAGATCGTGCGGTAGCCGTCGCCGCCCGGCGCCCACACCGTGAACGCGATGAGCGTGCCCGACTCGGCCGCGATGCGCTGCATGCCGTCGAGGACCTCATCGGGCGCGTACGCTTGTCGTCTCCTGCTCGGTGTCGCCGGGAAGAGCACGAGCGCGGCATCCTGCAGCGCTAGCCGCTCGACATGCCGCCGCGCCGCGACGAGGAACTCCGCGCCGGTCGCCGGCATCGCCATCTGCACCGCCGCGACGTACCGTTGCTGCTCCGCCGTGACCAGCGGCTCGGCAAGCGTCGCCACAACAGGCAACTCGTCCGTCGGTTCGACGAGCGCGCCGTACAGCTTGGGGCGGCGCTCGACCGGCGGTGCCGCGTCGGCGACCGGCACGTCCATGACGAGCGCGGCGTCGTCCGCCGGCCCCAGCTCCTTCACGATCGTCCCTCTCGGGTCGATGAAGCACGACCGGCCGCAGTAGACGATGCTTTCCGCTTCGATGCCGAACTTGTCGGCTGCGGCGACCCAGACGCCGTTTTCGGCGGCACGTACCGGCATCAGGAACTCGCGCTGGATCGTCGAGAGCCCATCGGCCGTGCGGCCGCCGCTTACCCACGCAGTCAGGTCGAGCACGATCTGCGCGCCGTTCAGCACCAGCGATCGCGCGATCTCCGGGATGCGGCCGTCGGCGCAGATCAGCATGCCGATGCAACCGAAGTCCGTCTCGAACACCGGCCAGGCGTCGCCCGGCGTGAACCACGCCCGGTCGAAGTGCCAGAGGAACGACTTCGCGTACGTCCCGACGACCGCGCCCTGCCGGTCGAACAACGTCGCGCCGTTCTTGAGGCCGCCGCGGCCGTCGTCGAGCGCCATGCCTACGGCGACGTACACACGGTGCTCGCGCGCCTTCGCCGCGAACCGCGCCATCGCCTCGGCCGGCGAAAGCACGCCGGCGATTTCGCGCGCCGTCGTGCCGATGAAGTACGCCGGATACGTCACCTCCGGCAGCACGATGATGTCCGGCCGCTCCCGTGCCGTCTCGTCGATGCGGCGCAGTGTGTGCGCAAGCGACGCCTCGGCATCTTCGATCGAGAACGCGGGCAGTTGGAGGAGCGCGATACGCGCGGTACGGACCATCGGACTCAGGTTAGCACGCGGGTAGCGCCGTCCCGCCTCGGCCGATAGGCTGGCTGGAGTCGCCCAAAGGAGCAGCCAATGATCGACTACCAGCAACTCACGCCGGAGAGCCTCGCGCAGGGGTGCCAGGACGCCATCCGCGTGTGTGATGACGCCATCGCGGCGATCGTCGCAACGCCCGCGGCCCAGCGTACGTTCGCGAGCACGCTCGTGGCGCTCGAGTCGGCGGTCGATCTCATCCACCAGGCGTCGGGCAAGTACGCCTTCATGTCGCATGTGTCGGACGATGACGCGCTGCGCGAGACGGCGCGCGACTGGGATGAGCGTATCGGCAAGTACGCCGTCGAGCTGGGTTTCCGCGAGGACCTGTACGCCGCCGTCAAGGAGTTCGCCGCATCGGCCGAGGCGGCGGCGCTTCGCGGCGACGAGGCGCGGCTGCTCGAATTCACGCTCCGCGACTATCATCGCAATGGCTTCGAGCTGCCGAAGGAGCAGCGCGAGCAGGTGCAGGCGCTGATGAACCGGCTCGTGGAGCTGGGCACCGACTTCCGCAAAGCCATCGACACCTGGGACGACGCGATCGTCGTCTCGCGCGAGGAACTCGCCGGCATGCCCGACCGCTGGATTGACGGCCTGCGCCGCGTCGAGGAGGGAGGCACGACGAAGTACCGCGTGTCACTCGACTATCCCGAGATCATGCCGTTCATGGACAACGCCGACTCGGGCGAGCTGCGGCGCGAGCTGTTCCTGAAGAACCAGAACAAGGGCGGCGAGCCCAACGTCAAGGTGCTCGAGGAGGCGATCGCGGTCCGCTCGCAGATCGCGCAGCTGCTCGGCTACGACTCCTGGGCCGCGTACGTCGTCGAGAAGCGGATGGCGAAGGAGCGGGGCAACGTCGACCGCTTCCTGCGCGACTTCGGCGAGCGCCTCACGCCGAAGGCCGAAGCGGACATGGCGATCCTGTCGCGCGCCAAGCAGCAACATGCCGGCGACGCGACGGTGCACATCTGGGACTGGTGGTATTACACCAATCGCCTGCTCAAGACCGAATACGCCGTCGACGACTTCGCGATCGCCGAGTACTTCCCGCTGCAGGCCTGCCTCGACGGCCTCTTCCTTGTCACGCAGGAGCTGCTCGGCATCCGCTACGAGCCGGCGCCCGACGCGCCGCGCTGGCACGCCGACGTGCAGGCGTTCGACGTGTTCGACGCCGACGCCGACGGCGATGGCGAGCCGCTCGCCCGCTTCTACATGGACCTCTACCCGCGGCCGAACAAGTTCGGCCACGCGGCCGCGTTCACGCTGCGCTCCGGCCGGCAGCTGGCCGACGGCTCGTACCAGCGGCCTGTCAGCGCCATCGTCGCCAACTTCACGAAGCCGACGCCGGAGGCGCCGTCGCTGCTGCGCCACACCGAGGTGGTGACGCTCTTCCACGAGTTCGGCCACATCCTGCACCAGACGCTGACGACGGCCCGCTTCCTCGAGTTCAGCGGCACGTCGACGGAGCGCGACTTCGTCGAGGCGCCTTCGCAGATGCTGGAGCACTGGGTGTGGGACCGCGACATCCTGCGCCGGTTCGCGCGCCACCACCGCACCGGCGAGGTGCTGCCCGACGAGCTGCTCGACGCGATGATCCGGGCGAAGAACCTCAGCTCCGGCATCCGGGAACGGCGCCAGCTCTTCTTCGCGCGGCTCGACTTCGCGCTGCACTCGCCGGGGTTCGACGGCGACACGACGAAGGCCGTCGCCGAGTTCTACCCGCTGACCGGCTTCCCGTACCCGGAGGGCACGCACTTCCAGGGCGGCTTCGGCCACCTCTTCGGGTACGACGCCGGCTATTACGGCTACCTGTGGTCGCGCGTCTTCGGCGACGACATGTTCACGCGCTTCGAGCACGCGGGGCTGCTCGACCGCGCCACCGGCCTCGACTACCGGCACAAGATCCTCGAGCCGGGCGGGAGCATCGACGGCGACGAGCTGGTGCGCGGCTTCCTCGGCCGAGAGCCGAACATGGACGCCTTCCTCCGCGACATCGGCCTGGAGGTCTAGGGCCGCGCGGCCGCCGCATCGCGCCGTCGCCACGTGCCGCTGAATGCGAGCAGCGCGCCCGTGCCCGCGCACAGCAGCGCGAGCGCGGCGGCTGTCGTCCGATCCGGAGGCTGCGGGCCGAAGCCGAAGCTCGCGAGCGGCGGCGTGCCGAGCGGCAGCTTGCCTTCGACGGTGTAGACGAAGTTGCCGGTGTCCGTCTTCGACGGGCTGGTCGCCCGGACGACGATGTAGCCGGGCCGCCACAGCGGGAACGGGAGCAGGTCCGGCGTGATGACGACGGGGAAGCTCCACGTGCCGTCGCGCAGCACCGTGGCCTGGCGCTCGTGGTACGTCGCGCCGGCGAACGTGTTGTCCGCCGGCAGATCGGTGAAGCCGAAGGTCAGCGTAACGGTCTCGCCGGGCGTCCAGCCGGACTGGCCGACGACCTGGAAGAGCGTGCCCGGCTCACCCTGCGTCGGAGAGATCAGCAGCTCCGACGGTTCCTGCGCGAATGCCGATTTGATTGGAAGCGCCCACGCGCACGCGAGCGCAAAGGCGAGCACCAGTGCTGACCACCTCACCGCGACTCCTTCTCAGTGCCCCGCCGGGGCCGATGGTAGCACGCGGCGATCGGAAAACCAAAGCGATCAGCGGAACAGCACGACGCGACGGAACTTCTCGGTGTAACGGCCGTCGTCGCCGCGCCAGCGATCGCGCACGAACTTCAGGAACTGGCTGTTCGGATCCTCGGCGCCGAGGCCCTGGCTGACGTGCGCGTTGAGCGCGTGGATCTTCTGCTCGACGCAATCGGTGATGTCGACCTCGAAGTTCGCCTTATCGGAGCCCCAGATGTAGATCTCTTTCACGTTGTGCGTCTCGAGGCCCTCGGCGATCTGCTCCGGGAAGTTCAGGCGGTCGCGCGCCGACGGGTAGATCGCGTCCATCGCGACGTGGCCCGTCGTGCGGTGGTCGGAGTGGTTGATGAAGCTGTCGCGCACGATGAACGCCTCCGGGTCGTGCGTGAACACGGCGTACGGCTTCAGCATGCGGATGTGGCGCACCACCTGGCCGAGGAACTCGCGCGTCGGTTGCAGCTCGCCGTCGACGTGGTCGAGGAAGTACACATCGCTGGCGCCGGCGCGGTGTGCGGCCTCGCGCTGCTCGGCCTGCCGGATGCGGATCAGCTCGATGGGGTCCATGTGCGGGTCGGACGTGCCCTTGCTGCCGTCGGTGCAGACGAGGTAGTTGAACGTCCAGCCGAGCCGCGACCAGACGTAGCTCGTGCCCGCCGCGCCGAAATCGGCGTCGTCCGGATGGGCGGCGATGACCAGCGCGGTCTTGTTGTCGGTCTCGGGCATCGTCACGGGCAGCACCTCGGATGTCATCAGCGATTCAAGGCTCGACGTCATGGATTCAGCCTAGCAGGCGTACGCGCGTGCGCTACCTCACCCCCCGGCCCCCTCTCCACGGAGTGGCGAGGGGGAGATATCAGACCAGCGCCTCGGGGCGGTGATCGAGCAGGGACTGGCGCAGGAGGACGAGCGCGGTCGTCACGGCGCGGCGCTTCACGGCCGAGCGGCCCTGCGCCGTGGGTGTAGCTCGCGGACCGCGGCGCGGCCCAGATCGCGTCGACGGCGATGTGGATCGTGCCGGCGGGGTGGCCCTCCTGCTCGTCCGGGCCGGCGACGCCGGTGATGCCGATGCCGACGCTGGCCTCGCGCCGCTCGCGGGCGACGCGCGCCATGTCGCGCGCGCACTCGGCGCTGATGACGCCGAACTGTTCGACGATCGACGGGTCGACGCCCAGCTCGATCTTCATCGGCGTCTGGTAGGCGACGAAGCCGCCGAGGAAGTACTCGGACGAGCCGGGCACGTCGGTGATCGTGCTGGCGAGGAGGCCGCCGGTGCACGACTCCATCGTCGCCAGCGTCAGGCGGCGCTCCTTCATCATGTCGCCGACGACGCTCTCGAACGTGTCGTCGTCGGCGCCCCAGAGGGCGGGGCCGAGGATGTCGCGGATCTCGGCTTCGACGGGCTGGATGAGCCGCCACGCCGCCGCCTCGTCCGGGCGCCTTCGCCGCGAGGCGGAGGTGGACGCCGTCGGCGCGCGCGTAGACGCCGATGCTCGGGTTCGTCGACTTGAGCTGGGCGCTCACCATCTCGTCGACCGTGCCCTCGCCGATGCCGGCGGTCTTGAGCGTGCGCGTGATGAGGATCGTGCCGGGGTTGCGGCGCGCCAGCTCCGGCGCGACCTCCTTCTCCCACATGCGGGTCATCTCGGTCGGCGGGCCGGGCATGGCGATGATGATCTTGCCGTCGCGCTCGACCCACCAGCCGGGCGCGGTGCCGCGCGGGTTCGGGATGGCGCGCGCCGAGGGGATGACCCAGCACTGCTTGACGTTCCGCTCCGGCATGGCGTAGCCGCGGCGCTCGAAGAACGCGCGCAGGCCGGCCTCCAGCTCCGGGTCGACGTGCCGGCGTCTCGCCGAGGACGGCGCTGATCGCCTCGCGCGTCAGGTCGTCCTCCGTCGGGCCGAGGCCGCCGGTGCAGATGACGATGTCCGAGCGCTCGCGCGCGCGGCCGATGGTCTCGGTCAGGCGGTCGAGGTTGTCGCCGACGACGGCCTTGAAGTAGATGTCGACGCCGAGCGCGGGCAGCCGCGACGCGATGAACGCCGCGTTCGTATCGACGATCTCGCCGAGGAGGATCTCGGTGCCGATGGAGAGGATTTCCGCCTTCATGGATTGAGCCTAGCAGTTGGATCGCCGAAGTGGGACCTGATTGCCGGCATGGTGGGCCCTCACCCCCCGGCCGCCTGGGCCCTCACCCCCCGGCCCCCTCTCCCTCAAGGGGAGAGGGGGAGATGGAGGGTGAGGTCTATAGCTCTGATTGGATTGATAGGCGACTTCGAATTGCCAGAAAAATATCGATCTCCCCGCATCGGGCTCGCCGGCATCAGATTCGCCGTTCAACTCGTTCTGCTTGCGGGCGTGCTCGTCCACGTACTCGCTGTCCTGCAATAGCGCCGACCGGTACACCTGCAGGTTGTCGACGGCCTGCCGCTCGGCGCGGGCGACGCGGCGGAGGCGCCAGAGGACTTCGGCGACGCGGGAGGCGAGGGAGAGCTCGACGGCGCCCTCGGGTTCGAGGCGCGCGAGCACGTCGTCGTGGAAACGCGTCCCATTCGGCGGCGTCCTCGGTGGGCAGGACGATCTCGTTGCTGGCGAGGCCGTGGTCGATGTGGGCGAGGGCGAGGGAGGCCTTGCCCTTGCGGGAGCGCGGGCCGCGGTTGTTCTTGCTGAGGGGGCGGTGGTTGTTGTTTTCATGATCGCGGAGGATGGCACGGGTGTGGGGCGAAGTCCAAGCGGGGCGTGTCACTGCGGGGACCTAACCCCCGGCCCCTTCCCATGAGGGAAGGGGAGACGGCGGGCGGTGTTCGGACGCTGGAAGTGGGGAAATGAGGCTCTACGCGATCCGATGGCCGCGCGTGTCGTGAGCGGGGACGACGTGGAGGTAGGCGTGTAGCGAAACGGAGTCACCGACCTTACTGCCCAGCACCAAGCGACGGTTATGTGGAGGCGAATGTCACGCCGAGGTCGTTTAGGAACGCAAAGATGGCCGCGGGATGAACTGCCGAACCGAGGTTCAAAACTTGTTGCTCATCGACGGTCTCATCGCCCGCGACAACCTTGGCGTTGAAGCCTAATGCCAGGCTCTGCGTTCGGCTTTGAATGCCCCAGACTGTGGCGCTGGTGTCGAACCACGGCCCTCCACTTTGACCACGCAAGCCAGGGGTGGAGGATTCGAAGAACTCGATCGGGTATTCGCCGTCTTGGGTGCGACCGCCGCGCGCCCATCGGGTCAGTATGCCTTCGATTGGGAAGCTGGGACAGGGACCGTTCCAGCGGGCACACTGAACTGCTGCGTCGACCGGGTCGAAAATCGGGGCTATTCGTCGGAACGGGAAGCCCAACTTGCAGATGCTCTTGCCTTGAGGGACGTCGGCGGGCGGAGCCTTGAAGGTCGGATATGTCGTGACTCTTGCTGCGTCAAAAGGTGCACAGCTTCCCGACCGCCAAGTCTATCTCCCAGTTGACGGCTATGTTGCTCGCGTTGATGGCGTCCCACCCCCACCAATAGGTGACGTGAGTTAACCATTCCCTGTTCTTCTTGATGTGTTTGGCGGCCCGGCGGCCAGTTGATGCGCGCACGGCGGCTTCGTATTCGCCAATTTCAGCTGAGTGCTGTAGATGTGCGAAGTGCGGCGTAAGGACATGACCTGCCGTGACGAACCATCCATCAGGGTTCAGGACCATGAATGCGGCGACGCCGCCGGAAACCGAGCCATCATACTTGCGAGCGAGCGTGATGACGGGTTGGGTGAATTGCGCTGCGATGCTTACTGCGTTCTCAAACATGGGAGCTCTCTTGGCTCAGAGCCGCTTTCTGCCTCATGATAACTAATACCGCATGGCAATGACGAGGCATCGTTGGGCGCCCACATGGAGAATTGGGTGTCGCCCGCCCGACGTTTTGCTCGGTTCGGATTCACGCGGGTTGAGGCGATCGCCGCATCCGTCTGCCGTCCTGTGGCGTTTGGGAAAAGAAGACGTCGACACCATGACCTCGCGTCTTGGGCTCGCGTTGCGAATCTGCGAGCACAGCGCCGGGGCTCTGCGGCTTAGGAAACGAGGTCACCGATAAGATGAAATACGGGTTCAAGCTTTTGCGCGGCGTCGAACACTGTCGCCGCGGCTTCCGGCGTGTTCGCCAGCGTTGTTGTAGCGAGCGCCACTCCCTTCGCAGCTCCAATGACGTTTCCCAGGCTGAAGATTGTTAGAAGGCGGTTCTTCTGAGCTCGAGCGCAGTGCCCGACGCCTCCGGAGAAGAGGCGGCGGAGCCCTTCGAGCGCCGGCAGGATGACTTCGTCAACAATTCTGCGCTGGCCTTCATCCAACCCATCACCGGTGTCCTGCAGCCGCTTGATGGCACGCTCCAACGCATTGAGTAGCGCGAGCGCCTCCTCATGTTGTGCGGGATCGGGAATGACGCGTAGCGCACCTACGGCGGTGTTCTCACCCATCGCACTGACGAAACTGGCTGAGTGCGCAATTGCCGCGTTCCGGACCTCCGTGTTCTTGTCAGCCAACATCGCCACAAGTTTGGCCCTCACACGCGGATCGCCTGGAACTCGGATGAACGCGCTCATCGCCGCGTTGCGAGTCGGGGCGTGCGGGCTGTCAGCGGCAACTAACATGAAATCGAGAACGAATGTTGATTCCTCCGTGAAGCGTGTCAACATGTTGATCGCGACCCGCTGACCCTCGCCAGCCGGAAGAGCAGCCACAAACGGGATCCACTCTGCCGCAAGCTCCGCTGGATTTGGGTGCGCGTCGAGCATGGCACTGAGCGCGTCTCGGCGTTCGGCAAACTGTCGGTAGCGAGGGCGCCGACAACGCCACGATAGATGTCATTGGTCATTGCGAATTGCCCGCGAAGACCCGTTCTGACCCGATGATACGCATGATACTGCAGACTACTGCGCGAGCGTTCCCAAATCTAGGTGAACAGCGCATAGCCCGGGCGAGTTAGGAAACTATTTGGTCAATCCTTCCTTCGAGCGTGGGAGGTTGGAGACGGAAGGTGGTCCGGCTGGCGCGGCCCCCGCTATACCAACTCCAGCGACGCCATCGACAGCATGAGTTTCTTGATGCCGGGGCCGCCTTTGAAGGCGATGGTGACGACGAAGTCCTCGCCGTCGGGGACGCTGTCAGGCGTCGACGAGAGTCTCGAAGATGCGTGACCGCAATCGTGGCGTGCGGCCGGTGCGCTGTTCCGCGCGGTCGGCTGACCCGCCGAGCGCCAACAGCCCCTTGATGGCGAGCCATCGGAACGGCTCGGGCTCCCATCGCGGCGACGCCGCGTCGACCCATCCCATCTGCGAGCGCGCGGTTGCTTCCCCGACGATGAGTTCGGCCAGAGTGCGACCGGCGAGATTGGTCGCGGCGACGCCCTCGCCGACGTAGCCGCCGAGCCAGCCGAGGCCGGTCGACCGGTCCAATCCCAGAGACGGTCGCCAGTTGCGCGGCACGCCGATCGCTCCACCCCAACGGTGCGTGATTGCCACACCCTCCAGGACCGGGAAGAGCCGCCGGAGTGTCGCCTCCACTTCCTTGAAATGCGGATCGTCGGAGCGGAAACGGTCCGAGATGGCGGAGCCGTACCGGTAGTGCGCAGAGCCACCGAAGGCGATGCGACCGTCGGCCGTGCGTTGACCGTAGGTGATGATCCGGCGTCCATCGGAGAACGTCTGCCGGTCGTCCAGCCCGATCTCCTTCCAGACGGCTTCGGGCAGCGGCTCGGTGGCAATCATGAAGGTATGCAGCGGGACGAGGCGAGTCGCGAGTCCGGGCAGCCTGGCGGTGTAGGCCTCCGTCGCGCGGATCACGTACTTCGCACGGAGTTCGCCACCCGGGGTCACCACGCGCCCGGGGCCGATCGTCGTGGCGGGCGACCGCTCGAAGATGCGCACGCCGCGGCGCTCGACGGCGCCGGCGAGGCCCCGCGCCAGGCGGGCGGGGTGGAGCGCGGCGCAGTGAGGAGTGAACAGGCCGCCCAGCGCCCCCGGGACCCGCACGTGAGTGGCACACTCCTCCGGCGTCAGCCAGCGATAGTCGTCCGGCCCGAAGCCCCACTCGGCGAACACGCGTTGGCGGTGTTTCTGCGCATCAAGTTGCCACTGCGTGGTCGCCACGCGGATCGAGCCTCCTTTGTGGAAGTGGCAGTCGATCCCTTCGGACTGGGAGACGCGGCCCACCTCATCGATGGCGTCGTAGACAGCCCGCATGAGGGCCACGCCCGCCGCGCGCCGGTCTGGCGACTTCAGGAGCGTTTCGACGCCGGCGATCAAACCGAGACACCAGCCGCCGTTGCGCCCGGACGCCCCGAACCCGGCGATCTCGGACTCGACGATGGCGACACGCAGGTCAGGCTTCAACAGGGAGAGGTAGTACGCGGTCCAGAGGCCGGAGAATCCGGCGCCGACGATCGCGACATCGACCTCCGTCGCTTCTCTCAGCGGCGGCCGGGGCTCAAGCGGCTCCGGGAGGCTCTCGTGCCAGAAGCTGATCGACGCGTAGTCGTCCATTGCTGTCCTCCATCCACGATCGTACGTGCCTTCGGCGACGGATCCTACACCAACTCCAGCGACGCCATCGAGAGCATGAGCTTCTTGATGCCGGGGCCGCCTTTGAAGGCGATGGTGACGACGAAGTCCTCGCCGTCGGGGACGCAGGAGACGATGACGCCGTCGCCGAAGGTCGAGTGGCGCACGCGCACGCCGGCGTCGAAGCCGCCGTTCGGCATCGCCGGCTGGCGCTCGCGTCGGGCGGCGATCGCCTCGCGCAGGCGATGCGGGCCGCGCTCGACGGCGGCCGCCTCGTCGCGGACGGGCGAGCGCTGCACGGTGAGCGACGGCGGGATGTCGCGGAGGAAGCGCGACGGCGGCGCGTGCTGCGACATGCCCATGCCGTAGCGGCGGAACGCGCGGATCAGGTACAGCCGCTCCTTCGCGCGCGTCATGCCGACGTAGCACAGCCGGCGCTCCTCCTCGAGCTGCAGCTGGTCGTCGAACGAGCGGATGTGCGGCAGCACGCCCTCCTCCATCGCCGTCATGAAGACGACGGGATACTCGAGCCCCTTCGCGGAGTGCAGCGTGATCAGCGTCACGCGGCCCGCGGCGGCCTCGCCCTTTTCGGCCATCGTGTCGGCGTCGGAGATCAGCGCCACCTCCTCGAGGAACGTGATCAGCGCCGCTTCGGGCGCGATGCCGTCGTAGCCGGAGACGACGTTCTGGAGCTCGCCGACGTTGGCCCAGCGCTCCTCGGCGTCGTCGTCCTCGAACTCGGCGAAGATGAAGCGGCGGTACGCCGTGCGCTCGAGGACGGCGTCGAGCAGCGTCGAGAGCGAGTTCTTCGCCGAGACGGCGATCAGGTCGTCGAGCAGGTGGAGGAACTCGACGAGCGCCTTCGCCTGGCGCGGCGCGATCGGGTGGCGCTCGGCGGGCGTCGCCGGCTTGCCGGCGTCCTGCTCGGCGAGGAGTTGCAGCGCCGTGTACGAGCGGCACGTCGATGCGCTTCGCCCAGCGCTCGAGTTCGGCGATGGTCTTCGTGCCGATGCCGCGGCCGGGCACGTTGACGACGCGCGTGAAGCTGACGACGTCGAACGGGTTCTGGACGAGGCGCATGTACGCCAGCAGGTCCTTGATCTCGCGGCGCTCGTAGAAGCGCGTGCCGCCGACGAGCTGGTAGGGGATGCCGGCGGCGATCAGCGCCTCCTCGATGGCGCGCGACTGCGCGTTCGTGCGGTACATCACGGCGAAGTCGCCGAGGGCGCGGCCGTCCTCGGCGAGCGTCTGGATCTCGCTTCGCGACGAAGGAGGCCTCTTCCTCCTCGTCGTAGGCCTCGTACGTGACGATGGGCTCGCCGGCGCCGCGGTCGGTCCAGAGCGAGCGCTGCTTGCGCTCCTTGCTGCCGGCGATGACGGCGTGCGCGGCGTCGAGGATCGTCTGCGTCGAGCGGTAGTTCTGCTCGAGCAGGACGATGCGCGCCTGCGGGAAGTCGCGCTCGAAGTCGAGGATGTTGCGGATGTCGGCGGAGCGCCACGAGTAGATCGACTGGTCGGGGTCGCCGACGACGCAGATGTTGCCGTGCTTGCCGGCGAGCAGGCGCGCGAGGCGGTACTGGGCGACGTTCGTGTCCTGGAACTCGTCGACGAGGACGTGGAGGAAGCGGTCCTGGTACTTCTCGCGGATCCAGTTGTTGTCGCGGAGCATCTCGACGGCCTTCATGATCAGGTCGTCGAAGTCGAGCGCGCTGTTCGCGGCGAGCAGCTCGTCGTAGCGCTCGTAACAGCGCGCGACGAGCTCCTGGAAGTAGTCGGAGGTCGAGCGCGCGCAATCCTCGGGCGTCTGCAGCTCGCTCTTGGCGCGTGAGATGGCCGAGAGGAGGGCGCGCTCCTTGAAGCGCTTCGTGTCGATGCCCAGCTCGGCGACGACGCGCTTCATCAGCGTCATCTGGTCGGCGTCGTCGAAGATGTTGAACGAGCGCGACAGGCCGATGCGGTCCGCCTCGACGCGGAGCAGGCGCGCGCAGATCGAGTGGAACGTGCCGAGCACCAACTCGGAGGCGGCGCCGGCGAGGTGGGCCTCGACGCGGGAGCGCATCTCGCGCGCGGCCTTGTTCGTGAACGTGACGGCGACGATGCGCCACGGCTCGACGCCGGCGACGTCGACGAGGTAGGCGATGCGATGCGCGATGACGCGCGTCTTGCCCGATCCGGGGCCGGCGAGGATCAGCAGCGGGCCGTCGACTGTCTCGACGGCGGCGCGCTGCGGCGGGTTCAGATCGTCGAGGATGTTCATGCCGGTTCAGGGTACCGACGCCGCCCACGGAGCGGCAGCGCGGCGTCGGCGATCGAGCGGGCGCGCGCGTCGGTGCGGGGCGTCCAGCGTGTCAACTCCGCGCGCGCAACGTCGTGTTATAATCCCGCCGGTGAGGACCGCATGCATACGCGCATCGCGGCCCTTTCTGCCGAGGGGGAGGGCTTGTTGATGATGCTCGCGATTTGGGATTCGGGCGCGTGGCAGGACCTGCTCGTCGTGGCGGGCATTGTCGTCGGCGCGTACCTGCTCGTCATGTGGATCGCGGCGCTCGTCTGGACCTACCGCGATGCACAGTCACGCACGCGCGACCCGTTCACCCAGAACATCGGCCTGCTTCTCGTCCTCGTGTTCAACTTCCCGGGGCTGCTGCTGTACCTCGTGTTGCGGCCGCGCGACACGCTGATCGAGATGTACGACCACCAGCTCGAGGCCGAGGCGCTGCTGCACGAGATCCAGGAACAGGCCGTCTGCCCGTCCTGCCGCCGGAAGGTCGAGCCGGATTTCGTCGCCTGTCCGTACTGCCGGTCGGCTCTGCGCACGCCGTGCGACAGCTGCGGCCGCGCGATCTCGTCGACGTGGGTGCTCTGCGCGTACTGCGGCGCCGAGCGCGCCGAGACGGCGGCCGCACCATCACGCTCGACGACGAGCGCCGCTCCCGCCGAGCCGGCGACGCGCGTGCGGCGCGCCAGCACGGCCACGTACACGCCGCCGGCGAAGCCACAGACGCCGGCCGATCCGGCCGCCGACGCACGGACGTAGTTCCTCAGCCCGCGAGCGACCTGCCGCCCTCCCTTCCCTGAAGGAAAGGGAGATCGTCGTGCGAGGATAGATGCAGGGCGACGAGGCGGACGGCATTGGCCGGGGAAGATTCTTCGCTGCGCTCAGAATGACAGGCCGACGGCGTCGTGCTACGACTCGTGTGGCGGGCGCTGGACGAATGTCGGCGTGCCGCCAGGGAGGCGGGTAAAGCCGGCGCGCTCGAGGTCGGCCGCGACTTCCGCCGCGTGGTCGTGGTTGCGCACTTCGAGCAGCAGTTCGACCTGGACGCGGCCGACGGGCATGTCGATGCCGAAGCGCTGGTGTGAGACGCTGAGCACGTTCGCGCCGGCGTCGCCGATGACGGCGAGCAGCTTCGCCAGTTGCCCCGGTTTGTCATCGACCTGGGAGGTCAGGCTGAGATATCGGCCGGCGTGCGTGAGGCCGTGCTCGACGACGCGCGCGACCATGTTGATGTCGACGTTGCCGCCGGACAGCACCACCGCGACGCGCTTGCCGGCGACGTCGATCCGGCGTGACATCAGCGCGGCGACGCCGGCCGCGCCCGCGCCCTCGACCACCAGCTTGGAGCGCTCGATCAGCAGCACCATCGCCTGGGCGATCTCGTCGTCGTTGACGATGACTACGTCGTCGAGGTAGCGCTGCAGCAGCGGGAACGTCAGGTCGCCGGGGCCGGCGACGGCGATGCCTTCGGCGATCGTCGGCGAGGGATGCACGGCCAACCGGCGGCCCGCATCGAGCGAGCGCTTCGCGCCGGGTGCGGCGTCGACCTGCACGCCGATGACGCGCGCCCGCGGTGCGAGGGCACGCGCGGCGACGCCGATGCCGGCCGCGAGCCCGCCGCCGCCCACCGGCACGACGATCACGTCGACGTCGGGCAGGTCTTCGATGATCTCGACGGCGACGGTGCCCTGCCCGGCGACGATCAGCGGATCGTCGTAGCCGGGGATGATAACGAGGCCGCGTTCACGGGCGAGACGCTCCGCTTCGTCGTGCGCGGCCTCGTAGCTGTCGCCGTGCAGCACGATCTCGGCGCCGTACGCGCGCGTCGCCTCGACCTTGGCCAGCGGCGTCGCCAGCGGCATGACGATCGTCGCGCGCACGCCCTGCGCCGCGGCTGCGACGGCGACGCCCTGCGCGTGATTGCCGGCACTCGCCGCGACGACGCCGCGCGAGCGCTCGTCGGCGGTGAGTGCGGCGATGCGGCTGGTGGCGCCGCGGATCTTGAACGAGCCGGTGCGTTGGAGACTCTCGGCCTTCAGCCAGACGTCGGCGCCGAGCATGCGGCTGAGGGTAATGGAGTTGAGCAGCGGCGTCCGGCGGATCGAGGGGTCGAACGTGGTGGACGCGGCGCGGATGTCATCGATGGTGACGCTGCTCACGGGCCAAGCATAGCGGCTGCGCCGGGCGGCGTCGCTCAGCCGAGCAGCGCGCCCTCGAGTTCGAGCAGGCGCCGCTTGACGTCGAGCCCGCCGCCGAAGCCGGTGAGGCTGCCGTCGCTGCCGATGACGCGGTGACAGGGGATGACGATCGGGACCGGGTTTGTGCGCATCGTGTTGCCGACGGCGCGGAACGCCGCCGGGCGGCCGACGCGCCGGGCGAGGTCGGCGTACGTGGACACCTGCCCGCGCGGGATCGCCGCGCAGGCAAGCAGCACCTCGCGGCGGAACGGCGTCACCCACGTGCAGCTCGGTCTTGAGGTCGAACGACGTGCGGCGGCCGGCGAGATAGTCACGGAGCTGCGCGGCGGCCGGGCGGATCGCGGCGTCGTCGCGCGTGAGCGTGTAGGCGCCGTGCGTTTCGCGCTCCACCTCCTCGGCCGCATCGACGGTGTGCGCGTTGTCGACGCCGAACTTCACGGACAGCAGCTGTCCTTCGACGACGGCAACGAACAGCGGGCCGATGTCGGTTGCGACGACGCCGTAAGAGGCGGTAGCGATGCCGTTGCGGTGCGGCGAGCGCCTCATCGCGCGGCCGCGACCTTCTCGTAATACTGGATGCCGTTCTCGGCGCGGCGCGACAGGCGCTCTTCGATCACCAGGTAGTCGAGGTGCGAGAGCGTCTCGCCCAGCGCGGCGCGCTGCATCCACGGCGAGAAGCTGTCGAGCGAGCCCGTCACCCATTTGATCTTCCGCGCGACCTCGAACGCCGTTGTCGGCCCGTCGCCGACGCAGGCCATCATCTCGGCGAGGCGCTCGTCGTGGTGGCGCTCGATCTCGCGCAGGCGGCCGCGCAGGTCTTGGAACGCGTACTCGTGCGCCGGCAGCACGCGCGTGACGTCGAGGTCCTCGAGCCGCTTGAGGGAGGCGATGTAGTCGCCGAGCGGGTTGCCCTGCTGCTGCGGGTGGACGCTGATGTTGGGCGTGATCGTCGGCAGCACGTGATCGCCCGTGAGGATGAACTTCTTCGCGCGCTCCAGGAAGCAGATGTGGCCGGGCGAGTGGCCCGGCGTCCACCAGACCTCGAACTCGAACCGGCCGATCGGCAGCCGCTCGCCGCCCCAAACGACCTCGTCCGGCTCGACGGGGTCGACGAACGCGCGCACCGGCATCGCTGACGTCTTGAGGTCATCCATGCTGTCGCGCGGCACGCCCTGCGCCACGAGCCACTCGCCGATCGTCGCCAGCAGTTGCTCCGGGTTGCGGTAGCGCGATCGGATGAGGTCGCGCTCGCGCTGATGGATGATCACCGTCGCGCCGCTGCGCTCCTTCACCTGGCCGGCGAGGCCGTAGTGGTCGGGGTGGATGTGCGTGACGAGCAGCGTCTTCAGGTTGCGGAAGCCGACGCCGGCGTCGTTGAGCTGCTGCTCCAGCGCGTCGAACGCCTCCGGCACGTTCCAGCCGGAGTCGACGAGCGTCCAGCCGTCGCGGCCCTCGATGAGGTAGGGCAGCACCCAGCCGAGCGGGTTGTTGGGGATGGGGACGCGCAGCTGCAGCAGGCCGTCCATGATCTGGACGGGGTACTTCGTCTCGACGTCCGCGGTCATCGCTGTGCCCCTTTCACGCGGGCCCGGTCGATGCGGCCAGCCGGAACGCATGCGCGCGCTCTCCAGGTCGGTAGCTTACGCTAACGCAAGAGCTGGCCGCGAGGAAGGGTGGCTTCGCCGGGCGAGGGGTTTCGTAACCCGCCGCAATCAAGGAAGCTGCGAGTAGCGGATTCGCAAGGAGGCACCCGTGAGCGCTCCGGCCGCCCTGCTCAGCTGGTCAATCGTCGTCATCGTGTCGATGGTCGTGGCGTCGTACCTCGCCAAGCGCTGGGGCCGCGACCCGTTCGGATGGGCGTTGCTCGCCGCGGCGACCGGCCCGATCGCCGTCATCGGACTCGTCGGCACGCGCCAGTCCGATGTCGCCCGCCCCCAGGCGTTTGAGCGCGTGTCAAACGGCGCCAACGACGGCGAACATGTCCTAGCCGCCGTCGACGGCTCGCCGGCGGGCGCGCGCATCGCCCGCTACATCGTGGACCAGCACCAGCCTGACGTGCGGCCCATCCTGCTCTGCGTCCTCCCGCGCGAGGACTTCCAGCGAGACGACACCGCCGGGAAGGCCGAGCATGATGCTCGCGTCAAAGCGGCCACCGCCGAACCCCTGCGGATCCTGCGCGACGCGGGTCTTTCTGCAAGCCTCGTCGTTGGCTACGGGATCCCCGGCGAGGAGATCGTGCGCTGCGCCAGCGAGCAAGGCGCCGCCGCGATCGCGGTCGGCCGGCGAGGCGCAGGTCTCACGAAGGCTTTGCTCGGATCAGTGTCCGAATACGTCGTCAAGCACGCGAAGCAGCCCGTCGTCGTCGTCGAGTAGCGCCGCTACCAGCGCGGCGCGTCGTCCTGCTGCTGCTGTTCCTGCTGCTGCGGCGCGTCCCACGGGTTGGCAGGCGGCGGCGCGGGCGCTTCCTCGAGCGCGATCTGCGCCTCGGAGATCGATCGTTCGGCATCGAGCAGCGCGTCGTAGTGCGGCACGAGCGGCTGCAGGCGCGTGATCAGTCCCTCGATGCGGACCTTCTCCGCCTCGAGATTGGCGAGCGTGATCTTCACCTGCTGCGTGCGTTGTTCGAGTTGCGAAAGGAATGATGAGTCGGCCACGAAATCCTCCCTGGGTTCCACGATCCTGAGCGAGGGTGCGTTACTCACAATGCCGCGCGCGGCGGCGCCGTTCAAGTGCCGATCGGGTGGGCCGTCAAGCAGATCATCGTCGCGCGCGCGATCGTCGCGTCGGGGCAGCGGCGGCGCGAGCTGGCGTATCAGCGTGATCCAGAAGAACGACGCGACGTTGTTGAAGATCGCCGAGACGAATGCCCACAGCACCGACACGCCGCCCACCCTGTCTCGCGGCCGTCCCTGCCGGATCGCGCGGGCTGAAAAGCCCGCGCTACGAAGTGGACCGAGCTACCGCGATTCGGCGGCGAGGTCGGCGTCCACCATCATCTCGATCAGTTCCTTGAACGAGACCTTCGGCTCCCAGCCCAGCTTCTCGCGCGCCTTCGTGGCGTCCGCGATCAGCAGGTCGACCTCGGCCGGACGCATGAACTGCGGGTCGCTGCGCACGTAGTCCTCATAGTTGAGTCCGACGCGCTCGAATGCGACGCGCGCGGCGTCCTTGATCTGGTGCGTCTGTCCGGTGCCGATGACGTAATCGTCGGGCTCGGGCGCCTGCAGCATCATGTGCATCGCGCGCACGTAGTCACCAGCGAAGCCGTAGTCGCGCCGCGGCTCCAGGTTGCCCATCACGAGGTCCTTCTGCAGGCCGAGCTTGATGCGCGCCGCGCCGATCGTGATCTTGCGCGATGCGAACTCGGGCCCGCGGCGCGGCGACTCATGGTTGAACAGGATGCCGCAGCACGCGAACAGGCCGTAGCTCTCGCGGTAGTTCACGGTGATGTAGTGGGCGTACGTCTTCGCGACGCCGTACGGGCTGCGCGGGTGGAAGGGCGTGTTCTCGTTCTGCGGCGTCTCGCGCACCTTGCCGAACATCTCGCTGCTCGACGCCTGGTAGAACTTGATGCCGCGGCCCGAGGACGTGCGTGATGGCGTCGCGCCGCCGCTCAGGCGGATCGCCTCGAGCACCCGGAGCGCGCCGAGGCCGGTGATCTCGCCGGTCAGCTCCGGCTGGTTCCACGAGAGCATGACGAAGCTGATGGCGGCGAGATTGTAGATCTCGTCGGGCTGCACCTTCTGCACGACGTTGATCAGCGAGGCCTGGTCGAGCAGGTCGCCATCGACGATGTGGACGTCGGGCAGCGTGCGTTCGAGCAGCGCCCGTTTCGGGTTCGCCTGGCCGCGTATGAGGCCGTAGACCTCGTACCCCTGCCCGAGCAGGTGCTCCGACAGGTAGCTTCCGTCCTGTCCCGTGATTCCCGTGATCAGCGCGCGCGGCATCGTTCGTCCATCTCCGTGTCTGCGTATCTCGTGCCAAAGTACGGTTTTGCTCAGTCTACCGGTAGGTAGGCCCGCTCGCGTGTGTACGCGCGCGTCGGTAGTCCGCACTGGCCGCTGGGACGGTCTCGCGCGCCCAGCGGCGACTGGCGAGACGGGTTATCGCCGATGACCGGGCGCGGCTGTTTAGTGGGCTCAGGCGAACTCCGTCATGGACTAAGATGCGCTTGAAGTCCAGGTAGCAACTCCTCCAACAGAGCCGACTAGATATGATTCGTTCTGCGTTCCCCGAAGAACACTGCCTGCTGTTCCCCATCCGTAGAGCACACGAATTCAGTACACGTCGTCATCGGGCCGACCCGCGCACATCCGCGTACAGTTTCTTGTCAGTAGTCCAATAGCTCAGAGAGCGAGTAGCCGAATTCCCGCACGGTCAACGTCCCCGCGCAGATATTCCTGAGCATGGGCGACCGCCCACTCGAATGTGGGAATCTCGGGCAGGTTCGCTTCGGCACGCGGCATTCTACAATGGGAAGGCCCCCTATTCGGGGGCTTCGGCGTCGGCCTTGTGCGTGGGCAAGGATGCCGGGCGATCGGTAGTGAGCTGGCCGGCCGAGGCGGACCTAACCCCCGGCCCCTTCCCTAAAGGGAGGGGAGCTCCGGTGTGGCGAGTGACGGCGAGCGACGTGGGATCGATGTCGGCCGGGGAAGATTCTTCGCTGCGCTCAGAATGACAGGCCGGCGCGGGCGCTCCGGCGATGCGACTGGCAATCGTCGACCGGGGCGGACGCGTGGGGACGCCCCCACATGTCGGACTGACATGGTGTGGCCTGAAACGATCTCGCACCGCGCGAGGTGAAGCGCCTGCGACCATCTCGCGATGGGTCGCGTCTCAGCCCATGCCGGTGATGTGCTCGGGCTCGATCTTGATGATGACGCGGACGTCGCCGGGCTGGTTGCCGGGGTACTTGTCCTGGCCCATGTACTTCTTCGCCAGCTTGTCGATGTGCTCGAACGCGCCCTGCGGCGTGATCTCGACGACGCGGCCGCGGATTTCGATGTAGTGGTAGGCGTTTGCCGGATCCTGGACGCTGAACGACACGCGGGGGTCGCGCTTCATGTTGCGGACCTTCCGGCGCTTCTGCTCGCTGTTGATGACGACGTTCGTGCCGTCGAAGTCCACCCAGACGGGCGAGACCTGCGGCGAGCCGTCCTTGTTGATCGTGGCGAGGTGGATGAAGCTCTTGGCGTCGCGCAGCAGCTTCGCCTGTTCGTCGGTCAGTTTGACAGCCATGTGCGGGGCGTCTCCTTTCGATGCGCTCGTTTCGATTCGGACGAGGTCGTCGCCTGTCGCGAGTGGGGTCGATCCAGTGTTGCGAGCGGGGGCCGATCGCGCAATGTATCATCTTCGCTATGCCTGCGACCGCTGTCCGCGCCGTGGTGTTCGACGTCGGCAACACGCTGTGGTTCGAGGCGACGTCGCCCGACCGCGCGTCGATCGAGCGACAGCAGGCGGAGCGCGTGCGTCCGCTGGTCGACGCGTGGGACATCGAGCTGCCGGTGCCGCTCGAGCAGGTGCTCGGCGAGGTCTGGGACGCGTATGCGGTCGCCGACGAGGTCGAGCGTGAGCGGCAGACTCCTCGCGAGCCGAGTCTGCCGTTCATCATCCGCGGCGCGCTCGCCAGCCACGGCGTCGACATCCGCGACGATCAGGCGACCGCGTGGTGGCGCGCCGCATGGATCAGCGAGCGTGAATTCGGCGTCCAGCTGTACCCCGACGTGCTTGACGTGCTGAGCGAGCTTCGGGCGCTCGGCGTCGCGATCGGCGTCAACTCGACGCGTCCATGCACCGGCGAGATGCACCTGCAGGGGCTGCGTGACATGGGGCTGGCGGCGTATGTCGACGCGGCCGTGTGCTCGGGCGACACGGGCTACAAGAAGCCGCACCGGTCGACGTTCGACCTCGTGCTCGGCAAACTCGGCGTGGCCGCCAGCGATGCTGTGATGGTCGGCGACCTCGCCGATGCCGACGTGGCGGGCGGCAAGGCCGTTGGCATGCAGACGGTGTGGAAGCTCAACGGACGATACGACCCGCCGCCATGCCCCGATGCGGATTTCGCCATCCACGACCTCGCCGAGTTGCTGGCATTGCCGCTCTTCGATCGCGGCGCGCGCCCGGCAGTCTCGGCGGAGAGCCTCACACCGCATGAGGACCGAAACGCCGAGCGCTACTGACCCGCGGGACGGTCTTCGGAGTCTCGCCCGGGATCGTCGGGCGGCTCGAGCGCCAGGATCCGGCTCCGGCGAGAGTTCCGGCACCGTGATCTCGGCGGCTGCTCTCCTCGCACGCAAGTCGAAGTACAGCAGCGTCTGTGCCGCGACGAGGAAGGGCAGCGCGAACGCCAGCGCGGCACCCTCGATCGTGGCGGCGGCCAGGGCCGGCATCGCAAGCGCGGCTCCGCTCGCCAGGATCAGCGGGCCGAGCATGATCAGTCCTGAAAGCAGCAGAATGCCCAACGTTCGCCACCACTGCCCCTTGACGATCGACGAGCTGGCATCGAGCGATGCCCAGTTCTGCTTGCCCTCGATCATCACGGCCTGCGGATTGAACGCCCATCGCACGACGAAGTACAGCGCGGCCACGAGAAGACCCCAGTTGCGCTTGCCGTCGACCCTTGCGCGGGGCGGGTTGATCGCGCAGCGCGCGACGAAGTACGGCGCGGCGATGAGCGACGCGATCACCAGTGCGTACATCAGCAGCATGCTCGAGATCAGCGCGCCGACACGCTCGATGCCAGCGTCGACGGAGCGCGAGAACTCCGGCTTGCTGCCGCCCGACGCCTCGTTGACGGCGTGGATCAGCGCGCCGTTGGCGACAGCGCCGACGACGATGCTCGCGACGATGAACGCGGCCTCGAGCGCCGCTTGTGCGGCGGGCGGCCCGCCGGCGGTTGGCACGACAGCGGCAAGCATCCGCAGCGGCACCGTCGTCAGCGCGATCACCAGCATCGGCGCGAAGTTGCCGAGGTAGACCCGCCAGGCGAGTCCGATGATCTCGCCCACGTCGTGGCGGCCGCGGATGTCGACCTTCACATCCGGTCTCATGCGCCCGCCTGTTCGACTGCGAGCGCCGAGATGCTCGGGCGCCACGTCCGGGCAGCGAGCCGCACGATCTCCGCAAGTTCGCGGGTGGCCGTGAGGTCGACTTGGGTGGTCGTCACGCCAACCCGAGGCGGCGGAAGCTGTCGTCGACGTGCTGCGTGTAGACGCCGTAGTCGAAGATCTCGTCGAGCTTCGCGGCGTCGAGGCGGGCTGTGACGTCGGCGTCGGCCTCGAGCAGCTGGCGGAAGGGCGAGCGCTCCTTCCAGGCGCGCATCGCATTGCGTTGCACGATGGCGTACGCGTCCTGCCGCGAGAGCCCTGTCTCGATGAGCGCGAGCAGCACGCGCTGCGAGAACACGAGCCCCTGCGTCAGCTCGAGGTTCTGGCGCATGCGATCCGGGTAGACGTTGAGCCCGCGCACGATGCCGGTGAATAGCGACAGCATGTAGTCGAGCAGCGTGCACGAGTCGGGCAGTGTGATGCGCTCGGTCGACGAGTGCGAGATGTCGCGCTCGTGCCACAGCGCCACGTTCTCCATCGACGTCACGGCGTAGCCGCGGAGGATGCGCGCGAGGCCGCAGACGCGCTCGCACAGCTCGGGGTTGCGCTTGTGCGGCATGGCGCTGGAGCCGGTCTGGCCCTCGGCGAACGGCTCCTCGGCTTCCAGCACCTCGGTGCGCTGGAGGTGGCGGATCTCCGTCGCCATGCGCTCGAGGCCGGCGGCGATGATCGCCAGCGTGCTGACGAACGTCGCGTGGCGGTCGCGCGGCACGACCTGCGTGCTGATCGGCTCGACCATCAGGCCGAGGCCGATGCAGACTTTCTCTTCGACGTCCGGCGGCACGGTGGCGTGCGAGCCGACGGCGCCGCTGATCTTGCCGTAGGCGATCTGCGCCTTCGCCTCTGCGAGGCGGCCCTGCGAGCGGCGGATCTCGGCCGCCCAGCCCGCCAGCTTGAGGCCGAAGGTCGTCGGCTCCGCGTGGACGCCGTGCGTGCGGCCCATGCAGATCGTGTCCTTGAACTCGACCGCGCGCCGTTCGATCGCCTCGCGCAGCTCGTGCAGGTCGTGCTCGAGGATCGTCGCCGAGTCGCGCAGCTGCAGCGCCGTCGCCGTGTCCCAGACGTCCTGCGAGGTGAGGCCGAGGTGCACCCAGCGGCCCTCGTCGCCGAGGCTGTCGGCGACGGACTTGAGGAACGCGGTGACGTCGTGGTGCGTCTCCGCCTGGTAACGGGCGATATCGTCGACGTTGAACCGCGCGCGGCGCACCTTCTCGGCGTCGGCGCGGGGGACGCGGCCGGCGTCGGCCCAGGCGTCGACGACGGCGATCTCGACGGCCAGCCAGCGGTCGAGCTTGCCGCGCTCGGTCCAGATGGCGGCCATCTCCGGGCGGGAGTAGCGGTCAATCATGTGGGCACCGTCGTCTGGAGCGCGGGCGCAGCGGGCTGCGCCCCTACGCGGTGCCGGGTCGGACTGTTGCTGAGTGCCGGTCTCACGGGGCAGTCTATCCGGATGCCAGCGATTCGCGGTACTTGTCGTACCGGGCGCGGATGTCGTCGTGCTTGAGGGCGAGGATCTCGGCGGCGAGAGTGGCGGCGTTGCGGGCGCCCCAGGCGCCGATGGCCACCGTCGCGACCGGCATGCCGGGCGGCATCTGCACGATCGAGTAGAGCGCGTCGATGCCCTTCAGTTCGCTCGAGGCCAGCGGCACGCCGATCACGGGCAGGGGCGTGTACGCCTTGCACACCCCCGGCAGCGCCGCCGCGCCGCCGGCGGCCGCGATGATCACCTCGATGCCGCGGTCGCGCGCCGTCGAGCAGAACTCGCGGACGCGGTCGGCGTTGCGGTGGGCTGACATGACGTGCACCTCGTGCTCGATCCCGAACGACGTCAGCGTGTCGATGCACGGCTGCATCGCCTCGGCGTCGGACTTGGAGCCCATCAGTACGGCTACGAGTACGCTCATGGTCCCTCACCCCTGACCCCCTCTCCCACAAGGGGCGAGGGGGAAGACGAATCGCTTTCGCCGATGTCGCGCCGGTAGTGCATGCCGTCGAAGCGGATGCGCTCGACGTTGCGATACGCCTTCGCTCGGGCGTCGGCCATGGTCGGGCCGGTCGCGGTGACGCCGAGCACGCGGCCGCCGGCCGTGACGAAGCGGCCGGTCGCGTCAAGCCGCGTGCCGGCGTGGAACACCGTGACGTCTGGTTCGACGTCGTCCAGTCCCTCGATCGGCTTGCCCGTCTCGTACTTGCCGGGGTAGCCGCCCGACGCCAGCATCACGGTGACCGACGCGTCGTCCGACCATTGCACGTCGACGCGGTCGAGCGTGCCGTTCGCGACGGCGAGCATGATCTCGAGCAGGTCGCTGCGCAGGCGCGGCAGCAGGCACTCCGTCTCGGGGTCGCCGAAGCGCGCGTTGAACTCGATGACGCGCGGGCCGTCGGCGGTGACCATCAGGCCGGGGTAGAGGACGCCCTTGAACGGCACGCCGTCCGACGCCATCGCACGCACGGCTGCCTCGGTGACGTCGCGGCGGATCGCGGCGGCGGTCGCCTCCGGCAGCCACGACGGCGGGCTGTACACGCCCATGCCGCCGGTGTTCGGGCCGCGGTTGCCGTCGAACACGGGCTTGTGGTCGCACGAGAACGGCATGTGCACGACGGTCCGGCCGTCGCTAAACGCGTGCGCGCTCGTCTCCGGCCCGACCAGTTTGTCCTCGACGACGACGGTGCGGCCCGCGTCGCCGAGCGAGCCGTCGATCATCAGCGCGCGCAGCGCATCGATCGCCTCTTCGCGCGACGCCGGCACGATCGTGCCCTTGCCCGCCGCCAGGCCGTCGGCCTTGACGACGACGTCGCATCCGCGCGACTCGACGTACGCGCGCGCCGCCTCGAAGTCGTCGAAGCGCGCCGACGCGCCCATCGGGATGCCGTGGCGACGCATCAGGTCCTTCGCGAACGCCTTCGATGCCTCGATGCGCGCGGCCGCCTTCGTCGGGCCGAACGCGGCGATGCCGGCCGCTTCGACGATGTCGACCAGCCCCAGCGACAGCGGGTCGTCCGGCGCGACGATCACCAACTCGGCGCGGCGCTCCCGCGCGATTGCGATGACGCGCTCGCCGAACGCGGCGACCTCATCGGCCGAGGCGTACGGCTTCGGTATCGAGAGCGGCACGCAGTCAGCGATCTGGGCGATGCCGGCGTTGCCGGGCGCGACCGTGAGGTCGCCGAGGCGCGGGGACTGGCGGAGCTTCCACGCGATGGCGTGTTCGCGCCCGCCGGAGCCGATGAGGAGGACGTTCATCAATTCGAGGTGCTCTGTTCGAAGTGTCGCAGCAGACAGGATCGACGCCCAGCGCCAGCGCGACGGGCACCGCGAGCCGCCCCAGTCGCCCGCGAGGTCTCCGCGCCGCGCGCGCTCGTGTCGCGCGGCCGCCGATGATCGCGTCAGCCCGCCGATCGGTGCGCGGGTCTCGGCCGTTCGTGCTGCGCGCCTGGTTCGATGGTCATTGTCTCACTCGCGATTCAGATTCGAATTGAGGCTAACCGAAACAACATTTCTGATCACGGAGGACCGTCCCGGCCGGGGAAGATTCTTCGCTGCGCTCAGAATGACAGGGGAAGCGAGACCAGTGCCCAACGACGAGAACCAGTCACCAGATCACTCCCACTCAATCGTGCCCGGCGGCTTTGACGTGATGTCGTAGACCACGCGGTTGACGCCGGGGACCTCGTTGACGATGCGGCTGGTGATGCGGGCGAGCACGTCGTAGGGCAGGCGCGCCCAGTCGGCCGTCATCGCGTCCTCGGCGGTGACGGCGCGCAGCGCGACGACGTGGCCGTACGTGCGGTAGTCGCCCATCACGCCGACGCTGCGCGTGTCGGTGAGCACGGCGAACGACTGCCACAGCTCGCGGTAGAGCTTCGCCTTCTTGATCTCGTTCATGACGATCCAGTCGGCGGCCTGCAGCACCGCGACGCGCTCCGGCCGTGACCTCGCCGATGACGCGGATCGCGAGGCCCGGGCCGGGGAAGGGCTGGCGGTAGACCATCTCGTCGGGCAGGCCGAGCGCCAGGCCGACCTGCCGCACCTCGTCCTTGAACAGGTAGCGCAGCGGCTCGATGAGGTCGAACGTCATTTCCTTCGGGAGGCCGCCGACGTTGTGATGCGTCTTGATCTTCGCCGTCGTGCCGCTGCCCGGTGCGCTCTCGATCACGTCCGGATAGGTCGTGCCCTGCACGATGAAGTCGACCCTGCCGATCTTGTCGGCCTCGGCCTCGAAGACGCGGATGAACGTCTCGCCCACGATGCGCCGCTTCTGCTCCGGGTCGGTGACGCCCTTGAGCTGCGTCAGGAAGCGCTCGGCGGCGTCCACGTGGACGAGCTTGATCTCCATGTGGCGCCCGAACGTATCGACGACGCGCTCCGGCTCGTCGCGGCGCATCAGCCCGTTGTTCACGAAGATGCACGTCAGCTGATCGCCCACGGCCTTGTGTACGAGCGTCGCGGCCACCGCGGAGTCGACGCCGCCGGAGAGCGCGCAGATCACCTTGCCATCGCCGATCTGCTTGCGAATCCGGTTGATCCCGTCGGCGATGAAGTTGCCGGGCGTCCAGTCGCCGTGCAGACCGCAGACCTTGTACAGGAAGTTCTCGATCACCTGTTTGCCGTAGGGCGTGTGCACGACTTCCGGGTGGAACTGGATGCCGAACACGTTCCTGCCGTCGCTCATTGCCGCGAACGGCGAGTTGTCGGAGTAGGCGATCGAGTGGAAGCCGGGCGGCAGCTGGGTGATGCGGTCGCCGTGCGACATCCAGACCGGCATCGACGGCGGAATGCCATCGAAGATCGGCGACTCGACGTCTCCCTGGTTGAGGACGGCGTGGCCATATTCACGGTTATCCGCCGGCACCACCTTGCCGCCGAGCTGGTGGGCCAGCGCGTGCATGCCGTAGCAGATGCCGAGGACGGGCAGTCCGCGCTCGAACACCCAGTTCGGGATGGTCGGCGCGCCCTGCTCGTAGACGCTGGCGGGGCCGCCGGAGAGGATGACGCCGCGAGGCTTGAGCTTCTCGATCTTCTCCCACGGCGTGTCCGGCGGGCACCAGCTCGCAGTAGACGTGGCACTCGCGCACGCGTCGCGCGATCAGCATCGAGAACTGCGAGCCGAAGTCGATGACGACGACCGCCTCGGGCTGCAGCGGTATCGGCGGCGGTGCTTCGGACGGCGATTCGCCGCTCTTTTCGCGCGCGATCTCGAGGTACTGCGATACCTCGACGTCGCCGGAGGTGCGGACCCTGCGGGAGCTTCGTGCTTCAGCCATGCCGTATCCTGTGTGAAACGGTGCGGTGGCCTGAGTGTACCGATCTCAGGTTCCGGCGGTCAACAACTTCTGTTCATCGACATAAGCGTTTGGGCGAGAAAGAGCAGTATCGGCAGGCGGTCGAGGCGCTCCGGGCGGGCGGCATCGTCGCGCTGCCGACGGACACCGTGTACGGCCTTGTTGCGCTCGCGACGGACCGGGCGGCCGTCGGGCGGGTGTACGAGACGAAGGGGCGCGACCCGGCGCAACCGATGCCTCTGTTCGTCGGCTACATCGAGCAGGCGGAGCTGATCGCCGAGATGAGTGACGCGGCGCGCCGCCTTGCCGAGCGCTTCTGGCCGGGCGCACTGACGATCGTGCTGCGGATGAAACCGTCGTTCCAGACGGGCGCGGCCGCGGGCGGCGAAACCATTGGCGTGCGGGTCCCCGCCGATCCGTTCCTTCGCGAAGCGGCCAGCCAACTCGGGCCGCTTACGGGCACCAGCGCAAACGTCGCCGGGCGCGAGGAGTGTCACACGGCCGCCGAAGTCCGCGCGCAGCTCGGTGAGGCGGTCGATCTGATCGTCGACGCACCTGTGGCGGCGGGTGGGACGCCTTCGACCGTCGTCGATTGCACCGATCTGGCTGCCGTGCGCATCGTGCGTGAGGGCGCGGTCGACCGGGACGCCATCGCAGATGCGCTGGCCGGTGTTGCGACGCTGATCTAGGATGCGTCGGCGGACCTAACCCCCGGCCCCTTCCCTATGAGGGAAGGGGAGCTTGAGTGTGGACGCTCGGTGCGAGTTCGACGCGTGGTGAGCCACCGGGGATTCGGCGGAGCTGAAGCTCCGCGGGTACTGGTGCGCGTCGACGGCTCGTCGTGCGGTCGGACAGCTTGCCGGGGGCCGTAAGACGTGTGCCGACGCTACCGAGCCGCGATGAGGGACCTCGCCGTGTGCCCCATGTCGTTCCTACTGTTGGTGCGCCCATGACCGGCGCAACGCTGCCGCCGCCGGACCGCGAGCGCGTCGAGCGCGTGCTGTCGCGATTTCGCGATGGTGTCGTCGGGGCGATGCGGGCCGCGCTCGACCGGCCGGGCGTCCGCCACATCGGCCTGATGCGCTACCACCTCGGCTGGCAGGACGCTGAGGGGCGCAAGACGCCGCCGTCGGGCGGGAAGATGATCCGGCCTGCGCTGTGCCTGTTGAGTTGCGAGGCCGTCGGCGGCGACGCCGCTCGCGCGATGCCGGCGGCTGCCGCGCTGGAGCTGCTGCACAACTTCACGCTGATCCACGACGACATCGAGGACTCAAGCGACACGCGCCGGGGCCGCGAGACGCTCTGGCGCGTCGCCGGACTGCCGCAGGCGCTGAACGTCGGCGACGGCATGTTCGTGCTCGCGCAGCGTACGCTGCTCGGCATGGCCGACGCCGGCGTTCCCGCCGATCGCGTTATCGACGCCGCGCGCACACTCGACGATGCTTGCGTCGCGCTGTGCGAGGGGCAACACGCCGACATCGAGTTCGAGCAGCGAGCCGAGGTGTCGCTGGCGGAGTACGAGGCGATGATCGCCGGCAAGACGGCGGCGCTGCTCGGCGCGTCGATGGCGATCGGGGCGATCGCTGGCGGCGCGGACGCGGCGACGGTCGAGGCGATGGGCGAGTGCGGACGGTTGCTCGGCCTTGCGTTCCAGGTGCAGGACGACGTGCTGGGCATCTGGGGCGAGTCCGCGGTGACGGGCAAGCCCGTCGCCGACGATATCCGCTCGCGGAAGAAGTCGTTTCCCGGTCGTCTACGCGTTCGACCATCTCGACGTCGAGAAGCTCGGCGAGTTGCGGTCGATCTACGCGACGCCGCCGGCCGAAGACGCCATCGCCGACGTGCTGGCGCTGCTCGACGCCGCGGGCGCCCGAGCGGCGAGCGTCGAGACTGCCGAACGCTGGGCCGCCGCCGCGATCGACGCGATCGCGACGCTCGCGCTCGATGCGGAGCGGCGGCGCGACATCGAAGCGCTCGCGTCGTTCGCGGTGCACCGGTCGGCGTGAACGCGCGCGCCGGAGGAGAGCACGATGAACAAGAAGACCGTTCGTGACATCGACGTCGACGGCAAGCGCGTGCTGGTGCGCGTCGACTTCAACGTGCCGATCGACAAGGCGACCGGCCGCATCCTCGACGACACGCGCATCCGCGCGGCGCTGCCGACGATCAACTACCTGCGCGAGCACCGCGCGAAGACGCTGCTCGTGTCGCACCTCGGCCGGCCCGACGGGAAGGTCGTCGAGTCGGCGCGGCTCGCGGCGGTCGCGGCGCGGCTGTCGGAGCTGCTCGGCCAGCCCGTCGCGTGCGCGACCGACGTCGTCGGCCCGTCCGCGCAGGCGACGGCCGCCGCGCTCGGCGCCGGCGACGTGGCGATGCTCGAGAACGTGCGCTTCGAGCAGGGGGAGGAGAAGAACGACCCGGAGCTGGCCAAGAAGCTCGCGGCGTTCGCGGACGTCTACGTCAACGACGCATTCGGCACGGCGCATCGCGCCCACGCATCGACGGCCGGCGTGGCGGCGTACCTGCCCGCCGTGGCGGGCTTCCTGATGGAGAAGGAGATCGACTACCTCGGCCGCGTCGTCAGCGATCCCGAGCCGCCGGTCGCGGCGATCATCGGCGGCGCGAAGATCAGCTCGAAGATCGCGGTGCTGCGGCACCTGCTGTCGAAGGTCGGGACGCTGCTCGTCGGCGGCGGCATGGCGAGCACGTTCCTGAAGGCGCGGGGCGTCGGCGTCGGCGCCTCGCTCGTTGAGGACGACCAGCTCGAGACGGCGCGCGCGATCATCGACGAAGCGGCGAGCCGCGGCGTGACGCTCGGGCTGCCGGTCGATGCCGTCGTCGCCGACAAGTTCGCGGCCGATGCCGCGTCGCGCACCGTCGGCATCGATGCGGTGCCCGACGGCTGGATGATCCTCGACGTCGGCCCGAGACCGTCGCCGACTACGAGAAGCAAGCTGCGCGGCGTGAAGACGGTCGTCTGGAACGGGCCGCTCGGCGTCGCCGAGTGGGCGCCGTTCGCCGGCGGATCGCACGCCATCGCGCGGTACCTCGCGGACGCGCCCGCGACCGTCGTCATCGGCGGCGGCGAGACGGTGGCGATGGTGACGGAGCTGGGGCTGGCCGACCGCTATGCGCACGTCTCGACGGGCGGCGGTGCGTCGCTGGAGTTCCTCGAAGGCCGCGAGCTGCCGGGCGTGGCGGCGCTGCTCGACAAATAGGACGAACCCCGCCGACGTGGCCGGCCCGCGTGATGTCGAGAGATTGCGCCTGGTTACGGGCTTGAGGCCTCTGGGTCAGCCGGATAGCGGCGGCGGAAGCACGCCGACCTGCATCAGGTAGTCGGCCAAGTTCCAATAGTCACGGTTCTGCTTGATTCGCCCGCCGTCATCGAGCTGCCCGATTGATACACCGCGAATGCGGTAGGGCTTGTTTGTCACCGGCAGACCGCCGATTTCACCGGTGTTCGTGCCTGCTAGCTCCCATTCAACGGCGTAGCGGGCGCCGGCCGCTTGCTCGCTTACCGACGTGAAGCGGTAGTCCGCCGAGAACTGGTGGCAGGAGCCGACGAACGCCTCGATGTTGGGGCGGCCCTCATGCAGCTGGCCAAGAGCGAGGTCTTCGTACACCGCATCGTCCGCCATGTAAGCGCCGACCTGCGCCGGTTCGTGGCTATTCCATGCGTCGAGGTACCGATGTGTCCACTCGGTCATCAGTCAGACTCCTTCTTTCTTGGTGTAGGTGCCTTGCTACCGATGGTTCGGCCCATGCGCGCCTCGGGTCGATTAGACGCGGCCAACCAGGGTCCGGTCAAGTGGGTGCACGGTGGAAGTAGCACTGAGGACAAATAGCCGCCGTCGATAGCTCGGCGAGGCGATAATTTGACCGGCCCCAAACGCTCTGCTACGCTCCTCTGGGTCTCCGGGCTCTCCCGTATCCCAGGAGGTTCGCCATGAGCCATGAATCTGGCAGCGTCATCGCCGCCGTCAGCGGCGACAGCGTCGAGATCGACCAGAGCGCGGTGCGGCAGGTGGATGCCGAGCGCGTCGAGCTCCGCCAGGCGGCGGCTCAGCACGTGCACGGCGAGAGCATGGACGCGGCGGAGAGCGCTCTGTTCGCCGTCCGGGCGAACGAAGTGCAGATGCGGGATTGCGCGACGTTCGCCGTGATGGGCGAGCGCGTGCACGTGAAGGACAGTTCGACGTTGTTCCTCTTCGCGCGAACCGTGGAGGGCGACGTCAGAAACGCGATCACCCCGGCCTCGGCCTTTGCCTTCGGGCTCGGCGCGATGGTCGGCATCGGCATATTGCGGCGATTGCGCCGCCGGTAGGGACAGGAAACAGATGGCGAACGCAGAACTCCAGGTCGCTCCGCGCACGGTCCTCGGCAAGAAGGTCGCCGCGTTGCGCCGCGAAGGCAAGACACCGGGCAACGTCTTCGGCCACCGGCTTGAATCGCGCGCCGTCGAAGCCGACACCGTCGCCCTGACGCAGCTGCTACGCGGGATCACGCGGAACGCCATCATCAACCTCAAGGTAGATGGCGAACCCGCGCCGCGGACGGTCGTCGTGCGCGGACTCACGCGCGACCCGCTGTCGGAGCGGCTGCTCCACATCGACTTCTACCAGGTGTCGATGACCGAGACGATGCGCGCCGACGTCGCGCTCGTGATGACAGGGGTGTCGGATGCGGTGACGACGCTCGGCGGCGTCCTGCTCCAGATGCTCGAGACGGTGTCCATCGAGGCGCTGCCGGCGGACATCCCGCCGCACTACGAGGTGGACGTGAGCCAGATCACGCAGCTCGAGGGATCGATCCACGTCAAGGATCTCGGCATCGACACGTCGAAGCTGGTGCTGCACACCGATCCGGACGTGGTCGTGGCGCGCGTCGCCGCGCCGCGCGTCATCGTCGAGGAAGCGGCCGCGACGGCGGAAGGCGAAGGCGAAGCCGCGGCTGCCGAAGGCGCACCCGGCGCGGCGGCCACACCCGGCGCAACTCCCGCTCCTACGCCGGAGAAGTCGTAGCGGGAACAAATCGTTGATCAACAGAACGGCCGCCGATATGGCGGCCGTTTTCGTTGCGCGATGTGCGACCTAGCCGCGGCCCTTCCCTGATGGGAATGGAGCGATGCTGGACGGCGGGCGGCGTGAGGTTGAACGGGAAGGTCTTGGCCGGGGAAGATTCCTCGCAGCCTGGCGGCCGTTTTCGTTGCGCGATGTGCGACCTAACCCCGGCCCTTCCCTGATGGGAATGGAGCGACGCTGGACGGTGGGCGGTGTGAGGTTGAACGGGAAGGTCTTGGCCGGGGAAGATTCCTCGCAGCGCTCGGAGTGACAGTCTCGGGCGCGCCGCGGAGCTGGCCGCAGGCGGCGGCGATCTCGACGCCGCGCTCGGCCCGCACGGTGCAGGCGATGCCGCGCTCGGCCAGCGCGCGCTGGAACGTCAGCGAGCGCGTACGCGTCGGACGGCGGATGGTGGCATCGGCCGTCGGGTTCACCGGGATGAGGTTGACGTGGCAGAGCAGTCCGTCGAGCAGCGCCGCGAGCGCGCGCGCCTGTGAGGGCGCGTCGTTGACGCCGGAGACGAGACAGTACTCGAACGTCACGCGCCGGCCGGTCTTCGAGACGTAGTCGCGGCAGGCGTCGATGATCTCGGGCAGTGTGAAACGATGTGCGGTCGGGATCATCTCTTCGCGCAGGTTCTGGTCTGGCGCGTGCAGCGACACCGCCAGCCCGACCTGGAGCGGCTCTTCAGCCAGCTTCCGGATGCCGCGCACGAGGCCGACCGTCGAGATGGTGATGTGCCGCGCCGCCATCGCGATGCCGGCGGGGTCGTTGATGATGCGGACGGCGCGCATGACCGCGTCGTAGTTGGCCATCGGCTCGCCCATGCCCATGAACACGACGTTCGTCAGCTGTCGACCGCGGTGCTCGGTCTGCTCGCGTGCGAACCCGACGATCTGGCCGACGATCTCGCCGACCGAGAGATTGCGCTCGAAGCCGGCCTGCCCGGTGGCGCAGAAGACGCAGCCCATCGCGCAGCCGGCCTGGCTGGAGACGCAGACGGTCGCGCGTCCGCGGCTGTCGCCGCGCGGGTCGTACAGCATCAGCACGGATTCGATGAGCTTCCCGTCGCGCAGCCGGATCAGCTGCTTCCGCGTCAGCCCGTCGTCCGAGGTCTGCTCGGCGACCGTCGTGAGCGACGGGAACGGCAATTCGCGGGCCAGTTGCGCCCTCAGCGCCGCCGGCACGTTCGCCATCTCGTCGTACGAGGCGGCGTAGCGCCGGTACGCCCACTCCCACACCTGGCGGGCGCGGTACGCCGGATGCGCCATCGACTCGACGAGCGCCTCCAGTTCGTTCAGTGACAGGTCGTACAGGGATCGCACGATCCAGTCTAGCGGACGCGGATCGGGCCGCTCGGCCATTCCGCGAGCGGCCGGGGCGCGCCACAATGCGCGCGGACGACGATGCAGCTGGAGGAGAGGCAAACATGAGCGGCGATGTGTACGTGGGACGGGACTACGGCCGGCACGATTTCGTGATCGATGCCAAGGGTGTCGCGCACTACTGTGACGCCGTTGACGACCACAACCCGATCTACACCGGCCCGTCGCCGTTCGGCGGCCCCGTCGCGCCGGCCCTCGTGCGCCACTCGGAGGTGTACGAGTATCGCGGTGAGGGCGCACCATCGTGGTACCTGCCGGCGCTCGTGGGCAACCTGCACGCCCGCCAGGAATTCGAACAGTTCGCGCCCGTCATGGTCGGCGACGCGGTACACACGCGGTCGTTCATCGCGGATCGCTACGCCAAGCGCGGCCGCGATTACGTCGTGAACGAGGTCCTGTACTTCAACGCCGACGATGCGCTCGTGGCGCGCGGGCGCACGCACCAGAGCTTCCTGCAGGAGAAGAAAGACGACGCCGTCGTCGTCGACCGCACGCGCGAGAAGCAGCCGGGCCGCAAGTTCGAGGTCGACGTCTCGAACGCGCTCGAGACCATTCCCACGCTCGAGAAGCAGATCTCGCTCGACATGTGCTGGAAGTTCAGCGGGCCGCGGAAGAACTACCACAACGACCGGGACGCCGCGATCGCGTGGGGCTTCCCTGAGATCGTCGTGCAGGGGATGATGTCGACCTGCTTCCTGTCGGAGATGATGACGAACCGCTTCGGCGCGGGCTGGCTCGCGGGTGGCAAGATGAGCGTCAACCTCGTGAACATCGTCTGGCAGACCGACCGCCTGACCTGCCGCGGCTTCGTGCGCGAGATCGTGCCCGAGGGCGAGCGCCGCCGCGCGCACCTCGACGTCTGGTGCGAGAAAGAGGACGGCACGATGGCGACGATCGGCACGGCGAGCGCGGTGGTGTGAGAGAGTTGTTAGTTCACAGTTGGTAGTTGGCAGTTCGCCGCGTTACTCGCGCGCCAGCAGGAGGACGATCCCGGCGGTGAGCACCCAGCCGACGAGCGTTAGCATGATGGGGACGTCGCGCAGCAACACCTCCTCGGGGCTGCCGCCTTCTTTTCGCGTGTGGACCAGGTACAGGTATCGGAAGATGCCGTAGAGGACGAACGGGATCGTCAGCATCATCGTGTGGTTCTTCGGCAGGCCCTCGGCGGTGAATGTGTAGAGACCGTATGCCATGAGCACCGCCGCGGTTACGGTCGACGCCATCTGATCGAGCAGACCCGTCGAGTATTCGTCGAGGATCTTGCGGTGGCTGCCTGCGCCGTCCTGCAGCAGTTCCAGCTCGGCGCGGCGCTTGTTGATGCCGAGGAACAGCGCCCCGAGCGCCGTCACGACGTACAGCCACGGCGAAATCGGCACGTCGATCGCGAGCGCGCCAGCCATCGCCCGCAGGACGAAGCCCGACGCGATCACCATCAGGTCGATCAGCACGATGTGCTTGAGCCAGTACGAGTAGGCGATCATCAGCACGCTGTAGCCGAGGATCACCGCCCCCATCTTCCAGTTCAGCGCGAACGCCCCGCCAATGCCCGTCGCGAAGAAGACCGCCGCCGCGATCCAGGCGGTCCGCACTGGCAGCAGCCCGGCGGCGATCGGCCGCTTCCGCTTGATCGGGTGCGCGCGGTCGCTCTCGACGTCGCGGATGTCATTGACGAGGTAATCGGCGCTCGACACGAGTGCGAAGCAGGCGAACGCCACCATCGATTCGAGCAGCTTCGGCACCCAGGTCGACGGCTCGGAGAGGTGGTACTGCTGGCCGACGGAGAAGATGAAGGCGAGGAAGACGATGCCGTTCTTCGTCCACTGGCGCGGACGCATGGTGCGGATGAGGGGGCCCAGCTGCGATGTCGCGCCGGAGGGGCGGACTTCGCCGGCGGATTCTGCTCGTCGGGCAGCGAGCGCTGCTTCCTCCTTAGCCATGTCGACGAATCATAGCGTACGGCGCGGGCGAGTTCGTAGTTTGTAGTGGGTGGTTCGTAGTTCGTGACGCGCGCCTCCAGCGTCACTGGAGATCCTGCGGCGCACGCCAACGCCGGCCCCGCAACTACGGACTACCCCGCTGCCCGAAACTGCCAAAGCGGCGCGAGCGGCGGCTTCGCCCAGATTCGGCCGGGGCCCGGCACTGCGTCATCGGGCAGTCCGGACGATGATCCAGTTGGGGTGAGGACTATGGACCGTACACAAGCACTGAAGACGATGGGGCTCGGGCCGACAGCGGACGGACGGTCGGTGGAAGAGGCCTACTGGGAACGCGTGCGCCGCGCACAGGCGCGCGCCGACACGGACGAGGCGGCACTTCGCGAGGTTGAGGCGCTCAACGACGCCTACGCGTCGCTTGCGCCGCACATCGACTCGATGAAGTCGGCGCGCGCAGCGGCACCGCCCGCGCGGCGTGGGTCGGCAGGGACGTCGCCGCTCGATTCGATCGTCGACTGGCTGTTCGAGGAGGCGGGGCGCACGCGGCGTCGCTGGTCACGGCGAACCCCGGAGATCGCGCTCATTGGCGTCGCCGCAGCGGTGTTGGCGTTTCTGGCGCTCGACGCCGGGGCGTCGCTCGCCAGCGTCGGCGTTGCGATGGCGGTCGTCTGCGCGGCGATCTGGTCGCCCTGGCGACGGCCCGAGGGCTGATAGCTGACGGCTAGCAGCGGAGAGTTACAGCGGCAGATTGCTGTGCTTCTTCGCCGGGACGCTGTCGGTCTTCGAGCGAAGCATCTCGAGCGCGTGGATCACCTTCGGCCGCGTGTCGCGCGGGTCGATCACGTCATCGACGTAGCCGCGCGCGGCCGCGACGTACGGGTTCGCGAAGCGCTCGGCGTAGTCGGCGATGAGCTGCGCGCGCTCGACCTCCGGGTTCTTCGACTCGAGCAGCCGCGAGCGGTACAGGATATTGACGGCGGGCTCCGGCCCGACGACGGCGATCTGCCCCTGCGGCCAGGAGAAGCTCACATCGCCGCGCAGGTGCTTTGACCCCATCGCGTCGTACGCACCGCCGAATGCCTTGCGCAGGATGACCGTCACCTTGGGGACCGTTGCCTCCGAGTACGCGTACACGAGCTTGGCGCCGTGGATGATGATGCCGCCGTACTCCTGCGCGACGCCCGGCAGGTAACCCGGCACGTCGACGAGCGTCAGGATCGGGATGTTGAAGGCGTCGCAGAACCGCACGAAGCGGGCCGCCTTCCGCGAAGAGTCGATGTCGAGCACGCCCGCCAGGTACAGCGGCTGGTTGGCGACGATGCCGATCGTCCGGCCGCCCATCCGCGCGAAGCCGACGACCATGTTCTGGGCGAACTGCGCGTGCACCTCCATGAAGTCGCCGGCGTCGACGATCAGATGGATCACCTCGCGGACGTCGTACGGTTTGCTCGCGTCGTCTGGGACGACGGTCAGCAGATCCTCGCTCCGGCGGGTGACGTCATCGCCGGCTTCGACGAGCGGCGGATCGTCCATGTTGTTCAGCGGCAGGAACGACATGAGCCGCCGCACTTCGAGGAGCGTGTCCTCTTCGTTCTCGATCGCAAAGTGGCAGACGCCGCTGCGGGTCGCGTGCGCCGTCGCGCCGCCGAGTTCCTCGTGCGTGAAGTCCTCCCCGGTCACTGCCTTGATGACGTCCGGCCCGGTGATGAACATCTGCGACGTGCCCTGCGTCATGAAGATGAAGTCGGTCAGCGCTGGCGAGTACACGGCGCCGCCGGCGCACGGCCCCATGATCACGGAGATCTGCGGGATGACGCCCGATGCCAGCACGTTGCGCAGGAAGACATCGCCGTAGCCGCCGAGGCTCGCCACGCCCTCCTGGATGCGCGCGCCGCCCGAGTCGTTGATGCCGATGACCGGCGCGCCCGTCTTGAGCGCGAAGTCCATGACCTTCGACATCTTCTCGCCCATCGCCTCGGACAGCGAGCCGCCGAACACGGTGAAGTCTTGCGAGAAGACGAACACGCCGCGGCCGTCGATCTTGCCGTAGCCCGTGACGACGGCGTCGCCGAGGTAATGCTGCTTTTCCAACCCGAACTCGGTCGCCCGGTGGACCATGAGCTGGTCCATCTCCTCGAACGTGCCGGGGTCGAGGAGGATATCGAGGCGCTCGCGGGCGGTCAGCTTGCCGCGCTCGTGCTGCGCCTCGATCCGCTTCAGGCCGCCGCCGAGGCGGGCCTGATCCTTCATCTGCAGGAGTTTCTTGAGCTTCTCTTCGTTTGACATCGGCAGGATCGTAGCAGAGGCCGGGCGCTGACGGTACGCCTCGACGCGCCGGCCGGGGTATCGCTCGAAGCTACGCGATCGAGGCTCGAATGCGCTCGAACGGGCGCCGGTACACTGGCTCGGTGACCGCGCCCGACGCCCGAGACCGTATGCGCCAGCTCGTCGCCGCTGTCGGCCAGGGACCGACGCACGGCCGCGCCCTCACGCGCGACGAGGCCCGCTTCGCGCTCGAGGCCATCATGGACGGCGTCGCGACGCCCGCCCAGGCGGGGGCGCTGCTGCTGCTCCAGCGCTACCGCGGCGAAGCGCCCGACGAGTTGCTCGGCTACGTCGACGCCGTACGCGGCCGCATGCGGCCGTTCCACCCGCGCGTCGAAGGGCTGCTCGACGTCGGTAGCCCGTACGACGGCCGCACGAAGCACGTCGTCGTCAGCCCGGCAGCGAGCGTCGTCGCCGCGGCGGCTGGCGTGCCGGTGATCATGCACGGCGAGCCGGACATGGGCCCGAAGCGGGGCGTCGCCGTCGGCGACGTCATCGCGGCGCTCGGCATCAACACCGACCTCGAGCCGGACGCGGTCGCGCGCGGCATCGAGGCGTGCGGCCTCGGCTACGTGCGGCAGGCGCGGCTGGTGCCGGACCTGCACGCGCTGATGCCCCTGCGCGCGGAGTTGGGGTTGCGCACGCCGCTCCACATGGTGGAGAAGATCTTCGGGCCGGGCGACGCGCCGTACCGGACCATCGGCGTGGCGCACATGCCGTACCTCAAGCTGCTCGCTCCGGTGCTAGCCGGCCTCGGCTGCCGGCGCACGCTCGTCGTGCAGGGGATGGAGGGCCACGAGGACGTGCCGACGTCGCGCGGCTCCCGCGTCGTGCTGCTCGATGCCGAGGGCGAGCACGAATCACGCATCGACCCCGCCGCACTCGGCCTGGAGCTCGCCACCGACGACGATCTCGCCCCAGGCGACGCCGAGCACTCCGCGCGCTACACGCTAGCGGTGCTCGAAAGGCGCGCGACAGCCGGGCAGCGCGACCTCGTCGTGCTCAGCGCCGCGCTGCGGCTGTTCGCGGCGGAGCGTGTCGATGGCATCGCGGCCGGCATCGCACCCGCGCGCACCGCGATCGCGTCCGGCGAGGCGCTTCGGCGGCTGGAGGCGTGGCGCACGGTGGGGTAGCCCGCTCTTAGGCCACCGCCGGCCGCTTGTCGGCCCAGGGCTGGAGCTGCTCGAAGGCGCGGCAGGCGCGAAGCACCAGCGAGTCCTCGTAGGCGCGGCCGACGACGTGCAGGCCGACGGGCAGGCCCTTCGAGTCGAACCCGCACGGCAACGACGCGGCGGGCTGCCCCGTCAGGTTGAACGGCTGCGTGTACGGCATCCAACCGTACTTCGGTACCTTCGCGCCGCCGATCTCGCGCGGCTCCTGGCCGATCGGGAACGCCGTCACGGAGACGACGGGCGTAAGCAGCAGGTCATACCGCTCGTGGAACTGCTGCATCTTCTGCCAGATCGCCATACGACGGTCCATCGCGCGGTAGACGTCAACGCCGCTCGTGGCGCTGCCGAATGCGAGGAACTCGCGCGCGGGGTCATCGAGCTGGGCGATCTCGTCGGCGCTCAGCTTGCCGAGCCAGTCGGCGTCCGACGTGGCGGCGATGGTGAAGAACGTGAAGTCGGCCGCCGGGCTCGCGAAGCCGGGCGTCGCCTCCTCGACAGTGCACCCCAGCTCGGTGAAGCGCCGCGCCGCCTTCTCGCACACCGCGCGCACCTCCGTGTCGACCGCCGCATAGCCGAGGTCGGGCGACCAGGCGACGCGCAGGCCGCGTACGCCGCCGTCGACCTCGGCCAGGAACGAGCCGGGGTAGTCGCAGACCGAGAACGGGTCGGCGGGGTCGTGGTCGGCCATGACGTCGAGTGCGAGGGCGGCGTCCGAGACGGTGCGGGTCGTCGGGCCGCGGTGCGTCAGCGACGACCAGCCGCCGGGGCTGCGCGGGACGCGGCCGTACGTGGCTTTGAAGCCGAAGACGCCGCACAGCGACGCCGGGATGCGGATCGAGCCGCCGCCGTCGCTGCTCAGCGCGATCGGGCCGATGCCCGCGGCCACCGACGCCGCCGCGCCGCCGCTCGAGCCGCCCGACGTGCGCGTCGTGTCCCACGGGTTGTGCGTCGCGCCGAACAGCTTGTTCTCCGTCGTCGGGATGAAGCCGAACTCGGGCGTGTTCGTCTTGCCGAGATGGATGCCGCCGGCATCGAGCAGCCGCTTGACGACGATCTCGTAGCCGTCGGCGATGCGGTCCTTGTAGAGGAGCGAGCCCTTCGTCGTCGGCAGCCCCTTGACGTCGAACAGGTCCTTGATCGAGATCGGCACGCCGTGCAGCGGTCCGAGCTGGTCGCCGCGCATCACTGCGGCCTCGGCCGCCTTCGCGGCGTCGCGCGCCATGTCGGCCGTCACGAGGACGTAGGCGTTGAGGGCGGGGTTGAGCGCGTCGATGCGCTCCAGCATCGCGCGCGTCAGTTCGACGGGAGACAGCTTCTTCGCGCGGATCGCCGCCGCCATCTCGGTCGCCGGCATGAACCCGAGTTCGTCGTGCATGGTTGGTCCTCGTTTCTCAGATCGTGCGTGCCCGTAACGGAGACCGCGCGGGCTGGAAAGCCCGCGCTACAGCGCCGGTCATGTGGATCGCCGCGCCAGCCGCGGCTAGAACCATCGATCCCGAGACGATGTGTGTCAACTGCGGCCCGATGCTATGATCGCCGCGCTATGCACATCACCGTCACACCGTTCGACGTCAACAGGCACACCGAGAATGCGCTGGCGCTGCTCGCCGACCGCCACCGCCGCGACCGCCAGCGCGAGTCGCTGCTTCCCGCGGCGTACGAAGATGCCGCGGCCTGTCGCCCGCACTTCGAGCCGCTGTTCGAGCAGCCTGGCTGGTACGGCGTGGTCGCCGAGAGCGGCGGCGAGATGGTCGGTTACGCGATCATGACGCCGCAGCACTTCGCCGCAACGCACCTGCTGGCCAACTTCTTCCCGCCTCGCGGCGTTTCGCTCGCGTACGCGGCCCACGCAACGAAGACGGGCATGGCGCATGACGCGTATCGCGAAATGTACGCCGCGCTCGCCGAACACTTCGTGGCGGCCGGGTTCTTCGACCACGCGGTGAACGTGGCGGCGTCCGACGCCGAGGCGCGCGAGGCGTGGGAGTCGCTCGGGTTCGGACGGACGATCACCTGTGCGGTCCGCGGCGTCGATCCCGTGTCGCGGCCGGCGTCGGGCGCGGTGCAGGTACACCAGGCAGGCGAGGAAGATGCGGATGTAATCTTCACCCTCAACGAAGAACTGACGCTGCACCACGCGATGTCGCCGATCTTCAACCCGTATCTGCACGAGTCGGACCAGGCCTCGCACGACTTTCAGAGGAACCTGCTGAAGGACGCGGAGGTGAATGCCCACTGGGTGGGCTACCTGGACGGCCGAGCAGTGGGGATGAACACGTTCATGCCGCCGCTGTTCCTGTCGCAGATGACGGTGCCGGAGAAGACGATCTATCTGTTCCAGGGTGTCGTCACGCGTGACGTGCGCGCCGGCGGCGTCGGGTCAGCGATCCTGTCACGCGCGGTCGCGTGGGCGCGTGAGCGAGAGTACGCGCACATTGCGCTCCACTTCGCATCGGCCAACGTGTCGGGGGCGAAGTTTTGGCAGAGCAGCGGCTTCCGCCCCATCGAGCACGGCATGCGCCGCCGCATCGACGAACGCATCGCCTGGGCGAACAGGTAGGAAGCGACCGGCTGTCAGTCGTTCAGCTGCCAGCGACACGCGGACGTCGCTTCTCCCGCATCTCCCACCGTCATAGTTAGGCTTACGCGAACGATTTCGCGCCTCTACCATCGCGATCGGAGGAGTGCGGAATTTGGCGTCGTTTGCATCGCTGCCGGCCCGGCTGAGACCGATCGCGCCGCGCAAGGGCGCGGCTCTCCGTTGACCGACCTCGCGTATATCCTCGTGGGCATCATAATCGGCATCCTGTCCGGCCTGTTCGGGGTCGGCGGCAGCAGTGTGAGCACGCCTGTCCTGCGCCTCGCCCTCGGCGTGTCGCCACTCATCGCGCTTGCGACGCCGCTTCCCGTGACGTTGCCAGCCGCGGCCGCGGGAGGCTACGTCTACGCGAGCAGGGGCTACGTGCACTGGCGCGTCGTCGCCATCTGCGGGTTGGCGGGTGTTCCCGCGGTGATCGCCGGCGCGCTCGCCACGGCCGTGATCCACGGGTCGGCGCTGCTGGTACTCACCGGCCTGTTCGTGACGATCGTGGGACTGCGGCTGCTGATGACGAGGGAACTCGCGCATCACGAAGAGCACGTTCACGAGTCAGCGTGGCTCGTGGCCGCGATCGGCGTGGTGGTCGGCTTCCTCTCCGGCCTGCTGGCGAACGGCGGTGGCTTCCTGCTCATGCCGGCGTTCGTCATCGTCCTCGGCATGACGACGCATGAAGCGGCCGCGACCTCGTTGATCTCCGTCGTTGCATTCGCCATCCCTGGGACCATCGTCCACTGGTCGCTCGGTCATATCGACGTGCGCCTGATGTTGCTGCTCTCGGCGGGCGTCCTTCCGGCCTCTTACCTCGGCGGCCGCATCGGCGTCGTGCTCCCCGCGCGTGTCGCGCGCCTCAGCTTCGGCCTGTTCCTGACGCTGTTCGGCGTCTTCTTCGGCGTGAAGGAACTCTTGGCGATCCTCTGACGCGCTGCGAAGCCGCAGATACGGCCGGCCAGCCGCTCGCAGCGGCAGTTCGGCCGATGGCAGTGTGAATCTTCGCAAGAACCCTGATCGATTAGCGCCAATTTCCGGTGGATGACCTATGCTGAGTTCCACGCGCACACACGATACGTCGCGGGAGGTACGGCCATGCGCTTAGGTGTACTCACAGGGGGCGGCGACTGTCCCGGCCTCAACGCCGCCATTCGAGCGATCGCCCATCGGGCCTGGATGCTCGGCGACGAGGTCATCGGATTCCGCGAGGGCTGGGCCGGCCTGCTCGGCGCCGGCAACTCGTTTGTCCTGACGCCCGACGAAATCGGCGGCATCCTGCACCTCGGCGGCACGATCCTCGGCTCGTCCCGGACGAACCCGGCGCGCAAGGAAGACGAGATGCGCCAGGTCGAGGAGAACCTCCGCCGCCGCGAGATCGACGCGCTGGTCACGATCGGCGGAGACGACACGCTGAGCGTCTCTGCGAAGCTGTCCGAGCGGGGCTTCGCCGTCGTCGGTGTGCCGAAGACGATCGACAACGACGTGCCTGGCACCGACTACTGCATCGGCTTCGTTTCGGCGGTCGACGTCGTCGGCGAGGCGGTCGACCGCTTGCACACGACGGCCGAGGCGCACCGGCGCGTCATGGTCGTCGAGGCGATGGGCCGCGACGCCGGCTGGCTCGCCATGGCGGGCGGCATCGCCGGCGGCGCCGACCTGATCATCATCCCCGAGGACCCGATGTCGCTGAACGACATCGTGCACCACGTGCAGCACCGCATGGACGTGCGCAAGTTCAGCATCGTCGTCGTGTCCGAGGGCGCGTCCGTCGCCGGCATCGAGTCGGTGACGACGAAGGAGACCGATCAGTTCGGCCACGTGCGGCTGTCGACGCGCGGCATCGGCACGCGGCTCGCCGAGGCGATCGAGCAGCGGCTCGGCGTCGAAGCGCGCGTGACGGTGCTCGGCCACGTGCAGCGCGGCGGCTCGCCGTCGATGTTCGACCGTGTGCTGGCGACGCGCATGGGCGCGACGGCCGTGGACTACGTGCACGAGGGCCGGACCGGCGTGATGGCGGGCGTGCAGGGGCTGAACATCGTCCCTGTGCCGCTGGCCGAGGTCATCGGCCACAACCGGCGCGTCGACCAGGCGTACTTCCGCTTCGTCCGTCAGTTCTCCATCGCCGAGGAGAGCGAAGGCGGCATGCACGCCATCGATGCGCACTGCCACGTGGAGGAGAGTGCGTAGGGCGGGGGCGTAATCGCGGGCGCAGGAGGCCTGCGCCCGTGCGACAACGACGCGACAGATCAGAAGGGGGTCGCTGCGGCGGCCCCTCTTGCTCTTCGTGTCCGTCTACGCTGTTCGAGCGGCGCCGGTGAATGCACAGCCGAGGGCGGCTGTGCCCCGCGCTTCGCGTCTCGATTCGCCCTTTATCCCGCCGCCACCGGGGCGGTCGACGGGGCCTGGGCGCCTTCTGCGTCGTACTTCGCGAAGAGGTGGCCCCAGGGCGACTCCTCGCGCCAGCGCTCGTAGATGCGCTTTTCCTTCAGCGGCCAGTGGTAGTAGTCGTGGAACGCCTCGCTGAACAGGTTGGCGACGTGGACCAGCGGCGTGTGCAGGACCGGCTTCTGGAGGATACGCGTCGGGCCGTACCAGGCCATCCAGCCCATGAAGCTGTGGATGTGGCCGCCGACCTTGAACCCCCACGACTCCTGCGCCAGCTCCGCGTCGCCGACGATCTCGATCTCGCGCGGGTCGCCGACGCCGAGCCCCTGCTCGTGCGCGATGCGGATGTAGGCGATGGACATCGGGTCGAAGCCCATCATCTTCGCGGCCATCGCGTCGATCGCCACCTGGTCGCCCGAGGCGAGGATGACGTTCTTCGTCGTCGGGTACATGATGCGCGGCCCGGGGCCGTTGCCGGCGGTCGAGCCGTCCATCAGCGCGAAAATGCCGGTGTGGATCTCCTTCTGGATGGCCAGCAGGTCGACGAGCGTCTCGTGGATGTGGCTGTGGGTGTAGTGGCGGTTCGTGCTGAGCAGGCCGCCGAACGCGTTCTTCATCGCGCCGGTGGTCGTGGTGTAGATGTGGCACTTCATCGTCGGCAGGTGGACGATGTTCTTGCCGTGGAAGTAGTCGGGGATCTTGATGCCGCCGGGGAAGATCTTGTCCAGCACGAGCATCTGGCGCTTCGGCCGGTAGACCTCCCAGTTCATGTCCGTCTCGCGGAAGTTGAACTTCACCGGGATCTCGTGGTGCTTGAAGACGGGCAGGTACTTGTTCTCGTCCTCGCCCTTGAACGCGTCGGTGACGACCGTCTTGTTCTGCACGCAGACGAGGTCGCTGAAGCCCGCCTTCCGCAGCCCGACGACGGCGCCTTCGAGCTGCCACGGCGTCGTGTTGGCAGACGGGAACGGGAAGTGCCACGAGATGTTGTCCTTGAGGATCGTCGTGGCCGACGGGTCGAGGAAGCGCGACACCTCGGCGAGGTGCATCAGGCGCTCGTAGTCGTCGATCGCCGTCTCGGGCTTCGTGCGCAGGACGGCGACCTTCGCTCTGGTCGACATAACGTGGCATCCCTCCGCGTCAGATTCAATGCGGCGCGGCTAGTTCGCGCCATCAGTGACAGGATAACAAACGCCTGGGCGGTGAGCGGTCGGAGGTCGGAGGTGGGGGAGCAGGTTCGACCGGTCGCTGGTCGCGGCGGTCGGCAGTGGGACGGCCCGAGCGCGACGATCTACGATGCTGCATTACCCGAAGGGAGGAGCGTTGCCATGAGCTACGCCACGTACCTGCAATCGCTCGTCGCGTACAACCGCTGGGCGGACGAGCGGATCGTCGCGGCCGCCGACGCCGTCCCGGACGAGGAGTTCGCGCGCAAGGGCGACGATGGTCTCTCGATCGACGGCGTGCTCAGGCACGCCGTGCGCACGCAGATCTGGTGGCTGGGCAACTGGACGGGCGTGCAACCGCCGCAGTTCGAGAGGTCGCGCGACGGCCGCCGCCGCGCCTACACGGACGCGCACGATCGGCTCGATGCGCTCGTCGCGTCGACCGACGACGCCGCATGGGAGCGGATGGTGGAGTTCGAGTTTCAGCCCGGCTCGCCGCTGCATCTGCCGATGTGGCAGACCGTCGCGCAGGTGATGCTGCACGGCATCCAGCACCGCGCCGAGGCGGCGGTGCTGCTCACCCGCGCGGGCCACTCGCCCGGCAACATGGACTACATTCTCTGGCTGCTCGGGCGCGCGTAGCTGCGGGCTTACCCCTCCGCGCGCGTGTACGTCCCGCTGTCGGCGTCGAAGACGACCCAGGCGCTGCGCTCGGCTGTGTTCTGGCCGCGCGGATCCAGCTCGGTGCGGAGGATGTGCAGCTCCTCCTCCGTCGGCCCCTCGAGCACGGCGACGTCGTCGGCGACGACCGGCGGATACTCGCACTGCTCGAGGATCTGTTCGACGGTCACCCACGGCGCGCGAGCGACGAGACGCAGTTTGCGCGCCGGCGTGTAGTCGTACGCCGCCCACGGCGTGACGACGCGATACGGCCCCGTGTCCGGCGGCAGGCCGGCGCGCTCGCGCGCACCCTCGCTGCCATCGAGGAAGCCCGGCGACGAGATGAAGTCGACGTGCTCGACGAACTTGCGCTTCTCCTGGTCCGTCATCAGGATCGTGCGCCAGCAGAGCGCCGCGATCGAGTCCGCGCCGCCCGGCCCGCCGAAACGCCGCGAGCGCTGGCCGTAGGTGCCGATCGCGGTCGAGTTGATGTTGCCGTGCTGGTCGAGCTGGAGGCAGTTGAGCAGCCCGTAGTCCATCAGCCCGAGCTGGGCGTGGTTGCCGGCGGTGTTCATCGTCCCCCACGCGAGCGCGCGATAGCCCGCGCGCGACGCCACCATCGTCATCACCGGCTCGAACGGCAGCATCGGCTCAGGCGCGATGACGCCGTCCTCGGTGATGTACTGCGCGGCTGGCGTGTAGAGCTTGATTGCGAGCAGGACGGCGTACATCGGCCCGCCGCCGCCGGCGACCCAGTACGTCTTCGCGTCTTCGACCATGCGCGCGACGGTGCAGATCTGCATCTCGCGCTCGTTGAACGACCCCGCGGGGGTGCCTACGGCCGCCTTCAAACCTTCAACGCTCATCACCTGCTCCTCGCCCGCGCCGACGAATGTCCGGCCTCGAGCTTCCAGCTTCGTCCCGTCTCGCTTCCGGCGTCCCGCTTCTCGCTTCCAGCGGTCTACGCCCGATATCCCTCTGTGATCGTCTCCGCGGCGCGCAGCTTGTCCAGCCGCTCCTGGCCGATGAGCTTGTCGAACATCTCCCGGTCGTCGGCGAATGGCGTGATGTATTTCGCCATGTACGCCGCCACGTTGTCGCTCGCGATGGCGCCGAACGCCTCGATGACCGCCGGGACATCCGAGCCGTAGTGACCACCGCAGACCCCCGGCCATGCGCCGAACGGCGCGTGCACCACCGCATCGACGACGTAGTACGGGATCGACGTGCGCCCCGGGTCGCGGCGGATCTCCTCCGTATCGACGATCTCCTCCGCGGAGATGATCACCTTCCTCGACGCCATCGCCGACTCTTCGTGCGCGATGCCGGTGCCGAAGACGCGCGTGTTGCCGTACTGGTCGGCCTGCTGGGCGTGGATGATCGTCACGTCGGGGTTAAGCGCCGGCACGAGCGTGATCGGCTTGCCGGTGAAGGGATCCTCGACGAGCTTGGCGCCGGAGTGCGTGAAGCCGTCGGTGCCGCCGAACGAGCGCACCGGCAGGAACGGCAGCCCCATCGCCCCGGCCTGCAGCCGCAGCGTCATAACGATGTTGCTGTACTCGTACACCGTGACGCGGCCGTCGGCGACGGCGCGGTCGACCGCCGCGCCGGACCAGAAGAAGCCGCAGTCGACCTTCGTCGCGCAGCCCGCGCCGACGAGCAGGCCGACGTCGACGTAGCTGAACTTCCCGCACAGCCAGAGGTCCTTCTTCTGCTGCCGCATCACCTCGCGGATCAGCGTCGAGGGCCCGCGTTGGAAGTAGTTGCAGTCGAAGACGAGGTAGTCGCCGTCGGCGACGAAGCGCGACACGGCCTCGCTGGCGCTCATCAGCTTCGGGACGAGCGCGCGATCCTTGTGGTCGCGCACCCAGGCGCGGAACCCGTCCGGGTCGACGTTCAGGTACTCGGCCGTGCCTTCGGCGAGGACTTGCATAGCGGGCGCCTCTCTGATGATGAACAGACGCGCGGCACGCGCCGCGCCGGAAAACGACGGCATCATATCAGCGGCCATCGCTCGATCAACGTGCCATTGGTCGGGATGTGAGACGTGGGATGTCGGCGGGCGGACGAGGGAAGGCGGGACACGCCTCGCCACGCAGTTGAGTCCGACGGGAATATCGGCTGTCTCTAGTTGACCGCTTATTGTTGATTGTGGTGATCGGTATGGGCTACGATCGTTTCGAGGAACCCGAAACACTCAGGAGGAGATGCTATGCGTACCTGGAGCTTCGTTCTTGGCGGGGCACTGTCCCTGGTCGCCGCCGCCGTGCTCGTGGCCCTGTCGTTTGCGGTGCCCCGCACATTTGCGGGCATTACCGCGCCGTGTGGGACGCCGACGCCGCAGATCGGCCAGATCAATGCGTTCCAGTCGCTGCCAACTTGCACGCCCATTCGCAAGGTTCGCACTGCGACCCCAACGTTCACCATGACCGTCGAGCCGAGCTCGACGCCGGTGCCGCCGACGCAGGAGCCGACGAAGGCCCCGCCGACGGCGACGCAGCCAGCGGGCGGCTCGGGCGGCCAATCGATCGCGCCCCCGAACACCGGGTCGGGGCCCGACTCGGGCGTTCGATACAACGTGTACATGCTGCTCGCCGCCGGGCTGGTTGCGGCGATGGGCGCCGGGTCGATGGCGGTCGCCGTGAAACGCCGCCGATAGGCGTTCCCATTGCGGAGTGAACTGGCGCGGCGCGGCGCCATCTGCTTGACGCTCGCCATCGCGGCGCTCGCGATGCTGCCGGGCTGCGGCTCAACCCCGAGGCAGCAGTCACTTATTGTGTACGAGGCGCAGGTCGGCGACGCCGCAAATGTGTACACGGTCGACCCGCAGAGCGGCGTCTCGACCCAGGTCACGCACGGGACGAGCTTCGACGGCAACCCAGCATGGTCGCCCGATCGGAAGCGCATCCTGTTCAGTTCGCGTCGGGACGGCCAATCGAAGAATGACCTCTACACGATGGATGCGGGAGGCGGAAACGTCTCGCGCCTCACGGAAACGGCAGACGCGGGCGAATGGAGCGCCAAGTTCTCGGGGGACGGCGCGCAGATAGCGTTCGTCCGTGAGGCGACGGACGGGTGGTCTATCTGGCTCATGCGCGCAGATGGATTCGGGCAGCGGCGCGTTGCAGGGCCATATCCGTTTGCAGAGTTCCCGGCGTGGGCGCCGAACGGGCACGAGGTGTACTTCGCGGCGATCATGCCGACGCCGGCCGGCGCGCCGGCCGCTATGTCCCACATCTACTCCGTCGAAACGACGACGGGTGACGTGCGGACCCGCATTGACACCGGTGGAACCGACGCGTGCCCTCACTTCTCGCGGGACGGCAAGCGGCTGACGTACGCGGCCTCACGCGCCGGCGGCGAGTACGACTCCAGCAATAATCTCGACCTGTTTGCCCATGACCTCTCGTCCGACGACACCACGGGGGCTGCATGACGCCGCGCTCACAGACGATCCGGCGCGCGACGACTACGGCAACGCGTCGCCGGACGACACGCAGATGGTGTTTGTCTCCGACCGAGACGGCAACGCGGAGCTGTACCTCATGGACCGCGATGGCTCCCACCAACGGCGGCTCACGAACACGCCGGACGCGCGAGAGAACGTGCCGGACTGGTAGAGAGGCGCCGGACACTCAGCACCCGATGCAGGACCACCTGAGTCTCGGCTTGCCACCCGGCAGCGCTTCCTGACGGCGCGCGTCAGCACGCGGGCCAGAGCGTTTCAAACCTGTTAACGGCCTCGCCACGCGCCTTGCAGGCGTACTCCACGGTGCTTGACGCTCGCGGCCATGGGGGGTTGCACCTGAAAAGCGAGGGATTTCCCTGCCGATAATCCCCACAGACAGGCACCTCAGCCAAATCGGAGCCTCTGTGGTCAGTGAAAATCTCCCTCCGCGACGGCCGATCCTGACGCTCGACGACCTGGCGCGGCCGCTCTCGCGGCGGCCGGAGCGCCTCCACGCGCTCACGGCGGCCGATCTGAGCATTGCGCTGAGCCTGGGCCTCGACCTGGCCGAGGGCAAGCCCGTCGGCCACGCGCGCCGCGTCTGCTATATCGCGACGCTGCTCGCCGACGCGCTCGACGTCGACCCCGCGACGCGCGCCGGCGTCTATTTCGGCGCGCTGCTGCACGACATCGGCGTCACGGCGTCGGCGTCGGAGCTGTGCCGCATCGCCGGCGTCGACGAGGATGCGATCTTCGCGCCGATCCCCGTGCGCCCAATCGATCCGCAGCGGCCGGAGTTCGGCTTCGCCGACCGCGGCGCCGTGCTCGAAGCCGTCTACCAGCACTGCGCGCTCGGCGCCGACGCCGTGCGCGGGCTCGAGCTACCGGACGAGGCCGCGACGGCCATCGAGCGCCACCACGAGGACTGGGACGGCGCCGGCTACCCTGACGGCCTGCGCGGCGAAGCGATCCCGCTCGAGGCGCGCATCGTCGCCGCCGCCGACGTCGCCGAGGTGCTGATCGCCGAAGAGCCCAGCTCGCTGTCGGCGCGGCGGCAGTTCGTGCCGTCGATCAGCGAGTTCGTCGGCCGCCAGCTCGACCCGGCGATCGTCGCGCGTCTCCTCGACGTCGCGAAGTCAGACGAGTTCTGGCTCGGCCTCTACTCCGAGGACCTGACCGACACGCTGACGGCGATGCGCGGCGTCGTCGACACGCGCCGGAGCCGCAAGCGCGTCATGCGCTTCGCCGAGACGTTCGCCGACCTCGCCGACACGAAGGGCGGCCACCCGAGCGGCCACTTCCGCCGCACCGCCGACCTGGCCGAGAGACTGGCACTCGCCGTCGGCCTCGACCCCGGCCACGCCGAGATGGTCCGTGTCGCCGCGCTCGTGCAGGACATCGGCGTGCTCGGCGTGCCCGCGCGGGTCATGACCAAGCCGGACATCCTCTCCGTCACCGAGATGCAACTCATGCGACAGCACCCGGCGAACTCGGAGATGATCCTGTCAGAGCTGAACGGGTTCGAGGAGATGGCGTCGTGGATCGCGCGCCACCACGAGCGTCCCGACGGCAAGGGCTATCCGGAGATGCTCAGCGGCGACGACATTCCGCTCGAATCGCGCATCCTCTCCGTGGCCGACGCCTTCGCCGCGCTGACGTCGGAGCGCCCGCACCGGGGCGCGATCCCGCTGGGCGACGCACGCAAGATCCTCCTCGGCGCCGCCGGCACGCAGCTCGACGCCGAGCTGGTGCGGCTGTTCTGTACGCTGATCTAGGCAGTCACCTGGAAGAGCGGGGATCTGCCTGAGGAGCCACAGCGGCTGCTGATTACTGGCACGCTTTGTTCGGCATGGCTGTCGTCGCTGTCGCAGCCTACACACTCTGGGAGCGGTCGACCTTCCTCGCATCCCACGTCTTGCATCCTGCCCCCCAACCTTGACAGCGTGTCGTACAATCGACTCCCAACCGTGTGCAAAGGAGTGCCGCCGTGGCGACGTACATCTTGCTCAGCACGCTGACCGATGAGGGGCGCAAGACGCTGAAGGAGCGCCCCGAGCGCCTGCAGGAGGTGAACCGCGAGATCGAGGCGATGGGCGGCCGCGTCACGGCGCAGTACGCGGTCCTCGGCGGCTACGACTTCGTCAACGTCATGGAGGCGCCCGACAACGAGACGGTCGCCCGCATCTCCGTCGAGCTGGGCGCGCGCGGGACCGTGCAACTGACGACGCTCGCCGCGATTCCCGTCGACGAGTTCACAAAGATGCTCAAAGGGCCGCGGAGGGTAGCGCGCCGATGCCCGTCTACGTCGTACTCACGAAGCTGCGCCCGGCCGCGACGAAGATCATCGACCAGAACCCTAACCGGTTCGCCGAGGTCGACGCGCAGGTGAAGCGGCTCGGCGGCCGCGTCCTCCATCAGTACGTCACGCTCGGCGAGTACGACGTCGTCACGTTCATCGAGGCGGACGGCAACGACGCCGTCGCCAGCATCGGCGCAGAGATCAGCACGCTCGGCACGCTGGCGATGGAGACGTTCCCCGCGGTCGAGATGGACCGCTTCCAGAAGCTGCTCAAGGTCGAGCCGTACCGCACAGAGCCGCATCGCTGGCAGACGAGCGCCTGGGCGCGCGTCGCGCGCAAAGCCGGGCGGCCGTTCGTCGTCGACCGCTACGTCAAGCGCTACTGCCGGCCGTTCGCGGTCGAGGGCAGAGAGCAGCTGCGCGACTTCCGCGGAGGCGCGATCGTCATCGCCAACCACAGCTCACACTTCGACACGCCAGTGGCGCTGCGCTCGCTGCCGTCGCGGATCAGCAACAGGATCCTCGTCGCGGCGGCGGCCGACAAGTTCTACGCCGCGCGACGCAAGAACACATGGTGGTACTCGCTGTTCATGAACACGTTCCCGGTGCACCGTGGCGGCGGCACGAAGCAGCTCGACTACCCACTGTCGCTGCTCAAGCGCGGCTGGTCGATCCTCATCTACCCGGAGGGCGGGCGCTCGAAGTCCGGGCAGGTGCAGAAGTTCAAGCACGGCGTGACGATCATGGCGATGGCAGGCGAAGGTGCCGGTGATCCCGATCTACGTCGAGGGCCTGCGCGACGTCATGCCGAAGGGGCAGCGCACGCCTCGTCCCGCGCCCGTCAGCGCGCGGATCGGCGCGCCGGTGTCGCTCGAGGGCGTGGAGTCGGTGCCGGAGGGCACGGCGTTGCTCGAGAACGCGATGCGCGCGCTCGCCGGCATTCGCCCGCATCGCGCTTCCGCGCCCGCGGCGGCCGAGGCGGCAGCGCAGCCCGCCGGCGGCGGAGGGTAGCCGCTGGCCCGGGCCGCGCGCTCACAGAAAGGCACGTTAGCATGGCGAAGCTGCGCCAGGGCGAGCCCTGGATGCCGGGATTCCGTTACGGCGCGCTGCTGCCGCCGCTGTCGCTGAACCTCATCGTCCGCGACACCGAGCGCTCCGTCGCGTTCTATCGCGCGGTGTTCGGTGCCGAGGTGCACTACCGCGACGTCGACTTCGCGGCGATGTGCGTCGGCCCGGCGGAGGTGATGCTCCACGCCGACCACACGCACGAAGACCACCCGTGGCACGGCGATCTCGTCGGCGGCGCAGCGCGCGGCATCGGCGCGCAGATCCGGCTGCTTGGCATCGATCCCGACGAGACGCAGCGGCGCGCGGAGGCGGCAGGCGCTGTCGTATCGGTGCCGGTCGTCGACAAGGGGCACGGCTGGCGCGAAGTCTGCGTGCGCGATCCCGACGGCTACGAATGGGCGGTGGGTGTGCTCATCCCGCCGGCGACGGGGCCGGCGCGATGAGCGTGCCGGTTGAGTTGCGCCGCTACTACCTGCGCACACCCTTGCGCTCGCGGCTCCTAGTGGGGGGAAGCGACATCGTTTCGATTATCTTGTCAGCCAGTTGCCGTTTCTCGATCAGAAATTCATTCCACTTAGTCGGCTGACCAGCGCGCTTGCGATCGGGATTCATGCTAGCCACGAACCCTAAAGAGCCATTCGAGAGTCGGTTGGCGTCACGCAGAAATGCTGATGCAGGAACGTACCAAAGGTGCGACCACAGGTCACCGTGATCCGTATCGAAATGGCAGAAGACGAATGCGAGGTGTCCTTCTACGTCGGAGGGAGCCTTTGTCGTGGCTGTGAACAGATGCCCCACGGACGATCCGAAGCGGGACTTGATCTGGACGTGGACCGTGTGTCCTAACTTGCCCTTTTGTTTGACTAGCAGATCAATGCCTTCGTCATCAGAAACGGGGCGATAACACGCGAGGGCGCGCTTCCCGTAGAGTGTTATCAGCTCGGCTATGCGGGCCTCTGCGATGTCGCCCTTCTGCTTGCTCGACAGATGTGGCGAGAGGAGGATCTTCGGCTCGCTGAGTTCGCGGCGAGGAAAAGGACGGCCCCGAAATCGCGGATTGAGGCTGAAGGTCGACGCACCGGCCTTGATGAAAGGCGACCGGTTCCCGTTCGTGTTGATGTCGACGTACAACACTGCGGCCATCGTTGCGGCTGGCGTCTTGCCTTCTGGGCGGAACCCTCGGCGTAACGCTCGCTGAGTGATCTCGGCGCTGTGGAGCGGCCCGTCTTCTTCCTTGAGGATTTCGTAGGCTACTGACTTGAACGTATCTCGCATGCACCAATCGTAAGTCGATCCAGGGCTACAAGATAGGGCGCTACGAATGCATCACGAGACGGCGGCTAGGTCAGTGCCTCCGGGGCAGATTGAACGGCCTTGGTTCGCGCGGACGCATCTTCCTTGTGCGTCACAGAACGACGGCTGGCTGCCGCTTCCGCATCACCCGAGGCGGCGGGTGAGGAGGCGGGTGATCATCTCCGGCTTCATCTTCTTCTGCGCGGGGTCGTCGACGCCGTCCGACAGGTAGTTGCCCTCGGCGAAGATGCGCATCGCGTTCTCGCGGCCGACGATGCGCGTCATCTTGGCGAAGAGGCGCGAGAATGCGGCTTTCTTTGCCGAGAGGGTCGGAAATGCGGCGTTCTCCATCGCCGCGCGCCGTTCGCCGTAGCCGTCGAGCAGGTATCCGCCGGGCATGCCGAACTCCTTGAGCGCGGCGATGACCATCGGCATGAGCCCCGGATCGGCTTCGAGGCAGGCCTTGACGCGCTGCTCGTAGAACATCTCGTGGCGCGTCTCGTCCTTTCCGAGGAGGGTCTCGAGCCGGGCGAGGATGGGCTCCTTCGTGTGCTTCGCGTGGTTGCGGTAGAAGTCGGCGGTCACGAACTCCTGCACCGTCGTGAGCGCGACCAACTGGGCGGGAATGTAGTGCGCCGGGATCCCCCAGTTCTCCGAGCTGGCCTCTCGCACGGCGTCGACGTCATCGCCGAGCGCGATCCGGATCGACGACTCGAACTCGTCGAGGCACTGCTCGTCAACGGCCGGACCGTTGGCGCTGCGCCTTTTGGCTTCGATCGCGACGAGGACCTTCGTGAGGTAGTCGCGCAATGCGTAGTAGTGCTTCCACTCCTCCATCCCCCACATCATGATGAAGTCGCAGACGTCCTGGTCGGCCTGGAAGTATTCGATCAGGTTCGACACGTAGTCGGGGCTGTTCGATTCGACGAGCATCGTCGTTTCCACGACCGCAACGTCGGCGGGCGTCAGCAGGTCGATGCGGATGTCCTGCCACGGTGTTTCGAGGAAGGTCGTCAGGCTCCAGCTCACGCGCTCGTGCGTGCGGTAGAACGCGACGACGTCGTCTCGGCTCGGGACCGTGCGGTGGCCTGGTGCCGGCAGCGGCGGCTGGCTGCCGGTGAACGGAAAACTGGATGCCTTGTTCAGCTTGGACACGTTATCTCCATGGGCGGCGCATCACGGCGCACACTCCTTCGTGGTCGGTGTTCTGGTTCGGCGAACCGAGGGCTGGAGAGGGGTCGTAGCTGCTCGGCAGCGCGGTGGGCCGAGAGCGACGTAAAGAAGTTGAAGCCGTGGTGATGCCTACGTCCCGCGGACGTCCTTCCGCTTGTTCTTCACGTAGTCGACGAGGATGTACTGGCCGAGCTTGTCGGGCGTCGTGTAGAAGACCCGGCCCTTGTTGATCTTGGCGACCTGGTTGACGAACTCCTTCAGGTAGTAGTTGCGGTCCAGCATGAAGGTGTTGATCGTGATCCCCTTGCGCGTCGCCCGCTTCACCTCTTTCAGCGTCTCGCGGATCGTGATCGGGCTCGGCGGGTAGGCGAAGTACGAGCGGCCGCGCTCGAGGTGCGCCGTCGGCTCGCCGTCGGAGATCATGATGATCTGCCGCGTGCCGGAGGTGTGCTTGGCGAGCAGGTTCTGCGCGAGCATCAGCGCGTGGTGCATGTTGGTGCCGAGCACCGACTCGTCCCACCGCACGTACGGCAGCTGCTCGGCCTGCAGCTCGCGCGCGTACGCCGAGAAGCCGATGATGTAGAGGCTGTCGCGGCTGAACTGGCTGCGGATCAGGTTGTTGAGCGCCAGCGCCACCTTCTTCGCCGCCTGGAACGAGCCACGCAGCGCCATCGACCACGACAGGTCGACCATCATCACCGTCGCCGTCTGCGTCAGTTGCTCCGAGCGGTAGACCTCGAAGTCGTCCTTGTCGAGCCGCACCGGCACCGACGCGCCCTCGCGCTGCAGCGAGTTCATGATCGTCTTGTCGAGCGCGAGGTGGAACGGGTCGCCGAACGCGTACTTCTTCGTGTCGTCGCCGCGCTCGCCGCCCTGGCCGGTGTCGCGGATCGCGTGCTTGCCGAATGAGTCGTTCTTGAGCTGCGAGTAGATCTCGCCGAGCGCCTTCTGGCCGATCTTGCGCGTGCCGCGCGGCGTCAGCTCGTAGTTGTTGCCCTTGCGGCGGATGTACCCCTGCTCCTCGAGCACCTCGAGGAACTTCTTGAGCTGGTCGAGCGTCTCCGCCGCTTCGTCGCCGAGCAGCTCCTTCAGCTTCTCCTCGTCGATGTCGTCGATGTCGCCGCCGTACTGCGTGCGCTCGATCTGCCGCTCGAGGTCGTCCATCGACTGCATGCGGTCCATGAGGCCCATCGCCTCGTTGAGGTCGATCTCCTCGTCGCCGCGGAAGGGGTACTGGTTGCGCATGTCGCGCATCGGCGAGAGGAACTCGAGGTTCATCTGCAGCTCGGAGAGTTCGGCCTGCAGGTCCGGGTCGCCGACCTTGTCCTGCAGCAGCTCCTGCAACTGCTGGCGCATGTCGCCGGGCAGGCTGTCGAGCAGGTTCTGCATCTGCGCCGCCTGCCCCTGCAGTCGCTCCACCAACTCGTCGAGCGTCTGCGGCGGGTTCGCGCCGAAGAGGTCGCCGTACTGCTGCATGAACTTGTCGAAGTCCGGCTCGCCGCCGGCCAGGCGGTCGCTGAGCATCTGGTTGAGGTCCTTCACCATCTGCTTCAGTCGCGCCATCTCTTCGGGCGACATGTTCGAGATCTGGTTGTACATGTCCTTGAAGAAGGTCTCGGTCATCGCCTTCTTCAGCATGTCCATCAGTTCGGTGAACTTGTGCTGCGCCTCCGGGTCCATGAACTCGTAGTTCTGCAGCTCCTTCACGGCGCCCGCCGTGTCGTGCGGCAGGTTGTCCAGGAAGCCCTTCTTCCGGTTGGCGATGTTCTTCAGCATCTCCGAGAACTGATCGTGCTCGTTCGGCGCCGAAGGCTGTCCTCCCGGCGACGATTGGCCGCCCTCGCCCGGCTGGCCGGCCTGCCGCTGACCGGAACCCTGCGTCGAATCGCCGGACTGTCCCTCTGGCCGCTGCCCTTGCTCCCCGGCCGAAGTCGATTGCTCCTCCGGCGCGCTCGGCTGCTCGGCCGCCGGCGGCGCGTCCGGCTGGCCGCCCGTCGCCTCGTCGAGGCGGCGGTCGATCGTCGCCCGCTCCATCCCGAGGATCTCGTCGAGCTTCTGCTTGATGTCGTCGATGACGGACGAGAGGTTGTACTTGTCGAGGGTGCTGCGGCGCTGCTGCCGGAGCTGCTGCAGCAGGTCGCGAAGGCCCTGCAGGCGGTTACCGGCGCTGTTCCGCATGCCGCGCTGCAGCAGGTTGCGCATGGCATGCTGCAGGTCCCCGAAGTTCATCAGGTCGTCCGTCAGCGCCTCGAGCACCTCATCGGCGTCGAGCGACGGGATCTCCTGCGTGCCGTCCCACTCGCTGTACCGGAATGCGACCAACCTAACCCCCGGACCTAACCCCTGACCCCTTCCCTAAAGGGAAGGGGAGAGGCGTTGCGGTGCTAACCGCGGTACTGCACCTTGCCGCCGACGCGGTCCTTGTTCAGCCGCTTGTTCAGGTGCAGCCCCTCGAAGACGAACTCCGTCGCGCTGGCGATGACCGCCGGATTCTCCCCCGTCTCGAGCTTGGCGACGGCACGGCCGAGGCCGTCGATCGACTTCACCATCGCCACGTACTTGTCCGATGGCATCTGGTCGCTGACGTCTGTCGACAGGCCCGCCTTGAACCGCGTCACGACTTCTTCCAGGTCGACGACGTTGAAGTAGCGGTTGAAGACGACGACCACGGCGTTCTGGATCAGCTTCTCGATGATCTGCTCTTCCTTGCCGTCCTCGACCGTCTCGAACTCCACCTTGCCGCTGATCGTCGGGATGACGTACGGCAGGTCGCTGATGCGCGGCACGACGTCGCTTTCGCCCAGCCGGATCGCCCGCCGCATCGCGTTGGCCAGCAAGCTCTCGTAGTCCGCGATTGACGCGCGCACCGAGACGCCGGAGCGCTGGTTGACATCGGGGCTGCGTCGCGCCAGCCGCGTGATCTCGACGACGATCTCCTTCATGTACGCCGGCACGGTGACGCGGTAGTCCTTGTCCTCGAAGCTGGAGCTCTCCTGCTCCATGATGTCGATCTCGTGCTCGACGTTGCGCGGGTAGTGCGTGCGAATCTGCGCGCCGTAGCGGTCCTTCAGCGGGGTGATGATCCGCCCGCGGTTCGTGTAGTCCTCCGGGTTGGCCGATGCGACGACGAGCACGTCCAGCGGCATGCGGATGCGATAACCGCGGATCTGCACGTCGCGCTCTTCCATGATGTTCAGCAGGCCGACCTGGATGCGCTCGGCGAGGTCGGGCAGCTCGTTGATGCAGAAGATGCCCCGATTCGTGCGCGGGATCAGTCCGTAATGGATCGTCAGTTCGTCGGACAGGTAGCGCCCCTCCGCCACCTTGATCGGGTCGACCTCGCCGATGAGGTCCGCGATCGTGATATCGGGCGTCGCCAGCTTCTCGCCGTAGCGAGCCTCGCGGCCGATCCAGTCGATCTCCAGCGCGTCGCCTTCCTGCTCGATGCGCTGGCGGCTGGCGTGCGTAATCGGCTCGAACGGGTTCTCGTGCAGCTCGCTCCCGGCGATGACGGGGATCTCGTCATCGAGCAGCCCCGCCAGCCCGCGGATCATGCGCGACTTCGCCTGTCCCCGCTCGCCGAGGAAGATGATGTCCTGCCCGGAGAGGATCGCGTTCTCCAGCTGCGGGATCACTGACTCCTCGTAGCCGTAGATGCCCTCGAACAGCGGCTGGCCGTCACGGATGCGCTGGATCAGGTTGCGGCGCAGCTCCTCCTTGACCGAGGTCACCGTGTAGCCCGATGCCTTGAGTTCGCCGAGCGTTCGTGGTCTGGCTTGCGATGTCATCCCTGTCACGATCCTTCCGCGTGGTCGCTGGCCGAGTCTGCCGATGTCCGCGTGCCCTCGAAGAAACGAGCTATCTCGTCGCGAGCGAAGTGGGGCAGCGGGATGGCGGAGTCCTGACCGCCCATTATAACCTTCGCAGGCCCCGCTTCGACGCTGCCAATAACCTGACATTCGATCTTAGCATTGCCGAGCCGTGCCACCACGTCATCGCAATGATCCGCATCCACGATCGCCAGCAGCGCACCCGACGCGAGCAGACCGAGCGGGTCGAGCCCGAGCGCCGCGCAGATGCGCCGCGTCTCTTCGATGATCGATACGCGCCGCAGGTCCACACGGATTGTGCAATTCGACGCAACCGCCAGTTCCTCAAGCGCCGTGGCGAGCCCGCCCTCCGTCGGGTCGTGCAGCGCTCGCGGGTGAGTCACGCCGCACACCGCGTGTGCGTCCGGCACGACGCTGATGCCCGGATCGATGAGCAACCCTGCCGCGCGGCCGATCGTCGCCTGGTCGACGCCGCGCTCCGCCAGCTGCGGCGCGCACTCGCGCGCGAGCAGCGCCGTCCCCTCGATCGCGATGCCCTTCGTGAGGATGACGCGGTCGCCCGGCTGCGCGCCTTCGCCGAGCACGATCTCGTCGCGCGTGGCTTCGCCCAGCATTGCGCCGATGACGATAGGCCGTTGGATGTCGCTCGTCACCTCCGTGTGCCCGCCCACCAACTCGATGCCAAGCGCGTCACACGCGGCGATGAGCTGGTCAAAGATCTGCCCCGGCAACTCGTCCGGCGCGCCGGGCGGCAGCAGCGCCGTCGCCAGCATCCACGCAGGCCGCGCGCCCATGCAGGCGATGTCGTTCGCGTTGACGTTGACGGTGTAGTGGCCGATCTGGTCGGCGGCGAACGTCACGGGGTCGGTCTTGGCGACCAGCAGCCGGTCGCCACCGAGATCGATGACCGCGGCATCGCGCCCGATCCCCGGGCCGAGCAACACGCGCGGGTCGCGATGCTGCACCCGTCCAAGCAGCTCGGCGAGCAGCGCGGCTGGCAGTTTCCCGCTCCGCAGGCTCATCGGCCGTTGGCGACGCGCTCGACGACGTGGTCGCTGAACGCGTCGACCAGGTCCGGCAGCATCCGTCGCACCTCCGGCCCCAGCGTCATGCCCACGAAGAAGTCGCCGACGACGCCGTAGCCGTCCGCGCCGATCTCTACCTCGAGCGTGCAGCCCTCCGGCTCGTCGAACAGCTCGAACTGCAAGTACGCGGCCTGGACGTGCGTCGTCATCGGCGCGTTCGAGTCGACGTGCTCGCACACGAGCCGCGACGGCGCCCGCCAATCGACGATCTGCCATCGCGTCCACACGTCCGGGTCCTCGCCAATAGCAATGATTCGAGCGCCTTCGCCGCTGACTGCGGCGTCTTCGAGCCGCACTTCCGACACGCGCGGGAACCACCGCGGCCACGATGGAAAGTCGGTGAGCACCGACCAGATCGTCGCCGCGGGCGCATCGTAAGCCTGTGAGGTGTAATACGCGGTCATTGGCTGGCCGAAGCATAACATTGCTCACGGCCGCCGAAGTCAGCGACTTCGGCGGCCGTGGCGGCGGGGTCAGGCGGGGCTGGCCAGGTCGATGGTTGTAGTGGTGTGACCGGGTCGAGCTGAGGGGACGTCCGCGGTGCGGACTGCGCCGTTCGATGGTGGAATCGAACGGCGCCGGAAATGCAGGCCCTCAGCTCGACCCGGCGGCGCCGCCGAGCCGGCCAGGCCGGCTCACCGTGGCGGCGCCACTTCGCTCGGACGCAGTACGCACGCACGTGCGTGGGCTGGAGTCACAGGGGGCGGGGTCAGGGGTTGGGGGTGTGTGACTCCGGCCGACTTCGCCGGTGGAAGCGCTTGTCGAACGACGGGGAGTACCAGCCGAGGCCGTGTTGACCGGCGCTCCGTCGCAGCCAAACAGCCGCACGGTGACGCCAAGTCCTGCACGCGCAATGAACGCGTTGCGGCTCACGTAGATCTCTCCGTCTTGGGGCCGGAATTTGGGGCAAATGAAAGCCCTCGATCCACAGCGGATGAGGGCTGCAGACTCCGACCCACTCAGGTGCCTTCGGCGGCCCGGCTACCGTACCCCGAGATGGGGGTTAGGCCCGTGGCTTTGCGTCCCCGCCTTTCGACGGGTTTGCCTTTGTCGGAGCGATCTTCGATTGTCCAACCAAGGAATCGGCCCCACGTGCCAGACCTGTTGGCCTGCCCGGCGAAATATTTTCGGCGCGCCCGGTACGTCCGCAAAGAAGCGGGACCGGCAGCTCGCCCGCCGCCGCCGCCCGACGCAACGGAGCCGGACCGCCACGATCGGGCCGATCGGCCCCCCGTCGGCCGATGTACATTCGCCGGAGGAGCGCGCTAAGATTGAACGCGCCGCACCGGATTCGACGGCGGCGGTCAGAAAGGGAGATTCGGATGCGCAGGGTAGCAGTCGTCGGCGCCGGCATGACGCGGTTCGGCAAGTACATGGACAAGACGCTCAAGGACATCGGCCGCGAGGCGGTCGAGGCGGCGATGAAGGACGCGGGCGTCGACAAGCCGCAGATCGAGGCGGCGATGGTCGGAAACGCGGTCGCGGGTCTGATTACGGGCCAGGAGATGATCAAAGCTCAGGTCATCCTGCGCGAGATGGGCTTCGGCGACATCCCGATGATCAACACCGAGAACGCCTGCGCCAGTTCGTCGACGGCGTTCCACCTGGCATGGCTCTACGTCGCCTCCGGCATGTACGACTGCGTGCTCGCGCTCGGCGTCGAGAAGCTGTTCCACGAGGACAAGCGCCGGTCTTTCCAGGCGATCGGCTCGGCCGTCGACATGACGATGGTGCAGGAGTTGCTCAAGGCGACCGCCGCGCGAGGCGTAGCCGAGCAAGGCAAGCCAGCCGCGGGCGGCGGCGAGGGCGCCGGCGAGAAGCGCTCGATGTTCATGGACCTCTACGCGGCCGGCGCGCGAGAGCACATGAGGCGCTACGGCACAACGGCGGTACAGTTCGCGAAGGTCGCCGTGAAGAGCCACCACAACGCCTCGCTCAACCCGTACGCGCAATATCGCGAGACCTACTCCGTCGAAGACATCCTCAACTCCCCGATGGTCGCCGAGCCGCTCACGCGGCTGATGTGCTCGCCGATCGGCGACGGCGCCGCCGCGCTGATCCTCTGCTCCGAGGAGAAGGCGAAGCAGCTCACGACGAAGCCGATATGGGTGACGGCGTCGGTCCTCGGCTCGGGCAAGGACCGCGCGCCGGGCGAGGCGGCGGTGACGACGCGCATGGCCGAAAAGGCGTACAAGATGGCCGGCGTCGGCCCGCAGGACCTCGACGTCGTCGAGCTGCACGACGCATCGGCGCCCGCGGAGCTGATGGAGTACGAGGAACTCGGCCTCTGCAAGCTCGGCGAGGGCGGCAAGCTCATCGAAGACGGCATCACGGCGATCAACGGCAAGACTCCGGTGAACCCGAGCGGCGGCCTGCTGTCGAAGGGCCACCCGATCGGTGCGACCGGCTGCGCCCAGCTCACCGAGGTGTTCTGGCAGCTGCGCGGCCAGTGCGGCGATCGCCAGGTGAAGGGCGGCAACGCCAAGATCGGCCTGACGCAGAACGCCGGCGGCATGATGAAGGGCGAAGCCGCCGCCTGCACCATCCACATCCTCGAGCGCTAGCGCGCGCTGCCGACAGCCCAGCAAAGAACAAACAGCGAAGGAGAAGGCCCGCTTACGCGGGCCTTCTCCGTTCGAGACCTGTTGTGTGCCGCATGCTGTTCGCTGTTACCGCAGCCAGCTGCGGGCCCACGCGGCGACCTTCTCGCTGGCGCGGCCGATGATCGGCGAGCCGTGGCCGGGCAGCGCGATGTCGAAATCGAGTTCCGCGAGGCGAGCGATGCTGCGCCGCGCCGCGTCCATGTCGTGGCTGGACATCGACATCGGCAATCGCAGTCCGAGCGTGTTCATCAGCGCGTCGCCGGCGAACAGCACGCCGCGCTCCGGCGCGTGCAGCGCGATGTGGCCCGGCGTGTGGCCCGGCGCGTGGATGACGCGCAGGCCGCCGGCGTACGGCAGTTCATCGCCGTCGCGCAGCACCTGGTCGACCTTCAGCCCGTAGGGCGTCGGGCCGAACCGGTCGAGGAACGCCCACGGCCCTCGCATCGCCATCCACGGCGTGGTGCCGTCGACGTACGGCACCTCGTCCTCATGCACGCACAGGCGCGCGCCCGTGCGCTCGATCAGCGCGGCAGCGTTGCCGGTGTGGTCGTAGTGGTAGTGCGTCGCCACGATCGCGCGCAGGTCCTCGGGCCGGCGGCCGATCGCCGCGATGGCGTCGAGGATGCGCGCCGAGACGTCGCTGGTGCTGGTGTCGATCAGCGCGAGACCGTCGTCGCCCTCGACGAGGTAGGAGCGGCCCATCTTGAGGCCGGTGATGGCGTAGACGCCGGGCGCGATTGGGTCCATTCGGCGAGACTAACGGTCGCGAGGCGCGGCGTCAACGGGACTACGAGGCATCCTTCGACCGCAGCGCCGTCAGGTCTAGGCGGTGAGGCTTGCCGGTGAGGTCGACGGCGTCGAACCGGCCCGCCTTCAGCTCCTCGATCAGCTCGACAACGTCGTGGATGTCTCGCTCGAAGTTCGTGGCAACGCGGCCGATGTCGCTGCGGGAGTGGGAGTCGGTGCCGGCGGTGCCGGGCATGCTCATGAACTCGCACAGTGCCGCCGAGAACTGATTCTCCTTCACCGTGCCGCGCCCGTTGAGCTTCTCGAGAGCCACGCAGTGCTGGTACGCCGGGTTCTTCGAGGCGCGGACGAGCGCGTCGTGGTAATCGCGCTCGTCGTCCATGTACCAGGGCATCTGGCGGCGGTACGGGTGAGCGGCGACCATCGCGCCACTGGCGGCGTTCACATGGCGCGCCAGGTCGCCCGAGCGGTGCATGCCGTAGACGTACTTGTCGATGCCGTAGACCAGGATGTGGCCGTCGTCGGTGTTGATCTCGATGGCGGGCATGACGAGGTAGTTGTGCCGCTTGCCGAGCGCGATCACCTCCGCCGGGTCCCACAGGTAGTCGTGCTCGCTCAGGCAGATGCCGTCGAGCCCGGCCTGCTTCGACCGCTCGACCAGGTCGTCGGGCGAGAGATACGAGTCCCACGAAAGCGGGCGCGTGTGCGTATGGAGGTCGATGAGCAAGCGGAATCCTTCACTGGTGGCTGGTTCGAACCAGTATATCGGGCGCCTCGCGGCGGGCTAGGACGGCCGCAGCTCGAGCCACACCGGGTCTGCGCCGCGACCGAGGAGGCGCTCGACGCCGCGGCGGAGCGGCGCGAGGATGCGCTGCGGCAGGCCGTACTTCCGCTTCATGAGTTCGTCCGCCCGCCCGAACTCGGATCGGATCGACGAAGCGGACGATGACGTCGAGCGGCTCAGCGTCCTTCTTCGGGCGGCCGCGCATGTCGCAGGCGACGATCGTCGCGCCGGGGGTGTGGCGGAGGCGCTTCACCTTGCCGGTGGTCGACTTCGTGTAGACGAGCAGGCACTCGCCGTCGATCACGAACTGCACCGGCGTGGCGACGGCGCGGCCGTCGCGGCGGAACGTCGTGAGGCTGATGTAGGTCTCGCGGGCGAGATCGTCGAAGGGCATCACTGCGCCAGCCCGTTGTTTATGAGCGCCGCGATGCGTGTCGCTCCGTCGAGCGTGAGACCCGTGAACAGGCCCTCCTCAGTGATCTCCGCTTGAATCGTAGGTGCGAGGATTTGTCCATGCTCTCCACGTAAAGGCTCGCCATCGACGAACGTGGCGATCGGGTAGCCGATGAGCCGCCTTGAGAGCGAACCGAATACCTGCTGGCCGTCCTGGGTCATCCGGAACGTGACCTGCGGCGCCCCCAAAGAATCAAACTCGACAGTCGCATCGTGCTGAAGGTATCGGCCGGTCATGACGACGTCGGTGCCGTTCAGCGTCCCCTTCGCTGGCGTCCAAACGACGTTCTCTCCGACGGCCATCCTGTTCGGAGCGACGTAAGTGAGGCTGGCGCGACGGGTCGAACCGTCGCCATTGCGCACGAGGACTCCGCCGCTTCCGTCGACGTCGGGGTCGCAGCCGCCCGGGGCGTACACGACCTCCACTCCCGTTGATTCGACGATCGCCATGCGCGTCCCACCCGGTTCGCGCAACGGCTCGCAGAACATGAGCGTGATCGGGTGCAGCGATTCGATGGGGATCGGCGTGCCGAGCTGGAGTGGCGTCGAGGTCTTGATGCCGTGCCTCTCCACGAAGCTCGTCGCGGTCGCATCCGCCGCGGCGCGCAGGTGACGCGTCGTGTCATCGTGCGCCCGCCCGGCGATCACGAACGCCGTGATCACGCCGGCTACGATTGCGACCACGCCCACGCCGACGAAGACGAGCAGCAGTTGCGCACGGGTCATCACTGCACCTCGGCGCTAGCGTATGCCCGTCGTCGGGCGAAGGTCAATCGCTTCCGAGGATCAGCGTGCCGGTGGCGCTGAGCAGGCCGCCCGTGGCGTTGACGCACGCGAGCTTCGCGTCCGGGCACCTGGCGCGGGCCGCACTCGCCGCGCAGCTGGCGGACGGCCTCGACGAGGAGGAACATGCCGTACATGCCGGGGTGCGTGTAGGAGAGGCCGCCGCCGTTCGTGTTCATCGGGAAGTCGCCGCCGGGGGCCGTGCGCTGGTTCGAGAGGAACGGGCCGCCCTCGCCCTTCGCGCAGAAGCCCAGCTCCTCGATAGTGACGAGCGCGGTGTACGTGAACGAGTCGTACACCTCGACGACGTCGATGTCGTCGCGCGGTGACGCCGGCCATCTCGAACGCGGCCTTGCCGGAGTAGCGCGCCGGCGTCTGCGTCAGGTCGGGCATGCCGAGCAGCGACTGGTGCGTGCTCGCCTCGCCGGTGCCGAGCACCCAGACGGGCTTCTTCTTGAACTCGCGCGCGCGCTCGGCGCCGACGACGACGACCGCGCCGCCGGCGTCGGTGACGAGGCAGCAGTCGTAGATGTGGAACGGGTAGGCGATCCAGCGCGACGAGAGCACATCCTCGATCGTCAGCGGGTCGCGCATCATCGCGCGCGGGTTGAGCTGCGCCCACTTGCGCGTCGCGACGGCGATCTCCGCCAGATGCTCGCTCGTCGTGCCGAACTCGTGCATGTGGCGCATCGCCGCCATCGAGTACGTGCTCGGCGGGCCGCCGACGCCGAACGGCATCTCGAACTGCGCCGACGGCAGCGACGAATCGAAGCCGTAGCTCTGGCGCGGCCCGCGTCGGTTGCGCGACGAGAAGCCGGTCTCGCCGTGCGTGATCAGCGCGACGTTGCAGAGCCCGGCGGCGATCGCGGCGGCGGCGTGCTCGACGTGGATCTCGAACGACGAGCCGCCGGTCATCGTGTTGTCGGTGTAGCGCGGGATGATGCCGAGGTACTCGCAGAGCTGGACGCTCGCCATGCCGCCGATGCCGCACGTGAAGACGGCGTCGACCTCCGACTTGTCGATGCCGGCGTCGCGCAGCGCGTTCCGCGCCGCCTGCGCGTGCATCATGATCGGCGTCATGTCCGGCACGATGCCGATCTGGTCCGTCTCGTCGGCGCCGACGATGGCGACGTTGTTCTTGAGGCTCATGGCGCCACCGGCTTGAAGAGCGGCAACGTGATGTCGTCGTTCACGTCGCTCCCACGTCACCTCGACCGGCATGTCGCATCGAATCGTCTCCGGCGACGGTTCGACGCCGACGATGTTCGTCAGCATCCGCGGACCCTCGTCGAGCTGGACGATGGCCGTGACGTATGGCGGCGTGAAGCCGGGCATCTGCGGCCGGTACTGGATCGCGAAGGTGTAGATCGACGCCGCGGCCGCTGCACGTCGCGCCACTCGATGTCCCAGCTGAAGCAGCGCGGGCAGAACTGGCGCGGGTAGAAGAAGAACGCCTCGCACGACGTGCAATACGGCAACGAGAGCGTGTGCCGCTTGCACGCGTCCCAGAACGGACGCGTCTCCGGGCTCGGCCAGGGGAGCGGTTTGGTGTACTCGGCCACGTGCACCTCGACATAACGCGACGCGTCGGCGTGGCATCGAAGTCCGGCCGCCGTCGTGCGCGCCGCATCTTACTGTGACGTGCACGTGAACGACAGGCTGAAGAAAAGTTGGCTCGGTCGGTTGACACTGGTCGATCCGGAACCTAGAATCGCGCCAACCCGAGACCCGCGGACGGCGCGACATCGTGAGGGGAGTCACACCATGAAGCGCTGGATCGCGCTGGTCGTCGTCGCCGTGCTCGCGGCGGGCACGTTCGTGCAGCGGGCCGAGGCCGCCGTCGCCGTCGCTACGGGCCGCCGATGACGGACGCGGCGAACATCCCGTGGACGTCGCAGGACTCGACGTGGCTGTCGGTGCGCGGTGCCGACACCGACGCCTGGGACATCGCGAACCGGCGGTCACGTCGACGTCGCAGTCGGCGCAGTCGATCCACGACTTTCTGCGAGGCGGCGGCACGGTGTACCTGCTGATCCCCGGCTACAACCCGCTGGGCAACTCGCAGTCTCGCAGCGACTGGGAAGTGCCGATCGCCGACTACCTCGAGGCGGCGAACAGCGGCCGCGTGCTCATCATGGAGCTGGACTACTGGCGCACGAACATCATCTACGGATGGGCGTTCGATGACGGGCAGAGCAAGGCGCAGCGCTTCGCGAACAAGGCGAAGAGCGCCGGCGCGGGGCAGGTCATCGTCTACGGTCACTCGCTCGGCGCCGATGTGACGGGCGCGTGACGCAGGACAACGCGAACGTGAACCGGGGCTACGGCTTCGGCATCCCCTGCTTCTCGACGCTGGGCGCCGAAGAACAAGGGGTTCACGCACTACGAGGGCTTCCACCGCATCAACAGCGGCAAGTACATCGTCTTCGACCGCACGTCGGACCCGGCGTCCGGCGACAACTGCGTGGTCTCGATGCTCGGCAACTGGTCGAGCAACATGGGCAGTGTGCCGGGCCACGACTACATGGAGCTGGTGTACGACAACGTCGTTCCACCGCTACGTGAACACGAACGGCACGTGCCCCTGTCCGGCGACGAACTTCGTCGCGGCGATCGCCGAACTTCGCGAACGGAACGTCGAACGAGGACTACGCGCGCCGGCTCGACGTACAACTGGAACAAGACGGCGGCGGACTACCGGACACGTCGGATCGTCGACGACAACAACGCGACGTTGACCGGCACGTACACGGTGCTGACCGGGCGACGGCCTCAACAACGCCGTGCGGCGAACGTACAACAACGGAACGACGGCGACCGCCTCGGCCACGTGGCGCGCCACGCTGACGGCCGGCACCCGGTACGAGGCGCGCGTGTTCATCCCGTCGATCACGGGCACCGCGACGGTGACGTACCGCATCTGCTACTCCGGCGGCTGCACGACGCGGCAGGTGAACCAGTCATCGTACTCCGAATGCGTGGGTGTCGCTCGGCACGTACACGTTCAGCGGCACGAGCGCCGACTACGTGTACGTCGACAACGCGACGGGCACCTGCTGCTCGTCGTCGATCGCGGTCGATGGCGTGGAGTTCGTGCCGAAGAGCCAGTAACGGAGCCGGGCGAGCGGGCCGGGCCACGTGCGCTGAGCCCGGCCCGTCGAGCCGCATTTCGACTACGGGACGAGCACGATCTTGCCGAACTGCTCGCGGTGCAGCAGGCGCGAGACGGCCTCGCGCGCTCCTGCGCAAGCGGGAAGACGGCGTCGACCACCGGCTTCAGGCGGCCGTCGGCGAAGCAGCCGGCGTAGTGCAGCAGCTCGGCCTTCGTGCCCATGAACGAGCCGTAGATCGTCTGCTGCGCGAGGAAGAACCGCGTCACGTTCCACGTCGCGTCGTTGCCGGCGGTCGCGCCGCACGTGACGACGCGGCCGTTGCGTGCGAGCGCGCGGATGCTCTTCTCCATGATCTGCCCGCCGACGTTCTCGACGACCATATCGACGCCGCGGCCGCCGGTGAGCTTGCGCGCCTCCTCGGCGAGGTCGTGGTCGGTGTAGTTGATGCATTCGTCGGCGCCGAGCTGCCGTGCCTTCTCGAGCTTGGCGTCGGACCCGGCGCTGGCGATGACACGCGCGCCGTGCAGCTTCGCGATCTGGATCGCCGCCACGCCGACGCCGCTGCCGGCCGCGTTGACGAGCACCGTCTCGCCGTACCGGAGGTGCGCGCGCGTCAGGATCATGTGCAGCGCGGTCGTGAAGACCAGCGGGATCGACGCGGCCTCCTCGAAGCTCGAGGTTGTCTGGCTTGGCGAAGACGTTGGCCGCCGGCACGGCGACCAGTTCGGCCATGCCGCCGTCGCGCCCCTGGCCGAGCAGGTGGTACGTCGCGCAGAGGTTGTCCGTGCCGTCGAGGCAGCGCTCGCAGACGCCGCAGCTGACGCCGGGATGCAGCATCACGTGCTGGCCCGGGCGTCGACCGAGCGCACCCCCGCGCCCGACTGCCTCGACGATGCCGGCGACGTCGGCGCCGAGGATGCGCGGCCGCTCGTACGGGCCGCCCGGCATCTTCGTCGCCCACGCCTCGAGGTGGTTGAGCGCGACGGCGCGTACGCGGACGAGCACGTCGCCCGGTGCCGGCCGCCGGATCGGGCGCGTCCTCGTACACGTAATGGTCGACGTTGCCCGGCTGGTGAAGTCGTACCGCCTTCATCGCTCTCCTCCGTGAGGCTGCGGCGTCGCTGCGATACAATAGCGACGACGACTGCTTCGAGACAGGAGCTCGGAGGCGTGACGATGGGCCGACCGCCGAGCGCAATGCGCGCCTGCTGCACCGCGACGAACTGGCGGCGCGCCTCGACGAGCTGTATCGCGCGCTCGACGAGTTCAACGACGGCTACTACTTCGAGTCGCACGAGACGCTCGAGGACCTCTGGATGGTGACGCCGCTGCCGGAGCGCAGCTGTTTCAGGGCATCATCCAGCTCGCGGCGGCGTACGTACACCTGGCGCGAGGCGAGCCGAGGGCGCAATCAAGCTGCTCGACGCCGCCGTCGGCGAAGCTCGGCGAGTTCGAGCCGGCGTCGCTCGGCATCGACGTCGCAGCCATGGTCGAAGCGGCGTCGGCGGCCCGGCGGGTATTGGCGTCGGACAGCGCCGGAGGCATCGGTCCGGGCCGCGCTGGCGGGCGCGCCGCGCTGGCGATACGTGCGGCCGGTAGCGTAGGCTCGATGTGGGACAAGATGGGAAGACAATCAACTACTCCAATATAGTTCTCACGGGAATCCCATACGATTCTTGTGAGAGGTGACTCATGAAGATTCTGCTTGCTGAAGACGACCTGCGGTTGGCTCGCGCCGTACGGCGCGTATTCGAGGAGGAGTCGCACAACGTCGAAACGATGGGCGACGGCACGACGGCGCTTGAAGTCGGCGAGCGGCCGGCTCGTTCGACGTACTCGTGCTCGACGTGATGCTGCCGGAGATGGACGGCTTCGACGTGTGCAAGCGCATGCGCGAGGGCGGCGTGCAGACGCCGGTGCTGATGCTCACGGCGCGCACCGCCGTGCAGGATCGCGTGAAGGGCCTCGACTGCGGCGCGGACGACTACATGGTCAAGCCGTTCGCCGTCGCGGAGCTGCTGGCGCGCGTGCGTGCGCTCGGTCGGCGCGGTGCGCGGCAGACAAACGGACGTGCGTCACGCTCCGTGCGGGCGATCTGATGCTCGACGTGTCGCGGCACAGCGCCGTGCGCGGCGACAAGGAGATCGAGTTGACGGTGAAGGAGTTCCAACTGCTGGAGCTCCTGCTGCGCCACCAGGGTCAGGTGCTGAGCCGTACGCAGATCCTCGATCACGTTTGGCAGTACGATCGCGACTTCGCGAGCAACGTCGTGGACATCTACATCCATTACCTGCGCAACAAGGTCGACAAGGGCTTCGACCGCCAGCTCATCCACACCATCCGCGGAGTCGGATACACACTGAAGCCGTAGCATGTTTGAGGCACTCCGATGGCGGCTGACGGCGTGGTACGTCTTCGTATTCGCCGTCGTGTTCGCCGTCGTCGGCGTGATCGTGTTCGGCTGGGCGAGCCATCGCTTCGCGCACGACGTCGATTCGCCGATACGCGCGGTCAGTGACGAGGCACGGCTGCAGGCCGCCGGGTACGACGACATCGCGAAGGGCGACGCGGACGTCCGCCGGGTGCTCGCCGAGGCGAGCCTGAGCGGGTCGGCGGACGTCTTCGTGCTGCTCCTCGGCCCGAGCGGAGAGATCGCGGCCAATCCCAGCGACGTGCCGATCGAGGGGCTGCCGGACCGTGCGTCGGTGCAGGCGGCGATGCGGAGCGGCGACGACTGGCGCGGGTACAGCGTCGGCACGCAGGACCTGCGCGTGCGTACGATGGCCGTCTACCGCAACGGGACGCTGCTGGGCTTCGTTGCAGGCCGGCAAGTCGGTCGAGGAGCGTGACGCGTCGCTGCGGACGCTGGTGATCGTGATCGCCGCCGGCGGCCTCACGGGGCTCGCGCTGGCGACGATCGGCGGCCTGTTTGTGGCCGGCATCGCCATCCTGCCGGTTAAGCGAAGCTTCGACCGGCAACGGGAGTTCGTCGCCGACGCCTCGCACGAGCTGCGTACGCCGCTCGCCGTGATTCGCGTGAACGCAGAATCGGCGGCGGGGTCGAACGCCGCCAGCGAGGCGATGGGCGACATCGCCGACGAGGCGGCATACATGACGCGCCTGCTCGACGACCTGCTACTGCTCGCGGCCAGCGATCGCGACGGCATCGAGCTGAAGCTTGCGCGTTTGGATCTGGCCGACGTCGTGCGGCACACCGCGCGAGCCGTTTCCGGCCTCGCCGCGACGTCGGGCATTGCGTTGACCGTCGATGCGGAGCACGAAGTGCCGGTCGACGTCGACGCCGAGCGGATCCGCCAGGTGGTGCTCATCCTTCTCGACAACGCGCTCAAGTACTCGGGCCGCGGCGGGTCAATCGCGATTCGGGCGTCGCGAGCTGGCGATGACGCGATGGTCACCGTGACGGACACGGGGATCGGCATCGGTCCGGATGACGTGGACCGCGTGTTCGACCGGTTCTATCGCGTCGACAAGGCGCGGTCACGCGCACTCGGCGGCGCGGGCCTCGGACTGTCCATCGCGCGGGAGATCGTCGACGCGCACCACGGCACCTTGAAGCTCGAGAGCGAACTCGGACGCGGTACGACGGTAACGCTGCGGCTGCCGCTCGCTGTGACGCCGGAGCTGGCCGCGGCGGCGACATGACGTCGATCGCGCGGCGCGCCGCCGAAGTACGCGAGCGCATCGCCGACGCGTGTCAGCGCAGCGGGCAGGCGCGAGGACGAAGTCACGCTGATCGCCGTGACGAAGGGCCACGGCGTCGACGCGATCGAGGAGGCGTACGCCGCCGGGCTGCGCGACTTCGGCGAGAACCGCGTGCAGGAGGCGGCGCCGAAGATCGCATCGCTGCGCGAGCGCGGCATCGCTGTCCGGTGGCATCTCATCGGCCACCTGCAGCGAAACAAGGTGCCGGCCGCGATCGACCTCTTTGATATACTCCACACCGTTGATTCGGATCGACTGGCCGAAGCGATCGACGCGCGAGCCGGGCGCACCTTGCCGGTGCTCGTCGAAGTCAACATCGCCGGCGAAGCGGCGAAGCAGGGCGCGGCGCCAGGAGAGGTGCCTGCCCTCATCGAGCGGCTTCGACGACTCGCGAACCTCGACGTGCGAGGGCTGATGACTGTAGCGCCGCAGGTCGATGATCCTGAAGACGTTCGCGCCGTGTTCCGCGAGCTGCGGAAACTGCGAGACTCGCTGGGTCTCGCCGAGTTGTCGATGGGCATGACCGGCGACTTCGAAGTCGCGATCGAGGAAGGGGCGACGCTGGTGCGCGTGGGGCGGGCGATCTTCGGGTCGCGGCCGACGTGAGGGGCGCCAGCTGGGGAGCATCGTGAAACTCGGACTCATCGGCTGCGGGTTCATGGGCGAGACGCTGCTCGGCGCGACGATCAAGCGCGAGGTCGTCAAAGCCGCGGACGTCGTCGTCGCCGAGATCAACGAGGACCGGCGCGCGGCGATCAAGCGCCAGCACGGCGTGCACGTCACCGGCAATCCGGCCGACGTCATCGGCCCATCGGAGATCGTCATCTTCGCCGTGAAGCCGCAGGAATTTGCGAGCGCGGCCCACCACCTGCAGGGTCAGTTCCGCCGCGACCAGACCATCGTCTCCATCATGGCCGGCGTGCCGATCGAGAAGATCTTCCGGGCGCTGACGCACGCGGCGATCGTCCGCGTCATGCCGAACACGCCGGCCGCCGTCGGCGAGGGCATGAGCGTCTGGACGGCGACGCCGGAGGTCGATGGCGCGGCCCGCGAGCAGGTGGGTGCGATTCTCGGTGCGATGGGCCGAGAGGTGCACGTCGACGACGAGAAGTACCTCGACATGGCGACGGCGCTCTCCGGCAGCGGGCCGGGCTTCGTCTACATGCTGCTGGAGGCGTTCATCGACGCGGGCGTGCACGTCGGCTTCAAGCGCAACGTCGCCGAGATGCTGGCGCTCCAGACGTTCATCGGCTCGGCCAAGTACGCGGAGGCGACGGGCAAGCATCCGGCCCAGCTCCGGAACGAGGTGACGTCGCCCGCCGGCACGACCGCGGCTGGCCTCCAGATCCTCGAGAGCGCCGGCGTGCGTGGCGCCATCATCGACGCGATCGAGGCGGCGTACGCTCGATCGCAGGAACTGGGGGAGTAGTTGCTGTTTGGCGCGAACTGCACGGGCACATCGGCGGCCTCCCAGATCATCTGCCTGTTTACGACGCTACTGGTGATAGCCATCATCGCCCGGGCGCTGTTGAGCTGGTTCAACATGGACCCGCGCAGCCCGCTAATCCAGGCGCTGAACCAGATCACCGAGCCCATCCTCGATCCGATACGGCGCATCATGCCGCGCCTGGGCATGATCGACCTCTCGCCGCTGATTGCGATCCTGCTGCTGCAATTCCTCTCCGCGGCGCTGCAGAGCCAACTCGGTTGAACACGGCCGCTTAACGACGGGCCGTGCGCTTGTCGCGCGCCTGCAACAGCACGCGTCCGTCATGCGCATCGTGCCTCACGCTACATAACCGCAACCGGTATGTGATGATCGGCCGGTATAATGCGGTGAAGCGCAGAACCCATCCGACGGATGTGGACCACGATCACCGCACCGAGTTCCCGCTGCCTCCGCCCCGTCCCGACCGAGCTTCGACGCTTCACGCATGCCGCCCCCTGGTACGTGGAAAGAGCTGGGAATGACTGACGCCAGGCTTGACGAACTCTGCATCAACACGATCCGGACGCTTTCGATTGACGCCGTGCAGAAGGCGAACTCCGGCCACCCCGGGGCGCCGATGGGCGCGGCCGCGATGGCCTACACGCTGTGGGACCGCTTCCTCCGCCACAATCCCGCCGACCCGGCATGGCCGGACCGCGACCGCTTCGTGCTGTCGGCGGGGCACGCCTCGATGCTGCTCTACAGTCTGCTGCACCTGACCGGGTACCAGGGCATCACGCTTGACGACATCGAACAGTTCAGGCAGTGGAAGAGTCCGACGGCCGGCCATCCGGAGCACGGGCTCATCCCGGGCATCGAGACGACGACCGGCCCGCTCGGTCAGGGCTTCGCGACGGCGGTGGGCATGGCGCTTGCCGAGCGCTTCCTCGGCGCGACGTTCAACCGGCCGGGGCACGACGTCGTCGACCACCACACGTACGTGCTGGCGAGCGACGGCGACCTGATGGAGGGCATCTCGCACGAGGCGGCGTCGTTCGCCGGCCACCAGAAGCTCGGCAAGCTGATCTGCCTGTACGACGCCAACCTCGTGTCGCTCGACGGGCCGACGGCGCTCTCGTTCACCGAAGACGTGGCGACGCGGTTCGAGGCGTACGACTGGCAGGTGCAGCGCATCGACGGCATGGACACGGCGCAGGTCGATGCGGCGATTCGCGCCGCGCAGGCCGATTCCGGCCGGCCGTCGATCATCATCGCCCACACGCACATCGGCTACGGCAGCCCGAACAAGCAGGACTCGAGCAAGTCGCACGGCTCGCCGCTTGGTGAGGAGGAGGTGCGCCTCACGAAGCGCGCTTACGGCTGGCCGGAGGACCGCCAGTTCTACGTGCCGGACGAGGCGCTCGCGCACTTCCGCGAGGCACGCACGCGCGGCGCGGCGGCGCAGCGCGACTGGCAGGAGCGGTTCGATGCGTATGCGCGCGCCGAGCCTGCCGCGGCCGAGGCGTTTCGTCGCGCCTTTGCGGGCGAGCTGCCTGACGGCTGGGATAGCGCACTGCCGGCGTACACGCCGGCCGACAAGCCGATTGCCACGCGCGTCGCCTCGGGCCAGGCGATCAACGCGATCGCCGGCGCCGTGCCCCTGCTCGTCGGCGGCTCGGCCGACCTCAGCGAGTCGAACAACACCGACATGAAGGACCGCGGCGTCATGGCGTCCGAGACGCCCGCCGGCCGGAACATCTACTTCGGCGTGCGAGAGCATGCGATGGGGGCTGCGCTCAACGGTATGGCGGCGCACGGCGGCGTCATCCCCTTCGGCGGTACGTTCCTCGTCTTCTCCGACTACTGCCGGCCGGCCATTCGCATCGCCGCGCTCAGCGGCTTCCGGTCGATCTTCGTATTCACACACGACAGCGTCGGCCTCGGCGAGGACGGCCCGACGCACCAGCCGATCGAGCATCTCGCGGCCCTGCGGGCGATGCCGAAGCTGACCGTCGTGCGCCCCGCCGACCCAAACGAGACGGCGATCGCCTGGAAGCTGGCGCTCGAGAACGACGGCCCGACTGCGCTCGCCCTCACGCGACAGGCGGTGCCGCACCTGGCCGGCACGGCGAACGGCGGCGCGATGGGCCTGTTGCGCGGCGCATACGTCGTCAGCGAGGCGCGCGACGGGCGTTCCGATGCCATCATCATCGCCACGGGCTCCGAGGTCGGCCTGGCGGTCGAGGCGCAGGGCCTGCTCGAGCAGCGCGGCGTGCGTACGCGCGTCGTCAGCATGCCGTGCTGGAGCCTGTTCGAGGCGCAGGACCCCGCGTATCGCGACTCGGTGCTGCCGCCGGAGGTTCGCGCCCGCGTATCGGTCGAACTCGGCACGACGATGGGCTGGCGCCGCTGGGTCGGCGACGACGGCGACTGCATCGGCATCGATGGTCGCTTCGGCGCCTCGGCGCCGGCGAAGGTCCTGATGGAGAAGCTGGGCTTCACGGCGGAGGCCGTCGCAACGAGGGTGGAGGCCGTCGTCGAGCGGCTGAGTGGAGTGAGGACGTAGCGATGCGCGTCGCGATTGGCGCTGACCACGCGGGCTTCGTGCTCAAGGAGATCATCGCGCGTGATCTCGAGGTGAAGGGCCACGTCGTCATCGACAAGGGCACGTCGAGCGAGGAACCGGTCGATTATCCGGACTTCGCCGAGGCGGTCGCCCGCAGCGTGGCTTCGGCAGAGGCGGAGCGTGGTGTGCTGGTCTGCGGCAGCGGCGTCGGCGCGTCGGTGGCGGCGAATAAGATCCGCGGCGTGCGGGCCGCCATCTGCCACGACATCTATTCGGCGCACCAGGGCGTAGAACATGATGACATGAACGTGCTGGCGCTCGGCAGCCGCGTCATCGGCGTCGACGTCGCCATCGAGCTAGTGAGGGCCTTTGTGGCCGCAACATTCTCGGGCGAGGAGCGCCACCTTCGCCGCCTGAACAAGGTGCTTGCCATGGAGGCGCGGCTCGTCGAGGAGGGAAGTGTCAATGGCTAACCCAATGAAGCAACTGTACGACGAGCAGCGCCAGTCGCCGTGGCTGGACTTCATCCGCCGCAACATGCTCGACGACGGCGGGCTGAAGCGATACGCCGAACAGGACGGCATCCGCGGCGTCACCGCCAACCCGACGATCTTCGCGCAGGCGATCGGCGCCGGCGACGACTACGACGCGCAGATCACGGAGTTGGTGCGCCAGGGCCTCGGCGATGGCGACCTGTTTGAGCATCTGGCGATCACCGATGTCCGTCACGCGACTGACATCCTGCGGCCGGTCTTCGACCAGGAGCGCGCCGACGGCTTCGTGAGCATCGAGGTGTCGCCGGAGAAGGCATTCGAGACCCAGCCCACGATTGACGAAGCGAAGCGCTGGTGGAAGGCGATCGACCGGCCAAACCTTTTCGTGAAGATCCCCGCCACCGATGAGGGCATACCGGCGATCGAGGAGTGCATCGCAGCCGGCGTCAACATCAACATCACATTGCTCTTCTCCGTGTCGTTCTACGAGCGCACGATGGAGGCGTACCTTCGCGGCCTCGAGCGCCGTGTCGAGGCGGGGCTCGACCTGCGCGACTCAAACTCTGTCGCCAGCTTCTTCGTCAGCCGCGTCGACACTGCGACCGACAAGCTCATCGATGCGAAGATCGCCTCGGCGAAGAGCGACGCCGAGCGCGAGCAGTTGCGCGGCCTGCTCGGCAAGACGGCGAACGCGAACGCAAAGATGGCGTACCAGCGCTTCCTCGAGGTATTTGGCAGCGAGCGCTTCAAGCGGCTGCAGGCCAAGGGCGCGAAGGTGCAGCGGCCGCTCTGGGCGAGCACCGGCACGAAGAACGCCGCCTACAGCGACATCCTGTACGTGCAGGAGCTGATCGGGCCCGACACGGTGAATACGATGCCGCCGAAGACGATCGACGCGTTCCGCGACCACGGCGTCGCCCGCCGCACGATCGACGAGGGCGTCGACGACGCGCGAGCCAGGTGCTCGCCGGCCTCGCAGAGGCGGGAATCTCGCTCGACGCGGTGACGGATCAATTGCAGAAGGACGGCGTGGAGGCGTTCACGAAGTCGTTCGTCGAGATCCACGAGATGACGGCGGCCAAGGCCGCGAAGATCAAGAAAGTGACAGCCGCGTGAGGCTGGCGCTCGGCCGTTACGAGGAGGCCGTCCGCAGCGCGACGGATGCGCTGACGTCGGCACGAGCGGCTGAGCGCATCTTCGCCCGCGACGCGACGTTCTGGGGCGGCGACGACAGCACGGCAGCGCAGCGTCGCCAACCGCCTCGGCTGGCTCGACGTGGCCACGGCGATGCGCGCGCGCGTCGATGAGTCTGCAGCAGTTCGCCGAAGGCGTGCGCGCCGATGGTTTCGCCGACGCGGTGCTGCTCGGCATGGGCGGCAGCTCGCTGGCGCCGGAGGTGCTGCGACGCAGCTTCGGCGCGCGCGACGGCTGGCCGCGGCTCCACGTCCTCGACACGACCGACCCGGCGACGATCAACGCCGTCGTCGCGCGACATCGACCCGGCGCGCACGCTCGTCTTCGTCTCGTCGAAGTCCGGCACGACCATCGAAGCCGAACTGCCTGTTCGAGTTGTTCGAAGACGCCGTGCGCGGCGCAAGGGGCGCCCGCGCCGGCGAGAACTTCGTCGCCGATCACCGATCCGGGGACGCAGCTCGAGCAACTCGCGCGCGAGCATCACTTTCGCCACGTCTTCACGAACCCGGCCGACATCGGCGGCCGATACTCGGCGCTCTCGTACTTCGGCCTGGCGCCCGCGGCCGTGATTGGCGTCGACGTGGCACAACTGCTCGACCGCGGCATTGCCGAGGCCGCGGCGGCGAAATCGGACGGCGATGCGCTGCAACTCGGCGCGGCGCTCGGCGCGCTGGCCCTCGCCGGCCGGAACAAGGCGACGTTCGTCGTCGCGCCGCTGGTCGCGTCGTTCGGGCTGTGGGTCGAGCAACTCATCGCCGAGAGCACGGGCAAGCTCGGCCGCGGCATCGTGCCGGTCGCCGGAGAGCCGCTCGGCGCGGTCGATCGATACGGCGACGACCGCGTGTTCGTGCAGTTGCGAGTCGACGGCGCCACGCCGGCCGAGCACGACGCGTTCATCGAGGCAGTGACGGCGGCCGGGCATCCGGCGATCGTCATCGATCTGGCGGACGCGTTCGACCTGGGGCGCGAGTTCTTCCGGTGGGAGTTCGCCGTCGCGATCGCAGGCCAGGTGCTCGGCATCAACCCGTTCGACGAGCCGAACGTGCAGGAGTCGAAGGACAACACCAACCGCGTACTGCAGGAGTTCGAATCGAGCGGCCAGCTCGACGCAGACGGCGTCGACAATGCCGCCGAACCGGTGGTCTTCGACGACCCGGGCCATGTTGCCGACCAGCCGCTCGAACAGGCACTCGGCGGCTTGCTCCGGAAGCTCGGCGCCGGAGACTACTTCGCCATCACGGCGTACGTGCCGCCGACCGAAGCGACCGATGCCGCATTCGGCGACATCCGTTCGGCCGTGCGCGACGCGGCCGACGCTGCGACGACGCTCGGCTACGGCCCGCGCTTCCTCCACTCGACCGGGCAGCTGCACAAGGGCGGCCCGCCGCAGGGCGTCTTCCTGCAGGTGACGATGGCGGACGAGCCCGACCTGCCGATCCCCGGCCGCCCGTACACGTTTGGCCAGCTCAAACGCGCGCAGGCGATCGGCGATTTCGAGTCGCTCGCGAAGCACGGCCGGCCGGTGCTGCGCGTGCATCTCGGCCGGGACGTCGGCCCGGGCGTCGCGGCACTTGTACAGGCGGTGCGGGCGTCAGTCGCCTGGCGCGCCGAAGCTCGGAGGTAGCGCAATGGACATCGGCATGATCGGGCTCGGCCGCATGGGCGCGAACATGACCCAGCGCCTCGTCGAGGGCGGCCATCGTGTCGTCGTGACGGACCTCAATCCGGCTGCGGTCGCGGCTTCCGTGGCGATCGGCGCAGCCGGCGCAGGTTCGCTCGGGGAACTGGTGCAGCAATTGTCGCCGCGCCGCGCCGTGTGGATGATGGTGCCCGCCGGCGTACCAGTGCAGGCGACTATCGACGCGCTGGCGCCGCTGCTCGCCAAGGGCGACATCATCATCGACGGCGGCAACTCCAACTACCACGACACGACGCGCCGTGGCGACGAGCTGCGCGCGCGTGGCATCGAGTACGTCGACTGCGGCACGAGCGGTGGCATCTGGGGCCTCAAGGAGGGCTACTGCCTGATGGCGGGCGGCTCCGATGATGCCTTCGCCCACATCGAACCGGCGCTGCGCACCCTTGCGCCTGCCGACGGCTATGCGCACGTCGGTCCGAGCGGCGCCGGCCACTTCGTGAAGATGGTGCACAACGGCATCGAGTACGGAATGATGGCGGCGTACGGCGAGGGATTCGAGCTGCTCGCCGGCTCGCAGTTCGACATCGATCTCCGCAACGTATCGGCACTCTGGAACCGCGGCTCCGTCGTCCGTTCGTGGTTGCTCGAACTGGCCGAGCGCGCCTTCGAGCGCGACCCTCGCCTCGAATCGATTCGCGGCTACGTCGAAGATTCGGGCGAGGGCCGCTGGACGGTGCAGGAGGCGCTCGACCAGGACGTGCCGCTGCCGATCATCACGCTGTCGCTGATGCGCCGGTTCGCGTCGCGGCAGGAGTCGTCGTTCAGCGCGAAAGTGCAGGCCGCTCTGCGCAACGAGTTCGGCGGCCACGCCGTGAAGCCGGCCGGCGCGGCCTCGCCATGACGACGCCCCCCGCCGCCGCATCGCCCAACCCGCTGCGCGCGGGGCTGCGGCTGCCTCGCACGCCCGATGGCTGCGCGGTCGTCGTCTTCGGCGCGACGGGCGACCTCACCGCGCGCAAGCTCATGCCGGCGCTCTACAACCTCTCGCGCGAGCGGCTGCTGCCGTCCGGATTCTCCGTCGTCGGCTTCGCGCGCCGCGACTGGAGCGACGAGCAGTTCCGCGCCGTCATGAAGGAAGCCGTCGCGCAGAACTCGCGCGAGCCGCTCCAGGACGACATCTGGGACAGCTTCGCGCGCGAGTTGCACTACGTGCGCTCGGACTTCGACGATGCTGCGGGCTATGCACGCCTCGGCGAGCGCCTGCAGGCGCAGGACGCCGCGCACGGCGCGAGCGGCAACCGGCTGTTCTACCTGGCCACGCCACCGACGGCCTACGCCGAGATCGCCCACCACATCGGCGAAGCGGGACTGGCGGGAGCTCGCCCACGCGGCTGGGCGCGGCTCGTCGTCGAGAAGCCGTTCGGCCGCGACCTCCCGTCGGCGCGCGAGCTGGACCAGGGCCTCGGCCAGGTGTTCCGCGAGCGGCAGATCTACCGCATCGACCATTACCTGGGGAAAGAGACCGTCCAGAACATCCTCGTGTTCCGCTTCGGCAATGGCATCTTCGAGCCAATCTGGAACCGCCGCTACGTCGACAACGTGCAGGTGTCGGTGGCGGAGACCGTCGGCGTCGAGGGCCGCGGCGGCTATTACGAGGAGGCCGGCGCCCTGCGCGACATGGTGCAGAACCACCTGTTCCAGCTGCTCGCGCTCGTCGCGATGGAGCCCGTCGCCTCGTTCCAGGGCGACTCCGTCCGCGACGAGAAGGCGAAAGTGTTCCACGCCATCACGCCGATCGAGAGCATCGACCGCGATACTGTGCGCGGCCAGTACGTTGCCGGCGCGATCGTCGGCGAGCAGGTGCCCGGATACCGGCAGGAGCCCGGCGTCTCGCCGACGTCGCGCGTCGAGTCGTACGTGGCGCTGCGGCTGGAGATCGAAAACTGGCGCTGGGCCGGCGTGCCGTTCTATCTGCGCGTCGGGAAGCGGCTGCCGCGCCGCGCGACCGAGGTCGCCATCACGTTCAAGACGGCGCCGCTGCAGCTCTTCCGCAACATGGGCGGCGACAACCCTGCGCCGAACCTGCTCGTGCTGCGCATCCAGCCGGACGAGGGAATCTCGCTGCGTTTCGGCGCGAAGGTGCCCGGCACCCGCTCCGACGTGCGGCCGGTGAACATGGACTTCCGCTACGGCACGTCGTTCGGCGCCAGCGCGCCCGAGGCGTACGAGCGACTGCTGCTCGACGCCATGCTCGGCGACTCGACGCTCTTCACGCGCTCCGATGCCGTCTTCGCCGCGTGGGAGATCCTGACGCCGGTGCTGGACGATTGGGCCGAGGGCGCATCACCGCTGCAGTTCTACGAGGCGGGAAGCTGGGGGCCCGACCGGGCGGCGGACCTGACTCAGCGGGACGGACGCACGTGGCATCGGATGTAGCGATCACGCCGGTCTTCGACCACCCGATTCGGGTGCGGCCCGACGAGGTCGAGGCGGCGCTCGACCGGCTCTGGCGCGAAGCCGCGCCCGCCGGCTCGGACGAGTCCACGGTACGGCTTCGGCTGCTGAACTTCGTGGCCGTGGGCATCGGCGAACACGTGGTCGAGCGGTTCCAGACGGTGATCACGGCGCTGCCGGCGCACCACCCGTGCCGCGGCATCCTGGCGACCACCGAGGCGGGCGCGTCCGCCGTCGAGGCATCGATCGGCGCGCGATGCTGGCTGGCGTCGGGCGGCGGGCGTCACCTCTGCTCGGAAGAGATCACGCTGACGGCCGGGCCGGGCCAGCAGCGCGCCCTGGCTTCGGCTGTCCTGGCGCTGCTCGTCCCCGAGGTCACCGTCGCAGTCTGGGCGATGGGTGGCCTGGCCGCGGACACGCAGTTGGTCGACGAGATCGCGGACGCCGCCGACCACCTGTACTTCGATGCGGCGGAGAGCGCAGATACAGCCGACACGTGGACGCACGCCATCAGCATCGCCAACGAGCACGATCTCGAGCTGCGTGACCTTGCGTGGTGGCGTACCGCGACGTGGCGCGCACTTGTCTCGCAGCTGTTCGACAACGACGACGCGCTCGCCGAACTGGAGCGCCTCACGTCGATCACGATCGTGTCCGGCGGCGCGCGGCCGACCGCCGAGGCGCTGCTCGTCGCCGGCTGGCTCGTCTCGCGGATCGGCATCACGATCGCCGACGCGTCGGCCGGCCCTGACGGCGTGACGGCGACCCTCTACGACGGCAGTCGCGGCGTGCGGCTGGCCATCGCGTTCGACGGCGGCGACGTTGCGCTGCGGTCGCTCGAGCTGCGCACCGGCCACGCGGTGTTCGGTGTCGACGTCGATGCGGCGAGCGGCCACATGCATGTCGCCGAAACGTGGGGCGAGCGCGAATCGCGGCGCACGGTCGCGTGCCCGGCGGAGGACGATGCCTCCCTGTTCGGCGATGCGCTCGATGGTGGCGACGACCCGTCGGTGTACATCGACGCGGTCAATGCGGCTCTGTCGCTGCTCGGACGGGCCCCGGCGGAGGTTACAGGAAGTCCTCGACCATCCGCATGAACTCGTCGAGTTGGTCGTGGTGGACCCAATGGCCGGCGTCCCTCACGACGACCGAGTGGTAGTCGTGGAACGCCGATGCCTTGCCGTCCTCTTCGGGATCCGACGCCCAGCTCTCTGAGCCACGGATGAACAGTACGGGGCAGCGGATCTGGTTCCAGATCTCGCGCGCCTCCCCGATGTTGAACTCGTACGGCGAGTGCAGGCGCACGTAGTTGTCGAACTTCCAGGTGCGGGTGCCGTCGTCGTTCTCCCGCATCCCGTGGATGGTCAGGTGGTGCGCCATCGCCGCCGTCAGGTGCGGGTTCTCTTCCATCATGCGCTTGACGGCGTCCTCGATCGAGGCGTAGCGGCGCGGATGCCGCTTGTCGAACGCCTGCAGGTCGCCGACCCAGCGACGCATGCGCTGCGACGCCGGTGTCGGCGCACCGACGCGCGGCCCGAGGCCCTCGATCGCCACCACCTTCCGCACGTGCTGCGGAAAGACGCCCGAGTACTCGAGCGACGACCGCGCCGCCGAGCGAGTGGCCGATGATCGTCAGCGGATTGCGGTCGAGTTCCGTCGCCAGGTTCGCGATATCGAGCACGAACTCCGGCAGGCTGTATTGGCCGCCGACGGCCCACGCGCTGTCGCCGTGACCGCGCAGATCGACCGCATACACGCAGTAGTCGTTGCCTGAGACGCTCGGCCACGTGGTCCCAGGTGCGGGCGTGATCGCGATTACCGTGGATGAGGAGGAGCGGTGGGTTCGATTCGTCTCCCCAGACTGCGTAGTGCAGCTTGAGTCGCTGCGACCAGTAGTATCGGGAGACTCGGCTCCTCGGGCAAATGCAGCTCCTTCCGCACGGATGCCGAGAAACTACGGTACGAGCCGTGCGCGGTCAAGGATGACGAGCCAATCTTGAATCGCACTTCATCGACGCGCGTTCGTTCCTACCGTGGGCGAACGCGGTCGCCTAGAATGCCGTTTTTCGACCCGATGAAGGGCTCCCCGTGCGTTTCATCACGAGACTCTGGCCATACATCGTTCGCTACCGGCTGCGCATGTCGATCGGGCTAATCGCGCTCGCGGTCGCCTCGGCGGCGAGCATCACCGCGCCGTACGTGCTGGGACGCGCGGTCGACAGCCTGCGCGAGGGCGTGAGCACGCAGAAGCTGCTCGTCTTCGCCGGACTGACGATCGCCATCCAGACGGTCGACAGCGGGCTGCGGTTCATCACGCGCGTCTACGTCAGCGGTTCGTCGCGCAAGATGGAGTACGACCTCCGGAACGACGTCTACGCGCACATCCAGTCGCTCGACCAGAAGTTCTTCCAGGACAACCAGACCGGCGACCTGATGGCGCGCGTCTCGAACGACGTGACCACGATTCGCGAGATCCTCGGCCCCGGACTGATGGACCTCTTCCGGTCGGTGCTGCTGTTCATCGCCGGCGTCACCATCATGCTGACCATCGATGTGAAGCTGGCGTTGCTCGCGGCGGCGCCGCTGCCGCTGCATCACGCTGCTCTTCGTGTGGATCGGGCAGGTGATGGAGAGACGTTTCCATGCGGTCCAGACGCAGTTCGGCGGCCTCACGACGTTCGTCCAGGAGAACTTCTCCGGCGCACGCGTCGTCAAGGCGTACGTGCAAGAGGAGAACGAGGCTGACGCGTTCGAGCGCGAGACGCGGTCATTCGAGCGGGCGAATATCGAGTATGCGCGGCTGGCCATGGCTCTGTGGCCGATGCTCACGGTGCTTGTCGGCGTGAGCACCGTCGTCGTGATCTACGTTGGCGCGATGGAAGTGAAGTCCGGCGCCATCACGCTCGGCCAGTTCGTGCAATTCAACAGCTACATCGCGTTGCTGGCGATGCCGATGGTGAACCTCGGCTGGACGCTGAACCTGTACCAGCAGGCAGCCGCCTCGATGGTCCGCGTCGAAGAGGTGCTGACGCGCCGGCCGCTCGTCGTCGATGCGCCGGGCGTGCAGGCTTCGCCGCCGATCCGCGGCAGCATCACGTTCGATCACGTGAGCTTCGGCTACTTCAACCGGCCGGTGCTCCACGACGTCACCATCGACGTCCCCGCCGGCACGACGCTGGCCGTCGTCGGGCCGACAGGCACAGGCAAGACCACGCTGGCCAGCCTGATCGCGCGGGTGTACGACGTGCGGTCGGGCCGTATTGCGATCGACGGCTGCGATGTGCGCGACCTGCCGCTCGAGCAGCTCCACCTGGCCGTTGCATTCGTGCCGCAGGAGTCGTTCCTCTTCTCGACGACGCTGGAGGACAACGTGGCCTGGGGTGGTGACGTAGACCCGGCCCATGTGGAACGGGCGGTCGAGCTGGCCCAGCTCTCCAAGGACCTGCCTCAGTTGACGCACGGGTTGCAGACGATGGTGGGCGAGCGCGGCGTGTCGCTCTCCGGCGGCCAGAAGCAGCGCGTGGCCATCGCGCGGGCGCTCGCGCGTGAGGCGCCGATCCTCATCCTCGACGACGCGCTGTCCCACGTCGACGCCTACACCGAGGAGCGCATCCTGTCGGGCGTGCGGACCTTCATCTCCGGCCGGACGGCGGTGATCATTGCCCACCGCGTGTCGGCGGTGAAGTGGGCCGACCAGATCGTCGTGCTCGAGAACGGACGCATCGTCGAGCGTGGTACGCACGACGAACTGGTGGCGCGCGACGGGCCGTACGCGCAGCTCGACCGTCGCCAGCGGCTCGAGCAGCAGCTTGGCGACGATGGCGGTGACGCCGATGAGGCGCTGTCGTGAGCATCTCCGGCTACCACGAAGACGACGACGCGATCGGCAAGGCGTACGACGCTGTCCTCGTCAACCGCCTGATGCAGTACATGCGCCCGTACAGGGGACGCGGCCTGCTGGCGATCCTCCTGCTGCTCGTCACGACCGGCCTGTTGCTGGCTCAACCGTTCCTCGTGCAGCAGGCGATCGACCGCGACATCGCGAAACAGCGGACCGGCGGTCTGGGATGGATCATCGCGGCGTACCTGGTCGTCCTCGTGCTCATCTTCGTGTTTCGCTACGTCCAGTCGCTCCTCATGGTCGTCGTGTCCCAGAAGGTGATGAACGACATTCGGATGCAGTTGTTCCGGCATCTGCAGCGCATGTCGATCGCGTTCTTCGATTCCAACCCGGTTGGCCGCCTCGTGACGCGTTTGACGAACGACATCGCCGCGCTCAACGACCTGCTGACGCAGGGCGCGATCACGATCATCGCCGACCTCTTCATGATCGTCGGCGTCGCGGCCGCGCTGCTCTGGATCAACTGGCGGCTGGCGCTGATCACGTTCGTCATCATGCCGATACTCGCCGTGATCATGCGGTGGTTCGCGGTCGTGATGCGGAACTCCTTCCGCAAGCAGCGGCTGCACGTCGCGCGCCTGAACGGGTTCACCGCGGAGCACATCGGCGGCATGCTGCTCGTGCAGCTGTTCGGGCGACACGCGCGCGACCGCGCAGGAGTTCCGCGATCACAACGGCCGGCTGCTCGATGCGAACATGGAGGTCGTCCACTCCTACGCGCTGTTCGAGCCCGTCGTGGCGATGATCAGCGCGATGACGACGGCCATCGTCATCGTCGTCGGCGGCCGACTTGTCCTGCACGAATCGCTGACGATCGGCGAGCTGGTGGCGTTCCTCCAACTCGTCTCGATGTACTACAACCCCGTGCGCGAGATCGCGGACCGCTTCAACATCCTCCAGTCGGCCATGGCGGCGCTCGAGCGCATCTTCACGCTGCTCGACCAGCCCGAGGGCGTGCAGGACGCCGACGATGCCGTGGAACTGCCCGACCGCGTCGCGGGCGACGTCGAGTTCGAGCACGTGTCGTTCGCCTACACGCCCGACGTGCCGGTGCTCAAGGACGTCAGTTTCAAGATCGCGGCCGGCGAGCGCGTCGCCTTCGTCGGTGCGACGGGCGCCGGCAAGACGAGCCTGATCAACCTGTTGTTGCGGTTCTACGACATCCAGGCGGGGACGATCCGCCTCGATGGCGTCGACATCGCCCACGCGAAGCAGCAGCAGGTGCGGCGCCACATCGGGCTGGTGCTGCAGGATCCCTTCATCTTCACCGGCACGATCGAGGAGAACATCCGCCTGCGCGACACGTCGATACCCGCATCGCAGGTGCGGAACGCCGCCCGCCTCGTCGGCGCCGACCGCTTCATCAACGAGCTGCCGGACGGCTACCAGCACCGCCTCGTCGAGCGCGGCGCGAACCTCAGCACGGGTCAGAAGCAGCTGCTCGCGTTCGCCCGATCCGTGGCCTTCGACCCGGAGGTGATGCTCGTCCTCGACGAGGCGACCGCCAACATCGACTCCGAGACCGAGGCGCTGATCCAGGCGAGCCTCGAACGACTGACCGCCCGCCGCACGAGCATCATCATCGCCCACCGGCTGGCGACGGTGCGCGGCGCCGACCGCATCATCGTGCTGCATCACGGCGAGATAGTTGAGCAGGGCACACATGATGATCTGCTAGCGCTGCGGGGGCGGTACTATCGCCTGTGGCTGCTCCAGCAGCGCGAGGTGCCGGCCGAAGCAGTCCGGCCCATCGTCGACGCGCCGGCGCATGAAACGGCACCGGGGACCGCCGGATGAGCTCCTGATCCGTGCCGGAGCTGCCGGCAAGGGATCGCATGACTTCCACCGCGGATCCGACGCTCGATTCCGGCGCTGCACTCCGGCGGAGGATATCGGGCCTGCTCGATCGACCGGCGGCGCCGGCGGCGTTCGCCGTTGCGGGCGTCGTCGTCGCGCTCGTCTCCCAGTTCGCAATCGTTGCCGGCGTCGAAGCGGCGATCGCAGCGCTCGGATTCGTGCCGGCGGTGCTGCTGTTCGGCTGCGCCGCGCTCGCGCTGCACCGCCGGCGCGTCGAAGCTACGACAGTGACGCCGTTCGAGGTGTCGCGCCGCTGGGAGATCGCGGCGCTCGTGGCGATTATCGCGCTGGCCGCGTTCTTCCGCTTCTTCCGTTTCACCGAGTTCCCACCCGGCCTCTGGTACGACGAGGCCGTCAACGGCGCCGACGCGATGTGGATCATCGACCACGGCCACCTGACGGTGTGGCGGTCGTCGAACTTCGGCCACTCAACGCTGTACTTCTACCTGCTCATCGCATCGTTCAAGACGTTCGGGTTCACGGTGTTCGCGTTTCGCCTGGTGCCGGCGCTCGCCGGCATGGCGGCCGTCGTCGCGTTCTACGCCCTCGCGCGCTGGCTCCTCGGCGCCGTGCCCGCGCTGGTCGCGACGGCGCTGCTGGCGGTATCGCGGTACGCCGTGACGTTCAGCCGCATCTCGTGGGAGGCGTCGCTGCAGCCGCTGCTCGAGATCATGGCAGTGTTCTTCCTCGTGCGGGCACTCGAGACGAAGAGCAGATTCTACTTCTTCATGGCCGGCGGCAGCCTGGCAGCTGGCATCTACACGTACCTCGGCTTCCGCTTCGTGCCCGTCGTGATGCTGTTCTTCCTGCTCTACATCGCGGCAACGCAGTGGCGGCTTCTGCGCGACAACGTTCCCGGCCTGGTCATCTACGCCGTTTCGTTCGCGATCGTCATCGCGCCGCTTGGCCAGTTCGCAATCCGGCACCAGGACCTGTTTCTCGAGCGCACGCGCGAGATCAACGTCTTCAATCAGATCGACCGGGAAGGGAGTTGGGCGCCGTTGCGGCACAACGTCGCCGCCACGGTCAAGATGATGAACGTCGCGGGCGACAAGAACGGCCGCCACAACCTGCCCGGCGCGCCGATGCTCGATGGCATATCGGCGGCGCTGCTGGTGCTCGGCGCGGCCGCGAGCGTCTGGTCGATACGGAACTGGCGGTGGGGCAGCGTGTTCGGCTGGCTCGTGCTGGCGGTCGTGCCCGGCGCGCTCACCATCAGCAACGAGAACCCGAGCGCGATCCGGGACATCGGCGCCATCCCGCCGCTGTTCCTGCTCACCGGGCTGGCCGTGGCGGTGCTCTACCAGTCGATGTCGGTGACGCGCGCCGGGACGATGCTCTTCGGCGTCGCCGCGTTGGCCATGGTCGGCGCGAGCGCCGCCGTCAACTACCACGAGTTCTTCGACGAACAGGCGCACAGCCAGGCCGTCTACGACGCCTTCCATGCCGCAATCGACGCTCATAGGCGAGACGATCGCCGATCACGCCGGCGAGGATGACGTCTACGTCGAGGATGGCGCCTCTACGACGCCTGCCGTCGTCGTGCTGACGCGCGGCAACGCGTGGCGCACATACGACCCCGCGCGCGACTTCGTGCTGCCTCGTAGGGGGCGTAACGCGTTGCTCATCCTGAACGAGCGACAGTTTGGCGTCGTGCCGGCGCTGCGGCGGTTGTACCCGAACCTCGTGCGCGACGACGACGTCGACCCGTACGGCCGCGTGCTGTTCACCCGCGTGACCATTCCGGCTGCGGATATCGATGCGCTGCACGAACTGTCCCTGACCATCCACGACGGACCGTCGGCGACGGACGCCGTGCTCTCGTCCGGCCGAGGCGCCGTTGCGCGCGAGTGGAGCGCCGCCGATCTCGGCTCGACCGGCGTCGTCACGGCTGTGTGGGACGGCTACCTGTGGTCGAGTCGCGCGATCGCCGACGCCACGCTGACGGTCGACGCGCCCGGCGACGTGACGGTCGTGGTCGATGGCGAGTTGATAGCGTCGAGCAGCCGCCGCGCCGAACTGCCGAAGCTGCGGCTCGACGTCGGCCAACACAGCATCAAGATCGTCGCCGTCATCCGTGGCGCCGGCGCGACGTCGATCTCGTACGCCGACGAACGCGGGCCAGGCGCCGCTGCCGCCGAGGATCTGCTCTACGGCACGCGCGTGGAGCGCGGCTTCCGCGTCACGTGGCACAAGGGCGACGACTTCTCCGGCGACGTCGTAGGCGTCGGCCAGTTGCCATTCGCCATCGGCGCCAACGCCGAGAACGACGGCCGCGCGATTGAATACCGGGGCGCGCTCGACGTCACGTCCGAAGGCGAGTACCAGTTCGACCTGCACGGTGAGAACTCGGCGCAGCTATTCATCGACGACGACCTGGCCGTCGACAACGGCGGCTCGCACGGCCCCCGCGACGTCACGGGCACGGTGCACCTGTCGAAGGGGGCACACGTCGTGACGCTCGCATACATCATCGGAGTCTGGCCGGACTGGGCGTTGTTCTGGAAGCCGCCGGGCGGCGACTGGACCCGCATCGACGGCTCCGAGTTCGTGCCGGCGTCATCGTCTGCGCGGCCCTCCGTCGCGCTAACACCGGACCGGGAGTGGGGCGATGGCCGGAGGTTCGAGGGACTGGCCTCGCCGGCGGCCGTGACGACGTCGGCCGATGGCACGGTGGTCGTAGGTTCTGGGCACACGCTCGCGTTCATCGACGCCGCGGGCCAGCTCCAGCGGACGCTGCAGCTCGATGGCGGCGCGGACATCGCCGACCTCTCCACCGGCCCGAACGGCGAGATCGTCGTCGCCGACCGCGCATCGAAGTCCATACGCGTGCTCGATGCCAGCGGCAACGAGCTGCGGCGCATCGACGGTCCGTTCCCGAGCATCGCCGGCATCGACGTGCGTGGCGACATCGTGTTCGTCGCGTCGCCGGCGCTTGGCAAGCTCTACAACGTACCGCTCGCGGGCGGACAGCCGGCCCAGTTAGACTTCTCCGCGCGCGGTGTCGATGAGCGAGCTGCGCAGCCGTCTGACATCGCGGTCGGCGATGACGGCGCGGCGTACGCCGCCGATTTCGAACGGGCCCGCATCGTCATCTCCACCGATGGCAAGACCGCTCGTTCGGTCGCGGGCGTGCCCGGCGTCGGGAGGCGGGCGCCGCACGAGGCGCTCTGGCGGCACGTCCTGCTGGTGACCGACCCGACGGGCGACCGCATCGTCATGTACGACGCGCGCGGCAGGCAGCGTGGCAGCTTCACGTTCCCGAAGTCGGCGGGCGAGGTGAACCCCGTAGGCATCGCAGCGACGGCCGATGGCCGCGTGTTCGTGGCGGCCGACTCCGGATCCGTCTACGCGTTCCGCATCGTCGCGCCGCCCGACTTATCGCAGTAACGACGAGACCGCCGTGCAGAGCGCCAGCAGCTCCGGCGTCCGCGGCTGCAGCGCGCCGTCGATGCCGCGCGGCTCCCACGGGTTGAAGCGTCCGGGATGGCCGTAGTCGGTCTGCTCGAAGCGCGCGGCGCCGTCCCGGCAGCTGGACCGAGAGCAGGCGGCGCACCATCGGGTCGGGCGTGCCGTGGGCGGCGTCATAGCGGGGGTAGACCTGCTCGGTGACGGCGATGTCGGCGATCGATATGGCGTCGGTCGTCACGTGGGACCTCCTCGACAGGACGTCGGTTGCGGGAATGCGCGGGCGCGGGCTGAACGCGCGCGCTACGGCCGTGGATGCTGGCTAGAACTTCAGCTCGTCGGGCTCGCCAAACGGCGGGCGTTCGTCGGGGTTGAAGACGGGGCGCGAGCCGCCGCCCTCGGACTGGCCGACGATGCCCTCTTCTTCGAGCATGTCCATGAGCCGCGCCGCACGCGGGTAGCCGATGCGCAGCCGGCGCTGCAGCAGCGACGTCGACACGCGGTTGTGCTCGAGCGCGAGTTCCTTCGCCCGCTCGAACATGTCGTCGGTCGCGCCCTCCTGCTCGAGTTCCGTCTTCGCCTCGTCGTACAGGTGGTCGAACGTCGGGCGCTCGATGTCGGAGAAGCGCTCCTGCGTCCAGAAGCCGACGAGCCGCTCGATCTCCTCGTCGGAGACGTACACGCCCTGCAGGCGCTTCGGCTTCGCCGCGTCCGGCGCCATGTACAGCATGTCGCCGCGGCCGAGCAGCTTCTCGGCGCCGGCCATGTCGAGGATCGTGCGCGAGTCGACCTGCGAGCTGACGGCGAAGGCGATGCGCGTCGGGAAGTTCGCCTTGATCAGGCCGGTGATGACGTCGACCGACGGCCGCTGCGTCGCGACGACGAGGTGGATGCCGGTGGCGCGCGCCAGCTGGGCGAGCCGGCAGATCTGCCGCTCGACCTCGAACGGCGCCGCCATCATCAGGTCGGCCAGCTCGTCGATGATCACGATCCAGTACGGCAGCTTCGCCGTCACGCGCGGGCTGCGGTTGTAGCCGTCGATGTTGCGCACCGCGACCGACGCGAACTTGCGGTAGCGCGACTCCATCTCGTGGATCACGGCCTGCAGCGTGCCGACGACCTTGTCCATGTCGACGACGATGTTCGAGAACGCCAGGTGCGGGATCGGCGCGAAGGCGGACAGTTCGACGCGCTTGGGGTCGATCATCACCATCCGCACCTCGGCCGGCGAGGCGTGCAGCAGGATGCACGAGATGATCGAGTTCATGCAGACCGACTTGCCGGAGCCCGTCGTGCCGGCGATGAGCAGGTGCGGCATGCTGCGTGAGGTCGGCGACGATCGGCTCGCCGGAGACGCTCTGCCCCAGCGCGACGGTGAGCTTCGACTTCGCCGCCTGGCGCTGGAACTGCGGGCTCTCCATGACGCTGCGCAGTGTGACGAGCGACTTCGATGTGTTCGGCACCTCGATGCCGACGACGGGCTTGCCGGGCACCGGCGCCTCGATGCGGATCGCCGGCGCGGCGAGCGCGAGCGCGAGGTCGTTGGCCAGCGACGTGATCTGCTGGACGCGCACCCGCGTGCGCGACACCTCCTCCGTGTGCGTCTTGGGTGTGCCGTCCTTGTCCATTACGACCTTGTTTTCGCGGTCGCGCTCCGTCACGGTGCGCGTCTTGACTTCCCAGCCCGGCTCGATGCCGAACTGCGTGACAGTCGGCCCCTCGTTGATCTGGACGACTCGAGCGTCGACGCCGAAGCTGGCGAGCGTCTCCTCGATGAGCGCCGCGCGCTGCAGGTTGTCGGTCGTCCCGGCCTCGACCGCCACCTTGTCGGCCAGGAGTTCCATGCCGGGGAGCTGCCACCCGTCGCGCGAGCGGCGGTTGCCGCGCGCGTCGACGGTCACGCCGACGTCCTCGTCCTCGGCGTGCGTCTCCTCTTGTGGGAACATTGTGGCCTGCACCGGTTCGGCGGGCGGCTCGGCTTCGTCTTCATCGGGATCGGCGACGGCGCCGGAGGTCTGCGCCCACATCACGGAATCGAGCGGCACCTTCACCGAGCCCTGCGGCTCGGGGCGCGTCGGGAAGACGAACTCGAACGCCGTCTTCGCTGCGTGAGCCGCCCGGTGTGGCAGTCTCCACCCCCACGCCGTCTGCGCGGCGCCCGGCGCGTTGCGCACGATGTCGCCGGCCGCCTGCGGCCAGACCAGCGCGAACGCCGCAATGGCGACGGCCAGCCACGCGATGATGCCGAACGGGTTACCGGCGAACCGGTCGCCCAGCTCGCCGCCGGCTGTGTGGTCGGCGAGCGATGCGCCGCCGATGCTCCATCCCGGCTGGAAGAAGCCGAAGAACCCGGCGAGGAACAGCGCGGCGAGCAGGCCGATCGCCCACGGCTTCCAGCCCTGCCACAGCTGCGCCTGTTCGTCGCGGATGATCAGCCAGCCCGTGTAGAGGAACAGCAGCACCCAGGCGAACGTCAGCAGTCCGAACAGCTCGACGAAGCCGGCCCGCGCATCGGCGACGACGCCGGGCAGCGGGTCGAACCACGGCGCAAGCAGCGCGAACAGGATCAGCGCGACGCCGAGCGCCTCGCGCCGGACGAGCAACTCGTGGAACGTCGCCCAGGCCGACTTGCCGCCGCGACGCCGGCCGACCGCCTTTACCGGCGCCCGGCGGGGCCTCGCCTTCGCAGCAGCTCGCGACCGCGTCCTCGATGCCACCCGATCAGACCTCCACCGCCACCGGCAGCACCATCGGCCGGCGGCGCGTCTCGTCGTACAGGAACTTCGCGACGGCGTCCTTCACCTGGGCGTGGACCGCTCCCCACTCAACCAGGTGGTCGGCGCCCGCGAGGCACTTCATCGCGGTGTCGCGCGTCCGCTCGATCAGGTCCTCGCTCTCGTCCATGTCGACGAAGCCGCGCGACACGACCTCCGGCTTCGACGTCACGCGGCCGGTCTGCTTGTCCATCGCAAGGATGATCACGACCATGCCGTCCGAGGCGAGGTGCTTGCGGTCGCGCAGCACGACGTGGTCGACGTCGCCGACGCCGAGGCCGTCGACGTAAACGTTATCGGCCGTGATGCGCTCGCCGAACTGCGCGTCGGTCTCCGTCAGTTCCAGCACGTCGCCGTCGGTCATGATGAAGGTGTCGGTGCCTTGGTTGAGCGACTCGGCGGTCTGCGCGTGAAGCACCATGTGGCGGTACTCGCCGTGCACGGGCACGAAGTAGCGCGGCCGCACGAGCGCGTGGACGATCTTCAGTTCCTCCTGCGCCGCATGCCCGCGCACGTGCACGTCGGCGATGCGGTTGTAGAGGACGTCGGCGCCGAGCTTGAACAGGTTGTCGACGGTCCGATGCACGAGCGCCTCGTTGCCGGGGACGGCGGACGCCGACAGGATGACCGTGTCGCCCTCAACGATCTTCACGTGCTGGTGCCCCTGGTTCGCCATGCGCGTGAGCGCGGACGTCGGCTCGCCCTGGCTGCCGGTGGTGATGATCGTCAGCTTCTCGTGCGGCACGTTCGGCAGCTCGCGCACGCTCACGAGCATGCCCTCGGGCGCGCGCAGGTACCCGCGCTCGATCGCCATGTTTACGTTGTCGATCATGCTGCGGCCGGTGATGAAGACGCGGCGGCCGGTCTTCTCCGCGGCGTCGAACACCTGCTGCACGCGCGCGATCAGCGACGCGAACGTTGTGACGATGACGCGCCCCTCGGCCTCCGCCATCAGCCGCAGCAGCGACGCGCCGACGATCTGCTCCGACGGCGTGTAGCCCGGGATCTCCGCGTAAGTGGAGTCTGCGCACAGCAGCAGCACGCCTTCGTCGCCAAGTTGCGACAGCCGCGAGAGGTCGGTCGCCTGTCCCATGACGGGCGTGTGGTCGAGCTTGAAGTCGCCGGTGTGGATACACGTGCCGACGGGCGTCCGGATCGCGTAGCCGACGGAGTCCGGGATGCTGTGCGCCACCTGGAACGGCTCGATCGTGAACGGCCCTTCCTCGATCGAGTCGCCGACGTTGATCTCGCGCAGGTCGGTAGTCTGGAGCAGCCGCGCTTCTTTCAGCTTGACCGTAATCAGGCCGTGCGCGAGCGGCGTCGCGTACACCGGCACGTTGATCTGGCGAAGGACGTACGGCAGCGCCCCCGTGTGGTCCTCGTGACCGTGCGTGATGAAGATCGCGCGCAGCCGCTTGCGGTTCTCGATGATGTAGCTCACGTCGGGGATGACGAGGTCGATGCCGAGCATGTCCTCGGACGGGAACATGAGGCCGCAGTCGATGGCGATGACGTCGTCCGCGTACTCGAACAGCATCATGTTCTTGCCGATCTCGCCGAGACCGCCGAGGGGGATGACGCGCAGCGGGGTGTCCGGCATGGCGTCCATCAAAGCAGCCGCATCTGCTGCGGCTTCAGGCTCGGCTGAGCGCGGCGCCGCGGTCTGCTGCTCGCTGCGTCGGGGCCGGCGTCGGCGTCGCGGTGCGCAAGTGCGCCGGCACGCGCTCCGTCGCCGCATCGAGTCCGCCCCCGAGCGCCCGTTCGAGGAACTCCGGCAGTCGCCGGAAGTCCGCCTCGATCGTGGCGCGCAGGCTTCCTTGATGCAGCGCCGCCGCCGGGTGGTACATCGGCACGACGATGACGTCGCCCTTCCGCCGCGGCTGGCCGTGCACGCGGCTGATTGCCTCGCCCGGGAAATATCGCTGCATCGAGTGGCGGCCGAGCGTCACGACGACCTTCGGCGCGATGGCGTTGAGTTGGCCTTCGAGGTGCTTGGCGCACGCGGCGATCTCATCGGGCTGCGGATCCCGGTTCTGCGGCGGCCGGCACTTGACGACGTTGCCGATGAACACGGTCTTGCGGTCGAGCCCGATCGAGCGCAGCAGGTCGTCGAGGAACTTGCCGGATGCGCCGACGAACGGCCGCCCCTGCTGGTCCTCGTAGAATCCCGGCCCCTCGCCGATGAAGACGATCTGCGCACCGGGGTCGCCCTCGCCGGGGACGGCGCGCGTGCGCCCCCGCGCGAGACCGCAGTCGTTGCAGACGGAGACCGCCCTGGCGATCTCGGCCAGCGCGTGGCGTTTCTCGACAGCATCCATGCTCACACCTCTTGTGCGGCCGGCCTCATCAGCAGCGTCCGGCCGGCGGAGTACGTGATCTGGCAGGCGATCACGAGCACCGTCAGTCCGAACACCGTCTTCAGCAATTCCACGTCCATCCGGTTCGCGAGGATCGACGCGCCGAAGGCCGCGACGGCAGCTGCCGGCATGACCCAGAGCACCGTCCTCACGTCGATCGTGTCCTGCCTCAAGTTCGTGACCGTTCCGAGGGTGCCCGTCGCCACGATCACGACGAGCGACACCCCCTGCGCCACCTTCTGCGGATCCTCCCCCGCGCCGACGTGCGCGAGCCCGAAGATCACGATCGCCGGCACGAAGATCGCGCCGCCGCCGACGCCCAGCACGCCGGCCAGCGCCCCGCCGGCGAACCCGAGCGCGCCCTCGATCAGCAACCCCTCGGCGCCGCCGGGCGCGGAGCCGGCCGAGACGTGCCACACGAGCTGGCGGAAGGCCACGAAGAAGAGAAACGCGCCGAAGAGCAACCGGAGCTGCACGGCGGGCACCTTCACCATCGCCTTCGCACCGGCGACGACGCCGAGCACGGCGCCGGGCGCCAGTGTGGACACCAGCTGCCAGTCGATGTTTCCGGCCCTCGCGTAGCCGATGACGCCGGAGACAGCGACAAACATGATAATGGCGAGGGAAGTGCCGTGAGCGCGGTGCTGACTCAACCGTAACGGTCCCGTCAGCAGGGGCACCATGACGGCGCCGCCTCCCACGCCCGTCAGACCGCTGAAGGCCCCGCCCGCGACGCCTGTGAGCACCGAACGGACTTCACGCGATCCCGACGCCTCTATCTCCCTCGCCACCGCTGGTGCGATGATATCACAGCCACCCGCCGCTCGAACAGGAGAAGAGCAGGTGATCGATCATTTGATCCAAAGGCTGGCTACTCGACATAACAGCGCTCGGCACGTGGTGTCGGTGCCTTAGCGGCGGGAGCCCAGAATCGACGTCCCCTCGACCATCCGGGCGAGCAGGATGCCGAGGAAGTAGAGGATCATGATCGGCGCGGCCACGACGGTCTGCGTCACCGGGTCGATCGACGGCGTCACGATGGCCGCCAGCACGAAGGCGAGCAGGATGGCGTAGCGCCACCAGCCCAGCAACTGTCTCGACCGCACGATGCCGATCTTGGCGAGGCCCATGATGACGAACGGCATCTCGAACACGAGGCCCGTTAGCAGCAGCAGGCGCGTCACCGTATCGATGTACGTCTGGACGCCGATCGTCGGTTCGACGTCGTTCGTGTTCGGCTTGAGCAGGAAGCGCAGCGCCGGCGGCAGCTCGGCGTAGTACGCGAACGCCATGCCGGCGACAAACATGAACGACGCGCCGAGCACGATCGGGAAGAACCAGCGCCGCTCCTGCTTCGTCAGCCCCGGCGCGACAAACGCCAGCACCTCGTACATGATGACCGGCATCGCGATGGCTATTCCGAGCAGCAACGATACGCGGAAGTACGTGCTCCAGTAGTCCAGCAGCTGGAACTGGTGCAGCTTGAAGCCTGGCAGTTCCTCCTGCGCCGGCTTCACGAGGAAGTGCACCGCGTACTTCGTCAGCGGCCAGATCGACACGCCGACGCCCACGACAAGCGCGCCGACGCTGATCATCACCCGCCGCCGCAGCTCCAGCAGGTGCTCGATGATGGGGAGAACCTTGCCCTCTTCGTTGGCGGGCCGTGACGAAGGGCTGGTGGCGGTCGTCATCGTCGTTCGTCACCCGGTGGTGCTGAAGCGCCGTTCGTGCTCGGCTCTGCCGCCTGGACGGCCCGGCTCGGGAATGTCCTGCCACGTGCCGGCCGCAGGCGCCGAGGTCGCCGGTTCCGGCAGTGCGGGCGTCGGTGACGGCAAGGAGGGTGTGGCCGAAGGCTCGGCGTCGGCGCGAGCAGCTCGCAGGGCGTCGGTGACCGAGCGGGTGGCGCTCGTCAGCCCCTCGCCGATCTCTTTCCACTGGCTGCGCTCGCCCTCGGTATCCTTCTCGAAGTCCTTGATGACGTCGGTGAACTCCGCCGTGATGCTGCTCGTGTACTTGCGCAGCTCGCGGATGGTGCGCGCGATGTCAGCCGCCATGCGCGGCAGCCGCTCGGGGCCGACGACGACGAGGGCGACGACGAGGATCACGATGATCTCGGCCGGCCCGACGCCCATGAAGTTCATACCGGAATTGTAGCAGCGGCTTGTTGGGGCGTCTTATGGGGCTGCTGCGCGCCGCGCCGCGCCCGATCGCTCACTGGCGGGCGGGTGTCGCATATGAGAACACCGCCCACCGGGCGGTGTCTGCGGATTTCCTGCTCGGCGCCGGCCGGCTTACTCGTCGTCGATGCCGAGGTCTTTCAGGTAGTCGATGGCGTCCTGGACCGTGGCGATCTTCTCGGCGTCTTCGTCGGAGATCTCGAGCGTCTTGCCGTCCTTGCTGAACTCCTCTTCCATCGACATGATCAGCTCGACGAGGTCGAGCGAGTCGGCATTGAGGTCGTCCACGAACGACGCGCTGGGCACGACCTGATCCTCTTCGACGCCGAGCTGGTCGACGATGATCTTGCGTACCCGTTCGAACACAGTTGCCACTGGTATGTCTCCCTCTGTACGGCCCCTGCCGCTGAGATGTCCGCTTACCGTGCGAGTGTCAGGCTGACCGATCCGAGGACGCCGTTGACGAACTTCGCGGAATTGTCGCTGCCGTAGCTTTTCGCAAGCTCTACGGCCTCATTTATGGCCGCCCGGATGGGCGCCCCATTATTCATCAGGATCTCCCGAATCGCAAGACGAAGGATGTTCCGGTCGATGGCGCTCAACTGCTCCAGCGGCCACTGCGGCGCCGCCCGCCGGATGATGTCGTCGATCGCCTCGCGGTCGCTCAGAACCCCCTCCAGGAGCTGCCGCGCGAACTCGCTCTGGGCCTCGGAGAGCGCCTCCTCGGCGGTCAGGCGTGCGAGCGACGCGACAGCATCGTGGCCGGAGACGTCCGCCTCGTACAGCGCCTGCATGACGGCAACGCGTGACTTGCGTCGAGGGTTCGTCGCCATCAGTGCATCACCAATCCGCCGTCTACCGTGAGCACGTGGCCGGTAACGTATGCCGCCTCATCCGATGCGAGGAAGACGGCGGCCGGCGCGACGTCGGCGGCGGTGCCGGTGCGGCCGACGGCCACCATCCGCATGATCTCCTGCCGTTGCGCGTCGGTGAGGTTCGCCGTCATCTCGGTGTCGATGAACCCCGGCGCAACGACGTTCGCGGTGATGTTGCGCGACGCCACTTCCTTCGCGATCGCCTTCGTGAAGCCGATGATGCCAGCCTTTGCCGCGGAGTAGTTCGCCTGCCCGGCGTTGCCGACGATGCCCGCGACGCTGCTGATGCTGATGATGCGTCCATGCCGCTGGCGTACCATCGGCCGCAGCACCGCCTTCGTGACGTGGAACGTGCCTTTGAGGTTCGTATCGATCACGCGGTCCCACTCGTCCTCCGACATGCGGAGGATCAGATCGTCGCTGGTGACGCCGGCGTTGTTTACAAGGATATCGATCTTGCCGAACTCGGCTATCGTCCGTTCGACGAGCGTCGCCGCGGTGCCCTGCGCCGCCACGTCGCCGCCGATCGTAATGGCCGAGCCAACTCCGCCGGCCTCCCGCGCCGTCTCCTCGGCCGCGGCCGCGTTCGACACGAAGTTAATCGCTACCTTCGCGCCGTGAGCCGCAAGCGCCAGCGTGATGGCGCGGCCGATGCCGCGCGAGCCGCCGGTGATGAGCGCTACCTTGCCGGTGAGGTCGAACAGCCTGTTCATACGGTCAGCGATGCCAATCCGTTGATGTTCCGTATCTCCGCGTCCCGAGCAATGCGCTTCACCAGCCCGGCGAGCACGCGCCCCGGGCCGATCTCGATGAACGTCGTCACGCCGTGGCCGGTCATGTACTCGACACACTGTACCCATCGGACCGGGTGCGTGAGTTGGTAGACCAGTTCGTCGCGGATGGCGGCCGGATCGGCGATTGCCGCGGCGCGGTCGTTTGCCACGAACGGCACCGAAGGCGCGCGCAGCTCGGTCGCGTCGACGGCCTCGCGCATGCCGGCGACGGCCTGCTGCATGAGCGACGTGTGGAACGCGCCGCTGACGTCGAGCGGCACCGCTTTGCGCGCGCCACGTTCGAGCGCCAGCTGGCACGCCCTCGCGACTGCTTCCTTCGACCCGCCGATAACCAGCTGGCCCGGCGAGTTGATGTTGCACAGCTCGGCGCCCGTCTCGGCGCAGACCGCCGCCGCCGCCGGCTCGTCGATGCCGAGCACCGCCGCCATGCCGCCGGGCGTCGCCTGCGCCGCGGTCTGCGTCAGCTGCCCGCGCCGCTCGACGAGGCGCAGGCCGTCCTCGAACGTCAGCGCGCCCGCGGCGGCCAGCGCCGTGTATTCGCCCAGGCTGTGGCCGGCGACGAAGGCCGGCTCGCCGGAGAGCGCGCCGGATTCGCGCGCCGCCGCCAGGCATGCGAGGCTCGTGACATAAATGGCCGGCTGAGCGTTGGCCGTCTGATTCAGGTCGTTGTCGGGGCCGTCGAAGCAGATGCGGCTCAGCGGCCGGCCGAGCACCTGATCTGCCCGGTCGAACAGCTCCCGCGCGTGGGTATTCGATTCGTACAGGTCGCGGCCCATGCCGCGCTCTTGCGAGCCCTGCCCGGGAAACATCCACGCGACCGTTGGATCAGGCATGCTGGGCGGCGGCCGTCCCCGGCGAAGCGGGCCGGCGGTGCGCCACTACTCCGCGGCCTTCGGGCCCTTCACGGCGACGGCGCCGACGCGCTTGTAGAAGCCGCACGTGGGGCAGGCGGTGTGCGGGAGGCGGGCGTTGCGGCACTGCGGGCAACGGGAGAGCCCGGCCGGCTTCAGGGCCAGGTGGCTGCGCCGCTTTCCCTGGCTCGACTTGGGGTACTTCCGCTTTGGCAGTGGTGGCAACGGACGGTGCTCCTCTCTCGAATTCCGGGCGCAGTCTAACAGACCCGAAGGGCCAGCACGAGAACGGCGCAGGCCTCAGCCGAGCCTCAGGCTCGCGAGCTTCGACCAGCGGGCGTCGACCTGCTCGCGCGTGCAGGCGTGACCGACGTCGCTCAATTCCTCTCCGCAAAGGGGGCAAAGCCCCGGGCAGTTGTCGCTGCACAGCGGCGCCATCGGCAGCGCGAGCGCCCAGTACTCCCGCGCCGGCTCGGCCAGGTCGACGATGTGGTTCGGACTGATGCGATACGCGTCCTCGTCGCCCTCCTCGATCGCCACCGCCGCGCCGGAGATGACGTCGACAATTGGCAGGTACTCCTCCTGGAACTCGATGTGGACCGGGAAGCTGACGGGCTTGAGGCAGCGGCTGCAAACGTCGTCGTGCGTGCCATCGAAGCTCGCCCGGACGAAGATGCCGCGCGGCGTGCGGTCGAACCGCACGTGGCCGGCCATCGTCACCGTCTCGCCGTCGGTGGTCACGCCGGCTGAGTCGATGTCGTATTCGCGGGTGGCGCCGGTGGCCTCTTTGAGGAGCGAGACGACGTTGAATTGCATCGAATTCGACCTCCGGCTGATCTCAGCGTAACGGGCACGCATCGAAACCGTCAATCGACCGGGTGCTATTTCACGAGACCGCGATCGCCTATAATCGCGTCAACGGTCCAGTCACGCCGAGTTGTTCGTCTTCTGCATCTCCCGAATCGAGCTGCCCGCGGGGCAACCGCGCCGGGTATCACGGGGGAGGCCGGCGGTGCTCGCTCAATCCATGACGCCAACAAACGATCTCTGGTTGCTCCAGGAAGCGGACACCGCGCTCGAAAGCCGGCGCGGCTCGCTCGCCGACGCCGAGTCGCGCCTCGGCGAGACCGAAGACCTCGCCGCGTTGCGCGAGCGCGTCGCGGAGCTGCGCGCCGTCGCGCGCACCGCGGAGGCGGAACAGAAGGACATCGAACTGGAGGCCGACGCGCTCCGGACGAAGATCGCGACGGAAGAAGCGAAACTCTACAGCGGATCGATCAAGAACCCGAAGGAACTCAAGGATCTGCAGGCGGAGATCGACCAGCTGAAGCGGCACCTCTCCAGCGTCGAGGACCGTGATCTCGAGGCGCTCGCGGCGATGGATCGCGCCGAGGAAGAGGTCCACGCCGCCGAGGCTGAACTCGCCGCGCTCGACGCCGCGTGGGGCGACGAGCAGTCCGAGCTGACGGAGCGCATCGAGCGGCTGCAGCGCGAGATCGTCGAGCACGAAGCGTTGCGGAACAAGCACGCGGAGAACATCGCACCGGACCTTCTCCAGACGTACGACCGGTTGCGTGCGAGCCACCAGGGCAAGGGCGTCGCCCGGCTCGACCGGAACCTCTGCATGGGATGCCGGATCTCGTTACCGGTGAACCTCGTAAACAGGGCCAGGGCGGGGAGCACGCTCGCGCAGTGTCCAAACTGCGAGCGGATTCTCATTGCGTAGCATATGAGGGCGATCGGATATTTCCGCGAGTCGCCGCTCGGCGGCGACGTGTCACTGGCGCAGCAGAACAAGGCGTTCCTGGAGTTCTGCGAGCGCGAGGGCTACGAGGTAGCCGGTACGTTCGTCGATGCGGCGAGCGGCAACGGCCACGCGCCCGGCTTCCGGCAACTCGTCGCGTTCCTGCGCGAGCGCGACAGCGGATTCGTCGTGGTCGTCGTGCGTAGCATCGGCGCGCTCGGCAGCGAGTTGCCCGACGCGGCGCGGCGCTACTTCCAGATCGAAGGCCTCGGTGCGCGCGTGGCGGCGATGGACGGCGCGGGCGACGCCGCGGCGGAGATCGTCAACGCCTGGCAGTCGCGTGATGCGAACTCACGCCTCAGCGATCGCGTGCGCGCGGCGATGCGCCGCAAGGCCGTCAAAGGCGAGGTGCTCGGCCGGCCGCCCTACGGCTACAAGGTCGGCAACCGCCGCCGGCTCGAACTCATCCCGGAAGAGGCCGTCGTCGTCCGCTACATCTTCCGCCTCTACCTCAACGAGAACATGGGCATCCGCCTGATCGCCCGCCGCCTCAACGAGGAAGGCCTGAAGACGCGCCGCGGCGGCAACTGGAGCATGGTCAGCATCCGCGACATCCTGCGCAACCGCGTGTATCTCGGGACGTACTCGCGCTTCGGCGTCAAGGTGCCGGGCAGCCACTCGCCGCTCGTGTCGCAGGACGACTTCCGCACCGTGCAGGATCGGCTGAGCGCACGCCGCACGAGCCACGGCCCGCGCGTCACGTCGCAGTTCCTGCTCTCCGGCATCGCCTACTGCGGCTACTGCGGCAATAAGCTCATCGGCGTCAGCCGCAAGCAGTCGTGGAAGCGCCGCAGCGGCGAGAAGATGTCGAACTCGTACCGCTACTACCAGTGCGAGTCGCGCACCAACCAGAGCGTCTGCAGCTATCACACCCGCCGCGCCGACCAGCTCGAGGAGCAGGTGCGCGACGCTGCTCTCGGAATTGTTCGCGACGGGCGCCGGCTTCCCGCAGGCCGGCGACGAGACCGCCGTCCTCGCCGAGCAGGAGCACGAGCGCGAGCGGCTCCGTTCGCGCATGCGGTCCATCGACCGCCGTATCGAGGGCTACGTCGACTCCGCCGCGAAGGGGCGCCTGAGCCGCGAGAAGATGCACTCGCTGAGCATCACCGCCGCCGCGGACCGGCTGGCGGCCGAGGACGCGCTCGAGGCCGTCGAGCGCCGGATCAGCGAGTACGTCGATGCGGCTGGCCGAAAGCGTGGCCGGGAGCGCGCCGTCGCCGACCTGCTCGACCGCTGGGAAGACACGTCGTTCGTGCAGCGCCACGCCGGCCTCCAGGAAGCGATCAGCCGCGTGACCGTCACCGACGACGACGTCGTCAAGATCACCCTCCGAGCCTGAGGGTGGCCGCGAAAAGCATCACCGTCGCCTCATCCGCTGACCACGTGCTCGCCGCGCTCGACGCCTACGCCGCCGAGCAGAGCGCGCACGCCGAGCGGGCGGCGCTCCAGAACGGCACACGCGTGCGCATCACCGGCGGCGGCGCGGCCGTCGGGCTGAACGTCTATCCGTCGAAGACCGGCGGCTGCAAGATCGTCTTCGACCAGGCGGAGACGCCCGAGGCCGACGCGATCGCCGCTTTGGTGTCGGGGCGCCCGTCGGTAGTGAAGGGCGGCAAGAGCGCGGGCTCCATCATCGAGCCGGTACTGCCGGACGCGCCGTGCTGGGTCGGCAGCGACGAGAGCGGCAAGGGCGATTACTTCGGCCCGCTCGTCGTTGCCGCGGTGGCCGTCACCGCGACGAACTGGCGCGTCCTCGTCGAACTCGGCGTGCAGGACAGCAAGAACCTGACCGACGCGCGCGCCCTGGCGTTGGCCGACCAGATCCGTGCCGCCTTCCCCAACGAAGTCATCGCCGTCATGCCGCGGCGCTACAACGAGCTCTGGACGAAGATGGGCAACGTCAACCGCCTCCTCGCCTGGGCGCACGCCCGCGCCATCGAGAACGTGATCGAGCGCGCTCCCGACGCTACGGCCGCGGTCGCCGACCAGTTCGGCGACGAGTCGCTGATCCGCAACGCGCTCTTCGAGCATGGCCGCAAGGTCCAACTCGTGCAGATGCATCGCGCCGAGCGCGACCCCGCCGTCGCCGCGGCATCGATCCTCGCGCGCGCGGAATTCCTCCGCCGCCTCGAGCAGCTGAGCCGCGACGCCGGCGTGCGCCTGCCGAAAGGCGCGTCGGCGGCGGTCGAGGCCGTGGCACGCGCGCTCGTCGCATCGCGCGGCCCCGGCGTACTCGACGGCCTGGCGAAAACGCACTTCAAGACCACGTCCCGCGTCCGTTAAACCGCGGGGCACAGCCGCCCCCGGCTATGCGCCCCCGGCTGGCCTCAGTCCCCAAACACCAGACCTCCCCGGGCCCCCGTTCCCTCGTATCGATATACTGATCCTGCCAGCGGGCCGGGTGGCCGCTCCTCGCTTCGGCGAGGGGAGGAAAGTCCGAACTCCACAGGGCAGGGTGCCGGCTAACGGCCGGGCGTCGCGAGACGACGGAAAGTGCCACAGAGACAAACCGCTGTGCTGACCGGGCCGGCGCTGGAGCATGGAGTTCCAGCCTCGGAGCGGCCAGCACAGTAAGGGTGAAATGGTGCGGTAAGAGCGCACCGGCGTCGTGGAGACACGGCGGCCGGGCAAACCCCACCCGGAGCAAGGCTACATAGGGGACCGCTCCGCTTCGGCGGATAAGGACGGCCCGTCCGAGAGTCCCGGGTCAGCCGCTCGAGCTGCGGGGCAACTCGCAGCCCAGATAGATGGCCACCGCCCGCAAGGGTACAGAATTCGGCTTACAGGCCCGCTGGCACACCGACCTACCGTCCTCCAACATCGATGGCAAGTTCTGCGCGATTCAGCAGTGGTACCCCGACTTGTACTGCGCGAACGCCACTTGCGCGTCTCGGGCCGTTACGGCGCCGTCCGGCGGCCCGCTGTGTCCCGGCCCGACGACGGTCCTGTCGTACTCCACGCCGTCCTTGATGCCGTTCCGGTTCAAGTCCTGCTCGTAGAGGGACGTCCCGGCCTTCGCGCCCGCCTTGAAGTAGGCGAACACCGCCTGGGCATCCACTGCGGTCACCGCGCTGTCACGGAAGACAATGGTCGGGTACTGCGCGCTGAACAGCGCGGGCACAGGCACGCTGAAGAAATCCCACGGATCAAGCGGGTCGGTCAGTGGGATCAGCAGGAGTTCCTTCGCGTCGGCGCAGCCGTCGCCGTCCGCCTCGTGGGCGATGACGTACGCCCACCCGTCCTGGCTGTACGTTCCATCAGGTGCTCCGACGATCACCGAGGCCTTGCCGTCGCCGGTGACGTCCCCCGCCGCGACCGCCGTGCCGAAGAAGGCAGCCGCCGAGATGTTCGGGTTGGGCGTATCCAGCGTGTCGAGCAGCGAGCCGTCGGCGCCTGAGAAGACGTACACGCGTCCCACGTTCGGGATAGCGAACGGGTCGGGTAGCGTCCCGACGATGGCATCGGCCTTGCCGTCGCCGTTCAGGTCGCCTGCCGCAACGGCCGTGCCGAAGCTCGGGAAAGCGCCCGGGACCGGGTTCGGGTTTGTCAGCTTGTAGAGCAGCGAGCCGTTCAGGCCGTCGAAGATGTACACCGAGACGTCATAAACGAAGCCTTTCGCGGGATCTCCGACGAAGACATCGGCCGTGCCGTCGCCGTTCACGTCGCCGATCGCGAGTGCTGAGCCGAACTTGTCATCTCGAGCGTACACCGGCCGTGGAATCGCTCGGACCAACGAGCCGTCGGCGCCTGAGAATATGTAGACGTACGATTGGACAAGTGGGGCGCCTATAAAGGCACCCATCCAGGCGCCGACGACGGTATCGGCCCTGCCGTCGCCGTTCAGGTCGCCTGCCGCAACGGCCGTGCCGAATTCCCCGAATTGCGCCGGATCTGTGACGTGCGTGTAGAGCAATGAAGCGTCGGCGCCGGAGAAGACGTACACCCGGCCCGTGCTGCCATTGGGAGGCACGCTCTCGGTCGGGGCGGCAACGATAATGTCGGCCTTGCCGTCGCCATTCACGTCACCCGCGGCCACGGCAGAGCCGAAGCCGTCGGACGGCGCCGGGTTAGCGGTGTCCAGTGTATTCAGCAGCGTGCCGTCCGCGCCGGAGAACACGTAGACCCGACCCTGGCCATTGTTGGCGCCGACGGTCTCGGACGGTGCCGCGACGATCACGTCCGCTTTGCCGTCGCCGTTGACGTCGCCCGCGGCGACGGCCGCACCGAATCCGGCATTAGGCGTCGGGTTAGGCGTGAGCAGCGAATACAGCAACGCGCCGTCCGCGCCCGAGAAGACGTCCACCTGATTCTGCCCCGGCGTTCCGACGATGACATCGGCCCTGCGGTCGCCGTTGACGTCGCCCGCCGCCACCGCCGATCCAAACGTGTAATCCGGCGTCGGGTTTGGCGACGTCAGTGCATAGACGAGCCAGCCGGTTGCGGCTCTCGCGCTATCGCGCTGAACCGCGATGCCGACTACAACGAGGACGATCGCCAGTGCGGTCTGGCTGAACGCTGCGATGATCCTGCGCATGCTCGTCCACCTCTCAGGAAGATGGTCAGCATACGCCGGTCCCGCAGCACCGTACAGGGCCGATTGTCGTGAAGTTCGGCTAACCGCCCGCGAGGGTAGCCACATCGGCTTACAGGCCCGCTGGCATACTCGACCGAGCGCATCATCTCGGCGCGATATTCACGAAATGGCCGGTGATCGTCCACGGCTCGCTCGTCGCGTCGTTGAGCGAGGACGCGCCTGCGCCGAGCACGTAGCCCAGTCCGGTGCCGGTCGCCGTCACGTTGATGTCCAGTCCGGCGACGACCACACCGACGTCGGCGCCGCTAATCTCGGCGCTGCTGAACCCCGCGTACGCCGTGAAGCCGAGGAACTCGCCCCGCACGCCGCCTGCGACGTCGATCGTTGCGTTGCCCGCGATGTCTTTGACGAGCAGCACGCCGGCCGACGTCGCGCTTCGATACTCCACCGTGCCGCGCACCGCCACGACGCCTGCGCCGTGTGCGACGAACAGCCCCTCTCCGCGCGCTGGCTGCGCCCCGAGCGCGACGGCTGTGCCCCCATCGCTGTCCCACTGTCTGCTCGGACGTCGGTCCGCGACGTAGCTGCCGGTTCCCTTGAAGTACGCCCAGCCGGTGCCGCTGCCGTTTGCATGGATCTGCTCGCCGATCACGACGAGTTCCACGTCCGACCCGCTGACGTGCGCGCTCTGCGCGGAGAAGTACGCCGTGAAGCCGAGGAACGAGACCCGGTCCGTCGTCCCCGGCACGTCGATCGCGCCGTCGCCGCCGAAGTCCTTCGTGAGCATGATCGGATAGCGCGCCGTCACCGTCGCATCGATGGCGCCCCGCAACTCCACCATCCCGGTGCCACGTGCGTCGATCGTCCCGGCGTTCGCCGCGGACGCGGACGGGGCGCCGACCGGCGCGGCGATAGCTGCTCCGAACATGGCGACTGCCGCTGCCAGGGCTCCGACGAGATGCTTGCGAGACATGATGTGCTCCTCCCGGCGCCGATCGACGGGGCTCCGTCCTCACCGCGTGCTCGAGTAGCGCCATGGAAATCGTACGAGCGGATATGTTGGAGCTGTATCACCCGAACGAGACGCGTTTGCCTGCCGCGCCCTCACCCCGCACAATGACGCGTTCGAGGAGGTAGCAGTGAAGTTCATCCTGACATGCGTGCTCGCCGCCGGCGTCGTCGTCGCTAGCGCGTGCGGCGGCGGCAGCGACAACAAGAGCAAGGCCACCGCGCCCGCGGGCAAGGGCGCGACGCAGACGACCGGCGTGAAGCCCGTGTCTTCGCCGACGCCGTGTCCGACCGCTGCCGGCGTCAAGAGTTCCACGGCTCCGGTTTCAAACCAGACCGATGGGAACCCGCCTGGTGTACCGGCTGTCACCGGCCAGCCCACCACGACCGCCAGCGGCCTCCGCTACGTCGACGAAAAGGTGGGCGATGGCGCATCGCCGAAGCCAACTGACAACGTCACCGTGCACTACACGGGGTGGCTCACGAACGGCGTGAAGTTCGACAGCTCGCTGGACCGCTGCCAACCGGCGACGTTCGGACTGAACCAGGTGATCAAGGGCTGGACCGAAGGCGTCGGCTCGATGAAGGTCGGCGGCAAGCGGCGCCTGATCATTCCGTCCGAGCTGGCGTACGGCGCGACTGGCCGCCCGCCGACGATCCCCGGCGGCGCGACGCTGATCTTTGACGTCGAGCTGATCAAGATCAACTAGCGCCGCCGCCGCAGCGCATCATCGCAGCGAGGAGCAACATATGGCCGAGACCATCACTACACCGAGCGGGCTGAAGTACGTCGACGAGACCGTCGGCACCGGCGACTCGCCGACGCGCGGCAAGAAGGTGCGCGTCCACTACACGGGCCGCCTCACCGACGGCAAGAAGTTCGACAGCTCGGTCGACCGCGGCCAGCCGTTCGAGTTCATCATCGGCGTCGGTCAGGTGATTCAGGGCTGGGACGAGGGCGTCGCGTCGATGAAGGTCGGCGGCAAGCGCCAGCTCATTATCCCGCCGGATCTCGGCTACGGCGCCCGCGGCGCCGGCTCGGCCATCCCCCCGAACGCGGAGTTGGTCTTCGACGTCGAGTTGCTCGGCGTCGGCTAACGCCTAACCCCCTGCACCCACGGACTGCTCTCTTAGATCCCGCCAGGTGAGACGATCACTTGGCTGTCGTCTGGTGTCCAACTGGCCACGGCGCAGAACGCGGTGTTGTGATCGGCCGCCGTTGCCTCGAAGCCCGCAACCTCCGTCCACGTGCTGACATCATAGAGCGCGCACCGTTGCTGATCTGCGTTGCCAGACCCGACCCTCATGACCGCGTACTTGCCGTCGGGCGAGAACGTGTCGCAGCACGACTGTGTCCAGCTCGGCAACGGCGTCTTGCCGCCAGCGAAGTCGACGATCAGCCCCGATACGCCGGGATAGGCAGGGTCACTGGCGACGCCTGGACGGAACACAACGAACAGCCTGCCCGGTCCAGCCCACTGGGCGCCGAGCAGTTCTCCAGCATACTGGTTCCACACTACATGGAACGAAGCGGACGTGTCGTAAACCTCGAACGTCGGCGGGCCTTGGCAGAAAGCCGACGGGGGACACGGCCATTTCTGGACGAGTAAGTACTTGCCGTCGGGTGACCACGGATCCGGGGCGAGGTCGATTGCACCATCGGTTTCGCGCTGCGACTGGATGGCCATCGCGCCGCCGGTGAATCCTGTCAGGTCGGTCTTGTCGGCGACGTAGATCGTCCGCCAATCGTGGTTGACGTTGTCCTTGTCCGAGCCGCCAAGTGTCGTGTACGCAGCCCTGGTCCCGTTCGGCGAGAACGCGAGATCTATCGCCCCGGCGAGAAACGTGCCCGCCTTTCCTGTGGGAATGTTCGCGACGAGGTACTGGTTGTCGGTGCGCTCGATCAGCACGGCGTCGCCGCCCGGCGCGGGCACGATTGCCCTGGTGAGGTCCGGCGGCACTGTCCAGACCCTGCTGCCTCCCGTGTCGTAGACCTCGTAGACGATTTCCTGCGTGTTGGCGTCCAAAAGCGCCACCCACGTGCGCCCCGGCTTCACCCAGCGTGCATTAGTCACGGCGTCCGTCATCGACAGCTGCTCAGCGCGCCTGTGCGCCAGATCAAACAGAAACACGCTCGGTTGCTTCGACGCCGGCGCCGCGCCAATCACCCACGGAGCGGTGCCGCCGATGTCCCCCGCGCCGCTTGACGCCACCACCTCCCAGGCCAGCAGCCCAACGCCGGCGAGCGCCGCCGCCACGATCACGCCGCCCACGGCCAGCCCGAAGTGCAGGCGGCGCAACACTGCGAGAGGCGCCAAGAAGAAGCCTCTGCCCGCCACCCGAGCTGGCTGCCAGCGGGCGGCCGCCGCGCGGTCGGGCACGTTGAGTTTCGCGAGGATCTCCGACACATGGTACTTGACGCCGGCGAGGCTGATGCCGAGCTGCGGGGCGATCTCGTCGTTGGAGAGGCCGTCGCGGAGCAGCGCGAGCACCTCCCACTCGCGCGGCGTGAGGATGTCGGGGTGTGGCGGGCGTCCACGTCTGCTCATGGTGACAACGAGCATACGCGAGCGAGCGCCGAATTACACTAGTCTTCGACAGCGCACCGACGCGTCTAATCGCGATTCGCTTATCGAGCTCGGACAGCCCTCTGTGATCTCGGTTTGCGTGCCCGGCGCCTCGGTGACACGCCCGCTTTGAGTTCGCCCCGCGTCCGTGCGATCTTCCGTTGACCATGGAAGCCGCACGCCGCCGCATCCGCACGCACAGAGCCCGAGTCGGCACGTCCCCGGGAATCCACGCGCCCGAGAAAAGCCAAGACTGCGGTAGATGTCGTTCATCGGCGCCGCCCGCCCGGTAGACGACGTCGACTACACGGTCGATTCGAGGAACTCCAGCACCGTCTCGTTGAACGCGTCCGGTCGCTCGAAGTACGACGAGTGACCGGCGCCGTCGATCACTGCGAACCGCGACCCGGGTACCGCGCGATGGCAGCGCTCGATGATCGGCGGTGGCGTGATCGCGTCGTGTTCGCCGACGAGGAACAGGATCGGGAAGCCGGCCTCGGCCAGGCGCTGCGCCGAGCTGCCGCGATAGCCCGCCACTGGCGCGAGGAAGTCGCGGGCGCGCGGTGGGTTCAGTCGCGAGATCGATCGGTACAGGAAGTCGCGATCGGGCGCATCGTCCCGGAACGCCGGCGCGACGGCGCGCTTGAGCAGCGGCAGCCGGCCAATGTCGCTGCGGCGATGCTCCTCCTGCAGCTCCCGCACCCCATCGTCGATCGCGCCGCCCGTCGTGCCGGCGAACACGATGCCGCGGCAGCGTCCGGGGTTCCGCAGCGCGAAGCCCACCGCCGTGCGTCCGCCCATCGACTGCGCAACGACGCGCGCCTCGGCGATGCCGAGGTGGTCGAGGAGGCCGCGCAGGTCGTCGTGGAACCCGCGCCGGCCGAGCTGCGCCTCGCCGTCGCCGTCACGCGATCGCCCGAACGCGCGATGGTCGAAGGTGATGCAGCGGAAGCGGCGCGCGAAGAACGGCACCTGCTGCCACCAGCTCAGCGAGTTGCCGCCCGCGCCGTGCGCGAACACGACCGCCGGCCCCTCGCCGTGCGACTCGTAATACAGCTCGATGCCGTTGACGGACGCAAAGGGCATGGCTCGATTCTAGCAGTGCCCGGTGCCGAGCCCGTAGCGCGGGCGTTTCAGCCCGCGCATCCCCGTCACGCGCCGTTCGCGCGAACAGCAATAAATAAAGTGGCAAAACGAAATCAGGGCTTACTAAATGAAATCGCGAAGGGCGGCGGGGGAGCCCTTCGCGATGCTGTGGAATGAGGCTTGGTTGAAAGTCGGGCCGGGGCGCTGAGTCTGTTGCTTGTGTTATGAGCGCCCCGGCCCCCGGAAGTCCCGACGTGCAGGAGGTCACACTTGCACGTTGGTTGGAGCCCTACACCGGCATCATAGCCGTGGGCTGTTAACCATCAGTTAAACGCGACCTAAGATTGCATGCCCGAACCGTGTCAAGTTCGGCGCCGCCCGGGGTGAATCGACCGGCAGTTCGGGCCGCGGTATGCTCGGGACGTTGGCCCGCGAGACAACGGAGTTGATGCCGTGAAGATCACCGACGTCCGCACCCGTCGCTTCGTCCTGAAGCACGAGGACCACCCGTTCCACCCGACCTGGCGTCCGTTCCCGGAGCGCGAGCAGGACGTCACCGTCGTCGAGATCCACACCGACGAAGGGATCACCGGCATCGGCGCCGGCGGCGTGCTGACGCGGCTGAACACCGTGGCGGGGCTGTTCGTCGGCAAGGACCCGCTGGCCATCGAGGAGCACTGGCACCTGCTTCGCAGCATCGCCCACTTCATGGGGCGGCCGTGGCCGATCGAAGTGGCGCTCTGGGACATCGCGGCGAAGAAGGCCGGCGTGCCCCTGTCGAAGCTGCTCGGCGGCAAGAACGACCGGCTGCTCGCCTACTGCTCGACCGGCGAGATCCATCCGCTCGAGCAGCGCGTCGAGGAGGTGCTCGCGCTGCGTGCGCAGGGGTTCAAGGCCGTAAAGCTGCGCTTCCACGACCCCGACTGGCGCGTCGACGTCAGGACGCTCGACGCCGTACGCAAGGCCGTCGGCGACACGATGACGATCATGGTCGACGGCAACTGGGGCTGGTACCTGCCGGGCGACCGGCGGCTCGGCGCGTGGGATCGCAAGACGGCGCGTGCCGTCGTGCGTGAGCTGGAGCAGTACGACGTCTTCTGGATCGAGGAGCCGCTCTACGCCTACGACTACGACGGGCTGGCCGAGGTGCGCGCGAACACGACCGTGCGAGTGGCCGGCGGCGAACTGAACGCCGGACTGCACGAGTTCCAGGTCTACTTCGACAACGGCAGCCTCGACGTCTACCAGCCCGACTGCACGTTCGCCGGCGGCATCACCGTCGCGAAGAAAGTCGCCGGCATGGCCGAGGCGGCGGGGCTGCTCTTCGCCCCGCACACCTGGACGAACGGCCTCGGCCTCGCGGCGAACCTGCAGGTCGCCGCCTCGGTGTCGAACTGCCCGTTCATCGAGTTCCCGTACGACCCGCCGAACTGGGTGCCGGAGTACCGCGACTTCATGCTCACCGAGCCGTTCAAGATCGACGCCGATGGCTACCTGCGCGTGCCGGACAAGCCGGGCCTCGGCGTCGAACTGGACGAAGAGCGACTGAAGTCGCTGGAGCGCGCCTACCGCGCTCGAGGAGGCCCGCATGCCCGCGCTGCTGTTCAACGACGTGACGCTGATCGACGCGACCGGCCGCGATCCGGTCCCGCACATCAGCGTGCTCTGCGAGTCGGGCCGCATCGCGCGGATCGGCGCCGCCGGCTCGATCGTCGCGCCGGACGGCGCGCGTGTCGTCGACGGCGGCGGTCATGACGCTGATGCCCGGGCTGACCGACGCGCACGTCCATTTCGGCATCACGTCGCACAGCGACAACGACCCGCCCGAGAGCTGGGTCAGCTACGTCCTGAAGGTGATCGAGAACATCCGCATCGCCCTCGACGAGGGCTTCACCACCGTCCGCGACGCCGGCCGCCTCGACACGGCGTTCGCCGCGGCCGTCGAGAGCGGCGAGATCGCCGGTCCGCGCATCCTGCCCTCGGGCTCGTTCCTGTCGCAGACCGGCGGACACGGCGACCAGCGCAGCCGCTGGAACGACGACGAGCCGGCGATCATCCCCGGCCTCATCGCCCAGACCGAGATCTGCGACGGCGTCGACGCCGTGCGTCGCGCGGCCCGCAAGCAGATCCGCCGTGGCGCGACGCAGGTCAAGCTCATGGCCTCCGGCGGCATCATGTCGCCCAGCGATCCGATCGACAGCCTGCAGTTCTCCGTCGAGGAGATGGCCGCCGCCGTGCGCGAGGCTCACGCCTACGGCAAGTACGTCATGGCGCACTGCTACACGGCCGAGGCGATGAAGAACGCGCTCGACGCGGGCGTCCGGTCGCTGGAACACGGGAGCTTCATGACCGAGGCGGTGGCGCGCCAGATGGTCGAGGCGCGCGCCTACCTCGTGCCGACCGTCGTCATCATGGAGATCCTCGCCCGCGCGTCCGGTATCCCGGAGTTCAGCCGCCAGAAGCTCGATCGCGTGCGCGGCGCGACTCGCCGACGCGTGGCGATCGCTCGCGAGACTGGCGTGCAGCATCGGCTCCGGCTCGGACCTGCTCGGGCCGCGCCAGCGTCGCCGTGCGAGTGAGATCGCCGAACTGGCGAAGCACATCGGCTCGATGCAGGCCATCGTCGCCGCCACGAGCACCAACGCCGAGCTCTTCCGCATGGAGGACCGCATCGGCACCGTCGAGGAGGGCAAGGACGCCGACCTCATTCTCGTCGACGGCAACCCGGCTGACGACCTCGGCGTGCTCGTCGCAGGCGGCGAACATCCCGTTCGTCGTGAAGGGTGGTGTCGTCATGAAGGATGCTCTCGCGTCGCGCTAGGGCAACCCGGCGTCGGCCAGGTGCTGCCGCATCTTGTCCTCGCTCAGCAGGCCGATGTTCATCGCTGCAAGCTTGCCGTCGCGGTCGATGAAGAAGCTGTCGGGTAGCCCCTTGAGCTTGTACTGGTCGAACACCGACCCGTCGTCGAGCAGCAACGGCAGCGTGAGGCTGCGCGCCTCCATGTACGCGAGGGCATCGGCGCGGCCTTCCTGGTAGTTGATCGCGAGCACCTCGAGGCCGTCGGCGCGCTTCTCGTCGTACAGCTTCTGGATGTCGGGCAGCTCCTGCTTGCAGGGCACGCACCAGGTCGCCCAGAAGTTCAGCCAGACGACCTTGCCGCGCAGGTCGCTGAGCTTGACTACCGTACCGTCGGAGCGCCGGAGCGCGAAGTCGGGCGCCGACTGCCCCGACCAGCGGCAGCGACGAGTCGAGCGCCCCCGGGGCGTCCGCCGTCGCGTCGGCCTGGGGCTGCGCGCCGCTCGAGTTGCTCCGGCGGCGGCCCGCAAGCAAGGCGCCGCCGACGAGTACGGCCAGGATCACTCCGGCGATGGCCAGGCGGACGAGCGGCCGTTCGAGCAGGGGGCGTTGTGGCAAGGGGGGCTCAACCATCGGCATCTAACTATACGAGTCCGCGCCGCCTGCGGCTCTCCAGACCGCCAGTGACGCAGGGCTTCGCGTCCACGGCTCGCCGTACGTTAGGATGGATCAGGCCATATCGAAGGTTTCGGAGGGACGAGCGGCGGCCCATCCCGGCTTGCCGTATTCCTGACCATAACGCTAAGCTTTCGAACCTATTGTTGACGGAGGAGCAGAGCGTGCCACTCTACGAGTACTCCTGCGAGAGTTGCGGCAAGCGATACGACAAGCGCGAAGGGTTCGATGCCCCGGCGCGGCAGAAGTGCCAGCACTGCGGCAAGGTAGCCCATCGCGTGCTCCATGCTCCGCCGATCGTCTTCAAGGGCAGCGGCTTCTACAAGACCGACAGCCGCGGCGCCGCCAGCGCGACGGCCGATAGCGGCCCCAGCTCCGAGCCCGTGACGGCTGCCAGTGCCGACCACGGCCACAGCCACCCCCACACCGCCGGCGAAACCCACGTCGATACCGGTCCCGCAGAGACTGCCGCAGCCGGCTAGCCGCGGTGCGCATCGTCTTGCAGCGTGTGACCCGGGCCAGTGTCACCGTCGGTAACGACGTCGTGGGCGCCATCGGTCCGGGTCTCCTCATGTTCGTCGGCGTCGCACAGGGCGACGACGCCGCCCGGTCGCGCCGGATGGCCCGCAAGTGCGCCGAACTGCGCCTGTTCCCCGACGAGGCTGGCCGCTTCGACCGCTCGCTGGTCGACACCGGCGGCGAGGCGCTCGTCGTCTCGCAGTTCACGTTGCTCGCCGATGTGCGCAAAGGCCGCCGCCCGAGCCTCATCGCGGCCGCTGACCCGGCGGTCGCCGAACCGCTGATCGACGAGTTCGCCGCGGAACTGCGGCGCGCCGGCGTGGGCGGTCGCGGGGGGCCGCTTCGGCGCCATGATGCGCGTCGAGTCGGTGAACGACGGCCCGGTAACGGTCATCGTCGACAGCGACGACCTCGACCGGCCGCGGCACGGTCACGCGGGCATGTAGACGAGGCAGTCGCCGCGCCCGCACGCCTCCATCACGACGTCCGCTGTCTCCTCGGCCGTCATCGCCGTGTTGTCGATGATGCAGCCGGCGAACTCGCCGTGTCCGGCGAACTGGCGGTGCAGCTCCCGATGCTCCGCCTCGATCATGCGCCGGTCGGCGGTGCGCGGCGCCACCCGCCGGATCGACTCCTCGAGCGATGGCAACAGCAGCACGAAGTGCACCGGCACCGCGGCGACCTTCAGTTCGTCGATGTAGATCGGCAGCAGGTGTGGGCCGATGACGCCGTCGACGAACACGGCGAAGAGATCCTCCGCGAAGGCGCTCGCCGCGCGCGCCGCTGCGCGGGCGATCATCTGGTTCTGGCGGTCGGACTCCGCCCGCATCGGCTGGATGTAGCCCATGCGGATGGCGCGAAACAGCAGGTCGGTCTCGAGATGCACCGTGCGGTCGTAGCGCTGCGCGAGCGCCTCGGCGACGCTGCTCTTGCCCGCGCCAGAGGGCCCGCTGATGATGACGACGTGCGACATCAGATGCCGCCGAGTTCGAGGCTGATATCGAGCGCGGGCGAGGAGTGCGTCAGCCGGCCGACGGAGATGAGCTGCACGCCCGCCTCCGCGACGGCGCGCACGTTCTCGAGAGTTATGCCGCCCGACGCCTCGATTAGGGCGCGGCCCGCGACCAGTTCGACCGCGGCGCGCATCTCGCCAACAGACATGTTGTCGAGGAGGATGACGTCGGCGCCGCCGGAGAGCGCGTCCTTGATCTGCTCGACGGTCGTCACTTCCACCTCGATGCGCATGGTGTGCGGCGCTCGCGCCCGCGCGCTTTCGACGAGTTGCGCCAGGTCGACGATACCGGCAAGGCGCGCCGCCGCGATGTGGTTGTCCTTGACAAGTACGCCCGTCGACAGGTTGAAGCGGTGGTTCGAGCCGCCGCCAGCTCGCACCGCGTACCGCTCGAGCTGGCGCAGGCCTGGTGTGGTCTTGCGCGTGTCCAGGATGCGCGCGCCCGTGCCCGCAACCGCGTCGACGTAGGCGCGCGTCAACGTCGCGATGCCGGACAGCCGCTGCAGGAAGTTCAGCGCTACGCGCTCCGATGCCAACAGGGCCGCGACCGGCCCTTCGACCTCGGCCAGTTCCGTGCCGCTGCTCACCCGCATGCCGTCCGCGACGAGGGTGTCGAATGAGACCGACGCGTCGATCGCCGTCATCGCCGCCGCGGCCACCGGAAGGCCGGCGACGAGGCCGTCGTCCTTCGCGATGAACACACCGCGTCCCCATTGCTCGGGGTTGATCAGCGCGGAAGTCGTGACGTCGTTCTCCGCGCCGTCTTCTTCGAGCGCGGCGCGCACGGCGACATCGACGACGTGCGGCGGCGGTGGTTGCAGCGTGTCGGCCATGGTGTTACTCCGGTCGATCAAACGGCGCCGCGCCGGAACGTGATGTGGTGCCGCCATTCCTCGCGCGGTTCCGGGAAGTCGGTACGGAAGTGCGCGCCGCGGCTCTCCTCCCGCGCCAGCGCCGCCTCGGCCATCAGCCGGCCGGAGAGCAGCATGTTCGCGAGCTCGTGCGACGGCCGGTCGTGCGGCGCCGGCTGCGACGCTGACCACGCGGCTAACTCGTCCGTTGCAGTCGCCAGTCCGCTGCCGTCGCGCACGATGCCCACCTTGTCCCACATCAGCGCCTGCAGCGACGCGCGGTCGACGGGAGAGGCGGGCGTCGCCGCGATCGGCCTCAACTGGCGTGCGTCGGGCGTCTCGGGCGCGGCCGAGCCTGGCGTCTCGACTGTACGCTGGACGATGCGCTTGGCAAAGACCACCGTCTCGAGCAGCGAATTGCTGGCGAGTCGGTTCGCTCCGTGCACACCGGTGCAGGCGGCCTCGCCGCAGGCGTAAAGGCCGCGGATCGTCGTCTCGCCCCAGGTGTTCGTTCGGACGCCGCCCATCATGTAGTGCGCGGCCGGCGAGACGGGAATCGGCTCCTTCGTCATGTCGACGCCGTGATCGAGGCAGTAGCGGTAGATCTGCGGGAAGCGTGCGGTGATGCGCTCCGCCGGCAGATGCGTGATGTCGAGGAAGACGTTGCCAGCGCCTGTCCGCTGCATCTCGCTGACGATGGCGCGCGCGACGACATCGCGCGGCGCCAGCTCCGCCAGTTCGTGATAGCCGGGCATGAAACGTTCGCCCGTCGCGTTGCGGAGCACCGCGCCCTCGCCGCGCACGGCCTCGGAGATGAGAAAGATCGGCACGCCAGGGAGGCGGAGCGCGGTCGGGTGGAACTGGATGAACTCCATGTCCTGCAACTCGGCACCGGCGCGGTACGCCAACCCGACGCCATCGGCCGTCGCCACTTCCGGGTTCGTGCTGACGCGGAAGAGCTGCCCGCAGCCGCCCGTTGCCAGCACGATCGCGCCCGCGTCGAATCGGTCGCTGATGTTCGAGCGTGTATCGAGCGCGACGATGGCCGTCGCGCAACCGTCCTCGGCGACCACCTCCTCAGCCTGGACGAACTCCTTGATCGTGATGCGCGACAACCGAGCGACGCCGCTCAGCGACAGCTCGATGTGCGCGCCGGTCGAGTCGCCGCCCGCATGCAGGATGCGGTTGCGGCTATGTGCCGCCTCGCGGCCGAGCGCCACTTCGCCTCCGGCGCTGTCGAACGGCACGCCGAAGCCGACGAGGTCGTGGATGCGGTCGGGTGCCGACTCGACGAGGATGCGCGCCGCCTCTTCGTCGACCAACCCGGCGCCAGCTGCCAGCGTGTCCTTGAGGTGCAACTCAGGATCGTCGTCTGCTCCGACGGCCGCCGCGATGCCGCCCTGCGCGTACTTCGTGTTGCACTCGTCGATCGAGCCCTTCGTCAGCACGCAGACGGAGCCATGCTGCCGCGCCAGGAGAGCCGCGTAGAGCCCGGCGATGCCGGAGCCGACGATGACGTAGTCGAACCGCTGAGGCATGTGCGTGTCCTGCCGCTGCTGGAGTTAGTGTCACAAGTACACTAACTCCAGCAGCCGGCACGGTCAATCGCCCCGCTGGCGTTGACATCCGCCGCGCTGCCATCGATCATGCGCCCTATGTCTGATTCGACTCCGACGTTTGACGACGAGGCGCGAGCCGCGCGTGAGGCTGAGGTTGCCACCCTGTGGGAGGATGCCATTGCTCATTACGAAGCGGCGCTCACGCAGTTGCCTCCCTCGGCCGACGAAGCCGAACTGCTGACGGCGCTCGGCACATGCTACTGGAACCTGTCCGAAGCGCGAACGGCGTGGCGCACGCTACGCCGGGCGATCGCGCTGTATGCCGAACGTGGCGATGGACGCGGCGTCGCGACGGCGACGCTTGCGATCCTGCGCATCTGGGGGCCGCCGGAGCGCCAGCGGGAGATGGCCGAGGCCGCGCTCGACGCGCTCGGCGACGGTGACCCGCACCTGCGTGCCTGGCTCCTCGCGCGCACATGGCGCCTCGACGAGGCGTGGCGCCTGGCGGACGAGCATGGCTTCGACGACGTGCGGATCATCCAGATCAGCGAGGACGGATGGGCGGCGCTCAGGCGCGGCGACGTCGACACGGGCGTCGCCCGCCTTCGCGAGGCGCACACTCGATACGCCGCGATCCGCCACCATCAACCGGCGGCCGACATGCTCCGGATGGCCGGCTTCAACCTGCTGCAGTCCGGACGCATCGACGACGGCGACCGCGTCGCCGTCGAGGCCGTGGTCTACGCGCGTAGCGTGCACCTCCGCTTCCAGGAGCAACTGGCGCAGCTCGATCGCGTCGGTGTGGCGTTCGCGCGCTGCGAGTTTGATCGGTGCGAGGCGTTGCTAGGCGAACTCACGAACAACACCGACTTCCGCGCCGACCTGTACCGCATGTGGACGGCCGAACTGCGCGGCAATGCAGCCGCCGCGCTCGCGCTGATGGTCGACCCTGAGCGCGGCGGCGGCGCGCCGACGGCGATGTCGCAAATGCACGCCGCAGCTGCCGGCGCGCTCTTCCGTGCCGGTCGCACGGACGCAGCTCGCCGAGAGATGGACGCCTGGGCCGACATCGCACGCACCTACACGAGCATGCCCGACGAGGCACCGGCGCTGCTCGACTGCCTCGTCGGCGGCGGGACCGATGAACTTGTTCGGGAGGTAAGCGAGGCGTACGCCGGGCAGGACTACCGGGCACACAACGCATATTCGACGCTCCAGGGCCGCGGTATGGACGAGGTGCGCGGCGCGCTCGCGTTGCGCCTCGGCGACCTCGACGAGGCGGAGCGTTGGTTTCGCGACGGCGCGACGTGGTCCGCCGAACAACGCTGTCCGCTCGACGAGGCGCGCTGCATCGAAGGCTTAGGCACCGTTGCACGCACCCGCGGCGATGCGTCGGCCGCGGGCGACCCGTTCACGGCCGCGCGGGCGATCTTCGCCGCTCACGGCGCCGAGTTCTACGTGCGGCGCGTAGACGCCGCGCTGGCGGCGACTTAGCCCACTGAACATCTCGTTCAGTTCGCAAGGTAATACTTTCGGCACGACTGCATTCCGAAATGCGACTGACCGGAGAGACCGAGGAAGCAGTCGGACAACGAGGGATTGCTGCTCGTGTGGAGCGCCGCCTGCACACATGCCCCGCTGCCGTCGGCGGACGTTCCTGCGCCAGTAATGATCGCGTGTACGCAGCTCCGTATCGAGGTGTAGTAGGAGGAGTCCTGTGTGATCTGGTTGCACGAGTCGATGCCTCCTGCCGTGAACCCTGCCATGTAGCCGACGCACGCGGCCATCGGCGGCTTGCTCGGCGGAAGCGACGGCGGGGACGTGGGCGCCGGCGGGGCGATCGCAGGCTGCGTTGGCTGCTCGACGACGGACTGCGGCGGCGGAGCTGGAGCGGCAGGCTGCTGCGGTGCCGACACTTGCTGCACGAGCGTCTCACGGGCGCGCTGCGTCTCGACGGCCCGGATGTATGCGTCGGCCTGCTGCGTGGCCACTGCCGCGATGTACGCCTGTTCCTGCGGCGTGAAGGTTCGGCCGCCGTCATCGCGGAAGAACAGCACGTACGTCGCGGTCCCTATAACGGCAGCCGTCAGCGCCAGCATCCCGATGAACTCCAGGATGCCGTCGCCACGCTCCTCGCCCGGCTTCCGTCGTGGCATAATCGCCCCTACGGCAGGCGCATCGGCCCTCCCTGCAGGGATCATCGGCCGGCCTGCCCCGAAGCTAAGTGCTGAATCCACGCGGGTGCTACTCGACGGTCACCGTTTTCGCCAGATTCCGAGGCTGGTCGACCTCGCAGCCGCGCCGGACGGCGATGTGGTACGAGAGCAGTTGCATCGGAATCGCGCTGAGCAGCGGGTACAACAGCGGCGTCGTGCGCGGCAGTTCGATGACGTGCTCGCACTTCGCCGCGATCTCGGCGTCCCCCTCCGTCACGATGCCGATGACGATGCCGTCGCGCGCCCGCACCTGCTCGATGTTCGAGAGCATCTTGTCGCGGCTGCCGTCATCGAGCGCGATGGCGACGACGGGCATCTCGCGGTCGATGAGCGCGATCGGCCCGTGCTTCATCTCGCCGGCAGGATAGCCCTCGGCGTGGATGTAGCTCACCTCCTTGAGCTTGAGCGCGCCCTCCATCGCCATCGGGAACTGCACTCCGCGCGCCAGGAACAGGAAGTTGCGATGTTGCGCAAGGCTCGCCGCGATGCGGACGATGCGCTCGTCGAGCTTCAGCGTCTCGCCGATGAGGCCGGGCATGTGTGCCAGTTCGCGGAGGAGTTCGGCCACCTGCGCCACGTCGATGACGCCGCGGATCAGTGCAACACGGATGGCGAGCAGGTACAGCGCCGTGATCGATGCGGTGAGCGTCTTCGTGGACGCGACGGCGACCTCCGGCCCGCAATGCGTGAGCACGAAGCCGTCGGCGACGCGCGTCGTCTGTGCGCCGGGCGTGTTGCAGATCGTGAGCTGCGGTGCACCGCGCCGCGTCGCGTCGGCCATCGCCTCGAGCGTGTCAACGGTCTCTCCGGACTGCGCGACCGAGACGACGAGCGTGTCGGGGCCGATGAGCGCGTCGCGGTAGCGGAACTCAGACGAGTTGTCTACTTCGGCCGGGATCGCAGCGATGCGCTCGAAGTACGTGCGGCCGACGAGCGCCGCATGCATGCTCGTGCCCATGCCGATCAGAACGACGCGCGACACGGACCGCAGGACGTCGTCGGACAGCTGCAGGTCGTCGAGATCGACCCCCGGCGGGTTGAAGATGGCGCGGCCGCGGAACGTGTCCATGACGCACTGCGGCTGCTCCATGATCTCTTTGAGCATGAAGTGCTTGTACGCGCCCCGTGCCGCCGACACCGGATCGAACGCCACGGCCTGCGGCGACTTCGCGACCGGTGCGCCGTCGAAGCCGACGTACGTGACGGACGCCGCATCGACACAGGCGATCTCGCCATCGGCGAGGAACGCAATGGTCTGCGTCTCTGGCAGCAGCGCGGCCAGGTCGCTCGCGACGAACATCTCGCCGCGGCCGTAGCCAACGACGACGCCGCCCGCATTGCCGATGCGCGCGGCGAGGAGCCGCCCCGGCTCTCGCGACGACATGATGACGATCGCATGCGCGCCCCGAATGCGGGCGATCGTGCGGCGGAACGCCGTCAGCAGGTCGTCGCCGACGTCCATGTACGACTCGATGAGATGCGGCAGCGTCTCGGTGTCGGTCTCGGACGCGAGGTCGTGGCCGTGCTCCTTCAACTCGGCCCGCAGCTCCAGATAGTTCTCGATGATGCCGTTGTGGACGACAACGATGTCGCCCGTGCAATCACGGTGCGGGTGGGCATTGTCGGTCGTCGGTCTGCCGTGCGTAGCCCATCGCGTGTGGCCGATGCCGGAGCGGCCGGCGGGATAGGCGCCTTCGATCGCCTGTCGCAGCGCCGACAGCTTGCCGGCGCCTCGCGCGACGTCGATGCGGCCGTCGCCCATCACGGCGATGCCGGCGCTGTCGTAGCCGCGATACTCGAGCCGCTGCAGGCCATCGAGCAGGAGCGGTGCGGCGTCGCGCTCGCCCGTGTAGCCGATGATGCCGCACATTAGTGCACCTCGCTGTTTGACGCGGTGCGAGCTCGTGCGGCGGCGGCGCATGCGGCGCGAGTGGTTGGAACAGGTTTGAATTGCATGGATCTCCGTGCGCGTATCACGCGCTGGGCACCTGCGCGCGGATGGGATCGTCGTGCGGCGCGATTGCGCGGCATGAGCTGCCCGTCCGGCCGTGGATCGCTCGATATTGGTGGACGATGGGGGGATCCGGCCCGCTGGGGCCGGAGCACGCTGGACGGTCTCTGTCGGGCGCTCACGCGCCGCGTTTTGCCCCGTCCATGACGGCTGTGCTGCCGAGAGGCCATCCGCCGAGTCTTTCGATAAGCCTCTTCCTCGTCACCCCGGGTGCGATTCGCCGCCCGGGGCCTGGCGCTTCTATTTGATTCCCTGCCTCGCCACTGCCCGCGCACCTCCTTCCTGTTGGTCGAAGTCGACCCATGCCTTGCCGTTCGTCGTCCCGGCGATGCGTGCGCCGGATACCGACGATTCTATCGGCTCGCGGACGATTTGCAAGACCTCGCTCATCGTCGAAGCGAACGCGAGTGGAACACCGAGTTGGCGCTGCAGTTCCGCGGGCGTGCCGTCGTCGAGGAAACGGCTGCCGGTGTAGTCGAGTGCGTACCGTGGCAGCACGGCGAGATCGCCGAGATCGTTGCCGTGCAGTTGCGTCTCGAAGTCGCCCGCGACGAGCAGCCCGGAGACGTTGACGCGCGGCCCGAAGAAGGCGTTCGAGATCGGATGCACGGTCGTGGCGATCCCCGTCGCAGCCTCGAACTCCGCCCCTATGCCTTCAAGCAACGGCGCGATGAGCGTCGCGCAGATGAGGCTGATGCGCTGCATGCCGTTCGCGGCGACGGGTCGCGCGGCGAGCGCACGCCGCGCGCGGCGCCAGTCGTCGAGCAGCGAGCGCGCCATGCCGATGCCGTTCTCGAACTGCGCGAAGCCATCGTACTGGCGACTCGCCGGCAGCCGTGCGCCAGCGGCGAGGTAGTACTCGTCGGCCAGGTAGACGAGCGTCGTGCCGTGCTCCCGCCGAAAGCACCGCTGGTACGGTGCGACCAGGTCCATCACGGCGCGCGCGTGCTCGGGCGAGCAGCCCTCGACCTCGTCAGCGTGCAGCCCGCGCGCGATGCGCTCCTCGGCCGTGCTCGTCGCACCGACAGGCACGACGGAGATGGTGCGCACGGTGGGATAGAGCGCCGACAGGTCGTCGATGGTCCGTCGCAGCGCGTCGCCGTCGTTGACGCCGGGGCATAGCACGACCTGCGTATTCGCCTCGATGCCGATGCCGCCGAGACGACGCAGTTGGTCGCAGATGTCCGGTGCGCTCTTGTTGCCGAGCATGTAGCGTCGCAACTCCGGCTCAGTGGCGTGCACCGAGACATTCAGCGGCGAGAGCCGCTGCTCCTCGAGCCGCGCCCAGTCGGGATCGGTGAGATTGGTCAGCGTGACGAAGTTGCCGTGGAAGAAGCTCAGCCGGTAGTCGTCGTCCTTGACGTAGAGCGTCTTCCGCAGGCCCTTCGGATTGCCCTTGAGGAAGCAGAAGAAGCAGGCGTTGTTGCAGATGCGCACGCCGTCGAACGCGGCATCCTGGAAGCCGATGCCGAGGTCCTCATCGGGGTGTTTTTCGATGTCGTAGACCGTCGTCTCGCCGTCGCGCACGACCTTGAGCGCGATCGCGTCCTCGGCTGCGTAGAACTGGAAGTCGACGGCGTCTTGCAGCTGCTTGCCGTCGATCGCGACGACGCGGTCGCCCGGCCGCAGTCCCAACTCGTCGCCGAGGCTGCCCGGGCGCACAGCATCGATGACGCCGCCAGCGTTCGACTTGCGGAACTGGGACGTGCGGCGGACTTCGGTCACGGCGACGCGCCTTCGCCGCCGATGGCGGCGAGGTGGTGCTCGTAATGCTGGCCGGAGATGTCGAGCGAACACAGACGGCCGAATCGCTCCCACTGTTCGGCGGTCAGTCCGTCCAGCACTGCGCGCAACTCCCGCCGAGTATCGAGGCAGCGCTCGAGTACCACGTCGAGTGGCAGGGCGCGATCCTCGGCTGCCCAGCGTTCATTGATCACGTTCTCGTCGCCCGGTACTGGAATGGGACGCTCGCCCGCGACGAGCCTCCGCACGTCGCCCGCAGCGTGCGCCTGCCAGCGCGCGAAGTGCGCGTACACGTCGTGGCCCGTCCAGTCAGATGTCGGCCCGAGCGGCCGGTCGATCGAGGCGTCAAGCGCCGCGCGGAGCCGCTCCCACAGCTCGTCTCCGCGACGCAGCATCGCATCGCGGTCGTCGATCGGTGGAGTGCTCACGGGGGTGCCAGCGCGTAGAGGCGATCGACGACCTCGTCGATCACAGCGTCCGGCGTCGATGCGCCGGCGGCCACGCCGACGGAGTCGCGCCTGGCGAGCCACGCCGCCTCGATCTCGGCGGCCGATTCGACGTGGTACGTCTCGACTCCTTGCTCGCGGGCGACCTCGGCCAGGTGGCGCGTGTTTGCGCTCTCACGGCCGCCGACGACGATCATCAGGTCGACCTCCTGTGCGAGGTCGTGCGTGGCCGCCTGCTGGCTCGACGTGGCATTGCAGAGGGTATTGATGACGCGGAGTTCGCTGATCCGCTCCATGTGCGTGGTCAGCAGCTTCTGGACGAACAGGGCGAAGTGGCCCTCGGTCTCGGTGGTCTGCGAGAGCACGCCGACGCGAGACGGCATCCAGTCGGGCAGCGGCGCATCGAGGTCGTCGGCCGACTTCATCGTGATGACCTTGCCGTTGCTCCAGCCGAGGATGCCGCGCACCTCCTTGTGGTTCGGGTCGCCGAAGACGATGACGCCGAAGCCCTCGTCGGTGAGCTTCTTCGCCCACTGCTGGGCGCGCGTGACGATCGGGCAGGTGGTGTCGACGATACGTGCGCCGCGCGAGCGCAACTCGTCGAGCACCGTCGGGCCGACGCCGTGCGCCGTGATCGCGACCGGCCGCTGGTCGATGGCCTCGATCGTGGCGATGACCTCGACGCCGCGGTCGCGCAGATGGTCGACGACCTGGGGGTTGTGGACCGTTGAGCCCAGGCTCGTAATGGGGCCGAGTTCGCCCGCCGCCTCCTCCATCATATCGACGGCGCGGCGGACCCCCATGCAGAATCCGAGTTCCGTGGCCTTGATGACGCGCATCGAAGCTCCGTCTGGACGACATAACGTCGCCTGGCGATGAATCACGATCAGTGTAGCAACAGTCGCGGGAGGTCGAGGGTGGGCTATGCGCGGATGCAATGGCGGGCGTCGAAGGGCGTCGAGCGGGGTCTCGGCGCGACCCTACACCGGCTTCATTTCCTTGATCCCCGCCTGCTCCACCTGGCGGAGCGCGACGGCCTCGCGGTATTCGCCGCGGTACGACTCGGGCAGCAACTCGGCCACGTGCAGCATGATGTCGTCGGTCGCGCTCTTCGCCGCTTGCGACGTGATGCGCTCGGCGGCAGGCGGGTAGAACGGCTTGCCGATGCGAACCGTCACACGCGGGCCCATGAAGAAACGGATGAACAGCCACGGCCACGGCAGCGTCTCGGTCCCGGTGATCGCGATCGGGATCACCGGCACGCCGGTGCGATAGGCGACGAGCGCCGTGCCGGCGAAGCCGCGGTGCAGCTGGCAATCGCGCGACCGCGTGCCCTCGGGGAACATCAGCAGCAACAGGCCGTCGTTGACGACGTGCTGCGCCTCGCGCAGCGCGGAGATGTCAGCTCCCTGCCGATCGACGGGGAACGCGCCGATGAACCGGAACAGCAGGCTGATCACCGGCCACTTGAACATCTCCTTCTTTGCCATCGTGATCACGCGGCGCTTCAACACTGCCGGGATGATGCACGGATCGGCGTTGTTGAGATGGTTCGAGACGAGAATGGCGCCGCCGGTCTTCGGCACGTTCTCGATGCCCTCGACGGTCGGACCCTTGATGTACAGGCGCAGGCAGAACCGGATGAACCACACGACGGCCCAGTACGAGACCGGCACGATGCGCCAGATCATTCGGCCAGATTGAGGATGCGTTGCACCACCTCCGCGAGCGTCAGGTCGTCTGTCTTGATGATCACAGCCCCGGGCGCGGCGGTCAACGGCGACGTGGCGCGGGTGGAGTCGATGCCGTCGCGGCGTGCGAGGTCGGCGACCAGCGCCTCGACGTCGGCCTCGAGTCCGGACTCGCGCAGCTGCTCGGCCCGGCGGCGCGCCCGCACCTCGCGCGAGGCGTCGAGGTACACCTTCAAGTCGGCGTCTGGCAGCACGACGGTGCCGATGTCGCGCCCGGCCATCACTACGCACCCTTGCGACGCCAGTTCGCGCTGGATGCGGACCATCGCCGTGCGCACGCCCGGCACGCGCGACACGAGCGACACGTTCGCTTCCACCTCGTCGTCCCGGAGATGAGGCGTGGCGTCCTCGCCGTCGAGGAGCACGGTCGTCGGCTCGATGGTGCCGGGTGCGCCTTCGCGCACGGATATAGCGATGGAATCGGCGAGTTGCACGAGTCGGTCGGCGTCGTCGGGATCGATGCCGCGCCGTAACGCCAGCCAAGTAGCGGCGCGGTACATCGCGCCCGTGTCATAGAAGTGGTATCCGAGGCGGACGGCGACCGTCGTGCCGACGACGCTCTTTCCGGACGCCGCCGGCCCGTCGATGGCGATGATCGACGCGGGGTGTGTGCGCGGGTGCTCGGGTGTGCTGCTGACGGCGTCCCTCCGGAGTCGAGCGATTATAACAGGGCGGTCGCCTCAGCCTTCGCCGACAAGACCCACACGCGCCTTCAATGACGCAACCTCGCGCCGTGATAGCGCGCGCGTCTTGCCGGGCGCCAGCCGCCCGAGCAGTACGTCGCCGATGCGCGTGCGCACGAGTTCGACGACGGGGTGGCCGACGGCGGCGCACATAAGCCGCACTTGTCGTCGCCGTCCCTCGTGGATAACGAGCTTGAGCCACGCACAGTCGGCGCGCGCCGAATGGCCGTACGGGGGCGTCGTCACGTTTTCGACCTCGGCAGTCGACGTTCGTCGACCCTCGATCTCGACGCCCGCGCGAAGGTGTCGCAGCGCCTCGGCCGAGAGCGCGCCGCGCACGAGCGCGTAGTACTCCTTGTCCAGCTCGAAGCGAGGATGCGCCAGGCGATGTGCGAACTCCCCGTCGTTGGTGAACAGCAGTAGGCCCTCGGTGTCCCGATCAAGCCGGCCGACCGGGAAGACGTGGTGCGGCAGGCCGGCGGGATAGAGGTCGACCACCGTGCGGCGGCCGCGCGGATCACCGACGGCCGTGAGGAAGCCCGTCGGCTTGTTCATCGCCAGATACACGGGCGCCGACACGATCTCAATCGCGCGGCCGTCGACCTCGATGCGGTCCGAATCGGCGTCGGCCGTCGTGCCGAGTTCCGTGATACGCGCGCCGTTCACCGTCACGCGGCCGGTCGTGATTAGCGATTCGGCGCTGCGCCGGGATCCGTGGCCAGCGCGGGCGAGGATCTTCTGGAGGCGTTCCTTCATTCGCCGAAGTGTAGTCGACGGCGTACGACCGGCAGCACTCGCCATCCGATCGCCGCGGCCAGTGCGAGTCCGCTGGCGCTCGCGATCGTCCACGGCAGCCAGCCGGGCACCAACTCCCGGCGCGAACTCGCGATGTCGATCACCGGGCCGGTGGCGGCGTTGCGGCGCTCGCCGAGCACCGCCGTGTCGTGGCGCGGTCCGCCCGGGGACGGCGACAACGTGTCGGCCCAGTCGTTCGCGGAGTCGCTGTCGGCGCCGGCCGTTCGCCGCTCGATGGAGTGGCCAGCGGGCACGTCGAGGATCGGTGGATCAAGCACGGAGCGGTCCCAGCCCCAGGAAATCGCGTCGACGACCGCTCCGGTTGGGTCGACGAGTTGCAGACTGTCGCCATCGTTGCCCAGTGCGTTGCCGAGACGGCCGCCAAGCACGATGAGTTGCCCCTCGAATTCGGGAAACGTCGTCCGGATGCTATCCGAAGCCGCAATCACGATGAACTGGCGAGGGCCGAGTTGAGTGCCGCGAAGGTCGTCGCGGCCAGCCGCGTCGGATATCGACCAGCCGCGCAGGTCGACTGGTGCGTCCCCGGCGTTGTACAGCTCGACCCACTCGCTGCCGCCCGCAGTTCCAGGGTCGTACATCACCTCGTTCAAGACGACGCGCGACGCCGCAGGTACGGCGGTGGCGCTGCCTTGCACGATCTGCGCGGATGATGCCGGGCCCTCGTCTTCGAGCCGCGTCACCGGCGAGGAGGGGGAGGAGGAGTTAGCGCCTTCGGGACTGACACCCGCCGGGTCGGGCACGGTCGGCATGAACGTCGCGTCATCGGCAACGATGGCGGCTAGGCCGTCCGATGACGGCGCGAGCACGATCCGCAGCCGCGCCGATCGCGCGTCAGGCGGGGCCGTGGTCGGACCGGTCGTGAGATGCCGGAATCCCGGCGCGGGTGCGGTCAGGCGTTCGGTAGAGTCGGCCGACGAGAGCGAGGCGCCCTGCGCGTCGTCGCTTGTATACCACGAGACGCGCAGAAACGCCGAGGCAGCGCCCGGGTCGTCGTGCTGGATCCACGCGTCGAACGCATACGTCGCGCCGCCCGAGACGGCAACCGATTGGTAGAACCATTTCGTCGAACTGCCGTCGCCCTCGAACCGCCCTGCGCGCGAGCCTGACCGGACGGGCGACGACACGGAGCCAAGCGAGCCGCCCCACGTCTGCCAACCTGCCGGCGAGGCCATCGCCTCCAATCTCGAAGCCACCGTTAAGGAGACCATCGGCCGCGAGTGGTGCGGGTGTCGGTGAGGGCGTGCGCGTTGGCGTCGGAGTGCGTGATGGCGTAGGGGTGCGCGTACCCGTCGTCGTCGGCGTGGCGGTCGGCGTGGCGGTAAACGTTGGCGTGGAGGGCGCCGGACCGTCGATGCGAAAGTCGTCGATGTAGAACACGTCCCCGATGGCGCCCCTGCCACTGATGACAATTGTCAGGTCTCGGAACTCGAGCACGTTGACGGTGGCCGAGACGATGGTCCATCCGTTTGGCCCGGCGTGTGACGCGAATGAGGCGGCCTGCGCCTCCATCCGAAAGTCGGTGATGACGCCCGACGGGACGTCGCGGACGCCGAAAGAGGCGGTATAGACGCCGGGCGGCGCGTCGAACGCCGTGCGCCGGACAGTGAATGGAACCTCCGCGAGCGTCACGCGCCCGCTAAAGGCGCCTTCCAGCGGAACGACCTCGGACGTATCGACCGCAGCGTAATCTACCGACGGGCTGAGCCAACCGGTCGCCGTGCCGTCCTCGAAGCCGCCGTTGTCGATGTACTGGTACGCGTACGCGGGTTGGGCGCGCTCGATGGTCACCGAACAGAGCGCGAGAAGTGCCGATGTCGTGGCGAAGACAACCCGTCCCCAGCGCACGCGGAAGCTCGTCCTGGTGTCCTGCCCGCCGGGGCGATCCGCGACGGGTTGAACCCGTCAGTTCGACATCGATGCTACACCTGGCGGCGGATGCGGACGCGGCGCATCATGATCGTCTCGGTGATCACCTGCGCCTCGTCGACCATGCCGTCATCGCCCTTCGGGCGGCGCACCTTGATCGCTCGCGATCGCTTCTGCCCGCGGCCGAGGAGGCCGCTGACGACGCGTCGGAACACGAACTGGCCGATCGTGCCAGCTGCCATCACCGCCGCGCCCTTGACCATCGGCGAGACCTGCGGCTGCCAGACGGCCGGCACCGCCACACGCCGGAGCGCCGGCACTTGCGACCGGGCAACGCCGCACTGGCGGCAGAAGTTGTCTACTTCGTCGAGCTGGGTTCCACACGTACTGCAGAGGGGTTGGCTCATAGCCGCGATATCGTAGCGCGTGACCGATAACTCGTCAATTGACGAAAACGCAACTCAGACGAACGTCGCCTTGGCGAGCGCGCCCTCGATCTCCGGCGTCAGGTCGTATCCGCCGACGATCCGCGTGTCGCCAGCCATGATGCGGTCGCCTTCGAGCCGCAGGCGCTCGTCGGCAAGCGCGCGCAACGTTTCGACGACGAGCGGCAACTCACGGGCGGCGCCGCGGCGGCGGATCTCCTGGAACAACGGATTGGATTCACCATCGGTCTCGCGGATCTCGGCGACGGTGCGATTCTCAACGCCGCGCCACAGCAGGTCGATGGTCGCCCCCCGCAGCGCGTACGTGCAGTACGTGACGATCGGCCCCTCGTCGAGCGCCGGCGTGACGAGGTGGATGCGCACGCCGCCGTGGTCGACGCGCTGGTCGATGAGTTGCCACGTGACCTCCTGCCACGTGCCAGCTGGCTGGCCCGGCGCGGCCGGATGCAGGTTGAGCAGTGGTCGCGACTCGATCAGCGGCGGCGTCGTGATGAGCATGTAGCCGGCGAGCATGCCGACGTCGTAATCGTACGTGGCGAGCAGTTCGGCGACGGCGCGATCGTAATCGTGCCGCCACGGCGGCAGCGGCTGGCCCGAGCGGGCGACCTGACCTCCGTGCTCGCGACGGAACCGCGCGTCGGACAGCGTGACGAGCGGGATGCCGTATCCGCGCACCTGGTTGAAGAAGACGTCCGTCGCTTCGAATTGGCCCGGCTCGCGGTTCGAGAACACGAACGCAATCCGGGCGGCGAGGCGGGCGTCGCGGATCGCCTCGACAGCGGCGCGCAGCAGCTTCTGCGATCCCTCGCCGCGACCTGTCGAGAACCAGCCGATGTTCAGCAATACCCCTCCGCGTGCGGCCACGTCGTGATTCTATCGCCGCCGGCGGTTACGTGAACGGGTCGTCCTCCGCGACGAGTTCATCTTCGGAAATGTAGTCGTATTCCTCCGGCGGCTCGTCGTCAGCCGAACCGTTCGAGCGCGCGGGCACCGGCGCGAACGACTCCCGCAGTTTGGTGATCTTGAGCTCCGCGCCGTCGAGCCGCTCCTGGCACTGGCGTGCGAGCGTCATCCCCTCCTCGTACAGCGCAATTGCCTCCTCGAGCGGCAGGCCGCCGGTTTCGAGCTTGGCCACCGCCCCTTCGAGCCGCGCGTAGAGCTGCTCGAACGTCTGCTGCCGCGCTTCTTTCGCCATGCGACCTCCTACGCCCGTTCCTCAGGCATCGTAAACAGCGGCGCCTGCGCGTCGGCGACATGGCGCGTCGGGCGTTTGCGCTTCGGCGCCCCGCCGCCGACGACAGCGCCGAACGTCCCGTCCTTCACGCGCACATCGAGAGCGTCGCCCGCCCGCACCGACGCGACGCTCGAGATAACGGCGGGGCCGCGTTGGACGATGGCGTACCCGCGCTCCAGCGTCGCGAACGGGTCGAGCGCCTTCAGCCGCCAGACGCATCCTCCGACGCCCTGGACGGCGTCGCGATGCAGTCGCTCGGCCGCCGACTGAGCGCGGCGGGCGAGATCGTCGGCGCGCTGACGCTCGCGGTTGACGTCAGGTGCGCGCCGCTCGATGTAGCGCACGCACTCCCGCACGGACGCGCGCTCCGTCGCCAGCCGCTCGCGCAGCACGGACTCCAGCGAGCCCGCCGCTACGCCGAGGCGGACGCGCAGGTCTGCTCGGTCCGGCGCAACGATCTCGGCCGCGGCCGACGGCGTGGGCGCGCGGCGGTCGGCGACGAAGTCCGCGATCGTCGTATCGGTCTCGTGGCCGACGGCGGAGACGACGGGGACGGAGCTGGCGAAGATCGCGCGCGCGACGTGCTCGTCATTGAACGCCCACAACTCTTCGATCGATCCTCCGCCACGTCCGGCAATGATCACGTCGATATCGCCAAGTCGGTTGAGCTGGTCGAGCCCGCCGATGATGCCCGGGACCGCGTCCGGCCCCTGCACCGGCGTCGGCGCGAGTACGATCTCCGCGAGCGGCCAGCGCCGCTCGAGGACGTGGCAGATGTCGTGGAAGACGGCGCCTGACTCCGACGTGACGACGCCGATGCGGCGCGGGAAGCGCGGCAACGGCCGCTTGCGTGACTCGTCGAACAGGCCCTCCTGCTCGAGTTGCGCCTTCAGCCGCTCGTACTCGGCCTGCAGCGCGCCGACGCCTTCGGGTTGGACGAAATCGACATAGAACTGCAACTCGCCGCGCTGCTCGTAGAGCGAGACGCGGCCGTGCGCCGTGACGGCAGCGCCGTTCTCGACCAGGCGGGAGGTGGTCGCCGATGGGCCGCCACGCCGTGCGAAGAACGCGCATCGCAGTTGTGCGTCAGCGTCCTTCAGCGTGAAATAGACGTGACCGGACGCGGGGCGGCTGACGTTCGAACACTCGCCGGTGATCCACAGGTCACCGAGCAGCGGGTTCGATTCGAACAGCTCGCGGAGGTACGACGTAATCTCGTGGACGGCGTAAACGTGCACGCGACCATTTTCGAACAAATGCGCGGATCAGCGCAACGGGGGATGTCGTGGACCGGCGCTACGCGCGTTCTTGATACTCGCCGGTGCTGGTGTTGACCTTGATGCTGTCGCCCTCGTTGACGAAGAGCGGCACGTTGACGACGAGGCCCGTCTCCATGGTCGCCGGCTTCGTGGCGCCGGTGGCGGTGTCGCCCTTCACGCCGGGGTCGCATTTCGTGATCTTCAGGACGACGGACGCCGGCAGCTCGATGCCGATTGGTTCCGTACCGAGAAAGAGCACGTCGCACGTGCCGTTCTCACCGAGGTAGTTCTTTGCGTCGCCGACCTGGTCCAGCGTAAGCGGCACCTGGTCGTACGTCTCGGTGTTCATGAAGTACATGATGGCGTCTTCGGCGTAGCTGAACTGCATCGGTATGCGGTCGACGCGCACGCGCGGCCACTTCTCGCCGGCCTGGAAGCTGCGCTCGATGATGTCGCCGCGGCGGACGTCGCGCAGCTTCATCTTCATCTGCGCGGATCCGCGGCCCATCTTGATGTGCGCAAACTCCATCACCTGGTAGACGCGCCCGTCGAGCTCGATGGTCGCGCCTCGCTTCATGTCGCCGGTGGAGATCATTCGGGTCGCCCTTCCTCAGAATCGACTTGGAAAGCCAGGATTTCGATTAGTCACACCTGTTTTCGCCCGGGCCGTTCCGGTCAGCCGGCGAATTGCAGCTTCGGCGCGCGGCTCATGACGCGGGCGCGGCCGTTCTCGAGCACCACCATGTCTTCGATGCGCACGCCGCCCCAGCCCGTGACGTAGATGCCGGGTTCTATCGTGAACACCATGTCGTCCTTCAGTTCGTCTGTCGACGTGCGCCCGAGGCGCGGCGCCTCATGCACCTCGAGCCCGATGCCGTGGCCGAGGCCGTGACCGAATGTGTCGCCGTAGCCGGCCGCCTCGATCACCTTGTGGGCGATCATATGCGCTTGCTCGCCCGCCATGCCGGGGCGCACCATCTCCTCGGCCGTGAGCTGGGCCGTCAGGACAATATCATAGATTTTCCGAAACTCATCGTCGGCGCGTCCCAGGACGATGGTGCGCGTCAGGTCAGACATATAGCCCCCGACGTCGCATCCCATGTCGATGACGACGCCTTCGCCCGCCTCGAGCTTGCGGTCGCGCGGGTAGGCATGCGGCATCGCGCCCCACGGGCCGCCGGCGACGATCGTATCGAACGACAGGCCGTCCCCGCCGTGCTCCCGAATGTACTTCTCGATCTCCCACGCGACCTGCTTCTCGGTCCAGCCTGGCTCGATCCGTTGCGCCACGTCGGTGAACGCCGCGTCGCCGAGGTCGACGGCGCGCTGCAGCGCCTCGACTTCACCCGGCTCCTTGAACAGCCGCAGCGACTCGACGAGGTTCGACGTCGGTACGAGTTGAGGCCGCTCCGACTCCGGCAGGTCGGCGACGACCTTCTTGAGTTGGTCGTGCGTCGCCACCGTCATGTCGCCGGACTCGATGCCCAGCTTCTTGCCGCCGAGTCCGGCGAGCAGGCCCGGCACCCACGCATCGAGACCGCCGACGGTCTTGTACAGCCGGAACGCGGGCGCCTGCGCCGCGCTCTGCTCGTAGTAACGGAAGTCGGTCGCGATGATCGCGTCCTCGGCCGTGATGAGCAGGTAGCCGGCTGAACCGGTGAAGCCGCTGAGGTAGCGGCGGTTGCGCGGGTTCGAGATCAGCGCCGCATCGAGTTCGCGCTCAGCGATGGCGCCTCGGAGGCGCTCGACTCTGTTCGGTCATGGGTACGTCCTTCTTCAGGGATTCTCGAGGTTGGCGATGGGTTCCTACGATTCCAGGGGCCCGTCACGGTCAGGATTATGGCATCTGCGGTCCTGCGGACGGCAAAGTCGAGGGTAGGGCGCCGGCGTGACTCGATCTCCATGTACCGCCGCACGGCGGCCTCCGACTCGACGACGAACGACACCTCGACCCCGCCGCGAACGTCTCGCACGGGCGGGATGATGCTGAGCGCCAGTTCCTCGAGGAAGCTCGATTGCCGCGTCGCAAATCCAAGACCGAAGGCACAGGCGAGATCGCCGGCCGGGTTCGCCGCAGGCAGCCCTATGATATCCGTCACAGCGCCTTCCCCGAGATAATCCGCACCAACGCCTCGAGTGCCAGCAGGTAGCCCTGGACACCGAGTCCGACGATAGCGCCGTTCACGACGGGCGACAGCAAGGACTCGTGCCGGAACTCCTCCCGCTTCCAGACGTTCGAGATGTGCACCTCGACCGCCGGGATGCCCATCGCCGCGACGGCGTCGCGAAGCGAAATCCCGTAGTGGGTGAGAGCGCCAGCGTTGATGATCAGCCCGTCGGCGCTCGCCTGCTCCGCCTGGAGCCAGTCAATGATGGCGCCCTCGCCGTTGGCCTGGAACGCCCGAATCTCGGCTCCGAGGCTCATTGCGAGGGTCCCGACGGCCTCCAGCACCTCGGCGAGCGTCGTCGTGCCGTAAATGACCGACTCCCGTGTGCCGAGCCGGTTCAGATTCGGGCCGTTGACGAGCAAGATCCGCATCGGGGCCATTGTATCGGCAGATTGTGACATTCGGGAGCAATTCCCCCGAACGGGCGGCCGATTCGGTGTGGTTATCGGGCAAGACTGCCGAAAACTAGATGAGGGATGTTGGCTCTGCCGCCCTCGGGAGTCTCCGCATGACCAAAGAGCCCGACGAGGACCTCATCGAAGCAACGATCCGGCGGGTGGCCGAAGCCAAGGCCGCCCGGGCGAACGCCGGCCACTCCGGCGACGGCGACGGCGCGCCCGCGGCAGCTCCGCCCCCTCCGGCTGAGCCCGCGCCAGCCGTGAGCCCCGCCAGTAACGTCGATGAGGACCGCATCGCCGCCACAATTCGGCGCGTCGCCGAGGCGAAGGCCGCGCGCGCCGTCGAGCCGCCCGCGCCGGTCCTGGACGCTGATGCGGACGCCGTGCCGACCGTCGCTCCTCGTCCGGTCGATGCGGACGGCGCACCAAGGGTCGCGCCACGCCCTATCGGTAATCCGGTCCCGATAGCACGGCGCGAACCGGAACCGGTGCCGGCGGCGAAGCCGCAGGATGATGCCGATGGTTGGGTTAACGCTGCCGCCGAACTCCGGCGTGAGCTGGCGGCCACACGGCGCGAACTGCGGGCGCTGTCCGAGCGGTTCGAGGCCACGCTGGGCCTTGCCGCCGGGCCCTCCGTCGTGGAAGAACGTGTCGTCGAGGCGGCGGATGACGACGAGTGGGATGACGCGCCGCAACTGCCGCGCATACCGCTCGGCCAGATGCCGCGTCCGGCGATCTTGCGCGACCCCTCGCCACAGACGGCGACAGCCGAACACGTGGAGCCCGAGCCCGAGACGATCATCGATACGCGCCCGCTGCCGAAGCCGCTTCCGCCCCTGCACGCGGAGCCGAGGCGCGGGCTGGACCTGCTGCCGCGCACCTATCGCATCACCGTCGAAGACAAGCGGCGCGGGGTCGACCTCGTGCCGCTGCACCGGGCGCTGCTCGGCATGGACGGCGTACGCGACATGTCGTTGCTCAGCTACAGCAACGGTGTGGCAATCGTGGCCGTGGACATGATCGACGAGCTGGAGCCGCAGACGCTCGAAGGCGCGATCACGCGCGCGATGTCGCGTGGCGCAAAGGTAGAGGTGCACAACGACACGACGATGGTCGTGAAGCTGGCAGAGGAGTAAGCCCCGCTTATGCGATGGCTGCCGCTAAAGAAAGACGGGAAGGGCCGCACCCCTGAGCCGTTCGTCGCGATTGAGTCCCTAGATTCGTCGCGTCCGGCTGGCCGCGAGGGGCGGCTTTTCGATCTCGTCATCCTGTCGCTGTTCCTGCACAGCGCCGGAAGCACGCACGAGATGGTCGCCGCGTTCCTGGAGCAGGCGCCGGCCGTCACCGAGGCGGTGTTCGTCTATCCGCTCGTGCTCGACAAGAAGCGCGATGTCCTGACGACGGCGCCGCTCGAAGGCATCGTCGAGCCGCACCTGGAACGGGCCATGGAGGCGTTTCAGGAAGATCTGGCGGGCGTGGAGCTCGACCTGCCGATCAGCCACTTCCGTCGGCTCATCATCGAGGGCGGCGAGGTGGCTATTCGCGATTCGCTGGCAGAGTTCTGGGGCGACGCCATACCGGCGGAAACCGTCGCGGCGGCGGAAGAGAAGCTGGGCATCAAGAAGGTCGCCCTCGTGCCGATGCTGGTCGAAGGCGAGCCGTACGGACTCGTCGCCTTCGCGTTCGATAAGCAGGACGTCGATGCCGAGATCGTCGAGTTGCTCGTCGGCCACTTTACGCTGGCGATGCGCGACATCGCGACGCAGGAAGACACCGCGCGATTCAACGACATCGACCCCGTGACCTGGGTGTACAACCGCCGCTACGCCGGAGAGATGATCGAGGCCGAGCTAGTGCGCTGCGGCCGCTACGGCAAGGCACTGTCGGTCGTCGTCATCGATCTCGACGACTTCGGCAACTTCAACACGCAGTACGGCCAGTCGATGGGCGATCGCCTGCTGCGCAGCGCGGCCGTGAGCCTCGCCGAAGCGATCTCGCCGCCGGAAATCGTGGCGCGGCTCGGGAATGACGAGTTCGCCGTCGTGCTGCCGGAGACGAACCGCGCCGCGGCGGTGTCCGTCACGACGCGGCTGCTCGCCAGCCTGTCGCAGGTGTCGGTGTTCGGCGACGACGGCTCGCCGGAGCCGCTGAAGGGCTCGGTCGCCATCGTCTGCTTCCCGGACGACGGCACGTCGGCGAAGGACCTCATCGACAGCGCGATGGCCGACCTCGAGCAGGCGAAGCACGAGCGCGAAGAGCAGGCGAAGGCGGGCGCCAGCCGCAGCGTCAACCCGCTCGCTCGCGCGTCGAGCGACCGCATCCGCGCCTAGCGTTCCATCCCGTCTAGCTTGGCTACCACCGCGGGCAACTCGCGCAGGTGGTCGATCACGGCGTCCGGCTGCGGGTCGGCCTCGGTGTAGGGGCGGGCGACGTACTGGCGCGTGAGGACCGCGCGCATGCCGGCCGCCTGCGCGCCGCCGATGTCGTGCCATGGGCTGTCGCCGACGAACAGTGATTCGGACGGTAAAGCGCCGAGTTCGCGCATCGCCTTCTGGAACAGCGAGGGGTGCGGCTTGCGCCATCCCTCGTCGGCGGAGACGACGACGCTGCGCATCAGTGGCTCGAATCCATGCAACTGCAGCATGCGGCTAATCGTCGCGCCATCCGCCAGCGTGTTCGTGATGCAACCAAGCGCCAGCCCGGCGGCGCCGAGCGCCTGCACGGCCTCGAGCGTGCCCTCGCCGCAGATCAGGCAGTCGACCTCGGTGGCGAAGAGCGGCGGCGTGACTTCGAGCAGCAACTCCCGCGGCAGTTCGAGCCCGAGCGCGCGACATCCGCGGTCGACCCACGTCCACGATGGAGGCTGATCGACGTGCGTGCCGTTGTTGAAGTACGACTCGGCCGCGTCACGAAGCACGTCGCGCACAGCCAGCTGGAAGGCGTCGGCATCTGGCAGGTCGTCGCGGTCGAGCCGCAACGCGAGCGTCTGGCGCATGTCCGCGTATGCGCCTTCGAGCGCGCCTCGGTGCGAGCCGATGTCCCAGAGCGTGTGACCAAGGTCGAAGACGACGGCGCGGATCATCCGACGGTCGTCGCCGCCTCGAGGGTGGCGAAGTCATCTTCGGGAATGATCACCGCGCCGTTGGGCGAGGAGGCGTCGTCGGCCGGCGGGCGCAGCAACTGCTGGCGGGCGAGCAAGTAAAGCAGCCCGCGCATGTTTCTGACCGCGCGCGGCACCGCCGTCTCGGGAGCTTCGACGCCCTCATAGTCGAGGTGGATGAAGCCGCGGTAGTGCGCCAGCTTGAGCGTGCGCAACAGCTCCGGCCAGTGGATGCGCGCGTCGGCGCCGTCTTCGCCGACGTCGCGGAGGCGCGCGTGCACCTGCACAACGCGCGCCAGGGACTCGTCGATACCCGCGGGGTCGATCATGTCGGCCGGATCGAGGCAGATGCGCAACCACGGCGACCCGACGTCGTGCACGCACTGCACCAGCTGCATCGGCGTGCCGACGAGCCCGTCCGTGCGGTTGTTCTGGAGCGCGATGACGACGCCGCGTTCGGCCGCGTAGTCGGCGCACTGGCGCAGCGACCACGTGACGTCGGACCAGAGGCGGCGCTGGTTCGTTTGCCGTTGCCCAAAGATGCGCCGCAGCACGCCGACGATGACACCCGATTCCTGCTGCGTGCGGCCGGCCGGCAGCCAGCCAGCGAACACGCGCACGACGGGCGCACCGAGATACGCCGCGATGTCGCACCACTGCTGCACCCGCGTCGTCTCGCTCGCGCGGCGGTCATCAGGCCCGAAGTCGTTGCTGACGGCGACGCCGCTTATGGTCAGCTGGAGGTCCGTGCAGAGCTTCTTCAGGTCGCGCAGGTACACCGGGTCGGTTGTCGGGAAATGCAGGTCGACCAGTTCGATTCCGTCGAGTTCGAGATCGTCGGCGCAGTGACGGACCCACTCCAGCAAGTCCATGCGGCCGACGCGAAACGCGGCGTGGTATGACCAGGAGCTGCAGCCGAGCTTCACTACACGTCCTCCGGAAGCGTCTGGTCCTTGACGAGCGACTCGATGCCGCCGTAGCGCGTTCGCCGGAAGCCCTCGGCGTACTGACAGGCGAGCCCGGCGTGGCGCGCGACGGCCTGCGCGGTTGCCTTCATGCGTTGCTCGATCGGCTCGCGGTAGTCGTGCGGGTCGAGCGAGTCCAGCCACGGCACGTCGAGGCCGGACGCGCGCAGATGGTGCTGCATGTCGGCGATCGTCAGCACCATCTGGGCGTCGTGCTGGCAGAGCGCGTCGATCTTCTTGTCGATGTAGCCATCGATGTCGACGAACTTGTTCTGGTCTCGGGGCGACTTGGCGAAGTACCATTGCTCGCTCACGTAGTGAGGCTCGAGGCCTTCGGCCAGCAGCTCGGGGTGGTAAAGCGGGAAGTGGGCGAAGCTCGCCGCCTCGCACGCTGCCATCGCCACTGCGCGGTGGTCGGGGTGATTCTCGTACGGCGTGAACGGATCCCACGAGAAGACGATGTCGGCCTTCACCTGGCGGATGATGCGCATGAACTGGCCGCGCAGCTGCTCGGGCCGGGTCTGCCACGCGAGGTCGCCATCGGAGTAGCCGAGCGGGATGACGCGCTTGACGCCGAGCACCGCGGCCGCGCCGTTGATCTCCTTGTCGCGGACCGCGCGCATCTCTTCCGCCGACAGTTCGAACGAGCCCTTGTCGTTGTCGGTGGCGACGACGACGGTGACCTCGTGACCGAGCGCGCAGAACTTGGCGATCGTACCGCCGGCGAAGAACTCCATGTCGTCGCCGTGGGCCTCGAAGACCACTACTCGTTTCATGTGCGCACCATTCTAAGCGCTGCGGCGGCCGGCGGAAGGGATCAGTCGTACGGCTTTCGCGCGGCGGCGGGCGTCAATTGGCGACCTGCCGCAACAGGTCGATGGCGGCGTTGCGGAACGTTTCCTCGGCCGTCTCGTCGACGACGGTGACGCCGGCCTCGTAGCCTCCGAGTTCGAACGCGTGGCGCGGGACGACGTAGCCAAGATAGTGGTTCGCGTATCCGGCGACGAGCAGGTCGGGCAGGGCGGCCGCTTGCTGGATCGCGCGTCCCGTCTCGACGAAGAACTCGCCCGGCAGTCCGAGGACGACGCAGCCCTCGCCGAACGATATCACCTGCACCTCGGAGTGGACATAATGCACGCCCTCGCCGCCTCGCAACCGTTCCGCGACGAGGCGCTCCGTGCGATATCGCGTCACCATTTGCATCACGCGCCGCGTACCCTCGCGGTCGTCGGGCGTGAGAGCGATGCGGCGTGCATCGAGGTCGGCGAGCTGCTCGTCGTACCAGGCGGGCGGCGAGAGGCGGCGCAGCGGCGCGGGCACGTCGGCGGTGGCGGCACGGATGCGCGGCTCGGGCACGAGGCGGCCCGACGTCACGGGGTTGTCCGGCAGTTCGTCCCAGCGGATGTTCCAGACCTTGTGCTGCTGGCCGAGCGGGCGCAGCTCCTGGAGCCGGCGCGCCGCCTCCGAGCCGACGATCGAGCCGACACGTTGCGCCTCGTCGTGCCGCTGCTCGATCCAAGACGGGTTGACGTCGCCGCAGGCGCCGTTGAAGAAAAGCACCGGCGCCTCGCCGAGCACGCTCTTCACTGTGCGGATCGCGTGGCCGGGGTAGTCGGCCGAGACGAGCATGTTCGTCCGGTAGAGCACCGTTGGGTGGCAGGCGAAATTGACGATTGAGGCGATGACGCCGTCGCGCGGGTCCGGCGAGTCGAACAGCAGGACGCGGAGCGCATCGTCAAAGGGGCCGTCGGGGTCGCGGCGATTCTGGCTGACGCTGTCGACGCTGCCCCGTCCGGCTTTCAGCACGGCGGGGCGCAGCTCGCGATGCGCCGCCTGGATCGCGCCAGCGACGGTGCGCGCCATGATCTCCGTCAGTGCCTCGTCGAGCTCGCGGCGAAGGCCGGCGGGTCCGCAGTGCGTGTGTGTCGCCGCGACGAGGATGTTCGCGGCCGGGATGCCTGTCGAAGCCGACGCGCGCTCACGCACCGAGGCGACGAGGCGGCGGTCGACGCCGATCAGATCGGCGCTGACGAGCGCCGCGGACGTCTCGCCGTCGTCGACGACGAGCGCGCGCGCGTGCAGGTCGTCGTGCACACCGACGGCGCCGCCCTCGCGGCCGCTGTAGCCGTCCATGAGCGTGCCGACCGGCGGCGTGATGACGGCCTCGGCCGCGCCCGCGCGCAATACCACTGGTTGTCCCTCCGGCCCGTCTGGGGTGGTGGGTGCATCGTACGCCGGTGCGGGGCTAGCGACAACGGCTAGCCATCTAGCTCTTCGTGCCCGAGCGTGCGCTCGATGGTGCCGGCGGAGCGGCCGAGCGCCCAGCGCGCGTCGGGGTCCGGCACGACGACGCGGCGGAAGCGCTCGCGGCCGAGGCGGTCGACGAGCGCGGCGTACTGGTCGCCGAACCGGGACACCCACGGCTCGAGATAGCACACCTCGCGCACGCTGGCCTGCAGCAACTCCTTCAGGCAGCCGAAGCACGGCTGCAGCGTCGTGTAGATCGTGCAGCCCTCGATCGCGACGCCGAATCGCGCGGCGGCGAGCAGCGCGTTCTGCTCGGCGTGGACGCAGATGCAGACGTCGTAGTGCTCGCCGGGCGGGTACTCGTCCGGGCGCGCGCAGCGATGGCAGCCGCCGTCCTCGCAGTTGCGCATGTTCGACGGCGTGCCGTTGTAGCCGGTGCTGAGGATGCGCCGGTCGCGCACGACGATGGCGCCGACGCGGCGACCTGTACAGTTGGCGCGCGTCCGCACCGCCAGGGCAATGCCCATGAAGTAGGCGTCAGGCTCAGGGCGCGCCATGGATCGCTCCCACCGTCGCGTTCTTGCCGGGAAGTTCGAGCTTAACGCCCGAGCCAACGTTCTCGATGACCAGGCGGTCGCCAGTGTACGTGACGACGGCCGGCATGCCGAGCAGTTGGTCGAGCGTTGATTGTGGCATCGGTGCGGCGCAGTCGTCAGCGGCGGTGATCGAGTCGACATTCGTGCGGACGGTCAGGCGGCCATTCTTGCACTCAACGGACAGCAGCGTCCGTACGCTCGACTCCGGCGTACCGGCCGACGCGCGTTCGACCCGGCCGATCGTCTCGCCGGGCGCGAGCGCGCGCACGACAGGCGCCGGCTGGCCGCTTGTGCCCGAATGGCACGACACAAACACGAGCGCAGCCGCCGCGGCGATGAGCGGCGCGGCGACCCTGGACGCGCGCGTCGAGCCACGGTTTGGCCTCACGCGGGCACCTCGATACGGTCGAGCGCGAGCTTCAGCGCGCCGGCGATCTGCGCATCGGCGCCGAGTTCGGACATGACGATGTTCGGGCGGGCGGCGGTGCAGCGGAGCGCCATTTCGCGGATCGGTGCGAGGAACCACTCGCCCTGCGCGGCGATGACGCCGCCGCCGAAGACGATGGCCTGCGGGTCGAGGAGCGCCGCGATGTCGGCCACCGCCATCGCGAGATACTCCTGCGTGCGCGCGAGCCACTCGATAGCGTTCGGCCGGCCTGCGCGTGCCGCCTCGAACAAATCGGCGGCCGTCGCCCGCTCGCCGAGCAACTCGACCGCAGCCCGCGTCGCGGCGCGGCCGCCGCACTCGCCCTCGAGGCAGTGCTCCCAGTCGCCGGCCCGCAGCTGCTCGCGCGTCATCGGAAAGAACGCCACCTCGCCGGCGAGGAAGTTGCTGCCGCGGTGCAGCCGGCCGTCGATGACGACGCCGGCGCCGACACCGGTACCGAGCGCGATGAACACGTAGTCTCGCAGCCCGCGCGCCGCGCCCTGCCAGCCCTCGCCGATGGCTGCCGCGTTGGCGTCGTTCTCGACGGCCACCGGGATGCCGCGTTCGCCGCCAAGGATGCTGGCGATCGGCACGTCGTCCCATCCCGGCATGTTCGCCACCGAGGCCGCCGTGCCTCGCTGCGGGTCGACCGCGCCCGGGAGGACGACGCCGAAGGCGACCGGCTGCGCGTTGACCCACACGCCGCGCGCCAGCTCGTCGATCGTGCGGCTGACTCGACCGAGGACGGCGGCGGGTTCGCCCGGTGGCAACTGCTCCGCGCGGCGCGCCTCCATCGTGCCCTCGGTGCCGGCGATGGCGATGCGCATGTTCGACGCGCCTAGGTCAACGGCCGCGATGAACGGGTATGGCATAGCGTCAGGTTACAGGGGGCGCGCAGCCCGCGACAGGCCGGCGTCAGGCGTCGCCGCGGGCTTTCTCCTCGCGCGCGGCAAGCCGCTCAGCGAGCTGCATGCCGTAGTAGCAGGGGATGGCGAGCAGGATGATCGGGATGCCGATGATCACGCCCTTGAGGCCGATGAGCATGACGAACAGCCCGAACGAGATGCAGAGCCCCATCCCGAGCACGGCGATGATGCGGATGATGGCGATGTACGACGACACCTGGACGACCGGCTCGGCGGTCTCGGCGCCGGGGTAGCCGTCGTCGTCATCGTCTTCGAAGATCTGGTGTGGGGCGGCGTCTTCCGTCATGACATCCATGGTAGCAACGACCGGTCGCGGGCCGCATCTGGCTGAGTTAGGCCCTGCCGCCGGGCGAGCGTTACGGATCCCTCAGCGCCGGACTTGCACTAACCTTCCTGAGCTGGCGCGGCCGCTGCGGCGGGCCGCTTCAGCATGAAGTAGCTGCTCTCCGGCCTCATCAGGGGGAGCAACCCGGTCAATTCCCAGCCTTCCTCGCCGAGCTTGTCGAGGTAGCCGCGGACGAACCCGGTGCGGTGTTCACCGCCTTGTCGGATGTACTCCGCCCCTTCAGACGAGATCCTGCCTCGAAAATCCACGTACACGACCTTGTATTCCCAGCGGTCCATAGCGTCTCCTTTGCGATGGCGCTGAACGGGAACCGCGGCACGTGCCCGAGCGGCAGGGCTGGATCCAGTTTGGCAGATCGGGCGTTCGTAGGCAGCGATGCGAGAATTCACCGTTTCGCAGCGAAGGCACGTCGACTCGGCATGCGGCCGAGGCTAGAAACTGGAGACTGGATCTCAGCCGGCAATGCTGACGCCTCCGTCGATGACGACGGTCTGGCCGGTGACGAGGTCGGCGCCCTCGATCAAGCTCAGCACGAGCTGCGAGACGTCCTCCGGCTGGCAGACGGCCTTGAGCGGCGCTTTGCGCGTCTCGCCGGCCTTGCCGAGCTCATACACCTGGTCGCCGAGGCCGTTCCGCAGCCAGCGCGTCTCGATGAAGCCGGGCGCCACGCAGTTCACGCGGATCTCCGGCCCGAGCACGCGGGCGAGGCCGATCGTCATGTTGATCACGGCTGCCTTCGACGCGGCGTAGGCGATCGAGCTGCCGATCGAGCGCGTCCCAGCGACGGAGGCGATGTTGACGATGGCGCCGCCGCCGCTCTCGCGCATCGCCTTCGACGCGGCGCGGATGCAGAAGAAGACGCCCTTGACGTTGACGGCGTAGATCTCGTCCCAGTACTCCTCCTTCATCCCATCGAGGTCGGCGAACGGAACGAAGTGCGTCATCGCGGCGTTGTTGACGAGGATGTGGAGCCCGCCGAACGTCGCGACGGTCTGGCGCACCATCTCCTGCACCTGCTCGTCCTTCGACACGTCGGCCTTGACGAGGAGGCCGCGCGCGCCGGCCGCCTCGACGAGACGCAGCGTCTCGCGGGCGTCGTCCTCGGAGCGGGAGTAGTTGACGATGACGTTGGCGCCGCGCCGGGCGAGGTCGACCGCTGTCGCGCGCCCGACGCCCACCGCCGATCCGGTCACGATCGCCGTCTTGCCTCGCACGTCCATCTTCGCCTCCCGCACCGAACGCCTCGCTGATGCGGCCATATTGCCAGCGGCGTCGACGCCGCGCCAGCCGTTGCGTCGAAGGGGTATACAATGCGCCCGATGCGCATACTCATCACCGGCGGAGGCGGTCAGCTCGGCAAGAGCGTTGTGCGGGCGCTGCACGGGCACGATGTGACCGCGCTCTCGCATGGCGAACTCGACGTGAGCGACGCCGCGTCGGTGACGGCCGCGTTCGAGCGCGTGCGCCCGGAGGCCGTCGTCCACTGCGCCGCGCTCACGGACACCGTCGCGATGCGAATCCGACCCGGCGCTGGCGCGCGCTGTCAACGCCATTGGCACGGAGAACGTCGCTCGCGCATGCGCGGCCGTCGGCGCGCGTCTCGTCGCCGTCAGCACCAACGAAGTATTCGACGGCGAGCGCACGTCGCCGTACGCGGAGGACGACGAGACCGGGCCGCTCAATGCGTACGCTGCGTCCAAGCGCGAGGGGGAGCGCCTGGCGGCGGCCGCGAACCCCGCGACGCTCATCGTTCGCACATCGTGGCTGTACGGCGACGGCGGAAACAACTTCATCGAGAAGGTGCTCGCGGCAGCGCAGGCCGGTCGCCAGCTCAGCTTCGTGAACGACGAGACAGCGTCGCCGACCTCCACGGAAGATCTCGCTGAGGCGATCCGCGCGCTGATCGAGAAGGACGCGCCACCCGGCGTCTATCACCTCGCGAACGACGGCGCCGCATCGCGCTACGATTGGGCTCGCGAGATTTTCCGGCTCGCGGGCGTCGACGCTGAGGTAGACGCCGTCACGACGGCCGAGCTGCGGGAGCGCGGTTATGCTGGCCCGCGCAAGCCCGCGTATTCCGTCCTCGCCAACACGCGCGCGGCGGCGCTCGGCATCACGCTGCGGCCGTGGCGCGAGGCGCTCGCCGCGTACATGGAACGCGCCCGCGTTGCCGCCGATGGCTGACGAAGACACGCCGCGCATCGCGATCGTCATCGTCAACTACAACAGCGCGGAGTTCGTCGACGAGTTCTGTTCGACGCTCGCGGCCGTCGTCGACCCGCCGTGGCAGCTCGTCGCCGTCGACTCCGCGTCCAGCGATGACTCGATGGACGCGATCGAGCGGGCGTTTCCGTCGGCGATCACGGTGCGCTGCGACGACAACGTCGGCTTCGCAGCCGGCGCGAACATCGGCATCGAGCGCGCGCTGCAGTTCGGCGTCGGAGTACGTGCTCTTCCTCAACATCGACGTCGCCCTGACGCCGGACGTTCCTGCGCCAGCTGGTCGATGCGGCGGACGCGCGCACGATCGTCGTGCCGAAGATCCTGTACTACTTCGACCACCGGCTGATCAGCACGCACGCCGGCCGCTTCGACTGGCGGCTCGGCCTGTTTCGCGAGACGTACGGCGGCAAGCCCGACGGCCCGGCGACGAGCGTTCGCCGCGACGGCCTCGACACGGCGAGCTTCTGCTGCGCGCTCGTGCCGGCGCAGGCGTTCCGCGACGCCGGCACGCTCGACGAGCGGTTCTTCATGTACTACGAGGAGACCGACTTCATCCGCCGCGCGCAGGCCGCCGGCTATCGCGTGCGCTACGAGCCGTCGTCCGTCATCTACCACCGCGAGAGCGGCGCGAGCGGCGGCGGCTGGATGACGCCGTTCAAGCAGTACTATGCGACGCGGAACCGGCTGTACCTCGTGCGCAAGCACGCGCGGTCGCGACCCGCGTACGCGTACTTCACGGCGTACTTCTGGGCGACGCGCGCTTGCCACCGCGGTATCGATGGCCGTACGCGGCGAGCGGCGGCTGCTGCGGGCGATGGCGCTCGGCGTGCGCGACTACTATCGCGGGCGCATGGGGAGGACGATGCAGGTGAAGGACCTGTGAGGATCGCCATCGACGCCACGTCGATGCCGCCGCAGCCGGCGGGCGCCGCCGTCTACGCCATCGAGTTGGTGAGCGCGCTGGCAGCGCGCGACCGGCACGACGGCTACGCGCTGTTCGTGCGCGGCAGCTGTGCTCGATGACGCCGTCGCCGGCCACCGCAACTGGCGCATCGAACGCGTCGGGGCGGGATCGCGGCCGGCGCGGCTGATGTGGGAGCAGGCGCGGTTGCCGCGCGCGCTCGCCCGCCTCGGCATCGACGTGCTGCACTCGACGCACCACACGCTGCCGCTCGCCGGTGTGCGATGCCGCCGCGTCGTGACGATTCACGACGTGACGTTCCTGCGCCTGCCGGAGCGATATCCGATCGCGCGCCGGCTCTACATGCAGACGCTGACGCGGCTCTCGGCGCGGGTCGCGGACGCCGTCATCGTGCCGTCGAACGTCGTGCGCGACGACGTGCGGCGGCTGCTCCACGTCGCGCCGGAGAAGATCGTGACGGTATACGAGGCGGCGGGCGCGCAGTACGCGCCGATGGAGCGCGACGCCGCGCTCGCTGTCGCGCGGTCGTACGGCATCGAGCCGCCGTACGTGCTGAGCGTCGGCAGCCTGGAGCCGGGGAAGAATCGCGCGCGGCTGTTCCGCGCGATGCGACAGCTGCGCGACGAGGGCATCGATCATCGGCTGGTCGTCGTCGGCCAGCGAGCGTGGGGGTACGAGCGCGATCTCGCGCTAATCGACGAGCTGGGCCTGGCGGATCGCGTCGTGTTGCCGGGGTACGTGAAGGCGGAGCACCTGCCGGCGCTCTACGCCGGCGCCGACGCGTTCGTCTTTCCGTCGCTGTACGAGGGGTTCGGGTCTGCCGGTGCTCGAGGCGATGGCGTGCGGCACGCCGGTGCTGACGTCGAGCGTCTCGGCGACGGCCGGAGTGTCGCGGGCGACGCGGCGCTGCTCGTCGACCCGCAGTCGGTCGGACGCAATCCGCGATGGTCTGCGGCAGCTGCTCGTCGACAGCGACCTGCGCGCCGAGTACGCGCGCCGTGGCATCGAGCGCGCGGCGCAGTTCAGCTGGGCGCGCGCGGCGGACGAGACGCGCGCCGTGTACCATCGCGTCGTGAGCGGCGGGAGGCCGGCTTGACCGCCGTCTCGGCCGTCATCGTGACGTACAACTCGCGCGACGTGATCGCGCGCGTGCCTCGACTCCTTCGCCCGGCACACCTCGCGCGACGCGTGCGAGGTCGTCGTCGTCGACAACTGCTCGACCGACGGCACGGCGGACTTCGTCGAGGCGAGCTATCCGTGGGTGCGGCTCGTGCGATCGACGCGGAACGCCGGGCTGTCGGCCGGGTTCAACGCCGGCGTCGCGGCGTCGTCCGGCGAGTTCGTCGCCATGATCAACCCGGACGTGCGGTTCGACGTCGACGTGCTGTCGCCGCTCGCCGCGTACCTGCGAGGAGCATGGCGATGTCGGCGTCGTCGCGCCGAAGCTGCTGAACGACGACGGCACGCTGCAGCTAAGCTGCCGTGCGTTCCCCGGCTACTCGACGGTGCTGTTCAACCGCTACTCGCTGCTGACGAGGCTGCTGCCCGGCAACCGCCGCTCGCGCGAGTACCTGATGTCGGACTTCGACCACGCCTCGATCCGCGACGTCGACTGGGTGAGCGGCGCGGCGCTGATGTTCCCGCGGCGCATCTTCGACGAACTCGGCGGCTGGGACGCCGGCTTCTTCCTGTTCAACGAGGACGTCGACTTCTGCCGCCGCGTCCACGACGCGGGTGGTCGCGTCGTCTACGACCCGGAGGTCTTCGTCTACCACAGCGTCGGCATCAGCAAGGCCGCGTCGTCGCGCATCATCATCGAGCGCCACCGCAGCATGTGGCGCTACTACCGCAAGCACCTGCGCCGCAACGCCGTCGTTGATGCGATCACGGCGGCGGGGATTGCGGCGCGGTGCGGGGCGCTGCTCACGGCCGGCGCGGTACGACGGCGGCTCCGGAAGTCATGATCCGACGCCGCACGGGCTAAAGCATGCGCGACAGGATTCAGCCTACTTGTCTGTCTGCCGGTGCTGCTCGGGCGCGAAGACGCGTTGCCGCAGCCAGACGACGCTATGGCTGTTCCACAGCGTGACGACGTAGCCCAGCTTGAGCAGCGTTAGCGTGACCGTCCCGATCAGGCCGACGAACACGGCTGCTTCCAGCATGGTGTTGCCGAGGTAGTGCAACAGGATCGCGCCGGTCGAGAAGATCGCCGCGAGCCCGTAGATGATGACGAGCATGCCGCGTGGCCCCGTCCCCAGCGCCTCCAGCCGATGATGCATGTGGTCTCCGTCGCCGATCATCGGGTGCTTATGCTGCAGCAACCGGCGCACCGTCGCGAGGCAGAGGTCCATGATGGGGTAGCCGAGCGCGACGACCGGTACGGCGATGAAGATGCTGTCGCTCGGCCCGGTCGACGCGCGCACGGAGAGCGTGCCCAGCACGAAGCCGAGGACGTACGCCCCGGAGTCGCCGATGTAAAGCGACGCCGGCGGCAGGTTGAACGGCAGGAAGCCGAGCCCGGCGCCGACCATCGCCACCAGCAGCAGCGCGACCGTCGGGTGCGCCGAGTGCGCCGCGATCTGCGCCATCGTCACGCAGGCGAAGATGGCCACGCCGAGTGCCACGCCGTCACGGCCATCGACCCAGTTCACGGCGTTCGTCATCGCCACGATCCAGATGACGGTGACGATGAGGCCGCCGTAGCCGAGATGGATCGTCTGCCCCCACGGCAGTCCGATGTCGTCCATCCGGTAGCCGGCCCAGTACGCCGCGATGCCGCCGACCGCGAACACCGCCAGGCGCGCCTGTGGCGTCGTCAGGCGGACGTCATCGAAGAATCCGACGAGGAAGACGAGCGACGTCGCGGCGAGCAAGCCGAGGAAACTGCCCGACTTCGGCGAGAAGAACTCCGCCGCGTGGCTTGACAGGGCCGAGGCGACGAAGGGCGTGATGGCGAACACCGCCAAGAACACGACACCGCCCCAGCGGGGACGCTCGGCCATGCCCCTGACGCTGAACAGCGTCGCGAAGCGCTGCGTCCGCGACATCGTAAGCAACAGGACGGAAGCCAGGCCGCCGAAGGCGATGGAGAGGGCGAGCGTGAGAAGGTAAATATCCAGCATGGGCCTGCTGTCCCGTGGCAGGGTTCCCGTAATCTACCACAGTTAACGAAGCCCCGGCGCGTTTCCTTGCACGCGTAGCTTTACACGGGCACGGCTCAGATTCGACCGGCAGGGTGAACAGCCGACGGCGGAGGCGCCGGCCCGCGAGCTAGATGGTCGAGCCGCCGCGCGGGGCGACCAGGCCCTTCGCAAATTCGATCTCACCCAGATGGCGGTATCCGTGCGTCACGCACATGCCGGAGACCGCCTGCAGGACCGTCATCTCGCCCAGCGGCTTGATCGTGATGCGCCGCGCCGCCTCGTCCGAGGTAAGCGCCTGGACGAACTCCTCGCTCCGCCGAAAGACGTCGAGCATGTACTGGCGGAAAGCGCCGGCGCCCTTGACGCGGAAGGCGCGCGCCTCGTCGTCGGAGAATCCTGTCCCCTGCGCCTTCGCGTCCAGACCGAACTTCTTGTCCCAGCCGCCTTCCAGCCACACCGTCGCCGTGTGCTGGAACACCCACTGGATGACGTTGTCCTCGGTGCGGACGTAGTGCCAGAGGCAGAAGGCGATGTTCTGGTGGCCTCCCGCGGGCACGTGGTTCAGCTGCCGATCATCGAGGTCGACGGTGACGCGCTCGTACAGGCCATGCATGCCACGCAGCTCGGCCGCGAGGTACGCGAGTACGTCGTCGGACACGTGTGCACCTCCGACCTAATCCTCGGCCCCTTGCCATTGGGGGCAAGGGCGAATACGGAGTTCGGGCGATTCTCCCTAGCCGGCCTTCTCGGCTGGCGGCACTGATTGGTACGCGCCGAGCACGGCCTGGTTGCGGTACTTCTCCTTGCCGGCGAGCAGCAGGTCGCCGCCATACATGTCGCAGGCGACGATCGCCGGGAACGCCTCGACCTCGAGCTTCTTCACCGACTCGGTGCCGAGGTCTTCGTACGCGATGACTTCCATCTTCTTGATGGTCTTCGACAGCAGGGCGCCGGCGCCGCCGACCGCAATCAAGTACACGCCCTTGTTATCCTGCAGCGCCTTCTTGACGATGCTGCCGCGGCCGCCCTTGCCGATGATCACCTTCAGCCCCTGCTCCAGCAGCGCGGGCGTGAACGGGTCGAGCCGCATCGACGTCGTCGGCCCGGCGGAGCCGATGACGCGGCCTGGCCGCGCCGGCGACGGGCCGACGTAGTAGATGATCGCGCCCTTGATGTCGAACGGGAGCGGCTTGCCCTCGGTCAGCGCCGTCACCATGCGCCGGTGCGCCGCGTCGCGCGCGGTGTACATCGTGCCGTAGAACTTCACGTGGTCGCCCGCGCGCAACTGCGCGACATCCGCCTCCGTCAACGGCGCCGTCGCCTTGATCTCGCCGTTCTCTTTCACGATGGGCATGTGTTCCTCCTCTGGCTCTCAGTCCCGGCCGGCGCCGTTCAGATGCTTGACCATGTAGCTCACCGTAATCGGTCCCTTGTGTCCGTAGTACGAGTCCGGCACCTCGCGCTCGACGCGGTAGCCCATCGACTCGTAGAGCGGCACCAGGTTGTTCTCCTTCGCGCAGTCCAGTCGCACGGCCGGCAGGCCCGACGCGCGCGCGGCGTCCTCGACGCGGCCGACGAGCAATGACGCGAGACCGCGGCCCTGGTGCTCCCTGGCGACGGCGAGCAGCCCGAAATAGGCGTCGTCCTCGCGCCGCCGGAAGCGCACGCATCCCGCGATCTGGCCGCCGATCTCCGCGATCAGCAACTCGCCATCGCGCAATTCCTCGTGCAGACCCGCCTCCGTGATGCGGGGAGGCGGCAGGAGCCACGCTTCCCGCAGGTACGCGTCGTTGATCACCGCCGTCGCGGCGGACACGTCGGCCTTATCGCCCCGGCGGAACGTCACACCCGCGACCAGCGCGGGGTCAGGCTGCTTCGCCCGCGCTACAGGTTCGCGTGCTTCGAGCGAGCGCTGTGACATTGCAGGTTGACCGCCACCGGCAGCGACGTGATGTGCGTCGGGTACGACTCGATGTTGACCGCCAGCGCGGTGTTCGTGCCGCCGACGGCCTGCGGCCCGACGCCGAGCGCGTTCACCTTCTCCAGCAATTCTCGCTCGAACTCCGCCGTCTCCGGGTCCGCGTTCGGCTGGCCGACGGGCCGCGTGATCGCCTTCTTCGCCAGGTACACGCAGTACTCGGACGAGCCGCCGATCCCGACGCCGACGACGAGCGGCGGGCACGGGTTGCCGCCCGCCTCCTCGATGGTGCGCAGCACGAACTCGCTGATGCCTTCCTTGCCGCGCGACGGCAACATGATCTGCATCTTCGTCATGTTCTCGCAGCCGCCGCCCTTCGGCACCACCGTGATCTCGAACTTGTCGCCCGGCACCACCTCCGTGTGGATGACGGCAGGCGTGTTGTTCTTCGTGTTCACGCGCGTCGAGAACGGGTGGTCGACGATGGACGCGCGCAGGTAGCCCTCGGTGTATCCCTTGCCGACGCCCGCGTTGATGGCGTCGCGCAGGGAGCCGCCAACGACGTGCACGTCCTGCCCCATCTCGACCATCACGACGGTCGTGCCGGTGTCCTGGCAGAGCGGGATCGTCTCGCGCTTCGCCAGGTCGACGTTCTCCAGGATCTCCACCAGCACCTGCTTGGCCAGCGGCGACTTCTCCGACTGCTGCGCCTTCTTCAGCCCGGCAACAACGTCGTCGGGAAGGACGTGGGTCGCCTCCTGGCACAGTTCGGCGACGACTCTTGTGATGTCGTCGGTCCGCACCTCACGCACGCGAGTGCCTGTTTCTGTGGTCATGTTTCGCCTCGATTCCGCCCGTGCTACTTCAGCAGTCCGATCAGTTCCTTCGTTGCCGCGGCCGCCTTCGTGATCTTGGCGGCTTCGTCGTCGCTTACCGGTATCTCGAACGTCTTCTTGACGCCACCGGCGCCGAGCTGGCAGATGACGCCGCAGACGACGTCCTTGATACCGTGCTCGCCCTTACAGAGTACCGCGGACGGGATGAGCCGGTTCTGGTCGAGCAAAATCGCCTCGACCATCTCGACCGTGGCGGCCGACGGCGCGTAGTACGCGCTCGACACCTTCATCAGCTCGCCGATCTCCGCGCCGCCGCGCATCGTGCGGGCGACGAGCGCCTCGAGCTTGTCGGGCTTGACGAGCGTGGTCAGCGGCACGCCGCCGATGCGCGCCTGCGAGACGATCGGCACCATCGTCGTGTCGGTGTGCCCGCCGAGCACGTATGCGTGCACGTCGCGCACCGAAACGCCTGTCTCCATCGCGATGAACGCGCGGAACCGCGCGGTGTCGAGCCCGCCGCCCTGGCCGATGACGCGCTCGCGCGGGAAGCCGGAGGCGTCGAGCGCCACGTGGCACATCGCGTCCATCGGGTTGGCGAAGATGATGATGACGGCGTTCGGCGACGCCTTGGCGGCCTCCTTCACCTTCGAGCGCACGATGTCGGCGTTGCCGTTGAGCAACTCCTCGCGGCTCATGCCGGGCTTGCGCGGTGCGCCGGCGGTGCATACGACGACGTCCGAGCCCTCGGTCTCCTTCCAGCCGTCGGTGCCGATGATCTTGCTGTCGAACCCGAGCCATGACGCCGACTGCGTCATGTCCAGCGCCTTGCCGTGATGCAGCGTGCCCGCGTACTGCGGGTCGTCCTGGATGACAACGTCGGCGATTCCCTTCTCGACGAGCCGCTGCGCGATCGCGCCGCCGGTCATGCCGCCGCCGACTACCGTGACCTTCTTCCGTGCTGCCATTGCGACCTCCATTCGTGCGGGCTCGTGCCCGATCAACTTGCTAGCGTCCGAGCTTGGCGATGATGGCGTCGGCCACCTGCGACGTGCCGACGGCCGTCGGGTCGTTGCGGTCGGGTTTCATGTCATAGGTCACCGACTTGCCTTCGCGGATCACGTCCGCGATGGCGGATTCGAGGCGGTTGGCGGCGTCGCCCTCGCCCATGTGGCGGAGCATCAGCACGCCGCTGAACATCATCGCCATCGGGTTCACCTTGTTGAGGCCGGTGTACTTCGGCGCGCTGCCGTGGATCGGCTCGAACAGCGCGACCGTGTCGCCGATGTTCGCGCCCGGCGCGACGCCGAGGCCGCCCACGAGTCCGGCGCAGAGGTCGGACAGGATGTCGCCGTAGAGGTTGGGCAGCAACAGCACGTCGAACCAGTCAGGCTTCTGCACAAGCTGCATGCAGAGCGCGTCGACGAGCGTCTCCTCGTACTCGATGTCCGGGTACTCCTTGGCGACCTCGCGCGAGACGGCGTAGAACAGGCCGTCCGTGAACTTCATGATGTTGGCTTTGCTGATCGCGGAGACTTTGCGCCGCTTGTTCTTGCGCGCGTACTCGAACGCGTACTTGGCGATGCGCCGCGTGCAGAACTCGCTGATCGTCTTGATGCTGATGCCGGTGTCCGGGCGGAGCTTGCCCTGGCCGCTCTCCTCGACGAGCGCGGAAAGCTTGGCGATGTACGGCGAGCCCTTCTCGAACTCGATGCCGGCGTAGAGGTCCTCGGTGTTCTCGCGGACGACGACGACATTGACGTTCGCGTCGGCGAAGCGAGTGCGGACGCCGGGGTAGACCTTGCAGGGTCGCACGCAGGCGTACAGCTCGAGCGACTTGCGCAGCGCGACGTTGACGCTTCGGAAGCCCGTGCCGATCGGCGTCGTCACGGGCCCCTTGATGCCGAGCTTCGTGCGGGTCAGCGAGTCGAGCGCGCGCTGCGGTAGCGGCGTGCCTTCTTGCTCCATCACGTCGACGCCGACGTGCTGCACGTCCCAGTTGAACTGGACGCCCGTGGCTTCGAGCACACGCCGCGTCGCCTCGGTGATCTCCGGCCCGGTGCCATCCCCCGGGATGAGGGTTACGTCGTACGCCATATCAGGCTCCTGTCGGAATCGAGGTGTAGCACCGTTGGGCGGTAAGCGGCATACCCCACTCTCGTGGGTGGATCTGGGGATGCACGGACCCGCCGATGGCTACACCGGGGCCCTTTACTAGCGTGAGAGGAGCTTCGGCCTCGCTCGCGACTGCCCCGTGCGGCCGGGACCCGTTGGGCCCGAGCTGAGGTCCTGCTGAAGCGAGCGCAGTATAACCGCGCCCTACGGTGACGGGAAGATAACGAACGGCATGATCAGAAGCGCCACCAGCGCCGTCTTCGAGCGAGCCACCGGTATCGGGCGAACGGACCTTCGGCGTCGACCACCAGCATCGGACGGCCGGTCGCGGGCCCGCGCACGGCGCAGACGAGCGTCCCCGTGAGACGCGCGAACTCGGCCCCGGCTCGCGTCATCCAGGCCTTTGGCCAACTCACGTGACCTGCGCCCTCCGCGACGCCGTGGCGCGCATGCGCCGCGAACTGCGCGTGCCACGAATTCGGCAGATAAACGAGATAGGCGAAGCCGCCGGGACGCGCCACGACGCGGTTCCGGAGTGCGCCACGTCGAATCATCCGGCGCGCCGTCCCGGGCGAAATGCCGAGCTCGCACGCCGCCTGCTGCAGCGGCAGCCAGTCTGAGGCGCACGGACGCGGCTCCGGCGGCCATTCGGAATCGACGCCGTCTACGCCGCGATCGGCCGAACGCAGTGCCAGCATTGACCCTGCCCCATATGGCGTACTACTGACACGAATTCGCCTTGATCATCGACGCTCCGGTGTGGGTCTGAACTCGGGCGAATCCGATACAATCGATGTCGTGACGACCCGCACGTCGGCCGAACTCCCGACCTGGTTCCGTGATCTCAGCCAGCCCATCGTCGTATCGGGCTCGCCCGACGACGCCAGCGCCGTCTGCCACGACAGCCGCCGCGTCGAGCCGGGTGCGGTGTTCGTCGCCATCAGCGGGCTGGCGGCCGACGGGAACAGCTTCATCCCGGATGCCATCTCCGCAGGTGCGCGCTCCGTCATCGTGCAGATGGACGCGCATGAGCGCTGGCAGCGGTTCGTCAATGAGGACGTGACGTTCGTGGCGGTGCCCGACGCGCGCACCGCGCTCGCCGAGGCGGCCGCGGGGTTCTACGGCACATCCGGCGCGGTCGCTCGGGATGATCGGCGTCACCGGCACCGACGGAAAGACGACGACAACGCATCTCATCGCGCATCGTGCTGAACGAGAACGGCATGCGCGCCGGCTACCTGAGCAGCGTCGAGTTCGGCGCCGGCGGCATGGTCGAGATGAATGCGTCGCACATGACGACGCTCGAGGCGCCGGAGATCCAGCGGCAGCTCGCGCGCATCCGCGAGGCGGGCGGCCGGTTTGCCGTCGTCGAGGCGTCGTCGATCGGGCTCGACATGCACCGTGTCGACCAGTGCGAGTTCGACGTCGGCGTGTTCACGAACCTCGCGCCGGACCATCTCGACTACCACGGCAGCATGGCGGACTATCGCGACGCGAAGGCGATTCTGTTCCGGATGCTTGGCTCGTCGGCCGAGAAGGGGTTCGGCAAGGCGGCCGTCATCAACGCCGACGATTCGGTCGCGGGCGACATGCGCGCGGCCACGGTTGTGCCGGTGATCTCCTACGGCATGCGGCTCGACGCCGACCTGATGGCGCGCGACATCGCGCTGGACGGCTTCGGCATGCGCTTCAAGGCGCGCATGTTCGGCGAGGACGTCGCCGGCCGCGTGGGACTGCTCGGCGAGTACAACGTGGCCAACTGCCTGGCCGCGGCCGCCGTCGCCGTGTCGCAGGGCGTCGAGTTCGCCGCCGCGATCCGCGCGCTCGAGTCGTTCCCCGGCGTGCCGGGACGGATGGAGCTCATCGATGAAGGCCAGCCGTTCCGGGTCGTCGTCGACATAGCCTCGACCGAGCAGTCGATGCGCAACGTGCTCGGCATGCTTCGCGCCGTGACGAGCGGCCGCCTGATCGTCGTGTTCGGCGCGGCTGGCGAACGCGATCCTGCCCGCCGCCGTGGCATCGCACGCGCAGTCGCTGAGTTGGCCGACCACGCCGTCATCACGAACGAGGACCCCCGAAGCGAAGATCCGGAGGCGATCCTCGACGAGATCGCCGCGGCGCTCAAGTCGGCCGGATTCGGCCGCAAGTTCGACCGCGAACTCGACCGGCGGCAGGCGCTCGATATGGCGTTCGGCCGGGCGAGGGCGGATGACACGGTGCTCCTCGCCGGGAAGGGCACCGAGCAGTCCATCGTCATCGGCAACGTGCACTGGCCGTGGGACGAGCGGCGCATCGCGCGCGAGTTGCTGGCGGACCGCCGTGGCGTATAATGCGTCAACGGGGGTAATCAGCGTAGGTGAATACGCAATTTAGCGAAACCGACATCGAGCGCCTGGCGAGTTCCGATCGCGCTCACCTCATCCACCCCCAGTACCACCCGGCGGATCATCGAGACGCGATCATCTACGCGAGCGGGAAGGGCGCCGTGCTGACTGACGTGCACGGCGCCGAGTACATCGATGCGCTCGCGTCGCTGTGGAACGTGACGGTCGGCCACGGTCGCGCCGAGCTAGGGGCGGCGGCGGCGGCGCAAATGGCGACGCTCGGTTTCTCCAACAGCTACACCGGTTACGCCAACGTGCCGTCGATCGAACTGGGCGAGAAGCTGCTGTCGCTCGTCTACCCGAACATGTCGGGCATCTTCTTCGCGAACAGCGGCTCCGAGGCCAACGAGATGGCCATCAAGGCCGCGCGATACTTCTGGTTCGTGTCGGGCAAGCCGGCGAAGACGAAGATCATCTCGCGACAGGAGTCCTATCACGGCGGCACGATGGCGGCGACGGCGGTCACGGGCATGCCGCCGTTCCACAAGGGATTCGGTCCCGAGCCGCCCGCATTCGTCCAGGCGCCGACGTGCTACCCGTATCGCTGCCAGTGGTGCCAGGCGAAGCCGTCGTGCACGCTCGAGTGCGCCGACAACATCGAGGCGACGATCGTGCGCGAGGGCGCGGACACCGTCGCGGCAATCATCGCCGAGCCGGTGCACGGCGCCGGCGGCGTCATCCCGCCGGACCCGGGCTATTGGCCGTGCCTTCGCGAGATCTGCGACCGCCACGACGTGCTGCTCATCGCCGACGAGGTGATCACGGGCTTCGGCCGGACGGGCAAATGGTTCGCGCTCGAGCACTGGGGCGTCCAGCCGGACGTCATGACGTTCGCCAAGGGCATCACCAGCGGCTACGTCCCGCTCGGCGGCTTCATCGCGTCGAAGCGCGTGCACGACGCCATCCTCGCCGCGCCGGCGGATGCGAAGTTCATGATCGGCTGCACGAACAACGGCCATCCCACCGCGTGCGCCGTCGCGCTGCGCAACCTGAAGATCATCGAGGACGAGCATCTCGTCGAGCGAGCTGACACGATGGGGCGGCGGCTGAACGATGGCCTCGCGCGGCTCGCGGAGATGCCGAACGTCGGCAACGTTCGCGGCCTCGGGCTGATGGCGGCCGTCGAGGTCGTCGCGGACCGCGCGACGCGGCGGCCGTTCGATGCGACGCAGGGCGTCGGCCCGACGCTGGCGCGTGGCATGCGCGACCGCGGCGTCGTGACGCGAGTGAAGGGCGACAGCATCCTCTTCGCGCCGCCACTCGTCATAACGGAGCAGCAGGTTGACACGATCGTCAATGTAACTGCCGACGTCATCGATCAGGTGATGAATCAACTGAGCTAGGAGAGCGGCGTGGGCGCAGGACGCGTGCGATATACTGAGCCGATGCACGGACCGCATATGGGGTCGCACGCCGGCGTCGTCGTTGCGCGACCTAATCGCCTTTCAGCGTTCGCCGAGAAGTACTGGCGCCACGTAGCGGAGGTGGCGTTCATCGTCCCGGCTTACATTGCGTACCAGTTCGTGCGCGGCGCCGTGCACGGCCAGGCGGGTACGGCGTTCGATAATGCCTCGCGCCTCATCCACATCGAGAAGCAGCTTGGCATCTTTCACGAAGCCTTCCTCCAGCAGTTGATCCTGCCGAAGTCGTGGGTCGTCGACTTCTTCAACTATCTGTACATCTGGGGCCACCTGCCGGTGATCATCATGGTCGCCGTGTGGCTGTACATGCGGCACCGCGAGAAATACTCGCTCTTCCGGAACGCGTTCCTGATCTCGGGGCTAATCGCGCTGATCGGATTCAGCACCGTGCCGCTGGCGCCGCCTCGATACATGCCGGAGTTCGGCTTCACCGACACGATCGTGCACGCGCAGTCGTACTACGCGTTCCAGAACCCGAAGATCGTCAACCAGTACGCCGCGATGCCGAGCCTGCACTTCGGCTGGGATCTGCTGGTGGCGATCGCCATCGGCGTCAACGTGCGGAGCCGGTGGGCGAGGGGCGCGGTGCTGTTCATGCCGATCGTGATGCTCGGCGGCATCGTGCTGACGGCGAACCACTACTTCCTCGACGCCGCCGCCGGCGCGCTCGTCTCGATGATGGGCCTCGGCATCGCTTACGGGCTGCGCCAGCTTCTCGCCCGCAACGGCGGCCGCATCCTGAACTTCATCGCCTGACAGCTGCGCTTTGATTGACGGGCCGGGAGCGAGGTTGATATCCTCTTGTCCAGGAAAGGAGGTGATGCGGATGGATCATCCTAGTTGTGAGGCCTGCGTGCCAAGCGACGTCCGCAGCACCTCGGGGGCAACCTCCTAGCAGGCTCCCGGGGGCGGAAGCCGGGCAGCAGGCCTGGCAACACAATCGATTGGCCCGGACGGCAACGTCCGGGCCAATACTTTTCTCCGGGCGCAGCGTGGTTGGCGCGGGCTGAAAAGTCCCCGCTACGGATGTGAACCGGAGGGCGTGGATCTCTATGCGTCGAGCCGTGGCGGCAGCGACGTCAGGTAACCGTGGATGGCCGTGGCGGCGCGCCGGCCGTCGGCGAGCGCGGTGACGACGAGGTCGGCGCCATTGACGTTGTCACCGCCGGCGAACACGCCCGACCGAGTCGTCATCAACGTCTCGGGGTGCACCTCGACGAGGTTCCACCGATTCGTCGCCACGCCTGGCGCCGTGTCCTTGATGATCGGGTCGGCGTTGTAGCCGATGGCGATCGCCACGGTGTCGGCATCGATCACGAACTCCGAGTGCGGCACGGGCACTGGCCGCCGGCGTCCGGACTCGTCCGGCTCGCCGAGCGTCATACGCTGGCACTCGACACCGGCGACGTTGCCCTCGCCATCGCCGATGAAGCGCAGCGGGATCGTCAGAAACTGGAAGTCGACGCCCTCCTGCCGCGCGTTCTCGCGCTCTTCGCCTCGGCCCGGCATCTCGGCCTCGGTGCGGCGATAGACGCACGTCACGTGCTCGGCGCCGAGCCGCACGGCCGTGCGCACGCAGTCCATCGACGTGTCGCCGCCGCCGATAACGACGACGTCCTTGCCGATGACGAGCGGCTCGCGCATGTGCTCCGGTAACTGCTCCGGCCGCAGGTTGCCCCGCACGAGGAACTCGGTTGCGGCGTAGATGCCACGCTGCTCCTCGCCCGGTATGGCCAGCGAGCCGCCGACGCCCGCGCCGGTGCCGACGAAGACCGCATCGAAGCCGCTGGCAAGCAGATCGTCGATCGTGACGTCCTTGCCGACCCACGTGTTGCCAATGAAGCGGACGCCGAGGTCCTCGAGGAACTTCACCTTCGCCTGCAGGACTTCCTTGCCGAGCTTGAAGCTCGGGATGCCGTAGAGCAGCACGCCGCCCGGCTCCGGCCACGCGTCGTACATCGTGCAGGCGTGGCCGAGCTTCGCCAGCTCCTCGGCGACGGCCATACCGGCCGGCCCCGCGCCGATGACGGCCACGCGGAAGCCCGTCGCCGGCGGCAGCTCGGGCACCGGGATCCCCGTCGTCGTGCGCTGGTAGTCCGTGACGAACGCCTCCAGCTTGCCGATGGAGACCGGCGGCTCCTGATGGCTGCCGGGCCGGATGGCGAAGGCGACGACGCACTCGCCCTCGCACAGGCGCTCCTGCGGGCAAAGGCGGCCGCACAGTTCGGGAAGATTGCTCGTCTCACGGAACTTCTGCGCGGCGGCGTTGGCGTCGCCGAGTTCGAGCAGCGTCAGCGCGGCGGGGATGTCGTTGTGGACGGGGCACGCTTCCTGGCACGGCGCCGTCGGGCAGTGCAGGCAGCGCATCGCCTCGACGCGCGCGTGCTCCAGGTCGAAGCCGAGGAAGACTTCGTCCCAGTTCTTCTTCCGCTCTTCGGGGTCCTGCTTCCGGATCGGCACGCGCGAGATCGAAAGCCTGCGCTGTACCTCGACGTCTTTGGCCATGTGTGCGATTCCCCGCCAGTTGGCCGTCGCCTGGATGTGGCGACGGTGCCACAAGTCTATGGGCAGAAAATCCACTTGTAAATGGAAAAACCGGAGGTCTGTGAAGCTACTGCGACGCGCCGCCGCTGAACGACGCCCGCAGGTAGTTGATCATGTTCCAGATGTCGGTGTCAGAGATGACGCCCTTGTAGCCGGTCATCGCGGACTGCGGATAGCCGTTCTCGATGAAATTGAAGAACTGGGCGTCGGTGTGATACGGCATGTGGAGCCGGAGGTCGGCCGGCTGGGGGTTGAGCTGCGCCGCGCCAGGGCCGTCGCCACGCCCCTCGGCGCCGTGGCAGACGACGCAATTCTTCTCGAAGAGCACGCGTCCCTGATTGACAGACTCCTGGGTCGGCTTCACAGGGTTGGCTGCCGTCGGATTGACGGCGGCCGTGTGTGAGTGCACGCCGAAGCCGAGCACCGCGCCGACGACCAGGAGGGCGGCCGCCGCCGTCATCGCACCGCGATAGCCGCCGCGGCCGAGCCAGCGCAGCTGCCTCCGGTAGATGACGATCGCCACGCCGGCCAGCGCCGCGAACGCGCCGCCCACCTCGTTCCAGGTAAAGACGATGAACGGCAGGTCGAACGATCCCTTCTTCGATGAGGAACTGGACTGCTCCGGCGCGGCAGCGAGGATGAACGCGTGAGAGAGGTCGTCGGCGTCGGAGCGCCGGATGTCAGCCGTCACGCGCCAGTTGCCTTGCTGCGTGAAGTACGCGCCGATGTCGCGGTACTCGCCGTCGGCGCGTTTGCGGAGGACGATCACCGACTGCGGCAGCGACCCGGGGATCTGTTCGTAGTCGAAGCGGAGGCGCGCCTGAGTGACCGTCGTCGCCGGCGTGCCGTCGGCGTTCTGCAGCGTCAGGTCGAACTGGTTGATCCCGACGCGGTTCGGCGTGATCTCGAGCAGGATCTTGAGACCGCCCGCCTGCACTGACGAGCTGTACTTCGTGGCCGCCGTCTCAGCCGCCTTCGCCTGCGCCACCTCCCCTTTCGCCGTCGCCGCTTGCGTCAGCACGCCGACCGACGCGAACACCGCAGCCACGAGCGCGATCTCGACCGGAACGAGGACTGCCAGCCATCGCCGGAGCGACTCCAGGTTCGGTCGAGGCTCAACGTTTCCGCTGGCGTCGCTCGACCCGAATGCGGCCCGCGTCGCCGCGACGAGCTTCGGCTTCAAGAAGGCGGCGTTGAGGCCCGCGACCGCGAGCAGCGGGATGACGAGCGCGATCTTCGCCAGCAGCACCTTGCCGTACGTCGTGTCGATCATCGCGTCGCGGTTGGGGATTTCGGCGAGGCCGTTGAAGGTGCCTGTCGCCAGCACGACGAGCACGCTCAACCCGGCGATGATCGAGAAGCGATCGAACGCGCCGGCGAGCAGCAAGAACCGCTGGCGCTCGTCGAGCTCGCGGCGCGCCCAGCGCAGCAGCGGCACGAGCATGACCAGCGCGCCGAGCCACGCCGCCGACGCGGCGAGGTGCGCGAAGTCGGACGTGATCCCCCAGAACTTGCCGGGGTTGACCGCGCCGTGGCTCACCATCGAGTACGTGAACATCGCGCCGAGCGTGGTGAGAAGGATGATACCGAGGCCGGCATCACGCACGCGCGGTTTTCGCGCGAGGAACAACAGGTTGGCGCCGGCGAGTGCGACGAGCAGCAGGATCATCCCGGCGAGCCGATACTGGCCCGTGCGCACCGTCGTCAGGTACGACACGAGGCCGGTCGACGTCTGGAACCGGTTCACCGTCAGCAGTACCAGGAACGCCGACGCGACGAACGACACGGGGATCAGGACGTGGGATAACCAGACGACCCAGCCCTCGATGGCGTCGCTGAACTTGTTATACGCCTCGTCATCGAGGAACGCGGCGGCCGGGCGGAAGCCGGCGAACATGATGAACGCCCCGCCGGCCACCACGGCCAGCGTTAGCAGCGACAGCCACTTGAGCGCGATGTCGACGTTGTTCGGGAGCAGCTGTCCGCCGCTCGTCGTTGCGCTGGCCGATTCCAGCGTGACGCCTGCGGGATACGAGCCGTCGGCGTTGAGGACGATGAACGGGTACGTGCCGGAGAGGTTGTGCCCGTCCACCGCCGAGACGTTGTTCCACTGGACGAAGTAGAGTCCCGGCGGCAGCACCTTGACGCCGACGGATGCCAGCGTCGGGTCATTGTCGTCGAACGCTGTGTCGCCGGTGTCGACGCGCTGCTGGTCCTTGTCGCGGACCTGGATGACTGTCAGCTTCCGTTCGAGGGCCTCGCTGAAGTGCAGGATGACACGCACCGGCGGACGTGTGACCGTCTCGTTATTGCCCGGGCTGGCGGTGATCAGCGACGCATGCGCGTACGCGACTCGCGCCGAGATCGCCCACCCCATCACGGCAAGCGCGAGCAGCGCCAGCGCCGCCGGTAGGAATCGCATCTTCGTCGACCTCACAACCCTGCTTTCGTCTGCGGTCGCATTCGCCCGCGGCGGGGAGGCGCATCGGCCTCGCCCGCCGCGGACGACCAATTCGTGGTGTCGAGCGCCGCTAGCGCCCTCGCCGCATCGTAAACGCTGCGGATGCGCCGATGACAGCGACGACGCCGGCGACTGTTACGGCGATGAGGAATCCCCAACTGTGCCTGCCGCCGACGGTCGCGCCATCGCCGGTGCGCGGCAACGCCGCCGATGGAGCTGCGCCACCTGAGGGCGCGGGGCTCGCCGCCGGTGCCGGAGCGATGACGGTCGGCTCGCCGGCCATCGCTGTCGGCGTCTCCATCGGCTCCTGGCCGACCAACTCGAGATCGGCGTCCTTCGCGAGGTCAGCAGCCGTCGGCTGCGTCTTCACGTAGAACGAGTACGCGCCTTCGGCCGCATCTCCATCGACCGACGACACGTTGTGCCAGTTGACGACGTAGCGTCCGGCCGCCAGGTTCGGCTTCAGCGCGATCGACAGGTGCGCCGCGTCAGCAGGATCAATCGTTGCGGCGCCGCTGGTTGCGGAGCCGCCGCCGTCCAGCGCGACATCGATACCGTAGCTGCCTGCCGTCTTCTGAATCGTCTCCACGAAGACCATGTCCACCTTAGTCGGTGCCGTCTGCAGGATGGCCCCCTTGGCGGGCGTTAGCGTGTCCGGGTGGGCATGTCCCCACGCTGTGGCGATAAGCGCGAGCGCCGCGACGGCCGAAACCGTCCCCGCGCCAGCAAACCGGATGAGCTTGATCACTGTCGTCATTCTCCTCGTCAATGCGCCATGGCCGTCATGCTGGCGGCCGGCGTAATCATTTCGCTAGATGTGGGGCTCGCCGACGAACCGGGCGTAGCCGTCGCGCGGGGACCGCCGGCATTGGCTGGCAGGCTCTTCGTCACGACGTCCCAGGCCTTGTCCGTGAACATGTGCCAGTCCTCGTGTACGGCTTGGGACAGCGGCTTGATCGTCCCGACATCCTTCCCGTCATCGAGCGCAGTCAGCAGTGCGACGCTGTCGTCGTGCAGCTTCTGCTCACTGTCCTTCAGTTCGGGCGTCCAGTCCGTCAGCGCCGTCATCCGCACGAGCATGCGCGCCGTCGGCACGTACTTGTTGTCGATCTTGCCGCCCTGCGCCGCGGTGTCCATCTCGTGCTCCGGCAGCCCGGAGATCACGATGACAGCGTTCAGCATCTCGTTCTGCTGCACGCGCGACGACCAGCTGGTCGATGCTCGCCTGCGACGCGCTGCTCTCGCTCTTGGCGTCGTTGCCGCCGCATGCTGCCGCCGCGATGGCGAGCAGAACGGCCGCCGCCAGCACGAGCGCTCCTGTGCTCAGGCGCTTCACGTTGACTCCTTACTTCGGGATCGCGGGTTCAGGCTGCGGCGAAGGTCTGCGGCGGCCGCACCTCGGGACGCGGCGTCGTGCCGCGCAGCACCCGCGCCGCCGCGAACAGCGCGACGGCGAGCATCGCGGGAAGCACGACGAGCGGTTCGTTGAACACGAACTCGCCGAAGCCGCTGGCGAGCGGCACGTCGCTGCACGAGCCCGGTGCCACGTGGCAGTGCGAGGCGTGGACCGCCTCATCAGCCTTGTCTTCGATGTGCAGGCCGGGCAGCAGGTGGTCGTAGGGAAGGACCGCCGGCAGCAACGCCAGCGCCGTCATGACAATCGCCGCGCGACCGGCGACCCGGCGCCACATCGTCGTGCGCATGAGGGCTGCGCGCCGGGGAAGGGCCGGCCGCCAGATCATCACCGCCGCAACGGCGAACGCCAGCGAAGCCATGGCAGCCACGCGCGCGTCGAGCGCGCTGGTCGCCACGGATGCCTGGGAGGCGTGGAGCAGCGGCAAAACTGTCGGCATCGCCATCATTTCATCGGTTCGCGCCGGTGTTCCGGAGTATACAGGGCCGCCCTGGAGAGCCGGAGCATGTTGCCGAAGCCGCCCGCCGAAAGTAGAATGCGGCCAATCTGTCCGAATTGGCCGGATAGCGAAGCCAGGGAGGACTGCGACATGCCGCACGAGGACGCGCTCCGGAACGTCGAGCTCTTTTCGCAGCTGCCGAGCAAGGACATCGCCCGCCTGGGCCGGGCGGTCGTCGAGCGCTCGTACAAGAAGGGCGAGACGATCGTGAAAGAAGGCGAGCAGGCCGTTGCGTTCTTCATCATCGTCAGCGGTCGCGTCGAGGTGACGCAGTCGGGCGGGTCGAAGAAGTCGCAGTTCCTCAGCGAGCTCGGCCCGCAGAGCACCTTCGGCGAGATGGCGCTGCTCGACGGCGGGCCTCGTGCCGCGACGATCAAGGCGCTCGAAGAGACGAAGTGCCTCGTGCTGTCGCGCTGGGACTTCGTCGCCGAGCTTCAGACGAATCCGCACATGGCCGTAGCGATGCTGCCGATCCTGTCGCGCCGCCTGCGCGACGTCGAAGCGAAGCTCGCGGCCACGCACTGACGCCCGCGTAACATCGTCGCGCGCTGATGCATCCGCGACGGCCCGCGGGACGCATACCCATCGACCACAGCGATCGATAGATGGAGGCGCCATGCCCGAGGAATGGGCGAGACCCGTCGTTCACTGGGACATCCAGGCGAAGGCCCCGCGAGCTCATCCGCGACTTCTACTCGAAGATGTTCAACTGGAACATCGGCGATGGGCCGTTCATGGAGATCCCCGCGGGTATCGGCGGGCCCGAGATAGGAGTCGGGGGACACATCTTCGCGGCCGAGAAATCGGGCATCACGCTGTACATCCAGGTGCGCGACTTGCGCGCGTCGCTCGATCAGGCGGTGCAGCTCGGCGGTACTGTGCTGAGCCAGCCGTTCCAGATACCGGGCGCCGCCACGATCGCCGGCATCGCCGATCCCGAGGGCAATCGCCTCGTGCTCGTGCAGCAGTAGCCGGCGCAAATGCCCACGACTGTCGCGCGGGCTGAAAAGCCCGCGCGATCCCGGCATGCCAATGATTCGTGTGTTGGTGTTCGTCCGTCTACAGCACGAGCGAGAGTGGCTGCTCCAGCAGGCGCTTGATCTCGGCGAGGAACTGCGCGCCCTGCGCGCCGTCCGTCACGCGGTGGTCGGCCGACAGCGCCACCTTCATCATTTCGCGCGCGACGATCGCGCCGTCGCGCACCGCCGCCTGCGACATGACGCTCCCCACGCCGAGGATCGCCGTCTGCGGCGGCTGGATGATGCCGATTAGCGTCTCGATGCCGTAGGCGCCGAGATTCGTCACGCAGAACGTCCCCGCGGTGATCTCGTCCGGACGGAGCGCACCGCCTTTCGCCCGCGCGACCAGATCTTTCGACTCGCGCGCGATCTGCGAAAGCGGCTTTGTTGCCCGCATCGAGCACCGCCGGCGCGATCAGGCCGTCGTCGAGCGCGATGGCGATGCAGACGTGTTGGTGGTCGTCGTGCCGCGTCTGCTGCTCGCCCTCGATCGTGATGTTGAACGCGGGATGTGCGCGCAGCGCGACCGCGCACGCCTTGACGATGAGGTCGTTGATGCTGATCCGGTCGTCGGCCGAAAGAGCAGCGTTAGCCTGGGCGCGGAACGCCATCGCGTCCGTCATATCGATGTCGACGAGCAGGTAGTAGTGCGGCGCCTCGCGCTTGCTCTGCGACATGCGGCGCGCAATGGTCTGCCGCATGCGGCTCATCGCGACGGGCGGCCGCGCGGTGGCGACAGCCGGCTGTGGCGCCGGCGCGGGAGACGGCGGCGGAGTTGCCTTCGCCCCGGCAGCTGCCTCGATGTCGCGGCGGATGATGCGGCCGTCCGGCCCCGTGCCGCGCACGGTGCGCAGATCGACGCCCATCTCGTCGGCCATCCGCCGCGCGACGGGTGACACGCGCTGTCGGTCGCCGTTCGACGGCAGCGGTGCGGCCGTCTCGGCCGGTGCGGAGGCCCGCGGCGGCGCCACCGCGATGCCGCCCGGCGCGCCGGCAGGTGCGCTCGACGCGGCAGCTGGCTTCGCGGCAGCAGCACCGTTCGCGTACTTCGAGATGTCGTCGTCCGCGCCGGCGATGATCGCGATCACGCCGCCGACGGGAATAACCTCGCCCTCGGATGCGAGCGCCTTGCGGAACACGCCGCCCTCGAACGCCTCGATCTCGACGTTCGCCTTGTCCGTCTCGATCTCCGCGATGATCTCGCCGCGTTCCACCGGCTCGCCCTCGTGTTTCTTCCAGTGGAGGATCGTGCCCTCGGTCATGTCGGCGCCCATCTGGGGCATGACGACTTCGGAGATCATCGCTCTGCTCCTATACCAGGCTCTTCACGAGCCGGACGATGTCCGCTTCTTGCGGCAGCGCCGCCTGCTCGAGGTCGTGCGCGTACGGCATCGGCACGTCGGCGCCGGAGCAGCGCATGACCGGCGCGTCGAGGTCGTCGAACGCGCGCTCCTGGATGATCGCCGCGATCTCGCCGCCGAAGCCGCCGAACTCCCAGTCGTCCTCGACGACGATCGCGCGGTTCGTCTTGCGCACCGACGCCACGATCGTGTCGACGTCGAGCGGCCGCAACGTGCGCAGGTTCAGCACCTCGCACTCGATGCCTTCCTCCTGCGAGCTGCTGCGCCGCGCGATACGACTGGTGCACGCTGCCGGAGTAGCCGATGAGCGTCGCGTCCTTGCCCTCGCGCATCACGTCGGCCTTGCCGAATGGCAGACGGTAGGGCTCGTCGGGCACCTCGCCCTTCATCGTGTACAGCGCCGTGTGCTCGATGAAGATGATCGGGTTCTCGTCGTCGAACGCCGTCATCAGCAGGCCCTTCGCGTCGTACGGCGTCGACGGCACGACGACCTTGAGTCCCGGCACGTGCGCGTACCAGCCCTCGAGGCTGTGCGAGTGCTGCGCGCCGAGCTGGCTGCCCGCGCCGCCCGCCATGCGGATGACGATCGGCACGTTGACCTGCCCGTTCGACATGTAGTGCAGCTTGGACGCGTTGTTCACGATCTGGTCGATCGCCAGCAGGCTGAAGTTGATCGTCATCAGCTCGACCATCGGCTTCAGCCCCGCCATCGCCGCGCCGATGCCTGCGCCGACGACGACCGATTCGGCGATCGGCGTGTCGCGCACGCGCCGCTCGCCGAACTCGTCGAGCAACCCCTTCGTGACGGCGTACGAGCCGCCGTACGCGCCGATGTCCTCGCCCATCAGGAAGACGCGCTCGTTGGTCTGGAGCTGGTAGCGCAGCGTCTGGCGCAGCGCCTCGCGGTACGTGATCTCAGGCATCGTCGCGCTCCTTGTAGACGTCGCGGCGGAGGCTCTCGATCGGCGGCGGCGGGCTCTCCTCGGCGAAGCGCGCGGCCTCGGCCACCATCTCGTCGGCCTCCGCCTGCAGCTCCGCGATGCCGGCCTCGTCGATGGCGCCGTCCTCGATCATGCGCGCCTTGAGCTTGAGTATGGGGTCGGACGCGCGCCAGCGCTCGACCTCCTCCTTCGTCCGGTAGAACTCCGCGTCCGCCATCGAGTGGCCGCGGAAGCGGTAGCACATCGCCTCCAGGAACGCCGGCCCGTTGCCCGACCGCACGTGCGCGGCGAGCCGCTCGACCGCCTCGTACACCGCGACCACGTCCATGCCGTCGACGCGCTCCGAGCGGATGCCGTAGTTGCCGGCGCTGCGGTAGATCTCGGCCGGCGCCGTCACGCTCGCGAGCGGCGTGCCCATGCCGTACAGGTTGTTCTCGACGATGAACAGCACCGGCAGCTTCCAGATCGCCGCCAGGTTCAGCGACTCGTGGTACTCGCCTTCGTTCACCGCGCCGTCGCCGAGGAAGTTGACGGCGATGCGGTCCGTCCCTTTGTACTGCTCGGCGAGCGCCGAGGCCGCAGGCGAGCGGCAGGTGGCCGGCGACGATCGCGTAGCCGCCCATGAACGACTTCGACGACGTCGAACAGGTGCATCGAGCCGCCGCGGCCGCCGGTTACGCCCGTCGCGCGGCCGAACAGCTCCGCCATGATGCGCCCGGGCTCGATGCCCGCGCGCGAGCGCGTGTCCGTGCTCGCGGTAGTGGCTGACGATGTAGTCGTTATCGCGCACCGCCGCGATCGCGCCCGCCGCCACCGCTTCCTGGCCGATGTAGAGGTGCAGGAAGCCCTTGATGCGGCCGCGTGCGTACATCTCCGCCGCCTTCTCCTCGAAGCGGCGGATCTTCATCATCATCGCCAGCAGGGCGCGGCGGTCGGGTCCGCCGGCCGGCGCGCGCCTCGTGCTGCTGCGTCGCATCGTCGATCATGTCACTCCGTCCAGAAGTGGATCGCTTCGCCGCTGACGGCGAGCGCCGCTTCCTTGACCGTCTCACCGAGCGTCGGGTGGGCGGCGATGGTCCAGCCGAGTTCGCGCGGCGTCGCCTCGAGCGTCATCGCGAGTGACACCTCCGCCAACAGTTCCGTCACCATCGGCCCCACCATGTGCACGCCGAGCGTCTCGCCGGCGTCGAGCGTCGGCCACGATCTTGATCATGCCGTCGAGCGAGTTGATCGCCTTCGCGCGGCCGTTGGCGCGCACCGGGAACTTGCCGACCTTCACCTCGTACCCGGCGTCGCGCGCCTGCTGCTCGGTCAGGCCGACGCTCGCGACCTCCGGCTGGCAGTACGTCGCGCGCGGCACGTGCTGGTAGTTGATGTCGGGCGCATCGAGGCCGGCGAGCCGCTCGACGACGGTGACGCCCTGCGCCGAGGCGACGTGCGCCAGGTTCATGATGCCGGTGACGTCGCCGATGGCGTACACGCCCGGTGCGGACGTCGCGAGTTTGCCGTCCGTCTTCACGTAGCCGCGCTCGACCTGCACGCCGATCTTGTCGAGCCCGAGACCCTCGACGTTCGCCTCGAAGCCGATGCCGATCAGCACCTTGTCCGCGTCGACCGTCTGCTCGGCGCCCTTCGCCGTGTACGTCACGACGCCGCGGCCCTTCGACGTCGCCGCTGAGGCGACGTTGGCGCCCGTCACGAACTTGATGCCCTGCTTCTTGTACGCGCGCTCCAGCTGCGTGCTGATCTCGGCATCTTCGAGCGGCAGCAGGTGATCGAGCGCCTCGAGGATCGTGACGTCGACGCCGTACGCCTTCCAGAACTGCGCGAACTCGACGCCGATCGGCCCGCCGCCGATGATCACGACGCGCTCCGGCTGCTCGCGCAGCGCCAGCGCCTCGCGGCTGCCGATGACGGCCTTGCCGTCGGTGGCGAGCCCCGGCAGCGTGCGCGGCCGTGCGCCCGTGGCGATGATGACGTTCGCCGCGTCGATCTTCTCGTCGGCGCCGCTCACCGCGACCGACGTCGGCGAGACGAACGTCGCCGCGCCGGTAATCACCGTCACGCCGTTCTTCGCCAGCAGAAACTCGACGCCCTTGACCATCTGGTCGACGATCTCGCGGCTGCGGTCGATCGCCTTCCCCATGTCGAAGCGCACGTTGTCGTAGGCGATGCCGTACGTCTCGCCGTCACGTACGAGGTTCACGACCTCGGCGTTCCAGAGCAGCGACTTGCTGGGGATGCAGCCCCAGTTGAGGCAGAAGCCGCCGACGCGCTCCTTCTCGATCAGCGCGACGCGCTTGCCGAGCTGCGCGGCCCGGATCGCCGCGACGTAGCCGCCCGGCCCGCCGCCGATGATCGTGATGTCGTAGTCAGCCATGCGACGCCTGCTCCCTCGATCCTCCCGCACCGGCGTCCGGCATCGATTGCCGGTCGGCGTGATACGACGACCGCACGAGCGGCCCGGCCTCGACGTGCAGGAAGCCCAACTCGCGCCCGTACGCGCGGAACTGCTCGTACTCCGACGGGTCGTAGTAGCGGTCGATCGGCAGGTGCTGCGCGCTCGGCCGCAGGTACTGGCCGATCGTGACGATGTCGCATCCCTGCGCGCGCAGGTCGCGCATGACGGCGAGCAGTTCGTCCGGCGTCTCGCCGAGCCCGACCATCATGCCGGACTTCGTGAGCATGTCCGGCGCCGACTCCTTTGCGCGGCGCAGCACTTCGAGCGAGCGCTCGTAGATCGCCTGCGGCCGCACCTGCCGGTAAAGCCTCGGCACCGTCTCGACGTTATGGTTGAGGACGTACGGCCGCGCGTCGACGACGACCTGCAGCGCGGCGCCGCTGCCCTTGAAGTCGGGGATCAGCACCTCGACGCGCACGCGCGCATTGTTGCGCCGGATCGTCTTGATGCACGCGGCGAAGACCTCCGCGCCGCCAAGCTCCAGCTCGTCGCGGTTGACCGACGTGATGACGACGTACTGCAGCCCGAGCTGGCGCACCGCCTGCGCCAGCCGGTACGGCTCCAGCGGGTCGATCGCGTCGGGCCGCCCCGTCGCGACGGCGCAGAACCCGCACGAACGCGTGCAGACGTCGCCGAGGATCATGAACGTGGCCGTGCCGGCGTTCCAGCACTCGCCGATGTTCGGACAGCGCGCGTCCTCGCACACGGTGTTGAGGTGGCCGCCACGCATCAGTTGCTTCAGTTGCTGGTATCGCTCGCCGGCCGGGAAGCGCACCTTGAGCCATTCGGGCTTCGGAGGCGTCGGGCGGATGTCAGCTGGCAACGGCCGCTCCGACGCTCTGTTCTTTGGCCAGGTCCGCGCCGAACTGCCGCTCGAAGGCGTCGATCACCTCCGCCTCGACGTCGCGCATGTCGAACGTCTCGCCTGTCAGCCCCTGCATCGACGTGACGCCCGCAGCCGGCAGGCCGCAGGGGACGATGTCGCGGAACCACGCGAGGTCCGTGTTGACGTTGAGGGCGAAGCCATGCGTCGTGACGCCGCGCGACACGCGCACGCCGATCGCGGCGACCTTCTCCTCGCCCACCCAGACGCCCGGCCGTCCCGGCGAGCGGTCGGCGACGATGCCGAACCGCGCGAGCACGTCGATCAGCATCGTCTCGATCGAGCGGACGTACCACACAGGGCCCTCGCCGTAGCGGCGCAGGTCGAGGATCGGATAGCCGACGAGCTGGCCCGGGCCGTGGAACGTGACGTCGCCGCCACGGTCGGTGCGGTGCACCTCGGCGCCGCGCGCGGCGTACGCATCGAGCGTCAGCAGCAGGTTCTCGTCGCGGCCGCGGACGCCCAGCGTGTAGACGGGCGGATGTTCGAGCAGGATGAGCGTCGGGGTCCGCGCCTTCGCGGACCGCTTCGGCGATGCGCTGCTGGAGCTGCCAGGCGTCCTGGTAGCGGACCGTTCCAGGCCGGAGCAGGGTGAAGCGGGTTCCCATCGGCCGTACTTTCGGAGCAACGTAGATTCGATTTGAGCATATCACACACGATCGCGAGTTCTCGAAGTATCGTCGGCGCGCGGCCTCACCCGAATGGTTGGAGGCCCACTCGGCCCGCTTAACGGGAGAAATAGAGAGGCCTCCCGCGGGGACGGGAGGCCTCTGCCGTGTTGGGGGGTCCCTGGATTAGTATCTTCTCCTAGTCGTCGTGGTGGTCACCCGAGTGATCGTCGCCCGAGTGCTGACCTTCGTCGTGCTCAGCTCCGTGCTCGCCGTGGCAGTGGACCGGCAGCTCGGCGACGATCGTCGGCGTGCCCGATGTGTCCGGCGTTGCGGTGTCGGCCGGGGCGGTCGGCGTGCTGCCGTTGCCGTTGTGGTCCTCGTCGCCGTTGTCGTCTTCGTGGTGGCCCTTGCCGCACTCGAGGCCCTCGTGCTTGCCGTGGTCCTCATGCGCGTCGTCGCAGTCATCGTCGTGCGAGGCCCCGGCTGCGGGCGTACCCACCGCCGCGTGGTCGTCGTCTTCGCCGTCCTCGCAACCGGCACCCGGCGTCGTCGACGGGCCGACGGTCTCGGTGGCCGAGGGTGTGTCTGTCGCAGCCGGCACGGCGGTGTCCGTCGCGGTCGGCCCGGGCGTGCTCGTGTCGGTCGCCGTCGCGGTCAAGTCGACGGTCGCGGTCGCGGTCGCGGTCGGCGTGTCGACGCCTGGCGTCTCGACGGCGGTCGCCGGACCCGAGAACACCGACCGGAAATCGACCTTGTCCTGCGACGCGAACGCTCCAATGGCAGCGAACGAGCCGAGAACAAGGGCGATGGCCGTGGCAGTAATCTTCTGTCTCAAGGTGCTGCACCCCCATCGTGCTGGATTGCGAATCCGAGGCGCCTGCGCGTCCTCTCGTCAGTTGTATCTGCGGCCGCCGAGCGGAGGTAACGCCGGCTCAGGACAGTTAGGATGGGAGCTTGACAAGAATTGTGGTTGCGGAAAGTGGTGGAAGCGTCAAGACGGGCCCGACCGGCAGCTGAACCTGCCGGAGCGCGACGTTATCCGGATTGGTGAACGAGTTCACGATGTCGGGCGAGCCGCCGGCGATCTGCCAGCCCGTCGGCTGGAACTCCGGCCGGTGGCCGGCGTGGACGACGACCTGTGCCTCCTGCGTCCGGTGCAGGTTGACGAGATGGAGGTACGCCGTGCCCGGCCGCCTCGTCGTAGGTCACCGCCGAGTCGACATAAGGGACGTCCGTGCCGCGGACGGTGAACCCGTCCGACTCGCATAGTGCGTCGAGGGCGATGCTGCCGCGGTGCTCGGCGTGCATCAGCAGCGGGTAGTAGATCGTCTGCAGGAACAGGCCCTTCGGGCGAGGTGAAGATGGGCGCGATGACGTTCACCATCTGCGCCATGTTAGCCATCGTCACGGCGTCGGCGTTGCGGATGAGCGTGTTGAGATACGCCGCGACGCACAGCGCGTCGGCGAGGTCGTATTGCTCCTCGTGCAGCGTGCCGAAGCGGGCGAAGTCGTTTCGGCGGTAGAACACGTTCCACTCGTCGACGCAGATGTGGATCGGGCGACGGATCTGGTAGCGGTGACGCGCTGCCTCGATCAGCCCCCAGAGGTCGCGCAGGTAGCGCCCGCCGAGGTAGCCGCGTGCGACGAGCGATCTCGTACGGGTCGCCGTCCGGCTCGGGCCGGAAGTAGTCGTGGTACGAGATGTAGTCGATGAAGTGGCCGGCGGTCTTCAGCACCGTCCCAGTCCCACTCAGGGTCGCCGCCGCCGCAGGCGATGAGCCGCACGTCGCGGTCGGTCCAGCGCACGAACTTCGCGTACTCGCGCGCCTGCTCGGCGTACGACGACGCGCTCTTGTAGCCGACCTGCCACGGCCCGTACACCTCGTTGCCGAGACCCCAGTACTTCACGCCGTACGGCTCGGCGTGACCGTTGTTGATGCGCAGCTGCGACCAGTAGGTCTCGCCACCGCCGTTGCAGTACTCGACCCACGCCTGGGCCTCGTCCATCGTGCCGGTGCCCATGTTGAAGCAGATGTACGGCGTCCGCGCCGGCGGCGCGGCAGTAGGCGATGAACTCGTCGGTGCCGAACTGGTTCGACTCGAACTTGCGCCAGGCGGTATCGCGCCGCGCCGGCCGCTCGGCGGCGGGTCCGATGCCGTCCTGCCAGTGGTAGCCGGAGACGAAGTTGCCGCCCGGCCAGCGAAGCACCGGCACGCGCAGCTGCCGCACCGCATCGAGCACGTCGGTGCGGAAGCCGCGGCGTCGGACAAGCGGCGAGCCGGGCTCGAAGATGCCGCCGTAGATGCAGCGGCCCAGGTGCTCGATGAACTGGCCGTAGATGTTCGGGTCGATCGGGCCGATGCGCCGCGCCGGGTCGATGCGGAGCGTCGCCTTAATCACGCGTCCGCGTCCTCGTCCTGATCTTCGTCGGGGATCGGCTGCTTCGAGTGGCCGTTCGATCGCACGCAGGCGTGGCCGGTCGGCTCGACCGGCAGGCCGCAGAGGGGGCAGACCGGCCGCCCGCCGGCGATGATCTCGTCGAGTTGGACGCTGAGCGACGCGCACTGCTCCTGCGTGAGCCGCACCCGCAGCGTCGGCTCGTCCTCGTCGTCGTCGACGCCCATCTCGAACGCGTACACAACGACGGTGCGGTCGGAGGCGTTGAACCCCATGCCCATGCGGCCGACGCGGAAGTCGTTGTCGGCGACGACGGGGAACTCGCCGATGTCGGCCGTGGGCGGCTCCGCGTTGTACTCGAGCTGGGACAGCATCTGCTTAAGCGCGAGGCTCAGCGCCTGCATCTGCTCCTTTTCGAGCCAGATCGACGCGGACTGGCCCTCGCCGCCGATGAGGCGCAGCCGGAACGTGCGCTGGCCGGGCTGGCCGAACGCCTGGCTGTCGATGGCGCGGGCGACGCCGAAATCGGCCGTCATGGCAATGCCACGTGGTCTGCGGGCTGCGAGACGGAGGCGGCGACAGGCGGCAGAGGGACGTCCTCTCGGTATGGGATCGCGGATGCAGCGTTAGCATCGGGGCTGCCATGGTCAGCGTCAAGCATGCGCTCCACCGACCGGCCGCCGCGGCGCGCCGCCGCGACGCCGAGCGGCACCGCCGCGAGGTGGGCTAGGATGATCGCAGGACAATCGCGTCTGCAAGGTTCTCGGAAGGAGCTACGCCGAATGGCAAACGTCGTCGTGGGGCAGGAAGCGCCCGATTTCACGCTCAGGGATGACTCGCTCCAGGAGTTGACGCTGTCGTCGCTCCGCGGCAAGCCGGTCGTCCTCGTGTTCTATCCGCTCGACTTCTCGCCGCTGTGCACGACCGAAATGTGTGCCTATCGCGACGACCTGTCGCTGTTCGAGGGCAAGGGCGCTGAGATCCTCGGCATTAGCCGCGACAGCGTCTGGAGCCACAAGGCGTTCAAGGCGAAGGAGGGCATCACGCACCGCCTCCTCGCGGACATGAAGGGGCAGGTGGCGCAGCTCTACGGCTGCTGGAACGAGGCGACGGCGACCGCCGAGCGCCTGACCGTCGTCATCGACCGCGATGGCAAGATCACGTACGTCGAGCACAACGCCCCGGCGCAGATTCGCGACCAGAAGAAGGCGCTGGCGGCGCTCGCCTGACCGAGACGGCTTCCCGCCCGAGGACGAGCCGCCTTTACAGGCGTCGGCCGTTTGGGTTAGAACGGATCAGATGGTTCTCGAACGGAAGCTCGTCCTCGACGACAACGACATCTACTGCCCGGTGCGCGCGACGCTGGCGCTGCTCGGGCAGAAGTGGGTGCCGCACATCATCCACGAGCTGATGAGCGGCAAGCGCCGCTTCAACGAACTGGCGCACAACGTCGGTGGCTGCAACTCGCGCACACTCCGCGACCGGCTTAAGAACCTCGAGTCATTAGAGGTGGTCGAGCGCAACATCGTCGCCGTCATGCCCCCCTGGGTCGAATATGAGCTGACCCCGAAGGGCCGCGAGCTCGGCGAGGCGCTCCTCGACCTCGAGCACTGGGGCCGCTCGTACATGAACGAGCCCTGCGTATAACGCCCACGCCGCCAGCCATTCTCCTTCGCATTGACATTCCGGCGACTTGCCCGTCATCGTTAGGCGATGACATCGCCCGTCCGCCAGAGCATCTCCAGCTTCCCGCGCGGCCATGAGTTCCCCGAGGCGAAGTTCAGCGTTTCCGCCGAGCGCGCCGCCGCATACCTGCGTGCCGTCGGTGACGAGGGGTCGTACGGCGGCTGCCTGCCGCCGCTTGCGGCCGTAGCGCTCGGCCTGGGCGAACTGCAGGCGCGGATCTCGTTGCCGGAAGGCTCGCTCCACACAGGGCAGGAGGTCGAGCACCTTGGCGAGGCCCACGAGGGCGAGGAACTGACGCTGACAGGGCGCATCGCGCAGCGCTCCGAGCGACAGGGGTTCGTGATCAGCGTCATCGAGTTCGAGATCACAGGCGGTGGCGGCACGGCGGTTCGCGCGCGGACGACGATCATGGCGCCGGCGGCCGGCGCATGATCGAGCGGCCCGCGCCCGTCGTCCGCATGCTCACCCAGGCGCAGATCGGTGCCTACGCCGACGCGGCCGGCGACCATAATCCCGATCCACGTCGACCCGGAGTTTGCGGCATCCACGCCGTTCGCCGGCACGATCGCGCACGGCATGCTCGTGCTCGCGCTCATCGGCGAGATGATGTTCGCGGCGTCCGGCGAGCGCTGGCTCACGTCGGGCAAGCTCAAGGTGCGCTTCAAGGCGCCGACCCGCCCCGGCGACACCGTCACGGCCTCGGCCCAGCTGCTGAAGCAGGCCGAGCGGCGTCGCCGAGTACGCGGTGCAGTGCGCAACGGCGGCGCGGCGAGGTGGTGATCGAGGGCCGCGCGACGGTGGCCCCGCTATGAGCGGGGACGGAGTACCCCCGCCGCGCATGTGCTACGGCTGCGGTGCCGAGAACGACCACGGCCTCCACATGCAGTTCCGCCGCGAGGGCGACCATACGGTTTGTGACTTCAAGCCGCTCGACTTCCAGCAGGGGTACCCCGGTCGCATGCACGGCGGCATCGTGTCGACGATGATCGACGAGGCGATGGGGTGGGCCGTATACCATTCCAAGAAGTGGGGCACGACGGCGCGGCTCAACGTCCGCTACCGGCGCCCCGTCGACCTCGGCAGCCGGCTGCGCGTCGAGGCCTGGATCACGAACGAGCGGCACCGCCTGATCGAGCTGCGCGCCGAAGTGCGCGACGAGTCTGGCGCGCTGCTCGCCGACGGCGAAGGGACGTACATGCTGCTCGACGCGCAGACCGCATCGATGCTCTCCGCGCTGGCCCGCCACGTCGGCCGCGATGACGTGCCGGAGGTGGTGCCGTGAGCGCGCTCGTGACGCCCGCCTGGCTCGAGGAGCGGCTCGGCGACCCGAACCTCCGCATCATCGAGTCGAGCGTCGACAAGGCGACGTACGACGCTGGGCCACGTCCCTGGTGCGCAATGGGTCGCGCCATACGGACCGCTGCTCATCAACGGGGACAACAGCGCCGGCAACGTCATCACGCCGCGGCAGTTCGCCGCACTGATGAGCGATCTGGGCATCGAGCCGACGACGACCGTCGTCTGGTACGGCGACGGCCACAGCCGCTACGCGATGCGTGGCTTCTGGACGCTCGGCTACTACCGCTACCACGGCGCCTTCTACGTGCTGGACGGCGGCCGCGAGCGCTGGATTGCCGAGGGCCGGCCGCTAACATCGGACGTCACGCCCCCCTCGCACACCACCTATCCAGAGCCCGCCGCGTGCGACCGCGTCGACGAAGCGACATGGCAGGACGTGCGTGACGCCATAGAGCGGCGCGACGCCGTGATCGTCGACGTGCGCACGCAGGGCGAGTATGACGGAAGCGACGTGCGCTCCGCTCGTGGCGGCCACATCCCCGGCGCGCTGCACCTTGAGTACACCGACACCCTCGCCGGTGACAACGTGCTGAAGCCGCTCGATGAGATCCGGCGCATGTACGAGGAGCGCGGCATCACCCCCGACAAGGAGATCATCGCTCACTGCCAGCTGGGCGTGCGCGCCGCCCATACGTGGTTCGTGCTCAAGCACATCCTCGGTTACCCCAACGTCAAGAACTACGACGGCTCCTGGTCCGAATGGGGCAACCGCGACGACCTCCCGATCGAGAAATGACGCTGAGGTTCACTAGCCTGTAGCGCGGGCTTTTCAGCCCGCGCGATGTTCGGCCGCCTAGTACGCGTCGATCTCCCGCAGCCTGTCGTCGCTGATGCCGAAGTAGTGCGCGATCTCGTGTCGGACGACGTGGCGAACGCGCTCGCGCAGATCATCCTCATCGCGCGCGAGGCGCTGGATCGGCGCCTGGAAGATGGCGATGCGGTCGGGCAGCGCCATGTTGTAGCCCGCATGGCGTTTCGGCAGCGGCACGCCTCGGTACACGCCGAGCAGCTCCGCGCCCGGAGGCAGGCCGACGCGCGCGCGATCGTCCGGGCGCGCGACGTCCTCGACGGTGAACTCGACGTTGGCGATGCGGTCGCGGAAATCGTCCGGCAGGCCGTCGACGGCCTCGATCACGAGTTCCTCGAATGCCGCGCGGTCGACCTCGTACATCGCCGCTACAGCGTGACGAGGTCGCTGCGGCGCCAGAGGTACCAGGTCGCGGCGCTGCGGTACGGCCGCCACGGCTCGGCGATCGCTGCCATCTCATCGGGCTTCGGCAGCGCGTCGAGGCCGTACGCCGCGCGCATCGAGTTCTGGATGCCTAGGTCGCCGACGGGCAGCACGTCGGGCCGGCCGAGGCAGAAGAGCAGCAACATGTCGGCTGTCCAGCGGCCGATGCCCTTGACGGCCGTCACCATCTCGATCACCGCCTCGTCCGGCGCGCGACGGATCGCGCGGTCCACAAGTTGGCCCGACGCAAAGTGTTCGGCCAGGCTGCGCATATAGCCCGCCTTCTGGCGCGACACGCCGGCGCCGCGGAACGCCTCGTCGCTGAGGTCGGCCAGCTGATGGGGTTGGGGGATCGCGCCGCCGAAGAGCGCGAGAAAGCGTGCTTCGATCGCGGCGGCCGCGGGACCTGCGAGTTGCTGATACAGGATCGCCCGCAGCAGCGACTGGTACGGTGCGCCGCGCACCTCCAACGCGAACGGCCCGACGCGTCGCACGATGTCGCGCATCACCAGGTCCGTCTTGGTGATGTGCCGTCGCGCGAGCTGCGCATCGTACGGAAGCTGGCGGACGCGCATGCGCGCGCGCAGGCTCGTCGGCGGCGCCGCGCCCGTGCGGTTGCGGTCACGCGGTTGGGCGGACACTCGCGAGGCTATCGGCTGCTCCACATTCCAGCTGCCGCCATGTCGATCGACGCGAGCGCCTCGGCAAGCGCCTCGTTGGCGTCGGCGTCGCCGTCGGTCTGGACGCGCGTGATCAGGCTGTCGAGGTACTCCCGCACCGCCTGCAGCCGGTCGACGACCGCGCCCGCGCTGACGCCGTCGCTCGCCGCCGACGTCATCGAGCGTGCGCCGGTGAAGCGTGCGATCGGCTTCTGCTCGGCCCGGACGAGGAGTTGCAGGACGTCAGGGCGCGCGTAGTGGCCCGCGACGTCGCGCGAGTGCTTCTCGCGGATTGCCGCCTCGAGGTCGATCTCGGCGTACAGCGTCTCCTCGCTGTCGTAGATCGGGCCGGCGAGGTAATTGCCGTCGGGGCCGATGATCGCCGTGCCGCCGTTGGCGCTCAAAGTGTCGCCGCCGAGATCCGTTGGCAGCGAGCCGGGTGTGACGACGCCGCAGGCCGTCACGACGAAGCAAGCGCCCTCGAACGCATACTGACGCGTGCCGTAGGCGATGTGGTCGTTCTGGAAGCTGTACGCCGGCCAGACGGAGCAGTGGACCTGCTCGCCCTGCGCGTAGAGCGCGTACTTGGCCAGCGTCATCTCGTGCTCCCAGCAGATGAGACCGCCCAGCCGGCCGAGCGGCGTATCGAGGATCGCGAGATCGCTGCCGTCGCCGAAGCCCCAGACCGTGCGCTCGGTGAACGTCGGCATCAGCTTGCGATGCCGATGCACGACCTCGCCCTCCGGCGAGAAGTAGAGCAGCGAGTTGTAGAGCGTGCCGCGCGACACCGTATCGCGCTCGTCGACGCCCATCACGACGTATGCGCCCGCTTCGCGCGCCGCCTCGCCGAGCCGATCGACCGCCGGCGAGCCGAGCTCGACGGCGTTCTTCCACAACTGCGCGAAGACGTCGCCCGAGAACACGCGCGACGAACTGATCCAGAACGGATAGCCGGGGATCCACGTCTCGGGAAACACGATGAGGTCCGCGCCGGCGCGCCCCGCCTCGCCGATGATCTCGCACGCCTTGTCGACCGTCGCGTCGCGGTCGAGGAAGACCGGCGCGGCCTGCACGGCGGCGGCGGTGAAACGTGGCAGATGCATCACCCATCGTGGCGCCCTCCGCGTCTTATGTCCGTGGTGAGCGGAACTATACCACCGCAATCCGGCGCCTGCCTTCGGGACGATCCTGATGCGTTGCCGCGCATCCATGGGCATTTGACGGCCTCAGGTCGCGTGGTACGATGCCAACGGTCGTGCTAGGCGGGGAGCCAGCGGTGCCCTGTACCCGCAAGCCGCTATAGCGGGGCTGAATTCCCGCTCGAGGTTGGTGTACCTGGGAACTGGCTGCGCCGAGCAGCGTTGAGGGCCTGGTCCTACGCGGCGAAGCGCTACGAACCCCGTCAGGTCCGGAAGGAAGCAGCGGTAAGTAGTTTGCTTCGGGTGCCGTAGGGTTACCGGGCCGGAGCTAGCTAGCGCCGTTAAGCCGAAGGGCCCGATCGACAGCGGGTGCACGACCTAATTTCGTTCACGCTTCGCGCCCGGTGCGGCGCATTACACAAGTTCGACCCACGGAAGCGTTAGCGCAGGAGGGCATCGGTGCCGCTCACGCCGCTCCGGCCGGGCCGCGTCGGCGGCTTCCGACATGCGATTGCCGCCCGCAGGGGAAACGGGCTGCTCGCGCATCGCAGGCGGCGGCACCTTGCCGTCACGATCGTGTTGCTGTTCGTGATCGCGTCCTCGGCGCCGTGCTGCTGCAACCGCGCCACGTGCGTGTCGAGGCGGACGGCCGCACGATCGAGCTCGAACACGCTGACGTCGAGCGACACGGCCATCCTGCGCCGGAGCCGGCGTCGACGTCCATCCGCGGCGACCGCGTGACGGCGCTCGACGGCGGGAACATCGACGTATTGCGCGTCGAGCGCGCGCACGACGTCACGCTGCATGTCGATGGCGCGGAGTATCGCCTGCGCACGCACGCCGTCACGATCAACCAGCTGCTCTCCGAGGCGGGCGTCGCCATCAACAGCCGTGACAGCGTGCTCCAGAACGGCGCGCTTGTATCGATGAACGCGCCAGTCGTGCCGCCGCGACTGTTCGCTGACACGCAGCATCGCTCGGTTGGTGATGCGGCGGACTCGGGCATCTCCGTCGACGTGCGAGCGCGCCGTGACGTTCTCGATCGTCGAAGACGGTCGCGTATTCGTATCGACGTCGAGCCGGCCGACCGTGGCGCAGGCGCTGCGCGAGGCGGGCGTCACGATCGGTCCCGGCGACCGCGTCGTGCCGGGTGCGCAGGCGCCGCTCGATGACGACGGCTGCATCGAGGTGACGCACGCGAAAGCGGTGACGGTGACGCTGCCGCACGACCACCAGGTGATCTACACGCTCGAGGGTTCGGTCGGCGCGGCGCTCTCGGCGGCGGGCATCCAGCTGCCGGACGGCGCGATCCTCGATCCGCCGGCGGACACGCCGGTCAGCGCCGGGCATGTACGTGCGCGTCGTGCAACTCTCCGCGTCGAGCGACGTCGAACAGGAGTACGTCGAGAGCCAGACCGTGTACCGCTCCGATCCCGATCTCGCGCCGGGCGAGACGCGCACCGAGGGGCCACGACGGCGTGCGCGTGCGCACGCTACAGCGTCGGCTACGTCAACGGCGAGGAGGCGAGCCGCACGCTCGTCGACGAGTACTATCGACCCCGAGCCGGTCGACACCGTGATCTACTACCCGACGCGCACCGGCCGCAACGACAGCGCGCCATCGGACAGCGGCACGGTGTCACGGCACGCTGAACGTGTACGCGACGTGGTACAACCCGGCGAGCAGCGGCCGCTCGCCGAGCGATCCGGCGTACGGGCATACGGCGACCGGTGTCGGTCGTGACGTACGGCATCGTGGCCGTCGACCCGAACGTGATCCCGCTCGGCACGCGCATGTTCATCCCCGGCTACGGGTACGCCGTCGCTGCCGACACCGGCGGCGCGGTCAAGGGATACATCATCGACCTGGGATTCCCGGACGGAGTGAGCGCTGACTGGCAGTCGAAGTGGGTTGAGATCTACATCCTCTCGTAGCGGCGTGCCGCGGGCGAAGAAACGCTTCGGCCAGCATTTCCTTGTCCGACGCCAACATCCTGCGCCGGATCGTCGATGCGGCGCGAGCTCGAGCCGTCCGACGCCGTCATCGAAGTGGGCCCCGGCCTCGGCACGCTGACAGAGGTGCTGTCTGAGCGGGCGTCGCGCGTCGTCGCTGTCGAAGTCGACCACGATCTCGTCGCCCGTCTCCGCGAGCGGTTCGCCGCCACCACCCGGGTCGCCATCATCGATGGCGACGTGCTCGCGTCGACGCCGGGCGAGCTGCTGCGCGCAGGCGGCGCGGCCGCCCCGTACGTCGTCGTTGCCAACCTGCCGTACAACGTCGCCGCGCCCGTGCTTCGGCAGTTCCTCGAGGGCGACGTGCCCCCGCGGCGTCTTGTCGTCATGGTGCAGTTGGAGGTGGCTGAGGCCATCGTCGCGAAGCCTGGAGCGATGAGCCTGATGAGCGTCGCGACGCAGGCGTACGGCGACACGAGCATGGTGATGAAAGTCGCACCCGGTTCCTTCTCGCCGCCGCCGAACGTGCAGTCGGCCGTGGTCCGCATCGACGTGCTTCCGTCGCCGCGCGTCGACGTGCCGCTCGACGCGTTCTTTCGCGTCGTGCGTGCGGGCTTTGGCAACCCGCGCAAGCAGCTGCGCAACAGCCTGTCGTTCGGCCTGCACGTCAAACAGGGCGTCGTCGACGAGGTGATGCGCCGCGCCGGTATCGACGTGACCCTGCGGCCGCAGATGCTCTCGATCGACGACTGGGCGTCGATTACGCGCGCGTGGATCGCGAGGCCGGCGCAGTGAGCCGCGGTGTGCGCGTCATCGCGCCGGCGAAGATCAACTGGACGATCGAGGTCCTCCGCATTCGCCCCGACGGCTACCACGAGATCCGTACGGTCCTCCAGACGATCGACCTCTGCGACGTCGTGACGCTGACCGACGCCGACGACATCACGCTGTCGGTCGCCGGCGAGGCCGGCATGCTGCGCGACGAACCGGTCGACACCAACCTGGCGTATCGTGCTGCCGTTGCGTTCGGCCATCGCACGGGCGCGCGGCGCGGCGTCCGCATCGTTCTCGAGAAGCATGTGCCGGTGGCGGCCGGGCTCGGCGGCGGCAGCAGCGATGCGGCGGCGGTGCTCCGCGGGCTGAACCGACTCTGGGACGCTGGCCAGCCGCTCGACAACCTGGTCGAGATCGCCGGCGAGATCGGCTCCGACCCGCCGTTCTTCGTCGTCTGCGGCACGGCGATGGCCACGGGCCGCGGCGACCGCGTCGAGGCGTTGCGGGACGCCATCGCACCGTCGATCGTGCTCGCGACACCTGCACCGGAACAGCGTGGCGACAAGACCGCGTCGATGTACGGCGCGCTGACGCCGGACGATTACAGCGACGGCTACGTGAGCATCGGCGTGCGCGAGATCGTCGAGGCCAGTCGCCCGGTCGTCGACGCCGATCTTGCCAACGTATTCGAGCGCGTGACGGCGGAGTTGCAGCCGGAGACGGCGATCGCGATGGATGCGCTGCGGGCACAGGGCCACGTCCCGCACCTCGCTGGGTCCGGTCCGTCGTTCTACCTCATCGAGCCGGCGTCCGATTCACTCACCGACCGCATCCGCGACCTCGGCTTCGAGCCGCGCCTCGTAGCATCGTTGCCGCGAGCGGCCGCGCTGCGCATCGAGGAGCGGTAGGTGGCCGATGTCTTCGCCGGCTTCGTCGTAGGCTTCGCGCTGGCGGTGATCGCCGCGCCAGTCGCGGCGATCGCGCTGATCCGCTCGAACGACCGTACGGGCATGGCGCAACGCATCGCGCCCGAGGGGACGAGCGTCGTCGCGCTGTCGGTCGTGCTCCACTTCGCGGCGATGATCGTGCTGACGGCGCTCGGCCTCGTGCTCGGCATGGCGCTCAACGGCATCGAGGTTCGGCGGCCCGACGGCGGTCTGGGCAGCCCGAACGTCGTGTACACGGCCACGGTGCTCGCGCTGACGGCTGTCGTCGTCATCCCCGCGTTCGCCTTGCCGTCGGTGCGGCGGTACGCGCTCATCGGCGGCGTTGTGTTCGCGGCGGCCTTCGGTTGGGCGATGCCGTGGCTGGCGACACTCGGCAGTTGAATCGAGTTAGTTGCCGTCCGCTGCTATAGTTCGGGCGTTATGCCCGGAACCATCCTCGACATGCACGTCCACACGACCGCCGGCGCCTCGGACAGCGGCCTCAGCCCGGAGGACCTCGCCGAGGAGGCGAACATCCGCGGGCTGACCGGGCTGAACATCACCGAGCACGACCGCATCTGGGACACGTATAAACTCGCTGAGTACCGCGAGCGCCACGCGCCGCTCTTCGTCAACAACGGCATGGAGGTCTCGACCGACCTCGGCCACATGATCGTCGTCGGTCTCACGCAGTACGTCGCCGGTATCCGCCGTGCCGAGGAGCTGCGGCGCGTGCTGGACGACCTCGGCGGCTACATGGTCGTGGCCCACCCGTTCCGCCACTGGTTCGACCCCGTGTACTTCCGCAAGCAGGGCAAAGAGCCCTTCACGATGACGCCGGAGCAGGCGGCCGAACGCATGCCTGTCTTCCAGTTGGTCGATGCCATCGAGGCGCTCAACGGGGCCAATACGCCAAAGGAGAATCTGTTCGCCCTCCGCGTGGCGAAGATCCTTGGCAAACCGGTCACCGGCGGCAGCGACGCGCACTCGCGCTCCGGCATCGGCTTCTACTGCACGGTATTCGAACAGCAACTGCGGACGCCGGAGGACATGCTGCGGGAGTTGCACGCCGGCCGCTTTCACGCACACCACGGCCTGCTGCAGGGCAAACTCACGTACTTCACCGAGGACAGCCTCGAGGAAGCGGCTCCAGGCCTCGCGACCTGACGGCTCGAGCCGCCCCGCGTGGTAGAATCGCACCGACGATCACCCTCCGAACGCTCCATGCTCGCGGGCCCGCCGATGATTCAGATCACCGCCCGCGCCGCCTAGAAATTCGCGGTCCCGATGTCCTACGTCGCGCTCGATCTTGAGACCACCGGCCTCGATCCGGATGTCGACGAGATCATCGAGGTTGCGGCTGTCCGCTTCGACGCGCGCGGCGTCATTGACCGCTACCAGTCGCTTGTCAACCCGGGACGCACGCTGGAGTACCGCATCTCGCTGCTGACAGGAATCAACGTCGACGAACTCGACGGCGCGCCGCATTTCGCCGCCATCGCGTCGGACGTGGCGGCGTTCATCGGCATGGACCCGATCGTCGGCCAGAACCCGACGTTCGACACGGGCTTCCTGGCTCGCAAGGGCGTGCCGCTGCTCGGCCCGACGTACGACACGTTCGAGATGGCAGGGTTGCTGTTGCCGGGACTGCGCCAGCACACCCTCGGTGCAATCGCGGACCACCTCGGTATCGCGTTCGTCGGTCGGCACCGCGCGATGGCGGACGCCGAGGCCGCGCGAGAGGTCTTCGCCGCGCTGCGCGAGCGGCTCGCCGCGTCGCCGCCGGAGCTGCTGGCCGAGGCCGAGCGCATCGCGATGGCGAGCGACTGGTCGCTGCGCCATCTGTTCCGCGAAGTCGCGGCCGAGCACCCGCGTCGGCCCGGTGACGCCGATCGCGACGGCTACGTGCACCGCTTCGTCAAAGCGCCGCCGGAGTCCGCCGAGGCGATGCAGCCGTCGACACGCCCGGTCGCAGTCGCGCCAGACGAGTCCGTGGCGCTGCTCACGTCCGACGCGGCGCGCAGCACGATCGACGAGTTCGAGTCGCGCCCCGAGCAGGCGAGCATGACGCGCGCCGTGGCCGAAGTGATCGCCGAGCATGATCGGCTGATTGTCGAAGCGGGCACCGGCGTTGGCAAGTCGCTGGCGTACATCATCCCGTCGGCACTGGACGCGATGCGCAACAGCGCGCGTACCGTGATTTCGACGAACACCATCAACCTGCAGGATCAACTCATCACGCAGGACATCCCGATCGCGCGGCGCATCCTCGCCAGCGCGGGCGTCGAGGCCGACGACCTGCGCGTCGCGCAACTGAAGGGGCGGCGTAACTACCTCTGTCTGCTGAGATGGGCGTCGGCAGTGCAGGCGAACTCTCTGAGCGCCGACGAGGCGCGCGTGCTCGTCCGATTGTTGTTCTGGTTAGGCTTTACGGAGACGGGCGACCGCGCTGAACTGAATCTGCGCCGCGACGAGGACGCCGCCTGGGCGCGCTACAGCGCGCAGGAGGCCGGCTGCCTTGCCGGGCAGTGCCTGTACGTCCGCGACGGCTCCTGTTTCCTGCATCGCGCCCGCAAGCGCGCCGAGGCCGCGCACCTGCTCGTCGTCAACCACGCGCTGCTGCTGTCCGACGTGCGCGCCGCTGGCAACGTGCTGCCGCCGTACCAGCGCCTCGTCGTCGATGAGGCGCACCATCTGGAGGACGAGGCGACGAGCCAGTTCGGCTTCGCGGCGTCGGAGGCCGACGTGCTGGCCTGGCTCGACCGCCTGTACATGCGCATCTCGCGCGACCGCGACGCCGGTCTCGTCTCGACGATCTTCACGGCGACGCGTGCGTCGCAACAGGCCGTCGGTCCGGCGCCGCAACTGCAGTCGGCCGCGCGCACACTGATGCAGACCGTCGCCCGAGCGCGCGATCGCGTGCCGGCGTTCTTCCGCGCGCTGCTTGACTTCGGTCAGCAGCACGCGAGCGGCCGCCACGACTACGACGAGCGGATCATAATCAACCGCGCGATGCGCGTGCAGCCCGACTGGGCCGACATCGAATCGAACTGGTTCGAGGTCGAAGAGTTGCTCGCGCAGGTGAACGGCATCGTCGATGACATTCAGGTCATGCTCTCGCAGGCCGACCCGTCGGATCTCGTCGACCGCGACGTGGCGCATCGCCGAGGCCGGGGAACTCGGCGACGCCGGCGAGCAGTTGCGCTCGGGCATCTCGCAGATCATCGGTCGCGACGATCGCGACACCGTCTGCTGGCTCACGATGCCACGCCGCGAGGCAGCGTCGCCGTCTCTGGCCAGCGCGCCGCTCTCCGTCGCAGAGACGCTGCGCACCGGCCTCTTCGGCTCGAAGGAAAGCGTCGTCCTGACGAGCGCGACCCTCAGCACCGACGGCAACTTCGACTACACGCGCGGTCGCCTCGGCCTTGAGGACGCGCGCGAACTGCTGCTCGGCTCGCCGTTCGACTACCAGACGTCGACGCTGATCCTGACGCCGAGCGACATGCCCGAGCCGAACCAGATGGGCTACCTCGCCGCGGTTCAGGCAGCGATCATCGACGCCGTGCGCGCCAGCGAGGGGCGCGCGCTTGTCCTCTTCACGTCGCACAGCGCGCTGCGCGCGGCGTACCAGGGGATCAAGCGGCAACTGGAGGAGCAGGAGATCCTCGTGCTGGGGCAGGGGCTCGACGGCACGCCGCGCCAGTTGCTCTCGACGCTGCGCGAGAGTCACCGCACGGTCGTGCTCGGTGCATCGAGCTTCTGGGAGGGCGTCGACATCACCGGCGAGGCGCTGTCGCTGCTGATCATCGCCCGGCTGCCGTTCTCGGTGCCCGTCGGACCCGGTGTTCCAGGCGCGTTCCGAGCTGTTCGAGGCGCCGTTCGAGCAGTACGCCGTGCCGCAGGCCATCCTGCGCTTCAAGCAGGGCTTCGGTCGGCTGATCCGCCGCAAGACCGACCGCGGCGTCATGGTCGTGCTCGACCGGCGGCTGCGCAGCAAGCGCTACGGCGAATCGTTCTTTCGCTCGCTGCCTCCTTGCGACACGCGCGAGGTGCCGCTCCGCGAACTCGGCGGCGAGGTGACGGCCTGGCTCGGCCGGCCGGGCGCCACCGTCGCACCGTGAACGTCGCACTGCGCCCGCTCGAAGGCAACGACGTCGCATGGCTCGATAGCTGGCTCGGCGCCGTCGCCGCGTCGGTCGGCTACGACACGGGCGGCGAGTCGCCCGGCGGGTGGCTGTCATGGCCGGCTCGCGCGCGAACGCCAACTCCGCGTCGATGTCGTCGGGCGCGACGGCCGCGCCGTGGGCGTCGTCGTCTATCGCATGCGCGCGCCGCGCCGCAACGCCGCGATCATCGAGCTGGTGGCGATGCCGCCAGTCCGAGGCGCGGCGCGGCACGTGCATGGCCGCCGCCGCGCTCGTCGAGGACGGTGCTTCGCGACGATGGCGTGCGCGCGGTGTACGCGCCCGCGCCGGCCATGCACGGCATCGATGTCTACTTCTGGATCCGTCTCGGCTACCGGCCGCTGCCGCGCGACGACTGGCCGTGCGCCCTCGAGGGCGTCGCGTGGATGCGACGCGACCTACCGATCTGACGGCGTCTCCTCGTCGGGATAGACGAGTTCTTCCTCGAACGCCTTGGGCGCCGGTTCGCCTCGCTCGGCCGCCTGACGTTGTCGCCGCAGCCTTCCCGCGACGACGACGTTCGTCACGAAGAGGTGCGCCAGCCCGTACCCGAAGCCGGCGAGCGCGACGAGTTGCACGGCGGAGCCGACGTTACCGCTCGGTGGGTTGACGAGGCTCGCGACGAGCATCCCCGTCACGAACGCAAAGAACACGGGGAACGTGCGCCATCGCCACTGCGGCAACGCGCGTCCCGCCGAGGCAGGAGCCTGTCGCGACGCGGGTGCAGGACGCGAGGGTGCGCCGCCCTTCGCGCGTCTGCGCTTCCTCGCCATCAGCGACGGCGCGTGACGGTCACGCGCGTCTCCGGTAGCGACGTGGTCGGCCGGCCGACGATCGGGCTTGCGTGGCCGGGCGCGGCGTCGGTTGCGCGGCGCGAGACTCCGCCGCCGGTCCTGTAATGCACGTGTTGCAGGCAAACTGCAGTGCCAGGTACTGCTCGTCGATCCACACCTCTCCGCAGTCCTTCGCCTCGACGTCGTTACGCGGGTTCAGGTGGTATCGGTTGTCGCACCAGTTGCACTCGGCCGACATGCGCGCATCGACCGGTCTCGCTGCAGACGCCGCAGGTGAAGGGTTCGGAAGTACGGGTCAGTGGTCATTGAGTCCTGATTGTCCGGCCGTCGCGTGCCGTGCGTCGCGGATGCCCTTCGCGAACCGGCGCGCCATCGCCAGCTCGCTCGTCCCGGTCGTCGACGCGGCCGTCGAGCCTCGCAGCGCGCAGGAGCTGCAGCCCGCGCTGCACCTGCGGCCCCTCCGCGATGCCGAGTTCCAGTAGGTCGCGCCCGCCGAGCACCGGCCGGACGTGCCGCCACTCCTCAAGGTAACGAAGGGCCATTTCGCCCGCAATTCGCTCGTCCGTCGTCGACGCAAACGCCGCGACGGCGGCCGGCGGATAGCGCTCGAGCAGTGTCACCACGCCAGACGGCATGACGTCAGCGCGGCGCAGCACCGTCGATGCCGTACCGAGCGCCGCCACGGCGTCGACGGCCGCTGCTTCGTCGCGCTTCAACCGCAGCCGCTCGCAGATCGACGTCGCCACTGCCGGCGTCGAGCCTGCCGCGAGCAAGGCGAATCCGAACGGCAATAGTGGCAATGATGGCACCGGCGGAGCGTCGAGTGCCGCCGCACGCTGGCCGTCCCACCGTAGCCCGGCGTGCGTCGCGCGCAGCACGCCCGCCGACTCGCACGCCGACAGCACGTCGCCGGCGACCGGCTCCCGCATCACCAACTCGATCTCCCGCCGCAGCCGCTCGCCGCCGATCGTGTCGAGGTACCGGAGGCTCGCCCGCAGCAGTTCGTCCGTCGCCCGTGCGACGCGGAACCCGAGCCGGCCGGCGTAGCGCAGTGCGCGGTAGATGCGCGTCGCATCGTCGACGAACGAACGCTCGTGCAACACACGGATGACGCCGGCCCGCGCGTCGGCCGCGCCGCCGCACGGGTCGAGCAGCTCGGCGTCGCCGTCGAGCCGCAGTGCCATCGCGTTGACGGAGAAGTCGCGCCGCCGCAGGTCGTCGTCAATCGACGCGCCCGAGACGCGCGGCAGCGCGCCCGGGCGCGCGTACCGCTCACTTCGCGCCGTCGCGACGTCTATTCGCCATCCGTCGACGATCATGCTCGCCGTGCGGAAGCGCGCGTGCGCGGTAATGCGCACGCCCGACATCGCTCGCCGCGCGACGTCGATAGCATCGCGCTCCGTGACCAGATCGACGTCGACGAGCTGCCGCCCCAGCAGCACGTCGCGCACGGAGCCGCCGACGGCGTACACGCCCCGGCCGCCTTGCGCGACGATGCGCACGACCGCCTCGCGGGCGGCCGACTGGCAGCGCATCGAGCAAACGCTTACGCAGTTCCGCGGCGGATCGTTCCTCGATTGTCATCGTGCGCAGTATAGGCAGCGACTGCCTTGACAGTTCGGCCGATGGCTACCTATCATCACCACGGCTTGGCGGCGGGAGGGCTCAACGGATCGGCGGACGCGTGGGGGAAGGAGCCCCGATGGCCGCAACCGGCTGGCGTGGGAGGAGCGCAATCCGCCCCGGGATGCTCTTGAGCCCCGAGACGGATGGGGGCCCCGCCGCACCGATGGTTCGCCAATTCACTCGACCGCCCCGGGCGGTCGTCGCCATTTCCGGGCCCGTTGCGGTCCGGTCACCCCGCGCCCCGAGAGGTGGGAAGTTGCCGGATTGGAAGGCGCTTGAAGCGCGGCTGCACCTCAAGTTCAAGAATCCCGTGTTGCTGAAGCAGGCGCTGATCCACACGTCGTACCTGAACGAGAATCCCGGCATCGACGTCGGTTCAAACGAACGGCTGGAGTTCCTCGGCGATGCCGCGCTGGGGGTGGTGGTGGCGCAGCAGCTCTACATCGAGTACCCGGACGTCGATGAAGGCAAGTTGACCGAACTGCGTGCGCACCTGGTGCGACGCGATACCCTGGCGCGCGCGGCCGCGCGCTTCGAACTCGGCGAATACCTGCAGCTCGGCCGCGGCGAGGACGGGGCCGGCGGCCGCCGCCGCCCGACGAACATTGCCCGCGCCTACGAGGCGCTCGTCGGCGCCATCTTCCTCGACGGCGGCATCGCCAGCGTGCGGGCGTTCGTGCGCCGCAGCCTCGCCGAGGAGCTGCAGGCGCTGCGCAAGAAAGGCATGTCGCCGGATCCCAAGTCGCGGCTGCAGGAGGTCATCCAGTCGCGCTGGCAGACGACGCCGTCGTACAAGCTGCTCAAGACGGAGGGGCCCGATCATGCACGCCGGTTCACGGTGCAGGTGCTCGTCGGCGGCAAGCCGCTCGGCACGGGCGAAGGACGTAGCAAGCAAATGGCGGAGAAGGACGCGGCGCAGCAGGCGCTCAACGAGCTCGAGCAGGAGATCGCGTAGTTGTACCTGAAACGCCTCGACGTCCAGGGCTTCAAGAGCTTCGGCAACAAGACGACGCTGCAGTTCGGCACCGGCGTCACGTGCGTCGTCGGGCCGAACGGCACCGGCAAGACGAACGTCGCCGATTCGCTGCGATGGGTGCTCGGCGAGCACGCCAGCCGCACGCTGCGCGCCCGCAAGACCGAAGACGTGATCTTCGCCGGCAGCGACAAGCGCGCGCCGATGGGCGTCGCCGAAGTCAGCATCACGCTCGACAACAGCGGCCAGTGGCTGCCCATCGAATACGACGAGGTCGTCGTCACCCGCCGCGCCTACCGCAGCGGCGAGAACGAGTACCTCATCAACAACACGAAGGTGCGCCTGCGCGACGTCGTCGACCTCTTCTTGCGGGCGCAGGTCGGCCAGAACAGCTACGCCTTCATGGGCCAGGGCATGGTCGAGCAGGTGCTGAGCCTGCGCCCGGAGGACCGCCGCGGTCTCATCGAGGAAGCCGCCGACGTCCGGCTGCACCGCAACAAGCTCGAGGACGCGCACAACAAGCTCAAGGCCACGCGCGAGAACATCGACCGCGTCCGCATGCTCGTGCGCGAGATCGAGCCGCGCATGAACCAGCTCGAGCGCCAGGCCGGCCGCGCCGTGAAGTACCAGGAGTTGGCGAGCGAACTCGCCGCCACGCTCCACGTCTGGTACTCGCATCAGTTGCACGAGGTCAACGCCGCGCTGCTCGCCGCCATCGCGACGCAAGACCAGCGCAACGAGGACTTCGAGCGCGTGACCGCGGCGCTTCGCGCCTGCGACGAGGGTCTCGTCCAGCTCCGCGCGGCGATCGGCGAGCGCCGCGGCGAGATCGCCCGCCGCGAGGAGCAACTGCGCAGTCTCGAGGATTACGCCCGCGACCTCGAACGCCGCGCCGCCCTCGACGGCGAACGCGAACGCATGGTCGCCGCTCGCATAGACGAACTGGCCGCGGAGTTGGCCTCGCTGCGTGCCGACGAAGCGGCGCAGGACGCGGCGGCGCCGGTCCGCGACACGAGTGAACTCGAACGCTCCCTTGCCGCCGCCCGAGACGAACTCGCGGGCCACCGTGCGCGCCTCGCCCAGATCGAGCACGACCTCACGGACACACAGCGCACGGCGCTCGCCGAGGAGCACGCGGCCGCGCGCGCCCTCGCCGCCGTCGAGGACCTCGGCCGCCGCATGATCGACGCGGCCGACAGCGCCGCACGCCTTCGCCGCGCTGCCGATGCTTCCGTCGAGGAACGCCGGAAAGCCGTCGCCGAACTGGCTGCGTGGGCCCGCGACTTTGCGCACGTTTCGAAGGAGGTTGCGCTCGTCGGCCCGCGCCTTGAATGGGCCGTCAACGACCGCGACCGCGAGGCGTCGGCCGTCGACGAGTATCGCCGCGAGGAAGACAGCATCGCCGAGGAGCTGCGTGGCTTGCGCGCCGAGCTCGATGCCGCGCGCGTGCGCTTGCAGGTTGCCGAGCAGATCGACGTCCGACCGCAGGCGCCCGACGCCGGCGTGCGCGCGATCCTCGAAGCCGGCGGCGTCGTCAAGCGCGAGACAGTGCCAGACGACATCGAGTTGCGCGGTATCGTCGGCCTCGTCGGCCAGGTGCTGCGCGTGCCGCCCGGGCTCGAGAAGGCGATCGAGGCGGCGCTCGCCGACAACCTCTTCGCTGTCATCGTGGAACGCGAATCCGACATGAAGCGCGCCGTCGACCTGCTGCTCGCAGGCGACGCCGGCCGCGCGACGATGTATCCGCTCGACAGCTTCCAGGAGACGCGCCCTCTGCACCTGATCAAGGAGCGCGGCGTTGTCGGCGTGGCGTCTGCCCTCGTCCGCTGCGATTCGCGCTACCGCCGGCTCATCGACACGCTGCTCGGACGCACGGTGGTCGTCGAGGACCTGGCGCTTGCGCACCGCGTCGTCCGCCGCGGCCTCGCGGGAGCCGTCGCCACGACCGGCGGCGTGCTGCTGCGGCCGATCGGTTCGGTCGCCGCCGGCTCGCTGGCGGCTATCGAGGCATCATTCGCCCACGCGCGCGACATGGCCGACCTGCCTGCCGAGATCGAGCGCCTCGAGCCGCTCATCGCCGAGCGAGAAGCCGCACTGAAGGAGGCCGCCCGGCGTCAGGTCGAATCGCGACAGAAGTCGCACGAACTGGCGGCGACGGTCGAGACGCTGCGCGACGACAAGGCGCGCCTCGACACGGCGATGGCGACGTCGCGCGCATCGCTCAACGGATTCCGCACGCGGCTGCAGGCGTACCACGCCGCCGCTCGCCAGCGCGACGAGCAGGTCGAGTCCCTGCGCCTCACCCGAGAGCGCGCCGCCGCCGAGCGCGAGGACCGCGCCGCCGAGGCACGCGCCGCCGCCGAGCTCGAGCAGTCGGCACGCGCGGCCATCGCGGAGTTGGAGGCGCAGCGGGCCGCGCTCGCCGAGACAGTGAGCGAGGAAGCCGCCGTCGTCGCCCGCCTCGACGGCGAGTACCGCTCCGAGCGGCAGGTGACCGACGCCGAGCGGCAGGCGCGTGAGCGCCTGGCGCGGCAGATCGCGGCCAAGGACGAACAGCGCGCCGCCGCGCTCGACGAAGCGCAGGCGATCGCCGGCCGCCTTGCCGCGACCCAGCGCGAGCTCACCGAGAAGTCGTCGGAGATCTCGGCACTGCGCGACGACCTCGTACCGGCGCGAGAGGAGTTGGCGCAGTTCGAATCCCGCGAGCGCGAACTGGCCACGCAGCAGGCCGAGTCGAACGAGCGCCTGCGCTCTGCCGAGCGCGCGGTCTACGACGCCGAGAACGAGGTGCGCGCCCGCCGCGACGAACTCGATGCGCTCAAGCTAAGCCTGGAGGCGGAGGGATTCGTCGCCACCGACGACGGCGAAGTCGAGCGGGCGCCCGAGCCCGAACCGGAGCCCGAGTTCGAGCCGAGCGAGGCGTACGCCGGCGACGGCGCCCCGCCGTCCTGGCTGCGCAGCCAGGACGGCGACGTCGATCTGCCGCCGATTCGCGGCGGTGCCTCGATCAACCCGGTCGAGGTGCGCGACCGCATCGCCGAACTGCGCGGGCAGATCCGCTCGCTCGGGCCGGTGAACGAGGAAGCGGCCACGGAGTACGTCGAGAGCCGTGAGCGCTTCGACTTCCTCAGCGGCCAGCTCGGCGACCTCGCGCACGCCGAGGATCAGCTCAACGAGGCCATCGCCGAACTGGAGACGGTGATCCGCGAACGCTTCCGCGCTACCTTCAAGACGGTCAACCAGGAGTTCGAGCGCTACTTCAGCGCGTTCTTCCGTGGCGGCAGTGCGCGTCTCGAGCTCGGCGAGACTGACGAGTACGGCCTGCCGGGCATCGAGATCGTGGCGCAGCCCCCCGGCAAGAAGCTCGGCTCGCTGGCGCTGCTCTCGGGAGGCGAGCGGTCGCTGACGGCCGTCGCGCTGCTCTTCGCGCTGCTGCAGGCGAACCCGTCCCCCATCTGCGTGCTCGACGAGGTCGACGCCGCGCTCGACGAGGCGAATGTGGGCCGCTTCGTGGAGGAGTTGCGCGCGCTCGCCCAGCGGACGCAGTTCATCATCATCACGCACAACCGCCGCACCATTGAGACGGCCGACACCATCTACGGCGTGTCGATGGGCGCCGACAACGTCTCCCGCGTGCTCAGCCTGCACCTTGCGGACGTCAGCAAGGACCTCCTCGAATAGCGTTTCGCCCGATTTGGCCCCAGCCGCTAGAATGGCCCGAACACGAGGAGGCCCCGCCATCCTACGTATTTTCAGGCGCTCGAAAGAGACTGACGAAAAGACCGAGCACGCCCTCGAACGCACCCGCAAGGGCTGGTTTAGCAGCATCTCCGGCCTCTTCGACCGGGCGAAGATCGACGACGAGATCTGGGAGGAACTCGAGGAGCTCCTGATCGGTGCCGACACGGGAGTCTCGACCACGCACAAGATCCTCGGCGAGGTCCAGATGCGCGTCGAGAAGGAGCGCATCAAGGACGCGTCCGAGGTGCGCGGCCTCCTCAAGGAAGAACTGGTCGCCGTCCTCCACGCCGGCACGGCCAAAGGCCGCATCTGGGGCGAAGAGGAGTCGCCGCCGCCGGACAGGCCGGCCGTCATCCTGATCGTCGGCGTCAACGGCACTGGCAAGACGACGAGCGTCGCGAAGCTCGCCCAGGCGTACCGCGAGGACGGCGAGAAGGTCGTCGTCGCCGCGGCGGACACGTTCCGGGCGGCGGCGATCGAGCAGCTCAAGAGTTGGGGCGAAATCGTCGGCGCGGACGTCGTCGCGCACAAGCAGGGCGCCGACCCCGGCGCAGTGGTGTTCGATGCGATGTCCGCCGCCGAGAGCCGCGGTGCCGACGTCGTCCTGATCGACACGGCCGGGCGCCTGCACACGAAGTTCAACCTCATGGAGGAGCTCGGCAAGATCCGGCGCGTCATCGAGCGCAAGCTGCCGGAGGGCCCGGACGAGGTGATGCTCGTGCTCGACGCGACGACCGGCCAGAACGCGCTCGTGCAGGCGAAAGCGTTCGCCGAGGTCGTCCCGATCACGGCGCTCTGCCTGACGAAGCTCGACGGCACGTCGAAGGGCGGCATCGTCTTCGCCGTGTCGGATCAGCTCGAGATCCCGGTGCGGTTCATCGGGACGGGCGAGCAGCCGGAGGACCTGACGCCGTTCGACGCCGAAGAGTTCGTCGAGGCGTTGTTCCAGTAACGATGCACCAGGACGGTCGATGAACGAAACACTCCGATGGTGGCTGGTCCTGCAGGTCATCGGAGTCGCATCGTTGCCGCTGTGCTTCGCGTTCTTCCGCCGGCTGCCGGACCGCGGCTACGCGCTCTCGAAGCCGTTCGGGCTGCTGCTGCTCGGTTACGTGTTCTGGCTTCTCAACAGCATGCGCGTGCTGCCCAACTCGAGCGCCGGCATCATCTTCACGCTGATCCTGCTGGCGGCGCTCTCGGCCGCGTTCGCCTATCGCCAGCGCGACGAACTGGCCGGCTGGCTGACCGATCACTGGCAGTACATCATCGGCGTCGAAGCGCTCTTCTTCGCTGTATTCGCTGTCGCCGTGTTCTTGCGGTCGCAGGTCGGGCAGATTTCCGGCACAGAGCAGCCGATGGACCTGATGTTCGTCAGCGCGACGACGCACGCGAGCCACTTCCCGCCAAAGGACCCGTGGCTGAGCGGCCACACCGTCGCGTACTACTACTTCGGCTACCTGATGGTGGCGATGACCGGCCGGCTCGCCGGCGTGCCGACGGACGTCGCGTACAACATCGGCATCGCCATGATCGCGACGATGGCGCTCGTCGGCGCCGCCGGCCTCGTCTACAACCTCGTCCAGATGCGGGAAACCGCGCTCGAACCTCGCCCGGCCGATGACGCGCCGCCGGTGACGAAAAGGCTGCCCTGGCGCGCGCCTGTGTTCGGCTTGGCGGGCGGGCTGATGCTCGTCGTGATGGGCAACCTCGTCTGGGTGTTTCAGTTCGCCTCGTCGATCGGTTGGGGTGGGCCTAGGTTCTACGATTGGGTCGACGTCTCCGGCCTCACCGCGAACGAGTTGAAGCACGACTGGTACCCGGCGCGCTTCTTCGCGTTCTTCGACGCGTCGCGCGTCTACCGCCTGAACGACGCGGACTTCCGCGCCATCACCGAATTCCCGATGTTCAGCTTCTTGCTCGGCGACCTGCACCCGCACGTGATGGCGTTGCCGTTCGTCCTGCTGGCCGTGGCGGCCGCGCTAACCTTCTACCGCAGCCGCGAGCCGCTCGACATAACATTCTGGTTGCGGAGGCCGGCCGCCCTCGTCGCCGCGGCGATCGTCGTCGGCGGCCTGTCGTTCATCAACACGTGGGACATCGTCACGATGGCGTTCGTGGTCGTCGCGGCGGCGTTCGTCAGCAACTACACCCGCGTGAGGGCAATCACGGCTGACCTCTTTGTGCAGATCGTGTCGTTCGCGGTGCCGTTGCTGCTGCTCGCTGTGCTGCTTTATCTGCCGTTCCTCATCTCGATCTGGGGCAACTCGCAGGCAGACGGCATCGGCGCCGTGGTGTCGAACAAGGACATCACGGTGCCGGGGACGCGTCCGTTCCATTTGTTCCTGTTCTGGGGGCCGCTGTTCGCCGTCGTCATCCCGTTCATCGGCGCGAGGCTGCTCGCCGCGCGCGAGCGCATCACGTCGCGAGCGGCGGCGATCGCCGCCGCGCCCGGCGTGCTCGTCGTCGTTGTCTGGCTGGTGCTGTTCGCATTCGAGAAGACGACGGGAAGCGGACACCTCGGCAACCAGGCGGGCGGTCTCGGCACGCAGATCGCCGACCGCGGCACCGGCTGGATCACCGATGCGTTCCTGCTCGTCGCGCTGCCGGCGGCGCTGCTCGCACTCTGGCTCGAGCTGACGAACGCGAAGGGCCGGTCCGAGCGTGAGGCCGTCGTCTTCGCGCTGGTGCTCGCGTCGACGGCGCTGTTGTTGATCCTCGGCACGGAGTTCTTCTACGTCGGCGACGTGTTTAACTCACGCATGAATACAGTGTTCAAGCTCTACTACCAGGCATGGCTGCTGCTCGCCGTCGCCGCCGGCTTCTCGCTCTACTACGCGACGAGCACGTGGCAGCTGCGCGTGCCCGGCGAGACGGCGTACCGCACGGTCTGGCAACTCGCCGTCGCCGTCGTCCTCGTCGGAGCGGCGTTGTACCCGCTCGGCGGCACCTTCAACCGGCTGCGTCCGTATAGCCCCGACGGCACCCGCGCGACCGGCTCCGGCGCCCTGCAGGGCCTCGACACATAACTCGAACTACGCCGTCGACGAGTTGCCGGCGATCGTGTGGCTCAACGACCGCGCCCAGGGACAGGACGATGTCATCGCAGAGGCCGTCGGCAACGACTACACGTCAGCCTCGCGCATCTCGGCGGCGACGGGCATGCCTACCATCCTGGGCTGGCAGGGGCACGAGGACCAGTGGCGCAGCAAGGTCTGCCAACCGTGCGCCGGCCGCTTCGAGGACGTCAGCACGCTGTACAAGACCTCCGACAAGTCCGCTATGAACGCGATCATCAAGAAATACGGTGTGACATATATCTACGTTGGCCCACTCGAGACCAGCACGTACGGCGGCTCAGGAGGGTTGCAGAAGTTCAAGGACCTGCCCGTGGCCTTCCAGCAGGGAGCGGTTACGATATACCGGGTCACGGGATCGACGGGCGTACTTGAGGCGGCTCAATGACACTGGAAGACGAAGAAGAACAACCGGCGTATAGCGGCGGAACGACGGCCGATCGCTTCAAGGCGTTCGCGCTGAGCGCCGAAGCCAAAGACCAGCTGTCCGCCACTATGACCCGCTACTGGGAGATCGCGGCGTACGCGTTTCTCGTGGCCTCTGCGGCGGTGTTGCGCTTCTACAACCTCGGCGCCCGCGCGATGCACCACGACGAGAGCCTGCACGGCTTCTTCTCGTACGGCTTCAAGAAGGGCCTGAGCCAGGCCCTCACCTTTGGCACGGCCAACCACGACAACTACAAGCACGTGCCGTTTATGCACGGTCCGTTCCAGTTCATCGGCAACGGGTTCGTGATGTGGATCTTCCAGGACGGCGAGTTTCAGTCGCGCATCCTCGCCGCGTCGATGGGCACCGGGATGGTGTTCATGCCGTTCCTGCTCCGCAAGCAGCTCGGCACGGTCGGTGCGCTCGCGACGTCGGCATTCATCGCCTTCTCGCCGACGCTGCTCTACTACAGCCGCTTCACGCGCGAGGACATTTACACAGCGTTCTGGACGCTCGGCATCGTCATCTTCATCTGGCGGTACATGGCCACGCAGCAGAACCGCTTCCTGTTTCTGACGGCCGGCTTCCTGGCCGGCTCCTTCATGACGAAGGAAACGACGTTCATGACGGCGCTGGCGTTCATCATCTTCATGGACTTCCTCTTCGCCGTGCACATCGCCGACAAGATCCGCGCGACGTCGCCCGACATGACCGACGCCGGCTACGCGCTCCTCGTCGTCGTGCTCATACCGGCCGCGATCTTCGTCGCCATCCTGTGGCCGTTCATCGCCGACTGGCGCTCGAGATATGAGCTCGATGAGATGCCGCCCGAAGCCAACCTCGTCATCGTGATGGGCACGCTCTCGTTACCGATGTACGCGGCCGGCGTCCAGTTGTTCCATCTGGGGCCCATCGGGTTCGGACCCGAATGGCGCAACCGTGCTGGCAACGCCGGCGATTCGCACATCGCCAGCCAGGAATTCACGACGGCGATTCTCTCCGTATGCGCATTGGCCGGCATCGCGGCCTCGATCGGCCTCGCGTGGAGGCCGAAGGTCTGGGCCATCGCCGCGGCCTGTTTCTGGGTCCCCGCGTTCCTGCTCGCAACGACGTTCTTCACCAACTTGCCGGGCTTCTTCTCCGTCGTCTGGGGCTCGATGGACTACTGGATCAGCCAGCAGGACGTCCGCCGCGGCAATCAACCCGACTACTACTACTTCGTCACCATCCCGGTGTATGAGTTCCTGCCGCTGATCCTCTCGATCGCGGCCGGCCTGTACTACGCGATCCGAGGCCGCATGGTGTACGCGCTGGCCATAGGCGCCGGCATTCTCGCCATCCTGGTGCTGTTGTGGCTCCCGCCCGGCCCCAAGGTCGAGAAGGTGTCCTCGCTGCACATCGTTCTGCCGTTCCTGATGGTGCTGCTCGCCATCTTCGTCTTCCCGATGGACCGCCTCAACCGCTTCCTGCTGTACTGGGCCATCATCACCTCGTTCGCGCTCACCGTGGCCGGCGAGAAGATGCCTTGGTTGAACGTCCACATCGCGCTGCCGCTCGCGGTGGTCGCCGGTCGCTTCGTCGGCCAGATGCTGGAGCGCGGCGACCTGCGCGACGACTTGCCGCCGATCGAGCGCGTGGCGCCGTTCCTCTACTCGGGAGCTGCCTCCGGGCTCGCGATCCTTGTATTCGTGCTGATCGGCCCGTTCTCGTTGGCGTCCGCCGGCGGATGGATACTCGTTGCCGTCGCCGCGATATCTGTGTACTGGGCGAAGACGGGGTACAGCACGCGCACCGCCGTCCAGGTGGCGCTCATCGGCTTCGTGGCGGCAGCTGGCGTGTTCACAGTGCGAGCGAGCGTGCTCGCCGCTTGGGGGCATCCCGACGACCCGTACATCAGTAAGCTCGCGCCCCGCGACTACGGGGAGACGCCCGACGAGTTGCTCGTCTACACGCAGACGTCCGGCGACATCCCGGTGCTTACCGACAAGATCGGCCAGTACGCGCGCGATACCGGCCGAGGCAAGGCCCTGCAGATCGTCGTCGACTCGTCCGAAGGTTACACCTGGCCGTGGGCGTGGTACCTGCGCGACTACACGAACGTCAGTTACACGACCATCGGCCCGAACTACGTGCCGCCAAAGGGGTCGATCGTCCTCGTCCACAAGACCAACGCCGGCAACGTGCAGGCGGGTCCGGACTACGGCCCGCCGGTCAACTACGCGCACCGCCGCTGGTTCCCCGAGGACTACCGCGGCGCCGACCAGAAGTACTCGACGCATGACTTCCTCGGCGATCTCTTCTCGAAGCGCGAGTTGTCGTACTGGCTCGACTTCTGGGTGCGCCGCACGCCGCCGAACGAGATCGGCACCACCGACGGCGTCGCGTTCTTCCCGAAGGACTTCAGCGCCATCCCGGCGGAGCCCGTCGGCCCGACGGTGCGCACCGAGGGCACGCAGCTCGTCATCGGCGGCAGCGGTTCGGCGCCGGGCCAGCTCAACGGCCCGGCAGCGGTGAAACTCGATAGCTCCGGCAACATCTACGTCGCCGACACGAACAATAACCGGATCGAGAAGTACGACCCGCAGGGCAACTACCTCGCTGGCGCAGGCGGCTTCACCTCCGACATCACGCTCAACCAGCCGTGGTCGATGGCCGTCGCGGACGACGGTTCGGTGTTCGTCGCGGACACGTGGAACCACAAGATCCTCAAGCTCGACAAGGGCCTCAAGAAGGTCAAGGAGTGGGGCGTCGGCGGCCAGCAGGGCGCCAACGGCGACCCCATGAAGCTCTTCGGCCCGCGCGATATCACAGTGACCGCCGCCGGCAACGTCTTGATCACCGACACCGGCAACAGCCGCATCATCGAGTACACGAAGGACGGCGACTTCGTCCGGCAGTTCGGTGGCAAGGTCTCGGACGCCGACCTCGGCCCGTTCAAGGAGCCGGTCGGTCTCGCGGCAGCGCCGAATGGTGACCTCTATGTCGCCGACTTCTGGAACAAACGCATCCTCCACATGGACAAGGACTGGAAGACCGTATCCGAGATCAAGGTGCCGACATGGGGCAGCAACGGCGTCACGGATCGGCCGTACCTCGCGCTGCTGCCGGATGGCCGCCTGCTGGCGACCGACCCGAATCCATGCGCGACGGCGCCCGACTGCCCGTCGCCGCAGTCCGGCAAGATCCTCGTCTTCGATGCGTCCGGCAACTTGCTGACCACCTACGAGCCGGCCAAGGAGGGCAAGAACGTCATCGAGCGGCCGATAGGTATCGCGACCGACGGCACGTCGGTGCTGGTCGCGGACTCGGCGGGCAGCGTGGTTCGGAAGATACCGCTGTCCGAGATAACAGAGTGACATAACAACCGGACCAGGACGTCGCGGCGGCGCGGGTATCGGGCGTGAGCTCGTGCCCGGGCCGAGGTCCGGTTGGGTGGAGCGCTATAATTCCGCGAGTTCGCTGCCGAACATAACATGGCACCCGCCAGGGATTGCCGCCACGGAGAGACCTGTTGCTCAAGAGCCGGGGATTCTGGTTCGGCATCGCGATCAGCGCAATCTGCGTCGGACTGTTCGTGTTCACGAGTGACGTACGCCACCCGGCGAAGCTGCGCCGCGCGTTTTCTGACGTCAACTACTGGTGGATCGTCGCATCGCTCCCCGTCTATTACGCGGGTCTCTGGGTGCGCACGATCAGATGGCAGTACCTGCTTCGGCCCGTCAAGAGGGTGTCGACGCTCCGGCTCTATCCCGTCGTGATCGTTGGCCTCATGGCCAACAACCTCATCCCCGCCAGGGCCGGCGAGTTGGCCCGGGCGTACGTCCTGGGCCAGCGCGAGAAGATCAGCAAGACGACGTCGCTGGGCACAATCGCGGTGGATCGCCTGTTCGACGGCGTCACCCTCGTCCCGATGCTCCTGATCGTCGGCGCGTTCGCGAGCGGCGATACGACGTTCACCGTCGGCTGGCGATGGTTCACGGTGGATCTCAACCTCGCCGGGCTCGGCGTCGTCATGTCGGCGCTGTTCGGCGCAGCGATCGCCGTGCTGTTCTACCTCACGCTTTCGACCCGCGGGCGGACGCAGTTGCACACGCTCATCCACCGCTTCGCGCCGGCGTCCGTTAAGCCCAAAATCGAGGGTCTCATCGATTCGTTCATGGAGGGGTTGGCGGCGCTCCGCAATCCGCTCAATCTCGCCACCGCGCTGCTCATGTCGGTCGCCTCGTGGACGCTCGAAGCGTTGATGTACTACCTCGTGGCGCGCGGCTTCGGTATCCATGAGGGGTTCCACATCTTCCTGCTGCTGACCGCGGCCGCCAACCTCGTCATCGCCGTCGTCGCCACCCAGGGCGGCGTCGGCGCATTCGAGTTGGTCGTCTCGAAGACGATCGTCGCCTTCGCGGCAACGGCTTCCGCCGGCAGCGAGCAGTTCAAGGCGCTCTCCGAGGCCTACGCGATCGGCCTTCACGCCATCCTGCTCTTCCCGATCGTTGCGATCGGCCTGTACCTGATGTGGTCCATGCAGTTCAAGTTCGGCGACATGCTCAAGAGCAGTCGTACCGGCGACGCGCCGCCCCCCGACGACGATGCCGCGGCGGCGGATCGCGTGGCGCGCAGCACGAAGGCCGCCGTCGGCGGGGAGCGCGTCTAGGTGAAGGTCTGCGTCATCGGCGGCGGCGTGGCCGGCATGACGACGGCGTACCGCCTCATGCAGGGCGGCCACGAAGTCGCGCTCTATGAGGCCGGCGACGAGCTCGGCGGCCTCGTCCGCACGTTCGAGGTCGGTGGATCGCGGCTCGAGGCCTACTACCATCACATCTTCAGCACCGACACGACCATCATCGACCTGATCGACGAGTTGGGCCTGAACGACCGCCTGCAATGGATCGAGTCGAAGGTCGGCTGGTTCGACAACGGCAAGATCTACCCCTTCGTCACACCGCTCGATCTCGCCCGCTTCTCGCCCCTCCCGCTCATCGACCGCGTGAAGCTCGGCCTGATGGCGATGCGGCTGCGCGGCCGAGAGGACTGGGCGGAGTTCGAGCAGATCACGTGCAAGGACTGGATCGAGAAGAACGTCTCGAAGAAGGTGTTCGAGAAGATGTGGGGACCGTTACTGCAGGGCAAGTACGGTGACGCCTACGACCAGGTGGCGATGGCCTGGCTCTGGAGCAAGATCCACCTGCGCTTCCAGTCGCGCCAGGGCTCGCGCGAGCGGCTGGGCTACATGATGGGCAGCTTCTTCGTCTACATCGACGAACTGGAGCGCCGCCTGCGCGCCGGCGGCGTCGACGTCCGAACGAACACGCCCGTCGAGCGAATCACTGCCGAGGCGAATCGCGCGACCGGCGTCGATCTCGCGAACCGGGAGCACGTCGCAGCCGATGCGGTCGTCGCCGCGCTGCCGTCGCTGTTGTTCAAGAAGATGGCGCCGCCGCTCACCGACGAGTACGCGCGCAAACTGGAACACGTCCAGTGGCAGGGGGCGGTCTGCATGGTGATCACGATGAAGCGGCAGCTCTCGCCGATCTACTGGATGAACATCGGCGACCGCACGATGCCGTTCCTCGCGCTCGTCGAGCACACGAACTTCGTCGGGCCGGAGCACTACGACGGCAGCCACATCCTCTACATCTCGAACTACCTGCATCAGGGACACGAGTACTTCGGCATGGACGAAGAGCAACTCTGGGCCGTGTTCGAGCCGGCGCTGCGCCGCATCAACCCGGAGTTCTCGTCGGACTGGGTCAAGCAGCGATGGCTGTTCAAGGCACCCTTCGCCCAGCCGATCATCCGCCTCAACTACAGCGCCAACAAGCCCGACCACCGCACTCCGGTCGACGGCCTCTACCTCGAGACGATGACGCAGATCTACCCCGAAGACCGCGGCCAGAACTACAGCATCAAGATGGGCGACGAGGTCGCCCGCATGGTCGTCGACGATCACGCGAAGCGTGCCGCACCAACTGCCCAGACGCCGTAGCCAACGCGATCGAGGTAGGCGCGACCAGCCGGTCGCCCCTAGCGTCCGGCGCAAACCAAACACGCACCCACGCCAGTCGATGTTCAACGGTGACACCGACGCTTGGACTTCGCATCGGCCTCGTGCCATCGTGGGCGATCATCATGTCGAGTCGACGGCGCTGGATTCGCACATGAGCTGCACCAACAATAAAATATGCAATTAATGTCGACTATCGTTCCAGCCGTTGCGATAGATGCCGGCGAGACCTTGCGGCCGACGGTGCGGTTCGCTTGTCCGTGCCATGACCCTCGCCTATAGTGAATCTGCGCACAATCAGGAGCGCGGCAGCTCATGCTCGACAACGAAGCGACGCTCGAGATCCAGCAGCTTGTCCGCGAATTCAAACCCGGTGACGGCGACCTCCTCGCTGCGCTGCACGCCGTCCAGCACCATTACGGTTACATCCCCAAACCCGCCATCGGCGTCGTCGCGCACCGGTTACGTCTCAGTCAGGCGAAGGTCTACGGCGCGATTACGTTCTACAGCGAGTATCGCCTGACGCCGCCGCCGCAGGTTCTCGTCGGCTGGTGCAGCGGCCCCGCATGCCGCCTGAAGGGCGGCGACCGCATCCGCCAGGTGCTCGAGGCCGAGCTCGGCATTGGCATGGGCGAGAACACGGAGGACAATCGCCTTGGGCTGCACCTCGCGCAGTGCAACGGCACGTGCGAGCACGCCGCGCAGGTGTGGGTCAACGGTGACGTCGTTGGACCGTTGACGGCCGCCGACACGGTGCGCCTCGCGCGCAGGCTCAAGGAGGAAGCGTAGCCCATGGCGACCTACGGCGAGATGCGCGCCTCGGCCGAAGCCGCGTGGAAGGCGATCGCGGAGCCGTCGCGGCCGCTGGTCGTCGTCTCCATCAACACATCGTCGATCGCGTCCGGCGCGCACGAAACGCTCGCGAAGCTACGGGAACTGTCGCAGCGAGGCGACTTCGATGTCATGCAGACCGGCGACACCGGCTTTGCGTGGATGGAGCCCGTCGTCCAGGTCATCAAGCCCGGCGGCGAGTCGGTCCTCTACGGCCACGTGACGGCGTCGCGGGCCGAAGCCTTCGCCGCCGCGGCGCTCAAGGGCGTCGCAAGCGAGCACCTCATCGGTGCGGTGTCAGACAGCGTCGCCGGCGCACCGGTACTCGCCGACAGTGACTGGATGCGCATCCAGACGCGATGGATTATGGCCAACTGCGGCGTCATCGATCCCGACAACATCGACCACTACATCGCGCGCGGCGGCTACGGCGTCTACATGGCCGCCAGCCAGACGGACGCCGAGGAACTCATCAAGGTCATCACCGGCTCGACGCTCCGCGGCCACTCCGGATCGTTCTTCTCGACCGGCACGAAATGGGGCTTCCTCCGCAGCGCCAAGGCCGAACCGAAGTACCTGGTCTGCAACGCCGACGAGGGCGACCCCGGCGCTTGGGTGAACCGGGTGATGATCGAAAGCGACCCTCACACCATCCTCGAGGGCATGCTCATCGGCGCCTACGCGACGGGTGCCACGTACGGCTGGATCTACCTGCGCGACGAGTACCCGCTGGCCAACGAGCGCATGAACCGCGCCATCCAGCAGTGCCGCGAGCGCGGCATCTTCGGTGACGACGCGCTCGGCACCGGCGTCCGCTTCGATGCCGAGGTGGTCCGCGGCGCGGGCGCCTACGTCTGCGGCGATGAGACTGGTCTTCTCGCTTCGGTTAATGATGGCCGGGGTATGCCCAAGATCAAACCGCCGTTCCCCGCGCAGAGTGGTGTGCTCGGCATGCCGACGAACGTCAACAACGTCGAGACCTACGCCTCCGTCACGGCGCTCCTCCGCGTGTCGCCGGAGACGTTCAGCAGGGTGGGCACCGAGGCTAATCGAGGCACCAAGCTGTTCACGGTGTCGGGCGCGGTGGCCCACACCGGCTGTCTGGAGGTGCCATTCGGCACCAAAGTCAGCGACCTACTCGCCGCGGCGGGCGGCATCGCCGGCGGACGCGCGTTCAAAGCGATCCAGCAGGGCGGCCCGCTCTCCGGGTTGCTGCCGGCGTCTATCGCGGGCGACCTGCCCCTCGAGCCAGAGCCGTTCCGTCCGCTGGGCGCCGGCATGGGCGGCGGTGGCATCGTCTTCGTCGACGACACCGCATGCGTGGTGGACCTGAACGTCATGACGTCCATCTTTCTCGAAGACGAGTCGTGCGCACGCTGCACAACCTGCCGCATAGGCAATCAACGCATGCTCGAAGTCATCCGTCGCGCGTCGCGCGGCGAGGGCGACCCGACCGACGTCGACCGCATGACCGCGCTGGGCGCGTCGATGCAGTTCTCGAACTGCTTCCACGGCTCGCTGTCGCCGACAATCATCAACAACACGCTTAAGTACTTCATGGACGAGTTCAACGCCCACGCGAAGGAGCATCGCTGTCCGGCGAAAGTCTGCCCGGCGCTTATCCGCTATCGCGTCGCCAGCAGCTCGCCGAAGGTGGCCGAAGCGGCGCCGATCTGCCCTACAGAAGCGATCGCTCAGCAGGACGGCGCGTGGCAGATCGACGACGTGAAGTGCATCCGTTGCGGCGCCTGCCGCGATGTCGCTCCCGACGACATCATCGTCGAGGACGCCTACCCCGACATCATCCCGCTGCACGCCACCGCGCCGGCGGACGTCGCGCGATCGGGATAACGCAACCGTCGCGGCGCGCGCGACGGACTGACGTACCAAATCTGTAGCGCGGGCTTTTCAGCCCGCGCGGTCTGCATCGGCCGCCGTGAGCCGCTTGCCGATGATCTCAGGATGCCCGCGCAGGAAGTCGGCCGCGCTCATCGCCCGGCCCCCAGCTGCCTGCACCATCGCGATGTCGACCAGCCCGTTCGCGGCCACGACGGCGAACCCCGCGCGTACATCGTCCACGCGGACGATCGTCCCGGGTGACGCGGCCGCTTGGACATCGACCGGCAGCGCGCGCAGGATGCGCAGCGGGCCGCCGTTGAGGTAGCTGTACGCAACCGGCCACGGGTCGTACGCCCGCACCTTGCGGCACACGAGATCGACGGTGTCGCGCTCCCAGTCGATCAGCGCGTCGGTCTTGCGGATCTGCGGCGCGTACGTCGCCAGCGCCTCGTCCTGCTCGCGCGCGGCAATCTCGCCCGCCGCCCAGCGGGGCAGCACGTCGACCAGCAGATCCGCGCCCGCGTCGGCCACGCGATTCAGCAGCGTCGCCGTCGTATCGTTTGGTGCGATGTCGAGAGCAACGCTGTCAAGTATCGGCCCAGCGTCGAGCGCGCGCACGACGCGCATGATCGTGGCGCCGGTGCGCGCGTCGCCCGCGAGGATCGCCGCAGGCACGGGTGCGGCGCCGCGCCACCGCGGCAGCAGCGATGCATGCACGTTTAGGATGCCGTGCGGCGGCACGTCGAGCACCGCGCGACGGAGGATCTGCCCGTATGCGGCGATCACGCCCACGTCCGGCGCCAGCTCGCGCAGCTGTACGACCGCATCGGCGCTGCTGACGGACGCCGGCTGGAACACCGGTAGCCCGTGCGCCCGCGCCAACTCCTTCACCGGGGGCGGTGCGAGCGTCCGGCCTCGCCCGGCCGGTCGGTCGGGCTGTGTGAACACGCCAACGATCTCGTATTCGGATTCGATGAGGCGTCGCAGGGACGGCAACGCGAACTCGGGGGAGCCCATGAAGACGACGCGCATCGCCCGAGGATAGCATGATGCGCGCGAGCTACGTATACTCGACGCTGGCGCCGATACCGGCCGGATCGCGGTCGGGCGTCGACGCATGGAGGGAGCGAGTGAAGCGGCTGGAGGCCGTCGTCGCCGGCAGGGTCCAGGGCGTGGGCTTCCGGGAGTTCGTCCGCCGCGAAGCCGTCGCCCGCGGCCTCACCGGCTGGGTGCGCAACAGCGACGACGGCCAGCGCGTCGAATTCGTCGCCGAAGGCGACGAGTCATCGCTTGCGGAACTGCTCGACGCGGTGCGCGTCGGTCCGCGCTTCGCGAAGGTCGAGACCGTGGAGGACGAACTCTGCGACGCGCACGGCGGTTTCAGCCGGTTCAGCGTCGAAATGTGATTGGCGCTCGGCTCAGTCGAGCATCAGTGCGTCCACCTCGTCCCCCGCGGCGATGCCGGGCACATCCTCCGGCACGACCGCCAGCGCGTTGGCGACCGCCATCGACGTGAGGATGCCCGAACCCTGCGGCCCCGTCAGCGCGGCGTGGTACCGGCCGTCGCGCATCGTCACGATGGCGCGCGCGAAAACGCGCCGCTCGTCGGTGTTCGAGATGGGCTCATCGGCGATGGCGCGGACGGTCGGGCGCTGCCAGTCGGTGCGGCCGAGCATCTTGAAGATCGCCGGCCGCCCGAAGAGTTCGAACGACACCATCGAGCTGACCGGATTGCCGGGCAGACCGATGTGCGGCACGCGGCGCCCGCCCGAGGCGAACGCGCCGAACGCCAGCGGTTTGCCGGGACGCATGCGCACCGTCCAGAAATCGATCTCGCCCTCTTTCGCCAGCACGTCCTTCACGACGTCGTAGTCGCCGCGCGAGACGCCGGCCGACGTGACAAGCATGTCGGCATCGAGCCCTTCCCGCAGTTTCGCGGTGAGCGCCTCAACGGTGTCCTTCGCGATGCCGAGGCGCTTCGGGATGCCGCCACAGGCGGTGACGAGCGCCGCGAGGCTGTATGCATTGCTGTCGTAGATCTGGCCGGGGTTCAGCGGCTGGCCTGGCTCGCGTACCTCGTCGCCGGTCGAGAGGATGGCGACGACGGGCCGCCGGTGCACGCGCACGCTCGCCCGCCCGAGCGACGCCAGCACGCCGATCTGCGCAGGATGGAGCACAGCGCCACGAGGGATGATCACCTGGCCCTCCCGCACGTCCTCGGCGGCGTGACGGATGTTCGCGCCGGGCGCGGCCGCCTTGAGAATGCCGACGCGATCCCGCGACTTCGCGAACGATCCGAACGTGCGCCCTGCCTGCTCGTCCGTCTCCTCGAACGGCACGACGGCATCGGCGCCGGTGGGCATCGGCGCGCCCGTCATGATGCGGACGGCCGTCCCGGGCTCGACGGAGCCGTCGAACAGGTACCCCGCCGCGAGCTCGCCGACCACCCGCAGCGTGACCGGTGCGTCGGCCGACGCGCCCGCCGTGTCCGACGCGCGCACGGCGTAGCCGTCCATCGCTGTGTTGTCGTACGGCGGTATGTTCATCCCTGACGCGACGTCCTCGGCCACGACCTGGCCCAGGGCGTCGAGGATCGGCTTCTCCTCCGGCGCAAGCACCGAGAAGAATGCGAGGACGCGTGACAGGGCTTCTTCGACGGAGATCATGCGGCTCCCGGCTGTGCTGTCCAACCGACATTCAAGCATACGAGAAGGCCCCGGCGTAACAGCCGAGGCCTTCTTCCCGGAATTGCGATGCTCGGGTTATCCCTTGACAGAAACGACGAGGCTCACTTTTGCGTAGCCTGGCGTGTCTGACTGCTGGATGCTGATCGTCAGACCCTCGCTGTCCGCAGTGCTGAACGTGAGCAGGTACTCGCCGTTGGACTGTGACGAGAAGGCGTTCTCCCAGCCCTTCTTCGGTGCTTCGGTCTTGAAGAATTCAGAGATGTTCTCCGGCTTGTCCTTGACGTAGAGCTCCACGGAACTGGTCTTCTGGCCGCCGCTGGAGAATGAGCTGTCGCTCGTGACTCGAGCGCCGCTCGGCATCGGCACGCGGTCGCTCGGGAAGTCGCTGCTGAGCTTCACCTCGTCGGGCAACGGCTCGCTCGAAGACGTCGTCGGCTGGCTCGAGCTATCGCTGGACGAACTGTCGCTTGGCGTCTTGTCCGACGATGACGAACTGTCGCTCGTCGAGGTCGCATCGCTGCTGGAGGACGAACTCGAATCCTTCGGCCCGACGACGGCCGCTATGGACGTCTTGCCATCGGAACTCGACACCATCACATAGGCCGTACTCTTGCCGTCGGAGCTTTCCGCCATCCAGTATGAGCTGCCATTCGCCGTTCCCTCGGTACTGGACTTCCATGGGCCGTCTTTGAACTGTTGCGTGTAGTACTGGGACACCTTGTCGACGCTGTCACCCGTGGTCCAGCTGACCCAGGTGCCGGTCACGCCGCCCAAGTTCTTGCCCGCGAGACTCCCCTGGACGCTCGCGCCCTTGTACTGGGGGAAGTCGCTCGGGAAGTCAGAGGGAATCTTGCCGCTGACGTCGACCTTTGTGTCGCCGATCGTCACGGTCTTCTTGCCGCCGCCACCACAACCGACAACGATCGCACCGAGAATCAGGAATGGGAGCAGTAGGAGCGAAAACTTCTTCACGCGTGATCCTCCTAATCGTGTTTGCGTCCGTCGATAGTATCAGGCTCCATTGGCTGTGTCACATCCCGCGCCACAGACAGCCTCGCGCGGAGTCCCGCGCGTCCGCTTCGAGGATGCCGATTGGATGCTCCAGCGCGCCGTCTCCGCGCCATGCGCGCGCGAGGCCTTCGCGCACGAGCGTTGCGTCGATGCTTTCGCCGGATGGAGTGTAAACATAACGAAGCAGTCGCTTGTACCGGTCGCGGTCGCGCGCATCGCGACGCATCCGCACCGTGGACCCGGCGAGTTCGCGCAGCCGCTCGGTCGCGTCGGCAGCGCATGGCGTGCCGACCTCTGGCGCGTCGATGCCATACAGACGGACCGACTCGTCGCGGCCCTCGAACTCGACGTGGAGCGTGTCGCCGTCGACGATGCGCAGCACGGGCGCCAACTCCATCGATGAGACGTCGGCGCAGCGCAGCTCGTCCGAACCCGTGGCGCACAGCGCGACCGCGAGCGTCGATGACGTCTTCGGGGCGAGCGCCGTACGCGTGGCGCGCGAAGTCGTCTCGCGGCTCCTCGGCGATGGCGCGCTGTCCGGCGTCGTCGAGCATGCCGCCGCCATCGCCAGTAACAGGCATGCCCCCACCATCGGCATGAGGGCTCGTCTAGCGCGCCGCCGCATCGTTCTTCCTCACTCGCAGGGGAGGATACCACCGTGCTCGCCACTGATTCGCCGGATTGACACTCGCCGCCAGAGCCGATATGCCGAGGGCGCGCGAGGCCGGACGCGCGGGAATGGGCATGCACAGAACGCGATTCGACGTGGTGGGGATTGGCAACGCGATGGTCGACGTGATCGCCCACGCGGAGGAATCCGTCCTCGAATCACACCGCCTCGTCAAGGGCGCGATGACGCTGATCGATGGCCAGCGCGCGGCATCGCTGTACGCCGCCATGCCGCCGGCCATCGAGATGTCGGGCGGCTCCGCCGGGAACACCGTGGCGGGCGTCGCTTCACTCGGCGGCCGGGCCGCGTACGTCGGCAAGGTGAGCAGCGACCAGCTCGGCCAGGTCTTCGCGCACGACATCCGCGCCTCCGGCGTCACGTTCGACGTGCCACCGTCATCCGATGGCGCCGGCACGGGCCGTTGCCTCGTCTTCGTCACGCCCGACGCGCAGCGGACGATGCAGACGTTTCTCGGCGCCGGCGCCGAACTTGATCCCGGCGACGTTGATGCGGAGCTCATCGCCTCCGCGAAGATCACGTACATGGAGGGCTACCTCTGGGATCCGCCTGGCGCCAAGCAGGCCTTCCTGAAGGCGGCGGGCATTGCCCATGGCGCGGGGCGCAAGGTGTCGATCTCCCTGTCCGACCCATTCTGCGTCGAGCGGCACCGAAGTGAGTTTGTCGACCTCGTCGACCACCACGTCGACATCCTGTTCGCGAACGAGCACGAGATCATGTCTCTGTATGAGACGCGCACGTTCGACGAGGCGCTGCAACGCGTCCGCGGCAAGTGCGATATCGCGGCGCTCACGCGCAGTGAGAAGGGCGCCGTCATCGTCGCTGGGGACGAATTACACGTCATCGATGCCGAGCCGGTGGACGAGGTCATCGATACGACGGGTGCCGGCGACCTCTATGCGGCCGGGTTCTTGTTCGGCCTCGCGCGCGGCATGAGCGTGGCGACTTGCGGTCGGATCGGCGGCATCGCCGCCTCGGAGGTCATCAGCCACTTCGGCGCGCGACCGGAGCGCTCGCTTGCCGAGTTGGTGCAAGAGCGGCTGGGCTGAGGCACCGCGTGGGCATCGCGCCGGCGATCGGCTGCGTTTCGCGGCGAAGGAGAGCGCGGTGGCAGCTCCGCTTCCGGACGTGATCGCCGGCCTGCTCTTGCCCTCGGCGTACGCGCATCCTGCGCGCGATATCGAGCTGATCCAGACGCACGTCTCGTATGTCGTGCTCGCGGGCGACTTCGTGTACAAGGTGAAGAAGCAGCTCGACCTGCACTTCCTCGACTACAGCACGCTCGAAAAGCGTCGGCACATGTGCGAGGAAGAGGTGCGGCTCAACCGCCGCCTCTGCTCCGACACGTACCTCGGCGTATCGCGCATCGTGCGCTCCGGCGATCGATTCGTCGTCGACGCCGACGGCGAGCCCGTTGAGTACGCCGTGAAGATGCGGCGGATGCCGCACGAGCGTATGCTGCCGCAGCTCCTCGGCCGAGGGGCTGTGACGCCGTACGATATCGCACGCATCGCGCACGTGGTTGCGGCGTTCCACCGCGGCGCCGGGACGAGCGACTACATCGCGAGCTTCGGGGGCATAGAGACGCTGCGGGCGAACTGGCAGGAAAACCTTGACCAGACGGACGCACAGGTCGGGCGCACAATCCTCGCCGCGGAGCGGGACGCAATCCGCGATTACGTCGGCCGCTTCTTGCGCGAGAACGAAGCGCTAATCGCCGAGCGCGTCGCGTCGGGCCGCGTGCGCGACTGCCACGGCGACCTTCGCTCCGACTCCATCGTTATTCGCGAGGATAGCTCCATTTGCGTCATGGACTGCATCGAGTTCAGCGACCGGATTCGATTTGGAGACGTCGCAAGCGACGTGGCGTTTCTGGCGATGGACCTGGAGTTCCGCGGCCGTGCGGACCTCGCCGACGAGTTCGTCGCCGCATACCTGGGCGAGACGCCGGACGAGACATTGCCGCTCGTGCTCAACTTCTACCGCTGCTACCGGGCGTACGTGCGCGGCAAGGTGGACGGCATCGAGAGCGGGGAGCCGGAGGTGCCGGACGAGGAGCGGCGAGCCGCGGCCGAGCGGGCGCACGCGTACTTCGCTCTCGCGCATCGCTACGCGGCCGTCCGTTATCCGCGCTCGCTGGTGATGATGGTCGGCCTCTCGGGGTCGGGGAAGAGCTACGTGGCGGCGGCGCTCGCGGGCCGCATCGGTGCGGCGCACGTCAGCTCCGATGCGGTGCGGGCGAGCGTCGTCGAGGGCGCAGCGGCCGGGCCGGGTCTCGCGTACGGAGCGGGCGCGTACGCTGCCGAGGCGCGGGCACGCGTGTATGACGAACTCCGCCGGCGAGCGGCGGCGCACCTCGCGCTCGGCCGCCCCGTCGTGCTCGACGCGACGCACATGCGGCGCGCCGACCGTGATGCCACGCGTCACATCGCCGAGGCGGCAAACGTCAGCTTCCTGGCGGTCGAGGTCGCCGCCAGCGACGAGTTGGTGCGCGAGCACATGGCGCGCCGCGATGGCGCCGTGACGGTCTCGGACGCGCGGTGGGACGTCTACATAGAGCAGCGCCGCCGCGTCGAACCGCCGGACGAGTTGCCGCCGGACGAGATCATGCGTATCGACGGCGGGGCGCCGCTGCGTGCAAGCGTTGAGGCGGTGATGGCCAGGTTGGCGTCAGTCGCTGAGTGATACCGCAGCGCGCAGGCCGATGCGGATCATCGCATCGACGGCCGGCTGCAACTCTTCATCCGGCAACCGCTCGTGCTGGCCGGCGTGGTTCGACGCGACGAGGATGCACCCGGCTTCCATGCCGCGCAGCGCAGCCACGGTGAAAATGGCGCTCGCTTCCATCTCCTGCGCCAGGACGCCGCGCGCCTGCCAGCGTTCGGTCCACGCCTCTCGCACCCGGTAGAGCGCGTCCTCGGTGGCGATGAGGCCGGTGTGGTATCGCACGCCCGCATCACTCGCGGCATCGACGAGCGCTCGCACGACGCGGAACGTCGCCGCCGGCGCGTACGCCTCGCCGTCGGTGTAGTCCGACGTCGTGCCGTCGAGCGGGACAGGCCGCCGTCGCGATGACGATGTCGGTCGCCCGCATGTCCGGTTGAACGGCGCCGCAGGTGCCGAGCCGGATGAGCACGCGCGCGCCGAGCATCGCCAGTTCCTCGCAGACGATGGCTGCGCTCGGGCAGCCCATGCCCGTCGTCTGGACGGACAGGCGGACGTCCTCGAACGTGCCCGTGTACCCGAGCAAGCCGCGGAACTCGTTGTAGCAGGAAGCGTCGTGCATCAGTTCGGCGGTGCGCGTCGCTCGTCCGGGGTCGCCGACGAGCAGCACCACCGGCGCGACGTCGCCCGGCCGGGCGCGGACGTGGATCGGCGTCATCGCTCGCAACTCCTTCCTCGGCGGCGCGCATCGCCTCGTCGAGCCAGCTCGATGACGTGGACGACGCGGCCATCGACGCCGTGGCGCCGCATGCCGGACTCGAGCTGGCTCATGCAGCCGGGGTTCGCCGTCGCGACGATGGTGGCGCCGGTGCGACGCACGTCGTCCATCTTCGCGTCGAGCACGCGCGACGACATGTCGCGCTGGACGAAGCTGTAGATGCCGGCGCTGCCGCAGCATCGGTCGGCCGCCGCCATCTCGCGGAATTCGAGCCCCGGGATCGCGCGAAGCAGGCGCCGTGGCGCCGCGGTGACGCGCTGAGCGTGCGCAAGGTGACACGAGTCCTGGTACGTGACCGTCGCACGGACTTCACCGAGTCGCCCGATGTCGCCCGCATCGACGAATTCGAGCACGTCGCGCGTCATCGTCGACAGCCGGTGCGCGCGCTCGGCGTACGCCGGGTCGTCGGCGAGCAGCTCGCCGTATTCCTTCATCGACGCGCCACAGCCGGCCGAGTCCACGATCACCGCCTCAACATCAGCCGAGAGGAACGCGTCGATATTGCGCCGGGCGAGTCGGCGCGCGAAACGGCGATCGCCCGCGTGCGCGCTCAGCGCGCCGCAGCACGTCTGCTCGCGCGGAAAGACGACACGGTAGCCGAGACGGTTAAGCACGCGCACGGTGGCCTCGTGCGTGCGAGGGTACATGTGCGGCATCACGCAACCGGTAAGCAACGCCACGCTGTGCGCCAGGCCGTCCGGCTGTCGCGGAGGCGCAAACGGCGCCGCGATCTCCGGTAGCGAGCGCTCGGCTTCGTCGAATCGCAGCAGCTGCAGCAACCGCGACGCGCGCAGCAGCGTGCGCAGCGGCGAGCGCTCGTAAAGCCGCAGCGCCGCCATCAGCACGCCCAGCCGTCGCCGGTGCGGCAGCAGCTCACGCAGGACCATCGCCCGCAGCCGCCACGATCGCGGCGCTCCGCGCTCGACGATTTCCGCGCGCGCCGTCTCCATGATGCGGCCGTAGGCGACGCCCGACGGGCAGGCCGTCTCGCACGCGCGGCACTGGAGGCAGAGGTCGAGATGACCGAGCAGCGCCGACGTCGGCGCCGCGCGACCGGAGGTCACGGCCTCGATGAGCGCGATGCGCCCGCGGGGCGAGTCTGTCTCCATGCCGAGTTCGAGATACGTCGGGCAGGCCTGCAGGCAGAAGCCACAGTGCACGCATCGCGTCAGGTCGTCACGCAGCGTGTGGGCGTTGGTCGGCGGCGAGGCGTCCACTACAGCCGCCCCACGAACCGGCCTGGCGAGAGGATGCCGGCCGGGTCGAACTGCGCCTTCAACCGCCGCATGATCTCGAAGTCGCCGCGTGTGGGGCCAAACACGTCGATCCATTGCTTGACTCCCGCCGATGCGGAGTCGACGACCAGGCCGGCATCCGTGCGGCAGCGCGCGCCGCAGCCGCTCGACGAGCGCGATCGCAGCGCCATCGTCGAGTCCGTCGAACTGCGCCCGAACGACGCCCGCCGCGACCGTGGCCGAGAGCTGCAGTCGCGCATTGCTCGCGCCAACAATCGTCTCGATCGCTTCGGTGACCTGCGAGGGCAAGACGGTCGCACGAACGGACGTCTCGCGCGGCTGGAATGTTTCTGTCCAGCGCGCCCACGCCGAGTCCTCGCTCCCGGCGATCGGCGACGTACCACACCGCATGGCGATCGCGCGCAAGTCGCGCTCGCTGCGTTCGACCGCTGCCGCGCCGCCCGCCGCCTCGATCAGCAACGTCCATGCCGGCGCGCCGACGATCGACGACGCGGCACCCGGCGACAGCACCTCCAGCCGCTGCAGCGCGAGGCCAGCGTCCCAGGCGGCCATCGCAACCTCGCACGCCGCTCGCGCGGAGTCGAACGAGCACACCATCGTACGCCGTTCGGCGGGGAGCGGTGCCAGTTTGAATGTGGCCTCGACGATCACGCCGAGCGTCCCGTGCGCGCCGACGTGCAATTTGTGCATATCGTAACCCGCGACGTTTTTCACGACGCGGCCGCCTGACTTGCTCGAACTGCCATCGGCGTGCACGACGCGCAGACCGATGAGCCAGTCGCGCGCCGTGCCGAAGGCGTGCCGAAGCGGACCGTTCGGGTTGGCCGCGAGCACGCCGCCGACGGTCGCTGCGTCTCCACCGGCGGGGTCGAGCGGCAGGAACTGGCCGTGCTGCCCCAACTGCGACTGCAGGTCGACGAACCGCACGCCCGGCTCGACGGTCACCGTCATGTCGGCCGGCTCGTGCGCGACGATGCGATCCATCGCCGCAAGCGATAGCGCCACGTCATACCGCGCTGGCGCGTTCGCCGCGGCGATGTGCTGGCCGCCTCCCCACGGGATGACCGCCGCGCCCGCCATGTGCGCCTGCGACAGCACCATCTGGACATCCTCTGGCGATGCCGCCTTCACCAGCGCCCGAGGCGCCAGGCTGTCGATGGTGTATGCCTGCAACTCATCGGCTTGAATCTGAATCGCCGGCGATTCTGCCCTGACCGAAGCAACAAATGCCGCGATCTCTGGGGTGACGGCCGTGCTAGACATACACGTCGTCCCCCATCGTCGCCGCGAACTTGCGCACTTGCGACGACGTCACCTCGCCGCAGCCATGCGACGTCGGGAACGCCTTGCAGGGGTTGTACAGGTCGCTCGCGCCGAACGCCGCCTTCAGCCGTGCCATCGCGGCAAGATCGCTCTCGTCGAAGATCCACGACACGAAGTCGCGCTTCTCCAGTCCGATGCCGTGCTCGCCAGTGATGCTGCCGCCGGCATCGACGCACGCGCGCATGATGTCGGCGCCGGCGGCGAGCACGCGGTCCGTCGAGCCGGCGACGCGCTCGTCGAAAAGCAGATTCGGGTGGAGGTTGCCATCGCCGGCGTGGAACACGTTCGCCACGTCGAGCCCATGCCGCTCGGCGATCGCGTAGATCTGGCGCAGCACCTCCGGCAGCCGCGTGCGCGGCACGACGCCGTCGAGCACGTAGTAGTCCGGGTACAGGCGCCCCATCGCGCTGATCGACGACTTGCGCCCGGCCCACAGCAGTTCGCGGTCAGCCGCCGCGACTGCCAGCCGCACCTCGCGCGCGTTGTTGGCGTCGCACACCGCCCGGACCGCGTCGGCCTGCTCCGCCGTCGCCTCCTCCAGGCCGTCGACCTCGATCAGCAGCACCGCATCCGCGTCGGTAGGAAAGCCGGCGTGGATCACCGGCTCGACCGCCGAGATGATGTTGCGGTCCATCATCTCGAGCGCCGACGGCACGATGCCGGAGCCGATGATCGCCGAGACGGCATTGCTCGCGTCGTCGACGGCGTTGAAGATCGCGAGCAACGTCCGCGTCGACTCCGGCAGTTTCATCAGCCGCACAACGATCTTCGTGGCGATGGCGAGCGTGCCCTCGGACCCGACGAACGCGCCGACGAGGTCGTATCCCGCAACATCGCGATGCCCACCGCCGACCCATGTCACCGTGCCGTCGGCGAGCACGATCTCCGCGCCGAGGACGTGGTTCGTGGTCGCGCCGTACGCCAGGCAGTGCGGACCGCCCGCGTTCTCGGCGACGTTGCCGCCGATCGTGCAGGCGCGCTGGCTCGATGGGTCGGGCGCGTAGAACAGCCCGTGCTCGGCGACCGCGCGGCTCAGGTCGAGGTTCACGACGCCCGGCTCGACGACGGCCAGCCGGTTCGCCACGTCGACCTCGAGGATGCGCTTCATACGCGTCAGCGCGACGATGACGCCGCCCACGGCCGCAATCGCACCTCCGCTCAGTCCCGTGCCCGCACCGCGCGGGATCACCGGCACACCGAACTGGTGTGCGACCCGCACAGCCGCCGCGACGTGGTCGGTCGATTCGGGGAAGACGACCGCCTGCGGCTTCCCGCGCTCGATCGTGCCGTCGTACTCGTAGGCGATCAGTTCCTCGGGCGTGGAGAGCACGCGCGACCGCCCGACGGCGCGTTCGAGCGCACGGATGCACTCGCGCGTGACGACGGCGCGTTGCGGTCCCGGCTGGGCGGCGGATGTTCGGGGCTCTGGCATCGTCCGCCCCAGTATAGGCCCGCCGATCAGCTTCAGAGCAGCGACGCGCCGGCCGGGTGGTAGCGGTCGAACTTCGCGAATGGCGCCGACGTCAACAGAAACGACCAGCGCTGGCTGCGCCAGCCTGCGTCGAGCAGCGCGTTCATCACAGTGTGGTTCTGCGACAGGACGAAGATGTTGCCCGTCGACACGCCGTGCTGCGACAGCCACGCCGCCGCCGCGCCCAGCAAGGGCAGTTGTTCCGCCGGCTCGTACGTCGCCATCGGCGCGATGAAGCCGCCGTCGGCGAAGGCATAGCAGTAACCGCGAAGCTCGCCGTTGCGCAAGAGCGCGAACGATGTCTGCGCGGCACCCTTCGTCGAATCGAGGTAGATTGCGTGGTCCTTCCGCCGCTCCGCCCCGAACACCTCGCGGTCGAGCGCGGCGATGGCGCCTATGTGCGCATCGGCCGTCGTGATCTCGTCCGATGAGGGCGGCAACCCCTCGAGCGGCGCCAGCTGTCCGATCATCCGGTAACCGACGCCGATCGCGAACATCCCCGCGCGCATGTACAGCCCGTGCGCGACCGGCGACGTCGTCGCCACCACGGCGAAGACGCGCGCGCCTCGCTCGCGGCCGTACGCCTGGGCGCGTCGAAGCAACTCGCGGCCGATGCCGTGGCCGTGCTGGTCGGGCTGGACGAACAGCTGCGACAGGTACCAGATGTCGCCGCGCAACAACGCCATCGAGTAGCCGACGACGACGCCGTTCAGCTCCGCCACCCAGGCGCCGTCCGGATCGGTCTGCAGCAGGTGGCGCTGCGTCCACGGGTCGGCCGGTATCCACGGTTGGGGCGCCACGCCCTGGCTGCGATCTAGCGCGTCCATCGCCTCGTGCGTGACGTAGCGCGTCGCGCCGAGGTCGGACCCAACCATCGGCCGGAACGTCAGGCGAATCCCCTCAGGCATCGGGCGACACCAGGATCTTGCTGAGGCTGTCGCGTCCCTCAGATAACCTCGCGAACGCTTCCGGCGTCGCCGTCACCGGCAAGACCTCCGAAATCACCGACGAGACGTCGACTTGGCCCGACGAGATCATCGCAGCTGACTCCGCGAACTCGCGCCGCGAATAGCCGAGGACCGCGATGTACCGCAACTCATTGATGATCGAACGGAGGATCTCGAGCTGGTAAGGCGTCTCGCCGACGCCGGCGAGCACGATGCGCCCACCGCGCGCGGCCGCATCCACGCAGCTCGCGATGCCGGCCGGCAGTCCGCTCGCATCGACGCACACGTCGGCGCCTTCGCCGTCCGACATCGCCCGCGCTGTTCGGGCGAGCTCGCCCGGCTCGACGATATGCGGCGCGCCGGTTCGCTGTGCCGCATCGCGCCGGCCGGCGAGCGGCTCCGAGACGATGACGCGCGTTCCGCCGAGCTGCCGCGCCGCGATCTCCGTCAGCAGACCGATCGGTCCGGCGCCGGCAATCACGAGCAACTCATCGGGCCGGTAGTTCGCCTCGGCGAGCGCGTGGCGTGCGACGGCGAACGGCTCGGTCAGAGCGGCAAGGCGGAGGTCCGCGCCGTCCGGCAGCGGTACGACGCTGCGCTCCGGCAAGGTCACGAACTCGGCGTACGCACCGGGCAGTGTGTAACCGGTGCCGCCGCCCGTGTTCCGGCAGAGGTTCTCCCGGCCGGCCGCGCAATACCGGCAGTTGCCGCAGCCCGCACCCGGGTTGCCGGTCGCGAGTTGGCCCGCTTGCACGCCGCCCACGCCCTCGCCCACGGCGACGACGCGGCCGCTGAACTCGTGCCCCATCACCGGCTGCATGAAGCCGAGCGCGCGCAGGGGGTTCGCCGATTCATACTCGTGGAGGTCGGACCCGCAGATGCCGCAGTAGGCCACGCGCAGCTTTACGTGGCCTGCGGGCGGCGGGTCATCCGGCAATTCGATAATCGATATGGCCCGGGAACCGGTCAGCGCGGCAGCCTTCACGTTCACCTCCCGTCGCAGCCGCGATCATATCGCAGCATCTGCTCGCGCGCGATTCGGAGCCCGGCGCTCGCCGCCGCGGTATCATCGCATCGGCGTCGATGACCTGCGAGGAGGTACAGCGGTGAAGTTGGGACTGACGGTCGGCTACTGGAGCAGCGGACCGCCGCCCGGCATCGAGGAGACGATCGCCGAGGCGGAGCGGCTCGGCTTCGATTCGATCTGGACGGCCGAAGCGTATGGCTCCGACTGCCTGACGCCGCTCGCGTGGTGGGGCGCGAAGACATCGCGCATCAAGTTCGGCACCGCCATCGCCCAGATCTCGGCACGCACGCCGACGGCGATGGCGATGGCCGCGATGACGCTCGACCACCTCTCGGGCGGCCGCTTCATTCTCGGGCTCGGCGCCTCCGGTCCGCAGGTGGTCGAAGGATGGTACGGGCAGCCGTACCCGCGGCCGCTCGAGCGCACGCGCGAATACGTCGACATCGTCCGGCGTGTGCTCGCGCGCGACAAGCCAGTCGAATACTCCGGCCACCACTACCAGCTCCCGTATCCCGGCGGCATGAACCTCGGCAAGCCGCTGAAATCGACGGTCCACCCGCTGCGATCCGACCTCCCGATTGTTCTCGGGGCCGAAGGACCGAAGAACGTCGCGATGGCCGCAGAGATCGCGGACGGCTGGATACCGGCGTTCTTCTCGCCGAAGAACGACCGCTACTACCGCAAGGCGATGGCTGAGGGCTTCGCGCGGCCGGGGGCGCGCCGCACCGCATCTGACTTCGAGGTCGTGGCCGGCGTGCCGATCGTCATCAACGACGATATCGAAGCAGCTGCCGATGCGATACGGCCCACGTTGGCGTTGTACGTCGGCGGCATGGGCGCGCGCGGCGCGAACTTCCACTTCGAGGTCATTGCGCGCATGGGGTACGAGGAGACGTGCCTGCGCATCCAGGACCTGTACCTTGCCGGCAAGAAGCGTGAGGCCATGGCGGCAATCCCGCTGGCAATGGTCGAGGACACGGCGCTCATTGGCCCATTGGACAAGATCCGCGACGACCTGGCACGCTGGAAAGAAACGGCAATCACGACATTGCTCGTCGGCGGCTCACCGCGCCAACTCGAGACGATGGCACGCCTCGTGCTCTAGCGAGTCGAGGCAGGGGCCGACTGAAGAGCCCGCGCGACGGGCCGACATTCAGGTGAGGTGGGGCGCGATGTAACGGAAGAGATCGCGGATCGTTACGACAGCCGCAGGCGTGCCGCCCTGCAGTAGCGGGATGTGACGGAAGCCGCCGATCGACATTTTGTTGATCGCGACGGCGATGTCGTCGTCATCGCGCAGGAATACCGGATCGGCCGTCATGATCTGCCCGCACGTGACGGCGTTCAGATCCTCGTTCGGGCCGGCAACCTTGTGCAGGATGTCCCACGGCGTGATGATGCCGGCGAGTTGGGTGCCGCTCATCACGAGCACGCAGTCGGCGTCACCCTTCTGCATGAACCGCACCGCCAGACCGACGGGATCCGTCGTCTCGACTCGCACCGGCGCGTGCGCGGGTATCTCGGCCAGCCGATGGGCGATGAATTCCGGCGCGTGCGGCAACGGATTCCGCATCAGATCGTGGCCGCAGTTTTGGCACTGATCGACGCCGGGGATGTTGTCGGTCTTGCATTCTGGGCAGATCATGCGGTCGTTACTCCACGGTCCATGTGTCGCCCTCGACGAAGATCTCCCGCAGGTCGCCCTCGCCCTCCGTCTCCACGGCCTTCACGATCTGCCGCGTCATCAGGTCGTCGTACGTCGGGCGCTCGACCGCGCGCAAGATGCCGACCGGCACCGGGTACTCCGGCCACTCCATGCGGCTGAGGAGGAAGGCGACGCTCGGGTTGGGTCGCGTCTCGTCGTGGACCAGCAGGTCGGCCTCGGTAACGCCGTTGCCCAACTGAACGACCTCGATTCCTCCCATGCCGTCGAGCCGCAGCCCCTTGTCGCGCGCCTTGCCGAAGATCATCGGCTTGCCGTGCTCCAACGTAATCGTCCGGTCAGGGCGCACTTCCTTCGCCGCGAATTCGGCGAAGGCGCCGTCGTTGAAGATGACGCAGTTCTGGTAGACCTCGACGAACGCCGCGCCGCGGTGCTCGTAGGCGCGCTTCAGCACGTGCTGCATCTGCTGCGCATCGCTATCGAGCACGCGCGCGACGAACGTTGCTTCCGCGCCGATAGCCACGCTCAGCGGCTTCAGCGGCTGGTCGATCGTGCCGTACGGCGATGACTTCGTCCGCTTGCCCAGTTCCGACGTCGGGGAGTACTGGCCCTTCGTCAGGCCGTAGATCTCGTTGTTGTGCAGGATGATCTGCAGGTCGACGTTGCGCCGCAGCACGTGCAGGATGTGGTTGCCACCGATGCTCAGTGCGTCGCCATCGCCCGTCACGACCCACACACTCAACTCCGGCCGCGATGCCTTCAGTCCGCTCGCGATCGCCGGCGCGCGACCGTGAATGCTGTGCATGCCGTAGGTGTTCATGTAATACGGCAGCCGGCTCGAGCAGCCGATGCCCGATATGAAGACGATGTTCTCCCTTGGGATGCCGAGTTCCGGCATCACCTTCTGCGTCTGCGCGAGGATCGAGTAGTCACCGCAGCCCGGGCACCATCGGACCTCCTGGTCGGTCACGAAGTCTTTCCGGGTCAGCTCCGGTGTATTGGTGGGATTCGCGATTGCCATGGATGCCTCAAACCTAGCCGAGTATGCTCGGCGATCTTCTTCTCGATCTCGGCGATGGTGAACGGGCGGCCGGACACCTTGTTGAGCCCGATCACGTCAACCAGATACCGCGCACGGATCAGCATGCGCATCTGGCCGAGGTTCATCTCCGGCATGAGCACCTTATCGAACCGCTTCATCACATCGCCGAGGTTCGCCGGCACCGGGTTCAGGTAGCGCAGGTGCGCGGCCGACACCTTCTTGCCCTGCGCCCGCGCTCGCCGCACGGCCGTTGTGATCACGCCGTACGTGCTGCCCCAGCCGAGCACGAGCACGTCGCCCGACTCGTCGCCCTCGACCTCGAGGTCCGGCACGTCCTGAACGATGCCGGCGATCTTGTCGGCGCGCAGGCGCACCATCTTGTCGTGGTTCGCAGGGTCGGAGCTGACGTTTCCCGTGATATCGCTCTTCTCGAGTCCGCCGACGCGGTGCTCGAGGCCCGGCGTGCCGGGAATAGCCCACGGGCGAGCCAGCGTCTTTGGGTCACGCTGGTAGGGCTGGAACGTCGCCGGGTCCGTCGCGAAGTTCGGCTCGATCGTCGGGAGCGACGCCATGTCCGGCACGAGCCACGGCTCGGATCCCATGCCGAGGTAGGCGTCCGAGAGGAACATGACCGGCGTCCGGTACTTGATCGCGATGCGCGCCGCCTCGATCGCCATCGCGAAGCAGTCGGACGCGGTCGCCGGCGCGACGATGGCCACCGGGGATTCGCCGTTGCGCCCGAACATCGCACTGCAGGAGGTCGCCCTGCTCGACTCTTCGTCGGCATGCCGGTGCTCGGTCCGCCGCGCTGCACGTCGATGATAACGAGCGGCAGTTCGATCATGACGGCGAGGCCGATCGCCTCGCTCTTGAGCGCGAGCCCCGGCCCGCTCGTGCCGGTGAGGCCCAGCGCGCCGCCGAACGAGGCGCCGATCGCCGAGCTGATGGCGGCGATCTCGTCCTCGGCCTGGAACGTCTTCACGCCGAACCGCTTGAAACGCGCCAGCTCGTGCAGCACGTCGCTGGCCGGCGTGATCGGGTAGCTGCCGTAGAACAGCGTGCGGCCCGCGAGCTTGGACGCAGTCAGGAAGCCGAGCGCCGTCGCCTCGTTGCCGGTGATGTTGCGGTACAGGCCGGGCTTCAGCTTCGCCTTCGGCACGTGGTAGTGCGTGGCGAAGATCTCGGTCGTCTCGCCGTAGTGGTAGCCCGCCTTCAGCGCTGAGATATTGCCGTTTGCGACCGCCGGATTCTTGCCGAACTTCTCCTCGACCCAGTGGATCGTCGTATCCATCGGACGGCTGTACATCCAGAACGTGAGTCCGAGCGAGAACATGTTCTTGCAGCGGTCGATCTGGGTCGCCGTGAGTCCGCTTTCGGCAAGAGCGAGCGCGTTGAGCTTCGTGATCGGCACGCTGAACAGGCGATAGCCGCGCAGGCTGTCATCCTCCAGCGGGTTGCTCGCGTACGCTGCCTTCTTGAGGTTGGCATCGTTGAACTCGTCCTCGTTGACGATGAGGATGCCGCCCTTCGGCAGGTCGCCGAGGTTCGTCTTCAGCGCGGCGGGGTTCATCGCCACCAGCACGTCGGGCGCGTCGCCCGGCGTGAAGATGTCCTCGCTCGAGAAGCTGACCTGGAAACCGCTGACGCCGGGGAGTGAACCCTGGGGTGCCCGGATTTCGGAGGGGATGTCCGGGAACGTGCTGATGTCGTTACCGAGGACTGCGGATGTCTTGGTGAACTGCGTTCCGGCGAGCTGCATGCCGTCGCCGGAATCCCCCGCGAACCGGATGGTCACCCGATCCAGTTCCAGTACCTCTGAATGTTCGGGCTGCTCCGATTCTCTGGTTAGCGTGGTCACTAGGCCCCCTCCCCCTCCGGGATCAACTGGTGAGGCCGGGGCGGCAGGTTTAGGACCTGGGCCGGGAAGGCCTCCCCCAGGAAATGGATGATGTCGAGCGTCCGCAGCACGGCGACGGCACGCCCCGCGTCATCGACGATCGGGATATTGCGCTCGCCGCCGACGTTCATGAACTCGATTGCGCGAGCGATCTGGTCCCTGGCCGTCGAGCGTCTCCGAGCAGTCCGACATGAACTTGTCGACTCCCGCGTCGTACTTGACGTCGCGCGCGACGACCCGCAACAGCACCTCGCGCTCGCTCATCATGCCGACCGGGCGGCGCTGCTCATCCACGATCAGCACGTAACCCATGCCGTGCCGCTGCACGGCCTTGATGGCGGCGCCTACTGTAGCATCTCGGCCGATGGATACGGGTGGTGGGAGGCCCAGGGCGCTGATGGGGTCGGTCTGGAAGATATCGTCGACCACGTGTGCCTCTGCCGCGCCGGTCCTGGCCGGCGCCGTCGCGCCTTTGGCGCGTCCGACGAACTGCGGCACCCTCATTGTAGCGAACGAGATTTGAAGCGGCTAACCGGGTTCATCCCGATTTTGGCAGGCCGTCCGGCCGTTGACGCCCCCGCAAATCCGTGCTCTTGCTACTATACGCTCGGTTGCCAAGCGCAGCCGCCGCTCCGCAGTATCGGTCGCCGCCGGTCGGGGAGCAACTGTTCAGACCGGTGAGCAATCAGGACGCAGGAGGCCCTCGCATGATCAAGGCATACGTACTCGTGGTCACGAATCCGGGCGAAACCAAGCATGTCTTTCAGCAATCGAGGCCGTCCAGGGCGTCACCGAGTGCCACGAGGTCATGGGGCCGTACGACATCGTCGTCGAACTCAAGGTGCAGTCGCTCAGCGACGTGCCGCCGATCCTGAGCGACAAGATCCGCTCGATCCCGGGCGTCGAAAGCACGACATCGCTCGTCACGTTCCCGCAGAGCTGATCAGCGCAGCGCGCCCTCGGCCTTCATGGCGCGCAGCGTCCGGCGGAAGGCCTCGATCGTCATCGCGACGTCCTCGCTGCTGTGCGCCGACGAGACCATCATGCCCGAGCCCATGATGTCGACGCCCTCGTTCAACATGCCGAGGCGCAGTGCCGCCGCCGTCTCGCGGGCGAGCGGCGGTGGCCGTTTCGGCAGGGCGGACCAGCCCCAGCTGTATCCATCGGGCGGCTGTACGTCGAGGCCCGGCGCGATGTGGAGCATCGACGCCTGGCCGTACACGCAGCCCGCCACCGACTCTTCGACGAACGCGCGATTCATGCCGCGGGCCAGTTCCGCCGCCGTCGCCGACGCGCGCGCCTGGTGCTCGCCATCGGCGATGAGCGAGAGGCAGGTCGCACCCGCCGTCGCCGACATCGGGTTCGCGTTGAACGTCCCCGGGTGCGCGATGCGCTCGCCGCCGTCATCGCGAGCGCGATCTGGTCGATGATTTCGGCGCGACCGGCAACGCAGCCGCCCGGCAGTCCCCCGGCGAGGATCTTCGCGAGCGTCGTCATGTCGGGCGTGATGTCCGTAGGCCTGCCTGCGCGCCGCCCGGCGACACGCGGAAGCCAGTGATCACCTCATCGAAGATCAGCACGACGCCGTGCCGCGCCGTTAGTTCGCGCGCCGCGCGCACGTAATCGAGGTCGATCGGGTCGGTGCCCCAGTGCGCGCCCGTCGTTTCGAAGATCATCGCCGCGATCAGGTCGCCGTCCTCGCGCAATGTGCGATCGAGCGCGTCGACGTCGTTCTGCGGCAGCACGATCGACGCGGCCAGCATGCCGGCCGGCAGGCCGGGAGCCGTGGGCGCGGTCTCCTCGGCGCGCGGTTGGCCGTAGACGCTGTCGTTCCATCCGTGGAAGTGCTCGCGCAGCCGCACGATCTTCTCGCGGCCGGTGAACGCGCGCGCGAGGCGCAACGCCATCATCGTCGCCTCGGTGCCCGAGGACGTGAAGCGCAGCCGCTCCGCCGATGGCACGAGCTTGCTGCACCAACTCGCCCCAGCGCACCTCGGCCTCGTGCGACGCGCCGTAATGCGTGCCGAGTTGCGCCTGCGTCGGCGACCGCCGCGACGACGCCGGGTGCTGATGGCCGAGCAGCAGCGCACCGTGCCCCATGACGTAGTCCACGAGTTCATTGCCGTCGACATCCCATTTGCGGCTCCCGGCCGCGCGCTCGACGTACAACGGGAACGGCGCGATTGCGGCGCAGGTCGTGCGTCACGCCGTCGGGGAAGAGGCGCAGCGCACGCTCGTGAAGCCGGCTCGACGCAGGATGCAACTCTACATAACGCTGACAGATGCTCATCTATGCCGGCTCCTCCGTCCGCGAATGTGTGCGCCATTCTACGGTGCGGGTGTCGTACCGCGAACCCGCCAGCGTGATCGAGTTCGTTCTCGACGAGTCGAGCAGGTCGGCGGCGTCATCGGCGAGTTTGTCCGCGGGGTGCAGGGCGAGGCACGCGGCGGAACGCATCGACCGCACGGTCGTAGAGCACGCGAGCCGCTTGTTCCCGGCCTCGGTAGGGGCGTCGTCGTGCCGCTCTGGGCGACGAACTCGCAGCACCATCCGAGCTGTACCAGAGGCCCGCGTCATCGGATCGCAGATCGACAGCGCGCTCAATAAGCTCGAGCCCTTCCTTGAAGCGTCGCCGGCGCGCGACGTAGATCATGGCGAGATGTTCGAGTGCGTCGACGTAGTCCGGTTCGAGAGCCAGCGCACGCCGCGTCAGTGCCACGCTGTCCGCGAGATCGTGCGCCGCGTGACGTGCCTGCGCTCTCGCGAAAGAGCTCGCGCGCTTCGTCGGTCGATCCGTCAGCGATTGCCCCGATCAGCCCGAGTGCCTCTTTCTCCGTGAAGACGCGGAACGAGTTCGTGCGGACGTTTCCCTGGCCGCTCACCGCCAGCGCGACGCGCGTCATCGTCTCATCGTCCGGCGCGTTGGCGATGATGACGTAGTCGTACTGGCCCATGGCGAAGTAGATATCCTTCAGCTCAGCGCCGTGGGCGCCGAACGTCGCCGCGCGTTCTCGAGGCGCCGCCGAAGGTCCTCCATGGTTCGTGCCCCCTGGTCGGTGAGATTCGCGAGCACGATATACGTTGGCACGGCAGTCCTCCTTCAGCTTCAGCGCCCGGGTCACCGTCTCACCAATCACGATCCGTCGGCAGCCGGTTCCTGTCAAGATAGGGTGGCAACGATCGCCGCTTCGGCCGGCGCCGCAGTTCCGGGCAGGTACGGCCGCATCTCGAGAACTGCCGCACCGCGAACACGCCCGCCGCAACGAAGTACGCCGCCGTAAACACGTTCCGCGGCACGACGGAGTGCGGCGTGGCGAACTGCGCAGCGAACAACACGGCCAGCACGCCCGCCTCGGCCAGCGACATGCGCAGATTGATGAGCAGCACGACGGCGAGCAGGCTCTGCGCGGCCGTCAGCAGCACCTCCTCGGTCTGGCGAGTGTCGGTCGGCAGAGGGTCGAGCGTCCCGCTTGAGATGGCGTACGCGATTGGCAGGCAGCCGATGAGCAACGTCCACTGGTTCACTTTCGACGACACGAGCGCACCCAGGCCGGCGTCCGGACGCATCCGCCAAGCGAGCAGTCCGGCTACGAGGAACTCGGGGAACTCCGAGGCGAGCGGCGCCACCCACTGGACGAGCTGGAACTCGTCGATACCGAACTCGACGCCGGTGCGGATCAGTCCGTCTGCGAATGGCTCCGCCGCGAGCAGGATTGCGCCGCCGGCGTACAGGAACATTGCCGTCACGACGATGCGCCGCCGCACTTTCGGAAGATTTGCGATCGTCTCGGCCGGGCCGACGAGCGACGACTCCTCGTCGACGCCGCCGCGCGAAGCGAGGACGATGTAGAGGCAGAACAATCCGACGAGCACCGCCGCGTCGAGCAGCGTGATCCCGCCGCGGATCGGGATGACGAACGAGTACACCGTCGCGACGCCGAGGAGCCCCACCTCGAGGCGATGGACAGGGGCGAGCGCGAGCGATGTCCGGCGCGTCCGGAACCAGAGGATGCCGACGACCATCGTCCAGCCCAGACCGACGAGCAATCGGTTGCCTCCGGTCATGTTGGCCGTGGCGTAGGCCGCGTACGACGGATCCTTGCCGGCCTTCCACGCGAAGAGCATGTCGACCGCGTACTCGGGCAGCACGGCGATCAGCGCCACTGCGGCGAGCGCCAGAGTCCGCGGAATGTCTCGCTCTGATGCCTCGGCCGTCCACGTCATCAGGAAGGCCGCCGAGACGATGGCGAGGCCGAAGCACAGCGTCTCGAGCGGCTGCGACGCGCTCCACAGTCCGAGGCGTAGCGTCGCCCCGGGCCAGGCCAGCGCTGCAACGAGGATCGGCCATCGCCATTCGCGGAGGGTCATGCGGGCGAGCCTCCCGCTCACGAAAAAGACCTTTGATGACGCCCGTGTCATCAAAGGTCTCACCGCCCCGAACGTTCGGGTTGTCCGGACCGGGCGTTTCCGCCGGGTTTGGCGATCCGGACTGCCCGCGGGATGCGCGGGCCAGTTACTCCCCTTTGGAGATCGCCCTCACGCTAACGCGAACCCGCCGTGGCGTCAATCGGCGGACGTCAGCCGGCGCGGACCGCGGACGTGCACGCCACGTGGTCGATGCGGTCGAGCAGCTCCGCGTCGAAGTACTCGTCGGCCGACTCGCCGCGTTCCGGCAGGCGCAGGCCAAGGTGGAAGAAGTCGTCGACGCAGATCGCGCCTCCGCACGTGCCGCAGTGGAACATCACCCGTCCCCATTCGTCGACGATAGGCGTGCCAGGCAGTGACATCGGAGCACCTCCAACACCAGGAACGCCCATTGCCGGCGAATGCGACATTGGGAGCAATACTCGACATAACGCACATCGATGATCCACCAGAAATCGAGCGGGGCGTCGATGATCGTAGTAGGGAATGCACGGGGGAAAATTGGAGTCCGCGCCTGCGCGCGGGCACGGGGTCGTCCAGCGGCGGAGCTGCTGACGAGTTGGGGTTTCTGGATCGCGCGATGGTCGGTTAGCGGCTGTCCGCCGCGCGTCAACAAGCACGAGAAACGTCCCGAACCGCGCCCGCGTTGATCTGGAAGCACGGTCTCCAGAAAAGGGACGACCCATGTCTGACCGGGATTACTACGAACTGCTGGGCCTGACGCCCAGGGCGGACGGCGCCATGGTGGACCAGGCGTACTGGCACCTGGCGCGCAAGTACCAGATGCTCGCGGTCACGAACCCGCGCGCCCGCGCGATGCTCGACGAGCTAAACGAAGCGTACGGCGTGCTCGGTAACCCACGTCTGCGCGAGCAGTACGACGCCTTCCGCGATGACGTCCTCATCCGCAAGGGTATGATCCGGCCGGTGGTGTCGCGGCCGAAGACGCCGCAGCCGCAGCCGGTGAAGCGCGCGGTGCCGGAGCAGCCGGACAAGCCGGCGGCCCGCCGCCTCCCGCGGCCGTCCGTCGCCATCAAGCTGCCGAACCTCTCGCGGGACGACTGGCGCTCGCTGGGCGTCGGCGGCGTCATCCTGGCGCTAGCGCTCGCGGGCGCGTGGCAGGGTGTCAACGCGGTATTCGTGCTCGGGACACTGGCCTTCGGCCTGGCGATGGCGCTGACGCCGGTGCTGAAGCGCCAACTGACGGACATCAGCCTGGCGCTGCCGGCGGTCAACATGCCGCACCTCGAGATGCCTAGACTGCCCGAGATCGGCGCCCAGCGGCTCCGCGACGTCGTCGTCGTGCCGAGGGACGAGCCCGTCGGCCCGGAGGAGCTGCGTCAGTCGACGGCGGCGATGATCTCGCGTTGGCGCAACAGCGTCGGCCTCGTGCCGGAGCCGCCCGCCGAGGCGGGCGACCGCAAGCCGAGCACGCGACTGGTCGAGATTGTCGAAACGGAGCGCAAGCTGGACCAGTCTGACGAGCCGCTGGCGGCCGTGATGGACATCCTCCGCGGCTCCGGTGCCAACTCGGTTCGGACGGGCGACCGCACATAACGCTTCGAGGTACGGAGGGGTGACCTTGCGGATCCGTACTTCGCACTATAGATGTTATGTACGATCGAAGGCTGCGCCAAGGCCGCGAATCCTCAAGTCCACTTAGGGGGACACCGATAATCCCGACGGAGGAGCGCCGGGTTCGCGTTCACGACGACGATCGCCCCTGTGGGCCGTCGCTGCCGTGGTTCGCCGCGGTGTCCTGCAGCTGCCGCATGGCTAGTTGCAGCGTGGTCGCCGTCGACGACGAGTCCCGGTACAGCATGGCCATAGCAGGACATCGGCGCGTCATCGAAGACATCGAATCGCGACCCGACCCGCGGCGGCAGCGCCGTCTCGCCGAACGCGCCATCAAGGCCGCGGGCGTGCTCCTCGTCGCCGCGCTCTGCGCGTCCGTCATCGTCACTCCAGAGTTTATGTCAAGAACTGAATACCAGGCGCTGCAGGTCTTTGGCGTCCTCCTCTTCGCCGCCTACAGCCTCTTCGTCGCCGCACACTCCCGCAGCACGCACGTCAACCTCGAGCGCGCGTACTCGGCGCATCTCGAGGAGTTGAGCCAGCGTCTGCGGACGATGGCGTACCGCGACTCGCTGACCGCCCTGTACAACCATCGCTACTTCTACGAGCAACTCGCGCACGAGGTCGAGCGCTCGATCCGCTACGGACAGCCGCTAGCCGTGCTGTTGATGGACATGAACAACTTCAAAGAGATTAACGACACGTTCGGCCACATCGTCGGCGACAAATGCCTGAGCCTCGTCGGCCAGGTGATCGCGCGGCAGATCCGAGGCAGCGACATCGGCGCGCGCTACGGCGGCGATGAGTTCGTCGTGATTTTGCCGAACACCGGCATCGACGAAGCGCTGGCGACGGCCGAGAAGCTGTCTGATGCGGTAGCGAACGCCGCTGCACTGCATCCCGGCGAGGAAGCCGTGAAGCTCGGCATCTCAGTCGGTGTCGCCGTCTGCCCCGACGACTCGCGCTCGGCCGGCGAGCTGCTCCACGTCGCGGACCAGCGGTTGTATGACGTCAAAGCGACCCGCAAGATCGGCCGCGGCCGCGCCGACGTCGCATAGCCGCGCCCCAGAATTGGTAGGGCCGATCAGCGAATGTTAGACTGCCGAACGTGATCCTCCAGCGTCGGCGCCCCCGCCTTCGCGTGGCTCGCGAAGGAGTCTGCAACGCATGCTGAAAGCCGCTCGCTGGTCCGTCCTGGGCCTGCTCGCTGTCTCGATCCTCGCCCTCGTGTTCGCCTTCGGCTACGTCTACCGCGGGCACAACAACAGCACCAATTCGCTGGCGGCATCGGGCGACGAGACGCCGGCCGGCAAGACGGCGCAAGGCGTCGACTTCAACACGCTCAACGACATCGTCAAGCTGCTGCAGCAGAAGTACGTCGATCCAGATCTCATCGACCAGCAGACGCTCTACCAATCCGCGATCACCGGCATGCTGCAGACGCTGCCCGACAGCGGCACGTTTTATGTCGACCCGAACACCGTCAAGACCAGCGTCGGCCCATCCGGGAAATTCGATGGCATCGGCGCCACCGTCGCCGAGCAAAACGGCCAGATCGTCATTGTCGCGCCGATCGAGAACACGCCGGCACAGCGAGCCGGCATCAAGTCCGGTGACGTGATCCTCGAAGTCGATGGCGAGTCGACCTCCGGGTGGACGCAGGAGAAGGCCGTGCTCAAGATTCGCGGCCAGCGTGGCACGAAGGTCACGCTGAAGGTGCGCCACACCGACGGACAGGAGGAGACCCTCGAAATCGAACGCGATGAAATCAAGGTCCAGAGCGTGACGACGCTCCCGCCGGGCGGCACGCTCAAGGACGGCGCCGGCGCCGAAATCACCGACGTCGGCTACATCCACATCCGCGAGTTCACGGAGCAGACCGCCGACGAGATGCACCAGGCCCTGCAGGACGTCGTCAGCGGCGGCAAGCGCGGCGTGATCATCGACCTCAGGAACAACCCCGGCGGCCTGCTCAACGCGACGGTCGACGTGGCCAGCGAGTTTGTCAACGGCGGCACGCTGCTGCTCACGGAGCACGAGCGCGATGGCAAGGAGACGCGCTTCACGGCGCACAACGGCGGCGTCGCGACGCAGGTCGCCGTCGTCATCATCCTCAACCGGTTCAGCGCCAGCGGTTCCGAGGTGCTGTCCGCCGCTCTGCACGACAATGGCCGTGCGACGATCGTGGGTGAGAAGTCGTTCGGCAAGGGCACGGTCAACATCTCGAACAATCTGAAGGACGGCGGCGAGCTCTACGTCAGCATCGCCAAGTGGCTGACACCGAACGGCACGCAGATCGACGGCGTCGGCATCCGGCCCGACATCCAGGTCAAGATGTCGGCCGATGACGTCGACGCGCGCCGTGACGTCCAGCTCTTCAAGGCGATCGACGTGCTGCGTGGTACCGACACGACACCGCCCGCCGCGCTGACGCCGAGCCCGGAGCCGACGACGACCGGTGCCGACGCTACGCCTACCCGCACCGGCGGCTGACGAACGGCCATGGCCGAGATCAAACAACTCGCCGCCAACCGGAAGGCCTTCCACGACTACGAGATCCTCGAGCGGGTCGAGGCCGGCATCAGCCTGACCGGCACCGAGATCAAGTCGCTGCGCGCGGGCGGCGCCAACATCAAGGAGGCGCACGCGCGCCCGCTCGACGGCGAGATCTGGTTGTACGGCGCGCACATCGCCCCGTACGCCGCGGCGAGCTACCAGAACCACGAACCAACACGGCCACGGCGGCTGCTGTTGCACAAGGCGCAGATCCGCGAATGGGTCAGCGCGATGACGGAGCGCGGCCTCACCGTCGTGCCGCTATCGCTGTACCTCAAGGATGGCCGCGCCAAGCTCGAACTGGGCCTCGTCCGAGGCCGCAAACACTACGACAAGCGCGAGGCGATCGCCAAGCGGGAGGCCGACCGAGATATCCAGCGCGCGCTGCGCCACAGCGTGCGATAGCCGCACTCCCCTGCCGGTCGCCAGGCGGCGGAGACGTTAGCCTCGTCGTTATGTCGACTTCAGGCCACGCCGGAGGACCAGCGCCGATATGGGGGGCACGACCAGCACGTGCACTGCCGCGGGTGCCAGCGCCACGATGAAGACCACGACCACCCAACCGGCAGTGGCATTGCTGAACAAGAAGGTCAGAACGCCACCTAACGCCAGTGTCGCAAGGCGTGTCAACTGTAACCTCAGTCCTGTGTCGCTGAAGCCAGCCAACATCCAGCCGGCCCCGGCTGGCAGAATCGCGACCATCCAGACCACGCCCATCACGCCCTCCAACCACTGGGTTGTCGAGCGCCATACTCACGACGACCGCCACGAGGGCCACGAGCCACGGTGCGATCTCGGCGAGGACACACGTTGAACCCGATGCTGGCTGCTTCACTGGGCCCGTCCGAAATCTCGGGACGATGATAGAGCGCGCAATGCCGGCGTATCGCTCGTCTACGCCTCGCCTCCCCGTTTCGCTATACTGGTTGATGAAGCCGGTCGCGTGAGCTGCCCGGCATCCGGGGACGAAAGGGCTCGACAGGGATCTGCGGATCTGAGTTGCAGGCGGAGGGCGGCCATCGACCTCCCTAATCGAGGTGGCCAAACCATAAACGGCGAATCACAACTCGCCCTCGCTGCCTAGGCAGTGACGTTCATCCCGGGAACAACCCCGGCGGGCCCGGGAATGAGCGACGATATGTCCGGGGGGCTGCGCGCACCACACCGATACTGCGCGCCTGAGACCATCGGTTGGCCTCGTCCGCACGGGCCCTCAGCGGACGGACGGGGCGAGATCTAACTGTAGGGATAAGCCTGTAGCAGACTCAGGGCGTCGGTCACCTGGACGGGGAGTTCAATTCTCCCCCGTCTCCACCAGTTCCCCCCGGACTGGTTCGCAGTTTCCGCAGGGAGCAAGAAATACGCGGACCAGTCCGGCTGTTCCAGCACGCCGTCCAGCAACCGAGACGAATCACGTGGTCGCGGAAGATGGCGCGTGCAAGTCCGATCTGCGACGTCCCGGGAATCAGTCCTTGCGCCGAAGCGTTGTGCGGCGCCGACCATACGGCCGATTGCCAGCCCGATCGCGCGCGCAGCGGCGGAGAGCGAGCAAGCGTTCACCTGCACCGGCCTCGTACCACGCACGGCTTCCGTGACGAGCAGGGCGAGCAACACCAGCATCGTGAGAGCGACGGTCGTCTCATTGGGGACGCAGTGGTCGTCACCCCGTCCCGATATCGAATCGAGCACGCTGTCGGGCAGTTGCGAGGAGCGCCGATACGGCAGCACCTGAACATCGAACATCAAGTCAAACCAGGACAGCGACGAGGAAACCGCCGGCCGCTGTGATGAGGGGGAGTCAATCCAAGTCTCCCGAGACGTCGGTGGAGGAAGCTCGTCGCGACCAGCGCATTGCCAAGGACGCCGCCTAGCGCTCCGGCCGCAGGAGCGTGAGCGCACCAGCTTCCTCGCCTCCGACAGCACGTCGTCTCGTGGGCAAACGCCTCCAACGAGACCCATCGTCTTCGCTTCGCCAGCCGAGTAGAGCCGCCCGAGCAGCAGCGCCTCCTTGGCCCTATTCAAGCCGACGAGCAGCGGCCAGATTGGAATACCACCGTCTCCTGCGACGAGTCCCACGCGAACGTGGGGATCACCGATCCGGGCGTCATCGGCCATCACGGAGAAGTCCGACATCAGCGCCAGGGACGCCCCAAGTCCAATGCAGTCTCCGTTGATCGCGCAGACCACCGGACAAGGAACGTTCAGGAACCGGTAGATGAGGTTCCTGTCGGCCGCGAACATGGCGTGCCCGGGCGGCTCGACGAACTCCCCTTCCGCCATGGCCTTGATGTCCCCACCCACAGTGAATGCCCGTCCGGCGCCCGTCAGGATCACGCAGCGGATCCCTTCGAGCTCCGCCACAACAGGCCATACCCTGGTTAGCTCATCGTGCATTTCACGCGTTATCGTGTTGCGGTTCTCGGGTTCGTTGAGCGTTACGACGCAGAGAGCATCGTCAACATCGACCGTCAATGCGCGGAACCCATCTACAGATCGCACGACCATTATCTTGCGCCTCCACGACTCATCCCGCGGCTCTCTCGTACTGCCCGAAGCTCTGCGTACCAGCGTGCCACGGCGGAGCCATTCTCTCCGGCGCACCGCGGAGTGTCCACCATCGCGCGTAGCATCAATCACGCTTCGCGCGTCCATGAGCCGTCGTAGCCGTCAGGCGACACGGAGCAATGCCGTATCGGTGCAGCGCGCACCCCCGCCTCCGTCCACCAGTCGCGACGATGCACAGCGCCCCGGTGCGCGGCGCGTGCCGCTCGAGAGGCCAGCGTTCAATGCGGCGCCGTCCAGACGACGATGCATCTCGCCGGTCGGACTGGAAACCGCGGCACGTGCTTCAGATCCATGGTGGACTTGGGAAGGCGGTTCTCCCCCGTCTCCACCACAAGTCAGCGCCCTTCCGAGGCTGAGTCGAGCCCAGGAAGGGCGTTCTTGTTGGCTGCCTCAGCCGCCCGAGGCAGCTGCGGACGAACAGCTCGTCCACCGCGGCGTCGGAGTGTGGGCGCGCTCAAGGTGTGCGTGCGGTAGGGCGCACATGATCGCGGAAACGGCGCCTCTGCACGTCACGTCCGCGAGCACGGGCGCGAGCGCGCGACCGAGTGCCATCGCGCGGGTGTATGACGCGCGATCTCCATTTCCCGCGAACACCATCTCTTCGGGCAAGCGCGCTTGACAATTGGGGAGTTCAGGCTTACGTTCCGTGCCAACGTCAGAGGGCGCAACGAAAGGAAGGGGTGACGATGAACTCGAAGCCATGGACCGTCTTGATCCGGCTCGCGCTCGAACGCAGGACGCTCGTCGTCGCGTTGCTCGCCGTCGTGCTTGCGGCGACGATGCCGCACGCGCGCTCGTCCGAAGCGAGCCCCAGCTCCACCACGACGGCGATCGTATCCCTCGGCGATAGCTTCATCTCGGGCGAGGCGGGACGCTGGCAGGGGAACAGTCTCAACATGTTCTTCACACGCGACGGCACCGATCGCGCCGCACGCTGCACCTGGTATGGCTATTGCACGTACGATGCCACCCGCGTCTACGGGTCGTCGTACAGCAATGGATGCCATCGCTCCGACGTCGCGACGATTAAGAGCGCCGGCATCGCCGTCAACGAGCGGATCAACCTCGCGTGTTCCGGCGCGCAGACCGTCAACATCTGGCGAGCGTCGCAGGGCGGCCAGAGCTTCAAGGGTGAGGCGCCGCAGGCGGACCAACTGCTCACCGTCGCCCAGCAGAAAAACGTGAAGCTCGTCGTGCTCACGATCTCGGCGAATGACCTCGGCTTCGCCGACCACGTGATCAACTGCGCGACGGACTGGATCCTCGGCCTCGGTCCATGCAACCAGGCCGAGCAGGCATCGATGCAGTCGGCGATGCCCGCGGCCCAGAACGGCCTTCGCAAGGCAATCGATGAGGTGCGCGCGGTGATGGCCGCCGCCGGATACAGCCCGTCGCAGTGGCGGTTCGTCGTCGCTGGTTACTCATCGCCGATCCCCGCCGCGGGCGACGTCCGCTACTCCGGGATGGACAAGTGGAACCTCGGCGGCTGTCCCTTCTACGACGAGGACTTCACGTGGGCGAAGAACACCGCCACGCCGTTCATCGTCGACGGTATGCGCGCCGTCGCGGCCGAGAAGGGCGTGCAGTTCCTCGATGTGCGCGATGCGCTCAACGGCCACGAGATCTGTAACCGTGCGTCATCGCTCGTCGGTTCGAGCGGGCCGAACCCGATCACGAAGGAATGGGTGCGCTGGGTGAACACCGGCTGCTGCCAGGGCGACGCCCAGGAGTCGGTGCACCCGAACGCCTACGGCCAGCGTGCGATCGGCAAGTGCGTCGAACTCGTCTACGCACAGACCAGCGGTAACTGGTCGTGCCGCAACACGCCGGGCCAGAGCTACACGGCGATGAACTTGGTCTCGATTCCCTGAGCCGCGCGCTAGCGCGAGACACACGCGCGCCCGTCCGAATGGACGGGCGCGCTGCGTCTCTTTCGCGTCGCTGCGCTTCGCCATTGTCGCGATCCAAGCGAGCGGCGGGCGCGTATCGATGCTCGAGGCGGTAGTTGTTCCTCGATGGCCCACCCCAGCGGCCCGAGGAAACTGCCGCCTCGACTATGCTGCTACATCTCGAGCCACTGGTCGCTCAGGAACGTCGCCGTGTCGCCGAGCACGTGGACGTTCTTCACGAAGTTCCAGTAGTTCGTGTATGTGTACCACGACATGATCGGCAGGAACGACGGGCCGACCTTGTAGACCGCGTCCTGCGCGTCCTTGATTCGTTTCACCAGGTCGTCCAGCGTTGTCGCCCTCTTCGAGTTGATGATCGCGTCGTCGACCTCCGGGTGGATAAGGCCGACGCCCCGCATGAAGTGATCGTCACCCGCAGGACCCTTGGAGTGCTGCCAGTCGAGCACGATCTCCGGCGTCTCGTAGATCTGGTTCAGCGACAGCGACGCGTCGTACTTTACATCCGTGTAGTCGCCCAGCCAGCCCGTGAAATCCTTCGGGTCTTCCTGGACGTCGAAGCCTGCGTCCCGGATCTGCTTCAGGAAGATCGGCAGGTGCTTGTCGTGGAACTGAATGTCGCTGATCGGGTAGGTGATCTTCACCTTCACGGTGTCGTTGCCCGTCGCGGCCTTGATCAGGTCCTTCGACTTCTTCGGGTCGTACTTCTGGCGCGCGTCCGTTTCCAACTCGGCGTCGCTGAATGAGTACGGCCCTGTCGGCCAGTGCACCAGACCGTCCGGCCGCCCTTCACCCTCGCCGACGATGAGGTCGACGAACTGCTGGCGGTCGAGCGCATGCTGCGCCGCCTGGCGGATGCGGTCGTCGTTCCACGGCGCCTTCTCGGGGTTCATCGAGAACGAGATGAACGTGAACGTGGGCGAACGGACGACGTACAGGTCCTTGTTGTTGCTGACGAGGTCCTTGGCCTCGACGCCATCCTGCGCGATGTAGTTGTACAGCTGTTTGCCGAGGAAGCCCGTCTTCCGCGCTTGCCGGTCGGTAACCAGCGAAACGTCGATGCCGTCGTAGAACGGCAACTGCATGCCGGACGGCTCGTCCTTGCGGTAGTAGTTCGGATTGCGGTCGAGCGAAACACTGCCCGACTCCTGAAATGAGCCTTCCCTGATCATGAACGGGCCGCCGCCGGCGGCGCGCGCCTTGAGGTCGAGCTTCTGCTCGAACGTCTCGCGTGGCGGGATGCAGCCCCCGAGCGCCCGGCCGAGCGCGCTGAGCGAGTACGCGTACGGGCCCTTCGTCTTGAACGTGAATGTGTCGCCCGAGGCCGAGTACGTGTCGAGCCACGGCTCCGTGAATTTTCGCAGGATCGCCGAAGGATCAGCATGGATGCGGTCGAAGTACGCCACAGCGTCTCGCGCATCCATATCGCGCTCGGGAATGCCGAGGCTGTTCGGCGCGATCTTGACGCCCGGCCGGATCTTGAAGACGAATGTCGTCTCATCGGGCTGTTCGAGCGATTGCGCCAAGTCGTAATAGACGAACGTCGGGTCGACGTTCGAACGGCTGACGAGCGTGTTGTAGAACCGCGGCATGATGCCCGTCCCGTTGCCGACAGACACGAGCGGATCGATCGTGCCCCACGCGCCCTGATTGACCCCGAGGAACCGGCCGCCGATCTTCGGCTGGCCGGCGGGGCGCGTCGGCCCCCCTGTCCCCGCATCCGGCGTGGCGCCCGACGTGCTGCTCGCCGACGGAGTCTTCTTGCCGTCCGAACCGCCGCCGCACGCTGCCGCGACCAGCAACCCGGCAGCGCCGGCGCCGGTGCCAGCCAGTACGCGCCGCCGCGAGATCCGTTTGCGTTCGATGCGCTCCCAGTAGCCCCGTCCTGCCATACCGCAGTCCCTCCAAGATTCTTGACGAGTTCAAATTGGATGGACGCTACAGTAGTGACTACTTGACGCGCCGTCAAGTGATTGGAGGAGATCCATAAAGACGACGGCGCGTTATGTACAGCCAGCCGCGGGCTGAGCCGCTACTCCATGCGGCATCCGCCCGCCCTCAGCAGCGGTATTGCAGCTTGAACTGCGCAAACGCGAGCTGCGCGTCCATCGCGCTGATGATGCCGTCGGGCGGGCCCGTGTGCGCTGCTGAAATGAAGCTACGGTCGTACTCAATGCCGTCCTTGATGCCGTTGTTGTTCAGATCCTGCTCGTACTCCACGCTGCCGGTCTTTGCGCCCTTCTTGTAGTAGCCGAACACGGCTTGGGCGTCCGACGCCCGAACAATGCCATCGTGCGACTCCGTTGCCGGGAATGGTGCGGCGAACAGCGCCGGGACTGGCACGCTGTAGAAGTCCCATGTGTTGTGCACGTCCAGGCCGAGGCCGGCCTCGCTGACGTCGCGACATCCATCGCCGTCGCTGTCCGGCGAATAGACGATCCGGACATGGTCGTCGCCCCAGTCCGACACGTACAGGTTGCCGACCGCATCGATCGTGATACCCCAGGGCTCGAAGAGCGCCGAGTTGAGCGCCGGCTCCCCGTTTCCTGCGTAGCCGCAGTAACTCGACGATGGGCCGGCGTACGCACCGGCGACCACGTGGATGACGCCGTTCGAAACCTTGCGCACCTGGCAATGACCTGAATCGAGGATGTAGGTGTCGCCCGCGGCGTCGACGGCCACACCGCTCGGGATGTACAGCGACGCAGCCGTCGCCGCGCCTCCGTCACCCAACGACGATGAATTGCAGAAGCCGGGAGCGCCATAGCCGGTACCGGCGATGATAGTCGACGTCCCGCCGCTGATCTCGCGGACGATGCACGCCGTGCTGTCAGTGACGTACACGTTGCCTGCCGGGTCGACGAATATGCCCACCGGACCGAGGAACGGTATCGCTGTCGCAGGTCCATTCGTGAGGTTGAGGGCGCACGTGCCCGTGCCTGCGACGGTGCTGATCACGCCACTGCTGATCTTGCGGACGAGGCAATTCGCGAAGTCCGCCACGTAGACATCGGAGCCGTGCACGGCAACGCCGAGCGGGTCGTTCAGTTCGGCACTCGTCGCGGGGCCGGGATCGGCCGTCATGCCGCACGTCCCCGTGCCTGCGATCGTACTGATGGCCGGCGGATTTGCGCCGAAATCGACCTTCCTTACACGACAGTTACCCGCGTCCGCGATGTAGAGGTTGCCGGCATCGTCGACCGCGGCGCCCGCAGGATGCAGGAACTGAGCCGCGGTCGCTACACCAGGATCGCTCGTCGAGCCGCACGTGCCCGTGCCTGCCACCGTGGTAATCGTCCCCATGTAGATGCGCCGTATGGTGCAGATGGCGGAATCGGCGACATAGGCCCTGCCGCCCGAGTCGACCGCGACGCCTTCCGGTTCCCTAATGCCGCCCGATGGGCCCGGCCCGCCGTCGCCGCCCTCGTAATGCGAGCACGATCCATTACCCGCGATGGTGCTGATAGTGCCGGCCAGCACTTTGCGTATCAGACAGTTCTTCGAGTCGGCAATGATGACGCTCCCTGACCCGTCGACGGCGATCCCCGAGGGTGCCGACGACCCGAACGGCATGAACATCCCGAAACCCGGAGAGAGGTTCAGTTCCGCCGCTGTCGCCGGGCCGGGATCGGTGGTCACACCACACGTACCGGTGCCCGCAAACGTCGAGATCGTCGCCGGCACAGCCGACAGGTCGATGGCGCGGATCTTGCAGTTGCGCGTGTCGGCGACGTACAACGTGTTGCCGCTCACCGCGATCCCCGCCGGTCCGTCGAACTGCGCCGAAAGCGCCGGCCCTGGGTCGACACTCGCTCCGCAGGTGCCGGTGCCAGCGAGCGTGCTGATCATCGGCGTCGGCGCGGTCAACGTGACCATGCGCACGCGGCAACTCGTGAGTTCGGAGATGTACAGGTTGCCGGTGCCGTCGACGGCCAGCCGCGTCGGCTCGATGCCCGCGCTGACGGCCGGTCCGCCATCGCCGCTGTCCGTACAACTGCCGTTACCGACGACGGTCGTGAGCACTCCCGCGTTGAGACGGACGACGCTGCAACTCATTGCGATCAAGAGATTGCCCGAATGGTCCAGGGCAAGGCCCTGTCCGCCGCAGCTGCCAGCCACCCTTGTGATCATCCCGGAGGCGGCGACCTTGCGCACGTAACAGTTGTTGAGCTCCGCGATGTACATGTTCCCGGAGCCATCGAAATGCGACATCGACCGGCTCGACGACGGCATCCGTGGCCGGGCCGCCGTCACCGGCGTCGGGGCACGGCGGTATCGCGCCGAGGTCGTGGCCGGCGACCGACGTGATTGTGCCGGACGTGATCTTCCGCACGCGGCAGTTGCCCTGGTCCGCCACGTAGACGGATGAGCCGCTCACCGCGATACCAGCCGGCGCGATGACCGCGGCGCTCGTGGCAGGTCCGCCGTCGCCAGATCCACCGCCTGCGAAGACGTCGATCACTCCGCCCGGCCCATCCGGAAACAGCTGGGCGATACTCGCCGGCGGCCCAATGACCGTGATAGTGGTCGTGTCGAGTGACACCGCGTCCTGGAGGAACGTCGCCACGGTCGTGTCACCGGGGTGGTATGAGCCCGTGTCGATGATCTTGTACGCGATCATGTGGTCGGTCGCGTTGAGAGTCGACGTCGCGAGGCTGTCGCACGCTCGGACTGCAATGCAGGCCGCGACCGTTGAGCGTGACGTTGGTCATCGATCCATCTGTCCGTGCCACGACGTAGACAGATCCGACCGCGGGCGTTCCGAGGAAGCCAACCGGCTCCTGCTGCACCATCCCCTTGCTCGCCGTCTGCAACGTCCCGAAGCTCGCGAACAGCATCGACCTGTCCGCCTGCGACGTGAGATCGCAGTTGTGCGGCACGGCGCAGCTCGCCGCCGCGCTCGAAGCGTTGACGATGTTCAGGTTGAGCACCCAGATCGATGTCGGATTCGCGTAGCCGGGGGCCGGCCGCAACGCAGACCCGAGGACGCTGACCACGACGACGATCGAGGCAAGAGCGAATCCGCGCATGACGATACACCTCTCCGAGACGACAAGCATACGCCACTGCGATGCATCTTATGTTGGCGCGCGTCAATCAGGACGACCGGCGGTCAAGACTGACGGAAGAGACCGCTGTGCGCGCCGCCGGCGTTCCCTCGCACAGGGCTGCGCCTTGCCCGCGCGGCCACCGCGCCGATACAATCCCGCGGCGTGCCGAGGTAGCTCAGGTGGTAGAGCACGCGACTGAAAATCGCGGTGTCGACAGTTCAACTCTGTCCCTCGGCACCACCTCATGATTGACACGGCGCCGCGCGATCCGCGCGGCGCCGTTTGTTGTTGGGGCGACTGCGCAGATCGAAACCCGGCCCATCGCTGCAACCACACCCGAAGCTGACGCGGGTTTCACCTCCGTTTGGTCATCCAAGCGGCTCGGCGCCATCGATTGCATAGCGAGTCAGCGATAGACGACTTCGAACTGCGAGTTTTTTCCTTTTCTCCGCGGCCCTCTTGGTCTGACTCCCCTTCCGATGCAGCTCGCGATCCATCTCAATCGGGCTAGAGAGTGTCACCTGGCCGGTCGAAGTCCAAGCGTCTGCGTCACTGCGGCGCGCGCCCCTACAGCACTTCGACGACGGCCGCGCCGTGCACCTCGCCGCGCCGGATGCGGGCGAGTGCGTCGTTGACGCGGTCCAACGAGAAGCGCTCGATGCCGGCGTGCACCGGGATCTCCGCCGCCAATTCGAGGAACTCGCGGGCGTCCTGGCGCGTGTAGTTGGCAACGCTCCGCACCGTCCGCTCCCAGTAGAGGTCCTCGTAGGCGAGCGGCGGCACGTCGCTCATGTGGATGGCGTTGATGGCCAGTATGCCGCCGCGGTCGAGCCGGCGCAGGGCCCGCGGGACGAGCTCGCCGGCCGGTGCGAACAGCACCGCCGCATCGAGCGGCACGCCCGGGTCGTCCGACGCCTCCCCCGCCCACCTCGCGCCCAGTTCGAGGGCGAGTTGCCGGTGGTGCGCCTCGCGCGTGAACGCATAGACGCTCGCATCCCCAGTGGCAGCGCGACCTGGATCGCCAGGTGCGCCGAAGCGCCGAAGCCGAACAGGCCGAGCCGCCCGCCCGGCTGTATCCCCGACAGCCGCAGTGACCGGTAGCCAATGATCCCTGCGCACAGCAGCGGCGCCGCTTCAACAGCGGACATCGACTCGGGCAGCGGCAAGACGAAGCGCGCGTCGGCGACGATCGTTTCGGCGAAGCCGCCGTCGATGTCACGGCCGGTGAACCGCGCCGTTGCGCAAAGGTTCTCGCGGCCGGAGAGGCAGTACGCGCAGGACCCGCATGTACTCGCCAGCCAGCCGACACCCACGCGTTGGCCGACGGCCGGCGTCTCGACGCCCTCGCCCAGCTCGATGACTCGCCCCGCCGCCTGGTGGCCGGGGACGACGGGCAGCCGCGCGGCCACTTCGCCGTCGACGATGTGCAGGTCGGTGCGGCAAACGCCGCAAGCCTCGACGCGGATCGCCACCTGGCCGCGCGCCGGGACGGGGCTCGGCGACCTCCGCGATCTCGAGCGGCAGTTCCCCGGCGGCGGCGATGCGCCGGAGCACAGCGGCCCTCATCGCGCCGCGGCTCCTCGCTCGTCAACAAGGCACTGTTCACGAATGAACCAATGATTGGAAAACGGGTACATCTTGTACACGATTTCTCGTTGACACGTGGCGCGACGCGGCCCTAGACTCGGCGCCGTGATGAACCGGGGGGTGGTTCCTCAGCACCACCCCTCGGTTTCATCATGCCATGAACCAGTTCACCGGGCGCACGTCCCCCGCGGCGGTCACTTCGCGACGTCGCCGAACGACTTGAACCCGTACGGAAGGTACGTGCCAAGCACGAGGAACTCGAACGGCCCGTAGCCAGTGCCGAGACCGTCGATGCCATCGACGCGCACCTCGCAGACCGTCTCAGTCTGACCCTGGATGCGCGCCAGCAGCGACTGGTCGGCCAGATCCCACGTTTCGCCCTCGACGACGAGCGGGCTGTGGTACTGCCCGTGCCGCCAGCCGCCGAAGTAGGCGTAGCCCGCGCCGGCCATGTAGATCGTCTTCGTCGGCGTCAGCGTCACCGTGACCGGCGTGCCGTCGCGGCGTGCGAGAAGCAACCGGCCGCCGTCCATCACGCGCGTGCCGGGCCGCATCTTCAGATCATGGCCGACGACGGCGAGCGACTCGGACGCCGGCTCGGCCCCGTATGGATGAATCAGTTCGGCCGAGGCGTGCCAGCGCGTGCCGTCCGGGTCCTCGGTGCACGTGAACATCAGCGCCGCCTTCTCGAACTGTAGCGGCGACCATAGCCAGAAGAAGCCGCCCGGCGGATTGCCCGGAGGCGGCGCGGACGGCGGCTCCCCGCCGCCGACGGGCCGCACGCCCCACGAGTGGTCGCGCGCGCCCCACCACGTCGCCGGCTCGACGTCGAACGACTCGCCCGGCACCTTGAGCTTGCCCGACCATCGGCCCGTCTGCGTGAAACGCGTGTAGTCCATCATCACGCGGTTGCCGGCGCGCTTGAAGAAGTGCGGCTCCTCGTACGGCGGCGTCGATCCCTCGAACGTCAGGTCGAATTCGATGCCGTACTCGTTCGGCTCGGTATACACGCGCAGCCGCCGCAGCCCTTCGAGCACCTCGACGCCGATTGGGCCGATCTTCGTGTTCATCCGGTCCGACCCGACTTCGCGCGACGCTCGCACGATGTGCTGCGTCTTGCCGTCGATCATCACCGTGGCGAAGGCGTCGATGACGCCGACGTTCGGGTATACGCCCATCGCCACGACGAGGAACACGCGGCCGTCGAGCGTATGGGCGCTGAAGTAGTAGCGGTCGTAGAAGTTTCGGTCGGCCGTGAACACGTGGTCGAACGTGTCGGGCGTCTGGTGTACCAGATGGTCGTCGATCGGTGTCAGCATCTCACTCTCCCGCGGTGTCGAGACGTCGAAGCGCCGCAATTGTAGGCGCAATCCGCTTCAGGATGAAGCAACAAATCGCAAACGATGCCGCGGATCAGGGCCGTTGACAGCGCCGCGGGCTTCGGCGATCCTCCGTGGCAGCGGGAGGCCGAGACGTGCAGACCATCGCCGGGTACGCCGACGGGACCGCCATGGTGCGTGGCATCCAGTTCCACTTTCTCGAGTGGGGCGATCCGGCCGCGCCACCGATGGTGTTGCTGCACGGCCTGACGGGCCACGCGCACATCTGGGACCACATGGCACCCCAGCTGGCCGAGCGCTTCCACGTGCTCGCGCTCGACCAACGCGGTCACGGCGACAGCGGACACGCCGCCGCATACGCGACCGCCGACTTTACGGCCGACCTCGCGGAGCTCGTCCATCAACGATGGACCTCGGCACCGTTCGTGCTCATGGGGCTGTCGATGGGCGGCCACAACGCGATGTCGTACGCCGCCTCACACCCCGAACAGATGTCCCGGTTGATCGTCATCGACATCCCGCCGCGCCTCAAGCGCGACCCGCAGGCGAGTTGGGATCCGGCGTCGCGCCCGGGCGACGTCAGCCATCCAACCTTCGCGCGCTTCGAAGACGCGGTCGAGGCGGCGCGCGCCGGCACGCCGACGGCGCCGCAGGCCAACCTCGAGTACCGCACGTGGTGGAACATGCGGCACCTGCCCGAGGGCGGGATGACGTTCAAGTACGACCCGCTCGTCCCGATGCGATGGGACCCGGCCGACCTCTGGGACGACCTGCCACGCATCGCCGCGCCTGCGCTGCTCGTGCGCGGCGAACTGACGCTGGTGCTGCCGCTCGCCACCGCCGAGCGCATGGTGGCCGCGATGCCGGATGCGGAACTGGTGCAGGTGTCCGGCTCCGGCCACTCCGTGCCGACGGACAAGCCCGCCGAACTCGCCGAAGTCGTGATCGAGTGGCTAACGCGCCGCGGCGCCTGAATCGCGCACGCGCGCCGGCCACGAGACGATCGCCGATCGCGCCGACTCGATGTTCGGGCCGAGACGCCCGCCGGGCCACTCGATCAACCGCTCGCTCAGCAGTTGCCGCAGCTTCTCGTCGGCGGCGGAGTCTTCTTCGCTTAGACAAAGGCTGTTCCGCACCTGGGCGACGGCATCCTCGAACGTGGCGAATGTCAGCGTGAACCGGTGCTCGACCACCTCGACGTCGGCGAAGATGCCCATCTGCGCGAGCACGTTGATGAGGTCCATGTGCACCGGCTGCGACTGCAGGGGCACGCCGTAGAACTCGGGCCACAACCCCATGTCCGTCGGCAACGGGTCCGCGCGCAGATACACGTAGACACGACGTACCGCCGACGCGTCCAGCTTCCGCAGGAACGGTTCGATGTCCGCGATCGGATACAGGACATGTGAGCAGATGACGATGTCGGCCGGCTCGACGTCGGCCGTTATCCAGTCGCTGAGCACAGTCTGGACGTTACGCAGACTCTGTTCCTCGACGTCGGCGCGCAGGAACTCGAGCATCGCCTCGGATGGATCGACGGCGGTGATGCGGCCGACGTGCGGCGCCAGCGCCAGGGTATGGCGCCCCGTACCGGCGCCGACGTCGAGAACGGTGGTCGATGTGTTGGACGCGGAACGCACCCGCAGGAGCAGCGGGTCTTCGTCCATGCGCTGGTGCAGTGCGTCGCGGTACGACTTCGCCCGCCGCGCCCAGTAGTCGACGTTGTCGAGCCGCGAGCTGGCGTACGCGGCGTCCATCTGCGCGCGCCGCCGCTCGATGATGCTTCGCCAGCGCGCGATGAAGTCGATCGGTGCGACCTCGGGCGGCAGGTTCGAGGCGCTATCCGGCATCGTCAGCGCCATCGATCGCGTCCGTCACGTCGAACTCCAGCTTGCCCATGCCGGCGACGATGAAACCCATACTGAGCCGGTGTTTGCCGGGCGAAAGCGCCCGTCCGTCGACGGTGATCGTCACGGTGCGGTTCAGGCCGAGCGTCATCGGGCGGGCGCCGGAGACCTCATCGAAGCGTGTCGTCTCGCCGTCCACCTCGAACCGCGTCGACGCCAGCGGCAACTCCTCGCCGTCGAGCGTCAGCGGCAGCACCTGCTCCGCGTAGCCGGATCCGAGCGAGTTCTTGAGGTCGAACGCGAACCCGCCGTCGACGGACCGCAGGCTGCCCTTCACGTAAAGGCGGCGCAAGAGGAACGAGGGGACTTGCATCTACTTCTCCCTGAACCCTTTCATCATCCGGTACACAGCCTGCTCCGACGCGACGATTTCGGCCGGCAGGCCCGCGCTGTCGCCGCCGCCGATGAGCGCCGACAGCACGCCGATCTTCGCGACGCGCTCCACCAGTTCCACGACGGCAATCGCCTCGTCGAGGTCACCGCCGACGCCGACGGCGCCGTGGTTTCGCAGCAGTACCGCCGCACGGTCGCCGAGCGCCGCCACGGCGTTGTCAGCAAGCGCTTCGCTGGCCGAGGCGCCATACGCCGCGACCTCGACGGCGCCGCCGAGCGCGACGACCTGCTCGTCTAGCAGCGCCGGGATCGGGCGGCCGGCGACGGCGTACGCGCTCGCGTAGACGGAGTGAGTGTGGATCACCGCACCGACGTCCGGCCGCGCGCGGTAGACCGCCACGTGCAAGCAGCGACTCGCTCGACGGCACGCCATCGCCCACGACCGGCTCAATCTCCTCGTCAACGATCAGCACGTCGTCGATCGTGAAGCGGTGGTACGGCACGCGGCTCGCCGTGATCGCGAAGTGGTCGCCGGCCGCGCGCCGGATGCGGCAGCTGACGTTGCCGCTCGCGTTGGCAACGAGCCCCGCCGCAACGATGCGCCGCACGGCATCGAGCACCTGCTCGCGCGCGCCCGTGGTTTCGTCCATCAACTCGCCTCCATCATGCGCTCGCTGAGTTCACGCCAGCGCGCGTAATAGTCATCGTACTCGGCGGACGGGCGCGGGCGCGGCTCGAACGTCAACTGCTCGCCCGTCATCGCTTCCGCCGCCTCGGCCAGCGAACCGAATCGGCCGATGGCCACGAACGCCAGCATCGCTGCCCCGACGGCCGACGTCTCCGGCGAGCGCGCCAGTTGCACCGGACGGTCGATGACGTCGGCCAGCAGCTGCGGCAGCAGCCCAATCCGCGACATGCCGCCACCGAGGTGCAGCCGCTCGATGCGCGCCCCCGCCACTTCGTCGAGTTGCTCCAGGTTGCCGCGGATCGCGTACGCGCACGCCTCGAGCGTCGATCTCAACACGTCGGGCAGACCCGCGTCGGACATCACGAGCGGCAGCGGAAACGTGATCGCGCCGACGCCCGCCGTCATCTTGGAGGCGCGCATCGCCGCTGCGCCGAGCGCAGTCATCACGTCGCGCGAGCCAATCGGCGCGTCGGCGGCGATTCGGCCTGCTGATTCAGGCGTCACGCTCAGCAGGTTCGCCACCCACTCCCACGCACGGCCCGTCTCGCCGGCGTTCGATTCGAGTATCCACCGTCCGGGTGCGGCGTGCACGCTCGTCCACGTCCGCATCTGCGCGTCGAACAAGGGCGACGCCGTCACGAGCTGCAGCGGCGCGCTCCAGCCCGCCGGCACTCCCGCCTGCCCGGCATCGAGCACACCCATGCCGAGCAGCGCGCACTGCGTGTCCGCCCCGGCAAGCACCAACGGGCGCCCATCGAGCGGTCCGCCCTCGATTGCCCCTGCGAGGCTGCCGTCTTCGACGATCGACGACGCCAGCGCGGCGCCGAACGCGCCATCGACAAGCAGTGCGTCCGGCACGTCGCCGCTCGCGACGTTGAGCAGTCCGTTCTCGGCCGCCAGTGTGCGGCTCACGGCCGGTGTCGCGCCGAGCAGCGTGCCCAGCCAGTCCACGAGCGGCAGCACTGCCGCCACGTGCGTCGCGATGTCCGGGCGATGCGTCCCGCAGCCAGGCCAGCTTCGCGGGCGCCTGCATGAGCGACGGCAGATGGCCCGTCGCGCGATACACGACTTCGGCGCGCGCGGCGTCGATCGCCATGCCCTCGGCGGCCGCGCGCGCGTCGACGTTCGGCGAAGCGAACAGCGCCGCACCTTCGGCGTCGAGAAACGCGATGCCCTCCCGCTGGCCCGTCACGGCGACAGCAGCGATGCCGTCGCCGGATGCGCGCGCCGCGTTCTCGACGAGCCGTTCCAGCGCTCCGACGAGGTCATCGGGGACGAATTCCCGTCCGAACGGCGCGGCATCCTCCGGCACGAAGACGTGGTACGGCTGCGCGTCGACAAGTTCCGCCTCGCCATCCGGCGCGACGACCACGCCTCGCAAGGCGCTGGTGCCCGCATCGATGACCAGCACGCGCTCAGCGCCCACGGGCACGCTCGTATTCGGGGTTCACGACGTGTCGGAGTGGCTTGCCCGCGATCAGCCGCTCGATCTCGAGCGTCATCATCCTCGAATGACGCTCCACCGTCTCGGCCGTCGCGCCGCCGATGTGCGGCGTCAGCACGATGTTCGGTGCTGCGCACAGCGGGCTCGCCGCCGGCAGCGGGTGGCCCGGGAAGACGTCGAGTGCCGCGCCGGCGATGCGGCCGGCGTACAGCGCCGCGGCCAGCGCGTCGAGGTCGACGACGCTGCCGCCGCTCGTATTCACGAGGAACGCGTCTGGCTTCATACGGTCGAGGAGGTCGCTTGACACGAGCTGCCGCGTCGCATCCGCGTCGGGCACGTGCAGCGAGAGGAAGTCCGCAGCTGCGACGAGTTCGTCGAGGTCAGCCGGCGCCGCGCCAAGGTGGCGCATCTGGCGGTCTTGCACGTACGGGTCGTGAGCCAGCACCCGCGCGCCCAGCGCGATGCACTTGCGCGCCACCTCCCGCCCGATTTGCCCGAAGCCGACGATGCCAACCGTCGATCGCGCGATCTCGCGCCCGCGGAAGCGCTCGTAGCCGAGCGACGGCTCGTTCCAGTTGCCGCCGGTGACCAGCGCGGTTGCCTGCGGGATGCGGCGCGCCAGCGACAGCATCAGCCCGAGCGTCATCTCGGCGACGGCGTTGGTGTTCCGGCCGGGGGCATGGGTCACGGCCACGCCGTGCCCGGTCGCGCTCCCGACGTCGACCTGGTTGAGGGCGTTGCGGCAGACGCCGACCAGCCGCAGACCCGGCGCCGCATCGAACACCTCCTCGAACACGAAGTCAGCCTCGACGACGAGCACGGCTACATCCTCGCGCGCCAGCCGCGAGCCGAGTTCCTCAGGGTCCTGGAGCATGCGTGTATCGAGCCAGCTCTCGTACACGACGTCCAGCTTCCGGCGCAGGCGCGCGAGATACGAGTCGGAGAACGGTGCGAGGATCAGCGCGCGCACGGCATCGTCCCCGGCAGCACGGCGGCCGCCACCACGTCACGGTTCCGTAGGCCGAAGGAGTCCGCCTAGAGCGCGGCCCTGCGTCGCTGACCGGCAGTCTCGGCAATCTCGAGCGGCGACACCAGCGACTCGGCCAACTCGGTCGGCGTCATCGTCTTGCCGCCCGGCGAGCCGATCGCGCGCTGGACTGCGTGCCCATCGTGCGCGGCCAGGGCTACCGCAGCCGCGTCCTGCGGTGACTCGACTTGCAGGGCGCCCGAGGCCGCCGCCCGCTCGAACGCCTCGGCGATCTGCCTGCGCCAGCCGGCGTACGCCTGGCTGAGCCGCTTGCTGACCTCCGGGTTGCGGACCGCCTGCGCCCAGAACTCCAGCAGTACGGCGTACCACGCTGGCGCGTCCTGGTACGAGAAGAAGTTCGCCAGCATCTCTTCGACCGACTCGCGGCTGGCGCCGTCGGACGCCGCCGCGGCGAGGACCGCGCTCCGGCCCTCGGCCCAAATGCGCAGCAGCTCGAGCAGGATGTCGTCCTTCGTCGAGAAGTGGAAGTAGTACGCGCCTTTCGAGTATCCCGCCGCCTGCGAGATGTCGTCGACGGTCGCGTGTTCATACCCACTCGTCGAAAACAAGTGCAGCGCCGCCTCGACGAGCCTCGCCCGAGTCAGCTTCCTCTGTTCGAATCGGTCGATCGTGGACTTTGGCATTGGTACCTGTATTGAGTATCGGCCGATTCCCGGCCTTCCAACCGCAGAGTATGCACCATGCCAGACATCATGCCAATAGTGCTCCGTTGACATTGGTCGTGAGTCCCGCAGCCGAACGGCAAAATTTGACGTTGCGAGGCTGTAACAAATCCGCCAGGCGCGCGTTTAGATCAGCGAGTCGCACCGGAGGATCCGGAGGGGGAAGAGGCCACGGAGGGCCGGCGATGCTGTGCAGAGGTAGCGAAGGGGCAAACTCGCCGCGAGGCGAGGACGCAAAGCCACGGATCCGCCGCCCAAGCGGACCGCCGGGCCGCCGATGACCTTGAACCAGCGAGGTTCGAAGTCCGCGCGTCGATGCCGCCTGTCGCCACCGTGCAGGCGGCATTTCGTTTGGTTGGCGGAGGGGGACACGCATGCTTCGATCCGAGACTCGGCAGGCCATGATCATGCAACACATGCCGCTGGTGGCGTTCGTCGTCGGCCGCATGTCGACCGACAACCAGAAGACGCTCGGCCTCGACCGCGAGGACGCGCTCGCCTACGGCATCGAGGGCCTGATCCAGGCCGTCGACGCGTTCGACGAGTCCCGCGGCACAAGCTTCGCCAGCTTCGCCGTCCGCCGCATTCGCGGCTCGATCCTCGACGCAATCCGGAAGATGGACCCTCTGCCGCGCTCGCTCCGCCGCAGTACCCGCGAGGTCGAGCACGTCTCGCAGGAGCTCTCCGCGAACCTCGGCCGCTGGCCGACCCACAAGGAGATCGCCTTCCGGCTCGGCATCCCCATCGAGCAACTCGGTGGCATCATGAAGCACGCCGGCTCCAAGTTCATCTCGCTCGAACACGCGCTCCAGGACCGTGGCGGCGAGAACGCCGCCTCGCTCGACCCCGTCGACGACGACGAGACCAGCGACCCGGCTCGGGCGGTCGACCACACCGCCTCGCTCGAGCTGTTGGACCTGGCGCTGAAGAAGCTGGGCGCCCGCGACCGGGCCATCCTGCAGCTTCGCTACTCCGATGGGAAGCCGTTCCATGAGATCGGCGCCATGATGGGCCTCTCAGAATCCAGGGTCTGCCAGCTTCACAAACGCATCCTTTCGATGCTGCGGCGCCAGATTAACGCCCAGATTGAGGAAGCCGCCTAGCTACGGGCTCCCCCCGATTTCGCCGATATTTGACTAGGCCCTCGAAGGTCAGGGGCCGAACGAGTACCGGGGCTAGGATTCATGCTCAACGGGCCCATCGAAGCGCGGCCGCTCCCTGAGCAGGCCGAAGCAGCCTCGAACGTGGTTCCGCTTCCCCTCCCGTCCGGCCGAACCGGAGGTGGAGGAGCGGTTGCCGCGGCGTGCTCGCGCATACATCTTCCTCGTATTCGCGCTAGGACTGTTCGCCATCGGCGCGCTGGCGCCCCAGCTGGACACGAGCGACATGGCCGGATTCGCCGTGCTGGCGGTGCTGGCGATGGCCTTTGGCCGCACCCGCATCACCATCTACGGCGATACGACGATCTCCATCGCCGTCGTGGGCGACATCGCGATCGCGCTGCTGTTCGGACCGGCCGGCTCGGCGATCATCAGCCCGCTCGTGACCCTGTCCACGAACAGCGGCGGCGCCTGGTACAAGCGGCTGTTCAACGTCGGCTCCGACATTCTCGTGAACGTGGCAACGGCGTCCGTGGCATGGTCCCTCATGGGTGGCGGCCTCCGCACCGATGCATGGGCCGTACCGATCACCTGCCTGGCCGTCATCGTCTACTACGTGCTGAACGCCAGCTTCGTGACCCTCGCCGTCGGACTCGCGACGCGCACGTCGATCGTGGCCGTCTGGCGCGAGAAGTTCGAGTGGCTGTTGCCGCATTATGTCGTGTTTGGCCTGCTCGGCCTGGCCGTTGCCGTCGCCTACGACGGTCTGGGTTATGCCGGCCTGCTCGCGTTCATCGCGCCGCCACTGATGATGCGCTTCTCGCTGAAGCAGTATCTGGACAAGACCGAGGAGAACGTCGAGGAGCTGAAGAAGCGCAACCGTGAACTGCAGAAGGCTAACCGCGACATCCTCGGCATGGCGGAGCAGCTGCGCGACACCTACGACGGCACGCTCGAGGCGCTGGTGTCCGCGCTCGACGCGCGTGACCGCGAGACGAAGGGCCACTCAATCCGCGTGGCCAAGTACATGATGGAAGTCGCCTACCACATGGGTATCAAGCCCGGCACGGAAGAGTGGATCGACATGCAGCGGGGAGGCCTGCTGCACGACATCGGCAAGATCGGCGTCTCTGACTCCATCCTCCACAAGCCGGACAAGCTCACCGAAGACGAGTGGGCCGACATGCGCCGTCATCCGAAGATCGGTTACGACATGATCCGCGACATCGGCTTCCTCTCGGGTGCCGCGAAGATCGTGCTAGAGCACCACGAGCGGTTCGACGGCAAGGGCTACCCGCGCGGGCTTGCCGCCGACGAGATCCTGCTCGGGGCCCGTATCTTCGTGCTGGCCGATACGTTCGACGCGATGACGTCGGACCGCCCCTACCGGAAGGCGCTGACGGTCGAGGCCTCCCGCGAGGAGATCATCCGCTGCAGCGGCACGCAGTTTGACCCGCGATGTGTGCAGGCGTTCTTGCTGGCATGGGACAAGATCGTGGACATCCGGTACACGGACCACGACGAGGAGACGGAACATCACGCGGCTGCCGCGCCGCGATTCGCCGCCTGAGCTGGCTTTCCGGTTCGGATCGAGAAGGCTCCCCGCATTGGGGAGCCTTTCATGTTGATGCCGCTCGGGGTCTTACCAGTTGATTCGGAACATTTCCTTCATCTCCTCCTAGACCGGTGCGCGCCTGGTCCTGCCGCCTAGAATGTCGGTTCAATACCGACTCGTCGGTATGTTTATACCCCTGTGCGTAACGGCCTGTCAACCCCCACATTGGAATTCCTTTTCGTCCCGTCAAGTTGACCGCCCCTACTGCCGTCCGGCGCTCCGCCGATACTTCTAATAGGAGCGTCATGCAGCCAAAGGCCAACCGGCAGACCGCACGATCCCAGGCTACCTGCGAACAGATCGTGCAGGCGGCGCTGACCGTCTTTGCCATGAAGGGCTACGCGTCCACGTCGATGGACGATATTTGCCTGGCCGCCGGCTGCTCCAAAGGCGGACTCTACCACCACTTCCCAACCAAGTCAGCCGTCTTGTCAAGCGTTGTCGACAAGCTCGCCCGCAGCGGCGTGCTCTTGCCGCCGTTCGTGTCGTCGGACGGCTCGCTGACGTTGCAGCCGGGCGCAGTGGGGCGCGTACTGCTCGAGGTCTGGGCCGAGGCCGCGCGCGACGACGGCCTGCGGGACCGCCTGCGCGCCGGCTACGAGGCCTGCCTCGAGCGGAGCTTCGCGAGCGGCTCGCCCGACCACCGCCCGCTCGTCGACATCCTGCGCATTGGCGTGCTGGTTCAGTTGCTCACGCGCGCCGAGACCGTCGACGCGGGCGCCGCTGCACGCCGTCTGGGCATCGAGCGCGCAGCGTAGCGCTCCCCGGTTCGATGGCCACCACGGGCCACCGCCGTTATCGTTCTTATGTCGACTTAAACGGGTGAATCCGATGCGGTCGGTTCGTGCCGCCGAAGCGTCAGGCCGAGAGCCACATGCGGCGGCGGCGCTCGCGGTCCTGCTTGGCCGCCGTCAGGCTCGCCATCGCCTGCTCAAGCACAGCCTCGGCGCGAACCATCCCGGCGTCGGAGACGGCGCTGCCGGAGCAGATGCCGGCCCAGAGCGAGACGCTCCGGCCTCCTACCTCGGCCACGGCCGAGTCGCGGGCTAGCCGGTCCTCCAGGCGTTCGATGAAGGCGGTGACGCCCTCTTCGCCCGTGTTCATGAGCAGCACGCCGAACTCGTCGTCGCCGAGACGGGCGACGACGTCGCTGAAGCGCTTTGTGTTTTCGATGGCGAGCGCGACGTGGCGCAGCACCTCGTCGCCGGCCCGCACCCCGTACTCCTTGTTGACCGCGCTCAGGTTGTTCACATCGACCAGCACGACGGAAACGCGGCGGCCCACCCGGCGCGAGCGGTTGAACTCGTCCGCCAGGCGGCGCGCGAAGTGGTTGAATGTCGGCAGGTCCGTGAGCAGGTCCTTTGCGCCGTCCTCGTCTGCCTCGTCACGGCGGCGGCGCGCCTCGTCGGCGGAGAGCTGCTCGTCTCGCGTGAGGACGAAGCTCGAACCGACGAGTAGTCCGGTCATGCCCATCGCCATGATGAACGGCAGGTGCGCGCTCAGCCCGAATTCATCGAGCAGGGCGACGACGATGGCGCCGGCCCAGGCGATGGCCAGCAGCCGTAGCACAAGAGGCATCCACAGGAACGGCCGCCGCCCCTCGGCCGGACGGCCATGCGAGGTGATGACCTCCTCCGCGGCCGGTTCGGGCACGACGCGGATCGGACGCGGTCGAGTCAGCTTCACGAAGGCTTACCCCCTCTACCATGGGTAATATCGGCAGCGCCGAAGCGGCCCGAACGGGGGGTTCCCAGATTCGCTCTGGGGCGTTGCCCCTGTTGAACCGCCGCCCGGGGTGGGCTAAGATGACGCTGCGGTACTCTGGAATCGAGAGAGGGGCAGGTGATGCAAATCGATTGGGACAAGACGATCGATGACATCTTTGCCGACAAGCTCTCCTGCCTCCGCTGCGGCTCGCTGAGCGCCACGCTCGTCGCCGGGTACACGCGCTCCCCGGCCGCCGGCGAGTACTCGCCCCGAAGCCATAACTGCAAGAACAAAGAAGAGTGCGACGCCCGCCGCCTGGTGGTCGTATGCGAGAACTGCGCGCGCGAACTGCGCCTGCGCGCCAACCCCGTCGACCAGGAGGGCATGATGCACCTGCTGGTCAACGATTGCCGCAAGGACCTCGAAGACTGCCTCGACTACCTGGCCGACTACTGGCAGGAGGACCTCGACCTCGACCCCAGCGAGATGGATGCGCGCCTCGAGGACATCGAGCCGGACATCTTCGCCGAGGAAGACACATGGCGGCGGAAGCTGGAGGACGAGTACCTTAGCTACCATCGCTGGTTCCGCGAGCACAACCAGCGCGTCCCCAACCCGGGCTGGCGCAGCGAGTACGTCGAAGAGATCGTCGCGCTCGGCTACAAGACGCTGCTCGGGGACTGAGTGCCGAGTCCTGCAGTTCTAGTCCGTAGTAAGGTCGTCGGGCGGCGGCGCTAACAGGGGGCCTTCGCCTCGCGCGAGCCACTCCACTACCAACCACCAACTATAAACTACGAACTCCCGCCAGCACCTGCAGCAGTCGCTGCTTTAGCAGGTCGAGCCCCCAACGCCGCTCGGCCGAAATCAGCACGGCGCCGGGGATGTTCGCCGTCAGCGCGCCCTGGAACGCCGACAACTCCTCGAGCGAGTTCGCCTTCCGGCCATCGGCATCCGGAATCTGGTCGACCTTGTTGAGCGCCGTCAGCCGCGGCTTGTCGGCCAGGCCCAGGTCGGCCAGCGTCTGCTCGACGGTCTGGCTCTGGAGCGCCGCATCCGGGTGCGTGATATCGACGACGTGCAGCAGCACAGATGCGTCGGCCAACTCCTCGAGCGTCGCTCGAAACGCGGCCACCAGTTGCGTTGGCAGCTTCTGGATAAAGCCCACGGTGTCGGTCAGCAACGCCGGGTGCGTGTCGTCGAGGTAGATGCGCCGCGTCAGCGGATCCAACGTCGCGAACAATTGATCCTGCACGAACACGTCGCTGTCGCGCGTCAGCGCGCGCATCAGCGTGCTCTTGCCGGCGTTCGTGTAGCCGACCAGCGCGATCACCGGCACGCCCTCGCGCTGGCGGCGGCGCCGGTACAGCGACCGCTGCTGCCGCACGCGCTCGATCTCCTCCTTGAGCTTGGTGATCTTCTTGCGGACGAGGCGACGGTCCGTCTCGATCTGCGTCTCGCCGGGTCCGCGCACGCCGATGGCGCCGGGCGAGCCGCTGCGGCCGCCGAGCCGTTCCAGGTGGCTCCATTGTCCCTTCAGCCGCGGCAGCAGGTACTCGGACTGCGCCAGCTCGACCTGCAGCCGGCCCTCACGCGTGCGGGCGCGCATCGCGAAGATGTCGAGGATCAGCGCCGTCCGGTCGAGCACCTTGACGCCGAGCGCGTCCTCGAGATGCGTCTGCTGCGACGGCGACAGTTCGTCATCGAGAACGACCAGCGTGTAGCCGTCAGTTCCGCGCCGGTTCTTGATCTCGTCGACCTTGCCCTTGCCGACGTATGTCGCCGGGTTCGGCGATTCGAGGCGCTGCAGCGTCGTGCCGACGACGTCCGCGCCCGCGGTGCGGGCGAGCAGCGCCAACTCATCGAGCGAGCTCTCGGCGCGCCATCCGTCGCGGCCACTCGTCCGCTGGACGCCGACCAGGTACGCCTTCTCGGGCTCTTCTGCGGTGGAATGCATGCGTGCGGGAATGTGACTACTCCTCTGGCCTGGCTCGGTGGCAAAGGCAGCGTATCAGAGGTGCGAGGCGGCGTGCCGTTACGCCAGCGCCGGAAGCGCGGCGATGCGGCGCAGGCCCTCGTCGATGCGGTCGTCGGCGAGCGTGAGCGACAGCCGCACGTAGCCTTCGCCGTTCGGGCCGTAACCGTTGCCGGGCGTCACGATCACCGCCGCCTCGTCGAGCAGCCGCTCAGCGAACGCGGCCGAGGTCATGCCGTCGGGTACTCGCGCCCAGACGTACAGGCTCGCCCTCGGCGGCGTCACGCGCAGGCCGAGGCCGCGCAGCGCGGCCACGACTCGGTCACGCCGTGCCTGGTAGATCGCGTTGTGCTCGTCGATGCAGTCCTGCGGGCCCTCGAGCGCGGCGATCGCCATCTTCTGTATCGCCTGCGGCGCTCCGGAGTCGAGGTTCGACTTCACCCGCATCAACGCGTCGATGACGCGCGGGTTGCCGACGGCCATGCCGATGCGCCAGCCGGTCATGTTGTAGCTCTTCGACAGCGAATGGAACTCGATGCCGACGTCCATCGCGCCGCGCGCCTGCAGGAAGCTCACCGGCACGTACTCGTCGTACGCCACCTCGCTGTACGGTCCGTCGTGGCAGATCGCGATGTCGTGCTTCTTCGCGAACGCCACCGCCCGCTCGAAAAAGTCGATGTCGGCGACGGCGCCCGTCGGGTTGTTCGGATAGTTCAGCCAGAGCACCTTCGCCCGGCGGGCGACGTCGGCCGGGACGGCGTCGAGATCCGGCAGGAAGCCGTGCTCCTCGGTCAGCGGCAGCTCGTACGCCTCGCCGCCGGCGAACATCGTGCCGATGGCGTACACCGGGTACGCCGGATCCGGCACGAGCGCCACGTCCCCCGGGTCGATGAAGCAGAGCGCGATGTGGCCGATGCCCTCCTTCGAGCCGATCAGCGACATGACTTCCTTGTCGGCGTCGAGCTTCACGCTGAAACGGCGCTCGTACCAGTCCGCGACGGCGCGCCGGAAGTCCGGCAGACCCTCGGTCTCCGGATAGCGGTGGTTCGCCGGCTCGCGCGCCGCCTCGCACAGCGCGTCGACGATCGCTGGCGGCGTCGGCAGGTCGGGATCGCCAATGCCGAACGAGACGACGTCGATGCCCTGCGCCTTCTTCGCGGCGACCTTCTTGCTGATCTGCGCGAAAAGATACGGCGGCAGCTTCTCGATTCGGTCCGCGAATCTCATTATTCCCTCTGCGTAGCACTGATGGATGATCGAAGTGTACGCAGCGACCACGCCGGCCGGAAGCCCTCCCCATTGCCGTAGCGCGGGCTATCCAGCCCGCGCGATTCTCGTGTGCTAGACGACGCGCCGGGCGTTCGCTGCGTTGATGCGGAGCCTACACCCGCCACGTCCGCAGCCCGTCGCAGGCCGACGTCACGTACATCGCCGCCGGCAGCCCCGTCTCGCGCCGGTACGGCTCGATGACGTCACGCTCGAACGCATCGACGGCATCCGTCCGCACGAGGCTGACCGTGCAGCCACCGAAGCCCGCGCCCGTCAGCCGCGACCCGAGCACGTACGGCCGCGCCGACGCCAGCTCGACCAGCCGGTCGAGCTGCGGCGAGCTGACCTCGTAGTCGTCGCGCAGGCTCGTCGTGCGACGCGCACATCAACTCGCCCAAGCGGCCGAAGTCGTCGCGCCGCAGCGATTCCGCCGCCTCCCGCACGCGCGCGATCTCCCCGACGACGTGGCGCGCCCGCCGCATCGACACGCTGTCGACGTCGATCGACCGCATCTCGCCCTCCGTCACGTCCCGCAGCGATGCGAGCGACGGCCGGCCGAGCCGGACGCGTAGTTCGACCACCGCTTCCTCGCACTCGCGTCGGCGGTCGTTGTACGCGCTCGACGCCAGCTCGCGGCTGACGGCGCTGTCGGCGATGACGATCGACAGCCCGGCTGCCTCCAGTCGCAGCGGCACATGCTCGCACGCCAGCGAGCGACAGTCGAGCAGCAGCGCATGGTCCCGCTTCGACAGCGCCGAGGCGAACTGGTCCATGATCCCGCAGCGCACGCCGACATACTCGTTCTCGGCGCGCTGGCACAGCAGCGCCAGGTCGACGTCGCTGATCGGCAACTCGAATGCTTCCCGAAAAGCAGCCGCCACCGCTATCTCATACGCCGCCGACGAGGAGAGACCCGAACCCCACGGAATGTTGCCGCTGATGACGAGTTCCATTCCGCCGATGCGCTGACGAGCCTTCTGGAGTTCGTTGACGACCCCGCGGATGTAGTTCAGCCGCTGGTCCTTACCGGGTCTGACGTCCGTCATCTCGAAGCGAAGATGTTCGTCGGGCGTTGAGTAGTAGACGCGAACGCCGTCATCGCCTCTCCTTCTCCATGCGCACCATGTCGAACGATTGATGGCAATCGGAAGAACCAGACCATCGTTGTAGTCGACGTGCTCTCCGACGAGATTCACGCGACCGGGAGCCAACGCGAATCCCTCCGGGTGATGATCGAACTCTTGCTCGAAGAATGCCTGCAGGGACTCGATATGCTTTTCGTGTGAACCTCGCGGTTCGTCGATGAACAACCCAGGGCGCATCGGCTTCCCTGCGGCAAGATCGGCTGCCCTCTTGCCCAGGTCGTCCACGACGAGATTCATATGTGATACGGCCCGCAGCTCGGCGGCCTTCTCCTCCGGCGCGGTGTCGTTGATGAACGTGCCGGCGCCGGTCTCGACGCCCGCCAGGTACTTGAGCTTGTCCCGCGACCGGTACGGCGGCGCGAACTCGATGTGCAGGTGCTCGCCCGGCCGCTCGACGCCGTCCGTCGCGCGCTGGTGCATCGACATCGTGTACGGCATCGGGAAGCCCCACAGGTCGTCGTACGTCGCCTGCACGACGCGCAGCAGCCGCGCCAGCGCGTCGCGCTCACCGTCATCAAGCTCCGGTAGGGACGGCCGATGCGACGTCGGCGCGATGTGCACCTCGTACGGCAGCCGCGCCGCGAACGGCACGTACGCGACGAAGCCGCGATCCCGCGCGACGATGCGCCGTCCATCCTCTACCTCGCCGGCGACGAGATCGCACACGAGGCAGCGGCCCGTGCGAGCGTGATGCGCGGCGCTCGCCGCAAACTCCCGCTCCACGCGCGGCGGCACGAACGGGAACGCGTAGATCTGCCCGTGCGGATGCGTCAGCGTAACGCCGATCTCCTTGCCCCGGTTCTCGAAGATGAAGACGTACGCCACCTCAGGCCGCGCCGCCAGCTCGGCGTGACGGTCCGCCCACACATCGACGAGGTGCCGCACCTGCGCGAACGTCAGCGACGCCAGCGTGGCATCGTGCTCGGGCGAATACACGATGACCTCGCACACGCCGCGGGCCTGCGTGCGACGCTCCAACTGCCCGTCGTCCGCGACGTCCGGCGCGTCCGGCCGGAAGCTCGGGAAGCGGTTCTCGAACGCCACGATCTCGAAATCGGCGGACGGAATCTCGGTGGCGAAGGCGCCGTCGATCGCCGTGGGGCACAACGGGCAGTACTCGTCCGGTGGCAGAAACGTCCGCGCCTGGCGGCCCGTCGAGACGATCACCCGCTCGCCCAGCAGCGGATTCCATCGCAGCTCGATCTGCTCGTGGCCGCGCTCCTGCTCTTCGACGGCGAGCACGTGCGGCGGCGGCGCGTCAAAAGCGTACCAGTAGACGTAGCGGCCGTCGGCACGAGTGAACTGCGTCTTCTTCACGCGCGCATTGTACTGGCCGATCGCCGACGATCGGGTCGGTGCTGCTTCGTCAGCTTGCATCCGAGTCGCACCATAACGGGCTATCGTAAAGTCTCGATAACGGACAGCTCGTTATGCGGAACGATCAATGCGAAATACACCGCCAGGTGATTGACAGCGTTTCAGAGGCGGTGATATGTTGGCCGGGCTCCGAGCAGTTGAGCGCGTCCCGGTGGACGAACCCGGAGGTACAAGTAGGCGATAGGCGAAAGCCCGGCGCCGAACGGAAGACCGGAAGAGGACGAAACCGGACGGCACGCAAGATTACTCGGGGCATTTCATTGCCCCGAATTCCGCGCAGCGCGCGACCGCACCCAGCTCCTACGGATAGTTTTCCGGGCTATGGTTCTCGCCGTGGCAGCGCAGCGTGCAGCTGCCGCCATCCGCCGTGCGGGACCATAGCGGCGCCACTTCGCCGCTGACCGGCTGCACGTTCGGGGCGAAGTTTACCCCCGACGAGTAGGTCCGGTTCGCCGCCCACGGCGCCAGCGACGTGCTGTGGATGCGGTAGTGGCACTCCGCGCAGATCGCCCTGCCGCGGCCAGCGCCAGCGGTATCGATGTCGGTGCTTGCGAGCCCGCTGCCGCCAATGTTGGAGACGTGTTTGTCGTGTTCTGTGAACCGCGTGGCGGCCGAGTTGCCGGTGAACGGCGCCGCACTGTGACACAGGTAGCACAGCGCGAAGTCGTTCGCGGTGTACGCCTCGCCGGACGACTTGAGCGTGCGGTCGCGATAGTTTGCGATGAGCATGCCCCGGTTCGGGCTCGTGTGCACGCCGAGGCGCGCGTCAGCCGCCGGGTTCGCGACGCGCGGGTCGCCGTGGCAGTTCACGCAACGGATCGTATCGGCCGTGGTGAACCGCCATCGCGATCCGCCGGCGAGGCTCGTCGCCATCTGCGGGCCGACGTTCTTGCCGGGCGCCCCGACCGGGTGATACGAGGCGTTGGCCGGATTGAACTCGTAGATCTTGTCCGTCTTCTTGTACGACTCCTTCGAGTACGACAGGAGCGTCGTGGACGCTGAGTGGCACTTGAAGCACACCTCCGACTCCAGCGTCACCGGGTTCTTGTACGCGTACGCCGGGGATGCCGCCACGCCGGCGCTCCCCGTCATCGCGCCCGATGCCGTCCAGCCCGACGACGTCTTCACGGATTTGCTCGAGTCGAGGGTGTGCGGATTGTGGCAGTCGCCGCACTCCGCGTGCCGGTTGAGCACGCCCGCGAACTCGTCCTCTTGCCCGCTCGTGTGCACGTTCGTCGCGCTCGGTAGGTGCGAGTAGAACGAACTCGTCGCGGGGTTGTTGGCGGGCACGGCGGGGTCGGTGTACGCGCTCTGGATGTTCGAGTTCGCGCCGGTACCGTCGTGGCAGCTGAAGCAGAGCGCGCTCTGCGTTGCCGTCGTCATCACGTTGTTGCCGACGGCGGTGTGCGCCCGGTGACACAATGCGCACGTGTTCGTCGCCAGCGTGAAACCACTGTGCGGGCTCGAGAACGCGCCCTGCACGTCGGGGAGCTGTGGCGCATCCGGCTGGCCGATGTCGGATGCCTGGTTCGCGCCCGTAGCCGCCGGACCGAGATAGACGCCGCGCGCCGGGACGCCGCTGTTCGTACGCGCGCTGTCGACAGCCTCTGCGCGCTGCCGTCCGGCCAGCACGCCGCCGGCGACGACGCACGCGCATACAGCGACAACCGCCACGGCCATCGCGCCCGCAGGCAGCCGCATCCGGCGACGCGACGAGCGCTGTTCAATGCGCGCAGCCGCGCCGGTCGACGTCAGGTCGTCGTTCTGCCCGTTACTCGCCTGGTCCGTGTCAACCATCGTCCGTCCCGTCTGTCCCGCCTAGTCTTTGCTCCACACCTGTACGCGGTCGCCTTCCCTGTCCGTCACGTAGATCATCCCGCGCGTGCCGAGCGCCAGCCCGTTCGGATACGAGGTCGTGCCGTCGGCACCGGACGCCCCTCCGAATTCGAACACCGGCTCCGGCGTATCGAACACGTCGAACACCTGCACGACCCCACCGACGGTGTCGACGACGTACAGCCGGTCACCTTCATCGATCGCGATCCCTCTCGGCGCGGCGAGCCGACCCGACGACCCGCCGATGCGCGTCACCGGTCGCCCGTCCGGGTTGAAGACCTGCACGCGACGGTTGTTGCTGTCGGACACGTAGATGCGGCCCTGGTGATCGACGGCGACGGCGTTCGGAAACGAGAACTCGCCGTCGCCGCCACCCTCGGTGCCGAATTGCGAGACGAGCGCGCCCGTCCCGTCAAACACGAGCACGCGATGCCGGCCGGGGCTGACGTCCGTCACCAGCAGGCGGCCGTCGGGAGCGAACCCAATGCCGAGCGGGCTCCAGCCGTCTTCCGGCGGCGTCACGTCGCGCAGGAAGGAGCCGTCGCGCGCCAGGACGTGGATCGCCTGCGCGCCGACGTCGGTCACGTACACCTCGCCCGCCGGGCTGACAGCGACGTAGATCGGCAGCCACGAACGCGACGCCGAGTCTGGCGGCGCGAAACTCGTATCCTCGCCGCCGTTCGCGTCGAACGCCCGGATGAGCCGCGCGCCGGCGCCTTCGGTCACGTATACCCGGCCGTCGGGCGCAACTGCGACGCCGAGCGGCCGCGCGATGCCGTCGATGGACCGCACGAAGCGCGGGATGCCCATGGGATGCTGACGCGAGGCCTCCGGCAAGCCCGGAATGGCCGGCAGCGAACCGCTGCCCCGTCCCCAGCCGACGCCGAGCGACGTGCCGACCGCCAGCAGCGCGACGAGCGCTCCTGCCACGAGCATCCGCATAGGGACCCCGAGGCCGTCAGCCGGCGTTGCCGCACGCAGCTTCACAACCCTCTCCTCACGCGCGGACCCGCGAAAACAAGCACACGCCGACCCGAAACGTTGGAATTCCGTAATGCGCCACCTATCCTAACCTCTCACGGTGCTTTGTCGTAACTGACCTATAGACGTTCTTGACACGTACCTCCGATACCGGCGCACTCGCGCCGTGTTCCTGCTCGCCAGCTCCCGCGAGCCGGCGCGTCGCGTCCGTGCGAGGGGTGACCGTTGCGGCCTTGTACGGTACTTTGCGCGAGATACATGGCCGCCGGCAGTATCGAGAGTTCCCCATGCATATCGCGCTTCCGGCACAGCCGCAGGGCGTCGAATGGCCTGTTGGACGTTGGCCAGAGGCCGATCCCGCCCCCTGGTGTGGATAGAGCGCGCCTCGAAGCCATCCTGGACGCCACGTTCGCCAACCCCCAGCCCGACACGACAGTGCAGACCGACGCCCTCCTCGTGGTTCATCGAGGCCGCATCGTCGCCGAGCGCCATGCCGAGGAGTGCGGCCCGCACTCGCTGCAGCCGTCGTGGTCGATGGCGAAGAGCATCCTGCACGCCATCGTCGGCATTCTGGTGAAGCAGGGCCGACTCGACGTCTCGGCGCCCGCGGACGTGCCCGAGTGGCGCTCGCCGGACGACCCCCGCGCCCGTATCACCCTCGACCAGTTGCTCCACATGACCTCGGGGCTCCACTTCTGCGAGGACTACGTCGACGGCGAGGCGTCCGACACCATCAAGATGCTCTTCATCCCGAGCGCTGACGATATGGGCGCGTTTGCGGCGGCCTTCCCGCTCGATGGCCCGCCCGACACCATCTCGAACTACTCGAGCGGCACGTCCAACATCATCTCGGGCATCATCAAGCGGCTCGTCGGCCCGAACGAGGCGTACGAAGCGTTCCTCCGGCATGAGCTCTTCGATCGGATCGGCATGACGAGCGCGGAACCCCGCTTCGACCGCGCCGGCGGCTGGATCGCCTCCTCGTTCTGCTTCTGCACGCCGCGCGACTTCGCGAAGCTCGGCCTGCTATACCTGCGCGACGGCGTCTGGGACGGCGAGCGCATCCTCCCCGCGGGATGGGTCGACTACGCGCGCACGCCGGCGCCCGTCCAGCCGGTCGATGACGACGGCTATGGCGCCCACTGGTGGCTGCTCGGCGACGACCTCGGCACGTTCTACGCGTCGGGTTACGTAGGCCAGCGCATCTACCTGGTTCCGCCGCTGGACCTGATCATCGTCCGCAACGGCAACACGCCGGTCGAGCGCGCGCCGCACATCGCGGCGATGGCGCGGGAAATCATCGACCTCTTCCGCAGCGCGTGACATCGGCCGCGCGGCGGTAAGATGGGGCCGTCGCCCCCCAGCAAGGAGCTCCCGATGCCGCGCGTCAAACCGATCGACTACGCCGCCTCCCCCGCCGACATCCGCGCCGCCCACGACGAGGTCGTCGCCCAACACGGGCGCGTCACCAACATGAAGATGACCCTGCTGCGATCGATGCCGGCCTTCGGGGCCTTGAACGAGTGGTATCCGCTGCACGACACGGTCGAGCCGTTCCTCGGCGAACGGCTGACGAACCTCTACACCCATGCAATCTCGTCGGAAACCGACTGCCTCATCTGCTCGACATTCTTCCGCCGGCTGCTGATCGACGCCGGCGAGAACCCAGACGACTTCACGATGAACGAACGCGAGCGCATCGTCGTCGAGTATGGACGGGCGCTTGCTCAGCCAACCGCGCGCGTGCCTCACGAGCTGTATGCCGAACTGGCGGGCCTGTTCAGCGAGGAGCAGGTCGTTGCGCTGACGGCGTTCGGGGCGATGATGGTGGCGACCAACATCTTCAACAACGCGCTGGAGGTCGACCTCGACCAGTATCTCGAGGGCTACCGCAAGCCGGCGACCGCGCGAACCGGAGACGCATCATGACCGTGGAACGCGAGTTCGCTGGCAAGGTCGCGTTCATCACCGGCGCCGCGCACGGCCAGGGCCGTGCCGTCGCGACCGCCCTCGCGCGACATGGCGCGCGCATCGCGGCGTTCGACGTCGCGCGACCGATGACGTACCCCGGTTACGCGCTCGGATCGAGCGACGATCTGCGCTCGCTCCAGGCTGAGTGCCGCGACGCCGGCTCGGACTGCCTTCCGTTCGAAGGCGACGTGCGCGATGACGCATCGATCACCGCGGCGGTGGACGCCACGGTCGCCGCCTTCGGCCGCATCGACGTGCTGTTCAACAACGCCGGCATTTGCGCCTACGGCCTCGCCCACGAGCTGACCGAGGATGCCTGGGATGCGATGATCGACATCAACCTCAAGGGCGCATGGATGGTCGCGCGGCGCGTCATCCCGGTCATGATCGAGCAGAAGTCCGGCGTCATCATCAACAACTCCTCGGTCGCCGGTCTGCGCGGCATGAACAGGCTGAGCCATTACGCCGCGTCGAAGTGGGGACTCACCGGCCTTACGCGCTCGTGGGCGATCGAGTTGGCACCGCACGGCATACGCGTCGTCTCGATCCACCCGACCGGCGTCAACACGCCGATGAACGACGGGCTCGCCGAGCTCGAGGGCGCGACCACGCAGGAGATCGCCGAGCGCTCCGCCGGCAACCTCCTCCCCGTGCCGTGGATCGAGCCCGAGGACGTCGCCGAGGCGGTGCTCTACCTCGCGTCCGACCGCGCGCGCTTCGTCACCGGCTCGCAGTTCGTCATCGACGCGGGTCTGCTGTCGCGGTAGTGCGTGAAACGAAGAGACGCCGTCGGTCGCGACGGCGTCTTCCGAATCTGTCAGGTTCGCGCTCTAGTTCCCGAAGTCCCAACCCTGGCCGCTGTGATAGCGGTGCAGCACGTTCTTCGCGATCAGGATCTTGTGCACCTCGTCCGGTCCATCGGCGAGGCGGAGCGTGCGTGCGCCCTGGTACATCGCGGCGAGCGGCAGGTCGCCGGTGACGCCGGCGGCGCCCCACGTCTGGATCGCCCGGTCGACGACGCGCTCGTACGCGGCCGGCACGAAGATCTTAATCGCCGAGATGTCGGTGCGCGGGTCGCCACCACCCTCCATCTTCTCGGCGCAGTGGATCGTCATCAGCCGCGCCGCCTGGATGTCGATGTACGAGTCGGCGATGAACCCCTGCATGAACTGCTTGGTCTCCAGCATGCCGCCGTGCACCTCGCGGGTCATCATCCGGTCTACCATCAGGTCGAACGCGCGCCACATCTGCCCGACGGAGTTCATGCAGTGGAAGACGCGGCCCGCGCCGAGACGGTCCTGCGCCGCCTGGTGGCCGGTGCCCGTCTGGCCGAGTTGGTTCGTCACCGGTACTCGCACGTTGTCGTAGATGATTTCGCAGTGGTCGCTGTCCACGCCCCAGACGTTGATGCCGCGGACGATCGTCACGCCGGGCGTCTCCTTCGGCACGATGATCTGCGTCATCTTGCCATTGCGCTCGGCGGGCCCGTCCGGGTCGTCCGTCCGGCACATGACGATGAAGAAGTCGGCGCGCTTGCCGTTCGACGTGAACCACTTGTGGCCGTTGATCACCCATTCGTCGCCGTCGCGGCGCGCGCTGGTCTTGATCGCGCGCGGGTCGGAGCCCGGCGCGTCCGGCTCCGTCATCGAGAAGCCCGACTCCATGCCCTTCTCGATCATCGGGAGGAGCCACTTGCGCTTCTGCTCCTCGGTCCCGTATTTCACGAGAATGGTCTGGTTGCCGGAGTTAGGCGCGACGACGCCGAACAGCGCGGCCGCGCCGACTGCGTACGCCAGCACCTCGTTCATGTACGCGTGTTCGAGAAAGTTCAGCCCCGCGCCGCCGTACTCGACCGGCAGGTGCGGCGCCCACAGCCCCGCCTGCTTGACCTTCTCTTTGATGCCCTCCCGCAACTCGTGGGCGTGCTTCACATCGCTCTCGGTGAAGCGCTTGTCGTGGCGCCACGCCCAGAGGAAGTTCTCGTTCGGGAGAATCTCCTTGTTGACGATCGACGCCGTCAGTTGGCGGATCTCGTTTACGCGTTCGTTAATCGTCGGGATCGGCTGGACGTTCATGCGCATGGCAATGTCTCCTCTAGCGCTCGTCGTGGCGCGCATCGATTCTAGGCCGGATCGACCGTGAGCGGAACCTCAAACAGGCGACAATTCGGCATGCGGCGGGCACCTGGGCGGCGCGTCATCGCCGCCGCCGGCTACGAGGACGCCCAGAGTGGCGACGATGCTTTCATGAACCGCAACATCATTGTCATGCCGGCCACTTCGGCGCCGCCAGCCCGTTCGCGCATCGACGTCTCGTACCAGAGGTACTCCGTCTTCGGCGTCTGCCCCGTCGCGAGGACGCGCGCCGACACGTCGTACTCGCGATCCGAGAACACCGGCCCGGCGACGTGGCGGATCTCGATGGCGCCGTACAGACCAACGGCCTGCGCCCGGCCAAGCTTCATCCCGGCTTGCGCCTGGGTCATTAGGTGGACCAGCAGCCCCGGGCCAACGATCGACCCGCCCCACGGCGACGCGCCCGAGTACCATTCGAGCGGCTCCGTGATCGCGGCGAGCCGCGGCGCCGCGTCTTTCTCCGAGAGCTGCACGCGCACCGGCTCGAACGTGTCGCCCGGCGACAGGTGCGCCAGCATACGCATCTCGCCCGCCTCACGCGGCTCGGCGAGCTTGCGTCGCAGCATCGATGGCTCGGCGGGTTCGCCCGACCGACGCCGTGCCCTCGAGCACCTGCGTGCCGTCGTCGCGCTCCATCCAGACGTTGATCTGCGCGCTCGCGTCGCCCGCGGCCGGCTTCTGCGCGAGCACGCGCACCGGCTCGCCGTCCGTCGTCGCGTTCCGGAAGTAGCACGACAGCGAGCCCGTCTCGAACCAGCGCTGGCCGAATGCGGCGAGCAGCACCGGCGGGAACTGCTCCATGTGGATTGATCCGGCGACGGTGCCGCCGCGGAAGCCGAGCTTCCGCGCCATCGCGTCGTCGTGGATGCTGCCGCGCTGCGTCGCCGCGAGGTTGCGCGGCCGTCGGTAGGGTCCGATGAGCACGCCGTTCTGCTCGACGATGCCTGCCGCGTCCGCGTCGCTGGTCATGCCCGCGCCTCCCGTTCGCGTGCTACGTGCCCGCTGCCTCCGCCGTGACGTCGTCGCCGTACGTCGCCGCCTTCGTGCTCTTCTCGGCGTGGTGCGCCGCGGCGAAGCGCAAATCCTCGACGAACTCGTCGATAACGTCCCTGTGGCGCGGGCTCGCCATCAAGTGCAGCGCGTTCGGCTGCTCCTGTCGGTCGAAGTGCCAGCCCCGCTCGTTCATCACGTCGCCGATCGCGAAGATGTCCTGCGTGTGCGACCCGATCGCCGTCACCGTCATGTCCGGCTCGCCCCAGACGTGCACGCCGTCGATGCCCCGCACGCCCTCGTGGAGCCGCCGCGTCGCGTCGAGCGTGTCCTTCGCCAGCCGCAGGTAGCCGTCCTCGCCGAGGAATTGGAGGACGGACCAGCAGGCCGCGATCGGCGGCGCCGGCTTCGTGCCGAGGAAGGCCAGCGTGCCGTACAGCCCGCCCGGCCAGTCGTTGAACATGAAGATCTGGTGTCGCACGTTCCCCTTCGGCCGGTGGAGGATCACCGACGCGCCCTTGATCGCGTACCCGTACTTGTGCACGTCGGCCGAGATCGAAGACACGCCGGGTACGCGAAAGTCCCACGGCGGTGCCGGATGGCCGAGCCGCTCGAGGAACGGCAGCATGAAACCGCCCAGGCAGGCGTCGACATGGAACGGCACACCGGCCGCCGATGCGATCGCCGCCATCTCCGGGATCGGGTCGATCATTCCGAACGGGTACGCCGGCGCAGAGCCGACGGCCAGCACCGTATTGTCGTCGATCATCTCGGCCAGCGGCGCGGCCTGCGTCCGCAGATCGTCACCGAGCGGCATGTGCACCCACTCGAGGTCGAGCAGGTGCGCCGCCTTGACGAACGCCGGGTGCGCCGTCCTCGGGATGATGATGCGCCCGTGGCGGATGCCCTTTTCCTCGCGCATGCGGTCGCGCGCTGTCTTGACGGCCATGAAGATCGACTCGGTGCCGCCCGACGTCATCGTGCCGCCAACGTCATCGCCGCCATGCAGCAGGTCGGCCGCGATATCGACGACGTCGCCCTGCATCTCGCGCAGGCTCGGGAAGGCGAACGGATTGAGCGCGTTCTCGGCGAGCACGTGGTTCGCCGCGGCGTGCAGCATCTCGTCGACCTCAGGCCCGGCGTTGTAGATGAGGCCCCATGTCTTCGCGCTGTGGTAGTCGGCGTCCTTGCCCTGCATCGAGCGCAGGCGCGCCATGACGTCGTCGACGGTCGAACCGTGGGCGGGAAGCTTCATCGATGTGTCTCCGTGCTGGCTTCGAGGTCGCGCCGAGGCGGCCCTAGCGTATCACGATGTACAGTCGGGCGGAGCGCCCGTTTGGGTCCGATCCGCTGCTACAATCGCGTGCCATGCCGCCTGAACCGACGCATCCGCAGATCCGCGACGCCGGCGACGCCATCGAAGTCGTCGCCGCGGTGTATTCGTGGGGCTGGTCGCCGTCCACGGACGAGTTCGTGCTCGCCGACCCCGACGGCCGCGCGATCCTGCGCTCCCCGCTGCAGCCGGCGGTCGAAGCGACGGGTCGGCCGTCGCCCGGGCCCGGCCGCTGCGTCGAGCACTCGATCGACGGATCGAGACTGCGTGTTCGGTACGAGGGCGTCAACCACGTCGACGGATTGCGCATCACGCTCCGCTTCGAATCGACGCACCTTATCCTCGAACAGGCCACATATAAGCCAGCCGACGACACAGCGGTCGTGCGCATCGCGTGGTTCGCCCGCTGGTCCGATAGCACGATGGCGCCGACGGGCGCGGCCGGCGTCTGCGTCATCCCGGGCGGCCGCCAGGATCCCGAGCAGGCCATCTTCCCGACGGCCGATCTCGAGGACCATCGCTTCTCCGTCGGCGCGTTCGGACTCGACGTGGGCACGTATCACCAGCAGTGGGCGCTGCCCCACTACCTCGTCGCCGCGTACAACGACGGCGACGCCGAGTCTGGAGCGGCATGCATCGGCCTCGGCGCGCCGCCGGCGGGCAGCGTGCTGGTGCGGGTGCATCGGGGCCGCTTCTCGTACGAGATCAACGTGCGCGGCGACCTCTGGGGCAACTGCCGCGGGCCGACGCCCGTCCGCTTCGACGAGCCGATCGTCGTCGCGGTCGCGCCGGACTGGTACCAGGCCGGACTCGCGTACTTCGACGCGCTGCACGACGAGGGATACGCGCCCCGCCGCAAGCCGGACGACGTGCCCGCCGCCGCCTTCCTGCCCCAGTACGACACGTGGGGCGACCAGGGCGCGCGCCGCTGCTTCCTTCAGCGGTTCAATGAGCAGCACCTGCGCGAGATCTACGCCGACTTTCGCGCATCCGACCTGCGGTCCCGCCTCTTCGTCATCGACGACAAGTGGGAGGGCCAGTACGGCTCGCTCGTCCACGATCCGGAGCGTTTCCCGCACTTCACCGAGTTGCTCGACGAGATCCGCGCCAACGGACACGAGATCGGCATCTGGACGGCGTTCCCGCGCTGCGAGGACTACGAGGCGCTCGGCCTGACCGCCGACGCCGTGCTGCGGACGCCAGACGGCACGCCGTTCGTCCAGACGCAGCGCAACCGCTCGTGGTACATCTTCGACCCGACGAACGCCGCCGCCGCCGCGCACCTCGCCGATCGGGCGCGGCACCTCATCGGGACGTATCGGCCGGCCATGGTGAAGATCGACTTTGGGTACGAGATCCCGACGCCTGACGTCGCCGCGCCGCACGATCTCGCGTACGCGGGCGAGCGGCTGTTCCAGCGGTTCCTCGAGATGGTCGTTGGCGCGATGAAGGAGGCCGACCCGCGCGTCACCGTCCTTTACTACTGTCTGACGCCACTGTTCGCGCGATACATGGATCTGAGCGGCGCCGACGACCTGTGGATGTCGCGCGGCGCGTATGATGCGGGCTTCGCTCGCCGCGCACTGCTCTCGTCGTGGTGCGGCGCGTTCGGCGTTGTGCCTTACGCCTCGAGCGGCTACGACTGGCGGTCGATGCGCGAGATCTGGCTCGATACGGCGGTCATCGGCACGCCGGGTGTCATCGCGCCGCTCGCGGGTGACGAGTACGGCGACAAGCTTACGCCCCAGTTGGTCGCCATCTACAACGGACTTACTCGCATCACGCGGCAGAACCCCCTGTACCGCGCACGCGTCTTCGACGGCGATCTGTCAGATCCGACGCTCGGTCCGCGCGCGCGGACCTGGGCGCGTATCGAGCACGGCGCGGCCGTCGTCGTGACGCTCCGTCCCGGCGCCGACGGCGTCGCCCGAGCGCCGGGCGTCGCGCAGTCTGATTGCCCGATCGTCGTGGCATCGTTGACCGCCGACGGCATCGGTACGTCGTCGTCGCTCGGCATCGTGCCGTTCGAGGCCGGCAGCGTTGCCATCGAGCGAGAGGACGAACGCCGGGCGAACGCGCGGGCACGCTTGTTGTCGGGGCGAGTCGCGCAGTTCAAGTCGATCCGCGTAGAACCCGGGAGAGTCGTCGTCGACGTTGCGCCGCAGGTCAATGGCGAACCGGTGGAGCTGATCGAGATTCAGTTCGCCTGATGCGGCTGTGCGCTTGGCCCAGACCACCGTACAATTCGGCCTCACGCAGCCGTTGCAGGAGGACGCCATGACCGACATCCGCGACCTGTCCGAACGTCTCTGGAACGCCACACTGGAGTCGGCCGACGCGCATCCCGTGCACGCCCGTTATCCCGAGGGCGAGGAGATTGTCGACGGCGTGCTGTTCTACAAGGGCCTCGCCAGCGCGAACACGATCGACACCGGCGACGGGCTGGTCATGCTCGACACCGGCGCCGTCAATGACACGAAGCCGCTGCATGAGGCGGTGCGGCGCTGGCGGCCAACGACGCCGCTTGCCGGCGCCGTATTCTCGCATCACCACGTCGACCACATCTTTGGCGTCGCACCGTTCGAGCGGGAAGCGGAGGAGCACCACTGGGCGCGGCCCATCGTGTACGGCCATGCCGGCATCGCCGCGAACTTCGACCGCTACAAGAAGACGCTGGGATGGAACGGCGCGATCAACGTCCGCCAGTTCGCGCTGCCAGTCGAGCGCTTCCGCTGGTTCGCGGAGTACCGCTACCCGGACGTCGCGTACCACGACCGCATGACCTTCCGCCGCAGCGGCCTGACATTCGAACTGCACCACGCACGTGGCGAGACCGACGACGCGACCTGGACGTGGATCCCGGAGCGTCGCATCATCGCGCCGGGCGACCTGTTTATCTGGGCCGCGCCGAACGCCGGCAACCCGCAGAAGGTGCAGCGCTACGCCGGCGAGTGGGCGGTCGCGCTTCGTGAGATGGCCGCCCTCGGGGCCGACACGATGATCCCGGGCCACGGCATGCCGATCTTCGGCGCCGAACGCATCAGCACCGCGCTGGGCGACACTGCCGAGCTCCTCGAGTCACTCGAAGCACAGGCGCTGGCGCTGATGAACGCCGGCGCGACGCTCGACCGCGTGCTGCACGAGGTCGAGATGCCGAAACACCTGCTCGCGAAGCCCTATCTGAAGCCGATCTACGACCACCCGCAATTCATCCTGCGCAACATCTGGCGCCTCTACGGCGGCTGGTACGACGGCGAGCCCGACAATCTGCTGCCGGCCCCGCGCGCCGAGCAGGCGCGCGAGTGGGTGACGCTCGCCGGCGGGCTCGACCACGTGCTCGATCGGGCGTCCGCCTTGAAGTCGGAGGGCAACCTGCGGCTGGCGTGCCATCTCGTCGAGTTCGCCGTGCTGTCGGCGCCGGAATCGACGGCGGCGCACGACCTGCGGCGCGACGTCTACGCCACCCGCGCCGCGCTCGAGGAATCGTCGATGTCGCGGAACATCCTCAACCACGCGTCGCTGGCAAGCGCGAAGGGCAAGCGCGATCTGGCGGGCGAGGCGTAAGCGCAGGCTGGCTCAGACGACCCAGTTGGCTACGACGACGAAGTGGATCGCGCTGCCAGCGATGACGAACGCATGGAAGACCTCGTGGTAGCCGAACACCCGCGGCCACGGATCCGGCCTGCGACGCGCGTATACAACGCCGCCGATCGAGTACATCGCCCCGCCCAAGATCATGAGCAGGATCGCCGGCACAGCCAACGACGACACCACCTGCACCACCGGAATGATGCCGATCCAGCCCAGCGCCATGTAGAGTCCGACGCCGAGCCACCGTGGCGCATCCGGCCAGACGATCTTCAGAAGAGCGCCAGCGCCGGCCAGCGACCAGATGACCGACAGCATCGAGATGCCCCACGCGTTGCTCAGCACAACGAGGCAGAATGGCGTGTATGTGCCGGCGATCAGCACAAAGATCATCGAGTGATCCACGCGCTTCCACACCCTGTGCAGCCGGTCGGGCCACGGCGCGAGGTGGTAGTTCGCGCTCGACGCGTAGAGCAGCAGCAGGCTCGTCGCGAAGATGGCGGCGCCGACATAGCGCCTCGGCGAATCGGCGAGCAGCAGGAGCAGCACCATGCCGAACGGCGCCATGACGGCCACGATGAGGTGCAGCACGCCGCGCATCATCGGCCTCGGCGTGTCGGTGGCCGCACTTGGCGTATCCGCTCGCTGGGCCGAATCGGAGTATGCGCGCGCGTTCACTCGCTTTCGGCCTCATCGGGGTCACCATCGCGGGGACGCATGAATGACTGCAGGATCGTGTCTGGTCTCAGGCTCAGCAGCGCGTCGGACCACTGCAGGTAGCGGCGGAAGGTATCGGTGCCCATTCGCATCAACTCGACCTGGTAGCGCATCGACTCCGCGCGGGCGCCGAGGAACTCGCCGAGGCCTAGCATCGCCCTGCTCTCTGACTCCCACACTTTCTGATACTTCTCGACGAACGCAATCATGTCGTCGCCCGCTTCGACCAGATCGCTCATCCGTGGCAGGCGGGGCCGACTAGACCGAGAACCGCGTTCGCGCATCTCTGCCATGCTTCTAATGCCCCCTCCCGGAGCGCGCAATTCGAAGCGGCGCACTTGCACCCTTCGATCATATGCTATGCGATCACCGCGGCTCCGCGCCCGGCTTGTCATCGCCGGATTCCGATCGTACCGTCGCGATGAACGGCAGATTGCGGAACCGCTGCCGGAAATCGAGGCCATAGCCGACGACGAACTCGTCGGGTACCTCGAATCCCACGTAGTCGAGCGGCAGATCGACCAGGCGACGGGCTCGCTTGTCGAGCAGGGCGCAGACGGCCAGGCTCGCGGGTTCGCGCGCGCGCAGCTGCTTCATCAGGTGGTTCAGCGTCATCCCCGTGTCTACGATGTCCTCGACGACCAGGACGTGGCGCCCAGCGATGTTCTCGGTGAGATCCTGCACGACGCGCACGGCGCCGGTGCGGTCGTCCTCGTACGATGAGATGGTCATGAAGTCGATGCTGACGGGCAGCGCGACGTGCCGCATGAGGTCGGCCATGAAACATGTCACGCCCTTCAGCACGCCGACGAGCAGCAGTTCCCGGCCCTTGTATTCGTGCGCGATGGCGGCGCCCAGTTCGCCGAGCCGCCGCTCGATTTGCGAGGCGCTGAACAGCACCTCGCGTACGCTCATCTGCTCCTGCTCGTTCACAGCGCCGATGCCGTACTTGGTGAGCAGGCGCACGTAATCGCGTCGATGCAGGAGTTTCACCTCGACGTCCGGATACACCTCACGCATGCGGCGCAGCTTGCGGTGTTTGTCGGTGACGAGCCCCTGCTTGAGCGTCGTCAACTCGATATAGAGGTCGAGGTCGACGAGGTAGAAGTCCGGTGAGAACGCCTCAAGGATGCGGCCATCGTCGCTGCGCTGCAGCGGGAACGTGCGCGGCTCATACTGCCAGCGCACACCGTAGAAGTCGAGAAGTCGCGCGAACTCCTCTTCGCTCTCGTGCGCGAAACGCGCGTCCTCGACGGTGGATGGAGCGGGGGACCGTGCCTCGAATGGGCGGGGGCTCATGCGCCTCTCAGGTAATGCCTTGGACGATGTTCTGGCTGGAGATCTCGACCTGCTCCATCAGTTCGCGCGGCGGGGCGGCGGGCTTCGGCGTATCCGAAGGCGACATCAGGTAGTCCGCGAACGCGCCGAGCACCGTCACGACGAGTTGCTTCGCGAGCGTGTCAATGACAGCGGTGCGCAGCATGCCCTGCGCAGCGTAATACCTGAGGATGCGTGCCTCCGCCCGCTCCCAGCGCTCGACGAGGATACGGTACTCCTCGGTCGCGACGGGGTCCTCGGCCAGCGCCTCGACCAGCAGCACTTTGAGCAGGTCGCGGTTCTGGTAGAGGAACTCGAGCGCGCTGCAGGCGATAGCGGGTATGACGACCTCCGGACCCTCCGTGATCTCGGCTCGCTCCAGGGATTCGAGGACGGCGGTGAAGCCGCGCTCCTCGATTAGCGCTTCGAACAGGTCTCGCTTGGAAGCGAAGTGGTAGTAGATTGCCGCGTCGGTGATGCCGGCGGCCTGCGCGATGTCCCGGACGCTTGTCCGGACGAAGCCTTTGTCGGAGAACAGCTTCAGTGACGCGTCGAGAATTTGCTTGCGCGTGAGAGGGCCGCGGCGCAACTTGCGAGGCCGGGCGGCTGGGGCACCGGTGGCCGGTCGGAGCGCTCCGGGGATCGTCGCAAGGTCCATGGTTCCCCCTTGGCCTAGCGTATGGCAGGGCCGTGAACCTGTCAATCGAAATGGCTAAGAAACCTGCGCCATTCCGTTGCTCGAAGTCCGCGGCACGCGTACGATTGCGAGACCCAACGCCGGGCGACAGCCGTCCCGCACAAGGAGGAGCCGTGTTTGAACTTCCCGTCAAGATCGGCGACAAGGCCACGTTCTCGCGGACCGTCACCGACGAAGACATCCAGGCATTCGCGCGGGTGAGCGGCGACAACCAGCCGTTGCACTTGGACGACGCGTTCGCCGGCAAGACGCGCTTCAAGAAGCGCATAGCGCACGGCATGCTGTCGGCCGCGTACATCTCGGCCGCGCTCGGGACGAAGCTGGCACCCGGTGCCGTAGTCGTATATCTCGGCCAGCAGATGCGCTTCCGGCTGCCCGTCGGCATCGGCGACACGATCACCGCCGAGACTGAGGTGACAGCGATCGACCCCGGCCGCCGCATCGTCACCGTGCGCACGGACTGCACCAACCAGAACGGCGACGCGGTGCTGACCGGCGAAGCCACTGTGCTGCTCGACCCGCTGCCCTAGCGGTTACTGCGTGGGTCAATCGGCGCAATAACGCCGAACCGTGATTCAATCGCCTCGGCCACATCGAGGCAGCGATCCTCGCGGTAGCGATCGCCGATGATCTGGACGGCTTGCGGCAACCCGTCGGCAACGCCAACCGGCACGACCGCCGCCGGCAGCCCGAGCAAGTTCACGAGCCCCGTCAGCCGGAACGCCGTCATAACGGTGTTGAACTCCTTCGGCCCCGCGACATCGAACCCGACCGGAAACGGCTTCATCGTCACGACCGGCCCGAGTACGATCGGATAGCGCGCGTGAAATTGCCGCCACGCGCGAGCGATGGCGCTGCGTCGGGCGAACGCCGTCATGTACCCGGCGAAGTCGAGCTGCGGGACGCACTCAAACGACAGCTCGAGGAAGCGGAGCGCGTCGGCGGACGCGACGTTCTTGAGTAGCGGGTACAGCGTCAGTCGCAGCTCGGCGGTGATGAGCTGGGCGAACAGGTCCCGCCCCTCGCCGACGAGCGGCGGTTCGACCTCCTCGATCTCGTAGCCGGCGTCGCCGAGCGCCTCGGCCGCCTTCCGAATGCCGGCGGCGATGTCGGGATCGACTCCCTCACCGGCAGGGTCGACCGTGACTGCCACGCGGCGCGGTCCGTCGGGGCCGGCGGGCGGCGCTGGGGTCCACCATGGGTCGCGCGGATCGTCGCCGGACATGCAACCGAGCGCAACGCGCAAATCGCGGACGTGACGGGCCATCGGCCCGTGCACGCTGAACAGCTGCGACGTGATTGCCGAGTCCTCCGGCGGCAACGCCGAGGCCTTCGGCACGCGGCCGAGCGTCGTCCGCAACGACGACACGCCGCAACACTGCGCAGGCCATCGCAGCGAGCCGCCGTAGTCGTTCCCCATGCCAAGCGGGCTCATGCCGGTGGCGAGCGCCGCCGCCTCGCCGCCGCTGGAGCCGCCGGCGGTACGGCCGCTGTCCCACGGGTTCTTCGTCGCGCCCCGCAGGGCATTGTCGGTGTGGTAGCGCAGGCCGACGTCCGGCAGGTTCGTCCGGCCGATCGGGATCGCGCCCGCAGCCTTCATCTGCGTCATGTGCGGCGCGTCGATCGCGGGCACGGCGTCCTTCATCGCCACGAGGCCCTGCGTCGTCGCGGAGCCGGCCAGGTCGATGTTCTCCTTCACGGTCATCGGCACGCCGTGCAGCGGCCCGAGTTCGCTGCCGCTGGCGACGGCGCGGTCAGCGGCATCGGCGGCGGCGCGCGCCTGGTCGGCGAGCACGACCGTCACGGCGTTGACCTCCGGGTTCACGGCCTCGATGCGCGCAAGGTGCGCCTCGACGACCTCACTGCTCGAGACCTCCTTCGCGCGAATCGCCTCGGCCAGCTCGCAGGCGCCCATGCGCCACAGTTCCATCTCCACGAGAACCTCCCTTCGTGCGGGCCGATGCTACGCCACCGTGCCGTCTAGCAATAGATGCAGGAAGGCCCTTTTCATCCCAGCACTGCCATCCTGCTGTCCGTGCGGACAGACTCGCCGCTGCGATACCATCAACCCTGACGATGGCGCGCCCGCGCCTCGTGGCAGGAGGGGCCATGCCCACGAACGGACACGCTGACGGCGAAGCGCTTGGCAGCGAACTCGCCCGCTGGGAGACGACGGCGCTCGAGAAGGCGCTCGCCCGCGGCGGCGAACGGCAGCCCGCCTTCAGCACCACCTCGACCGAGACGCGCCGCCTCTATACGCCACTGGACACGGCCGACGTCGACTACGACCACGACCTCGGTCAGCCGGGCGAGTACCCGTACACCCGCGGCGTCCAGCCGAACATGTATCGTGGCCGTCTCTGGAGCATCCGCCAGTACGCGGGTTTCGGCACAGCGAAGGAATCGAACGAGCGCTTCAAGTTTCTGCTCGGACAGGGGCAGACTGGGCTCTCCGTCGCCTTCGACCTGCCGACGCAGATCGGCATGGACTCCGACGACCCGAATGCCGACGCCGAGATCGGACAGGTCGGCGTCGCGATCGATTCTCTCGCCGACATGGAGGAGATGTTCGACGGCATCCCTCTCGATCGCGTCAGTACGTCGATGACGATCAACGCGCCGGCGGCCGTCCTCGTGGCGATGTACATGGTGGTGGCCGAAAAGCAGGGCGTGCCGGCTGGCGACATCATGGGCACGGCGCAGAACGACGTGCTCAAGGAGTACGTCGCGCGCGGGACGTACATCTACCCGCCGCGCGAGTCGCTCCGACTCGCCGCAGATCTGATCACCTACTGCGCGCACAATGCGCCGAGGTTCAACAGCATCAGCGTCAGCGGCTACCACATCCGCGACGCAGGCTCGACCGCAGCGCAGGAGATCGGCTTCGCGTTCTCGAACGCGATCGCGTATCTCGAGGCATGTCAGCGCGCGGGCGTCGACGTCGATGAAGTGGCGCCGCGCATCTCATGGATCTTCAATACGCACAACAGCTTCTTCGAGGAGATTGCCAAGTACCGTGCCCTTCGCCGTATGTGGGCGGGTCTGCTGCGCGTCCGGTTCGGCGCCAAGGATCCAAATTCGTGGAAGCTCCGCACGCACGTCCAGACGGGCGGCGCGACCCTCACGGCGCAGCAACCGGAGAACAACATCGTCCGTGCCGGCATCCAGGCGCTGGCTTCGGTGCTCGGCGGCGTCCAGTCGATGGCGCTCTCCTGTTACGACGAGGCGCTCGCTATCCCGACGGAAGAGGCGCAGCGGATCGCGCTGCGCACGCAGCAGATCGTCGCGCATGAGTCGGGCGTTACGGACTCTGTCGACCCATTCGGCGGCTCGTACTATGTCGAGGCGCTCACCAACGAACTCCAGCAAGAGGCGCAAGAGTTCATCGACCGGGTCGAAGACATGGGCGGCTCGGTCGCGGCGATTGAATCGGGCTACATGCAGACCGAGATCCAGGAGGCCGCGGTCGCGCACCAGCGAGCCATCGAGTCGGGCGAGCGCATCGTCGTCGGCGTCAACCGGTTCCGCAGCGGGGAGGAACCCGAGCCGGTGATCTTCCGCGTGAATACCGAACTGGCGCGCGCCCAGGTCGAGCGACTCGCCGCGATCCGAGCCAGGCGCGATACGGGCGCGGTGGCAGAGTCACTGCATCGTCTCGGAACGGCCGCGCGCGGGCAGGACAACCTCATGCCGGCGATTCTCGACGCCGTGCGCGCGTACGCCACGCTCGGCGAGATCTGCAGCGAGCTGCGCAAGGCCTGGGGCGAGTACCGCCCACCGACGGTCGTCTGACGCAGAAGCACAAAGTAGAACTGTCGCATCGGCATCACTAGGTAGACGCTCCGTATTCACGGTGGGGAGGTGCTCGATGGCGGCGACGCATCCACCTACTCGGCGGTACGCGTCGTCCAACACATTCGGTCGGTCCAATCCTGCAGGCCCGCTCGTTGTGTGACGATAATCACGCGTGATGAGATTCCTTCCATGGCTCGCGGCCGCATCGCTGCTTAGCGCCGCCTGCTTCAACGCCGAAGCGAGAGCGGTCCCGGCGCCGGAAGAGATCGACGTCTCGCAGGTGTCACCCGACGCGATCCACATAAGCGCAACGAACTACCGGTTCGATCTGCCTTCGTCGTCCGCGAAGACCGGCACAATCGACTTTGTCGTCCACAACGATTCGCTCAACGAGCACGAGTTCATGATCGTGCCGTACGAGGACGGCCGCTACGGCACGCCGATCGGCGAGATCGAGCCCTTCGGCGGCGGCGAGACGAAGGCGTTGCGCGCGCAGTTGGCGCCCGGGCACTATCGCTTCGTGTGCCTCGTGATTTCAGTCTTCAACGGCACGCCAAAATCCGACATGGCCCGAGGCATGAACGCAAGCTTCGAGGTGACACGTTGATCCGCCGCCTCGCGTCTTGGTTGCGCCACGCGGTGAACCCGCTCGGTATCCAGGTGGCCACGGTCGCCGTCGCGGGGATCGCCGTTGCATACATCGCCGTGTTCACTTCAGGCATTGTCGAGCGCAGTTCGCGTCAAGCAGCCGATGACTCGAACGCGGCGTTGCTCGTAGCAGAGATACGTGCGCACGTCGACAGCGTGGCGATACTCATGCTCGGAGATACGGCACAGGGTACGCCCGACGGTACGGCCAGTCGCACCTCCATTCAGAACGCGATCTCCACTCATGACCACCTGACCGAGGCGACGAGCGCCGCCACGAGATTGCACGCGCTCGTCGGGTCCGACGTTTCGCTTCAGATCCTGGGCGCGACCGGCGAAGCGACCGACGGGCTCAACGAGTACTTCACCGCTCAGTCGCCCGAGTCGTTCGCCACGCTGCAGACCCGGCTCGAATCGCTGCGCATCCTGACCGCGCACGAAGCGCCGCAACTCACCGCCGACGCGAAGGGCCACCAGGACGTCCTGAGACAAGCGACAGGCGTTGCACGGGTCGCGAGCATTACTGCCGCCCTCGTCGCCGCGGTGTTGATCGTCGCGATGACGGTGGTCACCGGCCGTCGCCTCCGCCACGCGCTGCTGGCCGCGCAGGAGGAGAAGGCGCGCTTGCTCGCCACCACGGCCGCGATGCAGCGGCGCAACGACCAGTTCGCCGCGCTGTACCAGGTCGGCTCGGAAGTCGGCGAGTCGCTGAACATGCGTTACGTGGTCGACACGACGGTCCGCGAGGCACGCAAACTCGTTGGCGCGGACCTCGTCGCCGTACGCCGCGTCGTCAACGGCGCGCTGCAACTCGCCGGCACCTCACACGGCGAGACGGAGGACGTGAGCGGGCTGCGGACCGTCCCGCTCGGTACGGGTGTCACGGGCCGAGTGGCCAAGCGCGGCAAGCCGATCCGCATCGACAATGCGGCCGAGACGCAAATGTCCGACGCCGAGCGCGTCCACGGAATCGAGTCGGGCATCGTGGTGCCCCTGATCGTCGGTGCGCGCGTCGTCGGCACGCTCGGCTGCTGGTCGCGCATGCCGGACAAGTTCGATGACGAGGACGAGCGGATCCTGGAAATGATGGCGACGCAGGTGGCGACGGCGCTCATGTCCGCCGATACGCACGAGCGTTCGGAACGTGACGCGCACATGGACACGCTCACGTCGCTTCCTAACCGACGCCAACTTGGCGAGGATCTTGGCAGCCGTTGGCTCGAAGCATCCACGACCGAGCGGCCGCACGCCGTCGCGATGGTGGATATCGACCACTTCAAGCGCTTCAACGACGAGTACGGCCACCGGGTTGGCGATATCACCCTCCAGACGGTCGCCGAGGTCCTACGCTCGTCGATCCGCGACACTGACCGCCTGTACCGGTTCGGCGGCGAGGAGTTTCTGATCGTCTTCGCCGATGTCGGCAACGCCGCGGCGCTACAGCTCGCCGAGCGCGCCCGCCAGGCCGTGGAGCGCACGCCCCTGACCGGCGAGACCTTGCAGCCGGCGGGACCGGTGACCATCTCCATCGGTGTAGCGCTCTTCCCCGACCACGGGCGCGACTTCTCGGCGCTGATCGACGTCGCGGACCGCGCGATGTACGCGTCGAAGGAGGCAGGGCGCAACCGCGTGACCCTCGCTGGGCACAACATTACGGATCTGGCGGCGGCCTGACCCTGACGCGCTGCCGCCGGCTTAATCAGAGCGGCTTGAAATCCTCCCGGCCCGAATGCCTACTCCGTGCGCAATTGATCCGCTACAGTCTCCGCCGAAAGAAATCCCCGCCTAGTGCCACGGAGGAGACATGTCCGAACAGCGACTTGCAGGCCAGGTGGCCGTTGTCACCGGGGCCTCCCGCGGCATCGGCCGCGCCTGCGCTGAGGAACTGGCACGCGAAGGGGCCGCGATCGTCGTCAACTACTTCACGAACCAGGAAGCAGCTGACGCCCTCGTCGGCGAGATAGTGTCGCACGGCGGGCGCGCCATCGCCGTACGTGCGGGCGTCGGACACCCGGACGACTGCAGGGCGCTCATCGACAAGACGATCGAGACCTACGGCCAGATCGACATCCTCGTCAACAACGCCGGTGTGAACCGGGACCGCACGCTGAAGCGGCTCTCGGTGGACGAATGGCTCGAGGTCATCAACACCGACCTCAATAGCGTGTTCTACTGCACATCGGCCGCGATTCCGCACATGGTGGAGCGCAACTACGGGCGCATCATCGTTATGTCGAGCATCATCGGTCAGATGGGCAATTCCGGTCAGTCGAACTACGCCGCGGCCAAGGCCGGGATGATCGCGTTCGCCAAATCCGCGGCCAAGGAACTCGCCCGGAACAACATCACCGTCAACGCCATGTGCCCGGGCTTCGTCGAAACCGACATGGTGATCGCGCTGGCGGACGACGTGAAGGACGCGTTGCTCAAGCAGATCCCCCTCGGCCGGTTCGGTCGCCCCGAGGAGGTCGCGGCGTTCGTGCGCTTCCTCTGCACCGAGGGCGACTGGATCACCGGGCAGCAGTTCAATCCCAATGGCGGCCAGTACATGTAACGCTACGCGCGCGAGGACAACGTGAGTGAGTCAGAGCCGCGCCACCCGCGGCCGGCACCGCCGGTGCCCGCGTGGGTCACGTCGCTGCGCAGCGACGAGGGGCTTTTCGTGGCCGACGAGCACCAGCGCATCGTCGCTTGGTCACCCTCCGCCGAGGCAACACTTGGCTACCGCGCCGAGCAGGTCCTCGGCCGGCCGTGCTACGAAGTGGTCGCAGGCAAGGACATCCGTAGCCACCCCGTCTGCCGGCCCCGCTGTACGGCCGTCGTCAACGCGCTGCGTGGCCGCGTGACCGCTCCGTACGACCTCGCATCACTCGTCAACAAGGAGGGAGAGCGTGTCTGGGTCAACAACAGCATCGTCCTGGCCCGCGATGACGCCGGCCGGCCGCTCATCGTCCACCTGTTCAGGCCCGTAAAGGCGCGCTCCGAGCCGCTCCCGGCGACGCGCATGCCGCCCCGCGCCCCGTCCCGCCGCGCCGATGCCGAACCAGGCGCTCTGAAGCCGCTGAGCCGTCGCGAACTCGAGGCGCTCCGGATGCTTGCGGGCGGCCTCAGCACGGCCGAAATCGCCATGGCAATGACGATAAGTCCGCTGACGGCCCGGAACCACATCAGCACGATTATGAGGAAGCTCGGGGCCCGGAATCGGGTCGAGTGCCTCATCATCGCTGCCGAGCGGCAGCTCATATGAGAAAATCCACAGAATCCGTGCGCCTCAGTTAGTGCGTTCGTACCATGCACTGGCACAGTTTTAGCCTGAGAATTCTTCGCAAACCCCAGCCTGTGCGCGACGCCTGACGTGCGCGCGCGGAAACGCGAGGTGCATGAAGCGGCAACTTCTCCCGGCGCTGTTCCTCTGGCTCATCCTCACGGTGATCGCCGAGGTTCTGGCCGCCAAGACCAGCATCTATATGCTCCCGAAGTCGGACAAGGGGGAGGACATTGACGCCTCCTTCAAGTTCCTGACGTACATGGCAATCCCCGTCTTCACGATGGTGATCGCGGTGCTGATCTCTGCGGTCGCCCAAGGTGCGTCCAACAACTTCCCAACTGAGGACGGCCCGCCCATCATGGGCCGCGGCGCAGCTCCCCTCGTCTGGTTCGGCGCGACGTCGTGCCTGGCCATCGTTGTCATGGTCTATCCGGGCCTCGTCGAGTTGCCGAAGGTGCTCCACCAGTCGAACCAGCCCGACGTCCTCGTCAAGGTGGAGGGCATCCAGTGGACGTGGCTCGTCAGCTACCCGAACGAGAACATTGACGGCGCGCGCGAGGTCGTCCTGCCGGTGGACTCCACGGTCCGCTTCGAGATCACGAGCCGGGACGTGCTACACGGATTCTGGATCCCGTCTTTCCTCCTCAAGGTCGATGCGGTGCCGGGTCTCACGACCAAGCTCACCCTGAAGCCGACGGAGATCGGCTCGTACGATACCGACCCCAATCTGCGCGTGCAGTGCTCGCAGTTATGCGGGCTTAGCCACTCGCGCATGAAGCTGCCCGTCCGCGTCGTGAGCCGCGCCGACTACGACGCATGGGTGAAGGAACAGACTGGCGCTGCCAGCGTAACGCCGACGGGCCCGATCACGGCCCTGACGCTCACCGCAAAGAACCTGAAGTGGGACACCGCAACGCTGACCGTACCCGCGGGCAGTTCGGTGCAATTGACGGTCGATAATCAGGACAACGCGATTTCGCACAACTTCTCCCTGTACAAGAGCCAGCAGGCGGCAACGAGTGGCGAGAAGGCGATCGCGGGCACCAACCCCACAGCCGGACCGGTTCAGGAGAGCCTGCTGTTCAACTCACCAGCGGCCGGGACGTATTTCTTCCGCTGCGACGTGCACCCGACGACGATGACGGGCACGTTCGTCGTCCAATGATGAAGTTGGCGGACGTGAAGGGGGCCAGATGACTGCAACCGCCGGTGCGATCGAGGCACGTCCACCGCACCCGATTACGGCGCTCGTGCCGCTGGTACGCGGGCTCACGTGGGGCTTTATCGGTTTCGCCATCGGCGCCGGGCTCCTCGGCTTGACTCGCCGGGCGATGGGCGACAGCGCATGGTCGCTCGAGATGAGCGTCACGATCGGCTACATCTTCGGGCTGTCGGGATGGATCCTGGGCGTCGGCGTGTGGGACCGTTGGGCCCGCGAGTGGATCGGTCTGCCGATCAAGTCGAGCGAGCCGACGGGGCCACGCCGCTTCCTCGCCTTTTCCCAAGACCACAAGGTCATCGGCGTCCAGTACCTGACGACGTTCCTGCTGCTCTTCCTCCTCGCTGGCCTGTTCGCGATGCTCATCCGCTACCAGTTGCTGCGCCCGGTGAACTCGGCATTCAGCGACGGCACGTACAACCGCATCATGAGCATGCACGGCATCATCATGATCGCCGTAGCTGTGGCGACGGTCATCGGCGGCTTCGGCAACTACTTCGTGCCGATCATGATCGGCGCCAGGGACGTAGCGTTCCCGCGGCTGAACGCGCTGTCGTACTGGCTCGTGCCGCCCGTTGCGGTGCTGCTGTTGACCGCGCAGGCAGTGGGTGGCTGGGACTCCGGCTGGACCGCGTATCCGCCGCTGAGCATTCACAACGCGTCGGGGCAGATATTCTTCTGCTTGGCGATCATCACGTTCGGTCTGTCGTCGATCCTCGGCGGCCTCAACTTCCTGGTGACGATCATCTACATGCGCGCGCCCGGCATGTCGTGGGGCCGCCTGCCGATCTTCGTCTGGTCGATGTTCGCCACGTCGTGGCTGGCGCTCTGCTTCACGCAGTTCCTCGCCGCCGCGATGATGATGATCCTGCTCGAGCGCATCGCCGGGCTCGGCGTTCTTCACGGCGGCGAACGGCGGCAAGCCGCTGCTGTACCAGCACGTGTTCTGGTTCTACTCGCACCCCGCGGTCTACATCTTCGTGCTGCCGGGCCTCGGGATCATGCTCGAGGTGCTGACGCACTTCTCGCGCAAGCCGCTCTTTGCCTATAAGTGGGCCGTCGGCGGCTTCCTGGGCATTCTCGGGCTGAGCGGCGTCGTCTGGGGCGCACCACATGTTCGCCAGCGGCATGAGCGTCCGCTTGCTCGGCCCGTTCCTCGTCTCGACGGAGATCATCTCGATCCCGACCGGCCTCATCTTCCTGTCCGCGCTGGGCACCATCTGGATGGGCAGCCTGTGGCTGAGGACGCCGATGCTGTTCGCGCTCAGCGTCATCTTCAACTTCCTCATCGGCGGCATCACGGGCATCTTCCTTGCCGACGTACCGACCGACTTCAGCGTGCAAGACACGTACTTCGTGGTGGCGCACTTCCACTACACGATCATCGGCGGCGAGATCTTCGCGCTGTTCGCAGGCATCTACTACTGGTTCCCGAAGATCACCGGCCGCATGTACAACGAGAAGCTTGGCCAGATCCACTTCTGGATGATGTTCCTCGGCTTCAACGTCACGTTCATCCCGATGTTCTGGGCCGGGCTGCACGGCATGAACCGCCGCATCGCGACGTACCAGCCTGAGCTGCAGGGTGTGAACGTCTTCATCAGCATCATGGCGTTCATCCTCGGCGCCAGCTTCGTCGTCTTCGTCTTCAACATGGTGTACTCGCTGATCTGGGGCCCGAAGGCGGCCGACGACCCGTGGCACTCGCGCTCGCTCGAGTGGCAGATGTCGTCGCCGCCGCCGCTCGAGAACTTCCCGGCGATCCCGGTCATCCGGGGCAACCCGTACGACTACGGCGTGCCGGGTGCGCCGGCCTATGCCGTCATTGGCATCGCCGGTGGCAGCGGTGAAGATGAACGAATCGGCGCGCAGGGAGGGATGTCGTGAGGAAACCGCACGGTGGCAAGGGCGCATCTCGCATCGGCTGGTGGATCTTCATCGGTCTGGCGATTGTGACGGCGATCGAGTACATCATCGCCGTGGAGCTGAACATCAACCTCTTCTTCCTGGCGCAGATCGCGGTCCTGAAGGCGGGACTAATCGCGGTGTATTTCATGCATATCGGCCGCGCCTGGGAGCGGCACGAAGGGGACGAAGAGTAGATGGCCGTCGCTACCGCTGCCCACGAGCCCGAGCACGCGTACGCCGCCGAAGCCCACCACGAGGAGCCGCAGCGCCCTTCGATGAACCAACTGGGCCTATGGCTCTTCTTCCTCTCGGAGAGCTTCCTGTTCGGCGCGCTGCTGTCTGCCCGCTTCTACCTGGCCGGCACCGACAGGCCGCACGTCAACCAGCCGCTGGGCCTGGTCATCACGACCATCCTGCTCGTCAGCAGCCTTACGGCGTTTCGGTCCGAGGCGGCGATCGCTCGTGGCGACCGGACGGCGTTCCTCCGCTACCTGCTCGCCACCATCGCTCTCGGCGTCGTCTTTGCTGGCGGCGTGGCCTATGAGTGGTCGACGGCCGAGTTCACGCGCTCGGAACCCTACGGTGCGGCGTTCTTCGCCATGACGGGGCTGCACGCGTCGCACGTGATCAGCGGCGTCGTGATGCTGGCGATGGTGTACTTCCTCGGCGCCAGGGGCCGCTTCTCGGCCGAGAGCCACTGGGGCGTCGAGGCCGTGATCAAGTACTGGCACTTCGTCGACGTGGTCTGGGTGTTCTTCTACCCGGCGCTGTACCTGGTCAAGCTCTAGCAACTCCGGTTGGCCCAACACCGAGGCTTCGCGGGAGCCACCCCCTGGACTCCCTCAGTGCGTCAATCGTGCGCGCTGAACAAGCAGCGCGCCGGCTGAAGAGCCCGCGCTAGAGCGTAGCAAGCGACCTCTGCGTCACGTCCGGGCGAAGAATTGCAGCGCCTGCCGCACGCGGTCCTCGAGCGGCGCGTCGCCGTCCTGCGGGAGCCGCTCCGCGGCCGAGGCAGCTTCGGCCTGCGAGTAGCCGAGGCCCATGAGGGCTGCCACCACTTCGGGGTCGGACTTCGGGCGGCTGGTCGCGGCCGGTTCGACGTCGGCGCCGGCCGCCGGCGGCTGGACCTTATCCCGCAGTTCGAGCACCAACCGCTCCGCCGTCTTCTGGCCAATGCCAGGCACGCGCCGCAGCACGTCGGCGCGCCCTCCGGCGATCGACGTCGTGAGCTGCGCGTAGTCGAGCGCCGACTGCAGCCCGAGCGCCACCCGCGGCCCGACACCGCTGACGCTGATCAACTGCTCGAACAGCGTCAGGTCCTCGCGCGTCCAGAAGCCGAAGAGCGTGAGCGCGTCCTCCCTCACGTGGAGGTGCGTGAACAGCGCGGCCTCGTCGCCCGGCTCGAGCGACTCGGCCGTCGTCGCCGGAACCGAAGCGAGCACGCCGATGCCGCCGACACCGACGATGAGCCAGTCATCGCCCTTATCCTCGACTACGCCGCGCAGGCGGGCTATCGGCACGGGATCGACCTTCGTAGGCTCGCGTTGGCTTCGATGATGGACGGAGTATAGGGGACGAGGCGGCCGACCGATAACGCCGGGTCAGCTCGCGAGCGGTTGGCCGATGTGGGGTCGCTCGGATAGCGTGCTGCCGTACAGGCGCACCTGGTCGCTGCCACCGGCGCGCGCGTCGAGCAGGGCGGATTCCGCCGCTTCCAGCAGCGTCTCCGGCGTGTCGACGCTGCTCGACGGACCGACGGCGATGCCCTGCGAGAGCGTGAGCCCCAGCGCCGCGCCGAAACGCCGGCCGAAGAACTCGTGCGTCGTGAGCTGCGATCGGATCTTGCCGGCCACGACGCAGGCCTGCGGGCCGTTCGTCTCCGGCAGCAGTACCGAGAGCGTTTCCGAGTCGTAGCGGCAGCCGACGTCATGCGCCCGCACGTTCGAGCGCAGGATGGCGCCGATCTCGGAGAGCAGGTAGTTCTTGCTGAGCTTGGTGGAGCGGACGCCCTCGGGATCGTCGAGTTGAATGAGGATCAGGGCCAGCACGCGCCCGAAGCGCTGCGCCCGCTTCCATTCGAGGTCCAGGTTTTCGACCATGTGCTGGCGCGTAGGCAGGCCAGTCAACTCGTCGACCGTCGACAGCCGGTCAATCTGGATCTCTTTCCGCACGAGCTGCGTGCTCAGGTCCTGCACAGTCCCCTCAACGCCCTTCTCCTGTCGGAGATCCCAGGCGATGTACGCCGTCATGACGAGCCCGGCGACGAGCGCTGGAAGCGCGATGCTGGCAATCGTCGTAGCATTGAACACCGGTTCGGAGCCCTGACCGAACAACACGGCCAAGTAGGACAGCCCCACCGAGGCGCCACCAAGGATGACGAAGGCGAACCGCTTCACACTCTTATGTTCGACCAGCCGGTAGGTGGTACGCAGCCCCGCGCTCGCGTCGTTATGTCAAATCGCGAAGGTCGCCCACCTCTACCACGCCGCCATCGGCCGCACGATGTGTTCCGCCGCGTACTCCAGCCGCTCGGGCCGGTCGACGTTCGGCATGTTGAACACAGCAGTGTCGACGCCGAGGTCGTGCATTCGTCGCAGCACCGAGAGCGCTGCCTCGGGCATCAGCCAGAACCCGCCGCCTTCGGGCCGCACCATCAGCGTGAGCAGCACCGTCTTCTCGATCCGGTCGTACGGGCGCCCTTCTCGCTCGCAGTGCGCCCGCAGCACCCCGAGCTTGCGCCGGACGAGTTCGACGCCGTCGTCGTTCATGGACGTTCCGACGTTCATCGCGTCGGCGTAGCGGGCGACCAGCCGCAGCGTCTTCTTCTCGCCGTGGCCGCCGATGAGGATTGACGGGTGCGGCGACGAGAGCGGCCGCGGGACGCAGATCGTCTCCGCGAGTTGGTAGTGCTTGCCATCGAACCGGCCAACCTCGTCGCTCCACATCTGCTTCGCGATGCGCAGCGCTTCCTCCAGCCGCTCGAAGCGCTCCTTCAGCGGCGGGAACGGCACTCCGAGGCCAACGTGCTCGCGCTCGAACCAGGCGGCGCCGACGCCGAGGTACGCACGACCGCCGGAAAGTACATCGAGCGTAGTCGCCGCCTTCACGAGCAGGCCGGGGTGGCGATACGTCACGCCCGTCACCATCGTCCCGAGGCGGATCGTCGACGTCCGAGCGGCGGCGAAGCCAAGCGCGGTGTAGGCCTCGAGCATATCGAGGTCCGCCTCACCGAGTCCGGGCAGCTGGAAGAAGTGGTCCATCACCCAGAAGCTGTGGAAACCGGCGTCCTCGGCTCGCTTCGCGACGTCGCCGAACGTCTGGCCGAGCGACGCCGCGCCCGACGGCCACGTGAAGTACGGCACCTGCAAACCCGCGCGCATTTCGGCTCCTTCCACTCTGCTTATCTGGCACCGACGATTGTCTCACGCATCCGTGCCGTAAGGCATAGCCTAACGTAGTACCGGTGTGCCTCGCGATTCCTTGAACCAACACAGGGCCTGTGATACGTTTCACGCGCCCGAGGAGGGCGGATGAGTTTCGCATCGCGACTCCCCCGCGAACGTCGCATCTCAAGCCTCACTTCAGTCGAAGCCCGAGGTCCGGGCAACGTAATCCCAGACACTCCGCCGGTCAACGGCGTTTCGCAACCCCAGCAAGACAGGTACGGTGTAACAAGGAAGGTGTAGACGAGCTATGGCTGTCTACGAACACGACATCCTCGTCATTGGGGGCGGCCTCGCGGGCATGCGCGCCGCCATCACGGCACAGCAAATGGGTGCTGATGTCGCGATGATCTCCAAGGTCCACCCGGTCCGCTCGCACTCGAACGCCGCGCAGGGCGGCATCAACGGCCCCGGCGTCGGCGAAGACGGCGGCCCGTGGGAGGAGCACGCGTTCGAGACCACGAAGGCCTCGGACTACCTGGGCGACCAGGACGCCATCGAGGTGCTCGCCAAGGAGGGCGGCCGCGAGGTGCTTCAGACGGAGCACTGGGGCGTCGTCTACAGCCGCAAACCCGACGGCACGATGGCCGTCCGCCGCTTCGGTGGCATGGGCAAGGCGCGCACGTTCTTCGTCGGCGCGATCACCGGTCAGGCGATCCTCCACGTGCTGTACGAGCAGCTGATGAAGCCCAGCGTCTACCGGGCGATGCGCAACTACGAGGAGTGGTTCGTCACCAGCCTGATCATCGATGAGGGACAGTGCCGCGGCGCCGTCGCGATGAACATCCGCACCGGCGAACTCCACGCGATCACGGCCAAGGCCACGATCGTCGCAACGGGCGGCCTCGGCCGGGTCTACGAGCCGTCCACCAACGCCCTCATCTGCACCGGCGACGGCATCTCCCTGGCCTACCGCGCCGGCGCGCCGATCATGGACATGGAGATGGTTCAGATCCACCCGACGTCCCTCAAGGGCTCGGGCGTGCTGATCACCGAGGGCGCGCGCGGCGAGGGCGCCTACCTGCTCAACAAGGACGGCGAGCGCTTCATGGAGAAGTACGCGCCGAACATGATGGAACTGGCCTCGCGCGACGTCGTCTCCCGCGCCGAGCAGACGGAGATCGACGAGGGGCGCGGCGTCGACGGCTGCGTCTTCCTCGACATGCGCCACCTGGGCGAGACAGTTCATCAAGGAGCGCCTCGAGGAGATCTACGAGATCGCCCGCGACCTCGTGAACATCGACATCACGAAGGAAGTGCTGCCCATCCTGCCCGGCGTGCACTACATCATGGGCGGCGTCAAGACCGACGTCGACGGCCTGACGGCCGTGCCCGGCCTCTACTCGGCCGGCGAGGCGGCCTGCGTCAGCGTGCACGGCGCGAACCGCGTCGGCGCGAACTCGCTGCTCGACACCCTCGTCTTTGGCCGCAAGGCGGCGGACCACGCCGTGCCGTGGATGCAAGGGCAAGAACTTCAAGCCGATCCCGGAGAGCGTCGTCGAGAAGGATCGCCAGATGATCCGCGGACGTGCTCGACCGGCCGGTCAACGGCGACCGCGTCGCCGAAGATCCGGCGCGACATGGGCAACTCGATGAGCGCGAACGTCGGCCTCTTCCGGACGCCAGAGCGCATCGAGACAGCAGCTGGAGAAGCTGAAGGAATTGCGCTCGCGATACGAGAAGGTCGGCGTCGAAGACAAGGGCAAGCTGTTCAACACCGACCTCCTCTTCCACATCGAGCTGGGCTACATGCTCGACTGCGCCGAGATGATCACAAAGAGCGCGCTCGAACGGAAGGAGAGCCGCGGCGCACACACGCGCCTGGACTACCCGAAGCGCGACGACGAGAACTGGCTCAAGCACATCGTGCTCACGAAGCAGCCTGACGGCAGCGAGAAGATGAGCTACTCGCCTGTGACGATCACGCAGTGGCAGCCGCAGGAAAGGAAGTACTAGGTGAAGATCAAGCTAAAGGTCAAGCGGACCAACTCCGAATCGGGCAAGACCGGCTACAGCGACTACGAGATCGATGCGCCGGAGAGCACCACGCTGCTTGACGCGCTGATCCAGGTGCGCGAGTACGAGGACGGCTCGCTGGCACTGCGCTGCTCGTGCCGGAGCGCCATCTGCGGCTCCTGCGCCATGCGCGTCGACGGCCGAGCTCGCCTCGCCTGCCGCGCCAAGGTCATCGCCATCACCGGCGGCGACGAGGAGCACGTGATGAAGGTCGAGCCGATGGGCAACATGCCGGTGATCAAGGACCTCGTCAGCGACATGGAGTCGTTCTGGTCGAAGATGCGCTCGGTCGACCCGTACCTGCGCCCTGTCGGCCCGGAGCCGGAGGCGGAGTTCCGCGTCCCGAACGAGTCGATGATCGACCTGACGCACACGATGAACTGCATCATGTGCGGCGCCTGCGTCAGCGACTGCACCGTGCTCGAAGTCGACAAGAACTTCATCGCGCCGGCCGCGCTCGCCAAGGCGTACCGCTTCGTCGGCGACCCGCGCGACGGCCACACGAACGAGCGGCTGGCGAAGTACAGCGAGTCCAGCGGCATCTGGGACTGCACCCGCTGCAACATGTGCGTCGAGGTCTGCCCGAAGGGCGTCGCGCCGATGAACCGCATCCTCCAGATGCGCGAGATGGCGATCGAGGCGGGGCTCACGAACAACACCGGCGCCCGCCACACCGCCATCTTCACCAAGTCGATCGAGGACGGCGGCCGTCTGAACGAAATCTGGATGGTGCCGGGATCCGTCGGCATGTTCAACCTGCCGCGCATCCTCACCGAGATGCCGGGCGCGCTCAAGATGGCGCGCGCAGGCAAACTGCCGTTCAACCAGATGATTCCGCCCGGCATGCCCGGCTCGCACAAGATGCACGGCATGGACCGGGTGCGTAACGTGATCCGCAAGTCCAGCTCGTTGAAGGCGCCGAAACCGGAGGTAACGAACTAATGGCACTCAAGTACGCGTTCTGGCCCGGTTGCGTCGCCAAGGGCGCTGCCCCCGAGCTGTACGTCTCGATGAACCGCGTCGCGAAGGAGCTGGGCATCGAGCTGGTCGAGCTCGACCAGGCCACGTGCACCGGCGCCGGCGTCATCCAGGAGCAGAACCCGGAGATGGCCGACGCGCTCAACGCGCGCACCTTCGCCATGGCGCAGCGGCTGGGCCTGCCGCTGATGAACATCTGCTCGACCTGCCAGGGCATCGAGAGCATCGTCCAGGACAAGCTGGCGAAGGACCCCGACTACCTCAACAAGGTCAACGCCATCCTCGCCGACGAGGGCCTGACCTACACGCCAGGGCCTCGCCGTCAAGAACTTCCTCTGGGTGCTCGTCGAAGACCTCGGGCTCGACAAGCTCAAGGCCGCCATCAAGCGGCCGCTCAGCGGCCTGCGCGTCGGCCCGTTCTACGGCTGTTACATCCTTCGCCCCAGCTCCATCCTCGGCAAGGAGGAGCACCCGGGCCGCGACCACTACCTCGAGGACGTCATCGCCGCGCTGGGCGCCACTGTCGTCGACTACGAGGGTGCGAAGAAGTGCTGCGGCTTCCCGATCCTGACGATCAACCGGGAGAACTCGCTGACGCAGACCGGCAACCACATTCACGAGGCGCAGGACCTCGGCGCCGACGCGCTGGTGTCGCCGTGCCCGCTCTGCCACCTGAACCTCGACGCGCAGCAGCCGGCCGCGAAGTCGGTGACGCACTTCGACATCGAGTTGCCGATCCTGCACCTGCCTCAGCTCGTCGGCCTGGCGCTCGGCATCGACCCGAAGGAGATGCGGCTCGACCACCACGTCGTCTCGACGAAGAAGCTGCTCGACAAGATGGCCGCACCGGCGCGCGCCTGAGTTTCCGTGCTCTCAAACGCGTGAAGGGCGCAACCGTGGTTGCGCCCTTCACGTTTGTCGCACCAACGATGCAATCGCTACGCCGGCTTTACCCCGGCCAACGTGACGCCGCGTGTATCGAAATCCTTCGCATCTGACTCGTGCCCTGAGCCCGAGAACACGTCTACTTGACCGCCCCAGCGAATGTCGCTGAAGCCAACGTGGTCCAGGACCCAGTTCCACTCTGCTTCCAGCAGAGCACCGGCTATTCAGCCGGACCAGAGGTCGATGTCGTCCTTGGCATCCTGCGGGACCGCCTTGTGTACGACGATGTCGCCGATCTGGAAGCGGCCGCCCGGTTTCAGTACCCGGTACACCTCGCGCAGCGCTCCCGTTTTGTCCGGCGTGAGGTTGATAACGCCGTTGCTGATGACGACGTCGGCGCTCGCATCGGCGACCGGCAGCTCTTCGAGAAAGCCGTGACGCACCTCCAAGTTGTCTAGTCGAAGCTCGCCCGCGCCCAACCGAGTCTTTTCCAACATCGCGGGCGTCATGTCTACCGCGACGACGCGCCCCCTCGGCCCGACCTGCATTGCCGCCTGCAACGCATCGAACCCTGCGCCGCAGCCGATGTCAACGACTGTCTCGCCATCGCGGAGTCGACCCATCGAAAACGGATTGCCCGTGCCGGCGAACGACTCGACCGTCGAGAGCGGCAACGCATCGACGTCGTGCGCCGGATAGCCGAGCATCATCGCCAGAGGTCGGCCAGTGTGAAAGTGGAATCCCTGCTCTGGCTCGAGCGCGACGGCCGTGTACTTCTCGCTGATCTGCTGTCGCAGCTGGTCGCGGTCGACGTTCGCTGCTCTCACTTGCTCGACCATCATCCATGCCCCTGCGAATCTCCAACCGGATACCGAGTTTGGTGGACGACAATATACGCCGTTCTTGGGCGGGCTGCCACAAGCTGGATACAGGTTTGCGCAGGCTCGCCGCATCCGCCGACAATGCTTCCGTGCGCACCGCTGACCGGCCGAAGAAGCAGCGCCTCGACGTCGCGCTGACGGAACGTGGCATCGCGCCATCGCGCGAGAAGGCACGCGCGTACATCCTTGCGGGCGATATCTCCGTCGACGGTGTCACCGAGACACGCGCCGCCGCGCTCGTCGCGGCCGAGGCCGCCATCGCGCTCGCGCAGCCGGCGCGATTCGTCAGCCGCGGCGGCAACAAACTCGAGCACGCGCTCGCTGCTTTCGGCATCGACGTCGCTGGCCGCGTGGCGATCGATGTCGGCGCCTCGACGGGCGGCTTCACCGACTGCCTGCTCCAGCGCGGCGCCGCGCGCGTCTATGCCGTCGATGTCGGTTACGGACAGCTCGACCGGCGCCTGCGCGGTGACGCCCGCGTCGTGACGATGGAGCGGACGAACATCCGCGAACTGGCGTCGCTGCCGCAGACAACCGGACCTTGCGACTCTCGACGCGTCGTTCATCTCGCTCACGAAGGTGCTGCCGGCGACGGTGGCGCTGCTCCGCCCGGGCGCCGACATCGTGGCGCTCGTGAAGCCGCAGTTCGAGGCGGCGCGTGCCGAGGTCGACCGGCGCGGCGTCGTGCGCGACGAACTCGTACACGCGGCGGTGATCGGCCGCGTCGCGGCGTGGTGCGTCGAGCACGGCCTGCGCGTGCGCGGCGTCGCGACGTCGCCGCTGCTCGGACCCGCCGGCAACAAGGAGTTCTTTCTCTGGCTCCAGATTCCCGCACAGGAGGTCGCGTGAAGACGTACGACCTGTACCTAGACTCCGGGCCGATGAAGAAGAAGACGTACGTCCACGTGCCGCAACTGCTCGGCTGCATCGCCCGCGGTGACACGTCCAATGCCGCGGTCGAGAGCTCGCCCGACGCCATCTGCGCGTTCCTCGCGTTCGTCGCCCGCGCCGGCGAGCGCGTCGATTCCGGCGCCGCGTTCCGCGTGCGTGTCGCGGAACACGTCACCAACAACCAGTGGCCGGGGAACGGCGGCGGATTCCTCCCGACCGACGCCGCACCGCTGACGTCGCGCGAGAGCGACGCGTTGATGCAACGTCTCGCGGCAATCCACGCCGGCCTTCGCCGCTTGACGGGCGGTCTCACCATGAAGCACCTCGACGCCACGCCGCCGAAGGGCCGACCGATCCGCCGCATCCTCCAGCACGTCTGCGTCGAGGGCGCGTATCTGCGCGGCATCCCCGGCTCGTCACGGCTCATGAGCGACGTGGAGAAGGGCCACCTCGACGCGCTCGACGCGCTCGACCGCTTGTTCGAACTGGAGCAGGAGCGACTGCGCGCGATGTCGAAGGAGGAGCGGTCGGAAGTGATCATGCGCGGCCAGACGCCGTGGAGCGCGCGCGCGGCCGTGCGCCGTATGCTCGAGCACGGCTGGGAGCACTACCTCGAGATCGCCGAACGCCTGGAGGCAGTCCCATAACCGTTCCGGCCGTCGGGCGATGTCCTGTCGTCTGCCGTCTGTCGTCTGTCGTGCTCTGCTCGCTGCTCCGTGTTCTGCCCGGCGTGCTATCGTTCCTGCAATGAACAAGATCGGCGTCACGTACCACCCGAAATCCGAGGCCGCGCGCAGCGTCGCCGAGGAGATCCGCCGCCGGATCGCGGCGACAGGCGTCGACGTCTGGGTCGCTTCGGCCTGGGACGACGAGATGCGCGAGGAGCATGTCGCCGAGAGCGACCTCGTCATTTGCTGCGGCGGCGACGGTACCGTGCTGCGCGCCGCGCGCGCCGTCATCCCGCATCCGGTAACGCTGCTCGGCGTGAACCTCGGCCGGCTCGGCTTCCTGACCGAGATCACGCCCGCTGAGCTGTTCGAGCGACTGCCCGACGTCCTCGCCGGCGCTGGGCGCGTCGAAACGCGCGCGATGGTGCAGACCGAGACGCTGCGGGCCGGCGAGGAAGCGGCGCAGCACTTCCACGCGCTCAACGACGCCGTGGTCGGCCGGACGGCCATCGGCCGTACGGTGCAGTTCACCGTCCGCACCGACAGCACGATGCTCGGCAGCTACCGCGCGGACGGCGTGATCATCGCCACCGCGACTGGCAGCACGGCGTACTCACTCAGCGTCGGCGGGCCGATTCTGCACCCGGAGTCGCGCGAGATCATCGTGACGCCCGTCGCGCCGCACCTCGCTCCAGCGAACAGCATCGTCCTGCCGGAGGGCTCGCGCGTCGAAGTGCAGATCGCACCGCGCCAGAGCGCCATCCTGAGCGTCGACGGCGAGCCGGACGAGGATCTCTCGGGCGGCGACGTCGTCCGCGTCCGCACCAGCCAGCACGTCGCGCGATTCCTGCGTCTCGGGCCGCCCGGCGAGTTCTACGTCCGCGTCGGGCGGCGTCTCAACTGGCTTACCGAATAGTCGCTCTCGCGGACGCGGACCCGAACCGATACAGTTCAGAGGCGGGCGAAAAGCCCGCCTCGCCGATCCCGCGAGGGCCGACGAAAGGACCCACCGGTACATGACCGCCACCACGTTCCAGCTCGTGCGCGCGTCGATCGCCGACGCCGCCGCGATCCACGACCTCGTCAACGGCTACGCGCGCAAGGGCGAGATGCTGCCGCGCACCATGTCCGAGATCTACCAGAACCTCCGCGACTTCTACGTCATCCGAGACGGCGACGGCGCGACGGTCGCCTGCGGGGCGCTGCACATCCTCTGGGAGGACCTGGCCGAGATCAAGTCGCTCGCAGTGCGCGAGGACCTGCAGGGCCAGCGCATCGGCGCACGCATCGTCGAGGCCTGCGCTCGACGAGGCACGCCAGCTCGGGCTGGCGACGGTCTTCGCGCTGACGTACCGCCCCGGCTTCTTCGAGCGGCTCGGCTTCGCGCAGGCCGACGTGATGACGCTCCCGCGCAAAGTGTGGGGCGAGTGCTACCGCTGCCCCAAGTTCCCCGGTTGCAACGAGATCGCGATGGTGCGCCAGCTGTGATCGCCCGAGAGGACGAGACCATTCCGGAGGTCACGAACAGCGAGCGCAAGTTCGACGGCCGGATGATCGGCGTTCGCGTCGACACGCTGCAACTGCCCGACGGCTCATCGTACGTGCGGGAGATCGTCGAGTACGGCGTCGCCGTCGTGCTGGTGCCGGTCGATCGCGAGGGACGGCTACTGATGGTGCGGCAGTACCGCCACCCCGCCGGCGCCTGGTTGCTCGAGCTGCCAGCCGGCGGCGTCGACAAGACCGACTCCTCATTCGAGGCTGCCGCGCAGCGCGAGCTGCGGGAGGAGACGGGTCACCGCGGCACGCTGACACGCATCGGCGGCATGTACCTCGCGCCGGGATACTCGGAGGAGTACCAGCACATCTTCGCCGCGACGGACCTCGTCGAAGACCCGCTGGACGCCGACGACGACGAGGACCTCGTGCTGGAACGCGTGGACCTCGGCGACGCGCTCGCGCGGATCGACCAGGGCGAGATCCGCGACGCCAAGAGCATCGCGGCGCTACTCATGTACCTGAGGCACGTAGGCCGGCTCTAACCGACCGCGACGTGCACCGGACAAACGAAAGACCAGCGCGCTCCTCCAGACGCTGGTCTTTCTTCGGCTGTGTTAGCGGATGCGCGACGGCGGCTATCCCGCAGTCGCGAGCACGTCCTCGATGGCGAGGCTACCGCCGCTCGGCGTGTGGAGCACGAGCCGCAGCGGGTTGCCCGGGTGCACGCTCGACCGCGATGGCAGGTCGACCGTGAGGATCGCCGTCTCGCCTGGGTCGAGCACATTGTCGCCGTTGCCGCCCTGCCACGCGAGCGTGTACCTCGCGGGGACGGCCGCCGCCGCCGTGGCGCTCAGCTCCGTTTCGGCGCGAATAGCGCCGCTGTCGTCGGTGAGCGCGATACCCACGTCGCCGCGCAGGCTCAACGGCACGACAAGGCGCGTCACGACGTTATCGGTGCTGTCGACCTGTACCGGGCCGGCAACTCGCAGCGAGGGCGGCAGCTGAGCGCCCGCGCCCTGTGACAACGCGAGGTCACTGAGGGGCGTGAACAGCCAGAGCGCCAGCCCGCCGAATGCGGCCAGCATCAGCATCGACACCGAGCGGGTGGAGAAGGCGGAGCGGGTTGCGGGCATGCGGAGGGTGCCTCGTGCGGCCTTCACGTCGGCCATTCACGGGTAGAACGCCCGAACCGGCCGAAATGTTACCCTTCTGGCCGAAATCCGCTCCGGGGCCGGGAGATCAGCGTCCTGCGGCCAGCAGAGCCTCGGCGCGGTGGTGGACGGCGTGACAAAGGGCCACGGCCAACGCGTCGCTGGCGTTGAGGTCCTTCGGCGCCTCGGCGAGCCCGAGCTGGAGGCGCAGCATCTCCCGCACCTGGATCTTGTCGCCCTGGCCGTAGCCCGCGACGACCTGCTTGATCCGCGCCGGCGGATAATGGTGCACCGGATACGCCGGCCAGCGTCGCCGCCAGCATCGCCGCAGTCCGAGCCTCGCCGATCGCCATCGCCGAGCGCACGTTCGCGCCGACGAACGGCTCCTCGATCGCGACCGCCGCCGGTCCGAAGCGAGCGATTATGTCGCGCAGGTCGAGGAAGATGCGCTCCAGCCGCCGCTCGACGGGCCACTTCGCGTCGGGGGCTATGACGTCGCAGGCGACCGCGCGCGGCTCGCCGCCATCAAGCGAGACGACGCCCCAACCTGTCACCCTCGTACCGGGATCGATGCCAATGATGACGACGGCCGCCTCCGTGGCGGGCACCGCCGTCAGCTCGTGTACGACGCGAGCACGTCGTCGCTGAACTCGGCGTTGAAGTAGACCTTCTGCACGTCGTCGAGCGCCTCCAGCTTCTCGACGAGCCTCAGCATCTGGATTGCGCTCTTCTCGTCGAGCTGGACCGTCGTCTTTGGCACTCGCGCCGCTTCCGCCGACTCGACCTTGAGGTTATGCTCCTCGAGCGCTTTCTTGACCCGCTCGAGGTCCGCCGGCGCCGTGTACACCTCGATGGTGTCGTCGCCGACCTGGACGTCGTCGGCGCCGGCGTCGATGGCGTAGAGCGCGACTTCGTCGGGGTCCTGGCCGTTGGGAACGACGCTGATCAGGCCGCGGGAATCGAAGTTCCACGCTACCGAGCCCGATTCGCCGAGGCTGCCGCCCGCGCGCGTGAACACGTTGCGCACTTCGGCCACCATCCGATTGCGGTTGTCAGTGGCCACCTCGACGAGGACGGCCGTGCCAGCCGGCCCGTAGCCCTCGTACGTGATCTCGACGATCTCTGCGCCCTCGGCGCCCCCCGTAGCGCGCTTGATGGCCCGCTCGATGTTGTCAGCGGGCATATTGTTCTCGCGCGCCTTCTGGACGGCCATTCGCAGCCGGAAGTTGGCGTTCGGGTCCGGCCCGCCCTGCTTCGCCGAGATGATGATCTCCTTGGAGAGCCGGGTGAAGAGCTGGCCGCGCTGCGCGTCTGCGACGCCCTTTTGGCGCTTTATCGTGGACCATTTGGAGTGGCCGGACATGTTGGTTGCGTGCTCCTGATGTCGATGTGCTCGCGCCGCCCGGGCGACTCCCCGGGCCGGCCGCGGCCATTGTATCAAGCGTCCAACGGGGCTTCTACACTCCTCGTCACCCGCCACGCGCCGATTTCGATGACGCGCGCGATCCAGCCCATGCCAGGCCAGCGGCGAACCGGCCGCTAACCCAGCGTCGTGTTATCGATCAGGCGCGTGGCAGCCGAAACGGACGGCCAGCGACACGAGCGCCGGCTGGTCGATGCGCATCAGTTCCTCGAGCGACTCCGCGTCCGCGACGCTGATGTAATCGACGGCCGCGAGCGGCTCGGCGACGATGAGCGCGGCCATGCGGGCGCGGATTGCGTCCGCATCGCGCTCGCCGGAGGCGTACAGCTCCTCGGCGAGGCGGAGCGAGCGGTTCAGGACGGGCGCGGCGCGGCGCTCGTCCGGCGAGAGGTAGACGTTGCGGCTGCTCATCGCCAGGCCATCTGGCTCACGGACGATCGGCATGCCGACGATCTCGACGGGCAGGTCGAGGTCGCGCACCATGCGGCGCACGACGGCCAGCTGCTGCGCGTCCTTGCGGCCGAAGTAGACCCGCGTCGGCTGGACGATGTTCAACAGCTTGAGCACGACGGTCGTGACGCCGCGGAAGTGCGTCGGCCGGCTCGCGCCCTCGAGGCGGGCCGTGAGGCCTTCCACCGCGACGTAGGTGCAGAAGCCGTCCGGATACATCTCGCCGGGCGACGGGGCGAACACGGCGTCGACGCCTTCCGTTGGAGGAGCTGCGAGGTCGCGGGCCTCGTCGCGCGGGTAGCTGGCGAGGTCCTCGGACGGGGCGAACTGCGTCGGGTTGACGAAGATGCTCACGGCAACGCGCTCGTTCGCGGCGCGCGCGGCCCGCACGAGCGAGAGATGGCCCTCGTGCAGGTAGCCCATCGTCGGCACGAGGCCGAGGTCGCCGTGCCGCTCGCCGCGCCATGCGCGGAATGCCTCGATCGTGCGTAAGATCTCCAACGCAGCGATCAGGAGTCCATGCCGAGCGCGTGGCGGCGGTGGATGGCGTCGCCGCTGGCCGGCCGCAGCTCGGCGAGCGACGCCGGATCCATCTTGAAGCTCTCGCGCTCGGTGGGGAAGGCGCCGGAGCGCACGTCGGCGGCGTAGCGAGCGACGGCGTCGCGGATCACGGCGCCGACGTCGGCGTAGCGGCCGGCGTGCTTCGGCGTGAACGCGTCGAACATGCCGAGCATGTCGTGGAACACCTGCACCTGGCCGTCGCAGTGGACGCCGGCGCCGATGCCGATCGTCGGCACGCTCAGTCGCTGCGTCAGCAGTTCAGCGAGCGGCGCAGGCATCGTCTCGAGCACGATGGCGAAGGCGCCGGCCTGCTCGAGCGCCTGCGCGTCGTGCATGAGCTGGACCGCGGCCGCGGGCGTCTTCCCCTGCACCTTGAAGCCGCCGAGCTGGTTCACCGACTGCGGCGTCAGGCCGATGTGCCCCATGACCGGGATGCCGGCCTCGACGAGCTTCTGCACGATCTCGGCCGAGCGCACGCCGCCTTCGAGCTTGACGGCGCCGCAGCCGGCCTCCTTCATGAAGCGCGCCGGCGTTGACCATCGCTTCCTGCCAGCCGGTCTGGTAGCTCATGAACGGCATGTCACCGACGACCATCGCGCGCTGCGAGCCGCGCACGACCGCCTTCGTGTGGTGGATCATGTCGTCCATCGTCACGGGCAGCGTCGAGTCGTAGCCGAGGACGACCATGCCGAGCGTGTCGCCGACGAGGATGACGTCGGCGCCGCCCTCCTCGACCAGCCGCGCCGTACGGGTAGTCGTAGGCCGTCATCATGACGATCTTCTCGCCGCGGCGCTTCATGTCGCGGATGTCGGTCGTGGTGATGCGTCCCATCGTCGTCTCTCCGTCCGTGCGCCTAGACGGCGTGCGCCGGCTCGATGTGCCTGGCCGTCCGGGTGATGCGATTGAACTCGTCGACGTAGACCAGCGACGGCCTCACCGTGCGCGCCTCCGTCGTCGGTGGCCGTGCGGTAGGTGAGGATGATGACGGTGTCCTGCGGCTTGACGAGCCGGGCCGCCGCGCCGTTGATGCAGATTTCGCCGCTGCCGCGCGCGCCTTCGATGGCGTAGGTCGTCAGGCGGGCGCCGTTGTCGACGTCGAGGACGTGCACCTGCTCGTACGGCAGCACGTCGGCGGCGTCCATCAGGTCGGCGTCGATGGTGATGCTGCCCTCGTAGTGCAGGTCGGCCTGCGTGACCCGCGCGCGATGGATCTTGCTCTTCAGTACGGTCCGCACCCGCGTCCCTCCCCGGCAACAAAAACGCCTCTCCGGTCACACCGAAGAGGCACGCAGAGACGCGCTGGTCTCGCCGTATGTGCCGTCTCGGTCCGTCCGGATCCAAGCAGCCTGGTCGTTCACGTCACCCGCGCTGACCGTCCGCCGCGGCGGTGCGATGGCGCGCCTCACGATAGATCGCCCCAATCCGGCATGTCAACGGCTGTAGCCACGGCGCCCGGCAGGAGCTTGACGCCGAAGTCGTCGGCGCTCCGTCTATGGCTCGGGGGCCGGTGATAGACGACTTCGAACTGCGTATTTCTTCTTCTCGGCTGCCCGTCCTTCTGCGCGCCGCGGCGCTGGCGGCGACGGTTATACGATCGCCGAACCATGGCATGAACGCGGCGCGATCTCGAAGCGATGCGTGTCACCAGCATTCGATGAAGGACCGAGACAGCGGCGATCCAACGAGCCGATAGCAGCGGCCTGACGACATCGAAAGAACTGATCACATGTATGATCGAGAGGGGTAGTCAGACACGATCGCGGCGGTTATACTCGGCTTCAAGTATGGGAGAACTACACCGCGCAGCCCGTGGCGGGGTGGGTGCGGCAGTAGTCGGACTCGGACTGGTCGTGCTCGCGCTTACGGCCGGTTGGGCATCCGGCGCGGTCTACGATAGCGAGCTGGCATCCCACGGATGCAACGGATGCTCGTCGTCGGTCGAGGCCGCCTCGGTCAAGGCCGCCGGGCCGATCCAGGACTCGTTCTTCCCGACGCCCGCCCCCACGGAGCCGTCCGGCTTCCCGTACGTCAGCGCGCGCTCCATCGCCATCCTGGAAAGCGGGTGCGGCGCCGAGATCTACGGCCGCGACGAGCACCTGAAGCTGCCGCCGGCCAGCCTCACGAAGCTCATGACGGCGGCCGTCGCCACCGACCAGGCCGACACCAACACGATGATCACGTCGCACGTCGACGGCGCGAAGCTGTACGACGACACGGGCTCGACGATCATGGGGCTGAAGCCCGGCATGGAGCTGTCGCTTCTCGACCTGCTGTACGGACTGCTGCTGCCGTCCGGCAACGACGCCGCGATCGCGATCGCGGAAGGCATCGGCGGCACGCAGGCGAAGTTCGTCGACATGATGAACGAGAAGGCGAAGTCGCTCGCGCTCGAAGACACGCACTTCACGAACCCGCACGGGCTGTACGACAAGGACCTGCTCTCGAGCGCACACGACATGGCGATGCTGGCTCGCTACGTGATGGAGAACCCGACGTTGCGCGCGATCGTGTCGACCGTCTCGTGGCAGCCGAAGTGGGACGGGCCGGCGCTCTGGAACGGCAACCGGCTCATCGGCGAGTACGCCGGCGCCGACGGCGTGAAGATCGGCTACACCGAGCAGTCGCAGCAGACGATCGTCGCCTCCGCGACGCGCGACGGGCGGCGGATCATCGTCGCGCTGATGCGCAGCCAGGACCGATACACCGACTCGGAGCGGCTGCTGGACTGGGCGTTCGCCCAACCGTCCGCCTGCCCATAGAGGCGATTGGGGAGCGGGAACTTCGCGGGTCGCTTAGAGATAACTAATCGCCGACCGCACGTCTTCGGGTCGAAACGTCGTATGATCGAGCCATGTTCGGACTCATCAGCGTACCGTTCCTGGTGATGGCGTATTTCGTCGGTAAGAGGATACGGGCAAACGGCCAGAAGATAACCATTAGGCAGGCGGCCGGCGTCGTGGGAATCGTCCTCGCCGCGACCGGCTTCATCTACAGTTTGCTCAGCGGAGATGGCGCAGTTGTCGCGGTTGTATTGGGAATGGTGCTGGGGGTGCTGACTACCATTGGCGCTGTGGTACTGATGATGATCTTGAATGCCATTCGCGGCAAGGACAGTTCCCGTTACGTGCCGTGGTGACGGAATCCCTAGCCTGAACTCGTGGCATCACCGGGCGAGGCGATTCGCCCTAGGCGAGATCGCGCACGGCGGGCACGCCCGCGAGCGTTTCTGCGGCCAGCACACCACGTACGATCGCCCGTTCGACGGCGAGCGTCGCCAGCGCTTCGAGGGCCCGGTAGTCAGCTCCGTCGGCGGGTCGGTCGCCCGTCGCGAGGGTGAACACGACATCGCCGTCGGCCTGCGTGTGGGCGGGGCGTACCGTGCGGGCGATGCCATCGTGGCACACCGTAGCCAAACGGTTGGCCTGCTCCTTGGTGAGTGCAGCATTCGTCGCCACGACGACCAGCACCGTGTTCTCGCCGACCGTCTCGCGCGCCGGGGCGCGTCCGTCACGCAGGATCTCGGTCGTATCGTCGAACGAGCCGTCGTCACGACGCGGCGCAGCGACGGTGCGGCCGGCCGCCGGATCGATGATGTCGCCCACGGCGTTCACGGCCGCCAGCGCTCCTGCGATGAGGCCGTTGTATGCGCGCTCGCTTGCGGTGCCGAGGCCGCCCTTCACGGCGCGGTCGTGGCCGAGCGCCTTGCCGACCGTCGCGCCCGTGCCGGCGCCGACGTTTCCCTCGATGGTCCGCCGCGATGCCTTCGTCGCGGCGCGGTAGCCGGCGTCGGCCGTCGGCCATCGGTCGGCGCGGCCGATGCTGAGGTCGAACAGGATGGCCGCCGGCACGATCGGCACGACGCCATTCGCGATAACGTAGCCGCGTCCCGCGTTCGGCGAGGTATCGGACGACGCCCTCGGCCGCCGCGAGGCCGTAGGCGCTGCCTCCGGCGAGCACGACGGCGTTCACGCGCTCGACGAGACGCCCGGGCCGCAGCAGGTCTGTCTCGCGCGTGCCGGGCGCACCGCCGCGCACGTCGCCGCCCGCCACGGCGGGCTTATCGGGCAGCACGACGGTGCAGCCGGTGACAGCGCGCCGGTCGGTCCAGTGGCCGACGCGGATGCCGGGGACGTCGGTGATCGAGGTTTCGGCCATCGAGGGGGAGTGTATCGGAGAAGTTCGTAGTGGGTAGTAGGTAGTTTGTAGGCCGTGGGACGCAGAGGAGGACCGCTAAGAGCGGCGAGCGCGTTTGGATGACGCGGGCGAAGCGGCGCTTGAGCGGTCTTCTTCCTGGTACATGGTGAGGACGCCGTAGATGAGGTTACGGGCGGCGTTGGTCATCGCGTCGACCACACTGACGATGTTCTGCAGGCGTTTCTCGTCGACGGAGAACGCGGTGACGTTGACCGTGCGCCTCCGCTCGTCGATGGCTATGGCGGCGACCTGGTCGGGGCGGAGTCCGATATTGTCGAGCCAGGTCGACTGCTTGACGAGGGCGGCACCGGCGCGGCTCTCGCCGGCCATCTGCGCGAGCGCGAGTGCGGACGACTCGCCCATATCGCCCATGCGCCTCAGGTCGCCGAGCATCTGGACGAGCGCCTTCTTGAGGTCTTTGACGTCGCTCTTCGACAGCGACGGGCAGCGGTGCGCGATCGCGTCCGGCGCCGGCAGCCCGAGCCGCGCGAGCAGGTCGGGGCCGGGCGTCGTCGCCATCTCGTGGAAGAAGGCGAGCGCGGCGACGCGGTCGATGCGATAGCCGAGGAAGCGGCGCATGATCGGCTCGCGGCCGCGCTGCTTCACCGCCTCGTACAGGCCGATGAGGTCGCTGGCGGCGAGGACGTACTGCTCCATGATGTTCATCGCCAGCACCTTGCGATGCGGCGGCGGCGCGGTGACGAGCGCCCGCAGACACGTCTCGGCCATGATTCGGCGGCTGGTGACGCCGAGCTCGGCGTAGCTGCTCAGGAACGAGGCGTCGCGGGAGCGCATGAAGCCGTCGAAGCAGGCGGGGCAACGCGCCGGGCGTCGACGCGCCCGGATGGAACGAGACGGGCTCGCCACAGTCGCGGCAGAGGGATTCGAGTGCGCCGTCGGTCATCGGTTGCCGCCTGTTGTGCGATTGCATCCAGCGTGGGCCGCGGGCGGGAGGAAGTCAAGCAGGTGCCGTGCAGTTGTTACGGCCGGGGACTCGGACAGCCGGGGCGGCTGTCCCCCGCGTGCAGTGTTCGCCAGCCGAACAGATGGTGCGGCCGGGGAAGATGCTTCGCTGGCGCTCAGCATGACAGGCGGCCGGGTCACACTGTCCTTCGGGCGTGCAAGGTTGGCTTGTGGCGCTTCATCGGCGCCGCACGGGAGCGGCGCGGTGGGCGCTGGCACGTCGGGCAGAAGACGCTGCTGCGGCCGCCGACCTTGATTCGTCGCATAAGGGCGCCGCAGGTGAAGCACGGCTCGCCCTCGCGGCCGTAGGCGACGACGGTCTCCTGGTTGCGGCCGGGCGCGCCGTCGACGTTGATATGGTCGCGCAGCGTCGTGCCGAGGCTGCTCCCGCGTGCTTCGAGCCCCATGTGAAGCGCCCGGAGGATGCCGGCGTGCAGCCGCTCGAAGTCGGCGCGGGTGAGCCGGTTCGCCGGCCGCAGCGGGTGGATCTTCGCGTGGTGCAGCGCCTCGTCGGTGTAGAGGTTGCCCATGCCGGCGAGCACTGTCTGGTCGAGCAGGACGGACTTGATCGGCGCGGCCGCGCTTGCCCGCGCGCTGCCGCAGCACGTCGGGCGTGAACTCGGCATCGAGAGGCTCCGGGCCCAGCGATTCCATGACCATCGTCGCGTCCTCGACGATCCACATCGTCCCGAACTTGCGCAGGTCCGTCCAGCGCAGCTCGTGGCCGTCGTCGAGCGCGAAGACGGCGCGCGTGTAGTCGTCGGGCGGCGCGGACGCCTCGCGATAGAGGATGTTCCCGGACATGCGCCGATGCACCACCCACGCGCGCTCGTCGTCGAGGTCGATGATCAGGTACTTGCCGCGACGCCGCAGGCCGGCGATGGCGCGGCCCGTGAGCTGGCGGCAGAACTCGTCGGGCGTGATCAACTGCACGAGCCGCGCCGCGTCCGGCTCGATCCGGCACGACACGATGCGCCGGCCGACGACCAGCCGCTCGAGGTCGCGGCGCACTGTTTCGACTTCCGGCAGTTCAGGCATCGGCTACGGCGTGCCGACGTCCGGCGTCTCGATGCCGAGCAGCGCCAGGTAGTGGAAGATGTCGGCGCGATGGTGGATGTCGTGCTCGAGCAGGTGGAACGCGATCCAGTGGCCGCTGACGGTCTGGCCCTCGTCGTTGTAGGTGGCGGCCAGTTTCGCTTCATCGCGCGAGGAACGGCCCGAGGTACTCCCAACTGCGACGGTACGCCTCCTGAATCTCCGCCTTCGACCGCAACGTCCGCCAGACGTCGCCGGCCAGCTGCCGCTCCTTCAGGCCTGTCGACGCTCATCCAGCCGTAGCGTGTGGCGGCGATGTGCAGCAGGATGCCGCGGAAGTTCCACAGCTCGGGCTTCGGCGACCAGTTCATCTTGTCATCGGGCACGTAGTCGACGAGCCGGATCAACTCGTCGTTGAAGCGCGCCCAGGTGGGGACGATGTCGAGGCGTGCGAAACCGTCGGTGCTCATCCTGCACTCTCCGCAAACTCCAGCGCTGCTTCGTCGGGAACGAGCGGGCCGAGCGCGACCTCCAGCTCGCCCCAGTTCTTGCCCGTCTTGATGTCCACCTTCAGCGGTACGGCGAGATCGAGCGACGCCGGCATGATGCGCAGGCACATCTCGCGGATCGTGTCGACCTCCGAGCGCGGGCCTTCGAAGATCAGCTCGTCGTGAACCTGGAGGATCATCTTCGTCTCGAGCTTCTTCTTCGTCAACTCGGCATCGATGCGGTTCATCGCGACCTTGATGATGTCGCTGGCGGTGCCCTGCAGCGGCATGTTGATGGCGATGCGCTCGCCGGCGGAGCGGATCTGGTAGTTCGGCGACTTGATCTCGGGGATGTAGCGGCGGCGGCCCAGCAGCGTCTCGGCGTAGCCGAGCGTGCGGCAGCGCTCGACCGCGCCGTCGCGCCAGTCGCGCACGCCTGTGTACTTCTCGAAGTAGCGTTTGATGAACGCGCCCGCCTCCTCGCGCGAGATGCCCTCGCGGGTCGAGAGGCCGAACTCGCTCAGGCCGTACATGACGCCGAAGTTGAAGACCTTCGCGCGCCGTCGCTGGTCGGACGTCACCTCGTCGAGCGGCACGCCGAAGACGCTCGCGGCCGTGGCGGCGTGGATGTCCTCGTCGGCGCCGAACGCCTCGATGAGCGCTCGTGTCCTGGCTCAGGTGCGCCATGATGCGCAGCTCGACCTGCGAGTAGTCGGCCGCCAGCAGCATCGGGTCCTTGCCGATGTCGCGGGCGATGAAGGCGCGCCGGATCCTGTTGCCCGAGCCGGTGCGCACGGGGATGTTCTGCAGGTTCGGGTCGATCGACGACAGCCGGCCGGTCGCCGCCGTCGCCTGGTTGAACGTCGTGTGGATGCGGTGCGTCTTCGGGTGGATCAGCGCCGGCAGCGCGTCGACGTACGTCGACTTGAGCTTCGAGACGCCGCGGTAGCGCATGATCAGGTCGATGACGGGGTGCAGGCCGCGCAGCGTGTCCATCGACGCGGCGTCGGTGGTGTAGCCGAGCTTGGTGCGCCGGGTCTTCGGCAGGCCCAGCTCGTCGAAGAGGATCGCCGAGAGTTGCTGTGGCGAGCCGATGTTGAATTCGTGGCCGACGGTGGCGTAGATCTCCTTCTCGATCGACAGCAGTTCGATCTGCATCTCGCGCGACATCACGACGAGCGGCTCCGGGTCGACGGCGACGCCGGTCAGCTCCATGCGGGCGAGCACGTCCATCAGCGGCATCTCGACGTCGTCGAAGAGCGACCAGAGGTTGCGCTCCTTGAGCTCGCCCGTGAGCAGCTCGGCGGCGCGCAGCTGCGCGTCGACCTGCGCGCAGCAGTAGTCGCACGCCGCGTCGATCGCGACGCCCGACATCGTGATCTGGTTCTTGCCGGCCTTGCCGATGAGGTCGATGAGCGCCGGGATGCGCATCTTCAGCCGGTCGAAGGCGAGGTTCTGGATCGAGATGTTCGCCTCGCCGAGCAGATACGCCGCGATCAGCGTGTCGAAGCGCATGCCGCGCATGAGGACGCCGTGATTGGCCAGCACGAGGAAGTCGAAGTGGCCGTTGTGCGTCACCTTCGCGATGGTCTCGCTTTCGAACAGCGGCTTCAGCGCGTCGACCACGGTCTCGATCGGCAGCGACGCGCCGCTCGTCGAGCGTGGGGTTGTGGCCGACGGCGATGTACGCGGCCTCGCCGGGCTTCGTCGCGATGGCGATGCCGACGAGCACGCCGCGCATGCCGTTCGCATCGGTGTTCTCGACGTGGAGCGCGATGCGGCCGGCCACCTTCGCGTCCTTCGCGAGCGCCTTCAGTTCCTTCTCGGTCGTGATCGTGCGGTAGGCGTGCGCATCGGGCTCCGCAAGCTTCGCCGGGCGTGACGGCGCGGCGACGGGCGCCTCGCCGAGCGACGCCGGCAGCCGGTTGACGAGCGAGCGGAACTCCAGCTCGTGGAACAGCTCCTCGACGCGGGGGCGGTCGAAGCCGCGCAGGCGGCACGCCTCGACGTCGAGTTTCGTCGGCACGTCGCGGTGGATCGTCGCCATCTCGGTGCTCAGGCGCGCCGCGGCCTCGTTCGCGCGCAGGTTCTCGCGCAGCTTGTCGGGCGTCACCTCGTCGAGGCGCTGGTAGATCGCCTCGACGGAGCCGAACTGCTGGAGCAGCTTCGTCGCCGTCTTCTCGCCGATGCCGGGAACACCCGGGATGTTGTCCGACGTGTCGCCCTTCAGGCCCTTGTAGTCGGCAATCTGCAGCGGCTGCAGTCCGTAGCGCTCGACGACGGCGGCCTCGTCGTACTCGATGGCCGGCTCGCCCTTCACGTACGGCCGGTAGAGGTAGACCTCGACGCCCGGCTCGACGAGCTGGAGCAGGTCGGTATCGAGCGAGACGATGCAGACGGGGACGCCCTGCGCCTTCGCCTGCTTCGCGAGCGTGCCGAGCAGGTCGTCGGCCTCGTAGCCGGGCTCCTCGAACACGGGCATGTTGAACGCGGCGATGACGTCGCGGATGCGCTTCGCCTGGCGGCGCAGGTCGTCGGGCATGGCGGCACGCGTCGCCTTGTACGTCTCGTCCTTCTCGTGCCGGAAGGTCTTGCCCGGCGCATCGAGGCAGATCGCCGCAAGCGACGGCTTGAGCTGGTCGAGCACGCTCAGGAACACGCTCGTGAAGCCGTAGACGGCCGTCACGACCTCGCCGGTGCGGCGGATGGTGAATTCGACGGGGCCCGACGTGCGGCTGCCCTGGAACGCAAAGAACGAGCGGTAGATCAGGCTGTGGCCGTCGATCAGGACGAGGCGCTGGCTGTCATCTGGCACGGATCGATTATAGACGGTGCCAGCGCGCGCCCGCATTCCGCCACGCGCGGCAGGCGGGCATAATGTCGCCATTCCGCTCATCCACGACCGCATTCCAAGGAGCCCTACCATGCCCTACGAGCACATCCTGTACGAGACGCGCGGCCCGGTCGCGCTGATCACGCTGAACCGGCCGGAACGGCTGAACGCCTGGACGCAGACGATGGAGGACGAGGTCATCGACGCGGTCAACGCGGCGGCGCACGATCCCGCCGTCGGCTGCGTCGTCGTGACGGGCGCGGGGCGTGGCTTCTGCGCCGGCGCCGACATAGGCGGCTGGGACCAGCGCATCAAGACCACCGAGCGGCCGCCGTCGAAGATGCTGGTCGAGCGCGGCAGTCCGGAAGTGCCGCAGGCCCTCACCCGCGGCAAGCCGATCATCGCGGCAGTCAACGGCGTCGCGGTTGGCGTCGGGCTGACGATGACGCTCGCGTGCGACATCCGCATCGCGTCGACGGAGGCGCGGTTCTCGGCGCGATTCGTGAAGGTGGGGCTGACGCCGGAGTGCGGCAGCAGCCGCTACCTGCCGCTCGTCGCCGGGCTGCCGAACGCGCTGTTCCTCGCGCTCACCGGTCGCATCATCGACGCCGAGGAGGCGCTGCAGCGGCGGCTCGTCGACCGCCTCGTGCCGCCGGACCAGCTGCTGCCGGAGGCGATGAAACTGGCCGAGGAGATCGCCGCGAACCCGCGCGACGCCGTCTGGGCCGGCCAAGCGGCTGCTGCACATGAACGCCACGGAGAGCGACCTCCGCCGCGTGACGACTGCCGAGTGCTACTCGATCCGCGAGCGCCAGAGCGAGCCCGACCACCGCGAGGCGGTATCGGCGTTCATCGAGAAGCGCACGCCGGTCTTCAACAAGCAGTAGCGAGCGGCGAGTACGCGCGCCGTAATCAGGCGGAGCGGCGCTTCCCCGCGGCCGCGCGGTAGTACAGCTCTTCGTGCGCGTCGGTGACGCGCTCCCACGAGAAGTGCTCGCGGGCGTACGCGAGCGACTTGCGGCGGCTGTTGGGCGACGACGCCGGGCGCGACGAGCAGTTCGGCCAGGCGCGCACGCAGCGATTCGACCGGGCGGTCGATGTCGAACGTCGACGCCGGCGTCGCCGACCGTCTCGACGTTCTCGGCGATGTCGCTGACGAGGACGCAGTTGCCGGCGCCCATCGCCTCGACGAGCGACAGCGCGGTGCCCTCGACCTCCGACGGCTGGACATAGAGGTACGCGTTGGCGAAGAGTTCGCGCACGGCCTCTCCGTAGACGGGGCCGAGTAGCCGGACGTTACGGTGTCCGGCGGCGCGCATGTGCAGCGATTTCCAGTACTCCGTGTCGCTCGATCCGTCGCCGACGATGACGAGCGACTTCTCGGTGTCGATGTCGCGGAAGGCCTCGATGAGGTGGTGGACGCCCTTCTCCGGCGTCACCCGGCCGACGAACAGCACGTAGCCGCGCTCCTCGAGCCCGTACGCCTGCAGCGCCGCCCGGCCCGCGATCTCGCACATGTCGACGCCGTGGGCGATGTAGTGCGGCTCGCGGCCGTATCGCGCCATGTACCAGCGCGCCACCTCGTGCGAGTCGGTGATGCAAGCGGCGGAGGCGCGCAGCGCCAGCTGCGACGATCGCTCGAGCAGCGTCCGCGCGACGAAGCCCCACTTGCGGCGCCGCCAGTCCATGCCGTCGACGGAGATCACGTCAGCGCTTGCCCGCGAGGTTCAGCGGCGGCAGCCACGCGGCGTTGCCGACGCCGAACACGTGCACGACGTCCGACGCGCGCGTCAGCGCGTGCAGCGACGCCGCCGCGGTGTGCGTCGGCGTGTCGAGATGCTTCTGCTGGAACGACGGCAGTTCGATGCGGGCGATGCCGCGGTACGACGCCTCGTGCGTCGGTGCGTTGTGCGTCCGGCAGTACGCCGTCACGTGGTGGCCGCGCTCGGCGAGGCGCGCGCCGACCTCCTCGGCCACCTTCTCGAGGCCGCCGTAGTTCGCCGGCACGCCCCGCATGCCGAGCATGGCGATGCGCAGCGGGCCGCGGTCGCCCGGCTCGGTCAGCGGCGATGACATTGGCTAGAAGACTCGGGAGTACGACTTGAGCGACTCGTGGACCTCGGACAGGAGTTGCATCCAGCTCAGGTTGTAGTAGCGCGGATGCAGCAACTCCTGCCGGTCGATGTTCTTCATGTGGGCAAGCACGCTGTCGACGGAGTCGCGCGGCGTGCGGTCGGGCGCCCAGCCTGTGGCCTCGGTCAGGCGCGCATTGGAGCAGCGATAGTCGCGCTTGCGTCCGGTCGCCGGCACGGACAGGATCTCGACGTCGCCGACGAGCGGCTTGACGGCGCGTGCGATCGTCTGGGCGAGCTCGCGCACCTGGTAGTTCGCCTGCAGGACGTTGAACATCTTGCCGGCGACTTTCTCTGCGGGCGCCTCCATGGCGACGATGTGCGCGGTAGCGACGTCCTTCACATCAACGAGCGGGCGCCACATGATGGCCGCCGTCGTGCAGGAAGAGCTGCTTCTTGACGAGCGCGTCCTTGAGCAACGTGTTGACGACGAGGTCGTAGCGCATGCGGCGGCTGTAGCCGCCGACGGTACCCTGGCGCAGGACGATGACCTCGAGCCCGCTCGACGCCACGTCGAGCAGCTTGCGCTCGGCTTCGTACTTTGACTGGGCGTAGGGGCCGATCGGTTCGACGGGCGCGTCCTCGTCGAGCACATCGCTGGTCGAGAGGCCGTCGTAGATCGAGCCACTGGAGCCGAAGGTGAGCCGGCGCACGCCCATGCGGACGCACGCGTGGGCGAGCTCCTCGCTCGCGATGGTGTTCATCTGCCAGTTGGCGTGAGGGTCGAGGTCTGCCGTCGGGTCGTTCGACAGGCCAGCCAGGTGGCAGACGGTGTCGACGCCATCGAGGTCGCTGTCGCGCATCTCGCGCACGTCGCGAGAGATGAGCTCGACGCCATCGAGCCGGTCGAGGCCGGCGGTGCCCCAGAAGAAACGGTCGAGGACGCGGACGTGGTCGCCGCGCCGAACGAGCTGTTCGACGAGTTCCACGCCGATGAATCCGGCGCCACCCGTTACGCACACAAGCCTGTTCACGACACCTCCCCCGACCCAACTCGGGCCTGCGCCCGCCCTCGAAGGCGCCGATTGCCACGGCTGCGGGCCTGTCCGTTCAGAACAACGCCCGCACGTCCCCGTCTATTTCAGGTTGCGCCGCCGCGACGGAGAGTGAGCGGCGCGCCAGCCTCGCATCTGAGGCCGCTGGCCCGAACCTGACGGGAATGACTTCACCCTGGGGCTTCACTGTAACAGCGCTCGCGGCGCAGGTCGATACTACGTCTGATCTTGACAGAGCATCTCATCCTTCGCAGTGCACGCGCTAGCGCTGTCCGCCGCCGTCAGACCGGCGGCGCGCTCGGCACCACAGCCGGGACCGGCCGGCGCTGGCCGACGCGCTGCCTCCGGTACGAGCCGCCCATCGCAACGACGAGCCCGGCGGCCGCCCAGAAGTACCAATCGAGCGCCGGATGGACGATCACGTTGTCGGACAGCGCGATTGCGGCACGTCCGACGAACGCCATGAGGAACGCGAGCAGCACATCGCGCTCGAACGAGCTGGCGGCGGCGCGTTCGGCGTCGCGCGCCAGCCGCCAAAGGCGCGCGTACAGCGTGAGCACGATGGCGAGGCCGAGCGCGCCCGTCTCGACGAGCAGGCGCAGGTACTCGTTGTGCGTCGGCTGGCCCAGTTGCGCCTCGACGGCGCCGAGGCCGGCACCGACGGTCGCGAGCTGCGGCGTCGACGCGACGCCGAGCGCGTTCTGCCACTGCTGCTGCCGCCACAGCACCGATCCCGTCGTGTCCGTCGCCTCGCTGACACGGGCGCGCACGCTCGACACGCCGAAGTACATAGCGCCGGCGATGAGCGGGATGAAGAGCAGCGTCCAGCGCGCGCGTGCGATCGAGAAGACGGCCAGGGTGGCAACGAGGCCAACCCAGGCGCCGCGCGTCTGTGCGGCGAAGATGCAGAAGATCATCGCCGGGATGATGACGCCGAGTCCCAGCCGGGCGAACTTCGAGCGCGTGTGGACGAAGAACACGCCGGCGAGCGGCACCATCTGGACGAGGTAGAACGAATACGGCGACGGGTGGGTGAACGTGCCGTAGATGCGCACGAGGCCCTCGGTGTCGGTGTTGCCTGTATTCGTGGCGTACTGCCAGACGCCGAGCGCCAGCGGGGCCAGCGTCGACGCGAGCAGGACGCGGATGAGCCAGCGCTGCTGCTCGCGCGTCTCGATCAGGTCGACGATCAGCACGTACATGGCGAATGAGCCAAGCATGCGGATCCAGTCCTGCACGGAGACCGCCTTGTCCGGGGCGACGGCGATGCCGACGAAGGAAACGACGAGGAACAGCGCCATCGGCCGGATCAGCGGCACGCGGCCGATGTCGATGTGCGCGAGCGCGACGTGCGCGACGGCGAGGCCGATCGCGAGGAAGCTCATCATCGCCGCGGCATTGACGTTGGCGCTGCCGGACGCGGAAAGCAGTGGCACCGTCGCCGTCACGTCCATGCTCGCGCGGACGAGCAGGAGCGCCAGCACGGCGACGCGCGTATCGACGAGCGCCAGGATGACGAACGCGCCGACGATCGACGACGCGAGCGCGGCCTGCATCGGCAGCACGATGATGAGCGCTGCGACGATGAGGCCCATCGCCAGCGACAGGCCGATGTCGCTGCTGCGCCGCAACGAGCGGAACGGGCGCCGCGGCCGGTGGGGCAGGGCCTGTACGCGCACGGTCATCGCTTGCCCGCCAGTCGCTGGTCGCGCGCGGCGATCGGCCCCTCGCGCAGTTCGTGTTCCTTGAGCATCGGTTCGAGGATGCGCGAAACCTCCTCGATGCGGTGGTCCCATGATTCGCTGGCGGCGGCGCTGGAGCGCTCGGCCGCGAGCTCGGGCGAGTCTTCGGCGATGGCGCGGCGGACGGCAGCGAGGAACTCGTCGTTGGAGCGGGCGATGGTGAGGCCCTTGCCGTCGTAGGCACGCATCTCCTCCATGTCGGTCGCGACGATGGGCTTGCCAGCCGCCATGTACTCGTACAGCTTCAGCGGGAAGATGTGGTGCGTGAAGTCGTTGAGCACGTACGGGATGAGGCAGACGTCCATCGCCTTCAGGTACGCCGGCAGCGCCGCGATCGGGCGGTTGCCGAAGAAGCGCACGTTGCGCAGCGCCCGCAGCCGCTCGAGGCCCTGCGTGTCGCCCTTCACGGGCCCAATGATGGCGAACGACCAGTCGGGCTGCTGCTCCGCCATATACGCCATCAAATCCGTATCGAGGCGGAAGTCGACGACGCCGACATAGCCCACGACCTTGCCGCGCAGCTCGGCGACGTCATCGGGCACGCGCGTGGCCTCGTCGCGAGCGGTGGCGAACAGCTCGACGTCGGCGCCCTCGGGCACGAAGTGGATGTTCGGATTGATCGGCCGGCGCTCCTCGACGAGCATGCGGCCGGTGCAGATGACGACGTCTGCCTCGCGGCACGACTCGGCCTCGCGCGCGCGCACGCTGGCGGGCATGTTCCACCAGTGCGGGATGCCGGAGAAATCATCGACGCAGTGGTAAACGGAGAGCGACGGCGCGACGGCGCTGCCCAGGCCGGGCATCGTCGGCTGGAAGTTCCAGTAGATCGGGTCGCGGAGCTTGAGGTGGCGCACCTGCCGCGCGAGCCATCGGCGCAGGATGATCGCGTTGATCGCGTTGACGAGCTTGAGGTTACGCAACGGCAAGATTGGCGGCGGCGAGCCGGCGTAGACGTTCTTCGCCACCTCGCGGTAGCCATGCCGCCAACGGCGGAACTGGCGCATGACGGCGTCCCGTCGCCGGATGCCGGTGAAGAGCGACGCCGGCGAGATCGGCTGGTCGACGAAGAAGATGCGGTTGTGGCGCGCGAGCCGGCTCATCTGCTGCTGTGGCGTCGCCCAGTGGTCGTCCCACGTGACGAACGACATGCAGACGATATCGCGGTCGCGGATCATGACGTCTCCCGCGAGCCGGCCATCGCGGGACGACGCGGGCTGAACGCCCGCGCCGCGCATCGAATGGACGCACTCACCGCCATGCTACGCCTTCGCGGCGGCGGCCGCAGTCGTCGTGCCGCGTGCGCGTGGCTCGTACGACCGCACACCGTCGATGACCTGCGCGATCTCGTCGTCGGTCAGGCCTGGGAACAGAGGCAGCGTAACGAGCGTCTGCCACAGCCGCTCGGTCACTGGCAGCGACTGCGTGGCGTACGCCCGTACGCCGGGTGCAGGTGCGTCGGGACGAAATGGACGTGACTGCCGACGCCGCGCGACTTCAGGTGCAGGATGAGCGCGTCGCGATCCTCCTTGGGCACGCGGATGACGTACTTGTGCTGCGCGGTCTCGGCGTACGGCTTGAGCACCGGCGTGCGCACCCATCCGAGGTCGGCGAAGGCGCCGTCGTAGATGGCGGCGACTTCGCGCCGGCGCCCGTTGTGCTTCGCCAGCTTGCGGAGCTGGACGATGCCGATGGCGGCCGACAGGTCGTTCATGTGGTGCCGGAAGCCGATCTCTTCGGTGACGTGGTAATAGTCCATCTCGCCGGGGCCTGCGGGCGTCCCGGGCGGCCGCTCGTGGCCAAGCCAGCGCAGCTTGCGCATGCGAACGTCCATGGCGTCGTCCAGCAGCGTGACCATGCCGCCGGCGCCGGTCGCGAGATTCTTCACCGGATCGAAGCTGAACGTGTTGATCGGCCCGAACGAGCCGATCGGCCGCCCCTTGTACGACGAGCCGCAGGCGTGCGCGCTGTCCTGCAGCACCGGCAGGTTGTGGCGCGCCGCCAGATCCATGATCGGATCCATGTCGCACGGGTGGCCGGTGTAGTGCACGACGCAGATCGCCTTCGTGCGCGGCGTGATGCGGCGCTCGATTTCGTCGACGCCGAGGTTGCCGGTGTCCTCCTCGACGTCGGCGAAGACGGGGATGCCGCCGCAGTAGAGGATGGCGTGGTTCGTCGCGACGTAGGTCAGCGACGTCGTGATCACTTCGCCGCCCGAGATATCGAGCACGGCGAAGCCGAGGTGCAGCGCCGACGTGCCGGAGTTGGCGCCGATGGCATGCGGCGCGCCGACGTAGGCGGCAAACGCATCTTCGAACTCGCGCGTCTTCGGTCCGAGGCCGAGCCAGCCCTTCTCCAGCGGCTCCTTGAGCGCGTACCACTCTTCCTCATCGATCGAGGGCTTGAACACTGGGATCACGTTCCGTCTCCTATCCACCATCCGTCGGCGGCGTACCGGCTCAGGCGCTGATGCCCTCGCCCGCGGTGTCGCCTCGTTCCTCGAACTCCACCTGGTCGGCGAGGAGCCTCGCGAGCTCCTCGGCGGACCTGTCGCACGTCCATCGCTGCACGACGTCGTCACGCGCCGCGGCGCCCATCCTCTTCGCGAGCTCCGGGTCGGCGAGCAGACGGCCTACGGCCGCGGCCAGCTCATCGGCATCGCGTTCGCAGAGGAATCCGGTGACGCCGTCGGTGATCGTCTCCGCAGGGCCGGCCTCACGGACCGCCACGACCGGCGTTCCGCACGCCATCGCCTCGAGCGCGGCGAGGCCGAGCGGCTCCAGGTGCGGCGTGTACAGGAAGGCGCCGGCGGTGCGGTAGAGGCGCTTCAGCGCGCCGTCGGAGATGCGCTCGCGGATGTCGAGCGCGACGCCCTGTTCGGCCGCCACCTTCTCGACGAAGCGCCGCTCAGCCGCTTCGATGTTGTTGGAGACGATGACCAGCGGCGGGCGATCCCACGCAGGCAGCGCGCCGATCGCGCGCACCGCCCAGTCGAATCCCTTGCGCGCCATCATCTCGCCGACGCTCAGGACGAAGCGCTCGCGCGGCTTGTCGCCCGGCGTGAAGGCATCGGCGTCGACGCCGGCGTAGTTGACGACGGACGCGACGCCGTACGCGCGCTCGATGTAATCGGCCGTATAGCGCGAGTTCGCCAGCACCAGGCTCGCCCGGCGCGTGCCCTGCCCGTCCCACTTTCGCATGACGGTGCCGTAATACAGCCGGTGCCAGAGGCGCCGGAGCGAGGCGACCGCCGGATTGCGCGGATACGGTCGAGGGATCCTCGGTTCGTACACCTGGCGCATCGGTTCGTGGCAATAGTAGGCAGCTGGCGTCTTCAGGTGACGCAGCACGAGCGGCGCCTCGGTGTAGCCGCCGATACTCGCGAACGCGAGGTCGTAGCCGCCTGCGTCGATGCGGGCCGCCATCGCGCGCGAAGCGCGGTCGAAGCGGAAGAAGTCGGCGAAGAGCGACGGGGCGTCGAGCGGCTTCAACACGCGCGCGGGCATACGCGGCAGGTCGCGGAACCGGACAGTCACCGATTCCTCGCGAGAGAACTCGCGCACGTCAGGGTACTGCGTGCCAATCGACTCGCGATCGAGGCAGTAGAGGTCGAGGTCGTGGTACTGGGCGAGGCGCGACACGACGTCGTGCAGCCAGCGGCGTCCGCCGCCCCAGCCGACGTTGTAGTACACGGCGATGCGCCGGCGCGCGATCATGTCCCGCCTCCGGCGCCAGCTGCGCCCGGCGCCAACTCCGCCGGCTGGCGGCGCACCAGCGCCCGTACGTCGGACACCGACACCACGCGCGAGACAGCGATTCCGCCCACCAGCAGCGCGCAGGCGATCGCCGCCTCGGCGAACCACGGCACGTTCAGGACGTAGACGACCGCGCCAGACAGACATGGCGACCGGCATCAGCCTCCATGCCACCCAGAACGACGGCATCCCGCCGATGTATCGGGCGAGCATGAAGACGGCCGGCACCAGCACCGCAAATTCGGTGAGCACGGTGGCCACGGCGGCACCCTCGCTGCCGTACAGCGGGATGAGCACCGCGTTCGACGACAGGTTCACGACGAGGCCGACACTTGCGATGACCAGCGAGAGGCGCTGCTGGCCGACGGCGATCAGGCCGTAGTCGGCCAGATTGGAGAGCCAGATCAGCCCGAACGCCATCGAGAGGATGCGCAGGCTCGTCACGGCCGGCTCGTACGCGTCGCCGCCGACGACCTCGACGATCGGCCGCGCGAACAGGATCATCATCGTCAGCATGCTGATGCCGAACATGGTCAGGATGTCGTGCGAGCGCTGGTAGAGCCGGCGGAACTCGGCACCGTTCGCCTCGGCGTGGTAACGCGCGAGCAGCGGGAACACCGACGCGATGAACAAGAAGCTCAACGGTGCGGCGAGGTCGACGGCGCGGTACGCGAACCCGTAGTAGCCGACGGAGTCGCCATCGGTGAACGAGCGCAGCAGCACGATGTCGATGCGCCCGTAGACGGACGTGATGATAATTGCGAGCCCCAGCGGGGCCGTATCGCGGAGGATCGTGCGGGCCAGCTGCGCATCGATGGACAGCGAGGGGCGCACGAACTTCCGCGCGAAGTACAGGCACACCAGGCTGTTCATCAGGAAGCCCACGTCGTACGCCACGAGCATGCGTATGAGGCCGCCATTCGTGGCGGCGACGATCGCCATGAGCGTGAGGCTGGTGAGCGACTGGGCCACGGCACCAAGCGCGGCGTACTCCATCCGCAGCCGCGCTACGAAGATCGCCGCGTAGGTGCTACTGAACAGCATGAATGGGAATGAGAGCGACGCCACGACGATAGCCTCGCGCTCCGCCCGCGTGTAGTTCGCGACGAGCGCCACCATGATCGCCAGCGCCATCGACACCACCGACAACGCGGCGCGGATCGCCAGCACGTTGCCGAGCACCTTCTCGGGATCGCGCTCGCCGGTCGAGAGGTGGCGCGCGGAGATCGTCGAGATGCCGAGGTCGGTCAGGTTCAGGAGGAGGAGGAAGGCGATGACGACCTGGTAGTGGCCGAATTCCTCCGGCCCCAGGTAGCGCGAAAGCAACGTCAGCATCGCCAGCTGGACGGCCATCGTGATGCCGCGGCCGCCGAACTGGACCAGGCTGTTTCGAGCGACGCTTCGTGCCACGGTCATCGCGTCGGGGAGTCCTTCGTCTATGCTTCGGTCGCCTTGCAGTACACAAGGCCCAACGAGTTCGCGCCGAGGCTCGTCAGTTCCGAGAGGCTCTCTTCCACGCTCCGGCTGCTCGCCTGCCCCTCGGCTGCCACGAGGACGACGCCATCGACGACGGAGGCGATGACGGCGGAGCCGGCCGAGACCGACATTGCGGCGCCGTCGACCACGACGACGTCCCACTGCGTCTCGAGGTAATCGAGGAACTTGCGCATCTCCGCCGAGGCGAGCAACTCGGACGGGTCGGCCATCTTCGTGCCGGCCGTGAGCACGCTCAACCGCGGCACGGGCGACGACTGAATGGCGTCGGCCGCGGCCTCCGGCATCGGCTTCTGGGGCCGCAGGCCGTTCGTCGAAAGGAAGTTGAACAGCCCAGGCGCGATCGGGATGTTGAACAGCTTGTGCAGATCCGGCCGGTTCAGGTTCGCATCGACCAGCAGCACGCGAAGGCCTGCCTGCGCGAGGGCCATGGCCGCGTAGGTGGCCACGGTCGTGTTGCCTTCCTCGGGGCGAGCGCTGGTGAAGAGCACGCTGCGGTACTTGTGCTCCTGCAGACCAGTCTGGAGCTTCGTCGCGAGCAGCCGGTAATCCTGCGACACCGGGGGCGGCGGGTACTTCCATCGAATGCCGAAGGGGATCGAGGCGAGGACGGGCAACCCAGTCACGCCCTCGAGGTCGCGGACGCCGCGCAGAGTCGGGTCGACGTACTCCAGCACGAGCGAGAGCGCGACGCCGGCCGCGACACCGGCGAGCAGTCCGGCGGCAAGGTTAAACTTCCATTTCGGGCTCGTCGGCCCGGTCGGCGGCTCCGCCGGCTCGACGACGCTGAACGCGCGCGCGGCCTGCCCCTGTTTCACGCGCGCCTCTTCGAGCTGGCTCAGCAGGCTCTGGTACGTGTTACGTGCCGCGTCGACGACGGCCTGCTGGCTCAGGATCTGCGCTTGCGGCGCGCTCGTCTCCTGCAAGTTCGAGAGCTTGGCCTGCTCGTCCTGGAGGACCTTGAGCTGGGCGTCGACCTGCGTCGTCAGCGTCGTCGTCTGGTTCGTTATGTTCTGCGAGATGAACTGCGGGTCCTGCAGCAGGTTCGCGAGGTCGTTGGCGATCGCGGCCGCCTGCTCGGCGCTGCCGGCCTTGGCCGTCACCTTCACCAGCTCGGTGCCGGTGATGGGCGACGTGCCGACCTTGTCGGCCAGCTTCACGGGCGTCGTCTGGAGGTTCAGGTCATCGATGACGCGCTTCAGGAAGCCGCGCGTCTTGATGATGACGGAGTAGGTGTTGAGGAAGCGCCCGGCGGCATTCGGATCCTGCACGTCGACGCCGGCGGCGGCGATATCGACGCGCGCGGTCGCGGTGGCCGTGTACACCGGCGTCGTCAGGTAGCTGAGGAGCGCCGCACCGACGACGGCCAGCACGATGGGAATCGCCAGCACGAACTTGCGCCGGTTGATGAGTTGAAGGTACCGCTCGAGCTGGAGCTTGCTTTCCTCGTTCACGCTCCCCACCCCGCGTTCGCGGCAATGCCTGCGCGGTCACCCGACATGGCCCGAACGTCACCCCGATTGCAGCGCAAGATTGTTACCAGGCGCCGCGCCCATTCGCGACCGCGAACGGTGTCTGAAGCAGTATCGCCATATCGAGCCAGAGCGACCAGCGATCAATGTACTCCAGGTCGAGGGAGACCATCTCATTGAATCCGAGTTCGCTGCGGCCGCGAATCTGCCAGAGGCCGGTGATGCCCGGCGTGGCGGCGAGCCGCTGCATGTGGCGCGCCTCGTAATGCGCCACCTCGCGCGGGAGCGGCGGGCGGGGGCCGACGAGGGCCATCTCGCCTCGAAGCACGTTGAACAGGTTCGGCAGCTCGTCCAGGCTCGTCCGCCGCATGAAGCCGCCGAAGCGCGTGATGCGCGGATCGCGCCGGATCTTGAAGATGAGCGGCGTGTCGTGGCTGTTATCGGTCTCGAGTTCGTCGCGAATCTGCTCGGCGTCCTGCCGCATCGAGCGGAACTTGTAGAACGTGAAGGGGCGGCCGAAGCGGCCGACTCGCACCTGGCGGACCAGCACTGGCCCCGGCGATGACAGCTTCACCAGCACAGCGATGACCGCCATCGGCACCGCCAGTATCAGCAGGATGACGGCGGCCGCCATCCGGTCGATCGCGCTCTTGGTGAAGTAGGCGACGCCGCCGAGCTCCCGATACTCGACGCCTTCGCCGGGAATCGCGAGGGTAAGTTCCACGTTGCCGTTGGCGACACTGCGCATGTATGACTATCCTGGCCCGCCGTCCGTTGGCCGGCACTCGTCCCTAGCAATTTGGCCGATCGCGCAAGCGCGCGTATTCGGTTCTGTCCTGGTGAACGTACCCTCCCCCGAGGGCGGCTGGCGCCGGACGAGCAATACGCGGCTTCCGCCGGTCCCCGCCAACACGGCTCGCGGGGCGCCTTTCGCTAATTCCTAACGCTGCGTCATGCTTCCCGTTACGCTAGCGCGGCGCACAGACAGCCGAAACGCATTGCCGCTTTGGGAACTGTAGGCGTAGCGAGAATCTGGCGCTATCACCCCAGCGGTGAACATATCAACTGTAAGTTAAATTCAATGTCGCGGCGCGTATCCGGCGTCGACGGTGCAATGCGACAGATTGTTCGGCGTTCACTCGATCGTGGTACGCCGTCGACGGCGGCGGCCGCCGCGCGTGCGCTACACTCGCCTCCGGACCGCGCCACGCGTTCCGTCGCGCCGCCGCTGAGGAGCTCGACCACTTGAGTACGACGAACGCCCCCGAATCTGACCGGCCGATCCTCGTGACGGGCGGCGCCGGGTTTGTCGGCTCGACGCTGGTCTCGCAGCTCCTGGCCGACGGGCGCCGCGTCGTGGTGTACGACAGCTTCTTCACTGGCGCGCGCCCGGCGGCCTTGGCCGGACTCCGCGTCATCGAAGGCGACATGCGCGACGCGGAGTTGCTGCGCTCGACGCTGCGGCAGTGCGCGCCGGCGGGCGTGGTCCATCTCGCGGCGCTGCACTACATCCCGTACTGCGACGCCCACCCCGTCGACACCATGGCCGTGAACGTGGCCGGCACGCAGGCGCTGCTCGAGGCGTGCCGGGAAACCCCGGTCTCGCGGCTGGTGTTCGCTTCCAGCGCGGCGGTGTACGGCGTCTCGCCTGAACCACACGGCGAGGATGCCCGAATCGAGACCCAGGATGTCTACGGCCTGAGCAAGCGTTTCGGCGAGGAGCAGGTGGCGGCATTTCACCGCCAGACAGGGACGCCGTGCGTCGTCGCGCGGCTGTTCAACGTCTTCGGCCGAGGCGAGACGAACCCGCACGTAATCCCGGAGATCCTTCGCCAGCTGCGGGAGCACCCCGACACGCTCAATCTCGGCAACATCGAGGCACGGCGCGATTATGTCCACGTGACCGACGTCGCGGCCGCCATGCGGCTGTTCCTCGGCTCCGAGGCGCCGGGCTGCCGCACGTACAACGTCGGCACGGGCGTGAGCGCGTCTGTCGCCGAGATCGTCGCAGCACTCGAGGCGGCGCTCGGCCGCCGGATCGCGATCGAACAGTCGGCGGACAAGCTGCGGCCGGTCGACCGGCCGAACCTGCAGGCCGACAACACGCGGATCCGGGCGGATTTCGGCTGGGCGCCGCGCGTCACGCTGGCCGACGGACTGCGCGACCTCCTCGCTGAAGCGCCGCGGACCGTATCGGCGAACCTGCGCGCATGAAGGTCGCGATGGTTGGGCCATATCCCGTCGATGGCGTCGCCACGGGCGGGATCGCCGCCGTCTCCGCCGCCCTCGCCGACGCCCTGCGCCAGCTCGATGACATCGACCTCCACATCGTGACGGCGTCGGCGGGAGACGCATCAACCACGCCTTCAACGCACCTGATTCGCGATTCGGGCCGCTGGAGGCGCGTCACGATGTATCGCGCCGAGCGCGCGGCGATCGCGCGGACGCTGCGCGAACTCCGTCCGAACGTCGTGCACGCGCAGGGACAGAACTTCTTCGCGATCGGCGCGCTGGACGCCGGGGTGCCGACCGTCGTCACGCTGCACGGCATGCTCGCGCGGGAGGCCGGCATCATCGACTCACGGAGCCGCTGGTCGGAGCGGCTCTCGAAGCGCATCCGCGGCCGGTTCAACGCCCGGTTCGAGGCGGCGACGCTGCGGCGCGCGCGCGACATCATCGTCATCAGTCCCTTCGTCGCCCGCACGATCGCCGGCCGGACGCAGGCGCGGCTGCACGCGATCGCGAATCCGGTCGACGATGCGTTCTTCGGCCTGCCGGACGCGCAGCAAGACGGCCGATTGCTGTACGCCGGGACGCTCGAACCGCGGAAGGGGCTGCACGACCTGATCGAGGCCGTGCGCCAGCTCCACGGCCGCGGCGTGCACGCGCAGCTGCGCATCGCCGGCGCCGACGCCGATCCGGGCTACGCGGCGTCGTTGCGCGAGGCGGCGTCCGGGTTGGGCGACGCCGTGCGCTTCCTTGGCGTGATCAGCCAGCAGCAGTTGTTCGACGAATACGCCGCCGCCGCGCTCGTGGTGATGTCGTCGGTCGAGGAGACGTCGCCGATGCTGCTGCAACAGGCGATGGCGGCCGGGAAGGCGTCAGTGGCGCCGGCGGTCGGCGGCATACCGGACCTCATCGAAGACGGCGTCACCGGCCGCGTGGTGGCGCCCGCCGAGCCCGCGGCACTCGCCCGCTCGATCGAGGAACTGCTCGGAGACGGAGCGATGCGCGACCGTATGGGCGGCGAGGCGCGCCGCCGCGCGGAGGGCCGCTTCCGAGCTGCGGCGGTCGCGGACTCGACGCGCAATGTCTATCGGCTCGCTATGGAAGCGCAGTCGGGGCGTTAGCCGGCTAGTTGCCGATCGGCGGTGCGAGCCATTGGCGGGGGACGCCGCCACCGCCGATGCTGTCCGGGCCGTTGTTGTCGACGACGGCCAGCAGGCCGAAGATCCGCATCATGTCCTGGTACCACGGCCCGGACGACGCCTCGATGCCGTATCCGTAGGCGTCGCGGAACTCCGCCGCCACGCCGGATTCGACGTCGAGCGCGTGGCTGTCCCAGGTCGTGTCGTCGACGACGTACGCGCCGTAATTCTGCAGCGTCCAGGCGAGCTTCCGCCCGGCCGGCGTCGCCAGACCGAGCGAGGGGATGTCGACGTCGGGCGGGAGCGCGAGCAGTGCGCCCATTCGCAGCTGCGGCAGCTGCCCGGCGTATGCCTCCGGATTGTCGGGGTTATCGAAGAAGGAGTCTGCGGCGACGGCCGGCCATCGATGGCCTCCGCTCGACTGCGAGAGCCAGCGCCGGCCCCACAGGTTCACCTTCAGCACGTGACGGACCGGATCGTCGCTCGTCAGCTCGCCCTTACGGATCGAGCCGCCGATGCTCGAGAGGCCTGAGCCGCCGTGCGCGCCGAGGATGCCCGGGCCGTAGATGTCCTGATCGGGCGCGATCCAGCCAGCGGTGAGCGGCCCGCCGGGATCGCATCGCGAGACGGGGTTCATCTGCTTCAGCGTGCGCCCATCCGCGGCAAGGATCGCGGCGACGGCGTTGGGCGTCAGGCGGCCTTTGGCGTCGCCCACCTGGAATGCATCCGGCAGGTTGATGCTGTATCGAAACGTCTTCGTCGCGCACCGGCCCGCACCCCAGACGCCATTCGTGAAGAAGGGCCGCAGCGGATCCGATGGCGAGGGGAAGACGAGGTACTCCTCGTCAATGCTCAGGGACGACGCCGGGGCGATTCCGGCTTGCACGTAGACGGCATCGTTGCCGATGGGCATGTTCCAGATACTGTCGGCGGCAAAGGGCCACAGGCGCTTGTCGCGCGTGCCGGGGGGCGGCGCTTCGATCTCGACCGGTGGCGCCGGCGTGGGCGACGGTGCGGGAGGGTCGTCTTGCGCAGCGGAGCTGCCGTCCGTACCCGAGCCCTCGCTCTCGGCCACGAAGGGCGCCGGTGTTTCGGTCGGCATCGTGACGCCATCGGTCGGCGCGACGGCCGGCGCCACCGCAACGCCTGCCACCTCAACGTGCGCGGTGGCCGTCGGGGCCGAAGTGGCTTTCCAGCGCGGTGCGGCGATGAACGACGGCCCGGCGCCGCCAGATCCCGCGCCGGCCTTATCCCAGACCGCGACGATCGCCACGAGCGCGATGATGATCGCAGCGGTGATGCCGAAGACGGCCGGCAACAGCGCGGCCCGCGCCGCGCCGGTCAGACCGGACGCTTCCCCGACCGAGGCGTCGGCGGACGGCGTTTGGTCCGGATTGAGGCCGTCGTGATCCATGTCGGTGTGCCGATGCTCCCGGATGCGGACAGGCAGCCAGCGCGCGAGGAGTTGCGCGCCGGCCGAGATCGCCGTGGCGCGCGGCGAAGCGCCACGCCATCGTGCCAGAGCGGGGAAGAGGGATCAATGCGCCTTACGGCTTCGATGAATCTGCAATGCAAACTTGACGGACGGTCGCATGCGGAACGCGCGAGCTGCCACCGAGGCAGCGGCACAAGAGCGAAGCAGGCCGGCGCGTCGTTTGGAGCGCCGGCCTGCATTTCCGCGTATTAACGTTGCCTATTGAACCGGCGGCGGATTCAGCCGCACCTCCGCGTCGGTCAGCGTCGCCGACAGCATGTCGAACGCGCGCCAGTAGGTGGTCAGCAGCCCGAACTGACCGGCGCCTGACTGCTGGATGTTGCCGCCGCTCGTGTCGCGGTAGTCGGCGCCTGCCTCCATGCCGAGTTTCGCGATACCCGCGTCCGGGCCGATGACGCGCGCCTCGACGGTCGTCAGCACGCCGTTCGACTCGCTGACGCGCAGGCCAGGCGCGGGCGAGGCCATGTGGAGCGCCGCGCCGACGGGCATGTCGAACGAGTAGCTGCCATCGGCTTCCACCTGCGGAGCGATGTCGTAGTACGGGCCGGCGGTGCCGGGGTCGGCGGTGCGCACCATCCACGTCGGCAAGCCGCTGTACACCAGCGTCCAGCTGCGAGTCGACGCGCGATACACGTACGTCCGGATGTTGCGCACGTTCACGCGCACGTTGAGGTTGGTGTTGAGCTGCGAGTTGTCGCGTTCCACCACCAGCCACCCGTTGATCGATCCGGCGCCGGGCGGCAGCGACGGGTTGTCCTCGGTGCCGTGCTGCCCCCAGGACCAGAACGAGATCATCGACGGCAGGTTGATCTCGTGATGAAGGAGGTTGTTGCCGCGCGTCGCGATGATGCGGTCGACGCTGTTCAACGTCGATGCCGCGGGCGTCGCGGTCGGCGGCACCCTCGTGCTCGTCGCCGTCGGCGGCACGGGCGTGGCGGCCGGCGCCAGCGCGGTCGACGTGGCGGCGACCGGCGGCGGAGCGACGGTCGGCGGCAGCGTCGGCGCCGAGGTCGGCGTGCTCACGCGCGCGGCCGGCGTCGACGTGGCGGTCGACGGCGCGACTGTCGGTGTGGGCGTGCTCGTCGTACTAATCGGCGAGACCGCTGTCGGCACGGCGGTGTTCAACGGCGCCGCCGTGGGTGTGGGTGTCGGCGTACTTGTTGATGCGGGCTGCGTCGCCGTCGGCGATGGGGCAGCTGCGCGCGCCAGCTTCACCTGCGCGATCGCCGCCCCGTCCTTGTGGTAGTACTCGACGACCAGCGTGTGCGATCCGGCCGCGATCGACGCGCTCGACTGGTACGCCGTCGGCGGCGCGTCCCACCAGGTGTTCAGCACGACCCCGCCATCGACGTACACGCGGACGCCGTCGTCGTGCGTGCTGCTGATGTCGTACGCTCCGCCGTCGAAGTTCAACGTGGCGGTCCAGCGCACCGAGAAGTGATCGGCGTTGACGCCCGGTCCCGGCGACCCGCCCCAGGCGAACGAGAGGTCCGCGCCGTCCTTCCGCGAGAGTGCGGCCGCGCCATTGAGCGACGTGTTATTGAAGTAGTCCCCGTGCCAGCCATCGGACGTCGACAGCGCGGCCACATCGCGCCGGCCCGGCGGCACGCGCTTCGGCGCATCGATCGACGCACGGCCATGGCGCGGCACCGGCGTGATCAGCGGCACGGCGGCCGGCCGCGATCGCGCGCCCTCGACGGCACCCTGTGGCTGACTCGCGTTGACGGCGAGCTGCGCGTCGGACGCGGCGGCGGTCGCAACCGCCCACGCCCCGGGTCCGAGTTCGGCGATGCCGGGTTCGGACGCACCGAATCGCGCCGACGCCGACGCAACGGCCACGGCGGCCGCGCACGCGGCGATCGCGCCGACGCGGCGCCAGTGCACCTTCGACGAGCGCGCGGAACCGAACGATGTGCCACAGCGTGAATTCACAGGGACCCCCCGCACGTGCCGAACGGGCCAGCGCCGCCGGCGTTCTCACCCCACGCTTTCAATGTCGGTAGATGAATCTGAATCTGTGGCGGGCGCAGAACGGAGGGTGTTGCAGTTCATGGTGCAAACCGAAGCGAGAAGAGAACCGATGTGCGGGGGGCGCGCGAAGCTACGCCGCCTTGCGATGCTCGTGCGTTGCGTCGTGCTCGTCGAGTTCCGCGGCCTCGTAGATTTCCGCAAGGCGGCCGGAGCGCCACAGCGATTCGAGCGCATCGACGACGCGCGGACAGAACAATTTGCCGCGCGACGCAATGAGTTCATCGACGGCTTCCTCGAGCGTCCACGCACGCTTGTATGGTCGCTCAGTCGTCAGCGCGTCGAACGCATCGGCGACGGCGACGATGCGCGCCGCGAGCGGGATCGCTTCGCCGCGGAGGCCGTCGGGGTAACCGGTGCCATCCCACCGCTCGTGGTGCCATCGCGCGACGACACGCTCGGTATCGAACTTCGGCGACCGGCCGATGAGGCGCTCGCCGTGCTGCGGGTGCGCGCGCATCTGATCCCAGTCTTCGGGCGTGAGCTTGCCGGCCTTGTGCAGCACTTCGTCGGAGAGACTGAGCTTGCCCAAGTCGTGGATCGTCGACGCGAGGCCGATCGCCTGCGCCTCCTCCTCGTTGAGGCCGACGCAACGCGCGAGCTCGACGCTGTAGTGGCGGATGCGACGCAGGTGGCCGCCGGTGTGTGGGTCGCGCGCCTCTGCCGCGTCCGCCAGACGCGACAGCGACTCGCGGCTTTCCTGCGCCAGTTCGGCGTACGACGCCTCGAGCTGGTCGCGCAGCAGCGCGACGTTGATCGCCGGCGCGAGGTGGTCGGCGATCGTCATCAGCACGGCGATGTTGTCCTCGTGGAAGTACTCGCGCTCCTCGCTGAGCGCGCAGACGATTCCGAGGGCCTCGCCGTCGAAGCGGATCGGGCAGACGGCGACGATCTCGCACACCGGCGACGCCAAGCAGCTCGCGCTCGTAGTCAGGAATGCGGTCGTCGTTCGCCGGATCGATGAGCACACACGGCGACTCCTCGGCCATCGTTTCGACGAACGCGCGCCCCTTCGGCGACGTGCGCGCCGAGAGCCACTTGTCGCGCGGCGCGTCTTCGAAGCCCGACGCAACGTTGTATGTCTCGGCGCCACCGCCCGGAGCGAGACCCTCGATGGCGACGGTCCTCGACGCCGATGAAGTCGGCGATCTTCTCCGTGACGCCGCTGAGCCGCTCGTGCAGCGTGCCGCCGCCCGCGAGCACGTGCGCCAACTCGATGTGGATGTCGCGCTCGCGGCCGGCCCGCACCGCCTCGACGCGCGCGCGCGCGTTCGCGACGACCGCTTGCACGAGGTCCGCGAGCGCCATGACGACGGGCGCGTCGGGCCGGAACGACGACATCGGCAATCCGGCCAGCGCGAGCCCGCCGCCGTCGCCGGACTCGTCGGGGATTGGCGCATCGATGACCCAGGCATCGGCGCGCAGCCGCGCGCCGAGCACCGACGCGTTCAGTTCGTCGCGGCTGCCCGGCCTCGATGCACGCCGCCTCGAGCGCGGCATCGTCGGCCGAGGCGACGCAGACGCGCGGGTGGTGCGCCCGCGGCTTGATCGTGATGGTACAAAGCGTGAGGTCGAACTCCTCGCGTGCGGCGCGCGTCACTTCCTGCAGGATCTGCGTCATCGTCTGGTCGGGGCGCATCGCGCGGCCGACGCGGACGAAGAGCTTGCGCGACGCCCCGGCGAGCGACGCCAGCGATTCCGCCTTACGGCGATGCTTCTCGCTGTACATGCGGCCGTCGGCGGCGGCGAAGAGCGCCTGCACGCTGTCGCCGTCGCTCGGGAACGTCGCGACGCCGAAGCTGCCCAGTGTGCCGACCGAGGGCCCCTCGAGCCCGTGCTTGCGGAGCTGCGCGTCGATGCCGTTGGCGACGCCGACGGCCTCTTCTCGGCCGAGCCCGGCGAGCAGCAATGCGAACTCGTCGCCGCCCAGACGCGCCGAGGACGAACCGACGGGCCCGGCGGCGGCGAAGACGCGCGCGGTCTCGCAGAGCACCATGTCGCCGAACTGATGACCGAACGAGTCGTTCAGCACCTTGAAGTTGTCGAGGTCGGCGACGACCAGGCTGACGGCCCGCCGCTCGAGGCGTGCGAGGTCGATCTCCTGCTCGACGAGCGCGTGGAAGGTGCGCAGGTTGAGCAGGCCGGTCAGCGGGTCCTGCTCGGCCATCTCGCGCAGTCGTGCCGGTGAGCGTGCGCACCTCGCCGAGACTGCGCTCCAGCACCTTCGCGTGGCCGACGCGGGCCAGCGTCGAGAGCGCCACGAAGGCGCCGAGGCCGATGACGACCGTGATGTACGAGAGCAGCGCGGCCATCGACACGGGATCGCTGCGGTGCACCCAGTACGCGGCAACGCCGAGCGCCAGCGCCACCATCACCCCGGCGACGCGGGAGATGCGGACGATGCGGCGTACCTCGCCGCGGTCGCCTTCGGGCAGGATCGCCTCAGACTTCACGCTTCCGTTATCGGCAGCGGGAGTAAGGCAATCGAGAGCTATTGCCGCGGAAGTTCCCTTAGAAACGCGGCGACCTCAGCCGCGAGCCGGTCGACGCCGGGCCACCAGGCATGGCTGACGCCCCCGACGATGGCCACGCGTCGCCGAGGGCCGGCGAGTGCCGCCATTCGGTCGGCGGGAGCGATGTCGTCGCAGTCACCCGTGACGAGGAGGGTGTCGACGCCCTCCGGGAGCGGCGGGAACGTGCCCCGCGGTCAGCGGAAGTGACACCAACACCAGACCGACAAGTTCGGCTCGGTCGAAGCAACGTTGGCCGCGACGTGCGCGCCGAACGAGTACCCCGCGAGCAGGATGCTTCGTCCGGGTTGAAGCTCTCGAATCGCGGCAATCGCCACGCGGGCGTCGTTCGCCTCGCCGCGGCCGTCGTCGTAGGCGCCCTGGCTGCGGCCCGTTCCCCGGAAATTGAAGCGGAGCGTGGTCGCGCCGGCCTCGGCGAAAGCAGTGCGCAAGGCCAGGACGACGTGACTGTCCATGTCGCCGCCGTACAGCGGGTGCGGGTGGAGGACGACGGCCGCGATGGCGCCGTCGCCTTCGTGAAGCATGCCCTCCAACCGCAGCCCGTCGCTCTCGAGGGCGAAGGCGCGCTCGTCGGGGATCAACTGAGGTCTCGGCGACCCGGCCGGCCGGGCGACTCGGCAGCGCCGCCGAACAGGCGCCGCCACCAACTCACGCGGATCGACCCGGCGGGCACGTCGCATCGACCGCCTTCCAGACGCCGTCGATATGCTGCCACGTCGTCCGGAGCTCGTAGCTGACGCCGCCGCCTCGGAACCGCACCGATGCGGCGGCTGCCTCACCTTGCATCGTTATGTCGAGAATGTCGAACGCGCGTCGGACGGGGCAGCGGCCTCGGGCCGGCGCCATTGCCGCCGAGCTGCAGCACCGCTTGTGGCGTCATGTACGAAGCGAAGGCCGCCAGGTCGTCCGCCACGCGCGCTCGCGCCTGTGCCTCGACCAACTCGGCGCACGTCTTCCCCGCCCATCGTCATCCTCCCCGATTCTTCCTCACAACAAGCACGCGGTCGAGCCCGCCGAGATCCGTCCAACCTCGCATTCGGCGCCAGGAAAGCGCCGCCGCGCCACGTCGAGCAGCCGCGCACTCTGCGTGCAGCCGATCTCGGCGGCAAGCAGGCCGCCCGGCGCGAGATGCGCCGGCGCTATCTCCAGCAGTCGCTCGATGAGTTCCGTGCCCGCGACGCCGGCGACGAGCGCCGCGCGCGGCTCGTGTTCGCGGATCTCGGGTGCGAGCGACGGCCATTCGTCTTCAGCGACGTACGGCAGGTTGGCCACGATGACGTCGAACGTGCCCGCGCCGGCGAGCAGGTCGCCTTCGACGAGCGTCACGTTCCGCTCCAGCCCATACCGCGCGACGTTGCGGCGGGCGATCGCGAGCGCGTCGGCCGAGGCGTCGATCGCCGTCGCGCGCGCGTTGGCGGCGTTGAGCGCGATCGCCACGGCGATGGCGCCGCTGCCCGTGCCGACGTCGGCGACGCGTACGATATCGCCGCCGCGCGACGCGATCTCGTCGAGCGCCAACTCGACGAGCAGTCTCCGTCTCCGGGCGCGGGATCAACGCGCCCGGCGCGCACTCGACCTCGATGCCGAAGAACTCGCGCCGGCCGAGGATGTAGGCGAGTGGTTCGCGTTCGAAGCCGTCGCGCCACGATCGCCTCGAAGTGCGGGAGAGCGCCGCCCGACACATCGTCATGCAGGCGCGCCAGCAGGTGCGTCCGGTCGATGCGCATCGCCTCGGCGAGCATCACCTCCGCCTCGAGCTGCGCGTCGTCAATGCCGCCCGCCTCGAGCTGCCGCGCTGTATCGTGCAGCAGCTGCGCAATGGTGAGCGCCAGCGCCGCACCGGCGACGGTCCGTGTATCCCGCCGAGCGCTGATCGCTGACAGCTGATAGCTCTCGCTCAATGCGGCCTCGGCGTCGGCGGGCGGCCGCTCGCGGCGAGGACGGCCTCGCGGACATCCTTCGGCTCGGGGAACCGCCGTTCGGTCTTGTAGTCGAACACCGTCTGGCCGTCGTATCGCACGACGAACACGCCGCCGGACGACGGCACGAGCACGATCTCGTCGGCGAGATCCGGGCGCTGGTCGAACAGCTCGCGCGCCAGCCAGAAGGCGCGGCCCTGGAACTTGCACGCCGTGCAGAACTCGATTTCGAGCCGATGTTTATCCATCGCGCCCCTCCTCGAGTTGCCGCGCCTCGGCGTCGGCCGAGACAGCGTCGATCACGTCGTCGATCTCGCCGTCGAGGATCCGCGGCAGGTTGTGCACCGTCAGGCCGATGCGGTGGTCGGTCAGGCGGTCCTGCGGGAAGTTGTACGTGCGGATCTTCTCGGAGCGCTCGGCGCTGCCGATCTGCTGTTTGCGCGTGCCGGCGATCTCCGCCTCCCGCGCGCTCTGTCGCTGATCGAGCAGGCGCGCGCGCAGCACCGACATCGCCTTCGTGCGGTTCTTGAGCTGCGACCGCTCGTCCTGGCAGACGACGACGATGCCCGTCGGCAGGTGCGTGAGCCGCACCGCCGTCGCGACCTTGTTGACGTTCTGCCCGCCCGCGCCGCCCGAGTGGAAGATGTCGATGCGGAGGTCGGACTCGTTGACGGCGACCTCCACCTCCTCCGCCTCCGGCAGCACCGCCACGGTCGCCGTCGACGTGTGGATGCGGCCCTGCGCCTCGGTCGCCGGCACGCGCTGGACGCGGTGGACGCCGCTCTCGTACTTGAGCCGCGAGTACGCGCCCGTGCCGTGCACCTCGAAGATGACCTCCTTGAAGCCGCCGATGCCGATCTCGTTCATCGACAGCATCTCGACGTTCCAGCGACGGCGGTCCGCGTAGCGCGTGTACATGCGGTAGAGATCCGCCGCGAACAGCGCCGCCTCGTCGCCGCCGGTGCCGGCGCGGATCTCGACGATCACGTCGCGGTCGTCGCGCGGGTCCTTCGGCACGAGCGCGCGCTTGAGTCGCGCCTCCAGATCAGCGCGCTTCGCCGTCAGGGTCTCGATCTCGTCGCGGGCCATCGCGGCCATCTCAGGATCGCTGTCGCCGAGCACGCCGCGCGCTTCTTCGATGGCGCGCGCGCTCGCCTTCCATTCGCGGTAGAGCGTGACGACCTGCTCGATCGACGCGCGCTCCTTCGCGATCGATTGCAATTTCTCGTAGTCGCCGCTGATCTCCGGCCTGGCCAGCTCGTCGGTCAGGTCGTCGTATCGCTGCTCGGTCGCTTCAAGCCTGTCGAACATCGCCACACATGCCGAAACCCCCTGCCGGAGGGGGTTTCTTCCTCACGCCTCATCGTAACACCTGGGGGCCGCTGGGCGAGCTACGTCTCCTGCCGATGACGCACGATCATGTCGCGGTACAGCGCGGCATACACGCTCTGATCGCTGCCCTCGATGACCTTCGCGCCACAGATCTTCTCGTAGAAAGCAGCGGGGCCGACGCCGCCGATGATCGCGTAGCCGTACCCCATCTCCCGCATCGCCTCGAGGCAGCGCATGAGCAGCACCGCACCCGCACCGCTGCCGCGCAGATCCTCGCGCACGCCGGTCGGACCGAAGAAGCCGCGTCGGCTGCACTCGTACACGGCGAACCCGGCGATGCGCCCATCCTTGACGGCGACGAAGCCGGTGATCGGGTGCCCGGTCGAGAACGCCAGCTCGACCTCGGACGCCCAGTTCTCGGTGAAGTGCTCCCGCACGAAGCGTAGCAACGGCGCGCGGTCCCACGCGTCGATCCGCCGCACCTCGATGCCGTTGGCGGCGCAGCGCTCATCGTATTGGGGCACCGGCGCGAAGTCGTACAGCCGCACGAGCATGTCAGGCATCGGCGTTCCCCGTTGCGGGGCTCATGACCCGTCGACGGCGGACGGCACGTCAGCGAGCCGCAGCCGTCGTTCGCTCCGGTCCGCCAGGTTGCGCAGTGTCACCTCGCCTCCGGCGAGCTCATCCTTGCCGATGATGGCGACGTAGCGCGCGCCGCGCGCGTCGGCGTGGCGCATCTGCGCCTTCAGGCTGCGCCCGCCGCCACCGACGATCGCCTGCCGGCCGGCGCCGCGCACCGCGTCGGCCAGCTCGAGCGCGACCGTCGCCGCCTCGGGCGTGACGTGCGCAATGTACAGGGCGAGCGGCTCCTGCGGCGGTAGCGGCACCTCCTGCCGCTTGATGTTGATGATCAGCCGCTCGAACCCCGCACCGAAGCCGATGCCGGGCGTGGGCGCGCCGCCGAGCAACTCGGCGAGGCCGTCGTAGCGACCGCCGCTGCCCATGCTGCTTTGCGCGCCCTCAACCGCCGGGTGGCACTCGAACACGGTGCGCGTGTAGTAATCGAGCCCGCGCACGAGCCGCTCATCGATGGCGTAGTCGATGTGAAGCGCGCCCAGATAGGCCTGCAGCCGCTCGAAGTGCGTCGCGGCAGTCGTCGCACAGGAAGTCGGTCAGCCGCGGCGCGCCCGCGATGGCCGGCTGGCAGCGCTCCTCCTTGCAGTCGAGCAGCCGCAGCGGGTTCTTCTCGAAACGCATGCGGCAGTCGTCGCAGACCGACGGCAGCAGCGGCGCGTAGTACGCCCGCAGCGCCTCGACGAAGCGCGGGCGGCAGTTCTGGTCGCCGATCGTGTTCAGCTTCAGCGTGAAACCGCTGAGGCCCAGCTCGCGAAGGAACGTCCAGAGCAGGTCGATGACCTCCGCGTCGACAAGCGGGTCGCCGTCGCCGATCGCCTCGACGCCGAACTGCGTGTGCTGGCGGTAGCGCCCCGCCTGCGGCCGGTCGTAACGGAAGATCGGCCCGACGTATGACAGCCGAACCGGCTGCGGCGAGCTGGCCATGCCGTGCTCGATGTACGCCCGCACGACGTTCGCCGTGCCTTCGGGCCGGAGGGCGAGCGTGTCACCGCCGCGGTCGTCGAAGAGGTAAACCTCCTTCTCGACGATATCCGTCCCGGCGCCTGACGTGCGCAAGAACACGCCGGCATGCTCGAAGACCGGCGTCTCGATGCGCTGGTACCCGAACGAGGCGCAGACGCGCTCCGCCGTGTCGCGGACGTACCGCCAGTACGGCCAGTCCTCGGGCAGGATGTCGGCAGTGCCGCGGGGGGCGGCGAACTTCTGGGCCTTGCTGGTCTTCGCTTCCACGGCGCTTCCCGGATACCAGATCCCGCCTCGGACGCCGCAGAATACCAGAGCGCCCGTATCGTGCCTCGGCGGGGGCGGTACGGGAGCGCGTTCGGCTACAATTCAGGCGTACGTACGCCTGGGCGTACAGGCGTACAGGCGTGCGAAGCTGGCCAGGGGGTGCCGACCATGTCGCGACGGATGACCATCGTGTTCGACGATGAGGAGCTGTACACCGCCCTCAAGGTGGAGGCGGCGAAGACGCATCGGCCCGCCAAGGACCTCGTAGCCGACGCCCTGGCGCTGCTGTTCGAGTCGACGCGCGAGGAGCACGACACGATCCTGATGCGGGCCCGCATGCGCGGCTACGCGCGCCAGGGCGGAGCGCCGGTCGAGAAGATCCTCGCCGAATTGGGGCTTACGAAGGACGCCGCGACCGCCGGTCCGGCACAATGAATCTGTGAGGTCCCCTGCCTGAGATGACCACCGTCGTCCATGAACCGAGCGCGCAGCCCCTGATCGACAAGGTCACCGGCTACCTGCCAGCCGCCAAGGTGCGGCTGATCGAGGAGGCGTTCGTCTTCGCCGCGGAGTCGCATCGCGGCCAGCTGCGGCTGACAGGCGACCCATACATCGTGCACCCGCTCGACGCGGCGATCACCGTCGCCGGTCTTCAGCTCGACGCCGCGGCGGTTGCTGCCGCGCTCCTCCACGACGTGCAGGAGGATTGCGGCGTACCGAACGACGAGATCAAGAAGCGCTTCGGCGCCGAGGTCGCGCGGCTCGTCGATGGCACGACCAAGCTGCAACGCATCCCGTGGCGCGCCCCGGGCGAGCACACCGGCGACCGCAACATCCAGGCGGAGAATCTCCGCAAGATGTTCCTCGCCATGGCCGAGGACCCGCGGGTCGTCATCATCAAGCTCGCCGACCGGCTGCACAACATGCGCACACTCGACGCCAAGCCGCCGGAGAACCAACTGCGCACCGCGCAGGAAACGATGGAGATCTACGCTCCGCTGGCGAACCGTCTCGGCATCTGGCAGATCAAGTGGGAGCTGGAGGACCTCGCGTTCCGGCACCTGCAGCCCGAGCGTTACAAGCAGATCGCGCGCCTCATCCAGGCGAAGCGCACCGTGCGAGAACGGTACGTCGCGCAGGTCGAGAAGATCCTGCTCGAAGAGCTGGCGAAGCACGACATCACGGCCGAGGTGACCGGCCGGGCGAAGCACATCTACTCGATCGCACAGAAGGCCGACAAGTACGCCGCGGAGCAGAAGTCGTTCGAGCAGATTTACGACCTCCTCGCGCTGCGGGTCATCGTCGACACGGTCGGCGACTGCTACAACGCACTCGGCGTCGTACACGGGCTGTGGCATCCGATCCCGGGCCAGTTCGACGACTACATCGCCAGCCCGAAGGAGAGCCTGTACCAGTCGCTGCATACGACGGTGATGGCGATCGGCGCGCGGCCGCTTGAGATCCAGATCCGCACGCACGAGATGCACCAGCTCGCGGAGTACGGCGTCGCGGCGCACTGGCGCTACAAGGAGGGCGCGAAGCCGAGCGACCTTCGGTACCAGGAGCGGATGTCGTGGTTGCGCCAGCTCATCGAATGGCAGCGAGAGATGCCCGTCGCCGAGGAGTTCGTCGAGTCGGTGAAGACGGACCTGTTCCGCGACCAGGTCTTCGTCTACACGCCGAAGGGCGAGATCAAGGAACTGCCGGCGGGCGCTACGCCGATCGACTTCGCGTACCGCGTGCACACCGACCTCGGCCACCACTGCGTCGGCGGGAAGGTGAACGGCCGGTTGGTGCCGCTCACGTACCAGCTGCAGAACGGCGACGTGGTCGAGATCCTGTCCGGCAAGAACTCACGCGGGCCGTCGCGCGACTGGCTCAACACGAACCTCGGATTCGCCAAGGCCGGCCACACGCGCGAGAAGATCCGCCAGTGGTTCAAGAAGCAGGAGCGCGCCGAGAACATCGAGCGCGGACGCGAGCTCATCGACAAGGAACTGCGGCGTCTCAATCTGTCGCTGAGCGAGCACGGCGAGGACATCCTGAAGATCTTCAAGTTCGACGCGCTCGACGACTTCCTCGCGGCGCTCGGCTACGGCGGCATCACGACCGTGAACATGGCCATGCGGCTCGCGCCGCTACTCCGCAAAGACGAGGAACCGTTCCCGATACCGGAGGGCACGACGCCGCCGGCGCGACAGCCGACGCGGCACTCAGTGCAGGTGCTCGGCACGGGCGACCTGCTGACGCAGATCGCGCGCTGCTGCAATCCCGTGCCGGGTGACTCGATCATCGGCTACATCACGCGGAGCCGGGGCGTGACGATCCATCGCGTCGACTGCTTCAACATCCTCCACGAGGACGAAAAGGACCGCCTCGTCGACGTGGAGTGGGGGCGCACCGGCGAGCTGTATCCCGTCGCCGTGCACATCGACGCATGGGACCGCGTCGGACTGCTGCGCGACCTGTCGACCGTCGTCTCCGAGGAGAAGGTGAACATGGTCGGCGTGCGCACCGAGCACGAGGAGGAGCGCATCACGTCGGTCTACCTGACGCTCGAGACGACCGGCATCTCGCAGCTCAGCCGGCTGATGTCGAAGCTCGAGTCGGTGAAGGGCGTGATCACCGTGAACCGGCAGGTCGACGGTCAGCGCCGCTCCGCCGGTTCGCTCTAGTCCGCGGCGCCGTCGCCGTTCGTCGGCGGCGTGTCACCCAACGTGACCTCAATCAGGCTGATGAACGCGTTCGCCGGGTCGGTGATCTCGTACCACTCCTCGGTCCACGGCCCGTCGCTCTCGGCCTCGTCGTCGCGCGACGGCCGGCTGACCTCGATGCCGAGGTGCGGCCATCCGGGCACGCGCCAGGCGTTCCGGTACTCGTCGAACGCGACGTCCGGGAACCGGCGCAGCAGCTCCGTCCACGGCATGCCGATGCCGACGCCACCGAGCGTGCGTCCGCGATAGCCCTCAAGCGCCCACACGGCATCGACGATGCCGCGGTAGCCCACTACGACGAACGGGCCGAACTCGAGGAACTCGCTGTCCTCGCGCGGGGCATCGGTCACCGGCCGTCGCACCAGCGGCTCGCCGATGCGCGCTACCACCGCATCGACTTCCTCGCCGACGTAGATGCCCGCGAGACCGAGCGGCGTTATCGGCAGGTCGACGAGCGATTCGACGTCCGCTTCCGTCACGCGCGCCCTCCGTTCTCCTGCTGGCGCTCGCTCAGTTCACGCAGCGCCGCCAGCCGCTCGAGCGCGGCCGGCAGTTCGTCGCCGACGGGGCCCTGCCGCACGATGCGCGCCGGCACGCCGACGACGGTCGCCGCCTCGGGCACGTCGTCGAGCACGACGGCGTTGGCGCCGATCACGGCGCGCTCGCCGATGGTGATCGCGCCCAGCACGCACGAGCCGGTGCCGACGCGGGTGTAGGCGCCGATCGTCGGGCCGCGCGTGCCCATCTGGTCGGCGAAGAAGCTGCCGCGGAGGCCGATGCCGGTGTGCACGCCGACGATCACACAGTCGCCGATCGTCGTCTCGCCGTGGATGTGCGCGTCGCCGTGCGGGAAGTAGACGCCGACGCCGAGCTGGACGCCGCGGCTGATCGACGTGTGGTGGACGATCTCCATGATCCGGTCGCACAGCCCCGGCAGCGGACCGGTCGGCCAGCGCCGCGCCCACTCGCGAACGCGGAACAGGATCATGATGCCGGCGGCGTGATGGTTGCGGCGATATCGCCACCACCACGCGCCCGCGCCGCCGCCGCGCGGCACCCAGCCCTCGCCGATGGCGAACCGGTCGTGCGCGAGGAGGTCGGCACGGATGCTTGCTACGAGTCCACGTCGCTTCACGCGCGGAATATACCGTGCCGCGAGGCGACGCAGGCACCTGTAACCGGCGACGTCGAATCGGTACGCTGTCTCCCACGATGAGCATCGACATTCGCCGGCCCGTGTCCGACTCGGAGTGGGAGCGCCACTCCTTCATCGCCGCGTACGCCTTCAACGGCGACCGCAGCGACGCCGGCCTCGCCCGCCGCATGGAGTACTACGACCGCAACTGGGCGCTCGCCGCGTTCGACGGCGGCGAGATGGTCGCCGGGCTCGTCGTCATCCCGTTCGAGCAGTACTTCGCCGGCGCGGTCATCCCGACGGGCGGCGTGGCGTCGGTGAGCTGCCTGCCGGAGCGGCGGCGCGGCGGCTACGTCGGCGCGCTGCTGCGGCGCACGCTCGAGTCGATGCGCGACGCCGGGCAGCCGCTCTCGATGCTCTGGACGCCGCACTCGTCGCTCTATCGCCGCTTCGGCTGGGAGATCGCCGGCCGCATGCTGAGCTACTCCTTCCCGCCCAAGACGGTGCGCCCGCGCCGGCCAGCCACCGGCGGCCGATGGGCCCGCGTCGACGCCGACGCGTGGCCGCGGCTCGATGCGCTGTACGCGCAGCACCACGGCCCGCGCGTCGGCGCGTTCCGGCGGACGGAGTGGCACTGGCGTCGCTCGGTCTTGCAGGATTTCGGCAGTCGGCACGCGCGACGCCGCCGTGTGGCAGAACGAGGCCGGCGAGGATCGCGGCTACGTCGTCTACACGACGCATCATCGCTACACCGGCAACTCGCCGTTCGGAGAGACGACGCTGCGCGTGGTCGACTGGGTGGCGCTCGACGGCGATGCGTACGCGGCGGTGCTCGCGTACGTGACGAGCCACGACCTCTCGACGCGCATCGTCATGACGGCGAGCGAGGACGACGCGCTGCTCGACGCCATCGAGGAGCCGGCGCACCTCGCCGAGCCGCTGGGCGCGTGGATCGGCCCGATGCTCCGCATCGTCGACGTCGAGCGTGCGATGGCCGCCAGGCCTTCGCCTCCGCACGCGTCGGGTGCGGGCGTGACGGTCGAGCTGACGGACGAGACGGCGCCGTGGAACGCCGGCCGCTGGCGCATCGAGGCGCAGGATGGCCGCATGTGCGCGACGCCGCACGACGTCGGCCGCGGAGCTGGAGATGGACGCCCGGGCGCTCGCGCCGATCTACAACGGCTTCATGCGCCCGGCCGAGGCGGTGCGCGTCGGCGCGGTCCGCGCCGCGAGCGCGGCTGCCATCGAAGCGGCGACGGCGCTGTTCGCGACGCCGTTCGCGCCGTTCTGCCCGGACGACTTCTAGTCCTCACGACGCAAGGAGCACGAACCGATGCCAGACGTGCGATTCGATGACGGTCTGCGCGCGCTCGTGTCGAGCGAGCCGTGGGAGGTCGTCGCCGAAGGCCTCGGGTTCACCGAGGGGCCGGTCTGGCACCCCGACGGCTACCTGCTGTTCAGCGACATCCCGAACAGCCGCATCCATCGATGGCGCGCCGGCCAACTCGACGTCTACCGCGAGCCGTCCGGGCCAGTCGAACGGCCTGACGTTCGACCTCGCGATGCGCCTCATCGCCTGCGAGCACGAGAACCGCCGCGTGTCGATCGAGCGCACCGACGCGGCAGCTGCGATCGCCAGTTCGTACGAAGGCAAGCGGCTCAACAGCCCGAACGACGTCGTCGTCCGGTCGGACGGCCGCGTCTTCTTCACCGACCCGCCGTACGGCATCACGGAAGACCAGCGCGAATTGCCGTTCAACGGCGTCTTCACCATCGAACCGTCCGGCGGCCTGACGCTGCTCGCGACCGACTTCGATCGCCCGAACGGCCTCGCGTTCTCGCCCGACGAGCGTACGCTGTACATCGCGGACACGAATCGCAACCACGTGCGCGCCTTCGACGTCGCGGCTGACGGCACGCTGAGCAACGGCCGCGTCTTTGTCACCGTGCGCGAGGACGGCCGGCCCGACGGCATGAAGGTCGATACGGACGGCCGCCTCTACGTCTGCGCGAAGACCGTGCAGGTGTTCGCGCCCGACGGCCGCCCGCTCGGCGTCATCGACTGCCCGCAGATGCCGGCGATTCTGCGCCTGGGGCGAGGACGGCTCGACGCTCTTCATCACCGCCCGCACCGGCGTCTACAAGACGCGCATCGCCGCGACTGGCATCGCGCCGTTCCGGCGCTGATCAGGCGCGCGTCCGCTGCCGCGGACCTTGGGCGCCCCAAGTGGCCGTAGACGGTTTCCTGTCGACTCCGAGGCGACCCATAGCGCGAGGCTCAACCCGGTTTCGGCGACGCGCTCAGGATCGCGGGTGGCGGCGTGGCGTGACGGCGCAGGCGCGCCATCCGGTGACCACGTGCCGACTCGCTGTGCTATGCGTGCGAACCGTCCTGCGCACTGCCATCGAGGCTGATGAGCACGACTTGTCATCGACAGAATTTCTGGCCCATCGCGCAGAGATCGCTTGCTTTGTGCCGTTCGTCCTGGTGGCGCCGCCGCATCGCCGACGGCGAGCGTCGCTTCGCACCTCGACGACCGAGTTGCTGACAGTTGGCTTCAGACCCTCGTTGCCGAGTGGGGCAGGGATCAACGTGTGGTCGTCAGGACGCTGCTCATCGCCGTGCTGGTGATGACCTTCCTATCGGCATGCGGATTGCATTGAAACGAGATAGACGTCGGTGTCCAGTACACCCACCGCGCTGTGTCGTACGCCAGCAAGCTGCCAGTGTTCGAGTCGGCACCGTGAGCGCCAGCGCAGCGCCCTTTGCGATCGCCCCGTCAGCGACCCGCCAGCTTCTGCCCTGGCGTCTGGATTGCCACGGGCTCGGCATCGACATGCCGCCACGGCATCGCGCCGTTTCGTCACGCGCGCGTCCGCTGCCGGTACTGGATCGCCTCGGCCAGGTGGTGCGAGCTGATCGTCTCCGAGTTCGCCATATCGGCGATCGTGCGGGCGAGCTTCAACACGCGGTGGAACGAGCGCGCGGAGAGCGACAGCTGCGCCATCGCGAGTCGCAGCAGCGACTGCGCCTGCTCGTCGAGCCGCGACTGGCAGTGCTGGCGCACCTCGGTCGGCGTCATTTCCGCGTTGCAGATGAAGCGCGTGCCGGCGAAGCGCTCAGATTGCACGGACCGCGCCGCCTCGACGCGCTCGCGCACCAGCTTCGATGGCTCGCCCGTCGCGTCCGACGACAACTTCTCGTACTCGACGCGCGGCACCTCGACAAAGATGTCGATGCGGTCGAGCAGCGGGCCGGAGATGCGCTTCTGGTAACGGGTGATCGTCGATTCGGAGCAGGAGCATTCCTTTGTCATGTCGCCCGCGAAGCCGCAGGGGCATGGGTTCTGGGCCGCGACGAGCATGAAGTTGGCGGGATAGGTGACCGTGCCCTGCGCGCGCGAGATCGTGACGGTGCGGTCCTCGAGCGGCTGTCGCATCACCTCGAGCACCTGCTGGCCGAACTCCGGCAACTCGTCGAGGAACAGCACGCCGCGATGACTTAGCGTGATCTCGCCCGGCCGCGGATTTCGGCCGCCGCCGACGAGGCCGGCGTGCGAGATCGTGTGGTGCGGCGCGCGGAATGGTCGCCGCTGCACCAGCGGCGTGTCCGGCGGCAGGAGGCCGGCGATCGAGTAGATCTTCGTCGCCTCCAGCGTCTCCTCCGGCGACATCGACGGCAGGATCGAGGGCATCGCGCGGGCGAGCAGCGTCTTGCCGGCGCCGGGCGGGCCGGACAGCAGGACGTTGTGTCCGCCGGCCGCCGCGACCTCGAGCGCGCGCTTGACGTGCTCCTGCCCCTTGATGTCGCCGAAGTCCGTACCGGCCCAGTCGACATCGACGGGCTTGGGAATGCCACCAGAGATCGTCGGTGCGATCGGTACGACGCCAGCGAGGTGGTCCATCAGGCGAGCGAGCGTGTCGACGGAGTAGATCGTAATGCCGGGCAGCAGCGCCGCCTCGGCGGCGTCAGCGGCGGGCACGTACGCCGATCCGATGCCGCGCTCGCGCGCCAGCGCCACCATCGGAAGAATGCCCTGCGCGTGCCGGAGCGCGCCATCGAGCGAGAGCTCGCCGAGGAAGACGCAGTCGTTGACGTCGGCGACGACCTGGCCGGCCGCCACCAGGATGCCGACGGCGATGGGCAGGTCGTAGGTCGGCCCCTCCTTGCGGAGGTCGGCCGGCGCGAGGTTGACGATGATCCGCCCTTGCGGGAAGCGGATGCCCGAATTCTTAATCGCCGACTCGACGCGATCCTTGGCCTCTTTGACCGCCGCATCGGGCAGGCCGACCATCGCGAGGCTGTTGAGGCCGCGCCGCGACACGTCGACCTCGCACTCGATGATCTCGCCGTCGAGGCCGGCGACCGCGCACGAAAGCACCTTCGCAAGCGCCATAGCACCGCGACTATGTCACACAGAACGTTTGTTCCGCAAGTGCCATGGGGCGGATTCGCTCTACCCCACGCGCTTGTGCGCCGCGAAGAAGTCCCAGATGAGTTGGCTCGCGTTCACCTGCTGCGTCGTCATGCCGACGATCGCCGGGGCGAGCGGCAGCGCGCCGGGCCACGTGTGGCCGCCGCCGAGAATTGTGTACAGCAGCACGTCCGACTCCCCCGACTGGCAGCGCTGGAACGTCGACAGCTCGACCTCACTCGACGGGCGGGCGATAAGCGGCAGCCCGTCGCAGCCGAGCTCGCGCGCCCATTCCGAGACAGATCGCCGCACCGACGGGAAGATCTGCCCGTCCGCGTTGGCCCCGTCGGAGCCCTCGAACGGCGCCAGCGGGTCGGAGCTGCCGTGAAACGCGATCAGCGGCACGTCGGCGCGGCAGTTCACGTACGTCGCGGCGACGACTCCGACCGCCGCGAACTCGCCCGGCAGGTCGCACGCCGCTCGCATCGCCATCCCGCCGCCGTTCGAAAACCCGGTGGCGTAGACCGTCGCCGCATCGATGCAGAGGTCGTCGTTCAGCTTCGTCAGCAGGTCGCGGACGAACTGGACGTCCGCCGTGCCGCCCGCGTAGCCCGCCGCGTTCCACGACTGCGGATCGCCCGTGCCGTCCGGCGTCACCAGGACGAACCCGGCCTGGTCGGCGATCGCGTCGAAGTTGACGTATGGGGCGAAGAATTTCGATGAGAGCCCGTAGCCGTGGAACGACAGCACGAGCGGCGCTGGCCGCCCGCCGTCGTATCCCGCCGGGACGTGCAGGATGTAGGTCCGCTGCAGGCCGCCGCTGGCGATCGTCTCGTCGAAGTTGCCCGCCGCGTGCGGCCGGGTTGGCGAGCAGCCTCCCTCGGCGGTCGGCGTTGGTTGGATGACTGTGGCCGTGGGGGAAGGAGCGCTCGTCGCGCCCCGGCACGCCCAGGCGAATACGGCGAGGAGCGCCCCGAGCGCGACGAGGGTCCGGATCATCGCGGCATGGTACCACGGATCCCCGCGCAGACTGCCGATACTGAAACCGGGTTACAGGGGTTTGGGGGTGCTCTCGTCTCAGACGTGGCGCACCTCGGTGCAAGCGTCGCCGGGCATTCGGTCTGGCGGCGGCTGCGCGCAGTCACGTCCGGTCCGGACGGGGGAGGCCATCATGTTCACACACTTGCTCGTCACGCTCGACGGCTCGCCGCGGGCCGAGTCGGTCATCCCGCACTCGATCTCCATCGCGTCGTCGATGCACGCCGAGCTCACGCTGCTGCGCATCGTCGATGCCGTCAGCGCCGACTGGAGCGAGCGGGGAGCCCTTGGCCCGAGCCAGCTCGAGGCCGCGTCCCGAAGCGCCTTCGCCGAGCAGGCCCGCGCCTACCTCGAGCGGATCGCCGTGCCCCTGCGCCAGCGCGGCGTCATCGTCAACGTGTTGGTGCGCCAGGGCACCGCCGCGAAGCAGATCGTCGCCGCGGCGAAGGACATCGAGGCGGACGCGATCGCGATGGCCACGCACTCGCGGCGCGGACTGAACCGCCTCATGTTCGGGAGCGTCGCCGAAGAGGTGCTGCACGCGGCGAACATACCGGTGATCCTCGTCCCCGCCGCCTGACTCGGTCGCTCCCGTTGCGGTCAGCGCCGTTGTGACGTAGCTTCCCCGGTGAAGACCGGAGGAGCTTCCATGCCCGAGACCGTACCTGGCATCGACTTCGAGCACCTGACGCCGTGGTTCTCAGCGAACGTCGCGCCCGTCAGCGAGCTGCGGGCGACGATTATCGGCCACGGCCGATCGAACCTCACGTATCGCATCGAAGCGGGCGGCCAGTCGTGGGTGTTGCGACGGCAGCCGCTATCGCACGTGCTGCCGACGGCGCACGACATGAAGCGCGAGTTTCGCGTTATCTCCGCGCTGCAGGCGACGGCCGTGCCGGTGCCGCGCACCATCGCCCTCTGCGAGGACCCGTCGGTCACGGGCTCGCCGTTCTACATCATGTCGTACGTCGACGGCCTGGTGCCGGCCGACCCGGCCGTCGTCGCGCAACGCTACGACGAGGCCGCGCGCCGGTGCATCGGCGAGGAGCTGATCGATACGCTCGTCGCGCTGCACGCGATCGACCCGGCGAGCGTGGGGCTGGCGGATTTCGGCAAGCCGCAGGGGTTCATCGAGCGGCAAGTGCGGCGATTCGTCGACCAGCTCGCCCGCTCGAAGCAGCGCGAGCTGCCGGAGCTCGATGACCTCGCGCGCCGCCTCGCCGCATCGGTCCCCGCCCACTCCGACGCGGCCATCGTCCACGGCGACTATCGCCTCGACAACTGCATCCTCGACGGGGAGGGTCACATCGCCGCGGTGCTGGACTGGGAGATGGCGACGCTCGGCGATCCGCTGGCCGACCTCGGCATGCAGATCATGTACTGGGCTGGCCGCGGCTCCGCGACCGCGCCCGAGGCGCCCGGCATCGCCAGCGCATCGGTCACGGGCCTGCCCGGCTTCATGACCCGCGACCAGGCGATCGAGCGCTACGCGTCGCGCAGCGGCCGTGACATCAACGACCTCGACTTCTACGTCGTGTTGGCGTACTTCAAACTGGCCGTCATCCTCGAGGGCATCCACGCACGCTTCCTCGAAGGCGGCACCGTCGGCGCCGGCTTCGAGACGATGGCAGAGCAGGTGATGATGCTGGCACGCGCCGGTCTCGCCGTGGCCAACGCGTCGTCGATCACCGCGCTGCGAGGGTAACAACAGCAAGAGGCCGGCGCGGGGCTAGCCCACCTCCAACCTCTCACCTCTAACAACCATCGATGGTACCCCCGACAGGACTCGAACCTGTGCTTCTAGCTCCGGAGGCTAGCGCTCTATCCGCTGAGCTACGGGGGCGTGCCGTCAATATACGGCCTCGAAGGGGCGGTCTCAAACCCGCTCATCAGAACGCACCCACGACGAATATGCCAATCATCACGAGCGCCGCCGCTCCCATCACCGCCACGGTCGCCACACCGAGAACGTTCGAGATGACGCCATTGCGGTGCCGCCCGAGCACGCGCTCGTCGTTGCTGACGACGACGATCGCCGCGATCAGCACCGGCGAGATGACGCCGTTGACCACCGCCGCCACGAACAGCGCGCGTATCGCGCCGACGCCGGACAGCGCAATGACCATGCCGATAATCGTCGCAATGGCGATCACCGCGTAGAACTGCGGCGCCTCGCGCGGGCGGCTCTCCAGCCCCTCGCGCCAGTCGAACACCTCCGCGATGGCGTACGCCGCACTCCCGGCGAGCACGGGGATGGCGAGCAGCCCCGTGCCGACCAGCCCGGCGGCGAAGAGCACGGTGGCGCGGTCGCCGGCGAGCGGCCGCAAGGCCTCGGCCGCCTCCCGCGCCGTTGCGATGTGGCGGATGCCGGCCGGGTAGAGCGTCGCCGCCGTCGTGAGGACGATGAAGTAGAAGACGACGTTGGCGAGCAGCATGCCGATGCTCGTGTCGATCTGCACGCGCCGCAACTCAGGCTCGTCGCCGGGTTCGATGCCGCGCCGGTGCATCTCCTCGACCTCCTCCGACGTCTCCCAGAAGAACAGGTACGGCGAGATTGTCGTGCCGAGGATGGCGACGAGCGTCGTCACGAACGACGCGTCGAGACGCACGCGCGGCACGAACGTCGCCCGGATGGCGGCGCCCCAGTCAGGGCCGGCGACGAAGGCATCGGCGACGTATGCGAACAGCACCAGCGTGAGGAACTTGAGGTACGTGGCGAAGACGCGGTACGGGACGAACACCTCGGTCAAGGAGACACCGACCGCGACCGGGACGACCATCGCGCCGGTCGGGATGCCGGTCAGCAGGTCGACGCCCGCCGCCACGGCCGCGATATCCGCTCCAATGTTCACCGTGTTCGCGACGAAGAGCAGCGAGACCAGCACGATCAGCAGCCGCCGCGAGTAGTGCCGCCGCAGGACCGAAGCGAGTCCACCGCCCGTGACGAGGCCGATGCGCGCGCAGATCTCCTGGATGCCGACGTTCAGCGGCAGCGAGACGAGGCTCGTCCAGAGGAGCGAATAGCCGGTCTGCGCGCCCGCCACGGAGTACGTGGCGATGCCGGAGGGGTCGTCGTCGGACGCGCCCGTGACGACGCCAGCGCCCGGGAGGCTCCACAGGCGTCGCAGCGAGCGGGCGGCCTCCCGCGTGGTCCTTCCGGCGAGCGCTGCCACGAGGCGAACGATACGCGGCGCAGCAGGCCGGTGCAATCACCATCGGACGCGGCGGACAGCGGCCGGCGGGGTCTGGATTCGTGGCCCGGACGACGCGGGTGTTATAGTTCCGTCAACTAGCGCGTTCAGAGAGAGACAAATGCCCAGAAAGAAACACGTCGTCCAGACTCAGAAGCGGAGGAAGGCCTACAGCGGTGGCGCCATGTCGGCCGACGCCACGGTCATCAAGCGCAAGGGTGCGTTCCGCTTCTTCGGAAACTACACGCTCTTCGCCATCATCGGCGCGGTCGTCATGATCGGCGGCCTCGGCATCACGGCGGCGCTGACGACGCAGAACAACAAGTCATCGACGACAACCAAGACCGGCATGGGCATCCAGACATCGACGCCGGCACCGGACTCGACCGCGCAGCCGGGCTCGACCGCCGTCGCGAAGCACTACGCCTCGGCGCCGGCGCTGACCATCGATCCGAACAAGACGTACACGGCGACGATCAAGACGGACGCCGGCGACGTGACCGTGCAATTGCTGCCAAGGGACGCCCCGCAGGCGGTAAACAACTTCATCTTCCTCGCGAAGGACGGGTTCTACAACGGCACGACGTTCTACGGTGCTATCGCTGACTCGAGCGGCAAGATACAGATCGTACGCGGCGGCGACCCGACGGGCACCGGCTCCGGCGGCCCCGGCTACACGCTCCCGTTCGACCCTGCCGAGAGCAAAGCGTCGTTCTCCGGCGCCGTGCTGGCCATGGCGAAGCCGAACGCGGCTGGTGAGCCCAACAACGGCAGCCAGTTCTTCTTCACGCTTAGCGACCAGCCGACATACAACGGCAAGTTCACGGTCTTCGGCAAGGTGCTGAGCGGGGACAACGTGCTCGCCGGCCTGACGCCGCGCGACCCGCTGACCGAGAAGGACCCGCCGCCCGGCGCGGCCATCCAGTCGATCGAGATCACGTCCTCGTAACCCGGTCCGGATGATTGAGGCACGGCAAAAGGCCGCCGATTAATTCGGCGGCCTCTTGCCGTTGGAGGAGGAGGCTGTGAATCGAATTCAGTGTGTGTTCGCCGTCTGCCCGACGAACGCGGCGGCGCTGCGCGCCTTGCCGGTCATGCGCGCCATCTCGAACCTCGTGGCGCAACTGTTGCAGAGCCGGATCCCCTCATAGTCCACCGATCCGATGAGCTGCCGCTGGCGGCCGCACCGCCGGCATCCGAAGGTCGCGGCCGGATCGACGCCGCGCTCCCGGTCTTCCTCGATGATGATCCGCATCGCTTCTTCAATTGCTTCGCGTTGCCCCTCCGTCACCCTCGCTTCCGCCCGTGGCAACCGGTCGATGGCCAAGCGCTTTCCTCCGCTACGTTCGTACAGGTTTGGCAACAAAAACGGCCGAAGGCGCACCTTCAGCCGGTCTCACCCTCTCCTCTTTATGCCTGCGGGGTTAGCTGACGGGTTCGGCTCAAAGGAGTTCGCCTACGCACGTCTCCGTGCGATTCACCCCGGGAACTTGTTGGTTCCCCCGCCTCGCTCATCGAGCGAGTTTGGCTGTATTCAGTTATGGAACTACTCTACGGCCCTCGACCAGCGATGTCAACGCGCGGCGATGCGTATTATGCGAACGCCTGGTATCCGTGCGAGGTGTTCCGCGTCGTCACGCTCAGCCGAACGCGATCGCCAGCTGCGCCGGTTGGTCGACGGCTACTTCGACGATGCAGGCGTCGCCATTACACGTGAATGCGACGTTGCTGCCGTCGAATTCCGCGCCGAGCGGGTCGCGGCCGGCGCATGCGACGTACACGCGCCGGATGCGCTTCCCCGCCGGCCCGAGGCCGATGCGGAGCGTCGATGAAGCAGCGTCGAACTTCTGTGACGTTATGTCGAGCACGCCCGCGCCGATGTGCGCCGTCGTCCCGACGACCGCCGGAGCGCTTGTGGCCGGCCGTAGCGCGACGAGCTTGCACGCGTGCTCGCCCACCGCTCGGAACTCGACCGCGCCGATCACCCGGCCGAGGTACCGCTCGTCCCACACGTCGAACGCGTGCCATTCGCCAGCCGGCAACTCGACGCGCAGGTCACGCGTCTCATCGTCGAAGTTGAACGCCGCGATCAGCCGCACCGGATCGAAGGGCCGGTTGTACGCGGCCTCGAACCGCTCGGGCAGGTCGTGTTCGATGAGGTCCACGGGCACGGCCGATTGCGGCAGCACCGGCAGCAGCATCGAAATCAGCTCCAAGCGGTCGGCTGGCACCTTGTCGAGGTCGTCGCTCGACAGCATCATCCCGCCCGAAAGGCCGATCGCCGTCGCGCTGGACCGGATCTCGTCGAGTGTGAGCTTGGTTCGGTCGGTACGCACGAGCAGGCAATCGGGATCGTTCAACCAGAGGCGGTTGTGCATCCAGAACTGCGTCATCGTGTTGCGGACCGCCGTCTCGGCGCTGAGGTTATCGTCCGGACGGCGCGGGCGCGGCCGTGGCGCCTCCCGCTCCTCCGTCGTGAGGAATCGCCAGAACGGCGCGGTGTCGGAGCCGATGCGGTTGCCATCGAAGACGCCGACGGAGGGCGCCATCAGCGATCCGCAGCCGAGAATGAACCGCTCCTCGCCGACGCCGGCGCGCACCGCCGCGAGCGCTTGCCGATAGGCACGAATGCGCGTCGCCTGCTCGTCGAGCCGGCGACCAGCGACGGCGGCCGCGAACAGGAAGTCGATCTTCACGTAGTCGTAGCCCCAGCCGTCGCAGATCTCGCGGAACAACTCCGTCAGCCACGCGACGGCCTCCGGGTGCGAGCCATCAATGCCGTAGTTGGCGCGACCCCAGTTGTGCTGCGCGACGACCGGCGCGCCCGCATCGTTGCGAATCACCCACTGCGGGTGCTCGGCGAACGTCCGCGACGTCTCCGCCAGCAGGAAGGGCGCCGTCCAGATGCCGGGCGTGTAGCCGGCTCGCCGGATCTCGGACGCGAGCCAAGCCATGCCATGCGGGAACTTCTCGTTGACCGTGAGCCAGTCGCCGATGTCAGCCTGGTAACCGTCATCGATCTGCACCGTCTGGATCGGCAGCTCGCGCCGGTGCGCCTCGATGAAGCGCAGGTTGCGGATGACGTCCTCCTCGGTCACCTGCGTGAAGAAGTAGTACCAGGAGCACCAGCCGGCCTGCGTTTCGCGCGACGCTCGCGCGCCCATCTCGCGCGCCGAGCGCATCGCCGTAACGCGCGAGTTGCTCGTTCGGGTGGCCGACGACGTCGATCGCCACGCGCTCGGACCAGAGCGTTTCGCCGGACGCGACAGCGATGCCGTCAGCGAGGCAGCGCACGTCGATCGCCTGTCCCGGCGCGTCGACGAACACCTGGATGATGAAGTCGCGCGCCGTCACGACGCCGGCCAGCAGCGAGCGGCCGGACGCTGGATCGTAGAGCACGCCGACGTCGTCGGAAGCGAAGCGGCCCGCCTCTCGCTGCGGCAGCTCCGGCGACAGGACCGGCGGCGCGCTCTGTACGTCGAGCTGCGCGCCGCCGAGCGACAGCGTCGGCGCCCACGACTGCCAGCCGTGCCGGTAGATACGCCAGTTGGCTGGCCGCGCCTGCAGATGGAGGCGACCGCGCCCCTCGGACGGCGTGCTGAAAGCGTGGAGCGCGGAGATGTGCAGAGGCTCGCTGCCCTCGTTCGTGACGCCGGCCTTCGTCACGCAGTACGGATGCTCGTCGTACACGACGACCTCGCGCCGGAGCACGACACCGCGACGGGCGTCTCGCGATGTCAGCGTGAGCCGCCGGCCGCGGCCGAGCGCATCGGCATGCGGCTGCACGTCGTAATCGGCGCGGCCGAACGTGAGCGCGGGCGCGTCGACCGGCGAGACGTACGCGAGCGCGCGCTCCGCCGGACGAAACGCGCCATCGAGCGCCACCGGCGAGATCGAGCCGTCGTCCTGGCGGGTTTCGACGCGCAACCACCGGTTCTGCAGCCACGGGCCGTTGCGGCCAAGTCCAGACGTCGTCGCTTCCGCCATCGGTCAGTTCCCCCCGGGCCGCACCGCGCGCACTCGATGCCGCGTGCGTACCGTGGCCGAGCCGGCCGGCACGATGCTGATCGTGCCGTCGATCTCCAGCACCGCCATCTTCACGTCAGTGGCGCTGGCGAAGCCGTGTTCGCGGATCGATTGCAGCACGAGCTCGTCGGACAAACCGGCGCGCTGGATATGTTCCTCGATGAGCTTGCCGTCGTTCAGCAACAGGATCGGCACGCCTTCGATCGCGCGGCGAAAGAACGGCAGCCGGTCGGTCGCGAACGCCGTCGCGCGGTTCATCGCGAGCAGCGTCGCCGCGGCGACGATGCCTCCGAGCACGGTGACGTCGCTGCCCACCATGGCGTTCTGTACCGCGTTGGCGATGAGCAGTACGAGCACCAGGTCGAACGGCGTCATCTGGCCGAGCTGCCGCGTCCCCGTCAGCCGCATGCCGAGCACGATCGCCACATAGACGATGGCGCTGCGATATGCGATCTCGAAGAACGGCGCGTGTATGCCGATGACGTCGGACGCGCTCATCGGCGAGTCAGCGCCAGCCGCCGAATCGGATCAGCGTGCCCTCGCTGGATTTCTTGATGCGGGAGATGGCGCGGGGGTCCGTCGGCCGGGAATAGTCTCGCCCTGCGGTCGTCTGCCGGAAGCCGAGGCGGCGATACAGCCGGATCGCCTCGCTGTTGTCGTCCTCCGTCTTCAGATCGACGTGGTCGACGCCCTCGGCGAACAGCCGCTTCGCCGCACGCACCGTGAGCGCCGCACCGATGCCGCGCCCTCGGTCTTCGCGACCGACGGCCAGCACCCAGATGTAGCCCTCTTCGTCGTCGGTGCGCCGGTACAGCACGTAACCGGCCACCCGGCCGCCCGCGTTGGCGATCAGCACCCGGTCGCCCTTCTCCATCGCGCGCCGCATCATCGGTGCCGGCATGGGCGTATCCGGGAAGCACTCGCGGTCGATGCGCACCATCTCGTCGAGGTCGTCGACGCCGCCTTCGCGGAGCGTGACGCCCTTGATCGCGCCGATCTTCGGAAGCGGCGCCTTCTTCGCCAGTGAGTACGCGAGCCACGAGCGCAGCGGCGTGAACCAGAGGTTCCGCAGGACGGGCTCGATGATCGGTCGCGCCGGGTTGTGCGTAATGCGGAACCTGACGCTATCGACGTCCAGTTCGCGGCGCACGCGCGGCAGGAGCTCCTGGAACATCCCGGCGAACTCGTCGATGAAGGCGCTCTGGCTCTCGAAGCCGTACGCGAGCCCGCCGTTCTCGAGCGCCACGACGACGTTGTCGCCGCGCCGCACGATCAGATCGGGATGCTCGCGTGCGGTCTGCTCTATCTCGCCGCGGCTCCACGGCGCGCTCAGCACGTGCGACGATATCTCGTCGAATAGCGTGTCACCGGACGCGACGTCGATGCGGCGGAGCTTCTTCAACGCCATCTACGCCGGCCACTCCCCGCGGAACGATTCGACGACCGGCCCTGTCAGGATCACGTCGCCCTCGCCGTCCCACTCGAGTTGCAGCACGCCGCCGGGCACGCGCAGCTCGATCGCGCCGTCGGCGAGATCGCGCAGCCGCGCCGCCACCATCGTCGCCGACGCACCGGAGCCGCACGACAGCGTCTCGCCGACGCCGCGCTCCCACACGCGCATCTCGGCCTTGTCGCGACCCAGCATCCGCACGACCTCGAAGTTCGTCCGCTTCGGGAACAGCGCGTGGTGCTCCACCATCGGGCCGACGGTGTGGAGCGGATAGTCAGCGACCGGTGCCGACTGGAAGTAGACGGCGTGCGGGTTGCCCATCGATACTGGCGTGACGTCGAGTTTGTGGCCGTTCACCTGCACGTCGAGCGACGTCACCGGCGCCGCCGCGTCGATGGCCACCGGGATCTCGCGCGGGTCCAGGTGCGGCGGCCCCATGCTCTCGCGCACACTCGTCACAAGCCCGCGCTCCATCGTGATGCGCACCCGCAGCACGCCGGCGCCCGTCTCGACGTCGAATTCATCGCCCCGCGGCGTCACGAGGCCTCCGTCAACGGCGAATTTCACCAGGCAGCGCATGCCGTTGCCTGACATCTCCGCCTCGGAGCCATCAGCGTTGAAGATGCGCATCCGCACGTCCGCGCGGTCCGACGTGCGGGCCAGGATCAGCCCGTCGCCGCCGACGCCGAAGTGCCGGTCGCAGATCGCCTCCGCAAGCGCGCTCCAGTCGCGGTCGAGCGTCCGCGCGTCGACGACGACGAAGTCGTTCCCGGTGCCGTGCAGCTTCACGAACTTCATGATGGGTCAGGATACACGGTCGATTCCGGCAGCGGGAGGGTTATGACGTCGCCGCCGCGGTCGCCCGCTCCATCAGGTCTGCCGCACCAGCGTCTAGCCAGACGATCCGCGCGTCGCCGGCGCGGAACCACGTGTGCTGCATGCGGGCGAGGCGGTGCGTCTCGGTCTTGATGCGTGCGGTCGCCGCATCGAACGTCAACTCGCCGCGCAGGTGCTCGCACACCTCCCGATAGCCGATGCTGGCCATCGACGCCAGCTCGCAGCCGTAGCCAGCGGCGTTCAGCCGCCGCACCTCATCGACCAGCCCCGCCGCCAGCATCGCATCGACGCGCTCGTCGATGCGCCGGTACAGCGCGGCGCGTTCCATTCGCAGGCCGATGATGCGAGCGTCGAACGCGGGCGAGTCGCGGCGCCGCCACTCGCTGTAGGGCCGCCCGGTCGCGCGCGTCACTTCGATCGCGCGGATGATGCGGCGCGGGTTCGCCGCGTCGATCGTTGCCGCGCCGGCCGGGTCGATGGCGCGCAGATCGTCCAGCAGCGAGCCGGCGCCCTCGCGGCGGGCGCGTTCCTCCAGTTCGGCGCGGAGCGCGCGATTCGGCGGCACGCGCGGCACGCGCCAGCCCTCGAGCAGCGCCCAGACATATTGCCCCGTCCCGCCGACGACGATCGGCCGCCGGCCACGCGCCCAGATGTCGTCGAGCGCTGCGTTCGCCAGGTCGAGGAAGGCCGCGAGGGTGAACTGCTCGTTGGGCGCGGCGACGTCGATCAGCCAGTGGCACGCCGCCGCCTGCTCGGCGGGCATCGGCTTGGCCGTTCCGATGTCCATGCCGCGGTAAACCTGCCGCGAGTCCGCGTTGACGATCTCGCCGCCGAGCTGGCGCGCCAGTTCGACGGCCAGCGCCGTCTTGCCGGTTGCGGTCGCTCCGACGATCGCGACGAGTCGCCGCATCAGGCGCGCGCCATCGCTCGCCGCCGCTGTGCCCGTGATGATAGCCGCGAACCCGTCGGCCTTCAGCGACGCGCCGCCGACGAGCCCGCCGTCGACGTCGGGCTGCGACATGAACTCGGCGATGTTGTCGCCGGTGACGGAGCCGCCGTAGAGGATGCGCACGCTCGCGGCGATGTCGCCCGCGAGCTCGCGGACCGTCGCCCGGATCAGCCCGATCGCCTCTTGCGCCGTCGCGCCGTCGGCCGCCAGGCCCGTGCCGATCGCCCACACCGGCTCGTAGGCGATGATGAAGTCGGTGTCCACCGCGACGCCGTCGAGGCCGCCGCGCGTCTGTCGGACGAGCACCTCGTGCGTCTGGTGGGCCTGGCGCTGCTCCAACGTCTCGCCGACGCACATGATCGGCTTCAGGCCGTGCGCGAGCGCCGCCTTCACGCGCCGGTTCACCGTCTCGTCGGTCTCGCCGAAGTACTGGCGCCGCTCGCTGTGGCCGATGATCGCGTAGCGCGCGACCTCGGCGACCTGCGTGACGCTGACCTCGCCGGTGAAGGCGCCCTTCTCCTCCCAGTACACGTTCTGCGATCCGACGGCGATCGTCGATCCGTCGAGCGCCGCCGCCACGTCGTGCAGGAAGACGAACGGCGGGCAGACGATCTTCTCGACGCCGGCGACGCCGTCCGAGCGCTCCCGGATGCCCCGTGCGAGCGCGATGGCGTCGGCGCGCAGCGTGTTCATCTTCCAGTTGCCGGCGACGATCGGGATGCGTTTCATGTCAGGCTCCGTACTTCGTCAACCGGCCCGCGTGCGCCATCGCGAGCGACAGCACTTCCTTCGCCGGGATCGTGCCGAGGATGCCGTGCGCGCACGCCTTCTCGTTGAAGCCCTCGCTCTCGTCGGCCTGCGCGAAGTTCTGCGCGTGGAGCAGGAACGGCACCGGGTGCCACGAGTGCCCCGCCACCACCGACGGCGTCGAGTGGTCGCCCGCGACCATGAAGACGTCGGGCTTGCAGCTCGTGCAGCGCCTCGATGTACGTGTCGATCTCCTCCAGCGCTGCGATCTTCGCCTGGAAGTCGCCGTCCTCGCCGGCCGCGTCGGCGCGCTTGAAGTGGATGAACAAGAAGTCGTAGTCGCTCCCAGTGCTCCTTCAGCGTCGCCAGCTCGTCGGCGAATGTCGCGCCGGTGCCCAGCACGTCCATGCCGACGAGCTTCGCCAGCCCCCGGTACATCGGGTACGCCGCGATGGCGCCCGCCCGGAACTTGCACGTCTCGACGATCGACGGCATCGGCGGGTGCTTCGCGAGGCCGCGGAGCGTCAGCATGTTCGCCGGCTGGCACTCGCGCAGCAGCCGCTCGGCCTGCGCGACGAAGTCGTTGAACGCGCGAGCCGTGGACTCCGCCTCGGGGGCGAGCGCGCGCACCGGCAGCGGCTTCGCGCCCTCGCGCTGCGGGTCCGTCTCGCTGAGCCGGTCGGACAGCCCCTCGCCGCGCAGGACGAGCAGGAATCGATGGTCGCGCACCGGCTCGACGAACACCTGCACGCCCGCGACCTCGATCTCGTTGAGCATCACGCACAGCTTCGCCGAGTCCGCGGTCGGGATGCGGCCGGCGCGACGGTCGATGATGCGGCCGTCCGCATCGACGGTGCAGAAGTTGCCGCGCGCCGCCACGTCCGACGGCTGCAGGTCGAAGTCGATGCCGAGCGCCTCCAGCACGCCCCGGCCGACGGTGTATCGCTGCGGGTCGTAGCCGAAGAGCGCCAGATGCCCGGGCCCGCTGCCCGGCGTGACGCCGTAGCCGACCGGCACCGTCAGCCCGCACAGGCTCTCCTGCGCCAGCCGGTCGAGATGCGGCACGAGCGCCTGCTCCAGCTCCGAGCGCCCCGTCTCATTCGGCAGCCCGCCGAGGCCGTCGATGACGAGAAGGAGGATCTTGGTCGTGTTGGGGACAGACAGCTCGCGCAGCAGTTCGAGGTCCACGGCCCGAACTATAGCAGGGTTCCCCGTTGCGAACAGCGCCCGGAGGGCGCTCAGGTTATTGGTTCTGGGCTCGCCGTTCTCATCCTGTGGTAGCATCGCATCGGCACCGCCGCGCGGCCAAGTGACGCCGCCCGCCGCTGAGACGAGCAACCCACATGGACTTCCGCTTTGGCCCCGACGAAGAGGCGTTCCGAGACGAGATCCGCGCCTTCGTGCGCGCCGAATTGCCCGCCGGCCTCGGCGACGGCGGCTACAACGACCGCGAGGACGCCCCGGCCGCGGCAGCAGGCATCGCCCGCGCATTCCAACGGCGGCTGGCCGAGAAGGGCTGGCTGACGCTCGCCTGGCCGAAGGAGTACGGCGGCCTCGGCGCCGCGCCGATGCAGCAGCTCGTCTACAACGAGGAGATGTCCCGCCTAAGGGCGCCCGCGTTCCCCGGCACCGGCGTCGCCATGGTCGGCCCGACGCTGATGCTGCACGGCACCGAGGAGCAGCGCGCCCGCTTCCTGACGCCCATCGCGAGCAACGAGATGTCGTGGTGCCAGGGGTTCAGCGAGCCGGGCGCGGGCTCCGACCTCGCGTCGCTCCAGACGCGCGCGGTGCGCGACGGCGACGACTACATCGTCAACGGGCAGAAGATCTGGACGTCGGGCGCGCACCGCGCCGACTACTGCATCCTGCTGGCGCGCACCGATCCCGACGCGCCGAAGCATCGCGGCATCTCCTACTTCCTCATGGACATGAAGTCGCCCGGCATCACGCTCAGCCCGCTGACGAACATGCTCGGCTCCGACCACTTCAACCAGGTGTTCCTCGACGACGTGCGCATTCCCGCGTCCAACCTCGTCGGCGAGGAGAACCGCGGCTGGTACGTCGCGACGACAACGCTCGACTTCGAGCGCTCCGGCATCCAGCGCATCGTCTTCGCCGAGACGCTGCTCAACGACCTCATCGCCCACGCGCGCGAGCGACGGGGAGGTATACGAATCATCGACCGGCCGGGCGTGCGGCACAGGTTGGCCGACCTGCAGATCGAGTTCGAGGTCGGGCGGCTGCTGTCGTACCGCGTCGCGTGGATGCAGGGACAGGGCCAGGTGCCGAACGCCGAGGCCTCGATCGCGAAGCTCTACTCGACCGAATTGCAGCTGCGCTTCGGCGTCGCGGCGGTGAACATCTGTGGCCTCGACGGCGCGCTCACGCGAGCCGACGCGCATGCGCCGCGCGGCGGCCGCTTCTGGAGCTACTATCTGGCCGCGCACTCCTACACCATCGCGGCCGGCACGTCTGAGGTGCAGCGCAACATCATCGCCCAGCGCGGACTGGGGTTGCCGCGGGATTAGCCGCCTGGCAGGTCACCGAACCCCCGGTCACAAGCCCACTACCATCAGGCCCCCATGCCGTCCTACACTCATCTTCTGACCCAAACAAAGGAGGCCGCCGATGAAACCGTGGCTTGACGATGCCAGCTCACTCGCCGATGCCATCCGCCGACGCGAGGTGCGCGCGGCCGACGCCCTGGAGGCGTCCCTCGCCGCGATCGCCGCGTCGAAACTCAACGCCGTGGTGTATGTCGATGCGGACGGCGCGCGCGGACGCGCCGAGGAGATCGACCGCGCCATCGCCGCGGGCGAGGATGTCGGGCCGTTTGGCGGCGTGCCGCTGCTGGTCAAGGATCTGGAGGACGCCGCCGGCATGCCGACGACGCACGGCTCTGTGCCGTACAAGGACAACATCGCCGAGCGCGACTCGATCCACGTCGAGCGGCTGCGCGCGGCCGGCGCGGTGGTCGTCGGCAAGACGGCGCCGTCGGAGTTCGGCTTCGTGGGCTACACCGCGACGAAGCTGCACGGCGTCACGCGCAACCCGTGGAACCTCGAGCGGACGCCGGCCGGCTCATCGGGCGGATCCGCGTCGGCGGTCGCGGGCGGACTGGCGCCCGCAGCCACGGCGAGCGACGGCGGCGGCTCCATACGGCTGCCGGCGGCGTACTGCGGGCTCGTCGGCATGAAGGGCACGTACGGGCGCATCCCGCGCGGGCCGCGCGCACGCCTCGGCCAGCTCACCAACTGCTGGGGCACGACTGCGCGCAGCGTGCGCGACGCCGCCCGCTGGTACGACGTCGCCAGCGGCTACCATCCGCGCGACGCGTTCAGCCTGCCGCGCGTCGACGGCTGGGAGCGCGGCCTCGGCACGCACGAGCTGACGGGCCTGCGAGTCGTCGTCGTGCCGGACATGACCTGCGCCGTCATCCATCCCGAGGTGCGCGCCATCGTCAGCGAGGCGGCGGAGGCGCTTATCGATGCGGCAGGCCTCCAGCGCGTCAACGCGAGCATCAAGCTGCCCGAAGGCGGCTCGGCATGGGCGAACGCGGGCGCGCCCGGGCTCTACGGCGACCTCAAGGACCACTGGCCCGCCTGCGAGAACGACCTGACGTTCGAGATCAAGTTCGCGATGCGGTTCATGGAGACCTACCGCGTCTGGCATGCTGCGTCCTCGGAGCGCTTCCGCATGGAGATGAACGAGGCCTTCGCCGACGTGTTCGAGCAGGTCGACGTCGTGCTGGCGGCGGTCAGCCCGGTCGAGCCGTTCGCCGCCGAGGGACCGATGCCGCGACGCGTCGGCGAGGTCGACGTGAACCCGTTCAACGGCGGCGCACTGACGATCCCGGCCAGCATCTCGGGCTATCCCGCGATCTCGATCCCCGCGGGGCTCTCGGCGAGCGGGCTGCCGATCGGATTGCAGGCGATCACGCGTCGTCACGACGACGCGCTGTTGCTCGACCTCGCGCTGGCGATGGAGCGCACGCGCCCGTGGCCGCTGACCGCGCCCGCCGCGCCGATCTAGCGCCCAGGGCCGCGATGCCGACGCTCTATCACTTCAGCGAAGATCCGGGCCTGACGTCGTTCGCACCGCGGTCGCCGGTCGAGCGACTCGAAATCGAGCCGCTGGTGTGGGCGATCGATGCTTGGCACGCGCCGATGTACTACTTCCCCCGCGACTGCCCCCGCGCGTGTTTCTGGCCGTCGCTGCGCACGACAGCCGAGGACCGCGCGCGATGGTTCGCCGGTGTCGACGCCGAGATGGTGATCGCCGTCGAATCGGCGTGGCTCGAGCGCATCCGCACCACGGCGCTCTATCGCTACACGATGCCGCCAACGGGCTTCGTCCGACACGACGAGATCGCGGGCCACTGGGTGTGCAATGAGACGGTGCTGCCTGTGGCAGTCGAACCGGTCGGCGACCTGCTGGCCGCGCTCACCGGTGCGAACGTCGAGCTGCGCGTGACACCTCGGCTGACCGAGCTATGGCAACTGGTCATCGCGTCGACGCTGGCGTACTCCGGCACGCGGCTGCGGAATGCAGCGCCGTAACGAGAATACGAGGTGGTCTATTCGACCAGCATGACCTTTGGCGGAATGATCTGCACGTACGCGGTGTAGTTAATGGAGAGCGGGTTGTTTCCGCTGTACTTGAACGTGTCGACGATGATCTGCATCGCCCCGAGGTTGCCGCCGCCGGCGAGGACGAGCTGCGCCTTGGGCAGGTAGATCACACCTGCAGTCACCCAACTTGATCCCTGATACGTGAACGCCTGGTAGCAGGTATCGTCCTGCCAGAAGAGCATGTTCTTCCAGACGCCCGAGGTCGGTGCGGTGAAGTTGAGCTTACCGCTGCCCGTGAGGGAGTATGCGCCGCATGGCCGCTTGGAGCTGGCGTTGGCCTCGGGGTCGTCGTCGGTGTTGAAGAACGTAACGCCGCTGCCGGTTAGCGTGGCCGAGCCGGTGTAGTTGAAGCCGCCTGAGTTTGTGCCACCGCCGGCGAAGACGTACGTGCCGGGCAGGAACGTGATGTCGCCGGTGCCGCCCGTGCCGCTAATGTTGATGCCACCCCAGTACACGCCCGGATGCAGCGTCAAGGTGCTGGTGCTCGCTGTGATGTGCTTCGGGCTGGGATTGGCCTGTGTGCCGTCCGAGTCGGGCGACTGCAACACGGTGCAGCCGGGGGGCGTGTAGGCCGTCGTGCTGGTACACGGAATGGGCCGGGGCAATGAGGCAAGCGGGTCGGGCAGCTGTTGCGTGACCGTAGTCGGCGGCGGGGAGTCCGTGACGTTGTTACTCACCTCCCAGCTGCCCTTGTAGTAGTAGTCAAGGTATGACGCGCTAATGGAGCTCCCGCCGGACTGCGTGGCGGACGGCGGGCACGCTAAGTTGACCATCATGCCGCCGCCGTTGACCGTGAGACTGGCGCTGCTGCTCTGTTCAAAGGCGCCATTCTGGTAGCACACCGTCTTGTCGAGGATGACGAGCGCGTAGTTCTTGGGCGGCGACACGTCCGTGGCGACCGCGCGCGCTCCGACGGCGGTGGAGGTGATATGCAGTACGCGCATAAAGAACGTCGGGTTCGAGCTGGCGATCTTCACCTCGACGTATCCGCTCTCACCGGTGTGCGGTCCCGAGGTCGGCGGAATGTACACCGTCGTCTTCGTCGAATCGTACCCGTTCTTCAGCGCGTAGGTGAGGGCGGCGCTCCGTGCCTGGCCTATCTCTCCGCCGTTGAGAAGGACGTCCGCGCCGGCAAGCGCGGACGCGTCAGCAGCGTTCGCCGCTTTCGCGCGTTCGTGCATCGCGAAGCCGACGTCAATAGCGATTCCTGCCATGCCGAGCATGATGGGCGCGAGCAGCGCAGCCATGACAACCATCTGTCCGCGCTGCTCGAGAAGGGAACCGGCACCGATTCTGGCGAGTCTACTCGCCAGCCTGACAGCCTGCATCTACCTGCCTCTCGCCCACCCCAGACGATGATCGACGCGCAGTTGTCACGCCGACGGCAGAGTGTTCGGCTCTCGTCGCCCTACTCGCCGGCAACGGACCGCGTCTTGATGTCGTCGTGTCTATGTCTTCCACGGGGCCATTCTTGTCGGGCTCGATCGCCGAAGTTGTTTCCATTCTCTCGCGCTCAGGCTAGTTGTACGTCCGACGCGTCGGCATGTGCTATCGTCCCGCGTGATGGCGAACGGCGTGACGGCGGTGCTGCTCCTCTCCTGCGACGACCAGAAGGGCCTCGTCGCGGCGGTGTCCGACTTCCTCTACCGGCACGACGGCAACATCGTCCACGCTGACCAGCACACCGACCACGAGGAAGGCGTGTTCCTCCAGCGCGTCGAGTGGCAACTCGATGGCTTTGGCGTGCCGCGCGAGGGCATCGCCGACGCGTTCCGCCCGATCGCCGAGCGTTTCAAGATGACGTGGAACCTGCGCTTCTCCGACGAGGTGCCGCGCGTCGCGATCCTCGTCTCGAAGCTGCAGCACTGCATGTACGACATCCTGGCGCGATGGCGGCTGGGCGAACTGCACGCGGAGATCCCCGTCGTCATCAGCAATCATCGCGACGCGGCGCCGATCGTCGAAGGGTTCGGCGTCGCGTACCGCCACCTGCCGGTGACTGCGGAGACGAAGGCCGCGCAGGAGCGGCAGATGCTTGACGAACTTGAGGCGCAGCGCGTCGACCTGGTGATCATGGCGCGCTACATGCAGGTGCTGAGCGACGAGTTCGTGCAGCGTTACCCGAACCGCATCATCAACATCCACCATTCATTCTTGCCGGCGTTCGCGGGTGCGCGGCCGTACCACCAGGCGCACGAGCGCGGCGTCAAGATCATCGGCGCAACGGCGCACTACGCGACCCCGCAGCTCGACCAGGGGCCGATTATCGACCAGGACGTCGTGCGCGTGAGCCACCGCGACTCGGTCGCCGACCTCGTCCGCAAGGGCAGCGACCTCGAGAAGATCGTGCTGGCGCGCGCGGTCGACCTGCACCTGCGCAATCGCGTGCTCGTCTACGGCAACAAGACGGTCGTCTTCGACTGACGGCGGCCGACGACGCGGCAGCCGGCGGCTCCGCGCGACGCGGGCTAAGGCCCGCGCGACGGAAATGCGACACGCGGCCACCGCCGCCTACCCGCCAAGCATCTGACGCAGATCGAACTCTTCGCCGATATGCGGAGTCAGCGACGTGACACCGGCCTCCGCACCGATGCGTTGCGCGAACGCGGCCGGCGGACTCCGGCTCGCCGTGCGTGACGAAGGCGACGTGCGGCAGCGAGGGACCGGAGCGCAGCCAGCGCATCAGTTCGTTGCTGTCGGCGTGCGCCGACATCCCCTCGACCGACAGCACCGCCGCGCGGACGGGGATGTCCTGGCCGTGCATGCGCAGCGTCTTCGCGCCGTCCTTCAGCGCGCGGCCGCGCGTGCCGGGCGCCTGGTAGCCGACGAGCACGATCAGGTTCTTCGGGTCCGGCATCAGCCGCTGCAGGTGGTGCAGCACGCGCCCGCCGGTCAGCATGCCGCTCGACGAGATGATGATGCGCGGCCCAGCGAGCCGGTTCAGCGTCTTCGATTCGTCGACGGTGCGATGGAACTTGACGTCGCGCGGAAGCAGCTTGCTCGAGCCGTCGTGGTTCTCCAAGTCGCGATCGAGGTCGCCTGTTTCGAGGTAACGGTCGTAGATCCGCGTGATCTCGATCGCCATCGGGCTGTCGACGTGCACCGGCACGTGGGGCAACTCGCCCGCGTCCATCAGCTCGCCCAGCATCAGCGTCACGAGCTGCGTGCGGGCCAGCGCGAACGACGGGATGAGCACCGTACCGCCGCGCCCGAGCGTCTCCCGGAACGGCGCGCGGATCTGGTCGATGAGCGGCGTCGCGTCGTGCACACGATCGCCGTACGTCGACTCGATGACGAGTGCGTCGGTCGCAGGCAGCGGCGACGGGTCGGCGTGCAACGGCACGCCGTAGCGGCCGAGATCGCCGCTGAAGACGACGCGACGCGTCGCGCCAGACTGCGCCGTCTCGATCTCGACCGATGCCGATCCGAGGATGTGGCCGGAGTTGTGCATGCGCGCGCGCACGCCGCCGCCGATGTCACGCCAGTCGCCGTAGTCGAGCGGCTCGAATCGCCGCAGCGCCAGTTCGACGTCTTTCGCCGTGTAGAGCGGGAGCGCGGGGCTGTGCTTGCTGAATCCTTTGCGATTCGCGTACTCGGCGTCCTCTTCCTGCAGCTTCGCCGAGTCAAGGAGAAGCACCTCCGCCAGTTCGATCGTCGGCGGGGTGCAGTAGATCGGCCCTCGGAAGCCCTCGCGGACGAGGCGAGGGATGTAGCCGGCGTGGTCGATATGAGCGTGCGTCAGCAGCAGCGCGTCGATGGCATGCGGGTCGAACTCCGGACGCCGCCAGTTCATCAGGCGCAGCTCCTTGAGCCCCTGGAACATGCCGCAATCGACGAGCAGCCGCCGGCCGCCCGCCTCGAGCAGGTAGCGCGAGCCGGTGACGGTGCCGGAGCCGCCGAAGAACGAGAGCCTCAGCCGGTTGGCATCGCGCGCTTCGATCAGACCGCCTCGGCGAACTGCCCGATTTGCACGATGTTCCCCTCCGGGTCGCGGAACGTCGCGAGCGTGAGACCGCCCGGCAGCTCCTCCGGCTCCTGGATGAACGGCACGCCCAACTCCTTGAGGCGCCGGGCCTCCTCGACGCAGTCGTTGGTCTCGAGCATCACCATGTGGCGATTCTCGTCGCGCGCGAGGCCATGCACGTCGCTGTGGGTGCCGATGGCGAGCGTTGGCTGGTTGGGGTCGCCGAATATGACGAAGCCGGGCATAGACAGTCCCGGCATCAGGCCAATGACGTCGCGATAGAACGGCAGGAGGTTGTTGACGTCCTCGCTCCAGATCGTCGCGAGCCGCAGTCCGATGATCATGCCTCTCCGTCTGCATCGGGTCGACGCTCCGCGAATACGCGCGCCAACGCGGCGTCCAGCCTATCCCAGTACCAGCTCCGCGGCCTGACGCAGGATCTGCGGCGGGCCGCCGACGAGCATCGTCGTCAGGCAGGTCTTCTTCCACTCGGCGAGTTCGTCGCGGATCTTCTCGACCGGTCCGATCAGCGCCGTGTCCTCGACCATCGCCGTCGGCACGGCGGCGATCGCCTCGCGCTTGTTGCCCTCGAGGTAGAGCTTCTGGATGTGGTTGCACTCCTCCTCGTAGCCGAGACGCGCCAGCACGTCGAAGTGGAAGTTCGCGCCCTTGGCGCCCATGCCGCCGACGTACAGCGCCAGCATCGGGCGGATCATATTCGCGGCCATCTCGATGTCGTCGCTGACGATGACCTGCACCATCGCCGCCACCTCGAAATCGGCCGCGCTGTGTCGGGCGCCCGGTCGCGCGAAGCCTTCGCCGAGCGCCTGGCGGTAGAACTTGTCGCTACGCGGCGAGAAGAAGAGCGGCAGCCAGCCGTCAGCGATCTCGGCCGCGAGCGCGACGTTCTTCGGCCCCTCGGCGGCGAGGTAGATCGGGATGTCGGTGCGCAGCGGGTGGATCGTCGACTTCAGCGGCTTGCCGAGGCCCATGCCGCCGGGGTACGGCAGCTGGTAGTGGTGCCCCTGGAACTCGACCGGCTTGTCGCGCGCGAAGATGCGGCGGACGATCTCGATGTACTCGCGCGTGCGCTCCAGCGGCTTCGGATAGGGCTGCCCGTACCATCCTTCGACGACCTGCGGACCGGACGCCCCGAGTCCGAGGATGAATCGGCCGCCCGACAGGTAATCCAGCGTCATCGCCGCCATCGCCGTCGCGGCGGGCGTGCGCGCCGACAGCTGCGCGATCGACGTGCCGAGCTTGATGCGCGTGGTCTTCGCGCCCCACCACGCGAGCGGCGTCAGCGCGTCGGAGCCGTACGCCTCCGCCGCCCACATCGAGTCGAACCCGAGCCGCTCGGCCTCCGCGATGGCATCTTCGATGCCGGCGGGCGGCCCGCTGCTCCAGTACCCGGTCGACAGCCCCAACTTCATGCGAACTCTGCTTTCTTGCTGCGGTGCTGTGTGGCAGCCTTGATGGTACAGCACCGTATCGAAGCGGCCAGTGCCGCCCACGGCACGCACTGCGGGAGGTTTCGCAATGCAACTCCGACCCCTGGGACGCACCGGATTGCGCGTGCCGCCGCTCTGCCTGGGCACGATGACCTTCGGGCTGCAGTGCGACGAGGCGACGTCGTTCGCGATCCTCGACCGCGCGTTCGAAGGCGGCGTCGACTTCATCGACACGGCCGACGTGTACCCGCTCGGCGGCGATCTCACGACCGTCGGACGGACGGAGGAGATCGTCGGACGCTGGATGCGCGAACGGGGCAACCGCGACCGCATCGTGCTGGCCACGAAGTGCGCGGGCCGGGTCGGACCCGGGCCGAACGACGGCGGGCTGTCGCGGTACCACATCCAGCGCGCCGTCGAGGCGAGCCTACGCCGGCTCGGCACCGACGTGATCGACCTGTACCAGGTGCACGCGTTCGATCCCCACGTGCCGGTCGACGAAACGCTGCGGGCGCTCGACGACCTGGTGCGCGCCGGGAAGGTGCGCTACGCCGGCTGCTCGAATTATCCGGCATGGCGTCTGGGCCAGGCGCTGGCGACGAGCGCTCGGCTCGGCATCAGCCGCTACGAGACGGTGCAGCCGCGGTACAACCTGCTCTACCGGGACATTGAGACCGAGTTGCTGCCGCTCGCCCGGAGCGAGGACCTCGGCGTGATCGTCTACAACCCGCTCGCGGGCGGCTTCCTCTCGGGCAAGTACGCGAAGGGCACGGAGCCGCAGGCCGGCACACGGTTCACGCTGGGGAACGCCGCGCGCACCTACCAGCAGCGTTACTGGAACGAGGCGCAGTTCGACGCCGTCGCCGCGTTGCGCTGCAGCGGTCGACGCGCGGGAGAAGAGCCTCGCTTCGGTGGCCGTCGCGTGGGTGCTGGCGCAGCCCGGCATCACGTCGGCGATCGTCGGCGCGAGCAAGCCGGCGCAACTCGACGACACGCTGGCCGCCGCCGGCCTGCAACTCGACGACGAGCTGCGCGAAGCCTGCGACGCCGCATGGTGGCAACTCCCCCGCCGCCCCGTGATCGAAGGCTACCGCTGATTCCGCATCGTCAACCGCCGTCCGATTCGAAGCGAATACCCTCGAGGCCGGGGAGCGTCTCGCGCAGGAAGCGCATGGCGCCGGCGTCACCGCGCAGGTACGCGTCGAAGAACGGCGCGGCGGTAATGCGGAGCAGCTCGCGCTGGCGTTCGCCCATGATCGGCGCATCCGGCTCGTCGCTGCGCTGCAGGCAGCCGGCCGCATCGGCGTGCGTGGCGCTGGCGACGGCGATGGCATCGGCCGTCGAATCGCCGCGCGACGCCGTCGCCACGACGTCGCCGAACTGGTCGTCCCCGAGATCGATGTCCGCGAAGCGCATGTGGTCGGCGCCGATGATCTGCACGAAGTACTTCGGCGACGGCGCAGCGTCGTACGCCTGACGGATGCTCGCTGGATCGACGATCTTCTCGCGCGTGCCGCCGACGATCATGGCGGGCACGTCGATGCCGGTGCCGAGGTCCTTCGGCAACAGGCAGCCCGGCGGCGAGATCGCGACGATCGCCTTGATGCGCGGGTCGCGCGACGGGCCGTACGCCGCGAGCATCGTCGTCAGCCCGCCCAGAGAGTGGCCCGTCATGCCGACGCGGTTCGGGTCGATGGCGCCGGCGAGCCGATCGCCCGGCGCGGCGTTGAGGCGAAGCAGCTCGTCGATGACGAACGTGACGTCGGCCGGCTGATCGAGCACCGCGGAGATGCGCGGGCCGCCCGGCGCGTCGATGCGGCTCTGCGGGAAGTCCGGCGATGCCACGATGTAGCCCCGGCTCGCCAGGAGCTGCATGTACGACGCCGACTGCCGCCGGAAGGACGAGAAGCCATGCGCGAAGATGATGAGCTCGTGGCGGCCGCCGGCCCTGTTGACCGGCACGTCGCGCGCCTCGGGCGAGGCCACCTCAGCGACCGCCGGATACCACACTTCCACTTCAAACCCGCGGTCGGGCGTGCCCGGGGCGTCGCGATTCGGCGTCGTCGGCCGCGATCCATCGACGAGGTGCAGCGTCGTGACACCGACGCCGAATGACCCGCGGCCTTCGGCATACGGCACCGACGTAAAGGTCGGCGCGGGGACGGGCGTAGCCGTGCGGTCATCCGCGCTGCTCGAGGAGCACGCCGCCAGCACGAAGCAGGCCGCGACGGCGGCCACGCGCAATGCGATGCGGCGCGCAATCGATGCGGTCAGCTGGTCACCGCCTGCGGGACCGCGCGGTCGATCCGCTCGCGGGCGGCGGCCGCCTCCTCCATCATCCGGTCGATGAGCTCCTTCACCGTCGGCACATCGTGGATCATACCGACGCTCTGCCCGCACGGCGCGAAGCCCTCTTCGATGTTGCCGTCGTCGAACGCGACGTTCGACTTGCCGCCGATGATCGGGAGCAGCTCCTCGATGGTCGTGCCGCGCGCCTCCATCGCCAGCACCTGGTCCGTCACCGGGTTCTTGGCGACGCGGCTCGGGTTGCCGAGCGTCCGCATCACGAAGTTGGTATCACCCTCGCCCGCCTCGACGAGGTGCTGCTTCCACGCATCGTGCCCGCGGCACTCCTTCGTCGCCATGAAGCGCGTGCCCATCAGCACGGCGTCCGCGCCGAGCGCCAGCGCTGCGACGAGGCCGCGCCCGTCGGCGAAGCCGCCCGCCGCCACGACAGGAATCTTCACGGCGTCGACCGCCAGCGGCACCATGACGAGCGTCGTCACGGTGTCGAGCCCCGGGTGGCCGCCGCACTCGAAGCCGACCACGGCGACGGCGTCGCAGCCGAGACGCTCGGCCGTGCGGGCGAAGCGCGCGCCGGCCACCTTGTGCAGCAGCTTCACACCGCCCTGGTGCAGCGGCTCGACGATCTTCTCCGGACTGCGGCCGGAGGACTCGACGACGTCGATCTTCTCCTCGACGGCGATCCGCACCCATTCCTCGACCGGCTGCGGCCGCGCCGACGGGAAGAGGTTAATGTTGAGGCCGATCGGCTTGTCGGTGAGGTCGCGCGCCTTGCGGATGTCCGCGCGCAGCTCCTCGAGCGTCGGGAAGGTGGACGCCGTGATGAATCCGAGGCCGCCGGCGTTGGCCACGGCCGCCGCCAGCTCAGCGCGGCCGAGCCACATCATGCCGCCGCAGATGACCGGGTACTTGATATTGAACAGCTTCGTGATGCGCGTCTCGAACATGCCGGGTTCCCTTCGGTGATGCGCTGGATTCGATTCGACGCAATCCTAGTTCGGGGCGCCGCGCGGGGACAACGGCCGTTCGGCCCGTGCCATCTTTGTGACCGGCATGCACCCGTCGGGCGATGTCGCGCAATCGGCCGGCGCGCTATGCTCGCCGCGAGTTCAGGATGAACGCACAAGGGGGAGCTGCCGTGTTGCGAACGCTACGAACCGCGTTAGGTACGACCGCCGTCTTGATCGGAATCTCGCTCGTGGGCGTCGCCCTGCCGGCTCGACGGGCTTCCGCGTTACCGGCGCCGCCGTGCAACGCAACCCCGATCCCGCAGGTCTTCACGTCGGCCCCGCAGGCCGAGGCGGACTTCGCCGTCCCGACGTGCACGCCGGTGCGCATCGTGCGTACGGCGACGCCGACGTTCACCGCAACCGTGCCTGCCACCAACACGCCGGAGCCGACCGTGGCGCCGACCGGCACGCCAGTGCCGCCGTCACCGACGGCGACCAGCCCGGCGGGTGGCGCCGGCGCCGCGGGCATCTCGCCGCCGAGCACCGGCACCGGCCCGGCCTCGACGTCCGGCATGGACGCGCTGGCACTCGCCGCGGGCGCGATGCTGTTTGCGGGCGGAGCGGGATCGCTCGCGCTGGCGGCGCGCCGGCGGCGGTAGCGGACGATGGACAACTAGTCGGGCGAGCGACCGGCTGGCCGCCGGTGGGCGCCCGTCTTCGTCCCGGGCGGCGGTGCCGGACCAGGATCCCACGCCACGTCGCCGAGCCACGGTCGGATCAGGATGACCGGTTCGTGGGCGACATCGCTCTTACGGTGCCGATCCGGGTGCTTGCGGAGCCGGCCGGCGAGCCACACCCGGAGTGACCTCACGGCGTCTCCTTCATCGGGCATCAGCCAGAACTTCACGTCGACGGCGCGCCCCATGTATTCGGGGGGATCGTACGGGCAGCGGCCGAACTTCGACGGGCCCCAGTCCCAGCTCACCACCTGCCGTCGCAGTTGCCTCGATGGATCGCCGGCAAAGCACACGATGACGTCGAGGTCGCGCACCCCACGCTCGCCACGGAGATAGTGCTCTGCCGCCCCCTGCGCGAGCGCGATGACGCGCACGCGGCCACGCCACTGGTCGAGACTCGGGTTGCGCGCGACGAAGCGCGCCAGATCGGCATCAGCGACGCGGCCAAGGCGTTCGAGATCGGCGCGGTCGATCGGTTCGTATGAGCGGACAGGGTCGCGACGGGCGGTCATATGAGCCGATTGTACGTCTTCGTCCCGAGCTTCCCGGTCGTCTTGACGTTCGTGGTTCTTAAGCCATTTCCCTATGTCAAAACTTTCTATTTTCCGGCGATTATGTAACGATTACAGCCCGGCGTGTGGCTGCAATGGAGTTACGGGGCCGATACCCCCAAAAGCGACCGCCGGGTAGTTACGCTGAGTAGGAGAGCAGCTGGCAGAGGGGCCACCCCTCGCGGACGTCGCCCCCCAATGCGCCGTGTCAGCCCGACGCGGCGTATGCCGTCTCCGCCGTCGATGGCCATGGGACGGCGGCGAGGCAGTCGTCGGCCAGCCGCAAGAAGAGGTGCAACCATGCCGCGAGCGATGTGGAAAGGGGCCGTCAGCTTCGGGATGGTGACCATCCCGGTCAAGCTGTACACCGCGACCGAGGAGAAGGACGTCGCATTCAACCTGCTGCACAAGAAGGACGGCGTCCGCATCAAGCAGCAGCGCTATTGCCCCGAGGACGACGCCGTTATCGAGTGGAACGACGTCGCCCGCGGCTACGAGATCGCGCCCGACCAGTACGTGATCATGCAGCCTGAGGACTTCGACAACGTGCCGGTCGACACGACGCACACCATCGAGATCACGGACTTCGTGCCGTCGGAGCAGATCGACCCGATCTACTACCAGAAGACGTACTACCTGGAGCCGGAAAAGATCGGGGGCAAGCCGTTCGCCCTGCTGCGCCAGGTGCTCACCGACTCGAAGCTCGTCGCACTGGCGAAGGTGACGCTGCGCCAGAAGGAGCAGCTCTGCACGTTGCGCGTCTTCGACAACACGATCTCCCTGGAGACGATGTTCTACGCCGACGAGATCCGCGGGACGAGCGACCTCGACGTGCCGGAGGAGATCGAGCTGGGCGAGAAGGAGTTGAAGATGGCGAAGTCGCTCGTCGACATGCTCGCGACCGACTTCGAGCCCGAGAAGTACCACGACAACTACCGCGAGGCGCTGATCGAGATGATCGAGCGCAAGTCCGCCGGCGAAGTGATCAAGCGCCCGGCCCCAGCTGCCGGCAAGGTCGTCAACCTGATGGACGCGCTGCGCGAGAGCATCGAGGCGGCCAAACGCGAGAAGGGCGGCCGCGCGGCGGCGCGGAACGGCCACGCGGCAGAAGTCGAGGAAGAGGCGCCGCGGCCCCGCCGTAAGCGGGCCGGGTGATCGTGTAAGTGCCCCGCCGCGCCGCGCCCACCAGCAAGCATCCGTCCCGTCCGGCCACGAAGACGTCGACCGCCGACGACCGCAAGCGCGCATCGAAGAAGCCCGCGCCCGACCTCGACCAGCTGCTGCGCTACCGGCAGAAGCGCGACTTCTCGAAGACCGCCGAGCCGCGCGGCGGGCACGCACGCCGTCGCCGAGCAGGATCTGACGTTCGTCATCCAGCAGCATGCCGCGACGCGCATGCACTGGGACTTCCGGTTGGAGATGGACGGCGTCCTCGTGTCGTGGGCGGTGCCGCGCGGTCCGTCGCTCGACCCGAAGGACAAGCGCATGGCCGCGCACGTCGAGGACCACCCGATGGAGTACGGGTCGTTTGAGGGCGTCATCGCCAAGGGCAACTACGGCGCCGGGCAAGTGATCGTCTGGGACAACGGCACGTACTCGCCCGACGAGGGAGTCGAACTGTCGTGGGGCGACCGCGACGAGGCGAACTCGCGCATGCGCGAGGGGATGGAGTCGGGCAAGCTCTCGTTCACGCTGCGCGGGAAGAAGCTGCACGGCTCGTGGACGCTCGTGCGCACGGCGCGCGACCCGAAAGACTGGCTGCTGATCAAGCATCGCGATCCGCAGGCGTCGACGCGCGACGTGCTCGAAGAGGATCGCTCCGTGCTCAGCGGCGTCACGATCGCTGACCTGAAGGAAGGCCGCATGCCGCGCATGGCCGCGGTCCGCCGGCCGCACCCCGATGCGCGCGAGGCCGCGTTCCCCGACGCGAAGTCGCTGCGCCCGATGCTGGCGACGCAAGTCGCCCGGCCATTCTCTCGCCCGGGTTGGATATTCGAACCGAAGCTTGACGGCGTGCGCGCTCTGGCGTTCGTGTCGCGCGCGAAGACGGGCGCGGCGGCGCGCGTCGACCTCCGCAGCCGCCGCGGCAACGCGATGAATGCGCAGTACGCTGAGGTCGTCGCGGCGCTGGCGGATCAGTCCGTCGACTCGGCGGTGTTCGACGGCGAGATCGTCGCGATCAACGAGGACGGCGCCCCGGACTTCCAGGAGCTGCAGGCGCGGATCAACCTCTCGAAGCCGGCCGAGGTGCAGCGGGCTGCGGCGGCGACGCCGGTCTACTACTACGTCTTCGATCTCCTGTACCTCAACGGCCACGACCTGACGCGGGTGCCGCTCGTCGAACGCAAAGAGTTGCTGCGGCAGACGCTGCAACCCGCCAGGCACCTGATGTTCGTCGAGCACGAGCGCGACGACGGCGAAGCCGTGTACGAGGCGGCGTCGAAGCTCGGGCTCGAGGGGATGCTCGCCAAGCGCGGAACAAGCGTCTACGAGCCGGGCATCCGCAGCGGCGCCTGGCTCAAGATCAAGTCGGTGCAGGAGCAGGAGTTTGTCGTCGGCGGCTACACCGAGGGCGAGGGCTCGCGCAGCAAGACGTTCGGCGGCCTGCTCATCGGCTACTACGAGGGCGACCAGCTGCGATTCGCGTCCAGCGTCGGCTCCGGCCTGAGCGACGCGATGCTCGACGACATCCAGAAGCAGCTCGTGCGGATCGAGACGGACGAGTCGCCGTTCGCGGACCCTCCGGCGACGATCGGCGGCCGCTGGCGGTCGGGACGCGCGGCGCGCTGCTTCTGGGTGAAGCCGGAACTCGTCGCCGAAGTGCGCTTCAGCGCCTGGACGCGAGACGGCGGCCTGCGCGCTCCCGTCTTCAAGGGCCTGCGCCCGGACGTCGACCCGCGCACCGTGCGACGCGAGGAAGCAGCGTCGCTGCAGGAGGTCGACATCGCCGGCGACGGCCCGGCCCCGTCGTCGCCGGGGTCGTCGATCGAGCGGGCGGTCGCGTCGATCGTCGAGCAGCTGGAGTCGAACACGAAGGCGAACTTTACGCTCGACTGTGACGGCGTGCCGATCAGGCTGACGAACCTCGACAAGGTGTTCTGGCCGGCAACCGGCAAGCATCCGCCGCGGACGAAGCGCGAGCTGGTTCGCTACTACGCCCGCGTCGCGCCGTACCTGCTGCCGCACCTGAAGGACCGGCCGCTGACGCTCACCCGCTATCCGAACGGCGTCACCGGCTCGTCGTTCTACCAGAAGCATTGGCCGTCGCCCTTCCCGAGGGAGTTCCACGTCGAACGCGTGTCACTGTACTCGGCGCACAACGACACCGACGGCGACTACATCCTCGTCAACAATCTGCAGACGCTGATCTGGCTGGCGCAGCTGGCCGACCTCGAGATCCACGCCTGGATGGCGCGCGTCGAACCCGAGCCCGACGCTCACGGTCTGCCGACGGACTTCGCGGGCTCCGAAGAGAAGATGGACCGCAGCGTCCTCAACTACCCCGACTTCATGATCTTCGACCTCGACCCGTACATCTACGCCGGGCACGAGAAGAAGGGCGAGGAGCCGGCGCTCAATCGCAAGGCGTTCGAGAAGACGCGCGAGATGGCGTTCGCGCTGAAGGAACTGCTGGAGCAGCTGCGGCTGTCATCGTTCGTCAAGACGACGGGCAAGACGGGGCTCCACGCGTACGTGCCGGTATTGCGGCAGTACACATACGACGAGATCCGCGCCGCAAGCGCCGCCGTCGGCCAATTCATGGTGCAGCAGCACCCGCGCGACCTGACGATGGAGTGGGCGACGGTCAAACGCACCGGCAAGATCTTCTTCGACCACAACCAGAACACACGCGGCAAGACGCTGGCCGCCGAATACTCGCTGCGCCCGTCGCCCGAAGCGGCTGTCTCGGCGCCGGTCACGTGGGAGGAACTGGCGCGCGTCTACCCCACCGACTTCGACATCGACACCGAGCCGGAGCGCTTGCGCGAAACGGGCGACCTGTGGGCCGACATCCTGTCGTCGAAACAGGACCTCAAGGCGCTGGTCGAGGCGGAGTAACTGCACGGCGCGGGCTGGCGACCTCGACGTTCATTCGGCCGGGCTGGTTTCCGAGTCATGGCACTTGCCGTCGCGCCGCGCGTCGCGCACGATTCGGGAGTGTTGGAACGGGGCAAGGACGACGAACGACGCCCGCCGTGGCGGAGCGGCCGGCTTCGGGCTGCGACGGCCGCCGCCGCGACACGTCGCCGAAGACCGAGGACCCTCATCGGCGCAGCTTCGATCATCGCGGTGGCCGCGCTGGCTATGGCATTTGCCGCGTGCGGAGGCGAATCCGCGGACTCGTCGGCGGTCGCGAAGCTGCTCGACCATCAACTGGCGCTGACGAAGGCGGGCGACTGGCAGGGCCTCTACAACACCTACTCGCCGCACTACCAGAGCCGCTGCCCCTATGATCAGCTGCTGAGTCGCGCCGCGGGCTCCGACCCCGCATCGCTGCAATCGCTGTCGTACGACCAGCTGCGCGTCCAGATCGATGGCGACAAGGCCTACGCCACCTACGTCACGACGAGGGACGGACAAGTCGTAGCCGCCGTCACCGACGCCTCGTCGGACATCTACGTGAAGATCGGCGGGACGTGGTTCGACGAGTTCGACGAACTCGCCGTGTGCTCACGCGCCAACGAGCGGCCCTCGCAAACGCCAGCGCCAGGTACGTGACGCCGACCGCCACGGCGGCAGCACGATGCGCCCGCCTCGGCCGAGGGATCGGGCGCATCGACGAGCGATAGCCGTCGCTCACAGACGGCAACGCCCCTGCCGTGCCTTCGGTTACACGGCCACAAGTAATAGACGCGGGCGATGACCCTTCGGCCTCAGCGCGCCTATGCTGGAGTCGGTTCGAAAGGGGGCATCGCCATGCGCTGGATCATCATCGCCGCCATCTTCGGGACGCTCATCGTCGGGTCAGTTGCCTGCTCGGATTCTGGCGACGGGAAGTCGTCGGGAGGCCTCCCAGCTGGCGGGTCGACGGCGGCCGGCGCGGGCGCGACGAGCGCATCAGCCGCGGGAACGATGAGCTACCAGGTGGTCGAGACGTGGACGATGCCCGGGGGCGGGCCGGGCGAGTCGATCGTGGTCCCCGAGAGTTACCTGAACGACGACGACGCGGTGCTGCTCGGCGCGCAGCTCCAGCGGGACACGACCGGCGCCAGGAACGCCGTCGTCTTCATCTTCACTGAGCGGCGTGCGGCGGAGCTGCGCCGGTTCCTGATCAACGCGAGCGCCGAGGACCAGGCGTTCTACCAGCAACACTACGCCGGCCAGTACACCCGGAACGTCGATGCCGGCTACCACAAGCTCGAGATGTGCTACGACGGCCAGGGCTGCACGAAGGGGCGGACGATCACGTATTGAACGCACGCCACGAGGAGCCTCGGAGATCCGGACGCGTCCGGGGCGCCCACTACCGGCCGTACGAGTTTGACGCGCCGCTCGCCGATCACGGGCAGACCGTCGCCCTGGTCGGCACTCTCCGCGCCCGCATCGGCCCGTTAATAACGTTCGGCAACTGCGGTGTAGCCCCGCCCGTTTGGCACTAGCAGCGCGTGGTCATCGGCGCATTCTGGCTGCATGCAATTCGCTCTAGGCTTCTGGCTGACAATCACCATCCCGATCTGCGCGGTGATCTGGGTGGTGTGGGCGGTTTGGGAGTGGACAATACGCCCGTCGAGATCCCGCGCGACACCAGCGTCATCGGAATCACTCCACTGGGTCCTACGTCCGGAGGCGGAGCCAGGACCGGACCCCCTGGAACGGGCGTCATTTCTTGTGCCGTTGGTCGCGACGATGCTCGTCTGCGGCGGCAACTTCCTACTCGTACTATGCCTCTACTCGCTGGCCACCGGGGAATATTAGGACGAACCGACCGCGTCAAACGCCCCCTACGCCGCCCGATTCCGCCGCACGTACCAGCCAGCGGCACCGAAGGCCCCAACCACGGCTAACGCGATCACGCTCGTGCCGTAGGACAGGCGACCGTGCCCTGCAGGCGATGCCGGAAGGACGGGCTGTTGCGCGACGCCGCCGACTGATGCTGGCTGAACCAGCGTGTGCGCCGTGAAGAAGGACTCCATGAGATCGGTGGCGTTGACTTGGTGGGTCGTGTATCCAAGCCAGGGCAGATCCGGCGCGCCCGGCCACGTATGGCCGCCGCCGTCCACGGCATAGAGCTGGACCGTCGCGTTGTTGCCGCAGGACTCGTATTCGATTAGCCGGACCTCGGTATCGAATTGCGACTCTTGGCGGCCACCCGTGCAGCGGTTGTGCGCGGACCAGTCAGCCATCACGTCTTCGATCGCGGTGCCGTTGTCGATGGGAAGCCTGAAGGTGAACGTGACGTCACCTACCACACCCGACCCTCCGTCGAACGGCACTGCCCAATCGGATACTCCGTGGAAGGCGATGACGGGCATCGGCACGGTGCCGGGGCAGTCTTCTCCCGCGTTCTTGTCCAACGCGTCCGGAGGGTAGTACGCCCCGGCGACCAGCCCGATGGCGGCGATCCGGTCAGACAGGCTGCACGCCAGCCGGACCGACATCATGGCTCCGACCGAGAACCCGGTCGAGTACACGCGGGCATGATCGACACAGAGCCGAAGCTCGAGTGAATCGAGGAGAGCGCCGATGAACGCGACGTCATTTGGCTCGGGGCTGGCAAGCATCCACGCGTTGAAGTGCGGGAAGCCCAATGAGGGCGTCGCGACGCCTTCCGGGTACACAACGATGAACGCCGCCTCATCGGCCGTCGCGGAGAAGCCGCTGTACCACTCTTGCCCACTCGCGCTCCCATTCGCACCATGAAAGCTGAGCACGAGGGGCACCGGCGCAGAGCCCGTATACGAAGCCGGCACGTGCAGGAGATAGGAGCGCTGGCCGTCTCCGGTCTGGATCGTCTCCAAGGAGGTGCCTGAAGGGTGCGGACGCACCGGACTACAAGACGGTGTGGCTGCTTGAGCGTGCGCCGCGTCGCCCTCGCAGCAGTTCGCTGCGCTGCCGACTGCGCGAGCACGTGGAGTCCCGACCAACGCAGCCGCGATGACCGTCCCGACCATCGACGCGACGATGATTCGGAGCATGGTGACTCCCACGATACGCTTGACCGTCGGGTGCGTCTATCGCGCCCCGTCAATCACGCCTCGCGACGGCGCACTGCCGTTGCTCCTGCGGGCGTGTCTCCCCCGGCGATCGGCGGCCTATCAGGCACCGCCATTCCGGGCCGCTGAAACAGCTTGAGGGGGCAAGGAGAACTGGCACGCCCGGAGGGATTCGAACCCCCGACCCTCGGTTCCGAAGACCGATGCTCTATCCGCTGAGCTACGGGCGCGAGTGACCGATGCCGCAGTCTAGCACGGTCGATTCAGTCGGCTGACGAGCTACTGGCTGCTCTTCGTCGTCACCTGCAGGTCGACGCGCGTGTAGCTTTCGTCGTCGGCGAACGGGACGGCGCTGATCTGGCCGCCGACCGTCTGCGCGTCGTCGGTGAACGTGACGGAGGTGTCCGACGGAGTCGCCTGCGGCGTGGCCGCGCTGCCGCCATCGACCGTCAGGCCGCTGTCTTTGAACTGGCCGCGGTAGTAATCGAGCACCTTCGACGCGTCGTCCTTCGTCACCAGCGACACCGTGAAGTTCGTCGTTGGCGGCTGCTTCTGGAACGACGACTCGATGATCGTCGAGCCGGGGTACTGCGGCACCTTATCCGGGAAGCCATCGGGCAACGGCTTGCCGTCGCCGGGCGAGTACGGCTGCTTGATGAGGCCGCGCGCGCCCGACGTCACCTGCGCGCTGACGACGATCGTCGTCCGGTCGTCCTGCTTTGACTCGGCGACGAGTACGAGCGCCTTCAGGTTCGCGTCGTCGCTCGTGCTGAACTGGCGCACGTCGGAGTCGCGCCCGTCCTGCGACAGGTCTACGGTCCAGGGGTCAGACTTCAGCTGGCCATCGAAGTACTCGGCGACCTTCTGCCGCGAGTCCGTCGTGTCGTAGATGACGAGGTACGACACGTCCTGGCCGGTCACCTGCATCACCGACGAGACGATGCCCGCGCCCGGATACTTCGGTATCGACGACGGGAAGAGCGGCGGCGTCTCACCCTCGTAGCGGGAAGAGACCGCGCCGGCGCTGCCCTGGCTGAAGGCGTTCAGCACGTTCGCGACGTCGGCCGAGAGCCGGCTCTTGTTCTCCGGCGCCATGATCGATGCGGCGAACCACGCGACGACGCCGGCGGCCAGCATCGGCAGGATGATCAGCACCGCGAGCAGCGCCGGCGTCAGCCGGATGCCGCCGTCGGAGCCATATCGACGCGGCGTCGGGTCGTAGCCGCCGAGCGCCCATTCGGGCTCCTCCGCGACGGTGGCATCGCGATCGTCCGGTGCGGCGGGCTGGCCGTCGGCTGGATCGTGACTGGTCGGCTCGTCGGGCACGGGAACTCCTTCCGGGCGAGAGGGTGGAGTTTGGGGTGGACGGAGGGATTTGAACCCTCGATCTCCAGGGCCACAACCTGGCGCCTTAACCGCTAGGCCACGCCCACCACACTGCGATGCGTCGGCGAAAAAGAACGCCCTGCGTAACCAGCCGCAGAGCGTCACCCAGCCGTTCGCAATCGAGGAAGTCTATCAACCCGCCGTTCGGCCGGTCAAGCAGCGTCATCGGCCCGTCGAACCGTGGCCGCCATCGCCGCGCGGCGTCGCGCTCAGTTCGAGCGCTTCGACGACCTCGACAAGCGCCAGTCGCGCGACGACCAGTTGCGCGATGCGGTCGCCCGGCTGCAACTCGTACGACGCGAGTTCGCCGAACGTCCACATCGTCACCAGCACTTCGCCCCGGTAGTCGGCGTCGATCGTGCCGAAGGCGACGCCGACGCCCTTCGCCGACAGCCCCGAGCGAGGCCGCACCTGCACGTCGAACCCCGGCGGGAACTCGATGGCGATGCCCGTCGCCACGAGCTGCGGCGCCGGGCCGAGCGTCAGCGGCGCGTCGAGGCAGGCGTGCAGGTCGAAGCCCGTCGCCGCCGGCGTCGACCGCACGGGGAGCCGGGCGCCGTCGCGCAGGCGCAGCACACGCAGCGTCATCGCGTCCATGGGGCCAGCGTACCAGCGTCGGCGGTTATGCTCATGATCCCTCATTGATCCTTGCGCCGCCGTGGCCGAGAATCCATGCGGACGGATCCGTCGCGTTGGAGGTCGGACACCCTTGAAAATCCTCGCCGGCGTCGTGCTCGCCGTTTCGAGCGCGGCGCTGATCATGGTCGTGCTCCCCGGCCCCCGCTCCGCCTTCACATCGACCGCGCGCGCCACCGCCACCCGCACGCCGACGACCACACCCACCGCCACACCGACCGCTATCCCCACGCCGCCGCCGACGCCAGCTCCGGCGACCGCCCTCGGCGTCGTCGGCGCCACGTGCACCGGCCGCACGGATCACTCGGTTCGGGTGACGATCGTTTGGCGCGCGTCGGGTGCGGGGCCGCAGTTCCTCGATCTCAGCATCTTCGGCAACGGCTTCGCGCCGGGCTCCTTCGTGACGGCGCCGGCATTCTCGCCGCAGGGCTGGGGGTACGTCTGGGACGGCCTGCTGGAGGGCACGACGCACTTCGTCCGCGTCAACACGCTGACGCGCGCCGGCTGGATGGCCACCGACACGGTGCCGTTCTACACGCCGATCTGCAGCGGCCGCACCGATCCCGCGCCGGCGCCCGACATACTCGGCCTGCGCGATCGGATGGCGGCCGCCATCGCCCACTCGCCGATCAACACCGCGGTCGCCATCACGGACCTTCGCACCGGCGAGACGGTCGACGTCAACGGGGCGCAGACGCGGCTGCCCGGCTGCACGATCAATCTCTTCGCGCTGATGCAGGTCGTCTCCGACCTCGAGGTCAACGCCTATCCGGAGTCGTACGTCGGCGACACGATCGGGCAGACGATCAACCGCTCCGACCCGATCCTGGCGCGCCGGCTGACGCGCGACTTCGTCGGAGGCGGCGACCTCGTCCGGGGCATGTCGCGCGTCAACAACTTCATGCACGCGCTCGGCATGACGTCGACGTTCATGGATCACCCGCCGGCGTTCCCGGAGGAGTCGTACCTCGGCATGCCGGACAACCGCATTACCGCGCTCGACTCGAATCGCGGCCTGCAGGCGCTGTGGGGCGACCGCGTCCTCAACCCATGGTGGCGCGACTACTTCCTCGACAAGATGACGCTCGTCAAGCCGGGGCTGAACTACCTGATCCCGGCCGGCGTCAGCGCCAGTGCGACGGTCTCGCACAAGAACGGCTTCCTCTGGTCCGAGGGCTGGGCCGACAACGACATCGGCATCGTCTGGTTCGAGCGCGGCGGCCAGCGGTACGGCTATGCCATCTCGTTCTTCACGCAGTCGGTCCCCCACAAATACGACGACATCCCCCTCGGCCAGCAGATCTCGTCATTGACCTACCAGTGGTTCGTCGGCCGCTACGGCTACCCGTAGGGAGCTGGAGGTCGGAAGTCAAGGGCACAGGGCGGCGAGTTGCCCGTTCAGGCTCTGCTCTCTGCTCTCTGCTCTCCGCTCCCTGCTCTCTGCTCTGCTCTCTGCTCTCTGCTCTCAGTTGCGCCGGCCGCGTCGTCTGCTCCGACCTCCGACCTCCGACCTCCGATCGCCCCCATTCGATGCACCCCCAACATTGATCCCACGGCGAAGCCCGGTGCTACCATGTAGCGAATATGGCTGAACGAGACGAAGTCCAGATCGCCCGCTGGGACGCCATCCGCGACCGCATCGGCGACGGGCTGCGCGGCATGCGCGGCCCCGGCCGTTCGCAGGCGCAGCTCGCGTGGGAGCTCGACGAGCTCGGCTTCCACGTCAGCCAGAGCATGGTCAGCCGCTACGAGCAGGGCCAGGGCGAAGTGCCGCTCACGCTCGAACGGATGGTCGGCTGGGCGCTCTGCTGCGACGCCCTCAGCTCGCAGCACCTCGGCGAGATCCTCGACCTCGCCGGCTACACCCTCCCGTGGACGCGCGGCGACATGGCGCAGTTCGACAACCTGCTGAAGCGCTACAGGGCCCTGTCGAGGCCGGACCAGATGACGCTGCGGCGTCGCATGTTGTGGCACCTGCTCGGCCTTGGGCTTCAGAACATCATGGACGGGGCGTCATGATTCCGACATCGCTCCTCGACGACACCCGCAAGCAACTCCGCGACCGCGTGCGCACGCTCCCCGGCGACGGCGACGCGCCGGCGCGGGCGAGCCGGCTGCGCCGGCTGCTCGAGGAAATGGGCGTCCACTGCGACGAGACCGCCGAACTGCAGGACGTCGACGGCGTCCTGCTCGCCTCGGCGCGCGGCGTCGAGGCGCTGATCGCGGCGCGGCTCACGGACGACGAACGGCACCGCGTGTACGCACGCATCGTCGCGCGGCTGCTTGTCAGCGAGATCCACCCGCCGATCGACGCCAAGATGGAGTACTCGGAGGGCCACGCGACGATCTTCCGCGAGGACCGCGAGGAAGACGCGATGGTCGACGGCCTCTCCCACGCGCTCGTCGCCGGCCGGCTCGACGCCGCGCCGCGGCCGCTGTACGACGAGGTGCCGCGGCTGACGTTTGCCTTCACGCCGCGCACCGCAGCCCGCTCGACGCTCGGCGGACTGCACCAGTGGAGCGTGCTCTGGTACAAGCGCTCCAACCTGTACCGCCGCTGGCGCGCCCGCCGCGACGTCAGCCACGCCATCGAGCGCATCTGCTTCGTGCTCGACCACACCCCGGCCTGATCTGGCCCGCTGGTTGCTGGTTACTGGTTAACCGGCACGGGTACCACGCCCAATCGTCGCCCAACTGGCCACTGACAGCCCGATCCTTGATCATATGTCGCGTACCAGGTGAGGCTGGCTGCCGACGAGCGCCCAGTCACCAATGCGCAGCGACCAGGAGACCAGCATATGAAGCCTGCCCTCTCACTCGCGGCCGTTCCCGGCCGCCGTCGCGCCACGATCGAGCTCGCAAAGGAGATCGAACGTCGCGGCTACTCTGGCATCTACATGCCGAGCTTCGGCGACGCGATGGGGCTCGGCGTCGCGCTGGCGCTGAGCACTGAATCGATCACCTTCGGCACGACGGTGCAGCCGATCTACCTGCGGCAGCCGTCGGACTTCGCCGCGCAGGCGTCCTTCATCCACGAGATGAGCGGCGGCCGCTTCCGGTTCGGCATCGGCGTTACGCACGGGCCGGTGCACCAGCGGCTCGGCATCACAGTCGGCAAGCCGCTCGACGACATCCGCCGCTTCGTCGCGAGCGTCCGCAAGGCGAGCGAGCAGGGCGCGGGCGAACTGCCGCCGATCGTGCTTGCGGCGATGCGCGTACGGATGATCGAGCTGGCGGCGGAGGTCGCCGAGGGCTGCGTCTTCGCAAACGGCGCGCGGTCGCACATGGCGGCATCGCTGTCCCACCTGCCGGCCGAGAAGCGGACCGGCGCTGACTTCTACATCGGCGACATGATCCCGACCTGCATCTCGGACGACCGCGAGGCGGCAGCCGCGGTCATGCGGCGCACGCTCACCGGCTACGTCATGCTCCCGAACTACCGCAACTACTGGGTCGAGGCGGGGTACGAGGACGAAATGCGCGCCATCGAGCAGGCGCAGGCCGCCGGTGATGCGGCGAAGATCCCCGGCCTGATGTCGGAGCGCTGGCTCAAGGACGTCACGCTGTACGGCACCGCTTCCGAAGTCCGCGACGGCATCGAGGCCTGGTACGCCGCCGGCATCAAGACGCCGATTATCGTGCCTTCGAGCGCGTCGGGCGGGCAGATGAAGGCGTTCGAGGAGGTCTTCGCGGCGCTCGGCTGAACGCGGCCGCGCGCGTTCGATGGGTGGCCCGTAGGGAGGCCACGACGTAAGATCATCGGGCAGAACGGCGGCGGGCGTCGCCGGGGAGGATCGATATGGATTTCGGCGATACACCAGAAGAGGCCCAGTGGCGCAAGGAAGTCCGCGACTTCCTCGAGAACGAGTACCCCGACGAGCTGCGACCGGGCGGCGCTCGCGCCAGGGGCGCTGAGGGCGAAGGCGAGGGCATGTTCCGCAGCAAGGGCGCGAACGCCGCGCCACCGATGCAGCGCTGGCGCGAGACGCTCGGCGCGCGCGGCTGGGTCGCCCCGGCCTGGCCGAAGGAGTACGGCGGCGCCGGCCTCGACACGAAACGCCAGTTCATCATGAACGAAGAGTTCGCCGAGTTCGGCGCGATGAACGTCGGCGGCTTCGGCGTGATGATGTTCGGCCCGACGCTCATCGTCCACGGGACGGAAGATCAGAAGAAGGAACATCTGCCCGGCATCCTCAACGGCTCCGTGCAGTGGTGCCAGGGCTGGTCCGAGCCGAACGCCGGCTCCGACGTCGCGTCCGTCACAGACGCGCGCCGTCCGCGACGGCGACGACTACGTGATCAACGGCCAGAAAATCTGGACGACGGGCGCCCAGTTCGCCGACAAGATGTACATGCTCGCGCGCACCGACCCGGACGCGCCGAAGCACCGCGGCATCAGCTACTTCATGCTCGACATGAAGGCACCGGGCGTGACCGTACGGCCGCTGATCACGATGACCGGCAGCGCCACGTTCAACGAAGTGTTCTTCGAGAACGTCCGCGTGCCCGCCCGTAACCGACTGGGCGAGGAGAACCGCGGCTGGTACATCGGCACGACGACGCTCGACTTCGAGCGCTCGTCGATCGGCTCTGCCGTCGGCATCCGGAAGGGCCTCGAATCGATCATCAAGTTCGCCAAGGAGCGCCCGGAATTGAACGTCGGCGCGCACAGGCACGCGACGAAGACCGCCCTCGCCGACCGCTGGATCGAGTCCCTCGTCGCGAGGATGATGTCGTATCGTGTGGTGAGCATGCAGCAGGCCGGCCTCATCCCGAACCACGAGGCGTCGATGTGCAAGCTCTTCACGTCGGAGATGGGGCAGCGCATCGCGGCGCTCGGCCTCAAGATGAGCGGCCTCTACGGCATGGTGGTCGGCGGCCACCCGACATACTCGCCGGCCGGACGCTACGGCGTCGGCTACATGGCGGCTGTGTCATCGACGATCGCTGGCGGCACGAGCGAGATCCAGCGAAACATCATGGCCCAGCGCGGTCTGGGGTTGCCGAGGGATTAGCTCACGGTTCGCCGCAGACAGCTCACAGTGAGAAGGCCGAGCGCAGCTCGGCCTTCTCTTCTTCTCACCACCAACTACCAACTACCAACTACCCGCCTACCGCGGCAGCTTCGACACGTCGCCGCTCGAGATCGGCAGGTTCACCGCCGGCGGCACGATGCGGTGCGGCTGGTTGTAGATGATGCCCATCGCGTAGCCGGTCGCGTCGTCGTCGACGATGAGTTCGACCACGCCCAGCGCGACGTCCTCCGGCGGGATCATCGGCATCGCGCTGATCACTTGCTGCCACTGCGCCTTCGCCTCCGGCGTCATGTCCTCGACTCCGTGCGTCACCAGCGGCGTATCGACGACGCCCGGGCAGACGCAGTTGATGCGGATGTTCGCCTCGTCCTTCAGCCCGGCCAGCGCTCGCGTCAGCCCGACGACGCCATGCTTTGCGGCCGAGTACACCGGGTCCGCCGCGAAGCCGAAGAGCCCCGCCACCGATGCCGTGTTGATGATGACGCCGCCGCCGCGCTTCTTCAGCAAAGGGATCGCCTTGCGCACGGATTCGATGACGGCGATGAGGTCGAGGCGGATGACCTTGAGCCACACCTCTTCGCCGCATTCGGGGAAGCGAGGCTGGCCCGTCGTCACGCCGGCGTTGTTGTGCAGGATGTCGAAGCCGCCGTACGTGCGCTCGGCGAACGCGAACATACCGTCGATGTCGGCGGAGTCGGTGACGTCGCAGTGGAGGGCCGCGGCCGTGCCTCCGGCCGCCTTGACCGTGGCGACCGTCTCGGCCGAGCCGGCGTCGTTGATGTCGGCGACGACGACCTTCGCGCCCTCGCTCGCCAGCCGCACGGCGGTCGCCCGCCCGATACCGGACCCGGCGCCGGTGACGATCGCCACCTTGCCCTTGATCTCCATCTCAATCAGCTCCTGTCGTCTCGAATCCGCGGATTGAGATAGATGAGCACAGATGCCGCCGAGGGACAAGATGCCGGACGGCTTGGGCCGATGACTGGTTGGTGCTAGTTGGCTCCTGCAGCCTCGCTCACGCCGTACGCGTCGAGCTGCGATTGGAAGCCGTGCACGTCGTGCGAGTAGACGAGCAGGTCGTGCTTCTTCCCTTCGCGGTCTTTGACGTGGTCGAGCAGCAGCGCTTCGGGCTTGAACCCGAGTTGCTCGAACGTGGCGATGGCGCCCTTCTGGTCGACCGTCATCTGCGCCACCATCTTCTCGATGCCGCGGTCGAGCGCCTGCGCGAAGACGGCCTCCGTCAGCGCGCGCCCGAGCCCCTGGCCCCGCATGCTGCCGTCGATCAGCACGCGTAGCTCGCCGACGTGCTGCGACCACGGCGCCGTGCTCAGGTGCAGGCTGCCGTAGCCGAGGATGCGCTCGTCGCGAAGCGCGATGATCGTGATGATGCGCTCCAGGTCGACGTTGTCGAGCCAGCCCTCGATCACGTCCTCGTTCGTGATATCGGTGCGGAGGAACAGCAGGTCGTGCGTCGGGAGCGACCGCGTGAAGGCCAGGAAGGCGTCGCGGTCGAGCCGGCCGAGAAGGCGAAGTGTGACTTCGCCGCCACCGGTGAGCTTCACGCTGCGTGGCAGTGTCAGCGCACTCGTGCTCATACCGACCGCACCGACAGCCACTCGTTGACCTTCGGCCAGAGGCGCATCACGGCGTTCATGCCGGCCACCAGGCTCACGTGCCCCCCCTTCATCACCACGTCCTCCTTGTCATCGCTGCCGACGAGTTCCGTCAACTGCCGCGTCGACTCGTACGGGGCGATGTGGTCGTGCTGCGCCATCGCGTTGAGCACCGGGCACGTGATCTGCTTCGGGTCGACGCGCCGCCCGCCGACCTCCAGCGTGCCCTTCATCAGCTTGTTTTCCCACATCAGTTCCTTGGTCGTCTGCCGGAAGCATTCGCCGGGGAACGGGATCTGCTCGCTCGTCCACTTGTTAAACAGCCGGTAGTGCTTGACGTACTGGTCGTTCCAAAGGTTATCCCACAGCCGCACGTACGCCACGAGCCGGTCGGCGGGGCGCAGCAGCTCGAACGAGCGGTACATCAGCTCCGGCGGGATGTTGCCGATCGAGTCGACCACGCGGTCGACGTCGAACCAGCGGCGGTCGCTCCACTGCCGGAACAGCCCCATGCCCTCGTAATTGACCGGCGTGGCGATGCACGCGAGATTGGCGATCGGCGCGCCCGGGACGAGCCCGCCGTACAGCATCGCGAGCAGCCCGCCCATGCAGTAGCCGATGAGCGACACGTCGGTCTCGCCCGTCTCCGCCTGCACTTTCTCGACGCACGCCGGAATGAAGTCGAGTGAGTAATCCTCGAGCCGGAGCCGCGTGTCCTCCGGCCGCGGCACGCCCCAATCGATCATGAACATGTCGAATCCCTGCTTCAGCATGAACTCGACGAAGCTCACCCCCGGCGTCAGGTCCAGGATGTACGGCTTGCTGATCAGCGACATCACCAGCACCACCGGCACCCGGTACACCTCGTCGGAGAGCGGGCGGTAATGGTAGAGCTTGAGCGTGCCGCGCTCGTAGATGACGTCTTTCGGCGTCATGCCGACTTCCGGCTCGTCGCGGTTCAGCAGCACGTCGATGCCGCGCAGCGACCGCGTGATCGTGCGCTCGACCTCTTTTTGGACGATCTCGGCGATGCCGGCGGCCTCGCTGGTGGTCTCGGCAGTCATGGTGTGCCTCTCGTCGGCCGGCGGGGTGTCGGCGTACAAGACATGCCCGGTGCTGGATTGCGCCAGTATGCCATCCGCCGCTGAGGATTTCATTAGATGCGAAACACAGTTAGGCGAAGCGCAGGCGGATTCGCCTGACGATGAGGCCGTCGACATGCGACGGTACGTGCCACCGGCCGGTCGCACGTGCGTCGGCCATCGGTGGATTCGATAGCCCTACAGGCCGCTGACGCCGTTCTGGCTCTTGCCGGCCGCAGCTGCCACGGGCGGCCGCTTGGTGCGCGCGGGCTTCGCCGCCGGCTGCGGCTTCGCCCGCCGCGACGCCGTCTTCGGCGCGCCGTTAAGCACTGCCGCCTCGATCCGCGCGAGCGTTTCCTCGACGGTCTTCATCCGCTCCGCCAGCGCCACCAGGTCGGCGTGGCTCGGGATGTTGAACGCCGTGTAGTAGCGCTCGAGGTTGTCGGCGACCATCCGCTGCACCGTGAGCGATGCCTCGACCCACGTGTTCATCGCGCCCGAGAACGTGTCGGTGCCGAGGACTTCCTTGAAGAAGCCGTTCCATTGTCGTTCGGAGTCGGTGATGAACTGACGCCACGTATCGAGAGGATTCTCCGTCGTCTTCTCTGCCATGTCGCGCTCCTTAGTAGCGTTCCCTGCCTGCCGCGCCGAGGGGTTACCCGCGCGCCGCGCGCTTCGGTGGTGGTGCGTCGTCGTTGTCCCGTGCCTGGGGCGCTAGACCGTCGATCGTCTTCTGGAGGACCGCCTGATACCGGCCCAGCACGTCCATCCAGCTCGAGAGGAAGAGATCGCCAGCCTTCGTCAGTGAGTATATCCGTCGCGCCGGGCCAGACTCCGACGTGTCCCAGAACGACGACACGAGCCCCGTGCGCTCCAGCTGCCGCAGCGTCCGGTACACCGTGCCCGAATCGAACGCCGGCAGCCCCGCCTCGGCGAGTTGCTGTGCGAGCTGGTAGCCGTACGCGTTCCAGTTACGGAGCATCGCCAGCAGCGTCGTCGTCAGGAGATCGCCGTGCATGCGAAACGGCTTCTCCTCCGGCTGCTGCTCGGCCTTTGTGCTCTTGACCATCTCGCTCCCCTTCGCCGGCCGGCTCGTGACGCTCCCGCCGGCCTTCCCGAAATCTTTCCTAGTATTGCACTTGACAGCACTTGGCGGCTAGGTGTAGATTACATCTATCGGCGGGCCGACGCAAGCCCGCAACCACCTAATTTCAAGCAGGAGGAAGCGCAGGAATGACCCGGTCCACCGCCGCAGACAAGTACTTCGAGGCCCTCACGGAGAGCTATGACACCATCATCGAGGCCCTCAAGGCCGGCAACGAGCGCGGACTTCGCGTCTCGAACAAGATGCTGACCGAGGCGCAAAACGGCCAGCGCGAGGCTATCGAACTCGGCCGCAAGTTCGCCGAGGACCCAACCGACATCGGCGGCTTCTACCGCGCCGTCATGGAGTCGACCACCAAGGCCCAGGGCCGCACGCTCGAGCTGGCCCGCAGCCTCTTCGACGAGCTGTCCGAGTCCCGCACCGAAGCCCGCGACGTCATCGAGAAGGTCGTCAAGGCGCAGCGCAGCGCCGGCGAAGCCGCCGTCGAGGCGGCCCGCGAGGCTGCGACGGTCACCGCCGAGCGCGTCCGCACTGGCGTTGGCCGCGTGGCGAGCCGGGCCGGCGTCGCCACGGAGCCGAAGGCCAACGGCGCCGCCGCACCTGCGGAGACCCCGGCCAGCGAGTAGACTGCAGGTAACAGGCGCCCGCGGACGGCGGCATGTCGCGAAAGCGGCGGCCGCCGTCTTGCTGTCTGTTGGGTCAGGCCACGCCGGCGAGCAGGTTCGCGATCGTCCGGTAGACGTCCGGGTTGAACGCCATCCCGATGTGCGTCGCCGTCACCTCGCGGTTCATCGCATCGTCTTCATCGACGCAGATCCGCCAGTCGACGACGCCGTCGACGCGCGAGTAGATGGCGTTGTGCTGAAACGTCGGCTCCCGCCGCTCGAGGAGCGTCGTCACGAACCCGCAGCTGCACTCCGGCGTGAAGCAGCCGTTCTTCACCTCGCGCCGTTGCCGCCGCTCGCGCACGATGTTCGACCGGACGAAGTTCGCCGCGCTCAGCACCAGCGGGTGCGCGCGCACGCTCCGGAACGGCGACCCCATCGTGATGACCTGGCGAACCTTCTCCGACTCCCGGTACGCCGCCGCGCGCGCCAGCATGCCCCCGAGGCTGTGGCCGATGATGTTCACCGGGCGGTTGGTCTCGAGGTGGGCCTGCTTGATCGTCATGACCAGGCGCTGAGTCAGCAGCTCCGGGCAGTCGACGTTGCGTCCGATGCCGCTGAAGTACGGCCGGTAGCCGATGCGGCGCAGCCAGAGGTGCATCTCGGTCAGGTAGCGGTCGTCGCCGAGGAAGCCCGGGACGAGGACCACCGGTTCGGCGTGGCCGTGCGGCACACCGAAGCCGTAGTAGACGGGCGACGCGTGGAGCGCCAGCCAGTCGAGGGGGAAAAGCGCCTCCAGCCAGATGGGGCTGCTCGTCGGCTCGTAGCCGGCGAGGTCCGCTTCTGCGTTGGGCGAGTGTCCGTTGTTCACGCGCCGCCTCTCGTTCCGGTCCCCGCCCGCGAACTGCCCGTACAGGGGGTCGACAACCTGCGCTCATAGTACATAATCGATCGGAACCCCTTCCGTATCACTCGCCAGGGCGGCCGGCGCAGGCATCTGCCGGAAATCGTCGTCTCACCTTAATGAAACGGACGATTTCGGCGAGTATAATCGTCCACAAGCACGCCCGTCCACTGCGAGTGGACGGCGCCGCAGGAGGCCACGCTCTATGTCTGCATCGAAGCTGAGCCGGCGCATGAGCGCCGAGGACGCCTGGTTCCTGTACTTCGAGAAGCCCGAAGCCCCCCTCCACATCGGTTCGGTCGGCATCTACGAGGGCACGATCCCGTTCGAGCAGATGTATGCGAGCATGGACGCCCGCATGCACCTCATCCCGCGCTACCGCCAGCGGGCGGTCATCCCGCCCTTCTTCGCCGGCCACCCGACCTGGGAGGACGACCCGGAGTTCTCCCTCGACCGGCACCTGCGGCTGGTGACGCTGCCGAAGCCCGGCACTCGCGAGCAACTCATCGAACTCAGCGGCGAACTGTTCGAGGGCATGCTGCCCCGCGACCGCCCGCTCTGGGACATCACTGTCATCCACGGCCTCGAAGGCGATAAGACGGCGTACCTGAGCCGCGTTCACCACTGCCTCGTCGACGGCGTGTCCGGCATCGAGCTGCTGCTCGCCGTGCTCGACCTGGTGCCCGACCCGGAGCCGACGCCGCCGCCCGCGCAGCAGTGGCGCCCGAAGGCGCCGCCGTCCCCGCTCGAGTCGTGGACCGATGCGACGCTCGACCAGGCGCAGCAGCAATTCCGCGCCTTCACCGAGTTCCAGCAGCACATGCTGGAGCCGCGCGAGCAGGTGCAGCGCATCATGAAGTTCGCGCGTGCGCTCGAAATCGTGATCCCCGCCGCGCTCAAGCCGCTCACGAAGGCGCCGTGGAACAAACCGATCGGCGGCAAGCGCCGCGTCGCCTGGACCGACGTGTCGTTCCAGGAGGTGCGCAAGGTCCGTGGCGCCCTCGGCGGCACCGTCAACGACGTGATGCTGACGATCCTCGGCGGCGCACTCGGCCGCTACTTGCAGGACCACGGCGTGAAGACCGACGGCGGCGCGCTGCGGCTTCAGATCCCCGTCAACGTGCGCCGCGAAAACGAGAAAGGCGCGCTCGGCAACCGCGTGTCGATGATGGTGCCCGAGATCCCGACCGGCATCGCCGATCCGGTCGCCCGCCTGACGGCCATCCGCGCCGAGATGGAGCGGCTGAAGTCGCAGAACCAGGCCAACGCGTTCGAGGAACTGCTGAGCCTCGCCGAGAACCTGCCCGCCGCCATGCATGCGCTCATCGCGCTCGGCGGCATCCCGCAGGGCGCGCTCAACCTCATTTGCACGAACGTGCCCGGCCCGATGATCCCGCTGTACTCCGTCGGCCACCGGCTGCTGGAGCACTACCCGATGGTGCCGCTCGCGGCGGACTTCGGTATCGGTGTCGGCATCACGAGCTTCGACAAGGGTCTGTACCTCGGCATCATGTGCGACCCGCAGATCGTCGACGACGTCGACAAGATCGCCGCGTACGCCGCTGCGGAGTTCCGCGCCCTGCGGGAGGCCGCCGGCGTCGCCGTATCGGACCTGCCGGACATAGCGACGCCGCACCGCGGCCACGCCGGCTCGAACGGCGCCTCGGCTCCGCCGCCCGAGCCGCAGCCCGAGGCAGCGCCCGAGCAGCCGCCGGCGGAGACGACGCCGGTCAGTTCGTAGGTCGTGACCACGCTGACCCACGGGGGTCGATGAACGTGCCGGGAGTTCGCTCCGCGCTCGCTGCGCAGCTTCACGCCGCAGGCGCGATCGCAGTCGGGACCACCGCGTTCCTCCTGATTCGGGAACGCTACACCTGTACCGTTCCGACGGGCAGTGAGTCGTTCGTGTTCGCGGGTCTTGCGATCGCGTTTATGCTGGCGTTCGTCTGGCTAGTTGCCGACATCCTGAGTTCGCTCGCGCGCCGCCTCGCCGGCCGCGCACTCATCGGCTCAGTCGTCGTTGCGGTTCTCCTTTACTCTCTGATCGCTGGCATCGCGTGGTCCTACAACCCGACGCCGCACGACCAATCCGCCGACGCGGGAACGCGTGCGATCCTTTCGGTCTTCTGGAGCGCGGGCTTCCTCCAGGAGTCTGGTCATTTCAGCAACTACTCGTGCGGTTACTGATGTCACGGCCAGTCGGCTCAGTCTCGGAGTGTTGATCATGGACTTGAAATCTCGCCAGGCCCCGATCAAAGAACGTTACAAACTCGACCCCGACGCCGCGCGCATCACCCTCAAGGCCGAGGCGCGCCACGGCGACCAGTCGACCGCCTGCTCGATCGACATCGGCCGCGCGATCTACGAGGCGCAGGCCCACGCCGGCGTCGGCGGCGCCGGCACGGCGGCCTGCAGCGGCGACCTGCTGCTCGGCGCGCTCGCCGCATGCGCCCAGATCACCTGCCAGATGGTCGCCGAATCGATGGGCATCCCGCTGCGCGGCCGTCGACGTCACCGTCGAGGGCGACCTCGACCTGCGCGGCACGCTCGCCGTCGCCCGCAAGGCGCCCGTCGGCTTCGCCGCCATCCGCACGCACTTCGCCATCGACGCCCCGGACGCCACCGACGACCAGGTCGAACGCCTCCGTCGTGGCACCGAGGCCTACTGCACCGTCCTCCAAACCCTGCGCCAACCGCCGCCGGTTGAGGCGAGCTGGGCGATCATGGCGTCCAACGATTCCTTGGACTAGGTGCGTGGCCCGCAAGGTTGATTCCTAATGCGTGGCCATCACAGCGAACTGCTTCGCGGCGCGGTCGATCGCGTCGTCGGCCACCTCGCGCGAGAAGAACAGGTACGTGTAGACGTCCATCACGCTGGTAGACGCGGTGGATGCGGTGACAAGCCGCCAACCGGCCCTCGCGAGTTCGTTGCACACCCTCTCCAGGCCGTCCGGTTCGGCGCCGTCGATGCGGCGCACGCGGTACTCAACCACGCTCTCGACCACGACCCCTGGTCCCGACTCCTCTTGCGGAGCATCCGTCGTCGCACCAGCAGCCCACGCAGCCTTATCCAACTTCTCGAAGGCGCGCTTGTACGCATCAAGTCCCCGAGGATCGCCCAGCCATCTCTCGGTAACGTCGTCGTCGCGATTCGCATCTGCCCAGAGGGCAAATACCTGCAGTTCGCGCTTGGTGAATTGCAGGACTGTGTCGTCTCCACCCATGTCGCCCCTCAACGAAGTTACGTGCCAGTCGGTTCCGCCCGCGAAGTCCGCCATCCATCATGACCTCTTTGCCACCGCGCGCCAACATACGCCCGGCCGACGTGAGCGTCATTGCCGGCCTCAACTCTGAGCTACGCCGCCTGCTGCTCACGCTCGTACCAGCCAGCGGCACCGAAGGCCAGATCGACCACCTCCGCCGCAGCACCGAGGACCGCTGCACCGTCCTCCAGACCCTGCGCGAACTCCCGCCGGTTGAGGCGAGCTGGGCGCGAGAATAGCGCACCTGTCCAATCCGCGGCCGTCGCCTCACCGTGCGAGCGCCGTGGCGCCGCGCACGCGGGCGGGTACATGGAACCTTCCCAACGAACGGCCCGATCCTGTGGAATGCGCCCCGTCAACCCCTGTACGATGCCTGCCACGAGTCAATGGGAGGCGCATGATGAGGACGGCGATCTCGAGGTTCGGGTGGATAGCGACGGCCGTGATCGCGCTGGCACTCATCGCGATGTCGGCGCGTGGTGTGCTGGGCGGCTCGATCGACCCGCCGGGCCCGCCCGGGCCGACGATGCAGACGCTCGACAACATCCCCGGTTCGTGGAGCCAGTGGCTCCCCGCCAATAACGGCGGCGGCGACGGCTGCGGCTCGAGCCGTTTTGCCTGTGTGATCCCGACGGCGCACTGCACGCCGATCTGCTCCTTCCCGCCGGACGCTGTGCTCGACCACCAGACAGGCCTCGTCTGGGCGCGCGACGCCTCAGTGTCCGGCACCGGCGTCTGGAGCGACGCCTACCGCGCCTGCCTCGATTCGAAGGTGGCCGGAGTGACGGGATGGCGCCTGCCGACGATCGCCGAGTTGATGAGCCTCGCCGATCCGTCAGTGCTAAGCCCGTCGGTGTCGCTGTCACCCGGCAACCCGTTCCTGAACACGGGCGCGAGCGGCACGCATATCGCCTACTGGTCGTCGACGCCCGATTCGTCGAACCCCGGCTCGTCGTGGGTCGCGACGATCGGACACATCAGTGTCGGGATCGAACCGCTCGCGGACTCCCAGCTAAACTCGACCATCAGCAGCATCTGGTGCGTGCGGGGATCGGTCACGCAGTAGCGGGGCGGCTACCGAGCCAGCCGCTCGCTGACCGCCCTTGCGAGCCGCTTCGGCACTTGCTCCGGGAACGGAAACACCGAACTCACATTGATCTCGCACAGCACGTACGTGTCGTCGCCGCGCGCGTCACGCGGCCCGTAAAGGAAGTCGGCGTCCCACAGCATCGGCAGCTCCCCATCATCGACGTTCGCCAGTCGCTGGATCGCCGGCAGCCATTCCGACTCCATGCTCGCCTTCAGGCGCGCGAAGCGCGGCTCGTCGGCCGCGTACATCGTCTTCTTCGCCGGCAATCCGAAGATGCGGTCGCTGCCGGCGTGCGCGGGATCGGGCGCCTGCGTCGAGAAGCCGATCACGTCCTTCCGCGCGAGGTAGCAGCGCACCAACCCGTCCGCGATGCGCGGCTGGAACGGCTGGTCGACCAGGCAGCCGCCGTCGGCGAAGTATCTCTCGCATCGTCGCACGAATTCGGCCAGCGGCATGGTCTCGACGTCGATGCCGCGCGGGTGCGCATCCTGCACCTCGACGACGTCGCCGCCCGCCGCCGCTCCGGACGCCAGTTGCACCTTCCAGACGCCGATGCCGGCGTTGCCGCGGTGCTGCTTCAGCACGCGCGGGCCACCCGCGCGCAGCCGTCGGCGGGAACTCGGACTCGAACTGTGCCATCGTCCGGTACACGATCGTATCCGACCCGCACGACAGCTCGCGGGCGAGCACGAGGACGTCCTTCGTCCCGATCTTCAGGATCACATCGGGGTGGGCGCTCACCCAGACGCCGCGGTCCGCAACTTCGCGCAGCAGTCCGTCCAGCACCGTGCGGTCACGCTCCCCCATGACAGGATCGACCCACACCAGCACGCCATCGAGACTCAGCAGTTGCCGCCGCACATCGTCGACGAGCTCGTCGTCGAACACCACCGGCTCGGCGGCAATATCGATCGCCGCCAGCGCCTCGAACACGGGACGCAGCCGGTTGTTGGCGGCCGTCGCCGATGCCCGCGCCTCGCGGTCGCCGCGCCACAGAATGCCGATCCGCCCGCTCGCGCTCGCGGTCATCGGAGCTCCCTCATCGGCGTAATGGCGCCCATAGCCGTGCTCCCATTCGGACCGTGTATAGGGAAGTGTAATCCGGATTCACAGCCGACCGCCGATGATATGAGTGAGCGCGGTAGACGCCGCACGGGGGCCGGACGACGATGCTCAGAGTCGGGGTGGGGATGAGGCAGCTCGGGTGGAGCGCGTCGTGGACGCGTGCGAGGGCGGTTTCATCGTGCGTGAATCAGGTTGGGCATGGGACAGCTCCAGACTTCCCAAACCGGCGGCAGCGTACTCGACGACAGCTCGGTTCAGCACACTCGCCTCTCTCGCGCTCTCCTTGACTTGGTGTATCGACAGGCGCAGGTACGACGACATCTCGGTGCCCGAGGTGAAAGGGCACATCGAGGACGGAAACATCTTCGTGTTTCTCGCAGATCGGCTTGGCAAAGACCTCGCCGTGAACCTGTTCGATCAATCGACGCTCGGTAAGGTCACCGACGCCTGGCTGACCATCGAGGACACGATCGACGAGCGCCGGAAATTCGGCATCGAGAACAAGGGCCTCTGTCTCTTGGTCGCCTACCTCGTCGAGATGATGCAACACCCGTCGACGTACGGTTTCGAACTGCCGGCGCTGTAAGTCCGATTCACCGCCACCGCCCACCGCTTCATCGGGTCGCTATCGTGGCAAATCGCTTGGCGGCACGGGCGCCGTCTTCGGCCATCAGCACCGCGTTCGACTTCTGACGGTCGACCCGCATCCGGTCGCGGTCCAGCGCCGCCAGTTCCCGGTCGATCCGCCTGATGGCGTCTCGCGCCTGCGCCAGCCGCGCCTCTTCGAGCTTCCGCTTCGCCAGGAGTCGTGTGCGGAGCGCTGCGTACGACGTGGGGAGCCCGACCCTGTCACTGCCTTTAGCCGGCATCCTGACCTCCATGTTGCGCTCGCCACGTATCCTGCACCGCCCGTTGGTCACCCGTCTCCCGCTCGAAGAACAGGAGCACCGGCGCGTCCAGCGCAGTGGCCGCAGTGCTGACGAGTCGCCAGCCCTTGCTCGCCAGTTCGTTGCACACCCGCTCGATGTCGCCCGGTCCGCTGGCGTCGACGCGCCGCACGTTGTACTCGATCATGCCTGACCCTTCCCGCGACCCCAACAACAGCCGCTGCAACGACGAACGCGAGGGCAGCCCCGGGCCGGTCGCGTGTAGTGGCGGGCCGACGACGCCGACGGCGGCAGGGCCGCCATGTCCGCCTTCCGTCCGAAGCGGCCGCGGCCGCCGGGCTAGTCGTTGAAGCCGTCGATGTCGTACGACATGATCAGCATGTCGTGCGTGCGGCCTTCGTTGTCCATCACGTGGTCGGCGAGCAGCGCCTCCGGCCGGAAGCCGATGCGCTCGAACGTCGCCCGCGCGCCCTTCTGGTCCGTCGTCATGTGCGCTGTGATCTTCTTCAGGCCTAACTCCTTCGCGATCGAGAACATCTCCTCGGCCATGCGCGCGCCGAGGCGGATGCCGCGGTATCCCTCGCCGAGGATCGTCCGGATCTCGCCGACGTGGCGCGTCCAGAGCACCTCGTTATGGTGCAGGCTGGCCCAGCCGGCGAGCTTCTCGCCGTCGTAGGCGATCACGGTCACCGTACGACCAGCTTCGATGTTCCGGATCCATTCGTCGATGTTGCGCGGGTCCGTGATGTCCATGCGGAGGAACATGACGTCGCGGCGCGGCAGCTCCCGCCCGAAGGCGATCAGCTCGTCGCGCTGGCTCGCCCCCATGAGGCGCAGCTCGAGCGTCTGGCCGTTATCGAGACGCACTTTGCGCGGGAACGTGCGCCGGAAGCTGGATGCCTGAACGTCGGTGGTCATGCGTCCTCCGTTTCGCCGGTACGGGACACGATCCTAACACAGCCGAGAACGAAGCGGCTATGGCTCGACGTGCAGGACAGCCGCCCCGGCTGTTCGTCCGGCGAAGGCGGATCCGGACCGCAAGTCGTGTCCCGTGCCACGCGTGGCGTATCGACACGCCGCCATCTACGCTGGATCGACCCTACCACGAACTAATCACTGCCAACTACAAACTCAGGAGGACCCGTGAACGGAGAAGACCGCCCGACGACCCTCGACGGCTGGAACGAGCGGCTCGACGCCGTCATCGGCCAGGCGATGCCGATGCGGTTCGAGGAGGTGTCGCGGGAGCGCGTCGTCATGACGATGGAGGTCGACAGCCGCGTCCACCAGCCGATGGGCTTGCTGCACGGAGGCGCATCGGTCGTGCTGGCCGAGAGCGCGGCCTCGACCGGCGCGAACCTGCACTGCCCGCGGGGCATGGTCGCGCTCGGCCAGGAGATCAACGCCAACCACATTCGCGGCAAGCGCGATGGCACCCTCCGCGCCACCGCCGAACCCCTGCACGTCGGCCGCACCAGCCAGGTCTGGTCGATCCTCATCCGCGACGAACAGGACCGCCTCGTCTGCGTCTCCCGCTGCACCCTCGCCGTCGTCGCTGCGCCGAAGGAGTGAGCGCGTGCCAATCACCGTTTCGCTAACAGCTGATCGCTGATAGCTGATCGCTGACAGCTCCACTCACGGCCACCACAGCGCGCGCGCCTGCGTGCGCAGCTCGTCGCGATGATCCGGGTGCGCGACGTTGATCATCTCCTCGGCGCGCTGGCGGTGGTTCTTGCCCCACAGCCGCGCGACGCCGTACTCGGTGATCACCGTATCGGCGTAGAAGCGCGGGATCGTCACGTACGACCCCGCCTCCATCTGCGCCACGACGCGCGACACCGCGCCACCCATCGCGGTCGACGGCAGCAGCGTGATGGCCCGCCCGTGCGGCGACAGGATGCCGCCGAAGTGCATGTCCGGCTGCCCGCCCGTGCCGTTGATGATCCGCCCGCCGAACACCGTCTCGGAGTTGATCTGGCCCAGCAGGTCGACGGTGATCGCGTTGTTGATGGCGATGAAGCGGTCGAACTGCATCAACGTGCGCGGGTGCAGCACGTAGTCGGGGTCGTACAGCTCGAAGTGCGGGTTGCCGTCGATGATCTCGTAGTCGGTGGGGTCGCAGCCGGTCCAGGCGATGGCGATGGACTTGCCGGCGTGGATCTCCTTCCGGCTGCCATCGACGATGCCATCGCGCCACATCTGAGCCAGCCCCGGCCAGCCCAGCTCAGTGTGGATGCCGAGGTGCTTGCGCCCCTCGAACGCCCCAACGCGCACCATCCCGCGCGCCGGCTCGCCAACGCCGATCTGGATCGTGTCGCCGTCCTGGATGAACTCGCGCAGGTAGCGGCCGATCGGCTCCGCTTCCGGCGGCGGCTCCGCGAGCCCCAGCAGCCGCCGCACGTCGTCAGCCGCGATCACCGGGATCAGGGCCGAAAGCCCGCCGAGCGGCTGGAGGCTCGGCAACTCGGCGCCGAGTTGCTCCCACGCGGCCCTGCGCGCCGGGTCAGTGACGGCGGTGAGCGCCTTGTCGAAGTCCTCCTTGCCGAACGTCGGCGGCGTGTGCTCGACGAACATGTCGATCTCGGAGACGTGCAGCCAGACGTCGCCGTAAACGGAGGGCAGCCGATCGTTCACCTCTGCGATGATCACAGGGCACCGCTTCGCGTACGCGTGCTGGTTCCACTGGTGCAGGCCCATATGCACGTAGCCCGCGCGGTTCGGCCGCGAGACGGTGCAGAACATCACGTCCGGCACGCGCACGTCGGCCCGGCCGGCGTCGTACGCCTTCATGCCGAACGCGAAGAGGTTCGGCAGGTACGTGCCGCGCCGCTCGTCCGTCACGTAGCGCGCGTAGTCACCGATGTACAACTCGAACTCCACCTTGAACGACGTCTCGTCCGGCAGGCGCAGCCAGCCGGGGTCGCCCGTCGGCGCGAGGAGGCGCACCGTCACGTCGCGCAGTTCGCCGCGCCGGGCCGCCAGCGCGGGCGAGAGCGTCGCCGGCGGAAAGATCGGCACCATCACGGTATCGCCGGACTTGACAACCTTCACCGCCTCGGCGGGCGTCGTGAGCTTCTGCCGGTACAGTTCCTGCCAGTCCATCCCACCTCCGCGGCTCTCGCCGCCTCCCTCACCGCTCACAAACTCCCCCTCTCCACTCCGTGGAGAGGGGGCCGGGGGGTGAGGTAATGCTTTGGCGCGATTATGGTCGACCCGAAGCCAAGGAAAAAGCCCGGCGTTGAAGGAAGCTCAAGCCGGCGGCCGCACGCCGAACTCGGCCAGCTGCGCTTCGAGGCTGTGGCCCTCGTACACGAGGAACTGCACGCCGTGCATCCCGGCGTCCCGCGCCGCTTCGACGTTCGACTCCAAATCGTCGACGAACAGGCACTCCCCCGGCTCGAGCCCCAGCCGCCTCGCCGCCAGCTCGTACACGCGCCGGTCCGGCTTCGCCAGCCGGACGTCGGCCGAGCACAGCACGTCGTCGAACAGGTCGAAGATGCCATGCTCGTGCTTCATGCGGTCGACGAGCGTGTTGTCGGCGTTACTCAGCACCGCCGTCAGGTACGGCGGCCGCAGGCGGCGTATGACGTCGATGTTCGGCCCGATGAGGTGCTGCCGCTCGCGCCAGTGCTCGTGCAGCGGCGGCAGCTCGCGCCCCGCCCTCCGCTCGAGGTCGCGGTGCGCCGCCTCGCGCCACGCCTCGCGGTCGCCGGCGCCGACCTGGATCGAGCGCCACGCCTCATGGCCGTACAGCGTCTCGGTAATCGCCTTCTCGGCGAGCCCGTGTTCGCGCTCCAACTCCCGCGCGGAGTCCCATCGCATGTCCCAGAGGACCCCGCCGTAATCGAAGATCAGGCCTCGGATGGTCAAGGAGTGTGCTCCCGTTGGTGGTGCTTGGTTCGGGATCAGTGTACTGAACGGTGGCGCGGTTCATCGCGGTATCATCGCATCATGCAGGGGCGGCGGCGGACGTCGCACGCGAAGTGGCGCGAGCAGGTGCCGATCGCGCGGCAGTTGCGACGGCGTTCCACGCCCGCGGAGACCACCCTGTGGGACGCGCTGCGAGACGCGCGCCTCGCTGGATTCAGTTCCGCCGACAACATCCGATCGGGCAGTTCATCGTCGACTTCTACTGTGTCCGCGCGGGTGTGGCGATCGAGATCGACGGCGGGCCGCCAGTTCCCGTTCCTGATGCGCTCCGGCGATCGACGGCCGGTGCACGCGCAACAGCGGAAGCTGACCGCTCACGAGAAGAGTTCCTCGAATCGCGCCACGTCGCGGTCGTCCGGTTCACTAACGACGATACCGAGCGGGACCTCACGCGCGTACTCGCCACCATCTCGCAGACGCTGGCGGATCGCACGAAGTGATCTGATGCGTGGTCGCCCGCACCTCAGAATCACGGTTCGTGGCCTGGAAGGATGGCCGGTCGAGCTTCCTCTCCACTCCGTGGAGAGGAAGTGGCCGAAGGCCGGAGGTGAGGTAGCCCACCGCCCTGCCGCCCTCAGCTCGGTTGATACCGGTTCGCGATCGGCAGCCGCCGGTCCCGCCCGAACGCCCGAGGCGTGATCTTCAGCCCGGGCGGCGCCTGCCGGCGCTTGTACTCGTTCCGGTCCACCATCCGCACGATGCGCTGCACGAGCGCTTCGTCGTACCCCGCGGCGACGATCTCGGCGATGCTGCGGTCGTCCTCGACGTACGCCTGCAGGATCGGGTCGAGCACGTCGTACGGCGGCAGGGAGTCGGTGTCGAGTTGGTCCGGCCGCAACTCGGCGCTCGGCGGCTTGTCGATCACCGAGCGCGGGATGATCTCGGCGCCGGCGGCGCGGTTGCGATACCGCGCCAGCTCCCACACCAGCGTCTTCGGCACGTCCTTGAGGATGGCGAACCCGCCGGCCATGTCGCCGTACAGCGTCGAGTAGCCGGTCGCAATCTCGCTCTTGTTGCCGGTGGTAAGCACGAGCCAGCCGAACTTGTTGGACAGCGACATCAGGATGTTGCCCCGGATCCGCGCCTGGAGGTTCTCCTCGGCGACGCCGAACTGCGTGTCGGCGAACGCCGGCGCCAGCATCTCGAGCGACGCAGCGAACGCGCCTTCGATCGGGATCGTCATGCATCGGATGCCGAGCCGCTCCGCCAGCTCGTGCGCGTCGGTCTTGCTGCCCTCCGACGAGAAGCGCGACGGCATCGACACGCCGACGACGTGCTCCGCCCCGAGCGCGTCGACGGCGATCGCCGCGACGAGCGACGAGTCGACGCCGCCCGAGAGGCCGATGAGCACCGTCTCGAACCCCGTCTTGCGCGATGTAGTCGTGCAATCCGAGCACGAGCGCGTGCCCACACCTCGGCGACCGGATCGAGCAGCGGCGCGACGGTCGACGGAGATCGCCGGCTTCTCGGCGATGAACGGCTCGATCGGAGACGGAGATCTTCGGCGTCGTGCCGGCCTGGTGCGACGCCAGCCGCTCCTTGCGGTGCCTCGGGTCGTGCAGCCGCGTCTGCATCACGCCCTCGACGTCGATGTCGTAGACCAGCAATTCCTCGCGGAACTGCGCCGCCCGCGCGACGAGATGACCCGCCTCGTCGAAGATCACGCTGTGGCCGTCGAAGACCAGCTCGTCCTGGCCGCCGACGGCGTTCACGTAGCAGACGACGACGCCGTTGTCGTTCGCCCGCGTCGAGATCATCCCTTCGCGGAACGTGCCCTTCGCGCGGTGATACGGCGACGCGTTGACGTTGATGACGACGTCGGCCCCCGCGTGCGCCTGCTCCCGCGTCGGGCCCTCGGTGTACCAGATGTCCTCGCAGATGTTGACGCCGACGTCGACGCCGGCGATGACGAAGACGGGCGACTCGTAGCCGCGCTGGAAGTAGCGGTCCTCGTCGAAGACGCCGTAATTCGGCAGGAACTGCTTGTGGTAGCGGTGCACCAGCTTGCCGTCGGAGATGACGGCCGCAGCGTTGTAGATGTCGTCGTTGGCGTCGACGAAGCCCACGATCGCCGTGATGCCCTTCGTCGCGCGCACGACCTCGTCGAGCGCCGCCAGGTTGTCTTCGACGAACGAGCGCCGCAGCACGAGGTCCTCGGGCGGATAGCCCGGTGATCGCCATCTCCGGCAGCGCCACGATGTCGGCCCCGAACTCGCGCGCGCGGCCGATCCATTCGATGATCTTCGCCGTGTTGCCCGGCAGGTCGCCGACCGTCGTATCGATCTGCGCCAGCGCGACGCGGAGGGTGCGCATCCGCCCGCCTTTCTACTTAGTGTTAATCGTACACTAACTCCGCGCGGCGGCCGCGATCAATTGGGATGGCCGACGTCTAATCAGTCGCGTCCGCGTTCTCGTCCGCCCGACCCTTGAATACCGCACAACACCAAGCGGAGCAGTCGGCACGATCCCCCGGTCGAGCCTCCTCTCCACTCGGTGGAGAGGAGGTGGCCGAAGGCCGGCCCGCTTCGAGCCCCGCCGCCTTGCTAAGCTGATCGAGGCGATTCAGCCGGGATGACTTGACTGCAGCACCGACCCCCGTCGTGCCATCGGCCGGACCCGAGAGTCCCGCCGCATCGGCCGTCCACCTCCACGATGTGAGTTACAGCTACGGCGACCGTCTGGCGCTGGACCAGCTGTCTCTAGACGTGCCCGCCGGCGCCATCTTCGGCCTCCTTGGGCCGAACGGCTCCGGCAAGAGCACGCTCCTCAGCCTGCTCATCGGCCGCCGGCGTGCGGCTGCGGGCGAAATCACCCTGCTTGGCCAGCCACTGGCGCCGAGGCTGCGCGCGCGCGTCGGCATCGTCTTCCAGGAGCCGTCGCTCGACGCCAGCATGACCGTGCTCGAGACGCTGCACCTGCAGGGCCGCATGTTCGGCCTGCCGCGCGCGGTGACGGCCCGCCGGGCGGCGGAGTTGCTCGACCGCGTCGGCCTCGCCGACCGGGCGCGCGCGATGACGCCGACGCTCTCCGGCGGCATGAAGCGCCGCCTCGAACTGGCGCGCGCGCTCATCACGAAGCCCGAGCTCATCCTCCTCGACGAACCGACGCTGGCGCTCGATCCGGACTCGCGGCAGCGGCTCTGGCAGCACCTGCTCGAGGCGAACGCCGCCGGCAGCACGCTGCTGCTCGCCACGAACGACGTCCATGAGGCCGAGCGCTATTGCCAGCGCGTGGCGCTCCTCGACACGGGCCGCCTCGTCGCCGAGGGCACGCCGGCCGAACTCAAGCGCGGCCTGCGCCGCGACGCCGTGCGCATCGAGTGGCGCGCCGAGCCGGGGCCCGAAGTCGAGACGATGGCGTCGTGGCCGGGCGTCGGCCACGTGCGCGAAGCCGGCCGCGTGACGCACGCAACGGTCGACGAGGCGAGTCCCTTCCTGGCGCAGCTGTTTCAGTCCGCCGGCGACCGTGTCTCCGGCGTCCGTATCGAAGAATCGACGCTTGAAGACGTCTACTTCCAGCTCGTCGGCCGTGGCATCGCCCCGCACGCTGAGCCTGAAGACGCCGAGGCGCCCGCATGAGCCAGATCGATGCCGTGGCGGCGCTTGTCGCGCGCGATCTGCGGTCGTTCGCGCGATCGCGCTCGCAGCTCTACTCGTCCGTCACGCTGCCGCTGATGCTGCTGGCGATTCTCGGCGCCGGCGTGTCGGACGGCCTCGACCCGCGCAACATCCACGATTATGTCACGTTCCTCACGCCCGGGATGATCGCCATGACGGCGCTCTTCTCCTCGACGTTCTCCGGCGCGTCGTACTACCAGGACCGCGACTCGGGCATTCTCAAGGTGCTGCTGGCTTCGCCGCATTCGCCGCGCGTCGTCCTGCTCGGCAAGATGCTGAGCGCGGTCGTCATCGGCACGGCGCAGGCGCTGCTCGTGCTCGCCGTGGCGGCGGTGATCCCGGCGATCCACTTCAACTGGCAGTACGGCGTGCTCCCGAGCCTCGCACTGACGGTCATCGCGATCCTGTCGCTCAACCTGTTCCTCGCCGGCATCGGCCAGCTGCTGGCGGCGAAGATCCACTCGATGCAAGGGTTCCATCTCGTGATGAACCTGGTGCTGTTCCCGTTCCTCTTCTTCTCCGGCGCGTTCTTCCCCCTGACCGACCTGCCGATCTGGCTCAAGGTCCTCGGCCACGCCAACCCGCTCTCCTACGGCGTCGACATGATGCACCTGGCGCTCTACGCCGACGGCTCGAGCGGCTATTTCGGCCTGCCGCTGGACTTCGCCGTGCTTCTCTCGCTCGCGCTCGCCGTCTTCTTCGGCGGCGCCGGCCGCAGCATCGACCCCGACCGATGACGCACGCCGCAACCCGGATCATCGCCGTCGTGGTGACAATGGCGCTCGCGGGCGCGCTCGTCGCGTCATGCGGCGGCTCGTCGAGCGGCGACAATGCGCTGTTCCCGGTGGCGGCGTCCGGCGTCCGCGGGGACGTCGTCCCGGCCATCATGAACCAGGCGCTGGCCGTCGGCGATAACCGCATCACGATCCGCCTGGCCGATGCCAACTCGAACGCCGTCCTCGACGCCTCGGTGCATCTGCGCTTCTACGACCTCAACGGCAAGCAGCCGCGCGCCCACGGCGAAGCTGACGCGCGCTTCATCCCGATGCAGCTGTCGTACGTCGACGAAACGGCGAACAAGACGAAGACCGCCGCCGGCAGCGACGGCGCGTACGTCGCCCGCGCGAACTTCGACGCCCCGGGCAACTGGGGCGTGCAGATCATTGTCACGCGCGGCGGCAAGACCGACGCACCGCTGCCGTTCCGCTTCAACGTGCTGCCGAAGCCGCTCGAACCGGCGATCGGCGACCCGGCGCCCACCAGCCGCCAGGCGACGCTCGCTACGGCGGCTGGCATCGACGATATCGACACTTCGTCGCCGCCGCGGCCGAACATGCACGACGTAACGATCGAGGATGCGCTGAAGACCGGCCGGCCGCTCGTCATCGCCTTCGCGACGCCCGCCTTCTGCCAGAGCCGCACGTGCGGCCCGGTGATGGACACGGTGATGGACCCCCTCTACGCCAAGTACAAGGACCAGGCGACGTTCATCCACGTCGAGCCGTACGAATTGCTGCAGCTCCGGACCGCCAACCAGCAGGAGCCCGTGCCGGCGATGCGCGACTGGCGCCTCAGCACCGAGCCGTGGATCTTCGTCGTCGACCGCGCTGGCCGCGTCGCCGACAAGTTCGAGGGCATCGTGGCGCTCGACGAAGTCGAGCAGAGCCTCGTGCGCGCGATCGATGCGCCGCCCGGCACGGCTGCCCCGGCGCCGACCGTCGCGCCGTAATGACAGCCCGCTCCGCCTTCGCAACAACAAAGCGGGCCGCCGTTGAGGCGGTCCGCTCGTCGTTTCGATACAGCTGCCGGCAGCGTCAGACCATGTTGCCGACGATCGCCGAGACGATGATCACCGCCGTCGCGGCGACGATGGCGAACGTCGAGAGGAACGCCGTCGTGAACATGCGGCTATCAAACTTCAGGTGGAAGAGGAACATGATGACGAGGGTAATCTTTACCACCGTCATGCCGAACAGGATGCCGACGAAGATCGGATAGCTGATGCCGAAGGCGAACATCAGCAGCTCGATCACCGTCAGACCGAGGATGATGCCGATGATGCCGGCGTAAGTCTCGAGCGACGGCTGGACGATGCCGCGTCGCGCCGACGGCGCCGCCTGCCCTTGCGCCGTCGCCGTGCTGGGCATGGACGGCGAGAACAGCAGCGTAACAGCCGCCACGGCCAGTCCCAGGGCGCCAATCACCAGCAGCGGCGCGCCGACGATCTCCGACGGACTCTCAAAGAACGCCTTCCAATCCATCCTGTACCCCCTGCCCGCGTGTCGCGCCTGTCCTCAACTCGTGGCGCGGGCTCTCAACCCGCGACGGACGCCCACAAGGTAGCCTAGCGGCCCGCCGACGTGCCAGTCCGGCTCCCGGCTACCTCAGAATCAACTGGTCGGCGGCCACCGCCACGAAGATCAACGCCAGGTAGTAGATCGAGGCCTTGAACACCGCCATCGCGCCCGCCGGCCCCTCGCTCGAGCGCAGGCGCCACGCCTCGGCGATGAACATCGCGCCGAGCAGCACCGCCGCGGCGCCGTAGATCCAGCCCACCGTGCCCGTGGCGAGCAGCAACAGCGAGGCCGGCACGAGCACCAGCGTGTAGGCGAAGATCTGGTTCTTCGTCGAAGCCAGCGTCGCCACGACGGGCAGCATCGGCACGTTGGCGCGTGCGTAGTCGTCGCGGTACTTGATCGAGAGCGCCCAGAAGTGCGGCGGCGTCCACAGGAAGATGATGGCGAACAGCACGAACGCCGACGGCGCCAGGTGGCCCGTCACCGCCGCCCAGCCGACGAGTGGCGGCACCGCGCCGGCGGCGCCGCCGATGACGATGTTCTGCGGCGTCCGCCGCTTCAACCACAGCGTGTACACGAACACGTAGAACCACGTTGCCGACAGCGCGAGCGTCGCCGCAAGCAGGTTCGACGACAGCGCCAGCAGCGCGAACGCCACGCCCTCGAGTACGACGCCGAACACGAGCGCGTTCGCCGGCTCGATCTTGCCGAGCGGCAGCGGCCGGCCCTGCGTCCGGTGCATCAGCTCGTCGATATCGCGGTCGGCGTAGCAGTTGAACGCGTTCGCGCCGCCGGCGGCGAGCGTCCCGCCGACCACCGTCGCAAACATCAGCCAGAACGACGGCAGCCCCTTGTCTGCGAGGATCATCGCCGGCACGGTCGTGATCAGCAGCAGCGTGATGATGCGCGGCTTCGAGAGCGCGACGTACGCCGAGGCGGTCTCTCGCCAGGTCAGCGCCGATGGACGGCGCAACGTAGACTCTATCGCGCCCATTGCGCCGCCTCCTTCTTCTTCGGGACATGTTCTTCGAACGGACGTCCGCCCGTGTCTTCGCCGGGGAGATAGAACGCCAGCGCGCTCATCAGCACCGTCACACACCAGAGCAGCGATGCGACCGACAGGTGCGCGACGATGACGCCCGCCGCGAGGTCGGTCCAGAGATTGGCCGCGCCCAGCAGCGCCTGCGCTACGTATGCCGCGCCCGCGAGCACCGCCAGCCCGACGAGCAGCGGCTGGCGGCGCCGCTCATCGAGCGCCAGATACAGCAGCGCCAGCAGCACGATGCCCAGCGCGCCGGCCAGCAGCCGGTGCAGGAAGTGCAGCCCCACGGCGCTGCTGCCGCCCGGCAGGACGCTGCCGTTGCAGAGCGGCCAGCCGTCGCAGGCGAGCGCCGCATCCGTGTTGCTGATGTACGAGCCGATGACGAGCGTCGCGAACGACAGCCCCGCGCCGAGCATCGCCATGCGCGTGAACGCGGTGTCCAGCGACGACCTGATCGCCGCCACGCCGCGCGACCGCATCAGCGAGATCGTCGCCGTCACGATCATCACGCCGATGAAGCTCATCGCCGTGCCCAGATGCGTCGCCACGATGCTCGATGGCAGCTCCTTCTTCACGGTGACGCCGCCGAGTATGATCTGCACGAGCAGCAGCACGCCGGCCGTGAACGCGAGCCAGAAGACGAGCGGCCGCTTGCGCTCCGTCCTGAACGTGAAGAACGTCACGCCGAGGAACAGCACACCGACGACGAACGCCGCCGTCCGGTGCGAGTACTCGATCAGCGTCTGCTTGTTGTTCTCGGGGATGAAGCGGCCGTGGCACGTCGGCCAGTCGGGGCAACCGAGGCCGGAGCCGGTCGCGCGCACCGTGCCGCCGATGACCACGAGTACGAACGTGGCGACGATGGTCACGAGCAGCAACCGTTGGAACCAGCTCATACGATGAGCGCGCCGCAGGGGCGCGCGTTGGCTCTCCTCAATGCCCGCGTTCGTTTCCTGCGCCGGGAACGAAATCGGCGACATTCACGAGTAGCACGAGGCCGTACGGGGGGTCAAGTGGCCGTGCCGTTTGGCCGTTGAGAGTGCGCGAAGCCGCCCTGGTGCGTTCGAACTAGGGTGTGGCGCCAGGCGTCGTCGCGGCCGTTGCGGAGCCGCCCGGGGCGATGATCGTCGACTTGACGCGGCTGCCCGCGACCAGTTCGGCGATGCCCTTGCACTCGTGCTCGATCCACGTCACGCGGCCGTCGTTGACGTGCAGCGCGACGCCCGCCGGCTGCCCGTCGGAGCGCTTGCCGGCGGAGAGCACGATCACGTACTGCGAGCCGAAGCCGCCTTCGAACGTGTTCGAGGTGTCATTCGGACGGTAGACGGCGTAGAGGCTCACCTGCCCCGAAGGCAGCAGCATCTTGTACTGGTCCGAGACCTGTTCGGGCAGCACCCAGCTGTGATCGCAGTTCGAGAACGCAAGCGCCTCGACCTTCGTGCCCTTGGACTCACCGCTGCGGCACGGCGGCGCCGTGGCGGTCCCGCCGCCCTCGCAGCCAACCTTCTGGTAGCCGGCGAGCGACGCCAGTTCGATCACGTTGCCGTCGCGTGCCGCCTGGATCAGGTGGTCGACCTCCGGCAGTCCCGTCGGCCCCTGCGCGCCGGCCGCCCCCGGCGTGCCCGGCTGCCCGGACGAGTTCGACGAACCATCGCCTCCACCACCGCACGCGACGGCGATGGCAGCCATCGCGGCCACGAGGGCGAAGAGTCCGTAGGTGACGAGGCGTGTGCGCATGTGTCGCTCCGGGAAATGGGGACCGGCGTGTTGGCCACAGTATGGACGCGCGGCACCCCCGCGCGAAACCCCTCGTTACGGAGGGGTTGACGGCGTCAGCGCTATTTCGCCACCGTAGCGCGGGCTTTCCAGCCCGCGCGATGCACCATCGCGGACCACGCGCGTCGTCCCACACCAGTAGCCGCGGAGCCTCAGATCCGCCGAATCGCCGGCCAGCAACGATGCAATAACCGCACGCCCGATCCGTCGACTCGAACTCCCCCTCTCCATTTCGTGGAGAGGGGGCCGGGGGGTGAGGTAGTCTCACGCCGGCGCTTCGGCCAGCTCCTTGGCCTCGGCGGCGGGCTGCTCTTCATCCGGCCAGGCGGCTTTCTTGAGCAGCTCGCGGGGCGGGTCGATGTAGATGGCGCCCCAGCCGCACGCGTCTTCGCAGAGGCGGCAGCCGGTGCACTTCCGCTCGTTCAGCACGGCGATGCCGAAGAAGTCGCCGGCCGTGCGCTCCGGCTGGCCGAGGCTGAGCGCCTCGAACGGGCAAATCTGGATGCACAACTCGCAGCCGCTGCCGATGCAGTTGTCCTCGACGACGATCGCCTTCGGCCACTCTTTCCGCGCGAACGTGCGGCAAATGTCGCCGAGGTCGTCGATGATCGCCTCCGGCGGGCAGACCACGCCGCACGCGCCGCAGTCGATGCAAAGGCTCGGGTCGATGACGTGCAGCACGTTGCGAGAGCCGGTGATCGCGCCCGTCGGGCAGCGCTTCGTGCACGCCGTACAGCCGATACAGGTCTCGGTGATCTCGTAGGCCACGCGAAGCTCCTCGAAGCTGAGATGGCCGCATTTCGCAAGCATCGGCTTGCGAAACCGGCACCGGAGTATAGGCAGGCCGGGGCAAGAGAGACAACCGGCTGCAACGAGCGCAAGACCAGGCAGGTCGGGCGACGTTATGTCGCGAACAGGAAACGCCCGGGGCTGGTGGCCGCTCTGTTAACTTCGGCCGAGAGCCCCGGACGGAACGAGGCGGCCGTCGGCCACCGGTGAGCCGCGCCTAGCCGACGCGCATGAAGTGCGGCTGCACGACGGCTCGCAGGAGGTCGGGCCGCGAGACGATGCCCACGACCTTGCCGCTCTTCAGCACCGGTACACGCAGGATGCGCTCGGTATCGAGGAGTGCCATGACGTCTTCGATGTCGGCATCGACATCGACGGTGAGGACTTTCGACGTCATGATCTCGCTGACGAGCGTCGTGTCGAGAGACTTGCCAGCCCGCAGGGCGCGGATGAGGTCCAACTCCGTGACGATGCCCGCCAGCGAACCGTCCGGCTCCGCGATCGGCACGCCGCTGAAGCCGCCGAGCAGCATGTACAGTGCGACCTCTCGCGCGGGCGCGTCCTTCGACGCCGCGATGATGGGCGTGTTCATGACGTCGCATGCCCTCATAGTCCGACCTCCTACGCCACCCGGCGCTGCAGCATCGAGTCGAAGACGCCCGCCGGCATCGGTGTGCCAAGCAGGTACCCCTGGTACCAGCCGCACCCTCGTTCCCTCAGGAACGCAAGCTGCGCCGCCGTCTCGACGCCCTCGGCGACGACCTTGAGCCCGAGGCTGTGCCCGACGGCGATGATCGCCCCCACGACTGCGGCATCGTTCGAATCGACGGTCACGCCGCTCACGAATGACGGGTCGATCTTCAGCACGTCGATCGGGAACTGCCTCAGGTACTGGAACGACGAGTATCCGGTGCCGAAATCATCGAGCGAGATCCTCACGCCCAACGACGCCAGGTCGCGCATGATCTCGACGGCGAGGGCCGCGTGTTGCATCGCGACGCTCTCGGTGATTTCGAGCTCGATCGTCCCCGGGTCCAGTCCGCTCTCAGTGAGCACGTCGGCGACGAGCCGAGCCAGTCCCGGCATCCTGAACTGGACGGCTGACAGGTTCACGGCGATCTGCACCGACGGCAGCCCCGCACTGCGACGCGATACCGCCTGCGCGCAAGCCGTCCGCAGCACGTACTCGCCAAGCTCGACGATCAGGCCCAGTTCCTCGGCGAGCGGGATGAACTGGTCCGGCTGCACAATCCCCCGGTCCGGGTGCCGCCACCGGACGAGCGCCTCAGCGCCGACGATCTTGCTCGTCCCTACCGCGGCCTGCGGCTGGAGATACACCTCGAACTCCTCGCGCTCAAGCGCCCGGCGGAGCTCGTGTTCGATCCTGATCCGCTCCAGCGTGCCGTCCGGGATCTCCCACATGCGGGCGAAACGCTGGTTGAGCCGCGGCGGCTTGTCGATCTGCGCGATCGTCTTGAGGTCGACCGGCGCCGTTCGTCCGGATGTGTCGATGAGGAACAGGCCGCCCATGGCCGGCGCCTCTCCGGGCTCGCATGGGGCAGGCGATGACGCGGCTTTATCCGAGCGACGCGAATCGCCCGCTGGGTCGTCCTGGCGTCTGCTAAGTGTCATACACCGACCGCTCACTGACGAAATGGGACCCGGCTGCGCTTTAGTTGTCGGCAAGAGCGCGGGCCTGCCGCAGAGGAGCACCCTCGCATGTTTGGAATCGGCGCAATTGGTACAGTTTGTACCGCGTCGGGCATGAATCGGCGCGTGGCCGAGGCTTCATCCGGCGGCCGCCGATGGCTCGAGGCTGACGGCTGACAGCTCGTCAGTACACGTCCCGCAGCTCGAACCGGGGCCCGTCCTTGCAGACGAGCTTCATCGCGCGGCCGCCTTTGACCCGCACGTCGACGGCGCAGCCGTAGCAGATGCCCGTGCCGCACGCCATACGCTCCTCGAGCAGCGCCTGCACGGAGCGGCGCACCTTCGCCCGACGCGCCGCCTCGGCGAGCGCGCGGAACATCGGCGTCGGCCCACACGCGAACGCCTGGTCGCACCACTCCAGCAGCTCGCTGAACGGCTCCGTGACGAAGCCCTCGCGCCCCGCCGAACCGTCGTCGGTCGTCACGACGACCTCCACCTGCGGCGTGAGCAGCCTCGCCGGGTACAGCAGCTCCGCCGTGCGCGCGCCGACGATCATCGTCACGTTGAGCCCCTTCGCGCACGCCTCGTCCGCCAGCCACACCAGCGGCGCGACGCCGATCCCGCCGCCGACGAGCAGCAGGTTCCGGGACGTGCGCCCGACCTTGAACCCGTTGCCGAGCGGCCCCCATCCGTACACGCGGTCCCCTGGCCGCCTCCGCGCCAGCCAGCCCGTCCCGCGGCCGACGACGTCGTACAGGATCGCCCACTCGGGGCCGCCGGCGCCGTCGCGCACGCGGTAGTAGCTCATCGGCCGGGGCAGCAGCGGGTCGTCGGCGTGGCCGGCGCCACCGTCGGCGTACGCCTCGTCGTCGGAACAGCGGAGCATGAGGAACTGGCCGGGGTACGCCCCGTGCGCCAGCTCGGGCGCGCGGAGCCACATAGCGTACACGTTGCCGTACACGCGCTCGTTCTCGACGACCTCCGCGTAGCCGGCCTTCACGAGCGCGCTCCGTCTCGATACTCGGGAAACGGCCGCACCTGGTACGCCTGCTCGCCCGCGTGGCGGAGGCTTGCGAGCAGCGCCTCGACGGCCGCGCGCGCGGTGTCCGGACTCGTGAAGCAGGGGATGCGCTTCTCGGTGGCGGCGCGGCGGATGTAGAAGCCGTCGCGCAGCGTGCCGGTGTAGCGGCCCTCGGGCGTGTTGATGACGCAGGCGACGGAGCCGTCGTTGATCACGTCGAGCACGTTGGGGTGCCCCTCGTTCAGTCGCTTCGTCACCTGCTCGACGGGCAGGCCGAGCGCGGCGATCATCGTGGCGGTGCCCTCGGTGGCGAAGAGGCGGAAGCCGGCGTCGTGGAGCTGGTGGATGACCGGCAGCATCTCGGTCTTGTGGCGGTCGGCGACGCTCAGTAGCACGCCGCCGCCCGGCGGCAGCGCGAGGTCGGCCGACATCAGCGCCTTCGCCAGCGCCGCCGGGAACGTCGCGTCGATGCCCATCACCTCGCCGGTCGACTTCATCTCCGGCCCGAGGTACGTGTCGACGCCGATCAGCTTCGACATCGAGAATACGGGCGCCTTCACTGCGACGAGGTTCTGCCTCGGCCAGAGCCCCGGCTCGTAGCCCTGGTCGCGTAACGACCGGCCGAGCATCACGTTGACGGCGAGCTGCACCATCGGCACGCCGGTGACCTTCGAGAGGAACGGCACGGTTCGCGAGCCGCGCGGGTTGACCTCCAGCACGTAGACGTCGGACTCATCGGGACGCGCCGGGTCGTCGGCCGGCATGATGACGTACTGCACGTTGACGAGACCGCGCGCGTCGAGCGCGACGCCGATGCGCGTCGTGTAGTCGACGATCGCGTTGACCTCGTCCTCGGTGAGGTGGATGCCGGGGTAGACCGCCATCGAGTCGCCGGAATGCACGCCCGCGCGCTCGATGTGCTCCATGATGCCTGGGATGAGCACCGACTCGCCATCGCAGATCGCGTCGACCTCGCATTCCTTGCCTTCGAGGTATTTGTCGATGAGGATCGGCTTGCCGTCGCTGATGTCGGCGGCCTGCTGGACGAAGCGCGCCAGTTCGGACGGGTTCTGCACGATCTCCATCGCCCGCCCGCCGAGCACATAGCTCGGACGGACCAGCACGGGGTAGCCGAGCTTCTCCGCGACGTTGATCGCGTCCTCGACGCGGAGCACAGCAGCACCGGGTGGCTGCGGAATGCCGAGGCCGTTGAGGAACGCCTCGAAGCGGCGGCGATCCTCGGCGAGGTCGATCGTCTCGGACGACGAGCCGATAATCGGCGCGGCGGCGTTGTGCAGCGGCCCGGCGAGGTTGATCGCCGTCTGGCCGCCGAACTGCACGATGGCGGGCGGCAGGTCGCCGCCGCCCTCGGCGCCGTCACCAGCCTCGTTCTCGAGGATGTCACGCACCGACTCCTCGTCGAGTGGCTCGAAGTAGAGGCGATCGCTGGTGTCGAAGTCGGTCGAGACCGTCTCCGGGTTGGAGTTGGCCATCAACGACTTGTAGCCGGCCGCCTCGAGCGCCCACGACGCGTGCACCGAGCAATAGTCGAACTCGATCCCCTGGCCGATGCGGATCGGCCCGCTGCCGATGACGAGCGCCTTGTTGCCGGGCTCCGGGACGGCCTCGTTCTCCTGCTCGTACGTGCTGTAGAAGTACGGTGTGGCGGCGTCGAATTCGGCGGCGCAGGTATCGACCATCTTGTAGACCGGCCGGATGTTCCACTGGTCGCGGAGCGCGCGCACCTGGTCGGGAAGCCGGTCGCCGAGCGTAGCGATCTGGCGGTCGGAAAACCCCATGCGCTTCGCAGCGCGCAGCAGGTCCGGCGTCAGCGACTCCGAAAGCAGCCGCTTCTCCATGCCGACGATGTTCACCATCTTGTGGAGGAACCATTGGTCAACGCCTGTCTCGCGGGACACGCGGAGCGGCTCCACACCCCGGCGGAGCGCCGACATGATCGACCAGAGGCGCTCGTCGGTGGCGTGCAGCGGCCGCTCCTCGTAATTGCCCTTCCAGCCGGGATCTTCCCAGAGGAGCGACCGGCCGCCGATCTCGAGCGACCGGACCGCCTTCTGCAGCGCGCCCTCGAACGTGCGGTCGATCGCCATCACCTCGCCGGTCGCCTTCATCTGCGTGCCGAGGGAGCGATCGCCGAACGGGAACTTGTCGAACGGCCAGCGGGGAATCTTGACGACGACGTAGTCGAGCGCGGGCTCGAATGCGGCGGTCGTCTTCTGCGTAACGGCGTTCGGGATCTGGTCCAGCGTCTTGCCGATCGCGATCTTCGATGCCACGCGGGCGATCGGGTACCCCGTCGCCTTGCTGGCGAGCGCGGAGCTGCGCGACACGCGCGGATTGACTTCGATGACGTAGTACGGCGGCAACTGGTCGCCGCGCGGCACCGCCCACGGCGTCGTTTGCGGGTTCGGCGCGAGCGCGAGCTGCACGTTGCACCCGCCCTCGATGCCCAGCGCGGAGATGATCTTGAGCGACGCCGTCCGGAGCATCTGGTACTCCTTATCGGACAGCGTCTGGCTGGGCGCGACGACGATGCTGTCGCCCGTGTGTACGCCCATCGGATCGAAGTTCTCCATGTTGCACACGGTGATCACGTTGCCCGCGCCGTCGCGCATCACCTCGTACTCGACCTCCTTCCAGCCGAGGAGGCATTGCTCGACGAGCACCTGGTGAATCGGGCTGGCGTCGAGACCGCCAGTGACGATGCGCTCGTACTCCCCGCGCGTGTGGGCGATGCCGCCGCCCGTGCCGCCGAGCGTATAGGCCGGGCGGATCACCGCCGGCAGGCCAATCTCGTCGAGCGCGGCGCGCATCTCATCGACGTTGGTGACGATCGACGAAGGCGGCGTCGGCTCGCCGATGGAGTCCAGCATCTGGCGGAACAGCTCGCGATCCTCCGCCTTCCGCACCGCGTCGAGCGGCGTGCCGAGCAGGCGCACGCCGAACCGGTCGAGCACGCCGGCCTCGTGCAGCGCGACGGCCATGTTCAGGCCGGTCTGGCCGCCAAGCGTCGGCAGCAGGCCGTCGGGCCGCTCACGCTCGATGATGCGGGTAATGACGTCCAGCGTGATCGGCTCGATGTAAACGACGTCGGCGACGCCCTCGTCGGTCATGATCGTCGCGGGGTTCGAGTTGACGAGTACCGAGACGACGCCTTCCTCTCGCATGGCCTTGCAGGCCTGCGTTCCGGCGTAGTCGAATTCGGCGGCCTGCCCAATCACGATGGGCCCGGAGCCGATGATGAGGACTTTCGAGGGTTTCTTCACGCGTTAGAGAGGTCCAGGCTGCGCAGCTTGCCGATTGCCATCAGCGCCGCCTCGCGGCCGGGCGCCGGTGCTGTTGACGTTGTTCGCGCTGCTCCGGCAACAGCCGCATGCCGCCGAGGCGCCCCGCGACGAGGCAGCCGACGGCGAACGAGCTCGCGACCATGACGAGGACCGCCACCAGCGCCGGCACATCCGTCCGGAACAGCAGATACGCGAGCAGCGTATCGGCGACGGCGGCGATGCCGAAGCCGACCGCGTAACCCGGCCACTCGGTGATCCAGTCGCCGGACCAGCGCCACGCGAACAGCGCCACACCGAGCCCGCCCGCGCCCGTGCCGATGCCCAACGCCCATCCCGCCACCCACGCGACGATCGCCTCGCCGTGGTCATCGCCCCACAACACGAACGGCAGAATGCAGGCGACGACGAACACGATCGGCCCGGCAACCATCGCCATCGCGGCAGCGCACTGCGCGCCGAAGGCGACGCGGCCATACACGTCGATCTTCTTCATCACGTCGTCGAGACGCAGCTCGTTCATCTGTCCTCGCGCGGTCAGCGCAGCCGCTCCGACGGCTACACCAGCGGAAGCTCGAAGCGGGCTTCCGGGTTGTAGATGGGCACGAGCGCGCCGATGCTGCTCAGAAACGTCAGCGCGACCTCGTTGTTCTGCGGCAGACGGCCGCGGATCCGCTTGTAGCCCTTGTCGCGGGCGAAGCCGAGCGCGTACTCGGCGAGCGCCGTGCCGATGCCGCGGCGGCGCACCTCGGGCAGCATCCAGACGCCGAGCACGACGGTGTCCGGTTCGATCGTGTTGTAGTCGAGCGCGGCGAAACCGACGACCTGGCCGTCGATAATGGCAAGGAAGACGCCGCCCTCGCCGCCAAGACGGCTCAGCCACGTGCGCACCTCGTCGGGCGTCAGCGCGTGGTCGAAGCCAACCGGGTTCGGCTCCTGCATCGCCACCTCGATGACGTGCACGATCGCCGCCGCATCGTTGACGTTCGCCTGGCGGTACGTTGGTTCAGCAGCCACATTCGCGTCGCTCATGACGGCCTCCTGCTCGCGGACGATGACGTGATCGCCCGCATCATGCGCCTGCCCGGACGTTGGCGACCATCGCCAGGAAGCGCTCGAACAGGTACATGTTGTCGAGCGGTCCAGGCGATGCCTCGGAATGGTACTGGATGGTCATGACAGGCTCGCGGAGGTGGTCGAGCCCCTCAACCGTGCCGTCATTGACGTTGCGATGACTGACGACGACGTCGCTGGCAAGTCCGGCGTCGTCGATGGCGTAGCCGTGGTTCTGCGCCGTGATGTAGACGCGGCCGGTCGCCTCATCGCGCACGGGGTGGTTGGCGCCGCGATGCCCGAACTTGAGTTTGTACGACTTCGCGCCGAAGACAGCACCCAGCACCTGGTGCCCGAGACAGATCCCCATCACCGGCACCCGCCCGACGAGCCCGCGCGCCGTCGCCACGGCGTAGTCAAGCAGCGCGGGGTCGCCGGGACCGGGCGAGAGGAGCACACCGTCCGGCCGCATCGCCAGGATGTCATCGGCGGTCGCGTGGCACGGCACGACTGTCGGCGCGCAGCCGAGGCGATGCAGCACGCGCAGGATGTTGTACTTCACGCCGAGGTCCAGTACGACGATGCGCGGGCGGCCACCGGCGTCGGCGCCGGGCGGATAGTCGTACGGCTGGCGTGTGCTCACCCATGGCACCAGGTCGGTGGAGCCATAGCGGGGGAGATCACGGAGCCGCGCGAGTGCCTGCTCGGCGGATTCGTCGTGCGTGACGGTGCCCATCATCACGCCGCCGGTGCGGAGCTTGCGCGTCAGCGCGCGTGTGTCGACGCCGGCGATGCCCGGCACATTGTTCTCGAGCAGATAGTTGTGCAGCGTGCGCTGCGAGCGCCAGTGGCTCGGCTCGGCGCAGTCCTCGCGCACGACGAACGCGCGCACCTGGATGCGCCGCGACTCGACGTCGTACTCGTTGATGCCGTAGTTGCCCTGCAGCGGGTACGTCATCACCAGCACCTGCTCGGCGAAAGATGGGTCCGTGAGCGCCTCCTGGTAGCCGGTCATCGCCGTGCAGAACACGACCTCGCCGTGCGACGTCGCCGGCGCGCCGATGGCATCGCCGACGTACGTCGTACCGTCTTCGAGCACGAGCAAGGCCCGACTCACGCCGGCACCCCCATTTCGTCGTGGACCACGCGGCCGGCGGCGATGGTCGCGACGACGCGGCCGGTGAGCGTGACGCCGGCGAGCGGCGTATTCTTCCCTTTCGACGCGAAGCGCTCAGGCTCGACGACCCACTCAGCAGCTGGATCGAGTAGCACAACATCGGCCGGAGCGCCGGCAGCGAGCGTGCCGATGCCAGCCACGTGGCGATCGAGCGTGAGCGCGCGCGCCGGGCCGATCGTCAGCGCCTCGATGAGCCGCGCGAGCGACAGTCGCCCCTCGCGGACGAGGCGCATGCAGAGACCGAACGCCGTCTCGAGCCCGCTGATGCCGAACGCGGCGTCATCGAACTCGCACTGCTTCTCGATCTCGGCGTGGGGCGCGTGGTCGGTCGCGATGCAGTCGATCGTGCCGTCGGCGAGCGCGTCGACGCAGGCGGCGACGTCATCGGCCGAGCGGAGCGGCGGGTTGACCTTGGCGTTGGTGTCGTAGATGAGCGCGTCACCGCCGAGCGCCCCGAAGGCGACGACCTCGTGCGTGAGTGTGAGATGGTGAGGCGTGACCTCGGCGGTCACGGCGACGCCCCGCGCCTTCGCGCGCCGGATCGCGTCGACCGCGCCGCGCGTGCTGACGTGCGCGATGTGCACGTGACCACCCGTCGCTTCTGCGAGGGCGATGTCGCGCGCGACCGCCGACTCCTCGGCTGCGGCCGGGGCGGCGCGCAGGCCGAGGCGCGTCGACACCCATCCCTCGTGCATGACGGCGTCCTGCGTCAGCGACTTCTCCTCGCAGTGGTCGATGATCGGCAGCGCGAACGTGCTCGCGTACTCGAGCGCGCGCCGCATGAGCGTGGCGTCGTGCACGGGCGCGCCGTCGTCGCTGAAGCCGACGCAGCCGGCCGCGGCGAGATCGCCCAACTCGGCCAGCTCTTTACCCGCGCGGCCCTTGCTGACGGCGCCGATCGGCAGGACGCGCACGAGCCCGCGCGCGCCGGCCTCGCGCAGCACGTACTCGACGATCGAGCGCGTGTCCATCGCCGGCTCGGTATTCGGCATGGCGCAGACGGTGGTGAAGCCGCCGCGCGCAGCCGCCCGCGTGCCCGACTCGATGTCTTCCTTGTATTCGAGGCCCGGGTCGCGCAGGTGCGCGTGCAGGTCGATGAAGCCCGGCGCGACGACGAGTCCCGCAGCCTCGATCACGCGCGCACCGTCAGCGGTGAGGCTCTTGCCGACCTGCGCGATGCGGCCGTCTTCGATCAGGAGGTCGGCCTGGCGGTCGATGCCGGCCGCCGGATCGATGACGCGGCCGCTGCGGATGATGATGCGCTCGCTCACGCTGCCCCCTTCGTCCGCCGCCCGGTGGCCGTCCTCGTCACGAGCCACAGGACGGCCATGCGGACCGCAACGCCGTTCGCCACCTGCTCCTCGACGTGCGACTGCAGGCCATGCGCCACCTCGTGGCTGATCTCGACGCCTTCGTTCATCGGGCCGGGGTGCATGACCAGCGCGCCGGGCTTGGCGCGCGCTAGCCGCCGCGCGTTCACCTGGTACAGACGCGAGTACTCGCGCGCGCCCGGTACGAAACCGCCGTGCATGCGCTCCAGCTGCATGCGCAGCGTCATCACGACGTCCGCGTCCTCGATCGCGCGGTCCAGGTCCGTTTCGACGCGCACTGGCGGCAGGCGGCCCTCGGTGTCGTAGCCGAAGCCGGCGGCGAGCAGCGTCGGCGGCGCGCAGAGCGTCACCTCGGCGCCGAGCGCCGTCAGCGACCACATGTTGGAGCGCGCGACGCGGCTATGCAGCACGTCGCCGACGATGACGACGCGGCGGCCGCGCACGTCGCCGAACGCGGTGCGCATGGTGTAGAGGTCGAGCAGGCCCTGCGTCGGGTGCGCGTGCAAGCCGTCGCCGGCATTGACGACGCTGCACTCCGCGTGGCGCGCGGCGAGGTACGGCGCGCCTGAGCGATTGTGCCGCATCACCAGCACGTCGGCGCCGACCGCCTGCAGCGTCTTCACCGTGTCGACGAGCGATTCGCCTTTCGTAACGCTGCTGCCCGACGCCGAGACGTTGATAACGTCGGCGCCGAGCACCTTGCCCGCCAGTTCGAACGACGAGCGCGTGCGCGTGCTGTTCTCGTAGAACAGCGTGACGATGGTCGTGCCGCGGAGCGCGGGCACGCGCGGCACCTCGCGCGAGAGCACCTCCTTCATCGTGTCTGTGGTGCGCATCACGAGGTCGAGTTCGTCGACGGAGAAGTCGTCGAGGTCGAGGAGGTGGCGGCGGTTCCACGCCGGCTCTTCGACGCCGGGCGCGGCGAGCGACGCGGCGGCCTCCGCACGTGGCTCGGGTGGGCGAATCGTCGTCATGACAGCGCCTCCGCTTCCTCCGCCGCGGCGACGCGGACGAACTCCTCGCCGTCCGTCTCATCGAGGCGGACCTGCACGTCGTCACCACGCGCGGTGGGAATGTTCTTGCCGACGAAGTCCGCGCGGATCGGCAGCTCGCGGTGGCCGCGATCGACGAGCACCGCGAGCTGGATGCGCTCCGGGCGGCCGTAGTCGATGAGCGCGTCGAGCGCCGCGCGCACGGTGCGGCCGGTGTACAGCACGTCGTCGACCAGCACGACGCGCTTGCCAGCGACGTCGGGGACGTCGCTCGGCTGGATGTTCACTGTCGGGCCACGCTCTGTGAGGTCGTCTCGGTACAGGCCGACGTCGAGCGTGCCGACGCGGCACGTCCTCACCCTCGAATTCGGCGATGGCGCGGGCGATGCGCTGCGCGAGCGGCACGCCGCGCGTGAGCATGCCGACGAACACGAGGCCCTGCGCGCCGCGGTTGTTCTCGACGATCTCGTGGGCGATACGGGTGATCGCGCGGCGGATGTCGGACGGGGACATGATGGCGGCGTCGCGCATCAAGAGACCTCCTGCCCGGTGTTCCGGTCGGAGGTCGCGTACTGCTGTGCGGGCGCGCTCGGCGCCGAGCTGCGGGTGTGCATCTTGCAGTCCTTCCCGGCCTCACTGGACCGGATTAAAGGGTTCGTCCATCTACGGCACTATAGATCGGGGACGTTGGCCGGACAAGCACCGAACGGGGTTATGGCGCCGCACTTCCGCGACAAATGGTGGCCGGTTTCGCGGCGGCTATGCGCGGGCGCGACGCCGCCACATGACGGCGCCCAATCCCAGGACGACGAGCGTGGAGATCAGCCGATGAGCGGCGACGGCGCCCTGCGTGCGGTCGAACATGAGGTCGGCCGGCACGAGCGCGAGGAGCGCGGCGTGGAGGCCTATGCGCACCGGCGTCGTCAACTCCGGGAACGCCCACGCGACGAAGGCCGTCGCGACGATGCCGGCCGTTGCGCCGGACCAGAGCAGCGCCGCAGGCACGAAACGCAACCACTGCAGCTTCTTCGGCAGGACGAGCGACGGGATGCCCTCAGGCGAGAACGCGGTGACGATGCCGATCGCCGAAAGGACGAGCGCGCCGCCATAGATGACGAAGGTATCCTCCCAGAACGACGGAGCGAACTTCTTCTTGTAATGGTTGAGAGAGCGGAAGCTATAGATGAAGTTCCAGCGCGTGGTCAGCAGGTTGAACATCAGACGCAGCGCACGGAAACGGCCGTATGGTTGCCGCGTTGCGCCCTGCAGCGGCGACGCGCCGAGGCTCAGCAGTTGCAGGCCATCGGCCTTCGCCTGCTCGCGCGCTGCCTCGATCAGCAGTTCCGTGGTGCCGTACGGGGCATCCGAGCGCCGCAGCTGCTCCTCGACATAGAGCAGACTGCGGGCCGGCGCCGGAGCGCAGGTCATTGCGCCGACGAGGCGTCCCTCGTGCCAGGCGATGAACGTGCGCTTGCGCTCCCTGCGCGCGAACGGCCGCGAGCGCAGCAAGAAGCCCATCGGCGGCGCGTTGCGGTGGTCGAGCCAGTCTTGCGCGATCTCAGCGATCTCGGAGTCGACCGCCGGTGACGGCTCGCGGTACTCCTCAACGGTGATGCCGGTCCGGCGGGCGAGGTTGATGGCCGAGCGGGCCTTCTTCGCGGCCTTGCCGCTCAGGCTGTACTGGCGCAGGTCGAAGAACGGTTCCTCGCCGACCTTAACTGTCCGGTAGCCGAGTTCGGCCGCCACGCGGCCGACGCGCGCGCTGGCGCCGACGAACGCGAAGCGCCACTTGTGGGCTGCGCAGTACTCCGCAAAGCGGGTCATGAGCGCCGGCAAGTCGGCCTCGGCGCAGACGGGGTCGCCGCACGCGACGGCGGTGCCCCGGTGCAGCTCGAAGGCGACAAACCCGTCGAGTTCGGACGGTTCAAAGTGGCGCCAGCCGTCGTACAGCGTCAGCAGCGCAAGTCCGTTATAACCGTGCGTGTCGACGAGCCTGAGCCGGCGCTCAGAGGCGGTCTCGGTGCGTTCCATCCAGCCATCCCCTCTGCGTCCAACCTGATCTTACGGGATGGCTCGCGCGGCGGAAGATGCTGCGGCTAAAGATCGGATGAAGGTTTCCCTGTGGCAATATGAAGGCGGATTTGACCGTCATTCTTGACATATGCGCGAGCCAGCGCGGCGGCCGCATGTGTAAGCTAGATTCGGCGTCTTGAAGTCGTGCAAGGACAGGCAGGATGAACCAGGCCGCCCGCTTCTTCGCTTCCTTTGTCCGCCGAGCGCCGCTCGTGCTCGTCGCCGTGACGATGTGCGTCGCCGTAGGGCTCGCGTTTGGCATTCCGCGGCTGGAGTTCCGGACCGGCCAGGACACGCTGCTCGACCCCAACTCCAAGATCTCGCTCGATAACGAGCGCTTCCAACGCCAGTTCGGCGGCGACCCGATGCTGATCTTGTTCGAGGCTCACGGCGGCACCGACATCAGCCAGCTCTTCAACGCCGGCAATCGCGACGTCCTCGCGAAATTGGCTACGAGTATCGAGGACACCGGCGGATTCAAGACCGTCCTGACGCCGCTGACGATTCTCAAGTTCGAACAGGTCCAGATCCAGCAGCAGATGGTCGAGCAGCCCAAGAAGCTGGCCTCGGACCAGCAGGTGGCCGAGGCAGCAGCTCGCGCCGAATCGGGCGGCCGCGGCGAATCGTCGGCGCAGCAGGACGCGGCAGCCGCAGCGGCGCGTCAGCGCGTCACGGACGAGTTTAACGCCAAGTACGGCGACGACGCGAAGCGCTTTCTTTTGGCCGGCGAGCAGTCGCTCGACAACCCGAAGTTCGTGCAGTTCCTGATCTTCGGCTCCGACGGCAAGCCCCGGCCTGAGCTGGCCGGCATCTTCCCGGACGGCCGCCACGCGCTGATGGTCGCCCGGCTCAACGGAAACTTTTCCATCGACCAGGAGTCGCGTGTCGCCGCGGAGGTCAAGGACGGCATGCGCGCGTACCAGTTCGATGGCGTCACGGCGCTGGCGTCCGGGTCGCCGCTGCTGATCAAGGAGATCAACGACAAGATGCGGAGCGCCCTCTTCGTCATGGCGGGCCTCGCCGTCGGCATCATGGTGGTCGTGCTCTCGTCGATCTTCCGCGCGCGGTGGCGGCTACTGTCGCTGCCGGCGGTGCTCGTCGGCTGTATCGCCGCGTTCGGGCTCATGGGCTTCCTCAACATCCCGCTCACGATGGTGACGATCTCCGGCCTGCCGATCCTCATCGGCCTCGGCGTCGATTTCGCGATCCAGGTGCACAGCCGCATCGAGGAGGAGACGAACGCAACCGGCTCGGCCGAAGCAGGGCTCGAGCGGACGGCGCTGCAACTCGGGCCCGCGCTCGCGCTCGCCGGAGCAGCCGCGTGCATTGGCTTCTTGGTGCTGCACCTCTCGCGCGTTCCGATGGTGCGCGACTTCGGATCGATGCTGGCCGTCGGCGCGGTGATCGTCTTCATCTCGAGCATCCTGCTTATGAGCAGCACGCTGTACCTGCGCGAGCGCAAGCGCATCGGAACGACAAAGGCGCCGCGCGCTCGCTTCGAGGTCGAGCGGCTCGTCGGGGGCATCACTGCGCGGACTGTCGGCAAGCTGGCGCCGATCGCGCTGGCGGCGCTCGTGGTCGCCAGCGTCGGTCTGTTCGTGAGCCGCCGCATCCCCACACAGATGGACCCGGAGAAGTTCGTGCCATCGGACAGCTCGGTGCTGGTCGACCTCCACCGCGTGCGCGACGTCGCCGGCACGACGAGCGAGATCCACCTGCTCGTCGAGGCGCACGGCGGCAAGCACGTCACGGATCAGGACGTGCTCGACTGGATGATCGCGCTCGAGGAGGGCCAGCGCGCGAAGCACGTCGAGTTGCGTCAGTCGAACAGCGTCGCCTCGTTTACGAAGTCGGTGAGCGGCGCGGCGCCGACGACCGCAGCGGCCGATGCGACGCTTGCGATCGCGCCGCAACCGCTTGTCGATGCCGTCGTGAACGGTGACCGGACGTCTGCCGACATCACGTTCGCGATCAGCGACGCCGCCGACCTGGCGCAGCGCAAGACGATCACGCAGGACATCATCTCGAGTTCGATCCCGCCGCCGGGCATCGACGTCGCGCCGGCTGGCATCGCCGTCGTCGGCACCGAGACGGTGGATGCGATCAGCAGCAACCGCGACCTGATGTCGCTGGTGGCAGTGGGCGCCATCCTGATCCTGCTGCTCGCGATGTACCGGAACCCGGTGAAGGCCGTCGCTCCGCTGCTGCCCGTGCTCCTCGCCCTCGGCGCGTCGGCGACCTTCCTCTACTTCGCCGGCGTGCAGTACAGCCCGCTGACATCGATCTCGGGACCGCTGATCATCGCGATGGGCACGGAGTTCAACATCCTGCTAATGTCCCGCTACTTCGAGGAGCGCGCGAACGGGCTCGACCCGCGGCACGCGATGAGCACAGCGTCGCTGCGCATCGGCCGCGCGATCGCCGCGTCGGGGTTGACGGTGATGGGCGGCTTTGCCGTGCTGGCGTTGAGCGACTTCCCGCTGCTCGACAACTTCGGCAAGGTGACAGCGCTCAACATCGGCCTGAGCCTGCTCAGCACGCTCATCCTGCTGCCGCCGCTGCTCGTGTGGGCCGACGAGGACCACCGCTTCGTGGCGCTCCCCGGCGACGTGATCGCCGAGTAGGCGCCGAGCGGGCTACCGCGACGCGCTCTCCGCCGCTTCCGCCGCAGGCTCTTCTCCGTGGTGGACACCGACTTCGTGCTCGTGCGCGTGCTCAACTGGCGCGTGCCGGTGCAGGTGGGCATGGATCAGGTTCGCGTCGATGAGGAGCGCGTCGTTGTTGAGGACGCATTCCGGCGTATCGTCGGCCAGGATCTTGCGGTTCTCGCCAATGACGATCACCCGGTTCGCGATGATCGGCACGATGTCGAGTTCGTGGGTGGCGGTGATGATCGTCTTGCCCTGCTTCCCTAGCTCCACAATCATGTTGACCAGCACCCACTTCGTCCTCGGGTCCAGGCTCGCCGTCGGCTCGTCGAGCAGGATGACGTCGGGCTCGAGCGACAACACGGAGGCGATGGCGGCGCGCTTCTTCTCGCCTCCGGACAACTCGAACGGCGCACGGTCGCGCAGATGCGAGATCCCCATCTGCGCCAGCGCAGCCTCGACGCGCGCGCGCACCTCGGGCAGCGGCAAGCCGAGCTGAAGCGACCCAAAGGCCACGTCGTCGCCGACAGTGGGCGAGAAGAGCTGGACGTCGGGATCCTGGAAGACCAGGCCGATTCGCCGGTGGAACCGGTGGGCCTCATCGGCGTTTTCGTCTACGACCGCGATGTCCTCGCCGAACACCCGCAGGCGGCCTGACGACGGCATGAGCAGCCCGTCGAGCACCTTCAGCAGCGTCGACTTGCCGGAGCCGTTCGCGCCGAGCAGAGCCACCATCTCGCCGGGGCGGATCGTGAGGTCGATGCCGTCGAGCGCGAGTTGGCGCTTACTGTACGTGTAGGTCAGGCCTTCCAGCTCGAACAGAGGCGGCGGTGTCTCGTTCATCGCAACCACGAACTCGCGTAGATGGCGGCGGACGCGGCGGCAAGCGCGCCGGCCAACAGCGCCCAGTCGGCGATCCGCATCCGGTAGTCGGCCATCGTCCGCAGTTCGTCCTTGAAGCCGCGGGCGAGCATCGCCTGGTAGACCTCCTCGCTCATGCGGAACGACCGGCTCATGAGCACGCCGACGGTTGCGACCGTCCACCAGCGCTGCTCCTTGCCGGACGTGTGCGCGACGATGCGGCTCTTTCTGGCGAGGAACATGCCGTTGGCGGTGTGTAAGAGCAGGAAAATATAGCGGTACGTCATGGCCAGCACGAGCACGAACACATTCGGTACGCGCAGAACCCTCAACGACTTCAGGATGTCCGACCACTTCGTCGTGAGGATCAGAAGCACGGCCAGCGAAACCGACACGCCCACGCGCAGGACGAAGATCCCGGCCGCCACAAGCCCATCTCGATGCACGCTCAGGTCGAAGAACCCGAGGGGCACGCGGAACATCACGTGGCCGCCGACGAAGAAGATCGATGGCAGCACCACCACGCCGCTGAACACGGGGATGCCCAACCAGACGCGCCTTAGGAAGAACCGCATGTCAATGGTGGAGGCGGCAGCCGCGGCGAGGGCCAGCGCGTACAGCGCCAGCAGCACGCGCCAGTCGCGCGCCAAGCCGGTCGCGACGATGAGCCCGGCGAACGCGACGAGCTTTACGCGCGGGTCGCGTCTCTGCAGAAACGCGTCCTTGCGGGCATTCTCCTCTGAGAAGATCGCCTGTTCGACGTTGGAACTGATGCCGGCGAGTGTTTTCTCGACGAACGACGGCTTCGTCTTGCTGCGGCGCGCGTGAGGGGCCTCGGCGTAAGCTGTGTGCGTTGTCACTGGTTACGCCGTCCTCCAGTCCGGCGGCGCCTCCGGCAGGAGCCAGCGGACGAACTGCACAAACAGGAACCCGACAACGGCGAGGATGGCCAGTCCGGCGAATCCAGCCGTCTGGTAGCCGACGTTCTGCTTCCAGGCGGGATCGGTGGCTTTCACCCATGGCACTTCGTAGCCGGAAAGCACCGTCTTGCTCGCGAATGTCACGTTATCGATCTTGTTCGGGACGCACTCGCACTCCTTGTTGACGTCGGGAAGCGCATCGAACGGACTCGAGTCGCCCTGCGCCTTCGCCGCCAGCGCGGCCTGCACCTCCGCCTTGGTGGCGCTCGTGTCTTCGCCGAACGCACCGCCCGGTGCGATGAGGCCGATCGGCACCCAGATCATCAGCCCGACGAAGAGCATCGCGGCCACGCGCACGCCGGCGTTTGCGCGTCGTAACGCGAAGAAGAGGACGGGCATCGCGACTACGGAGACGAGCGCCGACACGAGGACGGTCTGACCGGCGTCGCTCCAGTTGACCGTCGTCCAGTCCAGACCCGCCCACTGGTCGATCTCGCCGTGGCCCATGATCACGCCGGCTACCGCCATGATGACGACGGACAGCGCGACAAACGCGCCCACGGGAATCCACGGGTTGACGGTAATGCCCGACTGCTCAACCTCGGTGGACTTCGCTTGACGCCGGAGCAGAATCTCTGGGAATGACTTCTGCAGGTAGGCGACGCCCATCGCGGTGACAGCGGCTTCGACGAAGGACGCGCCGAACACGTGCGAGACAAGCATGGCCGGGATGGCCGTCGAGAACCCGTACGGGCTGTAGTCGGGAATGCCGTTCGTGCTCCAGAAGTGCGGCTGGATGCCCAACTCAACGCCGACGAGCAGGGCCGAGAGCGTGATGCCGACGTACGACCCGATCGCCGCCGCGACGATGCGTCGCTGCGACAGCATGGGGCTCCCGCCCGAAACAAGGCGATACGTGAGGTAGCCGGCCATCGGCAGCACCACGCCCATGTTGAAAGAGTTCGCGCCAATCGCCGTGATGCCCCCGTCGCCGAAGAAGAGCGCCTGGATGACGAGCGCGACCGACGTCGCGATCACCGACGCCCACGGCCCGAGCACGATGGCGACCAGCGTGCCGCCGACGGCGTGCGCGGTCGTGCCGCCGGGCACCGGCACGTTGAACATCATGATGGCGAACGCGAACGCCGAGAAGACCGCCAACAGCGGCACGGTGCGGCCGCCGATCACCTTGCGCACCTGGCTCGACGCGATCAGCCAGAACGGAATCGCCGCCGCGTACAACACGGCACAGGTCACGGGGCTCAGGTATCCATCCGGAACGTGCATCAGAAGCGGAAGCTGAATCATCGTAGTCTCCTCGTGTACCGAGTCCGCGGGCGGTCGTGCGGGAGGTTAATCCGCTGCCAGGTTGCCCCGGCACGCGGCGCATAACCCGAAGATGGCGAAGTGGTCGAGATCGGGGCGGAACCCGAGATCGCGCGCGATCCGGGCTCCCAGCTCCTCCAGGTAATAATGGTCCAACAGCGTGACGCCGTTGCAGGCGCGACAGATGAGGTGATGGTGCCGCTCGGTGCCCACCCATTCGAACGCGGCATCGCCGTCGCCCATATGGGTTTCGGAGATGAGCCTCAGGTCCTTGAGCACGGTCAGCGTCCGGTACACCGTCGAGATGTCGACGTAGGGATAGGATTGCTTCACCCGGTCGTAGATGTCCGCCGCGGTGAGGTGTCCCGGCGCGTGCCGCAGCGACGTGAGGATCATCATGCGCTGCGGGGTCATCTTGTGGCCCGCCTCGCGGAGGGCGTTGACGGTGGTGGATTCGCAGCTCATGCCATCACTCGTTGTTGCAACTCATTGCAGTTACTGTACGACGACAGTATCGGCTGCGGCAAGAGGGAATCGAGGAGGTTTGGGGTTCTGTCCTGGCCCGGCCGTTCGCACGGCCGAGACACCGAGATGTCGGGGCGTCGCTTCCCGCGAAGTTCGGCCGCCGCTACCCCGGCAGCGAGAGCGTGAACGTGACGCCGCCCGACGCAGCGTTGCTCGCCTCGACTGTGCCCGCGTTCAGTTCGACCAGTTGCTTCGTTATGGCAAGTCCGAGACCGCTCCCCGCCGCCGTCCGCCGCGCCCGGTCGCCGCGGAAGAATCGGTCGAAAACCCGCGGCAGGTCTTCGGGCGGGATGGCCGAGCCGGTGTTCGTGACGGCGCACTTGACCCGCCGTGGCGCCGAGCCGTTTTCGCACCAGCCACGCACTTCGATCGATCCGCCCTCGGGCGTAAACTTCGCCGCGTTCTCCAGCACGTTCGTCAACGCGCGCTCGACCTTGTCCGGGTCGACGTGGCGAAGTATTGCGTCGGACGCCAGCTCGGTCTTGATGGCGACGTCGCGAGCCTTCGCCTGCGGTTCGATGTGGCGCAGCGACCGCTCGACGACGTCCTCGAGCGACACATCCTCCCGTCGCGTGATCACCTGGCCGGCGTCGATCTCACCGAGATACAGGAGATCCGCAAGGATGGCGTTCACGTGCTCCGCCTCGCCCCTGATTACCGTGCCGATGCGTTTCACGTCGTCCGCGCCGGCGGTGTCGTCGGTCAGCGCCTGCGCGTAGCCCGTGATCGACGTCATCGGTGTCTTGAGGTCGTGCGAGACGTTCGCCAGCAGCCCGCGCATCTGCGCGTCGCGGTGGCCGACGTGTTCGGCCATCATCGAGAACGAGCGGGCGAGCCGGCCCACCTCGTCGTCACGGCCGAGCTCGACGCGCTGGTCGAAGTCGCCGCGGGCCATCGCCTCGGACGCGGCGGTGAGCCGTCGCACGGGGTTGGCCACCTGGCGCGCGAGAGCGAGCGCTGCGATCGTGGCGAACGGCAGCGCGAACAATGCCGCCAGTCCGAGCCCCGGCAACAGCCCCACCCACGCGCTGGCGATCGTGTCGGTCTTGACGACGAGCACAATGCGGAACGGAAGCTGGCGTCCGCGCGTCGTCACGAATCCTGACGACGCCGCGACGAACGTCAGGTCGTGCTCCTGGATATCGCCGGTCGGCTGCCACGCGATGAATCCTCGCTGCAGATCGGCGTTCGTCGAACGCGGTATCTGGATTGTTGCGCCGTTGAGTTCGCCGCCCGTGTCGTGGTCGACGACGGCGGAAGCATCGCCGTTGCCATCGGCATTGAGCGCCATGTTGGTGATGAGCAGGATGCGGACGTCCTGCTCCTTCGCAAGGTCGTCGATCGTCTCGGCGAAGGGGCGTTCGTCCTCCTCCTGCGGCAGAAGCGCGTACAGCGCCTGCTGGTAGATCGCTGGCGAAGCGGCCGCGACGCGATCGAGCGCCTGGTTGCGTCGCTCGGTGCGCGTCCGCACGACGAACACCGAACCGGCGAGGAACAGCGCAAGCACGATCACCGAGGTCAGCGCCAGGACCAGCTTGGTCTGGAAGCTGAAGACGAAGGCGCGCACTCGCGCAATCACGCCGGCACTGCCTCCACGAGACGGTAACCGCTGCCCCACACCGTCTCGATCTTGAGCCCGGACCCCTCGAGCTTACTGCGCAGCCGGACGATGTGGACGTCAACGGTGCGCATGCCATAGAACGACGTGCCCCAGACGAGATCGAGCAGCTTCTCGCGGTCGAGCGTGACGTTGGCGAAGCGCGCGAACGTCGCGAGCAGGTCGAACTCCTTCGGCGTCAGCGTCAGCGGCTCCCCCTTCACCGTCGCGCTGCGGTTGCGGACGTCCATCCGCAACTCGCCGATCGCGATGAGCTCGCCTGCGGGCTCGGCGGCGGCGCGACTCCGGCGCAGCACCGATTGCACGCGGGCAACCAGCTCGGCCGGGTTGAACGGCTTAGTGACGTAGTCGTCGGCGCCGAGTTGCAGCCCGGCGACCTTGTCGATGTCCGACGACCGCGCCGACAGGAAGATCACCGGCAACTCGCTGCGTTTGCGGAGGTTGCGGATGATCTGCAGGCCGTCCGGGCCGGGCATCATGATGTCGAGCACGACGAGTTCGAACGACTGCTCGCGAAGTAGGCGCTGTGTCTCGTCGCCGTTGTGGGCGACGACGACGTCGTACCCGGCCTTCGCCAGGTACATACGCACGAGGTCCGCGATGTTGGCATCGTCATCGGCAACAAGGATGCGCACGGGCGTCTCGTTCATATTTATTTCAGCCTCACTATAGAAGAAACGGCGAAGCGCGTGATGCACTTCGCCGTGTCCCCAATACCTACCCTAGGAGCGGGAGAGCCCCTCCATCATGCCCATTCCGTCATCCGACGCGCCCGGCATCGGGCCGTTCGGCCCCATACCGTGACCGCGGTGATGGCCGCCGAACGGAAATCCCTTACCCATGCCGCCGAGGAACTTGCCGTCGATCAGTTGATCGAGGTGCGCGTCCAGCATCGACAGCGCGTTATCTTCCTGCTTCTGCGTGAGGTCGCCGTTCTTGACCGCCGTGTCGAGCGTCGACTTCGCCGTGTCCTTGATGAACGACTTGAGGTCATCGTGGCTCTTGCCGTGCGCCTGCGCCACGCTCGCCAGCGACGCATTGTCGGCGGTCAACTCCGTCTTCAGTTGATCCTGCGAAATGCCGAGGAACCCGGCGAGCTTGTCGGCCGCCCCCATCAGGTCGAAACCGAGGCCGTTCCCGAATCGGCCGCCCATGCGGTCGCCGCCAAAGCCCGGGAAGCCGCCGCCGTTCGGCGCTTGGTCGAGCTTCTGCTTGAGGGCGTCGGCCTGCTTCTGGGTGAGGTCGCCGTTCTGGACGGCTTCATCGATCTGGTCGGTTCGCGCGTCCTTCATCGCGTTCTGCAGCTTCGGCGTATCGATGCCGAGCTTCTCCGCGACGCGGTCCAGGAAGGTCTTGCCGCTTCCGGTGCCTGGCGTCTGGGCCATGACTGCGCCCGCGCCGATGACGGCGACGGCCGCCACGCCCGCGATTGCCAACATCCACTTCTTCATCCACACCTCCTCATCATCTGAATCTATGGTAGCCGCGGCTCTCAAGGGGAGGTGTTTCAAACCCGTTGCCGTTGGAGCCGCCCCATGCAGGAGGTGAGCGGCCGATCGGAATGCGGGCCACCGGTTGGAGCGGCCGAGCGCCGCCAAGCGACGTTACGCCCCGGTGCGATGGCTGGCTGCCGGAGCCGAGCGGGCGCGGCAGACTGCGCACACATACGGCGCGCCCATCGTGGGACCGAACGACGACAGGCCCCGGGCGCTTGCCCGGGGCCTGGTCCATTCCGCTGACCGTTGACAGCTGGGCGCTCCGCGCGCTCCTACAGCCGCTCGATGATCGTCGCAGTGCCGATGCCACCGCCGCAGCACATGACCTCGTGCCCGTAGCGGCCGCCGCTGCGCTCCAGCTCGTAGAGCAGCGTCGTCATCAGGCGCGCGCCGGTGCAGCCGAGCGGGTGGCCCAGCGCGACGGCGCCGCCGTTGACGTTCGTCTTCTCGTGCGGGTAGCCCAGCTCTTGCATCCACGCGATCACGACGGCCGCGAACGCCTCGTTGATCTCGACGCGGTCGATGTCCTCGAGCTTGAGGCCCGCCTTCTTCAGCACCGCCGGCGTCGCCGTGAGGGGGCCGGTGAGCATCAGGTGTGGGTCGGAGCCGACGACGGCCTGCGCGACGATGCGCGCGCGCGGGCGCAGCTTCAGTTCCTTCGCCTTCTCGGCTGACATCATCAGCACGGCCGATGCACCGTCCGTGATCTGGCTCGAGTTTCCGGCGTGGTGCAGGCCGTCCTCGCCGAACGACGGCACCAGCGTCGAGAGCTTCTCGAAGGTGCTGTCGCGGATGCCCTCGTCGACCTTGAAGACGCCCTTCACACCCTCGTGTTCGACGTCGACCGGCACGATCTGCGACTCGAAGCGGCCGGAGTCGCGCGCGGCCTTGGCGCGGTTCTGGCTCTCCAGCGCGAAGCGGTCGAGTTGTTCGCGCGTGATGCCCCACTGGCGCGCGATGTTATCGGCCGCGACGCCCTGCGACGTCAGGTCGTACGTCGTGCGCATGTGCTCCGTGAACGGGAAGCCCGCGACCTGGAAGTTCGAGCCCATCGGCACGCGCGACATCACCTCGACGCCGCCGCCGATCGCGATGTCGACGACGTCGGACGAGATGAGGTTCGCGGCGAAATGGATCGCCTGCTGCGCCGAGCCGCACTGGCGGTCCACCGTTGTCCCGGGCACGTGGATCGGGAACCCGGCCTCGAGCACGACGTTGCGGCCGATGTTCGCCGCCTGCTCGCCGACCTGCGACACGTTGCCGAAGACGACGTCCCCGACCGTCCCCGGGTCGACGCCCGCGCGCTCGACGACTTCGCGCAACACCTTCGCGCCGAGCGTCACCGGGTGCGTACCCGAGAGCATGCCATTGCGGCGTCCCATGGCGGTCCGAACCGCCTCGATGATGACTACGTCCCTCGCCACTGCGATCCTCCTGTCCGTCGGTTCCGGTCAAATTGCCCGATCAGTCTACTACCGGCCCGGCTAACGGCCCACCTGTGCGCAGAAGCCACGCCGCGCTTGTTCGAATCCGGCACGCCCCGTACCTTGGCGGGCATGAAGGACGCTGATCAGAACCCCTCGACGCAGCCCGCGCCGATTGACCCGATGGCCTACTACTTCCAGGACGTGCTCCTGCTCAACAAGCCGGACGCTACGCGCCTGTACCTCATCCGCCACGGCCAGTCCGGCGGCAATGTCGCCCGCGAAGAGGGCCGGCCCGGCGAGTACGACCCGCCGCTGACGCCCGTCGGCGAGGAGCAGGCGCGCCGCCTTGGCGAGCGCATGGCAACGTACGGCGTCGACGTCATCTACAGCAGCCCGTTGCAGCGGGCGTACAACACGGGGCTGGCGATCGCCCGCCACACCGGGCATGAGATCGTGGTCGTCGACGACCTCCAGGAGATCAACGAGCCAACGAAGGGCGTGCCGGCCGACCCGCGCCAGCCGCTCCCCGACGGCGTCACCCACCGCGACATCAAGGCGAAGTTCGAGCAGGATCCAGTGTGGGACAACCTCCCCGGCTCGGAGAGCAGCACGCACTTCCGCGAGCGGATCACGCGCGCCATCGACCGCATCGTCGCCGACAATCCGGGCAAGAAGGTGGCGGTGACGTGCCACGGCGGGGTCATCCAGTCGTACGTCGGCATCATCCTCGGGCTGCGCACCGATTTCCCGTTCTACTGCTTCAACGCATCGATCACGTCGATCCGCGCTCACGGCGACCGTCGCGTGATCTGGCGGATGAACGACCTCGGCCACCTCGACGGGATGCGGATGACATGAGCGGACGCTGCGCCACTCGACGCTCCCGTGGCTGAGATCGCGACGGCCAAACTCAGCATCGACCAGCGCCGGCTGCCAGCCGGACCGGCCGCCCGCGTGCTCGACGTTGGGTGCGGCGACGGCCGGCACATCGTCGAGGCGGCGCGACGCGGCGCGTTCGCTGTCGGCCTCGACTACGACCGCGCCGAGCTGGTCAAGGCGCGCGCGCGTATCGGCGGCCAGCACGTCGACCTCGTCGTCGGCGATGCGACGCGGCTGCCGTTCCGCGACGGCGCATTCGACGCGGTGATCTGCACCGAGACACTCGAGCACTTGCCCGACGACGCCGGCGCGATGCGAGAGATCGGGCGGCTTCTCGCGTCGGGCGGCCAGCTGCTCGGCGCCGTGCCGTCGCATTTCACCGAACTGGTGTACTGGCGGCTCTCGCGCGGCTATTGGAACACGCCCGGCGGCCACGTGCGCATCTATCGCCCGCAAATGCTGCGGCGGCGTCTGCGCGACGCCGGCTTGCAGCTGACGTCGATGCGTTATGTCCACTTTATCGATTCGATCGTCTGGCTGCGATTCTGCCTCACCGACTACCTCCGCCCGACGCGGCCCTCGTCGGACTTCGAAGCGGCGGTAATGCTCGCGGTGGCCGCCGAGCGGCCGGTGCCGACGTGGCGCGCGCGCCTGCGGGCCGCCATTGGAACTTCCCGATTCATCTCCCTCATCGACTCGGCGGGCGCGCTCGTCTGGCCGAAGAGTCTCTCGTTCGTGGCGATCAAGACGGCGCGCTCCGTACGTCACAGAGGCCTCAACATCCAATCCGAATTGTCCCCGGAAACGCGGAATTACGTGTAATGCCGCGCGTGCATGGTGCCGAGACCATCACCCGGTTGGCCGGAGGTCGGTTGCTATCATGAGTCAGCCGCGCTCCACGACGCGCGGAGCGAGGTGATCCTTGGCCGACCCCGGACGCGTCGCCGAATCGTTCTTCCATGACCGCTTCAGCATCGACGAAGCGGCCGCGGCAGACCTCATCGCGACGGCAATGAGTCGCGGCGGAGAGCACGCCGAGCTGTTCTTCGAGCACCGCGAGTCGTCGAACATCACGTTCGAGCAGCAGGCCGTAAAGTCGGCGAGCCGCGGCACGACGCAGGGCGTCGGCATACGCGTCATCCAGGGCGATGCCATCGGCTACGCCTACACCGAGGAACTGACACGCGAGGCGATGCGGCGGGCAGCCGATACGGCCGCGCGCATTGCGACGCGCGGCGACCACGCGCCGCCGGTCGACGTGGTGCACTTCGAGTCGGCCAACTACTACGAGCCGGCGGCCAGCACGGTCGACGTCGCGCCGGCCGACAAGGTCGAGCTGATTCGTCGGGCTGATATCGCCGCGCGCGCCTTCGACGCCAGCATCGCCCGCGTCGACGTCAACTTCGTCGACGAGAGCAAGCACATCATGGTCGTGACGAGTGACGGCCGCATCTCGGGCGACGTACAGCCGCTCGTGCGGTTCAACGTCAGCTGCCTTTCCGAGCACGACGGCAGCCGCCAGACGGCGCGATGGGGCGGCGGCGGCCGCATGGGCATGCCGTATTTCGAGGCGCACACGCCCGAATCGCTCGCGCAGGAGGCCGCGCGCCAGGCCGTCGTGCTGCAGTCGGCGATCGAGGCGCCGGCGGGCAGCTTCCCGGTCGTGCTCGCCGCCGGCGACAGCGGCATCCTGCTCCACGAAGCCATCGGCCACGGGCTGGAGGCTGACTTCAACCGCAAGAAGACCAGCAACTACACCGACCAGGTCGGCAACCTCGTCGCGTCCGAGCTCTGCACGGTCGTCGACGACGGCACCATCCGCGACAGCCGCGGCAGCATCAACATCGACGACGAGGGCAACCGGCCTGGCTACAATGTGCTCATCGAGCGCGGCGTCCTGCGCGGCTACATCCAGGACCGGTTGTCGATGAAGCACTTCGGTGCCGGGCCGACCGGCAACGGACGCCGGCAGTCGTTCAAACACCACCCGATGCCGCGGATGACGAACACGTACATGCTCGCAGGCGAGACCGCGCCCGAGGACATAATCCGTTCGGTGGAGCGCGGCATATACTGCGTCTCGTTCAACGGTGGTAGCGTGAACATCAGCAACGGTGACTTCGTGTTCAGCGTCACCGAGGGGTATATGATTGAGGGCGGCCGCGTCACCGCGCCGATCCGCAACGTGAACCTCATCGGCAACGGGCCGGACGTGCTGCGCAAGGTGACCGCCGTCGGAAGCGACTTCGAACTCAGCGACGGCCGCTGGACGTGCGGCAAGGACGGCCAGTCGGTGCCCGTCGGCGTCGGCATACCGACGACGCTCATCGGCAGCATGACGGTCGGCGGCACGGCCATTTGATTCGTCGAGATTCGAGCCCCCGGATGACGGGGCTGACAAGCGGAAGGATGCACATCGTGAAGAAGTTGCTCATTCTCGTGGCCATCATCGCCATCGCCGCCTTCGCGTTCTCGAAGCTCAGCGGCCATCACGAGGAGCACGAGTTCGGTGCGTAGCCCCGCGAGCTCGCACCAACTCGGGACTGGACGCTGATTGGACCTGAACGGCGAGATCCTCGACTGGATCAATGACCTTGCCGGCAACTCTTCGCTGCTCGACCACGCGATGGAGGGAGCGGCCAAGTACGCGATCTACGCGATCGTGGCGATCGCGATCGTCTCGTGGTTTGTGCGCGGCAGTCGCACGAACGATCATCGGTTCGCAGTGTACGCCGGGGGGATCTCGGCCGTCATCAGCATCGCGATCGCGCTCGTCATCCAGCACTTCTACGTCCACCAGCGCCCGTTCGTCCTGCACACGAATCCGCTCGTGCTGAACGGCGACGTGACGGTGCTCGTGCACCACTCGGCCGACGCGTCGTTCCCGTCGGAGCACGCGACGGGCGCATTCGCGATCGCGGCAGGCGTCGGCACGTACCGGCATCGCCTCGGACTGCTTCTACTCGCCGCTCGCGGCGCTCACCGCGTTCTCGCGCGTCTACGTCGGCATCCACTATCCGGCCGACGTCGCGGGTGGCGCGGCGATCGGCGTGCTGGTGGCACTCGCCCTGTGGTTCGCGCGGCCCGGCGCTCGCCTGGCTCGATCGATCTATCGTCGTGCGCGTCGTACCGGCGCCGCTCCGATGACCGAAGACCTGCTTTCGATCGCCAGCGACATCGTGGCGAAGGCGCGCCAACTCGGCGCCGACGAGGCGGACGCGTACCTCTCGAGCGGCGTCGAATCGACGGTCACGGTGCGCAAGGGCGAAGTTGAGCGGCTGTTCGAGGCAGGATCGCGCGGCGTCTCGATCCGCGTCATCAAGGACAAGCGCACCGCCGTCTGCAACACGTCGGACCTCGCACCGGCCGCCCTCGACCAGATGGTGCGCACCGCGATCGACCTCGCCCGCATCAGTGAGCCCGACGAGTTCGCCGGCCTCCCGGACCGCGAAGACCTGGCGACGGAAATGGGCGCCCAACTGCAGATGTACGACGAGCGCATCGAGACACTGACTGTCGACGAGATGAAGGACATCGCGCTGCGCGCGGAGCAGGCCGCGTTCGACTTCGACGCGCGCGTCACCAACTCCGAGGGGGCGGAGTTCGGCGCCGACCGCGGACAAGTCGTGCTGGCCAACAGCCTTGGCTTTGCCGGGGGCTTCCCGTTCACGATCGCCAGCTTCTCCGTGTCCGTGCTGGCGGATGAGCCCGACGGCAAGAAACAAAGCGACTACTGGTTCAGCGTCGAGCGAATGTTCCACCGCCTCGAATCAGCCGAGGAAGTGGGACGGCGGGCGGCCGCGCGCGTCGTGCGAAAGATCGGCGGCCGCAAGATCCAGACGTGCGAGGTGCCGGTCGTCTGGGATCCAGTGATGACCGCGGGACTGCTCGGCGCGGTCGCGGGCGCTGCGAGCGGCGAGTCGCTGTTCAAGCGGTCGACGTTCCTCGCCGACTCCGAAGGGCAACTTGCGCTCTCGCCGCTCGTGACGATCGTGGATGACCCGACGCTGCCGGGACGCATCGGATCACGCCCGTTCGACGGCGAAGGCGTGCGCACGCGACGCAACGTCATCGTCGCTGACGGCGTCTTCGAGCGGTTCCTGTTCGACAGCTACTACGCGCGACGGACGGGCCGCCGCACGACCGGCAACGCCTCGCGTGCTGGCGATTCGATCGGCGTCGGCGGCGGCAATCGCATCTGGCAAGCGGGATCGAGCGATCCAGGCGAGATCGTCGCGTCGGTGCCCAACGGACTGTACCTGACCGACCTCATGGGCTTCGGAATCAACCAGACGACGGGCGACTTCTCGCGCGGCGCAGCTGGCGTGTGGATCGAGAACGGCGTGCTTGCGTATCCCGTCGTCGAAATCAACGTGTCCGGCAATCTGAAGCAGATGCTGCGCGACATCGACGCCGTCGGCAACGACCTGCAGTGGCTCGCCGGTGGCGCCGCGCCGACGATCCGCATGTCGCATCTCACCGTCAGCGGGCTCTAAGCGCGAAGCTGGGTGGCTGCCCTCTCTACGAGTCGGGTGCTGGCGCCGAGATCAATAAGACGGCGCCGGCGTGCAATGCCCGCGCCGACAGGAGGGCTCGGGACGCCACACCGGCGAGGCCGCTGACGTGACACATCGCTTTCATTTCGCTGACGCGTTCTGGTTTCGCGTGCCGCTCAGGACGATCGTCGTCGCGCTCGCCGTGTTCGCGATCCTCTCGCTCTATCCGGCCGTCGGCAACGGCACGTCCCAAGACCAGCAGCGCGCGATCTTCGGCTTCACGATACTGGCCGCGTTCATCGTCACGGCGAGCGTGTTCGCCGTCGCGATCGACGACAGCCACGTGACGATCGAGGCCGGCGAGGTGCACATCCACTTCGAAGCGTTCTTTGACGCGCGCTTCCAACTGGCCGACGTCATCGCCGCGCGCGAGATCGACCCGCGCCCCCGCTGGCGATACCGCTTTGGTCTGTCCACGAATTTCGAGGACCGCATCGCCTGCAGCCACGGCGGCAAGTTGATCGAAATCGAGCTGGCGCGGCCGTGCCCGACGCGCCTCTGGCCGCGGACGATCCGCGTCCGCCGACTCTGGGTCGCGGTGCGCGAACACGATGAGTTGCTCGCGACACTCCGCCGCGAACTGGCGACACAGCCCACCACCCAACTCGACCACGCGGCCTGAGCGGCGCAGACGGGCTGTATCATAGGCGCGGGAGGTTGGCTCATGCCGAACCGCACCCGGCCGCGCCCCCTGTCGACGGCGACGCTCGTTGCGTTCGCGGTGGCGCTCGCGGCCGTGCTAATCATCGCGCTGTTCCCCGTGTTCCCGAGGCAGTTCAGCATCCACGTCGGCGATACCGCCTCGCGTACGGTGAAATCGCCGCGCTCGGTGTCGTTCGAGAGCCCGACGCTGACCAGGCAACGACGAGACGACGCCGCCAAGGCTGTCCCACCGACGCTGGTATTCGATCCATCGGTCCGGTCCGCGCAACTCGAGGCGTACGACGCGGCGACGGCGCAGGTCACGCAGGTTCGCGCCCAACAGACCGACATCGCACGCAAGCGGGATGCCCTGGCGTCGCTTTCGCTGTCGCCGCGGAGCCTCGACACCGCGCTGACGCTATCGGACGACCGCTGGCAAGCCGTCGCGGCCGAGGGCCGGCGCGTGCTCAACGCGGAGTTGAGCGCCTCGCTCGACGAGGCCGCTGCTACGAACGCCGGGACCACGGTCGACTCGCTGATCACAGTTGATTTCGTCGCCGACGAGGCACTCCTGACAGCCGAACTCGTACGCCCGCTCATCAAGCCGACTCTGACCGTCGACCAGACGCGTACCGACCAGGCGCGCGAGGCCGCACGCCTCGGCGTCGCACCACAGCGCGTCAGCGTCGAGAAGGACGACGTGGTCCTCGCCGCCGACACGCGCGTCGACGAGGTGGCGGTGGAGAAGCTGAAGGCCGTCGGGCTCATCTCCAACCGCGTCGAGTGGCGCAACGTCGTCGCGGCGATAATCGTCTCAGCGGCAGCTGCGGCGGCGGTCGCCGCCTACCTGTTCATCATGCAGCCGCGCGGCATCACGTCGGAACGACACCTGATCGCCCTGGCGATCGTCGTCGCGATGCCGGTGCTGGTCGCGAAATTCTATCTGCCGCTCGTTCTCCCCGATGAACATCGATACTTCCTTGCGTTCATCCTGCCGATCGCTGCTGCGCCGATCCTGATCGCGGCGCTCCTCGAAACCGACGTTGCGGTGGTGCTGACAGGCGTGATCGGCGTGCTCGTCGCGTTCATCAGCGCCTTCCTGCCGAACCTGTCGCTGGTCGCGTCGGTCGGACCGCTCGACACGCTGCGGCTGGTGCTGGTATACGGCGTCGGGCCGATCACGGGCGTATTCCTCGTGCACGGCGCCGACCGGTTGAACCGCTACCTGACCGCCGGCATCGCCGTTGCGCTGACGTCGTACGCCGTCCTGCTGGCGACGTGGTTTATCGACGTCGACCGCCAGGTTGGCGACCTCGGCTGGATGGCGTTCGCGAGCGGCATCGGAGGCGTCAGCGCGGGCGTACTGGCCGCGGGCGCGTTCGTGACAGTCGGCGTGCTCTTCGGCGTCACGACGAGGGTGCAGCTCATGGAGTTGTCGCAACTCAACGCGCCGCTGATGCGCCGCCTCCAGGACGAGGCGCCAGGCACATTCCATCACAGCATCATCGTCGGCAACCTGTCCGAGCGAGCGGCCGACCTCGTCGGCGCCGACCCGCTGCTGACGCGCGTCGGCTGCTACTACCACGACGTCGGCAAGGTGCTGCAGCCCGGCATGTACGTCGAGAACATTCAGGGCGAGACGCCGCACGACCAGATGTCGCCCACCGAGAGCGCTGCGGTGATCAAGGCGCACGTCTCCGGCGGCATGGAGCTGGCGAGGCGGGCGCGCCTGCCGGCGCGCGTCACCGAATTCATCCCGGAACACCACGGCACACGGCTCGTCGCCTATTTCTACCGCCGGGCCGCGGAGACCGACCCCGACGTCGATCCGGCGCCGTTCCAGTACCCCGGGCCGAGGCCGCGCTCCCGCGAAACGGCGATTGTCATGCTCGCCGACTCTACCGAAGCGATGGTCCGCGCGAGCCCCGACCGCTCGCCGGACCGCATCGACCAGCTCGTCGAGGAGGTGATCGCCGAGCGCATGGCCGAAGGCCAGCTCGACGAGTGCGACCTGACGCTGCGCGACCTGCGCACCATCGCCGAGTCCTTCAAGACGACGATGCGCGCGGTCTACCATCCGCGCGTCCAGTACCCGGAGCCCACGGCGATGGAGGCGCGCCGCCGCGTACGGCTGCTCCCGCTCCGGCCGTCTTCGGCCAATCCCCAGTCACCGAGGCGCCGGCGAAAGAACGAGTTATAGTCTCGATTCGTGGCGCGGGCTTCTCAGCCCGCGCGGTGCCGCGTGGTGGAGCAAGTCGTAGAGCGCGGGCAACCGCCACCGCTGGTCACGCCTCGTCCACGATCGGCCCGCCGCGGTCGAGCACGTCGCCCGTGACGGAGATGGCGCTCGGGCGTTCGGCGCAGTAGCCGCCGGCCTCGCATTTGTCGAAGAGGAACGCCTGACGGTCGCGGCTATACAGGATCTCCCACGTACCGAGCACCACGCCCTCGCGGCCGAGCGCCAGCTGCTGCTGCAACACGGCGATCAGCGCTTCGATCTCCTTGCGACCCACGTTTCCACCTCGACTGATGCTTGCGTGGCCCGCAGGACGACGTCATCGGCGGGCCCTCGAACAGTATGGCAGAGGGCGGACGGTCGAAAACGTGCGGCGACCAGCCGGATGCATCGGTATAATCTGCCGGCTCCACGCAGTTCACCGGGAATCGCGCATGAACCTCGCCGTCGATATCGCCTCGGGCAAACGCAGCCTCACTCTGGCCAACCCCGTGATGGTTGCGTCCGGCACGTTCAGCTACGGCGTCGACTACGCGAGCGCGTTCGACATCCAGCGCCTCGGCGCCATCGTCTGCAAGACGACGACCCTGCGGCCGCGCGCCGGCAGCCCGACGCAGCGCATCGACGAGACGCCGGCCGGCATGCTGAACTCCATCGGCCTCCAGAACATCGGCGTCGACAAGCTGGTGCGCGACGTGGCGCCCGCCTGGGAGCGTTGGCGCGTACCGGTCATCGTCAGCATCCTCGGCAGCTCCGTCGACGAGTACGGCGAGTGCGCCGCCGCGCTCGATGGTGTGGCGGGCATCGCGGCGCTCGAGCTCAACGTCAGCAGCCCAAATGCGCAGAAGGGCGGCATGGAGTTCGGCCAGGACCCCGACGTCGCGGCGGCCGTCACGTCGGCCTGCGTCCGCGCGACGTCGCTGCCGATCATTGTCAAGCTGACGCCGAACGTCACCGACATCGTCGCCATTGCGCGGCGCGTGGTCGATGCCGGCGCCAGCGCTGTCTGCGTCATCAACACCCTGCAGGCGATGTCGATCGACGTGCGGACGCGGCGGCCGCGCATCGCCCGCGTCTTCGCGGGGCTCTCCGGCCCGGCGATCAAGCCCGTCGCGCTGCGGATGGTGTGGCAAGTGGCGGCCGCCGTCGACGTGCCCGTCATCGGCTGCGGCGGCATCGCCACGGCCACAGACGCGCTCGAATTCATCATGGCCGGCGCGTGCGCCGTGCAGGTTGGCACGGCGACGTTCCGCAACCCGATGGCGCCCGTCGAGGTGCTCGACGGCATCGAGCAATTCATGCGAGACGAGGGCGTCGGAGACATCGCCGAACTCGTCGGCGCGGCCCGCGCGAACACCGCCTGAATCTGGAATCGAGCTTCCGGCATCCTCGAGCAGAAGCGCCGAAAGGAGCCGATCAAGCGCGCCCCAGGGCCTATATCGGCGTCACAATCGACGGTGCGTCAGGGTGAACCCTCATGCCACTGCGACCCGCTGGCGGCGAATCCTACCGGCATGTTGATACTCGACAGGTCCCGAGCCCTCGACCGCATGATCTGGACGGCCGGCCGCCACGCCGTCGTGGTCCCCGACCCGTTCTCCTCGGCCACCGCGCCGTCGGCGCCAGCGCCGATCGATGACGCGCCGTGGAGTTGGCGCGACGAGCCGTCGATCCACCGCCGTGGCCTACGCCGGCTGTCGTCGACCTTCGAGCTGCGTCCCGCCGCGCGACAGGCGTCCTAGCGTCCATTATTGACAGCTACTGCGAGGACCGCCTCTGGCGGAAACCATCAAGCGGCTCCATTCGGACGGGTCGCTCGACGATGTCATCTGGCCCGCGAAGACGGGCCGCCAGTTCGCAACACAACGCCGAGGAAGCCGCCGCGGGCCCAGCCAAGGCCTGCGTGACACCGGCGTGGCAATCGACCATCAATCGTCGGGCGATTCGTGACCCCCATCGTCCGACTTGTGATGCCCATCATTGGACTCGTCGGCGTCATCATGATCTCGTCGGCAGTCGCGGCCGAGGTTGCGTGAGAGGCTGAGCACGTCCTTCAACGTCACGCGCCCGTCGCCGTCGATGTCGTAGCGCGTCGCGTCGCCGTGCTTCCGGCCGCCCCGTACGTGCTGTACTTCGATCAGCGCGTCGCGCCAGCCAACGCGGCCGTCGCGGTCGATGTCACCGCGACACCTATCATCATCATCGTCGTCGCGCGATGGTGTCGAGGTGGCGCGGGGTGTCGATGTCCCGGTGCGCGTCGCCGCCGGCGTGCGCGTCGGTGACGGCGTGCGGGTGTTGGTCGCGGTGGGGACCGGCGTATTCGTGGCCGTGGGGACGGCCGTGCTCGTCGCAGCCGGCGACGTGGCGGTCGCCGTCGACGTGCTTGTCGGGGCGGATGTCGCGGTGGGCGACGGAGTCGCCGTGCTGCTCGGGCTGGCGGTTGCCGTCGCCGTCGCTGTCGACGTGTTTGTCGGGACGGACGTCGCGGTCGGCGACGGCGTCGCTGTACTGCTTGGGCTGGCGGTTGCCGTCGCCGTCGCTGTGGACGTGTTCGTCGGGACGGACGTCGCCGTCGGCGACGGCGTCGCGGTGCTGCTCGGACTGGCCGTTGATGTCGCCACCGCGGTCGCGGTCTCGGTGGGGCTGGTGGTCGCCGTCGCCGCCACCGCGGTCTCGGTTGGACTGGCGGTCGCGGTGGCCGTGGCAGTCGCCGTCTCGGTTGGACTGGCGGTCTCAGTCGCGGTAGCCGTCGGCGTCGCGGTGGGCGTACTCGTGGCCGTCGCGCTGGGCACGGGCGTCGGGGTCGGCGACGGAGCCACCGGGACACGTGCGGGCTGTAGAAGGTGTCGCGGCCCAGCCCGGGGATGTACTCCCGCCACGAGACGTGGAGCGCGCCCGCCTGCGCGCGGAACAGCTCCGAGACCGTCTCGTTGTCGTTGAGCTGCGCCGGCCGCACGAACGTCGCCCCGCCATCGGTGCTGACGCTCACGATGACCGTGCTGCCGCCCGACCACCACGCCAGGTAGACGGACCCGTCGCTCGCCATGATCCGCGGCGCGCGGCTCCCCGTACCCGCCGGGCCGAACGGGGCGCCGAAGGTCGCGCCGCCGTCGTGGCTGGCGGCGACGAACAACTCCTGTCCGCCCCCCCCAGGCGGCGTACACGTCGGCGCCGGAGGCGGCGACCGACGGGACGGATGCGTAGTCCTCGAGGTCGAGTTTCACGCGCGCGCCGAACGTAGTGCCCCCGTCGCTGCTCTTGCGCAACAAGGCGCCGCCCCCAAGCAAGTTGTCCCAGACCACGTACACGTCTGGCCCGGACACCGCTATCGCCGGGCTAAGCGCATACGGATCCCCTCCCACGTCGATGGGCGCGGCGAACGTGACGCCGCGGTCGGCGCTGTGCCGGAAGTACACCCGGTTCCCGCCGGCATTGCTGTTCTCCCAGAGGAGGTACAGGTCATCGCCCGACGCATGGAAAGCACGGAGGCTGTTGAATCCGGGCTGATCCGTCAAGTTCAAGAGCGGACCGAAGGTGGCCCCGGCGTCGTTGCTCACCCGGACATAGTTGTAGATGGGGGACCCGAAACCGCCATTGAAGAATGCATACACGGTGTCGCCGGAGACCGCGAGACCCCACGCGCCGAAGTAGGTCACGCCCGCCGGGCCGCTGACCGTCGGCGCGCCGAACGTGGCGCCGAAGTCCCGGCTGACCGCCACATACACCTCGTTCGCCTTCCCCCACATGACGTACACGTTCGCGCCGTCAGCGGCCACCGATGCGACATTCTGCGCGCTGTCCAGCACGACCTTCGGTCCAAACGTGGCGCCGCCATCGGCGCTGGCGCGAAACACGAGCCCCAGCGTCTCAGGCCACGCGACGTAGACGTGGTCGCCGGCGACGGCAACCTGCTGCGACGTCCCCGAACTCGGCGCGTTGCTCAGGTTGATCGGCGTCGTGAAGCACACTCCCGGCGGCAGGACGGGCGGCGCCAGGGCGCGGTCGTAGACGAAGACGTCGGCCTCGCCGTTCGTGTCGCCAGGTACAACGTTGGCCCCGCCGGTGAACGCGATGAAGCGCCCGTCGCCGCTGATGCCCGGCCGGGCGTCGCTGGCGGCGCCCGCCCCGGCGCCGTCGTCGCCGACGCTGCCACGCTGCGTCTCGCCTGTCGCGAGGTCGTGCACGTACAGGAAGCCTCCGCCGTAGGACGAGGTATGGCACGAGGTCGCGGACGAGCGTCGCCGCCGACCAGAAGGCAACCGTGCGGCCGTCGCCGCTGATCGCCGGGAGCTGGCTCGGGTTGGCGGCCTGAGCGCCGGACGTGAACACGCTCACACGGCGCGTCGCTCCGGCACCGGGCTCGTCGAAGACGCCGTTGCCGTCGGTGTCGCGGTCTCGGACGAAGATGTCCGTCTGCGCATTCGTGTCGCCGGCTACGAGGTTCGTCGCGGCCGAGCTGAACGCCACGTAGCGGCCGTCGGCGCTGATCGACGGCTGGTAGCTGAACACGTTGCCCTGAGCCCCGGCGCCGTCCACGCTGACGCGCGTCGTCGCACCCGTGCTCATTTCGTACGCAAACACGTCCTTCGAGCCGTTCGTGTCGCCTGCAACGAGGTTGTTTGCGTCCGACTCGAACACCACGTAGCGGCCGTCGGCGCTGACCACGGCGTTATCGCTGTTTCCGTTGGCCTGGACGCCCGCGCTCGAGACGCTCACGAGGCGCGTCGCGCCCGTCGCGCGATCGCGCACGAAGATGTCCGTTGCGCCGTTCGCGTCCGAGGCGACGAGGTTCGTGGCGTTTGACCGGAAGGCGACCAGTCCCCCGTCGCCGCTGAGCGACGGCCCGCCGCTGGAGCCGTTCGGCGCGCCGCCCGTAGGGTTGACGTCGACCCGCTCGGTGACACCGGTCGCCAGCGTGCGCACGAAGACGCCGCCGAACTCGTAGAACGCCACCACGCGGCCGTCCGCGCTGATCGCGGGCTCAAACGACGGCCAGGGCAGTTGCGCGCCACTGCTGTCCACGCTCACGCGCACGGTCGTGCCCGACTGCCGGTCGCGCAAGAAGACGTCGCTGTAGCCGTTCGTGTCGCCCGGGACGAGGTTGTCCGCTACGGACTCGAAGACGACGTAGCGCCCATCGGCGCTCATCGCCGATACGCCGCTCGCCCGGTTCCCCTCGCCGCCGGCACTGGACACGCTCACGCGCGTCGTCCAGCCCGATAGTGGGTGCGGCGTCGCCGTCGCGGTGGCCGTGTCCGTGGGCATCGGGCTGTCCGTCGGCGTAGGCGTCATGGTGCTGGTCGCCGTCGGCGTGGCCGTGGGCGGCGCCGCCGCGACCAGCGGCCGTGCGAGCTCGAGCTGCTGGCCCGTGCCATCGGTCGCGCGCAGCCGGGCGGTGAACGCGCCGGCGGCGTACGCGTGGTCGAAGCTGGCGCCCGGCGCGAGCGTCTGCGGCGGCGTGCCGTCGCCGAGGTCGAGCACCGCGGCCAGCGGCGCGCCGGCGGCATCGCGGGAGCGGTTGGTGAACCGGACCAGGTCGCCCGCCTGCGGCTCCGCGGGGAAGACCGCGAGCGCCGGCACAGGCAGTGCGCCCGGCGAGAGCGCCTGCGGCACGGGGAGGCGGCGCCAGCGGTGCGAGAGACCGCGTCGCCACCGCTGGCGCCGAGCCCACGTCAATGTCCAGTGACGCGCCTCGCAGCGGCGGCGGGAGTCCCGTGGAGCGCAGCGACGTCGCCCGTGAGCGGCGCGAGTGCAGGCTCCGAAGCAAGTGCACGAGGGACGCTCCCTGCCGTCGACGGCACCGGCCGCTCGGGGTGTCCCGGCGCCGCCGCGACCGCCGCTCCCTCAGAAGCGGGAGGGGTACTGGCGGGCGCCACCGCCGGCACGCTCGCCGAAGCCGCCGGTGCCGGCGCGCTCGTCACGATCAGGGCCGGACAGTCGATGACGTCGCCGAAGCTCGTCGCCCAGAACCATACGGCGCCCTGCTGCCGCGCGATGCCGATCGCGCGCCAGCGAGGGTCGATCATGTTCTCGTTATGGCCCTCGAGCGATCCCTTTCCAGCCGAAGATCACACTGTTCGCGGTTTCGAAGTCGGCGGCCAGGTTCTCGCCCACCGACGCCAGCGCCGGGTATCCCGCGTCCGTGGCCCGCGTGCCGAGCGTGCTTCCGTCCGACCCGATGTGGTCGATGAAGTTATTGGTGGCCATGTCGGCGACGTGCCGCCGCGCGGCCTTCGTCAGCGCCGGCGAGGCGGCCAGCGGCGCAACGCCGTTCTGGGCGCGATAGATGTTGATCAACCCGAGGAACGCCTGCTCCTCGCTGTCGAGCGACACGAGCGGGTCGCACGTGGGCGTCGGGCGGATCCGGTGGCGGCGGGGGCGTGCGGCGGGCCGGGAGTGATCGTGACCGTCGCCGTGGCGGAGGCCGAGCCGCCGTCCTTGTCGGTGACGGTCAGCGTGAAGACATAGGTCCCGGCCGGCAGGCCACCGAGGTCGAAGGTGCCCGTCGCGGGGATAGGCAGCGTCCCCTGGATCGGCGGGACGCCGGGGATCGTGGTGGTCAGCGTGTAGGCCAGCGCCCTCTTGTCTTCGGTCCCGGGGTCGGTGGCGCGGTACGGCACGTGGACGGCGTTGCCGGCCTGGGCAGTGGCGTCGTCCATCTGGGCCTCGGGCGGAAGATTGTTCACGACGACAGGCTTGGTGACGCTGTTCGTGGCGCCATCGGCGTCGGTCACGGTGAGCTTCACCGTGAACGTGCCGTTGTCGGCGAACGTGAACGAAGTATCGGGACCTGTCATCGTCCTGCCGTCGCTGACGTCCCAGCGCCACGACACGATGTTGTTCTCGACATCGGTCGAACGATCGCGGAAGAAGACCATGCGGCCCTCGCCGGGGGATGAAGGCGAGAACGAGAAGTCCGCCACCGGTGCGTGGTTCACCGAACAGTCCGGCAGGGTCAGCGTGACGGGCGGCGCGGCGCCGTCGGTGATCACCGCGACGAAGGCGTACTGGCGGCGAAGGAGGCCGGGGCCGACGGGCATCGGACGGTCGCCGGGGGAGTAAATCAGCTTGCGCGTGAGATCCTCGACGCCGGGCGGCATATACGGAGAGGGCGCGCCGACCCGGTAGCCCGGGCTCGTCGTCAAGTCCTTCTCGAACGTACCGCAGAACGCATACGGCGCGAGCGTGCCGTCGGTGTTGCGCGGAAAGAAGACGGGGCGTGAGCTATCCGCCGCGTAGCGGAGCGCCGAGCCATCTCCGCGCGGGACGAGCAGGAGGTCGCTCATCGTGTCCGCCACTTCCACCGGCTTCTCGGTCCCGCTGAGGAGCCCGGTGCTCAGCGCGTGCTGGTATGGCAGCTCAGCGACGGCGCTGAGTCCGTTCAGGACGGCGCCGTCCGCGCTTTCCTCCAACCGGACGGTCGGCGGCAGCGCGTAGTCCTGGTAATGCGTAACGTCACTGGGCAGAACCTGCCAGACGCTGGACTTGCTCCCGGTCCGCACGTTGCTGCCGTCCGGATCGCTGAGGGTGAAGGTGGCCTTCGATCGGTTCGTGCTCTGCAGCACCTCTTCGCTGAGAGAGAAGTGCGCGCCGCCGCCGCTCACGGTGCCCGAGCGGACGAGCCCGGACGAGGGCGCATCCAACTCCAGGCGTGACGCGTCGATGCAATAGTCGACGGTCCCCGGGACCGCGCAGTCCGGCATGTTCGGCGGGCGGGCGGCGGGCCAGCGGGTGCTTCCTTCCTGGAACCACAGGAGGTTCGTCTGTTGCCACAGGTACGTGATCCGCACTGGCGGCGCCACGCGCACCGTCACGTCGCTGCTCACCGGCCGGCCGGGCGTCACTTCGACGGTGGCGGTGATCGTGTAGTCCTGTGCGGACGTGCCTGCCACCAGCGCGGTCGCGACGCGACCGCTGGCGTCCGTATTGCCGGAGGCGGCGCTGAGCGACGCGTGCGCGGCGCCCGTGGGCGCGGCGGAGAAGGTCACCTGCTTGCCGCCTACCGGCGCACCGCCGCACGCCTTGACAGTGGCCGTGATGATCGAGCGGCTCGTCCCATCCGCGGGGAGGACGGCTGGACTGGCCTCGAGCGAAAGGTTTGAGCAGAGGTCGACGCGCCAGTCGTCGCCGGAGGCGAGGTTGCTCCAGCGCACAGGCGTCGAGGCCAGCAGCGTGCCATCCAGCGCAGTCGCCTCCCCCGTGACCTCCAGGTCGGTCCCCGCGGGCACGGTCACAACGATGAAGTTGTCGGCGAGAGCGCCCGTGGGGAGCCCGAGCGAGCGGACCGGCAGCAGCTCGCCGGTGGCCAGCGCACGCACTTTCACCCGCACCTCGGTCGCTCCCGCTCTGAAGAAGTCGTCGGCGTGCACCTCAAGATCGGCCGACTGGAGCAACCCGGGGAGATAGGCGGCCGGCCATCCCTCCGCGAGCGCGGGGTCGGCCGGCCACTGGCTCTGCAGAACCTCCAGGTCGGTCATGCGCGTGCTGTCCGCGTGCGTTGCGGCGGGCGAGCCGTCCGCCTTCAGCGGCACCAGGGCCGACGCGAAGGGGTCGACCTTGCCGTCGCCGTTGAAGTCGAATCGTGGGAACGTGCTCTCCGTCGTCGGGCACAAGTTCGCGTTGTTCGGGTCGTAGACGCAGCCGTCGAAGTTCAGATCCTTCTTTGGGTGGTCCGCGAGGCCTCCGTCGGCGAGCGAGATCGCGCCAGGAGCCGGACACCCCGGCGTCGCCGCCTCATCGCACGCCTGGAGCCAGGCGTCGCGGAAGCGCCGGAAGTCGCGCATGTCGATCTTGCCGTCGGGGTCGGTGCGATACGGTTCGGTCCGCCCGTACGTCGTCGCGAAGCCCGGCCGCGTGCTCTGCCGCGTGTCCGGGGCATCGGCGGCCGCTGTCCGGCCCAGCTTCACGCGGCGGTTGCCGTCGACGCTCATGTCGTTGACGTCGACCATGGCCTTCGCGGCGCCGGGCACGCCGAGCAGCGCATCGAACACGTCCAGCCGGGGGGCGGCGCCGCCCGTCGTGTCGTGCGCGGCGCCCTCGAGTAGGCGCTGCCGGACCTGCATGGCGGTCAGGTTCGGCTCGAAGGCCAGCAGGTAGCCGATGGCGGCGACGACCGCCGGGGTGGCCATCGACGTGCCGCTCATCGACCCGTACTGGTTGCCGAGCACGGTGCTGTAGATGTCCACGCCCGGCGCCGAGATGTCGCCATGGGATTCCGAGAAGACAGCAAGCGCGAGGGCGTTATCATGCGCCTCGACGACGAAGGGCGGCGCCAGGGTCGCATCCGTCCAGTGCCGCGCCGCCCACCCGAATTCGGAAGCGACGCCCGCATCGATGACGATGCCGGGCCCGGGACAGCCGTTCGCATCGGGGTTGAACGCTGTCAGCTCCGCCGCCGAGATAACGCCGTCGCCATTGCCGTCGATATCGCCCGGGCAGAAGTCACTGCTCTCGTTCCCCGCCGCCTGCACGATGAGCACGTTGCTGGCGGCCGCGCGCTCAGCGACCGTCCGTTGGACTTGCCCCCGCGCGGACATGGCCGTCAGCCAGCCGTCCTCGTTGTTCCACGTGCACCAGTCTGTCGAGCCTGGCAGCCCATCGTCGGCGGTGCCGGGGCCGCAGTTCTTCCGCGGGTGCGCCGTCCACCAGGTGCTGAGGGTCACGCTGGGTCCGGCGCTATAGTTGATGACCCGCAGCCCGGGGAGGTCGGCGCCCTTCCTGGTGAGGACAAGGTCGAACACGTCCTCCTGGTGCAGGGGTTTCAAAGGGAACGCCATCATCTGCGCGAGCGGATTGCCGCCGCTGACGCCGAGCGAGCGCGTCGCGTTCGCGGGCGTCGTGGCGTTGTCGTAGTCCGCGCCGATAATCCCGGCGACGTGATTTCCGTGGGGGCTTGCCGTGTTGGCGGTGCAGGTGCCGCTGGCGTTGCAGACCTGGCCCATGGTCATGGCGCTGAGGTCGTCGTGCGCCTGGAACCCCCTGACCTCGATGATCGCGGTGGTCACTTGAGCGGCACGCAGACGCGTCGGCTCGAGGAGGTTCCACGCCGGCGCAAAGCGGGCGGCCTCTAGGTTCCAGTTCAACCCGGCGCCCGACGCCGGCGCCACATCCCAGCGCCAGCCGCTGAACGCGGGGTCCGTCGCGGCATCAGGCACGCGCGGTACGGCCTGGTCCGACGGCTGAAGATCCTGCGCCGCGAAGCGCACGTCGGCGCTGGCGCGCAACTGCGCTACCGCCGCGTCGACCGCGGAGAAGTCCGCGCTGTCCGCGGCTGTCACCATCAGCAGACCGAAGTCCGGGATGCCGCCGACCACCGGCGTTCCCGCCGCCTGCAGCAGCGCATTCGCCTGCGCAACCGTCGTCTCCGGCGTAAACCCCAGCAGGATCTTCGTTCGCGACGCGAGCACAGCGAGCGACGGATGCACGGAGATGTCGGCCGGGTCCACCGGCGGCAGTCCGATGTCCGGGATGTGGTCGTTCGCCAGGTCGCCGTCCGGCCCGCCGAGGCCGGCGACCGCCCCCTGCAGGGTGCCCGTCAGCGCCGTCACCGAAGAGTATGTGTGCGCGCCCTGCACGGAGAGCGCGATGCTGAAGCCGGCGCCGGGCTGCAGCTCACCCGAGTCGAAGAGCCCGCTGTCCGCGTTCACGGTCTGCACGACACTCGACCGGTTCGTCCAGTGCACGCCCTGTCCCGGGAGGACGGTCACGGACGCCGGCACGAATCCCACGTCCGTAATGTCGATGGTGAGGTCTGCCGGGGCGGCGTTCAGGACGGGTCGCGAGGCGCGGCCGACGGAAACCAGCACCGCCACCAGCGCCACGGCGATGAGGCATGCGGCCACCGGACGAACGCGGCGTGCTGCAACGAGCCAGCCCATCGGTCACTCCATTCTCGGCCCGAGCGAGCGACCGCGAGCGTGCGGGTGCGACGCGACCTGACGCAAAAGGGATAGGGCGATTCTAATGAGAGGAAGCTAAGATGTCAACGATGCCCGTCAATTCGTGTAGTTTTGCCGGACTCATCGAGCGCAGGCAACAGACGCCGGTTAGAAGCTGGAATTGTCGCACCTCGCGTTCCGGCGTCCACCCGACGCCACCTAGAGCGCCGGAGATAGCCGGCACCCGCTACCGTCCAGCCGGGCAGGAGGGTCGACTATCTCGGCCCGCCCGGCGAAGAACAGCCGTATCGCTCGAGTTCGAATCCGTCCGGTTCGGCGAGCCGGGCTCCACGTACGGCACGAGCGGCGTGCCCTCATAGCGGGCGTCGAGCCGGTAGCCCGCGGCGATCACGCGGATCGGCACCGGGCCGGTAACTACCCGGCCCGGTGTGGAGGCTCACCTTGCCGTCATTGACGTTCGCGGATGCGACACCCGCCGACGAGGTCCACGCGGTCGCCGCTGCGACTGATATCGCGAGCTCCATCGCCGCGATCGACCATCGCCGCATTCTGAGGATTCGCATCGTCGAACCGAATGCGTCAAGCGTGTTCGTGTAAGTTGGGCTCGCCTTAAGGTCGATCGCTCGCGATCAGCGAGGGCCACCCGGATCGAGCGCGGCCTCGATCCAAGCGCGCTCGGGCACTCCGCGCGGACCTTCGCTCGTGTGATAGACCCGGCACCGCAGCGCGTAGTCGCCTGGATCCTCGAATCCCGGTTCGATGTCGACGCCGTCGATGCGGATGGTTGGCGACCCCGGGAAGCGCATAGACTCGGCCACGGCAGCGTCGACGACCTGGACGGAACTCACCGGCTGGTGAATGCCCCGTGCGCGGAGGACCTCTTCGAGCAGCGCCAGCGCGCGCTCGTGATTCGGGCAACCGTCGAACCAGAGAAGTTCAATGTGCATCGCGTCTCTCCCCGGCGGGGCCTCGCTGCCGTCGTCGAGGCCCGCCGCTACGCTTGTCTCAGGCCCGCGCTCCGTACAGCGCGCCAACGATGACTCCGAACAGGACGTGGAGCATGAAGAACCCCATCACCGTCATGAGCGGGTAGTTCATCCCGAAGAACCCGGGCGGGTCGAGCAGCTCTTCATCCGGCGTGGCGTTGCCGCCGGCGAACGCGGGCACGAGCCGCCCGCGGCTCGAACGCAGGCGCGAGTAGATCATCGGCATCATGCCGAGCGCGACGCCCACGACCAGCGCATGGCCAAGCCCGAAGAGCGCCCCGTATGCGGCGCCCTGCCCGGCCGACGTGACGCCCACTGCGTTGTTCAGGCCGCCATGGAGCAGTCCAAAGCCAATGCTCATCATCGCGTGCGCCATGAGCCCCACCCCGTACGCGGCGGCCCCGACCGGCGCCACCATGGTGCCGAGCAGCAGGAGCGGATTCATCTTCATCTGCTTCGGCATCATCCAGGTCGCCACATAGACCACGACGATCACCTTAGGCGCACTGCTCCGGCCGCGTCCGCGGTGATCCGGTTGGTGTCAACATTGCGCAGCTCGTCCAGCGCTCGTATGTCGTACACGAATCGGCGTGCCAGGGGGGCGCTCCGCGGCATGCTAGGAAAAGCGATCGTGTCTAGAACCCAAGGCCGAGGATCCGGTTGGCGTTCCTCCAGAGGATCTTCTCGCGCACGTCATCGCGGAACGGCGCGGCGGCGAAGTCGGCGAGCCAGCGGTCCGGGGTGATCTGCGGGTAGTCGGAACCGAACATCACCTTGTCCTGCAGCAGCGTGTTCGCGTACTGGATCAAGTTCGGCTGGAAGTACTTGGGCGACCAGCCCGAAATGTCCATGAACACGTTGCCCTTCTGCATCAGCACCGCAATCTGCTCGTCGACCCACGGGAATGCGGGATGCGCCATGATGATCGTCAGCTCGGGGATGTCGGCGGCGAGGTCGTCGATGTGCGGGATCGGAGCGCAGTACTTGGTGCGCATGCCGGCGCCGCCCGGCATGCCCGCGCCGAAACCCGTCATGCCCGTGTGGATCAGTACGGGCATCTTCAGCCGCGCGCACTCCTCGAACATCGGCCGCACCCGCGGGTCGCTCGGGAAGAACTCCTGCAACGATGGGTGGAACTTCACGCCGCGCAGCCCGAGTTCCTCCGAACTGCGTCGCAGCTCGTCGACAGCCTTGCGCCCCTGCCACGGATCGACCGAACAGAAGCCGATGAACCGCCGCGGGTAGCTCTTCACCAGGCCGGCGATGAAGTCGTTGCTGACGGGCGGGATGCCGCTGGTCGACTCCCAGTTCTCCGCGAGGAGCACGCCGAAGATGTCGCGCTCCTCGTAGTACGCGGCCATCTCGTCGGCGGTCTTTGGCGCCGGCCCCGACCGAAAGTACGCCTGCGCGGCCGCCGCGACCTGCGCCAGCTTCGACGACGGCGGCGCGCCCGACTGGCGGCGCTCGTACGGCGCGTGGACGTGGACGTCGATCGCTCGAGGCATCGCTCTCGCTCCCCTCTCTCACGCAGGCGCGTTCAGCGGCTGCTGGAACAACTCGCGTGCCGCGGTCAGCGCGAGGATCTCGTTCTCGCCGTCCTCGATGATGGCTGCCCGAGCGTCGCGCACCAGTTGCTCGACGAGGACGCCGCGCACGAGGCCCATGCCGCCGTGCAGCTGCGCGGCTGCCGCCGCCACGTCGAACGCGGTCTGCGTGCAGTAGACCTTCGCTGCAACCGAGTAGTGGATCGACGGCAGCCCGAACTGGAGCCGAAGCGACGCCTTGCGCGACAGCGCGCGCGCCGCCTCGACCCTCGTGAACATGTCAAACAGCTTGCGGTGCACAAGCTGGTGCCGCGCGATGGGCACGCCGCCCTGGACGCGTTGCTCGCAGTACGTCAGCGCCTCCTCGAACGCCGCGCGCGCCACGCCGACGAATGTCGTCGCGATCGAAGCGTTCGTAGCGGCGAAGAGCTGCGGCTGGAACACCGGCATCGCTTCCGCGGGCACGACCATGTAGTAGCTCGGGACGCGTACGTCCTCGAAGAAGATCTCGCCCTGGTTGAGCGCACGCTGGCCGGTCTTGTTCGTCGGCTTGCCGCGCGATACGCCCGGCAGGTTGAGTGGCACGATGATGAACGCGTTCCCGGACATGCCGCGCTCGGGGTGCACGCCGACCCACAACAAGGCGTGCGTCGCAATCGTCCCGTTCGAAACCCACGCCGACTTCTGGCCGTTGATCACCCACTCGTCGCCGTCCTTGCGGGCGATGCAGTCCATGTGGATATCCGCGTTCGCGAACTCGCCCGTCGCCCAAATGGTGTCCGAGCCGTGGTTCGGCTCGGTGCCGGGCCAGCAGCCGATGTACTTACCCTCGCGGTCTTCCGCGAACGGCACCACGACCTCGCGCATCAGGTCCGGGTTGCCGCTGATCGCTGCGAACATGAACGGCATGCCGGCGGTGGCGAGCGCGATCGCCAGGCCGGAGCTGCCCCAACCGAACTCCTCGCCGATCAGGTGCGACTCCAGCGGCCCGAGCGAGGCGCCGCCGAGCTGCGGCGGCATGCCGCGCACGTGGTAGCCCGCCTCGTACGCCTTCCTGAAGACGCCCCACAGCGGAGAGCCCGGCGCGATCGCATCGTCCGGGGTCAGCGCGTCCAGTTCGATGCTCGCCGGGCGGAGCACTTCCGCCGCGAAGCGATGCGCTTGCTGCTTGAGCGCGATCTGGTCGCTCGTCAGGTCTGACGTGTCTGCCGTGTACGCCATCTACGCCTCCTTTGCCTTCTCGGGCGAGCGGCGCAGGTCGACGCGCACACCACGGTCGAACGGCACGGGCTGCCACTGCAGCGGACGGTAACGGAGGTGGCCGTAGCCGCCCGCGAAATGCAGCCACTTCACCATGCCCGGCTCGAGGTCGGCCGCGCCTTCCCAGCGCTTGTACATGTACGGCTCCCAGCCGTTGTACGAGATCACCTGCCCCGGCCGCACCGATGGCGTCACCTTCGCCGCCGCGACGAACGACCCGCGGTCGTTGCTCACCTCGACGTCCTCGCCATCGGCGATGCCGAGCCGCGCGGCATCGGCGTCGTTGACGAGCACGTCCGGCGCGCCGCGGTGGGTCTGCAGCAACAGCCGGTCCGTGATGTTCATCGAATGGACGCTCCAGCGATTGTGGCCGCTGGTGAGGATGAACGGGTAGTCACCGCCTTGCGGCGGGTCCTCCTTGTGCCGCGGCAGCGCCTCGTCCGCCTCGATGAACCAGGGGTGGTCGATGTAGAACTGCGCGCGGCGCGTGAGCGTCGGGTACGGCACCTTGTCTTCGACGTGCCAGCGGAACGGATTGTGCGTCTGGTCCGGCCGGATGTCCGACGCCTGGCTGAAGCCGCTCGGCCCGCTGCCCCAGCTCGTGAAGCGCACGTAGCCGCGCTCGCGCACGGTGTCGAGCGTCGTGCCCGGCGGGAGGTTCTCGGTCGTCGCGCTGTCCTCGACCCACTCGCGCGCGACGGACTCTTCGTCGAGCCAGAGCTTTCCACCGGCGGTGTACTGGTCGACGAAGTTATCGAGCCGCCGCTCGGCTGCCGTTCGCGTCGCGCGACGTCAGGATCTCGCGTGCCCGCGCCCGTTCCTGCACCTTCTCCGCCAGCGCGAGGGCGATGTCGACCTCGTTGCGGCTCTCACCCGCCGGCGGGACGATGCGGTCGCCCATCGCGACGTTGAGCATCCAGGGAGTCGGGAACGGGAACGTCACCTTCTCGAAGTGGTGAGCGGCAGGCAGTACGTAATCCGACCAGGCGGCCGTGGTCGACATCCGCCAGTCGACCGAGACGATGCACTTGAGCTGCGGCCACAGCGAGCGCGCCAGCTTCTTGATGCCACCGCGCGTGCGGCGCAGCGAGTTGCCTCCGGCCTCGATGTAGACGCGCGGCGGGTAGTCCGGCCCTGGGTGTGTGACGCCCTTCCACCAGCCGCCATCGACCGACTCCTTCACGTAGTCGTCGAACGGGCGCATCATCAGCGGGTCGTTGTACTCGGCGCGGTTCCAGTCCTCGGCGTAGCCCCAGTGGTAGTACCAGAGGAACGCGGGCGGGATGCCGCCCCCGCCGCTCTCGGCCATGCGCTGCATCAGGTCGACGTGCACCATCTCGTCGGTCATCGTCGGGTCCTGCTGCCTGATCGCCGCAGTCATCGTCTCCTTCATCTTGATGATCTGTCGCACTGCGTCGGGTCCCTGCCCCTGCTTCATCCCGTAAAGGAAGGGTCCGTCGAACCCCGCCATCGACCATACCGATGAGCCAGTGCCCTGACGCCCCCAGTTGCCGGTCAGCGCCAGCACGAGCAGGTATGCCCGCAACATCAGGTCGCCGTGGTAGTACTTGTTGATCGTCATGCCCGTGATCACCGTCGTGCGGCGCGACGCGGCTTTGCGCGCGAGCATCCGGATGACGTCCGGGTGCACGCCGCAGACCGCCGACGCCCGCTCCGGCGTGTACTCTCGCAGGCGCCGCGTCACGATTTCGAAGACCGGCGCCACCTGCACGCGTGTGCCGTCCTTGAGCGTGGCCGTCCGTTCGCCTGCGAGCGCGGCATCGAGGCCATCGAGCGCCAGCGTCGCGCGCGGCGCGGGAGACTGGCGAGCCGTTCGCGTCGTCCCACGCGAAGAACTGGTCGTCGCGGCCGCCGTCGACGACGTCCGACTCACGCAGAAAACGGTGCGTGTCGAGCCGCACGAGCAGCGGAAGGTCGGTCTGCTCGCGCACGAAGTCGGTGTTGTACAGCTTCTCATCGATGATCACCTGCGCCATGCCGAGCGCCAGCGCCGCGTCGGTGCCGGGCCGCACCGGCACGAAGTAGTCGGCGTGGATGTGCGATGGGCTGACGTCGGGCGCGACGAGCACGATCTCCGTGCCGCGGTAGCGCGCCTCGCTCGCAATGTGCGCCGTCGGGATCATCGTGTAAGCCAGGGTTGGTGTGGGCATAGATCACCAGCTCGGCGTGGTACAGGTCGTCGACGCTGATCACGGGGTCGAACTTGCCGTAGGTCAGATACGTGCCCGGTGAGTTGTCGTTGATCACCCCGTTCACGTCGGTGCGCGTCGCGCCGAGCAGCGACGTCACCCGGCTCAGCGGCATCATGCCGAGCAGGCCGCCCTCCGACGGCGTACCTTCGTGGATGATCGAGTCCGGGCCGATCTCCTCGATCGCGTCGAGCAGGTGGTCGGCGATTTCGCCGAGCGCGTGGTCCCAGCTCACCTGCTCCCACTTGCCCTCGCCACGCGCACCCGCGCGCTTGAGCGGATGGAGCACACGCTCCTGCCCCTTGAGCAGCAGGTGCCACGACGCGCCCTTCTGGCATCCCATCGGGTTGAGGTCCGGCAGGCTCGGGTCGACGATCGCCATCGCGCCGATGGGCTCCGACGCCACGATCTTGCCGTCCCGCACGAATTCGTAGTACGGGCAGCTCCCCGGGTAGCAGTCGACGCAGTGCGTCGAACGTCCCACCCGATCCCACGCCTGCGACGCCCGGTACGCGTTCTCGGTCTCGTTTCGCCTCATTCCAGACCGCCGCCTGCAAGCTGTGGCATCGCCGCGATGACGCCCGCGCGGAGCAACGCGAACATGCGCCGGAGGTCCGCCGTCTCCGGGTCGATCTGCGCCGCGACCAACGCGCCGTCGAAAAACGCGAGGCTGGCGCGCGTGAGGTCAGCCACGGCTTCTTCTGGCGTGCTGACTTCCACGATGCCCGTATCGAGGTAGAGCCGGGCGAGGCCCTCCAACGCGAGTTGCCGGACGTTGCGGACAACTTGAAGCGTCGCCTCACCCGCGTCCCTTTGCTCGAGGGCGAGGAGGAGCAGCAGTCGATGAAACTCCGGCCGCTCTGCCGTGGCGTCCGCCAGGTGGTCCAGCGCGTCGCCAAGCCGCTCCTCGGCCGACGCCGCCGGACGGTCCATCGCGCGCTGGATGGAATCGCCGGCCTGCTGGAGCCAGCGCGCCGCCGCGTCTTCCAGCACCACGGCGAGCAGTCCCTCCTTGCTGCCGAACTCCCAGTAGATTGAGCTCGGCAATACGCCAGACACCTCGCGAATTGCGGAGATGCTGGTACCCGCGAACCCGCGGGTCGAGAACAACTCGGAGGCCGCACGCACGACGCGTTCTCGCGTGTCGCCGACGACGGCCGCGGTTGTCATATTCGTCTCTGGAATGAGCGTTCCATCATTGGGGGCAAGACTACGCGCGGGCACCCAAGCACGACAGGGCCGTTTGGACTGGTTCTGTCAAACGATCGAGACGTTTGTGTGGTGGCCCGTTTAGGAGCACACGGATCCAGGCTAGTCTTGCCGGAGCCGAAGGCGCGGCGCGTGAGCGGGTTGCGGAAGATTCCCAATTGTGCGCCTAATTGGTGGAGCCGGGGAGTGGCGCAGTCCGGTAGCGCGCCTGGTTTGGGACCAGGAGGTCGCAGGTTCGAATCCTGTCTCCCCGACCAGCTCCGCCCGCACCTGACGGACGGCGACGGCTCTCGGGACGTTCGGCCCTGTGCGGGGCCGCCACGCCGGCTGAAGCTGATCACATGGCGACAGTCCGCACCCGAGCCAACAAGGACAGGGCGATGCCAGCCGCCGGATACACCATCAACGCCAATTGCATGAGCTGCGGCGTCTGCGAGGACGTCTGCCCACGCTCGGCCATCGTGGAGGCGAAGCGCCAGTTCGTCATCCGGCGCAGCGGCTGCAACAGCTGCGGCATCTGCGCCGGCTTCTGCCCCGTCCGCGCGATCGTGCGGCGGGCCTAACCCCCAAGAGGCGCTCCACAACAACCCAGGCCCCATGCCGATCGGCATACGTATTTCGCGCAGTCCGCATCCCATCGCGATACGCGATCCGCGCATCCAAGTCTGCTTCATCGTCCGATGCCGCGCCGAAGCTGAACCCCGATGCTGTAACTGGGTTCGATCCAATACGCGAACCGGACCCGGAAGCAGCACTGGGAGGTGCGTGATGAAGACCATCCTGTTGACCGCAGCGGCAGCTATCGCAGTTATCGCATTCGGTGTCGGAAGCGCAGTCTCGGCGCACGCCTCACCGCTCAAGGTCAGCATCGCCAGCGCGACGAACGCCGTCGTCGGCCAGCCGGGCGACATCAGCGCCACGCTCGTCTCGCCGGACACCGGCAAGCCGCTGTCGGGCGTCAACGTGACATTCCTTGCGCACGCCACGTTCGGCAAGATGGACGGCTTCATGGAGGTCGGCCAGGCGGTCACGAACAGCGAAGGCATCGCGAGCATCTCATACGTCCCGCACGACTCCGGCGACCAGGCCGTCAAGGTCTCGTATGTCCCGACGACCGGCGCGAAGGCGGAAGAGGCGTCCGGCACGATCAGCGTCGGCGGCGCCGCTTCGCAGATGTACGTGCAGAAGGCGGGCATCCAGGTGCCGGGCCTGAGCTCGTGGCTGATCGTCGGACTGCTGACGATCGTCTGGGGCACGCTCTTCGGCGTCGGCGTGACAGTGATCCGCATCGCCCGCGCGGGCCAGGGCGAGACCCGGATCGCCCGCCGAGAGATGGCGACGGCGCCGGCAGGTTCGGCGACCTCGCTCACATAACCGAAGCGGTCGGAGCTGGACCTCCCAACAGCTCTGAATCAAGCGAAGAGAGCCGCGCACGCGAACCGCGCGGCTCTTTTCGTTCCCGCTCTCGATGCGCCGTCTGAGTGGGCCCGCCCTTGGCGACCAACTCGATGCCGTATACTGAACTGGCCGCCTTACCCGGGCAGCCCGTCCCATCGATGCGGAACTCCCCGTATTGTTGAGTCTCCCGCGCCATTGGTACGACACCCATAACGACGACGCGGCCCCGCGCCCGCGCCCCGATACCGATTGAGCGCGCCTGGCGCCGAAGCCGGCACGCACTGGAGACCGATGACCATCGCCCCGACCCCCACCACCGACCGCAGCCGGCCCGCCGGCGTCCGCGACGACATCCGCAACATCGCGATCATCGCCCACGTCGACCACGGCAAGACGACGCTGGTCGACGCGATGCTCTGGCAGAGCGGCGTCTTCCGCGAAAACCAGGAGGTCGTCGATCGCGTCATGGACTCGAACGACCTGGAGCGCGAGAAGGGGATCACGATCCTCGCCAAGAACACCGCGGTGCGCTTCGGCAAGTACAAGATCAACATCGTCGACACGCCGGGCCACGCCGACTTCGGCGGAGAGGTCGAGCGCACGCTGAAGATGGTCGATGGCGTGCTGCTGCTCGTCGACGCGAGCGAGGGACCACTGCCGCAGACGCGCTTCGTCCTCAAGAAGGCGCTCGAGTTGGGTCTGCCGCCGATCGTCGTGATCAACAAGATCGACCGCAAGGACGCGCGCGTCCAGGAAGTCCTGAACGAGATCTACGACCTCTTCATCGACCTCGACGCGACCGAGGAGCAACTCGAGTTCCCGGTGCTCTACACCATCGCCCGCGACGGCATCTGCCGCACCATGCCCGATGGCCCGGACCACAAGCTCCAGCCCCTGTTCGACGAGATCATTCGCACCATACCGGCGCCCCGCTACGACCCGAGTTCGCCGCTCCAAATGCTGGTGCTGAACCTCGACTACTCCGACTTCGTCGGCCGGCTGGCGATCGGACGCGTCGTCAACGGCTACGTCCGTGCGAAGCAGGACGTCGGCGTCGTGCGGCACGACGGCGCCGTCGGGCGTACGCGCGTCAGCTACCTGTACGCGTTCGAGGGCCTCGAGCGCGCCGAGGTGCCCGAGGCCGGCCCGGGCGACATTGTCGCGCTCGCCGGGTTTGACGAGGTCAATATCGGCGACACGATCACCGACCCGTCCGACCCCCGCGCGCTGCCACGCGTGTCCGTCGATGAGCCGACCGTGAGCATGATGTTCTCGATCAACACATCGCCGTTCGCGGGCCATGAGGGAACGCTCGTAACGTCGCGCAACCTCAAGGACCGCCTCGAGCGCGAGATCCTCACGAACGTCGCACTCCACGTCGAGCCCGGCAATTCTGCCGACGCATTCAAGGTGTCGGGCCGCGGCGAGCTTCAGATGGCGATCCTCATCGAGACGATGCGGCGCGAGGGTTTCGAGCTCTCCGCCAGCAAGCCGGAGGTCATCACCCGCGACCTCGGCGGCGCCACACACGAGCCGATGGAACACCTCGTCATCGACTGCCCGGAGGACTACCTCGGCGTCGTCACGCAGAAGATCGCGACGCGCAAGGGCCGCATGGTGAACATGGTCAACCACGGCACCGGCCGCGTCCGCATCGAGTACAAGATCCCGTCGCGGGGGCTGATCGGCTTCCGCAGCCAGTTCCTGACCGATACGCGCGGCACCGGTCTGCTCAACCATCTGTTCGACGGCTACGAGCCGTGGCAGGGCGAGATCCCGCACCGCACCAACGGCGCGCTCGTCGCCGACCGCGGCGGCACCGTCATGTCGTACGCCATCGAACACGCGCAGGAGCGCGGCGAGATGTTCGTCGAGGCCGGCGACCGCGTGTACGAGGGCATGGTGATCGGCGAAAACGCCCGCGACGGCGACATCTCCGTCAACATCACGAAGGAAAAGAAGCTCACCAACATCCGCTCCTCGACGTCCGACATCGCCGTGCACCTCTTCCCGGCGCGCAAGATGTCGCTCGAGCAGGCGCTCGAGTGGATCGCCGACGACGAGATGCTCGAAGTGACGCCGAAGAGCCTCCGTCTCCGCAAGCGCCAGCTCTCCGGTGGCGAACGCGCCCGCCAGGCGCGGCGCTAACGGGGTGCGCCAGCGGCGCGTGCACAACAGACAACCGACATCAGACATGACGCTGCCGGTCGCGCGACTACGGACAACGAGACGCTGCCGGGCGCGAGGACAGTTTCGCACGTCGCAGCGCTTGCGGAGGCGGTGTGTTGTCTGTTGTCCTTGTCCCCTCCCTCATCCGCGCAATCCGTGTAATCCTTGTTCCGATGACCCTCGACGAGATCGTCGCTGAACTGCGATCGCGAGCGAACCCGGACAACGTCGCCGGGATGGCGCGCTACGGCATCAGCCCGGTCGGCACGCTCGGCGTGAGCATCCCGACGATCCGCGCGCTGGCCAAGCGCGCCGGACGTGACCACGAGCTGGCGCAGCAGCTATGGGACACCGGCATCCACGAGGCGCGCATACTCGCGGCGATGGTCGATGAGCCGGCGAAGGTCACGCGGCGCCAGATGGACCGCTGGGCCGCCGACTTCGACTCGTGGGACGTCGTCGACGGCTGCTGCGGCACGCTCTTCGACAAGACGCCGCACGCCTACGCCAAGGCGATGCAGTGGAGCGCCAGCCGTCGCGAGTACGTGAAACGCGCCGGATTCGTGCTAATGACCCAGCTGGCCGTCCACGACAAGCGCGCGCCGGACGAGGCGATGCTGCAGTTCCTGCCCGTCATCGTCCGCGAGTCGGGCGACGAGCGGAATTTCGTGAAGAAGGCGGTGAACTGGGCACTGCGGCAGATCGGCAAGCGCAACCGCCGCCTCAACCTCGCGGCCATCGCCACCGCGCGCGAAATCCTCGCGCTGGACACGCGTGCCGGCCGCTGGATCGCCCGCGACGCCCTCCGCGAGCTGACGTCGGATGCGGTGAAGCGGCGGCTCAAGAGTTAGTCTTCCCCAATCAACAGCTTCGGCTTATGCTAGACGCCATGCGAAGCACGAGGCTCCTGCTCGTCGCCTGCGTGTTTGCCGCGGCGATGGTGGCCGCATGCGGCAGCGGCGCTTCCAGCAACTTGCCGCGCCAGATCGATATTTCGACGCTGACGTTTGAGGACGTGCAGCAGCGCGCGGTGGCGGCGATTACGCGCGACGGACAGGTGTTCCACCTCACAACAGCGTTCGCGTTGGTGCCCGAGCGGGCCAATTCGGAGTCCTGGATTGACACCGAACGCGACCTCGCCCGAAAGGAGGGGGGCGGCCAACTCCGTGTTTACTACAGCCGCCGCGTAGCGCTGACGGGGCCCGGCGAACGGCTGACTGACGCGCCAATTGACTCAGCGCTGGAGAAGACGTCGATCTACGCAGTGGACTACCTGACGTGGATCTTTGAGCCGGAGTACACGGAGCGCAGCCTGCACGAAGGGACGGCCGACGGCAAGCCGGCGATCATCGTGCAGGTCTCGCGCAAGCTATACGATTATGACGCCATCGAGACGGCGAAGATCTACCTCGACGAGTCGTTCCAGCCGCTGCGGCTGGACTACGATTCAGGCACGGCGAGGTTCGCCAAAGACGCATACGTCTACCGCCGTGAGTTCATCGACCGCGACAGCATCGCAGCCGGCTTCTTCTCGCCGGATGCCGTTGGTGCCGTCGCCCGGACGCCGCTCGACGACATCGCCGACGCGTCGGCGGCGGGGGCGAAGGTCTACTGGCTCGGCGAGCGGTTCGAGGACATGGCGATCGAGGACGCGTCGTTCGATCGCGGACAATCCGGCGGTGAGAGCGTTGTCCACGTGAGCTACAAGCATCCCGATTTCGCCGTCCCCGTACCGTGTGCACGCGTAACGGCGTATGGAGCCGAAGCTTGGCGCAAGGCCGTCGAGGGACGGAACAGCAACAGCCCGGGCTGGAACGACGCCGCAGAGGTAGCATCGGTGCCGCTCGACGGCGGGGTGGCGACGGTGTATCGCGAGGCTCGCCCCGCGCCGCTCCTGCCGACGGTCGATGTCTCCGGGCGACCGCCTGTGGGCGTTACCGTGCTCGCGACGGTGCCCCGAACGCCAGGTCCCTTCACTACGCCGAATCCGGGACCGCCCGCGTTGCCCGACGTCCCTGCAGACACCGGCGCGCGGCGCTGGGCACTGCTACCGCTCGACTCCGGCGGCATGATCGAGGTGGAGGCGAACTGCGGCCCGCCGGGCAGCAACGTGTATCGCACCGACGATGGATTCGTGCGGCTGGTGCGTGCTCTACGGCCGTACGCCGGACGGTAACCGGGCTCGATGCACCTTCTCCCACGCGAGGCAATCCCGTACGATGCGGCCCGAATCCGTCCCATCACGGAGAGGAGGCAGCCGTGGCCGATGGCCGCAAGTTCGAGATCTCGCTGGCAGCGTGGTCGATGCACAAGATGTTCTTCGCGCGCGAGATTGACCAGCTCGGCATGGTCGACCTGTGCCACGACCTCGGCATCGGCGCGTTGGAGCTCGTCAACACGTTCTTCCCGTCGCCACAGTACGGCTACCTGAAGCAGCTGCGCCGCCGCGCCGAGGACGCCTCCGTCAAGATCCTCCTCATCATGTGCGACGCCGAGGGCAGCATGGCGGGGCCGGATCGTGCCAGCCGCATGCTGGCAGCGAAGAATCACCACAAATGGGTCGATATCGCTGCCGTGCTCGGCTGCCACTCGATCCGATGCAACACCGGCGCGCAGGAGGGCGACCCCGACGCGCTCGACCGCTGCGTCGAGAGCTTTGCGGCGCTGCTGGAGTACGCCGACACCGCCGGCATCAACGTCCTTATCGAGAACCACGGCGGCGCATCGTCGGACCCGAACTGGCTCGTGCCACTGTTCGAAAAGGTGAACCACCCCCGTTTCGGCACCCTCCCCGACTTTGGCAACTTCCCCGACACCATCGACCGTTACGACGCGGTGCGCCGCATGATGCCGTACGCGAAGTCCGTCAGCGCGAAGTGCTACGACTTCGACGACGCCGGCAACGAGACGACGATCGACTTCCCGCGCATCATGAAGATCGTCGACGACGCCGCCTTCCACGGCTACGTCGGCATCGAGTATGAGGGCACGCGGCTCGGCGAGCGCGACGGCATCCTCGCCTGCAGGTCGCTGCTCGAGCGCTTCCAGTAGTTGGAGAACCGAGGAACATGACGCACGCCCAGCCCCGGATCGCAATCATTGGCGCCGGATTCATCACTCGCGTCGGCCACCTGCCCGGCTACAGCGCGGCGGGCGCCAACGTCGTCGCGATCTGCGACCTGAACGAGGAGCCGGCGAACAAGCTGGCGGCGCAGTACGGCATCCCGAACGTGTACGCCGACTGGCGCGAGATGATCGAGCGCGAGCAGCCGGACATCGTCAGCGTCTGCTTGCCGAACGTGCTGCATCGCGAGCCGACGCTGTTCGCACTCGAGTCCGGCGCGCACGTGCTGTGCGAAAAGCCGCTCGCCACCACCGTCGCCGAAGCCGGCGAGATGTTCGCCTGCGCGCGCCGCACCGGCCGCCACGTGATGGCGGCGCAGAACTGGCGCTGGGACGCCGGCTCGCGCGCCATCCGCCGCATCGTCGATACCGGCGACCTCGGCAACGTGTACTACAGCGAAGCGACGGCGCTGCGCCGCATGGGCATCCCTTCGTGGGGCGTCTTCCACCAGTCGAAGCTGTCGTCCGGCGGCGCGCTGCTCGACGTCGGCGTCCACATGCTCGACCTGGCGGTGTGGCTGATGAACAACCCCGAGCCGGTCCGCGTCTCGGCCACGACTGACCGCAAGTTCGGCACGCGCCCCGAGATCGCGAAGATGATGCGCAGCGCCTGGGATCCGGCTGCGTTCGACGTCGAAGATTTCGCCGTCGCGCTCGTGCACTTCGCCAATGGCGCGACGATGCTGCTACGCACTTCCTGGGCGACGCACATCGACGCCGAGACGTTCAGCGTGCGCCTCGTCGGCACCGAAGCCGGCGCAACCACGATCCCGCCGATGGTGTTCCGCAATCACGCCGGCATCCCGGTCGACGAGCACCTGCAGATCCAGAAGGTGAACTCGTACGAGCGCGAGATCGCGCACTGGCTGCGCGTCGTCGCCGGCAAAGAGCAGCAAATCGTCACGCCGAGCGAGACGCTGAACGTGCAGCGCATCATCAACGCCGCTTACCGCTCCGCCGCCGAACATCGCGAGGTCGAAGTCGAGCCGTCGCCCGCGATCTAGGCGCATGGCGCAGCGCGGCTGTCATTCTGAGCGCCAGCGAAGAATCTTCCCCGGCCGGCGCCGCTAGTCTCGTGTGCGCATCCGCCACGGCTCCGTCCTCGTTGGTCAGTCTCGCCACGTCCCTCGCGCGACCGCCGGCACGAAGCTGCCGAGGTCGGCCGGGAACTTGATCGTCCGGCCCTCTTCCGCCGACTTGTAGCACGCCATCAGCACCTCCGTGACGGCGAGGCCGTCGTGCCACGTTTCGTCCGGCATGCGGCCGGCGAGGAATGCCTGCACCATGTGGCGGTTCTCGGCCGTGTAGCCGTAGACACCCGGCTCGTCGGCGATCACCGGCATCAGCCCCTGCTCTGCGTTCTGCTTCTCGACGAGGTCCTCGCCCTCTTCGCCGCGGATCTTCCGGCCGAGGAACACGCTGAGGTCGGTCGACAGGCTGTCGACCTGCATCGAGTACTCCGGCCCGAGCAATTCCGCGCGCAGCCGCAACGCCGGGCCGACGAAGCTCCACGACGTCGTCGCCTCCACGAGCAGCCGCTCGCCGCCGGGCGCTCGCAGCCGCACCGCCGCGCGCGCGAAGTCCTCGGCCGGCGCGTGCCCGTAGTCGACCTGACCGCCGGACATCTCCTTCAGCCGCTCGACGTACTCCGGACGCGTCCACTTCAACGACGCGATCTGCGCATTGACCTCTTCGACCTGCAGCGCCGTCCGGTCCTCGCCCGGCGCCGTCAGCAGGAAGCGGCCGGCCTCGTAGCTGTGGCAAAGCATGTCGTTCAACACGCCGCCGCCCTGCCGCTCGCCGCTCCAGAACCACGGCATGTGCGGGCCGCTGTGCTCCTCCGCCGCCCGGGCGAGGTACGGCCGGCCGGCGATCGGCGCCGCGCGCCGCCAGATGATCTCCTTGCCGCGCACGATCGCCGGCTCGAACACCTGGTTTTCGAGATAGCCGTGCAGCAGCTGCGTCGACTCGATCAGTTCGATCAGCCGCCGCGCCTCGGCGAGGTTCCGCGCGAGCGGCTTCTCCAGCGCCACGCCGATGAGCTCGCCGGCGCCGCTGCGCACCGCATCGACGATCTCCTCGAAGACCGCGACGCGCGAGTCGTTCGTCGTCGCGATCCACAGCGCATCGACCGCGGGGTCGGCGACGAGATCGCGCAGCGATCCGTGCACCGCCGGCCCGCCGACGCCGAGGTCGCGCGCCTGCGCGGCCAGCAGCTCGGCGTGGTCGCGCGTCGGGCTCCAGACGCCGGCGACCTCGCAGTCACGCACGCCGACGAGGCTGGCGACGTGGAACCGGTTCATGAACCCGGCCCCGACGAATCCGATGCCGAGGGTACGCTTCGCCATCTCACGCTCCTTCGCGCGCCGCGTTACCGATGGCGGCGCCGCGCGGCCATGGTAGATGCTCGTCTTGAACCGAGAAAGCCGCCTCCGCGGGTGCCGTAGCGTAGGGACGCAGCCCGCTGCGCCCACGCTTGTCATGAATCGACCGGCGCGCCGCTTGCCCCTACGGCGTCGGCGTTGCCGAGGGCGCGGGCGTCGGCGTACGCGATGGCGTACGCGTCGGGCGCGGCGTGTTCGTCGGCGTGCGCGTTGGCGTGCGCGTCGCCCGCGCGGTGCGCGTGGGCGTCGGACTAGCGGCCCGCACCGGCGTCGGCGTCGGCGGTGGCACCGGCGGCTGCGAGCCGGCCGGATGCGCGCCGAGATACGACAGCGTCGTCGCCGGCGTGACGCCGAGCCGCCACACGGACACCTGGGGCATTTCCGCGCCCCAGGCGGCATAGTTGAAGCGCGGCCAGGTGCCAGGATCGACCGCGGCACCCTGGCCGGCCGGGACCACCAGTCGTTTGTATGGCGCTAGGAGCTTCGCCGTGGTCTTGATGAGGAACTCCGGCGACATTCCATCCGGGGCCGGGTACCCGCTGCCGGCATAGCCCGCAAGGTTATCGCTGGAATCGAACGTGTCCCAGTACAGCTGCGGCGCAATCCCGTCCGTGAACACGACGAACTCGTTCATCGGCACCAGATTGATGCGCCACGGTCGCGCGTCGATGCTGATGTCCACGCGCCCGAACGGCGTCCGCTTCCGCAACTCCTCGCCGAACGCCACGGCGGTTGCCGGACTGCCGACCCAAAAGCCGGCCGAGCCTTCGAGGTCGAGCGTCAGGCTGCGCGCGCCGTTGGCGAGCACGTCGGCCGCCATCTGCGCCTCGGCGACCGGGTCGATGCCCTTGATAACGGACCACGCGTGAAACGGCACGCCGCGGCCCTCGAACAGCGACGCCAGCGCCGCCACCTGCGCCGGGCCGCTGACGGCGCTCGGCGACGAGTCGTACGTCGACATCCATTCGAGGCCGTCGTGCGTCTTCACCATGACGGCCATACCCGCTGCAGCGAGCTTGCTCGCGATGGTGGTGGGTGCGCCGTCGACGGAGAACTGCCAAACCCACGCGCGGTGCACCGGCGGGCCGATGACCTTCGCCTGCTGCAGCCGCCGGACCAGCGCGGGATCGCAGTTGGTATTCGCAAGCGTCAGCGCGGCCGCGCTGACCGAAACGCCGGCCGCTGCCATGAACTGTCGTCTATTGAGGCGTCGATCGAAGATGCCGCCGCTGCCCATCGCTGCCTCCTTGCCCCCGCCGCCCTCGCATCTCGCTCGCTACGGTAACAGAACCGCGACGATTTTCCTACCGCGTGTTGCACGCGAATCGCGATCGAACCACGTATCGATCGCGTATCAGTTTTCCGGCCTCGCAATCAGTTGTGCGGTGCGCAACTTCAGACGCGGCGGGCGGCGTATCGCCCGCCACGCAGCGCGCGCAGGAACGATGACTCGTCGCGCACGTCGTCCTCGAATTCGGTCGCGCAGATGCCGACTTCGCGCACCGCGTGGCAGTCGCTGCCGCCGATGCCCGGCAGCCGCAGCCCGCGTGCGAGCAGTGCCGCATTGTCGTTCTGGAGTATGCCCTCGGTGCCGTTGTGGACCTCCACGCAGTCGAAGGCCGACGCGAGGTCGGCCGGCGGCAGCGTGCCGTAGCGCCGGCTCGGGTGGGCAAGGTACATCAGGCCGCCCTCCGCCCGCACGAGTCGATGCAATCCGGCGCAACGTCGCCATCTCCGGATCGTGGCGCGACACGCCGAACACGAGCACGTGCCCGACCTCCGTCGTCACCTCGATGCCCCGCAGCACGACGAACTCCATCTCCGCCGCCACGCGCTCGATCTCGACGAGTTGCCAGAGGGCGTCGTGCTCGGTGATGCAGACGCCGTCGAGGCCGCGCGCCCGCGCCGCCCGCACGAGCGCCTCCGGCGTCAGCGCGCTGCACGCCGAGTGCACCTTCGTGTGGCAGTGGAGATCGATCAGCATGCGGCCGTGCCGCCGGCTACTGCCAGCCCTTCCGCGCGCCGGCGACCATCTCGAGCGGCCCGGCGGGCCAGTTGAAGCCGAGGCGCATCGCCGCGTTGATGTCGTCGGCGCTGGCGATGCCCTCGTCGAGCACCTTGCGTGCCTCCGCGACCATCGCGAAGTAGATGCGATTGGCGACGAAGCCGTACTTGCCGGGCGCGTCCTTGACGTGGATCGGCACCTTCCCGAGGCGTCCCGTCAGCTCCACCATCGTGTCGACCGTCTCCTGCGACGTCTCAGGCGCGTAGACGATCTCGATCGGCTTCATGATGAAGGCGGGGCTGAACCAGTGGAATCCGACGAAGCGATCGCGCCGCGATACTGCCTTGTTGAGGTCGGAGATCGCGAACCCCGAGGTGTTCGAGGCGAAGATCGCGCCCGCCTTGATGAGGCCGTCCAGCTCCGAAAAGACGCTCTTCTTCAGCTCGAGGTTCTCGGGCACCGCCTCGACGATGAGGTCGCAGTTGCGCAGGTCGTTCACGTTCTGCGTGAACGAGAAGCGCGCGATCGTCGCGTCGTACTCCTCCTGCGTCATCTTGCCGCGCTCGACGGATCCTTTCAGCCCGAAGCGGCCGTCCACCATCGACGCGCGCGTCTTCTCGATGAGGTCGTCGTTCAGATCGCGGATGATCGTCTGAAAGCCGTGCGCCGCGAACGTCTGGGCGATGCCGCCGCCCATCACGCCCCCACCCATCACGCCGACCAGCTTGATGTCGTCTGCGCTCATCGTCTCTTCTCCTCCCGTGTACGCGACGATCAGCCCGTCGCGGTACTCAGCTGCAGATGCGCCGCACCGTCTCGAACAGTATCTGCGTGCCGAGCCGCAGGTTCTCGATCGTAATGCGCTCGTTGTGGCCGTGGACCGTCATCATCTCCTGCGTCTCCAGGATGTACGGGATGAACCCGTACGACGTGACGCCGTGCTTCCGGAAGACGCGCGAGTCCGTAAACCCCGCCGACACGCTCGGCAGCACCAGCGCCTCCTCGATGTGGTCGTGCACCGTCGACTCGATGATCCCGAACAGCTCGGTGTCGATCGGCGACGCCGGCGTGCTCGACGCGAACACCGTGTCGACGCGCACCTTCGGGTCATCGATGACGTCGCGGACCTGCTGCGTGAACGCAACCTCGTCGGTGCCCGGTAGCAGGCGGCAATCGAGCGTCGCCTCGGCGATGCCGGGGATGACGTTGTGCTTCATGCCGGCACGGATCGTCGTGGCGCTAACGGTGTTGGTGAGGATGGCGCGCGCGACGGGGTTGCGGCCGGCGAGCTGCTCCATGAACGGCTGCGACGGCCCCTCATCGAGGATGCGGTTGCGGTGCAGGCGCTCGAAGTACTCCCGCAGCTCGGGCACGATCTCGACCGGCCGTGACCAGTCCTGCACGCGCTGGAGCGCCCGCACGAGCCGGTCGAGCGCGTTGTCGTCGTGGGGCACCGAGGCGTGGCCCGGGCGCCCTTCGGCCGTGAGCTTGAGCCATAGCGGCCCCTTCTCACTCACCGAGCAGTTCATCGCGGGCCGCCGCGTGCCGAAAACCTCGGCCGTGCCCCAGCCGCCCTCGTTGAGCACGTACTCGGCCTCGAGCAGCTCCGGGATGGTGCTGTTCCATCCATTCGATGCCCCACTTGCCGCCGGCCTCCTCGTCCGCCAGCGCCATGTATACGATGTCGCGAGTATGGGGCAGGCCGTGGCGCTTGATGATGAACATCGCCATCAGCTCCATGATGCCCATCGACTTCATGTCGAGCGCGCCGCGGCCGTAGATCGTGCCGTCCGCGACAGCGCCGGAGAACGGCTCGAAGTTCCAGTACTGGCGCTCGACTGGCACGACGTCGGTGTGGCTGAGGAGGATGAGCGGCGCCTTCGTGCCGTCGCCGGCCATCGTCGCCGTCATGTTCATGCGGTCGGCGCCGTGCTCGCTGCCGTCGGAGGCGTCGTAGAACGCGATGTCGTCGATGCCTTCGCGGCGGAGGAGCCCGGCGAGCCAGTCGCACGCCGCCTTCTCGCGGCCCGGCGGGTTCGACGTGTCGATGCGGATGAACTCCGACAGGAGCCGCGTCGCTTCCTCGGTGATCGCGTCCCAGTCGATGCGGGGCAGGTTCGTCGCCATGTGCCGCTCCTTCGAGTCACGTCCGTCCGGCGCAATTGTAGGCCAGCCGTGCCCGAGCGGACAGGCACACCCCGTGCGCCAAACGCGGCTGGCCGCACGCTCTCCGTCCTTCCCGCCTCCCACGTCCGCCTCCGATTTCCCCAAAGGGTGACACGCCAATTTCGACTTCCCCCGCACCTCTGCCATATTCGGCTGGCCGACGAGCTCGAGAGCGCGGCCGGGTCGCGCTCGGTCGTTTCCAGGAAAGGCAACCGGCAGTTCGATGTCGCGCACACCCCGACCGCACGCGAAAGAACGCACCGCGCCGAGCATTGGCGCGACGGCCCTGAACGCGCACGCCGCCGCGCCGCTCACATCTCCCGCGGCGCAGCGAGAAACAAGAAGTGGCAAAACGAAATCCGCGCTTCGGAAATTACCGGGCGCCGTCGATGCCGCCGCATGGTCGCCCCGCGCGGCGAACGGCCGTCGACCGCGTGCCCCCGACATGCGGCCGCGACCGCTTCGCTGGAGTCGCGTAGGCCGAACGTCGGCGAGCCGTCGGGCGCCGCCGGCCGGCTCGGCCGATGATGCCGGCATCGAGTCGGTGGAGGTGTGCGATGCGGACGTTGCTACTGTTGCTGGCGATGGGCCTCCTGGCCGTGGCCTCCGGCCTGTCGTTCGTCGTTCGGGCCGCCGAGCAGGCGCCGGGGTCGGCTGAGATGGAGTTTGGGTGCGGGCCCGGCCCGGACGTCGCGTCCGGCGAACCGACGCTTCTGACGTGCACCGCGGTGGCCCGCAACACCGGCTCGACGACACTGGCCGGCGCCCAACTGGAGTTCCTGCCGGCGACCAACGTGGCGCCGCCAGACCTCTATCTCTTCTGGAGCGAGTCCCACGATGGCGTGCGCTCCGTGCCGGACCAGGTGCAGCTCACGTACGACTTCGGCGACATCGCGCCCGGCGCCAGCAGCACGATCGTGCTCGAGATTATCGTCCGGAGCCGGCACGACTTCGGCGCCGACGTGGCTCTGGTGGCGCAGCCGGATCAGTGGGCGTACAGCCGGACGCCGATCCGGGGCACGGTCACGGCGGAAGGAGGCTCGACCATCCCCTTGACGCTCATACGCGACTTTGAGGTCACGGCGCCGATGACGTCCGCGGCCTATCGGCTCGCAATCATGAACTTCGGCGACACTCCATACGACGGCGTTACGGCGGAACTGTCGCCGGGCACAAACGTCACCCTGAAGTCCGACGACTGGGAGGCGTCCAGCCTGCCGGGGAGGCTCACGGCGAACTTCGGCTCGCTCGCTGGCAACAGCGACATCCGCCGCGTGCTCTCGATCGTAGCGACGCCCGGGGCATGCGCAACGGCCGCCCCGGCGCTCGTCGTCACCGTCGTCCAAGCCGGCGTCACGCGGCGGCAGCCGGTCGTTGATGACGGCGTGCTGCTAGGCTTCTGCGGCGGGGGCGAGGCCGGCGTGGGCGCGCTTCCGTATGGCGGCAGCGGCCCATCCGGGAGCAGCGCCGGCCGCCTACGAGTGACCGCGGCAGCCATGGCGGCGATCGGCGCGCTTTGCATCGCCATGGGCTGTGACAACGAGGCGACGAGGACGGCTGACGAGCCCGCGCACAACGTCCACTAGGCTCTGTGTCACTGGCGACCCCCGCCTTCGCCGCGCTAGCCTGAAGTGTGACGATCGACAACGAGCGGCGCGACGCCTATCGGCAGGCGTACGAGGCGTGGCAGGCGCAGCTGGCCACGCTGCACGAGGTGCTGCTCGACGGCACGCGCGCGCTCCCCGGCGCCGAGATGAAGGGCCTCCTGAACCGGGAAGCGCGGGCGAAGCAGCGCTACGACGAGGCGCGCCTGCGGCTGCTCGGCATCGGCGCCGGCGAGGATTCGCCGTTTGGATAACTGCCGACTCCGCGAGGCCGCTGCGATTGCGCGGCGCCCGCATCCACGCCACCGGAACGAGAACAAACCATGACCAGCGGCTGGGTCGACTACCTGACGGGGCCGTACGGGTTCGCCTTCGCCTTCGCGGCCGGGATCCTGTCGTTCCTGTCGCCATGCGTGCTGCCGCTCGTCCCCGCGTACCTTGCGCACCTGACGGGCACCGCCGCGACGCTCGAGCCCGACCGCGCCGAACGCCGCGAGACGCTCGCGCACGCCGCCACGTTCGTGCTCGGATTCACGGCGGTGTTCACGTTCATCGGCGCGTCGGCGGGGCTCATAGGCGCGCTCGTCAGCCAGGACTCCAGCTACGTCGTGCGGGACAACACGGCGTTGCTCGCGAAGATCGGCGGCGTCTTCCTCGTCGTCATGGGTCTGAACCTTATCGGCGTCATTCGCATCCCGTGGCTCTACCGCACGTACACGCTCGAGACGGCGACCGCCGGTGGCGGCCGGCTCGCTGCCGGTGCGGCGGGCGGCGGTACGGTCGCTATGGGCGGCGGGGGCGCATCGTGGCACGGGCTCACGTACGCGAAGTCGTTCGGCGTCGGCTCGGCGTTCGCCGTCGGCTGGACGCCGTGCATCGGGCCCGTGCTCGGGGCGATCCTGACGCTCTCGGCATCGAGTTCGTCGGTCGCGAAGGGCGCGTACCTGCTGCTCGTCTACTCGCTGGGGCTCGGCGTGCCGTTCCTCATCACCGGCCTCGCCGTCGTGCCGGTGACGCGATTCCTGCGCAGCGTCCGCGGCCTGATGCCGCTGGTCGAGATCCTGACCGGCGTGCTGGTGATCTTCGTCGGCGTCCTGCTGTTCTTCAACGAGCTGACGATCTTCAACACGTACTTCAGCGACATCCCGTTCCTGGACAAGTTCAACTCGATCTAGCTGTCAGCTCTCAGCGGTCAGCTATCAAGGGCTCGGCCGAGCTTAAGTGGCTGATAGCTGAAAGCTGATTGCTGAAAGCTGGCAGCCGATACACTTGACGCATGCCACGCAAGGCCGACCGGCGCGTCGCGTCCCATGTTCTCGACCGCGATCGAGGACGAGTTGCATGCCGGCGCGCCGCTCGCCGCGCGGATGCGGCCGCGCAGCTTCGACGAGTACGTCGGCCAGGAGCACGTCGTCGGCGAGGGGCGGATGCTGCGGCGGCTCGTCGAGAGCGACAGCCTGCCGTCGATCATCCTCTGGGGGCCGCCGGGCACCGGCAAGACCACGCTCGCCCGCATCATCGCGCGCCAGACGCAATCGACGTTCGTGCCGATCTCGGCTGTCTCGGCCGGCGTTGCCGACCTGCGCAAGGCCGTCGCCGAGGCGCGCGACCGGCGGAAGGGCGGCGGCGGCCACACGATCCTCTTCATCGACGAGATCCACCGCTTCAACAAGGCGCAGCAGGACGCCGTCCTGCCGTTCGTCGAGGACGGCACGATCACGCTCATCGGCGCGACGACGGAGAACCCGTCGTTCGAGGTCATCGGCCCGCTGCTGTCGCGCTCGCGCGTCTTCGCGCTGAAGCTGCTCGAACCGGAAAGCATCGAGCGTATCGTCCGCGCCGCGCTGGCCGACACCGAGCGCGGCCTCGGCGGCAGCCCGGTGCAGGTCGACGACGACGCGATCGCCGCGCTGGCGGCGTCCGTCGGCGGCGACGCGCGGATCGCGCTTAACGCGCTCGAGGCGGCGGTCAGCGGCGCTGTGCCGAGCGACGGCGCTGCGCCGCGCGTGGCGGTCGAGGACGTCGAGGAGGCGTTGCAGCATCGCACGTACCTCTACGACCGCCAGGGCGACGCGCACTACGACACGATCTCGGCGTTCATCAAGTCTCTGCGCGGCTCCGACCCGGACGGCGCGCTCTACTGGCTCGCGCGGATGATCGAGGCCGGCGAAGACCCGCTGTTCATCGTCCGTCGCATGGTGATCCTCGCGTCGGAGGACGTCGGTCTGGCCGATCCGATGGCGCTCATGGTGGCGACGTCGTGCCAGCAGGCGGTGCACTTCATCGGCCTGCCCGAGGCCTTCTACGCGATGGCAGAGACGGCGCTGTACCTGGCCCTCGCGCCGAAGAGCAACAGTACCGGCAGCGCCTACATGGCGGCGCTGCGCGACGTCGAGGCTACGCGCAACGATCCGGTGCCGCTCCACCTGCGCAACGCCGTCACCGGCCTGATGCGCGACATGGGGTACGGCAAGGGCTACAAGTACGCGCACGACTTCGAGGGCGGCGTCGTCGAGCAGCAACACCTGCCCGACCGTGTCGCGGGGCATCGCTATTACCGGCCGAAGGATCTCGGCTGGGAGGGGCGGCGGAAGCGCGAGCGCGACGGCAAGAGCGGCGAAGCTACGTAGTCGGGCGCAACATCGACACGCAGTCGTTCAAACGCGATAGTGCCGTGCCAATTCGGACTGGTAGCCGCGGCCGATCGTGTCGGCGTGTGCGCGGAGCCAGTCGCTGAGCTTCGTGGCGCCCGCTGGCGGGCTCGACGTGACGAGGAGGTCCGCGAGCAGGCCGTCGACCTCCTCGCGCGTGAGGATGACGTCGCGGCGGAGGAAGCCGATGATGCGGCTCAGCGCGAGGGCGAGCGTCGGCCGCATGTGGACGATGCGCGCTCGGCTGCGCAAGACGCCGGCGATCGCGCGCACCAGTTCGTCGAAGGTGTACGTCTCCGGGCCGATGGCGTCCGTCGTGGTGTTGTCGGTCCGGCCGGCGTGCGCGACCGCCAGGTCGGCGAGGTCCTCGACGAAGATCGGCTGCAGGCGGTACTCGCCGCTGCCCGGCACGACGAAGAGGGGGAACCGCCGCAGCAGCCACGCGATGTTGTTGATGAGGATGCCCTCGTCGCCGAAGAGCACGGCGGGACGCAGGATCGCGTGCGAGAGCGTCGACTCGCGGATCGCACGCTCCACACGCGCTTTGCCGCTAAAGTAGCCGAACGGCGACGTCTCATCCGGATTGGTGATGCTGACGTGCACGATGCGCTCGACGCCCGCCGCCTGCGCGGCGCGGATGAGCGCGAGTGAGTTGGCGACGGCCGTGTCGTATGTCACGCCATGGTACGGGAACCGCACCCAGTAGGTGTTGAAGAGGACGCGCGCGCCATTGAGGTCCGACGTGAGTCGCGCCGCATCGGCGAACTGCAACTGACGGATGTCGACGAGGTCGTGCAGCGGCGACTGGCGTTTGGCGTGCCCGGTCAGTGTGCGGACGCGATGCCTCGGTCGAGCAGCCGCCGAGCGATATGGCTGCCCGTGAACCCGAACGCGCCGGTGACGACGTGCAGTTCCGCCATGCGATCTGCTCCCGAAGCCAACGTACGCCCATACGTCGCGCAGGCGCTATTTCGAGGGTGCATCGCGGCCGGGGCGACGATCGCCGGACGGGCCGCCTTCCCCGGTGCATCCGATGCCGAACTGAACGGCCCCTCGTCACCGAGGGGCCGTCGCGTCGAAGAACCTTGTTCGGCTGGCGTTACACGCCGGTGCGCGCCATCTGGCGGAGGCGCTTGATGCGCTCCTCGATTGGCGGGTGGGTGCTGAACAGACCCGAGAAGTTCTGGCCGCGCAGCCCCGCCAGCGGGTTGACGATATACATGTGCGCCGCCGCCGGGTTGACCTGCATCGGCCGCATGCGCGAGCCGGACTCGAGCTTGGCCAGCGCATCGGCGAGGGCGTCCGGGTCGTGCGTCGTCTTCGCGCCGGTGCGGTCGGCCTCGTACTCGCGGGTGCGCGAGATCGAAAGCTGGATGATCGACGCCGCGATGGGCATGAGGACGATCGCCAGGATGGCGAGCATGCCGTTCTCGTTGTTGCGGCGGCCGCCGAAGAGCATCCCGAACATCATGCTCTGCGTGACCCAGGCGATGGCGCCGGCCAGCATCGCGGCGATGGCGCCGATGAGGATGTCGCGGTTGCCCACGTGCCCCAGCTCGTGGGCGATGACGCCCTTCAGCTCGCGGTCATCGAGAATCGCCATGATGCCCGTCGTCGCGGCGACGACGGCGTGCTGCGGGTTGCGCCCCGTCGCAAAGGCGTTCGGCGACGGGTTGTCGACGATGTACACCCTCGGCTTGGGCAGCGACGTCAGGGACGTCACCTCCTCGACGATGCGGTGCAGCCGCGGCTCCTCGGCCTGCGTCACCTCGCGCGCGCCGGCCATGCGCAGCGCCAGCGAGTCGGATTTCCAGTACGCGAACATGTTGAACGCGCCGGCGAGCACGACGAAGAAGATCAGCCCTGCCAACCCTCCGAGGAACAGGTATCCGAGCGCGCCCAGGAGGCCCGTAAGCACTCCCATGAGCAGCAGTGTCTTTGCGGTTGCGGCCATATCTGGCAGCCTCTTTCTCCCGCGCCGGCCATTCCGGCGCTTCATCACAAGTGTAACAGGATTGGCCGGGCGCAAATGTGAAGGGATTGTGACCCGCAGACGTGCCGCGATATCAGCCGCGAATGACGCGCAGCGCCGCCGCCGTGTCAGACAGATCCGCCATCACGACGTCGGCGCCGCACGCGGCCAACTCCGCCGCCTCGTTGCGGCCCGTAGCGACGGCCAGAGCAAAGGCGCCGTTCGCACGCGCGGCCGTCACGTCGTGCGGCGTGTCGCCGATGACGACGACGCGGGCGGGCCGGCGGCCGTTCGACATACGCTCGATAGCCGTAGCGATGACGGCGTCGCGAGACTCGGAGTCCTCGCCGAAGCCGCCGAGCATGCCCGGGAAGTAGTCGCCGATGCCGTAGTGCCGGAGCTTCAACTCGCCGCCGCCGCGGAAGTTGCCGGTGCCGAGACCCATGCGCACGCCTTCCTGCTGCGCCAGTTCCTCGAGCACCTCGCCGACGCCCGGCATCAGTCCGCCGCTTCCGTCGGACTCGACGAGCGCCGACTGCAGGTGCGGCACGTAGGCCTCGCGGAAGCGGTCGCGCTCGAGCATCAACTCCGCTTCGGGCAGACCATGCGCCCGCGCCGCATCGAAGAAGATCGCCGTGTCGGTGCGGCCGGAGAACTCGATGCGCTTGAACGCGTCGGATGCGCCGTACAGCTCGACGAAGGCACGCGCCATCGCGCGGCTGCCTGCGCCGCCGGTGTACAGCAGCGTGTTGTCGATGTCCCAGAGGACGACGGTGCTCACGGGGCTATTCATAACACGAACGGCCCGAATTCGCCCCGGGCCGTTCGACCGCATTCTTCGCGACGAATGGCGGCTACGCCTCGACCGGCTCGCCGGCTTTGATCCAGGCTTCGGTGCCACCTTCGAGGTTGTACAACCGCTCGGCGGGGAGTCCGGCGGCGGCGGCCATCTCGGCCGCGAGGGCACTGCGGGAGCCCATCTTGCACACGAAGAGGATCTTCCCGTCCTTGGGGAGCTCCTCGCGGCGGGCGAAGACGCTGTTCACGGGGATCAGCGTCGCATCCGGCACGTGGCCGGCCTGGTACTCGTGCGGGTCGCGTACATCGATCACCGCTACGGCCGGGTCCTTCAGCATCTCCTTCGCCTCGGCGACTTCGACGCGGTAGAACGGCTCGCGTTCATCTTTCGTCGGCACTATTCGGTCTCCTGTGCTTGAGTTTGTCGGTCAACTAACTGTACAACATCCCGGCCGCCGCTCCCAGCGCTCTCTCGCTCAGGCCGCGGCCATCGGCAATTCCATCCTAGCGATGCTCCGTTGGGCTCGGCAAACGCGATGTTGACCGGCCCGGGGTCGTCGGATAGATTAAGCCACCGCAAAACGACCCCCGATACGCCCGCCCGAGGTGCAAACGATGGACTACCCGATCATCGAGAAGCCGCCCCTCGACCAGTTCCGCGTGCGGCCCAATCTCGACGACTACGAGCGCATCCGCGCTGGCTTCTCGTACCCCGACGTCATCCACGAACTCGATGGCCTGCCCGGCGGCGCGCTGAACATCGCGCACGAGTCGATCGACCGGCATGTCCGCCGGGGCCTCGGCGAGAAGCTCTGCTGGATTTGGGAGGGCAAGGACGGCCGCGTCGAGCGCTACACGTACGACGACGCCCGCCGTATGTCGAATCAATTCGCCAACGTGTTGGCGAAGCTCGGGATCGAGAAGGGCGACCGCGTCTTCTGCTTCATGGACCGCGTGCCGGAGTTGTACGCGGCCGTCTTCGGCACGCTGAAGGCTGGCTGCGTGACCGGCCCGCTCTTCTCGGCGTTTGGCCCCGACGCCGCTGGCGACCGCCTCGCCGACGCCGGCGCGAAGGTGCTGGTGACGTCGCCCGAACAACGGGCGAAGGTCGCACAGATGAAGCCGAACCTGCCCGACCTGTGTCACATCATCATCGTCGACCACGGCGAGGAGCCGAAACTCGAGCCGGGTGAGCTATCGTGGAACGAGTTGATCCGGGACGCCTCGACCGAATTCGACGTTGTACCGACGAGCCCGGAGGACCCGGCAGTGATGCACTACACCTCCGGCACGACCGGCAAGTCGAAGGGCGCCGTGCACGTCCACCAGGCCGTGCTTGGCCACTTCGCGACGGGCAAGTACGTGCTCGACCTGCATCCGGATGACATCTACTGGTGCACGGCCGACCCCGGGTGGGTGACCGGCACCTCGTACGGCATGTTCGCGCCGCACACGAACGCCGTGACCTCGGTGATCTACGAAGGCGGGTTCTCGGCCAGCCGCTGGTACGAGGTGATAGCGAAGCACGGCGTCACCGTCTGGTACACGGCGCCGACCGCAATCCGCCTGCTGATGAAGGCCGGCGAGGATGTCGCGCGCAAGCACGATCTGTCGTCGCTCCGCTACACGATGTCCGTCGGCGAGCCGCTGAACCCCGAGGCGGTCGTCTGGTCCGAGAAAGCGATTGGGCTGCCGTTCCACGACAACTGGTGGCAGACGGAGACGGGCTCAATCCTCATCGCCAACTACCCGGTGTTGCCGATCAAGCCCGGCAGCATGGGCCGGCCGATGCCCGGCATCGAGCCCGGGGTCATCGACGAGCAGGGCAACATCAAGCCGGCGGGCGAGGAAGGCGACCTGGCGGTGCGCCCCGGCTGGCCGTCGATGTTTCGCACGTACTGGAACAACGAGCCGATGTACCGCTCCAAGTTCAAGAACGGCTGGTACATCACGGGCGACCGCGCGCGCACGGACGTGGACGGCTACTTCTGGTTCGTCGGCCGCTCGGACGACGTGATCAATACGGCGGGGCATCTCGTCGGCCCGTTCGAGGTGGAGAGCGCGCTCATCGAGCACCCGGCGGTCGCCGAGGCGGGCGTCATCGGCAAGCCGGATCCGGTGGCGATGGAGATCGTCAAGGCGTTCGTGACGCTGAAGGACGGTTACGAGCCATCGGACAAACTGCGCGGCGAGCTGCTGCAGTTCAGCCGGAAGAAGCTCGGTCCGGGCGTCGCGCCGCGCGAGATCGACTTCCTGACGACGCTGCCGAAGACGCGATCGGGCAAGATCATGCGGCGGCTGCTGAAGGCGCGCGAACTCGGCCTGCCCGAGGGCGACACCAGCACGCTGGAGGAATGAGCCCGCGGGCCGTGGGCTGCGCAGAGCCAGCATGACTTCGATCCGGCACGAACCCGAGGAACACGCCAACACGGTCCGACTGGAATCGTTCAGCGACGGCGTCTTCGCCATCGCCATCACGCTGCTGGTGCTCGAGATCGGCGTGCCCCACGTCGGCGAAGGACAGAGCCTCGGCGAGGCGCTGCGGCATCTGTGGCCGTCGTACTTTGGATTCGCGGTGAGCTTCCTGACGATCGGCGTCATGTGGATCAACCACCACGCCATGTTCAAGGACATCGACCGCCAGGACCACACGCTCCTCGTCCTGAACCTCTTGCTGATGATGAGCATCTCGTTTCTGCCGTTCCCGACGGCCGTCGTCGCCGCCTACATGCGCGACAGCAGCCACCAACTCACGGCCGCGCTGACGTGGGGATTCACGCTCATCGTCATCTCGGTCGCGTTCCAGGCGCTGTGGCTCTACGCGTCGATCGACCGCCGCCTGATCGACGATCACGTCAGCGACGCGCGCCTGCGCACCCGGACGCGACGTTACCTTCCCGGCCCGCTGATGTACGCTGCGGCGATCGGTCTGGCATTCGTGCACCCGTGGATTAGCCTGGCGCTGTACGGTCTCTACGCGCTGTTCTGGCTGCTGCCGATCCCCGAGTAGACGCATCGAGGCCTGCGACGAGGTAGTGTGGCGAAGAAGAAGTCGAAGAAGCCGAGCATCGCCGTGGAGCCCGCGAAGGGTACGCGACGCTATCTGGAACTCGGCGGCTGGCTCGCCGTCGTCGTCATCGCGATCGTCGCCGGCGCCGTGGCATTCTTCATCGTCCGCTCTCGCGGCGACGGTTCGTCGACGACGTCGTCGAACGCTTCATCGGCGGCGCTTGACATCCCCTCGCCCGTCGCACCCGAGCCGGCGAGCCGCAGCTCGGCGGCCGACGTACTCGCCGGCAAGAAATGGGACGAGATGACGCCCGACGAGCGCGATCTCGTCAAGTCGGAGGTCGCGCGCGCGTTCGACAGCGCCGCCTTCCGCGCGACGAGCAGCATCGTGCCGGCGATAGACGTCTACCGCATCGACGGACGCACCCGCGTGTCTCGGCAGTTCAAGGACGCCGAGCTGCCCGACGGTCACGCCACGATGCAGCGGCTCGTCTTCTACTGCGACGCCGCGGACGGCAACTTGGACGCCTTCGGGTACACGATCCTGCCAGGCAACGTGACCTCGGCCGGCACGCCGCTGAAGGCGCACTCGCAGCCGTTCGACGGGCTGATCTCCGGCCTCGACTGGAGCTCGGCGAAGGACTTGGGGTTCCGGACAATCGCGGGCCATCGCACGCACGGCTTCGAGATGCCATACACACCCCCGACGACGGGCACGCCCGTCGACTCCAAGACCTGGTTCGACGTGGACAGCGCGCGCATCCTCGAGCGCGAGCAGGAGGGATCGGCGACGTACTCGTTCGACTGGAGCGTGCCCGCGCCGGTGGAAATCCCCGCCGGCCAGCCCGTCGCATCGTGCGCGAGCGTGTTCTACGACGCGGTACCGTCGGCGCGACCGCCGGAAGCGACGCCGGCGACGCCGGCCGCGAGCGCGACGCCGTAGCGACTCCACCGTGATGGCATAGGTCGGTCGCCGCTTGTGGCCGCGCGTGCGGCGATGCTAACCTGCGGCAACGGCGAAGACCGGGACCGTCGCAGCGGGATCGCTGACCAAGAGAGGGCGCGGATGGTGCGAGCGCCCGTCAGCACGTAGCGACCACCACCCGCGATGCCGCGCCTCGAAGCCGGCGGGAGAACACCCGCGCCACGGTGGTAGACGGCGCCGCTCGGCTGCGTTATCGGCCGCAATGGAGCTCGCCGCGGGCGAGGAACCAGGGTGGAACCACGGAGCGCGTCTCCCGTCCCTGACAGGACGGCGACGCGCTTTTTTCGTTGCGTACGGGAGGACACGAACATGAGCCTGGAACAGCTGAGCCGAGAGGACCGCCTCTACCGCATGCGGCACTCCGCGGCGCACGTCATGGCCGAGGCGGTGCTCGAGATGTTCCCCGAAGCGAAGTTTGCCATCGGGCCGCCGATCGACAACGGCTTCTACTACGACTTCGAGCTGCCGCGCGCGCTGACGCCGGAGGACCTGCCCGACATCGAGCAGCGGATGCGCGCGCGCATGTCGTCGGACGTGCCGTTCGAGCACAGCGAGCTGCCGAAGGCCGAGGCGCTCAAGCGCTTCGCGGGGCAGCCGTTCAAGGTCGAGCTGATCGAAGGCATCGCCGACGACAACGTCTCGATCTACGCGCAGGGCGCGTTCACCGACCTCTGCGAAGGACCGCACGTCGAGCGCACGGGGCAGGTGCCGCCGTTCAAGCTGACGTCGGTAGCCGGCGCGTACTGGCGCGGCGACGAGAAGCGGCCCCAGCTGCAGCGCATCTACGGCGCGATGTTCGAGACGCAGGCGGAGCTCGACGACTACCTTGCGCGACTCGAGGAAGCGGCGCGGCGCGACCACCGCAAACTCGGCCGCGAACTGGAGTTGTTCGTGTCGAACGAACTCGTCGGCGCGGGGCTGCCGCTGTTGCTTCCGAAGGGCGCCACGGTGCGCCGGCTCCTTGAGGAGTACATCCTCAAGCAGGAGCGCGAGTCTGGCTACGAGCACGTCTACACGCAGGACCTCGGCAAGGTCGAGCTCTACAAGATCTCCGGACACTGGGCGCACTACCGCGACGGCATGTTCCCGCCGATGCAGCTGGAGCACGAGGAGCTGGTGCTGCGTCCAATGAACTGTCCGCACCACATCCTCATCTATCAGGCAAGCTGCACAGCTACCGCGAACTACCGGTGCGGCTAGCCGAGCTGGGGAAGATGTACCGGTACGAGAAGTCCGGCGTCGTCGGCGGTCTCAGCCGCGTGCGCGCGATGACGCTCAACGACGCGCACATCTTCTGCCGCCCCGACCAGATCAAGGCCGAGGTGATGGGCGTGCTGCGCCTCGTCGAGCGCGCGTTCGCCACGCTGCAGATCGTCGACTACACGTACCGCTTGTCGTTGCGTGACGCCGATAAGGAGAAATACGTCGACGACGACGAGTTGTGGCGCAAAGCGGAAGGCGAACTGCGCGACGTCCTCGAGACGCTGAAGCTGCCGTACTACGACGGCGTCGGAGAGGCAGCGTTCTACGGTCCGAAGATCGACATCCAGATCCGGGACATCCTCCTCCGCGAGGAGACGATCGCGACCATCCAGGTCGACCGCCACCTGCCGAAGCAGTTCGACCTGACGTACATCGGCGAGGACGGCGCACATCACCAGCCGGTGATGGTGCATCGCGGCATCATTGGCACGCTGGAACGGATGATGGCGTATCTCATCGAGCTACACGCCGGCGCGTTCCCGTCGTGGCTGGCGCCGGTGCAGGCGATGATCATCCCGATCGCCGACCGCCACGTCGGCTACGCACACGAGGTGCTCGAGAGCCTGCGCGCGGCGGGCCTGCGGGCAGAGGTCGACGCGCGCGGCGAGCGCATGAACGCGAAGATCCGCGACGCGCAACTGCAGAAGATCCCGTACATGCTCGTCGTCGGCGACCGCGAGGCGGAGGCGCAGGCCGTCGCGGTGCGCACGCGCGCGGGCGAGGATCTTGAAGTCGATGCCGGTCTTCCAGTTCATCGACCGCCTGCAGGACGAAGTCGCCACGTCGATGGAGCCGGAGTCGGCGGGACCGGACGTCGGGCGCGTAGGGACAGAGCGCTAACCCCAGCTGGGGGCGCCGCAGCAGGCGGCGCTCCACGCGGGCGACGCCTGCCGCCGTATGCCCCGCATCGCGTAAGGCGATACCATCGCCGCATGCTCGAGGCGATTCTGCTGATCTGCGCCGCGATGGCGCTCGCATTCGCGATCAACCTCGCGCCGGCGTTCATGCCGTCGACGTGGATGGTGATGGCGTTCTTCTACATCCGATTCGACCTGCCGCTGCTGGTGCTGACGCTGGGCAGCGCCGTCGCCTCGGCGCTGGGGCGCGTGGTGCTGGCACGGGGCAGCCGCGCGTTCAGCCGGCGATTCATGCCCGGCCAGCAAGCGGACCTCGACGAGCTGGGCGCGTTTCTCGACGAGCACCGGAACGTGGTAGGCCCGGCGGTGTTCCTTTACGCGCTGTCGCCGCTGCCGACGAACAACCTGTTCATCGCGGCGGGGATGACCGGCGTCAGCATGACCGCCGTCGTCATCGGATTCATCGCCTCACGCATGATCGCGAACACGTTCTGGGTGTGGACGACGCACAAGGCGTTCAACAGCCTGGGCGGCCTGTTCACGGGCGCCCTCTCGGGCCCGGTCGGGATCACGCTGGAGGTTCTGGGTCTGGTCGCCGTCGTGCTGACGTTCCGGCTGCCGTGGGCGCGCTGGCTGCGCCGGGCGACGCGTGGGAAACGAGAAGGCGAACGGCATCCCGGATAGATGCCCGCGCCGGCTTCTACTTGTCGAACTTCTCGCCGAACGCGTCGAGGCGCTGTTCGAGGCGGCGTTGCTGCACCGAAAGCGTCAGGTCGCCGCGCGTCTTCTCGAGGATGCCGCGGACGCTGTCCGTTGTGCGACGGAGCCCGCCGGTCATCGCGTCCGGATAGTCGACCGTCACGAGCACCGAGTACATCTCATCCATCGCGCGCAGCCATTCTTCGCACTGGTCGACGTCGCCGGCGCGCAACGTGTCGAGCAGGTGCCGCCGCAGCTCTCCCACGGCCTCGCCCATGCCGTTGAGGTACGCCGGCAGCTCGACATCGAGCGTCTGGGGAGTCAGCAAGTCGTTGCCGGAGATCAGCGCGAGCGTGATTGATGCCTCGGCGAATTCTTTCTGCGCATCGTGGACGAAACCCGCGTGGTAGATGTCGGCGTGACCGGAGAGGCTCTGCCTGGCGATCGCCAGCTGGGCGCCGGCCTTCGACGCGAGGTCGCGCGCCACGTCGAACTCGTGACGGTGCACGGCGCGGATCGCGTTCGCCGAAAAGCGGATGGAGTCGCGGCAGAGCGGCAGCGCCTTCTCCCGCGCACGGTTCTTCGATGCGAACGACTCGCGCACCTGCTCCATGATCGTGTCGAGCGTTTCGGAAATATCTGCCACCGTTCAGACCTCCAGCGATGAACCGCTGATAGCTGACAGCCGACAGCTGAGAGCTCGCGGCACTACAGATCCTTGACGGCGTCGGGGAGTTCGCCCTCGCGCGCTGCGTCGATCATCGTGCGCGCCTCGTCGGGGAGATCCATGCCGTAGCTATCGAACTGCTTCTCGACCCAGCGGCCGATCTGGCGCGGATCCTTGTAGTCCTCGGCGCGCTGCGGCATCGCGCCGTACCGCTCGAGCGCGCCCTGCTCGCCGGTGTGGTGCGCGAACCGCGAAAGCGCCCGCGCCGTCTTGCCGCCGCAGTGCGCGCAGGCGGGGACGACCTCGTTCTGGGGGTTGCGGACGAACGAACTCGTGATGCGGGCGCACTTCTTGCACTTGTACTCGTAGATCGGCATGACCCTACCAGCCTACCTCAAACGCGATGCTAGAAATCGTCGTCAGCGCCGAAGCCGCCGTCGGCATCGCTCTCGTCCATGACGGCCTCCGGATCCTCGCCCGCTTCGATCCGGCCGACCATCTCGTCAAACTCGGGACCCATGTCCTCGCCCATCTCGTCCTTCATCCGGCGAGCCCAGCGGGCGACCGACTGCGGGTCGTTTTCGTCGACGTCCTCGAGCCCGCCCATCTCGTCGAGGCCGCCGCCGCCGCCGCGACGCATGGCGAAGCGCGACATCAGCCGCGTCACCTTCGGGCTGCCGCAGTGCTCGCACTTCGCCGACACGGCCGACGTCGCCGACCGCACGAACAGCGACGTCCGGCGGCGACAGACGGAGCAGCGGTACTCGTAGATCGGCATGGCGGTGACCAGTTTACAGTTCGCAGTTGGTTGTTCGTAGTTTCCCAGATCGTTAGCGGCGGTCGGGGCGGACGGCGTCCTCGATGTGGTCGATGTTCAGCAGCGTCCCGTCGCCCGCCAGCTCGATGGCGACGACGTCGATGCGCATCGGCATGTCCGCGGCCTCGGGGCGGCCCTCGACGTAGTGCTCGGCCGCGAGCAGCAACTTGCGCGCCTTGCCGAGCGTGATCGAGAGCGCGGCCATGCCGGGGTAGGCGCCGCGCCGCGTGCGCACCTCGACCAGCACGAGCGCCTCGCCGTCCGTCGCGACGAGGTCGATCTCGGCCTCGCGGCGGCGGAAGTTCCGCTCGATGATCTGATAGCCCTTGGCCTCGAGATGCGCGGCCGCAGTGCGTTCTCCGAAGCTGCCGAGGCGCTGGCGATCATGAGGCATGGGCGCATGGTACCGGCCGGCAGCGTACGATGCTTCGCCCGCGCTCCGCGTGATACACTCCGCACCAATATTGGCGCGCTTGAAGGAGGTTCAGACCATGCGGACGACTACGCTCCCGACGCGCCCCGAGATGCGAGCGGCGTAGCGACACGCTGACCTCCGCTCGACATCGGGTGCGCTCCTACCCGACTGTCGCATCACAACGCGCGATCGCGCCTCGGCATCCGCCGCGCGTGCGAGCGCGCCACGTCAAGGAGCATCTCTTGTCTGACCACGATTCTGCTTCAAACGCGGGCGCGCTGCCCGAGCCGGTCGCGCGCATCGCGACCGTCATGTCGACGTACCGGGCGCCGTGGGCGCTTTGCGGCGGCTGGGCGGTCGACGCCTGGCTCGGCGCACCATCGCGCGAGCACGTCGACATCGACATCGCCGTCTTCGCGCAGGATGGGCCCGCGCTGTTCGAGCACCTGCCGGGTTGGCAGCTGCTCGCGCACGATCCCGTCTTTGACGCCAAGTCGCCCGGCAGCAACGCCGAGTGGTGGGACGGCCGCCGGCGACTGAACTGCCCATCGCATATCCACGCGCGGCCGCCCGAGTTCAGCGGCCCGGTGCCAGAGGGCGGCCTCGCCTGGCCAAAGGACGGCTTCACGCTGGATATCCAGGTCTGCGAGCGCGACGGCGACGACTGGCTGCTGTTGCGCGACCCGCGCGTAGCCATGCCGCTGCGTCGCTCCATCGTGCCCGGGCCGTGGCAGCTGCCAACTGTGGTGCCGGAGCTGTTGCTGTTCTACAAGGCGGCGGATCTGCGGCGGCGGGATAAGGCCGACTTCGCACAATTGCTGCCGCGCCTGTCGGCCGAACAACGCGTCTGGCTGCGAGACGCGATCGCTCGCGTCGGGCACCCGTGGCTGGCTCAGCTGCCTGCCGTCGCCTCGATGTAGGGCTCGATCGTCACGCCGGCGCCGGTGATCGTGCCGGCGCCGGCGCGCGCTTCCCACGCCGCCGCCACCGGCGCGAAGCTCCGACGATGGATCTCGCACGGCCCGTGCTCGTCAAGCGCCCTCTTGTGCTCGGGCGTGGCGTAGCCGACGTTTCGATCGAAGCCGTACTGCGGAAACGCCGGGTGGTACTCGGACATGATCGCGTCGCGCGTCACCTTGGCGATGATCGATCCAGCTGCGATCGAGGCGATGAGCGCGTCTCCGTGGATGATCGCGCGATGGCGATACTCCGGCAGCGAGACGGCGTCGATGAGTAGCATGTCGGGGCGCACGGGCAGAGCTTCGACGGCGGTGCGCATCGCGTGTTTTCGGGCGGCCGTGAGCCCGCAGCGGTCGATGTAGTCGTGCGTCGCGACGCCGACGCCGAGGGCGCACTCATCACGCAGCATGGCGGCCAGGCGCTCGCGCTCTGCCGGCTCAAGCATCTTGCTGTCGCGCAGCTCGCTCCACCATGCGCGCACCCGTTGAGGATCGAGGATGACGGCGCCGGCGACGACCGGCCCTGCCAACGGACCACAGCCCGCTTCGTCGACGCCGGCGACGTGCCGGAAGCCCTGTCGCCACGCGGCGATCTCGGCCGACAGCGTGGGCACGGCGCGGAAGACGCCCATCGGGGCGATGCTAGCAGGGTCGATCGCAGCCGTAAAGCGCGGTTTCGTTATGACGAGTACGCGTCGTAGCGACTGCCAGCTTCCAGCGTCCGGCCTCCAGCATCCAGATTCCTGCCTCCGGCGTCGCTCCGTGGAGCGCAGGCGTCCCGGCTGCGATAATCGCGCCATCGTCAGCGGCGGATCACAGAGGAGCAACACCCATGCCCATCGTCAGGGTCGAGATGTTTCCCGGACGCACGCACGCGCAGAAGCAGGAGCTCGCACGCGCCATCACGGAGGCCGTCGCGAACATCGCACACACGACGCCAGACGCCACCATCGTCATCTTCACCGACATCGAGCGCGGGGACTGGGCGCAGGCCGGCAAGCTCGCCTCAGACGACGACTGACGCTCCGCGCTCGCGCGACAGCGACGAACTTGACGAATTCGCGCAGGCAGCGCGCTAGGGGTTCTCCCGATGGGTGGTTGAGGGCGAACCGCTGATACTTCTCGGCGGTCCTCGTCAGGCCGGTACCGTTCGGCCGAAGGTAACGTCGGAGAGCCTTGTCCCGGGCGCTCATGCCCGTCAAATCGAGATTCTGTAACGATTCCGTGTGAATCACGCGGCAGGTGACCTCTGTTATACTGGGCAAAGCATTCCCGCGCTTCACTTCCGGGGGAAGAAGGTTAGGTTAGGCCCATGAGTTCTCGCTGGCTGCGGAACAGTTTTATCTATCTGCTCATCCTCGTGGCGGTCATCGCCATCGTCGTGTCGTTCTTCCGCGGCGGGGACAGCACGAAGAGCATGACGTTCGGCGAAGTGATCGCAGCTGGCCGCGACGGCAAGTTGAAGAGCATCGAAGTCTCGGGCCAGAGCCTGACCGTCGAACTGCAGAACGACCCACAGAAGTACTCGTCCCGGATCGGCTCCAACACCGATCTCGAGAAGACACTCAGCGACAACGGGATCAAGCCTGGCACGACGGGCGACAAGTCGGCCGATATCAAGTACAAGGCGCCGTCCCAGTGGGGCGCCTGGACCGGGCTGCTGGTCACGTTCTTACCGATCCTCGTGTTCGGCGCGATCCTCGTGTTCATGATGCGGCAGGCGCAGGGCTCCAACAGCCAGGCGATGAACTTCGGCAAGAGCCGCGCTCGCATGTTCACCGGCAACAAGCCCACGGTGACGTTCGCCGACGTCGCCGGCGTCGATGAGGCGAAGGAGGAACTGGCGGAAGTCGTCGAGTTCCTCAAATACCCGGAGAAGTTCGCGTCGCTCGGCGCGCGCATCCCGCGTGGCGTGCTGCTCGTCGGCCCTCCCGGCACCGGCAAGACGCTCCTCTCGCGCGCCGTCGCGGGCGAGGCCGGCGTGCCCTTCTTCTCGATCAGCGGTTCCGAGTTCGTCGAAATGTTCGTCGGCGTCGGCGCGAGCCGCGTGCGCGACCTCTTCGACCAGGCGAAGCGCAACTCGCCGTGCATCGTCTTCGTCGACGAGATTGACGCCGTCGGCCGCCAGCGCGGCGCCGGCCTCGGCGGCTCGCACGACGAGCGCGAGCAGACCCTGAACCAGATCCTCGTCGAAATGGACGGGTTCGATACCAACACGAACGTCATCGTCATCGCGGCGACGAACCGGCCCGACATCCTCGACCCGGCGCTGCTGCGCCCGGGCCGCTTCGACCGCCAGGTGATCCTCGACCGGCCGGACAGCCGCGGCCGCCAGATGATCCTCGAGGTGCACACCAAGGGCAAGCCGTTCGAGAAGGACGTCGAACTGGGCGTGCTCGCGAAGCAGACGCCCGGTTTCTCCGGCGCCGACCTCGCCAACCTCGTCAACGAGGCGGCGATCCTGGCCGCGCGCCGGAACAAGAAGAAGATCAGCATGAACGAGTTCAACGAGGCCGTTGACCGCGTCATCGCCGGTCCCGAGCGAAAGAGCCGCGTCATCACGCCCCGCGAGAAGGAAATCATCGCCTACCACGAGGCCGGGCACGCGCTCGTCGGCCACCTGCTGCCGAAGGCTGACCCGCCGTACAAGATCAGCATCGTGTCGCGCGGCATGGCGGGCGGTTTCACCCGCTTCCTGCCCGAAGAGGACCGCCACCTGATGGCGCGGTCGCAGTTCATGGACATGCTCGCGACGAGCCTGGGCGGCCTCTGCGCCGAGGAGTTGATCCTCGACGGCGAATCGACCACCGGCCCGAGCGACGACCTGAACCGGGCGACGAACATCGCCCGCAACATGGTCACGCAGTGGGGCATGAGCGAGCGCCTCGGCCCGCGCACGTTCGGCAACAAGCAGGAACTCGTCTTCCTCGGCCGCGAGATCGGCGAACAGCGCAACTACAGCGAAAAAGTCGCTGAGGAGATCGACGAAGAGGTGCGCCGCCTCGTCGACCACGCGTACCAGACCGCGCGCACGCTGCTCGTCGACAACCGCGAGCGCCTCGACCGCCTCGTCAAGATCCTCCTCGACGTCGAAACGATCGAGGGCGACGACCTGCGGCGCGTCGTCGAGGGACTCGACCTCGAGCCGCCGGCCGCGCCGCCGCTGCCGGCGACCACGCCGGACGAGACGCCGAAGCCCGAGGAGACGCCCGGCCCGCAGCCGAAGCTCGGCCCGCCCGGCCTCGCCTGGGGCAGCCAGTCGAACATCCGCCTGGACGACGACGGCCCAACGACGATGACGTAGGTTCAAGCGGCCTAGATCAATGAGACTTGCGAAGGGGCTCCGAGATGGAGCCCCTTCTTCGTACGTGCGGCGGTACTCATGCCCGGGAACTACCCGTGTGGCCGCTCCGTTGACGCAGCAGGCCGGGCGTCGCGCATTCGCACACATGCAGAGAGGGCGGTCGAGCTACCTCCCGCCCCCTCACGCAACAGCAAGACCCCCGTTCCGAAGGGTCGAAGCGGCTCAGTACAAGTCGATGATCGGCTGGTTCAGCGACGGCGGCGTCGTGCGCTGGATGACCAGGTACGAACCGGTCGGAGGCTTGATCTCGAGAATGAACGTCTGGTTCGTGCCGACGTTATAGACCGGACCGGCGACCTGCGCGGTGAAGTCGATCGTCACGGTCATCAACTCGCCCTGCTCCAGCAGCATGTCGCCGTTTCCGGTGACCGACTGCACCGTGTATTCGAGGTCGGGGTCCATTACGTCCTTGTCGATGTAGCTGATGACGGTCCGGTTCGTCACGTCGGTGGCGTTCATGTTGACCTTGTCACCGCCGGCCGCCAGCGTGATGCTGAACGTAACTTTCGTGATCTTCGTCAGGTCGGAGGTCGCGATCACGCCGCCGGTCAGCGTCATCGTGCCGCGGGTCTTCGCGAGGCCGGCGTACACCGCCTCCTTGCCTCGCTCCGAGCTGAAGAGGCCTGTGCTCAGCACGACGAACGCGAACACGGCCGCCACGACGACGAATGCGATGAGGATGATCGCCGTCTCGAGACCGGTGATGCCCCGTTCGTCGCCGCGCGCGGCGCGGGCGCGCTCTGCCGCGGCGCGGCAGTGCCTTACCAGGGCGATGAATCGTTCCACGTGCCACCTCCCAGCGCGTTCAGCGCGAAACGCGCACCCCATCGGCCCGGCCGGCGCTCAGCCCCCGGCCACGGCCCCTAGGGGCATTCCTTAGGATGGTCGACAGTGGCGATAGGGAGTTTAGCCCCCGGCCTTAAGGGATTTCGCCAACATCGCCGCCAGTCGCAGCATCAACTTGTGCGCCCGTTTGACAGGTTCGCGGGACGACCGATAGAATGGCCAGCGATGCCTGCCGCACGGCAGGTCTTCTCTTGTCTGGAGGCAGTCTTGTACGCCGTCGTCCGCACCGGGGGCAAGCAGTACCGGGTCCAGGAGGGCCGTTCGCTGACGATCGATCGCCTTCCCGGCGAGCCGGGCGAGACGGTCGAGCTGCGCGACGTGCTGCTGCTCGCCGATGGCGAAAGCGTGACGGTCGGCAACCCGGTCATCGATGGCGCGCGCGTCGTCGGCACGATCGCGGAGCAGGGCCGCGGCAAGAAGATCATCGTCTTCCGCTACAAGTCGAAGACGCGGGCGCGCAAGAAGACCGGCCACCGCCACGCGTTCACGCGGTTCACCGTCGAGGACATCCTCGCGCCGGGGCAGGAGCCGAAGCCGAAAGCTGTTGCTGAGGCGCCGGTCGAAGCCGCCGCCGAGCCGGCGCCGAAGCGACGCCGCGGCAAGACCAAGGCGGCGGAGGCCGAGGCCGACGTTGCGGAAGTCGCCGAGGTCGAGAGCATGACCGACGAAGCAACAACTGACGAAGCGGCGGCCGTCGAAGAGTCGCCGGTCGAGCCGGAGTCGAAGCCGAAGCGCGGCGCACGCAAGAAGGCAGAGTAAGCACCATGGCACACAAGAAGGGCGTCGGCAGCTCACGCAACGGCCGCGACAGCAACTCGCAGCGCCTCGGCGTCAAGCGCTCGGACGGCGAGGCGGTCCTCGCGGGCACGATCATCATCCGCCAGCGCGGCACGCGCGTGCACGCCGGCCGCAACGTCGGCGTCGGGCGCGACCACACGCTGTTTGCGCTCTCCGACGGCGCGGTGAAGTTCGAGCACTACGCGAAGGGCCGCCGCAAGCAGGTCAGCATCTATCCGGCCGACGCGCCGGCGAGCTGAGATTCCAGGGATACCCATGAAGTCCAAGATCCACCCGAACTACGTCGAATCGAACATCCACTGCGCCTGCGGCAACAGCTGGCAGACGCGCTCGACCAGGCCGGACGTGCATGTCGAGATCTGCAGCAACTGCCACCCGTTCTTCACGGGCCAGCAGCGCATCATCGACACGGCGGGACGCGTCGAGCGCTTCGCCAAGCGTCTCGAGAAGTCGAACGCCGCCAAGGCGAAGCTGCAGAAATAGCGCCGCCACTCCTCGAACCGACGAACGCCCGCCTACCAGCGGGCGTTTCTGCTTCCGCCGTTCGGTATCGCGATGACGCACGACGTGCTATCACGACGGCAATGGGCGACCTGTTCCTCCGCAACGCGCGCATCTGGACCGGCGTCGCGGCGTCGCCGTGGGCCGCCGCCGCGCTGATCCGCGACGGCCGCTTTGTCGCGGTCGGCCGCGCAGGCGATATCGATGCACCGGCCGGCGTCGACGTTATCGACGCCGGCGGCCGGCTCGTCGTGCCGGGCTTCACCGATGCCCACGCGCACCTGCTCGGCGTCGGCGCCGCGAAGCGCAACGTCGACCTCAAGGGCAGCGCGACGGTCGACGAAGCGGTGCGACGCGTCGCCGAGCGCGTCGCGACGACGCCAACCGGCGGCTGGGTACGCGGCGCGGGATGGGACCAGAACGACTGGCCCGGCGCTCGCTTTCCGCATCGCCGAGACCTCGATGCGGTGGCGCCGGACCATGCCGTCGTGCTCATGCACACGTCGGGCCACTGCTGGTGGGTGAACAGCGCCGCGCTGCGGGCGGCGAACGTCGACCGCGACACGCCCACTCCCGTCGGCGGCGCGATTGACGTCGACGAGAGCGGAGAGCCGACCGGCATCCTGTTCGACGCCGCGGCGCGTATCGTGACCGACGTCGTCCCGCCGCCGACCGCGCCCGAGCGGCTCGCGGCCCTGCGCGATGGCGTGGCGCACGCGCACCGCTCGGCATCACGTGCGTACACGCGATGGACGTCGGCCGCGGCGAACTGCAGGCGCTGTACGCGCTTCGAGACACCGGCGAGCTGCGCCTGCGCGTCCGCGCCTATCTGTCCGCCACGCGGCTCGACGAGTGGTTCGAGCGCAACCTCGCGACCGGTGACGGCGACGACCTGCTGCGCATCGGCGGCGTCAAGTTCTTCACGGACGGCGCGCTCGGTTCGATGACGGCGTGGATGCTGGAGCCGTACGAAGGCTCGACGGACAGCGGCCTCGCGATGCAGCCGGCCGACGAGTTGGAGCAGCGCGTGCGCGCCTGCCTCGAGCGCGGGCTCGCGACGGCGGTACACGCCATCGGCGACCGCGCGAACCGCGCCGCGCTCGACATCTACGAGCGCCTGCGCGACGTCGCGCCGCAGCTGCCGCGCCGCATCGAGCACGCGCAGCTGCTGACGCCCGACGACCTGCCGCGATTCGCCGCGCTCGGCATCGTCGCGTCGGTGCAGCCAATCCACGCGACGCAGGACATGGCCAAGGTCGACCGATCGTGGGGTGGCGCGAGGCCGGTACGCGTACGCGTTCGCATCGCTGCTCGCGAGCGGCGCGACGCTCGCGTTCGGCTCCGACGCGCCCGTCGAGGACATGAACCCGATCGCCGGCATCCACGCCGCCGTCACGCGCCGCAACGCGCGCGGCACGCCGCCCGACGGCTGGTACCCGGCCGAGCGCATCTCGCTCGAAGCGGCGCTCGCCGCCTACACGAGCGGCGCCGCCATCGCCGCCGGCGAATCCGCGTCGGCAGGCCGCATCGCGCCGGGCTATCTCGGCGACTTCGTCGTCGCTGTCGCACGACCTGTTCGAGCTGGACGACCCGATGCGGATCCTCGACGCGCGCGCCGATGTTACAGTCGTCGGCGGCGAGGTGGTGTACCGGCGCGAGGCCAACTAGCCAATCAAGGGAGCAACGATGCCCGCCGAGCCGACGACGAACCTCTACTACGGCGGCCAGGCGGTCATCGAGGGCGTGATGATCCGCGGGCCGCGACATATGGCCGTCGCCGTGCGCGCGCCCGACGGACGTATCGTCCGCCGCACTGAGGAACTCACCGGCATGTACACCGGCCGCGTGCGGCGGATGCCGATCATCCGCGGTGGCGTCGTGCTGATCGAGACGCTGACGCTCGGCGTGCGGGCGCTCATGTGGGCGTCGAACGTGGCGATGGGCAACGATCGGGAGGAGGCCGGCAAACTCCAGATTGTCGTGACGCTGGCGGTCACACTGGCGTTCGTTGCCGCGATCTTCTTCGCTGGCCCGGTGCTGCTGACGAGCTGGATCGGGCGCGTCGTCGGCAACGACTACGTCGAGGTGGCGGTCGAGGGCGTCCTGCGGCTGGCGATGCTTGTCGGTTACATCTGGCTCATCGGCCGCATGAAGGACATCCAGCGCGTGTTCGCGTACCACGGCGCTGAGCACCGCGCGATCCACGCGTACGAGCACGGCCGTCCGCTGACTCCGGCGACCATCCGCGAGTACCCGAACGCCCACCCGCGCTGCGGCACGGCGTACCTGCTGACGGTGATGGTGATCGCGCTGGTGGTGTTCGTGGCGTTCGGCACGCCGCCGATCTGGCTGCGCATCGTCGAGCGCGTCGTCCTCATACCCGTGATCGCGGCGCTGGCGTACGAGGTGCTGCGGCTCGGCCAGCGCTTCGGCAATCGCGGCATCTTTGGCCTGATCTACCGCCCGAACCTCTGGCTGCAATCGCTCACCACGCGCGACCCCGACGACGCGCAAATCGAAGTGGCGATCGCGGCGCTGCAGGATGTGATCGCGGCGGAGACTGGTAGCCGGGAGGGCGGAGGGCAGATGTCGGAGGGTTTGGGCGAGACGCCGGTGCGGTAATGAGGCGGCATGTTCGGCGGGAGAGTGAGGGCGCAGCACGCTGCGCCCCTATGCGTGCGTTCTCACGAATTCGCGCGGATGATCCCAGCCCGGGATAGCGCGGGCTGGAAAGCCCGCGCCACGGGTTCGACCACGCGTCAATGCGTTGCAGGCGACACCGTCGGGGACTCGGCGGAGCTGAAGCTCCGCGGCTACTGGCGTGGTCGCGACTCCGACCTCCGACGTCCGACCTCTCAGCCACCTACTCCTCGACCTCGTTGAAGAAGCACGAGCGCGCGCCCGTGTGACAGACCGCCTTGCCGAGCATCTTCACGCGCACGAGCAGCGAGTTGTTCTCGCAGTCCGCCTTGATCGAGCGCACCTCCAGGTAGTCGCCGCTCGTCGCGCCCTTGTGCCAGACCTCCTGCCGGCTGCGGCTCCAGAACACCGCCTGGCCGATCTCGCGCGTCATCCGCAGCGTTTCGGCGTTCATGTAGCCGAGCATCAGCACGGCGTTCGTCTCGTCGTCCTGGATGATCGCGGGGATCAGTCCCTGCGCGTTGTAGTTGAGCATCGGTTGGCCTCCGTCGCCCGGCGAACGTGTTGCGCCGTCTGGTGTTGTCGAGGAGATGTGCGCTGCCGGCCGACGGCCCTACAGCCGTACCGGCAGGCCGTGCGCCTGCATGTAGCGCTTCGTCTCGCCGATCGAGTACTCGCCGAAGTGGAAGATGCTCGCCGCGAGCACGGCGTCAGCCTTGCCGCGGACGACCGCATCGACCATGTGTTGCGGGCTGCCGCAGCCGCCGCTGGCGATCACCGGCACCTCGACGGCCTCGCTGATCGCGCGGGTCAGCGGCAGGTCGAAGCCGTCCTTGTGGCCGTCCGTGTCCATACTCGTCACGAGCAGTTCGCCGGCGCCCAGCTCGACCGCGCGCCGCGCCCACTCGACGGCGTCCATCCCCGTCGGACGGCGGCCGCCGTGGGTGTACACCTCCCACCGCCCCTCGCCGACGCCCTTCGCGTCGATGGCGACGACGATGCACTGCGCCCCGAAGCGGTCCGAGCACGTCGCGACGAGCTTCGGGTCCGCGACCGCCGCCGTGTTCAGCGAGACCTTGTCGGCGCCGAGCTCGAGCAGTCGCCGCACGTCGACGTCGCTGCGCACGCCGCCGCCGACGGTGAACGGAATGAACACCTCGTCGGCGGTGCGGGCGACCATGTCGTAGGTGGTGGTACGGTCGTCGCTGGACGCCGTTATGTCGAGAAATACCAGCTCGTCCGCGCCCTCCCGGTCGTACAGCTTCGCCAGCTCGACGGGGTCGCCGGCGTCCCGCAACTCGACGAACGAGACGCCTTTGACGACGCGGCCCTTGTCCACGTCGAAGCACGGGATGACGCGCTTGGTCAGCATGGTGGTGCCATGGTAGCAGACGCCGTCCGTGGGTCTGAGCTTGTGAAGGCGCGCTCACTCTGTGCGCCGCCGACGTTTATAATGGCGAAACTATCTCGAGGAGGACCACGCAGCTTGCGGACGAAACACCTTGCTTCACGCATCGAAGACATCACGCCGGCGTTCCTGACGCCCGCCGCCCGCAGGCTCCTGTCCGACGACACCGCCGTCGTCACGGCCCTCCGCATCGGCGCGTCGGAGCCGTTCGAGTACCCGAAGTTTGGCAACAAGCGCTTCGATGTCATCGAGTTCGACTACACCAGCCGCAACGGTGACGGCAGCTCGCGCATGATCCTGCGCCGGCTGCCGCGGCGCGACGCGGTCTCGACGCTTATCGGCGATTTCGACCACCGCGAGCTACGCGCGTTCACCACCGGCCTCCTCGACCAGATCCCCCTCAGCTTCCACCACCCGTACCTCGACGTCGTGCTCGACGACGAGCGCGGCCAGTTCTGGGCGCTGCTCGAAGACGTGACCGCCGACATGGAGCGCGTCGGCATCGTCGATGCGCTGCCCGACGAGAAGCTGCGCCTCATCCTCTCTCACCTGGCCGAGTTCCACGCCCGCTTCTGGGAGCGCCACGAGATCCTCGAGCAGCCGTGGCTGATGAGCCTGCGCGCGCCCGTCGACTCGTGGTACAAGCTCGTCGTCGAAGTCATCGACGACGTCGCCGAGCCATCCGAGCCCACGCAATTCATCCTCTCCGAGTGGCCCTGGCTCGCCGACGGCATCCGCAGGCTGCTCGGCACGCTCGAAACCGACACGCGCCAGCTCGTCGAGCGCCTGTTCCGCGACCCCGACCGCCTCATCCGCGAAGTCGAGAACATGCCGATCACGCTCTGCCACTACGACTTCGACAACCGCAACCTCGGCCTGCGCGATGGCCCGGACGGCCCCCAGACCACCGTCATCGACTGGGAGATCGTCGGCCGCGGGCTATCGTCGTCGGACGTCGGGCGATTTCTGCAGTATCAGCAGCCGCCGAACATGGAGGAGTTGATCGAGTTCTACCTCGACGAGTTGGAACGGCACCTCGGCGAGCCCATCGACCGCGCGCAGTGGTACAAGGGCTACGAGATCGTCGCCGTCGCGCTCTGGCAGATCGTCGGCTTCCTGTTCGGCGCGATGGTCGCTTCGCCCGACGCGCCCGTGCCCGAGGACCAGCGCGAGGGCATGCGCGAGCGCGTCTACGCCGACGTCGCGGCGATCGAGCAGCTCGCCCGCAAGTGGCTCAGCTAGCCGGATCGCTCCACGGCCGTTTTCGGCCGACGACGAGCAGATTCACGCGCAGATGCTTCAGTCCCTCGAAGCGGTTGACCAGCCGCTCGAAGCCGACGCCGGCGGCGTAGGTCGGCGTGCTGAACGCCAGGTACTCCGGCTCCGTCTCGAACTGCTGCAACTCTTCGACGTCCAGGCCCGCCCGCTCGCACAGGCGTCGTAGCCGCCCCGCGGTGTTCGCCCGGTAGACCGTCGGGAAGATGTCGTGCGTATCGACGCCGCGCCAGCGGTTGTACGTCAGGTGGAAACGGTGCGGCAGTAGCGCCGAGCTGACAGTGACGTAGTGCCAGCGGTTCGGCGTCAGCATGAGCAGCCGCCCGCCCGGCTTGAGCACCCGCGCCAGCTCCCCGAACACGCGCTCCGGCTGCGTCAGGTGCTCCGCCACGTGGCTTGAGATGGCGATGTCGAACGTGTCGTCGGCGAACGGGAGCGCACCGAGGTCGGCGCGCGCGGCGGCATCGATGTTCCGGTTGCCGCGCGGCTCCTCCGTCATATCGACGCCGACGATCAGCCGCGGCCGCTGCTCGTCGTCGAACCGGTACTGGAACACGCGGCCGCTGCCGCAGCCAGCGTCGAGCATCGTGTCGCCGCGCCGCACGTACCGGTGGATGACGTCCGAGAAGCGGTCGTACATGCCACGGAACTCGGGCGGATAGAAGCGTTCGCGCAGCTCCTGCTTGCGCCAGCCGAAGATGGGCATCGGTTGTCCGTTCCGGTAGATGCTGACTGCCGCGCGGCGAGCGCCCGCTGGCGGCGGGCGCATGGTCCTGACGAGGCCTCAGTATGGGTACGCCCCCGTTCGCACACAAGCGCCCTGTAATTCAAGTCGGAACCGCGATGCCGGCGGGCAGGCGGACGCCGGTTCCCGATCCGATGATCTCGGTGCGTCTGCCGGCACTCAGAGACTCAGCCCCCGGGGTTATCATGGGCGCGTGTCATCAGGCCGTGTGCATACGAGGTCGCTCTCGCGCGGTCGTTGACGATTGCGGAAAACGTAGCCATTCGTTGCTAGCATGCGTGCGCGGGGCCGCTCGATACTGGCTGCGACTCTTGACGAGAACGTCCAACCGGGGGATCCCCCCATGAGCATTCTCAGCATCCGCGACCTCACCAAGCGCTACCGGAACGGCACGCTCGCAAACGACCGCATCTCGTTTTCCCTTGAGGCCGGCGAGATCTATGGCCTCCTTGGTCCAAACGGCGCCGGCAAGACGACGCTCGTGCGTCAGATCCTGGGCCTGCTCAAACCCACCGCCGGCGACATCACCCTCGACGGCATCGATCTCGTGGCGAAGCCCGGCTATGCCCGCGCCAACATCGGCTTCTTGCCGCAGGGCCAGTTCGACATGCAGGCCATCCACGTCGACGAACTCATCGAGCTCATCGGCAAGCTTCGCGGCCTGTCGAAGGCCGAAGCACGCAGCCGCACCGACGAACTCGTCGAGCGGCTCGATCTCGAATGCTTTCGCCACACATCGATACACGCGGCTTCCGGTGGCGTGAGGCGGCTCGCGGGGTTCGCCGCGGCCGTCGTTGCTCGTGCGCGGCTGCTGGTCCTCGACGAGCCCACGAACGACATCGACCCGGTCCGTCGCCAGCTTCTCTGGAGCATGATCGACGAACTCGGCCGTGAAGGGAGCACCGTGCTCCTCGTCACGCATAACCTCGCCGAAGCCGAGCGCGTGATCGACCGGCTCGCCATCATCGACCACGGGCGCATCCTCCGAGAGGGCGCTCCGTCGTCCATGCGCTCCGTGGTCAGCGACCGGTTGCGACTCCAGATCATCGCGGGGGCGGCGTACGTCCCCCACGCATCGCTCATCGGCGACGGCGCGGCGCACCACTACCTGCTCGACGAGCGGGACCTGCCGGAGGTCAGCAGCTGGCTCGTCGACCAGCGCAACAGTGGCGCGATCCTCGACTTCCACATCGGTCCGCCCACGCTCGACGACATCTATGCGGTGACCGTCGCGCCCACTCATCCAGACGGAGTGGCATGACAGGAATCCGCCAGTTCGCCGACCTGGTGCGGCTCAACGTGCTGATGGGCCGAGACGAGATCTGGTACGTCGGCGTAATCCAGGTGGTCTACACGGTCAGTTTCGTCCTGGGCTTCGGCTATTTCATGAGGCCCATTTCGGAATTGCAGGCGCTCTACGTGACGACCGGCATCGCAACGAACATGGTCGTCGTGGTGGCGGTGATGGACCTGTCCAACAGCCTTTCCCAGAGCAAGGCGGACGGGCGGCTTGACTACCTCCTGACGCTGCCCGTGGGGCGCGAGAACTACCTCGCCGCCCAGGTCGTGTACGTGGCACTGAGGGCGCTGCCGGGCGTCGCCTTTGCCGTCTGGTTCGGCGCCTGGCACTACGACCTGTCGCTGTCGTATGACCCGATCGTGATCCTCGTGGCCGCCCTCGGCGTCCTCTCGCTTGCCGGCGTGGGCATCGCCATCGGCACCATCTCGCCGCAGCCACAGATCACGAACGCGTTGACAAACCTCACCATGTTCTACGTGCTGCTCTTCGGGCCCGTGCTGCTGCCGAAGGAGCAGCTCCCGGCGCTCCTCCGCCATCTCTCCGTAGCAATGCCTCCGACGTACACCGCCGACGCCATGCGGGGCGCACTGACGGCTCTTCCGGGCACGCACCTCGCCCGGTCACTCTGGGTCATGTGCGGGTTCACGCTCGGCTCCCTGGCGCTCAGCGCGGCGCTTATCCGCAGGAGAGGCTGAACGATGCGGACGCTTCGGCAGTTCACGGACCTGCTGCTGCTCGAGCTCATGATGGCGCGGCCCCTGATCTGGTTGATCGCACTGGTTCAGTTCATGATGACGCTGGGACTCATCCTCGGTTTCGGGTATTTCATCCCGAACATGACGCACGTCCAGGCGCTCTGGCTGACGTCGGGCGCGGCCAGCCAGACGGTGGTCACCACGGCGCTCGTGGCACTGCCCCAGAAGCTCGCCCAGGACAAATTCGAGGGTAAGCTCGACTACCTCCTCACCCTTCCGATCTCGCGCGAGACGTACATCCTGGTTCAGATCGCGTTCGTCGCGCTGGCCACCCTGCCCTGCACCGCGTTCGCCGTGGCATTGGGAGCGTGGCACTACGACATCTCGCTCGACGTCAGCGCTGTGTTGCTCGTCGTCGTTCCGCTGGCTATCTTCTCGCTTGCGGGCGTTGGGGTGGCCATCTCGATGCTGTCGCCGTTTCGGCAGCTCACAAACGCGCTCACCCAGCTCACAATGTTCTATGTCCTGCTGTTCGCGCCCGTATTGTTTCCGACGGAGCAGCTCCCCGAGCTGTTGCAGCACGTCTCCGTGTACATGCCTCCCACGTACGTGGCCGACGCCATGCGCGGCGCCCTGACCAATCTCCCGGGCACCCATCTCGGCCGCTCCCTCCTCGTGATGGCCGCCTTCGCCGTGGGTTCCGTCGCCCTGAGTACCGCAACGGTGCGGAGACGCGGGTAGCGGATCCCAGGGACTCGGTTTGAGGTGCGACGGCTCAGCCGCGCGGGCGCGGCCGTGGCGTCGGCGGGCGGCTGGCAGTCACGATGGCGGATGGGAGGAGTGGACAGATCCTAATCGTCCGCTCTTGCCGAGCGGCAGAAGGAGACAGCCGGACGCTCGCCGATTGTTCACGCCGGAGGCCGGTGCTATACTTCGTTGGCTACTGAACGAGAAGACCGGATCTGGGGCCGCTCGGCCTCAAATTTATGTCCGGGAGGATTGATGTCATGACCAGCACTACCGCGCCCGCCCCGTCCATATCGATGAAGGCGCTCCTCGAAGCCGGCGTCCACTTCGGGCACCAGACCCGTCGCTGGGACCCCCGTATGAAGCCCTACATCTTCACCGAGCGCAATGGCGTCCACATCATCGACCTGCAACAGACCGTCCCGCTGCTCGGCCAGGCGATGGACTTCGCGCGCTCCGTCGCGTCGCGCGGCGAGGCCATCCTCTTCGTCGGCACGAAGAAGCAGGCCCAGGATTCGATCGAGTTCGAGGCGTCGCGCTGCGGCATGCCGTACGTCACGAACCGCTGGCTCGGCGGCACCCTCACCAACTTCCAGACGATCGAGAGCCGCATCGACCACCTGATCCGGCTCGAAGACCGCCGCGACCGCGGCGAGCTCGGCCTGCTGATCAAGAAGGAAGCCGGCAAGCTCCTCGAGGAGATCGAGAAGATGAACCGCTACTTCGGCGGCATCAAGACGATGAAGCGGCTGCCTGCCGCGCTCTTCATCGTCGACCCGCCGATGGAGCGCATCGCCGTCACCGAGGCGATCCGCATGCGCATCCCGATCATCGCCATGTGCGACACGAACTGCAATCCCGACGAGATCGACTTCCCGATCCCGGCGAACGACGACGCCATCCGCGCCGTCAAGCTCATCGCGAGCCGCATCGCCGACGCTGCGCTCGAAGGCACGAACCTGCAGGGCTACGCCTCTGAGGCGGACGACACCGAGGGGCTCGACATGGCGTCGCTCTCGTCCGGCACGTTCTCGGCGTCGCCCGACGATCCGGGGCCGCGCGCCGCTGACGAGGAGTCCGGCGCCGCGGCTGAAGCCTGATCGAGCGCTGATTCAGAGAGGACGAGCACCGTGGCAACAGCGGCAGAGGTAAAGCGCCTTCGCGAGGAGACCAACGCGGGCGTCATGGACTGCAAGCGCGCGCTGGACGAGAACGGCGGGGACATCGAGAAGGCAAAGAAGTGGCTTCACGAGAAGGGCATCGCCGGCGCGGACAAGAAAGCGGAACGAGAGACGAGTCAGGGGCTGGTTGACTCGTACATCCACGCGGGCGGGCGCATCGGCGTGATGCGTCGAGGTGAACTGCGAGACGGACTTCGTCGCGCGCACCGAAGGCTTCAAGAGCCTCGTGCACGACATCGCGCTCCAGATCGCGGGCATCCCGACGACCATCGCGATCACCGAGGACGAGCTGCCGCGGACGCCGAGGGCGCTGTCGAGGAGACCGTGCTGATGAAGCAGCACTTCATCAAGGACGGCTCGCGCACCATCGAGCAGTTGGTGAAGGAAGTCATCGCCCAGACCGGCGAGAACATCCGGATCAGGCGGTTCACGCGGTACGAACTCGGCCAGTAGGGAGCCGGAGATGGCCGAAGGCGCCTACAAGCGCGTCCTGCTGAAAGTCAGCGGCGAGGCCCTCATGGGCGGCGCGTCGTACGGCATCGACCCGGCGACGGTGCGGCGCATCGCCACGCAGATCAAGGCGGCGAGCGACAGCGGCGTGCAGGTGGCCGTGGTCGTCGGCGGCGGCAACATCTGGCGCGGCGCCACGGTCAGCGAGACGGGGATGGACCGCGCGACGGCCGACTACGCCGGCATGCTCGCCACCGTCATCAACGCGCTCGCGCTTCAGGATGCCATCGAGCAGGTCGGCGGCGACGTACGCACGCAGACCGCCATCCCGATCCAGCAGGTCGCCGAGCCGTATATCCGCCGGCGCGCCATCCGCCACCTCGAAAAGAACCGCGTCGTCATCTTCGCCGCCGGCACTGGCAACCCGTTCATGACGACGGACACCGCCGCCGCCCTGCGCGCCGTCGAGATCGACGCGGAAGTGTTGCTGATCGCCAAGAATCGCGTCGACGGCGTGTACGACGCCGACCCGCGCAAGAAGCCGAACGCCCGGCGTTTCTCCCGCCTCTCGTACATGGACGCGCTCAACCTGCGGCTCGAGGTGATGGACAGCACAGCGCTCGCGCTCTGCATGGAGAACGACCTGCCGGTCGTCGTCTTCGATGTCGGCGACCCGACGGGGATCCTTAGCGCGGCGCAGGGCGCCGACATCGGCACGCGCGTCAGCTCCACGGCGTCCGTGCTCGATGCAGCGCGATCATGATCGACGCAGGACGCCGGCGCGACGGTGGTAGCTCCGCGCAGGGCGGGTGCGGTACCATGAGGCGCCCGGCCCGGGTCGAGAGGGCAGACGATGATCGAAGACACCCTGAAGGACGCTGAACATCGCATGCAGAGCGCCGTCGCGGCGCTCGACCGCGAGATGGACACCATACGCACGGGCCGCGCCCGCCCGTCCCTCGTCGAGGGCCTCAAGGTCGAGTACTACGGCACCCCCACCCCGCTGAACCAGCTCGCCACGATCAACTCGCCTGAGCCGCGACTGATCACGATCCAGCCGTGGGACAAGACCCAACTCGGCACGATCGAAAAGGCGATCCAGAAGTCCGACCTCGGCCTGACGCCGACGAACGACGGAAACATCATCCGCCTCGTCATCCCGCAGCTGAACGAGGATCGGCGCAAGGAACTGGTCAAGGTGGTCCACAAGAAGGTCGAGGACGGGCGCGTCGCCGTGCGCAACGTCCGCCGCGACTCGCTCGACCACCTGCGCAAGATGCAGCACGACAAGCAGATCACGGACGACGACGAGCGCCGCGCGCAGGAGCGCCTGCAGAAGATCACCGACAAGTACGTGGCCGAGGTCGACAAGCACGGCCACACGAAGGAGCAGGAGCTCCTCGAGGTCTAACCGGCCGCCGCGACGGCCAGCGCCGCCGCAGAGAAGGAACGACGTGCGACTTCGTCAACGACGCAAGAGCGAACCCGCGGCCGCCGCACCCGTCGAACACGCGCCCGCCGCCGAGCCGCGCCTGCGCGCCGTCAAGCGCGACGCCGCGGTACCCCGCCACGTGGCGATCATCATGGACGGCAACGGCCGCTGGGCCGCGCGCCGCGGCCTCTCCCGCCAGGCCGGCCACCGCGCCGGCACCGAGAACATCCGACGCGTCATCACGTCGTTCGGTGAGCACGGCATCGAAATCCTGACCCTGTACGCGTTCTCGACCGAGAACTGGACGCGCCCGCGGCGGGAGGTGAACGCGCTGCTGCGCCTCGTGCCGCGCGTGATCAACCGCGAGATCAAAGAACTGCACCGGAACGGCGTCCGCCTCGTCCATGTCGGCAGCCTCGAACCGCTGGCGCCCGAGGTCCGTAAGAAGGTCGAGGACGCGATCGCCCTCACGAAGGACAACGACCGCATGACGGTGGCGCTCGCCTTCAACTACGGCGGCCGCGCCGAGATCGTCGACGCGGTGCGGCGCATCGTCGCCGATCGCGTCAAGCCGGAGCGGATCGACGAGGCGCTGTTCGCGTCGTACCTCTACACCGCCGATCTGGGCGACCCTGACCTCGTGATCCGCACTGCCGGCGAGATGCGCCTCTCCAACTTCATGCTCTGGCAGTCCGCCTACGCCGAGTTCTACGCGACGCCGACCCTCTGGCCGGACTTCGGCGACGAGGACATCGAGCAGGCGCTCGAGGCGTACGCCCACCGCGAGCGGCGGTTCGGCGGCGTCGGACCGGTCAACGGCAAGTCGCCGGACTCGTGATCCGCCCGTGCTGAGGCAACGCATCATCAGCGCCGCCGTCGGCGTGCCGGTGATCCTCGTCCTCATCTACTTCGGCGGCAACGTCTACATGATCGGCGTCGCCGCCGGGCTGGCGCTGGCCGCCGCCGAGTTCCAGCACATCACCCGCGACTGGCTCGACCCGCTGTGCCTGCTGACAGCCGCGCTCGTCGCCGGCATCGCCGTCGGCGCGCGCGCCGGCGGCGGCGTCTGGCTGGCCTGGCTGGCCGCCGGCATCGTCATCACGCCGCTCGCCGCGCTCCTCAGCCCCACGAAGGACGGTCACGCTCATCGACGTGCTGTGGGCGCTCGGTGGCATCACGTACGTCGGCTTCCTCGGCAGCTTCATCGTGTTGCTGCGCTACATCGACAACGACGCCCGCAGCTGGGTCTACATCACGGTGCTCGGAACGTTCGCCACCGACACGGCCGCCTATTTCACCGGCCGCGCCATCGGCAAGCACAAGCTCGCGCCGCGCATCAGCCCGAAGAAGACGATCGAGGGCCTGATCGGCGGCTACGTCGGCGGGCTGGCCACGGTGGTCGTCCTCGCGTACGCGTTCGACCTCGGCGTCAAGCCGGGACAGGTGACGTCGCTGGGCGTGCTGCTGCCGACGGTCGCCGCGTTCGGCGACCTCGCCGAGTCGGCGGTCAAGCGCGCGGCCGGCATCAAGGACACCAGCGAGATCATCCCCGGCCACGGCGGCGTCCTCGACCGCCTCGACTCGATCCTCTTCACCTTCGCGCTCGTCTACCTGTTCACGCAGCTGGTCGTGTACTGACAGCTGACCGACCCGCGCGGGGATAGCCGCCGTCGGCTGTCCGTCCACCGCAAGGCGGACTCACGCATGACGGCACGCCATACCTCCAGCCGCGTCCGAGATCCAGGCGTCACCACCGCGCTCCGCTTCCTCTCTGGGAAGGGGCCGGGGGTTAGGTCGCCTGCATCCACCGCCTGCATACGCTGCCGCCGCCCTCGCAGCGTCATGTGGTAACGTGACGCCATGGCTGATCCGGTCAGGGGCGTCGTGATCCTGGGCTCTACGGGCTCGATCGGCCGCCAGACCCTCGATGTCATCCGCAGGCTTCCCGGCCGCTTCCGCGTCGTCGGCCTCGCCGGCGGCAGCAACCACACTCTCCTCGAAGATCAGGCTCGCGAGTTCCGGCCCGACGTCGTCTGGTGCCAGGCCGAAGGCCGCCACATGGACCTCAAGGCCGCCGCTGGCCGCAAGGCGCACTGGGCGACCATGGAAGAGATGGCCGGCCACCCCGACGCGGATGTCGTTGTCGTGGCGACGGCGGGAGCCGCCGGGCTCGACCCCACGCTCGCCGCGCTCGCCGCAGGAAAGGCCGTCGCGCTCGCCAACAAGGAAGTCCTCGTTATGGCCGGCCATCTGGTCACGCGGGCAGCGGAGGCCGGGCGAGGCGAACTGCGGCCGGTCGATAGCGAACACAGCGCCATCTGGCAGTGCCTCTGGGGCGAGGACATCGCCTCGGTCGAGAAGCTGGTGCTGACGGCGTCCGGCGGCGCCTTCCGCGACCTGCCTCAGCGCGAACTCGCCGGCGTCACCCCTCGCGACGCGCTGCGCCATCCGACGTGGGAAATGGGCCGAAAGGTCACCATCGACTCCGCAACACTGATGAACAAGGGATTCGAAGCCATCGAGGCCCGCTGGCTGTTCAACGTGCCGATGGACCGCATCGAGGTGCTCATGCACCGCGAGAGCATCGTCCACTCGCTCGTCGAGTTCGCCGACGGCAGCGTGAAGGCGCAAATGGGCGAGCCGGACATGCGGCTGCCGATCCAGTGCGCGCTCAGTTACCCTGAACGTATGGCCTGCGACGCCGCCCCGCGACTGAACCTGGCCCGGACGAAGGCGCTCCACTTCGAAGAGCCCGATTTCGGCCGCTACCCGGCCCTGCGCCTCGCGCTCGAAGCTGGCGCGAAGGGCGGCACCTGGCCGACAGTGCTGGCGGCGGCCGATGAAGTAGCGGTTGAGGCGTTCGTCGGGGGCGTTATCGGCTTCACGGATATTGCGCGGGTGGTCGATAACACTCTCTCGGCGCACACTGGCGAGGCCGATCCTTCTCTCGAGGCCGTGCGCGCCGCCGACGCCTGGGCGCGCGAGTCCGCCGAAGGCCACATTCGGAGCGCGGCGCCCGTGCCGGCGCGGCCCCGATGACGATGATGCACCGCCCGCCCCGGCGGGCGTCTGAGCGAATCGAGGCAGCTTGAGCCCGGACGTCTTCACGCACTCCATCCTTCCGTTCGTCGGCATCCTGCTCGGCCTGATCGTCGTGCACGAGGCCGGGCACTACATCACTGCGAAGATGTTCGGAGTGCAGGTGCTGGAGGCCGGGGTCGGTTTCCCGCCGCGCATCTGGGGCTTCCGCTGGCGCGACACCGACTACACGATCAACGCCCTGCCGATCGGGGCCTTCGTCCGCCTCCTCGGCGAGGAGGACCCGACCGACCCGCGCAGCCTGGCGGCGCAGCCCAAGTGGAAGCGCACGGTCATCATCGGCGCCGGCGCGTTCATGAACCTGCTGCTCGCGATCGCGCTCTTCAGCGCCGCGCTGATGATCCCCCGCAACGTATCCGCCGGCGGCGCCCAGATATCGAACGTCGCGCCGGGCAGCCCGGCCGAGCAGGCCGGCCTCAAGGCCGGTGACCAGATCCAGACGATCAACGGCCGCCGCGCCGAGAACACGAGCGATGCCTCGTACTTCATCCACCTCTACCAGGGCACGTGGATCGACATGGTCGTGAAGCGGCCCGACCCCGTGAAGGGCGCGCAGGAGGTCAAGACCAGCGTCTACGCGCGCTGGAACCCGCAGCCCTACGCCGACGAGTGCGGCGTCAAGCAGCCCACCGGCCCGACGGGTATCTCGATTGGCACGCCGTTCGGCCAGTACGTGCCGCGCACCGCTGCGGAGACCGCGAAGCTCGAGGCGCAGAGCCGCAAAGACCTGGCCAGCTATCGCGAACTCGTCGCGCCTGGCTCGCCGGCGACGTGCTACAGCGGCTCGAAGTTCGGCTATGTCCCGGTGAACGCCGCCGCGTGCGAGGCGCTCGGTCCGGCGGGGCGCGCGCAGGCCGAACAGCTCAAGGCCGAGCTGTTCCCCGATTCCAACTCCCCCTGCTACCGCTTCTCGCCCGGCCAGCAGTTCGAGCCATTCGTGAAGTCGCGCCACGAGCCGATCTGGCAGGCGGTGCCGCACGCCGTACGAATGAGCTTCGAGTCGCTGATCCTCGCGCGCAACCAGATCTGGAGCATGGTGCGCGGCTTCGGCTCGTCGCCGGTCACCGGCCCCGTCGGCATCGCGCAGGCGACGGGCGAGGTGGTGCAGAACGCCGGCTGGCTATCGCTCGTCGACTTCGCGGCGCTGCTGAGCATGAACCTCGCCGTCCTCAACATCCTGCCCATCCCGATGTTCGACGGCGGCCGCCTCGTGTTCATCCTGATCGAGTTCCTCCGCCGCGGGCGCCGCGTCGCCCCGCAGAAGGAGGCGCTGGTCCACCTCACCGGGCTCGCGCTCATCCTGACGCTGTCGGTGGTCATCACGTACTTCGACATCCTGCGCGTCTTCCACGGAGAGAGCCTGATCCGATGATGTCCCCTCGCCGTAAGTCGAAGCCCGTATACGTCGGCGACGTCCAGATCGGCGGCGACGCACCGATCGCCGTGCAGTCGATGTGCGCCACCGACACCGCCAACGTCGACGCGACGGTCGCCCAGCTCCACGAGCTGAAGGACGCCGGATGCGACGTCGTGCGCATCGCCGTCCCCGACCGCGAAGCGGCGGACGCGCTGCCCGACATCGTCCGGCGCGCGCCGCTGCCGATCATCGCCGACATCCACTTTGACTACCGCTGGGCGCTGGCCGCGATCCGCGCTGGCTTCCACGGCCTGCGACTCAACCCCGGCAACATCCGCGACGCCGACAAGGTGAAGCTCGTCGCGCGCGAAGCGAAGGAGCGCGGCATCCCGATCCGCATCGGCGTCAACGCCGGCTCGCTGCCGCCCATCCGCGCGCTCGCCGAGGGCGAACTGCCGCCGTCGCTGCCCGACCGCATGGTCGAGGCGGCGTTGTGGGAGATCAACGTCCTCAACGAGATGGACTTCGACGACATCAAGATCTCGATGAAGGCGTTCGACGTGCCGACCATGGTCGAGGCCTACCGCCGGCTGGCGGCGATGGTGCCGTATCCGCTGCACCTCGGCGTCACCGAGGCGGGAACGCCGCGCGCCGGATCCGTGCGCAGCGCGATCGGAATCGGCATCCTCCTGTCGGAAGGCATCGGCGACACGCTGCGCGTCTCGCTGGCCGCGAATCCGGTCGAGGAAGTGCCGGTCTGCTGGGACATCCTCAACACGCTCAACCTCCGCAAGCGCGGCGCCACGCTCGTAGCCTGCCCGACATGCGGCCGCATCGAGATCGACCTCATCCCGCTCGCCAACAAGGTCGAGGAGCACTTTACGAAGCGCGGCCGCATCCTCACCGTCGCCGTCATGGGCTGCGTCGTCAACGGCCCCGGCGAGGCGCGCATGGCCGACCTCGGCATCGCCGGTGGCAAAGGCCGCGGCGTCATCTTCCGCAAGGGCGAGATCGTCAAGACGGTCGACGAGCCCGAGTTCATGACAGCGCTCATCGAAGAGGGCGAGAAGATCATCGCCGAGATGGACGCCGGCACGTACACCCCCGTCGGCCACGGCGACGACGTAATCCCGCTGACCGCCGTCACGCGGTAGACGCGCCGCTCCGAGAGCCACGACGATGGACCGGGCCGCTGCGGCTGCGGCCCGTCACTTGCTGACCGAAGCAGTTCGACATGCCACCGAAGAAACGCGCCGCCACGCCCGAGTTGTCGCGCCTCACCGTGCTCGCCGCCGGCGACGACGAGACAGCGTTCCGCGACTTACGCGGTGGAGTTGCTGGCGTCCGGCGATCGGCTGGCGCGTGAGGCCACGCTCGGAGGCGCTGGTCGACCATCCCGTCGCGGGGACGCGCGACGCGCTGCGGGGGCTGTACTTCGAGCTCGCGGCACAGCCCGACAAGCTCGATCCCGGCGCCCACCTTCGCATAGCAATCGCTCGTCTCTTGCTGACCGGTGGCGACGCGCGCGACGTCGACGTCGGACTGCGCGCCGCCGGCACGTACGAGAAGACGATGGGCGTCGACAGCACCGCGAACCTCCGGTCCCTCGGGCTGAGGATCATCGCTGCCGCGGACCCCGACCTGTTCCCGTACGTCGCCGTCGAACACATCGACGACTCGAGCGACTTCTCGCCCGAGCCGGCGAACACCGCCCTGCAACTGCTCGCGGGCACTGGCAACCAGCTCAGCGTCTACCAGTGGATCGTGTCTGGCCGTCGTGATGCGGCTCTCGTAGAAGCGGCGCTCGACTTGCTCGACGAGGCACCGGCCGTCGTTATGTCGCGCTGCCTCACTCAACTGACGCTCGACGCGATCGCCAAGAAGGACGAACCGCTGCTAACGAAGCTCGCCGAGACCATCGTCAAGCGTGAACTCGACGACACGTATCCGGCGTTGCGGTCGATCATGCAATCCAGCATCAGCAAGGAACTCTACGGCTACCTCGCACTCCTCTTCGCCGGCACCAACCGGCCGGCGTTACTGGCCGTGCTGGAGGAGCTGCTCGAAGCGGACATCCTGCGCAGGCCGGCGATCCTCGAGGCGCTGCGCATCCGCACGACGCCGGAGCAGGCTGCTATCCTGCGACGCTGGGAAGAAGACGAGGACGCATGACCAACGAGTACATGGACGCCAACCGCCGCCACTGGGACGAGGTCGTCGACGTCCACGTTCGCTCAGACTTCTACGACGTCGCGTCGTTCAAGGCCGGGACGCTCGAAGCTCAAGCCCGTCGAACTGGCCGAACTCGGCGACGTGCGCGGCAAGACCCTGCTGCACCTCCAGTGCCACTTCGGCATGGACACGCTGTCGTGGGCGCGCCACGAGGGCGCGCTCGTCACCGGCGTCGACTTCTCGGAGCCGGCGATCGAGCAGGCGCGCGCGCTCGCCGGCGAGCTTGGCATCGACGGCGCGGTTCATCCACAGCAACGTCTACGACCTGCCGAACAAGCTCGACGGCCAGTTCGACATCGTCTTCACGTCGTACGGCGTGCTCGGCTGGCTGCCGGACATCGCGCGATGGGCGCGCGTGGCGGCGCAATTTGTGCGGCCTGGCGGCACCTTCTACATCGTCGAGTTCCACCCGTTCGTCAACGTGTTCGACGAGACGCCGGGCGTCGACGACCTGTACGTCAAGTACCCCTACTTCGAGCTGCCGGAGCCATTCAAGGACGACTCCGGCGCCGACTACGCCGACCCGAGCACGGCGCTCGTGCACACGACGACGTACTGGTTCCCCCACTCGCTCGGCGATGTCGTCTCAGCGCTGATCGACGCCGGCCTCCGCATCGAGCACCTGCACGAATTCCCGTTCAGCACATACCAGTTCCTGCCGTTTACGCAGACGATGCCCGACCGCACCGTCCGCCTCACGAAGCACGACGGCTGCGTGCCCCTGCTGTACTCGATCAAGGCGACGAAGCCGGTGTAGTTCGCCCGTCGGGCGGGGCTTTCGTACACTCACCCCATGCCGAAATACATCCTCGCTCTCGACCAGGGCACCTCCAGTTCGCGCGCGATCCTCTTCGACCGCGACGGCGTGCCGATGGCGCAGGTGTCGCGCGAGTTCCCGCAGATCTACCCGCAGCCCGGCTGGGTCTCGCACGACCCCGAGGCCATCTGGTCGTCCCAGCTCGACGCCGCGCGCCAACTCTTGGCCGATTCCGGCACGCCAGCCGATGACGTCGCCGCCATCGGCATCACGAACCAGCGCGAGACCACCGTCGTCTGGGAGCGCGCGAGCGGCCGCGCCATCGCCGACGCCATCGTCTGGCAGTGCCGCCGCACAGCCGCCATCTGCGAGGAACTGCGCGCCCGCGGCCTCGAACCCGAGGTGCGCGCCCGCACCGGCCTGCTTATCGACGCCTATTTCTCCGGCACGAAGGTGCGGTGGCTGCTCGACAACGCCGGCACCGGCCTCCAGGCCCGCGCCGAGGCGGGCGAACTGGCCTTTGGCACTGTCGACTCGTGGCTCATGCACAAGCTCACCTCCGGCCGCGCGCACGTCATCGACGCCACGAACGCCTCCCGCACGATGCTCTACAACCTGCGCGACGGCGCCTGGGACGCCCGCATGCTCGCCGAGTTGCGCATCCCCGCAGCGATGCTGCCGCGCGTCGTCGACAGCAGCGGCGTTGTCGCCGAGACCGACCCCGCCATATTCGGGCGCGCGATCCCGATCGCGGGCATCGCCGGCGACCAGCAGGCGGCGCTGTTCGGGCAGGGCTGCTTCCGCGCCGGCATGGCCAAGAACACGTACGGCACCGGCTGCTTCATCCTCGAGCACACCGGCGACCAGCCCGTCTTTTCCGAACACGGTCTGCTGACCACGGTCGCGTCCCGCATCGGCGGGCGGCAGCAGTTCGCGGTCGAAGGCAGCATCTTCATCGCCGGCGCCGCCGTGCAGTGGCTGCGCGACGGCCTCGGCATCATCAAGACCGCCGCCGAGAGCGAGACGCTCGCCGGCTCGGTCCCGTCGAGCGACGGCGTGTACGTCGTGCCCGCGTTCGCCGGCCTCGGCGCGCCGCACTGGGACATGTACGCGCGCGGCACGATCGTCGGCATCACGCGCGGCACCACCGCCGCGCACATCACCCGAGCCACGCTCGAGTCGATCGCGCTGCAGACGCTCGACGTCGTCGAGTTGATGGAACGCGAGAGCGGCGCGACGATGCCCGAACTCCGCGTCGACGGCGGCGCCGTCGCCAACAACCTGCTGATGCAGATCCAGGCCGACGTGCTGCAGCGCCCCGTCGTCCGCTGCGCCACCGCCGAGACGACGGCGCTCGGCGCGGCGTACCTGGCCGGCCTTGCGGTCGGCTTCTGGAAGGACCTCGACGAGATCGGCCGCGTCTGGCGGCCCGGCGGCGTCTTCGAGCCGAAGATGCCGGCCGCCGAGCGCGACGCGCTGGTGGCCGGATGGCGGCGCGCCGTCGAGCGCGCGAAGGGCTGGGCTACGTGAGGCCCAGCCTCGGCGACGTTGCGCAGCAACAATTCGACGTCACGGTCATCGGCGGCGGCATCAACGGCGCCGCCGTCGCGGCCGAGGCAGCGCGCCGCGGCTACCGCACGCTGCTCATCGAGCGCCACGACTTCGCCGCCGGCACGACGTCGCGCGCCACGCGGCTCGATCCACGGCGGCCTGCGCTACCTCGAACACGGCGAGTTCGGCCTCGTCTACGAGTCGCTCGGCGAGCGCGAGACGCTCGTGCGCGAAGCCCCGCACCTCGTGCGGCCGCTGCGGCTGCTCGTGCCGGTATACCGAGACGACCGCCGCCCGCCATGGATGGTGCGTGCCGGCCTCCTGATGTACGACGCGCTCTCGTTCCGCAAGTCGCTGCCCCGCCACCGCGCGATGCCGCCCGCCGCGCTCGACGCGTACGAGCCCGGCCTTAACCGCGACGGCCTCCGCGCGGCCTACACCTTCTACGACGCGCAGGTGGAGTTCCCCGAGCGGCTGGTCATCGAATCCCTCCGGGCCTTCACCGATGCGGGCGGCGTCGCCCTCAACCACGCCTCGTGCGAGCGCCTCGTCTCACCGGGCGGCGTCCTGCGCGCCCTCGTCGTGCGCGACGAGCTATCCGGCGAGACGGCTCAGGTCGAGACGCGCGTCGCCGTTAACGCCGCCGGGCCGTGGGTCGACCAGGTGCTCGCCGGGCAGCGACGCCGAGCGCCACGACCGCCTCATCGGCGGCACGAAGGGCAGCCATCTCGTCGCCGAGTGGCCGGGCGGGCCGACGCATGCCGTCTTCGCAACCGCGAAGGCCGACGGCCGTCCGTTCTTCATCCTGCCGTGGCACGGCTACACCCTCGTCGGCACGACGGATCTCCGCTACGACGGCGACCCGTCGGCGGCGCGCTGCACGCCCGACGAGCTGCGATACCTGCTCGACGAGGCGAACCGCCTGTTCCCGAGCGTGCCGCTCACGGTCGAGCACGTCCTCTACACCTACAGCGGCATCCGGCCGCTGCCCTACACCGATCGCGGCGACGAGAGCACCATCTCGCGCAGCCATTTCATCATCGACCACGTGAAGCGCGGCGGCCCGAGCGGCCTGCTGAGCATCGTCGGCGGCAAGCTGACGACGTACCGCAGCCTCGCGCGCCTCGCGATGCCCGCCATCGCGAAGCACGCCACACCGTCGGGCCAGCAGCCCCTGCCCCGCGCAGGGGCGCAGCCTGCTGCGCGCGTCGCCGCCCGGCACGAGACGCCCGCATCCGGCCCACTCGCCCTCTACGGCCCCCGCCGCGCCGAGGTACAGGCGCTCATCGATGCCGACCCCGCCCTCGGCGAGCGCATCTGCGAACACAACGCCGAACTGCTCGCCCAGGTCGCATACGCGGTCGACCGCGAACAGGCTGTCACGCTCGCCGACGTGCTGCTGCGTCGCATTCCTGCGGGCTGGAGCAAGTGCCACGCCCTCGACGGCGCCGCGCGCGCCGCCCGCGTCATGGCGCAGCGCCTCGGCTGGGACGACGCCCGCATCGCGTGTGAGGTCGCCGCGTACGAGCGCGAGCTGCGCGAGACGCTCGTGCCGGTCGACGCGATTCTTGCGGGGTAGCTAAATCGCCCACGCTATACTCGCGTGATGCAGTACGCGCTCGGAATACTAGGTTTCGGTGGGATGCTTCTGGGCGCGTGGGGCGGGATCCGCGTTAACCGGCTTGTACAGCTGCCAAACATCACGGGTGCCACCGGGTTCCTCATACGGGCAATGATCTTCATCATCGTCTATCTAACCGTGTCGGCGCCGATCATCTACGGACTGTCGGCATTCGACGGTCGCCGATAGGGCACCGGTAGACGTCCTCGCACGCCCCGTGCTACGATTCCCCCGCTTTGAACTGGAACGCGATGATAAAGCCGCGACGCTAAGCGTCCGCCCTTGCGGCGGGCCACCCGGCCGATCACACCGGCCGGTCTTACCTCCTGTCACAGGACTCGTAGTTACGTGCCTGCTGACGGCGTCGATGCCGCGCGCCATCCGTCCACCGTCCTCCGATCTCGCGACATCGCGCCTCCGCTGGCCGGAGGTACCGAATGCGTCGCCACGATCTTCGAATTGCCCATCGTCGTCCCGAGCTCTCGCAGCACTTCCTGCGCGACGCCGCCGTCGCACGCACACTCGTCCGACGACTCGCCTTCCCACCCGGCGCCTTCGTCATCGAGCCTGGCGCCGGCGACGGCGCGCTCACCGAGGCGCTCGCGGACGCGGGGTTCCGCGTGCTCGCCATTGAGAAGGATGAACGGCTCTATGAGTTGCTGCGGCGCCGTCTCGCCGGTCGCGAGACCATCGCCTGCCGCCACGGCGACTTCCTGACGCTGCCCATGCCGACGAGCCCGTATCGCGTCGCCTCGAACGTGCCCTACGCCATCACCGCCAGCGTGGTGCGGAAGCTGCTCGACGCACCGAGCCAGCCCGTCGAGGCAGCGCTCATCGTCCAGCGCGAGGCGGCCGAGAAGTTCGCCGGCTCGCCGCGCGAGACGCGGTTCTCGCTGCTACACAAGCCGTGGTTCGACGTCCGCATCGAAGGCGCCGTCCCGAGACACTGCTTCGAGCCGCCGCCGCGCGTCCACAGCGTGCTGATGCGCATCCGGCCGCGAGCGGCACCACTGCTCGCCGCATCGAGCGCGCCCGCCTACCGGCGGTTCATCGCCGAATCATTCGGCCAGGGCGGGCCGGAGGCATCGCGCGGACTGCGCCGCTTCGTCACCGGCCGCCAGCTCGCGCGCCTGCGCCACGATCTCGGCTTCGCCGCCGATGTGCGCCCATCGGAGCTAGCGTTCAGCCAGTGGCTCGCGATCTTCCGCTTCGTCGAGCACGAATGCCTCGGCCACGACCCCACGCGGCGAGTCGCGTGAGGGATTCCGGCCGAACTCCCCATTCCCCTTGTGGGAGAGGGGCCGGGGGTGAGGGGGTTACAACAGGATCTTCTTCGGCGCGCCGGAGGGCTGGCGGCGGAAGTTGTGGGCAAGCCAGCGCTTGAAGCCGTCGACGTCGACCTCCTCGAGCCACGCGCGAGAGGGGTTACCGAGGGCCTCTTGCACGCGCAGCGCGTACGCCTCGTACGCGGCGTGCGTGGGGGCTTCGATGTTCAGCACGTCGTCCATGTGCACGGCGACGGCGAGTTGGCGCTCGCACAGGCGGATCAGCCAGCCCAACTCGATCTCGGCCCAGCCGGCGTGGAACGACGTGTCGTCGAACGCGTACGCCAGCCGCAGGTTGTTCGACTCCGGCCCCACCATCAGCAGCGTCGCGCCGAAGTTCGGCCGGCCGAGGTCGCTCGACGAGCGGTACACCGCGCGCAGCTGGTCGTCGGCCGCCAGCGTCGTCCCGGCGAAGTAGTGTCCGAGGCCGACGTCGAACGCCTTGCGCTCCTCGTCCGCGCGCAGGTGCTCCAGCATCCAGCCGATGAACTCGTCCGTCTCCTCGTACTTGACCTGGTACTCGGCCGCGATCAGCTCGCACGCCGACCGCACGAGGTTCGGCACCGACGCGTAAGAGCCGCGCGTGACGAGCAGGCATGCGTCCTCGAGCGCCGAGTACGCCCGCGACCACGTACCGAGTACGGCGGCGTACACGTGCGTGCGGTAACGCGAGTGCGCCGACGCGTTGAGGATGCGCAACTGCAGGTTCATCCCCTCGGCGAAGAGGCCCAGGTCGCCGCCGAGGACGAACTGCGTCTGCCGGAAGGCGTCCTGCGCGGCCGCTGGCGCGTGCTCGTCCGGCTTCCCGGGCAGCCGGTACTGCTCCGGCATGGCGATGCCGCTCACGCGCTGGCCTGGCGTTGGGAGTTGGCCCTGCGGCATCGTCACGGCGCCCTCACGGCGCGGCGACGCCTGTTCGGCACGTACTGGGCGCTCGAGGCGGCCGGGCGCCGCCGCTTCGCCTCGTAGCCGGTGATCTTCACCGGCACGACGCCCGTCCACTCCTTCGCGACGAAGGTGATGCGCGAAATGCCCGGAAACGTCACTTTCCGCGCGACGACCTCGACGTCGAACGCAGTGCTTTCGCCCGGACCGACGGTGATGCGTCCCACCGGCCCCCACACCCAGGGCTCCGACGTCGAGACGTCGCCGACGAGCGTGCAGTTGCAGCGGTTGACGAGCCGCAGCGTGCGGCGCACGCGCGGCTGCAGTTGCAGCTCGGCCACCGATACTTCCACCTCATCCGGCTCGAAGACCGGCGCCGGTGCGTGGACGTGCTGCGGCCTCGCCGGCGGCACGTTCTCGGCGACGATGTCCTCCCAGTCCGGCTGCTCGGCCCAGACCTCGTACTTACGGCGGGACGCGCGCGGCGAGCGCTGAGCGTCGTAGGCGCGGCGCTTGTCTGGGTCGCCAATCGTCTCGAACGCGAGGTTGAGCGCGGCGGCCTTCCGCGTCGCCTCGGGGTCGTCGACGTTCGCGTCGGGGTGCACTGCGCGCATCAGCCGGCGATACGCGCGCTTGATCTCGGCGTCGCTGGCCGAAGGCTGCACGCGTAGCGTGGCGTAGTGGTCGTTCGAGTTGCCCACGGCCCAAGCTTACCGGCTACTACCAGACGCGGAGTAGGGCGCAGCCTGCTGCGCCCGCGCACTGGCTCGAACCTACGTTCGCGCCTCCCGCCTCACACTTCCCGCTTCACCCGCAAAGCGCCCCATCCCGCGTACTCGGCCGCGCTGCCGAGTTCTTCCTCGATGCGCAGGAGTTGGTTGTACTTCGACGTGCGGTCGGATCGAGCGGGCGCGCCGGTCTTGATCTGGCCGCAGCCCGTCGCCACGACCAGGTCGGCGATCGTCGTGTCCTCCGTCTCGCCGCTGCGGTGGCTCATCACCGACGTCCAGCCGGCGCCTGCGGCCATCGTGATCGCCTCGAGCGTCTCCGTGAGCGTGCCGATCTGGTTCACCTTGATCAGGACGCTGTTCGCCGACCGCTCCTTGATGCCGCGCTCGATGCGCTTCGTGTTCGTGACGAACAGGTCGTCGCCGACGAGTTGCACGCGGTCGCCGATGCGGGCCGTGAGCATCGCCCAGCCCTCCCAGTCGTCCTCCGCCATGCCGTCCTCGAGGCTGACGATCGGGTACTTGCCGGCCCAGCTCGCCCAGTGGTCGACCATCTCCGCGCTCGTCAGCGTGCGGCCCTCGATCGGCAGCACGTAGCGGCTCCTGCTTGGCGTCCCACAGTTCGCTCGCCGCCGGGTCGAGCGCGATCGCGACGTCCGTCCCGGCCTTGTACCCCGCGGCCGCGATCGCTTCGAGGATCACTTCGATCGCCGGCTCGTTGCCGCCGAGCGACGGCGCGAATCCGCCCTCGTCGCCGACGTTGGTCTGCTGGCCCCGCTTCTTCAGCACCTTCGCGAGCGAGTGGTACACCTCGACCGCCCAGCGCAGGCCCTCGCGGAAGTTGGGCGCGCCGAGCGGCATCACCATGAACTCCTGGAAGTCGGTCGAGTTCGTCGCGTGCTTGCCGCCGTTGAGGATGTTGAGCATCGGCGTCGGCACCAGGTGCGCCCCCGGCCCGCCGAGATAGCGCCACAGCGGCGTCTCGGCCGATGCCGCGGCCGCGCGCGCCGTCGCCAGCGACACGCCGAGGATCGCGTTCGCGCCGAGCCGGCCCTTGTCCGGCGTGCCGTCGAGCGCGACGAGCAGCCGGTCGAGCCCTGCCTGGTCGCCCGCCTCGCGGCCGATGATCTCGGGCTCGATCTCACGGTTGACGTTGACGACGGCGGTGAGCACGCCCTTGCCGCCGTATCGCTTCAGGTCGCCGTCGCGCAGCTCGACGGCCTCGTGCTCGCCCGTGCTCGCGCCCGACGGCACCGCCGCGCGCCCGAAGGCGCCGTCGTCGAGCCGTACATCCACCTCGATCGTCGGATTGCCGCGCGAGTCGAGGATCTCGCGCGCGTGTACGCCCGCAATCTCCGCCATGACCGTCCTTTCGTCCGCACCGAGGGTGCGCCTTCATGCCGCCCGCGCTACTGACCCGGGCTTGAACACCGCGAACGAGCCGGTCGCCGTCGCGACGATCTTGCCACCGTCATCGGTGACGCGCGACTCCAGGAACACGACCTTACGCCCGCGCTTGATGATGTTCGTGTCGCAGGTCAGCACGCCGCCGCGCACGCTCGCCAGGTAGCTGATCTTGATCTCGATCGTCGCGCAGATCTCGTCCGGCGGCAGCACCGAGACGACGGCGCCGCCCATGCTGTAATCGACCATCGTGTAGACGGCGCCGCCGTGCAATACGCCGTGCGGGTTCAGGATGTCCGGCAGCACCTGCAAGCTGGTACACGGCGTGTCCGTCGACCGCGCCCTTGTTCGAGATGTGGAGCGCCTCCGCGATCGGGCCGATGCTCGATCCGGCCGCGCGGGCCTGGTCGACGCGCTGGCTGATCGAGCCGGCCCAGTCGAGCAGCCGCTGCCGCTGCGCCTCGTCGAGCACCGCGATCGCCGCCTCGAGACGTGCCGTTACGCTGTCATCCGCCATGCCGCGAGGATACCTGAGCCGTCAGCTATCAGCTATCAGCGGCCAGCGATCAGCTCGAGGCCGTCACCCGACCTACTGGGTCACCCGTCGATCGTCGGGTCACGCCAGTACCAGCGGAGCTTTAGCTCCGCCGGATCCCCGATCACGCACCATGCACGAACGCGCCGCGCACCCCGCCACCCGGGCTGACAGCTGATAGCCGACAGATCCTACGGCGCGCGCCGCAGTTCCACCGTGTACGAGGCCTCCTGGCTCGTGCCTTCCGTCGTGCCCGGCGACGGCCAGCGTGGCCGAGTCGATGCCCGCGCCGCTGAAGCGCAGCTCGCCGTGCCCGCTCGCGTCCACCGGCACGTCGAGCACCGCGGGGTCGCCGCTCGTCAGCGTCTCGATGAGGCGCACGGCGTACGTCTGGGGCAGCTGCCCGTCGATGCGCACCCAGCCGTTCGGAGCGCCAGCCGGGGTCCGTGAGCGTCGCGTCGTGGAACGACGTCCCCTCGATCGCCACGTCGTCGATGGCCCAGCCGGCGCCGTGCGTGCTGCCGTCGGTCACGTACTCGAAACGGAGCTGGATCTGCTTGCCGGCGTACGCCGCCAGGCTCACGCGCTCGTCGACCCACGAGGCCGTATCGCCGCCGCCGCTCCTGCCGGTGTACCCCGGGCCGAATGCCGCCTGCGCCGGGTCGTCGGTCGACGTCTGGTCGCCCGCGAGCGCCTGCCAGGTCGCGCCGCCATCGGTCGACACGGACACGTAGCCCCAGTCGTACCAGTGCTCGATGTCGAACCACGTCTTGAACGTGAGCACCGGGTTCGTCGGCGACGTCAGGTCGACGTCGTGGGTGAGCGTCGTGTCGATGCTGTCCTCCGCGTTGCCCCACAGCACCGCCGCCGCCCTCCGGCTGCTGCGTCGGCAGCACGGTCGACCCGCGGGGCGCCGTCGAATCGCAGCACGAAATCGCCGCCGTCGAGCCCGTCGACGCTGTAGTAGTCGGTGCCGAACTGGTGCGCGTCGCCCTGCGACGGCGACGCGACGCCGAGATCGCGCGTGATGGCGAGCTTCACCGGCCAGCCCGGGATTGCCGTACGGGCCGGCCTGCCGGTTCAGCACGTTGGCGGCGATCCAGTCGGCGAAGACGTCTCGGAACCGCAGCTGCGTCCCCGCCGACGCCAGGAACTGGTCGACCCCCGCCTCGCCGTGCCCCGGCTCGCGCGCGATGGCGCCGAGCGACGGATCGCCGCCGAACCGCGACGCGAGGTAGCGGAAGAACGCCGCTCCGGCGCCGTAGTGCGCCAGGCTGCCGCTCTCCCAGTCGTTGAGCTGTGTCTGCGGCTGCGAGGCGAACGAGTTGACCGACGACACCGCGCCGCCCACGAGGCCGGAGGCGTCTTCGGACAGCCCCTCGTTGACCCACGCCTCCTCGCTCGGGTCGTTGCGCGCGTGCACCAGGTGCTGAAACTCGTGCGCCAGGACGACGTTGAAGGCGTCGCCGCCCACCTTGAGCGAACGGTCGATGTACACCATCTCCGCCTCGTTACTGAGCGGCCGCACCGACTTCAGGTACGCGTCGTCGCTCGAGTAGTAGCCGCCGGTGCCGCCACCGAGGTCCGCCTGCAGCACGATGATGCGCGGGTCGCCGTCGACGCCGGGCGACAGCGGCTCGCCGTACACCGAAGTGACCTTCGGCCAGACCGACGACTCGAACTTGTCGGCCGCCTGCTGCACCGCCGAGGAGTCGACGCTCAACGCCGAGTCCTCGTAGAAGTAGGCGTGGGTGCTCGTCGCCATCAACGTCGCCGTGAGGGTCGCGACCTGCGGCGGCGCGTCGCCCTGCAGCGCGCTGCCGGTGAGCTTCACGACGACGAAGTCGCGCGAGCTGCCCGCCGCCGGTTCGCCGGCGAACGGCTTCGACGCCGGCCGCGCGGCTCGGCGTGCGCCCGTACCGCACGGCAAGGTCGATGGGATCGGCGACCGGGAGGTCAGCCCGCACGCCGATCTGCTCGGCGAGACTGACCGGCGCCGGCGTCGGCGGCGCTGCCGTGGCCGTCGAAGCGCTGGTCGCCACCGCCGACGGCGTGCCATCGCTCGAGCCGCCGCTGCACGCCGTGGCGACCAGCGCCGCCAGCAGAACGAGAATGGCCGTCCCGGCGAAGGGACGGCCATGGGAGATGCGCGCTGCTGCCGGCTTACCGGGCCCGCGGGTGGGCCTTCTCGTACACCTGCCGGACGTGCTCGTTGGCGACCTGCGTGTACACCTGCGTCGTCGAGATATTGGCATGTCCTAGCAATTCCTGGACGTTACGCAGGGGTGCACCGCCTCTCAGCATATGAGTGGCGAAGGAGTGTCGCAAGGTGTGCGGCGTGACCGGCGTCGCGATGTTGGCTTCCTTCGCGTATTGCTTGAGGATCAACCAAAAGCCCTGCCGCGTGAGCCGCTCGCCGCGCCGGTTGACGAACAGCGCGCTCTCCTTGCGCGCCTTCACCAGCGCCGCCCGGCCGTCATCGAGGTACGCCGTGACGGCCGCGGCTGCCTGCTCGTGGATTGGAATCGTCCGTTCTTTCGAGCCCTTGCCCATGCAGCGGACGTACGGCCCGGACATGTTCAGATCTTCGACTTCCAGCGACACCAGCTCGGACACGCGCAGGCCCGCCGCGTACAGCAGCTCGAGCATGGCGCGATCGCGCCTTGCCTCGGGGGTGTTGCGCTTCAGCGGCTGCTCCAGCAACTCGTCGACCTGCGTCACCGACAGCGGCTTCGGCAGCGAGCGGCCCACCCGCGGCGACTCGAGGCTCTCCGCCGGGTTGCCGTGGATCGTGCCTTCGGCCTGCAGGTACTGGAAGAACGATTTGAGCGCCGCCACCTTTCGCGCGACGGTCGCCTCCGCGTAGTTCTTCTTCCGCAGCGCGAGCAGGTACTCGACGATCAAGTCGCGTTCCGCCTTGTCCCAGTCACGCGCCTTGCCATTTCCGTTGAGCGACGTGACGAAACTGTCGAACTGCTGCAGGTCGTTCTTGTATGCGGCGACCGTGTTACCCGACGCCCCCTTCTCGACCGACATGAAGGTCAGGAAGTGGCCAATGTGGATATCCATTGTGCCCTCGCAACGGCTCTTGGTTATTGTGTAGCGCCAGGGGGGAGGAATCAGTCGCGATTGTAACACCTCCGCGCCTGTTGTCTAGTCGTACGACGCGCGATTTCAATACGAGTACGGAATAGCGATCGACGCGCGCCATACGTCCGGGTTATGACACCTTGATCCTTATCGAAACCTAATGCGGCGAGCTCGCCGGCCACGCCTCGCGCGCGATCAGCGGGACGAACGCGCACGGGCCAAGACGCTCGAGGTCCATGCCGTGCGCGGTCTTCGTCACCCGCACGAGTTCCTGCGCGCGCATCGATCCGACGGGCAGCACGAGACGGCCGCCGGGTGCGAGTTGCTCGACGAGTTGGCGCGGCACGTGCGGCGCGCCCGCGCCGACGACGATCGCGTCGTATGGCGCACTCTCCGGCCAGCCGAGTTCGTCGCCGGCGAGGTGTGTCTCAACATTGTGACAACCGGTCGCCTCCAGCACCGACTCCGCGTGCCGCAGCAGCGACTCGATCCGCTCAACGGTGACGACGCGCTGCGCGAGCCGCGACAGCACAGCCGCCTGGTAACCCGAGCCCGGTGCCCACGTCGAGCACGCTGTCATCCGCGCGCAGGTCGAGAGCTTCGACCATCATCGCGACGATCAACGGCTGCGAGATCGTCTGTCCCCCGCCGATCGGCAGAGGCCGATCGTCATAGGCGCTCTCGCGCAGGTCCACGGGCACGAAGAGTTCGCGCGGAGTGGCGGCCATCGCCTCGATGACGCGCTCGTCGCGGACGGTCGTGCGGAGCAGGCGCAGCATCCGCTGGCGCGCATCGGCGAACTCGTCGTGCAACGGCGCGGCCGCGAGGCCGTCGGCCGTCATGCCAGCGCCGCCTTCACGGTATCGGCGAGCCGGCGCGTGAAGCCGACCGTCGCCGCGATCTCGTCGACGGAGGCCTCGCGCACGCCACGCAGCGAGCCGAACTTGCGGATCAGCGCCTTCTTCCGCTTCGGTCCGACGCCCGGAATCGTATCCAGCGCGGACTGGATGCCAGCCTTCGCCCGGACGCCGCGGTGGTACGTAATGGCGAAGCGGTGCGCCTCGTCGCGGAGACGCTGGACGAGGTAGAGCGCCTGCGAGTGCCTCGGCAGTACGACGGGGTCCGTGACATCCTGTACGAAAATCTCCTCGTGCTGCTTCGCCAGCCCGACGACCGGCACGTCCTTCGCCCCCATCTCGCGCATGACGTCCGCAGCCGCGGCGAGTTGCCCCTTGCCGCCGTCGATGATCACCAGGTCCGGCAGCGCCGCGAACGATTCGTCGCGCTTCGGCTTCGCGCCGTTGCCGCTCGATGCCGCCTCGGCCGCGCTGGCGCCGGCCTGTTCGAGCGCCTGCTCGCGCGCGCGCCGGAAGCGGCGCCGCAGCACCTCCGCCATCGATGCGAAGTCGTTGGCGCCCTCGACGGTCTTGATGCGAAAGCGGCGATACTCGCGCGGGCGCGGATGGCCGTCGATGAACACCACCATCGATCCCACCGACGACGTCCCCTGGATGTTGGAGATGTCGTAGCACTCGATGCGCCGCGGTCGCGACGGCAGTTCCAGTTCATCCTGCAGCCCGTCGAGCGCGGCACGCGTCTTGCCCGTATCGGCCAGCCACTTCACGCGCGCGGCCTCGAGCGATTCGCGCGCGTTCGTCGAGGCCATGCCGACGAGACGGCGCTGCTCGCCGCGCTGCGGCACGGCGATCCGTACGGTCCCGCCGCGCCGCTCGCTCAGCCAGCTCTCGATCAACGCCTGCTCTGTCAGTTCCACCGGCACGACGACGCGGCGCGGGATGCGCGGTCGCCGACTCGTAGAACTGCTTCACGAAGCTGGCCATCACGTCGGCGTCGGTCTCGCCGCGCGTGCCGTCGAGCATGAAGCTGTCCGTACCGATCATCTTCACGCCGCGCACGAACAGCACCTGCACCGTCGCGTCATCGTCGCCGCGCGCGAGCGCCGAACACGTCGGCCTCGGACGGGCGCGTGCTCGCCACCTCCTGCCGCTCGGTGACGCGCTCGATCGCGCGCATCTGGTCGCGCAGCCGCGCGGCGCGCTCGTAGTCCATGCGCTCCGACGCCTCCTCCATCTGTCCGCTGAGGCCGCGCACCACTTCGTCCGTGCGGCCCTCCAGGAACAGGATGACCTGCCGGATGACTTCCGCATATTCCTCGGCCGTGCAGTATCCGGTACACGGCGCGATGCAGCGGTTGATGAAGTAGTCGAGGCACGGCCGCGCGTCGGTGCCGGTGATCGTCTTCGTGCACGAGCGCCACGGGAACAGCTTGTTGACGATGTCCAATGTCCGGCGTACCGACCCCGCGCTCGCGTAAGGCCCGAAGTACCGCGCGCCGTCGCGCTCGATGCGGCGCGTGATGTAGACGCGCGGCCACGGGTCGGCCAGGTCCACCTTCAGGTACGGGTAGTGCTTGTCGTCCTTGAGGCGGATGTTGAAGAACGGCTGGTGACGTTTGACCAGTTCCGCCTCGAAGTGGAGCGCCTCCTGCTCGGTGCGTGTCAGCACGACGTCGAAGTCGGCGATCGACTCCGACAGCGCGCGCGTCTTCAGCTCCATGCTCAGCGGCGAGCCGAAGTACGAACGCACGCGGTTTCGCAGGTTCGCCGCCTTGCCGACGTAGATCACGTCGCCCCCCGGCGTTTCGCATCAGGTAGACGCCGGGGCCGGTGGAGAGCCGCGCGAGCTGGTCGGCGAAGCGTTTCGAGGTCACGCCCCATTGTAGACCCGGGCACGCCGGTCGCCCGACATTCGTTCCGCATGTGCATTGCTGACAGAATGCTGTCGGGAGCACCTGCGTACACTGCACTACCCCGAGGAGGTGCGACATGGCGACATGGGGCGAACTCGAACGTGCGCAACCGGAGATGGCGGCGCTGCTGCGCTCGCTGCTCGGCTGGATCCCGATCGCCTACCTGGCGACGGTACGGCGCGATGGCTCGCCGCGGGTGCATCCCGTCTGCCCCGATCCTCGCCGGCGACGGCATGTACGTGGCCGTGGCTGGAGAATCTTCGCCGCAGCCGTCGCCGAAGCGCTTCGACCTCGCGCGCGACGGCCGATACGCGCTCCACGCCATGCCGGGCAAGCGCGACGACGAGTTTTATGTCACGGGCCGCGCCCGCCTGGTCGAGGACGCCGCCGAGCGCCGCCTCGTCGTCGAGACGGCGAAGCACACCATCCGCGACGACGACTGGATCTTCGAGCTAGGCATCGACTACGCGATGACGGCCTACTGGGAGAACGTCGGCCAGCCCGACACCTACCCCGTCCGCACGCACTGGCGTCCGCCCACGCCGTAGCCCTGCCGCCCCCAGCTTCCGCCGCAACCGCGCCAGCCGATGCTCGAGCGCGTCACGCTCGGCCAGCGGCGCACCGTCGATGAGCGCCCGCGTGATGCGCTCAGCGGCGAGCGGGTCGCGCGCGTGGTGCTCGAGGTGGATCGCGAGCTGCAGGCCGGCCGCGCGGTCGCCGAGCCCGTGCAGCGCCTCCCACAGCGGCACCGACTCGTGGCGGCCGCCGTGGCGTCGGCACAGCCCCGCGTGGCGCCGCGCCGCCCATGCCCAGTCGTCGCCGCCCTCGAGCCACGGCAGCGCCTCGCGGTACAGCCCCATCGCCCGCTGCGGCTCGCCTGCATGCTCCCACCAGCGCGCGACGGCCACGGCGTCCTCCGGGTCGAGCGCCTCGCCGTCGAGGAGGCGCGCCAGCCGCGCCAGCACGCCGACGAGCGAGAGCACGTCCTCGGCGTTGTGGCGGAAGACGCCGCGTAGCGGCGCCGCGCGCCCGGCGCGCAAGTAATCGAAGTAGAGCGATGGGATCAGCCAGCCCGGGATGTCGTCGGGCCGCTCGATGCGCAGCAGGCGGCGCTCGGCGTCGGCGAGGCGGCAGCCCGGCATCCGGTGCCGGTACAGCCGCCGCATCGGGTGCAGCAGGTCGAAGTGCGGCCAGCCGGCCCACGGCGACGCCACGCGCGCCATCGTCAGGCGCGTCTCGACGACCGGCACGTCGAACGCTGCGGCCGTTGTACGTCACGAGGCCGTCGAACCGGCCGAGGTCCTCCGCCAGCATGGCCAGCATCGCCCGCTCGCCGCCGACGTCGGCCAGGAAGTACTGCCGCATGCGGAACCCGTCCGGCTCGAACGTGCCGAGGCCGGCCAGCACGACGTACGTGCCGGTGCCGCCCGACAGCCCCGTGGTCTCGATGTCGAAGAACGCCAGCCGCGACGGGTGCGGCGCCTCGAGGCGCGCCCAGCAGCCGCGCGAGCAGTTCCGCCGGCACGTCGAGCGCCGAGCTGAGCGGCAGTGCCCCGTGCTCGTGGTCGAGCGGGTACCACTCGTCGCGCACGAACACCGGCCCGAGCGCCGTCTCGTGCCAGTCGCCGCCCAGGATGCGGTCGATCGGCGGCAGATCGACGGTCCGCGGCACTGCGGGCTGCGGCATCGACGAGGCCTGGCTCGCCACGGCGTAGCGCATCCGCTCGCGGAGCGTCGCCGTCATGCCGGTTGCGCCATGACGGCCGCTTCGCGTTCGACAGCCGCTCGCAACAGCAGCGCCGCCGCGCGCTTGTTCGCGCCCTGCTCGCCAAACCCGGGTCCGACGCAGCCCGGACAGCCGGCCGGACAGCCGCAGCGGCCCAGCAGCTCGAGCAGCCGTGCGCATCGAGTCGCGAGTGGATTTCGAACAGCCGCCGCGCCATGCCGACGCCGCCCGGCTGGTTCTCGTACAGGAAGATCGTCGGCCGCTCGGTGAACGGCGAGCGAATCTGCGCGACGGCCTGCAGGTCGCGCGGGTCGCACATCAGGAAGATCGGCGCCAGATTCCGCAGCAGGTGCGCCATCCCCCACAACCCTGACTGCAGCTCGCCGCGCCCCAGGCCCTCGACGGCGCCCTCGTCCAGCGCCAGCCAGTACGACGTCGTGTGGCGGCTCTCCTCCGGCAGGTTGATGCGCCCCCAGCCGACGTTCTCGTTCGTGTCGAGCTTGATCTTCTTGAAGATGGTCGCGACGTCACGTACCGCCACCTCGCCGTGCTCGACCGAGCAGCCGCGCGCCGGCGCCTGCTCGAACGCGTCCAGCACCTCCAGGTCGACGGCCAGGTTCGCGTCCGTGTAGTAGTCGACGTCGACCTTCCGCACGTACGCCTTCTTCTCGTGCCAGTCGAGCCGGTCGACGTGGTACTGGACGCCGCCGTGCATGTAGATCGCCTCGTCGTGGATCAGCAGCGGCGCCGCCGGCCGGTCCACCTCGCCGATGACGCGCGGCTTCGGCCCCTGCTCGATGACCACGAAGTTGTCGATGGCGGCCGAGCGCAGGCTCACACCCTCCGCCGGGAAGGCGTCGGTCATCCAGTGGTAGCGGCCGCCCGCCTTCACGAGCACCGCCTCGTCCGCCAGCAACTCGAGCAGCTCGTGCGATGTCCGGCCCGAACTCCTCGTTCTCATCGAACGGCAACTCGAACGCCGCGCACTTCATGTGGCTCACCCGGACCAGCAGGTTGTCCGGGTCGATCGAGCCCCGCCTCCGGCGACGTCTCGAACAGATAGTCCGGGTTCGACGCCACGTACTGGTTCAGCGGCGACGACGACGCCACGACGACGGCGAACGAGACCCCGTTCCGCCGCCCGGCGCGCCCCATCTGCTGCCAGGCGCTCGCCAGCGTGCCCGGATAGCCCGTCAGCACCGCCGCATCCAGCCCGCCGATGTCGATCCCCAGCTCGAGCGCGTTCGTCGCCACGACGCCGCGGATCCGGCCGTCGCGCAGCCCGCGCTCGATGGCCCGCCGCTCGTTCGGCAGGTAGCCGCCGCGGTAGCCGTCGACCTTCGGCGGCTCGCCGATGCGCTGCTTCAGCGCCTCGCGCAGGTAGCGCAGCAGCAGCTCGACCCGCACCCGCGACGGCGCGAAGACGATCGTCTGCACGCCCGACTGCAGCAGCCGCGAGCCGATCGCCCGCGCCGCGTTGACGGAGCTCTCGCGGATGCCCAGCTCTCGGTTCACCACCGGCGGGTTGTACACGACGACGACCTTCCGCCCCCGCGGCGCGCCGTTGTCGTCGACGAGGTGTACTGGCCCGCGGACGATGTTCTCGGCCAGTTCCCGCGGGTTCGCGATCGTCGCCGAGCAGCAGATGAACACGGGGTCGGAGCCGTAGAAGCGGCAGACGCGCCGCAGCCGCCGGATCACGTTCGCCACGTGGCTGCCGAACACGCCCCGATACTGGTGCAGCTCGTCGATGACGACGTAGCGAAGGTTCTCGAACAGCTTCACCCACTTCGTGTGGTGCGGCAGGATGCCCGTGTGCAGCATGTCCGGGTTCGTGACGACGATGTGCCCCGCCTCGCGGACCTTGCGGCGAGCGTCGCCCGGCGTGTCGCCGTCGTACGTGAACGTCCTTATGTCGACTGCCAGCTCGGTGATGAGGCCGTGCAGCTCCTGCATCTGGTCCTGCGCCAGCGCCTTCGTCGGGAACAGGTAGAGCGCGCGGGCTTCGGGCTGCTCGAGAATCGTCTGGATGACCGGCAGGTTGTAGCAGAGCGTCTTGCCCGACGCCGTCGGCGTGACGACGACGACGCTCTGCCGCTGCATCACCGCGGCGAACGCCTCCGCCTGGTGCGTGTACAGCCGCTCGATGCCGCGGCGCGCGAGCGCGTCGATAAGCCGCTGGTCGGCGGTCAGCGGGAACGGCCCGTAGCGAGGCTCCGTCGGCGGCAGTTCGCGCCACTCGACGAAGCCGTCGGCCAGCTCCGGATCGCGCCTCAGTGCGTCGAGCGCTCGTTCCAGCGGCATCCTGCCCTCCGCATCCCCATTCGAACACCCGTACGAACGCCGAGTATATGATGCGAACGCCCGTTCGTCAATCGCCGTCTCCAACCTCCAACCTCCGACCTCCAACCTCCAACCTCCGACCTCCGACCTCCAACCTCCAACCTCCGACCTCCAACCTCCGACCTCCGACCTCCGACCTCTGACCTCTGACCTCCGACCTCCGACCTCAGCCTGCCTTCCCTCATAGGGAACGGCCCGAGGCCGAGGTAGGGGTTCCACCCCTGCCGCGTCTGGGTGCCAGCACCGACCATAGATTCGGCGATATGGCAGCAAGGACGGCGCCAAAACCGTCGCAGGATGGCGACCAGGAACGCCGCGCACGCCGCGGCCTGCCCCACCTCGCCCTCCACCTGTCGCTGCCGAGACTGAAGCTGCCGCGCCGAGCCAAACCCGTCGACACACCCCAGGACCGCGAGCCAGCCGGCGACAAGCGCGCCTGGGCGACGCTCATGCGCGGCCTCCGCCGAGCCCCCGCAGCGGTCGATGGCGCCGGCGCCGCCGTTGCGGAGGCCGGCATCGGACCGCCCGCCGGCTCGGCCAGCCGCTGGTCCCAACTGAGCTCCTGGCGGCCGACGCCGTTCGTCGCCGCCGTCGGCGCCGTCATTGTCGCTCTGGCGTTCGTCTCGGCGCTGACGTACTACGGCGCGCAGACGTTCACCCGCCGCGCCGCCAACGATCGCGCCGCCAACGAGGCGCAGTCGTTCACCATCCAGAGCGCCAAGCTCGCCAACAACGACGCGTTCGACGCCTACGTCCAGATCCTCCGCTACGCCGACGACCCCGTCCTGAACGATAAGAACGCCCTGACGGATCGGCGCGTCGCCATCATGCAGCAGGACCTCTACCTCTACGTCAACAAGTTCGCCTCGCTCTCCATCGCCACCCGCTCCGGCGACGTGCTCGCCAGCACCGACCCGTCGATCCGCTCCGTGCGCGGCGGCCAGGCGTTCGTCGAGACGCGCGCGAACCTGAACCCCGCCAACTCCGACATCGTCATCGCGACGCCCGGCCAGCCGGGCTTCATCGAGTACACGACGCCGCTGCACGAACCCGACGGCGCCGTCTGGGGCATCCTCGTCGCCCGTGCCGACCCCGCACGCCTCTGGGGTGCCACCCTCGCGGCGACGATTGACGGCGGTCGCAACGTCATCATCAACAACAACGGCCTCTTCGCCGCCGGAGTGCCCGACGAACTGATCGGCCAGCCCTGGCAGGGGTCGCCGCTCTCCAACGGCGGCGTGCGGGCGAACATCGCCGGCGTCGACTCGATCTGCGGCCTGGCGCTCATCGGCAAGGGCACGCAGATCGACAAGGGGCTGAACGTCGCATCGTGCATGCCGGTCTCGCTCATCCAGTCGGAGCAAAGCCGCGCGATGGGCAAGCAGGGGCTCGTGACCATTGCGGGCGCAATCTTCGCGTGCGTGCTGGCGGCCGGCGCGATGACGCTGCTGTGGCACCGTCCACAGCCGGCCGCCGCTGCCGCGGCCGAGCCGCCAGTGTCCGATACGCTTGCCGGCGAATTCGAGGCGCTGCTCGTCTCCGAGCCGCCACCCGTCGAGCCAGTCGACGAGCCGCAACCCGAGCCCGAACCCGCGCCGGCAGCCACCGATGAATACGATGCCGCGCCTGCGCCCGAACCTGTCCAGCTTCCGCCGCCCGTGATCGCCGACGTCGATGCGCTGACGCTGATCGAGGCGTACGAGGCCCGCAATGCCCGTCTCGCCGACCGGCTCCGCGAGACCATCCAGGCGCGGCTCCTCGTCGCCGCCAGCCAGGCCGACGAGGCGTACCGACTCGCGGCGACCGACACCGAAGCGGCCGCGAGGCTGCACCGGCACGCGCTCGACGACCTCGAGCGGATACGGACTGCGGAGCTGCGCGCGCTCGGCCAGGAACTGCACCCCGCCCTCGTCCGGCTCGGCCTGCCAGCCGCGCTGAAGGCGCTGAGCAAGGAGCTGGCCGGCGTCGTCGCCATCACGCTCGACGTCGACGCCACCGTCGATTCGCTCGTTACGACGCCGGGCCGCTCGATGCTGCCGCCGCAGCTGCGGCTGGCGCTGTATCGGCTCGCGATGGACGCCGTGCGGGCGCTCGCGGCCGCCGGCGCTGGTTCGTGCGGCATCGAGCTCGGCCGCCGCGACGGGATCATCGTGCTCGCCGTGTCGGGCGCCACCGGCGATGAGCGCCCATCGGTCGAGGATGGCGAGCTGGCGGCCGGCGTCCTGGCGATCGAGGCGCACGGCGGGACGGTGTCGATGAGCCGCCACGGCGGCACGTCGGTCGTGGCGGCGCTGATCGCCTCACCCCCGGTCGCCGAGATGCCTGAGGGATGGGTTCCGCCGCCGGAACTCGATGAGGAGGACGCCGGCGACGACGTGCTGGCTGCATTGACCGCGGAACCGCCGTATCAAACAGAAGACCTGGCCGGCGAAGACGACGACGCGGAAGACGACGGCCCGTCGCCCATCCGCACATTCATCCCGCCTGACGAATCAGACGCTGCCGGCGACGCCGAACCGGACGGCGAGGCGGAGATGGTCGAACTCGTGCGGCCGAATCTCCACATCATCACGCGGCCGCCCGAACCCGCGCCTGCCGAATCGGGGCCTCTCCCACCTTCGGGCCGCGTGCCGATCGACGCGATCCACCTCGGCGGCGCGCTGGAGGAGATCTCGATGACGCCGCGCGGGCTCAACGTCAGCCTGGACCTCGACCTCGTGGACGGCGGCGAGACGCTGGTCCCCGGTCTCCGGGCGACGGTCTTCGGCCTCGTCGAGGCGATCGTCGCCGAGTTGGAGGCATCGGGCGCGGCGCGCTGCACCATCTCGGTGCGACAGGCGGCCGGCGAGGTGATGCTCAGCGCCATCTCCGAAACCGACGGCACGCCGTTCGACGCATCGTCGTTGAAGCCGTTCGAGGCGGAGATCGAGGCCTTCGGCGGCTACCTGGCCGTCAGCCGCCGCGATAACGCCGTCTCCGTCACCGCCGAAGTCACAGCCGTCACCCTCGACGGCGCATCGCCGCTATCGGAGCCGTTCGAGGGCCTGCTAGACGGTGAAGGCGCTTCCCCAGACGACGACACACTGGCGTCGTAATCGCCTCTCGCGTCAAGCGAAGCAGGCGCGCCGTTACCCGAGTTGCAGGATGATCGGCAGCTGGCCGCCGCTCGGCATCGCCCGCCGGACGGTGGCACGGAGCCCGTGTGCGGGGCGCACCTCCACCGTGAAGCTCTCGCCGGACTGCACGATCCCGGTCAGGTCGATGACAATCTCCGCGTGCTCGCCCGAGTCGAGCCGTGCGTCGCCGTTGCCGCCGACCCAAGTCACCGAGTAAGGCACGTCAGGCTTCAAGTTCGCGGCGTCGGCGTACATCACGACGGTCCGCTCGGCGACCGCCGCCGGGTCGAGGTCGACCGGCAGCCCGCCGGGGAGCGTCGTCACCTCAATCATCAGCTGCGTAATCGAGGAGCCGTCCGTCCGGGCGACCACCGGCCCGTCGACGACGAGGCCGCTGCCGTTGTCGCGCAACGCGGACGATGCGACCTGCTGGAACTGGCCGGTGCTGAGCTGCCCTGTCGATAGCACCGCCGCCGCCAGCACCGACGCGGCGATGGCGAGCGCGGGCGCCACCAGCATGATCGAGAGCAGACTGGCGCCGCCTTCGCCTCGAAGCGCGGCCGGAATCCCGTGTGCGTGGTTGTCCACGGTGAGCGTCCACCGCCGTCGGCATCAGCCACGGCGCCGGAGCCCGCGTACCGCGTGTGCGATGCCGCGAGCGTCTGCCTATCCGAACGCGTCTCCATCGGAAGACATGACACATGCGCGTCGAACCCGAACCCGCCGCCGTCAAGCTCCGGCGGATCGATTCTCCGCTGGCCGGACGGCCACAGGGCCGCCCACCCTCTGCTTCGCCCCATCCTGGCATCGCCGTTCCGTCATCGCCGTTCTGTCATCGCCGTTCCCGCATCGCCGTTCTGTCATCGCCGTTCTGTCATTCCGAGCGACGCGAGGAATCTTCCCCGGCCGACGCCTCATGCCACGTACCTTGGCCCCGCCCCCCGACCGCGGTCTTCCCTTCCCTCGCACTCGTATCCCACATCCCGTTTCCCGCCTCCCCCATCTCACGTCCTCGAACAGGGTGTTGAAAAGGCCCGCTCAATTTCGTGGCGCGGGCTTTCAGCCCGCGTTGTGCAGATTCAACGTGTGGCTGTATCGCCTGGCGAGCAGGTCTGATACCGAGTATTTCGACACCTGTTACGTCGCCCTCAAACCACGTCCACCCTCGCCTATCCAACCTCCGTTTCCCGCCTCCCACCTCTCCCTCCCTCTCAACCGGGCCGGGGGTTAGGTTCGCCGGTGACATGCACGTTTGGAGTTCCGGCCAGACCCGTGGCATCCTCCGCGATCATGACAAACATCTACCGCCCCCTCAGCAGGAACAACCGCGGCCCGCGATCCCCCGAAGGCAAGGCCGCCGGCGCACTCCATCACCTGGGGCACGGCCTCACATCCGCACGGACCGTCTTGCCAGGCGAGGACCCGGCGGAATGGGCTCGCTTCCTTGACGCGATGCTGACCGACCTCGAGCCTGACGGCTCCCTCGAGACCAGGCTGGCCTTCGCCTTCGCGGACGCGTGTTGGCGCCTCCGCCGCGTCCCCGGCGCCGAACAGCGGGCCTGGGGCGCCGCTCAGGTGTGCCGCGACGAGCCCGGCGCCGGACGCCGTCCCTCGGCCGAGCACCACCGCACGATGTCCGTCCTGGTCCCGGACTTCGACGCGTTGGATCTGATCAGCAGGTACGAGGAGGGTTTGACCAACATCCTGTGTCGCTCGCTGCGCCAGCTGCACTTCCTGCAGGACAGGCGGCGCGGCAACCGCCCGATGCTCGCGAGCCTGTATCTCCACTACGCGAAAAAAATACGCAGTTCGAAGTCGCCTATTACGGTCGCCCGCTCCATAGACGGTGCCGATGTGCCGCGCGGAACGAAGGCGCCGCGCGGATAAGGAAGGCGATGTGTGGAATCGGGTAGTCCTACGCGGCCTTGCGGTCCGTACGCGCCTCTTCGTCGTCGGCGCCGGAGCTGGCGGTCTCTTGCAGGTAGAGCAGCACCGCCTTGACCCGCGGGTGCGCGGCGTTGTCTCGGCTCAGGTTGAGTTGCCCGAAGATCGCGTTGATGTGGTTCTCGACGGACTTCTCCTCGAGCACCAGCGCGCGGGCGATCGCCGCGTTGTTGTTGCCCTTCGCCATCAGCGAGAGCACTTCCAGCTGCCGCTTGGTCAGAGCCGAGATGCGCGTCTCGCGCCGGCCCAGGCTCTCGACGACCGCCGGATCGAGCACGACAAGCCCCATCGCCGCCCCGTCGATCGCGCGCACGAGCGTGGCGACGTCGGTCACGGACTGGCGCAGCAGGTACGACCAGCCGGCCGCGCGGAACGCCGGCAGCGCCGCCAGCGTGCGGCGGTCGGGGTGCTCGCCGAGGAAGACGATGCGGGAGCCGGCGCGCGAGTTCGAAATCGACTGCGCGACCGCCAGCGCGTCACTCTCGCTCTCGCCGCTGAGGCCGACGAGCGTGACGTCGGGCTTCTCGATGCCGGCGATGCGTACGGCCTCCGACGCATCGCCGGTGACGCCGACGATGCGCAGGCGCGGCTCGGCGGCGAGGACGGTGCGCAGCATGTCGCGCAGCAGTCCGTCCGCTTCGACCACGAGTACGCTGATGCGGTTGTTCTGGTCCTGCATAACCTACCCGTGGTGTATCGGCCTGCGGCCGTGCGTCGATATGCGGGAGTGCGCTGATTTGGCCACGTCGACGTAGGCGTTGGCCCGCGACCGTCCGGGCGCGACCCCGTCAAGGGTGACGCCGCCGATCGCGCCAGTGGCAGAAGGGGACCGGGTGCTTGCACCCTCGGAAATCGGGTGCGCTCACCATGCGGGCATACCCCTAGGGGAACGAACCTACATCCGTACGCAGTGCGTGCACGCCGGCAGGCCAGTGACGAGAGCCATCCCCGCACTGCTGACGCCACCGGCACAGGCGGTCGAGTCCCGTGAGGAGGGCGCGAACATGAACCGGATCAAGCAGTTGTGCAGGCGGCTGCGCGAAGAGCGCGGCATCACGGGCCTCGAAACGGCGATCGTGCTCATCGCGTTCGTCGTCGTGGCCGCGGTCTTCGCCTTCGTCGTGCTGAGCACCGGGCTCTTCAGCTCGGAGCGAAGCAAAGAGACCGTCTACGCCGGCCTGGCGAAGACGCGCGGCTCGATGGAACTCGAAGGCAGCATCATCGCCACCTCAGACGGTGCGAAGCTCACTAACGTGACCTTCGACCTGACGCTCGCCGCCGGCGGCGACCAGGTGAACCTCAACCCGACCGATACCAACAACCGCACGGTCATCTCGTACATGGATGCTAACCACACCAACAACAACCTCGGCTACACCATCGCCGTCATTACGGGCAACTCCGACTCGATGCTCGAGCAGGGCGAGATGATCGAGGTCACCGTTGCCCTCACCGCCGACGCGGCCATCAACATCGGCACGAACCACACGTTCACGCTCGAAATCAAGCCGCCGCAGGGCTCCTACATGGTCATCCAGCGCACGACGCCGGCCTCGGTGGTCCAGAGCATCATCAACCTCAACTAGCGCCCGACGCCGTACAGCGCGGGGAGGCCGGGCTCCGGCCTCCCCTGCCGTCCCCCTCTCAAATTCGCAACTCCCAGCTTCAGCCAGGTTCTCCGGCCCGCATCCGGATTCGGAGCCGGTGCCACCACCCTCTAAACACGGGTGTACCCACCGTGCGCGGATGCACCTAGGAAAACGAATCTTCATTGACACAAGGATGTGCACCGAGCGGTCGCATGGAATGCGCGGCTCTGGTCCCCGGGCATTGGTTCCCGCAGGGCCAACCAGCGTCCGGGTAGCGAGGGAGCGCGCGACCAAGCCTGAATCGGAATCGAGCTACTCCAGGCAACGCGCTTCATTGAAGGAGGTGGCACGCAGCAGCAACAAACCCGTTCCGAAGAGGGCCTGAGGGCCCACATTCAGCTTCCTACATCAGGAGGACTTCAATGAAGCGGATCAAGGATTTCGCGAACAAGGTTCGCGGAGAGCACGGTATCACCGGCCTGGAAACAGCTATCGTCCTGATCGCCTTCGTGGTGGTCGCCGCGGTCTTCGCGTTCGTCGTGTTGAGCACTGGCCTCTTCAGCTCCGAGCGGGGCAAGGAGACAGTGTACGCGGGTCTCGCCAAGACCCGGGGCTCGATGGAGCTGACCGGTGGCGTTATCGCCTCGTCCAACACGACGAAGCTGACGGCCATCACCTTCGACCTGACGCTGGCCGCCGGCGGCGACCAGGTCAACCTGAACCCGGCTGACACGACCAACCGGACGGTCATCAGCTACCAGGACAACAGCAACAAGGTCAACAACGTCGTGTACACGACGACGGTCATCACCGGCAACGCCGGCGATCTGCTGGAGCAGGGCGAACTCTTTGAGATCAGCATCGACCTGACCCAGGCGGCGCTGACGGCCGTGAACCTCACGACGAACCAGACATTCACCTTCGAGGTGAAGCCACCGCAGGGCTCGTACATGGTCATCCAGCGCACGACCCCGGCGTCGATCGCGCAGAGCGTGATCAACCTCAACTAGCGGCGCACCGCGCAGTCATCGAGAAGGGGCGGCCAATCGGCCGCCCCTTTCTCGTCACACGACGCAGACGCCGCGGCACCTGCCTGGCTACGGTGCCAGCACCCGGGAAGTCAGGTGGTTTCCCGATGCGCCCCGACCCCACCGCCGTACGACTCTTCCCCAGCGGACCAGATGATCGCCGACCAGCGCCCACGCGCCGCCGGCGCCCGTCTGCGTCCTCGCCCTCGCGTCGAAGCGTCGGTGCGCGGGTCGTCCTGAAGGGAGTCGGGAGGCGCAGCCATGAATCACATCAAGTCGCTTGCCAGGCGGGCGTTCGAGGAGCGCGGCATCACCGGCCTCGAGACGGCGATCGTGCTCATCGCATTCGTCGTCGTCGCGGCGGTGTTCGCGTTCGTCGTGCTCAGCACGGGACTGTTCAGTTCGGAGCGCGCGAAGGAGACCGTGTTCGCCGGCCTGGCAAAGACGCGCGGATCGATGGAGCTAACCGGCAACGTCTACGGGACGACGGACCTGACCCGCATCACCAACCTCACATTCGACGTGACGCTGGCGGCCGGCGGTGATTCAGCGAACCTCGACCCCTCCGCCACGACCAACAAGACCGTGCTCAGCTACCAGGACTCGCAGAACTCCGTGTCGAACGTCACATACACGACGACGGTCGTCACCGGAAACGCGGACAACCTGTTGCAGCAGGGCGAACTGTTCGAGATCGGCATCGACATGACGCAGGCGCAGTTCGCGGCGGTCACACTCGGTACCAACAAGACGTTCACCATCGAGATCAAGCCTCCAGCGGGCTCGTACCTAGTGATCCAGAGGACGACGCCGGCAGGCATGAGCACCAGCATCGTCAACCTGAACTAGGGCGGAACGGGAGGGCCACGCACGCGCGCGGCCTCGAAAGGCAACACAGGCGGTGGAACCGCAGCAGCTGGCAACGAAGGTAGCGCAACTCGAGTCGCGGGTCGCGACGCTCGAAGACGAAGGCAAGATCGTTAAGGGCGAAGTGAAGCAGATCCTGACCGAGATCCGCACCGCGATCCTCGTCAGGGAAAATCCGTTCGAGGTCGAGAGCGCGTTCGGCCGAGCCGGCACCGCGCTCGTCGCCGGGTTCGCCCAGTCAGCCTCGCCAGCGCCGGCGCCGCCCGCGGCCCGGCCCGAGCCCGTGCAGGCGCGTCGGCCGAAGCCGGAGCCCACCGAGGAAGCCGACGACGAGGACGACGAGCCGGAGTCGCCGGCACGGGCGCCCGCCAAGGAGCCGATCATGCTCAGGCCCCAGCCGATACCTGTGCCGCCGCCAGCTCCCGAGGAGCCGCAGCCAAACTGGAGCCTGCTGACGATCGCCGGACTGTCGGCGTGGGCCGAGGAGGCGATGCGGCGCGTCGGGCCGCTGCGGCTGGAGATCCTGCTCGATCTGTGCGAGGCAGCCGGGCACATGACTCCGCAAGCGCGCGCCGCGCTGGCTCGCGTGACCGAGCTCGATCTTCCCGAACCAACCGAAACGCCATCAACAAACGAGACGGTGGTGCTGCTCCGGCAACTCGACGCCCTCGTGAACGACGACGAGGACTACGCGCCGTCGCTGCAGCGCCGCCTGTAAGCATCCAGTCCGCGCAACCGTCGAAGGAGCGCCGCCATCGATAAGGCCATCACCACGATCATGCTCACCATCGCCTCGATCGTTGCGATCGTGGCCGTAGTGAACGCCGTGCTGCCGTCGGTCGGCCGCACCAGCGGCGCGCTCGTCTCGGCGTCCGGCGTCGTCGAGGACCGCATCGCCAGTCAGATCGAGGTGGTGCACGCGACGGGGCAGAACGGCAACCCCGACGCCCAGGCGTGGGTCAAGAACATCGGCGCATCGACGATCGACCCGATGTCGCGCGTCGACGTCTTCTTCGGCCCGAGCACGAACTTCCAGCGCGTCCCGCAGGGAAGCGCCGGTTGCAGCGCGCCGTGCTGGGAGTACACCTTCGAGAACTCGACGAGCGCGTGGGAGCCGACGTCGACCGTGGGCATCGTCATCCACAGCGGCACCAACCTCACCACCGGCACAACGTATTACGTCAAGGTGGTGACGCCGAACGGTATCGCGGACTCGAAGTTCTTCACGGTTTAAGGGGGCGGCATGGAAAACGGACTGCCCGCCCTGCTCATCGCCGCCATCCTCATGCTGTCGACGGTGCTGATGGCGCGCGGTGGCTTTCTCGGCGCTGACGCCATCGGCCAGTCGCTGCGCACGTCCCAGACCAGCTACGCGCAACAGAACCACACGACGCTGACGGTCACCGGCGCCACGACCGACCCGACGGGCGCCAACATCACGATCACGGTGCGGAACGACGGCCAAACGTCCGTAGCCGATTTCGCGGGCATGGATGTCGTCGTGCAGTACTTCGGCGTCGGCGGCGCCCGATACGACAAGTGGCTGCCGTACACGTCCGGCCCGCTCGCGGCCGACACGTGGACGACGGGCGCCTTCACCAACGACCTGTTCGAGCCGGGAATCCTCAACACCGGCGAGAGCGTGCAGATCCTGATCCGCGTCAACCCGGTGGTCGCGCCGGCGACGACGAACCTCGCCGTCATCGGAACGGAGAAGGGCGTCACGGTCCAGACGTACTTCCCCGGACCGCCTTAAAGGCGGCCGCAGGGATGGCACTCCTCACACGCATTCTCCCCGGGCAGAAGGTCCGCCGCAGCGAGGCCGTCGAGGAAGCTGCGAACTGGCAGCGGTCGACGTCCCTGTTCCGGCCGGCATCGACGGAATACGACCTTGTCGCTCAGCTGACATACATGTCCGCGCTCGCGACGGCCAACGTCGGCCGCGAGAACCTGTTCCAGAAGACGGCGGAACTTGGCTACAGCACGTCAGGATACTTTCACCGCGTGCACCTGGTGGCGCAGCGCCTGAATTACGACTACGCGCGCGCCTGCCAGCTCGTAGCAGACGCTACGGACAACGAGACGGTGCGCAGCCTGCTGCTGCGCTTCTCCAGCTCGCTCGCCTCCGGTGAGGCCGAGACAGTCTTCCTCGCCCGCGAGACCGAGATCACGCTCGAGCAGTACTCCCGCAAGTACGAGCGCGACCTGGAGTCGCTGCAGAAGTGGACCGACGCATACGTCGCGCTGATGGTGTCGGTCACGCTCGTCGTCGTCGTCTCGATGGTGTCGATGATGATCTACAGCGTCGGCACCATCTTCATCCTCGGGCTCGCGGCGGTGATGATCGGCATCGCGATCCTCGGCGACTGGATCATCTATCGGACGTCGCCGGTCGAACCGAAGACACATCGCCGGCCCGTGCGTTCGCGCACGCAGGACCAGATGTTCGCGGTGGCGAAGGTGCTCTTGCCGGCGGGCGCGCTGCTGGGAGCGGTCGTCGCATTCGTGTTCAGCGTCGGCGCCGGGATGATCGCCGCCGGCATGACCGTGGCGCCCGTCGGCATCATGGCGTTCATCGACGACCGCAAGGTGGACCAGCAGGACCGCGACCTCTCGACGTTCCTGCGATCGCTCGGGTCGATCGTGGGTGCCATCGGCACGACCGTCACGGAAGGGATGGAGCGCATCGACCAGCGATCGCTCGCGTCGCTGGAGCAGGGCGTGCGGCGGCTGCACGTGCGGTTGCGGTCCGGCATCCGGCCGGACCTCTGCTGGGACCGCTTCATCTCCGAGACAGGCAGTGAACTGGTCGACCGATCGGTGAGCACGTTCTGGGACACGATCAAACTGGGCGGCGACCCGGACCAGATCGGCTTCCTGTCATCGCTGTTCGCGATGAAGATTTCGCTGATGCGCGAGAACCGGAAGCTCGTCTCGCAGACATTCACGTATCTGATGCTGCCGCTACACGCGGTGCTCATCGCCGTGCTGCTGTTCGTAACCGAGGTGATGGTGGTGTTCGCCGACCAGCTCTCTCATATCCAGACGCAGGCGCTTTCGAACACCGATCCAACGGCCACGGCTGGCATGGACGTCACAAACGTGCTCGCGTTCGCGGCGCCCGACGTCAATTTCATCCGGGGCTTCGCTCTGGTCGTCACCATCGTGCTCACGGTCGTCGACTCCTGGGCGCCGCACGCGACGTCGGGTGGGCATCATCACAAGGTCTGGCTCTACGCCGCCGTGATGCTGCTCATGTCGGGGCTGGCGCTGATGTTCGTGCCGCACATGGTCGGCGGGTTGTTCCACAGCGTGGCCGGCGACCTGTCGAACAACACGCTCGCAAGCCCGGGCAACAACTGAGGAGGAGGATCATGGCAGGATGGTTTCGAAAGCCGAGGCAACTGGAACTCGATGACCCGACCGGCAGCCGGCGAGATGAAGTCGAATCGCTGCTGCCGGCGTCGGTGAAGCACCCGGAAGCGAACCGATTCACGCCGATAGGCAGCGATTTTGACGGCGACGAAGAGTCGGACGAAGACATCGAGTTCCTCGAGTCGATCGTGCGTGCGGTCGAGGGCGATGCACCGCCGCCGGTGGCGAAACTGGCGCCTGCACCGATGCTGGTGCACACGCCCGCACCGACTCGGCTCATCCCGCAGCCCCCGGACGACGATCTTTCGTTGTTCCGAGAGGTGCAGGTCGACCGCAAGGAGCGCACCGTGATCGAGGCGCGGGTCGAGATCGAGGACGTCGAGATGGCTGACCTGCTTGAGGATCTGTCGACGACGGCGGCGGCACTGCGCCGACGGAAGGCCGCCTGACCGGCATGGCTCGCTGGGCCTCGGCCGTGCTGGTCGCGTCGATGCTGCTATGGACGGCGCTGACCGCCGCCGTCGGCTGGTATGTCGTGCCACGCGGCGGGACGGCGTCGACGAGCGCCAGTGTCGTGGTGTTCGATGTCGCCGGACCGGCTACGACGCGCCAGGTGCACTACCTGACGCGGGAGCAAGCCGAGGCAACGCTCCCGCAGCCGACCCCGACCGCGGAGACGCGCTCACGCGGCATCGCGCAGCCGCCGCCGAAATACGCCGCATCGGCGGGTGTCGACCGGCGGGTGCAGCCGTCCGATCCCGGCATGCGGCGCGAGCGCGCGAGCGGGCCGCCGCCGTCGCGCGGCGTCATCGTCATCGACCCCGGGCACGGGCGGGGCGATCCTGGCGCGACGCACTACCTGCCTGACGGCTCCGGTCGCTGGGACATCACCGAGGCTGACTCCAATATGCTCAACGCGCAGCTGATCCGCGACGACTTGGTCGCGATGGGCTACGAGGTGTACCTGACCCGCACGGGGGAGCGCGATGGCCCGGCACCCCTGCCCCTGCAGTTCATCGCATCGGACCTGTACTCGCGCGTGGCGCTGTCGAAGGCGGTCAACGCCGACCTGTACCTCGCGATCCACGGCAACGGCGCGACCGTGCACTCGATCAGCGGCGCCGAGACGTGGTACTGCGGCAAGCGGGCGGAGGGCGCGGCCAACGAGAAGTTCGCACGCGCCGTCCAGCAGGCGATGATGGACGCACTGCACGAGTACGGCTACTTCCCGCCCGACCGCGGCATTCACGAGGACGCGGAGGCGCACCATTCCGGCGATTTCTGCCAGTTCGTCGTGACACGAGAGACGACGGTGCCGGCCGCGCTGCTGGAGTTCCTGTTCCTGACGAACGACCCGGACGCGCGTGTGCTCGTCGACATGCGCGCGCACGTACTGATGGCGCGCCACGTGGCAAACGCAATCGACGGGTTCATGCGCGAGCGCACCGGCGCTCGGTAGCAACTGACGCATCTTCACGCACCTCGCGTATTGCTCGACGGTCGAGGGCAGGGGTTACAATCGAACGATGGCGAACGTAGCGGTGCTCGGCAGCTTCAACATGGACCTGGTGATGCGCGCCACGCGGCTGCCGCGCCCCGGCGAGACGCTGCAGGGCGACTTCGCGATGCATCTCGGCGGCAAGGGGTTTAACCAGGCGGTCGCAGCGAGCCGCCTCGGCGCTGACGTCGCGATCGTCGGGCGCGTAGGCGATGATGAGTTCGGCCGGCGGTTCCTCGCCGCGCTCGACGACCAAGGCATCGACCGGCGCGCCGTCATCATCGATGCGGACGCCGGCACCGGTGTGGCCAGCATCGTCGTCGATGGCGATGGCGAGAACGCCATCCTGCAGTCGCCGCGCGCCAATCGGGCGCTGGCGCCCGACGACATCGAGGCGGTGTCATTGCCGGCCGATGGCGGCGTGGCCATGCTCCAGCTCGAAACGTCGATGCCGGCGGCGATCGCGTTCGCACGACGCGCGCGTTCCGCCGGGCTGACGACGCTGCTCAATCCGGCGCCCGCCGCTCCCGTGCCCAACGAGTTGCTCGAACTGGCGGACGTGGTCGTGCCGAACTTGATCGAGGCGCGCACGATCACCGGCGTCGACGGGGTGAGCGTCGACGCTGCGTTCGCAATGGCGGAGGCGTTGCTGCGACGCGGGCCGCGCACCGCGGCGGTGACGCTCGGCCGCGACGGCGCAGTGATCCTCGACGACACAATGCGGTTGCACGTGCCGGCGTTCGCCGTCCCGACCGTCGACACGGTCGGCGCTGGGGACACCTTCTGCGCGGCGCTCGCCGTCGCGCTCGCCGAACAGCGTTCGCTCGACGATGCGGCGCGATTCGCGTGCGCGGCAGGGGCGCTCGCCACGACACGCGACGGCGCTGAGCCGTCGCTCCCGCGCCGCACGGAGGTGGAGTCGCTGCTTGCGAAGGGGGTGCCAGTATGACGTTCAGCCGCGACCGCGAACGACACATCATGCTGGGCCGCGAGGTGATCCGGAACGAGGCGCGCGCACTCGAAGAGGCGGCGAACAACCTCGGCCACGACTTCATCGATGCAGTGGAACTGATCGCCAGTTGCGAAGGCCAGGTGATAGCGTGCGGCATCGGCAAGTCCGGCCACGTCGCGGCCAAGATCGCGATGATGCTCGCCTCGACAGGCACACCCGCAACGTTCCTCCACGCCGGCGAGGCCGTCCACGGCGACCTTGGAGGACTCCGAAAGAAGGACGTCGTGATCACCGTATCTCACAGCGGCGAGAACCCGGAGATGCTGGCGCTGATGCCGGTCTTCAAGCGGTTCGAGCTGCCCGTCATCACTATCACCGACGACGTCAAATCGACGCTGTCGCTCGTCTCGAACATCGTACTCATCCCGGGGAAGACGTCGGCGGCCGACCCGATCGGGCTCGCGCCGACGGCTAGCTCCGCCGCCGCGATGGCGATCGGCGACGCAATCGCGCTGGCGGTCGCGCAGCACCGTGGCTACAGCGTCGCGGACTTCCAGCACCACCCGGGCGGGGCGCTCGGCAAGCTGCTGGAGTCGGTCTACGGCAAGGTCGAAGAGACGGGGTAGGCTCGACGCTACGCCGGCGCCGACCCGGCGTCGGTCGGCAGTTCGCGAACGCGTCCCGCGGCCGACGCGAAGATCAGCGCCGCACCTGCGAACATCACGCACGACGACGCGATGAGCACCGGCCGCGCGCCATATCGATCGGCGATCGCGCCCGCGATCAGCGAGCCGCCAAGCGCGGCGACGAGTCCCGCGAGGCGCGCGGCGGCATTCGCTCGGCCGAGCAGGTGGGCGGGCGTCATCGCCTGGCGCATGCTCACCTGGCTGATCTCGTACACAGTCCACGCCGGGTCGGTGATCAGCTGCTGCGCGACGAGCAGCGCAGCAGCGAACAGCGACGCGTCGCGCGCGCCCGCGACCGCGAGCATGCCGGCGCCGGCGATGCCGAGGCCGAGCGCCATGGCGCCGCCTATGCCGAACCGGCGCGAGGACCATCCGGCGAGCATCGCCCCGGCGAGCGAGCTGAGTCCGCCAACGCCGAAGATGATGCCGAGTACGCCCGGCGCGAAGCCGAGCGTTCGGTTCGTGTAGAGAATGAACACCGCGCCGATCATGCCGGACGCGAACGACAGCGCCACGAAGCTGGCCGTCACGGCCCGCAGCGCCGGGTCGCCGCCGAGGTGCCGCATGCCCTCCAGCGCTTCGATGTGCAGGGACGGCCGCTCCCGTGTTGAAGGTGCGGGTTCGGGGGCGCGTATGTCGCGGATCGAGGCGGCCGAGAACAGGAACGACACCGCGTCGATGACGATGGCGCCAGGCGCCGTCAGCAGTTGCACCAGCCAGCCCGGACGCGCTGAACGCGCCGAACTCCGCGACGGAGAAGCTCGCCGTCAGCTTGCTGTTGCCCTCGATCAGTTCGTCGGCGCGGACGAGCGTCGGCAGGTACGACTGGTAGGCGACGTCGAAGAACGTCGTCAGCACGCCGGCGGTGAACGCGACGACATAGAGCTGCTCGACGCGCAACTCGCCGAACAGGGCGACGGCAGGTATCGACCCGAGCGCGATCGCGCGGCCGAGGTCAGCGGCGATCATCAGCGGCCGGCGTCGGATGCGGTCGGCCCACACCCCCGCAGCGAGGCCGACGACGATGCCGGCGACGAGGTCCGACGACGTGACCAGCGCCACCTGGAACGCGCTCGCGTGCAGGTAGATGATCGCCGTGAACGGCAGCGCCGTCCGGCTGACGAGCGAGCCAAACACCGAGACGGTTTGCCCGGCCCAGAGCCGGACGAAGTCCGGATGCCGCCAGAGTCCCGTCAGTCGGCGATTCACGGCCGGCTAGATGCCGTTGTCGCGAAGGAAGGCCAGCACCGCCGCGTTGAACTGCTCGGGCTGGTAGAGGTTGACTGCGTGGCCCGCCTTCTCGATCACCACCTTGCGGGCGTTCGGGATCTTCGAGGCCATGTAGTCGCCGCCGGCCTTGTACCGCTCGTCATCCGCGCCGAGGATGATCAGCGTCGGCACGTCAATCTTCTCAAGATTCAGCATCACGTTCGAGTCTCGCTGCGTGAGGATGCCGCGGCCCGCGAACGCGAGCCCCTGCGCCGAACGCTGGTACTGGCGCGTCGCGTCGATCTCGATGCCGCGGCCGAGGCCGTCGAGGCCTCGCTCCTCGAACCGCTTCGCATAGCCGATCGAGAAGTCGTTCCAACCGGCGCGTGCCTCGTCCTTTCGGTAGCCCGGGCCGGTGTTGCAGAGCACGAGCGCCCGCACCATCTCCGGATGCGCCAGCTGGAACTCGAGTGAGATGTAGCCGCCGAGCGAGAGCCCGCCGATGACCGCCTTCTCGACGCCGAGATGCCGTAGCAACTCGGCCATGTCGGCGACGGTGAGCTTCTCGGTGTACGCGTCCTGCGTTGGCGGGCTGTCGGTGCCGCCATGCCCCCGCATGTCCCAGCCGATGACGCGGTAGTCCCGCAGCGTCTCGAACTGCGGGTTCCACATCTGCAGCGTCGCCGCGTACGCGTGCGTGAGTAGGATCGGCGCGCCGTCGGGGCGACCGTGCTCCTCGTAGTTGATGTCGATCCCGTTCAGCTCGACGACCGGCATGCGCTGCTCCGTTTCACGTTTGACGTCGGCGCAGTATAGGGGTGACGGCGGTTATAGGTCAGGCATTGGAGGGGGATGAACCTGACGGCTAGACGCTGGAAGTTGGACTTAGGCTCTCGCGTCCAGCCTCTATGTTCGGCCGCCCGTACAATGACGCCGATGCACCCGACCGATCCCTTTGCCGAGGACTCGATCACCGAGAGCGCGCCGCTCGTGGCGGCGCTGCGGGCGAGGATCGAGCGCGACGGGCCGATCACGTTCTACGAGTTCATGCGGGCGGCGCTATACGACGCGTCGCATGGGTATTACAGCACGAACGCTGCCGCGATGACCCGCCGTGGCGATTATGTCACGTCGCCGGAGGTGCACCCCGTCTTCGGCACGCTGGTCGCGGAGCAGCTGCGCGAGATGTGGGAGCAGATGTCTAGGCCCACGCGATTCGACGTGGTCGAGATGGGCGCGGGGCGCGGGCTCCTCGCGCGCGACATCGTGCGGGCAGCCACGCGCGACACCGCGTTCGGTGCCGCGCTCCGCTACACGCTCGTCGAGATCAGCGCGGCGATGGTCGGCGAACAACGACGGACGATCGAGGCCGCGGGGCTTCCCGACGCGCGCATCACGTGGAGCGACGAAGTTCCCGGCGCGATCACCGGCTGCGTGCTCTCCAACGAGTTGGTCGACGCGTTCCCGGTGCATCGCGTCGTGCGGCGCGGAGACGAGATCGACGAAGTGTACGTCGCGTGGCGCGACGGGCGCTTCGTCGACGACCTGCGCGCGCCCTCGGACGATGCGCTGCGGCGCTACTTCGACGACCTCGGGCTGTTGCCAGGCGACGGCGCGTACGCCGAGGTGAACCTCGACGCGGCGAGCTGGATCTGCCGTGTCGCCGACGCCGTCGAACGCGGCTACGTGCTGACGTTCGACTACGGCTACGAAGCCGAGCAGCTGTATGCGCCCTGGCGCCGCGACGGCACGCTGCTCTGCTTCTATCGCCAGTCGGCGAGCAGCGACCCATACCAGCGCGTCGGACGGCAGGACATGACGTCGAGCGTTGACTGCACCACGCTGCGCCGCCAAGGCGCGGCGGCGGGACTCACGACGCTCGGGATGACGGACCAGGCGTCGTTTCTCGTGAGCCTCGGTATCGGCGAGGGTGTCGCCGCTATCGCGCGCGGTCGTCCGGCCGAGCTCGAGGAGTACTTCGCGCGACGGCGCATCGTCATAGACCTCATCGACCCGGCGCGGCTCGGGCGAATCAAGGTGCTGCTGCAGGGCAAGGGCGTGCCCGATGGTCCGCTCCTCGGCTTCGCGGCGACCTGAGCCAGCAGTTGCACCTGGCCGACGCGGGCTGTAAAGGCCCCGCTACCGTCTCGAAACGCGCTGCCAGAGCCACCGCGTATTGACGAACGCCAATCGCGCCAATAGCGGCATAGACTCCGCACGGCGACGCCTCGTGCCGATATCGGTTTGGAAACAATATGCCCCACAAACTCTGGCATCCTGTGCTTGGAGGCACGGATGAACCTGAAGAAGAATGCTCGGGCGAAGGTCGGCGCCGTTATTGCCAGCCTGGTGGCCCTGTTCGTCGGCTGGGGCCTTGTGCACCAGAACCCGCCGGTGCCCGTCGCGGCCGACACCGCGTCGACCACCGACGCAGCTCCCGCGCAGAACGGGACGGGCCCGGCGCGCGCATCGACATCCCAACAGAACGGATCCGGCACTGCGCGGGCGACCGCACCCGTCGTCAAGAAGCGGCACGTTCGGACGCATGTCTCCTGAACTCGTCTGCCACAGCTTTCGCGCGATGGGCGGCAGCGTCGACGTGCAGATCGTCGGCAGCGAGTTCGGCTTCGCGCGCGACGTCGAGCGGGTCTTTGGCGAGCACGAGCGGGCGTTGAGCCGATTTCGCGCAGACAGCGAGCTGAGCGCCCTCAACACGACCCGCGCGGCTCCCTTCCGCGCATCGCCGCTCCTTTTCGACGCGGTCAGCGAGGCGCTCGCTTGGGCGTGCATCACCGACGGCGTGTTCGACCCGACGCTCGCCGGGCACGGCGTTTCGACCCCAACAGACTCATCTCGCCCGACCGACGGCGGCGGCGTGGCCGTCCTCGCACGACCGAGCATCGCCAACGGCCGCTGGCGGCGCGTGCAACTCGACTTCGAGCGCGAGACCATCTCGCGGCCGGACGACGCGTCGATCGACCTCGACGGCATCGGCAAGGGGTATACGGTCGACCACGCGATCGCGGCGATCGGGCCGCACGCGAATGCGCTCGTGAGCGCGTCGGGCGACCTCTACGCAGCTGGCGACGGGCCGGACGGCGACGGATGGTACGTCGGCGTGCAGGATCCGTTTGCGCCCACGATCGACGTCATGACGCTGAACGTCAACGACCGCGGTGTCGCGACCGCGGGCTTCAACGCCCGGCGTTGACCGTCGCGACGGCAACGACTTCGAGACCGACCTGGCCTCGGTGACGGTGATCGCATTGACAGCGACGCAGGCCGACGTGCTCTCGAAGGCGGCGCTGCTGCTCGGCTCCGACGCCGGGCTGCGACTGATCGAACGCTTCGACGCCGCCGAGTGCGTCGCCATCACGCGCTCCGGCGACGTTCTGACGACACGCGGTCTGTCGGAGTACCTCGCGTGAGCCACGAGTACTGGTACATCTCCCGTGCGGCCGGATTCACCGCCTACCTACTGCTGTTCGCGTCGGTGGTGCTGGGAATCGCTAACGGCACGCGATTCGCCGACCGCTTCTTCCGCCGCAACGCCATCTTCGATATGCACCGCTTCACGGCGATCATGTCGCTGTTCTTCGTAGCGTTTCACGTGTACATCCTGCTCGGCGACGGGTACTTCAACGTCAACATCCTGCAGCTGTCGGTACCGTTCCTGTCGCCGTACCGAGCGTGGCAGGTCGCCGTCGGCATCTTCTCGTTCTACGTGCTGGCGTTGGTGGTGGCGTCGTTCTACGTGCGGAAGTACATCGGCTACCGCGCGTGGCGGACGCTGCACTTCGTGACGTTCGCGCTGTTCGGCGGCGCGACGCTGCACGGCATCATGGCCGGCACCGATACCAACGAGCCGTGGGCGAAGGGCCGTCTACCTCGCCTGCGGCGCGGTCGTCATGCTGCTCATCTTCTACCGTGTGCAGCATCAGGTGCCCGACGAGAGCCGCGTGCGGACGATGCGGCTCGCCGGCGGCGCCGCGACGGCGCTCGGCGCGCTCGTGCTGCTTCTCGGTACCGGCCTGTTCACGGCTGGCCGGCCGACGACGTTAGCTGCCGTCGCCGATGCTGGTGCGTCGAGCCCTCCCGACGCATCGGCGTCGAGCTCGGCGGCCAACAACCAGCCGTTCCCGTTCCTCGATTCGTTCGACGACGACTTCAACGGCACCTACGTCCAGAACCAGGACGCATCGGCGTCCCACCTGACGCTGGACGGCACCGCATCCGGCGATCTCAACACGAAGGTCCACATCGAGCTGGCGACGCAGCCGGTGGCCGGGAGCCGACGGTCGAGCGTGACGGTCAACACGGCGGAGGTCCGCGATCCGGCGAGCGGCAACGTGGTGTGCTCCGGCAAGGTGACGCAGTTCGACGATGGCTTCGTCCAGTTGTCGTGCACGGGCACGGGCCCGTATGCCGGCGTCAACATGACGCTATCGTCACGCGTCAGCGGCAATCGCGACGGCACGTTCTCCGGCGCGCTGTCCGGCCAGATGCAGCACGGGTAGCCGTCCTTTTCCCGAGACTCCCGACGGCGCTACACTCCATGCGTCGCAACCAACCACCCGCGACACCCCGGCGCACGGAGGCAGCGATGATCGACACAGGGAAGGTGACGGTCCGTCAGATCGATTTCGCCCGCGATGAGGCGCCCCTGAAGTCGTTTCTGTCGGAGCGCGACCGCCTGCGCCTTGACCACTGCGAGGCCGCGTGCAAGGACGGGGACTGCTTCGCCTTCGTGGCCGAGGCACACGGGCGGGCGGCCGGCTGGGCCGTGGTGCACACGAAGTTCCGCGAAGACCAGGACTGGGACCCGCCGGACGATGACACGCGCCTCTTCCAGCAGGGCGACAACGCCTACCTCGAGAACATCGAGGTGACGGCCCGGCTACGCAGCAGCGGCGTCGGCACGCTGCTGCTCGAGGCGGTGCAGGCGGAGGCGCGACGACGAGGCAAGCGGCGATCTGTACCTCCACACGAGCGAGAACAACGTCAAGGCGCACTCGCTGTTCGACCGCGAGGGATGGGTCGCACGAGCGGACGGTGTATCCGCCGTGGAAGCCCACGTCGCGCACCCGCATCTATCGCAAAGATCTCTAGCACGCCCGAGCACCGGGAGGCATCGCATGCGCAGGCTGTACTTCCGCACACTCGCCGTCACGGCGATCATCCAGTTCTTCGTGACGAGGACGCTCGCCGGCCGCACGATCGAGGAAGGCCAGCGCCGAGCGCATGTGGATGATGTATCCGCTCAACGTCGCCCTCAACGCAGCTGCGTGGACGTTACTGCTCGCGGCAGTTGGGCGCGCGGTGCGCGTCGTCCGGCACGTCTCCGTGATCCGCGTCCTCCGCCACGTCGACGCGTTCACGACGACGCCGCTGGAGGGCAATCCGGCGGCGGTCGTCGACGGCGAAGGGCTCTCGCCGGAGACGATGCAGCGCATCGCGCTCAACCAGAAACTGTCGGAGACGGTGTTCCTGCTGCCGCCGGAGCGACCGGGCAATCACGCGCGGCTGCGCATCTTCACGCCGGGCACGGAGTTGCCGTTCGCCGGTCACCCGACGATTGCGGCAACACACATCCTCATCAGCGAGCGAATCGTCAAACTTGCCGACGGCGCATCGCTGCTGCTCGAGACCGGCGCCGGCGTCATTCCGGTGGAAGTCGGCGACGGAGCATCGCCGTTGTACACGATGACGCAGGCGACACCGCAGTACCGGCCGATCTGATGTCGACCGCGCGACGATCGCGGCGAGCGTCGGACTGACGACGGACGACGTCGCGCGCGAGGAGCGTGTGTCGACTGGGCTGTACTGGCTCATCGCGCAGGTAGCGTCGCTCGAAGCGATGATGCGCGTCAAACCGGATATGAGCGCGCTGGCTCGGATCCCGCACGGGCTGTCGATCTTCTGCATCGGCGCGCAGTCGGCGGACGCCGACATCCACGTGCGCGCCTTCGCACCCGACGCGGGCGTGCCCGAGGACCCCGTCACCGGCAGCAGTAACGGCTGCACCGCGGCGTTCATCGCCAAACACAGCCTCATGCCTGTGCGCGACGGCGAGATCCGCTACGTGGCCGAACAGGGACTCGAGATGGGGCAACCGGGGCGCGTGCACTTGCGCGTTTCGGGGCTGCCGGACGAACCGGCGGTACACGTCGGCGGTCAGGCCGTGACGCTGCTGCACGGCGAGATCACCCTGCCGGATTAGCGGCCGGACCGGCGATCCGAATCTACCACTAGCCTGACCGAAGCACGAAACAATGCTCGCGTGGCGGTACGGTATTCCTGGCCGCTACGCCGCCGGCTGCGGCAACAGCCGGAGGAACAGTTCGTTGCTCAACAGGCGGCCGCGCGACGTCAGCCGCAGATGCGTGTCAGTCAGTTCCAGCAGGCCGTGGCCCAGGAACTCGTCGATGAGACCACCGTGCACGTCGGTCACCGTGCGGCCGTAACGCGCGGCGAACGCCGCGACGTCGACGCCATCGCACAGCCGCAGGCCGAGGATCAACGTGTCGGCGATCGACAACGCTTCGCCGATCGGCTCGCTGCTTGCGATGTGGCAGACCTCCGCACGGCCGGCCGCGCGCGCCGCCATCGACGCGGCGACCAACTCGATGTAGCGTTGCGGCAGCAACACGGACGAGAATCGCGCGCCTTTAAGGAAGGAGTGCGCGCCCGCGCCGATGCCGAGGTATTCGCGGTTCTGCCAGTAGATCAGGTTGTGGCGGCATCGACGCCCCGGCCGCGCCCAGTTCGAGATCTCGTAGTGTTCGAATCCCGCGGACGCGAGCCGATCCTGTGTCCATTCGTAGTGCTCGGCCTGGGCGTCTCCATCGGGCGCGGGCACGCGGCCGCGGGCGACGTCGCGCGCGAGCGGCGTGCCCTCCTCGACCGTCAGCGCGTACGCCGAGATGTGGTCCGGCCCGAGCGCGATCGCCTCGTCGAGCGTGCCCTGCCACGACGCGAGTTGCTGCTGCGGCAGGCCGTAGATGAGGTCGACGTTCACGTTGTCGAAGCCGGCCTCTCGCGCACTGACGATCGCCCGGCGCGCGTCGTCGCCGGTGTGAATGCGGTCCAACTGCGCGAGTTCGCCCTCATCGAACGACTGCACACCGATGGACAGGCGATTGAATCCCGCACGCCGCAGGCCGGTGAGGTGCTCGGTCGCCACGCTGCCGGGATTCGCTTCGATCGAGATCTCAGCGTCCGGATCGACGTCGCACAAAGCACGCAGCCCGTCGAGGATGCGCTCGGACTCAGCGACGGGGTTGAGCGTCGGCGTACCGCCGCCGAAGAAGATCGTCTCAACGCGGCGGCCCGCGACCGCATCGACCCAAAGCGATGCGTCGTCGAGCAGCGACGCCGCGTACGAGGGGATCAGGTGCTCGTGGTTGGCGTACGAGTTGAAGTCGCAATAGCCGCACTTCGCCGTACAGAACGGGATGTGAACGTAGACGCCGATGCCGCTGTCGGTGGAACTCACGTCCGATCGTATCAGCCGCGCTCGGACCCGCGCCAAGACCAGGGTCAGGACACCGCCGCGAGCCAACCCGCTGCAAGCACGGCCGAACCGACGCCGAGTATCGCGAAGCCGCACTGAAGCGCGAACCGATCGCGCCGGATCGCGTACGACGCGACGCTTACGGCGAGGCACGCTGCGCCGAACGCCGCCGTCGGGGTGTACACGCGCCAATCGTAGGTCGCGAACGGCCCGATCGCCGCACTGAGCGCGAGCGCACCGCCGAACGACGCCCACGCGACCAGCATCGAAGCACGTGCGCCGAGGCGGTGCGCGAGGCCGCGCACGCCGTGCGATGCATCGTCGTCGATGATCCGGCAGCGTGTTCGCGAGGTGCAACGCAAGACCGATGAGGCGCGCCGAGGGGCAGCAGCCACCACATCACGGGCTGCCAGTCGCCATCGACTGTCCACACCCACAGCGGCAGCACGGGGATGCCGACCATGTACGGCACGGCGCTGAACATCGTGCGCTTCAGCCGCACGTCGTACGCGAGGCCGCATGCGAGGCCGAGCACCGCCAGGCCGCAAACGGCCGGGCCGAGCATGGCGGCAACGGTGACGGATGCGACCGTGAGGCCGATCGCCAGTACAACGCCGGCCCGGATCGATACGAACCCGGCGACGAGCGGCTTCCACGGCTTCGTGCGCGCGTCGAGGTCGCGGTCGAAGAGGTCGTTCGTGACGCCGATCGCGCTCTGCGCGCACAGCATGAAGAGCAGCATCGTCGCCATCTGCCGCGATTCAGGGACGCCGCGCGCGGCGATGAAGGCAAGCGCGGCGGTGGCGGCGACGTTCAGCAGCGTCGGAAAGGGATGTACGATGCGACTGGCGCGCAGCATCCGCCTGACGCCGCGCTGCCGGGGCATCGCTTCGAGCTGCAGCGCCAGGCTGCTGGAACGCATCGCGCCTCCCGCGCACGTCGATACTGATGATACTGCCGGGCGCGTGTACCGGATTCGTCAAGATGTAGGAGTTCGCGTACCACCTTTGCTGCAGGGTACTTGACATCCTTAGAGGATCCGAAATATCGTGGATCTGGCCCGATACGGACGGGCGATGAGTACGCCGACCAGTCAAAGGAGGTGTGTCTCATGAACGACCGCATCCGATGGGGAGTCTGGCAAGTCGACTGAAGTGCCCTGTCTGATGGAGGCAGGGCGGGCCGGCAAGGCAGGTTCCACAAGCATGGTCGAACTGGGTGCGCATTGAGCGGTCTTCCCAACCATGACGGAGGTTACCCGTACTGGAGCCTGCTGAGGATCCAGAATTGAATAGCCGATTCGAAAAGGCTTTCCCCACGGAGAGCCTTCTTCCTTGTTCAGCGATCGCCGATGCCTGAAGAACTCTCGGGACAGTCCAACCTCTGGCTCGCCGACACACTCTGGCGGCTGGGCGCCGTACAGTTCGGCGATTTCACGCTCGGCCGCACGACGGTCCACTCCCCCATCTACATCAACTTGCGGCTGCTCATCGCGCACCCGACGGCGCTCGCGCGCGCGGCGCACATCATCCTGCAGGAGCTGCAGACGCTGCAGTCGATGCGCAACCCACAGGTCGATCCGTTCGACCTCGTGTGCGGGGTGCCGTTCGGAGGACTGCTGGTCGCGGAGGCATTCTCGCTGACGTCGAAGGTGCCTCTGATCTTCCTGCACCCGCACACCGACGACCTGGAGTCGGACGTCGAGGGGATCTACCACCCGAGCCAGACGGCCGTAATCATGGATGATCTGATCACGGGCGGCGGAAGCATCATCGTGACGGCGAACCGGCTGCGCGACGAGGGGCTGTTCGTGCGGGACGTGGTCGTGCTGTTTGACCGGCAGTCCGGCGGCCACGCGCGGCTCGAGGAGAACGGCATCCGACTCGTGTCGGTGCTGACGTTGGAGGTGCTGCTGACCTATCTCCGATCGAGCGGCAAGATCGGCGAGGACTGGTACCGCAAGAGCATGGTCTTCTTCGAGGCCAACCGGGACGCGAGTTGAGGCTGCGTTAGAGCAGGCGGCGGATCGGCTTCCGCCCCGGACGCGGGTCGTAGTTCGACTTGAACATCTCGAGCTTGTCCCGCTCGATGAGATACTTCCCGGCGAACAGCACGGCCGGCACCTTCTTCTGCTTGATCAACCGCCGCAAGCTCTGCGGGTGGATACCGAGCAGGCGCGCCGCCTCCACGAGGTCCAGGTAGTTCTCGAACGGGCTCGTGACCATCGCCCCTCAATATATAAGACGCTATATCAGATGAGTGATAGTAACACGCGCCCGGCCCGGAGCGGTAGAGCATTATGTAGAGGAGCTTGACGACCGGGCTACCGCCGGAACGGCCAACGGCTCCGTCTCGCCGGCTCGGCGGCGCCCGACTGACCCGGTTCACCGGCTTCGGGGCGAGCCAGGCGTCGGCGCAGCATCAGCATCGATTCGGCAACGGTGAGGGCAGCCTCGGGATCGCCGGTCATCGCGGGAAAGAGGCGGTGGGCGGTTTCGTTGAAGCCCCGGCACCATCGACGCGGCGCCGCCGTTCAGGTGGTAGACACGTAACTCATTGACGCAGCCGAGTATCGCCTCCAGCAACTTGCGGAGCTGCGCGTCCGTCAGCGCAAGCGTGGCAGCCGCGTCGACATGTTCAGCCAACGCAGCATCGACCTCGGTCAGGCCACGCTCAGCGAGTTGGCCGGTTGCGGCATCGAGTTCAGCACCGGGGCGGGCGAGATGGTACAGGAGCGCCAGGCGCACCAGGCGCACGTCGTCGGCCGAGAGGCGGAGCGTTGCAGTCATCGATCCCATTGTATCGACGCCGGATCGCTCACCCCCGTCCCATCTCCCGCGACGGCAAGGAGGCCACGCAACGAGAAAGCCCTCGGTGCGCGAGGGCTTTCCTAGATGAATCAAGGCGACGGCGCACAACGCGCCTATCCCTTGTGCTTGCGTTGCCAGCGTGTCTTCTTGAGCATCTTGCGGTGCTTGTGCTTGCGCATCTTCTTCGCCGCTTCTTGACGACCGAGCTCACGCGCTCCTCCTCTCGATCCGATTTGTCGGCGGCCGGAGCACGCGAAGATGCCGGGCCGGCGCGAGCGCTGCTGCAGCAGCCCCGCGACAACAGCGCGCAGTATAGCGTGGGACTGTCGTAAAGACGAGACGCCGGGCGCGATTCCGTTTGACGCTTGACACGCCTGTGTTAGAATCAACCCCAGAGCCGGACCGGTCGAACATGCATCAGGCCGATGGTCTGAGGCTGATCCACCGGAGCGGCTTATTTTGTCACAGGGAGGACGCATTCAGTTGACCGAACTCAGTAGTGGTGGCATCGCAGACCCGGAGGTCGCGGACGGCGACGCCATCTTCACCATGCAGGACTGGCTCGACTCCAGCACCGACTTCAAGACCCTTCGCCGCGGCGAAGTGATCGAGGGCACGATCATGGGCATCCAGCGCGATGGCGTGATCGTCGACCTCGGCGCGAAGTCCGAGGGCGTGATCCCGTCCCACGAAATGCACTCCCTGGGTGCCGATCCGCTGACGAAGGTCTTCGTTGGCGACAAGATCCTCGTCTACGTGATGCAGCCGGAGGCCGACCAGGGTCAGGTCATCCTGTCGGTCGACCGCGCGCGCGGCGAACGCGGCTGGCGCGTGCTGCAGACTCGCTTCGAAGAGGGCGAGGCGTTCGACGGCGAAGTCACGGGCTACAACAAGGGCGGCCTGCTCGTCCACGTCGAGGGCGTGCCTGCCTTCGTGCCGCTGTCGCAGGTCGTGGGCGTCCGCCCTGACCAGGAGGGCGAGGGCGGTCTGGCATCGGCCGTCGGCAAGAAGCTGCGCCTCAAGGTCATCGAGATCAACCGCCGTCGCAACCGCGTCATCCTCTCGGAGCGCGCGGCACTGCAGGAGTGGCGCTCGCAGCAGAAGGACCGCCTGCTCTCCGAGTTGAAGGAGGGCGAGATCCGCAAGGGCCGCGTCTCCAGCGTCCGCAGCTTCGGCGTCTTCATCGACCTCGGCGGCGCTGACGGGCTCGCGCACCTCAGCGAGGTATCGTGGGACCGCAACAAGACGCCGGAGGAGATGTACCGCGTCGGCGACGAAGTCGACGTGTACGTCATGAAGGTCGACCCCGAGACGAAGAAGATCGCTCTCAGCCTGCGCCGTGCGCAGCCCGAGGAGTGGGATCTGATCGTCGACAAGTACCAGGTCGGACGCGTGGTGCCCGGCATGGTTACCAAGCTCGTCACCTTCGGCGCGTTCGCGCGCATCGAGGGCCCCGTCGAGGGGCTGATCCACGTATCGGAACTCGTCGACCGCCGCATCGCCCACCCGAAGGAGGTGGTGCGCGAGGGCGACCTGCTGCCGCTCAAGATCGTGCGCATCGAGCGCGACCGGCACCGCCTCGGTCTCAGTCTGCGCGACGCGCGCGACGACGGCGAGCGCATGGGATTCACGTTTAGCGACGCGGGCGAAGTCATCGGCGTACCCGAGGACGTCCGCAAGGAGTTCGAGGAGCGCGAGGGCATCACGATCGCCGAGCGCGAACCCGGCGAGCGCCTGAGCGTCGCCGCGCCGGCCGAGGAGACATCGGCCTCCGACGAAGCGCCGATACCGGAAGCGCCCGCCGCGGTCGCGCCGCCTCCGCCTCCGCCAGCGGCGCCGGAGCCGCGCGAGGAACCGCGGTCCGCGATGGCCGAGGCCTTCGCCGCGGCGCAGGCTGCTGCGTCCGGCACGCCCGAACAGCTCACTGACCAAGCCGGCGAGGACGCGGCGCCGTCCGAGATCGACTCGGAAACGGCGAGCGAGTAACCGACGGCGCGCGCCACGCGTTGTCATATGCACGACAGGAAACGGGAAACGGCAGGACGCCGGGCGAAGATCAGGGGGAATGCGGGTCGAGCGTCCGCGACCGGTGCCCGACGTTATTCACGGGTGCTGTAACAGACCTGTAGCGCGTTCCTACTGGACGTCATCCCTTCCGTTGTGCTACATTGGCTATGCAGAGTTAGCATTTAATACGGGAGCGCTGGAATGGCTGACCGGTTCGACAAATTCACGGAGCGTGCACGCCGCGTCCTCACGCTGGCCCAGGAAGAGGCCCAGCGCTTCAACCACAACTACATCGGCACGGAGCACCTGCTGCTCGGCCTCGTCCGTGAGGGCGACGGCGTAGCGGCGAAGGTACTGGCGAACCTGGGCGTCGAACTCAACAAGGTGCGCTCGGCCGTCGAGTTCATCATCGGTCGGGGCGACCGGGCGGTCCTCGGCGAGATTGGCCTGACGCCGCGGGCCAAGAAGGTCATCGAACTGGCCGTCGACGAGGCGCGCCGGCTCAACCACCACTACATCGGTACCGAGCACCTGCTCCTCGGCCTCGTGCGCGAGGGCGAAGGCATCGCCGCGGGCGTGCTGGAGAGCCTCGGTGTGAACCTCGAGCGCGTGCGCGCCGAGACGACGCGCATCCTCTCGCAGAGCATGCCGCAGAGCGCCGGCGCCGGCACCGCGCGTTCTTCGACGCGCACGCCGACCGTCGACCAGTTGGGCATGGACCTGACGCAGGCAGCTCGAGCGGGCAAGCTCGACCCCGTCATCGGCCGGTCGAAAGAGATCGAGCGCGTCATCCAGATCCTGTCGCGACGCACGAAGAACAACCCCGTGCTCATTGGCGAGCCGGGCGTCGGCAAGACCGCCATCGCCGAGGGCTTGGCGCACCGCATCGTCGCCGGCGACGTGCCGGAGACGCTGCAGGGCAAGCGCCTGCTCACGCTCGACATCGGCTCGCTCGTCGCCGGGACGAAGTACCGCGGCGAGTTCGAGGAGCGGCTGAAGAAGGTCATCGAAGAGATCAAGACCAGCGGCAACTGCGTGCTGTTCGTCGATGAGCTGCACATGCTCGTCGGCGCGGGCGCGGCCGAGGGCGCCGTCGACGCGGCGAACATCCTCAAGCCGTCACTGGCGCGCGGCGAGCTGCAGTGCGTCGGCGCGACCACGCTCGACGAGTACCGCAAGCACATCGAGCGCGATGCTGCGCTGGAGCGGCGCTTCCAGCCGATCGTCGTCGAAGAGCCGACGGTCGAAGAAACGATCGAGATCCTCAAGGGAATCAAGGAGCGCTACGAGGAGCACCACAAGCTGCTCATCTCCGACGAGGCGCTCAAGGTGGCCGCCGAACTGGCATCGCGCTACGTCTCCGACCGCTTCCTCCCCGACAAGGCGATCGACCTTGTCGACGAGGCGGCGAGCCGCGTGCGCATCCGCAAGTCGGCGACGCCGCCGTCCCTCAAGGAGGCGACGCGCGGGCTCGAGTCGCTCCGCAAGGAGAAGGACGCGGCAATCTCCTCGCAGCAGTACGAGTACGCCGCCGAACTGCGCGACCGCGAGGTCAAGCTCCAGGAGAAGATCGAGTCCATGGAGCAGGGCATCGAGGTGGCGCGCGAGGGCGAGAAGCCCGTCGTCACCGAGGAAGACATCGCCGAGGTGGTGAGCATGTGGACCGGCATCCCGGTCGCGCGCATCGCCAGCGAGGAATCGCAGCGGCTGCTCCAGATGGAGGACGTGCTGCACAGCCGCGTCATCGGCCAGAACGAGGCAATCACGGCGATCGCGAAGTCCGTGCGCCGCTCGCGTGCCGGCCTGAAGGATCCGAAGCGCCCCATCGGCGTGTTCATGTTCCTGGGGCCGACGGGCGTGGGCAAGACGTACCTGCCGCGCGTGCTCGCGGAGTTCATGTTCGGCAGCGAAGACAACATGATAAAGCTCGATATGAGCGAGTTCATGGAGAAGCACAACGTCTCGCGGCTCGTCGGTGCGCCTCCCGGCTACATCGGCTACGACGACGGCGGCCAGCTCACCGACACGGTGCGCCGCAAGTCGTACTGCCTCATCCTGCTCGACGAGATCGAGAAGGCGCACCCGGACGTCTTCAACATGCTGCTGCAGATCTTCGACGACGGCCACCTGTCCGACGCGAAGGGCCGCCGCGTCGACTTCCGCAACACCATCATCATCATGACGAGCAACGTCGGCTCGGACCTGATCCGGAAAGAGTCGGCGATCGGTTTCACCGTCAAGAAAGACGAGGCGAAGACCGCCGAGCAGCAATACGTCAAGATGAAGGACAAGGTGACGGACGAACTCAAGCGCGTGTTCCGTCCCGAGTTCCTGAACCGCATCGACAGCCAGGTCGTGTTCCACACGCTCTCGAAGGAGCACATCCGGAAGATCGTCGACCTGCAGCTACGCGAACTCGAGAAGCAGCTGGTGCTCAAGGGCATCGGTCTCGAGATGTCGGACGCCGCGAAGGACTGGATCGGCGACAAGGGCTACGACCTCGTGTTCGGCGCCCGGCCGCTGCGGCGGGTCATCCAGAACGAACTGGAGGACCGCCTCTCCGAGGCGCTGCTGCAGGAGCGCTTCGGCCCCGGCGACACCGTGAAGATCGACGTCCAGGGCGACGACCTCGTCCTCGACAAGGTCGCGGTCGAGCCGGCGCTGACGACGTAGAGGCAGAACAGCGCACGCATCACGACAGGGCCCGCGCGAATTGCGCGGGCCCTGTGCATTTCGCCGCGAGTCACCGGGTAGTGCAATTCGCGCCGGTACCGCGTACGCTCCGTAGGAATGAAACGACGCGGGCGTCCGCCCTATCCCGATATCCTCACGCCCCGCCAGCAGGAAGTGGTCGCGCTCCTTCGCGACGGACTGACGAACCCGCAGATCGCCGAGCGGCTCGGGATCAGCGCTCGACGGCGCGAAGTTCCATCGTCGGCGGAGGTCATCGGCCGGCTCGGCGTCGCAGGCGAGCCGGCACGAGGCTGCGGCATGGCAGCCGGACCGGCGCCAACGCCGCGCGCCTGGGCGTTGGCTCCGGTTGCCCTCTTGCGCGGGTGACTCCGGCGTGGCTGCCGCCGGCCGTCTCCGCGCGAATCATCGTCGCCGCGGTGGCGGGACGGCGCTGCTCGCGTGGGGCGGTGCATCAACACGCGTGGTGGGAGCGACGCGCACCTCGTCGCGCCGACGCGACCGCCGGAGCCGCCGCGATCGCCCGCACCGGGCATCCCCGCGCTCGATGCGACGATCGACCTGCTGGTCCGGCAAGACGTGAACGCGCTGCTGGAGCTCGTGCAGTTCACGAGATCGGCTGCAGCGTCGAGCAGACCGTCGGCAGCCCGCCGCCGTGCCCGACCGGCGTCACGAACGGCACGCCCGTCGCAGGCCTTCCCGTCGGCCAGTGCGAGGGCACCTACGCGACCACGATCGACGACGTGCATTCGGCGTTTGGGGGAGCGCTCTCGCGGCAGCCGAGCGCCGCCGTCTACGCCGTGCTCCGCGGCGACGGCACACGTCAGGGCCAGGATGGTTACACCGTGGCTCTCACGCCGGACATGCCATCGCAGCCGACGGCGCCCGTCTCATTCTGGTACCTGTCCGCCGATGGCAAAATCACCGGCCTGCAGAACGAGTGCGGCGCGCCGGGCGCGGCGCAGCAGGTGGCGTATCGATTCCCGCATCTGGGCTTCGTTCTCGGCCCGTTCGACAATTGCTCGCCGCCGCAGGGCGAGTACGCCAACCTGATGATCACAGTCGACAGCCTGAGCCCCGGCGGCATCCTCCAGCAGTTCTGGGGAGCGGCGGCGAGCACGCTAGAAGTGCCGACGGGAGAACGCGCGATCGTGACGGTGACGGCGGCGACGCAATGGCTCGGAGGAACCACGCGCCTCGAGGACGTGCGGCCGGGCGACGTGCTGCAGGCGGTGGGACGGCGACAGGCTGATTGCACTATCCTCGCGGAGTCAGTGTCGAGCGAGTTTGGGTACGCCGGTTTCCGGCCCGCCGACCTTCGGGGACGATCGGCGGCCAGATCGTGCAGGACGTGGACGGCGACGGCAAGTTCTCGCTGCCGGATGCTCCCGGCCGCACATTGGTGCAGCTTGTGTCGCCGGTCCGCACACTCGATCTTTACACGGCGCCGGACGGCACGTTCCGCATCGTGAACATCCCGGATGGGTCGTTCACACTCCACGTCTGGTGGTCACCCGGCTTCGTCAACCTGAACGCGGATCCGACGAACGCGGTCCTCGCATCGCTCCCCGTCTCCGTGCACATCAGAATCGACGAGGCGGTCACGCTCTCGATGCCGCAAACCATCTTCGTCAGACCGGCGAGCCCGGACACACTGCCGTTCCCCTCCGATGAGGCGCGCGCCGCCGGCCCGGACATCCCAACCGGCGTGCTCGATGCCGGAACGATCCTGCGGTGACGAGCACGGGGCGCTTTCCGCCCTCCCCGCCCGCCCGCTATGATCGCGCCAGCATCAGCGACCATGCTGACGCGGGAGGGCGCACCATGTCAGTCCGAGGCTACGTGCTCATCGAGGCCGAGGTCGGCAAGGCGAAGGCCGTCGGCGAGGCGGTCAACAAGCTCCATCACGGCGACGCGCGCGTCGTCGCCGTCGACACCGTCACCGGCCCGTTCGACGTCATCGTCCAGCTCGAGGCCGACGACCTCGACAAGCTCGGCAACGCCATCACCGACGGCATCCAGCGCGCCGAGGGCGTGCAGCGCACGACAACGTGCCTGGCGGTGCGGCTCGGCTGACGCGCCGACCGACCAGAACCTAGAACCTGGTCGGCCGAGACCTGGTTCTGGTTCTATTTCTTGATCTCGAAGACCGTCTTGCCGTTGTCGTAGCGGAGCAGACGGTGGTCGGCCGATGACGCGAACCACGCGCGCTGCGCGCCCGACGGCGAATCGATGTCGACGCGCCATGCGTCGACCTTCCCGCGATGCCGTATCGACTTGTTCTTCGTCGCGCACACGCAGCGTCACGATCTGCGTGTTGCGCCGATTGGCCAGCACGCTGACGTAGCTCATCGTCTCGAACCGGTCGAACGTGATCGCGCGCCAGGTGAACAGCGACGCGTCGTTGTCGTAGGCGTGGTCGGGCACGCACATCGGGTTGCTGCGCGTGCTGTCCGGCTCCTCGGCGTCCGGCGGTTTGTACGACGCTCTGCTTGACGTGCACGATGCGGCCCGACGAGCAGGTGCCTGTGTCGACGTCCTCGTACGTCGACTCCGCGACCTTGCGCTCCGACGCGTCGATGATCGTGCGCGTGCTGTCGAGCGGCTTCAGCGTCGCGCCGTCGACCGTGACGCTGGACTCGTCGGAGTTGCCCTTGTCGTCCGACGCTTTCTGGTGCAGCACGAAGCCGCCGTTCGATGCCTCCACCGACAGCTCGACCGTTCCCTTCGCGTCGCCGTCCTCAGACAGCGTGTAGGTGTGTGTTTCCGGCGCGCTCCACGGGACGGCCGTCACGATGTCCTTGCAGTTCTTGCACTCGGACGTCGCCTGGCAGCCGAAAGCGGCCAGCGCGAGCGGCGCAATGACAACGACAGCCAGCAGCCTGCGGAATCTCACGCGAGCGCCGCCGCGGCGTGTCGCACGCGCTCCAGCGCCTCCTCGACGTCGGCGCGCTCGATGCCGAAGTGCGTGACCATGCGGACGCGATCGTGCGCGGGCATCGTCGCCATCACGCCCTCGCGCTTCATCGCGCGCGTGAAGGCCAGCGCATCGTCGCGCACGCGGAAGATGACGATGTTGGAGTCGATGCTCTCCGGATCGAGCTCGACCATCGGCAGCGACGCGATGCCGCGAGCGAGCACCTTTGCGTTGGCATGGTCATCGGCGAGCCGGTCGACCATGTGCTCGAGCGCGTAGATGCCGGCCGCGGCGATGATGCCGGCCTGGCGCATGCCGCCGCCGACCATCTTGCGCATTTTGCGTGCACGGGCGATGAACTCGCCTGAGCCGCAGAGCACGGAACCGACGGGCGCGCCGAGCCCCTTCGACAGGCAGAAGCCGATGGAATCGGCCGGCGCGGCGAGCTCGCCGCACGCTCACGCCGAGCGCCAGCGCCGCGTTGAAGATGCGCGCGCCATCGACGTGCATACGGACGCCGTGCCGGCGCGCGACGTCAGCCAGCCCCTCAACGTCCTCGACCGGGATCGCGGCGCCGCTGCAGCGGTTGTGCGTGTTTTCGATGCAGAGCAGCGCCGTCGCGGGCGTGTGGACGTTCTCGCCGCGGATCGTCGCCTCAACGTGCGCAGGGTCGATGCGGCCGCGGGCGTCGTTCGGAACGGCGCGCAGTTGGACGCCGGCGACGCCGGCCGCGCCGGCGACCTCGTAGTGCAGGATGTGAGACTCGCTGCCGACGATCGCCTCGTCGCCGCGAGCGCAGTGCGTCATGATGGCGACCAGGTTGCTCATCGTGCCGCTCGCCACGAAGAGCCCCGCCTCCTTGCCTGTGCGCTCGGCCGCCATCGCCTCGAGCTTGCGGACGGAAGGGTCCTCGCCGAAGACGTCGTCGCCGACGGGCGCCTCGGCGATGGCGCGGCGCATCTCGTCGGACGGCAGCGTCACCGTGTCGGAGCGAAGGTCGATGATGCGCGGCTCACTCATCGGCACGTCCGTCACTGGACCACTTCGTGTGAAAGGCGTCGCTGCCACGGATCGCCGCGATCTCGATCAGCCGCTCCTCCTCCACCAGCTCGCGGAAGGCCTCCGCGCACTGGGCCGCCGTGTCGGGCCCGCCGAGCGCGACCAGGCGCCGCTCGAGATGCTCCCAAATACCCGCCTCGGCGAGTGCGCGGGCGTGCCGCGGCCAGTTGAACGTCAGGATGCGCTCCGGCACGCGAAAGCGCGGCCGCATCATCTTCAGGCTGCGGAACCGCTCCTCGACCGAGCCGGCGCGCGGCACCACGCGGATCATCGGACCGTGCTCTTCGCTGGTGCGGGCGTCGACGAGTAGCCGGCGATCGGTCACGGACGAACCGCACGACGAGGACGTCGGCAGTGTCGATGACACGCCGTACGTCGTCGAGGTCGATGCCGAAATCAGCTTGTTTCATGGATGCCCGGCACATTCTAGCAAGGCGTCCCCCGTAGGCGGTGACGCCCGTCCAGCTGAGCTGACGCGGGCTGAATGCCCGCACGGCCGGGCAACAAACGAACGAGGAGCCGCCGCTGCGGCCCCTCGTCGGAGATGAGTGCCCGGCGTTAGAGCGCGCTCTTGTAGATCGCCGCCAGGTCGTCGGCCGTCGCCGGCTTCGGCGCGGCGATGAAAATGGCCTGCGACTTCTGCGCGTCGTCGACGAACTGCGCGACGTCCGACTCCTTCATCCCAACTTCGCTGAGCTTCGACGGGATCTTGATGTCGTTGCGCAGCGACCGCACCGCGGCCACGACGTCCTGCCCGACCTTTGCCGCCGGTACGCCGAACGCGTTGATGCCGAGCAGCGGCGCGATCTCGACCAACTGCTCGCTCAGGAACTCGCGGTGGTAGTCGAGCACCTGCGAGAGCAGGATCGCATTGGCGACGCCGTGCGCCGCGCCGAGCCGGCCGCTGACGACGTGCGACAGCCCGTGCACCTGGCCGAGGCCGGCGGACATCGACTGGCCGGCGATGTCGGCGGCGTAGAGCATGTGCTTGAGCGCCTCCGGCCGGTTGGGGCCGTTGACGGCCGTGCGCAGGTGGGCGCTGATCTGCTGGATGGCCCGCGTCGCGAACATGCGCGTGAACGGCGTGTTGCCCGGGTTCACGTACGCCTCGATGGCGTGGGTGAGCGCGTCCATGCCGGTGGCCGCGGTGATCGGCGCCGGCATCTTGGCGACAAGGTTCGGGTCGAGGATCGCGACGTTCGGTGTGCAGTTGAGCATCAGGTGCTTGTAGTGACTGGCGGGGTCGGTGATGACGGCCGCCATCGAGATCTCCGAGCCGGTGCCGCAGGTCGTCGGGATCGCGAAGAGCGGCAGCACCTTGTTCGGGAACGGGTTCGAGCCGGGCCCGAAGAGGTAGTCCTTCGACGTCGCGCCGCCCATCGCCGCCGTCACCGCGACGCCCTTCGCGGCATCGATCGCGCTGCCGCCGCCGACCGCCACGACGAAGTCGCCGCCGACCTCCTTGATCACCGCCACGCCCTGGTCGACCTCCGGGATCGTCGGGTTCGGCGTGACGTTCTCGTACACCGTGTACGGCACCTCGGCCTCGTCGAGCGAGGCGAGGACGGAGTCGAGGATGCCGGCCGCCCTGATGCCCGGGTCGGTGACGACGAAGCCGTGCTTGTAGCCGGCGGCCTTGGCCCGCTGGCCCAACTCGACGATGCATCCCTCGCCGAAGACGGTCTGGACGGTCAATGCGAATACTGGCATGTGATCCTCCCTGATTGCGATGCGCCGACACCGGAATGGCGCCCGCGTGAGAAAGCGTGGCCCGCTAGCGGGGAAGCGGGCCCAAACACTATGGATCGCCACATGCCTTCGGGCAACGGCCCGTGCGGAGGCCGCCGAGGCGCTAGTGCACGCGCCGCAAGTGCAGGATCGAGGCCCACAGGTGGGCGCCGTCACGCCGCTCATCGATGATGGCGCGCGCACCGTTGGCCATCGGGTGAGCCAGCCGGTAATGGCCGACGTCGCCATCCGGATACAGGAACGCCGGCTCGCGGTCGATGCCCTCGAAAGCGAGCACGCCGTCGCTCACGTGGGTGACGCGCGGCTTGGCCATGCGGTTCGCCGCGAACGTCACGACGCCCGGCGGCATCATGTCGATGAGTCGGTAGCGGCCGACGACGCGATCGGTGAATCCTCGCCACTGCGTCGCCAGCGCGTCCGGCACACCGGCCGGCGACCCCGGCACGGCTTCCGGCTCCAGGCCCAGCATCGTCTCCAGCACGCGCTCGGCGACGCGATGGACGTACGACGCGTCGCCGCCGTTCGTCAGCACCACGACGCCGACGCCGTCGTCGGGCAGCACCTGCAGGCACGTGGCCACGCCCGCAAGGCCGCCATCGTGGCCGCTCGCACGGCGCTTGCGGAACGAATGCGGCTGGAAACCGAGTCCCCAGCCCGGTATCGAGTTCAGGGTGGTTGCGAGCATGAACGTCCAATGTCTGGTCGAGCAACGCCCGCGGGAACACGCGCTGGCCATCCAGCTCGCCGCCGAGCAGCACCATGCGCCCGAAGCGCGCCAGCTCCGGCGCCGTTGTCACCAACGCCCCCGCGGGCCCCGCGAGTATCTTGATGAACGGTGCGGGCTTGCGCCCCGCGCCGCCGATGATCGCCCCACCGTACGGTGTCGCCAGTCGCGGCATCCGCGGCTCGACGACGAACCCGGAATCGCGCATCTCAAGCGGATCGAGCACGCGCTCCTTGACCAAGCTCCTCGAACGGCCGGCCGTTCAGCCGCCCGACGAGGTACCCCAGCAGCGAGAACGCGCCGTTCGAGTAGACGATGCGTTCGCCTGGCGCACGGATCGTGCGCATGCCGGTCACCACGTCCTCGAGCGTGCGTGGCAAATGCATGCCGTTACACACGCGCTGGAACACTGGATTGCCATACTCGAGGCCCCGCCACGAGACCGGCAGGCCGGACGTGTGCGTGAGCAGGTGGCGGATCGTGACGTCGCGGGCGGGCAGACCCTTCGCGTCGAGCACGCGCGTGCGCGCGTCGAGGTGCTGGTTCACCGGATCGTCGAGGCCGATGCGGCCGGCGTCGATCTCCTGCATGACGAGCGTCGTCGTGAACAGCTTGGAAATCGAGGCGGCACGGAATAGCGAGCCGGCGTTGACACGCTCACCCCGAGCGATGTTCGCGTGGCCGAAGTAGCCCTGGAACCGCGGCCCCTCGCGATCGAACGCGACGATGCCCGCGCCGGCGACGTCCGCTCGGCGTCGCTCCGTTTCGACGAACGCGGCCAACTCGGCCGGCATCTCGGCGATGTTCGAGGAGGAGGATGTGACTACCATGTGGCCTCCTGTGCGTTGATTCTGGCGCGGCAGGACCGGGCGGGCGGTCACGCCGCGAGAGGCAGTATGTGCCATCGACCCGCGCATTTCACGCGAGGCGATCTGCTGTTTTCGCAGCGTGCGTGCGCCCGCCTGCCGCCGTACCACCGCTGTCGTCGAGCCGATACTATGGGACGGCGATGCCGGATCGTTCAATGGTAGGACAGCGGCCTTTGAAGCCGTGAATCTAGGTTCGAATCCTAGTCCGGCAGCCAACGATTCGTTCCCATGAACCTCATCCAACTGGAACAAGGACGCACGCGCGCGGTCATCGCCCCGGACGCGGGCGGCCGGCTGCTGCAACTCGAGATCCTCGACGGCGACGGCTGGCTGCAACTGCTGCACGCGCCGGACGAGCCGGCCGACGCGTTGCGCGACCCGCTTGCCTGGTCGTCGTACCCGATGGCGCCGTGGCCGGGGCGCGTCGACGGCGCGCGCTTCACGTGGCGGGGACGGCTGTACGAGCTCGAGCCGAACCTCGGCCGCACGCCATCCACGGCAGTCACGTTCGACCGCGCCGTGGACCGTCGAAGCAGTGTCGCGCCGCGCCTGCCGCATTTCCATTGACGTTCGACGAGCGATGGCCGTTCGGCGGCCGCGCGGTGCAGTTGTTCGAGCTGCACGACGACGATATCGACCAGCGCATCGAGATCCACGCCACGGGCGCATCGTTCCCGGCGGGCGCCGGCTGGCACGCGCGCATTCCGTCGCGACGTGCGTCCCGGGCACGACGTGCGGCTCCTCGTCGATGCTGCGCAGTTCTACGAGACGGTCGACATGATCCCGACCGGCTGGCTCAAGCCAGCGCTGCGCGAGCACGACCTGCGGCGCGGCCAGCCGCTCGGTGATCGGCGCATCGACGCCTGCTACCGCACGCCCGCCGGGCCGCTCCATATTGCCTGGGGCGACATCGAGTTGACGATGGAACAGTCGCCGAACGTCGGCCACGCGGTCGTCTACACGCCGCCGGAGGACGTCTGCCTCGAGCCGCAGACGTGCGCGCCGGACGCGTTCAACCTCGTGGCGCAGGGGATCGATGGCGTCGGCGTGGCGGTGGTCGAGCCGGGGCGGCCGCTGGTGGCCGAGACGCGGTGGCGCTGGCGCGTGCGCCAGCCATCGCCCGGCCGCCGTCGCAAGCCGGCGACGGGCGCGGTACCCTGAGGAAGTTTCCTTCCGTCGCTCGATTCCGGAGTCAAGCATGGACCTCTTCCTCGTCCGCCACGGCGAGTCCGACATCCCGCCCGACACGTTTCAGAACGATTTCCCGCTGTCGCGAGCTCGGCCTGAGGCAGGCCGCCGCGATGGCGGAGCGATTCCGTGACGTCCGCATCGACCACCTGATGACGACGCCGTACCTGCGCACTGCGCAGACCGCGGAGGCCGTCGCGAAGGTCGCCGGCATAACGGCCATCGAGGAGCCGGGGCTCGGCTCCTTCCGCGCTGGCGGCTTCCACGACGTGCCGGTGTCGAAGGCGCGCGAGGCGTACCCGGAGTGGTTCGAAAAGGCGTATCCGCTGCAGACGTACGAGCTGGCCGGCGGCGAGAGCGCCGCGGCGTTCTTCGAGCGCGTGACCGAGGCGTTCATTGAGAAGGTGTGGGAGCGCTACAGCGAATCCCGCGACCTCAACGTGGTGGTCGTCTGCCACGAGGAGACGATCAACGCGCTGCTCCATCACTTCCTCGGCATCGAGTTCACCGGCTTCCAGACGTTCAAGCTCGACCACACGTCGATCACCAGGCTGAACAGCCGGATGAAGCGACCGCGGATCACGGCCGTCAACGATATCGCGCACCTGGTGATGGCGGGCATCCCGGTCGGCGCGTCGGGTACCGGCCGCGCCGCCAGCTAGCCGCCCGTTCTTCCGTTCCGACTGTCTCAGCGGCGTCACAGCTGGCCTCGCCCGCATCAGGTCGGCCCTGTCCCGTCCGATGCTCTCCTTGGAAGACCCTCGCCGGGCTTCTGGAACTGAATAGGAACACCTCCGAAAAAGGCAAACCCGTCGAAAGGCGGGGACGCAAAGCCACGGGTCTACACCTCGCCGCGGCGGGGCACGACAGCCGGGCTGCCGGATTCTTCTTTTTCTGCGACCGCGCGCCTCGACGCGCAACCGCAGGCCGGGGAGCTTCCCTCCCCGACGGAGGTGGTATGCCGGGTTCAGCGATCCGCAAGATCCTCATCGTTCTGGCTATCTCGGCGTTCGCCCTCATCGGTTCAGAGGCGAACGCATGGAGCGCGCCCGACGTTCACGCCGATAACGCCGTGTCGGCGTACGCGGCCGCTCATCCGGGCGAGCTCGGTGCCGGTCATCGTCCGCGGCGACGCCTCGTCCGACGTCGGCGCTCTGGTGAACGCTGCCGGTGGCCGCGTTCGGGCCGACCTCGGCATCATCGATGCGGTGGCAGCCGACATGCCGGCCGACCGCGTCGACGAGCTGGCGCGCGCGGACGGCGTGCGCTGGCTGAGCCTCGATGCCGGCGTCTCGTCGACCGACGACCACGGCGACGGCGCACGCGACCGCTCCACTGACGCGCAGCCACGCAGCGTCTACCCGGAGGAGATCGGCGCTGACCACCTGTGGGACGACGGCGACCAGGGTCAGGGCGTCGGCGTGGCGGTGGTCGACACTGGCATCGTCAACAGCCGCGACTTCGGCGACGGGCGCGTCGTCGCGACGCTGCCTCGCGACGCCGAACGTGGCGACGGCTACGGCCACGGCAGCCACGTCGCCGGCCTGATCGCCGGCGACGGCACGCGCTCCGACGGCCGGTACGAGGGCGTCGCGCCGGGTGCGAACCTCATCAACGTGCGCGTCGGCGACGACGCCGGCGCGGCAACGATCAGCGACGTGATCTCGGGCCTGCAGCTCGTACTGGAGAACCAGCGGCGGTTCAACATCCGTGTCGTCAACCTCTCGCTGCGGGTCGACGTGCCGCAGAGCTACACGACCGACCCGCTCGACGCGGCCGTGGAGTTCCTGACGTTCCGCGGCATCCTCGTCGTCGCGGCGGCCGGCAACACCGGCTCGGTCGCCGACGCCGTGTCCTACGCGCCCGGCAACGACCCCTTCGTGCTCACCGTCGGCGCCGTCGACGACGCCGGTACAGAGGGCCTGGCGGACGATGCGGTGCCGTCGTGGTCGAGCCGCGGCACGACGCAGGACGGCTTCGCGAAGCCGGACGTGTACGCGCCGGGGCGCCACCTCGTCTCGGTGCTGAGCCCGCGCAGCGTGCTCGCGCAGGAGATGCCCGAGAGCATCGTCGGCCGCTACTACATGCAGCTCAGCGGCACGTCGATGGCGGCGGCCGTCGCGAGCGGCGCCGCCGCGCTCGTCATCCACGAGCATCCCGACTGGACGCCGGGGCAGGTGAAGAAGGCGCTCGTCGAGGGCGCGGCCAGTCTGCCGGCGGACGCTTCGGCACATGTCGTCCAGGCCGATACTTCGGCGGCTTCGCGACAATCGGCGACGCCAGCCCGGCTGTCACGCCGAACCTGCTCCTGCTTCAAGCGACGGGCGTCGCGGACCCTGAGAGCATCAAGTGGGGCTCGATCAAGTGGGGCAGCATCAAGTGGGGTTCCATCAAGTGGGGAAGCATCCGCTGGGGCTCCATCAAGTGGGGAAGCATCAGGTGGGGCGTTGTACCAGAATGACACGCCGCACGTTGCCGAACGCGATCCCGCCTCGAAGGATGCCGTCGTGAGCGACGGCCCACGGCGGCCCGGCCTGCTGGTCGCATACGTCATCGCGACGGCGATCGCAGGCGTAGCGCTGACCGCGTGGGGCGTCACCGACGCCACCTCGCACGACGCGCTGATGCTCATCGCGCTCGTCATCGCGGCGTGCGGCGCCGAACTGTTCGCAGTCGAGTTGTTCGTCGACAGCCACGTGTCGGTGAGCGGCGCCGTGCTGATGGCGGCCGGCGCGATCTTCGGCATGTGGGGCGTCGCGGCGACGGCGCTGCCGATCATCGTCGCCGGACACGTGCGATGCCGACTCGCTGCCGTACAAGGACGCGTTCAACTTCGGCGCGCTGACGATCGCCGGCGCGGTGTACGTCGCGGCGTTTCGCGGGCTCGATGGCAATGTCAACGCGACGAGCCTGTCTGACGTGGCGGCGCCGGCAATCGTCGCGGGGCTCGCCAACATGGCGGTCAACTCCGTGTTTGTCGCGGGCGCGATCTCGCTCGACCAGCACCAGCCGCTGCCGGGCGTATGGCGCGGCAACTTCCTCTGGCTCGTGCCGCAATACGCGGCGCTCGGTGCGGTGGCGATCGGCGTCGCGCTGCTGCTGACGCACATCGGCACGTGGTCGCTGGTGTTGTTCGCGCTGCCGCTGGTGTCGCTGAGCGAGGCGCTCCACACGCGCGCGGACGCGATGAAGATGCGCAATCGGGCGCTCGAGGCCATCGGCTCGGTCCACGACCATCGCCGCGTGGCGTAGCGGGTCGTCGGAACGGGGAGCAGGCGACCCGCCGCATGGCGGGTCGTTTCCGTTACCTCACCCCCGACCCCTCACCAGCGCGGGACGGCGAGCTCAAGCTGGCGATGGCGTGGGATCCGTTGCGTCGGTCTTCAGCCGGAGATTCGGCGGAGCTGAAGCTCCCGGGATCCGAGTGTGGGTTCTGAGGATGGGTTGCGCGATCCGGCGCCCGCGCCGGCACGGATCCGCACGGGCTGGAAAGCCCGCGCTACAGGCCCATCCGACCTCCGACCTCTAGATCGCGCCCTGTTTCTTGAGCCAGCGCGCGAACTCTTTGGGCGCGGGCATAGTGCTGAGGCGGCCCTGGCGGACGAGCAGCCAGTCGTCGAACTGGTGCGACTCCTTGATCTCGCGCAGCGTCACCCGCTTCTTCGCGTGAGCGACGTACTTGAAGTCGGCGACCCAGCTCCTCGGCTCGTTCGGGTCAGGCCGCGGCTCCGAGACGACCTCGGCGACGCCGACGACGGCCGTTTCGCCCTGCGAGTGGTAGATGAAGACGCGGTCGCCCGGCTTCATGGACTTGATGGCGTTCACGGCGGTCGGGTTCCGGACGCCGTCCCACTCGGTCGTGCCATCGCGCTTCAGGTCGTCGATGGAGTAGGTATCGGGGTCGGTCTTGGCGAGGAAGTCGGCCATCGGTTACGCCTCCGTTCGCTGTTCAACGCTCGGTCGGTGTTCGATCCACCTTAGCGATACGCGCGAGCCGCGTCCATGAAGCGGCGGATGGCCTCGATGTGCGCAGCGGGCGACGCCAGTTGCGCGTTCATCGTGTTGAACGAGACGTGCGTCGCGCCGAGGTCGCGCCAGCCATCGAGCGCGGCGCTGCCAGCGCGTCTTCGGGCGTGTTCAAGAGGCTGATCCGGCCCTCGATGCCGAAGTCCTCGGGCCGGCGGCCGGCTTCGCGCAGGTAGCCGCGCAGCTGCTCGACGGTCTCGCGTCGCTCGCGGGCCGGGCCGGAACTGCGGGAACCAGCCGTCGGCGATGCGGGCGGCGCGGCGGAGCACCGTCTCGACGCCGCCACCCATCCACACCGGGATCGGTCGCTGCACCGGCAGCGGGTTGATGCCGGCCTGGTGCACGCGGTGGTGCGCGCCGTCGAAGTCGACGAGCTCCTTCGTCCACAGCTCGCGCATCAGCGCGATCTGCTCCTCGATGCGGCGGCCGCGGTTGCGGAAGTTCTCGCCCAGCGCCTCGTACTCCACGAAGTTCCAGCCGATGCCGACGCCGAGCCGCATCCGTCCCCGCGACAGCACGTCGACCGCCGCCGCCTGCTTGGCGACGAGCGCGGTCTGGCGCTGCGGCAGGATGACGATGCCCGTCGTCAGCTCGAGCGACGTCGTGACCGCGGCCAGATAGCCGAAGAGCACGAACGGCTCGTGGAACGGCGTCTGGTGCGTGTACGGCGGCCGGAAGCGGCCCTCGAAGCGGTCCGGGTGCGCGCCCAGCACGTGGTCGAAGACGAGCACGTGGTGGTAGCCGAGCTGCTCGGCCGCCTGCGCGTAGTCGCGGATGACGAGCGGGTCGTTGCCGATCTCGCTCTGCGGGAACACGACGCCGATTCTCATGATTTCGCCTCCGTTTCCATGCCCGCGGCCAGCAGCGCCGCGCCGAGCGCGCCGGCGTATCCCGGCCACGGCGCCGTCTCGACCGACATGCCGAACAGTCCGGCCATCGACGTGATCGACGCGACGAGCGACGGGTTGCCGTGCACGAAGCCTCCCGCGAGAACGATGCGCGACATGCGCACGGCCTGCGCCCGACCCGCCGCGATCTGGGCGATGTTTTCGCCGTGCAGGTTGAGCAGACCGGCGAGGAAGTCATCGAGCGAACCGGCGCCGGCGCGCGCGAGATGCGCGGCCGTCAGGTTCGGACTCGACGCGACCGATGCCGTCGGGATAGACGTCGGAGATCATCACGTCGACGCGGCGGCGGTCGCCGCGCTCTGCCCCGGCGACGAGTGCCTCGTAGGTCAGCGATGGCTCGACGCGGCGCGCGATGCCGGCGAACGAGCCGCCGCCCAGCGGCGTGCCGCCGAGGTGCTGCACCGTTGCGCCTCGCACCGCAGCGAACGCGGTGCCGGTGCCGAGCAGCGCGAGCAGGAACTCGCCGTCGCCGAGGCGGCCGTCGCACTCGAGGAGCGCGCACGCGCCGCGGGCGCCTGCCTCGATCTCCTGCGCGGGCACGCCGGCAGCGTCGCCGAGCAGGCTCGCACGGGCGCCTGTGACGCCGACCGTTGTTCCCGACTTCGGCGAGAGCCACGAACCGTCGCCGTCGAACGCCCGGAGCGTTTCTCGTGCTTCGAGAACGACGCCCGAGCTGGTCCCGCGCGCGCCTTCGTCAGCGTGATGCCAGCGTCGATGCCGAGCGCGCCGTCCGGGAGCAGGCCGACGTGAGGCAGGAGGCCATCGCCGACGACGTGGACCTGAGCGTCGCCGCTCACGAGGCGGCGCCTGTCTCGATCAGCGCACGCGCGACGTCCGCCACGCGCAGGAATGCGTCGGGCACAACGCCCTCGTACGTCAGGATGAGCCCGTCGACGCCGGCTGAGGCGTGGACGCGCACCATCTCCTTCGCCGCATCGATGCTGTCGGGCGGCGACGCCTGCGCGTAGAACGGGAATGGCGACATGCGGCCGTACTTCGCCCGCAGCTCGTCGAGGCGGGCGTGCACCCTCGCCAGGTCGTCGGGAGGCGCTCCAACGGCGAGAAAGCCATCGGCCAGCCGCGCGGCGCGGCGCAGCCCGGGCTCGAGGAAGCCGCCGGCCCAGATCGGCGGCCCGCCGGGCGTCGACGGGCGCACGATGCCGCACGCCGGAATCGTGTAGTACTTGCCGTGCCACCCCTTCTCCGGCTCGGTCCAGAGGTGGCGCAGCACGCGGATGACTTCGTTCAGGCGGCCGCCGCGGTCGGCGAACGGCACGCCGGTCGCGACGAACTCCTCGGGCACCCAGCCCGGCGCCGGCGCCGACGATCAGCCGTCCGGCCGAGAGGCGGTCGAGCGTCGCCAGCTCGCGCGCCATCAGCACCGGCGGCCGCAGGGCGATCTGGCTCACGCTCGTGCCGATGCGCGACGTGCTCCGTAACGGCGGCGACGAACGCGAGACCGATCCACGGGTCGACGCTCGGCTCGTACGGGTGTGGGCGGTCGAGCGGCGTCACGACGCGCTCGCTCAGCCAGACGGAATCGAAGCCCGAGGCGCTCGGCCTCCTCAGCCGCCCGCTTCAGGCCGGGCTCGTTCGCCGGGCTGAGCTTCACGCCGATCTTCATGCCGCGCTCCTCACACTCGCCGCCGATGGCATGCATTGTGCACGGCGGGCCGCCCGACGTCGAATCGGCGCGCCGTGTTAGTATCGAGGCGGTCGCGGCCGCCAGCCGGACGGCGCGCGGCCGTCGCCGAGCAGGGAGGCCGGCACGGTGCAGCCGCACGGACGAGCGCATCGCCACCACAACGCATGAAATCGACGCCGACCGACGACGCCGCCGTGACCGCCGACGAGCAGCGCCCCGCGCGCGCGGCGGGACGCGGCCGCATGCCCGACGCCATCCGCCCGATGCTGGCCACGGAGGCGCGCGAGTCGTTCGACTCGCCGGACTACGTCTTCGAGGCGAAGTGGGGCGGCGTGCGCGCGATGGCGCACATTCGCGAGGACGCGCTGCGGCTGCGCGCGAGCAACGGCCGCGACCTCGCGCCGTACCTGCCCGAACTGCTCGTGCATCCCCGACCGCGTGAAGGCGCGCGAGGCGATCGTCGACGGCGAGATCATCGGCATCGACGGCGAGGGCCGCCCGTCGTTCGACCTGCTGCGGCCGCGCCTGCACCTGATGGCCGACGACGTCGAGGCGCCATCGGACGGCGAGCCCGGTCCGCCCGCTGCAACTGAAGATCAAGCGCGTGGCCGGCCAGATCGCGTTCCAGGCGTTCGACCTCCTCTGGCTCGACGGGCGATCGCTCATCGACGAGCCGCTCTGGTATCGGAAGAGCCGGCTCCACGACATCATCGCGCCGGGCCCGGAGTTCGCGGCGGTCGACTTCGTCGACGACGAGGGCGTGGCGTTCTTCGACGCCATGCTCGAGCGGCGGATGGAGGGCGTGGTCGCGAAGCAGAAGCAATCGCCGTACGTGCCCGGGCTGCGTTCGCGGAGCTGGCTCGACGTGCGGGCGCTGCAGAGCGGCGACTTCGTCGTCGGCGGTTACACGATCGGCGGCGCGCGGCGGAAGGGCGAGCCGTTCAGCCAGTTGCTGCTCGGCGGCTACGCCGACGGCCGCTTCGAGTTCGTCGGCGCCGTCAGCGGCGGCCTGCGCGACGCCGAGGCGCGGGAGCTGGTCGCGCACCTCGAGCCGCTGCACGTCGACGAGCCGCCGTTCTTCGACACGCCGCAGATCCCGCGGCTCATCTACTGGACGCGGCCTCGAGGTCGTATGCCACATCCGGTTCAGCGAATGGACGCGCGAGGGGCATCTGCGGTTCCCCATCTTCAGCGCGCTGCGGCCGGACCTGTCGCCGGAGGATTGCGTCGTCGATTAGGAGAGCCGGCAACCCGTCGACCTTCACCGGGAGGACATCATGATCGCCGCGAGCCACATCGCAGCAAAGCCCGAGGACCTCGGAATCGAGAGCTGAGAAGCTGGAGGCCGTTTTCGCGCGTGCCAGGCGCGACGTCGACGACGGCACGCTGCCGAGCGCGCAGGTGGCGATTGCCCGGCACGGCAAGCTCGCCGGGATGAGGACGTACGGATCGGCGGTGCAGGGCGGCGTCGAGAAGCCCGCAACGAACGAGACGCTGTACCACTTCTTCTCATCGACGAAGGCCATCGTCTCAGCCGCCGTCTGGCTGCTGTTCGAGGACGGCAGCCTGCGTCTCGACGAGAAGGCGTCGGCAATCATTCCGGAGTTCGGTACCAACGGCAAAGACGCCATCGACGTTGAGACGATGATGCTGCACGCCGGCGGCTTCCCGCTGGCGCCGTTCGCTGCGGAGAAGTGGACCGACCGCGCGGCGCTGCTCGAGGCATTCTCTCAGTGGCGGCTGAACTGGCCCGTCGGCAGCCAGTACGAGTACCACGCGACGTCGATGCACTGGGTGCTGTCGGAGATCATCGAGCGGCGCGGAGGTTTGCCGTGGAAGCGGTTCATCCGCGAGCGGCTCACCGGGCCGATGGGGCTCGACGAGTTGTACCTCGGCGCTCCGCTCGAGGAGCAGCATCGCGTGGCGGACGTGCGCTACGTGAGCGAGCCCGTCGAGCCGCCCGGCGGCTGGGGCGAGGTGACGCCGGAGGCGATCCTGCGCTTCAACGAGCCGGGGCCGCGAGCGGCGGGCGTGCCCGGCGGCGGCGGCGTGGCAAGCGCCGGGACGATGGCGCTGTTCTACCAGCCGCTGATCAACGGCGGAGAGACGGCGAGCGGCACGCGCATCATGAAGCAAGAGACCATCGAATTCGGAACGAAGGTGCGGTCGCGACCGCACCACATCGACCTGACGATGAAGTACCTCGACCCATCGCTCAACGTGAACACGAACCGGGCGCTGGGCGTCGTCGTCGCCGGCGGCGACGGAAACGCCGTCTATCGAGGTTTCGGGCGAACGTGCTCGGCTCGCGCATTCGGGCACGGCGGAGCTGGCGGCCAGATCGCGTGGGGCGATCCGGAGACCGGTATCAGCGTGGGCTACGCGACGAACGGATTCGTCGATCCGATGACGATGGGCCGGCGGATTACCGCGATCGGCAGCCTCGCCGCGAACTGCGCATCAGCGTGACGCTGGCGCGGCGCGCTAATCGTCGTTGGCCGACCAGTTGGCGATGCCGCGATCCTGGATTTCGGGGACGCCGGAGTCGCGCAGGCGCTTCGCCTCTTTCGCGGCCGCCTGCTTGCGGTCGCGCAGCTCGGCCAGTTCGCCCTTCGACTTCTTGCGCGGCGGCTTCGGCTTGTTGAGCTCCGGATGCTCGTTCATGCGGACCGAGCCGGTGACCGGGCTCTTCACCTCCTTGCCGAGGTGCCAGTACGTGCCTCTGTCGGGGATGCGGCGCGGATAGCCGTCGCGCATCGTGAACGCGTTGAACGAGGTCGGCGGGATGCGCTGCGCCTTCTTCGAGCACACGGGGCACGGCGCCGGGCTCGATGCCTGGGCGATCTGGCGGATCGTCTCGAACACACCGTCGCAGGACTTGCAGTAGTACTCGTACAGGGGCATCGATCACTCCCGGTCTCGCGCGTCAGTCAGGCGCGGGCAGTGTAGCGGCTTCACCGACGATGATCCTGCGACTTCGGCGTGCCGGTCACCCTCGGCCTTCGCCGCGCGCGGCCACGGGCCGGCGAGCGGGCCGGCGGCGCCGCACCGTATCGATGAACGCCGCCGAGCGCACGTCGCGCTCGAGCACCCAGCGCACGTATTCGAGCATCGCCCGCTCGAGCTCGGCGGCCAGCTCGGGCGCGACGTTCACGCGCGCGACGTCGCTGAACCGGCCGTGCAGCAGCAGCCGTAGCAGCTTCACCCCGTTCGGCGAGAGCGGCCGCGCGACCAGCTCCTCGTTCCGGCACGACGGACAGACGATGCCGCCCAATGCCGCCGACCACGAGTTCGTCACGGCGGCCAGCGGGCGGCGGCATTTCACGCAGACCTCCAGCTCCGGCCGGTAGCCGAGCGTGTCGAGCAGGCCCATCTCGTAGAACCGCACCGGCGTATCGAAGTCCGGCCGCGTCGCGATACGCCGCAGCGTCTCGAGCAGGAGGCGGTAGAGGTCGAAATGCTCCTCGCGCGGCTCGGTGAACTTGTCGAGCAATTCGGCCGCGTACAGGCCGCGGCTCAGGCGGTCGAGGTCGTCTCGGATCGCCTGGAACGACTCAATGGTCTCGACCTGCGTGACGATGTCGAGATTCTTGCCCTTCGCGAGCTGGACCGTCGCCTGCGTCAGCGGCTCGACGTGGCCGGCCATGCGGCTCCGCGCGCGCCGCACGCCCTTGGCGACGGCGTCGAGCTTGCCGAAGCGCGCCGTGTAGAGCGTGAGGATCTTGTCCGCATCGCCCAGCTTGCGCTGCCGCAGGACGATGGCCGGCGTCGAATACACGCGGGGCTGTGCCATGAGGGGATCGTAGCACGGGGAGTCGCCCGGTCCGGCTGGACACCGGCTCCCAAAGTCGCGATAATCGAGGCGACTCCACGTCTGTCTTTGAGCGCGAAAGCGAGGCACGCCGCCGATGACGGTACTGATGGATTCCCCGCTGCCCAATCGCACCTATCGCGGCAAGGTGCGCGACACCTACGACCTCGGCGACCGGCTGCTGATCGTCGCCACCGACCGCATCTCCGCGTTCGACGCCATCCTGCCGACGGCCATCCCCGACAAGGGCAAGGTGCTGAGCCAGATGTCGGCGTGGTGGTTCGAGCGCAGCGCGCAGGTCGTCCCCAACCACTTCATCCGCCTCGCCGACGGCACCGCCGCCGACGAGCTGCCGTTCGAGCTGCCGCGCGACCTCATCGGCCGGTCGACGATCGCGCGCAAGGCGCGGCGCATCGACGTCGAGTGCATCGTACGGGGGTACGTGTCGGGGTCGGCGTGGGCGGAGTTCGAGAAGTACGGCACGGTCAACGGCATCCGCATGCCGAAGGACCTGCGCGAGAGCGACCGCCTCGCGGAACCGATGTTCACGCCCACGACGAAGGCCGAAGAGGGCCACGACGAGGCGATGACGTTCTCCGACCTCATGCAGGAGGTCGGGCCGGAGGCGGCGCAGGTGCTGCGCGTGCGCAGCCTCGCGCTGTACAACTTCGCGGCCGAGTACGCCCGCGAGCGGGGCATCATCATCGCCGACACGAAGTTCGAGTTCGGCTGGCTCGGCGACGAACTCATCGTCATCGATGAGATCCTGACGCCGGACTCGAGCCGCTTCTGGGCCGTGGCCGACTACGAGCCCGGTCGGCCGCAGGCGAGCTTCGACAAGCAGTACGTGCGCGACTGGCTGCTCGAAGTCAGGCTGGAACCGCGAGCCGCCGGCGCCGGCGCTGCCCGACGACGTCGTGCGCGGCACGTCCGAGCGCTACCGGGAGGCGTTCCGGCTGCTCACGGGGCTGGAAGTGCGGTAACTCGGCCGAACGGCTACTTCTTCTCGAGTTTGTCGAGGCGGTCCATCATCCCGTACTCGACGGCCATGTGCTGGATCACGAGCATCGCGACCAGCCCGACCGCCAGGATGATGCCGCCGGCGATCGCGAGCACGCCAGTGTCGTTCGCCGCGCCGATCGCCAGCAGGATCGCTCCCGCGGCGCCGATCAGCGCGCCGATGAGCGGCATCCCGTGCCCCTCCTCGCCGTGCTCGATGATGTCTCGCATCGTAGTCCAGCTCATACGACCCTCCGACGTGCCTGCGGCGCATCCTGCGCGATTTGGAAAGCCAATACTATCACAACGTCGTACGACGCGCGGCGGCGACGATGGATTGCATCGCGCCCGGCGCGCGCTTGACCGTGGCCGAAGGGCCGATATGCTGCCGAGGATGTTCCTCGCCCGCGTCTACGTCACGCTGAAGCCGACCGTCAACGACCCGCCGGGCCTCACGATCCGGGGCGGCCTGCACTCGCTCGGTTTCACGAGCGTCGATTCGGTGCGCTCCGGCAAGTACATGGAGATCCGGCTCGACGCGCGCTAACGCCGACGACGCGCGGGCGCAGGTCAACGAGATGTGCCGCAAACTGCTCGCGAATCCCGTGATCGAGGATTACCGCTTCGAGTTGGAGGATGCGGACGCGTCCTGAAGCCGCACTGACAATCAGTTCCCGGTAGCGCGCCATGCCACGAGAAGATCGCGTCCTGTTCGATACGGTCGCCGAGCTGTACGACCGCGCGCGACCCACCTATCCCGACGAGGTGTTCGACGACCTCGCCCGATTGGCCGACTTGTCCGATGGCGCCCGTGTGCTCGAAATTGGCTGCGGCACCGGCCAGGCGACCCTGCCGATGGCACGGCGGGGATACCGCATTACTGCCGTGGAGCTCGGCGCGAACCTGGCGGCCGTCGCCCGCCGCAATCTGGCGGCGTACCCGAACGTCGACGTCCACGCCGGAGCCTTCGAGGACTGGCCGCTGCCCTCGGAGCGGTTCGACCTCGTGTTCGCCGCGTCGTCGTTTCACTGGCTCGATGCGGCATCGGCGCTCCCGAAGATCGCCTCCGCCCTGCGGCCCGGCGGCTCGGTCGCGATTCTCAGCGGCGGCCACGTCGAAGGCGGCACGAGCCAGTTCTTCGTCGACGTGCAGGAGTGCTACGAGCGCCACATGCCAGGCACGCCGCCGGGCTTGCGCTTGACGCACGCAGAGGATCTGCCAGTCGGCGCGCCCGAGGTCGACGCATCGGGCCTCTTCGAGCCTGTGCGCTCGCGCCGGTACGTCTGGCTCCGTCAGTTCACCGCGCAAGCGTACCTGGACGAACTCGGCACGTACTCCAGCCACCTTGCGCTCGATGACGCTCATCGCGGCGCCCTGCTGCCGTGCGTCCGCGCACTGATCGACGAACGGTACAGTGGCCGCATCACGAAGGCGTACGTGACCGACCTGAACGTCGCCGCCGTCCCCGACGCACGGCGCCGCTAGCCGACCGTCCCCCTGGTGCTCGGGATGCGGCCGCGGAAGTTGGGGCGCGCAGGCGGGCCGTCACGCGTTCGCCGCTGCGCGCCCGCGCCTGTACACGAACCAGTAGACGATCCCAACCATGACCGCCCCGCCGATGACGTTGCCGATCGTGACTGGCAGCAGGTTGCGCAGGAAGAAGTCGCCCCACGTCAGGTGGGAGAGATCGGCCGAGGGCGCCAGCGCCGTGACGGCATCCTCGCGCTTCACGAGCAGGCCCAGGGGGATGAAGTACATGTTGGCGATGCTATGTTCGAACCCGCTCGCGACGAACGCCGTGATCGGGAACACGATCGCTACAGCCTTGTCGATAGTGGTTCTCGCGCTATAGCTCAGCCACACCGCGAGACACACCAGGCTGTTGCACAGCATGCCAAGCGCGATCGCCTCGGTGAATCCCAGGTTTACCTTGCGGTTCGCGATGAGCAGCGCATTCTCTCCAACCTGGTTGCTGTCGAACGCCCACTGGCGGCTGACGTATACCAGCGCCGCCGTCGCCAGCGCGCCGCCAAAGTTTCCGACGAAGACCAGCGCCCAGTTCCGCAGCAACATCGGCGCGCTGACCTTGCCACTCGCCCACGCCATCACGATGAGGTTGTTCCCGGTGAACAACTCCGCGCCGCCGATGATCACCAGGACCAGTCCGAGGCTGAAGGCGATACCCCCGACGAATCGCGATGCGCCGTAACCAAGCCCGGGGTCGGTGGTCACCACCGTGAAGAAGTCAGCGCCCAGCGCGATGAACGCGCCCGCAAGGAATGCCAGGGCCAGCGTCTCGATCAGCGGCAGCCGCGCCTTCGCGACGCCCACGTCCTCGGCCTTCGCCGCCATTGCGGTCGGCATCAGCGAGTCGAAGTGAACGGTGTCCGGAGCACGCTCGCCGGTGGGCGGGGGAGAACCTTGCATGTCGGCGCTCCTGACGATGCGGGAGGGCGAAGATGGCGTTATTGGAGCAGGCACACGAACGCGCGTCAATCAAGGTATCCGCCCAATTGAGCGCCGAGACACCCGGTGATGCGGCAGCGAGCTGTGGCCTGTGGAGGCGACTGAAGGACCTAGCCGATAGTCCCCTTGGTGCTCGGCACCCGGCCTTGCAGGCGCGGCTCGATGCGCGTTGCCGCCGAGAGCGCGCGGCCGAGCGCCTTGCACATCGCCTCGGCGCGGTGGTGGTCGTTCTCGCCCTTCAGCACGCGCGCGTGCAACGTCAGCTTCGCCTCGGCGGCGATGGAGCCGAGCAGGTGCTCGACGAGCGATGCTGGCAGCTCGCCGACGCGCTCCAGCGTCCACGTTACGTCAACCGAGCAGAACGGCCGCCCGCTGATGTCGACCGCCACCGACGCCAGCGCCTCGTCGAGCGGCACCAGTGCATCGGCCATGCGCACGATGCCGCGCCGGTCGCCCAGCGCGCGGTCGATCGCCTGCCCGAGCGCGATGCCGACGTCCTCGACCGTGTGGTGCTCGTCGACGTGGAGGTCGCCGGTCGCGGTCACGCGCAGGTCGAACAGCCCGTGCTTGCCGATCTGCTCGACCAGGTGGTCGAGCATGCCGATGCCCGTCTTCGCCGACGCGTTGCCGGCGCCGTCGAGGTCTAGCTCGACCTCGACGCGCGTCTCCTTCGTCTCGCGCAGCACCGTGGCCATGCGTCGCGCCGTGTTTCCGTCGTCAGCGGCCAAGCTCAGCTCCGATCTCGCGCAGCGCCCGCACCAGCGGCTCGATGTGCTCCTCCAGCCCGGCGCTGATGCGCAGGTGGTTGCGCAGCATCGCCGTGTCGAAATATCGCACGAAGATGCCCCTGCTGGCGAGGCGGTTCTTGACTTCGAGCGCATCGACCCCGTCAAGCCGGCAGAGGACGAAGTTGCCCTCCGACGGGTATACCGCGATCCACGGCACCGTCGCGAGCGCCTCCGCCATGCGGTCGCGTACTCCCGCGATAGTGCAGGCGCGCTCGTCGAGCAGCTCCGCATCCTCGAGCGCCGCGAGCACCGCCACGCCCGCCGCGACGTTGAGGTTGTACGGCTGCTTGATCGTCATCAGCACCGCCGCGAGCGTCTTCGGCATCACGCCGTAGCCCGCGCGCAGGCCCGCGAGCCCCGCCCACTTGCTGAACGTCCGCAGCACCACCAGGTTCTCGTGCTCGACGACGAGCGGCAGGAACGAGTGCGATCTCCCGGCGAAATCGATGTAGGCCTCGTCGACGACGACGATCAGCCCGGTCGCCAGCAGCGCGTCGAGTTCCTCCGGCCGCAGAAGGTTTCCGGTCGGGTTGTTCGGCGACGCGAGGAAGATCAGCTTCGCGCCCGGCGCGGCCTTCTCGATGCCTGCGACGTCGAGCGCGAAGCTCTCCTGCCGAGGCACCTCGATCACGCGCCCGCCGGCGACCTCGGTCGAAAACGGGTACATGCCGAAGGTCGGCGGGCAGTTGATGACGCCGTCGCCCGGCGCGATCACCGCGCGCATCACGAGGTCGATCAGGTCGTCGCTGCCGAGGCCGCAGACGATGCGCTCCGGCTCGACGTCGAGGAAGCGGCCGAGAGCGTCGCGGACGCGGCCCTGGTCGGGGTCCGGGTAGATGTGGTACGACGCGCTCGCCGGCGAGCGCGGCCAGCGCCTTGGGCGACGGGCCGAACGGGTTCTCGTTGCCGTCGAGCTTGATGACGCGCTCCGGCGCGATCGCCGAGCCGCTCGGCCAGCACGTCGGTGGGGACGATCGGCACGTAGCCGGGCAACTCCAGCAGGTCGGGCCGGATCATCGAGCGCATATCGAACCGGCGCGCGCTCATTTCGGCCCGCCGTCCGCTTCGCCGCCCTGCAGCCGCAGCTCGATCGACCGCGCGTGCGCGGTGAAGCCCTCGGCACGGGCGATGCGGGCCGCCGCGGGCCCTGCCTCGCGCAGGCGCGCCGCGTCGACCGCGACGACGCTCGTCACCTTCAGGAAGTCGTGCACGCCCAGCGGCGAGGCATATCGCGCCGCGCCCGCCGTCGGCATGACGTGGCTCGGGCCGGCCGTGTAGTCGCCGAGCGACTCCGGCGCGTCGTCGCCGACGAAGATGCCGCCGGCGTTGCGCACGGTCTTCGCGACTGCGGCCGCATCCCGCACGAGCAGGCACATGTGCTCCGGCGCGTACTCGCTGCCCAGCTCGACCGCCTCCTCGATGCTGGCGACGATCACGGCGCCGCCGCGCGCCTCGAACGACATGCGGGCGATCTCGCCGCGCTCCAGCAGCTTCAACTGGCGCTCGACCTCGCGGCCGACGGCCTCGGCCATCTTCACTGATGTCGTCAGCAGGATCGGCGTCGCCAGTTCGTCGTGCTCGGCCTGCGCCAGCAGGTCGGCGGCGGCGAACATCGGGTCGGCGGTGTCGTCGGCGATGACGATCGTCTCGCTCGGGCCGTACAGCGCGTCGATGCCGACGCTGCCGAAGACCTCGCGCTTGGCCACCGTGACGAAGATGTTGCCCGGCCCGACGATCTTGTCGACGCGCGGGATCGTCTGCGTGCCGCACGCCAGCGCGGCGATCGCCTCGGCGCCGCCGGCGGCGAACACGCGGTCGACTCCGGCAATATCGGCGGCGACGAGCTTCAGCGGCGAGACTGCGCCGTCTCGCCCGGCGGGGCTCATCATCACCAACTCGGCGACGCCGGCGACCTTCGCCGGGATCGCCGTCATCAGCACCGACGACGGGTACACCGCGCCCGGGCTCGTCGGCACGTACATGCCGACGCGCTCGATGGCGCGCACCTGCATGCCGACGCCCTCGTGGCTGAACGAGCGCGATGAGTGCTCGAGCTGGCGCCGGTGGTACTCCTCGATGTGCCCGGCCGCCTCGCGCAGCGCCTCGACCAGCGACGGCTCGACATCGCGGTACGAGGCCTCGATCTCGTCGCGCGGGATCTCGAACGACGTGCGCTCGACGCCGGCGAACGCGTGGCTGTAGCGCGACACCGCGGCGTCGCCGTCGCGTCGCACGTCGTCGATGATGCGGCGCACCTGCTGCTCGACGCGTGAGGTCCGCGCCGAAGATCTCGGCGTTCTTGCGCCGGATCGCCTCGGGCAGCTCCGTCTCGCCGAGCGGCTGGCGGCGCAGCAGCGTGCGGCGGCCTTCCTCGGCGCCGCGCACGATCCTCACGACAGATACTCCTTCATCTTGCGGCGCGCCTCCGCGCTCGCGCTCGACAGGTACTCGCGGATCCGCTCCGTGCCGACGCACTCGATCGTCGTCTGGAGCAGTGCTGGCACGTCCTCCATGAACCGCGCCATCCCTTCGTCGCCCTCGATGCCCGCCGCCGCCAGGTAACGCCCCGCCAGCCGGTGGAAGCGGTCCCACGTCGGCGGGTAATTCAGCACGTCGACCGACACCTTGCGCCACTCGAGCAGCTGGTCGCGGGCGATAAAGCCGACGCTCACCTCGACGGCCGACTCCGCGAGCGCCGTCTTGATCTCGTCGACCTTCTCCTCGTCCTCGCGGTCGCGCCGGTCCAGCTCGAACTGCAGCACGCGGTCCATGATGTTCGCCCTGACGTCGCCGCCCAGTTCGCTGCCGGCGCCGAACACCGGCCGGTAGATCTCGCAGATGTAGCGCTCGTCCATCACAAGGTGCGAGATGTAGCCCGCGACGAACGCCGCCGTCGCGGCGTTCAACGACGCGGCGTCGCGCAGCGCCGGCTCCTGCTCGAACAGGCGGTGGACGCCGTTCTGCTCCTCGAACTCATTGAGGTCGAAGAAGTGCGTCCGCGCGCGGTCCCAGCGCGTGATGATGCGGATGTCCGGCGTCGTCGCGCCGAGGTAATACGCGCCGCGTTCGGACTCGATCGCGGGCTCCTGCAGCTCGCGCGCCAGCTCGCGCGCCACCGTCATGTGCAGCCCGAGTGGAGGCATCGCTCACGCTCCCCCGCCGGCCGCGACAGCCTCGGCCGCGCCGCTGCGCAGCTGCTCGACGAGCCGGTCGAAGATCGGGCGCAGCGCGCCGCCCGGCCGCCGTTTGTTGGCGATGACGCAGTTCGTCGACTCGAAGAACCGCTCCAGCACCGTCAGCTTGTTCGCGCGGACGCTCGATCCGGTCTCGATGCCCTCGATCAGTATCTCGGCGTCGTCCGGCACGAAGCCCTCGGATGCGCCGGCGATCGGGATGACGCTGTAGCGGCCGAACTGCCGCACGCGCGCGAAGTGGTCGGCGATGTTGGGGTACTCGCTGGCGACGCGGATCGGCGCGTTCGAACGCGCGCGCCACTCTCGGAGCGCGCCGCTCACCGTATCAGCCGCGACGTCCTTCACGATGGCCGCCAGACCGTAGCGCGAGCGCTGCAGGTCGACCACCTCCTCCACCGGGCTGGACGGGAATTGCACGAGGTGGTCGAACAGCCAGTCGCGGCCGGTGACGGCCAGGTCGAACTGGCCGATAGCCACCTGCTGCGGCATGTCCTGCGGCCGGATCACCTTCACGTCGACGCCATCGACGTCGATGCTCGGCCGGCGCACCACGGCGCCATCCTCGTAGCCGCCGACGCTGATGCCGGCCGCGCGGAGCGCGGCGATCGTGTGCGACTGCGCGTGGCCGTCGGGCAGGGCGAGCCGCAGCCGCGTCCGTGGGCTGCTCGCGCGCGTGGCGCGCAGTTCGAGCGCGGCGGGCGTCACGAGCGCCGGCGCGGGCGCCGTGCGTCCAAGGCCGAGGATCGGCGTCAGCAACGGCGACAGGTCGCGTGAAGCGAGGCTCCGCTTGTTGACGATCAGCCACGCCGACGAATCGAGCAGCGCGCGCCATCGGCCGCAGCCCGTGCGACTCCACCGTGGCGGCGTCGGGCGCGGCGATCAGCGCGACGTCGGCGTCTTCCGGAGGATATGCCTCGGCGGCGCCCCACACGGGGAACACGCGATAGCGGCGGAGGCGCATGCGCCGCGCGACCGTCTCCGCGATCTGCGGGTACTCGCTGACGATGCGCACCGACTCTTCGGCGACGCCATCGGCGGCGGCGAGCCAGAGCGCGTGGCCGCCGTAACCGAGGTCGCACACGCGTACCACCTCGTGCCCGGGGAAGCGCTGCGCCAGCTCCTCGACCCAGCTCAGGCTGCAGATGCCGGCATCGTAGTTGCCGAGCGCGACCTGCACGGGGATGTCCTTCTCGCGGAAGACGCGCGCGACGGCGGCGCCGTCGAGCATCGGAAAGCGCAGTGCGCGCGAGCCGCCCGCGTAGTCGGCGATGCCGAGGCCGGCGGCATCGAGCAGCGCAGCCGTCTCGTTGCGCAAATCGCCGGTGGGCACCGCGAGGCGGATCACCGGTCCGACTCCAGCGCGCGGACGACGTCGTCCAGGGAATCGAACTGGCGATCGCCGCTCGACCCGCCGAGCGAGAAGCGCGGCGACGACGCGCGGCACGTGAGACGATCGCGTCGGCGCGGAGTCCGCGCCCTCGACCGACTCCACCTGCAGACCGGCCACGCGCAGCCGCGCCGCCGCGTCGTACACCATCGCCACGAGTTCGGGCGTCTCTCCCTCCGCACCGACGACGATGCGGCGCTCAATCGATGGCGCTGGCGCTGGCAGCAGCTCGACCAGCGGCGCCAGGTAGAGCGCGAAGCCCGACGCCGGCACGCGCTTGCCGCCGACGAGGCCGATCAGGTCGTCGTAGCGGCCGCCCGCGACAATGCGCTGGCCGCTGGCCATGATCTTCAGCACGATGCCGGAGTAGTACTCGAACCGGCGCGCAAGCACCGTCTCGACGTGCACCGTGACGCCGCGCGCCTCGAGCGCCCGCACGACGAACAGCAGCTCGTCGAGCGCGGGGCCGAGCGCCGGTATCGGCGGCCGTCAGCGGCTCGCGGAGGTTCGTGATGTATGCGGCGCCCTGCCCTTCCACCTCGAACAGCAGGCGGAGCGGCGCCGTGAGTTGCGGCAGGCGCGCCTCCACCTCGTCGACGACGGTGAGGTCGGCATCGAGCAGGCGGTCGTACGCCGCCGACTGCTCCTCGGCCGAGAGACCGGCGGCGGCGAGCACGCCGCGGACGATGCCCGCGTGCGACAGTCGCACCGTTATGTCATGCAGACCGAGCGGGCGCAGCGTCTCGAGCGCGAGCAGCGCCAGCTCGACGTCCCCGCTGGAACCGGTGTCGCCGATCAGTTCGACGCCGCACTGCCACTCCTCGCGCGACGAGCCGTCGGCGGTGAAGTGGAAGATGTTCTGCGTGTAGAACAGCTTGGCCGTGCGGCCGCCGTCCAACTGCTCGGTGTAGAGGCGAGCGGCGGGTATCGTCGAGTCCGGGCGGAGGACGACGCGCTCGCCGCTCCAGCCGTCCCAGTCGAGGAACGAGTACACGCCCTCCAGCGTCTGCGGCGAGAGCGTGCCGGCCGACGTGAACAGGTGCAGCGGCTCGACGACGGGCGTGCGCACCTCGCGGTAGCCCCAGGCGCGGCACGCGGCGCGCGAAGGCGTCCTCGACGCGGCGTACGCGATCCATTTCGTCGGGAAGCAGGTCGCGCATGCCACGGGCGTGCTGGCTGGTAGCGGCCTCGTTCATCGCGCTCCCGTGACTAAGAAATCCCTGCCCGATTGGGCAGGGACGGACGCCGCATTCTAACGAACGCGCCGATTCGCGGCCAATCACGCGGGCGCGCCGCGCGTCGGTTGCCGCGCGGCCGCGCGAGCGCCGCCGTTAACGACCACCGTCGTTACAATTCGGCCGTGCGAACGCAGGACGAGGCTCCAGACCAGCTGCCGGACTCCGCCGCGACGCCGCCCCGGCATGCGCGGGGGCGTATCCAGCGCTTCGTCCGCGCGCCGTTCGGCGACGTCCCCGGCCCGCTTCCGGCGGGCCGCCACGTCGACATGGGGCTCGAGGAGCGTATTACGCCCGACGAAGAGCGCGGCATGCGCGCGTTCTGGTGGGACGGCTTCTGGTCCAACTCCGCCGAGACGATCGTCCTGAACTACACGGGCCTGTACCTGCTCGCGTTCGGCGCAAGTAACTCTCAAGTCGGCCTGCTCGCGGCGCTGAGCAGCCTTTCCGCGGCGCTCGCATTCGTGCCGGGCGCGCGCGTCGCCGAGCGCTTCGGGCGGCGCAAGGCGATCGTGCTCGTCACGGGCGGCGGCATCGCGCGCGTGGCGATGCTGATGCTGGCGGTCGTGCCGTTCTTCACTGGCGGCAACCCCGCCATCTGGACGGTGATCGCCCTCGTCGTCGTTCCGCGGGTTCTGGGGGTACTTCGCGGTGCCGGCGTGGACATCGCTGACGGCGGACATCGTGCCACTCGGCATCCGCGGCCGCTTCCTCGCATCGCGCAACTTCGGCATGGGGATCTCGGCGCTGGCGACGGCGCCGCTCGCCGGCTACCTCATCGACCGGTTCAGCGGGCTGCACGGATGGCAGCTCGTGTGGCTGCTGACGTTCGTCGTGGGCGCGCTGTCGACGTGGGCCTACGCGGCCATCCCCGAGCCGGCGCCGCATCCGCGCATCGTCGAGATGCGGCGCGATCCCGGCCAACCCGGCTTCGTCCGCGACGTGCTCAGCGACCGGAACTTCGTGAGGTACCTGGTGAGCGTCGCCATCTGGAACGTCGCGCTGATGGCCGCCGGCCCGTTCTTCAACGTCTATCTCGTCGAGAACCTCCACGCGTCGACGGCGATGGTCGGTTTCATCAACGCGATCATCTCGCTCACGGGCCTCGTCGGCGTCGTCTACTTCGGCCGCATGATGGACCGGCGCGGGACGAAGTGGGTGATGGTCGTGAGCGGGCTGCTGATCCCGCTGCTGCCGGCGGCGTGGCTCCTGGTGACCGGCGCCATGGCAGGTGATCTTCATCAACCTCTTCGGCGGCGTCGTCTGGGCCGGTTACACGCTCGCGCTGATGAACATGGTGATGGTGATGGCGCCGCCCGGGAAGCGCGCGCGCTACGCCGCGGCGTTTCAGACGGTGACGTTCGCCGCCGCGTTCGCCGGCCCGCTCCTCGGCGGCTACATGATCGACGCCATCGGCTTTAAGGCGGTGTTCGCCTTCTCGGCAGCGGGGCGGCTCGCATCGACGCTGATTCTGATCCGGTTCGTGCAGCAGGAGCCGCGAGGCGCGCACGCCGGCGGCGGCGACCGCCACATAGGCCGAAGCCGCCGCCGATGCCATAATGGCAGCGGAGTGGCACTGTGCGTTCTTCCCGGCCGCGCCCCCGCGATTCTCGATGGCCCCGACGCATCCTCCGCTCGGCTGCCGGACTGTTGCTCATCGCCGGACTGGCGGTGGCCTGCGCGCCCTCGATCCACCAGCGCTCCGCCGTCCACGTCCTGACCGCCGACTCCGAAGTCAACCCCGTCATGCGGCAGTACATCGACCGCGGAATCGGCGAGGCCGAGCGCACCGGCGCCGTCGCCGTCGTCATCAGGCTCGATACGCCGGGCGGGCTGACCGACACGATGGAGAAGATCGTCCAGCGCATCCAGTCGGCGAAGGTGCCCGTCATCGTCTACGTCGCGCCGAGCGGCGCCAAGGCGGCCTCGGCCGGCACGTTCATCACGATGTCGGCGCACGTAGCGGCCATGGCGCCCGGCACGTCGATCGGCGCCGCGCACCCCGTCAGCGCGACCGGCGGCGACATCGGCGGCACGCTGGGCACGAAGGTCGAGAACAACGCGGCGGCGTACGCCCGCAGCATCGCCGAGAAGACACGGCCGCAACGCCGACTGGGCCGAGAGCGCCGTCCGCCAGAGCGTTTCGGCATCCACCAGCGAGGCGGTGAGCCTCCACGTCGTCGATTACTCGGCCGACAGCATCGATGACCTGCTCCGCCAGGCCGACGGCCGCACGGTGACCGTCGACGGCAAGAGCGTCACGCTGTCGAACCTCGAGTCCGCGCCGCGCGTGACGAACAACATGACGTTCGTCGAGCGATTCCTGCTGATCCTCAGCGACCCCAACGTGGCGTTTCTTCTCCTCGCCGTCGGTGGGCTTGGACTGCTGATCGAATTCCTGCACCCGGGCGTGATCGCGCCCGGCGTCTTCGGTGCGATCGCGCTCATCCTGGCCTTCTTCGCGCTCGGTACTCTGCCCGTCAACTGGGCGGGAGTAGCGCTCGTCCTGATGGCATTCGTGCTGTTCGCCGCCGAGATGTACGTCAGCGGATTCGGGGCGCTGGGCGTGGCGGGCGTGATCTCGCTCGTCGCTGGCGGGCTGCTGCTGACATCGACGGGCAACCCGGACTTCCAGGTGTCACGCTGGCTCGTCGCAGCGATGGGCGCTGGCTTCGCCGTCTTCTTCTTCACCGTCGTCACGGCGATCATCCGCATGCGGCGGATGCCGGCCTACACCGGCACGCAGACGATGATCGGCGCCACGGCGATCGCGCGCAGCGACCTCGACCCGAAGGGCTACGTGTTCCTCAAAGGCGAGCGCTGGAAGGCCGTCGCGGTCGACGGGCCGATCGCCTCCGGCGCCCGCGTCGAGGTCACGGGCGTGCGGGGTTTCACGCTCACCGTTCGGCGGTCAGCGTAGGCTCCCGATACTTTGCGCCGAGCGCGGCGACGCGCTCGTACACGTCGCGCAGATGCTCCGGCACGCCGCCCCGGTGGTGGCGCAGGTCGCGCCGCACGAAGCCGGGGTCGAGCTTCCGCCCGACGAAGCGCTCGAGCGGCACGACGGCCGCCTCCGGGTCGGCGTTCAGCTCGCCGAAGTCGACGCTCGTGGCGTCGAGCCGGTACTCGTCGATGACTTCGAGCAGCCGTTCGTACTCCGCGCGCCAGCCGTGCTCGACGGCGCGCGTCGGCTCGTCGCCGCCGAGTCCGTAGTAGCGCAGCGTCGAGGCGACGACCTCGTCCGGGCTGCGCAGGCAGACGATGACGCGCGGCGGCTCGGGCAGTAGCTCCATCCACGCCTCGAGCGTCCACGAGAAGCGAGGATCCTTCCACGCTGGCGTCGCTGCGGCGACGATCTCCCGCATCATGTCGCCGCGGGCGTGCGCGGCCGCGAGGATCTCGGCGCGGCTGGCGACGCTGAACCACTTGTGCAGCCCAACGTCGTTGAGCAACGCGTCGTTCATCATCACGACGAGCCGTTCCTCGAAGTAGCCCTCGGCGTTGAACTCGTCCGGCTCGATGAGGTCGTTGCCGACGCTGATGCCCGCCTCGTGGACGAGGCGCGCCACCGCGCTCGTGCCGGACCGCCCGCTGCCGCAGATCAGGATCATGTTCGTCTCGCTACTCCCAGCGGTTCCGGCGCACGTACTCGTCGAGCGGCAGGCGCGCCGCCTCGGGCACGTGCTTCGGCTCGCGATCGCGATAGCCGAAGCCGATGACGGTGCTGACGCGGAACCCCTCGGGCAGCGCCGAGCGCCTGGCGCGCGTCCTCGACCCGGTGCATCGACGTCGGACACGACGACACGCCGTCGGCCCACGCCGCCACCATCATGTTCTGCGCCGCGCGGCCCGCATCGAACTCGTCGCGCTTGCTCGTGCTCGACACCGCCACCGCGATCGCCAGCGGCGCCGCCGGCAGCCACGCCGCAAAGTCGCCACACGCGGCGATCCCCGCCTTCGCGTCGGCGTCGTCCAATACGACGAAGCGGCACGGCTGCGTGTTCTTCGAGCTGCCCGCCATGCGCCCCGCCTGCACGATGCGGTGCACGACATCCTCCGGCACCGCCTTGTCGAGAAACGCGCGCGTGTCCCGCTTCGACACGATCGCCTTGTACGCGTCCACGCCAGCTCGCTCCTCGTCGCTCCAGTGCCCGTCGCGCTCTGGTGTCTGTCGTCTGTCGTCCTCCCGAGTATCGCCTGCCGTGACGTGCTTGCCGCCATTGCGCGCTGGACGGCGGCGCCCGGCTCCGCCATCATGCTTGGATGGCTCGATTCGGCTTCACGTTCCCGTTCGACGGACTGCCGCTGCACGCGCACAAGGACGCGCTGCAGGAGGCCGAGCGCCTCGGCTACACGGACGCGTGGTCGTACGAGGTCGACGGCGTCGACTGCTTCGCGCCGCTGGCGATGGCCGCCACGTGGACCGAGCGGCTCTTCCTCGGCACCGCGATCGCCAACGTCTACACGCGCGCGCCGATGACGCTCGCGATGTCCGCGAACGCCATCGCCGAGGCCGCGCCCGGCCGCTTCGGGCTCGGCATCGGCGCCGGCTCGTCGGTGATCGTCGAGCAGTGGAACGGCGTGGCATTCGACCACCCGTACCGGCGCGTGCGCGACGTCGCCGCGGTGCTGAAGCAGGTTCTTCGCCGGTGAGAAGGTGACGGTCGACCGGCCGGGCGTGCGCGTGCGAACGCCCGGCTCGTCGCGACAACTCGCCGCGCCGCCGAAGCTCTACATCGCGGCCCTGCGGGAGCGCATGCTGCAGCTCGCCGGCGCCGAGTCGGACGGGGCGATCATCAACTGGCTCGGCGCGGGCGACGTGCCGCAGTGCGTCGCCGCGGCGCGCGAGGGCGCACGGCGCGCCGGCCGCGACCCGCGAGCAGCTCGAAATCGTCTGCCGCATCTTCGTCTGCGTGACCGAGGACGAGGCCTTCATCGACTTCATGGGCCGCCGCTCGATCGCGGCGTACCTCAACGTGCCGGTCTACGCCGCATTCCACGAGTGGCTCGGCCGCGGCGACGCGCTGCGCCCGATGTGGGAGGCGTGGAGCGCCGGCGACCGCAAGGCCGCCACGGCCGCGATCCCGCGCCAGGCCATCGACGACCTGCTCGTCTTCGGCGACGCGGCGACGTGCCGGCGCAAGATCCAGGCGTACGTCGATGCCGGCGTCACCGTGCCGGTGCTGAACTTCCTGCCCGCTGCGATCGATCCCGCCGAGCGCGCCGCGCAGTCGCTCGCTATGCTGCGCGCGCTGGCGCCGTACCTGACCTCGCCAGCGTCAGAGGCAGATTGACATGCTGCAGCGCTCTTGGTACCCGCGTGCGATCGTTGGCGGATTCGGTCTCCTGTTTGCGGCCGCCTGCGGCGGTTCGACGAGCAACCCGATCGACCGATTTGCGGAGCTGCAGCGCGTAGGATCAGCAGCCAATTTTGCCGTCTCATACGCAATCTCGGAGCCTGACGCGTCATCGTCGCTGGGCGTGATGACGTGGCGTCAAGACGAAGATGGTTCGAGTCGAGTGGACATCGAGTCGGAAGATGCGATGGGATCGAGAACCGACACATGGATCCATGCGTCCGGCGGAGACGTAGTCTGCTCTAATCGGTTTCCTGGCGTCGTAGCCATGAACTGTGTGTCTGGGGGCCACGACAACCTGGCGGCCATGGAGTCATTTCAGGGCATGAATGACGCCGTCGCTCCTGACTCCACCTTTGCGACCGACGGGCACGAGAGCTTCGCCGGTGAAGACGCCGAATGCTTTCGCTCCGTCGGCGTCCGGCGGGGGATCAGGTATGCGTCTCGAATCCGCTACGCAGCGCGAGGCGCATTGCTGTACGCAGACGGCCCGGCAAGCTTCAGCATCGTTCTTCATGATCGATGAGCACTTCAAGGCCTATGGCCTTCCTAGCAACGCGATCCTGTCGAACCAGTCCGCGATTCTTCGTGCCACGTCCATTCGATACGAAATTGGGCCGAGGAGTTCAGCCCACCGGTCGAGGCGACAGAGTCGCCTTGACCGGGGATCCGGTATTCAGCGCCAGCGCTGAGTCGGCAGGTGATCGTTCCCGAGTGGTCCGACCGGGCGGTCTCGGCACGACGCGGGCTGAAAGCCCGCGCCACGGGAACAGTCGCCGACACGCTCCGGGTTATACCCCGGCCGCTTCGCGCTCCAGCTCGAAGCGCACGGAGAGCGACTTCGGCCCGCCGGGCCGCAGCATGGCGCCGGTCGCGCCGAGCAGCTCGACGCCGCGGATGCGCGGCAGCAGCTCGCGCAGCACGATGTCGCCCTCGAGCCGGGCGAGCGGCGCGCCGAGGCAGGTGTGGATGCCCATGCCAAACGCGACGTGCCGGTTCGGCTCGCGGTCGACGATGAACTCGTCGGCGCGCGGGAACTGCGTCTCGTCGCGGTTGGCGGAGGCGAGCAGCGGCAGGATCCGCGCGTCCTTCGGGATGGTGACGCCGGCCACCTCGACGTCGCGCGTGGCGCGGCGGAACGTCAGCGAGAACGGCGAGTAGTAGCGCAGGATCTCCTCGACGGCGCTCGGCACGAGGGCGGGGTTCTCCTTCACGCGGCGCAGGGCGTCCTGCTCCTCCGCGAACACGCGGATGGCGCTGACGATGAGGCCGGTCGTCGTCTCGTTGCCGGCGACGAGCAGCACCCGGCAGACGACGAGCAGGTCCTCCTCGCTGAGCGGGCCGTCCTCGCCGTCGGCGTGCACGAGCGCCGCTGAGCAGGTTGTCCTCGGGCTCGCGGCGCAGCTTGGCGAGCCGCTCCCGGAAGTAGGCGTCGAACTCGCGGTTGACGTCCTCGAGCGCGGAGCTGTCGCCGGTCAGCAGCGACACCGGCAGGTTCTCGATGATGGCGTCGGACCAGCGCTTGAACGTCGCCATGTCGCCGTCCTGCACGCCGAGCATCGCCGCGATCACCATCACCGGCAGCGGGTACGCCAGCTCGGCGATGTAGTCGGGCGTCTCCTGCGCGAGCATGTGGTCGACCATGCGCCGGCAGTTCTCCTCGATGCCGGCGCGCTGCAGCTCGATGACCTTCGGCGTGAACGCCTTCTGCAGCAGCCCGCGCATCCGCGTGTGCACCGGCGGGTCGTCGAACAGGATCGACGGCGGCCGATGCTCCCCCGCCACGCGCGCGCCGCGCACCTCGGACGAGAACGTCGCCGGGTCGCGGAGGATGCGCGTGACGTCGTCGTAGCGCGCGACGCCGTAGATGCCGGCCGGCCGAACTTCGCGACGGGGTTGTTGCGCGCGCATCTCGGCGAAGAACGGGTACGGGTTCTCGGCGATCGCGGCATCGCCGAAGAATGACGGCTGGGCCGGCGTCTGGTCGGTCATGTCGAACTCCGTCTGGTGGGCGAGAGATTAGTTAGCGCCACACAAAGTATCTTCGGCCGAGGTGCGCGCGTCAACTACCCGGCCGCCCTCTATGCCTTCGACGCCGATGGTTTGTTGTCCCGGCGTCCGTCGATGAGGATCACATCAGGATGCCCAAACAAGCCGATCTCCTTGAGGATGGCATCGACCCGTTTGAGTTCTTCGGCGCTGAAGTACAGAATGACCTTCAGTCCGCCGGAAGCATCGCTGGCCTTCTTGTAAAGCTCTGCCTGTGCTTGTAGATTCCGCTTAAGTTGGCTGTTGCTAGCCAGCTTGAATTCCACGATGCTCTTGTCCCGCGCTCCGCGTGAAATCTTGAAGTCCGCTGGTCCGCGTCCGTCGTCAACCTCTCGACTAACATCGGAGGGAGTTGCGTACCATGTCAAACGAAACAGGATGTGCAAGTCGGACTCTCGCCTGACGGCCTGACCGTCGATGTAGAAGATGCGCCAGCCTCCCTTATTCTCAATGATGTCCTTCAGGAACTGCACACGTGCTCGAGCTTCATCGAGGGTGTTCCCTGCGATCGTGTAAAACGCCGTGCTCGCATCCAAATCGCTGACGAGTTGTCGGATGTTGAGTACGAACAGTCGGTTGACTTCGCCGACTCTCTCTTGGCTGAGCGATGCGGCCTCGTCCCCGGTATCCTCCTTGTAGCGGATGTAATATTCGATAAATTGCGGGAAGTGGACAATGGTCGAAGCTATCGCGGCGCGGCGCTCCGCCTCCTTCGCCCTCGGTGGAAGTGCCTTCGCAAAGTAATTATTGAGCTGGTCTCTGAGTTCTTCGTTCGGCATGGCGTTCACGATCTGAGCGAAGTCGTTCACCATGTCCGAACGGTTTATCCAAGTGTCGTCCTTGGTGAGAATGTCTTTGGGCGTAAGAAGTACGTAGTCATCGCCCAACCAAGGCAGTTCGTAGGAGGCGGATTCCCAGGACTCCGTCTCGTAGCTAAAACGAACCCGCGGAACCGTGACCCGTCGTCTCAGCTTCCGATCGATGTTCGCAAGGGCGAAAGCTTGCGTGTAGTCGAGCAGATAGCTTCTGATCAGGTTGGTCGTGAAGTCGCTGATCGTGTCGCGTCCAACACCGTCTCGGATAAGGCATAGCTTCTCAAGGTGACTACCCTTGGTGACCTTTTCCGAGCCAAATTCCGCGAATACTGAGTTGAGATTCTTGTGAAGAGCCACGGCGAAGTCGCGCCCAAGACCATGACCGGCATTGCCAACCTGAGAGAAACCAAGCCATGTCTGCTTCACTTCGGGAAAGGTGTACCAGGCGCCGATCAGGCCCGGGCGCAACGAACCATCTACGGCTTTGTCACGGAGGAATCGAAGGTATCGAATAATCTCGTCATGAAGCTTGCGGTACGTGAGATTCGGGCTGTTGAAGAGAAGGAATGGATCGATAAATAGTGGTAGGTCATTGATCAGGGAGACGTTGAAAGCCCCGGCCTTCTCCAGCGACTGTCTCGGTACGTCAAAGAAGTCCGAGAAGTGCGTTCCTAGGTTTGCCTTAGACGACATTCGCCAGGTCTCCGGTGGTTCGCCTTGACTGGTGGCTACTATACATCGTTCGTTACCTAATGACCGACATGAAGTACGCTGCCTGATCCGTATGAATACGCCCTTCATGCGCGCCAACTTCACGCTGCTCAGTGCCTCAGAGCGCGTCGCAGGCCATAACCGCCTCGTGCAAATCCGTCAGAGCCACGTGCAGGTCGAAGAGTTGGAGCGGGGGACGGGACTCGAACCCGCAACTTCCAGCTTGGAAGGCTAGCACTCTACCAATTGAGTTACCCCCGCTCGTGGAGGCTTCGCCACGAGTATAGCGAAGGCGCGGCGCTCGATCGGCTACTGCGACGGCGTCGCCGTCCCCTGCGCGAGGGTCACTGCCGTCGCGTACGCCGCCGCGACGGCGTCCGGCAGCCGCAGCCACGTGCCCGCCGCCCAGCCGCTGAAGCCGTCGCCGGCGATGCGCCACCAGCGTGAACGTCTCGGCGTCCTTCGGGCCCTCCTGGACGATCGCCTTCGTGCCGTCCGGCACGCAGTTCAGCTGCTTCCCCTGCTGCGTCGGCTGCTCGCGGATGCGCAGGCAGTCCGTGTCGCCGAGGCCGATAACGACGACGTCGTCGCCGGCCTGCAGCGGCCAGTCGATGCCCGGGATGCCGCCCACGCTCGGGTCGCGATTGTCCACCGACAGCACCTTCCAGGTGCCGTCCTGCGCCTGCTCGACCATCGCCAGCGCCGTCGGCTCCGAGAACGTCGGGCCGAGGGCGTAGGCGCGCCGCGTGCCGCGCTTGCCGATCTCCGAGACGCAGAGCTTGCCGACGTCGATCGCCCGGCTTCGCGTTCTGGCAGAAGCCGATGAAGTCGACGTTGCGGTTGGTGCGCACCCAATCGCCGATGACCACCTCGGGCCCGGGCACGGCGGGCGTCGGCGTGGCCGCGGGCGTGCTGCTGCCACCGCCGGAGCAACCGGCGAGCAACGCGGTGACGACGACGAGTGCGATCGAGATGGAGAAACGGACGCGCGTGGACATGGGATGCGCTCCCTACATCTGCCCGCCCTGCGCCTTAGCATACCGGGCCATGAAGTCCGCGTGCACGGCCGGCCCGCCCGCGACGAACTGCGACGTCATGATCGTCATCGGCGCACCGTCGCGCGTCGTGGCGATGCCGCCCGCCTCGCGCACGAGCAGGATGCCCGCCGCGACGTCCCACGGCGACACCGTCAGGTGCGCGTAGAGGTCGATGCGCCCGCACGCCGCGTACGCCATGCCGAGCGCCGCGCTCCCGGTGATGCGGATGCCCTGCACGTTCGGGAAGATCCGCTGCACCAGCTCCAGTTGCCGCGAGCCGAGCGCGTCGTCGTAACCGAGATCGAGGCTGATCACCGACGAGAACACGTCGGCATTGTCGGAGACGCGGATGCGCTCCTCGTTGCAGTAGGCCCCCTCGCCCGCGACGGCCCAGAAGCCCTCGCCGTGCACTGCGTCGTACGTAAGGCCGACGACCGGCTCGCCGTCGTAGCACAACGCCACGTTCGTGCACCAGAACGGGATGCCGATGGCGTAGTTCTTCGTGCCGTCAATGGGGTCGATGACCCACGTCCAGCCGGAGCTGGCGTCGGTGTCGTACGCCGTCTCCTCGGACAGGATCTTGTGGTCCGGGAACTCCGCCGCGAGCACTTCCTTCACGCGCAGCTCGGCTTCGACGTCCGTGTTGGTGACGATGTTGCGGTGCCCCTTGACGCCGATCTCGTGCAGGCCGCGAAAACGCGACAGCGCCAGGTCGCCGGCGGCGTGCGCGCACATCCACGCGACGTCGATCGCGCTCGTGCCGGAGGTGGATGTCGGCAGGTCGGGGGGAGAGGTCACGCCGGGAGTCTAGCAGGTGGGAGTTTGTAGTTCGCAGGTTGTAGTTGGCAGTTAGTTCCGGCCGACCGCGGGACGCGAATCGGCGATCTCCGGCAGCCACGATGCGAGTAGCTCTTCGAGGTCGGCCGCCGACTGCGAGAGCGTGTGGTCGGCCTCGGCGTAGAGCACCAGGCGCTTCGGTTCGAGCGGCGCGCGCGTGGATGTCCTCGCTGGCCGCGTGGTCGAGCATGCCGTCGCGCATGCCGTGGACGAGCAGCAGCGGCTTGCCGAGGCGGTCGACGGTGCGCGTGCCGTGCAGCTGCGGCGAGAGCGCCGCCACGCCCGCGACGGCATCGGCCAGTTCGCCCGCCTTGATGACGACGGCGCCGCCGAACGAGTGCCCGACGAGCGCGATGCCGCCCGTCGCGCCCATGCCGCGCAGGAACGACACGCCGGCCAGCACGTCGAGCACGCACTCCTCGAACTCGCCGGGCTGGCGGTAGTGGAGGCGCAGGCCGCTCAGCTGCGGCCGCACGCGGTCGGCGAGCCGGCCGTACAGGTCGTTTGCGGGGCCCTCGAAGCCGCCGAGCGCCCCGCCGACGTAGATCGCCGCGCCGGGCGCCGTCGCGCACGGATGCAGCATCGCCCGGATCTCGCCGCGCGAGGTCGCAATCAGGACGCGCAGGTTGCCGCCCGGCTCCGGGTGCGCGGCCACGTTCAGGATCGACAGCTCGAGGTCCTGATCGTCGCCGGGAGCGTCGTCTTCGCGAAAGTCCACGAAGACAGCCTACAACTGCGGGCTATCGCACGGGGTGACGGCCCGCGCGGGCCGCAACGCCGGGGCAATGCGGAATCGGTCCACGCACGTCTCGGATTCTCTGCGAGCGCCCGCAAGGGTGACATTCCCGCTTTGCGTTCGCCGCCACCCCGCCTACGATGGTCGCCGAACAGATGCCGCACGGTCGTCGCGGCATGAAGAATGAGGTTGAACATGCCACCTTGCGTTCGCCGTCACCCGGGCCCCGCTTCGGACGCCGACAGGCGCCGGCCCGCCATCGCTGCGGGGAGAGCGGCCACGGAGAAATAAAAAGTGGCAAAACGAAATCGGGACTTCCTAAACTCGGCTGCGCCGGCCCGGCCGAGCCGCCCATCGATCCCGCCGCGCGGATCGCGCCCGGGCGCACGCTCGACCGCGCGGCGCGGTCAGCCGACGATGCCCCGCTCCTTGAGCGAGGCGATCGCCGCCTCGTCGAGGCCGAGCTGGCCCAGCACGTCGTTCGTGTGCTGGCCGGCGAGCGGCGCCGTGCTGCGCACCCGCCCCGGCGTGTCCGACAGCTTCGTGCCGATGCCGATGTGCCGCACGGTTCCCAGCGTCGGGTGGTCGACCTCGACCACCATCTCGCGGGCGAGGTTGTGCGGATCGCGCAGCGCCTCCTCGAGCGAGTACACCGGCCCGGCGCAGATGTCGGTCTGCTTCAGGACCTCGAACCACTCGTCGCGCGTCTTCGTGGCGAACTGCTCGCGGAAGTGCGCGGATATCTCGGTGCGCTTCGACGAGTCCCACTGGTGCGGGATGAAGTCCTCGCGCCCCATGACCTTGCAGAGGTTGACCCAGAAGTGCGGCTCCAGGCTGCCGATGCTGATCCAGCCGCCGTCGCTGCACTGGTACACGTTGTAGAACGGCACCGAGCCGTTGAGCGCCGTCCCGCCGCGCGTCGGCGAGGCGCCGCCCATCAGCACGTTGCCCGCCAGGCTGGCGAGGAGGTACATCACGCCGTCCGACATCGCGATGTCGACGTGCTGGCCCCGCCCGGTGCGCTCGCGCGCCATCAGCGCCGCCAGGATGCCGTACGCCGCATGCATGCCGCCGCCGGCGAAGTCGGCCAGCAGGTTCATCGGGATCGCCGGCGGCGTATCGGGCCAGCCGATCATGCCGAGCGCGCCGCCGACGGAGATGTAGTTAATGTCGTGGCCGACGAGGCCGCTGTAAGGCCCCGTCTGCCCGAACCCGGACAGCGAGCAGTAGACGAGACGCGGGTTGCGTGCGATCAGCGTCTCGTAGTCGACGCCGAGCCGCTTCACCACGCCGGGGCGGAAGCCCTCGAGCACGACGTCGGCGGTCTCTGCGAGCCGGTAGAAGATGTCGCGGGCCTCCTGCTCGCGCAGGTTCAGCACGATGCTCCGCTTGTTGCGGCCCATCATGTTGTAGGCGGCGATCTTCTCTTGGTCGACGTCGCGCTGGCCGAGGATCATCCCGGCGAGCTTGCCATCGGCCGGCGCTTCGACCAGCAGCACGTCGGCGCCGAGGTCGCCGAGCATCATGGAGCAGAACGGCCCCGGCGCGAGACGCGACAGGTCGAGGATCTTGATCCCTTCGAGTGGCAGCATGTGGGTCCTTTCGTCGAGGCGTCGAATCGCCGGCCTGCGGGATGAAGCGTGTCTGCTGGCGGCGTCTGGATCAAGCCGCTACGGCAGCAGCGCGCGGCCGGTGAGCACGATGAGCACGAGCGACAGGACGATAATCGTGGCTGCCGCGGCGCCTCCGATGACGTTGAACGCCCGCGTGTTCGCGCGAGCACCCATCAACTCGCGGTCGTTGGTCAGCTTGAGCAGGCTGATGATGACAACGGGCAGCACCATGGCATCGATGATCTGGATGAGCAGCAGTGTGCTGGTGAACGGGATTCCGGGGATGAGCGCGAGGAACATCGAGACGAGCAACATGCCGGTGAACAAGCCCATGAACGCGGGCGCGCGGCGGAAGTCCTGCGAGACGCCCTTCTCGAGCCCCAGCGCCTCGGTCACGCTGTACGCCGTCGTCAGCGCGAGCACCGGCGCGGCGAGCAGGCACGCGCCGAGCAACCCGACCGCGAACAGCACCTCCGAGAAGCTGCCGGCGACCGGCTCGAGTGCCCGCGCCGCCTCGGACGCGCTGTTCACTTCGACGCCGTGCGAGAAGAGCGCGGCGGCGGTCGCGACCATGATCGACAACGCGACGAGGTTGGCGAACAGCGATCCGGCGACGACGTCGACCTGCTCGTACACGTAGTCGTCCGGGCGTACCGCCTTCTCGGCGACGGTCGACTGCAGGTACAGCTGCATGTACGGCGTGATCGTCGTACCGATGAGCGCGACGATCATCTCGAGCCCGGCGGCCGAGTCGGGCACGCTCGGCGTGACGAGCCCGTGTCCGACGCCTGCCCAGTCCGGATGGCCGATGAGCGCGGCGATCGGGTAGGCGATGAACGCGAGCGCCATGACAAGGAACGCCCGCTCGACGATCTTGTACGAGCCGAACACGACGAGCGTCCAGAGGAGCGCCGCCGCGACGGGGATCGAGATCAGCCTCGACACGTGCAGCAGCTCGCCGGCGGCGCCGATGCCGACGAACTCCGAGAACGACGTGCCGAAGTTTGCGATGAGCAGCGCCACGACGACGAACGACGTCATCCGCACGCCGAAGCGCTCTCGCACCAGGTCGGTGAACCCGACGCCCGTCACTGACCCGAGCCGCGCGCACATCTCCTGCACGACGATCAGCGCCACGAGAATGATGATGATCACCCAGAGGAGCTGGTACCCGTACCGCGCGCCGGCCGCCGAGTACGTCGCGATGCCGCCGGCGTCGTTGCCGGCGTTGGCTGCGATCAGCCCCGGTCCGAGAATGCCGAGGAGGAGGAAGATGTGGGGGAATCGGCGGGCGAGCGCGCGCGCCCGCGCGGGCTGTGGGCCGCGCGGATCAGCGTCGGTGGGCCGTTGCTGCTCGCGTACGTCCGGTATGACAGTCGTCCATCACTTCAGAGTCAGCCGCCAAACGCGCGGCTGCGACCCCGTCTCCACGATCCCTTCAGCAGCACATCCAGCACGTCGTCGACGGTGATAGCGCCCACAAAGCGCCCCTCCTCGTCGACGACCGGGATGGCCAGCAGATTGTATTCGGCGATCTTCTCGGCGACCTCCTGCGGCTCGTCGTCCGGCGCGACGGTGACGAGTTCGCGCGTCATCACGTCGCGCACAAGCGTTCCGTCCGCGGCGACGAGTACCTGACGCATGCTCAGCACACCCACGAGCGCCTCCGCCTCATCGAGCACGAAGAAGTAGTACGCGAAGTCCGGCGCGTCCTCCTGCGTCTGGTACACCGTCAGCGCCTCGCTGACGGGCCGGTCCGGAGCGATCGTCAGCACGTTCGTGGTCATGATGCCGCCCGCGGAGTCCTCGTCGTACTCGAGGAGGCGGCGGACGGCCTCGGATTCCGGCGCGTCCATCTCTTCGAGCAGCTCCTCCTGGCGTGGCCCGGGCACCTTCGCGAGCACGTCGGCCGCTTCGTCGGGCTCCATCTCCTCGATCAGGTCGGCGGCCTGCTCGATCGGCATGGCGCTGAGCAGCTGCGCCTGCTGCTCCGTCGACAGCTCCTCGAGCGTGTCGGCGGCGTGCTCTTCGTCGAGCGAACTCAACACCTCGGCGCCCTCCTGCTTGCTGAGCCCCGAGACGATGCGCGCCAGCTGTTGCGGCCGCAGCTTGCGCAGCTTCACGTGCCCAACCTGCAGCCGCGTCGACGGTGTATCCGACATCAGGTACTCGACCTCGCGCCAGTCGGTCAGCGAGCGGCCGGTGAATCGCAGCCTCATGCCTGCCGGCACCAACCGCCGCAGGATCGCCCGGCCGCCCGTGTCGAGCGCGACGACGCGAAAGCCGCCAGCCGTCGACGCGATGTACAGGTCGTTCACACGCACGACGCGCGTGCCGCGGACGTCGATCACCTGGCGGTCGAGCACGTCGCGGGCCAGCAGCAGCTCGCCCTCGCGCCGTTCGAAGCGGCCGACGTCAACCGCGGCGGACCGGAGTTGCACGCTGCCGGGATGGATCTCGGCGACCTGCGCAATCGGGATGTAGAAGTCGCGACCGGCTGACCGGCAGACGAGACCCGTGATCTGCGGGTACGCGCCTTCCTGCAGCCGCGCGACGATGTCCTTGACCCGCGCGATCCGCTCGCCCCGCAGCTCCACCACGGGCGAGGCGATGATCTCGGAAAGCGCCATCAATTCAACGGCCGCTGGGTCGACGCGTGCCTGCACCATTCGCGCGTGCCTCCAAGCCGAAGATACGCCCGGAGGGTGGCGGCGGCAACCCCGCGATTGGAGGCCCTGAACGAACCCGGGGCGGCGTCCGCCAGCAGGTTAGTTGGAGCTTAGAAACGTGATGAGGCGCTGCGTTATGTCGGACGCGTGTGGACTGGCGAACAGGTCTGTCCCGTGGGCGTCACCGTCGTACAACTGCTGGTCGACAGGCTCCTTCGCCGCCTTGACGAGCTGGTCGAGGCTGTGGTGCGCTGGCACATCGCCGTCGCTCGAGATGAACAGCTCTGGCACCCCTATCTTCGGCTCGGCCGAGAGCGCGTCGAGCGTCTCGAACTGTGCCGGCGACGAGATGGAGACGATTCCGGCGACCGGCTCACGCGCCCCGACGACCATCGACGCGGTGCCGCCCATGCTGGCGCCGACCAGGAACACGCGGTCCACCTTCAGCGTCGCCTTCATGTAGGCCAGCGCGGCCGAAAGATCCGCATCGAGGTGCTCGAACTCCTTCTCGCCCCCCGACGCGCCGAAGCCGCGGAAATCGAACGTGAGCACGGTGAAGCGGCCCGTGGCGGCCGCGCTCTGTGCGAACGGGTACCACGCCGTCTGGTCCGCCGGCCGCATGTGTGCGAGGACGACGCCCGTTGTCCCGGAGCCGAATACGTGGCCGTTGAGATGCACGGTCGCGGCCGCGCTGCCATTGCCGGGATCGGCCGGCACGTCGATCGTCACTTCGCGCGAGACGGAGTCGGCGGTGGCGACGACGGCGGGCGGCGTCTTCGGCGTGCCATCATCGCCGCAGGCGCCAGCGAACGACGCGGCGGCGGCCAGCGTGGCTGCGATGCCCAGGACGCCCACGAGCCGCACACGGCGCACGCTATGCGTCTTTCTCCGGCTCTGATTCCGTCGTCCCGAGCTGGAACGGCGCCTCGCCCTCGGCGAGCAGCTGCGTGCGCGCCTGCTGCGACACCGGCAGCCCCCAGATCTTGATGAAGCCGACCGCGCTGCCCTGGTCGTACTGGTCGCCGCGGTCGTACGTCGCCAGCGCGTAGCTGTAGAGGCTCTTCGGCGACTTCTTGCCGATAGCCACGGCCTGGCCCTTGTGCAGCCGCACGCGCACTGCGCCGGACACGTGCCGCTGCGTGCTTGCCACATACGCAGCGAGATCCTGGTGGTGCGCGGTGAACCAGAGCCCGTTGTAGATCAGGTCCGCGTACTCCTGCCGCAGCGAGTTCTTCGTCCGGAGCTGCGGCTTGGAGAGCGTGAGTTGCTCGAGCGCCTCGTGTGCGACGTGCAGCGTCCACGCAGCCGGCGCCTCGTAGATCTCGCGCGACTTGATGCCAATCAGCCGGTCCTCGACAAGGTCGCTGCGGCCCACGCCGTGCTCGCCGGCCCACTGGTTCAGCGTCTGCACGAGAGTCACGCCGTCCATCTCGTGGCCATCGAGCGTCACCGGCCGGCCGTGCTGGAATCCGATCTCGATCTCGCGCGGCGTGTCGGGCGCGTCCTTGACCGAGCGCGTCCACGCGTAGATCTCTTCCGGTGGCGCGACCCAGGGATCCTCGAGCATGCCCGCCTCGATGCTGCGGCCCCAGAGGTTCTCGTCGGTGCTGTACGGGCTGGCCTTCGTGGCGGGCACGGGCACGTTGCGCGCCGCCGCCCATTCGATTTGCTCTTCGCGGCTCATACGGTGCTCCCGCACGGGCGCGATGATCTCCAGGTCCGGCGCCAGCGCCTGCGTGCTGACGTCGAAGCGTACCTGGTCGTTGCCCTTGCCAGTGCAGCCGTGCGCGATCGCCGTTGCGCCCTCTTCGCGCGCGACGTCGACGAGCATCTTGGCGATCAGTGGGCGGCCGATCGCGGTCGCGAGCAGGTACTGCCCTTCGTACACGGCCCCCGACATCAGCGCCGGAAAGGCGAAGTAGTCGATGAACAGTCGCTTGCCGTCGCGCACAATCGCCTTCACGGCGCCGATCTGGTAAGCACGCTGCTCGACGGTCTGGAGGTCCTTCTCGTTGCCGAGGTCGATGGTCAGCGCGACGACATCGTAGCCGCGCTCTTCCTGAAGCCAGCGGATGGCGACGGACGTATCGAGCCCGCCGGAGTAGGCCAGTACCACCTTCTTCGCCATCGAGGGCTCCTCTCCCGCGGCGGGGACGCCACGCTGTGGTGCCGGTGCTGTCTTTGTACGAGAAAGGCCAGGGGCAGGCAACTCGCCGGGCGTCAGTCCAGCGGATTCATCACGAGACCGGTCGGAAGCTTCGGATAGAAATACGTCGACTTTTGCGGCATCCGGCCGCCCGCATCAGCGACCGCGAGCACCTGGTCGACCGGCGTCGCGTTGAGTACGAACGCCACGCGCGCACGCTCCGCCTCGATCGCCGCAACCGCCTCGACGGGGTCCTGCGTGTACGCCACGGCCGCACCGGCCGCGAGCGACGCCGCATCAATGCCAAACACCGGCTCGAGGATGCCGTACTGCAACACGTTGACGTCGAGTCGCTTCCAGGCGGCCGGTTGGTCGGCCGGCATCAGCGCCTCGACCGCCGTGCGGTCGCGGAGCACCAGCAGGTGCCGCGCGCGCCGGTCGAGCCCGGCCGCCGCGAACGCCGTCCTGCCGCTGCCCGGTCCCGCCACCTGCTCGAGCATCGAAGCGAGGCGGTCGCCGCGCTGCGCGGCCGCCAACGTGACGTCGAAGAAGCGCCCGATGCGCTCGAGCGCATCGACCGGGAACGCCGTGCGGCGTCACGAGCCGGTGCGTCGGCAGCACGACGAGGCCGGGGTCGGCCGCATCGGTGAGCGCCATGAGGACGAAGTTCTCCGGCTCCTCGCCGGTCCACGCCGCCGAACGGGCGCGCACCTCGTTCCGGTAGTTGAGCGCCGTCTCGTAGCGATGGTGCCCATCGGCGATGTAGACGTCGCAGGCCGCGAGGTGCTCGGCGAAGCGCCGCAGTTCGGTCGCATCGCTCACCGCCGAGAGCACGTGGCGCTGGCCGTCGGCCTCGACGTCGTACAGCTGCTCGCCGGCCATTGCGGGCATCGGCGGGGCGCTGTGGCGCGGCCTGAACAGGCAGTACACCGGGCTGATCTGCAAACGCGTGGCGAGGAGCAGTTCCAGCCGGTCCGCCTTCGGCCCGGACAGCGTGTGCTCGTGGGGCTTGATGACGCCCTTCTCCCACTCCTCCAGCCGCACCGCCGCGAACCAGGCCCGGCGCCGATGGCGCTGCCCGGCCGCCTCGAACTCCTGCTCATACGCGTAGATCGCCGGCGCCTCGTCGCGCAGGAGCACGCCTTCGCGACGCCACGAATCGATATCGTGTGCGGCGCGGGTGTAGCGATTGTCGGCGTCGTTGTCGCCGGCGCGCTGCTCGCCATACTCGATGCGAACGGCGTTGTACGGGCTGCGTTTGTACAGCTCGGACTGCTCTTCAGACGAGATGATGTCGTACGGCGGCGCGATGGTGAGCGCGAGATCGGCGTGCGCCGGGTCGTAGCGCAGCGCGCGGAACGGTCGGACGTCGGCCATGCCCCATTGTAGGGGTGTTGGAAGTTAGAGGTTAGAGGTTGGAGGTTGGAGGTTGGCGTGTCTCGGCTGTCGTATCCAACTTCGAACGTCTAACCTCTAGGCGACTATGTCTTTCTACTGCGTCTTCTGCGAGATCGTCGCGCACCGCGAGCCGGCCGCCATCGTCCACGAGGACGAGGACGTCGTCGTGTTTCGCAACCGGCTGAACTGGGTGCCGGTGATGCTGCTGGCCGTGCCGCGGCAGCACATGGCGCAGGGCGAGTTGTGGACCACCGACGTCGATGGCGAAGGTGTCGAAGGTGGCCGCCGAGATGGGCGCGAAGCACTGCCCGAACGGCTTCCGCCTGCTGAGCAACTTCGGCTACGACGCGATGCAGAGCCAGGCGCACGGCCACGTGCACATCATCGGCGGCACGTATCTGGGCGAGTACGCGTAGCGACGCGCCCGCCGATCAGGAGGCACTGGCCGGCGGGGGCGTGATCCCCAGCTCGCCGAACGCGCGCCGCTGGGCGACGTGCAACTCCCGAATCCCGGCCGCGCCGAGGTCGATGAGCCGGTCGACCATCGCCCGGTCGAACGGGCGCCCCTCGGCGGTGCCCTGCAGCTCGACGAAGTGGCCGGCGTCCGTCATGACGACGTTGAAATCGACCTCCGCGGCCGAATCTTCGACGTAGTCGAGATCGAGCACCGCCTGCGCCTCGACGACGCCGACGCTGACGGCGCCGACGAGGCCGTTCATCGGCAACGAACGCGACGACGCCGCTCGCGACCAGCCGCTGCAGCGCCTGCGCCAGCGCCACGCACGCGCCGGTGATCGACGCCGTCCGCGTGCCGCCGTCCGCCTGGATGACGTCGCAATCGACGATGAAGTTGCGTTCGCCCAGCAGATCGAGCTTCGTGACGCTGCGCAGCGCCCGGCCGATCAGCCGCTGGATCTCCTGCGAGCGCCCGCTCTGGCGACCGCGCACGGCCTCGCGCTCGCCGCGGGTGTTCGTCGAGCGAGGCAACATGCCGTATTCGGCCGTGACCCAGCCGCTGCCGCTGCCACGGAGGAACTGCGGCACGCGATCCTCCATGCTCACCGCACAAAGCACCCACGTGTTGCCGAAGCGCACCATCGCCGATCCCTCGGCCTGCGCGAGGAAGCCCGGCTCGATCGTCACCGGACGGAGTTCGTCCGGTCTGCGTCCGTCGTGTCGTGGCAAGATGATCTCCTGTGGAATGCGGCCGAACAGGTTAGAGCCTAACGCGGGGCCGTGCCGTCCACCAGCGACACTATCGCCCGGTTGACACGTCGATGCGATGGCCGTCCGTCTCGAAGCGCACCGATCCCGCGTCGGCGGTGTTGTACACGTTGGCGTACGCCTCGAGTTCGCGCACAACTTCGGGCGCAGGATGGCCGAAGGCGTTGTCCTTGCCGGAAGAGACGACCGCGATCGATGGCCGAACCGCATCGAGAAACGCCGGGCTGCTCGATGTGGCGCTGCCATGATGCGCGACCTTTAGCACCGTCGCGCGCACGTCGACGCCGTCGTCGAGCAGCGCGCGCTCCGCCTTCGCCTCGATGTCGCCGGTCAGCAGAAAGCTGACGTCGCGCCACACGAGCCGGAGCACCGCGGCGCTGTTGTTCGATTCGCGATCCTCGGCCATCACCGCGTCGGGGCCGGCGACCTCGAACCGCACACCATCGCCGAGGTCGAGCGACAGCCCCTGCCGCGCCGTCTCGACGTCCAGCCCCTCGTCGCGCACGGCCGCCAGCCAGGCGTCGTACGTCGAACCGCGCGCGATGCCGGGCCCGGCGACAACCCGGCGGACGTCGTAGCGCGCGAGGACGTCGATCAGGCCGGTCGCGTGGTCTCGCTGGGGATGCGTCAGCACGATCAGGTCGATGGTGCGATCGTGCCACGGCAGCTCGTCACCGAGCCCCCGCAGTACCGCGCCGCCCGGGCCGCCGTCGACGAGCACGTTTTGGCCCGTCGGCGTCCGAATCAGGATCGCGTCACCCTGGCCGACGTCGAGCACCGTTACGCTGAGCCGCTCCGGTGGTGACGGCCACAGCGCGAACCCCGCGCTCGCGACGAACGCCGCCACCGGCACGCCGAGCAGCACCGCAGAGCGCAGCCATCGCGCGCCTATCGGCCGCGAAACGCCAAGCCGGGCCACATCCGGCGGTCGCACGTAGCGCACGAAGAGCCAGCCGGCGACGACGATCGCCGCGTACGTCGCCGCGGCTTCGCGCTCGCTGTAGCGGCGGATGTCGGCGGCGGCGTGCGGCAGCGACGCGAGCCAGCGCGCGACGTCGATCCAGTACGTCAGGACGTAGTACGCGGGCGCGGCGAGCGGCAGCCGGTATGCCGGCAGCAAGCCCGCGAGCGCGGCGAGCAGCGACGAGCCGAGGATCAGCGGAAACGCCGGCACCACGAGCACGTTCGCCGGCAGCGCGACCAGCGACAGCCGGCCGAAGTTCAGCGCCAGCAGCGGCGCCGTCGCAGCGACGGCGGCCACCGTCATCGCCAGCGGCTCGACGACGACGCCCGTCCAGTGCGGCAGCTCGTCGACGCGGAACGCGACCGCCAGTCCCTCGATGATCCATCGTCGCAAGCGGCGACGCCAAGTACAGGATCCCCGCCGCAGACGAGAAGCTCAGTTGGAACGAGACGTCGCGCACGATCTGCGCGTCGAGCCCGACCATGATCGCCGCGGCGACGAGCAGCGCCGTCGCCGTGCTGCCGCGGCGGCCCGTCGCGCCCGCGAGCACGACGAGCACGCCCATGATCAGCGCGCGCACGACGGGCGGCGACGGCCCGATGAGCATCGTGTACGCCACGACCGCGGCGATCGAGAGCAGCCGGCCGCGACGGCGGCCGGCGAACCAGCCGAAGAGCATCGTGGCGAACGCCGACACGTACACGACGTTCGACCCGGAAACGACGACGAGGTGCGACGTGTTCGTCGTGTTGAGGTCGGCCGACAGATCCGGCGGCAGCGCCGAGCGCTGTCCGAGCAGCACGCCCTGCGCGAGCGACGCCTGCGGCTCGGGCAGCGAGCGCGCCAGCGACCGCGACAGCGTCCGCCGCACGTGCAGCACCGTCGCATGGACGATGCTGTCGCCCTCGTGCCCGATGGCGCGGGCCGACGGGTACTCCATCGTGCTCTGGATGCCGCGGCGGGCGAGATAGTCGGCGTAATCGAAGCCGTCGAGGTGCGGCGGCGTCTCGAGCTTGCCCTCCAGCTCGAGCACGTCGCCGGAGCGGTAGCGCGGGTACAGCTCGGCCCGCACCAGCACGCCGCCCGATGCGACGCGCCACGCGCCGTCGATCTGCACCTCGCGCACGCTCGCGGCGAACCGCTGCGACGTGTCGCCGATGTCGGGGTCGTCGCGCAGGACGGCGCGGACGCGCATCGCGACGCCATCATTGAATTGCGCCGCGCCGTCGGCCAGCGATGTCCGGCCGCGAGCCGTCGTATCGCGCGCCGGCGAGCAGGAAGAGCGCCGGCAGCGCGAGCGCGTAGACGAGCGCGCGCTCGCTGCCGCCGTGCGACGAACACGACAGCGCATGCGGCGGCAATCGCCCAGCGCGAGCGGCCACGCGCCTCGGCCGAACGTCGCCGCCGCCGCCGTGCCGGCGAGCCATGCGCCGGCCAGCCAGGCGAGCGCCATCCCGGTGTCGATGCTCCGTCGCATATGCGTGGCCGAGTTTACAGTTAACAGTTCACAGTTGACAGTCGATGGCTCACAACCTCGACCAGTTGCAGCCCTGGCGTTGGGCGAGCGCCCGGGGCTGTTTGATTGATAGTTGAATTTTCGCGATTTCGTTTTCGGGGCGATCTTGGGGCCGCGTTGAATCTGGCGGAGGGGCCGCATGTTCGATTGCTCTTGATTGAAGTTGATTGAGTGCATGCGCATTCAATCAATGCGGCCAGGGCGTGGGATCACGCGGCCCGCGGGCGGTACGGGGACGTGTCGGCGGCAGGCGGACGCGTGCATGCGGCGATGGTGCGGCGGAGTGACGGCGAACTCCGAACGGGGACGTCACCCTGCCGCGCTTCCCGGGACGGCGGATGCCGTTCGGCACGGTGCCGCGTACCGCCGTCCGGCTCTGGCTCCTCGCGGATGACGTCCCGTAGCATGTGGTGGCTCATCGGGAATCAGGAGGGTGCAGTGTCCGCAACCGCAATCATCGATGGCGCGCGCCGAGAAGGCCGCTCGCTGCTGACGGAGATCGAGGCCAAGCAGGTGCTCGAGGAGGCCGGCGTGCCGGTGTCCCCGGCCCGGCTGGCGAAGACGAAGGACGAGGCGGTGAAGGTCGCCGAGCAGCTCGGCTACCCGATCGTGCTGAAGATCGTGTCGCCGCAGATCACGCACAAGAGCGACGTCGGCGGCGTCGCGCTCAACCTGACGTCGGGCGACGAGGTGGCGGCCGCGTTCGACCGCATCGTCGCCTCGGCGAAGCAGCACGAGCCGAACGCCACCATCGACGGCGTCGCCGTGCAGCGGATGGAGAAGCAGGGCATCGAGGTCATCGTCGGCATGACGAAGGACCCGCAGTTCGGGCCGGTGCTGATGTTCGGCCTGGGCGGCGTGCTCGTCGAGGTGCTGAAGGACGTCGCGTTCCGCGTCGTGCCGATCAACGAGCGCGACGCGCGCCAGATGGTCCACGAGATCAAGGGCTTCCCGCTGCTCGAGGGCTACCGCGGCCAGGACCCGGCCGACGTCGCCCGGCTGGAGCAGTTGCTGCTCAAGGTGTCGGCGTTCGTCGAGCAGCACCCGGAGGTCGCCGAACTCGACCTGAACCCGGTGTTCGCCTACAAGGACAACGCGCTCGCGGTCGACGCACGCATCGTGCTGGACTGATGCTCCGCAACAGCAAACAGCAAACGGCAAACAACAAAGGTCTCAACCGCGGTTTGCCGTTTGCTGTTGGCTGTTTGCTGTGCCCCGCATCTTCGCACCGGAGCATTCGGCCAATGACCGCACGACCTCCACCGCATCCTCAACCCGAAGTCCGTCGTCGTCGTCGGATCGAAGAAGGCCGACGCGTACATGTGGCTGCGGAACTACAAGCCGTTCACGGCGGGCCCGCTCTACTCCGTGCAGATCGACCCGAACGAGATCCCCGGCATCGAGGCGATGGGCGTCCAGAACTTCACGTCGCTGCTCGACGTGCCGGGCGAGGTCGACTACGTGATGCTCGCGGTGCCGCGGCCGGTGGCGCCGCGCGTGCTCGCCGACTGCGTAAAGAAGGGCGTCGGCGGCGTCGCGCTGTTCACGTCCGGCTTCGCGGAGACCGGCGAGGAGGAGGGCATCCGGCTCCAGGAGCAGGTGCACCAGATCGCGCGCGACGGCGGGCTGGCGCTCATCGGCCCGAACTGCATGGGGCTGTACAACCGAAAGCTCGGCATCCGCCAGAGCGCCGACCAGGGCCACGGCGAGCCGGGCGACGTCGGCTTCATCTCGCAGAGCGGCACGCACGCCATCAACTTCGGCCTCGTCGGCGAGGCGCACGGCGTGCGGATCAGCACGTCGATCAGCATCGGCAACGCGATCATCCTCGACGTGCCGGACTACATCGACTACCTGGCCGACGACCCGGACACGAAGGTCATCGCCATGTACATCGAGGGCGTGAAGGACGGGCCGCGCTTCGTCGACTCGCTGCGACGCGCCGCATCGATGAAGCCGGTCGTCGTCTGGAAGGGCGGCGTGACGAGCGCCGGCGCGCGGGCGACGGCGTCCCACACGGGCGCGCTGGCGACGTCGCAGGCGACGTTCGCCGCGATCGTGCGGCAGTGCGGCGCGATCGCGGCCGACAGCCTCGAGGACACGCTCGACGTCGTGAAGGCGCTGCTGCTCACGAAGCCGGCGACCGGGCGCCGCATGGGGCTGATGGCGATGACCGGCGGCCAGTCCGTCGTCATCACCGACGCCTTCGAGAAGGCGGGGCTGGAGGTGCCGCGGCTGTCGCCGTCGTCGTACGAGCAGCTGCGCGGCTTCTTCAACATCATCGGCGGCAGCTACCAGAACCCGCTCGACATGGGCGGCACGATCGGCTTCGGCGGTTCCGCCGACACGCTGCGCAAGCTCTTCGACATCCTCGAGGCCGACCCCAACGTCGACGCGATCGCGATGGAGATGGCGACGAGCTTCCTCTCGCGCATCTGGGCATCGGATCCCGGGGCGGCTCGACGCGATGCTCGACACGCTGACGGCGCACCGCGACCGATCGTCGAAGCCGTTCGTCGTGATCATGCAGCCGCAGCACGTCGAGGACCTCGTCCACCAGGCGCGGCTGAAGGTGCAGGAGCGCGGCCTCGCGGCGTTCGCCTCGTTCGACCGCGCCGCCCGCGCGCTGCATCGAGCCGTCGACTACCACCGGTTCAAGGCCGGGGTGGATTAGGCGCAGACTCGGCAGACCGGCAAGTTCACAGAAGACAGTTCATCAGTGAGCACGGCGGTCGGCGTGCTCCACCGCGTATCCAGCGTGCGCGCCGCGCACAGCCACGGAGCAGACTGGCGTCATGGACGCCAGCGACAGAACATCAGCAGCGGCGCGAAGTGGGAGCCGATCGTCGGGTACTCGCGCGCGGTGCGCATCGGCGCGAACGTGTGGGTGTCCGGGACGACGGCGACGGGGCCTGACGGCGAGGTCGTCGGGCCGGGCGACATGTACGCGCAGGCGATGCAGGCGCTGCGGAACATCGAGCGGGCGCTCGCGCAGGCCGGTGCGACGATGGCCGACGTCGTCCGCACGCGCATGTTCGTGACAGACATCAGCCGCTGGGAGGAGGCCGGCCGCGCGCACGGCGAGCTGTTCGGCGACATCCGCCCGGCGACGACGATGGTCGAGGTGGCGCGCCTCATCGACCCGGCGATGCTGATCGAGATCGAGGCGGAGGCGGTGGTACGAGCCGAAGGCTGAGTTGCCGCTACCGATTACTGACAGTTCATCTGTGCCATCGGTGAGCTGTTGTGGTTTCCTTCATCGTTCGGAGGTGAAGCGATGGCCGACGACTGCCTGTTCTGCAAGATGGCCAGCGGCGCGATGGACGTGCCGAAGCTGCACGATGATGAGCTGGTGTTCGCGATCCGCGACATCAACCCGCGCGCGCCGATCCACCTCCTGATCGTCCCGAAGCAGCACATCCCCGACGCGCGGCAGGTCAGCGACGAGCACGGCGCACTGCTGGCGCGGATGGTCGCCGTCGCGGCGCAACTGGCCGAGAGCGAGGGCATCCGCCAGCGCGGCTACCGGCTGGCCTTCAACGTCGGCGAGGACGGGGGGATGACGATCCCACACCTGCACCTGCACGTGCTCGGCGGGCGGCACCTGGGCGCCGAAGGGTGACGATCGGCGGCGCGATCGGGGAACGCGCGGGCTGAAAAGCCCGCGCTACAGTTCGGGAGACGCGCGGTCGCGGGCCGAAAGCCCGCGCCACGGGTGTCGAGGCGTCGATTGCCGCGCGAGCGGCAGGCGTGCGAGACTGAGGCGCAGACCTCAGGAAACGGTGGCCGGTGCCCGCATCCGCACGTCGATTCATTCCCCACGCCATCATCGCATTCGTGTTGCTCGCCGCGCTCGCGTGGTCGATCCCGCTCGGGCTGCTCGTCCCGCTGCCGGACGGCCCGGACGACTTCAACTCGCCGGGCTTCGTCATCCGGCACTCGTGGGTGAAGTTCGCGATGCTGCTCACGCAGCCGGTGCGCGGCACGCTGAGCGAGCAGGAGAAGAGCGCGAAGGTCGCCCGATACTTCCGAGCTGAACCGCCTGATCGCCGACGACGAGCAGGTCGCCGGCAACCCTGATGCCGATCCGGCCGCGCGTGCGTCAGCGCTGGCCGCAACTGCCGTCGCTGCGGGCCGAGCGCGCGGACATGGCGAACACCGTGCAGCGCATCCTCGAAGGCCGGCTGACACGCGTGATCAAAGAGGCAGGCCTCACGCGCCGTTTCGGCGGCGACGTCGTCTGGCCGCCGGTCAACATCGAGTTTCAGAACCCGCCGTCCGTGCTCGTGAAATCGCCGCGCAACGAGATCCGCATCGAGAGCCAGTCGCTGCTCGAGGGCGATCTGCCCGATCGAACGCGCGGAGCAGCTCGAGGCCTCGGCCGAGCGCGACGGCAAGACGTCGGCGCTCGTCGTCCAGATCGGCGGCATCGCGATGTACCCGGCGATCATCCCCGAGGACGCCGACTATGCGTTCATCATGGAGGACATCGCGCACGAGTGGATGCACCACTACCTGTTCTTCACGCCGCTCGGACGTCGGTACTTCTCGAGCGGCAAGCTGACGACGCTCAACGAGACAGTCGCCGACCTCGTCGGGCAGGAGCTCGGCGCGCGGCTCGTCGCCGAGTACCCGCTCGGACCGTCGTACGTGTCATCGGGCGGCGTCATGGCGTCGCCGGCCGCCGCCGGCATCGACTTCGTCGCCGAGATGCGCGACCTGCGTCGGCAGGTCGAGGCGCTGCTGGCAGCAGGGCAAGGTCGACGAGGCCGAGCGGCTGATGGAGGAGAAGCGGCGCTACCTGGCCGACAACGGCTACTACATCCGCAAGCTCAACCAGGCGTACTTCGCGTTCCACGGCTCGTACGCGGACAGCGCGGGTTCGATCGACCCCATCGGACCGAAGCTCGACACGCTGCGCAAGGAGAGCACGTCGCTGAAGGCGTTCGTCGAGCGCGCGCGCGACCTGACGTCGGAATCCGATTTGGATCGAGCGCTGGCTACTTCGCCGTAGCCTGTGCGGCGGCTCGCAGGGCGCGCAGGTTCTCCTGCGGCGACGCTTCCGCGTTGTATACGGACGACCCGCACACGAGGACGTTGGCGCCGGCCGCGACGCACTGCACGACGTTGCCCGCCTTCACCCCGCCGTCCAACTCGATGTCCGCCGACAACGTCCGCTCGTCTAACAGCGCCCGAAGGCGCTGCACCTTGTCGAACATAGATGGAATCAGCGTCTGGCCGCCCCAGCCGGGATTGATCATCATCACCATCACCTGGTCTGCGACGTCAAGCACCTCCTCGATCGCGGCGAGTGGCGTCGCCGGATTGAGGCAGATGCCGGCGCGCTTGTCGAGCGCGTGGATGCGGCGCAGCAGCCGGTCGGCGTGCGCCACCGCCTCGATGTGGAAGTTGATGATGTCGCCGCCCGCCGCCGCGAACGCCTCGACCTGGCTCTCGGGATCCGCGACCATCAGGTGGATGTCGAGCGGCAGCGCCGTCACGCGCCGCACCGCCTCGACGACGAGCGGGCCGAACGTGATTGGCGGCACGAAGTGGCCGTCCATCACGTCGAGGTGGATGTAGTCGGCGCCGCCCGCCTCGGCCGCGCGGATCTGGTCGGCGAGCTGGCCGAAGTCGGCGGTGAGGATCGACGGCGCGAAGCGGATGCTCATCGGCCGCCCTTCTTCGCATCGCCGCGCATCGCGTCGACCCGCTTGCGTGCGCGACGCAGCGCCGCCGCGACCTGCCTGCGGCGCGGTGCCGCCCGGCACGTCGCGCGACCGCAACGACGACATGACGTCGATGCGCGCGCGCGTCCTCGTCGAACAGCGGCGAAAATCGCCGCAGCTCCTCGAGCGACAGCCGGTTGAGCTCGACGCCCTTACCCTCGGCGTGCCGCACCAGCTTGCCGACCGCCTCGTGCGCCTCGCGGAACGGCAGGCCCTTGCGGACGAGGTAGTCGGCGTAGTCCGTCGCCAGCGAGTACTGCGCCGAGGCGGCCGCCCGCGCGCGCTTCGCATCGACCTCGATGCGTGACAACATTGCCGCGAACACGGTCGAGCGTAGCCACGAGTGTATCTTCGGCGTCGAAGAACGCCGGCTTGTCCTCCTGCAGGTCGCGATTGTAGGCCAGCGGCAGCCCCTTGAGCGTCGTCAGCATGGCGACGAGGTCGCCGATGACGCGCCCGGTGCGGCCGCGCGCCAGCTCGGCCACGTCGGGATTCTTCTTCTGCGGCATGATGCTCGAGCCGGTGGCGAAGGCGTCCGGCAGCCGGATGAAGCCGAACTCCGCGCTCGACCACAGCACCAGCTCCTCGGCCAGCCGCGAGAGGTGCACGGCCGTGAGCGCGGCGGCGTACAGGTAATCGGCCACGAAGTCGCGGTCGGACACGGCATCGATGCTGTTCTCGCTGATGCGCGAGAACCCGAGCTCGTCCGGCGACGGCGTCGCGGTCGATCGGGTACGCCACGCCGGCGAGCGCGCCGCTGCCGAGCGGCAACTCGTCGGCCATCTCGAACGCGAACGCGAAGCGCATCGCGTCGCGCGTGAACATCTCGACAGTAGGCGAGCAGGTGGTGCGCGAGGAGGACCGGCTGCGCGCGCTGCAGGTGCGTGTAGCCCGGCATCACGACGCCCTTGTTCGCGCTCGGCCAGGTCGATGAGCGCCGCCTGCAGGTCGAGCAGCGCGCCGATCGTGCGCGACGCGGCGCTCTTCGCGTACATGCGGAAGTCGGTGGCGACCTGGTCGTTGCGCGAACGCGCCGTGTGCAGCCGTCCGGCGGCCGCGCCGATCTTCTCGGCCAGGCGCGCCTCGACGTTCATGTGCACGTCCTCGAGGTCGTCGCGGAGCTGGAACTCGCCGCGCGCGAACTCTTCGAGGATCTCCGTCAGCCCGCGCACGATCGCGTCGGCGTCCTTCTTCGGGATGATGCGCTGGCGGCCGAGCATGCGCGCGTGCGCGATCGACGCCGCGACGTCGACCGGCAGCAGTCGCGCGTCGACGGTGATCGACGACGTATACGCCTCGACCAGCTTGTCGGTCGGCTGCGAGAAGCGGCCGCCCCAGAGCTTCGGCTGGCCGCCTACGGCCCCGTCGGCGCGGTCGTTTCCAGCACCGCCACGGCGTCGCGGCGCACGAGCAGATCGAACCACTCCCCCTCCCGAATCTGGACCGCGCGCGGCTCGTAGTCCGTCCAGAGCCGTGCCTGCCTGAGCATGTCCACACGCGCCGGGATGACGCCGCTCGCGAGCTGGTCGTAGTCCGACCGCGCCCACGGCCCCGGCGACAGGCCGTCCATGAGGATGATGATATCAGGCTGCCGGTCGAGCACGTACTGCGAGTCATATTTCTCGTGTCCCGCCGCCAGGCCGCCGATCGGCAGGTCGCGGTGGGCGATGTGCTCGTCGCTGAGGCCGAGCATGTCGATCGCGGGCAGCTCGCGATTCGTACGGGATCGCGCCGGCGGGGATGACGGCGATCGACGTCGACGGCGGCACGTTGTCGCGCAGCCAGCGGCCGATCTCGACGCGCTGGCTGACGGCGAGCCGCTCGAGCGGCAGCGCCGTGTCGTCGCTCGACGCGTGCAGCGCGAGGCCGAACAACGCCGCGACGGCGGCGACGCACGCGCCCTCGACGAGCCATCGGTTGCGGCCGGCAGCGAGCGCCGACACGATCGCCGCGCCCGACGCCGCGATCGCCGCCAGCTCGAGCGGCAGGATCGGCGCGAGAAAGCGGTACCGCGCGAGCGAGTCGCCGCCGATGTAGACGACGTACGCCATCCAGCCCACCGCGAGCGCCGCGACGTACAGCAGCGGCCCGCGCCGGATCGACGTCAGCGCCGCGGCCATCGGCGCGAGCAGCAGCAGCCACGCCGCGTACTCCCGGCTGAACGACGCGAGGTAGTGGAGTCCGCGGCGGTACTGGTCGAAGCCGGAGCCGACCTTCGCGTAGTAGGTGTTCGGGAAGAACGAGTCGTACGTCGACCCACCGCCACACCCAGTACGGCACGAAGATCACCGCGAAGCCGGCGGCCCACATCGCCAGTGCGACGGCCTCGCGCCGCATCGGGAACGATGCCTCGCCATTGGATCGCGCCCGAATCGCCACCTCGCCGAGCTTGAAGGCGGCGGAGATCGCGAACAGCACGACGCCGTCGGGCCGCGTCATCGCGGCGAGCGCCCACACGGCGCCGGAGAGCGGCGGCGCGTGCGGCGCATCGGCCTCGCGCAGGTGCAGCAGCACCGCGGCGAGCACGAGCGCGGCGAAGAGCGGCCCTTCGAGTCCGGCCGAACTCCACGCCGCCCATGGCCCGAACGCCGCGAGCAGCAGCGCCGCCGCGAGCCCGGCCGCGCGTCCCGCCGCGCCGCCGAGGAGCCGCGTCGACAGCGCGTACGTGCCGCCGCCGCCCACGATGGCGAGCGCGAAGCCGAACCAGCGCCCGCCGAACACCAGGTCGATGCCGAGCTTGTGCAGACCGGCGAGGCCCAGCACCCAGAGGAAGTTCGAGTAACCCTCGACCCAGACTCCGCGGTTCCAGACGAGGCCGGCGCCGTCGGCGAAGTTGCGCGCGTAGCGGTACGAGATGTACGCGTCGTCGCTGGTGTAATGGAAGTAGAGCGGCCCGTGGAGCAGCAGGATCACGCCCGAGCCGGCGATCGCCGCCAGCGCGTACTGTCGCGTGACGCGCGCCGCCCCGTACGAGAGCGCCGCGACGCCGAACGCCCCGAGGGCGAGCCACGGGAACGTCACGCGCGGAAGATCGGCAGCTCCGTCAGTTCACGGAGCGTGTAGATCGTGTAATCGGGCGTCACGTCCTCGCCGCCGGCGTAGTCGCCGAGCGCGCGGCCGGTCTGGGCGCGCGTCGCCGGCGTGTCGGGAGGCACCTCGCCGACCTGCTCCGCCTCGTGCGGGCGGTCGTGCTTGCGGACGCGCCGCCAGACGCCGACCATGCCGAGCGCCTGCGACGCCTGCACGTCGGCCCGTAGCGAATCGCCGACCATCGCGACCTCACGCGGTCTCGACGCCCATCTCGCCGAGCACGTGCTCGAAGATCCGCTGGTGCGGCTTCATGTAGCCGAGATCGCACGACACGGCGGTCGACTCGAAGTATCGATCGAGCCCCAACTCGCGCAGCTCTTCGGCGAAGCGGGGGCCGCCGAACACGCGGTTCGTCACGCAGCCGATGCGGATGCCGCGCTCGCGCAGCCAGTCGAGCGTCTCGAACGCGTCGGGGAACATCGTCCGGCCGAGCGCGAGGCCGCCGATGTTCCAGGCGTCCCACAGAGCCGTCGCCTGCTCGTAGTCGATATGCAGGCCCTTCTCGGCGGCGATGCCGCGGACGACCTCGTTGAAATCGGGGCTGACGCAGTCCGACTCGTACGCGGCACGGTCGGCCTTCTCGACGCCGAAGCGGATGTCGCGGCCGAGGAAGCGCAACTCCCCCTCGAGCGGCACGTCCCACGACTTCAGCACGCCTGCCGATGCGCCGCATCGTCTCGGTGCGGATCTCCATCGCCGGCGGCAACGCCGGAAAATGCCAGAGCGTGTCGCCCAGGTCGAACAGGGCCGTCGTGATGGGCATGCGAAGCCTCCGTTTCGAGGATAGCGCCCCGCCCGCGCTCGGGCCACGAGAGGGCCGGAAGCCGAAGATGGGTGCTTACCCGCAACAACGATGGGTGCACGCACACGAACCGCGAGCTGGAAGGGCGCATAAAGGCGCTATTTGCTGCCGATAATTACACAATCCGTTCAGAGGGGTGTTATCCGAGGTCGTCTCGCTCTCGCTCTCGACCGTCGCACGCTGCATCGCCGCCGTCGTCGTCGCCGCGCCGCTGCTGGCGCTCGGCCTGTTCCGCGCGTTCCCGGGCTGGGACGCGGCTGTCGTTGCGTACGAGCCGCATTTCTGGGTCGTGGGCGGCACGTCGCTGGCAGCGCTGCTGGCTTGCATCGTCATCGTGGCGTCGGCGCGGTCGCTGCGGGAAACCCGGCTGCTGTTCCTCGCGCTCGCGTTCGTATCGATCGCGGGCATCTTCTCGGTGCACGGGCTGATGACGCCCGGCATGCTCGCCGACGAGTTCTACGCATCCGTCCCCGTGTCCGCGTGGCTCAGCGTCATGGCCGGCGCCATCTTCGTGGCACTGAGCGCGCTCGAGATGCCGAGCGCCGTCGACCGCGCGATCCGGCGGCTCGGCGGCATCATCTTCGCGTGGGCGGTGATCGGCATCGCCGTCTACATCACCCTCAGCATCGAAGTCGACGAGTGGCTCAACGCCGTGCCGACCAGCGACCGAACAGTGCAATACGCCTTCGCGGCGACGGCGACGCTGCTGTTCGCATTCGGCGTGTATCGCTACGCGCAGGCGTATCTGTTCGCGCGACTGCCCTCGCAGGCGGCGATGGTCGTCGCGCTGACGTTGCTGTGCCAGGTGCCGCCGATCCTGCTCTGGGGTCCGGTCTGGCACGTCTCGTGGTGGGTCTACCACGCGACCTACGCCGTTGCATTTGCCGTGCTCTTCGCCGGCTGGATGATCGAGACGAGGCGTGCCGGCTCGCTGCGGGCAATCGCCGACGCGCTGTCGATGCGCGACGCGCTGGCGCAGCTCAATCGCGGCCTGCACGCGCACGTGCTCGAGCTGGTGGACGCGATCGAGGCGAAGGACGTATCGACGCTGGGGCACGTGACACGAGTGAGCGCGTACGCGCTCGGCATCGGCAAGCGTATGGGCCTGCCGGCGAGTGAACTGCGCTCGCTGGTGCTGGCGGCGCAGATGCACGACGTCGGCAAGATCGGCGTGCCCGACGCGATCCTCCGCAAGCCGGGCAAGCTCGATGAAGCCGAGTTCGCCGAGGTCAAGCGCCACGCGCCGCGAGGTGGGCGCATCGCGCTCGGCGTGCCGGCGCTGCGGGAACTGGCGCCGGTCATCCGCGCGCACCACGAACGCCTCAACGGCCAGGGCTACCCGGACGGCCTCGCCGGCGACGCGATCCCGCTGCACGCGCGCATCATCGCCGTCGCCGACACCTACGACGCGCTGACGTCCGACCGGCCCTACCGCCCGGCCCTGACGCACGAGGGCGCCATCGCGGAGATCACCCGCGTCAGCGGCTCCGAACTCGATCCTCGCTGCGTCGAGGCGTTCCTCGCGTCGATCGGAGACGCGCAAGGACAGGCGGCGTAGACGGTCCGCTTCGACTGCGGACGCGCTAACCTCAAACGGCCGAACCCCATATACTGACGTCACTCCCGGCACATCGAAGGATCGACGCCTCATGCCGACCGAAGTCCTCTATCGCAAATGGCGGCCGCAGCGCTTCGCCGACGTCTCCGGCCAGGACCTGCTGACGCGGACGCTCGTCAACGCCGTGAAGTCGCGCAAGGTCTCGCACGCGTACCTGTTCTCCGGGCCGCGCGGCACCGGCAAGACGACGACCGCCCGCCTGCTCGCCAAGGCGATCAACTGCGAGCGCAACGCACCCGGCGCCAAGGACAGCGACGGCGAGCCGTGCAACGAGTGCGCGTCGTGCCGCTCCTTCGGCACCGGCAGCGCGCTCGACCTCATCGAGATGGACGGCGCGAGCAACCGCGGCATCGACGAGATACGCAAGCTCCGCGAGCAGTCGAACTACATGGCGATGGGCGGCGCCGAGGCCCACAAGGTGTACCTCATCGACGAGGTGCACATGCTCACCGAGGCGGCGTTCAACGCGCTGCTCAAGACGCTCGAGGAGCCGCCGCCGCACGTCGTCTTCATCCTCGCGACGACCGACGCGCACAAGATGCCGGCGACGATCGTCTCGCGCTGCCAGCGGCACGAGTTCAAGCGCATCCCGCTGGCGGCGATGGTCGACCGGCTGGCGCACATCGCCGGCCGAAGAGGGGATCAGCGTGCCGCGCGAGGGCCTCGAATCTCATCGCGCGGGAGGCGACGGGCAGCCTGCGCGACGCCATCAACCTGCTCGAGCAGGTCTGCGACTCGTTCGGCAAGGACGCCTCGCTCGAAGCGGTGCGCGAAGGGCCTCGGGCTCGTCGGCGACGAGCGCGCCGCCAGGCTGGCCGAGCAGGCGCTGCACGGCGACCTCGCCGCCGGCCTCGACACCATCGGCTCCGTGCGAGACGACGGCCTCGACCTGCGCCAGTTCCAGAAGGAGGTCATCGCGCGCCTGCGCGAGCTGCTGCTCGTGCAGTCCGGCGCCGACGGCGGCAGCGCCTGGACGCCCCAGCAGGTCGATGCGATGCGCGCGGCCGTCGACGGCGTGCCGCCGATCACGCTGATCCGCGCGCTGCGGGCGTTCGGCCTGGCCGACCTGCGCGCCGACCCGCTTTCGCCGCTGCCGCTCGAACTGGCGCTCGCCGAGACGACGATGGCGCCCGCACGCCGGCCAGCCGCCGCAGCGCGCCAGCGCCGTCGCCAGACTCGAACAGCGCCGCCGCCGCGCGCGAGCGCGCCACCGGCGCGACCGACGACTGCGCGCCCGTCGGCGCCACCGGAGCGTCCAGCGCCGAGCCGGCCATCGACCGAGCGCGTGCCCGAGGGGCTGCGCCGCGACCTGCACAACGTCTCGGCCGAGGAGATCGCGTCGATGCTCGGCAGCAAGGCGCCGGTGATCCCGCCCGCGTCGGACGAGCCCGATGAACCGCCGCCGCCACCGCCCGAGCCCGCTAGGCCGAGCATCACGCCATCGAGCCGCTGCCGGGCGTCGGTGCGGCGAACGGCGGCGCGCACATGCCGGACTTCATCCCGCAGCTGCGGGCGCTGGCGCGGCCGCGCAGCGTGAAGCTCGACGCGCTGCTCAACGGATCGTGCGATGTCGTCTCGTGGCAGGACGGCGTGCTGACGCTCGGCTTCTTCGAGGACAAGTTCCACAAGAAGGGCGTCGAGGAAGCGCAGAACCGCCGCATCTACGAGGAGCTGGCCGCGCAGATCCTCGGCGGTCCGGTGTCGATTCGCTGTATCATTGCGCCACGCCCGGCGAAGGCGCTGAGCCGCAGCCCGCTCGTCCAGCACGCCGTGGAGAACCACGGCGCGAAGATCGTCTCGGAAGACCAGGAGTAACGCAGCGATGTCCATGAACCGCGACATGATGGCGAAGCTGGCGCAGATGCAGGAGCGGCTCGCCAAGGCGCAGGCCGACCTCGCCGAGAAGCGCGCCGAGGGCTCGTCCGGCGGCGGCGCCGTGCAGATCGTCGTCACCGGCGGCATGAAGGTCGACTCGCTCAAGATCGACAAGGAGGTCGTCGACCCCGAGGACGTCGAGATGCTCGAGGACCTGCTGACCGCCGCGCTGAACGAGGTGCTGGCCAAGGTGCAGTCGCTCCAGATGGGCCAACTCGTCGGACTGGCGGGCAGCCTGGGCATCGGCGGCATACCGGGGCTGAAGTAGCTGTCAGCCGAGCTCAGCTGTCAGTTCCTCGGCCTGAGTCGTCGGCTGAGTGCGAACGGCGGTTCGGCCGGGCGATCCTCGCGTCGCTCAGGATGCAGTCCGACAGCGTGAAACTGCAGCTCGCAACGACAGCCGCATACACGACGCTGACTGCTGACAAGCTGACTGACTGACCGACTTTGATGGACGAACCGCCTCACCGCCGCACCCGCGCCCGTCGCCCGCGTCATCGACGAGTTCCACAAGCTCCCCGGCATCGGTCCGAAGAGCGCGCAGCGCCTCACGTACCACCTGCTGCGCATCCCGCCCGAGGACGCGCTCGCGCTCGCGCAGGCGATCATCGAGCTGAAGGAGAAGACGGTCCTCTGCTCGGTCTGCCAGAACGTCACCGAGAGCGACCCCTGCGGCATCTGCGCCGACACGTCGCGCGACCGCACGCTGATCTGCGTCGTCGAGGAGCCGCTCGACATCCTCGCCGTCGAGCGCACGCGCGGCTTTCACGGCCAGTACCACGTGCTGCACGGCGTCATCTCGCCGATGGACGGCATCGGGCCCGAGGACCTGAAGGTGAACGAGCTGCTGGCGCGGCTGCGCGCCGGCACCGTCACCGAGGTGATCATGGCCACGAACCCCAACCTCGAAGGCGAGGCCACGTCGATGTACATCAGCCGCCTGCTGACGCCGCTCGGCGTGCGCGTCACGCGCCTCGCCCGCGGCCTGCCGATGGGCAGCGACCTCGAGTACGCCGACGACGTCACGCTCTCGCGGGCGCTGGAGAACCGGCAGGAAGTCTAGTCTGATGAATGGTCGACTGGTGACTGGTTGGCGGTGGCCGCCGGCCCTGTCATGCTGAGCGCCAGCGAAGCATCTTCTCCGGCCGAGTCCCCCGCCTCGCTGATGGCGGACGGCTGTCGGACGAATACCTACATCCGCCTCTGGTTCATTATCCCAACGCCGCATACGATCCCGGCATGAACCTGCTTGTCACGCCCGTACCACAGTTCGTCAAGCCGCGCGGCGGCTCGTACACCGTCGCCCGCGACCGCTCGATCGTGCTCTTCGAAGATGCGGCGACGCACGGCGTGACGGCCGCCCGCGCGCTGCAGTCCGCCATCGAGCGCTACGCCGGCGCGACGGTGGGAGATCCGCGCGGCATCGGGCCTCGCCGAGCGCGAGGGCGTCGTCGCCGCGATCGACCGCAAGGCGGTGACGAAGCGCGAGGCCTATCACCTGACGATCGGCGACGAGCGCATCGGCATCGTCGCGCGCGACGGCGCGGGGCTCGCGTACGGCTTCGCGACGCTGACGCAGATCGTGCGCCAGTTCGGCAAGCGCCTCCCGCGTCTGCACATCGAGGACGAGCCGGAGTTCGCGAACCGCGGCGTCATGCTCGACGTCTCGCGCGACAAGGTGCCGACGATGGCCACGCTCTACGGCCTCGTCGACATGCTCGCCGAGTGGAAGGTGAACCAGCTCCAGCTCTACATCGAGCACACGTTCGCCTACGACCGTCACCGCGCCGTCTGGAAGGACGCGTCGCCGTTCACCGGCGAGGAGATCCTCGCGCTCGACGCCTACTGCCGCGAGCGCTACATCGAGCTGGTGCCGAACCAGAACAGCTTCGGGCACATGCAGCGCTGGCTCGCGAAGAAGCCGTACAACGACTTTGCCGAGGCGCCGCGCGGCGCGAAGCTGCCGTGGGGCAAGCTGCCGCCGTTCACGCTCGACCCGGCCGACCCGCGCTCGCTCCAGCTCATCGACGGCCTCTACGGCGAGCTGCTGCCGCACTTCACGAGCCGCCAGTTCAACGTCGGCTGCGACGAGACGTTCGACCTCGGCAAGGGCAAGAGCCAGGCGGCGTGCGAGAAGCTCGGCACGGGCCGCGTGTATCTCGACTTCCTGCTGAAGATCCACGCGCTGTGCGAGAAGTACGGCCGGCGCATGATGTTCTGGGGCGACATCATTATGCAGCACCCCGAGCTGATCGCCGAGATCCCGCGCGACGTCACCGCGCTCGAATGGGGCTACGAGGCCGACCACGCGTACGACGTCGACACGCGCGCGTTCCGCAAGGCGGGCGTGCCGTACTACGTCTGCCCCGGCACCGGCAGCTGGATCTCGCTCATCGGCCGCACCGACAACGCCGTCGAGAACATCCGCAGCGCGGCGACGAACGGCCGCAAGCACGGCGCCGTCGGGCTGCTGAACACCGACTGGGGCGACAACGGCCACATGCAGCCGCTGCCGGTCTCGTACCTTGGCTTCCTGTACGGCGCGGCGATGTCGTGGTCGCCGTCGTGCTCCGACCACGTCGACCTGCCGCGCGCGCTCAGCCTGCACGCGTTCGACGACCCGACCGGCGTGACGGGCCGCGTCGCCTACGACCTCGGCAACGCGTACCAGATCAACGGCGCGCGCTCGCGCAACGGCACGCTGCCGGCGCAGATGTACTTCCTGCCGCTCGACAACGACTGGCCGATGCACCGCGTGCGCCCGGGCGGATTCGAGGACACGTCGGCGCAACTGACCGAGCTGGCCGGCCGGCTCGACGCGTCGCGCATGCGCCGCCCCGACGCGGAGCAGATCGTCGACGAGTACCGCTGCGCCGTCGAGATGGCGGACGTCGGCGCGGCGATCGGCGCCGCGAAGTACGCGCGCGTCACCGGCGCATCAGCCTCGAAGCTGCGGCCGATGTACCGCCGCGCGGCGAAGCGCATCGATGCGCTGCTGCCGGAGTACGAGCGCCTGTGGCTGGCGCGGAACCGGCCGGGCGGGCTCAAGGACAGCACGGCGCGGCTGACGTCGCTGGCGGCGGGGCTGCGGAAGGCGGCCGAGTAGCCCAAGCAGGGTGGCGAATGACGACTCCAGCAGCCTGGCGCGGGCTTTCAGCCCGCGCGATCAGATTCACGGGCCAGGCGGCGTCACGCTATCGTTCGCACAAATTCATCGAATGCGTTTCTTCCCACTTTGTCGGCCGGCGCGCGCACAAGGCACCACAGCCCCACGTTGTCCACGGTTCCACATTGGAACGCAAATACGATCCCGACTGAATCATTTCGCAACAGCCAGCCATCTTTACCCCCGATGGTCGCCCGGGTTCCGGTCGTCAACGCGCCCTCATTCCAGTAGTTGGCTGGACCAATATCAAGCCCAATGGAGTCCGACGCGCCCGGAACGATGTACTCGGTCGTGCTCAGGGGTCGACCCCGTGAGTTCATGCGCAGGCTCGTCTGATCAAAGGCCATGTGGTAGGTCGACGACGGGACGGGTATACGGTATCCGGCTTCAGCCTCGGCATCAGCAATCGTGTGCGAAGTCTCGCAAGCCCAAGACCAGCGATAACAGTGGCTTGAGCCTGGAACGTCGCAGTGCGCACGTCCGGTGGCCGTGCTGTCCCTGAAGCTGCCGGCGTCGATGACCCGCCGTGGCGCAACGTCTTGTAGGAGATTGTGCCTACGAGAAGCAGGACGAGGCAGTGCGACGGTGGCGCTCGTCAGACGACCGACGCTCATACGCTAACCTTGGCGCGACCGTCGCACTCGATCAAACAACCTCCAACCTTCAGCGATTACGCTCTAACCCCGAAGTCCCAGCCGTTGCCGCGCTTGTACTCGCGCAGGATGAGGCGCGAGACCGTCTGGCGGTGCACCTCGTCGGGGCCGTCGTAGATGCGGGCGAAGCGCGCGTGGCGGTACATCCGCTCGAGCGGCGTGTCGGCGGTGACGCCCTTCGCGCCGTACACCTGGATCGCGCGGTCGATGACGTTGTGCAGCATCTTCGCGCCGACGACCTTGATGAGGCCGATCTCGACGCGCGCCGGGTCGCCCTGGTCCATCTTGTGCGCCGCGTGCAGCGTCAGCAGCCGGCACGCCTGGATCTCGGCCGCCGACTCGAAGATCATCACTGCGACCTGCTGCTTCTCGCCGAGCGTCGTGCCGAAGGCGACGCGCGAGTTCGCGCGCTCGCACATCAGGTCGAACGCGCGCTGCGCCTGGCCGAGCCAGCGCATGCAGTGGAAGATGCGCCCCGGCCCGAGCCGCTGCTGGGCGATGAGGAAGCCCTGCCCGCGCGGGCCGAGCAGGTTCGCGCGCGGCACGCGCACGTTGTCGTACTCCACCTCGCAGTGGCCGTCGAACATGCCCATCACCGGCATGTCGCGCACGATGTTGTAGCCCGGCGTGTCCGTCGGCACGACGATCATGCTGAACGCCGCGTGGTTCGGCGTGTCGTCGGTCCTCGGTGCGGCACATCACCGTCGTGTAGGCGGCGCGCGTTCGCGCCGGACGTGAACCACTTGCGGCCGTTGATCACCCAGTCGTCGCCGTCGAGCACGGCGCGCGTCTGCAGCTGCGTCGGGTCGGAGCTCGGCGACGCCGGGCTCGGTCATGCCGAAGCTCGGGAACACCTCGCCGGCGACGAGCGGCTTCAGGTACTTGTCGCGCCACTCCGGCGATGCGTGCAGGTTGCAGCATGATCGAGTCCTGCAGCGAGTGCGTGCCGAGCGCGATCTGCGCCGTACTCCGAGCGGCCGATGACCTCGTTCACGTACACGTAGTCCATGAACGGCATGCCCTGGCCGCCGATCTCCTTCGGGTGGCCGAGCGCCCAGAGGCCGGCGTCCTTCGCCTCGTTCATCAGCCGGCGCAGCGTCGACTGGCTGGCCGCCTCGTCGTCGCCCTCGAGGATGTGCTCGACGGGATAGACGCGCTCGGTGATGAACTGCTTCACGCGCTCGCGGATGGGACGGACGCTCTCGGGAATCTCGAAGGACATGGTCTGGTCTCCTGGTGACTGGTGACTGGTGACTGGTGACTGGTGACTGGTGACTGGTGACTGGTGACTGGTGACGATTGTAGACCCGGCGCGGGTTAGAGTCGCGTGGGCGGAGGCGGGTTATGCTGTCCGAAGCGCGAAGACGCGTCGGGGCGGAGAGCATGTACGTCATCGAGCTGCAGCACGAGGTGGACGTCGCCGGCATCGACACGCTGGCGCTCGAGCGGCTGGCCTCGCGCGCGCTCGAGGCCGAGGCGGTGGCGCCGCCGGCCGAGCTGAGCATCCTGCTCGCCGACGACCCCACCATCCACGAGCTGAACCGCACGTACCGCGACACCGACGCCCCGACCGACGTGCTCTCGTTCGCCCAGGGCGAGGGTGACGCCTTCGCCCAGCCCGAGGGCGCCGCCCGCCACCTCGGCGACGTCGCGATCAGCGTCGACACCGCGCGACGGCAGGCGGCCGAGTACGGCGTGGCGCTGCAGGACGAGCTGTCGCACCTCCTCGTCCACGGCATCCTGCACCTGCTCGGCTACGACCACGAGCAGCCGGACGACGCCGCGGCGATGCGCCTGCAGGAGGAGCGGGTCCTCGGCGAGGCGCACCACCACTGAGCGGGAGGCTGGAGGTCGGAGGGCGGAAGTCGGAGGTCGAGTTCGGGGGTTGACGCGCCGGAGGGACGTGCGTTGACAGCATTGAGGCTTGAGTTGTTTGTGGTGGAGGTCGCGGCGTCGGTCGCGTTCTATCGCGACGTGCTTGGGTTCGCTGTCGAGCGCGAGTCGCCCGGATACGTGGCGATGCGGCTCGGCGACGTGCGCTTCGCCGTCGGCCAGCAGTCCGATCTGCCGCCGGGGCACCACTTCGGCCCGGAGGCGCTCGGCCGGCAGAAAGGCGTCGGCGTCGAAATTGTGATCGAGGTCGATGACATCCAGGAGTGCCACCAGCGCGCCGTCGAGTCGGGCTACCCGCTATCGAAGAGCCTGACGGCCCAACCGTGGGGCCTCACCGACTTCCGCGTCGTCGACCCGGACGGCTACTACGTCCGCGTGACGTCGAAGGCGTAGCAGGCCAGCGGCCCGCGCAGCCGGCGCTGAGCCGGGCTTCGACGACCATGCCGAATGGAGCCCCTCTCCACTTCGTGGAGAGGGGTGGCCGAAGGCCGGGGTGAGGTAGCGCTCGCCGCTACACGAACACGTTGACCGCGCGCTGCGCCGCGTCGATGAGCGGGATGGGGTACAGGCCGAACGCGACGACGCCGAGCGCCGGCCGTCAGGAGGATCGCCTGCATCAGCGGCGGCGACGGGATGGCCGATCCTCGCCCTCGGCCGTGCCGAGGTACATCTGCCGCGCCACGCCCAGGTAGTAGAACGCCGACACGGCGGTGTTGAGCACGGCGATGATCACCAGCCAGACGAGGTGCGCCTGCACCGCCGCGTTGAAGACGTACACCTTTGCGATGAAGCCCGCCGTCGGCGGCAGGCCGGTCAGCGAGAGCAGGCAGAATAGCAGCACGGCGGCCGGGATCGGCGCGCGGCGTCCCATGCCGGCGTAGTCCGCGATCTCGTCGCTGCCCGTGTGGTTCGAGATCGCCATGATCGCGAAGAACGCGCCGAGGTTCGTGAACGCGTACGTCGCCACGAAGAAGACGACGCCGCTCGCCCCGAATTGCGCGTCGCCCGTCGTGACGGCGGACACCGCCGCCACGCCGACGAGGAAGTTGCCGGCCTGCGCGATCGAGCTGTAGCCGAGCAGCCGCCGGATGTTCGTCTGTCGCAGCGCCATCACGTTGCCGACGGTCATCGTCACCGCGGCGAGCACGGCGAACAGCTGCTTCCAGTCATCGCCGACGAAGCGTGTGCGCGCCGAAGCCCTCGAAGAAGATGCGCATCACCACCGCGAACGCCGCCGCCTTGCTGCCGACCGAGAGGAACGCCGCGACCGGCACCGGCGCGCCCTGGTACACGTCCGGCGTCCACATCTGGAACGGCACGATCGCCATCTTGAAGCCGAAGCCGGCCGCCATGAACACCATGCTGACGATGAGCGCCGTCCGGATGCCCGTGTCGCCCGCCGCGATCGTGCTGGCGATGCTCGGCCCGCCGTCGGTGGCGACCAGGCGCGTCGTGCCGGAGATGCCGTACAGGTACGCCATGCCGTACAGGATCACGGCCGACGACATCGCGCCGAGCAGCAGGTACTTCAGCGCCGCCTCGCTGCCCTTGTCGTCGCGCAGGAAGCCGGCGAGGATGAACTGCGACATGCTGGCGAGCTCGAGCGACACGAAGATCGCGACGAGATCGCGCGCGCCGGCGAGCAGGATCATCCCTGACGTCGCAAGCAGCACCAGCGCGAAGAACTCGCCCTGCCGCGGTCCCAGCCGCTCGGCGTAGTCGAGCGACGCGAGCACGACCGCGCCGGCGACGCCGATGAACAGGAACGTGAAGAAGATGCTGAAGTTGTCGAGCGACATCGTGTCGCTGTAGAACGACGCCTGCCGGTCGCGCAGGATCAGCGTCACGAGCCAGACCGCCGCGGCGCCGAGGCCGACTGACGGCCAGCCCGGCCAGCCAGCGCTTGCGGCCGCGCGGGCGTGAACAGATCGACCATCAGGATCAGGCCGGCAGTGACGATCACCGCGACGACGGGGCCGATCCGGTCCAGGTCCTGCAACATCAGCTCAGCACCTTCACGATGTTGATGATCCCCGTATCCAGCACGTCGACGACCAGCGACGGCCGCACGCCGACGCCGACGATGACGATGACGAGCGCCGCCATCGGCACGCGCTCCCACCAGTTGTTCGCGTCGGGCAGCATCGCCCAGCGCTCGTTCTTCGGGCCATAGAACACGCGCTGGATCATCCACGTGATGTAGCCGGCCGACAGCAGGATGCCGAAGACGGCGAAGATCGTCGGCACGGTGTACTTGTCGAAGCTGCCGAGGAACACCAGCAACTCGGCGACGAAGCCGGACATCGCCGGCAGCCCGAGCGCCGCCAGCCCGGCGATCACCATCACCGTCGCGGCGAGCGGCATCGTGTGCGCGAGACCGGACAACTCGTCGATGTTCCGCGTGTGCGTGCGGTCGTAGATGATGCCGACCATCACGAACAGCAGGCCCGTGATCGTCCCGTGGGTGAACATCTGCAGCGCCGCGCCGTTGAGGCTCACATGTCCGAGCGCCGCCACGCCGAGCAGCACGTAGCCCATGTGGCTCACGCTCGAATATGCGACCAACCGCTTCAGGTCCTTCTGCCGCAACGTAGGCCAGCGCGCCGTAGACGACGCTGATCGCCGCGAGCGTGGCCAGCCAGACGCCGTAGTCCTTGGCCGTCTTCGGCAGCAGCGTCACGCAGATGCGCAGGATGCCGTAGCCGCCCATCTTCAGCAGCACGCCCGCGAGGATCACCGAGACCGCCGTCGGCGCGTCGGTGTGCGCGTCGGGGAGCCACGTGTGGAACGGGAACATCGGCAGCTTGACCGCGAAGCCGACGAAGATGAAGCCGAAGATCAGCCACAGCGGCAGCAGCGTATCGGTGATGGTGACGCCGCTCTGCTGCAGCTGCACCATGTCGAACGTCCGCAGCGCGTTGCCGCTCGCGTCCTGCGCGCTGAACGCCAGCACGAGGAATCCGACCAGCATGAACGCCGAGCCGGCGACCGTGTACAGCACGAACTTCATCGCCGAGTACTCTTTGCGCCCGCTCCCCCAGACGGAGATGAGCATGTACATCGGCAGCAGCTCGACCTCCCAGAACAGGAAGAACATGATCAGGTCGAGCGACGTGAACACGCCGAGCACGCCCGTCTCGAGCGCGAGCAGCCAGAAGAAATACTCCTTCGTGCGCAGCTTGATGCCGAACGAGATCAGCGTCGCGATGACGAACAGGAACGTCGTCAACAGCACCATCATCATGCCGAGACCGTCGACGCCCATGTGGAACTGGACGTCGAAGCCGGCCTTCGCCGAGTCGATCCACGTCCCCTGCGAGGCGAACTGGAACGGCGCACCGGAGGCCTCGCCCGGCGAGCGGTCGAAACGGAACACGAGCACGAGCGACGCGACGAACGACATCATCGTCGTGCCGAGCGCCAGCCATTTCGCCTGCTGGTCGTCCTCGCGCGGCACGGCCAGCATGACGACGGCCGCTCCGACGGCCGGCATGAACACGAGGAAGACGAGTATGCCGTTCACGTCCGCCTATCTCTCCAGCAACACGAGCATCAGGAACGCCGTCAGGATCAACCCGGCGAACCCGACGCTCCCGTACGCCTGCACCGACCCCGACTGCACCCAGCGCAGCCCGTCGCCGACGCGTCGCGTCAGCGAGCCGGCGCCGTTCACCGCACCATCGACGATGTTCGTGTCGAACCACTGCGCGGCCGCGCAAACCGTCCCGTACAACCCACGCCGCACGACTACATCCTCGTACAGCTCGTCCATGTAGTACTTGCGCGAGACGAGCGTGTGCACCGGACCGAACGCGCGCCGCAGCGACTCGGCCGAGATCGCCTTCGCCTCGTACACCAGGTACGCGAGACCGATGCCGGCCAGCGCCAGCGCCGACGACGAGATGGCGATCGCCCAGTTGAACGACGCCTTGTGCAGCGCCTCGGCCGACGACTCCGGCAGCGCGCCCTCGAGCAGGTGCGCGATGCCCTCGGTCGCGTGGCTCGGGAAGTTGGCGAAGCCGGCCAGCACCGCCGGCACGGCGAGGATCAGCAGCGGCAGCGTCATCACGAGCGGCGACTCGTGCGGCTTGCCGGCGTGCGCGTCGTGCGAGCCGTGCTCGGGCGGCTCGCCGCCCTTGTACTCGCCGTGGAACGTCATGAAGATCGCCCGGAACGAGTAGAACGCGGTCATGAACACGACCGCCATCGCCACGGCGAACAGCAGCTTGTTGTCGGCCCACACGGCGCCGAGGATCTCGTCCTTCGACCAGAACCCGGCGAAGGGCACGACGCCGGCAAGGCTCAGCGAGCCGATGACGAACGTCGCGTACGTGATCGGCATGTACGTGCGCAGGCCGCCCATCTTCCGCATGTCGAACGTTCCGCTCGCGTGGTTCACGGAGCCGGAGCCGAGGAAGAGCAGCGCCTTGAAGAACGCGTGCGTGAACAGGTGGAAGATCGCCGCGACGTAGCCGCCCGTGCCGAGCGCCAGCATCATGTAGCCGAGCTGGCTGATCGTCGAGTACGCCAGCACGCGCTTGATGTCCGTAACGACGATGCCGATCGACGCGGCGAAGATCGCCGTGAAGCCGCCGATGTACGCGACCGTCTTCAGCGCCTCCTCCGAGACCTGGAACACCGGGTACATGCGCGCGACGAGGTAGACGCCGGCGGCGACCATCGTCGCGGCGTGGATCAGCGCGGAGACCGGCGTCGGGCCCTCCATCGCGTCGGGCAGCCAGACGTGCAGCGGGAACTGCGCCGACTTGCCGACCGCGCCGGCGAACACGCCGAGCGCGAACAGCGTGAGCACCGTGTCGCTTAGCTCGTGGCGCTGCGCGATCTCCTGGATCAGCGGGATGTTGAAGGTGTCGGCCTTCGTCCAGATCAACAGGATGGCGAGCAAGAAGCCGACGTCGCCGAACCGCGTCGTCAGGAACGCCTTCTTCGCCGCATCGGCCGCCGACTTCTTGTGGAACCAGAAGCCGATGAGCAGGTACGAGCCGAGGCCGACCAGCTCCCAGAACACGTAGACCATCAGGATGCTGTCGAACATCACGAGGCCGAGCATCGCGCCGGTGAACAGCGACATGCAGGCGAAGTAGCGGGAGTAGCCGCTGTCGCCTTCCATGTACCCCTGCGAGTACACCTGCACGAGGAATGACACGCCCGTGACGACGACGAGCATGATCGCGCTCAGTCCGTCGATGCGCAGCGCCAGGTCGACGCTGAGGTTCGGCCCACCGAGCGATTGCAGCACCTGATTGTCGGTGCTGACCGATAGCCAGTGGTGCGTGCCCAACGCGAGCGCGTGCCCGTCAGAGGCGATCACGCTGTCCAGCGCCCAGAGCGAGAAGAGGAACGCCGTCCCGATCGCCGCGATCGTCACGTAGCCGGAGACCCGTGGGTTCGGCTTCGTCACGAAGCCGATCGTGAGCATCGATGCCGCCGGCAGCAGCAGGATGGCCCAGACGACGCCCTCGGGAATGGTTGGCAGCATGTTGGGGGTTAGATGTTAGACGTTGGAGGTTGGAGTCGCCGACCGCGCCCCCTACCATCCCGACCTCAATCCTCTAACCGTCCCTCCAATCTCAAACTTCCAACTTCCAACATCCACGTCAGATCTTCCGCAGGATCTCCTGCGCGACGTGAGTCTTGCTGTCCGGCACCCAGATTTCGCGCGGCTGCGACATCGGCGCGTCGCTGTTGAGCGGCGGCACGACCCGATTCGACACGCCCTCGGCGTTGAACAGCTCTCTCCACACCTCGGCGGCGTATCCGTTCTTCACGTCCATCAACTTCGACCACATCGTTATGTCACCATCGCAGAAGGTCGATTTCGTCGATGTTGATCGTGTCCCGGTGCTTGTACACAGCCATGGCAAGCGCCAGCGCCACCGCGGCCTCGGCCGCGGCGACGGTAATTACGAAGACGGCAAACACCTGGCCGTCGAGCGGCCGCGGCGACACGATGAACCGCGAGAACGCAACCAGCGTCACGTTAACGGCGTTCAGCATCAACTCGATCCCCATGAGGACGCCAATGGCATTTCGCTTCGACAAGGCTATTAGCAGGCCGATCGCGAACAGCACGCCGCCAAGCACCAGGAAGTGCTCCAACCTAACAGATGCCAGGAGCACGTTAGGCATCGTCGCCCTCATCTTCCTTCGTCAGTACGATGGCGCCGACCATCGCCGCCATCAACAGCACCGATGCCACTTCGAATGGCACGACGTACGGCTTGAGGAATGCCCTACCCAGGTCCGCGGCCGTCGCGGCGAATGCGCCGCGGTCCGCGATGTTCCAACTCGTGTCAGTCGCAACGAACCAGGTGACGGCAATCATCAGCCCAAACAGCACGTACGACGGCAACCGAAACGCCGTCTCGGAGTTCCTGCGGTCTGCGGCGGGCGTCAGCATGACGGCGAACGTCATCAGCACCGCCACCGCGCCGGCGTAGATCAGCACCTGCACGACGGCCACGAAGTCGGCCGACAGCACGATGTAGATGCCGGCGACGCCGACGAACGTCAGCGCGAGGAACACCACGGCCTGGATCAACTCCTTCACCCAGACGACCATCAGCGCGCACACGATGGTCGTGATCGCGAGCACCCAGAAGGCCACGACGATGCCGGTGTCGTCGATCACGTCGCGCTCGCCTCCGGTCTCGCCGCGTCAGCCCTCACGGCCGGCAGCGACGGCACGTCGACCGTCGAATACAGCCGGAGCTCGGTCGGGAAGCGCTGGAACTTCGGAGCGAACAGCCGCACGAACGCGTAGATCAGGACGATGGCCAGCGCGACGTTCACGACCACGTAGACGGGGAACAGCACGCCGGCGCTCCAGCCCGTTTCCTCCCAGATGAGCACCTCCGCCGCCACCAGCACGAGGTTCAGCATCGCCATCGGCGTCATCCACTTCCACGCGAAGCCAAGCAGTTGGTCGATGCGGAACCGCGGCAGCGTACCGCGGGTCCAGACGAAGAGGAAATACACGGCGTAGATCTTGCCGATGAGGATGATCCACCCCGGCACGACCTCGTCGACCTTGTACAACCACCAGCCGCCGAGGAACAGCGTCGCGATGATCGCCGAGACGACGACGGCATTGATCAGCTCCGCCGCGTAGAACAGGCCGAACTTCATGCCCGAGTACTCGGTGTGGAAGCCACCGACGATCTCCGATTCGGCCTCCGCGAGGTCGGCCGGCGTGCGGTTCAACTCGGCGGAAATCGACACGAAGTAGATGAGGAACGCGAGCGGCTGCAGCAGCACCATCAGCAGCCAGTGGTCGGCTTGAAACACGACGATGCCCTGCACGTTCATCGTCCCGGCGAACAGCACGACGCCGAGCAGCGCCACGACGATCGGAATCTCGTACGTGATCAGCATGGCGATGACGCGCATCGAGCCGAACAGCGCGTACTTGTTGTTCGAGGAGTAGCCGCCCATGAACACGGCGAGCGCCGCCAGCGACGACGCGGCCAGCAGGAACAGCACGCCGACGTCAAGGTCGGCGAGCACCATGTAGCGGCCCCACGGCACGACGGCCATCAACCAGATGCCGGGGATAGCGAAGAGGATCGGCGCGGCGGTAAAGATCGCGCCCGACGCCGTCGCCGGCTGCAGCACTTCCTTCTGCATAAGCTTGATCGCATCGGCCACGGGCTGCAGCAACCCGAACGGGCCGAGCCGGTTCGGGCCGAGCCGTGACTGCATGCGGCCGACCACGCGCCGCTCGACCCAGATGTTCACGACGGCGGTGGCGCCGATGAACGCCAGGATGCCAGCGCCGCCGAGCAGCCCCGACACGACGTAGAGCAGCCAGTCCGGCCCGCCCGCGTCCGAGATCAGCTGCGCGGATCTTGGCCGTCAGGTTCGACAGGTCGCGGATGTCGTACCAGTGGCGCGAGATCAGCGTCAGCAGCTCGTAGCTCATCGGTCGATCTCCCCGACGACGATGTCAATGCTGCCCAGCGTCACGATCGCGTCGGCGATGGTCTGCCCGACCGTCATCTCCTTGAGCACACTGAGGTTGATGAGCGACGGCGCGCGGCAATGCCACCGGTACGGCGCCGGTCCGCCATCGCTCACGAGGTAGAAGCCGATCTCGCCCTTCGGCGACTCGACGCGCGAGTAGACCTCGCCGGCGGGCGGCCGCAGCGCCAGCGGGATGTCGACCTTGTGCGGCCCGCCGGGCAGGTCGCGCATCGCCTGCCGGATGATCCGCAGGCTCTGCTTGATCTCCTCGAGCCGGATCAGCATCCGGTCGTACGAGTCGCCGTTGTAGCCGACCGGGATGTCGAACTCCATGCGGTCGTACACGCAGTACGGGTCGGCCTTGCGCAGGTCCCACGCGATGCCGGCGCAGCGCAGCATCGGCCCGCTGAGCGAGGCGTTGATCGCCATCTCCGGCGTGACGACGCCGACGTCGCGCGCGCGCATCATCAGGATCTCGTTACCGACGAGCAGCTTCTCGTACTCCTCCATGCGCGCCGGCAGGTCTTCGTTGACCAATTGGTCGAGCGCCGGCAGGAACTCATCGGGGATATCGAACGACACGCCGCCGATGCGCATGTAGTTCGTCGTCAGGCGCGCACCGCACGTCATCTCGAACAGGTCGAGCACCTTTTCGCGGTCGCGGATCGTGTACATCACCGGCGTCTGCCAGGCCCCGCAGTCGTTGATGAAGGTGCCCGTCGCGAACAGGTGGTTCGCGATCCGCTGCAACTCCGCGAAGATGACGCGCAGGTAGTCCGCCCGCTCCGGCGCCGCGACGCCGGCCAATTTCTCGACCGCCAGGCAGTAACCGAGGTTGCTCGACATCGCCGCCAGGTAGTCCATCCGGTCCGTGAACGGGATGTTCTGCGTGAACGTCCGTTCTTCGGCGAGCTTCTCCATGCTGCGATGCAGGTAGCCGACGACCATCTTCACGTCGGTGACGCGCTCGCCGTCGATCCGCGCGACCATGCGGAACACGCCGTGCGTGCTCGGGTGCTGCGGACCGATGTTGACTTCGACGGGCTCGGCTTTGATCGCCACGGTGTTCCTGTTTACCTGTCCGGCTAGACGCCGCTGCCCGGATGCTTCGGCCGGAACTCCTGTCCCGTTTGCCCCGGCACCTGCTTCGGAAACTGGCTCAGTCCGCTCTTCTGCCCGCCCGGCAGCGACATGAAGTCCTTGCGCAGCGGATGCCCCGGGAACCCGTCCCACAGCAGCAGCCGCGTCAACGACGGATGGCCCGTGAACTCGACGCCCATCATGTCGTAGATCTCGCGCTCCTGCAGCCACGCGCCGACCCACAGCGGCGTGATCGACGCCACGACAGGCGCCTCGTGGTCGGCGGGCACCTTCACCTCGAAGATGTGGTTCTGCGCCAGCGACGAGAAGTGATACACGACGTCGATCCGCGTGATCATGTCGACGCTGCACATCTGCGCGAGAAACTTCCCGTCGAGCACCGCGTCGTCGCGGATGACGCGCATCGCGTCGAGCATTGCGCCCGGTTCAAGCACCACGAAGCCGTCGGAGACCTCGGCCACCGCTCCCGGCGCCTGCGCGTTGATCCGCTCGGCGACCTGGCGATCCGGCAGCGTGACGGTCTTCGGGTGCGGCACTACAGCCACTCCATGGCGCGCTTCCGCCATGCGTAGACGTAGCCGACACCGAGAATCGCCAGGAAGACCAGCGCCTCGACGAACGCGTACAGCCCCAAGTGCCGGTATGCAACCGCCCAGGGGTACAGGAAGACGGCCTCGACGTCGAACACGACGAAGAGCAGGGCGAACAGGTAGTACCGCACCGTATAGCGCACATGCGCGTCACCGATCGGCACCATGCCGCACTCGTAGACCGACTGCTTGATGGGGTCAGGCTTCGCCGGGCGAATCCGGAACACGCCCAGTGCGACCGAGGCTGCGATCGGGATGAGGGGGAACGACACCGCGAAGATCAGGAGGAATCCAGCGCGGCCGAATTGCTCGATCAAGGGAAACCAGCTCCCCGCTCCGCCTGAGTTTGTGAATTTCTACGCGATAGCCGCCGAATGCTATCACAGCCCTCCGATTAGGGACAACAGAATCGAAACCCGGCCCCCTTGCGGACGCGCGTAGGGAAGCCACCGGCGCAGATTCGGGCACCGGATTAGGTCCCCTCTCGCCCTCAAGTAAGGGGTTTCCCTGCCGATAGCTCCAATAGCAGAAGGAAGAGATATGGAGGTATCGCAGATGACCCGCTTCATCCCCGCCGGCCTGGCCGTTTTCAGCGTCCTCGCGACGACCCTCGTCATGGTCGCGCCCTGGACCTGGCACTAGAGACGGCACGCGGCCGCGTTCGCGGCTGCGCCTGACAATGGGCCGATTCGGCCCGCAAGACCTGAGTGCCCCCGCTTGCCGGGGGCATTCGTTTGTGGGGGCGATCCCTGAACTCCACGCACCGCCGGACCGCCGATACTCCTTCGCCCGCGCCGCCTCCGGCGCCGGACGCGAAGGAGCTGCACGATATGAATCGCCGTGCCGCGTGGAGCGCCGCCGTCGCCCTCGCCCTGATGCTCTGCCAGTTCGCCGTCATCCGCACGTCGACGGCCGGCCTCGAGGTCCGCATCGTCGTGCCGATGACGATGGCCGCCGTCCCGCTCGCCCTCAGCTCGTTCCGGCACCGCATCGGCATCTGGATTATGCTCGTCGGCATGGCGGCGAACCTGGCCGCGATCCTCGCCAACGGCGGCCTCATGCCGATCGAGCGCGGCACGCTCGCCGATGCGATCGGCGAGACGCGCGCGGCGCAGTACACGACCGGACACTGGGTGAGTGGTTCGAAGGACGTACTCGTCGGAAGCGGCAGCGGGCGCCTCGTCGCGCTCGGCGACAGCATTATCATCCGCTTCGGCGATGCGGGCATCGTGGCGAGTCCGGGCGACCTGGTCGTCTGGGCGGGCCTGGTCGTTCTGGCCGCCGAGGCATCGATGGCCGTGCAGCGCGGCCGCCGCGTCGCGTCCGCGAGGATGGCGGCTGAGGAGTCTTCTATACCGGCGGGGGCGGAGGGAGGCGCAGCCACGCGGACGTGACGCGCCGCCCCGCCACCAACACGAGGTCCTGCGACAGCGAGGGCAACATCCGCCGCAGGCCCACGCGCGCCATGCTAGGCCCGTCGTCTGACGAAACTCTCGCCCGGTTTCGCTGGTCAGATCTGCGGCTGTCTGGTCAGAAGTAGCGCGGACGACGCGAGACCCGGAACGCTCCGGGCCTCGCGTTTTATGTCCTGTTGATCGCGATGGCGGTTAGAGGGCGTTGACCTTGGCCCGCGCGCCGGCCTTGTCCTTGTACCACAGCGCGTTGATCTCGGTGTACACCTTCAGGTTGTCGGGCACATCGTCCTCGGCGAAGATGGCGTTCACCGGGCACGCCGGCTCGCACGCGCCGCAGTCGATGCACTCGTCCGGGTCGATATACAGGATCGGGTCGTCGTCGCCTTCGTCGTGAATGCAGTCCACCGGGCAAACATCGACGCAGGAGCGATCCTTGGTCCCCTTGCAGGCTTCGGTGATGACGTAGGCCATGTAGTGCTCCTCTGAATCGTTCTCGCGAAATCCGAGGCATTGTAGGCGCAGCCTCCGGTAAAGTGAAGGAGGTTTTCGACGTTACTGGCCCTTTTGTGCCGTTTCCCCGGAAATCCGCCCCCGCCCCGCCGTCGTATCCTCCCGGAGGATCACATGCTCGACATCGGATCCCAGGCGCCTGACTTCGACCTCGAGGACGAATCGGGCAAGCGCGTCCGGCTGGCTGGCTTCCGCGGAGCCTCCCCGGTCGTCCTGATGTTCTATCCGGCCGACAACACGCCCGGCTGCACACGCCAACTCTGCACCGCCCGCGACGATTACGAGCGATATGCCGCGGCAGGCATTGCGGTCTTCGGCGTCAATCCGGGGAGCGTCGCCTCGCACAAGCGCTTCGCCGAGCGCTACGGCTTCAAGACGCCCCTGCTGCTCGACAATGGCGGCCGCGTCTCGCGCGCCTACGATGCCCTTATGCCGATTCCGCTGGTGACGCTCGTCAACCGCACCGTCGTGGGCATCGACCGCGACGGCGTCGTCCGCTTCTACCAGCGCGGCATGCCCTCGACCGACACCATCCTCAACGCGATGGCCGCCAACGGCGCATAGCCCTTCTCGTGGCGCGGGCTTTCGGCCCGCGCGAATCACCCCGGCGTCCAGCCTGCCCGCCGCACCAGGAAGTACTCCAGCGAGTCAGCCAGCGCCAGCCACGAAGCCTCGATCAGGTCCGTGCTCGCGCCGACGGTCGTCCACGTCCGCTCGCCGTCGGTCGATTCGATCAGCACGCGCACCGCGGCGCTCGTGCCGGCCGCGCTGTCGATGATGCGCACCTTGAAGTCGATGAGCTTCACGGCGTAGACGGTCGGGAAGAAGCCGACGAGCGCCTTCCGCACGGCGCCGTCGAGCGCGTTCACCGGGCCATTTCCTTCGGCCGCGGTCTGGTACAACTCGCCGTCGATGCGCACCTTCGCCATCGCCTCGGCCTGCATCTCACGCTGGTGCTCCGCGCCGGCCCGCGCCCGTCGCTCGACGATCCAGAAGTCCTCCAACTCGAACGGCGACGTGTATCCGGGCCGGCTGCGCCGCGCCAGCATCTCGAACGACGCCTCGGCGCCCTCGAACTGGTAGCCCTTCGACTCCTGGAGGTTGACCTGCTCCTGTAGCTCGCGCGCCTCGTCGCGGCTCAGTTCGAACTCGACGCCGATCTCCTTCAGCTTCTGTTGCACGCCGCGGCTTCCACCCAGTTCCGACACGAGCAACCGCCGCTCGTTGCCGACGGCGTCCGGCGGCACATGCTGGTAGCTAACGTCAGTCTTGAGCATCGCGGCGACGTGCAGGCCGCCCTTGTGCGTGAATGCGCTGGTACCGACGTACGGCTGGTACGGGTCGGGCACCATGTTCACGACTTCGCCGACGTAGTGGCTGACATCGGTCAGCATCGCGAACTGCTCGTCGCTGACGACGTCGATGCCCATCTTGAGCTTGAGGTTGGCGATGATGCTCATCAGGTTGGCATTGCCACAGCGCTCGCCGTAGCCGTTGACGCACGCCTGCACCTGCACCACGCCCTCGGCCACAGCCGCGAGCGAGTTCGCGACGGCGAGATCGGCGTCGTTGTGCGTGTGAATGCCGAGCGGCGCATCGATCTCGGCCGCGACGGCGCGGATCGCTTCGACGAGCTGCGCCGTCGTCATGCCGCCGTTGGTGTCGCACAGGACGAGGCAGCCCGCACCGGCCGACGCAGCGGCTCGCAGGCAACTGAGCGCATACGCCCGGTTCGATGCGAACCCGTCGAAGAAGTGCTCCGCGTCGAAGAAGACGGTCCGCCCGTGCGCGGCCATCATGCGCACGGAGTCGCGCGATCATCGACAGATTCTCCTCAGGCGTCGTGCCGAGGACGTCGCGCACGTGCACGTCGCTCGTCTTGCCGACGAGCGTGACGACGGGCGTGAGCGCGTCGAGCAGCGCCCGCAGGTTTGCGTCGGTCTCGGCGTCGCCGCCGGCCTTGCGGGTCGAGCCAAAGGCGGCGAGGCGCGCGTTGCGGAAGTTGACGGCCTGCGCGCGAACGAAGAACTCGGCGTCCTTTGGATTACTGCCGGGCCAGCCGCCCTCGATGTAGTGGACGCCCAGTTCGTCGAGCTTGCGGGCGATCTTCAGTTTGTCTTCGACGGAGAGCGACATGCCCTCCATCTGCGCGCCGTCGCGCAGCGTCGTGTCGTAGAGTTCGAGCTTCATCTGGTGGTTGCTCCTGAGTGGCCCGCCCGGACGATCGCGGGCGGCGCGGCCTGCCTAACCGGCGATCAGGCCGCCGCCGATAGCACCCCGCGGCGATTGACCGCGGGTTCTGCCAGCCTCAGGAGTGAGCGTTGCGTTCATGTCGGGCTATGGTAGCACATGCGCTCGTGTCGCATTGGCGTTTTCCATGCGACGCGACGCTCGATAGGCTGTACGCCGAGGTGCAGAGCAATGCTCCCGCCGCCCGACGACACGCCCAACGAGGTCCCGCCGGAGGGCCAACCGCCGCGTCCCGACGATCGCTCGCGGGTCGGCGCAATTCGGCTGCCGCGCCGCGCCCGCACGCCTGGCAATCCGCCACCCGACGGGACTGCGCAGGAGCATGAGGCGGACGGTGCTCCGGAGGGCGTCGCCGAGCACATCCGCCTGCCGCGCCGGAGACCAGAGTTCAACCCGGAGAGCCAGGCCGAGATTTACTACGGCAGCAAACTCGGCAGCCGCTACGCCCGCCTGACCCGATCGCGCGAGCGGCGCTTCGAACGCGGCGACACTGAAGGTACAATTCGCGCGACCGAGGCTGCCGAAGCCGCACGGACGCCAACAGGCCGGCTGTGGCGCGCCTTCAAGCGCGTGCTGATCGGCGCTCCACTAGCGACTTCGCGCCTCGCCGAAGAGCGGCTCGGCAAGACGAAAGCGCTGGCCATCTTCGCCTCGGACGCGCTCTCTTCAACCGCGTACGCTACCGAGGAAATCCTCCTCATCCTGGTCCTCGCCGGTTCGGCCGCGCTCACGCACTCCATCGCGATCAGCGCGGCGATCGCCGCGCTACTCGTGATCGTTGCGACGTCCTACCGGCAGACGATTCGCGCGTACCCCAACGGCGGCGGCGCGTACAAAGTGGCGATGGAGAACTTGGGCGTCACGCCCGGCCTCATCGCCGGAGCGTCGCTCGTCGTCGACTACACGCTGACGGTGGCAGTGAGCACGGCAGCTGGCGTTGCCGCCGTAACATCGGCCATCCCCGAACTCCACGATGAGCGGGTCATCCTCGCCGTGTTGTTCGTCGCGATCCTGACAGTCGGCAACCTGCGCGGCCTGCGCGAATCCGGGACGATGTTCGCGATCCCGACGTACTTCTTCCTGGTGACGTTCGGAATCATGATCGTCACGGGGCTCGTGCGCGTCGCGCTCGGCGGCATCAACGCCGTGCCGCATGAAGACGCGCTAGCGCCCGGCGCCGAGTCCGTCACGCTCTTCCTCATCCTGCGCGCGTTCTCATCCGGTGCTACGGCTCTCACCGGTATCGAGGCCATCTCCAACGGCGTCCCTGCATTCAAGGATCCTTCGCCGAAGAATGCTGCCACGACGCTATCGTGGATGGCCGCCATCCTCACCACGCTCTTCGTCTCCCTGACCATCCTCGCGCACCAACTCGACGTCTATCCGTCCGAATCGAAGACGGTCGTCGCGCAGATCGCCGACACCGTGTTCGGCGGCGGGCCCATGTTCTACCTGGTACAGGTCTCGACGGCCCTCATCCTCGTGCTCGCCGCAAACACCAGTTTCGCGGGATTGCCGGCGCTCGCCTCCGTCATGGCACGCGACCGGTACGTGCCGCGCATCTTCGCGTTCCGCGGCGACCGGCTCGGCTACTCGAACGGCATCATGGTGCTGTCAGCCGCATCGATGGCACTGCTCATCGTGTATTCCGCCGAAACACACAGGCTGATACCGCTCTACGCCGTGGGAGTGTTCGTCGGCTTCACGCTGTCCCAGATCGGCATGGTGGTCCACTGGAACACGTATCGAGAGCAGGGCTGGCGTAGGGCGATGCTGATCAACGGCGTCGGCGGGTCGGCGACCGCCGTCGTGGCGGTGATCATCGCCGCCACGAAGTTCACGCACGGCGCCTGGCTCACGATCCTGGCTATCCTGTTTCTCGCGCTCGTCTTCCACCAGATCGGCAAGCACTACCGGCGCGTGCAGCGCGAACTCGACGTCACCGCCGACGACAGCATCATCGGCACCACCGGAGGGCGTCAGGGCCCGCCCGTCATCATGCCCGTCGACGAACTGAATCGCGCGACCGCACGCGCTGTCGCGTACGCGCGGTCCATCTCCAACAACGTCACCGCATTCCACGTCACGGACGACGTCGAGGAGGCGGAGGAGTTGCGGCGGACGTGGGCTCAGCGCGTGCTGGACGTGCCCCTGGTCATTGTCGAGTCCGAGTACCGCTCGCTCCTCGGTCCGGTGCTCTCCTACATCGACGCATTGGGGCGTTCCGATCCCAATCAGACCGTGACCGTCGTGCTTCCCGAGTACGTCGCCCGTTGGCCGTGGCAGCGCATGTTGCACAACCAGTCGTCGCAGCGACTCAAGAAGGCGCTGCTCGAGCGTCCGCAGACCGTCGTTATCGAGGTTCCGTACCACCTGAACTGAACCGGCGTCTTTACCTGCCTACCCGGCTGGCGCTACGATCCCCGCGGGTCGCTTATTCGAACAGGACGCTACGACACTGCCAGCACCTCTTCCACGCTATTCCGAGACCAGCCGCAAGCCAGCGCGCAACGCGCGCGCGTCCCTGGGCGTCGCCGGTGGCTGACGACCCGCAGCCATCCGACGGCCACGAGGAACCGACGCACGTCCGCGTCCCCCGGAAGCGCGCCGTCCCCGAAGTCGAACAACCGAGATCCTGCGCGGCTCGAAGCCGGTACGCGCTTCGCCCGGCGCATCCGAGTCGGCGAACGCCGATTCGAACGTGGCGAGGACGAGGGCACCTACCGCGCCACCCAGGTCGCGACCGCCCCGCGCACCGGCCCGCAACGCTTCTGGCGCTCAGCCCGAAGGGTCTTCGTCGGATCACCGATCGCGTCGGAAGAGGCCGAGGAGCAGCGCCTGCCAAAGACGAAGGCGCTCGCCGTCTTCTCGTCCGACGCCCTATCGTCGAGCGCGTACGCCACGGACGAAATCCTGCTGGTGCTGGTCGCCGCCGGCACGGGCGCGCTCACCCATTCGATCGAGATCGCACTCGCCATCGGCGCTCCTGCTCGCCATCGTCACGTTCTCCTACCGGCAGACCATCAAGGCGTACCCGAGCGGCGGCGGCGCCTACATCGTCGCGCGCGAGAACCTCGGCGATGTCGCGGGGCTGACGGCCGCCGCGGCGCTGTCCGTCGACTACATCCTCACGGTCGCCGTGTCGATCGCGGCTGGCGTCTTCGCCATCACGTCGGCTATTCCCGAGCTCCGCCACCTCAACGTCGAGATCGCGGTCGTCGTCGTCGGCATCATCACCCTCCTTAATCTGCGCGGCATCCGCGAGTCGGGCACCATCTTTGCGATCCCGACGTATATGTTCATCTTCGCCTTCGCGATGCTGCTGATCGGCGGCTTCGTGCGGCTGGCGCTAGACCCGGGCCTCCGCGCACCCATTCCCGATGCGCTGCACCCGGCTGGGACGCAGAGCCTGTCCTGGTTCATCGTCCTGCGCGCCTTCGCCTCCGGCTGCGCGGCCCTCACGGGTGTCGAGGCGATCTCCAACGGCATCCCTGCCTTCAAGAAGCCTGAATCCAAGAATGCCTCGACCACACTGATGTGGATGGCCGTCATCCTCGGCGCGTTCTTCATCGGCATGACGGTCCTTGCGCACGAATTCGGCGTCCAGCACTCCGACCAGGTCTCGGCGCCGGCGCAGATCGCCCGCACCGTCTTCGGCCACAGTCCCCTGTTCTACGCGGTGCAGACCGCCACAGCGCTCATCCTGCTGCTCGCCGCGAACACGAGCTACGCCGACTTCCCTCGCCTCGGCTCGATCCTCGCCCGCGACCGCTTCCTGCCTCACCAGTTCACGTTCCGCGGCGACCGGCTCGCGTTCTCGAACGGCATCATCGTGCTCGGTGGCGCGGCGGCCATCTTGCTGGTCGGTATTCGACGCGGACGTCGACAAGCTGATCCCGCTGTACGCATTCGGCGTGTTCGTTTCGTTCACGCTCTCGCAGAGCGGCATGGTCGTGCACTGGCTGCGATTACGCGAGCCCGGCTGGCAACGAAGTATCGTCATCAACGCCGTCGGGGCGGCCGCAACCGCCGTGGTCGCGCTGATCGTCGGCGGCACAAAGTTCAACGAGGGCGCCTGGATCAGCATGATCGCGATGCTCGTGCTGGCGTTCACATTCCTCGCGATCTACCGGCACTACACCGGCGTCGAGCGCCGCCTCGCCGTCCCGCCGGGCATGATCGTGCCGATTAGCGGGAGGCAGCGGCAGGCCGTGCTCGTGCCGGTCGACGAGATCAACCAGGCCGTCCTCCAGACCGTCGCCTACGCCCGGACGATGTCGCCCAACGTCACCGCGCTGCACGTCACCGACGATCTGGAGGCCGCTCAGCGGCTCCGCGAGGAGTGGGAGTCGACCGTCCTCGACGTGCAGCTCGTCATCATCGACTCGCCGTACCGGTCCTTCGTTGCGCCCGTCATCTCGTACATCGAGGCGCTCAACCGCTCGGATCCCGGCCAGTACGTGACCGTCGTGCTGCCGGAGTTCCGCACCGCGTGGCCATGGCAGCGCTTCCTCCACAACCAGTCCGCGCGCCGGCTGAAGAATGCCCTCCTCGACCGGCCGAACACCGTCGTGACTGAGGTGCCGTACCACCTGGCCGGTGTCGAGGACGAGCGCACGTAACGCACCCGTTGGAGCCGCGTCGGCGCGTTGCCCTATAGTGGGCCCGTGGTCGAAGACCGGAGCTGCCCGTGACATCTCGCCCGAAGCCCAACTGGAGCATCATCGCGCCCGTCGCGCTGATCGCCGCCGTCATCGTCGCCGTCGTCTGGTTCGATGCGACGACGGGCGGCGAAGCGAAGCCGAACCCGCCGCTCGGCGCGATCGGCACGCCGGTGCGGCCGACCTACGTCCCGCCGACCGCTACGCCGTTCGGCTTTCAGCCGACGCCGACGCCGCGGCCGACAATCGCCGCCGGCGGCCCCGCCGTCCCGCAGGGCACGAAAGACCAGCGTGACGCAAAGCGCCGCGCCGACCTGCTCGTGCTCCTCAACGCGGCGAACCAGGTGAAGGCGCGCGACGGCTCGTACCCGGACACCCACAACAACGTGCAGACCGTCTGCAAGTACAAGGACAGCGACGCCGGCTGCGTGCTGAAGAGCGTCATCGACGCGGGCATCCCGGAAGACCCGCTCGGCAACGGGGACGGCTACTGGATGCAGTCCGACGGCAACAGCGTCAAGTTGTACGCCAGCCTCGAGAACTCAATCGATGACTCGCAGAAGTGCCCGACGACCGACGCCGAGTTGGTCAAGCACGACAACCTGATCTGCATCGGCGCGCCCTGAACGCCGGACCCCTCCGGCGCCGGCCCACGAGCGCATCTCCGCCCCCGTGCTATGCTGAATTCCGGACTCGATTCGCAGAGGATGCTGCTTCATGGCACTCGATCTCTTCAACCGGCGCGCCAGGGAAGACCACGAACGATTCGGCGACCGCCTGCCGCCGGGACAGAAGCTCACCGACGGCTGGCCCGTCCTGCAATACGGCAACACGCCGGCCGTCGACATCGCCACGTGGAAGTTCTCGATCGTCGGGCTCGTCGACGAAGAGGTGCACTTCACCTGGGACGAGTTCCTCGCCCTGCCCCAGACGACCATCCGCTCGGACATCCATTGCGTGACGCACTGGAGCAAGTTCGACAACGACTGGACCGGCGTCCGCTTCACCGACGTCCTCGCGCGCGCCAGGGTCAATCCGCGCGCGAAGTACGTGATGGTCCACTCGTACGGCGGTTACACCACGAACATCGTCCTCCAGGAGCTGCTCGACGATGACGTCCTGTTCGCACACCAGCACAACGGCGAGCCGCTGACGAAGGAGCATGGGTGGCCGCTGCGCCTCGTCATTCCGAAGCTCTACTTCTGGAAGAGCGCCAAGTGGGTGCGCGGCCTCGTCCTCATGGACAGCGACAAGCCGGGCTTCTGGGAGATGTACGGCTACCACGTCCACGGCGACCCGTGGAAGGAAGAACGCTACTCGTAGCCGCCCCAGCTGCGCTTGCCCCGCTCACCCGGCCGATATAGGCTCGGAGAAACTCGCGCCGCATTCTCCACGGGGGCCCATTGCCGTCCTTCACCCTCGTTCCCCACAAGGTCTCGACGAGGTTCACGGACCCGCTCGTCTCGCCGCTCGCGGCGGTCGGCGTCACGCCAAACATGATTTCGGCAGCCGGATTCATCGGCAACGTCGTCGCCGGCACCCTCGCAGCTGGCGGCCAATTCCTCGCCGCTGGCATCGTCATGCTCGTGTTCTCGGGCCTCGATCTGCTCGACGGCGCGCTCGCCCGCAAGACCGGCGCCGTCACGAAATTCGGCGCCGTCTTCGACTCCGTGCTCGACCGCCTGTCCGAGGCGGCGGTGCTCGGCGGTCTGCTGTATCACTACTCGCAGACGGGTAGCACGACCGCCGTCGTCCTCTGTTACGCGGCGATCGTCGGTTCGATCATGGTGAGCTACGCCCGCGCCCGCGCCGAGGGCATCGGCCTGACATTGCGCGAGGGGCTGTTTACGCGCGCCGAGCGCGTGCTGCTGCTCGGCGGCGCGCTCGTCGTCGCGCACGGCGTCGTTGTCTGGGCGCTGTGGGTGCTGGCCGTGCTCTCGCACGTCACGGCGGTGCAGCGGGTGGTCGCGGTATGGCAGCGCCTCTCGACGGATGACGGAGCTTGATGCCGGCGGCGGAGTGCCGCCGCAACCCGCCGCCGACGACGAGCCCGCACCGGAGGTGACTCCTACGCCGACGGAGTGGCTCCCGCTCGCGCCCGATGAGCCGTCGCCGTCCGTAATCGAGCCAACTCCCCGGCATCGCAGTATCAGCATCGACTTCTCGAATCCGTTCGCGTTCGCCGCGCTGGCCGTCGCGTACGTCGCCTCCCGCGCGCCGTTCATCAACATCAGCTACGGCACCGACCCCGACGCCTGGCGCGTCGCACTCTCGGCGTACTGGCTGCGGCAGCACCACGAGTACTACCCGTCACGTCTGCCCGGCTACCCGCTGCCGGAGCTCGCGAGCGCCGCCGTCATCAAGGCCGGCTGGCTCGCGACGAACTCGCTGACACTCGCGATCTCGCTGCTTGGCCTGTGGTTCTTCGCGCGCATCGTGCGGCAGTTGGAATTGCCTGCGGCGCCGCTCGTCGTCCTCGGCTTCGCGTTCACGCCGCTGCTCTGGATCAACAGCATGAACACGATGGACTACATGTGGGCGCTGACGTTCATCCTTGGCTGCTACTACTTCCTCATCACCGGCCAGGTCCCGCTCGCCGGCATCATGCTCGGCCTCGCCGCCGCGTCGCGGCCGACGTCGATCGCCTTCGTGGTCCCATTCGCCGTATACGTCGTGCGCGACGGCCGCCGCGGCGAACTGCGCGACTTCGTCGTCTGGTCGATCGCGCCGCCGATGCTCGCCTACCTGCCGATCGTCTGGAAGTATGGCCCCGACTTCATCAATTTCTACGACGCGAAGATCGGCTACCTCAACGTGCTGCGCCTGCTGGCGAAGGACTGCCTGGGCCTCATCGGCGCGGCGGCGGTGCTGCTCGCCGCGGCCGTCAGCCTGCCGAAGCTCTTGCGGCTGCCGGCCGACTTCGTGCGCGACAAGCACGTGACGGTGTGGGTGCTGGTCATCGCTGTCTCGGCGATCATCTTCATCCGCCTGCCGCACGAGTCGGCGTACCTGATCCCGCTGTACCCGTTCGGCTTCTTCGTGATGGCCCGCTACTTCTATCGCGCGACGCTGGTCGTCGCCCTGGCGGCGATCGTGTTCGCGGGCTTCATCGACATCGGCACGCACGGCGCCGACCTCAACACGCAGGCGTTCCGCCACGCGCGCCTCGGCGAAGGTCTCGTGCTCTCGAACCGGTCGACGATGGACGCGCAGCTGTCGTTCACGCGCGACCTGTTGAAGCAGCCGGTCCCCGACCACAGCGTCGTCATGCTCGGATTCTCGTACCCGCAGTTCGCCATGCTGAACCGCGACGTTCTGCACGTCGACATCCTCGACAAGGACACGTCGTCGATCAGCCAGCTCACCGACAAGGGCAAGTCGGTCAACACCGGCCACAACGTCACCTACGTCTGGCTGCTCAACTACGCCGACTTCGGCCGCTTCCTGTTCCAGCGATACAACATCTACTACACCGCCGATGCTGGCCGCAGCGCCGCCTCGCTCTACGACTACCGCCCGGGCCTCTACGACGGACAGGGGGGCATCGCAGTGAAGCTGCTCGACCTCGGCCGCGGCCCCTCCGGCGGCAGCGGCGGCGCGCGCACCGATCGTTAGGCGGGCTACATCCGCCTCCGCACCAGCACGAGCGCCGCGCCAGCGGCGATGATCACGAGCACGATCAGCGCCACGATGATCGCGACCGCGGCCGTCGAACTGCCGCCGCCCGAGTCGGACGAGGACGATCTGCTCGTTGCGGCGGGCGCCGCCGTGCGAGCTTCGCTCGTGGCCGTCGGCGCGATGGTGACGATGGCGCGCGGCTCCAGCCCGGCCGACTTCCGCCACTCGTTCTCCAGCCCGTACTGGTCGAAGCCGTACACCGACTGAAACGCCTTGCCGACGTCCGAGCCATCCTTGAACGTCTTCAGAAGCTCGGCGAACTTGTCCGGGCCGTATGTGTCGACCAGGTACTTCACGATCGACCCTGCCTCGCCGTAGTACAGCCCGACCGTCGCGCCGACGGAGCCCGACGCCGACGAGCTCAGCTCGCGCATCGACAGCACGCGGTCGCTCTTGATCGCCGACTGCAGCGCCGAGTCGTGCCCCTCGAGCGGGTGCGACTGCGAGAACACGGAGATGCCCTCGTTGAGCCACGCCGGGATGTCGAACGGACCCTTCGTCGCCTGGCGCGTGACGATGTGCGCGACCTCATGCCGCGTGATGTCGAGCGTCGCCACGTCAGCCGACACCATCGCCGTGTCGGAGTACACCACCTCGCCGAGCACTTGCACACCACGCCCTTGCGCGCCCGGCGCGATGGCCGGCTGCATTTCGTCGGCCGTCGTGTACAGGAACACCTTCACGGGGAACGTCACCTGCGTCTTCTCGAGCGCACTGACGCGGTCGATCGTCTCCGCCGCCGCGTCGAGCACCGCCTGCGCCGCGCTCTCGCCGCCGGCGTGGTAATACAGCGTGATGTTGTCCCGCTGCAGCGTCTTGAACGTGAAGCGCGTGTCCTGGTGGACGTACTTCTGGTCGGGCGTCGACAGCTTGTTAGCGGCGTTGTCGGCCAGCTCCCAGTGGTACGTCACTTCCGCGCCGGGGATGATGACGATGCCACGGCCGCTGGTCAGCGTGAACGAGCAGCTGATCGCCGCCGCGCTCGTGCAGTCCGCGACGCCCGCTGCGCCGGTGCCGTCGGGCGCCAGTTGGTAACGCAGCCGCGCCTCTTTCACCCCGGCCGGCGCGTTGAACGAAATCGTGAACGTGACCCCCGCGGGGAACTCGTTCCGAGGCTCCTCCGACACGACAGTGATCGCCTGCTGCGCCACCGCCGGCGGCGCGGCGACGCCGCGCGCGACCAGGATCGCGCCGAACAGCAGCGCCAGCACGAAGCCCTTACGCATCATCCGCCCCCATCGTCGTCCGCAGGTACGCCTGGATCAGCTCGTCGAGGTCGCCCTCGAGCACCGCGGCGGCGTTACTCGTCTCGTAGCCGGTGCGGTGGTCCTTCACCATCTTGTACGGATGCAGCACGTAGCTGCGGATCTGGTTCGCCCAGCCCGCGCTCACGTGTTCGCCCTTGATCTTCGCCTGCGCGTCGGCGTGCTTCCGCAGCTCAATCTCGATGAGCCGCGCCTCGAGCACGCGCATCGCGGCCTCGCGGTTTCGGTGCTGCGAACGCTCGTTCTGGCAGGTGACGACGATGCCCGACGGGATGTGCGTGATGCGGATCGCCGTCGAGTTCTTCTGAACGTTCTGGCCGCCGTGGCCGCTCGCGCGATAGACGTCGACGCGCAGGTCGTCCGGGTTGAGTTTCACTTCCGCCGCGTCGCCCGCCTCCGGCAGCACCTCCACGAGCGCGAACGACGTGTGGCGCTTGTTCTCCGAGTCGAACGGCGACAGCCGCACGAGGCGATGCACGCCGCGCTCGCTCTTCAGGTAGCCGTACGCATTGGCGCCCGTCACCTCCATCGTCACGCTCTTCAGACCGGCCTCCTCGCCCGGCATCAGGTCGATGACCTCGGCTTCGAAGCCGCGCTGCTCGCACCAGCGGATGTACATGCGGAGGAGCATCTCGGCCCAGTCCTGCGATTCCGTCCCGCCGGCGCCCGCGTGGATGGCGATGATCGCGTTCCGGTCGTCGTACGGCCCCGAAAACGTCAACTCGAACTCGAGCCCGTCCAGTTGCTTCTCGAGCGCCGTGGCGTCGCGGTCGACGTCGGCCGCCGTGGCCTCGTCGTCCTCCGCCTCTGCGAGGTCGACCAACTCGAGCAACTCACCGGCCTTCGATTCGAGCGTGCGCCAGGTGCCGATCCGCGCGCGGATCGACGACAGGCGCTTCATGACGGCCTGCGCAGACTGCTGGTCGTTCCAGAATGTGGGGTCGGCGGACTGCGCCTCGAGCGCCGTCGTCTCGGCTTCTAGTGCGGCGATGTCAAAGACGCACCATGACATGCGCGATGCGCTCTTTGAGCGCCCGAAGCCGTTCGCGTAGCTCCTGCATATCCTGGTGTTCGTCCTTTCGAGGATCAGGTCGTCTTCCGACCCATCCTACCGGATTCGGCTACCGCAGCCACTCCCTCGCGCTTCGCCTCGCCCGCCAGCCGGTCAGCCAACCGCGTCGGCTCCGCCAGACGATACCCGCGCGCGCAGCGCAGCACCCAGCGCTCGGCCGCGTCGAGCGCGATTTCGTGCCCGACCGATACGTACAGCGGCCGCACGCCGTCCCGCGTGCGCAGCAGGCTGCCGATCACCTCGCCCGCGTCGACGAGATCCGCGCGCGACCCGCGCGGCGTCGCCACGACCCCTTCGTCGCCGACGAGCCGCGACTTCGCGACGCCGATCGTCGGCACGCCGAGCAGCAATCCGATGTGGCACGCAATGCCGAACCGGCGCGGGTGCGCGTAGCCGTGCCCGTCCACCATCACGAGGTCCGGCGCATGCTCGAGCCGCTCGAACGCCTGCACGAGCAGCGGCGTCTCGCGGAACGACAGCAGCCCCGGCACGTACGGGAACGCGATCGGCGCTTCGACGACGACGCGCTCGACGACCTCGAGTTCCGGATACCGCAACACCACCACCGCGCCGACCGCGCGGTCGCGCGCCTTCTCGATCGCCACGTCGCAGCCGGCGACGAAGCGGACGGCCGATTCCGCCGGGTCGCCGTCGCGGATGACGCGCGCGGCCAGCTCGCGCTGCAGCCGCATCGCGTCGCGAGGCGCCAGGTTCCAGTCGTGCAGCCGATGAACGCGCATCGTCCGATTCTACGCCGGCCGTCGCCGGACGGCATCGGCTTGTCACGCCGCAGGCCGCCGACTACGATGGGTCGACGTGAGATTCCCCCACATGCTGGCCGCGCTCCTCCTCGCGACGCTCATCCTGGGCGGCTGCGGCGTCGACGTCAGCAACGGCGAGCCCGGTACCGAGTTCTTCAAGTCGCTGAAGGTGAACGGCACGCCGACGGCCGGCGCGCCGCTGACGCTCGTCGTCACGTACGCGCAGAACAACCCCGTCGACGTCGCCGTGAAGTGCGAGCTGCGGCAGGGCAAGACGCTCGTGAAGGAGGTCGGCACGCAGACGGTGCCGCAACTCGCCGGCGGCGGCCCGAAGGCCACCCCCATCGCCGGCACGTACTCATTCGACTTCACCGTCGACCAGCCCGGCGCGTACAAGGCCGAGTGTTACACGCCGGCCGACGAGAACAACTTCATCATCCGCGAGTTCACCGTCCACCCCGGCGCGTCGTCGACGGCGTCCGGCGGCTGAGCGCCGTGCTGCGCCTGATTCTCCTCCTTCCGATCGTCCTTGTCGTCGTGCCGGTGCTGCTTCTTGGGCTCGGCGCGTTCCTCCTCGTGGCCGGCAGTCCCGGCGAGTGCGGTGGCGGCCGCCCGGTCACCTTCGACGCCGCACTCGCCAACGACTACGAGCAGCGCTGGCTCGCCCTCAACTCGCAGCTCACGACCGGCCGGCCCGCTTCATTCGCCGTCACCGATAGCGAAGCGACGTCGCAGTCGCGCCTGTTCCTCGCCGAATCCGGCGCGCCTATCCGCGACGTGCGTGTCTGCTTCGTCACCGGCGCGGCCGATGCCAACGGCACCATCTCTCCGCCGATCGGACCCGACATCGCCGTCCGCGTGAAGGGCAGCGTCGACCTCTCGGGCCAGCACCCGCGCGCCCGGATCGATTCGATCCGCATCGGCGGGCTGCCGGGCTTCGTCGCGCGGCCGTTCCTCGGCCCGATCGAGCGTCTGATCGACGATCAGGCGGCGCAGATCGCACTCGACCACCGCATCAGCGTGGAGCTCACCGATGGGCAAGCCGTGATCAGCGGCCAGCCCTGATCGCGAGCGAGCACTCACTTGCGCTGCGGCGCGCGGAACTCCCCGGTATGTCTCTTACTCGCTATTTCTTGACGTCGTGCGTCCGTATGCTTTTCCCGAACAAGTCACTCTGGAGGTGTTCGATGGCCCGCACCCGCAAGTTCCGCTTCGGCGTCCAGACCTCTCGCGCCGCATCGCGCGATGAGTGGGTCGCGAAGGCGCGCAAGATCGAGGATCTCGGCTTCTCGACGCTCCTCATGCCCGACCACTTCGAGGACCAGTACGCGCCCGTTCCCGCGCTCATGGCCGCGGCCGACGCGACGACGACGCTCCGCATCGGCACGCTCGTCTTCGACAACGACTACAAGCACCCCGTCGTGCTCGCGAAGGAAGCGGCGACGCTCGACGTCCTCTCCGGGGGCCGGCTCGAGCTCGGCATTGGCGCCGGCTGGATGACGAGCGACTACGAGCAGGCCGGCATGGCCTACGACGCCCCCGGCGAGCGTATCGCCCGCCTGAAAGAGGGTCTCGCCGTCATGAAGGGCCTCTGGGCCGATGAGCCGGTGGCATTCGACGGCAAGCATTACCACGTGCACATGAACGGCCTGCCGAAGCCCGTCCAGCGCCCGCGCCCGCCGGTCCTCATCGGCGGCGGCGGCAAGCGCGTGCTCGGCTACGCCGCGCGCGAAGCGGACATCGTCGGCGTGAACTTCATGCTGGCCGAAGGCGTCGTCAACCGAGAGGTGATGACGACCGGCAGCGCCGCCGCGACGGCCGAGAAGATCGGCTGGATCCGCGAGGCGGCCGGCGCCCGCTTCGACGACATCGAACTCAACGTGACGGTGTTCGCCGCCATCGTCACCGACGACCGCGCCGGCATGGCCGAGCGGCTCGCGCCGCGCTTCGGCGTCACGCCCGCCGAGCTGCCCGATGCGCCACACGTCTTGCTCGGCAACGTCGACCAGATCGCCGAGGACCTGCAGCGCCGCCGCGACCGCTTCGGCTTCTCCTACGTCGTCATCTCCGGCGACGGCTTCGACCAGCTCGCCCCGGTCGTGAAGAAGCTCGCCGGAACGTAAGAGATCGATTCGTCCCCGGAGAGGCGTCCTGCTACCGTAGCGCGGGCTTTTCGGCCCGCGCGTGCCCCGATCCAGTACTGACGCACACGTCGTGAACCTCGATGAGAAACGTCGCGTAGGGGCGCGGCCTGCTGCGCCCGCCGCCCGGTCGCGCTCGCCTTACTCCCAGAAATCGAGCGCCGTCCGCATCGCCTTCTCGAAATCCTCGTCCGACATCTGCTTGTGGAAGCCGCCGATCAGCTCGGCGTCCTTGCCCACGAGATAGCGCCGCCTCGGCTGCTCCGCAGTCGCTGCCTCGACAATGACGTTCGCCACGGTACGCGCGTCGCTCGGCTCGCCGCTGCCCGGGAGCCGCGCCTGGCGCTCCTCGAACCGGCGATCCAGGTCGGCGTACGGCGATGCGGCGTCGTGCTTGCGCTCCATCATCCGGTTCTCGCCGAAGCGCGTCTCGAACCCGCCCGGCTCGACGAGCGCCACGCGCACGCCGAACGGGTGCAACTCGAAGTACAACGCATCGCTCAGCGCCTCGACCGCGTGCTTCGTCGCCGCGTAGAGGCCGCCGAACGGCGACGACACTTTCCCCGCGAGCGAGCTGACGTTGACGACCGCTCCGCTGCGCTGCGCGCGCATGTGCGGGACGACGGCGCGCGTCACGCGCAGCAGCCCGAACACATTCGTCTCGAACAGCTGCTGCACTTCGTCGTCCTGCGCCTCTTCGACCGGCCCGTGCATGCCGACGCCCGCGTTGTTCACGAGCACGTCGATGCGCCCTTCGCGCGCCATCACGTCGGCGACGGCGGCCGTGACCGATGCTGCGTCCGCCACGTCGAGCGCGATCACGTTGACCGACGTGCCGGCCGCCTTCGCCGCATCGAGCAGCGGCCCCGACTTCAGCGTGTCGCGCATCGATGCGTAGACGGTGTCGCCGCGGCGCCCGAATTCGACGGCCGCCAGCATGCCGAAGCCTGAACTACAACCGGTGATGACCACGACTGCCATCGAGAGGCCTCCCTGCCGCGCGGGTCAACCCGCCGGACGATACTCCTGCAGTTGCTTGAGGTCCGCATCGCTGATCTCGACGCGCACAATGCCGCCGAGCGCCTCCACCACCTCCGTGATGTAACCCGCCGGCAGCACGACGTCGTGCGTGAACACGAGCCCCCGCCGGACGACGAGCGCCGAGATCTTGCGCGTCCGGTCGTCGAAGATCACGTGCTCGACCTCCCCGATCTTCTGGTGCGGGTTGAGCCGCCACACGGGCGAGTCCTTCGCGATGTCGACTTCGTCCGGCGCCTTGGCGAGCACGTCGGTCATCACGCCCGGTCCGAGTTCACCCGGCAGCGACGCGACGAAGCGGCTCACGTCCGATAGGTCGAGACGGCCGCGCTGCGCGTCGCCGATCGGCTGGTAGACCTGCACGTCGTACTTCACGGACAGGTCGCGGAACTCCGCCGTGTCCATGCTCAGCCGCACCGCGGCCTCCGTCGCATCGCGAAGCACACCGAGCGGCACGACGCGCTCGTCGCTTCGGCCGGCGTCGACGACGAGATGCGTCAGCCGAAGTGTGTCCTTCTCGACGACGACGCGGCTCAGCTTGCCGAGTTTGTCGCCGTCGCGGCTCAGCACCGGCGCGCCCGCCCGCAGGTCTTCGAGGCCCATATCGCTTGCCTTCCCCTCGCGGCCGGAACTGGCCGCGAATCATGCTAGCCCATCGAGCGCCCGGCGTCAGGCCAGCGCCGCGACGACCGCCTCGGCCAGGCGCTCGTCGTCGGCCGGGTCGACCGTGCGCGGGTCGAACACCACCCGCCCGTCCTCGATCCGCGCCACGACATCGCGCGCCCGCAGCCGCCGGGCGAGCGTCGTCGCGTTGCCGCGCGGCGGCGCCACGGCGACGAGCCTCGACGGCAAACTCTCTTCCGGCAGCGAGCCGCCGCCAATCATCGAGCGGCCGTCGATCACCATCGCCGCGCCGCCGACCGCCGAGGCGATCGCGCGGGCACGCGTCTCGAGTTCGTCGACGCTCGCCGAAATCATCCGCCACACCGGTATCCGCGCTTCAGCCGAGCCCTCGACATACAGCCGCAGCGTCGCCGCCATGCCGGCGATGCTCGCCTTGTCGAGCCGCACCGCCCGCGCCAGCGGATGGCGCTTCATCGCCGACACCGCCCGCGCGCTCCCGGCGATGAGCCCCGCCTGCGGCCCGCCGAGCAGCTTGTCGCCGGAGAACGTCACGACGTCCGCGCCGGCGGC
>CAWIYS010000010.1:0-10229 GCA_963840385.1 uncultured Chloroflexia bacterium | reverse complement strand
TCGCCGTGCTGATGATGCTGCCGGAACCCTGCGCCTTCATCACCGGCGCGGCGTGCTTCATTCCGAGGAAGACGCCGCGCAGCAGGACATTCATCGTGCGGTCATACTCCTCGACGGGCGTGCTCTCGATCGGGCCGACGGTACCGCCGAAGCCGGCGTTGTTGAACATGCAGTCGAGGCGCCCGAACTCATCGAGCGCGCGCCGGACGGCCGCGCTCACCTCGTCTTCCTCGGCGACATCGGTGTGCTGGTAGACGGCCGCGCCGCCGAGCGTGTCGACGAGCGTGTGCCCCCTCTGGTCCTGGATGTCGGCGATGACGACGCGCGCCCCTTCGGTGACGAAGCGCCGCACCGTCCCCTCGCCGATGCCGCTCGCGCCGCCGGTGATCACGGCCACCTTGCCATCAAGTCGCGACATGTGGGTCTCCTGTCAGCGGTTAGCGGTTAGCAGTTAGCGGTTAGTCGTTAGCGTCGCCGGTGGCTGTTTCGTGGCGTCTATTGCGGGTGCTGCGGCGCGGACCGGAGCTTCAAGATGAACGCGCTGAGCATCTTCTGAACCTCGGTTACGGCGGCCATGCGCGCGCTGTAGGCATCCTCGGCGAGGAACCCGAGGTCACGCGCAAGGAGCAGGTGGTAATCGAGTTCTGTCGCCGAGCCCATGGCATAGGTAAGCGACTGTCGCAGTTCGCCGTCCGTGCCACGCCCGCATCCCTCGGCGATGTTCGCGCCAACCGAACTGGCGGCTCGCCGCATCTGTCCGGTCAAGCCATAGGCTTCCTGCCGCGGGAATGATGCCGTGTCGCCATAGATCGCCAGCGTGAGTCGATGCGACTTCTCCCACACCGTCAAGCTCCGGTACGACTTCATCGCCAGCTCCGAGTTGCTTGAGAACTACTAACGGCTAACCGCTAACGGCTCACCGCTAACCGCTACATATATTGCCCGCCGTTGGGGTTGAACTGCTGGCCGGTGATCCAGTCGCCCTCGGTGCAGAGGTAGCGGACGAAGCTCGCGACTTCCTCTGGCCGGCCGAAGCGGCCGAGAGGGATCGCCTTGATCAGCGTCTCCTTCACCTCGTCGCTGAGTGCTGTCACCATGTCCGTTTCGACGAACCCCGGGCACATGGCGTTCACGGTGATGTTGTTGCGCGCCAGTTCCTTCGCGGCCGACTTTGCGAATGCGATGAGCCCCGCCTTCGCGGCCGCGTAGTTCGACTGCCCGCTGTTGCCCATCTGTCCGATGATGCTCGACATCATGATGATGCGGCCGTAGTTGCGCTCCACCATGTGTGGGATGGCCGCGGATGTGCAGTAGAACGCGCCGTTGAGGTCCGTGTTGATGACCTCGTTCCACTCGTCCACGGACAACCGCTTCAACGTCCGGTCGCGGTTGACACCTGCGTTGTTAACAAGGATGTCGATCCGGCCATACGTCTCGATCGTCTTCTCGATTAGCGCCTTGCAGTCGTCCGGGTGGCCGACGCCGGCGCGCACGGCGATGGCGCGCCCGCCGGCCGACACGATCTCGCCGACGAGCGCGTCGGCGGCTTCCTCGTTCGTGAAGTAGTTGACAACGATCGCCGCGCCTTCGCGCGCCAGTTCCTCCGCGCACGCCTTGCCGATGCCGCGCGACGCGCCGGTGACGATCGCGACCTGTTCTTCGAGCCGCTTCTCTGCCATTGTGTGCCCCTTCGTGTGCCGCCCTCGCCACGGCGAGAGGCTCATCCGACTATCGGGCCAGACTGTACAGGATCGATGCCACACAGAGTAGAGGGGCGGCGGAGGCGTCAAGAGGCCGGAACGGAGCGGTCGGGTGCCGCGCAGACCTTACGCCGCCTCGGCTGCGAGGTGCTCCGGCTCGAAGAGGGCGAGTGTCACGCGGTTGCGGCCCATCTCTTTCGACGCGTACATCGCGCGGTCCGCGACGTCGATCAACGCTTCGATGCTGCTGCCGTGATCAGGGAACAGTGCGACGCCCACTGAGATCGTAATGGGGCCTACGGGCTGCAGCGTCTCGCCGGTGAGCGGCGCGCGCTCCACCGCGATGCGGGCGCGCTCGGCGAGCGCCATCGCGTTCTCGGCGTCGACGCCGGCGAAGATGAGCAGGAACTCTTCGCCGCCGAAGCGGTACACACGGTCCTGATCGCGGATCGACGACTGCAACACGGCCGCCACCTTTTGCAGCGTGATGTCGCCCACCTTGTGGCCGTAGTCGTCGTTGAAGCGTTTGAAATGGTCGATGTCGACCATCGCGATCGCATGCGGCTGGTTCCTTATCGTGGCTTCCAGCAGCACACCGCGCAGGTCGTCGCTGAGCTGCCGCCTGTTGGGCAGCGCCGTCAGCGCGTCGCGGTGCGCGTCCTGCTCGCTCTGCTCGTACGTGTCCGCGGACGCGATTGCCGTGGCGACCTGCGTTGCCATCATCTCGAGCACACGCTCGTCGTCGGCGTCGAAGTGATTCGCCATGCGCGACCAGCAGCCGAGCGTGCCGACGACGCGCGCACCGACGATCAGCGGCACCACGACGCCCGACTCGATTCCCGGGACATGCTCGGCCGCGGACATCTGCGCGGCGGCGCCGGAGTCGATTCGGACCGTCTTGCCGCGCTTCGCGGCGCGGCCGGTGACGCCGGTGCCGAGCGGAACTACTCCCAAGCGCGTGACGTCGATATCGGCGTCTTGCTCGGTGCCAGCGAGGAGGAGGGCGCCGTTGACGACGCGGCGCACGGCGACGATGTCCGCACCGACCAGCCTGCGCGCTTCGCGCACCGTTGTCTGCACCACGTAGCGCATGCTCAGCGATTCGCTCACCTCGGACCCGACCTGGTACAGCGCGGCGAACTGATCGTTCCGTCGTTGCATCGCCCGTGTCGTCTCGATGAGCTGTGCCTTCTCGGTCTCTGCGGACAACAGCGCGTGGCGCAGGCGGCGGCTAATGACGAGGGTTGCCCCACCAACGCCAGCCGCGGACGTGAGGGCGGCGATAATGATGGCGATGCGCGCTGCGCTCGTCGCGTTTTCGAGGGTAGTCTGGTGGCTCTGCGCGGTTGCGGTCAACTCCGGGATCTCGGTTGCGGTCAGGATGCGAAGCGCTTCGAGGCGAGTTTGCAGATCCGTGAATGTCTGCAGCGTCTGGCTCGCGAGGTACGCGTCGATCGCCACGGTCGCCTCGCCGGTTGCGCCCAGGATCTGCAGGGTCGTCTCCGAACCGATGAGCTGGTGCAAATTCGTCGCCTCGGCGGAAGCCTCCGCCACGGCGTCGTGGGCGGCGATGGCGTCTTGCAGAGAGATTCGGGCGGCGGGTTCGGTCAGCGAGGTGGTCGCGACGGCACGGTCCAGGCGAAGCAGAGACACCCTGTCCATCTCGGCCCGGATCTCCGACGCCAGCAGCGCCGCGTTCGAGTTGTTCGCTGCCGTCCTCGAGCTGCGTTCGACGATGCCTGTGATGAACAGCGTGATGGCCACGACGGCGAGCGCCCCAGCTGCCACGGCCGCGACCTGCCCGATGAGGGGGTTGAGCATGAAACGAGGGATCCGGACCTTTCGCCTCACGGGGTCACCTCGAACTCCACCTTCATGCCGCGCGACATGTGCGACTGCGGTTCGCCGTCGATGACGGAGATGATCAGGCATACGAACTCGTACTTGCCCGGCGCCAACTGGGCGCGGAGCGCGTGCGTCTGGCCCGCGTCAAAGGGTTCGATCTCGCCGAACGGCATGCCGTAGCGGTCGCCGTCCCGTGGCACGATCTCCAACTCGTGCCGTTCGCTCGCGGCGTTGTGGACGACGAAATCGATCGTGCCCGCCTTCACGCTCCGCGCGGAGACGTCGTACTGGTAGCTGGAGGCGGTCACCTGGATAGCGCTCTCCGATGCGTCGGAGACGCTGATCTGCTCCGGCTCCGGCACACGCCTGGCCTCAGCCGTGAAGCAAGCGGCGCCAAGGAGCGCCGCCAGCGCGAGTATGACGGTGAGCTTCTTCACATATCAGTATCGGCGTCAGAGGGTGGACCGTGAGGTGGGCGGGAGCACCCTTAACGGGGGTGATGAACCGCGGGCAGGCGGTTTGGGGGTCTTATCGACCAGGCATCTGCGAACGCGGGCTGAGATCATGCGCCACGAAGATACCGGACAGTTCTGATCGGTGGTGACGTCAGACGACGGTTGGCGGGCGGTACTCGCCCCAGGCGCTCCGCAGTTCGCCGCAGATCTCTCCGAGCGTGGCGTAGGCGCGCACCGCGTCGAGGATGGCCGGCATCAGGTTCTCGTCGCCGCGCGCGGTCTGGTGCAGCGTGAGCAGCGCCGCCGCGGCCTTCGCGCCGTCGCGCGTCTCGCGCACGCGGCGCAGGCGCTCGATCTGGCTGCGTGCCAGCTCCGTATTCATGCGGAAGATGACCGGTTCGGGCTCTTCGTCGCCGCGGAAGCGGTTGACGCCGATCACCACGCGCTTGCCCGATTCGATGTCCTGTTGCTGCTGCACCGCCGCTTCCTGGATCTCCGTCTGGACGTAGCCGGACTCGACGGCGGCGACGGCACCGCCCATGTCCTCGATGCGGTCGATGTATTCCTGCGCTTTCGCCTCGATCTCGTCCGTCAGCGACTCGACGTAGTAGGAGCCGCCGAACGGGTCGACCGTGTCCGTCACGCCCGTCTCGTGCGCGATGATCTGCTGCGTGCGCAGGGCGATGCGTTGCGCTTCCGGCGTCGGGATAGCCAGCGCTTCGTCGTAACACGACAGGGCCATCGACTGGACGCCGCCGAGGACCGACGCCATCGCCTGGATCGCCGCGCGCACGACGTTGTTCTCGGGCTGCTGCGCCGTCAGCGTCGCGCCGCCGGTCTGGATGTGCGTGCGCAGCTTCCACGAGTTGGGGTCCTTCGCGCCGAAGCGCTCGCGCAGGAGGCGTGCCCACATGCGGCGAAGCGCGCGATACTTGGCGATCTCCTCGAAGAAGTTGTTGTGCGTGTTGAAGATCCACGAGATGCGCGGCGCCACGTCGTCGATGTCGACGCCGGAGCGCTGGCACGCCTCCATGTAGGCGATGGCGTTCGCGAACGCGAAGCCGATCTCCTGTGCGGCCGTCGAGCCGGCGTCGCGGATGTGGTAGCCGCTGACGCTTATGCTGTTGAACTTCGGCGCGTGGCGGGCGCAGTACGTGATGAGGTCGGCGGCCAGCCGCAGCGACTGGCGCGGCGGATAGATGTAGGTGCCGCGCGCGACGTACTCCTTGAGCACGTCGTTCTGCGCGGTGCCCATGATGTCGCCGGCCGGCACGCCCTGCTTCTCCGCGACGACCATGTACATCGCCACGAGCACGGACGCCGGCGCGTTGATCGTCATCGACGTGCTCACGCGGTCGAGCGGGATGCCGTCGAACATGTCCTCCATGTCCGCCAGCGAGTCGATCGCGACGCCGACCTGCCCGACCTCGGCGTCTGCGTTCGGATCGTCGGAGTCCATGCCGATCTGCGTCGGCAGGTCGAACGCCACCGACAGCCCGGTCTGCCCCTGCCCCAGCAGGAACTTGAACCGCTCGTTCGACTCCTTCGCCGTCCCGAAGCCGGCGTACTGACGCATGGTCCAGAGCCGTCCGCGATACATGGTCGGCTGCACTCCGCGCGTATACGGATACTCGCCCGGGTAGCCGAGATCGCGCTCGTAATCGACGTCGGCCGAGTCGAGGGGCGTGTACAGCCGGCGCGTCTCGGTCGACGTCGTCGCGAACTCCGCCTGCCGCTCGCCGCCGCGATCGAGCGCCTTCTTAAGCACGGTGGTATCCCAGCGCTCAAGCTCCTGGCGGAGCCTGGCCGCGTCGGTCTTGCCGTTCGTTCCGTCTCGGGGCACTGAGCCTCCCTGACCGCAGCGCGTCTCCCATGAGCCGCATGGGTTGCCGTTATGGTACCGCGCGGCGGGTTGATCGCGCTTCTTGACGCGAAGGCGCGGAGCGACCATAGGCGTGGCGGCGCCGGGAGTGCCGCCGCCGACGCTCGGCGCGCGACGGGTGAACTATCCGGCGCACCTTGCTACAATGCGCCCGCGCCACGCGGATCGCTGTTCACGCGCTAAATCGCACATAAGGGAGCACACGCCGCACCATGTCCGGTCACTCAAAGTGGTCCACGATCAAGCGCCAGAAGGGCGTGGCCGACGCCCAGCGCGGCCAGGTGTTCACCAAGCTCTCGAAGGAGATCATCATCGCCGCGAAAGCGGGGGGCGGTGACCCGGCGGGGAACACGCGCCTTCGCCTGGCGATACAGAAGGCGAAAGAGCAGAACATGCCCGCCGACAACATCAAGCGCGCCATCGAGCGCGCCGTCGGTGGCGGCGAGGGCACGGAGCTGGCGGAGATCACGTACGAGGGGTATGGCCCGGCCGGCACCGCCGTGCTCGTCGAGGTCGCGACCGACAACCGCAACCGCACCGTCGCCGAAGTCCGCAACGTCTTCTCGCGCGCGGGCGGCAATATGAGCGAAGCGGGCTCGGTCGCATGGAACTTCGACAGTCGCGGCGTGATCACGGTGACGCCGAGCGGTAAGGATCCAGACGACGTCGCGCTGTGCGCCATCGACGCCGGCGCCGAGGACGTGGACGTCGGGATGGACACGATCGACATCTACACCGCGCCCAGCGACCTCGAGAAGGTGAAGAAGGCGCTCGAGGACAACGGCCTCAAGGTCGAGTCCGCCGAGTCCTCCCGGGTGCCGAAGACCACCGTGGCGTTAGACGAGCGCAGCGCCGTCTCGATGCTCCGCCTCGTCGAGAAGCTCGAAGCGCTCGACGACGTCCAGAAGGTGTACTTCAACGCCGACATCAGCGACGACGTGTTCGCGTCGTACGCGGGATAGCGATGCCGGGCGGACGACCGCCGGCGATCATCCTCGGCATCGACCCTGGCACGCGCGTCACCGGCTGGGGCGTCGTGCGCCTCGACGGCGCCGAGCCGCGCGCCGTCGCCTGCGACGTTATCGCCCCGAAGGCGCGCCTGCCGCTGGAGCAGCGGCTGGCGCACATCTTTACCGAGCTCAGCGACGTCATCGCGCGCTTTGCGCCCGAAGCCGTGGCGGTCGAGGAACCGTTCGTCGGCGAGAACGTCCGCTCGGCCATGGCGGTCGGCGAAGCGCGCACGGTGGCGATGCTCGCGGCCACGCTGGCGGGACTACCGGTCTTCCACTACCCGCCGGCGCGCGTCAAGCAGATGGTCGCCGGCTACGGGCGGGGCGAGAAGGCGCAGGTGCGGGAGATGCTCCGCCTCCAGCTCGGCATGGAGACGATGCCCGACGACCTGAACGCCAGCGACGCCCTCGCTGTCGCGCTCTGCCACGCGATGCAGCACCGGGCGGGAGCGCTTGTCGCCGAGGCAGACGCGGCGTCGGCGCCGCGCGTCCGTCCGCGTACTCGCCGGGCCCTCTGACCAGACCCCAACCTGCAATCTGCTCCGAAACTCGCCCTTGACGCGGGTAACGTGTTCGCGACTTTGCGCGTTCTACTTGGTGGACGGCCGATGGGAAGGCCCGCAAGGAAACGGAGCACGATGGCCCTCAATTCCGCGACGTATTCGACGCGCTCGATTTCGATTCTGATGCTCGCGGCATTCGCCGGCGCCGCAATCTGGCTGTTCGCGCCGCTCGGACAGGGCGGGGGATCCGGCTCCGGTGGCGGCAGCAACGCTGAAGCCGGGCTGCCGCCGTCGCTGAAGGTCGATGGCGCCGTCCAGGTCGACAGCCACGACAACATCGTGACGCGCCTCGTCGTGCCGCTTGCGGTGCGGGGCACCTCGGGGATCGCCCTCACCGATGACAGCGGCAAGCTTCGAGCCGAGACCTTCATGGCGGAAACGGCGTCGGCGGCGGTACCGGCGACGTACACGCTGACGTGGCTCGACGGCAACGGCGACCACATCCTGGACCCCGGCGAGCACGCGCTCCTCACGGTCGACCTGCCCGCCGTCTCGACGATCCACCCGAACAACCCGCTGAACCTCGTCATCAAGCCTGCCGAAGGCTCTCCCCTCGTCATCGAGGACGTGCTCGGCAAGTAAGCAACCACTGCCCCCTTAACTGGAGAACCAGGACGACTCGGCCGAGCGTTCTGGTTCTCCGGTGTTACGTCGCCCGCCCGATGTGCCGCAGGTACATCAGCAGCGCGGCGATGCTCTTCGCGTCGCAGATCTCACCCGCATCGACGAGCGCGAGCGCGTCCTCGAGCGCCACGCGCTCCAGCACGAGGTCTTCGTCGTCGTCGGCGTCCAGCGGATCCTCGACGAGGTCGCGGGCGACGTACATGTGCTGATATTCGTCGGAGTACCCGGGCGCCAGGTAGAGCGCGCCGATGCGCGTCAGCGTCCCGCGATGCCCGGTCTCCTCGCGCAGCTCACGCAGCGCAGCCGTCCTCCGGCGACGCGTCCCGCTCGTCGACGCCGCCCGCCGGCAGCTCGAGCAGCCAGCGCCCGACGGGGTGACGGTACTGGCGCACCATCAGCAGCCGTCCGTCCGCGTCGACCGGCACCAGCACCACCGCCACGCCGTACTCGACGACCTCGCGCGCGTACGTCGCGCCGCTCGCCTCGCGCAGCGCGTCGACGCGCACCGCAGGGCCTTGCCGTCGAACACCCGCTCGCTGCCAACGACCTCAGGAATATCCATCATGTGCAATCCGTGAAATCTGCGGTTCCCGTCCTGACAAGCTGACAAGCTGACTGGCTGACAGCTGACAGGCCGACGCGCTACCCCGCCACCGTCCGCACCATGGCGATCTCGTTGCACCCCGGGAACTTCGGGCAGCGATAGCACTCGCCCCAGACCTTGCGCGGCAGCGTCATCACGTCGGCCTGCGTGAAGCCGAGCTTCTCGAAGAAGCCGGGGCGGTAGGTGAGTGCGAACGCCGTCGTCAGCCCGATCTGCCGCGCCTCGGCGAGGCACGCCTCGACGATGCGCGCGCCCAGGCGCTGGCCCTGCAGGTCCTCGCGCACCGCGAGCGACTTGATCTCCGCCAGGTCTTCCCAGAGGATGTGCAGCGCGCCGCACGCCACCGGCTGGCCCGCGTCATCGCGCACGACGTAGAAGTCGCGCAGGTTCTCGTAGACCTCGGCCATCGTGCGCGGCAGCATCTCGCCTTTGCGCGCGAACGTGTTCACCAGATCGTGGATCGCCTGCGCGTCCGCGATCGAGGCTCGCGTGACCGGTGCCGTGCTCAGTGATGCCGTCATCGCCTCTTGCACTCCGCTGACCGTGCGCCCGGTCGTCCCAGCCGTGACGTCGGATCGAGAACGGCGGGCACGTCGCCCGCCGAATCTACTGTACCGCGTGCCGCCTCGAAGCTCTACTGGGTTACTCTGTGAGCCAGTTCAGGCGCCGGCCGACGCGCACATAGAAGTCGCCGGGCGGACCGAGGCGCAGGAAGCGCGCGATGTGGCCGCTGGTCCGCACGCGCACCACGTCGCCGCCGGCGAGATCCATATCCGGCTGGCCGTCGACGCTCAGGATCGCCTGCTGCCGCGCCGCGATCTCGATCTCGACGCGCGAGCCCTCGGGCAGGACGATGCTGTTCGGCGGCGCCAGGTGCGGCGCGACGGGCGTCACGACGATCTCGCGCGACTCCGGGTGCAGGATCGGCCCGCCGACGCTCAGCGAGTACGCGGTGCTGCCGGTGGCCGTCGCGGCGATGACGCCGTCCGCGCGGTAGTTGCCGATCGTCGTATGGTCGGTGCGGACCGCGAACTGCACGGTCCGCCCGATCGCCGCGCGCCCGACGACGACGTCGTTGAGGGCGTGGAAGTGCTGGCTCAGCTCCTCGCCGGCGCGGATCGTCTCCGTCTCGATCATCGTCCGCGCTTCGATGCGCCCGCCGCCGCCGATGATCTCGTCGACGTGCTCGAAGAACTGCGTCGGCGTCACCTCGGTCAGGAAGCCGATGCGCCCCAGGTTGATGCCCAGCAGCTTCACGGGATACGGGATCACGGCCCGCGCCGCTCGCAGCACGGTGCCGTCGCCACCGCAGCAGATGATCAGCTCAGTGCCTTCGACGTGCTGTTCACGCGCTCCGTCGTCCCAGGCGGACGCCACCCACAGCTCGGGCACCATCGGCGCAAGGCGCTGCCGCACGTCTTCGGCGATGCCGAGCGCGGCCTGCGACTTCGGGTGATAGGTGATCCCGACCTTCTTCATCGCTGCACGATATCACAGTCTGGAGAGCGGCCGGCGAAGCCTATAGGTTGCCGTCCTGGTCGAGCGC
>CAWIYS010000009.1:0-432091 GCA_963840385.1 uncultured Chloroflexia bacterium | reverse complement strand
CCGCGCTGGAAATCCTGCGTGAAACGCAGAGCCTTGAGTTTTCGCTGCGGGAACTAGCCCGGCGAGCGGGCGTCAGCCACAACGCCCCTTACAAGCACTTTGTTGACAAGCGTGAGCTATTGGCGGCCGTCTCGGCGGCAGGGTTCGAGATACTGACGAAGCGCATGGCCCGTGAAATCGCGGGCCTCGGCAATCCTCGCGAGCAATTGTTCGCGATGTTGCGCGCCTACATTGATCATGGTGTTGAAAATCCGGCGCTCTATAGCCTGATGTTCGGAGGCTACCTGAGCGGTCCGGATCATGAGCGGCCCCCCATCGAATTGGCCGAGGCCGACAAGACCAAGGCTCTGCTTGCCGGCGTTATCATAGCGGGGGGCCTCGGACGAGCCATTCCGCATACCCCCCGCAACGAACGAAAGATTGCCGGTGCGCTTCTGGCGTGCTGGTCCCTCGTGCATGGACTCACGCTGCTGCTGGCGGATGGACTTGTCGGCCCGAAGAAAAAATCTAGTGCGCTGGCTGACACACTCGTGCAGGGACTTCTCGACGGGTTAGCGACGGAATTGCCGATATTGCCGCCTGGCACCTGGGTCGGACCTCAAGTGCCAACTTCATAGTCGGAAGGCCGACGCAGACCAAGAAATCGCCGTTGTCTTCCTCGGAATCAATTGCGGGCGTCCTCGGAGAGCATTCCCGGAGCACTGGTGACCTGATGTCGCTTTGGGTCATAAGCAGACATTTTGCGGTGCAATGGCCATGTCCGCTTTACCCCCAAAAGCGGACATGTGTGGTGCAACTAGGAATGTCCGCTTTGTGCCAATAGCGGACATCGCGCTGTTCATTCGATCACCTCGTCGGCACGAGTGAGTAGCTGCGGCGACACGGTGAGGCCGAGCGCTTTCGCTGTTCGCATATTCAGCACAAACTCGAACTTTGTTGGTTGCTCGACTGGAAGATTGGCAGGACTGGCGCCCTGCAGAATCTTGCGCACCTGACCTGCGGCACGCCTATACAGGTCGCCAAAACTCGCCCCATAGGCCATGAAACCGCCAGCCTCCACCATTTCTCTAAGTCCGGAAATGGTCGGCAGTTGGTTTCTGAGTGCTAGCTCAGCGATCTGGCCCCGACGAGCAGTAAACTCGGCGTCATCGGCCACCACCAGCGCGCTCGACCGCTGCACCGCGACGAATATCCCCTCGAGATCTTGCGGATTGCGTTCGGTCAGGATCTGCAGCTCGATGCCCAGACTCCGGGCCGCAGTCCGGGATTCCTGCACATACTGAGCTGCGGTCGGACTCGACTCGCGCACCAAGATCGCAATTTTCCTGAGATTGGGAAGCAGCTCTCTGGTCAATTGTAATCGCTTCGCTATGAGATCGCCGCTAATGCTGGTCGTCCCGGTGATATTGCCGCCCGGCTTGGCGAGGCTTGCGACGAGCCCGGTCGCAACAGGATCTAAGGTAGCCACGAATACCACCGGGATTTGGCCTGCAGCGTCCCTGGCAGGCAACACCGACGGCGTTCCAGAGGCGAGAATAATGTCGACCTTGCGACGTACCAGCTCGGCTGCAGCGTCGGGCACTTGCGCCGCACTCGGAGCCAAACTGTACTCGATGACGAAGTGTTGGTCTTCGACATAGCCCTGTTCGCGAAGCCCTTGCCGAAAACCATCAATGAAAGCTGCAGGAGGCGGCCCAACACGCAATAAGCCAATGCGTCTGATCTTCCCCGTGTCCTGCGCCAAGGCAGCAGTCGCCCTGGCGATCAGGGGGCAACCCAGCAGGATGACGAACTCGCGTCGCCTCATGACCGACCCTAAGCCTCAGACCATGGTAGAGAGGGCGACTGATGTCCGCTATGGGTCTAAAGCGGACATGTGCAGTGCAAAACGACATGTCCGCTTAGTGCCATTAGCGGACATCCCACCATTCACTCGACCACCTCGTCGGCGCGGGCGAGCCGTTGAAAATGAATTTTGAGGCTAAGCGTCTTGGCGGTCTTGAGGTTGATCACGAACTCGAATCGGACGGCACACGGGAAAGGAGGTGGGCTTTGATGAACCGGTCGGCGAAACGCTTTGACCCACCAGGAACGGTAGCGCGAACGCTTCTGATTTGAGCCGTGTTGTTAGAATCGTCGTACTGGAATTGCACCGGCTTCTCGTTGCGGAGCAGGTCGGTGAAATGCGGCCAGGAATCCATCCAACAATAGATGTCGAAGATGTCCTGCCCAGCGCGTTTTTGGTTCTTTCCGAGTTGCCCATCCTGCGGCACGAAATAGAGAATCGCCAATCCGAAAGCCCCGTGGAGACTTATTACACCCTTTTGGTCGTAAGGACTGTTTGGGGATTGAATTTCGAGGACGTAGCTTTGCACGTTACCCTGATACTGCGTCATTCGAGTCCGTCCATCAGAAACTAGTCTTCTTAACATTTTCCCGGCGTTCACGGGTTGCACTCGCGTCCCGTGGACGATTGAACACGGCTGCGCAGGCGGAACTGAGCTGCTGTTTGTTGTGGGCAAGGCAAACGGCCACGCGGCTCACATCTGGAATAGCGCTTGCGCAGAGCCGCATCGCGTCCGGTGTGCAGGCATCTGCATCCGCTTGAGTATAGGCAATTGCTGGCAAGGGAGCCGTGATCATGATAATGACGAAAGCAACGGCGCTCAATTTACGCATGACGTTGCACTCCAATTTTGGGCTCGGAGTGGCAACGATCCCAGTGGAGATTTGTTCCGCGTAGTCTGTGTTAGCTCAGTGAAGTTGATGCTGGAAAACCTGTCTGCTGACGAGTGCGCCTATGTCCGCTTTGGGTCAAAAGCGGACATGTGCAGTGCAACTCGGCATGTCTGCTTTAGCCCCGAAAGCGGACATTAAATATTGTGCGACATTGTGGATGCCATAATAAAAGGCCATATATCCCGGGCCTCGATTTCCCCCCAAAGGAGAATGAATGAGTAGCTTCAGAAGTCCCGACCTTCTAGAGCGTCGGAATAATGCCGCCACTGTCAAAGAAGTGATGCTGAAGAAGTTTCGCGCCGCTCGCCAAGAACCCGCTTTCGAACAGCAACGCCTAAAAAGGATCGCCGTGAATGAGGCGCGAGCTTTCCGCGCTGCCGAACGCGAAGCCGCAAAGAAGGTGCGTGAGGCCGAACTGGCCGCGCAAGCGACGCGTGCCGCCGAACTCGCCGCGCAGGCGCACCGCGAGGCCGAGAAAGCAGAGGCGCTCGCTAAGGCTCAAGCGGCCGAGCGCGATGCGGCGCTGGCAGCGGAGCAAAAAGCCGAGCGCGATGCCCGCTATGCAGCACGCAAGACCGCAAAAAAGATCCGGCGGCGCGGGTACTAGCGGCTTTCCGCAGTATCCAATATCCGCTTTGTGCCAAAAGCGGACATTCGCGAAACGAACTGCTAGTCCTCGTCTTTGCTGTCTGGCGTTGGGTGGTGAACTAGAAATTTGGTGCTGCACTTGGGGCAGACGAAAACATCGTATCCGAGCGACGAGTCGCCACGCTCGGGTACCATTGCCACCCTGCAAACAGGGCAAAGTCTCGGTGGTGGTAATTGAGCGCCGCGTCGCACTTCTTCTGCCCGTTTAAGATAGTCGTGAGCCGCCCTCATGAGCATTTGCTTCATTGACGGATCATTAGACGATTGCCCCCGCGCGTAGAGATCGGTCGCGATCTGCCAAAGTTCATCGACGTTTGCCATTGCAACCTAGTCCGCTAATGTTGTTTAAGCGCCAGAGTTTTTCTTCTCGGCCGCTTCTTTAGCCAACCGGAGAGCCTTCAGTCGCACGGTCTTCTCTCGCATAATCTTTGCTTGGACTTCGTAGTCCACGCTGAGATTGTGATTTTCCCGTGCAGCCTTCTCCAACCGCGATTGCATTCGCGTATTCTTGAAGCTTGCATCTGCTCGCTTCTTCATGGCTTCCTTTGAATTCGTCACAATATCTCCTTTGCGGCGCGTCTGTTCCGACACAACCCCTTTCATTGCGGTGTTGATTGATGCTGCTACGGGCGCAGAAATGCGGCCCCATAGCGTCGACGCACGATGCATATATGCAAGAAATGATAGGAAGAAAGCCCCGCGCACATAGGTGGCGGGGCAATGTTGCCGTTCGCCTAACCGTCCGATGTCCACTTTGGGTCATTAGCGGACAAACCGTTCCGGGCCCAAAATCGGGCTCTGTCCGCTATGGTCCGAAAGCGGACATTAGGTGCCCGCAATCCCTACGTCTGCTTTGTGCCATTAGCGGACCGTATGTCAGCGTGATGTCGGCTAAGGGCCAAATTCGGATCGCAGGCCGGCCGGTGGCTTTTGCTTACACTTTCGCGACCTTCTTCCGGTCAGGCTTGTCACTCATTCCTTCGCGCGCCAGCCGCTCGTCGCGTAGCTTGGCAGTGAGTAGGCGAGTTGCCTGTTCCTTAGCCTCATACGCGGAGGCTGCGTGCACGCCTTCCTGTTTCCACCGAAACAAGCGTTCGGCGCGCTCTTTTTTTATTGAGGTTATTGAGGGCATGATCGATAACGCCTTGCTGAAAATAATCAAGCGCACGGCTCCCAACTCAACGGAACCGGGAGCCGCCGCTTACAACGCCCAGGTCATTACAAGTGGGGGGCACAGGGGATGCCTGGGTTAGAGTTGCGATATAGGTAGAAGCGCCAACTTAACTAGGGCAATTCGGGCATACCGTGATCTGCTGCCATGCGCTGGGCGCGGCGACATTCCCCTCACTCAAAGAACCTCTCTGCAATGTCCGCTTTGGGTCAAAAGCAGACATGTGCAGCGCACAAGCCGATGTCCGCTTTGTGCCAATAGCGGACATTCGGCCGTCATTGGTCAAACGGGGCAGTCGCCCAAATGCGCAGCGGCGCGTCGCCATCACGACCCGCCGCCATTTGAAATCCGTCGCCGTGGGAGACAGCGACCAATTCCCGAAACGCAATCTTAAGGCAAGCGCCTTGGGCGACGGCATTGCCCCAAGGGGCAACAGACGGTGCCCAGAGCCGACGGGTATATTGGACATCCGAAGCTTGAATGGGTGAACTTTGGTCCAATCGAGCGCCTGGCGGTATCCCCTAAGCTTAGATCGTCTTCAAAAAACTCTTGTCCCGGAGATTTGAACATGAAGGTCACTCGAAAGTTATGGCTCGGTCTATTTGCGGTAGCTGCTGCCGCAATAGTCGCGAGCCCACCGGCGACTGCACAACAGCAACAACAGAAGCCCAACATCCTCTTCATCATGGGCGACGACATCGGATGGATGCAACCAAGAATATATCACCGCGGCCTGATGGTCGGGGAAACCCCCAACATCGACCGCATCGGGCAGGAAGGCGCCATCTTCATGGATTACGTCGCCATGCAAAGCTGCACCTCCGGCCGCAATGCCTTCTTCACCGGCATGTATCCGCTGCGCACCGGCATGATCCCGCCGCAACTGCCAGGCAGCCCGTCCTATCTTCAGCCGGGCACTCCTGCACTCGCCAAATTCCTGCTCGATCTTGGCTACAACACCGGCGAGTTCGGCAAGAACCACCTGGGCGATCACACCGCGGCCCTGCCGACGGCGCACGGTTTCCAGGAATATTGGGGTTACCTCTACCACCTCGACGCGATGCAGCAGGTAAGTTTCCCCGATATCAACTCGACGCCCACCGTGCAGGGCGTCGCGCTACCGTGCAAGAACACGCCGGTCCCCGGTCTCCCGGAGGTCCCCGGCGCTGTGGATCAGAAAACGACGCGCTGCCTGATGCCGCCACGCCCGGTCATCTGGTGCAAGTCGTCGGACGGCACGGAGAAGAACCAGCGCTGCAGTGACGAGGGCCCACTGACGTTGGACCGCTCGAGAACGGTGGACGAGGAAATTTCAGCCAAGGTCGTCGACTTCCTTGACCGCAATGATCCCAGGAGGACCAACAAACCGTTCTTCGTCTGGTACAACCCGGCACGCATGCACGTCGTGACCGTGCTGTCGCCCAAGTACGAGGCCATGCTGGGCGTCAAAGGCGGTAAGGACTGGGGCGTCAACGAAGCCGGCATGAAGCAGATGGACGACAATATCGGTGTCGTCCTTAAGAAGCTGGACGACATGGGACAGACCAACAATACCATCGTCGTCTTCACCACCGACAACGGCGCCGAGATGATCAGCTTTCCGGACGGCGGGGTCACCCCGTTCAAGGGTCAGAAGGGTGAGGCCTGGGAGGGCGGCTATCGCGCACCGATGGTCATCCGTTGGCCCGGCGTCATCAGGCCGGGTACGGTCAAGGACCAACTGTTTGCCGCGCTCGACTGGGTCCCCACGTTTGTCGACATCGCCGGCGGGCCCAAGGGTGACGGGCTGAAGCAGCGGATCGAGGCCGGTCAGTACCCCGGCATCGTCAAGACCACGCTCGACGGCGTCGATCAGCGCGACTACTTGGAAGGCAAGTCGGAAAATTCGGCGCGTGACTTCTTCTTCTACTTCTCGGGCGCGACACCGTCCGCGGTGCGCTACAAGAACTGGAAGATGTACTACACCATGTCACAGCCAGGACCAGCCGGCTGGATCATGCCGCTCGTCCCCTTCCACTTCACCCTGGTGCAGAACATCAAGCGCGACCCATTCGAGCAATCGGTCGGCATCGACCAGAAGTCGGCCATGAGCCTGGGTGGTGCGCTGGGTGCCCCGATGACCGCATTCCAGTACGACTGGAACATGCTGCCCCTAGGCCAGCAGATGTGGTTAGAGCATTTGTTGTCGTACGAAAAGTTCCCGCCGCTGCAGGCGCCAGAAGTCCTACAACCTTAGTGGCATCCTGGATCAGGTCAAAAAGGCCAATGCCGCGCACGCGGGCGACTAGCCGCGTGAGAGAAGCGTAATGCGACGGAGTGGGCGCCCCAACTTGGGGCGCCCACCAACTTAAAAATCGGTCCAATGTCCGCTTTGGGTCAAAAGCAGACATGTGCGGTGCAACTAGGGATGTCCGCTTTGTGCCAATAGCGGACATTCTCAACGCAAGCCTTATGAGGTATCCTTGCGATGCTACGCTCGGCGGAGCGCAGTCTTTGCTCGATTTTCTCGTTCGTGTGGTCGAAAGAATAGAGTACTAGCCCGACCCGGCGCAGGCGAAGAAAACGCGCGTCCACGTAACGCAGCCTTGAATCGGAAGGAGGTTGCAATGACTGATTTCGAGAGCAGCATCGTGACAAGCATCGATAGTCTGCGGGCACTTTACGCCCAGCCAATCGAGCGCATTGCCAAGAAGCAGCTTGACCATATCAACGAGGCTGGGCGCGCATTCATTGCCGCCTCGCCATTTCTGGTTCTTGCAACAGGAGGCCGACAAGGTCTCGACTGCTCGCCCAAGGGCGATGAGCCGGGCTTCGTGGAAGTTGCAGAAGATGGTCGGACGCTGTTCATACCGGACCGTCGCGGTAACAATCGGATCGATGGCCTTAAGAACCTTATTGAGGACCCGCGGATTGGACTGATTTTCTTCGTGCCCGGGGTGAATGAAACCTATCGTGTGAACGGGCGCGCACGCATTTGCCATGACGCGGAGCTCAAACGACGGTTTGCCGTTAACGGCAAAGAGCCTGCGACGGTTATGGTCGTGACCGTCGAAGAAACATTCCAGCATTGTGCGAAGGCGCTGGTCCGATCCGACCTATGGAAGGCGGGCAGTCGCGGTCGACCTCAAGGCGCGCCAACGATGGGTGACTTCGTGGCAGCACGCAACCCGGAAATGGACAGTGCCGCCTTTAACGCAAAATACAACGAAGACATCCCGCGCGAGCTTTATTAAACGAGCACAGCTTCTGAGCAGCGATAACTAATGTCCGCTTTGGGTCAAGCGGACATTTTGCGATGCGGGATCAATGTCCGCTTTACCCCCAATAGCGGACATGTGCAGTGCAACTCGGCATGTCCGCTAAGTGCCAATAGCGGATATGGCATCGCCAGCTGTCAACCAGCTATTAACCGGACCAGCGCACCGTTGCCCGCATCATCCATTTGCAAGGACAGGCAACGTCTCATGCACACACGTGCAACGGCAGCTGCATCGTCCCGTGCCCCATCAAAGCCGGACACTCCGATGGGACCAACCCCAGATGTGGAACTGCACCTGCGGGCAGAACGGGCCGAACAGCAGGTGGCCGATCTGAAGGCCGCGCTCGAGAACATAAAGAGCGAGAGGGACCGGTGGCGGACAATCGCCGAGCGCAGGTCTCCGCCCAATCAGCGGGCTGAGGGCACCCTCGCTCGGCGCGAGTCGCGGGATTGGTGGTGGCGGCTGAACGGGTAGCGCTCATCTAGGGGCTTGCCGAAGCTCGCGGTGTGGTAAGCCGCCTAAGCGGAAGTGAAGCTCTCTCACTCAGCGATGTCCGCTTTACCCCTAACAGCGGACATTGATTGGTCGCTGTGGCATGTACGCTTTGTGCCAAAAGCAGACATTGCCATGACATCAAAATAACGGGCTGCGCCTCCGGAAATTTTCCATGTGCCGTTGAGGATTCGTCGCGTGGCCGATAGCGCAAACCCACTCGGTAATCCGTTATATCAAAAGCAAGAACCCATATAGGAGCCTCTGGCGCTGCCGGTCTGGCCATAGACACCAGCTTGGTGGGCGCAACGCGTAGCGCGATCCTGAGAAGTCTCGGTCCCCCGGCCTGGTGTCGGCAAATTCTGAAACGTCCGCCCCGTCTGTGGGACGTACACATACCCCCGGTCGGTCGCGCTCGGCGGGTTCATAATTTTCGATTTGGGAATGTGCACCTGCTGTACCGTCCCGCTTGGGGATCTATATTTCGGCGCAAGCCATGGTTCCGGCTGTTCCCGTTTGGATACTTTCTGTTTCTGTTTGGACCCCTTTTCCGGAACCATAATGTTGTAGTTGTCGCTCAAGATGTTGCCGGTTTGCGCAGGCGCAGGTGTCGCCAACGCCGCCGACAGAACGATCAACATGATCATCGAGGGTTCGCGCATCCACATCAGACTTACCTCGCTAGATAACCCCAGCGCATTTTTTGGCTCGGAAATACTGAGCGTGCGTATCGATGAGCTACACCAACGTATAAACGCAAAGTTGTTTTAGCAGGGCTCACGCTCTCACAATTGTACGCAAGCGATGTCCGCTTTACACCCAAGACCGGACATTTGCAGCGCACAAGCCCATGTCCGCTTTGTGCCAAAAGCGGACATTCCGCTAATCACTCGATCACCTCATCCGCCCGCCCGATGAGCGAGTTGGGGATGTTGAGGCCGAGCGCCTTGGCGGTCTTTAGGTTGATGTACAGCTCGACTTTAGTGGCTTGCTGGACCGGTAGGTCGGCGGGCTTGTCGCCCTTGAGAACCCGGCCGACATAAACGCCGGTTAGGCGGTATGCGTCGTTAACGTCCCCTCCATAGCTCAGCAGACCTCCGGCCACAGCGAAATTCCGACCTATGTAAATCGCTGGCACGGCGTGGTGGAGCGCCAGTGCGGCGAGCCGTTCACTCCCGGTCGTAAAGAATGCACTGCCGCCGATCACGAGCCCGCCCGCTCGCAATTCGATCAGCTTTGCAAAGACTCCATCGAAGTCACGTTCGGTGCTGGCATTCAGGACATGAAGCTTCAGTCCAAGGGTACGAGCCGCTGCCTGAACCTCTTTCGTGACGGTCTCGGCAACAGTGGGATTGGCTGGATCGACGAGCAGAGCTATGATGCTCGCCGTGGGAACCAATTCGTGCAGCAATTGCAGCCGCTTCGGCGTTACCTCCTGGTTCATTTGGGTTACGCCCGTGACGTTGCCGCCCGGATGACTAAGGCTGGGGCCGAGGCCAAGCCGGACCGGGTCGCCGCCCATTTCGAAGACAATTGGAATGGTCGTGGTCGCGGCCTTTGCCGCGAGCGCTGCCGGAGTGCTGGTCGCGGCAATCACGGTCACCTGACGATGAACCAGATCAGCCACCATCGCCGGTAGCCGATCAATTCGGCCCTCCGCCCAGCGGTATTCGATCGTCACGTTGCGGCCATCGACGTAACCGGCCTCGCTCAGCCCTTTGAGAAAGGCCGACAATCGTGGCTCATAACCCTTGGCAGAAGCAAAGTTGACAAACCCGACCACCGGCAGGGCCGGCTGCTGCGCACGCGAAGCGAGCGGCCATGCTGCCGCAGCACCGCCGAGAAATGCGATGAACTGGCGTCGTTGCATGTGCCCTCCGCGAGGGACCACGCTTTGTGCAATGGCTATAGCCTAGCACTTTTGCGACCGGGCGGTGAGCGAGAATTGGCACACAACCGGGTTCAGATTCTGGTCAACCCCGATGTCCGCTTTGGGTCAAAAGCAGACATTCGCACTGCAAAAGTCATGTCCGCTCTACCCCCGAAAGCGGACATGTGCGGTGCACGAGCCCATGTCCGCTAAGTGCCAATAGCGGACATCCGTCCAACAATTCATGCCATATAAAAATGAGCGAAGCCGCCAACTAAGGCGGCCTATTTGCGATGATGAGATTTTCTCATCGATAGCCGTCGGACATTGGTCAGCCTTCGCGCCAATTCCAGAGCATCGGCCTCACAACATAGATCAACGCGATACCAACGATAAGAAGGCGAACGGCAAGGTGCAGATCGATATGAGAAATCACCCAGCCCTCCTACTACTACGAGGCTTTGAGTGTCCCATAACAAACGCTGCTACGCCAAAAAAGATTGCAGCAACCAAGCTGACTGACAGAAAAGGAAGCCACGTTTGGACATAGAGCCACATTTGAGGCCCTCCTATTACGCATTTTCTCCCATAAGTTGATGTGGTGGCGGATGACGACATGTACTAGTGCCCAAAGCAAATCAGGTCACAACGGTGCTTTGCGCCCTCTTCTCCGCAACCAAACCTGCCATTTGCGGCCGATCGGCCCTCTTTGACGGCGATCTTGACCGATCTTGGTAGCCGATCATCGTGCCATCTTCGATGTTGCACCGGCGTCGGCAAGGTGGCGCGTGAGGTCGGCCTTGGCGTCGGGACAGTCCACCGCATCAAGCGTGAGATGACGCGGCAGTAGAATTGCGCCAAGATTACCTTGGTGGGCGGCAATCTCGGCGGCTAACAAAGCCTTGGGGGTCTTATGTTCACCCCACACCCGCAGCCCTCTTCCCGAACCGGGCCGTCGCGTATCCTCATCGTGGAAGATGAGCGTGACATTGCGCTCGTGATTGAGGAACTCGTCCGGGAGTTTGGTTACGAGGTTTCCAGCGTTGCGCGCACCGCCGCTATGGCCCGTCTGCAAATTGCGATGCGTAATTTCGATTGCGTGCTTTTGGACATCAACCTCGAAGGCGAATCCCACCCCGAAATCTCAGACGTCTTGCTCGAAGCCGGTGTCCCATTCGCCTTCGTGACAGGATACGACTACGTTCTCGAATCTCGTCATGAGGGAGTACCACTATTAGAGAAACCGTTTGGGACTGTTCAACTCCGTGCCCTGTTGGAGATGCTGGTCGGGCCGGGATCATCGACTGGTAAAGGCGCTCAGACCACCTAAGCATCCTCCACCGCATCAAGCGGGAGACAGAAGGTGACGGAAAATGACGTGCGGGGCCATCGGATTGTGCGGCGTGTTTTATTCTGATGCCGTGTGCCATACCGAAGTTGACCGACCGGCGCGGGAAACAGAGTAGCGAGGTGAGCTGACTGGAAAGCTGAAGCGGCTGTTCAGCCAGCGAGGGACAGATGCCGTACAAATACAAACACAATCGGGAAGAAATAAACGCGCTGCTTCAAAATACGCTGGCCGAAATCGGGCCTGAGAAGTTTTCGGGTATGCGTCTTGTGGTGTTGGAAAAACTGATCAGGAGCCGTTACGCAAGCCAGCGGCTGCCGGGCAAAACGATATTAAGAGAAATCATAAATAATTTTCGATCAGCACGATGGCCGGAGACTGCGCCGAGGCTACGCTCCTGACCGTTCAGAAAATGAGAGATTACCGAAGCATGGATCACAGAGTTATCCGAGATGTTGCAGAGGCCATATGCAAACCGCAGCCGCAGCCGTCAAATAAGGCGCATTAGGGGAAATTTGGCGGACCTGCACGAACAACGGAAAAAATGACCAGCCTCACCCTCCACCGCACCACCAAATCCCGCCCGAGCGGCGAATGGTCCGATGACGATTACGATGTTCGCGACGGCGACCGGCACATCGGACGGATATTCCTCCACCCACAGGCACCTGCGGGACGCCCGTGGTTCTGGTCGATCACGGCGGGCGAAGCGAAATCGTCGATCTTCAATAAGGGGTACTCGGCGAGCCGCGAGCAGGCGATGGCCGATTTCAAAGCGCAATGGCTAAAGCGACGGATCGGCACATGAATGCGAGTGCGGATTTCAAGGCGCGGTGGCGCCGTTAATCTATGTCCGCTTTACCCCCGAAAGCAGACATTTGCAGTGCACTAGCCCATGTCCGCTTTGTGCCAAAAGCGGACATCCATTCGCGCTCAGTCGCACCGACTTTGCCGATTGGTTTGCGAAGTTCTGCCAGGATTAGGGAGCGTAAGTTTAGCGAACTGGAACTTTTAAATTAGGGCGCACCCAGGCAGTCCTTGATGTTTTGATAAGCTTTCTAAGCTGAACAAGACCGCCAGCACGAGCCTTGTTTGGCGTCTCAAATGAATCCGCAGAGGTTTGGATGGGCATGTCGTTCCCAGTAATTACCCAGCGATGACGCCCTACATGAAGAGTGCAGGGCCGAGTGTTCAACACGTATGTGGGTGGGAATTTATGGGCCATACAGCGATAGTCAGATCAGCCTGGTTGCACGGTCCATCATATCTAAGAAGTAAATCCCTTGGATAAATGCTCCATTAAAATGGAACGAGAAAAGTGGCCTTGAACGTCGAAGCGGCCGACACCCCATCTTCGGATACCGGCAGCAAGTTCTGGCACTGGAATTCAGGGCCACAGAAGCCATCTAAGCACATGGACTGATTAGATGGACTAGCTATGCCGAAGCTCCAGCCAATCGGCTACCTGTTTTCCGTCCAAGAGCCTGGCGGCCTTACTCGAAAACTGTACGCGACCGTTGCCGACACGATAGCGGAAGCGCAGGTGTTCGTAGGCAACTATGTCAACATTACAAATCAACAGATCGAGTTTTACAAACTTTTGACGGACGAAGAGCTCGCCCGGCTCGGGCTCAAGCGTGGCGAAGTCAAACGATACGCCTAACCATCCGCGTTGCCCTAAACTAGCACTCCGGAGAGGCCGCCGTTTGAATTCAGGCACAGGTCATTGTGCGGCTGGCCGATGTCCGCTTTGGGTGGTGGTCTCAACCGGTCGACGCAACACTCTATCCTGAAAGGGAAAGGAGTGTATGGCGATGCGTCGAGGATATTTTCGAGGCTTCACTGCGGCAGAGAAAACAGAGCTTTGGGATCGCTGGCAGGGCGGGGAGTCGCTGAAAGCGATTGGGCGAGCGTTTGGTAAGCCGTCATCATCGATTTATTTTCAGCTAGCACCGCACGGGGGAATTCGTCCTCCACCGCGGCGGCGCTCGAGACTGGCATTGACGCTGGCGGAACGCGAGGAGATATCCAGAGCTATTGCGGAGGATCAATCGACACGATCAATCGCCAGGTTGCTGGGTCGCTCGCCCTCGACGGTGAGCAAAGAGATTAGCCGGAATGGCGGCTACGACCGATACCGAGCAGCGCTGGCTGATGAGAAAGCCTGGGACCGAGCTCGCCGTCCGAAACGTTGTAAACTGGCAAATAATCCGCGCCTGCGACAGGCCGTAGCGGGAAAGCTCAGATTGAATTGGTCGCCCGAGCAGATCGCCGGTTGGCTGAAGAGAACGCATGCTGAGGACGGGTCTTGCCACGTGTCACACGAGACGATCTATCGCAGCTTATTCGTTCAAGCCCGTGGGGTGCTTAAGAAGGAGCTGCTGGGCCATCTTCGATCGAAACGGACGATCCGTCGATCGAAGCGGGCGGGTCTCAATGGCGACAGACGGGGGCAAATCAAGGATCTCGTCTCAATCCGTCAGCGGCCGGCAGCGGTTGAAGATCGGGCGGTCCCTGGTCATTGGGAGGGCGATCTGCTGTCGGGGTCGAAGAACAGCTACATCGCGACCTTGGTCGAACGTCACACGCGTTACGTGATGCTAGCGAAGGTAGCCAATAAGGACACCCAGACGGTCATCGCCGCGCTCATCAAGCAGGCGAAAAAGCTACCGAATGAGCTGTATAAGTCGCTGACCTGGGACCGGGGCAAGGAGCTTACGGATCATCGACGCTTCACGTTGGCGACCGACATCGACGTTTACTTCTGCGATCCGCAAAGTCCGTGGCAGCGTGGGTCGAATGAGAACACCAACGGTCTGCTGAGACAGTACTTTCCAAAAGGAACTGACCTGTCGGTGCATTCGCAAGCACATCTGAATAAAGTGGCGCGTCGGCTCAACGAACGACCACGGGAGACCTTGGGATTCGAAACCCCGGCAGAGAGATTTAACACCTGTGTTGCGTCGACCGGTTGAGCCGGCTGTCATAAGCGGACATTTGCAGCGCAAAACGGCATGTCCGCTGTTACTCCGAAAGCGGACATGTGCAGCGCACAAGCCGATGTCCGCTAAGTGCCATAAGCGGACATCTCCGCCTATTCGATCACATCATCGGCGCGGTCGAGCAGCGGGACCGGAATGTTGATGCCGAGTGTTTTTGCCGCTTTGAGATTGATAACGAGCTCAAACTTGATCGGTTGCTCTACCGGCAGGTCACCGGGTTTGGTGCCTTTGAATATTTTGTCGATCAAAACCGCCGATCGGCGATAGAGATCCGGATAGCTGACGCCATAGCTGACGAGCCCTCCCGCGTCTACGAACTCACGCGCAGGATAGACTGTTATGATTTTATAGCGCGCTGCCAGATCGGCGATCATGCTTGCCTTCGCTTGAGTCAGCGCATCGATGCCGACAGAAATTGCATTCACCTTCGTTTCGTTGGCTGAGGCAAAGGCCTTAGCAATATCGTCTTCGGTACGGGCATCAAACACTTCAGCTGAAAGGTTCAACGCTGTCGCGGCCGTCTTCGTCGCATCCCATTGCGGAGGCGAGACGGGGTTGCCCATGTTTTGAAGCAAACCAACGCGCGCAATCGCCGGATAGATCTCCCTCAATAACTCGATGCGTTTTGCTGATAGCTCTGTGACGAATGCACTCAGGCCAGTGATATTGCCGCCCGGGTGGGCCAGGCTGGCAACAACACCGACGCCGAGCGGCTCTCCTATTGCCGCCATCACAATAGGGAGCGTATCGGTTGCACTCTTTGCCGCACGTGCTGCCGGTGTTCCGCGTGTGACGATCAAATCAACCTGACGCAGCAGCAGCTCGTTCGCCAACGCCGGGAATTGCGCCGCGTCGCCGTCGGCTGACCGATATTCCAGAATGTAGTTTTGGTTTTCGACATAGCCGAGTGCGTTTAATCCTTTCCGTAAGGCATTAAGATTTGCAGAGTTCATGGAAGCGGAAACCGTCTCCAGTATTCCGATGCGATAGACCTTGTCACCGGATTGCGCGTTCGAAACGAACGGCCATGCCGCTGCCCCACCGGCCAACGAAATAAAGTCACGCCGTCTCATGGAGCCCCCGAAGGTCAGGTCGGGAAATGTATCGCTAAAACTTATCCACTTGAAGGGACCAAATGTCCGCTTTGGGTCAAAAGTAGACATGTGCAGTGCACCAGCCCATGTCTGCTTTGTGCCAATAGCGGACATTGGGCGGCGGCACGATTGGCAGATAAATTGATTTTGCTCAAGAAATCGCACGCATAGTTCGGATATCTGAAACAAGCGACCAAGCTTACATTCGGAAGGCAGCACGTTCAGACAATTTGAGAGGTGGAGCATGTACCGGCATATTCTCATTCCAACAGATGGGTCGGAGTTGGCAGAGCATGCGGTGACGAATGGGTTGTCACTGGCGAAATCCGTGGGAGCCAAGGTGACCGTGATTGTCGTCGAGGAGCCGTTCGACTGGCTCGGCGTTTCAGAAACAAAAGCGCAGAGGGCATTAGAGGAGCTCGACAAATATACCGAGCAGATCAAGAAGCACGCTGCGAGCGTGCTGAATGGCGTGGCCAATGCGGCCAAGCAGGCCGGTCTGTCCTGCGAAACGATTCAGGTGGAGAACGCGCGGCCCTATCAAGCCATCATTGCAGCGGCCGCAGACAGGGGCTGTGATCTCATCGTGATGGCATCGCATGGGCGCAGCGGACTATCCGCAGTTGTGCTCGGCAGTGTGACAAACAAGGTGCTGACGCACACGAAAACCCCGGTACTGGTTTGTCACTGAATGCGCGACGGTACTTTCCCGACCGCGGGCAGGCGCCGCATTAGGCCCAAATACGCCGGGAGGAGAAAGGGATGATAATTGCCCTCTACATAGTTGCAGCCGTCATCATGGCCGTCGGGAGCCTCTATCTCGCCTGGCAAAACAGGGAATTTCGCAAATTTCTGGCAGGCGCATTCTTCGTGTCATCCGGCATTTTGTTCTATCTCTATCTCGCCGATGTTTCGGTGCCTCTGTTGGGGACAAGTTTTATCGAAACACCTCAGATTAGTGGTGGCCGCTCCATCGTCCATTTCATCCTCTTCTTGCTCTGTTTCTATTTTGGCTTCGTAGCGAGGCTAAGGGCTTGAAACCGATGCCATGTCCGCTTTGGGTCACGTGTGGACGGCGCCTTGGCAAGAACTTTCTGACGTTTTGCAGCATTGGTCGGGTGCGGTCACGTGTCCGGCCTGTTGATGCGGCGGATGTGGCCGCTGGCCCTAATGCTCTGCGCGGATCGGGTCCCAATCGTTAGCGCGCACTTTAAAGTGCGATGACCCAAGCGGGTTCTCCCGATCCCCGGAACGACCGTGTCTGCATTACGTCGTCATGCCCTCGCCAATTGGTGTGTTCACGCTGCCAACAGTAGCGTCGGCTCTTTGTACCTCTCGCTGCGAACCATGATGGCCCAGGCCATCCGTGCGATCTTGTTGGCGAGCGCAACCGCCGCCACCTTTGCGGGCCGGCGCTCCATTAAACGTGCGAGCCACGGCCGCTTGGTTCCGTGTTGCCGCGCATATCGGATAACGGCCATGGCACCGGTAACCAGCAGCCATCGCAAGTAGCGATTGCCCTGCTTGGTGATGCTGCCGAGCTTCTCCTTGCCGCCGGTCGAGTGTTGCTTCGGCACTAATCCGATCCAGGCGGCGAGATTGCGCCCGGAGCGGAACTGCTTCCAATCGCCGATTTCAGCGACCAACGCCGTCGCAACAATCGGCCCAATACCGGGAATCTCCTCAAGTCGCCGGCTTTCTTCACACGATCGGTGCCACGCATGAATGCGCTTGTCGACAGCGGCGATCTCTGCGGTCATGGTCTTGTATTGGCGAGCAAGCACCTCGAGGCAAAACCGCGCGGCCGGCGGAATACGATCATCCGCAGCGTTCGCAATGACCTTCAACAGTTCAACCGTGCCATTGCGGCCCTTGGCCGAGATGATGCCGAGTTCGGCCATATGCCCGCGGATCGCGTTCGACAGCATTGTGCGCTGACGCACCAGCAATTGCCGGGTCCGGTGCAACATCAGCCCAGTCTGTTGATCCTTCGTCTTGATCGGCACAAACCGCATCGATGGCCGCGTCACCGCCTCGCAGATTGCGGCCGCATCATTGGCGTCGTTCTTGCTGCGCTTAAGATAGGCCTTCACATAGCTCGGCGGCATCAGCCTCACCGTATGACCAATCGCTTGCAGCTCGCGGCTCCAATGATGTGCTGACGGACAGGCTTCGATCCCGACCAGGCACGGCGACAGGCCGCCAAAGAACTCCAGCACCTTCGCGCGACTGATGCGCCTGCGGATCACCACTGCCCCAGCGCTATCAACCCCGTGCACCTGAAAGACTGACTTCGCAATATCAAGACCGATCGTGCTAACCTCGCCCATGGACGGCTCCCCTCAATGTGGTTCGCTTTACGCAACCACCCTATGGCACTCTTGATGCCGCAGAGCGGGCGCCGTCCACAGCATCATTAGCAGACATGTGCAGTGCACCAACCCATGTCCGCTTTGCCCCCAATAGCGACCGCAAAAGCGGACATTGACCGGTGCCTCGTATGCAGCATGCCCAAAAAGGTGAAACGCTGTTACGGTACGGTAGTTCGGCGTCCGGCAGGCGCTCATTGTGCCGAACTTATACGGTTCAATGTCACAAGGTCCCGGACAACGGCGCGCGAGAGCGTTTTACCTTGCTACCCGGCCCGCTGACGTGCCGCCATATGCTCGAATGCTATGCTGCTAAGACGGTCCTGTTCCGCGGAGAAAAGTTCGATGTCGGGATCCATTATCCACGAAAAGCCATCCTCGATCATCTTGGAGTTCGGATACCCAACACTCATGTGGGCATCGGCAGCACGTTGGGCTTCTTTTGAAGTAGTGAAGATCGCTGGCTTGTCGTGACGCATCAACGGGTAGTTGCCGCGGTACGCTAACCATTGTCCTTTCTCGTCTTGCTCAACGCTGAGCAGCCCAAACTGCGTCAACTTAGTGCAGCGTAACTCAGTCTCAGCTTCCCACTGGGGCGGATGTTTATCATAGTAGGCGACAAAGGCTGGAATGGCTTCCTCAATTGACCCAACCACCGCGACCTCCTCGCTATCTTCAATATTATCAATCTCAATGTGCCACTTTTCGCTGCGCCGGTGCACGTGACCTATTAAGCAATCCGAGTCCTTGTTACGGATGCCGAAGCAGTTGTCCCAACGTGGTTCAAGCAGATAGTTCATGTGATTACCCCTTCTTGGTTGGCACCGGCCGAGCCGGCTTGCTTCATCGTGGGGGTTGAAAATCTTGTTTCTCGAATGGGACGCGCCCAGCCGCGCGCAACAGTGTCGCGGAAGCCGCCCGGCATCAGCCGCCGCGACTTGATCGGGACAAATCCCATAGAGCGCATGGTCTTGCCGACACGGCGGGCATTGCCGGTGGTCTTCGGCAGGTCGAGCAGATCGAGAAGCGCCGCGCTGCTGATGGCCTCTTTGCCACGCACAGCGGCTTCCACCCGCTCCAGAAATGGATCGGCAGTGCGCTTCTCCAACTCCGCGCTAGCTCGATTTAGTCGGTCAATAAAAGACATTGGACACCCCCAACTAGGCGGGTAATCCGCCACATGGATTTATGCGTAACTGTCTACGCCATATTGGTTAATAAGTGGCTAACGGTAGAACCCTTACGAAGGTGCAACTCCAACGGGTGATGCCAGATGCACCGTGGGGCCGGCGGTTGTCATGGTGGCGGACAGTTTTTACCGCGAGACCTTGTTACCGGACCGGTAACGTCAGTGCCGGGGCCGATAAGGTCACCGGAGGTGGGCGAACACAGGCGGACATCGTCGCGGCGGATCGCGGAGGCCGTGACACCTTGGCCGCCGTGCCAGTTCAGGGTGATTTCTGACATTTCTGACGCGGCGCTGTCAGAAATGTCAGACAAAAACGCGACGGTGGGGCATCGAGGGAACAGTAAATCCCTCGAAACCTGGCGATGACAGAAGCCTTTGCGCTCATCGCGGGAGGATTTGACGAAGTTCTGCCGATCTCGCGCCTCCAAGCACCAAGTTTCGGCCGGGGCGGCCCCGATTTCTGACAAATCTCCTTGCGCGTGCGAGGTACAGATTTTTTGACCTTTTCTCCTTCTTAATAGCGTTAAGGGCTGCCGGGTACTTCAATGTGCGGCTCGCGCGCGCAAGGAGATTTGTCAGACGCGCCCTCATGATGACCTGCGAGACCCGCCAGCCTTCAAGATCGCATGTGCCTCTGCCCTCGCAGCCTGGGCCTGCTTGCGGCGTTCAGCAAAATGCTCGCGCAGTCCGGACAAGACCAGCCAGGCTTTGGGTGGCACGCCCGGTTTCTCCTCCTCTGGCTGGAGCCAGCCCATAGCGCAGAAACGCCCCACCCATTCCCTGATCTTTTGCTCGGGTTGGCCTCTAAGGGTCGTACAGCGTGAACGAGACGGGTCCTGGCGGCTATGCGTCGTCGCAGACAGCCGGCTGTTCGGGCAGTATGAACGTGGGCGACGTCAAGACGTGCACGATCACGAACGACGACAACGCGCCGCAGCTGACGGTGATCAAGCACGTGATCAACGATAACGGCGGCTCGGCCACGGCCACGGCCTTCACGATGACGGTGACGGGGTCGAGCCCGAGTCCGCGCGTCGTTCCCGGGCGCTGAATCTCCGGGCACGATGGTCGTCGCTCAACGCCGGCTCGTACAGCGTGAACGAGACGGGTCCTGGCGGCTACGCGTCGTCGCAGACAGCCGGCTGCTCGGGCAGTATCGAACGTGGGCGACGTCAAGACGTGCACGATCACGAACGATGACATCGCGCCGCAGCTGACGGTGATCAAGCACGTGATCAACGATAACGGCGGCTCGGCCACGGCCACGGCCTTCACGATGACGGTGACGGGATCGAGCCCGAGTCCCGCGTCGTTCCCGGGCGCTGAGTCTCCGGGCACGGCGGTGTCGCTCAACGCCGGCTCGTACAGCGTGAACGAGACGGGTCCTGGCGGCTATGCGTCGTCGCAGACGGCCGGCTGTTCGGGCAGTATGAACGTGGGCGACGTCAAGACGTGCACGATCACGAACGATGACATCGCGCCGCAGCTGACGGTGATCAAGCACGTGATCAACGATAACGGCGGCTCGGCCACGGCCACGGCCTTCACGATGACGGTGACGGGGTCGAGCCCGAGTCCCGCGTCGTTCCCGGGCGCTGAATCTCCGGGCACGATGGTGTCGCTCAACGCCGGCTCGTACAGCGTGAACGAGACGGGTCCTGGCGGCTATGCGTCGTCGCAGACGGCCGGCTGCTCGGGCAGTATGAACGTGGGCGACGTCAAGACGTGCACGATCACGAACGATGACATCGCGCCGCAGCTGACGGTGATCAAGCACGTGATCAACGATAACGGCGGCTCGGCCACGGCCACGGCCTTCACGATGACGGTGACGGGGTCGAGCCCGAGTCCCGCGTCGTTCCCGGGCGCTGAATCTCCGGGCACGGTGGTGTCGCTCAACGCCGGCTCGTACAGCGTGAACGAGACGGGTCCTGGCGGCTACGCGTCGTCGCAGACCGCCGGCTGCTCGGGCAGTATGAACGTGGGCGACGTCAAGACGTGCACGATCACGAACGATGACATCGCGCCGCAGCTGACGGTGATCAAGCACGTGATCAACGATAACGGCGGCTCGGCCACGGCCACGGCCTTCACGATGACGGTGACGGGGTCGAGCCCGAGTCCCGCGTCGTTCCCGGGCGCTGAATCTCCGGGCACGGTGGTGTCGCTCAACGCCGGCTCGTACAGCGTGAACGAGACGGGTCCTGGCGGCTACGCGTCGTCGCAGACAGCCGGCTGCTCGGGCAGTATGAACGTGGGCGACGTCAAGACGTGCACGATCACGAACGATGACATCGCGCCGCAGCTGACGGTGATCAAGCACGTGATCAACGATAACGGCGGCTCGGCCACGGCCACGGCCTTCACGATGACGGTGACGGGGTCGAGCCCGAGTCCCGCGTCGTTCCCGGGCGCCGAGTCCCCCGGCACCGCCGTCACCCTCAACGCCGGCTCGTACAGCGTGAACGAGACGGGTCCTGGCGGCTATGCGTCGTCGCAGACCGCCGGCTGTTCGGGCAGTATGAACGTGGGCGACGTCAAGACGTGCACGATCACGAACAATGACATCGCGCCCGCGACGGCAACGAGCACCGCCACGAGTACGGCGACCGCGACCGGCACGGCGACGGCCACAGTGACCTCAGCACCGATGGCGACGAGCACCGCCACGAACTCGCCGACGAACACTGCGACGCCGTGCCCTCAAGGAGGTTGCCCGACCAACACGCCGACGCCGACGCCGGACCCCAACGCGGCGCCCGTGCGCATGGTCAAGGACACAAACGGCGACGTGGCTGAGCCGATCGATTTGGCCAACCTGTGGCTGTGCAAGTCCCCCGCGCCGTGCACCAACAACGGCGAAGGTCACCTGGACGTCGCCGAGATGGTGTTGAACGTGGGCGGCGACCCGGACGGCGTCGGGGCCTTCGAGTTCCAGGTCAAGTACGACAACCACATCTTCGACATCCAGATCTGCGAAGGAAGCTCGCCGCTGAACCCGGATGGCTCGTGCGCCGCGCCAGTGCCGGGTGATCCGCAGCACTGGCTGTACTCGACCGGGCGCGTCGCGGGCGCGCCGGGCATTGGCGGCTGCGCGGCGACGATCATCACCGAGAACGACATCCGCTTCGGCTGCGTCAGCAAGAACCCGGCGGATGGCAACGGCAACCCGATCGTCACGACCGGCGTCCAGACGGATGGCATCGCCGCGACGATCCACTTGCTGCCGAAGGCGGATCTCGTGAACCGCATGACGCCGGGCAACAACAACGGCGCGATCCGCACGGTCCTCGATGAAGGGTGTGAAGTCGCCGATATCTGGGGGCACCCGCTCAGCACCGGCCAGCTCGACGCGCTTGGCCGGGAGATCCCGCTGAACGGCATCCTGCCCGGCGGCCTCGTGGCCGATTGCGCCGACGTCACCGTCACGGTCCGCATCCTTGAGGGCGACATGAACCTCGACTGCGCGGTGACGGTGGCGGACGACCAGATCGAGGCGTCGCACTTCGGCGCGTTCTTCGGCAGCCTGCTGTACCAGCCGTGGTATGACCTGGAGCCGGCGATCAAGGACGGCGACGTCGATATCAAGGACCTGCAGAAGGTCTTCGGGCGCAACGGCTCGATCTGCGCCGCGCCGGTGCCGCCGCAGGATCCGCAACCCACGCCGTAACCGCCGCCACGCGCCAGACTGGCAACACCAATCGTCGTCCGGGCGAGGGCGCCTCGGCGTGCTGCAACAGTGATTTCGGCGCCGTGCGGCGCCCCTCCAGAGGCTCAGGTGCATTGATCGCCGCGTGCTACACTTGCGCCGATTACGTCGAATCTCAGGCAATGTGAAGGCCCCGCTTCATTTGGTTGGAAGGACGACTCACACGATGACTCCAGAGTTCGTGAGGCGTGGCCGCGTGCACCTGCTCGCGGCGGTGGTGGTGGTGGCGACAGTCGCGACGGGGGTCGCATGCAATGGAGGGGGCGGCGGCAACAGCGGTACCCCGACGTCCTCCGTTCCGACACCGACGGCGACCCCGGCGCCGGAGCCACGACCAACGATCGTCGGCAACCAGCTCAACTACCCGGCGCACGGATTCGCCGCGGTCATCCCCGACGGCTGGCACGCGAATCCCGGCGGCATCGTGGCCGGTTCGACGAAGATCGACACGTTCTTCTCTGCCGCGGCCGTCGATGGCGTGCAGGCGAACGTCAGCGTGACGTGCGAAGGCGACCCCGCCGGCGTTTCGACGGACGACTTCGTCACCAACCGGCTGGCGACCATCACCAAGCGCTCGGGGACCGACCTGAAGAAGCTCGACCCGGTGACCGTCGATGGCCAGCAGGCGCAACTGGCGTCGTACGCCATCACGCGCGATCAGCTGACGGTGCGCCAGTACGACGCGATGTTCGTGACGCCATCGTGCGCGTGGACGATCGCGCTCGCGACCGCGCCATCGGGTGAGAACGAGAACAAGGCCATCTTCTTCAAGTTCCTCGAGTCGTTCCGGTTGCTGAATTCCGGCGCCACGTCGAGCACGCCGACGAGCTGATGCGGCCGGCGCGCCGATTCGCGCGGCAGGCCGCAGGGTTCGTCTTCGCGGCAGCTCGCCCGCCCTGTCAATGCGTGGGCGATAACCGAACGTATGGCCAGACGGCGGGCGTTGCGTGACGACTGAAGACGCCAGCCCGGGCTCGAGCGACGTGATGCATGACGATCGTGCGGTTGTCGGTGCACTCCTCGAAAGATCGGCGGAAGGGGCGCACACCGGCGAGCGGCAGTTCGCCGCGTTCTGGCCGCGGCTGATCTTCGCGGCTGCGGTCGTGCTGCACGCCGTGATGTTCGTCTCGTTGTTCAACGGGTACGTCAACCCGCTCTTCGACAACACCGACCATTTCCTGCAGGGATTCGATTACTTCGCCGTCTACGACAGTGGCGCCGCGATCCTGCGCGGCGACAGCGTGTACTCCTTGGCGCCCGTCGGCGATGCGCCCTACGCCTCGCCGTATCGATACCTGCCCGTCATGGCGTACTCCGCCGGCGTGGCGTTCAACGCGCTCCCGCCGTGGACGGGCTACTGGCTGTGGGTCGATCTGCTCGAGCTAATGCTGTTCGCGGACGCATGGCTCACGTGCCGGCTGGCTCGCGACCGCCACTGGGGCTTGATCGCCGCCGCGACCTGGTTCGTCTTCACGCCGATGTATGTCGAGGAGTTCATGGGGCAGTGGTCCTTCCTGATGGCGACGCTCATGCTCTGGACCGGCGCGGCGCTCGCGCACGACCGCCCGCGGCTCGCGGGCGCCCCGTGGATCGCGTCGGTGCTCGAGAAGACAAACTCCGCCCTGTTCGCGCCGATCTTCATTAAGTTGAGGCAGTGGCGCCTGCTCGCGGCGACGGCCGCTGCCGTCATCGTGCTGGACGCGCCGTACTTCCTGCTGCATCGCGCGGACGGCCGGCTGTTCTGGGACGCGAACTTCGGCTGGTCCTTCCGGGGACCGGTGTCGCGCCTGACGGCGATGGCAACCGGCGACCTCGGCGGCAACGCGTTCATCCGGTCGATCTGGCTCACGTTCGACCACACCGGCAGAGGTGCGCCACGGTGGCTTGTCGGCGCGGTCGTGCTCGTCGTGCTCGCGGCATCCTTGATGGCGACGTTCCTGCCGAAACGGCCGAACGTCGTCGCGCTGTTCGCGATCTGGTCGGCGGTCTTCTTTCTCACGTACACGCAGATCTGGGAACAGCACTACGTCATGCTGCTGCCAGCGCTCGCGCTGCTGCTCGCGCTGTCGCCGGAGCATCGCGCGCTCACCGTCGTCGTGTTCGTCTTCGTCGCGCTGCCGACGCCGTACTGGATCTTCGTGAAGCTGTACCCGCTGCACGGCGATGTCCCGTTCCTGGCGAGCCAGGAGTACGCGTGGCCTCGCTGGGCCGGCATCACGTATCACGCGTCGAAGATCGTGCCGGTGTTCGCGCTCTGGGTGCGGCTATGCCAGTGCGAGATCTTCCGCTGGCGGGCCGAGGCGCGCGCGGTTCGTCCGCCGGCCCACGGCTACGCGCCTGCGTCGGGCGATGCCCAAGCTCTGGACGTGGTGCTGGGCGATTCCGAGTGACCGGCCGAGGACGACGGGCCGTTCATGGCGCGCCATAATAGTTGTGGCGGGCAGCACGCAGGAGGGGAGCGATGCCTCGACATGACGTCCGCTTCACGATCCCGGAGCGCAAGCTCGGCAACTCGGACATCGAGTTCGCGGTCTACAGCGACGCGGAGCGGCTCGGCGCGCTGAAGATCAGCAAGGGCGCCATCGTCTGGTGCCCGGCCAACAAGAAACGCGGCTACGTGCTCGGCTGGGACGCGTTCGACCGGGCGATGCGCGATCAGGGACGCCGCGAGCCTCGCCGCTGAGCGAGCCTCATCCCCATACCCTCAGCCTCGATGACCTGACCGCGCGCCCCTAGCGCGGACCCGAGCGCCGCCTGCGGCTCGCGGCGAGCCGACGCTGCGTCGCGCCCGCCAGCGCGAGCGCCACGCCCGAGACGGCGAGAGCGATCACGCCGCCCCACATGTGCCGCGTCGCGCCCGCTGACGGGCCGCCGCTCGAAGGAAGGCCGCTTGGCGTCGTGCCCCGCGGGACCGCGGTGCGCTCCAGCGGCGACACGATGTTCACGAGGGTCGCCGTCGGCACCGCCGTGCGCGTGTGCTCAGGTTCTTCCGGCGTCTCCGATTCCTCGGGCGTTTCGGTGCCCTCGTGCGGCGTCGCGGTGCGCGTTGGTTTCGGCGTCTTCGTGCCCGATGGCACTGGCGACGGTGTGCGCGTGCGCGTCGCGGTCGACGTCGCTGTCGTGGTGGCCGTCGACGTGTGCGTCGCCGTGGGCGTCTGGGTGGCGGTTGATGTCGGCGTCGGCGTGTTGGTGATGGTCGACGTCGGCGGAATCGTCGGCGTCTCGCCGGTCGGCGGCGTCTGCGTCGGCACCGGGTGGTCGCACGTGCTGCCGTTGCGCCCGAAGACGAACTGCAGGTCTTTGATGTCGACGTCGCCGTCCGATGACGACGGCTCCAGGTCGTACCACGGGCTGTAGAGCAGCACACCGAATGTCGCGGGGTAGTGCGACGCGATCATCTGGTCATCGATGACGTTGACTTTACAGTCCTTGTTCAGGTCGCCTTCGAGCGCGCGGACCGCGATGATCGCGTCGCCGACGCCGGCGATCGGGAGGTTCGCGCCCGTGACGTCGCGCATGGTGATGCTGCCGGAAGCGTCATCGAGCACGGTGAGGATGCCGTTGCCGTTCGTCGGTCGCAGCGTCAGCGTGACGCGCGGCAGGATGTCGAAGATGGCGATGACGCCGCGTCCCGTGGGGCCCGATGCGGGCGAACCGGTGGCCGAGCACGAGAAGCGCAGCTGGCCGCTCGCCGGATAGTCCGTCGAGCACGCAGTCGTGTTGCCCGTGCTGGACAGGAAGGGGCCCTCGCTCACGGTGATCGTGAGCACGCTCGGGTCGTAGTTGACCAGCAGGTCGAACGACCCGAGGCCGGGCGAGCCGACCGGCGCCACTTCCTCATGAATCGTCAGCGGCTGGCCGCCGACCCAGAGATTGGCCGCGGACGGCGACTTGAACACCGCGAGTGAGTTAGCCGCGCCGGTCATCAGCACGGGCGACAGGATGATCGCGCCCGCCACCAGCGGTAGCGACCAGGCGGCGCGCCCCAGGAGCCGCCAGCGCGGAGCCAGCCGGACCACCTTGTACGCGACTGCGAGTGCGCCCGCCATGCCGATGAGCATCGCGGCGATCGACCAGGCGCGGCGCGTGCTGCCAACCGAGACGAGCGACAACGGCCACGGCGCCTCGTTCGAGGCTGCCCTCGCGCCGTCGCGCGGACCGGACGGCGCCACGTTGGCGAAGCCGGGCGCGCCACCGCTTCCGCCGCCAGCTGGCGCGCCGATCACGAGCGGCGTGTCCGTCGGCGTCGGCGTCGACGTGTCGGTCGGCGTGGGCGTCGGCGTGTCTGTGGGCGTGTCGGTCGGCGTCGGCGTGTCGGTCGCCGTTGCCGTTGGCGTATCCGTCGCCGTGGGTACCGGCGTATTCGTCGACGTCGGCAGCGCTGTATTCGTCGAAGTCGGCACCGGCGTCGAGGTATCGGTCGGCGTCTGAGTCGGCGTGTCGGTCGGTGTGCTCGTCGCCGTCGGCGTGTCGGTGGGCGTCGCCGTCGCCGTATCGGTCGGCGTGCCCGTTGGTGTGTCGGTGGCGGTCGGCACGGCCGTCGGTCCAGTTGGTGTGTTGGTCGCGGTCGGCACGGCGGTCGATGTGTCGGTCGGCGTCGCTGCCGCGGTGTTGGTCGCGGTCGGCACGGCCGTCGGCGTGCTTGTGGGCGCCGGAATCGGCGTATCGGTCGCCGTCGGCACAGCGGTCGGCGTGCTCGTGGGTGCCGGCGTGTCAGTCGGCGTCGCCGTCGCTGTGTCCGTGGGTGTCGATGTCGGCGTATCGGTCGGCGTGTTGGTGGCGGTCGGCACCGGCGTATCCGTCGGCGTTGGCGTCGATGTATCGGTCGGCGTCGAGGTCGGCGTGTCGGTGGCTGTCGCCGCCGGCGTGTCCGTCGGCGTTGGCGTCGCCGTATCCGTCGGCGTCGCGGTCGACGTGTCCGTCGGCGTTGGCGTCGCTGTATCGCTGGGCGTCGCCGTCGGCGTGTCGGTGGCGGTGGGCACCGCCGTCTGAGTCGGCGTGTCGGTTGGTGTGCTCGTCGCGGCCGGCGTGTCCGTCGGCGTTGGTGTCGTCGTATCGGTGTTCGTCGCGGTCGGCACCGGCGTCGGCGTGTCGGTGGCCGTCGCGGTCGGCGTGTCGGTCGCGGTGCCGGTGGCCGTCGGCGTGTCGGTCGGCGTCGCGGTCGGCGTGTCCGTCGCGGTCGGCACCGGCGTCGGCGTGTCGGTGGCCGTCGCGGTCGGCGTGTCGGTCGCGGTGCCGGTGGCCGTCGGCGTATCCGTCGGCGTCGGCGTTGGCGTGTTCGTTGCCGTCGGCACCGGCGTCGGCGTGTCGGTGGCCGTCGCGGCCGGCGTGTCGGTCGCGGTGCCGGTGGCCGTCGGCGTATCGGTCGGCGTCGCGGTCGGGGTGTTCGTTGCCGTCGGCACCGGCGTCGGCGTGTCGGTGGGCGTCGGTGTTGCGGTGTCGGTCGGCGTTGGCGTCACGGTGTCAGTCGCGGTCGGCACCGGCGTGGCCGTGTCGGTCGGCGTCGAGGTCGGCGTGTCCGTCGGTGTGTCGGTCGGCGTTGGCGTCGTTGTGTCGGTCGCGGTCGGCACCGGCGTCGGCGTATCGGTCGGCGTCGGCGTCGCCGTATCGGTTGGCGTCGAGGTCGGCGTGTCCGTCGGTGTGTCGGTCGGCGTTGGCGTCGGTGTGTCGGTCGCGGTCGGCACCGGCGTCGGCGTATCGGTGGCGTCGGCGTCGAGTGTCGGTGGCGTCGAGTCGGCGTGTCCGTCGGCGTGTCGGTGGGCGTCGGCGTCGCCGTGTCGGTGGGCGTCGAGGTCGGCGTGTCCGTCGGCGTGTCGGTGGGCGTCGGCGTTGCCGTATCGGTCGGCGTCGAGGTCGGCGTGTCCGTCGGTGTATCGGTCGGCGTTGGCGTCGGTGTGTCGGTCGCGGTCGGCACCGGCGTCGGCGTATCGGTCGGCGTCGCCGTCGCCGTGTCGGTTGGCGTCGAGGTCGGCGTGTCCGTCGGTGTGTCGGTCGGCGTTGGCGTGGCCGTGTCGGTCGGCGTCGAGGTCGGCGTGTCCGTCGGCGTGTTGGTTGGCGTCGGCGTATCCGTCGGTGTGTCGGTGGGCGTCGGTGTATCCGTCGGTGTATCGGTGGGCGTCGGCGTGTCTGTCGGTGTGTCGGTGGGCGTCGGCGTCGCCGTCGGCGTGTCGGTGGGCGTCGGCGTATCCGTCGGCGTGTCGGTGGGCGTCGGCGTCGGCGTGTCGGTCGGCGTCGCCGTCGGCGTGTCGGTCGCGGTCGGCACCGGCGTCGGCGTGTCGGTGGGCGTCGGCGTCGCCGTATCGGTTGGCGTCGAGGTCGGCGTGTCCGTCGGCGTGTTGGTTGGCGTCGGCGTCGGCGTGTCCGTCGGCGTCGACGTGGGCGTCGGCGTGTCCGTCGGCGTCGGGGTGGGCGTGAACGTCGCCGTCGCCGTCGGCGTGTTGGTTGGCGTCGGCGTCGGCGCGACGATGTTCACTGTCGTCGTCGCGGTCACGGCGAATGGCAGTTGTACGCCCAGCGGGTCGCTGAGGCCGCCGGTCGTCGGATCGATGGCCAGCATCATCGGCCGTGTCGGAAGGCTGAGTACCCGGAACGTGGCCGTGGCCAGCGTGCCGGCGCCGCTGACGCCGGGCGGCGTCGCGCCCGAGGTGACGCAGCCGAAGCGTATGCCGATACCGTCGATGGCGGCCGGGAAGCACGTCACCGGACGCCCGGTGCTCCCGAGATACGGCCCGGGCGTGAACCCGACGAACTCCAGCACGCCCGGCTCGAAGACGCCCAGGTCGTCAAGCGTGTAGTCGAGGAGTACCTCGAACGAGCCAACGTCGCTCCCATTGAGAATGGTCACATCCACAGAGAACGTCTCTCCCACCGTAGCCGTTACTGTCCCGGGCGACGTGCCGAGTGCCGCCAGGCTGCCCGGAATCGGTGTCGCCGTCGGCGTGCCCGGCGTATTCGTCGCCGTCGGCGTCGGGCACGGGCCGCCGCACGGATCGACGACCACCGCGCCGCTGTAAATGCTGTTCACCGTGATCGGCGTCGCGTCGACCCTGAGCACGATTGGTGAATCGAGGGTGATGCTGCTCGCGCCGGCGGCATCGCCGGAGAACGTGAACGTCGCGAGCACGCCCGACCCGGCCGGCCCCGCCGGCGTAGCGCCGAGGCTGGCGCAGCCGAAGCGCAGCGTGCCCGTTCCCGGCAGGAACTGGGGACAGGAGACCGTGCGGCCCGTGCTCCCGAGGAAGCCGGAGTCCGTCACCGAGACGAAGGAGATCAGCGCCGGATTCCAATTCAGGCCGATCTCGTAGGCACCCAGGTTGGCGACGTTGTCGACCATCACATCGAACGAGAACGTGCCCGTCTCGATGACGTGCTGCGTGGCCGGCAGCACGCTCATCGACACCGGCAGGATCGGCGTCGGCGTGCTCGTGGGGCCGAACGTCGGCGTCGACGTCGGTGTGTTCGTCGGCGTGTCGGTGGGGCATGGGCCGCTGCATGGCGTCGGCGTCGGCGTGTCCGTCGGCGTGCCGGTCTGCGTCGGGGTCGGCGTGGTCGTTGGCGTGTCCGTCGGCGTCGGACACGGGCCATTGCACGGGCCGATGACGCGCGAGCCGGAGATGGTTTGCGCCGCGAAGGTCGCGCCGCTGACGTCAGTCACCATCACATCGCTCAGCGTCAGCGGCGTCACGCCCTCACCGATCGCCGTGAAGGCGACCGATGCAAGGATGCCGTTGCCGCTCGGCCCCGCGGGGGCGTTGCCGAGCGTGACGCACGTGAGCTGCGCCGTGCCCGTCGCGATCGTCGCCGGCAGGCAGAACAGCGTACGGCCCGTGCTGCCGATGAACGGCCCCGCCGTGATCGACGTCGCGTTGAGCAACGCCGGATCGAAGCTCAGCGTGAGCTGGAAGGCGCCGACGTTCGCTCCTTGCTGGATGGCAATTCCCGCGTTGAACGACGTGCCGTTGGCGTCGGTTTCGGCGAGCGGCAGCACGCACACCGCAAGGCCGAGCACGCCGCAATCGATGACCGGCGTCGGCGTGAACGTGGGCGTCACCGTCGGTGTATTGGTCGGCGTGTCGGTCGGGCAGATGCCGCCGGGGCATGGCGTCGGCGTGAACGTCGGCGTCGCCGTCGGCCCGTTGTCGATGACCGCCGAGCCATCGTACGCGACGGCGAAGATCGCATTGCCGAGCGGGTCGGCGAGCGACGGGTCGAGGTGCAGCTGCGTCGTCCCGAGGGCGGCCGGCGCCCACGTGATCGTCGCGATCGTCCCGGCGCCGGACGGGCCGCTCACCGCGCCCGTCGTCACGCAGCCGAAGTGCAGCTGCTTCATCGTCCCGACGACCGTGGTGAGCACCGGCGCCGGGCAGAACACCGTGCGCCCCGTGCTGCCCAGGAACGCATCGTTCGTCGCGGACGCGAACGACACGATCGATGAGTCGTACGTAATCAGCACCTCGTAGGCGCCGAGGTTCGACACGAGCTCCACCGTCACGTCCGACGTGAACGATGGCGACGCGATGCTTGCGGTCTGCGCCACCGGCGCGACCCGCTCGATCGCGGCGCCGGGCGGCGCCGTCGCCGTGGGCACGATGGCGCCCGGTGTTGGCGTATCGGTGGGCGTGGCCGTCGGCACTGGCGTGTTGGTCGGCGTGTCAGTAGGGCAGATCCCGCCGGGGCATGGCGTGGGCGTCGGCGTGTCTGTCGGCGTATCAGTGGCCGTCGGCGTGTCCGTGGCGGTTGGCGTGTCGGTCGCCGTGGGGACAGCCGTGGGCGTGTCGGTCGCCGTCGGGATCGCCGTTGGCGTGTCGGTGGTTGTGGGTGTGTCGGTCGGCGTGTCCGTCGGGCAGGGTCCTCCGGGACATGGCGTCGGTGTCGGCGTGTCGGTCGGCGTATCCGTCGCCGTCGCGGTATCGGTTGCGGTTGGTGTGTCGGTTGCCGTCGGCACAGCCGTCGGCGTATCCGTCGCGGTCGGAACTGCGGTCGGCGTGTCAGTCGCGGTCGGCGTGGGCGTGTTGGTTGGCGTATCGGTCGGCGTCGGCGTGTCCGTGGGCGTGTCGGTGGGGCAGGGTCCGCCGGGGCATGGCGTCGCCGTCGGCGTGTCGGTGGGCGTGTCCGTCGGCGTCGCCGTGCTGGTGGCGGTCGGCGTGTCGGTGGCCGTCGGCACAGCCGTCGGCGTATCCGTCGCGGTCGGAACTGCGGTCGGCGTGTCAGTCGCGGTCGGCGTGGGCGTGTTGGTTGGCGTATCGGTCGGCGTCGGCGTGTCCGTGGGCGTGTCGGTGGGGCAGGGTCCGCCGGGGCATGGCGTCGCCGTCGGCGTGTCGGTGGGCGTGTCCGTCGGCGTCGCCGTGCTGGTGGCGGTCGGCGTGTCGGTGGCCGTTGGGACAGCGGTCGGCGTGTTGGTTGCCGTCGGAACTGCGGTGGGCGTGTCAGTCGCGGTCGGCGTATCGGTCGCAGTCGGGGTGTCGGTTGGCGTGGCCGTCGGGCAAATCCCGCCGGGGCACGGCGTCGCCGTCGGCGTGTCCGTGGGTGTGTCGGTTGGCGTGGGCGTCGGCGTGTCGGTGGCCGTCGGGACGGCGGTCGGTGTGTCCGTCGCGGTCGGTACGACCGTGGGCGTGTCGGTCGCAGTTGTGGTCGGCGTGTCCGTTGGTGTGGCCGTCGCCGCCACCGGTGTGTCGGTTGGCGTGGGCGTTGGCGTGTCGGTGGCTGTTGGCACGGCCGTCGGTGTGTCCGTCGCGGTCGGTACGACCGTGGGCGTGTCGGTCGCAGTTGTGGTCGGCGTGTCCGTCGGTGTGGCCGTCGCGGCCACCGGTGTGTCGGTGGGTGTGTCGGTCGCCGTCGGCGTCGGGGTGTCGGTGGCCGTCGGGACGGCGGTCGGTGTGTCGGTCGCCGTCGGCACCGGCGTCGCGGTATCGGTCGGCGTTCCTGTGGCGGTCGGCGTGTCCGTCGATGTTGCAGTCGCCGTCGCCGTACTGGTTGGCGTGTCGGTGGGAGTCGGCGTGGCGGTCGCGGTATTCGTCGGTGTGTCGGTCGGTGACGCAGTGAACGTTGGCGTCGCCGTGTCGGTCGGCGTCGCCGTCGCGGTGGCCGTGTCGGTGGGTGTACTGGTCGCGGTCGCCGCCGCTGTCGGCGTGTCGGTGGCGGTCGGGACGGCCGTTGGCGTATCGGTCGCCGTTGGGACAGCTGTCGGCGTGTCGGTGGCGGTCGGGACGGCCGTCGGCGTGTCGGTGGCCGTCGGGACGGCCGTTGGCGTATCGGTCGCCGTTGGGACAGCTGTCGGCGTGTCGGTGGCGGTCGGGACGGCCGTTGGCGTATCGGTAGGCGTCGCCGTCGGCGTGTCCGTTGGCGTCGGCGTGGCAGTGTCGGTCGGGGTGCTGGTCGGAGTGACAACCTGGGCGGCGACGAACGACCCACCGAGCCCGAACGCGATGGCGGCTGCCGCGACGATCACAACAAACGCCACAACGGCGGCGGCGGATGGTATCAGGGGATGCTTCATACACCGTCCAGGGCAGGCATCCGTTCCCCGACGTCCGTGGTGTCCCTACCTAGACATAAGGCGCAGCCTAGAGTACGGCGCGAGCGCCGCCTGCGTCCAGCATTATGGGGGCCGCCCGGCGGCGATCCGCGCTGACCGGGTCAACGAACTGTGAAGAAACTATGTGCGGGGCACCATCACGGATGTTCTTGACGATGGTCCTCCTCGCCGGCCGCCCGTTACGTCTGCGACGCATCGACCCGACACCGTCGATGCCTCACCGGGTATAACGCCCGACCCGTGCCGGGGTTGCACGCCGGCAACTCCCCGGACCCGCGATTTCCGGCCTCGCCGGCCACACATCGGCGGCGCCGCGATGCAACACTTTCGACGTTGCCGCGTTACGATGGCGTCGTCTACGATGTGGTGCTCGCCACGTTCAGGCAGCGACTGCATCGGCCGCATCGCGGGAGAGGGCATGTCAAGTAACCTCGACAGGACCTGTCGCATCGACGGCGTTCGGTCGGCGCGACGGAAGAGCGGCGTTCCGCGCGGCGTCATCGCGCGGCGTCTGTGGCCGATGCTCGCGGCGGCTGGGCTGGTGATTGCCGTCCTCGGGCAGGCGTGCTCGTCTGGTTCCAGCACGAAGAACGCGACGGCGACGGCGGGCGTGGCGGCGGAACTCACGGCTGCGACGGGCGCACCGACGCCAGGCCCATCCCCGACACCCGTCGATCCGTCGACGACGTCATACCAGCCTGACACCGGACCGTCGGACACCTACCGCATCGATGTCCCCTCGGGTTGGCAGCACGAGGATCCAGCGGCGCCCGGCGGCTACCAGCGCCGTTACTACTACGCCGTTGGCGACGTTCGCCAGGCCGCCATCGCCGTGTGGTGCCAGCCAGGAAGGTCCATTGACCAGATGATGAGCGAGGACAACCTCGCCGTCGGCGGACGCAAGGGCCAGTACGGCATTGGCGCGGCATCGTCGATTACCATCGCCGGGCTTAACGGGCGCGTTGTCGATTACGACGTGAGCCCGGCCGGCGTGCAGATCGAAGCGCGCACGGTCTACCTCGCCAGTAATCCCTGCGGCTGGCGCATCGTGCTGTACGCCTACTCGCAGGGTGGCCGCGATCGCTGGGCCCGCCTGTTCGAGCGGGTGGCGCAGTCGTTCCAGGAAACCTCCTCACCGCCGCCCGGCTGAGACACGGCCGGTACGTGCCTGGGACATGTAAAGGGCCGCCGTGGCGCGGCGGTCCGGTGCCGCCCAGAGGTCTTGACGCCACGAGAAGGGACACATACTATGGCCGCGCGTGCTGACGGCCCGGTATGTCCTTGCTTCCGTGTACCCCGGGGGAGTGCGCGTATCCCGACCCTGCGAAGACAAGCGGAGGAGGACGTCCCATGATGGTTCGGATACAGGCGGCGCTGGTGGCCGTGATGGCGCTGGCGCTGGTCCTGATCGGCAGCGTTGGAGGCGGCGGCCCGGCGCGGACCTACGCCGCGGACCCGGCGCCCACCCCAACGCCGGTGACGACCGGCAACCTGCCGGTACTGGCGATTTCGCCCTTGCTCTGCTTCTTGCTCAGTGCATCGGGAGGCATGGCCACCGGCGCGCTCGACTGCGAGACGTTTGATCAGAATCCTACGGCAATCCGTAATATCGCCGACTTCAACGGCAATGGCGATGGTGTGGCTGAGCCGGAGGATTTCACGAAGATCGACTTGGACGCCAATCAGGTCCACCAGATGGACGACTTCGGAAATCCGGGGCAGGGACAGCGGCAGCCTGTTCATCATGGTCTGGGTGCCAAACCAGGGGCCGGTGACGTTCCACACCAACCGCGGCGTGTTCGTACCGCCGGGATATCCCAATTCCCCCGGCGGATCGCACCCGACGGTCGACGACCTGGGCCAGACCTGGGTCTGTGACAACCAGACCGGCATCATCGCCGGGCTCGAGGACGCGGACTGTGGTTCGGGGTATGGTGCGGGAGATCACATCGTTGTCGCCCGTCTTGTCGCGCGCTACAACGATAACATCGCGGCTATCGGCCCGGGCACCGTTACCGTGCACCAGGCCATCACCGACAATGCGACCCTGGCGTTCCGGGTCGTCGGCGAGCCTCACTCCCTGGAGTTTACGACGCTCGAGGGCGCAATTCAGGACGGCGTGACCGACAAGGCCACGCAGTGCAAGCTTCCGACGGACGCTGCCGGCTTCCTTGAAGCCAACTCCAACCCCCTGAAGGCCATCGTCCTCGCCAAGGTGCTGGACATCGAGGGCAATCCGATCACCGGCGCCATCGTCAACTGGTCGACCGACGACTCGAAGAAGAGCGTGATGGCGGCAACGCTCACGCCGACCCTGGACCTCGGTTCGTTTGGATTCGGCGCCCCCAACATCATCTGTGGCACGGACGACCCCGGTACGGCAACCGTCACCGCGACTGGCGGCTCCAGGGTTGACCTGGGGGATTATCACATTTCGTACGCGGACCCTGAGGCGCTGGATACCAGGAAGAAAGTCGACTTCAAGGTTGTCGGCGCGCCGGCATCGGTGACGGCCGCCGCCGTACCGGCGGCGCTGACCTGCGACGGCACGGGCACATCGACCGTGACGGTGACGGTGCTCGACGCTGCGGGCACGCCCGTGACGTCCGGCAACGATGTGCAATTCGACGTGCAGGTGCTCGGCACCGCGAACCCGATCGTCGCCAAGACGAGCGCCGACGGCGTCGCTACCAGCACGATCACGCCGTTCGCGTCTCGCGTCGTCGGCGTGCCCGTGACGATCACGGTTGGCGACGTCTCGACGTCGGTGCGCATCGACTGCACAGGCGCTGCCGCGCCCGCACCTCCGCCGGCGCCGGCGGGTGGTGGCGCGGCGCCGAGTGGCGGCGGTGCGGGCGTCATCATAGGTCCTAACACCGGTACGGGCGGTGCGCTGTCCGGGTCCGGCGCTGGCGTGCCGGTCTGGGCCTACGGGTTGCTCGCGCTCGGCGCGATCGCGCTCTCGTCCGGATCGATGATGGCCGCCGCGCGAACAAAGAATCGGTGAGCCCGCGTAAGACGGGTAGAAGGGCCTCCGGCGCGTCCGGGGGCCCTTCTTTGTCTCCGGAGCGCGGCCCGCGCGCGCGCAGACGGCGCCGAGGCGCCGCCGCGTTTAGTCCGTCGGCGACCTGGCCGCCTGTGCCGGTGTTGATCCTCGCGCTCATGGCGGCGGGTCTGCCGCTCTTCGCCAGCGCGAAATTCAGCGACCAGACGGCGATGCCGCGCCTGGCCGGCGCGGCGTGGCTCACCGGCGCGGCCCTCGTCGCGCTGTCGTGGACGGGCAGTTGGGCGCGCGTGCCGTGGCGCGCCGTCCGCTGGCCGGGCGCGGCGCTCGCCACATTCCTTGCGGTCGACGCGGTCGCGACGGTAACTGGCGTCGATCCGGTCCGCGGCCTGCTCGGCGAAACCGCGCGTTATCAGGGCCTGCTGCCGCTGCTGATGTACGGGGCGCTCATGCTCGCGGCGCTCGCGGCGACGGTGCGGGGCGCGACGCCGCGCGTGTTGCTCTGGGGACTGTTCGCGGGCGGCGCGCTGTCCGCGGCCTACGGGCTGATCCAGAAAGCGGGGCTCGACTGGGTGACGTGGGCGGGCTTGCCCGAAGGACGCATCGGCGGCGCCTTCGCGCAACCGGACGTCCTCGCGATCGAGCTCGTCGTCGCGGCCGCCGCGTCGACGGGGCTGTGGCAGGACGCCGATGTGCGCGCGCGCCAGATCATCGGCGCGGGGATCCTCCTGATGGCCGCGGCTCTACTGTTCACCGAGAGCCGCGGCGGCGTCACCGGCGCCGGCGCGGCGATCATCGTCTTGTTCGCGTTCTACTTCCGCCAGTTACCGCCGTGGCGATCCATGTGGTGGGTCGCACCCGCCGCCGCCGTCCTGCTCGCCGCGATCGCGATCACGCCGCCGGGACGGCACGCGCTGCACCGCATTCGCTCCGCCGGTGATCTGCACGAAACGTCGGTGTCCGCGCGCATCGGCCTGTGGGAGACGTCGCTGAAGATGGCGCGCGACCGCCCGATCATCGGCGCCGGCCCCGACGCGTTCCCCGTGATCTTCGGCGAGTATCGCACGGCCGATCAGCGCGCCTACGGCACGACGAACATCCGGCCGGAGAGCACGCACAACTTCCTGCTCGACCAGCTCGTCGATGCCGGTATCGCCGGCGTGCTCGCCTGGGCCGCGCTCGTCGGCGCCTGCGTGTGGGTCGCCGTGCGCCGCCTCGCCGCGCTCGATGCGGTACGGCGCGCCGCCGTCGCCGGCATGATCGCCGCGCTCGCCGGGTACTACGGCGACGTCTTCTTCTCCTTCGGCCAGTCGATGACGGGTTGGATGCCGTGGCTGTTGATGGGCGCCATCGTCGGCACCGCGATCGCCGGCGACGACGACGAGACGCCCGCGACGGCCGGCGCGTGGCGCGTCGTCGTCATGCCCGTCGCCGCGGCCGTGGGCGGCGTCGCGATCGTCGTGCTGGGCATCCTGGCCGCCGCAGCCGACTGGCAGTCGGCGCGAGCGGGCGCCCGGGCCCAAACCGGCGACCTGAGCGGCGCGGCCGGCATGGCGAGGACGGCGTCGCACATCGATCCGCTGCAGCCGGAGTACCTCGTCCAGCTGGGCTTTCTGCAGGTGGCGGCCGCGAACGGCAGCTCAGGGGCGACGCAGCGGGCGAATCGGGAAGCGGCGCTGGACACGTACCACCGCCTCAACACGCGGTTCGCGCCATCGGCGTCGGGCCTCGCGCGCGAGGCCGAGGCGCGCGCCAACCTCTCGTTCAGCACAGACGCCGACAAGCAGGCCGTCTTCGACCTGCTGGAACGCGCCGTGAAACTCGACCCTAACGGGGCCGAAGTCCGGCAGGGCGTCGCCAGCTTCTATACGGATCTGGGCGAGACCGACCGGGCTGCTCCGCATCTCGCCTGGCTGCGGGACCACGGCCTGGAGCCGCTGCCCCCGAATTGACGGCGCACGTTCGGCGAGCTTCACAGAACGGTTGTTGACACAGATATTTCGCCGCCGGGGCTGTTGACAGGCGGAGGAGACAGTGTTACAAGAATGTTGCTGGTTTCCGGGAGCCCCCGCCCGGTCCATCGCCGTCAAAGCCCTCAAGGCCAGCATTGCGCACCCGCACACGTTCAGGGCAGGTTGTTGTTGCACGTCGCACAGCGCCTGTCGCGACATTCGTGATACTGGAACGTCCCCTCTGGCGCATAGCCGCTGAGGAGTGGACTCGTTAATCGAGTGCTGAAGGAGGTGGCCAGGGGGCGCAGAACTCTCAATCCCCTTTATGAGCGTGTTAATTATCAGGAGGATATTCATGGGGAAGAAGCTTATTCTTCTCGGTTCAGCAGTAGCGGCGTTTGCGCTGTGGGGAGCGCACGCGCCGTGGGGCAGCGTGCCGACCGCATCCGCTGACCCATGGTCGGCGACGATGAACATCGGTATGCTCGCCTGCAACACGGTCGCCGGCGACCCGCTGCCGTGCAACAACGACGCCAACCAGGACGTCGGCGAGGTGGTCACCACCTACCTCGACACGGCCCTGCCCGCGAACCACGGCTCGTTCTACGACGCGCCGGAAACGCAGATCACGGGCCTCATGCCGCAGGCTGGTGTGCCGATGGGCGACCAGGTGGGGCAGGATCAGTTCACCATCTACCTCGATGGTGCGGGCTGCTCCGGCTCCGGCGGGCGTGCAGCTGATCCAGAGTTTCAACATCTACAACGCTCCGGTTCCCGGCCTGACGCCGCCGGCGTACCCGTCCCTCGGCTACGCCAAGGGCCTCACGGGTGGCGAGAACTGGGCGACGAACTTCGCGGCCAACTGGGTCGCGGACTTCGACGACGACAACGAGAACAACATCCCGGACTCCGAGGAAGTCGGCCCGATCACCCCGGCCGCGGGGCGCACGCTCGCCGACGACACCTACCCGGAGACCACCGTGGACGCGCGCGGCGCCACGGGCGCGGGCGCAGGTGACGGCATCACCGACGGCATCCAGCGCATTCCGCTGTACCTGCCCGCAGAGGAAACCGCGGTCGGCGCGACGGCTGACTATCCGCTACTTCGGGTACACCGTCATCGGCGCTGGCCTGACCCAGGTCCCGGTGGACTTTGTGACGTTCCTCTCCCTCCCGGGCGGCGGGACCATCACACAGGTCGCCATCATCTCCGAGGGCTCGGGCGCCGGCCTGTTGCCGGCCAGCCCTTCCGGTAGCGGCGCGGTGACCTGCCCGCCGTTTACGAGCAAGATCCAGACCAACGGCATCAGCAGCAGCGGTGCCCCGGTGCAGAAGATCACCGGCTCTGGCAGTTATCTCTTCCGTGGTTCGGTGACCGCCGACTGGGACGGCGACGGCGTCGCGAACTACAACGACAACTGCGACACGATGTGGAACCCGATTATCGCACCGGCCACGAAGCAGTTGGACACCGACAACGACGGCATCGGCGACGCCTGCGACGCTAACGCGGCGGTCCCCGATGGCACGGTTGGCTGCGTGAGCCCGACGTACACGTGCGACGCGGATAGCGACGGGTTCCTCAACGCGAACGACAGCTGCCCGTACTCGGCCGTAACGGTCGACACGGACAACGACGGTATCCCGGATGGCTGTGACCCGAACGTGAACGTAGAGGGCGACGGCCACGGCTATCAGAACCCGCCTCCAGGCCTCTACATCGACCACGACTGGACGGACCAGGACCTGTTCACCGCGGGCGCCAACGAGGGCCTCGCCGGAGGTGACTCCACCCAGACCGTCATCACCGACGCGAACGACAACCACGTTCCCGACTCGCTGGACAGCACGCATGACAGCGACAACGACGGTTTGATGGACAACGTGGATCCGGACCCGCTGGATCCGACCAACCAGAACCGGTTCACTGCTTGCGCCGCCGCTCCAGGCGGAGCGGACTGCGACTGGGACCCGGCTTACCCGTTCTTCGTCGGCGATGGTTGCCCGGACTCTGAGGAGCCGGCCAAGAGCATCGGCGGCCAGGCGCTGAGCGGCACCAACCCGTGGGACTTCTACGCCGTGCCACAGCCAGCGCTGTTCGCGGCGCCCAGTCCGACGACGACGTTCCGCACCAGCACCATCGGTGCCGCCGGAGCGCAAGGTATCTTCGGCTACTACAAGCAGGGAGCCAAAGAAGGCACCAAGGTCTACGACCAGGACCTGAACCTCAACAAGGTTCCCGACGGAGTTGAGTACGACCGCAAGCTGAACCTCCTACTCCCGACGCTGGGACCGGACGGCACCATCGGCGCGGCCGAGGCGCAGAAGGCGTTCTCGGAGTACAAGGCCACAATCAAGTGCTCGACTGGTAACGGCTACCGCCTGAACGACTAATCGCGTCACCAATGGCCAGGGGGTGCGGGACAGTTCCCGCACCCCCACCGGGCCAGACGCGAATCCTTCCCCGCCGCGACTAACACTAAGTGAAAGCCTGAGATCAGGCTCGCAGGCAGCCCCGCTCGGCCTGCCGAGTCCTGACCGCAGAGACAAAGGGAGAGGTGCCTATGGCGTGAGGGACGATGAGTCCTACCGGAAGTCCCTACATGAATCAGGAGGAAAGTTCTTCAATGTTTAAGCGTTTGACGCACGCACGGTTCGCCCGAGCGGGCATCGCCACGGCGGTGATCGCGGCGGCCGTGATCGTAGCGGTCTCAGCAGGCGCTCTGACGGGCGGCAGCAAGTCACAGGCCGCCAACCCGATGAGCATGACGATAACCAACCCGGCCTCGGCCGCGGTGGGCAGCTCGTTCGCCGCGAACGTCATCGGGGCCGACCCGGGCGCCGCGGTGTGGGGCGGCTATAACGTCGAAATAGGCTACAACCCGTCCAGTTATCTCGGTGGTGACCACCACCGACGGCGGCGGCAGCGCGCCGGCCGGGACCAGTTGTACCACCGCCGGCGGCAACTGGGGCAACCCCCAGAACTCACCGACGGTGCAAGAAGCGTGTGCGTTCCAGACTTCGACCGCTGGCGGCACGCTCGGCATCACCAACTTCAAGTGTGAGGCGCCCGGCACGTCGCGCCATCTTGCTCATTGACACGATCGCGGACCCGATTGCCGGCAGCTCCTTCTTCGATGGCGCTGGCGTCAACATCGGCACCGACCTGTTCAACAGCTCGGTGACCTGCAACCTGCCGATCAGCAAGACGGTCAGCGCGGGCCCGTACCTCGCGAAGGTTCCGGCACAGTCCGTGACCTACACGATCCACGTCGGTAACCCGACCGCCGTCTCGATCTCCGGCCTGGTCGTCGGCGACAGCCTGCCGGCTGGCCTGACCGCCACCGCCATTTCGAGCCCGACCGACGGGACCGCTCTCTGCTCGCTCAGCCCGCTCGGCTGCATCGGCACGGCGCAGCCCGACCCGATCGGCCTTGACGTGGTCATCACGGCCGACTATCGACCTGTCGGCGGCTGGCACGACGCAGACCAACTGCGCACAGCTCGACCCGCCGGCCGGCCCGGTCGCCTGTGTACCGATCACCGTCGCTCCTGCGACCCTGTCGGTCACGAAGACGGCGACGCTGGGTTCCTACGCGGCTGGCGACCCGATCTCGTGGACCATCATTGTCACGAACACCGGCGCTTCGACGGCCGGTGCCGTCGCTGTCACTGACACCCCGACCGATGGCCTGACGGGCATGGCTCCGCTGAGCTTCGGCCCGGCCAACCTGGCCGGCGGTGCCTCGGTGAGCTACACCGTCAGTGGCTTCGTCAGCAACCCGGCACCGACCGACCAGACGTGCAACAACAGCGCGACCGCGTCGGCGTCAAACACCGCCTCGGCCACCGGCAGTGGTTCGACTGCGTGCAAGCCACCGTTCCCGGTGGTTTCGATGGTCAAGCTGCCGGCAGGTGGAGACTACTTCACCTACACCGCTCTGATTTCGGGGTCGACGAACAACACCCCGAACACGATCACCACGGCGGGTCCGCTCGCCAACATCAAGCCCGATGGCGTGAATGGCCTGACGCTCGGCCAGGTCTTTGGCGTGACGATCATCGGCGCGAAGGACCCGGCCATCAACGGCGTGTGGATGGCCACGGTCACGGGAGCCAACACCTTCACGATCCACTCGACGGGCAACGTCAATGCGCCCGCAGGCGGTATCGCAGCGGTGACTCCGCTGGAGAACCTGTGGCTGTGCAAGGACAACCCGGCCACCGTGGCGGTCGAATGCACCGCCAACGGCCAGGGCCACGACACGATCGATGAATTCTTCGTTCCGGTAACCACCGCCGGTGTGGACCCCGATGGCGTGGGCGCATTTGAGTTCCAGCTCAAGTACGACAACCACATCTTCGACATCAACATCACGGCGACCAATTGGCTCTGGCCGGCCGGCCGCGTCCCGGACGTGGTTGGTGGCGTTTCCGGCGGTTGCGCTGCGACCATCATCACCGAGAACGACATCCGCTTCGGCTGCGTCAGCAAGGATGACCCGGATGCGCCGGGCGATCGGAGTTGGTGTGAACGCCGCTGGTGTCGCGGCGACCATCACGTGACGCCGAAGGCCGACCTGGTCAACCGGATCACCCCTGGTAACAACAACGGCGCGATCCGCAGCCTCCTCGACGAGGGCTGCGAACTGGCCGACATCTGGGGTCACCCGCTGTCCCTAGCCGACGGCTCTGGCACCGGACCTGGCTACGATGCGCTCGGCCGCGAGATCCCGCTTCCGGGCATCCTGCCTGGCGGCCAGGTCACTGACTGCGCGGACATGACGATCACCGTCCGCATCCTCGAGGGCGACATGAACCTCGACTGCGGCGTGACCGTGGCGGACGACCAGATCGAGGCTTCGCGCTACGGCGCGTTCTTCGGCAACCTGCTGTACCAGCCGTGGTACGACCTCGAGCCCTGGCCTCAAGGACGGCGACGTTGACATCAAGGACCTCCAGAAGGTCTTCGGTCGCAACGGCTCCACTTGTGCCGTCCCGGTGCCCGCGCAGCCCGCGCTGCCGGAGCCGGTCGACCCATAGAGGGTCACTCGCTAGGAAGGTCGCCTCAGGCGGCCTGAAATAGGGGGAACAAAGCAGCGGGGGAGCGGTGCTCGAAAGAGCGCCGCCCCCCGCTGCTGCGTGTTATGGTACGGATCGCGCCGGCGTTTGGAGGTCTGAGGGCGCCGGCCGGACCGGCCTACCATACGGAGCTCCCCTTCCCTTCTACGGAAGGGGCCGGGGGTTAGGTCCGCGCGGCCTGCCATACGGAGCTCCCCTTCCCTCATAGGGAAGGGGCCGGGGGTTAGGTTCGCGCGGAGCGGCATCAATCGCGTAGCGCGGGCGTTCCAGCCCGCCCGCGTCGTAAGATGGGCAGCGCAAGGACGCACATGCCGGCCGTACGGGGCTTTCCAGCCCGCGCGGCGCTCGTGGCACGGCAGGAGGCCGACGGACCCGCGCCGCGATGCACAATACGGAGAAGGTGAAGACGGGCCCGGTGACACACGCACTTCCAGTTCCCGCCCCAATTGCCCCATCATGCGGTCATGGGAAACGACGAGACGCCTTCGGCACGGATCACCCCCTCGCCACGATGCTGCGAGTCAAAGCCCGCCGGATACTGTCAAGAAAAAATACGCGGTTCGAAGTCGTCTATGACCGGACGCCGTTCTATAGATGACGTCGAAGCACGGCCGCGACGAAACGTTGGACAGAGGAAGCAGCCACGGATAGAACACCCCGGGAGTTGTCGATGAGAACCGTCCCTACCCTCGCCAGGTTCCTGTTGCCGCTCGGCGCGGCGATCGTCCTCGTGGCCAGCTTCGCGAGCCGCGGCACGTCGCAGGCCAGCGGCACGACGATCGCGATTACTCCGGCCAGCCAGGCGGTCCACATGGGCCAGCCCGTGGAGTTCGATATCGCCGTCACCGGCGTCACGAACCTTGGCGCGTGGCAGGTGCAACTCCACTGGGATCCCGCGGTCCTCACGTATGACTCGTCGAGCAACGGCACGTTCCTCGGCAGCACCGGCCGATCGCCGGCGTGTATCTCGCCGGAAACGAACGCCGCCTCCGGGACCGCGAAGTTTGCCTGCGGTACCGTTTCGTCGGGGTCGACGCCGGAGGGACCGAGCGGCGACGGCGTGCTCACCCACGTCAAGTTCACGACGATGGCTGAGGGCACGACCAACATCGAATTCACCGATGTGCAGCTGGCCAACTGGGACTCCTACGACTGCTGCCCCGGCTTTACCTTCGGTGAGGGCGCGGTAACGGTAAGCGCGGCCGATAACGCGCCCCTGCCCGCCACGCCGACCCCGAATGCGACCAAGTTGACGCCGACCGTCGTGTCGCATCTTCCGGCTGACTCGCTCACGCTCTCGCCCGGCGCGGCAGCTACCGCCGCTGCCGGCGGGCCACCCGCGCCCGTGGGCGCCGCCGGCGGCCCCACCGATAGCCCTGCGGGCGGCGGCTCCACCAGCTCCGGCGCTACCGGCGACGTCTCCGGCATCGGCAACATCAGCGGCAGCGGCGCCACGGGCGGCGCCGGCGCCCCGCACGCCGGCGAGGGCACGCAGGTGCGCTCGCGCTCGCTGGCCGTCGACGTGCTGACGGGCGTCCTCGCCGTGGCCGGCCTCGTCTGCCTGGCCGTCGCCGGCCGTTCGTGGCGGCTTCGTGGGCGCTGAGGGCGCGAGAGACGAGAGGTCGGGAGTCTTGCGGCGAATCGCCGTGCCAGTCTCCCCTCTCCACTTCGTGGAGAGGGGCCGGGGGTGAGGTAGTCCCGCAGGCCTCAAACATCCAACATCCAACATCGAAATACCCTTTGAACTAGACCGAAGGGCGGGTGTATGATATGCAGGCTCCGCGCCCCGGCGAGATCGCGGGCGGGGCAGCGCTGTATTGTCGCGACGTCGGGTGGGTGGCGCGGCGAGTTGGCGCAGCGCATCGCAACTGGACATCGCGGGTGCGGGCAGACGGACGGATGACGCGGAGGCAGCGCATTCCGCAGCCGCCGTAGAAGACGCAGGGGAACACCGTGAACCGAAGCAGGGCCAACAAGGAGGAGACCGGCGGCATGCGCACAAAGAGACTTCTGGCAGTAGGGGCGATCGCGCTGGGCCTGGTCGCCATGGTCCTCGGCCTGACGATGCGGCTCAGTGCGCGCGATGCGCGGGCCGCCGCCACCGATCCGGGCACGGCGACGTTTTCGATGAGCGGGGACGGCGCCCACGCGCTGTCGTCGACGTTCACCGTCACGACGAACCTGTCAGCGGTCTCCTTCGGCCCGGCCACGTTGAACTGGGGCGGCTACGAGGAGGACCTGACATACGACTCGGCCGTCCTGCAGGTGAACACCATTGCGCCTGTGACATGTCCGGCGGGGACCTGGGGCAACCCGGAACCGCCGCCGGCCGGCAGCATTTCGATGGCCTGCGCGTTCCAGGCGAATACGTCGACGTCCGCCGCGTTGGAGACGATTTCGTTCACATGCCTCGCCAACGGCGTGTCGGCGATCCACTTCCTGGACATCAGCGCGCTGTTTGACGGAAACGGCGTCCCCTTCACCATGACGCTGGTCGATGGCTCCGTCACGTGCGGTGCCGGTGGGCCGACGAACACGCCGACGCTCACGCCGACCAACACGCCGGTCACGCCGACCAACACGCCGACGAGCACCTTCACGCCGACCAGCACCAGCACGCCGACCGTGACGAACACGCCGTGCGATCCGCAGCTGGGCTGCCCTACGAACACGCCGACCAACACCCCCGGCACCGGCATCTACTCGACCGCCACCCCGACGGGCACCCGCTCGCCGGAGGCCGGCACCGAGACGGCGACGTCCGTCCCCGGCCAGCCGACGAACACGACAGCGCCCGGCGGCACCGGCAACCTGCCGGGCGGCGGTGCGGGCGCCGGTAGCGGCGCACCCCGCATCACGCTGCCGGACACCGGCGCGCACGCCTCCGGTAGCAACGACGCGATGGGCGGCATCTGGCTCATCGTCAGCGGCGTCGTCCTTGCGACGCTCGGCGGCGGGATATTCGTGACTGCGCGGAAGCGCGCATAGCGCCCACCGGTCCGCCGCTGGGCGGCGGACGCGATCACGTGTGAATGCGAAGCGGGGGGAGGCGACTCCCCCCGCGCGCGCGTCAGGCCGCGTGGGCGGCAGGAGGTTGGCGAATGGTTCGGCTTCGGATCCCGTTAGCGTTCGGCGCGGTTGCGCTGAGCCTCTTGGCGATGACGATCTCAGTGCGTGCCGCATCGCCGGCCGAGATGCGTGTAGATGCGCCGGCTGACACGCAGGTCGTCGGCAAGCCGTTCACCGCGCGGGTGAGCATCACGCGCGCTGCCACAACGTGGGCCGGGTACAACGATCAGGTGATCTACGATCCGAAGGTCCTGCGCGTGAACTCCGTAAAGGCGGGCGGCATCGCCAATTGCGACCCGGCCTCGACATGGGGAAGTCCGCAGACCGCCCCGACGATCCAGGCCGCGTGCGTGTTCCAGGCGACGCAGGTCACGGGAGTCACCGAGATCATCGAGTTTGAGTGCCTCAAAGACGGGAGCAGCGCGCTGCACCTCGTAACGACGACGGAGGACAATATCGGTGGCACCGGCCTCTTCGACAACAACGCCGTGCCGATTCCCACCGACCTGGTCGACAGCAGCGTGACGTGCGGCGCCGGCGGGCCAATTGAAACCATCGCGGTGCCCACGAATCCGGCGCCGCCAACGTCCATACCTGCCGACGGATCGACGCCGGCCCCGGGCGGCGGAACGCCGGGCGCGGCCTCGAGCGCGGCAGCCGGCGGCACGCCGGGCGCCGGTGCCACGGGTGGCGCGGCTGGCGGCACCGCGGCGAGCGGCACGGCCACCGGCCCGGGCGCATCGGCTTCGGCCGGACCCGCGGCCACGCGCGCGGCCGCAACGAGTTCGGCCTCCAAGACGTCGACCGCGCAGAACGCCACGCAGACGTCGAGCGACTCCGGCATGCCGGCGTGGCTCATCGCGGTCATCGTCGTCGTCGTGCTCGGTGCGGCGGGCGGCGCGGGCTGGCTCGTGCTGCGGCGGCGCAAGGGGGCGTCCGGCGGCTAGCGCGGCGTCGGTGGAGCTGGCGCCGTCCGTAACACGATGATGCCGCGGCGCAGGTGGCGCATCGCATCGCTCGGCGCGGCCGGCGGCCTGCTGCTGGCCGCCGCGCTGACGCTGTTCGTGCTCCAATACGCCGGCTACTTCGACAAGGTCCAGTACAGCACGCCCGACACCGGCACCGCGTTCAACGTCTCGACGCTGGCGACCGCGCCGGCCGGCACGCCGGTAACCGGCGGCGGTCCGCCCATCGCGCGGCTGCTCATCCCGGCGATCGGCGTCGATGCCGCCGTCATCGTCAAGGGCGTCGGCGCGGACGGCGTCATGGAGGTGCCGGACAACGCGCGCGACGTCGCGTGGTACGACTTCACCGCGCATCCGGGCTCCGGCGGCAACGTCGTCTTCTCGGGCCACGTCGACTTCCACGGCGTCGGCCCCGCCGTCTTCTGGGATCTCGGCAAGCTCCAGCCGGGCGACCCGATCGACCTGCGGCTCGAGGACGGCACGTCGTATCACTACCGTGTGACGGAGAAGGGCGTATACGGCGCGGCTGACGCGCCGGTCGATCGCATCGTCGGCCAGACGCCGGTGGAGTCGGTGACCATCATCACGTGCACGGGCAAGTTCAACGCGTCGACGCGCCAGTACGACAAGCGGCTCGTCGTGCGCGCGGAGTTGGCGTCCGCGCCGCAGGCGACGCCATCGCCCGCGGCCACGCCGGCGTCGTAGGGGTCAGGCTCCGAAGGTCGGGTCGTCGGGCCGCTGCTCCGGCTCGATCATCGCCGGCCTCGGCCTGCGGCGCATCATCAGGAACGCGCCCGCCGCAGCCAGCACGATGGCGGCGCCGCCGCCGCCGGCCGCGTAAGGCCACCACGTCGTCCCGCCGCTCCCCTTCAGCTTGAGGCTGCCGTTCACCGCCGTCGACGACAGCACGCTGCCGTCCGGGTGCACCAGCTCGACGTGCGACAACTCCAGCGTCGCCGTGCCGCTGTGCAGCGGCTGCAGCGTCACGGTGGCGACCGTGCCGCCCCCGTCCACGCCGGCCGGCGTCTGCCGCAGCGTCACGCACGAGAAGCGCACCGCCGCCGCCTCGATCGTCGGGTCGCCGCAGAAGATCTCGCGGCCGGACTGCGCGAGGAACGTCGTCTGCTTCACGGAGACCGGTTTGAGCATCGACTCGTCGACGGTCAGGACGAACTGGAAGCCGGCGAGGTCCTGCGCGTTCGCCACGTCGATGTTCACGTCGACGTGGTCGGCGGAGGAGCTGACGCTGTTCGGCCCGGAGACGGAGAGCGTGGCCTGCTGGTCCTGGCCGTGCGCCGGAAGCGCCACCGAAGCCATCGCCGCGAGCGCGGCCGCGAGCACGAACAGCTTGACGAGCGGGACTGATCTCGCCACGGTGATCTCCTTCTGTCCGCGGCGTCGTGTCACGGGTTGCCGCCGCCACTGGCAGAGTATATGCGACAGGCGGTACGGGGGCACCACGGGGTGGCGGCGTCCTCCGGCGGGCGGCAATTCCCCGCCCCGGGGCCGGGCCCCGGCGCGCCTTGACGGCCCGAGCCGCCGGCCCGGCCCCAATTTGCACTCGTTTAACACGTGCTACGACGCGCCATCACATGTTCGAACTACTGTGACCCTACGCAATTCATCCATCCGCCGGGGGGCGATGCGTCAAGTACCGCCGGGTATGGCTTGACAACGATCCGCGAAACGTTACAGAGTAGTGCCTCTCTCGCGGACGGTCTCGCGGCCTCTGCGAGGAGGAGTCCAGCGTCGCCCGTCCCCGCCACGCCATTCGCCGCCAGCTCGTCCGGGATACGGACGCGCCGCGAGGCCGCTGTGGCGCCATTGCGGCGTCACGCGCCGTCCGGCGGCCTCGACGGCTACAAGCGGCCTGGAACTGCGTTATATGGACAAACGGCACGGCGCCGCCGCGCGGGCCAGATTCGGGCACCGTTGGCGGAGGCCGGCCTCGGGAGCAGGGCGAGGGCAGGGAAGCAGGCCGCGGAAGGACCGCGCAGCATGGTCCGAAGGAGTTAGCGATGGGACGACGCTGGATGGTCGGCCTGGCAGCGTGTGCCATGCTCGCGATCGCGGGTGTGGCGCTCTCCACGGATGGGGCAGCTGCCGTCAACGGACCGTTCTATACGTTCACCGTCCCGAACCCCCACAACGTCTTCGGCTCGGCCGTCGCTGCGGGCGACGTCAACGGCGACGGCAAGGCCGATATGATCGTCGGCGCGTTCAACGAGACAGTGGCCGGCAATGAGGGTCAGGGTCAGGCCTACGTCTTCTCCGGCGCTAACGGCGCGCTGCTGTACACGCTCGCGTCCCCGACGGTGCAGGCGGGCGCGCACTTCGGGCGCTCCGTCGCAGCTGGCGACGTCGACGGCGACGGCAAGAAGGACATTATCGTCGGCGCCGACGCCGAGACGGTCGGGCTCAACGCGTTCCAGGGACAGGTGTACGTGTTCTCCGGCGCGACCGGCCTGCTGATCTACACGCTGACGACGCCGAACCCCGAATCGTTCGCGTCCTTCGGCATCTCGGTCGCGGCAGGCGATACCAACGCTGACGCCAAGGCCGACATCATCGTCGGCGCGTTCAACGAGACGGTCGGCGGCAACGGCGGCCAGGGCCGCGCGTACGTGTTCTCCGGCGCGGACGGCAGCTTGCTGCGCACCTTCACCACGCCAAACCCGCAGATGCTGGCGCAGTTCGGGCTCTCCGTCTCCGCCGGCGACCTGAACGCCGACGGCAAAGCCGACGTCATCGTTGGCGCTGGCAACGAGACCGTCGGCGCCAACGCGAGCGAGGGCCGCGCTTACGCGTTCTCCGGGGCGACCGGTCTCCTGCTCTGGACGTACTCGACGCCGAACCACCAGGCGAGTGCGCAGTTCGGCTATTCCGTTGCGGCCGGTGACACGAACTTCGACGGCAAGGCCGACGCGATCGTTGGCTCGATGAACGAAACCGTGGGCGGCAACTCCGGCCAGGGCCGTGCGTACGTGTTCTCCGGCGTGGACGGATCGGTGCTGCGCACGCTGACGACTCCGAACCCGCAGTCTGGCGCGCAATTCGGCGTCTCGGTCGCGACCGCCGACTTCAACGCCGACAGCCGCGCCGACGTCGTTGTCGGCGCCGAGGGTGAGACGGTGGGCGGTAACGCCGGCCAGGGCCGCGCGTACGTGATCTCGGGCGCCACCGGCGGCGTCATGTACACCGTCACCACACCGCGGCCGCAGGCCAACGGGCTGTTCGGCATCGCCGTCGCGACGGGGGACGTCAACGGCGACGGCACGCCGGACATGGTGATCGGCGCGAGCAACGAGACCGTCGCGGGCAACCCCGGGCAGGGGCGCGCCTACGCGCTCTCGGGCGCGACAACGGGGCTGATGCTGACGGTGACCTCGCCCAACCGCTTCTTCTCGACCGAGACCAACGTCGGCTTCGGCAGCTCCGTCGCGACAGGCGACGTCAATCTCGACGGCAAGTCCGACATCGTCATCGGCGCACCGATGGAGATCGTCGGCTTCTACTCCGGTCAGGGGCGCGTGTTCGTCCAGTCGGGCGCCGACCGCTCGAACATCTACACGCTGACGACGCCGAACCCGCAGTCGAACGCGCGCTTCGGCACGTCGGTGGCCGTGGCCGACACCGACGGCGATGGCAAGTTGGACATCATCGTCGGCGCCTACAACGAGAACCTAGGCGCATTCAGCGGCCTCGGGCACGTGTACGTGTTCTCCGGCGCAACCGGACTGCTGTCGCGCACGCTCATCTCGCCCAACCCGGAGAGCGGCGAGCACTTCGGCATGTCGGTCGCGGCCGGTGATACGAACAACGACGGCAAGGCGGACATCATCGTCGGCTCGCCGAACGAGACGGTCGGCGGCAATGCCGGCCAGGGGCGCGCGTACGTCTTCTCGGGCGCGAGTGGCACGGCGCTGCAGACGCTGACGACTCCCAACCCGGCGGCGAACGCGAAGTTCGGCCTCGCCGTCGCAGCTGGCGACGTGAACAACGACGGCAAGGCCGACATCGTCGTCGGATCGACGGGCGAGACCGTCGGCGGCAACGTGGGTCAGGGCCGGGCGTACGTGTTCTCGGGCCTCGACGGCAGCGTGCTGCGCACGCTGACCTCGCCGGCGTCGCCCCAGCCAGCTGGCGCCTTCGGCAGCTCGGTGGCCGTAGGCAACCTGAACGGCGACCTCAACAAGGACATCATCGTCGGCGCCGACGGCGAGACCGTCGGCGGCAACGCGGGCCAGGGCGCCGTGTACGGATTCTCGGGCCTCGACGGCTCGGTCTTGCGCACTCTCACGACACCGAATCCGGCTGCGGCGGCGCAGTTCGGCTACTCGGTGGCCGCAGGCGACGTCAACGCCGATGGCAAGGCCGATATCGCCGCCGGCTCGCCGGGGGAGACCGTGGGCGCAAACGCCGGCCAGGGGCGCGAGTACACGTTCTCAGGCGTCGACGGCACGCAGCTGCGCACCGATACGACGCCGAACGGCGAAGCGATGGCGAAGTTCGGCTACTCGACCGCGATCGGCGATGTCAACGGCGACGGCCGGGCCGACATCATCGTCGGCGCGTCGAACGAGACGGTCGGCGGCGCGCTCGCGCAGGGCCGCGCTTACGTGTTCGCCGGCGTGACGGCGATGGACACAGACGGCGACGGGTGCAGCGATCCGAAGGAGCCGCTCCTCGGCCTTAACTACACGAACCCTTGGGACTTCTACAGCGTGCCCGTGCCGGCGCTCATCGCCGCGCCGGACCCGACGCTCGTGTTCGCCGACGCCAACGTCGCCGCGGCGGACGCGCAGGCGGTGTTCGCCTATTACAAGGCGGGCGCAAGAGTGGGGAAGCCCGTCTATGACCAGGACCTCAACCTCAATGGCGTCCCGGATGGCCAGGAGTACGACCGGACCGTGCTGGGGCCGGGCCACACCGGTCCCGCGGATGGCACTGTCGGCGCGGCGGAAGCGCAGGCGGCGTTCGCGCAGTACAAACTCGCATTTCACTGCTAGGGGCGGCGCGGACGTCGGCGCGACGGTTCCCGCCTGTGCCAAATGTGTGCCACCAGTTCGCGGCACTGGCATCACTCCTCCAGTCTCGTTACAGTGGCGCTCTAATTGACGAAGCGAGGTCCCGTGCCAAGGCCGCTATCGAGGCCGCAAATGACGGCCGTTCTGCTCGCGCTCATCGTGCTCGCCGCGCCGTCGGTTGTTGCGTGCGGATCCAGCAAGAAGAGCGCGCCAACCTCGACGCTGGCGGCTTCGGCGACGCCAGCTGCGAGTCCCTCGCCCAACGCGACGGAGTTGGCGACGATCGCCGCCGGCAGCCCGGCAGCGAAGCTGGCGCCGGCGATGGTGAACCTCGCGGACTACCCCGCCGGCTTCGACGTGAAGAAACAGTTGTCGAAGCTCGTCGCCGCGTCGGACGTCCCCGGCCTTCCCTCACCCGGCAGCGCCTTCTTCGCGACGAGTGCCACGCCCGATGGCAACGAGTTCGTCAATCTGATTGCGGTCGTCGCGAGCAGCGAAGCCGATGCGGCCGCGTGCCTCGCCGCCTTCGTTCCAGACACCTACCTCCCCGGGCTGACCAACGGCGCCAAGAACGCGACGTCGAAGCCGGAGAGCGCGCCTGGCGCGCCTTCGGGCGCGAAGGCGTTCTCGTACACGGGCACGGTGACCGCGACGCAAAACGGCAACCTGACGCAGCACGAGGTGACCGGTACCGCGCTCGCGTGGATGCGCGGAAAGACGTTCGTCGTGGTCGTTGGCGCCTCTTACGGGATCGCGCCGCCGACGGTCGATGTGATGCGCATCGCCGCTGCGATCGATGGTAGGCTCGCCACGGTGACCGCCTGACGCCTGCGCCAGTGACGCTGCGCTCGTTCCGGCGTCAATCTCGCACAGCGTTGCCTTCGAGGTTCTGGTCGTACCTCGGCCCGGCCTTCCGTATGACGTACAGACGCGCCGGTCTTCGATACCGACGGCTCTTCGGGATCATCATCGTCATCACATCGTCGTGCTCCGAGCTTGCAAGGCATCGTGCCGGGCGGCGAGGCGGGAGGCTGCGAACACGAATCTCACCCGCAAGTAGCGCCCGAGCCGTCGGCCGATCGTCGAAGAGTCGCGTCTTCGGAACTCGGCCCAGGCGTCGATGCATAGGTTGGGGCGGTGGTCACCTGTCTTCCTTGCCGGAGTGGCATGGACAGATCGTCCATTCACCGCCGCAAGGACGCGCTGTTCCGCCGCTGGGTGGGCGACGAGTTCGGCAGCATCGCGCCGGGCCTCACCGTCCCTGGCTCCTGCCAGGAACATGAGCCAAGAGTGTTAAATCAGCGTAAGTTCGCGCGGCCGTCAACGTGATCGTTGATCTTAGATTCGAATTTGACACCCAACCGGGGCTACGGTCGTTGACAATCCGCGATAGTCGGGCTTAGGATTGGGCAACGCGCCGCCCGCCTCGGCGCGAGAGAACGCCTTCGCCCCTGAGACCAGGAGTAGACGATGAATCGAATTCGATCCCTCGAAGCCTTCATGCGTGCCACGTCCCGGGCCGGCAGGCAGATAGGCGTCCGCCGTGGCATCACAGCGCTCTTTGTTGTCGGCCTCGGCGTGGTGTCAATCGGACTTGCGGTGCGCGTCGGCCTTCAGGGCGCGCAGGCGGCCGCCACCGATCCTGGCACGGCGACGTTTTCGATGAGCGGCGACGGCGCCCACCCGCTGTCGACGCCGTTCACCGTCACGACGAACCTGTCAGCGGTCTCCTTCGGCCCGGCCACGTTGAACTGGGGCGGCTACGAGGAGGACCTGACATACGACTCGGCCGTCCTGCAGGTGAACACCATTGCGCCTGTGACATGTCCGGCGGGGACCTGGGGCAACCCGGAACCGCCGCCGGCCGGCAGCATTTCGATGGCCTGTGCGTTCCAGGCAAATACGTCGACGTCCGCCGCGTTGGAGACGATTTCGTTCACATGCCTCGCCAACGGCGTGTCGGCGATCCACTTCCTGGACATCAGCGCGCTGTTTGACGGAAACGGCGTCCCCTTCACCATGACGCTGATCGATGGCTCCGTCACGTGTGGCACTGGCGCCGCCGCCACGGCGACGAACACCGCGACTGCGACGGCCACGCGCACCAACACGCCGACGTTCACGGCGACGCCGACGCGCACGAATACGCCGGTACCACCGACGAGCACGTTCACACCGACGGTGACCAACACGCCGGTGCCAACGAACACGCCGACCAACACACCGGTGGCACCGACCTCGACGTTCACCACTGTGCCTACATCGACGAACACGCCGGTGACGCCGACAAACACGCCGACGAACACGCCGGTGACGCCGACAAACACGCCGACGAACACGCCGGTGGCGACGAACACGCCGACCAACACGCCGGTCGCGCCGACCTCGACGTTCACCTCTGTGCCAACGTCGACAAACACGCCGGTGACGCCGACAAACACCCCGACGAACACGCCGGTGGCGCCGACCTCGACGTTCACTGCTGTGCCGACTTCGACGAACACGCCGGTGACCCCGACGAACACGCCGACGAACACGCCGGTCGTCCCGACGTCGACCAACACGGCTGTGCCGACGTCGACGAACACGCCGGTGACGCCGACGAACACGCCGACGAACACGCCGGTCGTCCCGACATCGACCAACACGGCTGTTCCGACGTCGACGAACACGCCGGCAGGCGTGCCGACGAACACGCCGACCGTCACGTCGACGCCGACGCCGGCCCAGTGTCTGACCTTCGGCAAGAAGGTCGATCTCGCCATCGGCATCTTGAAGCGCTTCGGGGCGACTGAAGGCCAGAAGAAGTACAAGGCGAAGTACGACGTCAACGGCGACGGCGTCATCGATGCGCTCGACCTGCTGCAAGTGGCGAACGCGCCCACGTGCGGACATGGCCACGGTGGCGATGACCACCACGGTGGCGATGACCACCACGGCGATGACCACCACGACGCGACCAATACTCCGGCGCCCCCGACGAAGACGCCAGTGTCGCATCGGGACGACAACCATCGCCGCAACGGCCACGACGACTGATGGGCGATTAGCCGTCGGCTGAGACAGGCAACAGGAAGGCCCCTCGATCGAGGGGCCTTCTCCTTACCCGACCTGAGGGCCGCCGCGGCACGCCCGCGCCGCCTATTCTTTGGCCCAGGCACCGGCGATTGTGAACTCCAGCGTGCCGGCCGAGGGCGACTCGAGCCGCAGCTTCTCGGCCTCGGCCACGATGACGCGGACGGTGACGGGACGGCCGATGAAGAGATCGGCGACCGTCTGCGAGGCGGCGCGGTCGCACGGTAGCGCGGCGTACAACTCCACGACCCCGGGCAAGACGATGGTTAGGACGTCGTCTTTGCAGCTGAGAGCCGACAGCTGTGGCGGCGTCCCCTCGGCCGGCGCCGTCGCGCCGCCGCCGAACGATTGGTCGAGCTCGACGTACGTGGCGTCGTCCGGGACGCCCGTGGGGCGGGGTGCCGGCGTCGCCGGCGTTTGCGGCGCCTGGGCGGTCGTGGACGTCGTTCCGGCGCCCGGAGGCGGCGATGAGCCGCCGGAGCAGGCCGTCGTGAGCACGACGGCGGCCGCGTAGCCGAGGGCGAGGCGCGATACGCTCCGCATCGCGTCGATTCTACAGCGTTTGGCGTGGAGGTGCGTCGGCCGCGCGGGCGCGGCGCCCGTTGCCGAGGCGGCGGAAGCGCGCCTATAATCGGCCAATCCCCGCCCGTCTCGACACCGCGCCGCCGCCAGGACCGGCCGGCAGCGCCTTACGCCAGGAGGGCGCCATCGGCGCCGGGACCTCTCGATGAATGGACGACGAGACGGCCAGCAACGCCCTTCCAACGCGCGGTTCGCGCTGGAATCGAGGCGAGTCTGGGTGCTGGCCGCGGTGCTGGGTTTGGCCGTCGCCGGCATCGTGGCCGCGGTCGCCATCCTGGCGTGGTCGTCGTCGGGCTCGAAGCCCGGACCGCCGCGCGCCGCTATTGTCGACCAGCTTGCGCTCACAGACCCCAATCCCGAGTTCGTGACGGCGGCGACGCGCGAGTTGCAGGCCGCCGGCTACACCGTCGAGTACTACAAGTCGGCGTCGGTCACCGTCGACTTCTACCGCAACCTGCCGAAACGCGACTACCAGTTCATCCTGCTGCGGAGCCACGCCTCGGAGAGCGTCGGCAAGCTAGACCCGGCGACCGGCAAGTTCACGGGCGAGTTCACCGAGTCCAGCGGCCTCTTCACGAGCGAGAAATACAGCCGAGACCGTTACGTCGACGACCAGCGCGCCAACCGCCTGATGGTGGACTCGTACATCGACCGGCCGATCAAGGACAGCTTCTTCGGCGTCATGCCGGCGTTCATTTCGTCCTCGATGAAGGGCAACCTGCACGGCGCCACCATCGTGCTGATGGGTTGCTCCGGGCTCAAGACGGACGACCTGGCGAAGGCCTTCGTGGCGCGTGGGGCGAAGGACTTCGTCAGCTGGGACGGCTCCGTGACGGCGGAACACACCGATGCCGCCGCGGAGGCGCTGCTGAAGAACCTGTTCTCGGCTCAGCTGGACCTGCGGGAGGCGGTCGCCCAGACGATGCAGCAGACCGGCGCCGACCCTGCATTCGGGTCCCACCTGGCCGTATACCCCTGATTATGCCTCCCAGACCGGCTTGCGCGTCTCTGCCGTGCCGGCGGGCACGGGGCAGGATCGCGTGTTGGAACCGAACATTCGTGCGGATATCTCAGGCTGGAGACAGGCTTCGGCCAGCTTGCCGCGAGATATGCGGGAAATCCCTGACGTGCAAATCGCCGATCGGCGGTTAACCTTCTCCCCGCCGCGGGCGTTATACGGCATGGCGCCCGTACGAGGCGCTCCCAGACGAATCCCGCAGGGAAGCGGTGTAGTCGCCCCGCAAATGGAGGAGGAAAGGAGGGCAGGAGGCCAACCGGCGGGAACGGAATCCAGGTCCAGCGCGTCGCCATAACTCGGCCGAGGACGACGAGCTCGCCTGAGGAAGCATCCGCCGGAGGGCGTGAGCCAAAGAAAGAGAAACAGCATCGGCCGCTGACGCAGGACTTGAGGAAAGACTGCGTACCAACCAGGAGGAACAAGACTTGAAGAAGTTGATTCTAGCGGTAGCGGCTCTGGCCGTTGCCGTCATTGGGTTCGGAGGCCTCCACGCCTCGACCACGTACGCGAACCCGGCCAAGATCTGGGTCGTCAACCAGAACGTCTCGCAATACCTGAACGCCGGCGCGGTCAACTTCGCCGCGTTGACGGACGCGGACGTTGCCCAGCTCGACGACTGGGCCACCGCGAGTGCGGGCCAGATCGGCCCGGACATGGCGAACGCGGGTGACGTGTTCATCGTCGTCAAGACCGATGGCTCGAACTCGGGCATGTCTCTTAACGGCCGCGGCCTGGTCTGCGCCACCGTGACGGGCTCAGCCGCGACCTGCAATGGCACGGACCTGTCAACACCCGCGACTGTAGGTACGTCCGGCCAGTTCGTCGTGTGGCAGGTGACCGGCGTCGGCACGTTCGCCGGCGACGTCACCGCCACGGCGCTCCAGGACACCGTTGCGGTCGAGTCCGAGACGCTGAAGCTCGTTGGCACGGCCCACGACATTCAGCTCACCGTCACCAAGGACACGATCCAGGAAGCGAACGCGTCCGGCGCCTGTGGCCCGACCAGTTCGATCACGGCTCCGACGCGCGCCGGCGCGGTCGCTACCTACAGCGACATCGACGGTAACGCGCTGGTCGGCTACGCGCCGACGTTCAAGACCAGCTCGTCCTCGACCATGGACGTCGGCACCGGCGACGACGCCGGCGGCACATCCTTCACCGCCACCTCGATGCTCCTGCCGGATGGCACGACCATCGCTGGCTTCGACGTTATCTGCGGCATCGCCGCCGGTTCGGCCACTCTGACGGCCACCACGACGACCAACGAGGGTACTGGCATGGGCGCCGCCGCTGCGGTCGCCCGCACCGCCGACATCACCGTGACCGGCGTTCCGGCCAGCATCGCCCTGACGGCTTCGCCGGCGACGATCGCCTGCGACGGCACGGCCACCTCGACCGTGACGGCGAAGGTGACCGACTCCGCTGGCAACAACGTCGTCGACAACACCAGCGTCAACTTCAGCGTGGTCGCGCTTGGCACCGCCAACCCGATCAACGTGAAGTCGAAGGCCGGTGAGGCCTCCAGCACGATCACGCCGCTCTCCGGCGCGACCGCTGGTGTGACCGTCATCGTGACCTCGGGCGACGCCCAGGCGTCGATCCGCGTCGACTGCTCGCTGCCGATTCCGACCGTGGCTCCGGCTGCTTCGCCGACCGCGGGCGGCGGTGGCACCATCGTCGGTCCGAACACCGGTACCGGCGGTTTCCTGGGCCAGGACGACTCGGCTGGCTTCCCGATGTGGACGCTCGTCGCGCTGGTTCTCGGCTCGCTGGTTCTCGTCGGTGGCGGCATGGTGACCCGCCGCACTGGCAAGTAACCGCTCAGGACACAGGTCCTTGATCAGGGGCCCTCGCGCAAGCGAGGGCCCCTGTCATTCAAGCGGAATGGCCGGGCGTGCGTGGTTTGCGCGTGTCATCCCGGGACGCAACAGTCTCGAAACCCGAGTTACAGGCATCCGGCGGGGCTCGCACGGCGCAAATGTGGCAATATGTTGTGTCGTGCGGAGGCCCGGCTTGCCGAGGTGAGGTTGAGGGCGGCGATGGATCGAAACAAGTACGCGACGGGATTCCTGAACACGAGCGGCACGCGGATGCGCGCGATGATGCGCATCGCGCCGGTCGTTGCCGCGATCGCGGCAGCTGCGCTGCTGGCGGCGTGCAGCGGCGGCAAGGCGAAGACGTCCGGCACGCCCACGGCCGAGGGCAGTGCGACGGCGGCCGCCACGCCGACGCCCGGCGTGAACATCGGCCTAAAGACACCCATCGCCTTCAGCCCCGGCGACATGCTGACCAACGAGGACCTGGCCGGCCGCGGCACGGGCGTGCCGGGGCGCGGTGACTTCAACGGATCGCGGCTGCTTATCCCGAACCTCGAGATCGATGCGCCGTTCTCCTACAAGGCCGTCCCGCCCGACGGCCAGATGCCGAACCCCAACAGCTGGGACGACGTCGCCTATTACGACTTCTCGCAGTTCCCGGACCTTGGCGGGCTGCCGGGCAAGGGCGGCAACATCGTCATCGCGGGCCACGTCGACTACATCCGTCACGGCCCCGCGGTGTTCTGGCGATTGCACGAGCTCGCGCCCGGCGACATCGTGACGATCCGCATGACCGACGGCACCGAGTACAACTATAAGATCGAGTTCAACAAGGTGCTCGACCCCAACGAAGCCGACTGGAGCGGCATCGTCTCCGCCACGGCCGATGAATCGGTGACCCTCATCACCTGCACCGGCGTGTTCGAGGCAGGACATTACAACAACCGCCAGATCGCCTGGGGACGGCGGGTCTAGGCGTTCCACCGGATAGCCGGCGCGACATGGCGCTGCCGACCATGGAAGGGGAGAGGACACGATGAGCGACACCATCAAGGCCCTGTGGCGCGAGGCCAGCACCGTCAAGCGGGCGCTGCTCGTCGGCGTGCCCATCGTCGTGATCGCGCTGCTCGCGGTCGGCATCGGGTTCGCGATGTCGAGCGGTGGCGGCGAGGCCTCGAACCAGCAGGTCGTCGCCCCGACCGAGGTGCCGAGTGACACGCCCGCGCCGACGTCGACATCAACTCCAATCCCGCCTCCGACGGAAACGCCGGCGAGCGCGGGCCTGCAGAACACGGCGCCGCCGCCCGGTACCAGTTCTGGCTCCGGCGGGGGGCGTGCCCCGGCGAACACGGGAACCGGTCCAGGAGCGGCGACAGGCACGGGTATGTCGCTCGTCATCCCCTCCATCGGCGTCAACGCTCCCGTCTACGGCCGCACGGTCGGCACGAACGGGCAGATGGGCAACCCCAGTGGCGCCTGGGACGTCGTCTGGTACGACTTCTCGCAAGACTGGCCGTCGCTTGGCGGCTTCCCGGGCCAGTCAGGCGCTAACGCCGTGTTCGCGGGACACGTCGACTACATCCACGTCGGCCCCGCCGTGTTCTGGAGTCTGCGCGACCTCGGCGCCGGCGCCCAGATCACCGTCAACACGAACAACGGCCCCGTCAACTACGTCGTCGATTGGAGCCAGTGGGCCGACCCCGGCTGCTGACTTCACGCAATACGTCGGCAAGACCGGCGGCGATTCGATCACGCTCGTGACCTGCATCGGCACGTTCAGCGGGCATGAGTACAGCAACCGGTTCATCGTGCGCGGACACCGCGTGTAGGTGGTGCGCGACGTGGCGGATGAGGCGGCGGAGGACGGAGCGACAGGCGCGTGAACCGGAATAGGATCTCGCTGACGCTGATGATCGCCGGCGTCGGCATGATGGCCGGCGCCATCGTCCTCATGCTCATCGCGTTCGGCGTCATCCTCGGCGGCGATGGCGGCAACAGCAGCCTCGAGACCATCGCCGGCTTCGGCGACCCCATCCGCACGCCGACGCCCGGCCCGACGCCGACCCCGGCCGACCAGTTCCCGCCCGGTTCGAACTCTCCGATCACCCGGCTGATCATCGATAACGCCAAGATCGACGCGCCGGTCGTCGTGAAGGGCGTCGACGAGCAGGGCGTGATGCAGTCGCCGGACAACGCCTACGACACCGTCTGGTACAACTTCAGCGCCCACCCCGGCTCGCCGGGCAACGCCGTGTTCGCGGGCCACGTCGACTACATCCACGTCGGTAAGGCGGTGTTCTGGAACCTCAAGGACCTTGTGGCAGGCGACCTCGTGCAGGTGCAACTCGCCGACGGCACCGTCTACAAGTACGCCGTCGACTCGCTGTGGCAGTACGACTCGTCGACGGCGCCGGTCGACCAGATTGTCGGCCCGACGCCGGACCAGGAGGTCACGCTCATCACCTGCAGTGGCACCTTCAACTCGGCCACGCACCAGTACGACAAGCGTCTCGTCGTCCGCGCCAAGCGCATCCCCGAAATGCTCCCCTCTGGCACATCCGGCGGATGAAGGGAACAGGGATTTCGCGGATTGCGCGAACTGGTGCAGGTCAGCCTTCACCGGGCTCAGGAACCGAAGGCCGAGGCCAAAGCCGTTTACGCCGAGCTGAGCGGCCATCTCGGACCCATCGGTGAAATCCGCCTCATCCTTGTTCCCCCGCGTTCATTCCTCTGCGTAATCTGCCCCTCCCGTCCGCCTCCCGGAAGTGGCCCGTTCGAGCAGGGAACTGGTAAACTGGGTTATCAGGATGACGCCCCGCGCTGAATCTACGCGCGGCTTGAGAACGGCTGCATGACCCAGGACTCCGGCTTCGGCAATATCCGCAACAGGGGCATCGAAGACGAGATGCGCTCGTCGTACCTCGACTACGCGATGAGCGTGATCGTGGCGCGCGCGCTTCCCGACGTCCGCGACGGCCTGAAGCCGGTGCAGCGCCGCATCCTCTTCGCGATGAACGAGATGAACCTGCGGCCGGGTTCGGCCTATCGCAAGAGCGCCGCCATCGTCGGCGAGGTGCTGGGGAAGTACCACCCGCACGGCGACAGTCCCGTGTACGAGGCCATGGCGCGCCTGGCGCAGGACTTCTCGCTCCGCTATCCGCTCGTCGACGGCCAGGGCAACTTCGGCAGTGTCGACGGCGACCCTCCGGCCGCCATGCGCTACACCGAAGCGAGGATGGCCCGGATCACGGAAGAGTTGCTGGCCGACATCGACAGCAACACCGTCGACACGGTCCCGACATACGACGACTCGCGTCAGGAGCCATGGGTGCTGCCGGCGCGCATCCCGAACCTGCTGCTCAACGGGGCCTCCGGCATCGCCGTCGGTATGGCGACGAACATCCCGCCGCATAACCTCAACGAGATCTGCGACGCCGTCATGGCGCTCATCGAGAACGCGGACACGACGACGGAAGAGCTGGCCGGCATCGTCAAGGGGCCGGACTTCCCGACCGGCGCACTGATCTACCGCATGCGCAAGGACGCCGCGCTCGACGACGAGGGCAAGCGCCACGACGTCATGCGCGACGCCATCAAGGAGGCATACGCCGACGGTCGCGGCCGCATCATCATGCAGGCGCGCGCCCGCATCGAACAGATGGCGAAGGGCAACCGCGAGATGATCATCGTCTCGGAGCTGCCGTACCAGGTGAACAAGGCGACGCTGGTCGAGAAGATCGCCGACCTGGTGAAGGACCGGAAGATCGTCGGCATCAGCGATCTCCGGGACGAGTCGGACCGCCACGGCATGCGCATCGTCATCGAGCTGGGGCGCGAGGGCCAGGCGGCGAGCGTGCTGAACCAGCTCTACAAGCACACGGCGATGCAGTCGTCGTTCGCCGTGAACATGGTGTCGCTCGACGCCGGCCAGCCGAAGACGATGGGCCTGAAGAAGATGCTCGAGGCCTACATCGAGCATCGACGCGTGGTCATCCGCCGGCGCACGGAGTTCGAGCTGAATCGCGCGCGGGAGCGCGAGCACATCCTGCAGGGCTACCTGATCGCGCTGAAGGACCTGGACAAGATCATCCAGACGATCCGCGCCGCCGAATCGGCCGAAGACGCCCGCGACAAGCTGATGGCGAAGCCGTGGAAGATGAGCGAGAAGCAGGCGCAGGCCGTGCTGGACCTGCAGCTGCGCCGGCTCGCGAAGCTCGAGCGCGCGAAGATCGAGGATGAGTTCCGCGAGCTCATTAAGCGCATCAACTACCTCGAAGACCTGCTCAAGAACCCGCGCAAGATCGACTACCTGATCCGCGACGACATGGTCGAGATCAAGAAGGAGTTCGGCGACGAGCGCAAGACGCAGATCGTCGACTCCGGCGCTGAGGACATCGCCGAGGAAGACCTGATCGCGCACCAGGAGATCGTCGTCACGCTGTCGAACCGCGGCTACGTGAAGCGGCTGCCGCTCGAGACGTACCGGCTGCAGCGGCGCGGCGGTAAGGGCATCACCGGCATGGTGACGCGCGAGGAGGACGCCGTGCGCAGGCTCATCGTCTGCGATACGCACGACAACGTGCTCTTCTTCACCGAGCGCGGCCGCGTGTTCCAGTCGCGCGCCTTCGACCTGCCGGACGCCAAGCGCCAGGCGAAGGGCATCCCGCTCGTCAACGTGATCGATGCGGATCCCGGCGAGCAGGTGACGGCGCTCGTCACGATCCGCGATTACGACAAGGACTTCATGGTGATGGCGACGGCGAGCGGCGAGGTCAAGAAGACGCCGCTGGCCGACTTCAAGGAAGTGCGCCGGAACGGCAAGATCGCCATGGATCTGGAGAAGGACGACGAGTTCATCGCCGCCAAGCTTTGCCACGACGACGACGAGATCGTGATGATCACATCGAACGGGCAGGCGATTCGCTTCGCCGTCAGCGAACTGCGGTCGGCGTCGAGGACGTCGGGAGGCGTCCGCGGCATCAAGCTGGCGAAGGGCGGCAAGGTCGTCTCGCTCGAAGTCGTGACGCCAGGTCACGAGCTCTTCAGCATTACCGAGAACGGCTACGGCAAGCGGACGCCGTTCGAGGAGTATTCGGCGCACCACCGCGGCGGCCAGGGCATTCGCAACTACGAGATCACGAAGAAGACCGGCACGGTCGTCGCCTCGCGCACCGTCAACGCCACGATGGAGTTGATCGTCATCAGCCAGGACGGCATCGTCATCCGCACGCGCATGGACAGCATCCGCATGACGGGACGCTCCGCGCAGGGCGTGTCGGTGATCAACGTCGCGCCGGGCGATTGCGTCGCGTCGCTGGCGACGATCGAGATGGGCGCGCCGGGCAACGGCGGGCCGAAGGAGCCGGAGCCGAAGCAGCCGCCGCTCGCCGGCATGGACGCGTCCGGCAAGGTGCCGAAGGCGCGCGGCAAGCAGGTCGGGCCGCCGCAACCTGCCGGCAAGAAAACTTCGGCCCGGAAGCCGATCCCCATCAAGCAGAAGCCCAAGCGGCGGTAGCCGTCACGCTTTCGTCTAACGCTGTAGCGCGGGCTTTCCAGCCCGCGCGTTGCCGGTTCTCACGGATCGATCGCACACTGCTCGCCCGCTGATACAATCGTCGCATGCCATCGTGGACGGTGACCGAGCGGATCGTGCCGCAGCCGGTGATGCGGCGCGCGAACAGGCACGACCTGCCGCGCGTCGTCGAGTTGCTGCAGCAGGAGTCGCTCGATGGCGAACAGCGCGAGGACCTCGGCCCGCCGCTGCCGCAGCGCTACTACGTCGCGTTGGCCGAGATCGAGGCCGATCCCGATAACGACATCATCGTCGCCGAGATGGACGGCCACGTCGTCGGCACGTTCCAGGTCACACTCATCCGCCACCTTGAGCGCGAGGCGGAGCTCGTCGCCGAGATCGAGTCCGTCGTCGTCGACGAGCCGTTCCGCGGCAAGGGCATCGGCGGCGCGATGATGCGCTGGGCGGTCGAGAACGCGCGCGAGCGCGGCTGCTCGCGCGTCCAGCTCACCAGCAACAAGCGCCGGACGGCCGCGCATCGCTTCTACGAGCGCCTCGGGTTCGTCCCCGGCCACATCGGCATGAAGCTGACGCTCTGACCGTCGATAAACGATGCCGCGTTAAGGCTTGACGCACGTGTACGTCGCGTACGTCCCCGTGTCGCGGTATGACGTCTGGCGAATCTCGAAGCCGGCCTTCCGCAGCATCGCCTCGAACAGCCACGAATACGTGCTGTACTTCTCCCGCACGTGTTCCTCAAAGAATCTGCGCGGAAAGCCGGTGCCATCGTCCTTGCCGACGTTGTCGATCCATCGCGAGATCGCGGCGGCAGCGTCCTCCGGCTCGAACGAATACACCAGTTCCTGCGCGAAGAAGACGCCGCCCGGCTTGAGCGCATCGTACACGCGGCGCAGCGCCTCGACCTTCCAGAAGTCCGGCAGGTGATGGAGAGCGTGCCTGGTGATGGCGAAGTCGGCGAAGTCGCCGTGGTGCTCGTACGTCAGAAAGCCGCGCTGCACGTACTCGACATTGCGGACGCCGAGACGCTCCGCCTTCACCCGCATGTAGTCGAGCATTGCCGCCGATGGATCGACCGCGATCACCCGCCGGCACAACCCCGCTGCCGCGAGCGCTCGCACACCCGTTCCGGCGCCGAAATCGATGAGGCTGTGTTCGCTCGAAAGTCCGAGCCCGCGCAGCAGCTCGCGTTCGGCCGCTGGGTCCGGCCGGCTGATCTCCTCGTACGCCGCCACCTCCGCACCATCGAGCCAGCGGTGGCCGCGGTACTCGTCGAACAGCCAGGGCGGTCGAGGGTCGCCGGTCATGAGGTCACCGTTGGTCGGTCTTCGGCGGGCGCGCAGCCGGGGGCGGCTGCGTCCCGTTGTTAGCTGCCATGACCAGCGCCGAGCCTACTCGAACAGCCAGGTGTCCGTGTCGCGCTTCCACGCGATCGGCGGCATGTCGCCGAAGAAGAGCGCGATCTCGCGCTTCGCGCTGGCCGGCGAGTCAGACGCGTGCGTCAGGTTGCGCCCCTTGTCGAGGCCGAAGTCGGCACGGATGCTGCCCGTCGCCGCCTCCACGGGGTTCGTTGCTCCCATCGTCTGGCGCGTCGCCTTGATCGCGTTGCTCCCCTCGAACACCGCAGCGATGATCGGCGACGCCGTGATGTACTCGATGAGCCCGTCGAAGAACGGCTTGCCCTTGTGTTCGGCGTAGTGCTTCTTCGCGAGCGCAGGCGTCACCTTCATCAGCCGCATGGCGACGATCTTGAGGCCGCGCCGCTCCAGCCGCGAGATCACCTCTCCGGCGAGGCCGCGCTGCATCGCGTCGGGCTTGATCAGTACCAGCGTCCGCTCCAAGTTCGGTCTCCTTCGTGTGTCGCAGAGCGCGACGTCCGCGGCAGGATAGCAGACGTCGGAAATCAGAGGCGAGAAGCGCGAAGCGAGAACATTCGCGTCCTCTCGCTTCCCGCTTCCTGCCTCTAGTCTCCACGCGTCTGCGGCCCGATCGCCGGCGCCCGCAGGTACAGCGGCACCAGCGTCGTCGCGTCGTCTGCGCGACCCGCCGCGAGGCGCGCGTTCCCCAACTCGGCCAGCTCGACGACTCGATGGCGGTGCGGCGTGAGCGCGACTGCGCCCGCGCGCTGGGTGACGTCGGCCAACTCTGCGTCGATGTCACCTGTGACAGCGTCGTCGGCGCGGATGGCGGCGTACAGAACATCCCGCCGGCTGATGATCGGCGCTGACTCTTCCTGCCAGGGGGCGTCGCGGTACAGCGCCCACGCGGCCTCGCCGCGACCCGCCGCGTGCACGGCGACGATGCGCCGGGTGGCAGCCTTGACCGCAACGCCGTGCGCGTCCAGTTCCAGCCGCCCGATGCCGGCGATCGGTACGCCAAGCCCATGCGCCAGCGCCTTCGCGATGCTCACGCCCACGCGCAGCCCGGCGTACCCGCCCGGGCCGATGTCGACGAACACGGCCTCGACGTCGCGCTTCGTTCGCCCCGCCTCGCCCAACATGCGCTCGATGTTCGGCAGCAGCTCGACCGAGTGGTTGCGCTCGGTGTGCCACGTCGCGGTGAGCGCGGCGACGCCGCCCACGGACAGCGCGACGCCCGTGTCGTCCGACGCCGCCTCGATCGACAGCTCCAGGGCGCCTCCATTCGCACGGTGTGTGCCCGGGGAAGCGTAGCGCGAGCCCGGCTGACTCGCCCGTCGATTGAGCCGTTATGGTACGTCGGCACCGGATTCTGGCGACGTCCGTGCCGCTGCGCGCCCCTCGCCTCGAATTGCTGCCCGGAACGCATTGCGAAGCGGGATGGACGCTGATACCATGCTGCCTGCGTGTCCAGGGGACCGCGTAAACAGCTGTCTGGCTACAGCGCTCTAAAGGAGAGTTGACCCGGGGCCTGACTGGCGGCGTCCGCGACGAGCGGGTTCCGCTGGGGGCCTTTTGCGTTGTCAAGGCATATGGAAGTCGATAAACAGACGGGCTTCACCTAGCGGCCCGGGTTTCGTCCCGGGCATTCCGTCCGCGAGGTCGCGGGGAAAGGACACGAGAATGCACGTAACGATCGATGGGTTCGGCGGAAACCCCGCGCAGCTCTCCAGTGTGGAGCTGGTCCGCAACCTGCTCGACCGCTATCCGGACGAAATCGGAATGACCAAGATCTCGGAGCCGCACGTCTTTGAGTACCGGGGCGAGAAGCCGGACGACTGGGGCGTGTCGGGCTTCGTCCTCATCGCCGAAAGCCACATTGCCATCCACACCTTTCCCGAGCACCAGCAGGTGTGGGTCGACATCTTCTCCTGCAAGGGCTTCGATGAGATCCCGGCGATTGACCGCATCATCGACGCCTTCGGACTCGCGAGTACGCGCGTGCACAAGCTCGAACGCGGCCTCGAGTACCCGCACGACGTCGATGCGAGCATCCCGCTGAACCGCGGCGAACGCCTCGCCGTCGCGCCCGCCTGACACCTTCCGTTCCAACCACCAACGAGCGCCCGCACCAGCGGGCGCGCCTGTTTTTTCGCCGCCTCGGCATTTGATGCCGTGCGTGCGCCTGCGCGCGGGCATACAATTGGACGGACGTCCCGTTCCGCGCGACCATCCGGCCATGGAGGCGCGACATGCCTGTCATCACCATCTCCGGCGGTCTCGCGAGCGGCGCGAGGGAGATCGCGCAGGCGACGTCCACCGCCCTCAAGCTCGACTACGTCGATCAGGAGATACTCGTCGAAGCGGCGCGCCGGCTCGGCGTCAGCGTGTCGGTCGTCGAGAGCCGCGACGAGCGTCCGAGCAGCATCGGCGAGCGCATCGGCTCGGTGCTGCGCACGATGATGGAGCGCTCGGCCGCCGCCGGCGCGACGGACCCGATCACCGGCGGCGGGCTGGAGATGGTGCTTGGCCGGACCTACGGCGAGGCGGCGGAGCTGCCATCGGACGCGCCGCGCGGCCAACTCGACGACGAGAGCTACCTGCGCACGCTGACGGCCGTCATCACCGGCATCGCGGCGCGCGGCAACGTCGTCATCCTCGGCCGCGGCGGCCAGGCGATCCTCCAGCACCATCCGGAAGCAATGCACGTCTGCATCGTCGCCGGCCGCCAGCAGCGCGTCGAGGCGCTGATGACGCGCGACGGCCTCAGTGAGCAGGACGCCGAGCGTCGCATCAAGCAGAGCGATCACAACCGCCAGGCGTTCCATCGCCGCTTCTTCAAGGTCGAGCCGGAGAACCCCTGCCTCTACAACGTCATGATCCACTCCGGGCGCATCTCGCAGGCGGGCGCCATCGCCCTGATCGAAACCGCCGCCCGCGAGCGCACACCGCGCGCCGGCTAGCCGCACCGAGGCGATGATGTACCTCAGCCCTGAGGCCAAGCGACTGCTCGATGACGTACGCCGCTCGCACGAGCGGCTCATGGCGCACTTCCACGCCGGCGACGCTCATCGCCGTGCCTTCCGCGCTGTCTACGAAGCGCTGGAGTCGGCGCTGGGCGACCTCGACGACGACCATCTCGTGCGGTCGCCGGATGGCGAGTGGTCGCCGGCCGAGGTCCTGGTGCACCTTGCCGAGCACGACCAGGGGCTCGAAGAAGCCGCGCGCCGCGGCATCGAGCACATGATCGAGCATGGCCTCGACCACGCGCGCGGTCTGTGGTTGCTCCGCAGCCCCGAGCGCGACGCCGTCGCGCCCGACCGGACGTCGTCCGCCTGATGCTCTCGACCGTCGCGGTGATGCTCGCGTCCTACGCGATCGGCTCGGTGCCAGTGGCGTGGCTGGCCGCCCGCCTGCGCGGCGGCGTCGATCTGCGCGACCTCGGCAGCGGCAACCTCGGCGCATCGAACGTATGGCAGAGCGTCTCTAAGGCGCTCGTCGTGCCGGTGGGGCTCGCGCAGATCGGACAGGGGCTCGCAGGCATTGAACTGGCAAAGCTTGCCGGCGAGTCGACCGGCGTGCAGGTGATCTGCGGCCTCGCCGCGATCGCCGCGCACGACTGGAACCCGTGGCTGCGATTCAAGGGCGGCCGCGGTGTCGGTCCCGCGATCGGCTTCATGCTCGGGCTGGCGACGCTCGATGCGTTGCCGGCGTTCATCGTCGTGGCGGTGGCGAGCGTTCCTTTCGGGCTGAGCCCGCTCGGCGTCGGCATCGGCCTGGTTGTGGCGCCCGTGGCCGCGTATGCGGGCGGAGAGCCTGCGAGCGTCGTCGGCGGCTGCGTCGCGATGGCCGCGCTCGTGGCGGCGAAGCGGCTGCTCGCGAACGGCCCGCCGGGCCCGCAAGTCGCCGGCGTGTGGCGCAATCGCCTGCTCTTCGACCGCGACATCCGCGACCGCGAGGCGTGGGTACGCCGCGGCCTCGATCGCCGTGGCGGCCATCCCGCCGCCCGTGGTTGATGCCCCGACCCGCTACACTGTCGCAGTCACACCACGCCGGGCATCGAACATGAACCACACGCCGAGGGCGCGCGCCGCCCCCGCCTTCCTGCTCGCCGTCATTATCGCGCTCCTCCTCGGTGCGAGCGCATGCACGTCCACGCCGGCGCGGTCGACCGAGACGGCGACCGTCACGCCCATCCCGGCCACGGCCACGCCCGCCGGCCCCACGGCGACGCCCACGCCGGATGTGGCCGTCCTGCTGAAGGACGGCGGCATCGCCATCATCAAGACGGCGTACGACCGGCTCCTCGACGAGTACATCGACCCGCTGACGCCGAACGACGTGCTCGCCGAGGCCTGGGCGGGCGCGGCAGCCGAGGCCGCCGCCGAGGGCATCGCCGTGCCGGCGCGGCCGGCGTTCACAGGCGACCGCGACGGCCGACTTTGCGGCCTTCCGCGATGCCTACGTGCCGCTCGCTGCGAAGGGCGACGCGACGAAGCTGCGCTACGCCGCGCTGCGCACGATGGCGCAGAGCCTGCACGACTGCCACACGTTCTTCCTCAGCCCCGTCGCCAGTGACACGTTGATCGAGACGCGCGAGGGCCAGGGCTCCGTTGGCATCGGCGTCGAGCTCGGCGGGCCGCCGCCGCTCGTCACCGGCGTCATCGCCGGCGGCCCCGCCGACCATGCGGGTGTGCGCATCGGCGACCGGATCGTCCAGATCGACGACGCCGACGCGTCGAATCTCGGCCCGGCGTCCGCGTTCGAGCTGATCAACGGTACGGAGGGCACGACCGTGCGGCTCCAGCTCCGCCGTCCCGGCGAGTCAGCGCCGATCGAGCTGGCGATCGTCCGTGCGCGCGTCATCCCGCAGAACGTCGAGCCGCGCGTGCTCGGCAACGGCATCGGCTACGTGCGCGTGCGGAACTTCGTCCTGACGGGCATCCACGGTCCGCTGCGCGACGCACTGACGTCGTTCGATGCGCAGGGCGTGACGAAGTGGATCATTGACCTTCGCGACGACCCCGGCGGCCAGTTCGACGGCGACGCGATCAGCCTCTTCGTCAAGGACGGCGTCACGACGCGCACCCGCAACCGCGACGGCAAGATCGACGAGACGCGCGCGAGCGGTGACACGATGCCCGTCGTGCGGCCGATCGTCCTGCTCACCAACAATGGCACCGGCTCCGTCGCCGAGGCGTTCGCGGCGGCGCTGCAGGAGTACGGCGTCGCCGTACGTGATCGGCGCGAAGTCGAACGGCTGCGTCGGTTACACCGACATCGGCGACCTCGGCGACGGCTCATCGATGGCGGTGACGACGCACGTCAACCTCGGCCCCGTGACCAACAGCCTTCTCAACGGCGTCGGCGTCGTCCCCGACGAGCGCGTGACGCGCACCCAGGCCGACATCGTCAACGGCGTCGACCCGCAGCTCGACGCCGCCATCGCCCACTTCGGCGGCTGACGTCTCGTCGAACGCGCGGCCTATCGCGCCTTCAGGTAGACTGGGGATCCATGTCCCTCCGGCGTCCCGTCCCAGGCTTCCGGCTCACCGCCGCGACGATCGTCGTTGCGGCCATGGCGTTGCTGATTTCGGCGTGTGGCGGCAATGGCCCGCCGCCAGCTGCCAACGTCGCCGCGGCGACGACGCCCGAGGCGGCGCGCTCCGGCTGGGCGACGCCGAAGACGCTGCCCGTCACCCCCGTCGCCGGCAACTACACCGTCGCCGACCCGAAGTTCGATGCGCTTCCCGGCGCGCGCGCCATCTACGGCACGAACGCCGGCGCCGGCTACCAGATCGAGGTGCCCGACAACTGGAACGGCAGCGTCGTCTACTACGCGCACGGCTTCCGCGGCCCCGTGCCGAACCTGACTGTCGACGCACCGCCCCTGCGCGAGTACCTCATCGCGCACGGCTACGCGTGGGCGGCGTCGAGCTTCAGCCAAAACGGCTACGCGCCCGGCGTTGGCGCCGCCGACACCCTAGCGCTGCATGATGTCTTTGCCGCGAAGGTCGGCACCCCGCGCCGCTCGTACCTGTACGGTGCCTCAATGGGCGGCAACGTCGCCACGGTGTTGCTCGAGCGCTACCCGCAAGCGTACGACGGCGCCTTCGCCGAGTGCGGCGCGCTGACGGGCCAGGGCATCGTCGATTACATCCTCAGCTGGGGCGTGCTGGGCGGCTACTTCAGCGGCACGGACCTGACCGGCGCCACCAAGGATGCCGGCACGTTGGCGAGGGCGCTGAAGCGCGACGTCGGCCCCGCGCTCGGTACCGCGGACAACCTCACACCGAAGGGCGAGGAGTTCGCGAGCGCCATCGAGAACCTCACCGGCGGCCCCCGTCCGTTCTTCCGCGAGGGCTTCCGGATGCAGTACCTGCTGAACTTCGCGCTGCTGCTCATGGCCGTCTCGGCCCCCGGCGCCTCGAACGCCGCCGCGCAGAACGCTGACACGATCTATGCAGTCGACAGCGCGCTCGGCGTGACCTCCGATCAGCTGAATCGCGAGGTGCCGCGCGTCGAGTCGAACCCGGCGTACGAAGACAAGTCGCTTTATCCGGAGTACGGCGCGCCGTCCGGCAAGATCCAGCGGCCGTTCCTGACGCTGCACGGCACCGGCGACCTTTTCGTGCCGATTAGCATCGAACAGCAGTACCGGCGCGCCGTCGACGCGGCGGGCGCGGGCGACCTGCTCGTGCAGCGGGCGATTCGTCGCCCCGGCCACTGCGCCATCACCGCCGCCGAGCGGGAGCGAGGCTTCGCCGACCTGGTGAACTGGGTTGAGACCGGCCAGAAGCCCGCGGGCGAAGACCTTCTCGGCGACCTCACGGACGCCGGCCGCGCCTTTACCGACCCGATCTCCCCGGACGACCCCGGCGGCGAGACGCCGTAGCGAGATAAGTCCCCAGCATGCTACAGATAGGTCGTGAAGAGTGACGTATGCCCCGACCTGTAGGGCCTTGGACCCTCGACAAGCTGAAAGTGTTGGAGGACTATCTGCCCGGGTACTTGCAGGCAACCACGCGTGCGATGGAGACGATTTACGTGGATGCCTTTGCCGGGCCCGGAACGAACCGCGTTCGTGACGGGCGCATCGTAGATGGGTCTCCCCTTATCGCGCTCAAGGCCGCATCGAGGAACGGCACGAGGTTTTCGCGGTTCTACTTTATCGAACGCGATCCGACCACCGCTGCCGAACTGAAGTCGTCCATCGCGCATCTTGAGGCGTCTCGCCGCGCTGAAGTGGTGATTGGCGATGTCAACGAGGCCCTTCCGTGCGTCGTTCAACGCTTGCCGCTGCAATCGCCGACTTTCGTCTTTCTAGACGCCGTAGGCATAGAACCAAAGTGGCGCACGATCGAGGCTATCTCGCGTTGGAGAACTGAGCTTCTGATCACATTTCCCCTCGGTATGAGCATCAAGCGGAATCTGCACAGCCCGAAAGTCACCGAGTATTTCGGGACGGATGCTTGGCGCCCACTCTTCGACGCGAGACGGTGGAACACCACGAGAGGGTTGCTAGATCTCTACATAGGCGAACTGAGAAGGCTCGGGTATGAGTACACGCCCGAAATAGACAGGCTTATCAAGACCCGTCGGAACCTGCACCTTTACTACCTCGTCTTCGCCAGCAAGAAGGAAGCCGGGAAGAGAATCATGGATTGGGTAAACAGGCAGGCGTCAGCCGGCGGTCAACTTCCGCTCGATCTCGCTTGACGTGCGGCTAGCGTTGGAAATTCGTTCCACGTGTGGCCATCCAACGCGCGGCCCGACCGATGCTTTCCGACTCGTGCGCCGGACTCGTTGAACGTCCCCCACTGCTTGAAGAAGAATGCGACGCCCTGCTGATGGCATTGCTCCCTCGCAGAGCGAGCCCAGTCTGCACGCATCGGGCGGGCACCTTGCCCCGATTCGCCGCCCACGATGACCCAATGAATGCCCTCTAGTTCGAGGCGCAACTCGCCCAGCAGCGGCTCGCAAGACAGAAACCTAATCGACGCGGCGGTGCGGCGCAATTCAGCGATACGCCAAGCGAAGTGCTGGCTCTCGACGCTCGTCCCCATCCAAATGTTATCGGTCCACGGTAAGTGGCCCGATAACGTGGCTGCGCGCTCGGGCCGTTTCGTGAGGAGTTGGAACGTGTGGTGTGTGGCCTCGTTCATTGTCTCGAACACTCGCAGGATGAATTCATCCGGAACGCCCGGGTGGAAAAGGTCGCTCATCGAATTCACGAAGATCATTCGTGGCCGTTTCCATTTCAGCGGAAGGTCCAGGCGTGTTTCCCATAGTCTGAGATCGAAGCCCTGTTCGTACGGGTGCCCTGGCACGCCACGAAACCGCTCGGCGAATGTCTCAGCGTAGCAATGTGCACACCCCGGCGAGATCTTCGTGCACCCCGTGACGGGATTCCACGTCGCCTCGGTCCATTCGATCGACGAACGCTCGGCCACTATCGTCCCCTCCGGTCACTGAGCAAGTCTACTAGGTCGCCAGCATCTCGTCGTACAGTCGCTCCATGAGTCGCGCGTTATCGCGCCAGCGGTAGTGCCGCTCGACGAACGCCCGGCCGGCCGAGCCCATGCGCTCGCGCAACTGCGCGTCGGTGGCGAGGCGCGCGATCGCGGCGGCGAGCGCCGGCGCGGTGGCCGGGGGTACGAGCAGCCCCGTCACGTCGTCGATGACGACGTCCGGGATGCCGTGAATGTTCGATGCGACCACCGGCAGCTGCATCGCGCTCGCCTCGATCGCGGAGACGCCGAACCCTTCCCACGTCGACGGCATGGCGAACATGTCGAACCCCTGCAACACGATCGGCACGTCGTCGTGTGCAACCTCGCCGAGCCAGCGCACGCGGCCGGTGATCTTCAACTCGACAGCGAGCCGTCCCAGCGATTCGCGCGACGGCCCGTCGCCCGCCAGCACGACGTCGACCGTCACGCCGTTGTCGCGTAACAGCGCCACCGCGCGCAGCAGGTGCTCGATGCCCTTCTCGGGCGACAGGCGGCCGACGGTGCCGATGACGGGGTGCGGGCGCTGCTGGCGCGGCGCCGGCCGGAAGACGTCGAGGTCGACGCCGTACGGGATCACGGTCACCGCCTTGCCGCGCGGCGCGTACGGCAGCGTCGCCTCGGCGAGGCGCATGCCCGTGGCGGTGATCGCGCCCGCGCGCGACAGCGCGTGCTTCGTCACCCAGCGGTGGAACGGCGAGATGCCGGGCGCCTCCAGCACGTCCGTGCCCCATACCGAGACGATCGACCGCCGGAAGCCGGACAACCCGGCGAGGAAGCCGTAGCTCGTCAGGTGCAGCGCGTGCACGATGTCCGGCTCCAGGTCGATGACGAGTTGGCGAACGCGCCGGGCGTGCACGACGTAGCGCGCCTTGCCGATCGCCTCCAGCCCGTCGACGTAGTGCACCGTCGCGCCCTCGATCGCCGCCGGCCGGAACGAGATCACGTGCGCGTCGACGCCGCGCTCGACGAAGTGTCGCACCCAGCGGCGCGTGTGCACGTACGGCGCGTCGGCGAGATACACGACCCTCACGTGCTCGCCTCGTCGTCTACAGACGCCCGTTCGCGCCGCGCGATCTCGTCGATGGCGACGATCAGTCCGGCCGCGAGCCACAGGTACGGGTCCTCGAGGAAGCGGCCCTCCGTCTGCGAGCCAAGGAAGATGATCGCCGCTACGAGCGTGAGCCCGATCGCAGCAGTTCGCAATTCAGGCGGCGCGTGGGCCAGCACCTCGCGCACGTACGTGGCGAAGCGCGCGGCGAGGAACCCTACCGCCGTCATGCCGATCAGCCCCATCTCGGCCATGATCGTCACGACCGACGTGTGCGAGATCGTGATGTTGGCCTTGATCTTTGGGTCCTTGTAGCGCAGGTAGTCGTTCTCGAACGACGGCTGGTAGCCGCCGGCGCCCACGCCTGTCACGGGATGGTCGGCGAACATGTTCAGCCCCGCCTTCACGAGGTACGGCCGTGCGCCCGCCGCCTCGAAGCCGAAGGTGAACGTGTCGAGCCGCTTCGTGAAGTACGGCGAGATGCCCGCGACGACCAGCACCGCGACCGCGAGCGCCGCCGCGCCTGCGCCGAGGAGCCGCAGTCGCAGCGCGCGCTCGATCGGCAGCGCCAGCACCGCCACAGGCAGCGCGATCGCGCCGACGGCCCACGCGCCGCGAGAGCCGGTGAACACGAGAGTCAGCACCGACAACGCGATCGCCGGCAGCAGGAACCCGAAACGAATGCGGCGGCGCGCAAACGGCCAGAGCATCGTCGCCAGCACGATCGCCTCGAGCAGGAAGCGCGCGAAGTGGTTCGGGTCGGCGAACGTGGCGTTGATGCGACGCTCGCCGTACAGGCCGAGGCCCGGGTTCCAGAAGAACGTGTCGGTCGCCTGCTGGTAGATGCCGGCGATCGCCAGCGCGCCCGCGCTGAAGACGAACGCGTACAACGTCCAGCGCAGCGACGCCGCGTCGCGCACGAAGAACGGCACAAGCGCGAAGCTGCCGAGCGAGAACAGCAGCCGGATCGACTCGGTGCGCGCGGCCGAGACGTCGAGCGCGTAGAGCGTCGAGAGCGCGAAGACGGCGAAGAGCAGCGCCAGCGGCAGCGTCAGCGGCGACGACGGCAGCACGTCCGCACGCGGCCGCGTCGGGCGCACCACCCACACGACGAACGCCAGCGCGACGACGAGCCTGCCCGCATCGACGATCGACGTCGCGCCGAGGCCGCCGCCCAGCTCAGAGCGCGTCTCCAGGAACGGGAACGCCAGCTTCGAGATCTCGAGCGGGAGCGCCAGCGCCAGCAGCGGCCCGAGGGTGCGCGGCTCGTACAACGCGACGCCGGCAGCCAGCGAGCCGGCGGCCACCGAAGCGAACAGCGCCGCATGCCCGAACAGCGCGGCGCAGCCGAACACGCTGGCGCCGACCGCGCCCGCAACGAGCCACGCCTCGCCCGGCGGCAGCTGCATCGTGCGGTTGGCGGCGATTCGTCGTGTGACGGACATCGGCATCATTGTAGGCGGTGCGGCATCTCGCCGAGCGAGCGGCGAATCATGCGGGGGACAGCCGCCCCCGGCTGTCCGTCCGCCGCAGGCGGACCACTCGGGTAGGAGTTCTGCCGTCTACGGCAGCGAGATGCCGTTGTACAACAGGTCCGTGTCGCCCGCGAACACGTCCGTGTAGATGTTCGCCAGCGCGACGATCGGCCGGTCGGACTCCAGGATGGCCGTGCCGGCGAAGCCGTCCGGCAGCATCGGCTCCTGGAACTGGAACACCGTGAACTCGCGGAACGCCTGCACCGTGTACGACTGCTCGCCGCCCGGCAGGTCGAGGCCGAGGTAGCGGATGCGGACGTTCGCCGTGCCGCCATCGGCGACGAGCACGCGGAACCACGAGTTCCAGCCGTGGCGGTCGCCGTACGGGCCGTAGTTCTTGTTCAGCACCGGCAGCAGCACGCGCGTCGCACCGTCCTCCGGCCGAAAGCCACGGTAATTGGTGAACGTGTCGCCGAACCGCGTGCCGCGGCTCGCGATGATGGCGATCGGCTGCGTCGACGTGATGCGCGCCGTGCCGACGAAGTTGTGCGGAAGCCGGTCGCCCGGCGCCAGGCAATTCGCGTAGTCGTCGCGGTCCTGGAAGCAGAGTCGCGCGCCGCGCACCGTCAGCGTGTTCTGCTTGGCCACGAACGCGTTGCCGTTATCGAGATCGAAGCCCTCGAAGCGCATCGTCACCTGCGCCGGACTCGTCGGGTCCTGGTTCTCGATCTGGAAGCGCGTGCTGAAGCCGTTGAACGCGCCGACCTCACGGTCGACGAGCGGCAGCAGCACGGTGCGGCTCATCTCGCGCGCGTCGAATGCGCGGTACGAGCTGAAGAGGTTGTACAGCGTGTTCCACGCGTCGGCGGTCGCTGTCAGGATCTGCTTGTCGGCTGCGACGCCCTGGCCGTTCTTGTACGTCTGGATGCGCACGCTGCCCGTGAAGTTCGCCGGCACGCCGAACGTGTCAGGATCGCGGAACAGCGTGCCGTGGGGCGCCAGCGGCCGGCCGCCGTTCGGACAGCCGGACTGCTTGGTGCCCTTTGTCCCCGGCTGGTACGGGTCCCACGCGATCTCACCGTCGGTAGCGTTGCTGAGATACGTGATGCCGACGCACGCCGTCACGGTGTCGCTCAGGTTCTGAATGGCAAAGCGTCCCATCGAGTCGTTCTGCGTGCCGTCGCGGTTGGCGATGAGCGGCAGGTACATCGTGCTCGAACCGACGGCCATCGTCGTCGTGTTGCCGTCGATCATGAACGCGCCGTTGCGCACGATGTCCTTCGCCTGCAGCGCGACGATCGGCTGGTCGCTCTCGACCACGGCCGAGCCCTTGTACCCCGGCGGGATGTTCGGGTTGTTCGCCTGGAAGAACGTCCACCCCTGCCCCGGGCCGAGCGCGGGACAGCCGGCCGACGGGCAGACGTCCTGTCCCGACCTGGTTGCCGGCCTCGTTGTAGTACGTGACAGTCACCGTCGCATCAGCTGCGCCGATGTTCTGCACGCGGATCCACGAGTTCTCCTGGCCGAAGGTGTACGCGGCGGGCGACGCCGACGCGCTCGCGAAGTTCGTCGAACTGGATTGTGTGCTGACGCTCACGAGGGCGGCGATGGCGAGGACGGCCAGTGGAACGACCGGCGTCAGAAGGCGTGCCAACCCAACTGCGACTCGAGTTCGAATTGATCGCATCTTCCCCGGATCCTTCCGCCCCGCCGGCGCATTCTACGGAGCCGGCGCCAGCGCGGTCAAACCGGGTACACCCTGCGATCCTGCGGCGGACGTGATGATGCTCCAATCGCGCACCGTGATCGAGTCGATGAAGTCGCGCGCCGCGCCTATGAATCGATCAGCGAAGCGCACAGCCGCCTCGCACTCGGCGACCACATCATCGATTGGGCGCGACGCGTCGATCACGCGCCAGCTGTCAGGCGCATCGTTCGCGAGATCGTGGTAGCCGGCGCGCACGCGTTCGTGGAACGCCAGCGTCTCGACATCGAAATGGTTGACCGCGCCGGCGCCCGCGCGCCGCGCGAGGCCGTCGGCCGCGGGCAGGTCGAGAAGCAGCGTCAGATCCGGCCGCAGGCCGCCCGTCGCGATGGCGTTGGCCCGCTCGACGAGGTCCCGGCCGAGGCCGCGCCCGAACCCCTGGTACGCCACCGACGACGCGGCGAAGCGGTCGCAAACCACGACCTCGCCGCGCGCGAGCGCCGGCCGGATGACCGTCGCGACCAACTGCGCGCGCGCCGCCTCGAACAGCAGCAGCTCCGTCGACCTCCGTCTCGACCGACGTCTGCGCCAGCACGAGCGAGCGGATCTGCTCGCCGAGCGGCGTGCCGCCCGGCTCGCGCGTCAGCACGACGGCGCGGCCGCGCATGCGCAGCGTTGCGCCCAGCTCGGCATGTACGCTCGACTTGCCGGAGCCCTCGCCGCCCTCGATAGCGACAAACCAACCCATGCGCTTGCTCACCATGACCGAGTCCTACGCCACTCCGCCGCCGGGGTCAAGCACCCCATCGGCGTGACCGAGCGACCGCCGCGTCACGGCTGTTCGACGAGCCGCGCGCCCCCGTTGCCGCCATCGAGGTCGGTGTGGAGCTCCAACTGCTTCCCACCCCGGCTCACCACCACGCGGTAGCCGATCGTGATGACCTGCGCGCACACCTCGTCCGGCCGCGCCAGTCCGAGGCATGAGTCCGGCCACGACGTGCGCTCGACCGAGACGAGCGTCGCGCCGTCGCCCGCCGCCGCGACCGCGTCGAGCACGGCCTGCGGCCGCCACACTCGCCAGCCGTCCGGCGACGCCGAGACCATCTCCCAACCCTCCACGTCGGCCGACGTCGCCTTGGCGAGCTGGATGCGCGCGCCGCCGGGCGCGGTCGCCGTGCCCGCGGCCTCCAGCTCCTCGGCCGAAAGCGCCGCCGGGGGCAGCGTGCGCACCGCCGACGAACGTCTCCCCGTCGACCAACGTCGCCTTCGATGGAAGCGGCGAAGGCGCTGGCGTGGGACGACGCCGTCGACCGGCCGCCGCACGCGGCCGACACCAGCGCGATGGCCATGACGACGAGTGCGGCGCGAAGCATCGTCGTAACTGAACCACACCGGCGGGCCCGCATCCAGCCCGGGGCTGTTGAGCGCCTCGCGGGCATGAACGCGCCCCGGTTGGCCGGGGCGTGTCTCGAATGGACTGTGGTTGGCGGCTCTACGCCGCGATCGAGCGGTGGCGGCGACGCGGCGCGGCGTCGCCGAAGACGCGGGCGCGGATGCGGTCGACAGCTTCGGCCGTCGGGCCTGCGGCGACGTTCCGGCGGGCCGGTTCCAGCTTCAGCCGGAGCCAGCGGGCGGTGGCGGCGTCATCGAAGTCGCTGATATTCGGTTCTGGCGAGGTGACCATATTGACGTCTTTCACAATCTCAGAATCGGTCCGGATGCCAGGATCTTTGGCAGTGGCAGCACCCAGCTTCGGACGCCGGCGGCCGTGGCCGCACGGGCGAAGTCCGTCAATTCCTAAACGCGGGGCGGGGGCGAATATTACAGCATCAAGTGTGAAATTCGCCGTTTTCGCGGATCATCGTCCACGATTCCGGCCCGCGGCCGCCGTGGCAGTTGAAATGCTCGCGTACGCGGAACCCGTGCTTCTGGTAGAAGACCACGTTGCGTGTCTTGTTCGTTTCCAGGTAGACGGTCGTGCCCTCAGCCTCAGCTCGCTTCAGCACGGGCGACATCAGCCTGCCTCCGAGCCCCTGCCCCTGCCGGTCGGGCTCGATGCCCAGCGTCGCGAGGTACCAGTGGTCCTCGGCCGGGTGCTTCGCCTCGAACTCCTTCATCACGGCGAGATAGCGCGCGATCGGTCCCAGGCCGAATCTCCACGAGTCGGGCAGGATGGCGCCGAGGACGCGAGCGGCGGGGAACTTCCGGCGGCCGGGCGGCAGAAACAGTGCCGCCCCGTTCTCGGGCGCGTCGAGGATGTAGCTCTCGCCCTCGGGGAAGGCCATACGGACGGCACACCGCATGACGTACGTCATCACACGCGTCCGCCGCCCGTCCGACGGCATGAGGTACATCATCAGCGGGTCGTCGTAGAAGGCGCGGCCGAGCGCGCGCGACGCCGTCTGGATCTCGCGCCGCTCGAGCTTGCGGGGCGTTAACTCGGTCCGAGTCTGCGGCTGTTGTAACACGGTCATCGGCAGCTCCTTCGGGCGCGATTATCGCCCCCGGCGAACCCGCCTGCAACTTCGCCACGGTGAGGCGGTAACAGTGCGATCGTCGTTGGGACGGCCGCAAACGCACACTCTCGCTACCGGCCGTATGGCCCCATATGCCCCGCGTTAACAATTCGACAACGGTTTGCCCGTGATTTCTTGACGGTCAGCGGCTACCGTGCCCTCTGAGGGCGGGTCGTCTGCGCGTCTAAAGTTTGGGCGTAGGGTGTGACCGACTTGAGGCAGGGTGTGAAGCAGACGACTCGCCCGCTCGCTGCTCCCCTATAATGGCCCCAGCGATATATAGAAGGCTGATGGCCATATGCCCCCAACCATCCTCGTCGTCGATGACGAGAAGAACATCGTCCAGCTTGCCAGGCTCTATCTGAACAACGAGGGCTTCCGCGTCGAAGCCGCGTACGACGGCAAGCAGGGGCTCGAAAAAGCGCGCTCCCTTAAGCCCGACCTCATCGTCCTCGACCTGATGATGCCGGAGATGGACGGCCTCACCGTCTGCAAGGAACTCCGCAAGACCAGCAACGTGCCCGTCATCATCCTCACCGCCCGCGGCGACGACATCGACCGCATCGTCGGACTCGAAATCGGCGCCGATGACTACATGGCGAAGCCGTTCAATCCCCGCGAACTCGTCGCCCGCATCAAGGCCGTCCTGCGTCGCTCCCAGGGTGAGCGCGACGTGCCCGAGGTCATCGAGGTCGCCGGCCTCCGCATCGACGCGGCGAGCCGGGAGGTGACGCTCGACGGGCGCACCCTGCAGTTGCGGGCGAAGGAGTTCGAGCTCCTGAGCGCCTTCGCCCAGTACAAGGGCACCGTCCTCGACCGCGAGCGCCTGCTGCGCATGGTGTGGGGGACCGACTATTACGGCGACTCCCGGACGATCGATGTCCACGTCGCCTGGCTCCGCGACAAGCTTGGTGACTCCAGCGTCAAGATCCAGACGGTCTGGGGAGTCGGATACAAGCTGGTGGTGGAAAGCGATGCTCGGGAGCCTTAGGGCCCGCCTCATCGTCTCGTTCTCGCTGGTGGTGGCGCTGGCTGTCTTTCTGGCCGGCGCCGGCTCGCTCTTCCTGCTCCGCGACCAGCAACAGGAGACGGCGCTCGAGCGGTACGGCCACGTCGTCGACCCGCTCGCCGTGCGCGTCACCTCGATGCTCGACCACGGCGACTCGCTGGCCACGATCAAGGACTACCTCCGCGGTGCCGCGAACAACGGCGGCGTGCGGGTGATCCTGCTCGACCGCGACCTCCTTGTCGTGTTCGACAGCGAGGACCAGCTCGTCGGCAAGTACGTACTGTCCTTCGACACCCACAACCCGCGGCTCGTCGACCAGAACGGCACGAGTTTCCGCTGGACGAACTACAACTCGAACGGTGTGCACCTGACGCTGTTCGCCGCGCCCGAGCGCGACGAGAGATCGACCTTCGCCGCGCCGGAGTACGACACGCTCGTCGCCATCCCGCAGAGCGAGCTGTCGGCGGCGTGGCTCGATCTGGTGCCGAGCCTGGCGCTTGCCGGCGCCATCGCGCTCGTGGTGTCATTCATGGTCTCGTTCTTCATCTCGCGATCGATCTCCGGCCCGCTGGCGCGCATCACGCAGGCGTCGGTGCAGATGGCACACGGCGACTACGACGTCAATATTCCCATTCACGGCCGGGACGAGGTTGGCCGCCTGTCCGAGGCCTTCAATGCCATGGCAAAGGAAGTCAGCAGCTCCCAGCGCACGATGAGGGATCTCCTCGCCAATGTGTCGCACGAGCTGAAGACGCCGTTGACGTCGATCCAGGGTTACTCCCAGGCGATTAACGAGGGCGCAGTCAGCAACGAAGAGGACCGCAAGGAGGCGAGCCGCATCATCAACGAGGAAGCGAACCGCATGCGCGCGCTCGTCGATGACCTGCTGCTACTCTCGCAGATCGAATCCGGCCAGGTCGAGATGGAGCACGTGCACGTCGACCTGGTGACGCTGCTCGAGCGCACGATGGAGCGCTTTCAGTGGGCGCTGCGCGACGCCGGTGTCGAGTCGCGCCTGCGCTTCGGCGCCGTGCCGCCCGTGCACGGCGACGAGCGCCGGCTCGAGCAGGTGTTCTCGAACCTCATCGAGAACGCGGTGCGCCACACGCCGCGCGGCGGCGTCGTGACCGTCACCGCCGCGACCGCGGCCGGCGGCGCCATCCGCGTCGGCGTGCATAACTCCGGCTCCGTGATCCCGGCCGAGGACCTGCCGCGGGTGTTCGAGCGCTTCTTCCAGGTCGACCGCGCGCGCGCCCGCCGCGGCGGCAGCAGCGGCCTCGGCCTCTCGATCGTGCGCGAGATCGTCGAGGCGCACGGCGGCCGCGTGCACGCGGAGAGCAGCGAGCAGCGCGGCACGGAGTTCGTCGTCACGTTCCCGAACCCGCTGCGACCAGAGGGCGCCTTCGGACGACAGTTCGCACCCGAGAACGGCCCGCGGCAGCAGCATCGCGAAGGCCGCGCAAAGGGCCGCGAGCAGACGGCCTAGACCAATCTTTGTCGGGCGACGGCTCCAGCCGCTAATCTTATTCCCATGTTCGCTGTCATCCTCGCGGGAGGGGCCGGTACCCGGCTGCGCCCGCTGACCTACGCGCGACGTAAGGAGCTGGTACCGCTGGCCAACCGGCCGCTGCTCGAGTATCGGCTGCTCAACCTGAAGCGGCACGGCGTCGAAGACATCGTGCTCGCCTGCTCGCAGGGCATGCGCGAGGTCGAGGACCAGTTCGGCGACGGCTCCGAGCTCGGCGTGCGCCTCCGTTACGCGTACGAGGACCGGCCGCTCGGCTCCGGCCGTGCCGTGAAGGAGGCAGCCCGCGCGGCCGGTGCCACCGGCACGCTCGTCGTCTGCAACGGCGACATCCTGACCGACGTCGACCTCACCGCCATGCTGGAGCTGCACCGCCGCACCGGTGCCGCGCTCAGCATCTCCCTTTCGCGCGTCGAGGACCCGTGGCACTTCGGCGTCGTCGCCGTCGACGACGAGCTGCGCATCGAACGCTTCGTCGAGAAGCCGCCGCAGGGCGACGAGCCGAGCAACCTGATCAACGCCGGCACCTGGCTCTGGGAGCCGGAGGTGCTCGACCGCATCCCGGACGATGATTCGGCCATCCGCGACGGATTCTCGGAGCGCGTGCTCTTCCCCGGCATCATCGCTGCCGGGCGGCGCGTGCAGGGGTTCGAGGAAGGCCTCTGGGTCGACGTTGGCTCGCCCGAGCGCTACCTGCGCGCCACCAGGCTCCTGCTCGAACGCCAGACGAAGCAGATGGGCCGCTCGGTCGTGTTCGAGGGCGCGGTGCAGGCAGAGGGCATCGAGTTCGTCGGCGACGTGCTCGTCGGCGCGGGCACGCGCATCGAGCGCGGCTGCCGCATCAGCGGGCCGACGGTCATCGGCCGCGACACGATCATCGGAGCTGGCACGATGATCGAATCGAGCGTCATCTGGGAGGAGGCGCGCATCGGCAGACGGCGCGCGCATCTCCGGCAGCATCCTCGGCGCGTACGCCGGCATCGGTGACCGTGCGGTGGTCATCGATGCGGTACTCGGCAACGGCGCCGAGGTCGCAGGAGGGTCACGAACTGGAGCCCGGCGCTCGCGTCATGCCCGAAGACAGCGTGTAGCACCTTGACCGGTGCGCTACCCTTCGCCCGATGAATCTCCCCGACGTACGGCCCGCCGTCCGCGCCCTCACCGACGACACCATCGCGCTGCGCCGCGACCTCCATCGCCACGCCGAACTGTCAACGGAAGAGCACCGCACGCAGGGCGTGATCCTTGAGCGCCTGCGCGCGATCGGCGCTGAGGATGTGCGTCCGTGCGCCGATACGGGTGCCACCGGCCTCGTCCGTGGCACGCTGCCCGGCCCGAACGTCCTCTGGCGCGCCGACATCGACGCGCTTCCGCTGCAGGAGGAGACCGGCCTGCCATTCGCCTGCGACGGTGCCAAGGCGATGCACGCCTGCGGTCACGACGGTCACGTTGCGATCGCCCTGGCGATCGCCTCGGTGCTACAGCAATCGCGCGCGTCGCTCGCCGGCACGGTGCGCTTCGCTTTCCAGCCGGCCGAAGAGCACGTTGGCGGGGCGCGGCGGATGATCGATGAGGGCATCATGTCGTCGCCGCCTGTCGACCGCGTCTTTGGCTTCCACATCTGGGCGCCTGCGCGAGTCGGGCAGGCGGTCGTGACGGCGGGCCCCGTGTTCGCCGCGAGCACGCACTTCCGCATCATCATCCGCGGCCAGGGTGGCCACGCCTCGGCGCCGCACACGGCCGTCGACCCGATCGTCGTCGCCGCCTACGCGGTCGTCGCGCTGCAGACGGTCGTGAGCCGCGCCGTCAACCCCGAGGAGACGGCCGTGCTGACGATCGGCCGCATCCAGGGCGGCGTCCGCGGCAATATCATTCCGAACGAAGTCATGATGTCCGGCACGGTCCGCACCTTCGAGCACGCCGTGCAGGAGCGTGTGCTCGAACGCGCCACCCAGATCCTGACCGGCGTCACCTCGGCGTGGGGCGCGACGTTCCAGTTCGACACGTCGACGCTGCCGGCCGTCGTTAACGACCCGGCGTGCGCGGCGCTTGCTGCCGGCGTCGGCCGCGGCATTCCTTGGTGCCGAGAACGTGGTCGAGGGCCGCACGACGGGCGGAGACGACATGGCGTACTTCTTGGAGCGGGCACCCGGCGCCTACATCATGCTCGGCGGCTGGAACCCGGAGCGGGGCCCGGCCTGGCCCCATCACCACCCGAAGTTCGACTTCGACGAGCAGAGCCTGCCTCTGGGCGCCGAGCTGGGCTTGCGGATCATCGAGGCGGCAACAGGCTCCACGCTGGTATGACCACCGGCCGCCCCGTCGTCATCGCCGACTACGATCCCGGCTGGCCGCAACGCTTCGAGGCCGAGTGCGACCTCATCGTGCGCACGTGCGGCGTCGGCGCGTTCGTTCGCGTCGAGCACGTCGGCAGCACGTCGGTGCCGGGACTCGCCGCCAAGCCGGTCATCGACATGATGCCGGGCCTGCGCTCGCTCGACGACGCGCCGACGCTCGTCCCGCTGCTGGAGTCAATCGGTTACGAGTACGTGCAGGCGTTCGAGCACGACACGTCGTCCGGCCCCGGCATGCCGCTCCGTCGCTACTTCCGCAAGGACGACAATGGCGCGCGCGCGTACCACCTCCACGCCGTTGAGGTTGGAAGCCCGTTCTGGGTCGAGCACCTGCTGTTCCGCGACTACCTGCGCGCGCACCCGGACGCCGCCGGCGAGTACGCGCGCCTCAAGCGCCAGCTCGCCGCCGCGTTCAACGCTGCGCTGACGGCGACGTCCGACATCAACGTCGGCTACACCGACCGCAAAACGGAGTTCATCGAGTCCATCAAGGCGCGTGCCCGCGCTGAGGCGCCGTAGCGCGTCGTTACCCTGTCATCCTGAGCTAAGCGAAGGATCTACGCCGGCCGGCACGACCGCACCGTCATACAAGCCGTAGCGCGGGCTCTTCAGCCCGCGCGGCCGCCGGCTTCGAGAACAGTCCGATGTGCCACCGACGCTGCTGCTACGCCGCCGCGTCCTGTCGTCTCCTCGTAGCGTTCGAGCAGCATATCGACGAAGCGATCGGAGTCGACGAGGTCGAACGTGATGTGCATGTGCTTGTCCGGGATGTCCGGGCTCGGGGATTGCGGGTGGCTCGAAGTCCTGACTTCCGTACGAGGCGGCTTCGGGCCGGGGGCGGTACGCTGGCCGGGTGACCATAAAGGCTATCTTCTACGATGCCGGCCACACTCTCGTCCGCCCGCGGGCCGGCATCGACGAGGTGTGGGACTTCCTCGCCCACCAGCTCGGCATCGCCATCGAGGCCGGGCGCCGGACGCCGTTCCCCGATGTCGGCGCCTTCTTCTACAGCCGCCTCGGCGAGGACGGCCTCGGCGCGTACGCCTCTGACCGGCAGGCGCGCACGTTCTGGACGGAGTACTACGCCTACGCACTGCGCGATGTCGCCCCCGACGTGCCGCGCGAGGAGATCGTCTCGGCCGGCGAGGCGTTGTACGACTGGTACAAGGATCCCGCGCAGTGGGAGCCCTTCCCCGAGACGATCGATGCGCTCCGGGCAGCCCGCGCCCGCGGACTCGTGCAGGGCGTCGTCTCCGACTGGGGCACCGACCTGCTGCCGATCATGCACGCGCACGAGATCACGCTGCTCATGGACTTCGTCGTCGCGTCGGCCGTCGTCGGCACGTCGAAGCCGCACCGGGAGATCTTCCTCTACGCGCTCGGCCGCGCCAACGTCCGCCCCGAGGAGGCGGTGTACGTCGGCGACTCATACCTCGCCGACGTGCTCGGCTCGCGCGGCGCCGGCCTGCACCCCGTGCTCATCGACCGCGAACGGAAAGCGCCGCCGATCGACGCACCCGTCGTGACGTCGCTCATCGAATTGCTGGACGTCGTCGATCGGATTGACGCCGGCGGCTAGCGCGGCAGGAAGATCGGCCGCACCTCGCCGTCGACGACGACCGCGATCAGCGGCATGCCGGCGTATGACCCCGGGCTGAGCGACTTCACGAACGAGCCCACGTTCTCGTACTCGGCGTACTCGTAGATCGCGACGAATCCCACGCCCTTGATCGCCGCATCGATGCCATCGAGCGCCGCGGCCGCGTCCTTCAGCCGCGCGCGCACGAGGCGCCGCATGAGCGTGCCGTCGGCCGGGTCGATGCGCGGCGGCGCCTGCGCCACGGCGAAGCCCGTCTCGCCGAGCGGCTCCTCGGCCAGCCGCTGCACGGTCCAGCAGTCGGCGGCATCCAGTTCGGCCGCGTCTCCGAGCTTCATCTCCTTCGCTCGCTCGCCGATGCGGTCGAAGAGCGCGGCGCGCGCGGCCTCGGACTGCGGCGCGCGGTGGATCGGCTTGCTGTAGACGTTGAACGTGCCATTCGACCCGATCCGTGATCTCCGTCCAGAAGCGGCTGAGGCCGCCGGTGACGTTCGCGTAGCCACCCTCGTCGCGCGCCTTCTGCAAGTGGATCTTCACCGGTAGTTCGATCTCCGCGCGTTGGCCCGGGGTGCAGTGTCGCCGCCGCCAGCTGCGCGCGCATCACGAAGTCCGACGTGTTCGGCTCCTCGCCCGGCACCGACGCGTGCGGCGGCACCCAGACGATGTGCGGCCCGCGCACGTTGCCGCCGGAGAGCCGCTCCTGCATCATGTCGCGCGCGTCTTCGGCCTGCGGGTCGCTCTCAGGCTCCCACAGCGCCGCCATGGCGAGCGCCAGGCGCCCCTCGGGCGCGTCGGCGACGTAGACGGGCAACGCGGCATCCGAGACGGATGCCAGGCGGTACGCGCGCCCTGTGCGCTCGCCGTACCACTCGACCAGCATCGACGCCGCGTAGGTCAGCAGCCGGTCAGCCACGCCCGTGCCCTCGCCCACCGGTCATATGTTGCTCCTCGTCTGCCCGCCGTCGATGTTGACGCAGGCGCCGGTGACCCAGCTCGCCCGCGGCGAGCAGAGGAACGCGACGACGTTCGCCACCTCCTCCGGCCGGCCGAAGCGGCCCATCGCGATGTTCTGCTCGACGAAGCGCGCCATGCCGTCCGGGTCGGCTTCGACGCGGCGCCCCCACGATCCGCCCGGGAACTCGATCGACCCCGGCGCCACGGAGTTGACGCGAATCTTGTCCTTCGCCAGCGTCAGCGCCGCGTTCTTCGCGTGGCTGATCATCGCGGCCTTCATCGCGTTGTACGGCAGGCCGCCGCCCGCCTCGCGGCCCCAGATCGACGCGACGTGGACGATGGAGCCGCCGCCCTGCGCGCGCATGTGCGGCACGACTGCGCGCGTCGCCCGTACCGCCGCCTCGATGTTGGCGTGGAACGCCGCCTGCCAGCCGTCGTCGTCGTCCGGGAACGAGCCGCCTGCGTTGTTGACGAGGATGTCGACCCGGCCGAGCTGCCGCACCGTCTCCGCCACCATCCTCTCGACGTCGCCCGCGACCGTCACGTCTGCGACGATCGCCGCCGTCCGGACGCCGAGCGTCGCTACCTCGCGTTCGGCCCCGCGCAGCGTCTCCTGCCCGCGCGCGACCAGCGTCACGTCACATCCCTCGCCCGCCAGCGTCAGCGCGATCGCCCGCCCAATGCCGCGCGACGCGCCCGTGACCAGCGCCGCCTTGCCCCGAAGCTCCAGGTCCACTCGTCGATGTCCTTCGTCGCAGCGCCGCGGTCCGTCGCCGCCTCGAACTCATGGTAACGACGCCACCCCGCGCGAAACAGCGTCGTTGGCTGCTGCTCTCTGCATTCTGGTGTCTGGTGTGCCGCGCGAAGCGCCGGCTCTACCCCCGCATGAACCCGAGGATCTCCGCGTTCACGCCCTCCGGATCCTCGCGCATCATGAAGTGGCCGAGTCCCTCCATCTTCTTCAGCGTCAGCTGCGTGAAGAACTCCGGCAGGCGGTCGGTCCACGCGAACGGCAGGATCTGGTCGCTGTCGCCCCACAGCACCATCGTCGGCACGTTGACCTTCAGGTCGCCGCCGCCGGAATATGCGCCACCGCGGAGCGCCGCCCGGTAGCAGTTGAAGCCGCCGCGCAGCGCCCCCGGCTGCGAGTACGCCTCTACGTACGCCGCGATATCATCGTCCGTCCAGACATCCTTCTTCGCCGACCACGCCGTGAGGAAGTGCCGCAGGTACACCTCCGTCGCCTGCTTGCTCGATCCGACGAGCTCCTCGGCCAGCGGCAGCTGGTGGAACAGCTGGTACCAGATGTGCATGACGTGCGGCAGCTCGAACCAGCGCCCGGCGATGCCCGGGTACGGCGGGTCGAACAGCATCAGCTTCTTGACGCGCTCCGGGTACAGCCGCGCGAACTTCTGCACCCAGATCGCCCCGAAGTCGTGTGCGACGATGCGCACCGACTCGAGGTGGTAGAAGTCGAGGAACGCCTTCAAGTCCTCGGCGTACGCCGTGTCCGAGTACCCCACCTCGGGCGGCAGGTCTGGCTTGTCCGAGTACGCGTAGCCGCGCATGTCCGGCACGATGACGTCGAAGCGCTCCGCCAGCGCCGGGATGTTCTTCTGCCACTCGTACCAGAACCCCGGCCAGCCGTGGATGAGCAGCAGCGGCTCGCCGGCGCCCTGGCGCACGTAGTGCAGCTTGACGCCGTTGACGGCGACGTAATGGTGGCTGAGCGTCGTGGCGGCCATCCGCACCTCCTGTTCGGTGTGGCGCAGTGTATCCCGGACGAGGCCGCCCGGGCACGGCCGGCGGGCTGCTGCGGAATCCGTAAACAGCGCCGGGTTGAGACTTTCCCTCGTCCGATCCACAATGGCGGTCACTGCGGAAGCGAGGTGCCCCATTGAGCGTGCGCAGATTCGAATTGCCGGTGGCGGTGACGCTGCGCCTTCAGTCGCGCTCGGGCCGCGTCGAGGTCGTCGCCGAGCCGCGCGATGACGTGCTAGCCGAAGGCGATGCCATCGAGTCGCAGGTCGATGACGGCGGGGCGACGCTCCGCATCCGCAACGGCCACGGCCGGAAGTCGTTCGTCGTCCGCTGCCCGGTCGGTACCGACGTCGCCATCGGCACCCAGTCCGGCCCGGTGCGCCTCATCGGCGACTTCGGCACGGTCTCCGTGACGACGGCCAGCGGCGCCATCGAGGTCGACAGCGCCGACGAGGCGGACCTGCGCACGATGTCGTCGTCGATCACGGTCGGCTCATGCCGCGGAAAATGCCGCATGAACTCGGCGAGCGGCAAGCTGCAGGCCGGCCACGTCGGCGCGGCATCCGCCGGTAGCATGTCCGGCTCGATCGAGATCGAACGCGTCGAGGGCCCGCTGAAGGCGCGCAGCGTCAGCGGATCGATCACCGCGGCGTGCGGCGGCGAAGGCGCCATCGCCGTCAAGACCGTGTCCGGTAAGGTCCAGCTCTCGCTGCCCGAGGGCACGGCGCCGCGTACCCACTTCAAGAGCCTCTCGGGCCGCATCTGTTGCGACTGCCCGGAAGGCAGCGACGTGCTCGTTGAGGCGATGTCCGTGTCCGGCTCCATCGACGTCGTGCCGGGATGATCGCCACGGCCCCGTTGCCACGAAACGTCGTCGAGGGCACGGTGATGTTCACCGACATCGTCGGGCTTCACGGAGTTCAACGCGCTGCGCGGCGACGTCGAGGCCGACGCGCTGCTCTCGCTGCAGGAGCGCATCGTCCGCAGCGAACTCGGCGAAGACTCGCGGATCGTCAAAGAGCTCGGCGACGGCCTGATGCTCTGGTTCGCCGACCCCTGCGCCGCCATCGAGACCGGTCTGCGGCTGCAGGAGCGGTTCGAGGCGGAGTCGCTGGGTATCGACGCCCCGCTCTGGGTGCGCATCGGCGTCCACGCCGGCCGCCAGACCTGCCGCGGCGACGACCTGATCGGCCACGACGTCAATGTCGCCTCCCGCATCATGAATCTCGCCAACTCCGGCGAGGTGCTGGCGTCCGAAGAGACCGTCGTGCGCGCCGACGGCCGCCTCCCCGACGTCGACTTCGAGCAACTCGGCCCCGTCGTCATGAAGGGCATCCCGACCCCGATCAACCTCTTCCGCGTCGAACGCCGCGGCGCCGCGTAGACGGCCAGCACGCTCGTTTCGTGTACCGTAGCGCGGGCTGGCAAGCCCGCGCCGGAGTCAGTCGCCGTGCTCGACGACTCCGGAGGAGTTGACGGGAATCACGGGGGACAGCCGCCCTCGGCTGTCCATGGCGGTGATGCCTAATCCCCGCTCCCGCACGTCTTCTCGTCGAACGGCGGCACGCCGATGACGCCGCGGCTGCGCGTGCAGCTGCGCGAGCTCGTATCGACGATCAGATGCCCCGCGCCGTCGACGCTCGTGTTGAAGCGGTCGAGGTTGCCGTAGTCCGCGCCGAACGCGAACGCACCGTCGGCGCGCCACACCGCCCGCAGGCCATCGCAATTCTCGACGAACGCGCCGGTGATGCCCGGCAGCGGCGACAGCTTGTTAAGCGTCGCCGTGTCGTCGAACGACGACGCGGCAGTCGCTGCGCAGCTCCTGCTGCTTCGACGACTTGTCGTACAGCGCGAGAAACGTGCCGTCCTCGAGCCGCACGATGAACAGGTGCTGCGCCTCGGCGTACACCACCGAGGCGTTCTGGTATCCGCTTTCCGCCCCCGCGTCGTGGCCGCGCTCGGGCGACACCGAGTCGCTGCCCTGGTCGAACAGGAACCCGATCGCGACGACGACGGCAACCGCGACGACCGCAACGACCGCCAGCTGCAACAGGCAGCCGAAGCGACGGCGCTCGTGCGGCGCGTCGACTGTGTCGGAGTCGTTCATTCGCCCGTCGCGGGATGCTGGAACGGTGCGGCGAGCAGCGCCTCGAGCCTCAGGCCCTGCTCGAGCGGCAGGTCCGCGCCGCGCACCATCGCCTCTTTCGCCGCGCGCACGGCCGCCGCCGGCAGGCTCGGCGAGCTTCGTCGCGATCGCCATCGCCTCGTCGTCCAGCTGCGCACGCGGCACCACGCGGCTAACGAGCCCGATGGCGAGCGCGCGCCGCGCGTCGATCGGCTCGCCGCTCAGCACCATCTCGCGCGCGACGCCCGGCGGGACAGCGCGGGGCAGCGTCTGCGTGCCGCCCGGCCGACGGGATGTAGCCGAGCGTCACCTCCGGCAGCGCGAACCGCGCGTCGTCGGCGGCGATGCGGATGTCGCAGAGCAAGCTCAGCTCGCAACCAGCGCCGTAGGCGTATCCGTGCACGGCCGCGACCATCGGCTTCATGATCGAGAGCATCAGCCCCCAGACGTCGCGGTCACTACGCGCTCGCCGCGACTCGACGTACGACGGCGCGGTGCCGAACTCGCTCACGTCGGCGCCGGACGAGAACGCGCGCTCGCCCGCGCCGCGGAAGATCGCGACGCGCACGTCCGGGTCGTCGCGGACGGCCAGCAGCGCCGACCACAGCTCGTCGCGCACGGCCATGTTCATCGCGTTGAGTACGCCCGGCCGGTTGATCGTCAGGCGCGCGACGCCGTCGGCTGGCTTGTCGAAAGATCAGGGGTGCTTCCGGGGCGGTCATGGCTACAGGCTATCAGGGGCGCGGCAGAAGCTACAGTAGCACCAGGTTGTTGCGGTGGACCACCTCGGACCCGTACTGGTGCCCCAGCACCTCGGCAATGCGGTCCGAGCGCAGGCCGCTGATCGCCGCCAGCTCGCGGTCGTCGTAGTTCGTGATGCCGCAGGCGATCGGATTCCCCTCGGCGAGGGAGATGTGGACGGTGTCGCCGCGCTTGAAGGGCCCGATGACGTCGCGCACGCCCGCCGGCAGCAGGCTCTTGCTCCGCTCGATGAGCGCCTTCGCCGCCCCGGCGTCGACGATGATCGCACCGCGCGTCGCCAGCCCCGACAGCATCCAGCGCTTGCGGCTCTCGACGCGGCTGCGGCGCGCCGGCAGCATCGTGCCGACGTGGTCGCCGGTGGCCAGTCGGTACAGCACGTCGCGCTCGCGCCCGTCGGCGATGAAGACGTCGGAGCCGCCGCCCGTCGCGAGGCGCGCCGCCTGCAGCTTCGTGATCATGCCGCCGGTGCCGCGTCCGCCGCTCGCTGCCGCCCGCGATCTGCTCGATCTCCTTCGTGATGCGATCGACGCGCGGGATCAGCGTCGCCGTCTTCGTCGTCCGCGGATCGGCCGTGTAGAGGCCGGCGATGTCGGTGAGGATGGCGAGCAGGTCCGCGTCGATCAGGTTCGCCACCAGCGCCGACAGGTTGTCGTTGTCGCCGATGCGCGCACCGGCGATCTCGTCGACGGCCACGGCGTCGTTCTCGTTGATGATCGGCGTTACGCCCATCTCGAGCATGCCGAGCAGCGTGTTGCGGGCGTTCAGGTAGCCGACGCGGTCCGCCAGGTCGCGGCGGGTCAGCAGCGTCTGGCCCGACGACGCGGCCGTGCGAGGCGAAGAGGCCGTCGTACGTCTGCATCAGGTGGGCCTGGCCGACGGACGCCAGCACCTGCCGGAACGGGATCTCCCGCCGCTTGCCGGGCGCGTTAAGCCGGTGGCGGCCGGCCGCGATAGCGCCGGAGGTGACGATGACCACCTCGCGGCCCTCGGCGATGAGCCGGGCGACCTGGTCGACGAGCGAGCCCATGACGCGCCGCGTCCAGCTCGTCCGAGCCCGCCGTCAACAGGTTCGTGCCGAACTTGGCGACGATCCGCCGGTAACCGCCGGCCAAAGCGCCCCGCGCCCGCTGTCTGGACATCGATGCCTCGCCCGCTTCCGCCGATCTCGGGCCGATTATAACAGCGCGGGTACGCGTGGCTTCCGCGCGCCGCTGGATCGCCGGAGGGCGGGACGCCGAGAGCGCTGTCCCCCAGGTGACAAGCGGCGGAGCCTCGGCGCAGCCTACAATGGGCCGAGCATGATCCGACGCGCCTGGGTCATCAGCAAGCACACGTTCGCCGGCTTCACCCGCGACGACTGCCCCCAACTCGCCGCCGCCATCTCCTACTACCTGCTGTTCTCGATCGTGCCGCTGATCATTCTGGCCGTGTCGGTCATCGGGCTTCTTCCTGAGCAGCACAACGTCCGCAACGACATCATCGACCGCGTGCTGGAAGTCGTGCCGCTGGACCAGACGGCCGGCCGCTCCGCACTCGACAAGGCGCTCAACAACGTCAACAGCGTCAGCGGTCCCATCGCCGCGCTGAGCCTCATTGCCACGCTGTGGACGGCGTCGTCGGTGTTCGCCTCGATCCGCAAGGCATTCAACCGGGTCTGGGCCATCAGCGAGCACCGTCCGTTCGCGCAGCAGAAGCTCGTCGACATCGCCCAGGTCGGCGTGCTCGGCGCGATCCTGCTATCGTCGCTGATCCTCACCGGCGTGCTGCGGGCGATACGGGAGCTGTCGCCGGACAGCGCCGGTCCGCTGGCGAGCCACAGCCCGCTGTGGGAGATCCCGTCGGTGCTGCTGCCCGCCGTGCTGACGTTTGTGACGTTCGCGCTGCTCTACCGCATCGTGCCGGCGGCGCGGCCACGCTGGCGCGACGCGCTGCCGGGCGCGCTCGTCGCCACGCTGCTGTTCGAGGCGCTGAAGAACTCGTTCGCCTTCTACGTGGCCAACTTCAACAACTTCGACGTCATCTACGGCTCGCTGGCCGGCGTGCTGCTGTTCCTGTTCTTCACGTACCTGTCGTCGGCCATCCTGCTCATCGGTGCGGAGCTGGCGCGCACGCTTCCTCGCGTACCACAGCGGCGCGCTGCGCGACGAGCTGCACCCGCCCGGAGCCGCTGCCCCCCGTCACGACGCGCGCCCTCCGCGCCGTCAAGGGCCTCTTCGTCCGCCAGTAACGCCGCCCGCCCGGGCTGCGTGCAGTCGTGTTGAAAGCGCCCGCACAATTCGTGGCGCAGGCTTTCAGCCCGCGTTGTGCAGATTCGGAGTGTGGCTGTATCGCCTGGCGAGCAGGTCTGATACCGAGCATTTCAACACCCTGTTAGACCTGTCCGCGCATGTTGTCGGTACCGCCGAATCCCCGAACGTCATCACGACCATGTGGATCCGGAAACGCGCGCAGTTCTCTTGCGGTAGCGCGGGCTTTCCAGCCCGCGCGGTCCACGACTTGGCGATCGCCGTACGTGAACGAGACATCAGGACGGGCGCGACCGCCCTGATCCCCGGGCTCGCGAATGACGGCGCATTAGGGGAAGGCGGCGGCTCATTACGCTGACCGCTGACAACTGTTAGCTTTCGCCGCTACTTCTCCGTGATCTCGATCGTATTGATCTTCGTGCCCGGCGCATGTCGCCGACGACGGGTCGCGCGGCTCGATCTTGTTCAGCACGTCCCGGCCGCCCGTCAGCTGCCCGAACGCCGTGTAGCCGCCATCGAGCGACGGCTGTGGCGTGAAGTCGATGAACCACTGGCTGCCGCCGGAGTTCGGCGCCTGTGTCTTCGCCATGCCCAGCGTGCCTTCAAGGAACTTGTGGGAGTTCGTCTCGTCCTTGATCGTGTAGCCCGGTCCGCCGCGGCCGGTGCCCGTCGGGTCGCCGGCCTGAGCCATGAAGCCGGGAATGACGCGGTGGAACGTGACGCCGTCGTAGTAGTGCTCGCGCGCCAGGAAGACGAAATTGTTGACCGTGATCGGCGCGTCCTTCGCGAACAGCTCGAGCGTAATGTCGCCGATGTCCATCTTGATCGTGGCGACGTAGGTCTTGTTCACGTCGATCGTCATGGGCGGTGGTGATTTGTACGTCTTGTTCCCTCCAGTTTGGGCTGATGTTGCGCAGGGCGTGCTTGTCGGTCCGGCGGCAGCTGACGTGCCCTCGGCGGCCGCTGGCGTCGCCGTCGCGGGCGGCGTCAGGTACGGCGCCGAGATCGTCTTGCCCGGCGTGGCATCCTTGGCGCCGGTGCAGGCGGCGGCGAACAGGGCGCCGGCGAGCGCCAGCAATACGATCGGCTTCATTCACGTCCTCCGCGGTCCAACGGCGAAACGATAGCAGACGGCGCGGGACCTCCGCATTGGAGCTTCCCGCGCCGTCCAAAGGCCACTCGCTACTCGAAGATGCTGCTCGCCACTTCCTCGATGCTGCGTTGCACCTCCGCGTCGTCGGTCAGCGCCCAGACGACGCCGACCTGGCACGCGCGCCGCGCTGGTATGCCCTTCTGGATCAGCTTGCCGGTGTAGATGAGCAGCCGCGTGCTCACGCCCTCGCTAAGTCCGTGCTCGCGCAGGTTGCGCACCTTCTCGCCCAGCTTGGCGAGGTCCTGCGCCGTCTCCTCCGACACGCCGCTTTCGTGCGCGATGATCTTCGCCTCGAGCTCCTTGCGTGGGTGCGTGAACTCCAGCGAGATGAAGCGCTGCCTCGTGCTGTGCTTCAGGTCCTTCAACGCGCTCTGATACCCCGGGTTGTACGAGATCACGAGCAGGAACCCCTCGCGCGCCTCGATGATCTGGCCCAGCTTCTCCATCGGCAGCACGCGGCGGTGGTCCGTCAGCGGGTGGATCAGCACCGTCGTGTCCTTGCGCGCCTCGACGACCTCGTCCAGGTAGCAGATGGCGCCGGCCTTCACCGCGCGCGTCAGCGGCCCGTCGATCCAGCGCGTCGCGTCGCCTTCGAGCAGGTAGCGGCCGACGAGGTCGCTCGCGGTCAGGTCCTCGTGGCAGGCGACCGTCACGAGCGGCAGCGCCTGCGTCGTCACGGGCTGCTTGCCCTTCTTGCCGCCGTCCTTGATGATCGTCAGCGGCCGGCCGAGCCGCCACGCCATGTACTCGACGAAGCGCGTCTTACCGCAGCCCGTCGGGCCCTTGAGCAGCACGGGGATCTTCGAGTTGAACGCCGCCTCGAACAGCTCGACCTCGTCGCTCGTCGGCACGTAGTACGGCTCGACGTGTGGGTGATACTCCTCAACCGCGTACTGTTTGTACGCCGTCTCGTCGGCCAGCTGGTCTTCGACTGTCATCTCTCCATCCTCCCTCGCCCTTGCCCGACGCTCAGCCGGCGGCCGACGCCTGGAGCTGCTCCCACGCCGCATCGACGCGGTGCCGCAGTTCCTCCATCGACCCGCTGTTGTCGATCACAACTTGCGCGCGCGCTTCGCGCTCGGCGTTCGTCAGTTGCGCCGCGATGCGCGCGTCTGCCTGCTCGGCCGTCAGACCATTCCGGCTCACGATGCGCTCTCGTGCCACTTCGCGGCGGCACGACGACGGCCCAGACCTGGTCCACGATCGGGATCCAGTCCGCCTCGATGAGCACCGCCGCCTCCAGCACGACCACCGGCACGCCCTCGGCGCGAAGGCCGGCCAGCCGCCCTTCCATCGTCGTTCGCATCCACGGCCAGACGATGCCCTCCAGCCGCTTCCGCTGGCCCGCATCGCCGAACACCTTGCCGCCCAGCGCCTTCCGGTCGATCGACCCGTCCGCAGCGACGATATCCCGCCCGAACGCCTCGACGACCGCCTCGTAGCAGCCGCTGCCGGGCGCGTACGCCTCGTGCCCCACTTTGTCCGCGTCGATGACCAGCGCCCCGTGCTCGGCCAGCATCTGGCTGACGACGGATTTGCCGCTGGCGATGCCGCCGGTCAGGCCGATCACGACAGTCACGGGCAGACTCCGCGGAGAAACGAACGCGCCGGACGCCGGCGCCTCGGAAATTATCGATGACTGCCAAGAGTCGGACAAGGAAGCTGTACGCAAGCATCATGGCGCGAGTAGCGCCCGCGTGGCACAGTTGCGGAGCATCAAACGAACGCGGATCGAGCCGGAACTCGTGGCTCGGCGCGCTGTGAAGGCGAGGAGAACGCCATGGGAGACAGGCTGCAGGGCAAGGTGGCGCTCGTGACGGGCGCCGGCATGGGCATCGGCCGCGCGATCGCCGTGCGCTTCGCCTCCGAAGGCGCGAACGTCGTCGTCTCCGATATCAACGACGAGGCGGCGCGGGCCGTCGCAACCGAGGTCGGCGAGACATCGCTCGTCAACCACTGCGACACCTCGGTCGAGTCCGAGGTCGCCGGAGCGATCGAATCTACGATCAAGGCGTTCGGCACGATCGACGTCCTCGTCAACAACGCCGGCGTCGGCGGCGGCGTCGAGTGGGATCGGATGATCGCCATCAACCTGAGCGGCGTCATGTACGGCTGCAAGCACGGCTGCGAGGCCATGGCCGGTCGCGGCGGCGGCGCGATCGTCAACCTGTCGTCGATGCTGGGCCTGATCAGCGTCCCCTTCCCGGGTGTCGAGGGCTACACCGCCGCCAAGCACGGCGTCGTCGGCCTGACGAAACACTACGCGACGAACTACGGTGCGCGCGGGGTCCGCGTCAACTGCATCAACCCCGGCTGGATCGAGACAGCGATGACGGACCCGATCGCTCAGGCGGGCGGCAAGCCGTTCATGGAATCGAACAGCGCACTCGGCCGCATGGGCCGGCCGGAAGAGGTCGCCGCCGTCGCGCTCTTCCTCGCGTCCGAAGAGGCCTCGTTCGTCACAGGCTCGGCGTACGTCGTCGACGGCGGCTGGACCGCGCGCTAGGCACCCGGCGATGAAGATCCAGCTCGTCGAGGCCACGCCCGCCGACACGCCCGTGCTCGGCAACCTGCTCGAGCTGTACCAGTACGACTTCACCGAATACACCGACGACGACCTCGGCCCCGACGGCCGCTTCGGCTACCGGTATCTCGATGCATATTTCACCGAGCCGGACCGGCACGCGTTCCTCATCAAGGCCGGCGGCCAGCTCGCGGGCTTCGTGCTGGTTCGCCGCGCGCCGTCGGCCGCTGGCGCCGGCGACGTGGCGGACATGGCCGAGTTCTTCGTCATGCGCAAGTACCGCCGCCGCGGCGTCGGTGCCGAGGCGGCTCGCCGCGCCTTCGATGCCTTCCCCGGCCGATGGGAAGTCCGTGCGATGGCTGCCAACCTGCCGGCGCACGCATTCTGGCGCCGCGTCATTGCCGCCTACACCGCCGGCCGATTCGACGAACGCTGGCTCGACGACCGCGCCTGGCTCATGCAGTCCTTCGACAATAGCGCCCGCTCGAATTGAGCCCTGCTCTCTGCCTTCTGCTCTCTGGCTTGCGCCCTTCGACCTCCCTCCTCCAATTGTTCAAGTGCCTTGATCTATTGTCGCTTGTCCGGCATATTCTTATACTCCTTGGAAAGTGATTACACAGGTGAGCGCAATGAAGGTTACTTGTCTCCAGGAGAACCTGGCGCGCGGGCTTGGCATAGTCGGCCGGGCGGTGGCGTTGCGCAGCACGCTGCCGATCACCTCGAACGTCCTGATTTCGACCGAGCACGGGCGCATCAAGCTCGCGGCCACGAATCTGGATATCGCCTTGAGCTGCTGGATCGGCGGCCAGATCGAGGACGAGGGCGCGATCACGGTGCCGGCGCGCCTCATCACGGACTTCGTCAACTCGCTGCCGGCCGAGAAGATCCAGATGACGCTGGCACCCCGCTCGCGGCAGGTCAAGCTGGTCTGCGCGCGCAACGAGGCGACGATCGGCGGCATGGACGCCGACGACTTCCCGCCGATCCCGGCGGTCGAGGGCGACACGCTCGAGCTCGATGCCAAGATGCTCCGCGAAGCGATCGCCCAGGTCGTCTTTTCCGCCGCGACCGACGACTCGCGTCCGGTCCTCACCGGCGTCGACCTCGTCGTCGAGGGCAACAAGCTGACGCTCGCCGCCGCCGACGGCTTCCGGCTGGCCGTGCGTACGCTCGACCTCAAGAAGAAGGTCGGCGAGCGGCAAGAGGTCATCGTGCCGGCGAAGGCGCTGGCGGAGCTGAACCGGCTGCTGCAGGACCAGGACGAGCCGGTGCAGATGACCTTCAACGCGAACAAGACGCAGGTGCTCTTCCGGCTCAAGGACGTCGAGTTGGTGGCGCAGCTGATCCAGGGCACCTTCCCCGACTACAGCCGCCTCATCCCGAAGGAGTGGGGCAGCCGCGCGGTCGTCGAGGTGCGCGACTTCCTGCAGGAGACGAAGATCGCGTCGATCTTTGCGCGCGACGGCAGCGGCATCGTTCGCATCACCTTCCTTGCCGGCGAAGAGGGCCAGCCCGGCGAGATGACCATCTCCGCCCGCGCCGAGGAGATCGGCGACAACTCCGGCGTCCTCGACGCGACGGTCGAAGGCGAGCCGTCGAAGATCGCCTTCAACGGCAAGTATCTGCAGGAAGTGCTGGCGGTGCTCGACGGCGGCCGCGTCGCGCTCGAGACCACCGGCCCCTCACAGCCCGGCGTCATCCGCCCCGTCGACAACGACAACTACATCCACGTCGTCATGCCGATGTTCGTCCAATGGTGAGGAGCGAACGGTGGTAGCGCACAGCACTGGTGCGCGGCGAGCGCGCGTCCGCGTGAGGGTCTCGAGCCAGGCCGCTGTTCACAACGGCTGAACGGGTCGCTCGCGTCTCGCAACCCTGGAGCCGTCCGGGGATGAGCCGTCGGCGTTAGGTGCTTCGTGCAACGCCGCCAAGCCTGGCTCTCAACACGTCGTGCCGGTGCATGAAGAAGCGGCGAATGAACCAACTGACGAGACGCTTCGCCATGTGCGGCTGGAACGTGAGCTGATCGATCAGCAGGACCGCCGCCGGATTGGCCGGAGAGGGAGCGATCCGCCGCTCGTGACGCCACAACGTCATGGAGCCCATGGGCGATTGCTCAATGAAGCCCTGCCCCCGGCTGAATTCCAGCAGGGTCATATCCGAGTAGTCGATTGGCAGGATTCCGAACAGGAAGACATTGCTGCGGAACATGCGCACGCCGGGTACGACGTCCAGTTCCTCCAGTGACCGAAGGCCCTTCGGCCACGTCATGCGAAGGAACGGGCGCATTTCAGCGGAGACTCCGTCGGTGGATGTGATCCACTCCCAGACCCGGGCCGCGGAGGCGCTCAGCTGTGACTCAAAGCGCAACGAGAGGGGATCGCTCATGACTTCCGGTCCACCAGCGGCAGCCCCGCGTCCACCCACGCCTGCATCCCGCCCTTCAGGTCGACGACGTTTGTGTAGCCGAGGCGTTGGAGCGCCGGAGTAGCCAGCGCGCTCATCCGCCCCGACCGGCAGTAGATGTACAGCGGCGCTGACTTGTCCGCTGGTAACTCGCTCGCGTGCTCCGCGATCCCGTCGTACGGGACGAACGCGTCCGTCCCCGCGATCTCGCGCTCGTACGGGATGTGCACGTTAACGACGAACGCGCCCGGGTTCGCGATCGCCGCTTTGTAGTCTGCCGGATCGAGCAGCCTGACCGTTCCGGCGCCTGCGGTCGTTGCCGGGGTGCTGCTGCTGCTCTTGTCGCTATTCCCCGAATTGCACCCCGCGACAAGCAGGGCCAGTAGCCACAATGCTGCCAGAAGTTTCCACATGCGACCCGCTCCCAATCCCCGGCAATCCTGATCGACCGCGCCGTTTCGTCAAGCATCGCATGACAGGCGCGCTGAGTGACACGCCCGTTTGGAGCTCAGGCCAGCCGCAGGTAGCCTGGACCCCCTGGCCGTATGGCACTGCACCCTCCGGCAGCCCGAGAGTGCCGTGGCCGCCGCAAATAAAAAGTGTGAAAACGAAATCCAGGCTTCGGAAATTGCACGTGAGCCGCTGCGCGTACCCCACCCGTTACACTTGCCTCATGCCGAGCACCCTCCGCGCCGCCGTTATCGGCCTCGGGGCTATGGGGACGAACCACGCTCGCGTCTACGCCGAGCTGCCCGGCGTCGAGCTGGCCGCCGTCGCCGATGTCGACCCCGATCGCGTGCGCGCCGTCTCGTGCGAGCACGGCGGCAGCGGCTACACCGACTACGTCCAAATGCTCGCGGAGCAGCATCCCGACGTCGTGACGGTCGCCGTGCCGACGCGCACCCACGCCGAGGTCGCCGAGCGCGTCATCGCTGCCGGTGTGGCGCTGCTCGTCGAGAAGCCGCTGGCCGCCAGCATCGACGAGGGCGTGCGGCTCCGAGACCGTGCCGCGGCCGCCGGCGTTTCGATGACCGTCGGCCACATCGAGCGCTTCAATCCCGCCGTGATCGAGCTGAAGCGGCGCATCGAGGCCGGAGAGTTGGGCCGCGTGTTCCAGGTCCACGCGCGGCGCGTCGGGCCGTTCCCGCAGCGCGTCCGCGACGTCGGCGTCGTGCTCGACCTGGCGCCGCACGACATCGACGTGATGCGCTTCGTGCTCGGCGCCGAAGTGGCGCGCGTCCAGGCCGAGACGGAGCAGCGCGTCAACACGGAGCACGAGGACATGCTCTCGGGCCTCCTGCGCTTCACGAACGGCGTTGTCGGCGTGCTTGACGTCAACTGGCTGACGCCGACGAAGATCCGCGAACTCTCCGTGCTCGGCGAACGCGGGATGTTCGTGGTTGACTACCTGGCGCGCGAGCTGACGTTCTACGAGAACGACCACGCGCGCGGCCAGGAGACGGACTGGGCGGCGCGCCACCTGAAGGGCGTGACCGAGGGCCCCGTGCACTTCATCGAGATCGAGAAGCGGGAGCCGTTGCGCGTCGAGCTCGAGGCGTTCGTCGCCGCCGTGCGCGAAGGCACGCCGCCCCCCGTCTCGCCCGACGACGGCATCGCCGCCATGGCCGCCGCCGAAGCCCTCGTCCGCGCCGCCCGCACGGGCGAGCACGTGGCGCTGGAGCGCGCTCGATGAGCACGAGAGCAGAGAGCAGACCGCGGACAACAGAGCCTCTTCACGGTCTCTTGTCTGTTGTTTGGCGTTGGTTGTTGCACGCAACGGGCACCACTCTATGAAAGTGGCGATCGTCGGCCTCGGCAAGATCGGCCTGCCGCTCGCGGTGCAGTTCGCCTCGAAGAGCGCGAAGGTCGTTGGCTACGACGTCGATGCCTCGCGCGTCGCGCTGATCAACGACAAGTACAACCCGCTGCCGGCCGAACCGGGCCTCGAAGAGCGCATCCCCGGCCTCGTCGTGAGCGGGCATCTGCGCGCGACGGCGGACCCGCGCGATGCCGTCGCGTCCGCCGATGTCGTCGTCCTGATCGTGCCGGCCGACGTCGACGCGACGCAGCGCCCCGACTTCGCGCTCCTCGACGCGGCGGTCGACGCCGTCGCGTCGCACCTGCCCCGCGGCGTGCTGATCATCGTCGAGACCACGGTGCCCGTCGGCACGACGCGCGGCCGCGTCGCCGGGCGCGTGCGCGAGTTGACAGGCATGGCACCGGGCGCGGATTTCTCGGCAGCGTTCAGCCCGGAGCGCGTCTCGTCGGGCCGCGTCCTGCGCGACCTCGCCACGTATCCGAAGATCGTCGGCGGCATCGACGCCCACAGCACCGCGCGCGCAGCCGAGTTCTACCGCGCCATGCTCGATGCGAGCGTGATGGAGGTGCGCGACGCGGAGACCGCCGAGTTCTCGAAGCTCGCAGAGACGACGTACCGCGACGTCAACATCGCCTTGGCGAACGAGTTCGCCCGTATCGCCGACCGTCTCGGCGTCGACGCGCTGCAGGCGATTGAGGCGGCGAACTCGCAGCCGTACTCGCATATTCATGCGCCTGGCGTCGGCGTCGGCGGACACTGCATCCCCGTCTACCCGTACTTCCTCGTCGGCGATGACACCGAGATCATCGCCGCCGCCCGTCGTCTGAACGACGACATGGCACACTACGCCGTCAGCCGGCTAACGACCGCGATGGGGTCGCTCGAAGGGCGCACCGTCGTGGTTCTTGGCCTGGCGTACCGACCGGGCGTCAAGGAGTCGCGCCACTCGAGCGCGCTCGGGCTCGCCAGCTCACTCGTCGCCGCCGGCGCGACCGTCTACGTCCACGACCCGCTATACACGCCCGACGAGATCCGCGCCCACGGCCTCGAGCCGCCACCGGCGTTCCCCTGCCCGGCTGATGCCCTGGTCATCCAGGCCTGGCACCCCGAATACGAAACCCTCGACCTGAAATCCTTCCCCGGCCTCCGCGCCATCCTCGATGGTCGCGCCGCCCTCAATCCGGAGACCGTCGCCGCGCTCGGCCTCACATACGTCGGTGTCGGCCGCTAAGCCAGCGTTCGGCGAGCTGACAGCTGACCGCTGACGGCCTCCCGCCTTTGCCTTCCGCCGTCCGCCCGCCTACGCTGTAATCAGCCATGACAAGTCCCGAAACCGCCGCCACGACCGACCACGACGCCTTCCTCGCCGAGATCGACGCCTGCCTCGACGAGATGCGTCCGTACGTCCACTCCCACGGCGGTGAGCTCAACCTCATCGACTGGCTGCCGGACGAAGGCCGGCTGCGCCTCCAACTCGCTGGTTCGTGCCATGGCTGCCCGATGAGCATGGTGACGATGCGGCTCGGCATCGAGCGCATCGTGCAGGATCGTTTCCCGCAGGTGAAGATAGTCGAAGCCGTCAAGGTCGACGACTTCGAGTACCCCGAGCTCTGATCGCTGAAAGCTGACGACTGATAGCTCCCTACCAGCCCTCCGGCGGCCCGCCCATCCACGAGATGCCGAGCAGCGAATCGCCCCGGTCGCGGTTCACCGGCCGGAACACCTCCCACTCCTCCGGCGGCACGTCGATCTCGATCACGGGGTAGCCGATCGGCGTGCCGGAGCCGCGACAGACGAACGTCGTGGGCTCGAACGCTTCGACGCCGTACGCATCAGCGATCGCCGCGCCAACTTGCTGCTGCCACTCCGTCGGCGTGACGCCAGGCTGCGGCACGGCGGCGGGGTTGCGGCTCATTAGCCGGTAGCTGGCGGGATGCGCCATGCGGCCGGCTGTCAGCGCGCGCCCGGCCGGGCGGACGCCCGCAGCCATCGCGGCGAGCCGCTCCAGCTGGGAGAACAGCCCGCGCCGCCGGTACGCCCCGTCGATGCAGCAGATGCCGGCGAGGATCACCGTCGTGCCCGGCAGCCGGGGCAGGTCCATGACGAGCGCGTCGGCGAGGGCAAATCCCGCTGGCCGGCCGTCGTCGGTGGCGATGGCGAGATAGCGAAGGCGATGCAGCGACTTGTCGAGGTACGCGTGATTCGCCTGCCGGTACGCGCCGTCGAACAGTCCGAATACGATGTCCCGGTCGGCATCGGACAGGCGGGCCGCCTCGACCGTGCGAAACTCGAACGCCCTGAAGTCGGTCTCGGCGCTCACGCCGGCAGTATTGCTCGGGCTGAAAGCCAGCGCTACGGGGCGCGGGCAGCGATTGGGCTCGGCGGCAGGTCAGAAGGGCTCGAACTCCGCCAACGCGACCATGATCGGCAGCAGGCCGAGGATGACCAGACACATCACGATCGGCACGTTGTCGTCGATCAGGCTCTGCAGCTCCTCGCTGCGTTTGCCGTGCTTACGCGACTTCAGCGTTTCGACCTCGACGCGGTTCAGCGCATGCCCCAGCACGGGCAGGCAGACGAACAGCACGAGCAAGTACAGCGCCTCGAGCGCCAGCAGCCAGCCCGTCGTGATGAAGTTGAAACCGGCGTCAGCGGCCAGGAAGATGCCCGTCGCGCCGACGGCGATCGTACCCGGCATGAGCAGCGCCTTGTGCCCGGTCGACGCGTCCTCGAACGCGACGAGTTGCCGCTCGATGTCGTCCTCACGCCAGCCGCGCCACAAGGCGATCATGACCGCGCCGAGCCCGGCTGTCATCAGAAAGAGGGACAGGAAATGGAGAGCGCGGAGGATCTCTTCGCTGGTGCTCACTCGGGCAGCGCGGTTGCGGCCACCTTCTGGCGCTCACCGGAGAGTAGCCCCGCGTCGCGCGCGTCCTGCAGCGACTTCGCGGCGCCGACGAACTCGCGGAACAGCGGCTGCGGCCGGTCGGGCCGTGAGCGGAACTCCGGGTGGAACTGCGAACCGAGCATGAACGGGTGGTCGACGATCTCCGAGATCTCGACGAGGCTGCCGTCCGGCGACGTGCCGCTGGCGATGAGCCCTGCCGCGGCGAGCTGGTCGCGGTACTTGTTGTTGAACTCGTAGCGATGCCGGTGCCGCTCGATCACGCTCTCGACGCCGTACGCCGCCGCCGCCTTCGTGCCAGGCACGAGCGTGCACGGGTAGCCGCCGAGGCGCATCGTGCCGCCCTTGTCCTCGACGCCCATCTGCTCGCTGAGCAGGCTGATCACCGGGTGTGGCGCCTGCGGCGTTGAACTCGGTCGAGTTCGCCCCCAGCAGCCCGAGGATGTGCCGCGCGAACTCGATGACCATGATCTGCATGCCGAGGCAGACGCCGAGGTACGGGATCTTGTTCTCGCGCGCATACCTCGCCGCCTCGAGCTTGCCCTCGATGCCGCGTTCGCCGAAGCCGGGGCACACGAGGATGCCGTCGACGCCTTCGAGCAGCGATGCCACCGGCTCCTGTTCCAGCCGCTCGGAGTGCACCCAGCGGATGTCGACGCCCACCTGGTGCGCGATGCCGGCGTGGATCAGCGCCTCCTTGACCGAAAGGTAGGCGTCGTGCAGCTCCACGTACTTGCCGACGACGGCGACCGTCACGACTCCCGCCGGGTTCTCGAGCCGGTCGACCATTTCGCCGCCAGTCGGTGAGGTCGCGCGGCGCCGCATCGAGCTTCAGCAGCTCGATGACGTAATCGCCGAGGTTCTCGTCCTGCAGGACGATCGGCACCTGGTAGATGCTGCTCATCGTCGGCAGCGAGATGACGCCGCGCTCGTCGACGTCGCAGAACAGCGCGATCTTGTCGCCGGATCTCGGCCGTGACCTCGTGGTCCGCTGCGGCAGAGGATGACGTCCGGCTGGATGCCGGCGCTGCGCAGTTCGCGCACGGAGTGCTGCGTCGGCTTCGTCTTGATCTCGTTCGTCGAGCCGACGTGTGGCAGGAACGTCACGTGGATGGAGAGCGTGTCCTCGGTCCGCTCCTCGCGCCGGATCTGGCGGATCGCCTCGAGGAACGGCTGGCCCTCGATGTCGCCGACCGTGCCGCCGACCTCGACGATGACGACCTGCGCCTCGGTCTCGCGACCGATCTGGCGGACGCGCGCCTTGATCTCGTTCGTGACGTGCGGGATCGCCTGGATCGTGCCGCCGAGGAACTCGCCCTTGCGCTCCTTGGCGATGACGGCCTGGTAGATCTGGCCGGTCGTGACCGAGCTGGCCTTGGTCAGCTCCTCGTCGATGAACCGCTCGTAATGGCCGAGGTCGAGGTCCGTCTCGGCGCCGTCGCTCGTGACGAAGACCTCGCCGTGCTGGTACGGCGACATCGTGCCGGGATCGACGTTGAGATACGGATCGAGCTTCTGGATGGAGACGGAGATGTTGCGGCTCTTGAGGATGCGGCCGAGGGCCGCTGTCGTGATGCCCTTGCCGACGGAACTGACCACCCCGCCGGTCACGAAAATGTACTTCGGCATACTCTCCCGCTGGCCGAGGGGGCCGGCAAAAGCGAATGGCGGCATCTCCGGGGGATGCCGCCCATCAGCATGTTAGCCGGACGCGCGGATGGCGGCAAGGATCAGCGGCGGTGAGGCCGGTTCCAGGATGCCGGAAGCCAGAAATCAGAGAGTCCGCAGACGGCAAACGCTGGACTCGGGAGGCTGGATCGTGCCGACCCTGCTCAATAGCGAGTGCGAGAGTGTTAGCCCTTCCCACCTCTCGCATCTCGCGTCCATCGCACCTTTCTCATTTTGACGCAATCCCCACGCGGCTCAGGCGTTCACCCATCGGGACCACGCGTATCATGGCGATCGACGGTGGTGTACAGACAAAGAGGGCAGGATGGCCGCAACCGCCGCTCAACCCGAGCGTTTGTTGGCTGCTCCGAGGTTCGCATCCCCGCAAGCCGCGCCCACTGAGGCGCTCGACGTGCTGCTGCGTGTTTTCGAGGCGCAGGGGCAGCTCGCGTCGCTGGTCGGCGCGGAAAGCCGCGCATTCAGCCTCGCGCCATCCGAAGCGCTGGCGCTGATCGCGCTCACCCGCGATTCGTTGCCCGTTTCCGGCATCGCCCGCGCGGTTGGCATCCGCCCGAACGGGGCGAGCGTGCTGGTCGACCGGCTTCGCGAGCGGCGACTGGTGCGCCGGCAGCGGAGCCGCCGCGATAATCGCGTCGTCACGGTCGACCTCAGCGACGAGGGCCGCGAGTTGGCGGCGTCGCTCTTGGCAAAGGTGAACGCCAAGCTCGCCTGCGCATTGTCCGCCCTGACACCCACCGAAGTCGGCCAACTCGTCGCCGCCCTCGCCAAGCTGACCGCTTGACGGGGCCCGTGCACGCCCGGGGATCTCGGCCCGCGCCTGTCTCCGCCTACCTGTCGCGCATCGCGTCGACCACGGCCTCCGCCACGGCATCGACGTCGCCCGTCGAGAGCGCCGGGTGCACGGGCAGCGACAGCACCTCGCCGGCCAGCCGCTCGGCGACGGGCAGGTGCGCGCTCGCGTAGCCGAGGCGCTCGTACAGCGGTTGCCGGTGGATCGGCGTCGGGTAGAACACGGCGGACTCGATGCCGACCGCGCGTAGCGACGCCTGCAGCCGGTCGCGCACCTCGCGGCCTGCGCTGACGCGAATGGTGTACTGGTGCCAGACGTGCCGCCGGCCTGGTAACTCGCGCGGCGTGACAATGCCATCGACGCCCGACAGCAGTTCGCTGAGCCGCGCGGCGTTCGCGCGGCGCGCCTCGTTGCGCGCGTCGAGCTTCGGCAGCTGCGTGTGTCCGAGCGCCGCCGCCACCTCGGTCATGCGGTAGTTGTAGCCTGCCTCCTCAGTGACATAACGAATACGCTCGCCCTGGGATCGGAGCCCGCGCGCGCGGTCGGCGAGCGCGTCATCGTCCGTCGTGAGCATGCCGCCCTCGCCCGTCTGCAGGTTCTTCGTGGCATAGAACGAGAACGCCCCGGTGCCGAAGCTGCCGCATCGCCTCCCGCTGCTCTCCGCGCCGACGGCCTGTGCCGCATCCTCGATGAGCGCCAGTTCTCGCCGCGCGCACAACGCCCGCACGGCCTCGACATCGCACGCCTGGCCGTACAGGTGCACAGCGACGATGGCGCGCGTGAGCGGCGTGATGGCCGTCTCGATGAGCACAGGATCGATGCCAAAGTCGTCCTCGCGGACGTCGACGAATACCGGACGGGCACCAGCATGAAGGACGGTTGTCGCCGTGGCGGCGAAGCTGAACGCCGGCACGATGACCTCGTCGCCGGGTCCGATGCCGTGCGCGAGCAGCGCGAGGTGCAGCGCCGCCGTGCCGCTATTCAACGCGACGGCGTGCCGCGCGCCGGTGTACCGCGCGAACGCTTCCTCGAACGCTGCGACGCGCGGGCCCTGTGACAACTGGCCCGATTCCAGCGCATCGATGACCGCGCGCTTCTCTTCGTCTTCGATGATCGGCTGGGCGATACGGATGCGAATCGGAGTCATGGCCGTCATCGCGCCATGCGCCGCGCACGGTGTGTTGTCTGTTGTCTGTCATCTGTTGTCGCCCGGCTCACTCGCCGAACTCCCCGACGTGGAACGAGCGGCCGCAGCGCTCGCAGTGCCACTCGCGCTCCTCGGAGATCCGCAGCGGCCGGCCACACGTGCACGCCCAGCCGGCAATGCGCGCCGGGTTGCCTTTCACGATGGCGTGCGGCGGCACATCCGACGCGACAACGGCGCCCGCGCCCACCATCGACCACGCGCCGATGGTCACGCCGGGCAGGACGACGGCGCCCGCGCCGATCGACGCGCCCTGGCGGACGAGCACCGGCTCCTCGGTCCAGTCGGCGCCGGTCTTCAGGCTGCCGTCAGGGTTCACGGCACGAGGGAAGCGATCGTTCGCGAACACGGCGTGCGGGCCGATGAAGACGCCGTCTTCGACGACGAGGCCGTGGAAGAGCGACGCGCGGTTCTCGATCTTGCAGCGGTCGCCAATGACGACGCCGGCATCGACGTACACGCCCTTGCCCAGAATGCAGTCTCGGCCGATGCTCGCGCCTTCGCGCACCTGCGCCTCGTGCCAGACGCGCGTGCCGTCGCCGATGCGCGCATCGGGCGAGACGTCGGCTGTCGGGTGAATCGTCGGCGGCATCAGGGCGCCTCGCTTCGCTCGGCGCAGAGCAGAGAGCAGACAACAGAGAACAGAACTTCGGCCAATGATCTGTCGCCTGTTGTTTGTTGTCTGTTGTTGTCCGTCGAGAAGATCAAGGGATCAGCTACTCCAAGTGCGACGAGACGCCTTACTCGCTCCGCTCCAGCGCTTCCACCATCAGCTCCGCGGCGTGGCCGTTGCCGAAGACGGGCGCCGGTACGCCTTCAGGCCGGGGCCGCCGCGCCGCCGCCAGTATACGTTCCGTGTCCGAGCCGGCGAGCACGTTCCAGCCGCCCTCCAGCGTCTCGGTCCACTCGGTCTCTTCGCGCAGCGTGACGCACGGCACGCCGAGCAGGTACGCCTCCTTCTGCACGCCGCCTGAGTCGGTCAGGACGATGCGCGCTGCCTGCTCCAGCGCCAGCATGTCCAGGTAGCCGACCGGCTCGATGATCCGCACCGGCGGCTCTACCTCGATGTCCGTGCCCATGAGCGCGGCGCGTGTGCGCGGGTGCATCGGCAGGATCACCGGCTCGTGCAGCAGTTGCAGCGCGTCGATGATGTCGGCGAGACGCGCGGGGTCGTCGGTGTTCGCCGCGCGATGCACCGTCGCGAGCACGTAGCCGCCAGGCGTGAGGCCGAGGTCGGGGAGGATGCGCGACTTCTCGGCCGCAACTGGTGCGTGCTGGAGCAGCGCGTCGTACATGATGTCGCCCGTCAGCGTGACGCCGGCGACGATGCCCTCGTGCGCGAGGTTGTCGACGGCGGTGCTCGTCGGCGCGAAGAGGTAGGTCGAGAGCCGGTCGGCGACGATCCGGTTCACTTCTTCCGGCATTTCGCGCACGTAGCTGCGCAGCCCTGCCTCGACGTGCGCGATCGGCACAGAAAGCTTGGCAGCGGCGAGCGCGCCCGCGAGCGTGCTGTTGGTGTCGCCGTAGATGACGAGGCGGTCCGGCTTCTCGCTCGCGATAACCGGCTCGATCCGTTCCAACATCTGCGCGGTCTGCATGCCGTGGCTGCCGGAGCCGACGCCGAGGTGATAGTCGGGCCGGGGCAGCGCCAGCTCGTCGAAGAAGATGTCGGACAGCTGCGTGTCGTAGTGCTGGCCCGTGTGCACAAGGATCTCGGTGTGCCGCTGTCGAGCGACGCGCGAGAATGCGGCGGCCTTGATGAACTGCGGTCGCGCGCCGACGACGGTCAAGAGTTTCATTGGGGGCATTCTCGCCCGAGGCGAATGCCGCGGCCACCGGGGCGCGAATCGACGACAAACAACAGAGAGTCGACCAAGGGTCTGTCGTCCGTTATCTGTTGTCTGTTGTCTCCGCTCATTCAGCTCTCGGAGCCGCGGCGGAGTTCATCGACCGGCGCGTTCGCGTTGTGCGCGTCGTCGCCGCCGGTGTCGCGGAGGTCGATGCGGGCGAGCGCGTGCAGCCGCGCGGCGATCGCCTCACGGTTGCGCGGTGGTACGTTCGCCAGTTCGCCGATCTTCGCCACGAGCTCGTCGCGCGTGACGATCGGCCGGCCCTGCGTAAGGAAGATCTTCGGGTGGTGCGTGTTGAGGAGCTTCTCGGACGTGCCGACGAGTTCTTCGTGCAGCTTCTCGCCGGGGCGCATGCCGGTGTAGACGATCTGGATGTCGCGCCCGGGCTCGTGGCCCTTGAGGCGGATCATCTTCTCGGCGAGGTCGGCAATGCGCACCTTCTCGCCCATGTCGAGGATGAAGACCTGGCTCTGTTTCGCGAACGAGGCTGCCTGGATCACGAGACTCGCCGCCTCTTCGGCCGACATGAAGTAGCGCGTCGTCTCCGGATCGGTGAGCAGCACGGGGCCGCCGCGCTCGATCTGGCGCAGGAACAGCGGCACCACGCTGCCGCGGCTGCCCATGACGTTGCCGAAGCGCACGGCCGCGAACGTCGTCTTGCTCTCGGTTCCGATGGCGCCGACGAGGAGTTCGCCGATCCGCTTCGTCGCGCCGTAGACATTGTCCGGGTTGACCGCCTTGTCCGTCGAAACGAACACCAGACGCTCGGCGCCGTGGTCGCTTGCGGCGGTGCAGACGTTGAGCGTGCCGACGACGTTCGTGCGGAACGCCGCGTCCGGGTGGTCCTCCATGACCGGGATGTGCTTGTAGGCCGCCGCGTGGAAGACGACGTCGGGCCGCGTCTGCCGGAACACTTCGTCGACCTGCAGCGGATCGGTCACGTCGCAGAGCCAGATGCTGACGCGCGATTCGCCCTCGTCGGCCTCGAGGTCGCGCTCGAGGTCGTAGAGGCCCGTCTCGTTGACGTCGACAAGGTGGAGCCGGGCGGGTTCGAACGCGAACACCTGTCGCGCCAGCTCGGCGGCGATGTATCCCGCCGCGCCGGTGATCAGCACCGACTTGCCGCGTATCGTCGCAGCGCACATCTCGGCGTCGATCTCAACCTGTTCGCGGCCGAGCAGGTCGTCTACGGTGACCTCGCGCAGTTGCGCGGCCTCGGACTCGCTGCGGACGAGATCGCGCAGGCCGGGTACCGTGCGCAGCGGCACGTGGGTCGACTGGACGATGCCAACGACCTCGCGCATGACGGCGCCGCCGGCCGACGGGATGGCGAGGGCGACGAGGTCGACCTGCTTCGTCGCGCAGATCTCCGGGATGTCCATCCGGTCGCCGAGCACCGTCACCGAATGGATGCGCACGCCGCGCAGCCGGCGGTCGTCGTCGACAAATCCGATCGGCCGGTACTGCCAGCGTGGATTCTGCAGGAATTCGCGCGCGAGTAGCTGCCCCGTGTGCCCCGCGCCGACGATGAGTACGTTCTTCACGCCCGCGTCGTAGCCGCCGAACGGGTTGCGCGACGCCCAGAGCCGCGGCCAGAACTTGATGCCGCCCATCACGATCAGCATCAGCGCCGGCGCAACGACGTTGACGGTCAGCGGGATGTGGCGCGGGCTGAGGAAGGCATTGATCGCGAACAGGATCATGGAAACGACGCCGATGGACAGCGCGATGTTGAGCGCATCGACGATGCCCGCGTATTTCCACGACGTGCGGTAGATGCGAAAGAAGAAGTTGCCGGTGAGGTACGCCAGCGCGATGAACCACGACACGGCGGCGAAGAAGCGGATGGACTCGCCGGGCACGTCGCCGTCGAACCGCAGCGCCAGCGCTGCCGCGTAGGCAGCGAGGACGATCGCCGCATCGAGCACCAGCACCGGCACGAGCCGAAGGAGATCGCGGAGGCTCGGCGGGAGACCCCTGTTCATCAACTGCCGGGCACCTCGCAATGGGGCTGGCAGCCTGTCCTTCGGCTGAATGCTCGTGACGACGCCTCCCTGCGGGGCGCTACCGTGCGCCCTTTCGCGTGATCACGGCCGGCAACGTCCGCCACAGGATAGCGAGATCGCGTGCCAGCGAGTGATTGTTTACGTAATCGAGATCGTAGGTCATCGTTTCTTCGTACGTCAAATCCGCGCGGCCGCTCGACCTGCGCCAGTCCGGTGATGCCGGGCTTCACGTCATGCCGGCGGTGGTACTCCGGCGGGTACTGATGCACCAGCTCCGGGATCTCGGGTCGCGGGCCGACGAGCCGCATGTCGCCCTTCAGCACGTTCCAGAAGTTGGGCAGCTCGTCCAGGCTCGTCGCGCGCAAGAAACGGCCGACGCGCGTCAGGCGCGATGTCGGCGTCACGAAGACGAACGTCTTGAAGTGGTGGTGGTCGAGCTTCGGCGTCTCGTACGGCTTGTGTCCCTCGTGCGACATCGACCGGTACTTGTAGAACGTGAACACGCGCCCGCGCAGCCCCACGCGCTTCTGCGAGTAGATCACCGGCCCCGGCGAATCGAGCCGGATCGCGATGGCGATGATCGGGTACGTCACGAGAAACAGGATGAGCCCCAGGATGGCGACCACGGCGTCGAAGATCTTCACCAGCATCGCTTTCAGTTCCGGTGCTCTCGCGCGATCTCGTCGACCGCCACGACGACGCGGTCGACTTCGCGTTCCGACATGCGCGTGTAGAGCGGCAGCGACAGCATCGTCTCAAACGCCTCGTCGGCGACCGGGAAGTCTCCCGGTGCCCAGCCGTAGGTCTCCCGATAATACGGATGATGGTGGATCGGGATGAAATGCACCGAGGTGCCGATCCCGCGTTCCTTCATCGCGACGATGAACTCGTCGCGTGAGATTGTTAGCACCTCCGGCTGCAGTCGCACAACGTACAGGTGCCAGGCGTGCGTCGTGCCCGCCCGCTCGATGGGCAGCACGATGCCGGGCACCGCGGCCAGTTGCTCGTTGAACCGCGAGGCCAGCTGCGTGCGTGTGCGCTGGAACTCGTCGAGGCGGGAGAACTGCGCGTGGCCGAGCGCGGCCTGGTAGTCATACATCGCGTAGTTGTAGCCGGCGGCGAGCACGCGGTATGCCCAGCTGCCGCGCTCGGTATATCGGTCCCATGCGTCGTTGCTCATGCCGTGCAGCGCCAGCAGCCGGCAGCGCTCGGCGAGCGCGTCGTCGTCCGTCGTCAACATCCCTCCGCGGCCGCTCGTCACGTTCTTCGTCGGGTAGAAGCTGAACACTGTCGCGTCGCCGATGCCGCCGACCGGCCGCTCACCAACGTAGGTACCGAGCCCGTGCGCCGCGTCCTCGATCACCAGGAGTTTGTGGCGAGCGGCGATGGCCATGATCTCGTCCATCCGGCACGCCGAGCCGCCGTGGTGCACCGGCATGATCGCCCGCGTGCGCGGCGTGATCGCCCGCTCGATCGCCGCCGGGTCGATGCAATAGTCGTCGAGCCGGATGTCCGCGAGCACCGGCGTCGCGCCGGCATGGATGATGACGTTGACCGTGGCAGCGAACGTCGTCGGCGTCGTGATCACCTCGTCGCCGGGGCCGATGCCGCTCGCGATAAGCGCCAGGTGCATGCCGGCCGTCGCGGAGTCGAGGCCGATGGCGTGTTTCGCGCCGGTGTACGCCGCGAACTCCTGCTCGAATGCCCGCACGCGCGGCCCCGGCGCCAGCCAGCCCGACCGAAGCGTATCGACGACGGCGTCAATCTCGGCTTCCGAGATGTCGGGGAGGTTGTAGGGGAGGAAGGCTTCGTGCTCGTTCAATGGCTGGAGACCTGGAGGCCGCCCGTCTTGTTCACTTCAATCCCGGCCGCCTGGAGCGCCGACATGATGTCTTGACCGGACGGCACCGGCGCCTCGAACGTGTGTGTGCCGGTGCCGAAGCGCTCGGCCGTGTCGAAGCTGTCCCGGAAATGTACCGTCAGTGTCTGACCTCGAACGTCGATTCGGTCGATGACGCCGAAATGGCTGTAGTTGACCACGTCCTGGAACTCCAGCATCGGCGGATGTGTGGCGTCATCAGGCCGCAGCACCATCGCGACGGCGGCCACGGCGGTGGCGATCACCAGGATGATCAGGACGTACCCGATCCTTGCGACGAGCATGCTCGCCCTCCGAAGCGCCCGGGCCAGTGTCGCCGTTATGGTATCACGGCCACGAGCATGCCGAGGCCGCTGTAACGGGCCGATGGAAAGGCCGCGGCGGCCGCGCCTGTCGCCACGCTTCGGGGCGAATCCGAAGCTACCGCACCGGCTCGCTGTCCCGGTCCGCGTTCGAGTCTGCAAGGGCGCCGATGCTGCGGCCGGCGAGATCCGCGAGCCCGGCGATGAAGCCGAGTCCGTTGGACACATGGAGGCAGGCGAATACCGCCGGCAGTACCGGCACATATCGCACGCCGTGCCGCGGCGCCGCGGCCAGCGAGGCGGCTACAGCGGCCGTGGCGTACGTGGCGACTAGCAACTTCAGCAGCCCCGACCGTCCCGCGAGCGCCATCGCGCCGGCCGAGGCGAGCGCCAGCGACCAGCGCGGCCGGCGCGAACTGTCGTGTGCGCGCCTGCGACGGGTGCCGGGCCAGCACCGCCGGCTTCGCGCGCCCGTAGCCGAAGTACTGCCGCGCGAGGCCGCGCAGGCTGCCGCGCACCGTGTACTGCGCACGCATCTCGGGCACGAGGAGGATGCGGCCGCCCGCGTCGCACAGCCGATAGTTGAACTCGTCGTCCTCGCCCTTGTCGATGTCCTCCGTGAAGCGGCCGATGCGGTCGAAGACGTCGCGGCGGTATGCGCCGAACGCCACGGTTTCGACCGGCCCCTCGCCGCCGACGCGAAACGCCACGCCGCCGACGCCGAAGCGCGACGACATCGCGATCGCAATCGCCTGACCCATACGGGTGTCGCCCACAGCTTCGATGACTCCGCCGACGCAGTCGGCGCCCGTATCGAACAGCGCGAAGACGCCTCGGCTCAGGTAGTCCTCCGCGACGGTCGCATGGCCGTCGACGCGAACGATGACCTCGCCGCGCGCTTCGTCGAGGCCGCGGTTCAGGCCGGCGGCCGTCTTCCGCCGCGGATTGTCGAGCAGCCGAACGTCCAGCGTCGATTCGGCGGCGAAGTGCGACACGAGTTCGCGCGTCGCGTCGTCGGAGCGGCCGTCGATGACGAGCACCTCGAACCGGTCGCGCGGGTAATCCTGCTCGGCGAGGCTCCGCAGGCAGCGCTCGATGTAGCGCGCCTCGTTGCGCACGGGGACGAGTACCGAGACGAACGGCTTCGTCATGCGGCGAACGTATCATGGGCGGCGAGGCGCGGCAATCAGCTCGACAGTCGTGTGGGACGTGCCTCAGCTCGTCCGAGTCTGGCGGCGCAACCCTCCGATAACAGCATGGCGCGGGCTGAAAGCCCGCGCCACGGTGTCTGGACTGTCGTCCGCGACCGCTGCTAGCTGATCTTGATGATCTTCATCGTGAGGATGCCCTTCGGCACGCTCACCTGCACCTCGTCATTGATCTTCTTGCCGATGAGCGCGCGGCCGACCGGCGACTCGTTGCTGATTTTGCCTTCGCGCGGGTCCGCCTCGGCCGGGCCGACGATGGTGAACTCCTGCGCCTTGCCGTCGCCGTCGCTCACCTTCACCCGCACGGTGCTACCGAGGATCACGCGCTTCGACTTGTGCGCGCCCGCCTCGTCGATGATCTCGGCGTGCTGGATGAGCGCCTGCAGAGTCTGAATGCGGCCTTCGACCATCGCCTGTTCGTTCTTGGCGTCCTCGTAGTCCGCGTTGTTCTGGGTGCTCGCGAGTTCCTTCGCCTGGTGGATGCGCGCGGCGACCTCGCGGCGGCGCTCCGTCTCGAGGTAGTTCAGCTCCTCCTCGATCCGGGCGAGTCCTTCCTTCGTGATGGGCTGGGTCTTCTCGACCATGGTTCCTCCCGGCGCGGCGGTGCGCTCGATTGCGATGGAGGGCGGTACGGAGCGCGATCCACTTGTGAAAAAAAGAACTGAGGCGCCGCAAGCCCCAGTCCGATGTGGCCCCGAGTATACCGGCGTCCTCGGCAACGTGTAAAGCGGGTGCGCGCCAAATACATTTCCATTCCGTGACAAATGATCGGCAGGTCTCGCACCATCCCGTTGCGGCTCTGCTAGAATGCCTCGGTTCCGGCGACCGGCCCTGCCCGCGGTCGCGCCGGCGGGGGCGATGCGGCAGGCGCGCCCCCGCGGCGCGACGGGAATGCTCCGGCGACCATGTTCTGGCGACACCTGGAGGTAGCAGCCGCGGCCGGCTGGCCGGCTCTGCGATGTGCCCATGACCAGCGACGAAAAGCGCGGCCCCTTCGACCGAATCCTCAAGGCCACGTCCTCCGACGAGCCGGGCCAGCGCGATCGCGCGCCGATCTTCATCGTCGGTACGATCATCGGCCTGGCGTCTGCTCCTGCTGATCCTCGTGCTGCCGCCGATCTCGATCCTCAGCGGCGGCGGTGGTGGCGCTTCGAACATCCCCAGTGGCCCCGGCCTCGCGGATACATATACGTCGACCGTGCGAAGCGGGATTCCCAAGCTGCCCGCCGGACTCACCGCCGTGAGCGCGCTCTTCGACCTGGCCGCGCCGGAGAACCAGCGAGGCGCATCTCGCGTCACCGTGCCGCTGAAGGAGAAGCAGAGCGACCAGCACAACCTCGCGCTCTACTCGTACGTCGACGGCAAGTGGCAGCGCCTCGGCGATGCACAGCTGGTGTCCGGAGGTGCCGCCGCCCGCGGCGAAGTCGGCGCGCTGCCTGGCAACGTCGTCGTGCTGCGGCGGAGCAAGGCCGCGCTGCAGGTGGCCGGATCGCTGCCGGCCGGCACCAACCTCGACAAACAGGCCGAGGCCTCGATCACGACGCTGCATCCCATCGTGTTTGTCCCGGGCGATACGGGCGCGATCGGCGGCCAGCCGCCCGCCGTGCCGCCCGCCGGGTACAAGGTCGTGCCGTCCGTCGTCGCACCGGACTCCAAACGTCGTCGACACGATCCTGCGATCGACCGACCTCACCACCAAGCACGTCGCATCCATCGCCGACGCCGTGAAGACCGGCAACTTCGCCGGCATCGATATCGACTACCGCAACGTCAGCCCGTCGCTGAAGGACCGCTACACGGCGTTCGTCTCGGCGCTCGCGCAGGCGCTCCACGCCGACGGCCGCACGCTCACGCTGACGCTGCCGATGCCCGCGAACGACAACGGGACGATGCAATCGGGCGCGTACGACTGGGAGCAACTCGGCCGGCTCGCCGACACCATCGAGGTCGCGGCCGAAGTCGACCAGGAGCTGTACTTCCAGAACACCGAGGCGGCGCTGGCGTACATCACCGACAAGGTGGACCGCACGAAGGTGCTGCTTTCGATCAGCTCGCTGAGCATCGAGCGCGGCGGCGACGGCCTGCACGCCATGGCGATGAACGACGCGCTCGCGCGCGCGAGCGTCATCTCCGTCAAGACGACCGGCGACATCACGCCGGGCGCGACGGTCCAGCTCGTCGCTCAGAACCTCAGCGAAGGCGCGAGCGGCCTGCACTGGGACGATCAGGCGCGTTCGGTGACGTTCAGCTATCCCGGGCGCGGCGGCAAGCGCACGGTCTGGATCTCGAACCAGTTCAGCGCCGGGTTCCGGCTCGAGCTGGCGCAGCGCTTCGGCCTCGGCGGCGTCGCCATCGACGACGTCTCGCTCGAGGGCGGCGGCGCCGACGTCTGGGCGCCCGTGCAGCAGCTCTCCGACACCGGCAGCCTGACGCTGACGCGCCCGAACGGGCAGCTCTTCACGCCAGCGTGGACCGCGAACGACGGCGTGCTCAGCGCGCCGAGCGGCGCCAGCACGTCAGTGGACGGCGCCGGCGCAGGCCGGCTCCTACACCGTCGTCCTCGTCGTCAGCGACGGCGTGATCCGCGGCGGCCAGCAGGTGACGCTCGACGTCGTCGCAGCCGCCTGCTCCCGCGCAGTGATCGTTCCGCAGGGCTGGTCGGCGGTGCGGGTGATCGGCGGTTCGGCGCGCGGCCGAAAGCTCCAGAGCCCGCCGCGGCCGAAGCGCGCCCGGCCGGCCCGGCGTCCGGCCGACGTCCGACCTGGTTCGCGGCGCTATCTTCGACATGCTGGACGCGATGGGCGCATCGCTACGCCGCGTCCTCGACCTGTACGCGGGCAGCGGCGCGCTCGGCATCGAGGCGCTGAGCCGCGGCGACGGCACGGCCGACTTCGTCGAAAGCGACCCGGGCGCGGCCGCGACCATCGCCGCGAACCTGGCGGTCACCGGTTTTGAGTCACGGGCGAAGCTGCTGCGCTTGACAGCCGAGCGGGCCGCCGGCCGCCTTTCCGGCCCCTACACCCTCGTACTCGCCGATCCGCCGTATTACGATGAGGGCGCGCCGGAGGTGGTGCGGCGCCGTCGCCGCCTCGCCGCTCGATCGACGAGGCGGACGGTGCTTGTACTGGAGCACCACCGGCGGCGCGACGGCGCCGGACGAACTCGGCCCGTTGCGGCTGTATCGGACGAGGCGGCACGGCGACACCGTCGTCTCGATCTATCGGGGGAGGGAATGACGTGGCGATAGCGATGTTTCCCGGGCGCTTCGACCCGGTGACCAACGGCCACCGCGACATCGCCCGGCGATGCGGCGCGCCTGTTCGAGCGCGTCATCGTCGCCGTCGCGGATCTGCGGGCAGAACTACCTGTTCACGCACCGAGGAGCGCGTCGAGCTGCTGAAGGAGGCGATCGCCGACTGCCCGAACATCGAGGTGATGTCGTTCTCCGGGCTGACCGTCGACTTCGCCCGCGAACAAGGGGCGCCACGTCCTGGTGCGGTCGATGCGGGCGGTCACGGACTTCGAGGCCGAGTTCGACATGGCGCTGATGAACAAGAAGATGGCGCCGGGCATCGAGTCGGTGTACCTGATGGCCAGCCTGGAGCACCTGTTCATCAGCGGCACGCGTATTCGCGAAGTGTCGGGGCTGGGGTATGATGTGAGCGACCTCGTCCCTCCGCACGTGTGGAGCGGCGCTGCAGAAGAAGTACGCGGAACGAGGCTAGGCCGGCGCGAGGCCCGTCGCCGCCGCTGCCGCCCCTCGGGGATCAGCAGGATGCCCGCCCGGGCACGCAGGGAGGTGCGCCATCGACTCCATACACCTGATTGACCGGCTCGAAGAGATGGTCGCGGAAGGGCGCCGCATGCCAATCGGCGCAGGCGTCGTCGTCGACCGCCGCCGCCTGCTCGATCTCGTCGACCAGATGCGCGCGGCGCTGCCGAACGAGATCCGCGAAGCGGAGGACATCCTGCGCCGCCGCGACGAGATGCTCGAGCGCGCCGAAGAGGAAGCGCGCATCAAGCTCCGTCGCGCAGAGGAGCAGGTCGACGACATCCTCGACAACGAATCCATCGTGAAGGCCGCGCAGGCGCGCGCCGACATGCTCGTGCGAGAGGCCGAGGCGCGCGGCGACCGCATGCTGCTCGACACGGAGAACCAGGCGCGCGCGCGCCTCGCCGAGGCCGAGAAGATGGCCACCGAGCAGATGGACGAGGCCGACCGCTACGCCACCGAGATGCTCCGCCGCCTCGACGAGCAACTTCAAGCGTTCGCCCGCAACGTCCGCACCGCGCTCGACTCCCTTGAGACCCGCCCCGTCGAGGCGGAAGCCCCTCCATTACGGTGACCGCCTCACGCCGCGCCCGCAGTGACATCTCTTCTGGGTGTTCCCGTCGTATTCATGCCATCGTGCGCGGTCATGGAACCGAACTCCGTCTGGTCAGCACGAACACCCGCGAGTCGGGCCGCCGGGTCGAACTGCCGAGAAACATCAGATTCTGCAATTAATGTCGTCTGTCACTCACAGCTCGAACTATCGATGGCGCGGCGTCGGTTCGTGACTGCCAGATACGGCCCGCTTCAACGAGCGGGCCAAACCGGATAGCCTTGTGCCATGCCGGGCGAAGACGAACTGATTCAACTCAGGCGAGAGAAGCTGGCGCGACTCCGCGCGCGCGGCATCGACCCGTACCCACCGCGCGTGCATCGCACCCACACCGCCGCCGAAGCGTCGCCGCGTTCGAGCAGTGGGAGTCGGCCGGCTCGACGGGCGATGCGCCCCGTCGTCAGCGTCGCCGGCCGCATCACGGCGCTGCGCGACATGGGCAAGGCGGCGTTCCTCGACGTGCGCGACGGCAGCGGCCGTATCCAGTGCTACCTGAAGAAGGACATCATCGGCGAGGATGCGTACGCCGGCATCGCAGACCTCGATCTCGGCGACTTCCTCGGCGTATCCGGGCGGCTCTTCCGCACTCGCACGAACGAGATCACCGTCGAGGCAACGGAGTACGTCGTGCTGGCGAAGGCGCTGCGCCCGCCGCCCGAAAAATGGCACGGCATCGAGGACGTCGAGATGCGCTACCGGCAGCGCTACCTTGACCTGCTCGGCAACGCTGACGTGCGCGAGATCTTCCGCAAGCGTTCGGCCGTCGTCGCGGCGATCCGCCGCTATCTCGATGGGCGCGGCTTCATGGAGGTCGAGACGCCCGTGCTCCAGCCGGAGGCCGGCGGTGCCGCGGCGACGCCGTTCGTCACCCACCACCGCACGCTCGACCAGGACCTCTTCCTGCGCATCTCGCTCGAGCTGCACCTGAAGCGGCTCATCGTCGGCGGCTTCGACCGCGTCTACGAGATGAGCCGCATCTTCCGCAACGAGGGCGTGTCGTGGAAGTACAACCCCGAATTCACCATGCTCGAGACGTACGAGGCGTACGCCGACTACAACGACGTGGCGCGCATGGTCGAAGAGATGGTGTCGGGCGTGGCGCGCGACGTGTTCGGCGGCATGACGGTGCAGTTCGGCGAGCACGCGCTCGACCTGACGCCGCCGTGGGGCCGTGTGACGATGCGCGACGCGCTGATCGAGCATGCTGGCATCGACTTCGAGGAGCTGCGCACGCGCGACAGACTGCTGGACGAGTTGCAGCGGCGCAAGCTCAGCGACATCGACCCCGGGTGGTCTTGGAGCAGGCTCCTCGACGAGGCCGTGTCGCACTACGTCGAGCCGAAGTTGATCCAGCCGACGTTCCTGCTCGACTACCCGAAGGAGATCTCGCCGCTGGCGAAGAGCAAGCCTGGTGTGCCGGGCATCGTCGAGCGCTTCGAGGTGTTCTGCGCCGGATTCGAGCTCGGCAACGCCTACTCGGAGCTGAACGACCCGATCGACCAGCGCGAGCGGTTCGAGACGCAGGCGCGCCTCGCCGCCGCCGGCCTCGAGGAAGTGGAGACGCTCGACGAGGACTTCCTCGTCGCGCTGGAGCACGGCATGCCGCCGACCGGCGGCTTCGGCATGGGCATCGACCGGCTGGTCATGATCCTCACGGGGCAGAAATCGATCCGCGAAGTGATCCTCTTCCCGCAGCTCCGCCGCAAGGACCACGGCGCGTGATTCCCGAGGCCGAGGCCGCCGCCGGCCAGTGGCGTGACGTCACGCGCGAACTGGCGTCGCTCGTCGCGCGCGTGCCGCCGGAGCGGTGGGAGCAGCTGAGCGCGTGCGGCAGCTGGACGAACAAGGAGTTGCTCATCCATCTCGCCACCGGCTACGTTGTCCGGATCGAATGGCTCGAGAGCGCGCTAGGCGGCCGTGCGCCGGACGTCCCGGCGGACATCGACGCCGTGAACGAACGCAACGTCGCCGAATGGCGCCCGGCACCCGTCGAGGCGATCTTCGCTGAGTTGCTGGCCACTCGCGGTCGCGTGTTGCAGCTTCTCGAACAGCTGGAACCGGCGCACCTCGATGTAGAGTTCGAGAGCGGCGGGCGCGTCGCACGCCTCGGCGACCTGCTCGCGTCCTTTTCATCGCATGACCTCGAACACGCGGTGCAGTTGCGAGCAGCCCTCCCCTAAGTTCCAAGACCTGCTCGCTAATGCTCCTCATCGATGATCGAATCCATGAGCAGCGCCACGCGCTGGTTCAGCCGGCGATGCTCAGGCTGCGTCAGACCGGGATCGGCGTCGAGTAGGCGTTCCGCTTCGCCACGCGTCGTCTCGATGAGCTTGACGTCGGTGAGCTTCGCGACCTTGAGGCCGGGCAGGCCCGACTGCCTGGTGCCGAAGAACTGGCCCGGTCCGCGCGCCTGCATGTCGGCCTCGGCGAGCCGGAAGCCGTCGTTCGTTTCCTCCATCAGGCGCAGGCGCTGGCCAGCCTCCTCTCCGGGCTCGTCGCTGAGGAGGAGGCAGTAGCTTTGCTCCGCGCCCCGGCCGACGCGGCCGCGGAACTGGTGCAGCTGCGCCAGCCCGAAGCGGTCCGCACCCTCGATCATCATCACCGACGCGTTCGGCACGTCGATGCCGACTTCGATCACCGACGTCGATACGAGAATGTCGGCCTCGTGGTCGCGGAAACGCCGCATCACTTCGTCTTTCCGGCGCGCGGACATGCGCCCGTGCAGCAACTCGAGCCGTAAGTCGGGGTACACCTGACGGCGCAGCCGCTCGTACTCGGCAACGGCTGACTTCACGTCGAGCGTCTCCGACTCCTCGACGAGCGGGCAGATCACGAACGCCTGGCGTCCCAATTCGACCTGTTCCCGCACGAACGACTCGGCGGCGCTCCGCTCGTCGGGGCCAACCCACGTCGTCTTGATTGGCTGGCGCCCGGGCGGCATCTCATCGAGCACGGAGATGTCGAGGTCGCCGTAGAGCGTGAGGGCGAGCGAGCGCGGGATCGGCGTCGCGGTCATCACGAGCATGTGCGGTGTGTGAGCCGCATGCGCCCCCTTCTCGCGCAGCGCCGCGCGCTGCATGACGCCGAAGCGATGCTGCTCGTCGACGACCGCGACACCGAGGTCGTTGAAGCGCACGCCTGCCTGGATGAGCGCGTGCGTACCGCAGGCAACGTCGATCTCGCCTCGTTCGAGCTCGCCGTACAACTCGCGGCGTTCTTTCGCGCGCAGACTTCCCGTCAGCAGCGCGATGCGCAGCGGCCGATCGAGGAACGCCGGCCTAGCCGTTGCGAGCGCACCCTCGCCGCCGTTCGCGCCCAGCAGTTCCTTCAGCGTGCGGAAATGCTGCTCGGCGAGGATCTCGGTCGGCGCCATCATCACGCCCTGTCGGCCGTTCGCGGAAGCGGCGACGAGCGCCGCGGCTGCGATCACCGTCTTGCCGCTGCCAACGTCGCCTTGAATCAGGCGCGACATCGGCACCGGCTTGCGCAGGTCGTTCAGGACGTCGAACAGGACGCGTTCCTGCGCGCCCGTGAGCGCGAACGGCAGCGCACCGAGGAAGCGGCGCTCGACGTCCGCCGCCATCGGCACCGGCTCGGCCGGTGCCGATCGCTGGAAGACGCGCCTCCGCAGCTGCATCGTCAGCTGGATCGGCAGCAGCTCCTCGAACGCGAGGCGGCGGCGCGCGGTCTCGAGCGCCTCGCGGTCGTCGGGATAGTGCATCCGTGCCACGGCCTGTACGATCGGCAGCAGCCCGAGGCGCTCCCGCATCTCGGCCGGCAGCGGGTCGTCGAGCTTGTCGCCGAAGCGCTCGAGCGCCTCCTGCATCACGCGGCGCACTGTGCGGTTCTGCAGCCCGGCCGTCAGCGGGTAGATCGGCACGAGCCGTCCGGTGTGGACGAGGTCGTCGCTCCAGCGCTCCCACTCCGGGTTGTCGAAGCACGGCCGCCCCTGCCGCTCGCCGACGCGGCCCGAGACGACGATCTCGGCGTTGACCGGCAGCTGCTTCGCCACCCACGGCTGGTTGAACCACACGCAGCGCATCATTCCGGACGTGTCGCCGATCGTCGCCTCCGTCGAGCGCATGCGGAAGCCCATCCGGCGCTCCTGAGCGCTCCAGACGTGCGCCCGCACCGTCTGCTCGCGGCCGAGCTCCAGCTGCGCGATCGGCACCGGCTGGCCGTAGTCGACGTGCCGCCGCGGGAAGAACAACAGCAGGTGGCGCACCGTCGACACGTTGAGCTTGTCGAACTTCACGCCCAGCGCGAACGGCACGCGCTTGAGCGCGAAGATCGGCGCATCGACCCCCAGCGCCTCCAGTTCGCCGGGCGAGAATCGCGCCTGCGCGAGCCTCGACTGCTGCGGCCGTTGAGGCGCTGTCTTTCGCGCCGCAAGCGCGCCTGCTGGCGTCACCCCCGCTCTGGCCGCCGTCTCACCTCTAGCCTCTCGCGGGGTGCTTCCCGCGTCCCGCCTCCCGTTGCCTGCCTCCACCTCCCGCCATTCGCCTGCGCCTTGAGCACCGCCAGCAGCTCCTCGAGCCACGACTTGGCGATGACGCGGCGTCAGCGAGCGGTAGCCCGCGACCGGCAGCTGCTGGATGCGGGAGTACACCTCGCTGCTGAGCTGCGAGCCCTCGTGCGTGGTCAGGTTCTTGAGGAAGACGTCGAGGCCGGCGGTGACGGCGCGGTCGTTGAAGCGCTTGGAGCGCTCCAGTTCCAGTACCTTCCGAAGGCGGTCCTCGGTCATGGTGACGGTGACCAGCAGGGTCAGAGCATCGCCCTTCGTGCGGCGCCGTGCGTCGTCGCGCCGGTGTGCGAGATCAGGTCATCTGTTCGAGATCAGCGTAGGCGTCGGCCGATCCCGCGTCAAGAACAGGCGCGAGCGCACCTGCTTGCACGCACCGCCGTCCGGCGGGAGACTGCGCGGACTGACGGGACAACGGACGAGGAGGAGCGGCATGCTGCTGAAGGACAGGGTGGCGATCATCACCGGTGGCGGGCGCGGCATCGGCCGCGGCACGGCGCTCCGGTTCGCGGCCGAGGGCGCGAAGCTCGTGCTCGCCGACATCGAGCAGGCGCACCTCGACGAGACGGCGCAGGAACTGGACGCATCCGGCACCGGCGTCGAGTACGTCACCGTCCGCGCCGACGTCAGTTCGAGCGCTGACGTGCAGCGCATCTTCGACCGCGACGGTCGAGCGCTTCGGCCGGCTCGACATCCTCGTCAACAACGCCGGCATCGGCAATCCGCCCGTGCCGATCATCAGCATGCCGGAGGAGGCATGGGATCGGACGATCGCGGTCAACCTGAAGAGCGTGTTCCTCTGCTCGAAGGCCGCCGCGCTTGCGGTTCATCAAGCAGGGCGGCGGCGGGCGCATCATCAGCGTCGCCTCGCAGGCAGGCAAGACCGGCTACGCGATGCTGACGCCGTACTGCGCCTCGAAGGCCGGCATCGTGTTGTTCACGCAGGCGTTCGCGAAAGAAGTCGGCGCGCACAAGATCAACGTCAACTGCGTGTGCCCGGGGACGATCGATACGCCGCTGCTGCGTGGTGCGGGCTTGGGCCTCGACAAGAACGATGCGTTCTTCCAACAGCTCGTCGGCACGGTGCTGCCCGCGATCCCGCTGGGCCGCGTCGGCTACCCGGCCGACGTCGCGAAGGTGATCACGTTTCTTGCGAGCGACGACGCCGACTACATGACCGGCCAAGCGATCAACATCTCCGGCGGGCAGGAGATGCATTGAGCGCTCGTGCCGATGGGCGCCTGGGAAAACAGGCGGGAGGGGCGCATCGCGCCCCTCCCGTTCCTCAGCACAAGGGTCGTTCCGTTACCTGCGGCGCGTTCCGGCGAGCGCCGTCGCTCCGCCCATCGCGGCGAGGACCAGTCCGGCGGCCATGAGCCACCAGGTGACGCCATGTGCATCACCGGGACCGCTACCGGTGTTTGGAGCGCCGATGCCCGCGCCGGACGCGCCACCACCCGGCAGGCCGCTGTTCGGCGGCTCGATGCCCGACTGCGGCGGCGCCGTGGTTGCCGGCGTGTCCGTCGGTACGACTTCCGTCGCCGGGATATTGGTCGGCGTCGACGTCGCGACGCGCGCCCCACCGCCGCCTGGGCCCGATGTATTCGTTGCGGTCGCGGTGCCCGGCACGGACGTGTTGGTCGCCGTGGCCGGTACCGACGTGTTGGTTGCGGTCGCCGGCACTGGCGTGTCCGTCGGCGTCGCGGACGGGCCGGGCGTGTTGGTCGACGTCGCGATCGGCGTGTCGGTCGGCGTCGCCGTCGACGTACTCGTCGATGTCGGCCCCGGCGTGTTCGTCGCCGTCGGCGTGTCAGTGGCCACCGGTGTGTTCGTAACCGTCGGCGTGTCGGTCGCGATCGGAGTGTTCGTGGGCGTCGGCGTGTCGGTCGCGCCCACGGTGCCGTTGACGGTGACCGGCACGTTGCTGTTGACAATACTGTTGTTACCCAGCTGGCCGCTCAGGTCCTTGCCCCAGCAGAGGGCGCCGCCGTTCTGCACCGCGCAGCTGTGGAACCCGCCTGCGGCGATCGCCGTGACGCCGCTCGAGAGCCCGGTCACCGAGACCGGCACGTTGCTGTTCGCGCTCGCACTGTTGCCGAGTTGGCCGCTGAGGCCGTTACCCCAGCACTGCGCTCCGCCTGAGACGATGGCGCATGTGTGTGCCCCCCCGCCGGCTAGCGCGATGACGCCGCTTGAGAGACCTGATACCGAGACGGGCGTGCTCAGGTCGGTGTTCGCGGCGTCGCCAAGCTGGCCGCTCGAGTCGTTGCCCCAGCACTGTGCGGCGCCCGAGACGATGGCGCACGTGTGGTTGTAGCCGGTCGCGATGGCCGTGACGCCGCTGCCGGCGCCGAGGCCGGTCACCGTTCCCGGCGTGCTCGAAGGGAACCAGGGGGAGCCGGTGCCGTCGCCGAGCTGGCCGTTGGCGTTCGCACCCCAGCACGAGACGCCACCAGACTTCATCGCGCAGGCGAAGTTCTGTCCGGCCGCCACGGCATCGACCCCGGTCGTGAGCCCCGTCACCGAGACCGGCGTGTTGTTGTTGGCGCCGGGTATGGCGGCGCCATTTCCGAGTTGCCCGAGCGCGTTGCTGCCCCAGCACTTCGCCGCGCCTGACTGCACCGCGCACGTGTGCGTGCCGCCCGCGCTGATCGAAGTGACCCCGGAAGCCAGGCCGAAGACCGCCGCCGGGACGTTGCTGTCGGCGTTCAGAGGATCGTTGTTGCCGAGCTGGCCGTTGCTGTTCGATCCCCAGCACCAGGCACCGCCAAGCGCGTCGATCGCGCACGAGTGGTTGTCGCCCGTGGCGATCGCCGTGACGCCGGCCCCCATGCCTGAAGCCGTCACCGCGACCGCCGTGAGACTCGGCGTGTTCGAGCTTTCGCCGAGCTGGCCGTAGGTGTTGTCGCCCCAGCAGTAGACCGCGCCGCCGCGCAGCGCGCATGTGTGGTTGAAGCCGCCGGCGACCGCATCGGTGCCGGCGCCGGATGCGCCGGAGTTGCCCCACGCGAACATCGCGCCGACCAGCAGACCCAGCATCGCCGGGACCAGCAGCAGCGATGTACGCGCAAGGTGCCGGCGCGGCGCCTCTCCATCACTGTGCGTGCGTTCTGTCGTCCGAAGAAACCTGCGCATGACGTCCCTTTCTCACGGTGACTTTGCCACGGACATGTCGACTCGTTCGGCATGCCCGCTCGAATACTCTGTTCACGAGAGCGCGATGAGACGCACCTAAGTGCCGTCGTCGACGCACTCAACATGCCGCCAGACCTCGCGCGCGATACGCGCGCGCCGGTCCGTTGTGCATGCCATAGCGAGGATCGCAGGATCCTTCACGTACCCTAAGCGGCGTTCTCCGTAGGGCGTGGTTGGAACTCCCCAATTATTCTTTGCGTGTTCGTAAAGTAGTCGGAGACCTCGATCCATGCGTTCGGCGCTCATTCTCGCCGGCTCGATCGACGCGATGGCGGCCGCATCGCCGCCGTCACGGGGGAGCGGATACTCTTGTCGCATGGAAGTCCAGACGATTGCCGCCGTCTGCGCCGGGAAAGTCGCCGGCGCGGCGAGCCGCATTTCGCGGCGCGGCGGCGGTACTGCGATCGCCGGCCTCGCGGCATTGCGCATTGACCCGCACATCGTACGACGATTGGCGAAGCAGGCCGGCGGCGGCGCGATCGTCATCACGGGCACGAACGGCAAGACAACGACGTCGCTCATGCTCAGCCGCATCGCCGTCGCGGCGCACCTGCGGCCGCTGCACAACCGCAGCGGCTCGAACCTTGTGCGCGGCGTCGCCGCGATGCTGGTCGAGGAGGCCTCGCCAGCCGGCAGGATCGCGCACGCCGCCGAGCGACTCGCGATCCTCGAGGTCGACGAAGCGACGCTGCCGGAGATCGTCGGCGAGATCGCGCCGCGGGCGGTGGTGTTTACGAACCTCTTCCGCGACCAGCTCGACCGCTACGGCGAGGTCGATACCGTCGCGAAGTCGTGGGAGCGCGCGCTCGCGGCGTTGCCGCCTGAGACGACGCTTGTGCTGAATGCCGACGACCCCGCCGTCGCCCACCTCGGCCGGTCGTCGCGCGGCCGCGTGCTGTACTACGGCATCGATGACCCCGGAGTTGCTGTCGATGCCGACGAGCACGCTTCGGACTTCCGAACGTGCCTGGATTGCGGCGCCGAGTTGGCGTACGACCTCACGTTCTACGGCCACCTCGGCCACTGGCGATGCAGCGCTTGCGCGAATCGGCGGCCCGTGCCGCAAGTGCGTCTGTCGAGCGTCACGCTCGACCCCGATACCACCGCGCTCGTCATTGCGATGCCCGGCGACGCGGACATGCGCGTACGGCTGCCCCTGGCGGGCGTCTACAACGCCTACAACGCGCTCGCCGCAGCGACTGGCGCCCTCGCGCTCGACCTGCCGCGAGAGGCTGTCGCGACTGCGCTCGAGGGCTTCTCGGCGGCGTTCGGGCGCCAGGAGCGCTTCAGCATCGACGGGCGCGACGTGCGCGTGCTGCTCGGCAAGAACCCGACGGGGCTGAACCAGGTGCTGCGGACGCTCGCCGCGCGGCCGGGTGCGAAGCGGCTGCTCTTCTTCCTGAACGACGGCATCGCCGACGGCCGCGACGTCTCGTGGATCTGGGACACCGACTACGAGACGCTGCGGCCGCAAGCGGCGTGGGTGCTCGCCGCTGGCACGCGCTGTGAGGACCTCGCGCTGCGGCTGAAGTACGCCGGCTTCGGCGACGACGTCGCGATCGAGCACGGCGCCCGCGCGGCGCTTCGCCGTGCGCTCGACGCGACGCCGCCGGGGGAGGCGCTGTACGTGCTCCCGACGTACACGGCGATGCTCGAGGTGCGCGAACTGCTCGCCGGGCGAGGCGGCGCGCGCCACTTCTGGGAGGGCGCATGAGCGGCCCGGTCCTGCGCGTCGCGCACCTGTACCCGCGCCTGATGAACATCTACGGCGACCGCGGCAACATCATGTGCCTGCGCCGCCGCTGCGAGGCACGTGGCATCGGATTCGAGCTGACCGAGTTGAGCCTGGGCGACCGCTTCGACGCCTCGGCGTACGACGTCGTGTTCGCGGGGGGCGCCCAGGACCGCGAGCAACGCGGCGTCGCGCAGGATCTGCTGGCGACGAAGGCCGAGGCGATCCGCGCTGCAATCGAGGACGGCGTCGTGCTGCTGGCTGTGTGCGGGGCGTACCAGCTCTTCGGCCGCTATTACCGCGAGTCGTCCGGTGCCGAGTTGCCGGGCGTCGGCGTGTTCGATCTTTACACGGAGCATCCGGGCGAGCGCGTGCCGCGCTGCATCGGCAACATCGTCATCGAATGGGACGGGCCGGCGGGCCGACAGACCATCGTCGGGTTCGAGAACCATGGCGGGCGGACGCGTCTCGGTCCCGGCGTGCGTCCCCTCGGCCGTGTGCTGCGCGGTCACGGCAACAACGGCGAGGACGGCAGCGAGGGCGCGGTCTACCGGAACGCCTTCGGCACGTACGTCCACGGCTCCTTGCTGCCGAAGAACCCCGTGCTGGCCGACCACCTCGTAGCGCTCGCGCTCTCGCGCCGATACGGCGACCTGCAGCTCGCGCCGCTCGACGATCGGGCCGAACAGCGCGCCCACGCGGCGGCCCTGCGGCTGCGGTAGCCGGTCACGCCGAATCACGATCGCTGGACGCGGTGACGGCACGCCGTCGCGTGCCGCCGGTGCTTCGCGCAAGAGGGTGAGCGCGGGTCACACGGTGTCGATGGCCTCCAGCACGGCGCCGAGGTAGCCAGCCGGAGGCGGGGGAGCCTCCTCCGCGCTGATCTGCCGCAGCTCCGGCGGGATGTCATCGAACCGCGTGGAATCGATCCGCACCGTCGCCTCGCGCAGGATGGCCGATGCCAGCCGCTCGACATCCAGCTCACGGTCGCACGTCGAGACCATGATGGCGCAGCAGGCTCCTTCGTCGGGCAAGAAGACGATGGAGCGCAGCCCGGCGTCCGCCAGCGCCGGCTCGCGGGCCGCGATGGCCTCGCGCACGTCCGCCGGTTGCGGCTGCGGGTCGCCTGTCCATTTGACCATCGATACGTACGTCGGCATCCGTCCGTCCTCCGCGAGGCGCGTGTGTTCGATCCCGAACTATGCATCGGGCGCACCCTGTTAACGATCACCGGCCAAAGTGTTGTGCGAGTGTTAAATCGGGGACGCGGGCGGCGATACCGATCGGTTGGTGAAGCTCCGCAACGACCGCATCCCGTCGCGACGGTACGTTCGGTTGCGAGGTGCGTTGTTTCCCATGTAACGTTGTGACGCCAGGAGTCCGCATGAGCCTGCGCGCGTTCGATCCCTCGGCCCCTACGTGCGCACGCTGCGGCACGCGCCACTCGCTGTATCAACGATGCCTGCTCGGCCCGCCCGAGCCGCCCATCTCCGCCACGCCGTCGGCGGCGGCGCGCGCCGCTGCACTCGAAGTAGTACTGAATCCCGGTTCGTCCATCAGTTCGATCGCCGGACACGTGCTGGCGGCGGTCGCCACGATCGTGCTGATCGCGACACTGGCGACGGCCGGCGTCGCCATCGGCGACATAACGCAGGCCGATGCGGACGTCACCGCCGCCTCGTGGGCGCTCGGCGTCTCGATCGTGATCGGCTTCGTCTTCGGCGTCGAGTTGCTGTTCCTTTCGAAGCGCACGTACGCCAAGGTTGTTTACTGCGTCCTCTCCGTCGTGCTGGTCACCGCCGGCGTGTTGATGATGACGTTCGCGCCGGTCTACCGGCAGGTGAACACGCCGGACATCGCCGAGGGCCGCGCATTCCGCGCACTGCTGCTGTTCGGCGCGGCGTCGCTCCTCGCGGGCGTCCTGTTCGCCGTGCTGTGCGTGCGATGGGCACTGCGGCCGAACGCGCTCGTGCGGCTCAAGCGATGGGCGCGGGTCGGCGGGTCGATCTACGGTGTCGTGCTCGGGCTCGAGGGCCTCTTCATGCTGTTCGCGATGTTCGCCCTGGTACAGGGCGAGTCGTCGGTCTCGAACAACGGGCGCGAGTTCAGCGTCGTCGAGCAGGCGATCGCCTTCACGGTCATCACGGCCTGGTTCTTCGTGCCGGGCGTGTTGCTGACGTATCACGGCATCTCCGCGTCGATGGGCGAGGGGTCGTCGCAGTACCGGCCGCCGATCGCGCTGCTCGGCCTAGTGCTGTTTGCGGGGGTCGTGGCCGTCGGCGAGGTCAATATGGCGTCGGGCGACGCCATCGCCGCGCCAATGCCGCTGTTGCACGTGCTTGCGGCGGTGCTGCCCGGCCTGTCGTACGTCGCCCTGGCGTCGCGCGGCTCGTTCCTGAAGGGCGTCCCCGTCCGGGGGCTGACGTGGCGCCAACTGACGCTCGCCTTCGCGCTGAGCATGGGCGTGGCGGCGATGATCGCGATGTACGTGAACAGCATCGCCGGCCTGTGCGCGACGGTGCTTCTGCTCGTCCACAACGGCACCTTCCACCACGTCACCGATTCGAGCGACATCGGCGACCGGCTGACGGACGCGAAGAACATCCTGTCGCGCGACGAGCAGTGGGTGGCGAACCTCATCGCCATCGCCGTCGTACCGCCGATCGTCGAGGAGTTCTCGAAGGGCCTCGGCGCGCGGTTCATGATGCGCGGCAACACGACGCGCGCGCAGGCGTTCGCGCTCGGCGCGGCGGCCGGCGCCGGCTTCGGCTTCCTGGAGGGACTGCTGTACGGCGCCGGCGGCATTTCGAACGGGCTCGGCGACTGGTGGGCCGTCATGGCCGTACGGGCGGGCAGCACGTCGCTGCACGTATTCAACACCGGCCTCGTCGGGCTGGCGTGGTGGTATTGGTCGATCGCGAAGCGTCCGCGCGTCGGTGCGATGCTGTTCGGCGCGGCGGTGGCGGCCCACGCCGTCTGGAACGGGCTCGCCGTCACGCTGTTCTCGCAAATCCTCTGGCTGCGCACGGTCGACAACCACATCCTCGAGATCGTTACGTACGCGATCGTCGGACTGCTCGGTCCGTCGCTCATCGGCGGCATCATGTTGATAGCGCGCCAGCTGCGCGAGCCGCTTCCGCCGCCGGTCGAGGGCACGCCGCTCGCGGCGATGGCGCCGTGGCTGGGATAGACTGACCGGCATGAAGCTGACGAGCCGTGGCGAACTGGCCCTGAAGGCCGTCCTCGAGCTGGCGAAAGTCGAACGCTCGGAGCCGGCAGGACTGCCCGCGGCCGAGATCGCGCGCCGCTGCAACGCCTCGGTCAAGTTCCTGGAGCAGGTGCTGGCGCGGCTGAAGTCGGGCGGCTTCGTCGTCAGCCGGCTCGGTGCGCGCGGCGGCTACCGGCTGGCGCGCGATCCCGAGCAGGTCTTCGTCGGCGAGGTCAGCCGCCTCATCGACGGCCCGCTCGCGCCGGCGCCGTGTGCGAGCGTGACTCAGCATCGCACCTGCGACTGGTGTGCGGACGAGTCGACATGCGTGCTGAAGTCCGTGTGGACGGACGTGCGCGACGCCGTCGCCAACGTCATGGACGGCGTGTCGTTCGGCGAACTCGTGCGGCGCGCCGAGGCGCAGGACAAGGCGCGCGGGCGGTACTACATCTAGCGTCGCAGGCATCTTGCCGTCCTTTCATCGCGCCCCCGCGGTGGCGTCTATGGCGCTGGCGTCGGTTATAGACGACTTCGAACTGCGTATTTTTTTCGGCAGTGCCCAAGACCAACCCGATCGAGGCGAAGGAAGCGACGAGCGGCAATGTTGGTCGTCGCGGCGTTGTCCGTCCTGGGGAAGCTGATGTTCGTATCCATGGTCCCCGGACGATGGCACGGGCGAGGGCCGAACTCCAAGGATGGATGTCACCCGGGGCGCCGTCACCCCCGGCCCCTCTCGCACAAGGGGAGAGGGGTGACGTTACCGCGCTCGCTTCCAGATGAGGGAATAGCGGAAGAAGAGGTGGCGGCGGATGACGGCGCCCGGCGTGTGTTTCGAGGCGGCGGCCGCGATTTCTCGCATTGTCGTCCGGGTGTCGAGCACGGGCATGGTGGGATGTGACGGCGTGCGCCGTCCGAGCGCCGCCTTCGTCGCGCCGACGATGGGGTTCGCGGCGAATGCGACCGCCGCGAGCGCATAGTCGGCCGGCGTCGAGGCGCGATACAGGCCGAGGATGGCCACCGTGCCGCCGGGGCGCGCGAGTTCGGCGAAGCGGCGCAGCGCCGCGTCGAGCGGCATGTGGTGCAGGCTGGCGATCGCCGTCACGGCGTCGTAGCTCGCCGGCTCGAGGTCGAGTGTCAGCACGTCGCCCTCGATCCAGTTGACGTTGGCGATCTGCGGCGATGCGGCGCGTGCCGCCGCGATCATCGCCGGCGACGGATCGACCGCATCGACGGCGCGGGCGCGGGCGGCCAGCAGTCGCGCGAAGTCGCCGGCGCCGCAGCCGACGTCGAGCGCGCGGCCGATGGAAGCCGGGAGCTGGCGTAACAGTCCGCCGTGATAGTGCGCGTTGTGGTCCCAGTGCAGCGAGGAGCGCATCAGTCTCACGCGCTACGGCGTCACGGCGACGCCAGCGCCGGCCTCGACGTGGCCGATGATGGCACCGGGCAGGCGGTCGGGCTGGAGGCGGGAGATGATGGCTACCTTCTGGGCTCGTACCGCATCGCCACTGCTCCCGAGGCGAACTCCTGCCGGCTCACCAGCTTCAGGTCGACATACGTCGGTAGCCCCGCCAACAAGTACGGACCGTGTCCCGCCAGTCTGGGCTGCACTACGAACTCGTACTCATCGATCAATCCCAGCTCCGCTAACGCCATCGGGAGCTTCACGCCCCCCACGAACAGTCCCTTGCCCGACTCCCGCTTGAGTTGCTGAACGGCCTTGCCCAAATCCCCGCGCACGAGCTCGGCGTTCCAGTCGACCCGGTCCAGAGTGCTCGACACGACGTACTTCTTTGCCCCGTCGATCGTCCGGGCGAAGGGCTCCATCCAATCGGCCATCCAATCAGGCGTCCCTCCCGTCGCTGGCAGCCGCCACGCCGCCTCCATCATCTCGTAGGTGACTCGGCCGAAGAGCAGGGCATCCGCCTGCGCGAGAGTCTCGGCCCAGTAACGATGTAATTCCTCGTCGGCCGAGCCTGCCCGATGATCGCAGCACCCGTCCAATGTGACGTTGATGGAGTACCGAAGGGGTCGCATTTCGCAAGTGTACCGCCGATGGGGTACGCAAGCCTACGCCACGACGCGCACGCCGGCGCCGGCTTCTACGTGGCCGATGACGGCGCCCGGGAGGTGGTCGGCGTGGAGGCGGGCGACGATCGCTTCGGCGGCGTCTGGCGGCAGCGCGATCAGCAGGCCGCCCGACGTCTGCGCGTCGAACAGGATGTGCTCGGTTGCCTCGGCGACGCCGGCGGCGATCTCGATGTGGCCCGCGAGGCCTTCGCGGTTGCGGCTCAGCGCCGGCGGTGAGGAGCCCTTCGAGCGCGTATAGCGCCGCGCCGGGCAGCTCCGGCACGCTCGCCGCATCGATGACGATGCGGACGCCGCTCGCGGCCGCCATCTCGCGCGCGTGGCCGAGCAGGCCGAAGCCGGTGACGTCGGTCATCGCGTGCGCGTGAGCCTCGCGCGCCAGGTGCGACGCGTGGCGGTTGAGCGCGAGCATGCTCTCGATCGCGGCGGCTGCGTGGCCGGCGTCGTCGCGGACGGCGCGAGCCGCGGTGAGCACGATGCCGGTGCCGAGCGGCTTCGTCAGGACGAGCGCGTCGCCCGGCTGCGCGCCGCGCTTCGCGATGACCTCGCGCGGGTGGACGACGCCGGTGACGGCGAGGCCGTACTTCGGCTCGACGTCGTAGATCGTGTGGCCGCCGGCGATGACGCCGCCGCCCTCGGCCACCTTCTCGGCGCCGCCGAGGAAGATGCGCGCCAGGATGGCCGGGTCGAGGTCCTGCGGGAACGCGGCGACGTTCAGCGCCAGCAGCACCTCGCCGCCCATCGCGTAGACGTCGCTCATGGCGTTGGCCGCGGCGATGGCGCCGAACTGGTACGGGTCATCGACGACAGGCGGAAAGAAATCCACCGTCTGGACGATCGCCAGATCGTCGGTCAGGCGATACACGGCAGCATCGTCCGGCCCCTCGAGCCCGACCAGAAGGTCAGGGAAGTTGGCCGGGTCGAACGTCTGCTGGATGGGGCGCAGGACCTGCGCCAGCGTGGCAATGCCCGCCTTGCCGGCTCAACCGGCGCAGGATGCCAGGCTGGTGAGACGGATCTCCTCGCGTGTCATCGGACTCATCACCCCCTTTCGGGCGCGGATCGAGTGCGGAGTCAGTATGGGGCGGCTGGAGGTGGGAACCAAGAAGCGGGAAGCGAGAAGCGAGAATGGCGGCGATTGGGTCTGGATTCCTGTCTCCTCCTATACGCTTTACCCGGGTAGTGACGTGACGAGCGGACGGTGCGAGAATCGAGCCGGGGGTCAGCGTTGAGTCCGATGTTGCGAAGCGAGAGCCTCACTGCCCGACAGCGCCAGATCCTCGACGGCCTCGCCGCGGGTCGAAGCAACTCCGTGATCGCAGCCGAGCTGGGGATCACGATGGACGGCGTCAAGTGGCATGTCTCGGAGCTTCTGGGCGAGTCCGGTCTCAGCAGCCGCCGTGAGCTAGCGGACTGGTGGCGGCGCGAAACGCGGGAGCGCGTCGCGCCCGCCTTCTTGCCGATCCGCATCCTCTCGCATCCGGCGGCCGTCGCGGCGGTCCGCATCGCCGTCGTGTTTGCTGTCGCGGCGGCGATTGCGGCCGGCATCGTCATCGCGGCGACGCGTGGGACGCACAAGGCCGCCGTCGTCGTGCCCGCGTCGCCGGAGAAGCTGGCGTACGTGAAGGACGGCGACATCTGGGTGAAGGTGCTGCCAGACGGCGCGCCGCAGCAGATCACGCATCACACCAGCGATCAGGACGCCTACACGCGGCCGAGGTGGTCGCCGTCCGGGCAGTGGCTGGGGTTCGACGCGGGCAAGCAGCCGGGCGTGATGCGATTCGATGGCAGCGGCGCTCGCGTGCTCGAAGACGCGGCGGTGTGGGTGCCGGCCGGCGACCGATACGCGATGGTCGAGGGCGGCGACGCCATCATCACGGAGAACGCCGACGGCTCCGACCTTCGCATCGTCGTGCCGGCGCCATTCCTCCCCGCGGGCGTAACGATCAGCGTAGGAGGCCTCGCGTGGAGTCCTGACGGGCGCTGGATCGCGTACACGATGCTCGAGCAGAACGCCGGTACGCCGCCAGCCCGCTCGGCCAGCATCTGGTTCGTCAGCGCCGACGGCGGGACGCCATCGAAGGTCTACGACGCGGGCTCGCCGTCCCGGGATGGTGTTGAGCTGCTGGGCTGGGCGCCCGGCGGGCGTGCGCTCCTGTTCACGATCGACCCGTCCTTCTCCGCATCGGCGCTCGCCGATGGTCTGCCGCTCCGCGTCCTGACAGGTCTCCCGGACGATGCTCCGCGGACGATCGACATCGCGCCGTCCGCGCCGACGATGCTGCTGGCAGACGGGCTGCGGCAGGCACAGCCAGCCGGCAACCTCGTCGCGATCACTGATGGCGCGGGCCGCGAGACATGGACGCACAAGCGCATCGCCATCGTGTCATGGGCGGCCTGGCACCGTCGTCGATCTCACGGATGCCGGCACGGCCGCGATGGAGCCGGCGTGGTCGCCGGACGGGGCGCGCATCGCCTACGTGGCGGCGCCGGACGCCAGCGGTATCGCCGGAGGCGACGACGCGAAGGCGGCGATGGCGCGGCGCAAGATCTGGGTGATGGATATGTACTCGGGCGGGCAGTACGGCGCGAACCAGCGGCAGCTGACGAACGACCCGGCGTATCGCGATGAGGCGCCTCGCTGGTCCGCCGACGGCTCGCGGATCTACTTCATGCGCCTCGACGCCCAGGACCGATGGTCGCTGTGGGTGATGGGCGCCGACGGCGGCGGCGCGCGGCAGGTGATCGATGGCCTTTCGCCCGACCTCACGGGCCCGCCCGAGCAGGTCTGGTTCGGCTATTACGGGCTGATCGAGTGGTCCGGCGTGCTGGACTACTGGCCGGGCGCTGCGCGATCGCGATAGGCTCTGGGTTCTTGCGCTTTCGTCCGTTAGGCTCCACCGCATGGCGATACCGTTCGTGCTGGATACCGACATCGGCACCGACGTCGACGACGCGCTGGCGCTGGCGTTCGCGCTGCGGTGCTCGAAGCTGGAGCTGCGCGGCGTCACGACGGTTTCCGGTGACACGGTGCGGCGCGGGCGCATCGCGAAGATGCTGCTGCGGCTTGCAGGGCGGGAGGACGTCGAGGTAGCGGCGGGCGTCGCCGGCGAGGTGAGCGACCCGCGCCGCCAGCCGGAGGCCGGGCACGAGACGGCGATGTTGCTCGGCGACGAGACGGAGTACGAGCTGTCGCACCGCGACGGGGTGACGCTGATCGTCGAGGAGTGCGGCGCGGGCAGGCTGCGAGCTGGCGACGGTCGGCATGCAGTCGAACCTGGCGGCGGCGATCAAGCGCGAGCCGGCGCTGGCGACGGAGCTGCCGCGGCTGACGGTGATGGGCGGCGTGTTCGCGCCGGTGGAGTTCCTCGGTATGCCGGTGCCGCCGTCGGTCGACCACAACCTCAACGTCGATCAGCCGGCGTCGATGCGAGCGCTCAACGCCGGCATGCCCGTCGCTGTACGTGCCGTGCGACGTGACGATGGGCGCGTGGCTGATGTCGCACCACGTCGACCGGCTGCGCGAGGGCGACGAGCTGTGCCGCGCGCTCGCCCGCCAGATCGACATCTGGTCGGTCGAGCTGAGGCGGAAGGGCCGCGGCGCGATCCCCGACGACCACGCCTGCCTGCTGCACGATCCGCTCGCCGTCGCGTGCATGGTCGACCGGCGCTTCGTGACGTCGGAGCTGGCGCGCGTCACCGTGGCGATGCACGAGGGGCTCGCGCGCACGTTCATCGATCCGGCGGCGGGGCACGAGGCCGAGATCATCACGTCGGTCGACGCGCCGGCGTTCGCGGACTTACTGGCTGGAGACGGTGCTGGGCGGCGGCTGACGCCGCAGGAGAGCAGAGAGCAGACAGCAGGGAGCAGAGAGCCGGGGGCGCGCCGCCGTGATGGCTGTCGGTCGTGCATCCGAACCTGCGTCCAGCCGCGAGTCGGGGAATTCCCTGATAGCAAGTCCGAGCCCGGCCGGCCGATGATCACCGTAACAGGCGGCACACGGGCGTGCGGCCCGCGACGGAGGTTACATGCAAGCACAGATAGCGCAGGACGACACGATCTCGGCCGACTTCGGGACGCGGCTCGTCGCATGGCTGATCGACGCGATCATCATCGGCCTGCCGACGTTCGTTGTCGGGATGATCCTGCCGATGCCGTTGGGGAACATCCTGGGGCTCGTCGCGGGCATCGCGTACCAGGTGTACTTCTGGACGACGACGGGCCAGACGCCCGGCAAGATGGTGATGGGTCTGAAGGTCGTCAGCGCCGAGACGGGCGAGCTGCTCGACACCGGCGGCGCGGCGATTCGCTACGTCGGCTACATCGTCTCCGGCATCCCGTTGGCTCTCGGGTATCTCTGGGTGATCTGGGACCCGAAGCACGAGGCCTGGCACGACAAGATCGCCAAGACGAAGGTGATCAAGGTCGCGAAGTAGCCGCGTCTCGCACGAATCAGGACGCGAAGAGGGCCGCCCGATTGGGCGGCCCTCTCTCTACGGCTAACTGGACAGCTGAATCCTCTGCCAGTCCCTACCTAAACGGACAGATCGGCGGCGACCAACTCGCGGTGGTAGTCGGCGTCGCCCCAGGCCAGCTCGGCCGCCTTCTGGCGGCGGAAGTAGAGCTGGATCTTGTAGTCCTTCGTGAAGCCGATGCCGGCGTGGATCTGCTGGCCGTGCGCGACGACGCGGCGCGTCGCCTCGCTGCACCACGCCTTCGCCATGTGGACGTTCGTGTCGGCGTCGGCCTCGTCCTCGTCCACCGACCACGCCGCGCGGTACATGATGAAGCGCGCGCCGTCGACGTCGGTGACCATGTCGGCGGCCTTGTGCTGGATCGCCTGGAACGAGCCGATCGGCCGGCCGAACTGGATGCGGTCCTTGGCGTACTGGACGCTGATCTCGAAGTCCATCTGCGCCAGGCCGACGAGGTACGCGCACTCGATGACGGTGGCCTTGCGCTGGATCTTCTTGAGCGTCGCCGCGCCGCCGGGGATGACGTTCGCCTTCGGTACGCGGACGTTCTCGAACTTGACCTCGGCCTGCTTGTCGGCCGCGATCGTCTTGAGTTGCACCTGGCTGATGCCGGACGCCTTCGCGTCGACGATGACGAGCGTGATGCCGTCGTCGCCCTTCGAGCCGGGCTTGCGTCCGACGACGGTCAGGTAGTCGGCCACGTTGGCGTCGCGGACGAACAGCTTGGTGCCGTTCAGCACGACGTCGCCGCCGTCCTCCTTCACCTCGAGCGAGACGCCCTCGGTGTCGAAGCGCGCGGACGGCTCGGTGTAGGCGAGCGCCCAGATGGCGTCGCCGCTGGCGATCTTCGGCAGGTACTGCTTCTTCTGGTCGTCGGTGCCGCCCTCGAGCAGCGGCAGCGTGCCGCCGACCACGGTCGAGATGAACGGCCCCGGCACGAGCGCGCGGCCGAACTCCTCGATGAGGATGATGAGGTCCAGGTAGCCGAAGCCTGCGCCGCCGTAGTTGTCGGGGATCAGCAGACCCTGCCAGCCCTGCTCGGCCATCTTCTTCCAGAGTTCCGGCGAGTAGCCCTTTTCGTCCTCTTCCATCTCGCGGACGAGCGTCTCCGGGCATTCCTTCTCCAGGAAGTCCCTCGCTGCGTTCTTCAGCAGCTCTTGCTCTTCAGAAAGTCCCAGGTCCATTAGCTAACAGCTCCTTTCGCTGCCTGATTGCGTCCGTGGCCGTGCCGGCCAGCTCCGCGGCGCACCGCCCGCGCTGCGAGGCCAGAGGTCAGTGGCCGAAACGGCCCGCCGGTCTCCCGGCCCCTGACTTCCAACCTCCAGCTGGAGGCCTCACGCCATGCCCGAGTGCGATTGTCCGCCGGTCACCCCCTTTCTCCATTCCGCCGTCTCCTGGTTGTGCAAGACCGTCACCCACGCCGGCCAGGCGAGGAAGATGACCGCGAAGAGCACGGCCGGCCAGGCCGACCAGAACACGTACTCCGTGCGATACGCCTCGCGCTCCGTGAGCGTATGGCCTGAGAGGCAGTGCTCGGCCGCGGCTTTGACCGCTGGCTGCGGCACGTCCTGCGCGTCGCCGCCGTACTGCGGCGCCAGCGCGTGGTGGAAGTCCGGGCAGTTGTTGTGCGTCGCGCCCGTCGGGATCGCGCCCGTCGCATACAGCAGCGTGCCCGCACCGAGTGCGGCGCCGTAGATGGCGGCGGCGAGGGCGAGGGCGACGCGAAGACCGCTCGCTTCATCTCTCTATCCCCTCGGCATTCCGAGTCCGCGCTGGGCGATGACGCCGCGCTGGATCTCGCTCGTGCCGCCGGCGAGCGTCGAGCCGACGGTGATGCGGTACATCGACGACATGCGGCCGGCGTCGGCGGCGCGCGGCGAGCCCGCGGCCAGCACGCCGTACAGTCCGGCCACCTTGATGGCGGTGCGCGAGATGCGCTGCGCCAGCTCCGACGCGAACAGCTTCGTGATCGACGCCTCCTGGTTCGGAACGAGGCCCTTGACCTGCATCGTCACGACGCGGTGCGACAGCACGATGGAGATCTCCGCCTCGATCGCGCGGTCGGCCAGTTCGTTGCGCACCTCTTCCCAGCCGCCGTCGCGGCGGTGGTGTTCGCGCGCGTAGGTGATGACGTCGCGGACCACCTTCTGCAGGCTGATGCCGTTGATGATGCCGGAGCGTTCGAAGTCGAGGGTCGTCGTCGCCACGTACCAGCCGCGGTTGATCTCGCCGAGCAGGTCCTTCTTCGGCACGCGCACGTTGTCGAAGAACACTTCATTGAAGCTCGGCGTGTCCGCCATGTTGGTGAGCGGCCGCACGGTCAAGCCGGGCGACTTCATGTCGACGAGGAAGTAGCTGATGCCCTTGTGCTTCGGCACCTCGGTGTCGGTGCGCGCGAGCAGCATCATGCGCTGGGCGCGGTGGGCGCCCGACGTCCAGATCTTCTGGCCGTTGATGACGAAGTCGTCGCCGTCCTGCACGGCGCGCGTCTGCAGCGCGGCGAGGTCGGAGCCGGCGCCGGGCTCGCTGAAGCCCTGGCACCAGAACGTCTCGCCGGAAAGGATGCCGGACAGGTGCTCGCGCTTCTGGTCCTCGGTGCCGTGGACGATGATCGTCGGGCCGGCGAGGCCGATGGCGAGGAAGTTCGGCCGCGGCGCGCCGGCGCGGGCGATCTCCTCGTTGAAGATGAACTGCTGCATGACGGACATGCCGGCGCCGCCGTACTCCTTCGGCCACGCGGGCGCGACCCAGCCGCGCTTGGAAAGCGTGCGCAGCCAGTCGAGGTCGCGCGGGTTCTCACCGACGCCGACGCCGAGCACGGCATCGTCCTCCGCGCGCAGGTCGGCAGGAAGCTCGCGCGTCGAGGAAGTCGCGGACTTCCTTGCGGAACCTGGCGTCTTCGGGCGCGTCTCTGAACTGCATGTTCCAGGTCTCCTAGAGGTCGGACGTCAGAGGTCGGATCTGACCTCCGGCCTCCGACTTCTCAGCCACGATCACTGCCGCGGCAGTCCGAGCCCGCGCTGGGCGATGATGTTGCGTCTGGATCTCCGACGTGCCGCCCGCGATCGCCATGCCGACGTTCGCGACGTACGACTTCGAGAAGCGGCCGCGCAGCTTCGCCCACGGACCTTCGCCCCAGAGGCCGCCGTACAGCCCCATGATGCCGATGCCGATGCGCGCCTGGCGGTTCACGTAGTCCGAGTTGAAGACCTTGGTGATCGAGGCCTCGTAGTTCGGCACGAGGCCGCGCGCCTGCATGCTGACGACGCGGTACGAAAGCAGCTTGCAGCATCTCGAGATCGATCCAGAGGTCGGCGATGGCGTGCCGCACCTGCGGCCGGTCCCAGATGAGCTCGCCCGGTGCCCCACACCCGCTCGGTCTTCGTGAAGCGCGTCAGGTCCTCGAGCGCCCTGCGGGACTGCCCGGAGTTGCCGATCGACGAGCGCTCGAAGTCGAGCGTCGTCGTCGCGATGTACCAGCCGCGGTTGAGGTCGCCGAGCAAGCCCCGAGCGCGGGATGCGCACGTTGTCGAAGAAGACCTCGTTGAACGCCTCGCCGCCGGCCATGTTGATCAGCGGCCGCACGGTGACGCCGGGCGTCTTCATGTCCATCAGGAAGTAGCTGATGCCGCGATGCTTCGGCGCGTCCGGATCGGTGCGCGCCAGCACGAACATCCAGTCGGCGTAGTGCGCCTGGCTGGTCCAGATCTTCTGGCCGTTGAGGATGAACTCGTCGCCGTCCTGCACCGCGCGCGTCTGCAGCGACGCCAGGTCGGAGCCGGCGTTCGGCTCGCTGTAGCCCTGGCACCAGACGACGTCGCCCGCGGTGATGCCGGGCAGGTGCTGTTGCTTCTGCTCGTCGGTGCCGTAGAGGATCACCGTCGGGCCGAGGTAGCCGACGGCGGCCGTGTTCACGACGGGCGCGCGCGCGTAGCTCATCGCCTCGTTGAAAATCACCTGGTCCCACAAGCTCAGGTCGAGTCCGCCGTACTGCTTCGGCCAGGCGGGCGCGATCCACTTCTTCGGTGCCAGCTTCTTGAGGAACGCCCGGCCGAACTCGTGCCCCTCTTCATCGATGGCGTTGTCGGGCCCCTCCCAGTCCGCCGGCAACGATTCCTTGAGGAAGGCGTTGACCTCGGCGCGGAAGGCCTCCTGGTCGGGCGTGAACTTGAAGTCGCATCGGATGCTGGTCTCCTGGACAACGCTAGTCCCGCGGCAGGCCGAGGCCGCGCTGGGCGATGATGTTGCGCTGGATCTCCGAGGTGCCGCCCTCGATCGTGTACGCCTGCGAGCGCAGGTACGTGGCGAGCCAGCCGCCACGGTTCGGCGCGGTCTCGCCTTTCAGCTGGCCGTACAGGCCCAGGACGTGAATGGCCGTGCGTGCGATGCGCTGGTTCAGCTCCGTCGAGAACAGCTTCAGCGACGACGCCTCGTAGTTGGGGATCAGGCCGCGCGCCTGCATGCTCGCGACGCGGTACGAGAGCATGCGGGCGACTTCGGTCTCGACCATGCGGTCGGAGAGCTCGTAGCGGAGGTGCGGGTTCGTCTTGAGCGTGCTCGTCGGGTCGTCTGCGTGCTTGCGGGCGTAGGAGATGATCTCCTCGACGTGCTGCTTCATGCCGGTCGCGGAGCCGATGCTCGAGCGCTCGAAGTCGAGCGTCGTGACGGCGGAGTACCAGCCGCGGTTCTCCTCGCCGATGACGTTGTCCTTCGGGATGCGGACGTTGTCGAAGAACACCTCGTTGAACTCGTGGCTGTTGCCGAGGTTGTACAGCGGCCGCACTTCGACGCCCGGCGACTTCATGTCGAGCACGAAGTAGGTGATGCCGCGGTGCTTCGGCGCGTCCGGGTCCGTGCGCGTGAGCAGGATCATGTAGCGGGCCACGTGGGCCAGCGTCGTCCAGATCTTCTGGCCGTTGACGACGTAGTCGTCGCCGTCACGCACGGCGCGCGTCTGCAGCGACGCCAGGTCCGAACCGGCCTCGGGCTCGCTGTAGCCCTGGCACCAGATGTCCTCGCCCTTGAGCATGCCGGGCAGGTACTTCTTCCGCTGGTCCTCCGTGCCGTGCACGATGAGCGTCGGGCCCGCCATGCCGAGGCCGATGATCATGTGCATCGGGCGGGGCGCCTTCAGCAGCGCCATCTCCTCGTTGAAGATGAACTGCTGGACGGTGGTCATGCTGGCGCCGCCGTACTCCTTCGGCCACGCCGGCGCGATCCAGCCCTTCTCGCCGAGCTTCTTGAACCAGCCCTGGTTCGCCTGCCAGTTGTTGACCATCGCCTCCTGGCTCGACTCGCCGGCCTTCGGCTTCGGCGCCTCGGCGACGATGAAGTTGCGGACCTCTGTCCGGAACGCGGCCTCTTCTGGTGTGTCGGTAAAGTCCATTGTCTGGTCTCCTTGTCGCTGGTGACTGGTCGCTGGTCCTTCGACTCAGCGCCAGAAGTCGATGCCTGGTGTTAGTCCCGCGGCAGCCCGAGGCCGCGCGTAGCGATGATGTTGCGCTGGATTTCGGACGTGCCGCCGGCGATCGTCGACGAGAGCGAGGTCATGTACGTGTTCTCGTAGCGTCCCTTCATCGGCGCCCCCGGCCCGTAGAGCTGGCCGTACAAACCGAGCACCTTGATGCCTGTGCGGGAGATGCGCTGGCTCAGTTCCGAGGCGAACAGCTTCGTCATCGATGCCTCGTGGTTCGGGATCAGTCCCTTCGCCTGCATCGTGACGACGCGGTACGACATCAGCCGTGCGACCATGGTCTCCACGTAGCGGTCCGCCAGCTCGGCCTTGACTGACCCGAGGTAGCCGGCCCGGCTCACACCCGTCGTCGCGTTCGCCCGTGCGAACTTCACCAACTCGTTGAGCGTGTGCTTGAGGCCCACGGCGCTGCCGATGCTCGAGCGCTCGAAGTCGAGCGTCGTCGTTCCGACGTACCAGCCGCGGTTCAGCTCACCGACGACGTTCTTCGCGGGCACGCGCACGTCCTCGAAGAACACCTCGTTGAACATCTCCTGGTTGGCGAGGTTGATCAGCGGCCGCACCTCGACGCCGGGCGACTTCATATCGACGAGGAAGTAGCTGATGCCCTTGTGCTTCGGCGCCTCGGGATCGGTGCGCGCCAGCATGAACATCCAGTTCGCCAGGTGCGCGCCCGTCGTCCAGATCTTCTGGCCGTTAAGGATGAAGTCGTCGCCATCGCGCACGGCGCGCGTCTGCAGCGACGCGAGGTCGGAGCCGGAGCCCGGCTCGCTGAACCCCTGGCACCAGTGCGTCGCGCCGGAGAGGATCGCGCTGAGGTGCTCCTTCTTCTGCTCGTCGTTGCCGTGCGTGATGAGCGTCGGGCCGACCATCGAGACGCCCATGCCGCCGACGGGCGGCACGCGGTTCTCGGCGAACTCCTCGTTCATGATGAACTGCTGCATGACGCTCATGCTGGCGCCGCCGTACTCCTTCGGCCAGGCCGGCGCGATCCAGCCGCGCGTCGCGAGCTTCTGGCGCACCTCGCGCAGGCGCTCCTGCGCGGGCCGGCCGTAGAGGCCCGCCTCGCCGTCGCCGCCCTCCTTGACGGAGTGCGAGATCTCCTTCTCGACGAACTCGCGCACCTCCGCGCGGAACGCTGCCTCTTCCGGGTTGTCCTTGAAATTCATGCTGGTGCTCCTTGGCGACCTAACGGTTCTCCACGGCCTTCGTCTTTGTTAATGCTAGGCCCGAGGCATTGCCAGCCCGCGGGACGCGATGATGTTGCGCTGGATCTCGCTCGTGCCGCCGCCGACGGTGCTCGTCGTCGCGTACAGGTACATGCTCTCGGCGCGGCCGTTGAGTTGCGTGTGCGGGCCGCCGCGCTTCAGCTGGCCGTACAGGCCGAGCGCCTTCATCGCCGAGGCCGCGATGCGGATATCCAGCTCCGACGAGAAGAGCTTCGCGATGGACGACTCCTTGTTGGGCACGAGGCCGCGGCTCTGCATCGAGATCACCTGGTATGACAACATCGCCTCGACTTCGGCCTCGATGGCGCGGTCGGCGATCTCGTAGCGCAGCTTCGGGTTCTTCGAGACGAAGCCCTCGCTCCGGTTGTCGCGCACGAACGAGCCGAGGTCCTCCACCATCAGCCCGTGCGAGACGCTCGTCGCGATGCCGGAGCGCTCGAAGTCGAGCGTCGTCGTGCCGACGTACCAGCCGCGGTTCTCCTCGCCGATGAGGTTCTCCTTCGGGACGCGGACGTTGTCGAAGAACACCTCGTTGAAGTCGTGGTTGTTGGCCATGTTCACGAGCGGCCGGATGCTGATTCCGGGCGACTTCATGTCGAGGATGAAGTAGCTGATGCCCTTGTGCTTGGGGGCGTCCGGGTCGGTCCGCGCGAGCAGGATCATGTAGTGCGAAACGTGCGCGCCGGAGGTCCAGATCTTCTGGCCGTTGATGACGTAGTCGTCGCCGTCCTTGATCGCGCGCGTGGAGAGCGCCGCAAGGTCGGAGCCGGCGCCGGGCTCGCTGAAGCCCTGGCACCAGATCGCTTCGCCCTTGACGATCGGCGGCAGGTACTTCTTCTTCTGCTCCTCGCTGCCGTAGAGGATGATCGTCGGGCCGGCCCAGCCGGTGCCGATGCCGTAGTTGCCGCCGCGCGGCGCGCCGGCCGACGCCATCTCCTGGTTGAAGATGAACTGCTGCATCACGGACATGCCGGCGCCGCCGTACTCCTTCGGCCAGGCGGGGGCGATCCAGCCGCGGTCGGCGAGTTTCTTCGCCCAGCCGGCGTTGAGCTCGCGGTACTCGTCGGTGGAGAGGCGGATGTCGTCCCAGCCGCCGCCGCCGAACATCGCGCCGAAGCCGCGGCGCTTGATGCCGGTGGGGCACTCGTCGCCGATGAAGGCGCGGATCTCGGAGTCGAAACGCGGCCTCTTCGGGCGTGTCGCGAAAGTCCATGTGGGTGATTACTCCTGCTGGGCGGCGCGTCGCGCCGATGCGCCGGCGACTCCGGGCGTTGGGGCCGGCTGATCTTGTCGGAGGCTTACGTTAACGTCAACTGCCCTTCGTCCCATGGTTTACAGTCCGCTCGGTCCCTCGGGCGCACGCAGGGGTCCGCCATCCGGGTTGATGTAGCGCGGCTGCTTGCGGTCGTGCCGGCGCACCGTCTCGAGGTACACGCGGCCCCACATCTCGCCGCGCGTGCGGTTCATCTCGTCCTTGTAGCCGAGCATGTGCATCAGGTCGAGCGTCATGCCGATGCCGAGGAACTGCCACGCGATGAGCCGGCAGTCGACTTCGGGCCGCACGGTGCCGCGCGCCTTGCCCTTCCTCGAGCGTCTCGGCGACGAACTGGACGAACGCCTCGAAGTTGTCGCGCAGCGCCGCCTGGATCTCCGGGTCGTCGGCCTCGGAGATCGCCCGGAACTGCAGCTTCATGTTGGTGGCGTGCGACTCGAGGTGGTCGTAGTAGTAGACGCCGATCGCCCACAGCGACTCGATTGGGTCCTCGTAGTCGCAGGCGATCTCCTCCCAGATCTTGAGGAGGCGCGGCCCCGTCGCCCGGATGGTGGCGAGGAAGAGCTCTTTCTTGCCGGAGAAGTGACGGTAGAGGCCGGGCTCGGAGATGCCGGCCGCCTTCGCGAGGTCGGCGGTGCCGACGCGGGCGTAGCTCTGCGAGGCAAAGACGCCGCGGGCGCTATCGATGATCTGGCGCCGGCGCTTGTCTGCCGGGAGTCGACGTGCCCGAGGCTGCATGGCCGCTCCGAGTTTGCGAGTGAGCACTCACTAACGCAGGCGCGATCGTACCACCGCCCCCGGGTGGCCGTCAATCCCGCAAAGGGCCCCTTCTCAGCCGGCCGTCCGGGCCCGCTCCAAAGCGTCGATCCGTCCGTTGAAGCGACGGATGGCGAACGTGCGCCCCAGCGTCGGCAGCAGCGAGCCCGTAGACGACCGCGCCGACGACGGCGTCGCGGATGATCGCCGCCTGCGTCGGGTATTCGATCGAGTACTGCTGCAATAGGACAGCGACGCCGAGGCCGGCAAGCAGGCCGCTGACGACGCCCAGGAGCGTGATGCGCGGCGCCCAGCGCATGCGCGGGAAGCGTGGCAGCTCGCCGGCCGGTTCCGGTGCCGGAGCGCCGCCGCCGCCGGTGACGGCCATGAACGGCAGCATTAACAGCATCATTGGTAACGCCCCGAAGCAGCCAAGCATGCTCCATGGCCAAGGCCGGTAAGGCGGGTAGTGGTAGGTGTAGATGTACGGATCCGGCGACGCGAGTCGCGTGCGCTCGCCCTCGGCGAACGCGGTCTCGGCGGCGGTGCCGGCGCTGCCGAGGCTGCCGGCCGCGAGCCCGCCGGCCGCGAGAGCGCCGACCGTGCCGACGACGACCGTGCCGGCCGCGACGGCGCCTGCGACCGTTGCGAGCGGATTGCCGCTGACGTCGACCGTGGCCGCGCCGCCGCACTTCGTGCCATCGGTGAGCGTCGCGACGCCGACGACCTTGTAGAGACCGACGCCGTACGTGGCGTAGTCGTCGATGTTGACGCTGTCCGAGAAGGTCGTGCGAGCCGTCGTCGGTCTTGCTGCTGACCGTCCGGCGCTGTCCGCCGAACTCGAGCTGGATCTTGTGCGACTTGAAGCCTTTCGCGGACGTCATCGTCACGGGCACGATGTCGTGCTGCCTTACGCTGATGTCGTCACCGCGGTTGCCGCTATCGACGCCGGCGACGTCCACGCCGTTGAGCGTCGCGCCGCACGACCCGGGTCCGAAGATCTCGGCGCGGGCGGTCCGCACCGACGCGAGCCCCCATGCCAGCGACAGCGCCGCCGCGCAAAGGATGAGGAGTACCATGCGCGCGCCCGAGGCCCTGGTTGACCCGCTCATTGCCGGCTCCTTCCGCTAACGTGGGCATTTCCCGCTGTCCGTCTGCCGCGTCGATCGTTCGGCATCCGGCGCGTATGTACCAGAGCCATTTGGAATGTGCGGGCGATTGGCGAAGCGAAAGGAGCAGGTTGGCGTTGGCCTGGCTAGCCGGGGTTGGTCTCAGCCGGCCAGATCCATCGCGCAGTAGACGGTTACGCCGTTTGCCGGCGTGAAGTAGCAGCCGATGCCGGCACGGGTGAAGATGGGGCTCAGGATCTCCTCGCGGTGGGGCGGGCTGTTCAGCCAAGCGCGGACGACGGCCTCGGGCGGCCAGCCCTGGTTGCCCCACGCGAGCACTTCGCCCTCCTGCACGGTGAACGGGAAGCCCGCCGCCTCGGCCCGCGTCACGAGCGTACTGCCGTCTGGGCCGACGTGCGAGAGCCTGCCCGTGCTCGAGAGCACCCGCGCGTAGGCCGTTGCCGATGCCGTCAGCCGCGGCTCGACGGCCAGCGGGCCGAGGCCGATGCGCGCACGCTCGGCGTTGATGAGATCGCGCACGCGGCCGGCGAATGCCGTGTCGTACCAGCCGCCGTCGGATGCCACGGGCGGTTGTGGACGCGGAGGCGGCGCCGGCGCGACCGTTGGCGGCGGCTTGGCGGCCGGTTTCGCCGCGCGCTGTGGTGTGCGCACGACGGCCGGTGCCGGCGGTGCGATCGTCGCGGTCGCCGTTGGTGGCGGCGTGTTCGTCGGACGAGGGGTCGCCTCGCTGGCGGACCATCGATCGGGGCGGGCGGCCGATCGCGAACTGCCGAGCACGGACGACACGTGCGCCGACTGCGCGGCGTGCCCCGGCGCGCCGGCGACCGGCCCGCGCGTCGCGGCCGGCACGAGGACCGCCATCGACGCGGCGATCGCGGCCACGGCGATGCGGCGGAGGACGCGGCGTCGTACGGGCATCCGTGCGCTCCTGCAAGCAACTCCCGTCCGCCACGGCGGATGGGCGTGGTGTACCCGGAGATCATGGCCGCGCCGGAGATGGGACATGGATGGCGGGAACCCTCGGCAGCCGGTCGGGCAGCCACCAAAGGGAGGCGGCTTGACACCTAGGGGATCTGGAGGTTGGAGGTTCGATGTTGGAGGTTAGTGGTCGCGGAACCGTCATGCTGAGCGGGAGCGGAGTAAGCTACTTCGGCCGATTCCGTACGCTCCGCATGGATCACTGAGGTCGTACGAAGACGATTCGGCGGGCGACATCGCCGGAGACAGCAGCGCCGGCCGGCCGGGGAAGACCCTTCGCTTCGCTCAGGGTGACAGGTTCGAGGATGCCAGCCGGACGTTCGCTTCGCTCAGGGTGACGGCGTCCGCACTCCGCGCGCTCGCTAGTGACAGGAACGCGAACCTTATAACCTGACTGAATGGAACTGCGACGTGTAGTCATCACCGGCGTCGGCGCGATCACGCCGATCGGCAACGATGCCGAGACGTTCTGGCGCAACCTGCTCGCCGGCAAGAGCGGCATCGGGCCGATCACGCACTTCGACGCGTCGCGCCATCCCGTGCGCGTCGCGGGCGAGATCAAGGGCTTCGACCCGTCGACGATCATGGACCATCGCGCGGCGCGCCGCTCCGGCCGCTTCGCCCAGATCGCGCTCTGGGCCGCGAAGGAGGCGCTCTGCTCGGCGAAGCTGGAGCTGGACCCGCACACCGCGACCGAGATGGGCGTCATCCTCGGCAGCACGGGCGCCGTCTTCGAGATGGGGCGACAGGAGACGATCATCGACGAGCGCGGCCCGAACCGCGTCGACCCGCTGATCATCCCGCGCTGGGGGCCGCACATGTCGGCGGGCCGCGTCGCGCGCGAGCTGGGGCTGCGCGGGCCGAACTCGTCGATCAACAGCGCCTGCGCCTCGGCGACGGACGCGCTCGGCCACACGTTCAACATGATCCGCACGGGCGCCGCCGACATCATGCTCGGCGGCGGCACCGAGGCGATCATCACGCCGGTGGCCGTCGCGACGATGGGGCTGATGGGCGCGCTGTCGAAGGGCTACAACGACACGCCGGAGAAGGCGTCGCGGCCGTTCGACCTTAACCGCGACGGCTTCGTGCTCGGCGAGGGCGCCGGGCTCGTCGTGATGGAGTCGCTCGAGCACGCGCGGGCGCGCGGCGCGACGATCCTGGCCGAGTACGCCGGCCAGGGCTGGTCGTTCGACGCCGCCGACGACGCCGCGCCCGACGTCGAGGGCCAGTCGCTCTCGATGATCCGGGCGCTGAAGTCAGCGGGCATCGCGCCGGGCGACGTGTCGTGGCTGAACGCGCACGGCACCGGCACGCCGTACAACGACAAGACGGAGACGGCGGCGATCAAGATCGCGTTCGGCGACGCCGCGTACCGCATCCCGGTCAGCAGCATCAAGTCGATGACCGGCCACTCGGCGGCGGCGGCGGGCGGGCTGGAGTGCGTCGCTTCGGTGCTGGCGATCCGCGACAACAAGATCCCGCCGACGATCAACCTCGACACGCCCGACCCGGAGTGCGACCTCGACTACGTGCCGCACGTCGCCCGCGACGCGAAGGTCGACGTCGTGCTCAGCAACTCCTTCGGCATGGGTGGCCAGAACGCCACGCTCGTGCTGCGGCGGTGGGCGGGGTAACGGGCCAGCAGCCGCGCACCGCTCGAACCATGTGCCCCCCGGCCGCAATTCGGGTTACGGGTGACATGCGCCCACTCCCGCGTTGTACTCAGCGAACACGAACTGGGCCTCGCTCGAGGCGATGAATCCGTCGCCGTTGATGTCGCCGCGCCAGTCGTAGACGTGATCGCGGTAGAGGCTGTATATCCACTGCGCGTCCTGGGCTCTGACGGCGCCGTCGCCCTTCGGCAACGGAAACACGTCAGAACAGAACGACGCTGAGGCAACGCCGTTGGACGCAAGCCAGACGTAGCCCAAGTGGAACCGCTGGTACGACACACATGCCGGGTTGGAGCCGGGGGGACACGCGCCGGCTTCGTTCTGCGCCATGCTGAGCGGCCGCAATGTGCCCACGTGATCGTACGCGCCGCCCGCCCACGCAGGCCAGAATACCGAGTCGGCACGGTAGGCCTCGTCGTTGGTGAGATCCCATTTGGCGACGAGAATGGTGGCGAACTCCTGTCCGAACATCGGGTCGGGATCGTGCCGGAAGTCCTGCATACGCCCCCAATGGTTGTTTGCGGTCATGTTCAGCGTGCACGTGCCCGGACAGTGCTTCGTCGTCCAGCCGATGCTATTCCAGCCCCCGTGGTTGATGTAATACGTCCGCAGCGCCAGTCCGGCCGAACTGTACTCGCCGATGAGGGAGTTGGTCGAAACGCCCCACGAGTCCGCGTCGATCGTCGGTACGGAACCGGCGAGAAATTGCCAGTGGAGATGCTTGCCCCCAGGGCATGGAATAACGTTCCCAGTTGCTCCCTCAACCCCTACCTGGTCGCCTTGAAGCAGCGAACTGTCTCCTAACAGTCCCGGCGCTATCGAGTTGAAGTGCGCATACCGCACCCCTCCTGCATCGACGTAATTGCCGTAACTCTTGCCGCTGCCGCAATCGTTAGGCGCGTAGGTGTCCGTGATGTGGGTCACATCGCCCTCGTTGGAAGCAACAACGACGCTATTGGCTATGTTGAGATCGTACGCCGCCACGCACTCGTATGGGTACTCGCCATCGGGATAGCAGCCATGAACGCCGCTGAAGGGGTACGTGCCGATGTACGACAAGCTGGTGTCATGCCGCCATGGCCATTTGTAGCGGTAGTCGTCACTTGGCACAGCGGACGCCACCGAGGCGACAAAGGCGGTAAACAATAAGGTGAGAATGGCTGCGACAATCTGCTTCTTCATGGCAGCGCAATAGACTGAATCATCTGGTAGGCCAGTTCACGTGCACCAGGGCTGTCCGTGCGCCACGTCAGGTCAAAGTTCAAGTAGCGCTGCTCGCCATCACCCAGCACGGGCAACGCAGCAGAGAACTCGACGAGCTCCAACGGTCCGTCGGGGCTTTGCGCCTCGCCCACGGCGTGGCAACCCAGACCGGACAGCCCTGCGATGGTGAGGTGCACCTCTTCGATACTGACCTGTGCGGCGACGGCGTCGTAATTGCATAACGTTGAAGGTGTGACGCTGGGGCCGAACTTCCGGCGCGGCGTGACGCGAGCTGCGAGAGAGACGCGAGGTAGAGAGGATGGCGCGTCGTCGGGCGTGCTGAGGCTCATACCAGGCGCCCCCACGTTGTTCACATCACTGCTGGCGTGCAGCCAGTCCAGGCCACACACGGACAGTGATGTCGTGACATCGCGGAAGGTCGCGAATCCCGCCGGGCAATTGGTGCGCGCTGCCGCACCCGCCGTGATAGGCGTCAAATCGACGGGAGTCGCCTCCGCGAATAGCTGCGGCGGTGATGGGGGCGTCGGCTGTGCGGCCGCCGTGGCGTCGACGGTGGTTGTCGCAGCGGCTGCCACTGTCGTGGACGCAGCTGCCGTTGCATCAAGGGTCACGGTCGTCGTCGCGACGGGTGAGATCACAGCCTGCGCCGTCTGCGTCTGCTCGGCGGTCGTGAGCGGCTGGCCGCACGCGATCGTCGCGAGGGCGACGGCCGCGAGTGCGACTACGATGCTTAACTGAATGCGTGTCATGTTGGATACCGCCTCGTTACCTGTCGCGCGATGGCTATTCTGCCCCCCCCCGATTGGAGGATGTCAAGATGCCATCGAGCCATTTTCGCGCGATCGCGTAACGAGTGCCCGACGCGCGCCCTACGCTCAATCAACGCATCGGTACCGCGCGCATTCCGGCGCGTTGGTATTGACCGCGCTTGCGATCCCGCGCACTCTCCATTCGCCATAATCGACGGCCAGATTCGGTATGTCGCGTGATACACTCGCCGTGCCGATACTGTAGGCGTACCTGATCGGGGGGCCGCCGCACGCGCGGCCGGGGGTAGGGAGGTCAGGGATCGTGCCTCGTCCACGGCGGCGCAAGGATGCGACCATCGAGCTGCCGCTGTTACCGCGGCGGCGCGGGATCCTGTTTCCCAACACCTCCGGCCCGATCCTCGTCGGCCGGCGGACGACGCTGCACGCCATCGATTCCGCGACCGATGGCAACGGCATGGTGGCCGTCGTGACGCAACGCGACCCGTCGCTCACCGACGTCAGCCTCGCTGACCTACACCCCATCGCCACCGAGGGCAGCATCAACCGCGCGCTGCGCCTGCCGGACGGGACGACGCAGGTGTGGGTCCAGGGAATGCGCCGCCTGAAGGTGCTCGAGATCACCGGCACCGACCCGCACTACACGGTGCGCGTCGAGCCCATCGAAGAGCGCGTCGATACGACGGTGCCGACCGAGGCGTTGCGCCGCGCCGTCCTCGCGCTGTTCGAGAAGGTCGCCCGCCTCGCGCCGAGCATCGCCGAGGATGCTTACGTGATGGCGATGAACATCGAGCCGGCCGGCTGGCTGGCCGACTACGTCGCTTCCTGCCTCAATCTCGACGATGACGAGGCCGAGGACATGCTCGCCACGGTCGACGCGCGCGAGCGGCTCGAGAAGCTGAGCATCCACCTGGCGAAGGAGCTGGACGTGCTCGAGCTGCAGACGAAGATCCACTCGCGCGTGCAGGAGGAGCTCGACAAGTCGCAGCGCGAGTATTTTCTGCGCGAACAGATGAAGGCGATCCAGCGCGAGCTAGGCGAGACGGACCCGGCCGCGCGCGACGCTAACGACATGCGACAGCGCATCGTCGCCGCCGGCATGCCCGAAGCCGTTGCGAAGAAAGCTGACGAAGAGCTGCGCCGCATGGAGCAGATCCCCTCGGCCTCGCCGGAGGTCGGCATCATCCGCGCCTACCTCGAGTGGCTGGTCAGCGTGCCGTGGACCAACGCCACCGTCGACAAGCTCGACATCCGCGACGCGGCGCGCACGCTCGACCGGCACCATTACGGCCTGCCCAAGGTCAAGGAGCGCATCCTGGAGTACATGGCGGTGCGCCAGCTCGCCCGCGAGAAGCTGCGCAGCCCGATCCTTTGCTTCGTCGGGCCGCCCGGCGTCGGTAAGACGAGCCTCGGCCGCTCGATCGCGGAGGCGCTCGGCCGCAAGTTCGTGCGCGTCAGCCTCGGCGGCATCCGCGACGAGGCGGAGGTGCGCGGCCACCGGCGGACGTACGTCGGCGCGCTGCCGGGCCGGATCATCCACGCGATGCGGCAGGCCGGGACGATCAATCCGGTATTCATGCTCGACGAGGTCGACAAGGTGGGGCAGGACTTCCGCGGCGACCCGTCGTCGGCGCTGCTCGAAGTGCTCGACCCTGAGCAGAACCACTCGTTCTCCGACCATTACCTGGACGTCGACTACAACCTGTCGCAGGTGCTCTTCATCGCCACGGCGAACATCCTCGACCCGATCATCCCGGCGCTGCGCGACCGGATGGAGGTGATCGAGCTGCCCGGGTACATCGAGGACGAGAAGCTGCGCATCGCGACGCAGTTCCTCGTGCCAAAGCAGCTCGAGGAGCACGGCCTGTCGCGGCTGCAACTCACGTTCACGGCCGGCGCGCTCAAGAAGATCGTGCGCGAGTACACGCGCGAGGCCGGCGTGCGCGCGCTCGAGCGCGAGATCGGCGGCATCTGCCGCAAGGTCGCGCGCCGCTTCGCCGAGCACGACACGGCCATTGTCCACGTGACGGCGCAGAACGTGGAGAGGTATCTCGGCGCTCAGAAGTTCTTCTGGGGCTCGGCCGAGGAGACGGACCAGGTCGGCGTAGCGACGGGCGTCGCGCGCACGGAGATGGGCGGCGACGTGCTCGGCGTCGAGGTGACGTTGATGCCCGGCAAGGGCGGCCTCACGCTCACCGGCCAGCTCGGCGAGGTGATGCGCGAGTCGGCGCAGGCGGCGCTCTCGTACGCGCGCTCGCGCTCCGTGGAGCTGCACATCCCGCCGGAGGTGTTCGAGAAGACCGACATCCACGTCCACGTGCCAGCGGGCGCCGTGCCGAAGGAGGGCCCCTCGGCGGGCATCACGATCGCGACGGCGATGATCTCGGCGCTGACGCGCCGGCCGATCAGCCGCCAGGTCGCGATGACAGGCGAGATCACGCTCCGCGGCCGCGTACTGCCGGTCGGTGGACTGAAAGAGAAGATCCTTGCGGCGCACCGCGCCGGCATCAAGACGTTCGTGCTGCCGAAGCGCAACGAGAAGGACCTGAACGACGTGCCGCCCGCGGTGCTCCGCGAGCTGCACTTCGTCTTCGCCGGGGATATGGCGGACGTGCTTCGCGCCGCGCTCGACGAGAGGACAGGTGAATCGTGACCTGGATCGACGCGGCGATCGTCATCATCTTCCTGTACTTCATCATCGCGGCGTTCAACGCCGGCTTCGTCCGCGAGACGATCAGCACAGCTGCGGCCGTGCTCGGTGCGGTGCTGGCGGGCCTGTTCTACCGCGACGTCGCCGACACGCTGCTCGCCAGCATCGACAACGAGACGACGTCATCGGTGGTGGCGTTTCTGATCATCTTCCTGGGGGTCGCCGTCGCGGGGCAGGTGCTGGCGCTGCTGGTGCACCCGGCGATCACGATCCTGCAGCTGGGGATCTTCGACCAGTTGCTCGGCGCGGCGTTCGGCGCCGTCAAGGCGTTCATCATCGTCGAGGTGCTGCTGGTACTCTTCGTGACCTACCCGCGCTACCACCTCGACCAGCGCATCTCCGATTCGCAATTCGGGTCGCTCATGGTCGACGGCTCCGCGCCGGTCGTGAAGATACTGCCGGACATCTTCCACAACAAGGTCGACGCCTTCAAGAAGTAGCGCGGGCGCGACATCCAGCTTGCGTCGTAGCGCCGGATTCTCCCGGCGCGCGGTTCATCGCGTCAGCTCGCGGCCGCGGGCTCCTCCTCCGACGACGAGAGGGCCCGGCACAGTGCCGGGCCCTCCCTTAGTCGCCTGTACGCCTGAACGTCACTTGACGACCGTGGGCGAAACTGGAGGTCAGATCAGACGGCGGCGTCCGGCGGATGCCGGCGCTACATCGCCCATGTGACGTCGCCGCAGAGGTCATCTGCGTGTGGCTTAGAGGCGAAGGCGGCGTGCTCGCGCTTCGCCGCGCCGATCGTCGTGTTGTCGCCGTGGCCCGGGTAGACGGCTGTGTCCTCGGGCAACGTCAGGAGCTTCGACGCGATCGAGCCGACGAGCTGGCGCAGCGCGTCGGGATTGTCGGAGCGCCCCGGGCCGCCGGGGAAGAGCGTGTCGCCAGAAAGCAGCACGCCGTCGACGAGCAGGCAGATGCTGCCGGGCGTGTGGCCGGGCGTGTGGATGACGCTGCACGACCGTCTCGCCAACGGGGATCTCGGCGCCGTCGCCGAGCGTATCGAACACCTTCTCCGCGTACGGCGCGCGGTCGCCGTCGTGGCAGAACACCGGCGCGGCGAGGCGCTCCTTCAGCACGTCGATCTCCGCCCAGTGGTCGCGGTGCCGGTGCGTGACGATGATCATCTGCACGTCGGTGCCGCGCGCGGCCTCGATCGTGGCTTCGCTGCCGATCGGCGCGTCGACGACAATCGAGCGCTTCGTGGCGGCGTCGACGATGACGTAGGCGTTGTTGTCGTACGGGCCGAGCGGGCCGGCCTTGATGACGTTCGCTGGTCATGCGACGGGCTCCTTCGTCCTGACGGCTGCCGCCGGGTCCTTCGCGGTCTTCGGCAATTTGAGCTGCCGCGCGATCAGGCCATCGACCATGCGGTCCGGCACCCACGTCGCGAGCACGGCCTGCAGCGCGCGCGTCGTTGCCGACGAGGTAGCGCGTCTTCGGCCGCGGCGAGGTCAGCGCGTGCTCGATCGCCTTCGCCACCGCATCGGGCGGGATGCCGCGTCGCTCGAACTCGCCGGCGACGCCCTTGCACGGCGGCGATCGCGTCGTCGTACAGCGCGTGGCCCTCCGGCGTCAGCTTACGCTCCATCACCTCGGCGTCGGACAGGCCTTTGTCCCAGAACGGCGTCTTGATGCTGCCCGGCTCGACGATGGCGACGTGGATGCGCCACGGCCGCATCTCGACACGCATCGCGTCGGCGATCGCCTCGAGCGCGAACTTCGAGGCCGAGTACGGGCCCAGGAACGGCGTCGACATGCGGCCGCCGATCGAACCGATGAAGACGACGCGGCCGCGCGCGGCGCGGATCAACGGCATGAACGCCTGCGTCACCGCCACCTGGCCGATGACGTTCACCTCGAGCTGGCGGCGAAGATCGTCGACGGGCACGAGCTCGATCGGGCCGGCGACGGAGATGCCGGCGTTGTTGACCAGCCCGGCGAGGCCAGTGCCGCCGATGGTCTGCGTGACCTCGGCCGCGGCCGCGTCGATGCTCGCCTGGTCGGTGACGTCGATGATGATCGGCGTGAGCCGCGCCGACGCCTGCGCGCGCAGCGCCTCGCCATCGGCCGGCTTGCGGACGCCGGCGAAGACGCGGAAGCCGGCGCGGTCGAGCCGCAGCGCCGCCGCGGCGCCGATGCCGGTCGAGGCGCCGGTGATGAGCACCGCCCCGGGGCTGGATGCGGATTCGGTCGCCATGTCGATCGTCTCCTTCCGTTCGCGAGAAGTGTGGGGATCTAGCCTAACGCATCAAGGCTCGTCCGTGGAGAGGGGGCGACGGGGAACAGGGATTACGCGGATTTCACGGATGGGAGGAGATGTGCCGGAGGTGGCCGACTCGGCGCGCGGCGCCCACCCATTGTGGAATCCGTGGAATCTCTGTTCCCGCCCGTCATTCCGGGAGCGATGCCGCGCCGGCGCGGACGGTGGCGAGGCCGGCGCGTTCGAGCGCGGCGACGAGTTCGCGCGTGACGGCGGCCGATGGCGCGGCGCGGCCGTTGGCGATGAGCCGCGGCAGCTCGTCGATACGCACTGTTGCGCCGGGCGGCAGATCGCGCAGCACGTCGATGATGCGGCCGCGGTAGTAGCGCGCCGACTCCTCGAACGGCGGCTGGCGCCGTGCCGGCGGCGGCTTCGCGGTGTACGTAGCGCGCTCCTCGGCGACGCGCGTCTCCGGCTGCCTGTATCGCTCGCGCGACGGGCACCATGCAGCGACGACGCACTCGCGGCAGCGCGGGCGCACGATGCAGACGCGCGCGCCGTAGTCCATCAGCGCCTGGTTCCATCGCGCGGGCGCGCGGCGCGACATCGCGGCATCGGCGAGCGCTTGCAACTGGCGTCCGTCGATGCTCTCGTCGCCGGCGAGGCGGCCGAGCACGCGTCGCACATTCGTGTCGACGCACGCCGCCGGCTCGCCGAATGCGAACGAGGAGATGATCGCCGCCGTGAACGGTCCGATGCCATCGATGCGCGCCAGCTCCTCGGCCCTGTGCGGCCAACCCGACGCCTTGATCTGCCGGGCAGCGCGATGCAACCGCACGGCGCGCTGGTTGTAGCCCATGCCCGCCCATGCCCGGATCACCTCGGCCGGCGAGGCTTCGGCGAGCGTATCGACCGTCGGGAATGCGGCGATGAAGCGCTCGTACGACGGCATGACGCGCGACATCTGCGTCTGCTGCGCCATCACGGCGGCGACGAGCGCGTGGTACGGGTCGCCCGACTCTCGCCACGGCGCCCGCAGCCCGTTCCGCCGGTGCCACGCCAGCAACGCCCGCCGCACCCGCGGCAGCTCGTCGATCTCGTGTTCGAGCATGGTGCGCAGTATAGAGGGCTGGGTGCGAGCCCACGGGTGCTCCCCCGCAAACTCATCGGTCTGAATCTGGAGCTGATGGTGCGATCTACGCTTCGCCACGCCGATACTCTCGCAATGAAGCCGGCGACATGAGACAGCAGTGTGGGGGCTGCTCGATGCCCTGTTCACGTGAGCGCTCGCGCCGGCGAGGACAATGGATCACATGACTCATCCGTTAGGGGAGTCTCCGTCCGACGCGCTCCGCCGCCTGCGCGAGGACTTTGAGACGACCGCCATGCGTCTCCGCGCCGTCGTCGCGAACGCGCCGGTCGTTCTGTTCTCCATCGACCAGGCGGGCGTCTTCACCCTGTCTGAGGGAAAGGGGCTCGACGCGCTGGGTCTCCGGCCGGGCGAAGTCGTAGGCCGCTCCGTTTACGACGTCTACCGCGACAACCCCGACATCATCGCGAGCATACGACGGGCCCTCGCCGGTGACACATTCACGAGCGTGGCCGAGGTGGCCGGGCTTGTTTACGAGACGTATTACGCGCCGCTCCGCGACAGCGACGACGTGATTACCGGCGTCATCGGCGTGGCGACCGATGTCACCGAGGCGACACGCAGAGAGCAGTCGTTGGCGGAAACGGGGCGAATGCTTCGCGTACTGATCGAAGCGTCACCCGTCCCAATCACCGCGCTCGATGTCGAGGGGCGCGTCCAGCTCTGGAACCCCGCAGCCGAGCGCACCTTCGGCTGGAGCGAGCAGGAGGTTGTGGGCGGCCCCTACCCGCTGGTGCCCGAAGATGGGAGTGCGGAGTTCCGACACCTGCTGCAAGAAGTGGCGCAGAACGGTCGGACCGTGGCCGGTGTCGAGCTGCGACGACAACGGAAAGATGGCTCGCTGATTGATGTCACGCTGTCGGCGGCGCCGCTCCGCGAAAACAGCAGTAAGCTGATCGGAGCCATGGCTGTCCTAGTCGATATAACCGAGGCCAAGCGTTCCGAGCAGGCGCTCCGGGAGAGCGAGGGCAAGTACCGCGCGATCTTCGAAAGCATCCAGGACATCTTCTACCAGACGGACTTGCGAGGAATCATCGTCGAACTCAGTCCGTCCGTGCAGAAGTACGGGTACTCGCGTGACCAGCTTATCGGGACTTCGGTGCTCGACATCTATGCGGACGCCGAAGAGCGCGTCGCGTTCGTAAAGGCGCTCTCCGAGCGTGGCGAGGCGAGCGACTACGAGATCCAGCTGAAGCTGGCCGACGGGCGAATCATGGCGTCGTCCGTCTCGGCGCAAGTCCGGCGCGACGCGAGCGGCGCCGCCATCGGGTTCGCCGGTACGATCAGGGACATCAGCGAGCGCAAGCGATTCGAATCGCAGCTCGTGCACGTGGCGAACCACGATCCGCTGACGGGGCTGTTCAACCGCCGCCGGTTCGACGAAGAGGTGGAACGCCACCTCTCGGAAGCACAGCGGTATGGCGTCCATGGCGTGCTCCTCTTCATGGACCTCGACCAGTTCAAGGACGTGAACGACAGCCGCGGGCACCACGCAGGCGATGAGCTTCTTTCCTCGCTGGCGCGCCTCCTCCGTGATCGGTTGCGTGAGACCGACGTGGCCGCGCGCCTGGGGGGCGATGAGTTCGCAGTCCTCCTGCCGCATACCGGCGTGGAACAGGCGGAGTCAGTCGCAGGGGATCTGCTCGCCGCGATCCGAAACCATACGTTCGTCGCGGGTGGCTCGCCGTTGCGGATCACCGCCAGCATGGGCGTGGCGTGCTTCCCGGACCAGGCGACAACCGCCGGAGATCTCCTTTCACGCGCCGACCTCGCCATGTATCGCGCGAAGGACGAAGGGCGCGACCGCTGGTGCATGTACGCTTCGGACGGCGACTGGCAGGAGCAGACCAAATCGAGGGTCGGCTGGCACAAGCGGCTCCGCGAGGCCCTGGAGAACGATAGCTTCGTCCTGTACGCCCAGCCGATCATGAATCTTGCCGAACGCCGGATTTCCCAATACGAACTTCTGCTTCGTTTGGCCGATAGCGGTGAGTTCGTGCTTCCCGGGACTCTTCCTCGATACGGCGGAACGGTCGGGCCTCATCCAGGACATCGATCGCTGGGTCGTGCGACAGGCGATCCGGCTGATCGCGGCGTACCGGACGCTGGGCAAGGACGTCCAGCTCGAGGTGAATCTGTCCGGCAAGGCGTTCGACGATCCCGAACTTCTGCCCTTGATCCAGCGCGAGCTGGGTGCCACGGGCATCGATCCGGCGAGTCTTATCCTGGAAGTCACGGAGACCGCGGCCATCGCGAACATCGACCGGGCCCAGCAATTCCTGCGGACGCTGAAGGTCCTGGGCTGCGGGTTCGCGCTCGACGACTTCGGCGTCGGCTTCTCGTCGTTCTCCCACCTGAAACACCTGCCGGTCGACTACCTGAAGATCGATGGCAGCTTCATACGCGATCTGGCGCGGAACGCGGTGGACCAGCACCTCGTGCAGGCGATGGTCGCCGTCGCGCGCGGTCTCGGGAAGCGCACCATCGCGGAGTTCGTGGGCGACGACGAGACGGCGACGCTTCTCCGAGGGTACGGCGTCGACTTCGCGCAGGGGTACTACATCGGCCGTCCGGCACCCCTTCAGGACGTCATCGACGACGCGCGCCGCGCGGCGTGAGCCGGCCGACTGTTGCGTGTGTGCCGCCACGCGCGCCGAAGAACACTCTGTAGCACGAGTGCCGGCTGACGACGCCGGACGGGTACGCTGTCGGCGATGCATCCGGCACCATCTGCTGACTCGCGTATGGGCGATGCCTTCGAGCAGGATCCGGCGGAGCCGCGGCAGCTGCGGCTGCTCGTCGGGCTGTGGCTGGCGCTGTCCGTCGTTGCGGTGCTGCCGATCTTCCTTGTCGAATACGCACCGCTGTTTGATTACTACAACTGGGTGTACCAGGGGCGCATCGTCGCCGACCTGCTGCACGCCGGGCCCGACGGGTACGCGGCGGCGCATCGATACTACGAGCTGAACCGCACGCCGACGCCCGAACATCGCGGCGCCGATCGGCATCGGTCTGCTGACGATGATGATGTCGTCGGACGCCGCCGGGCGCGTCTTTCTCGCCGTGTGCGTCCTCCTGTTCGCGTATGGGTACGCGTACCTCGTTCGGACGATGCAGGGCCGGCCGACGGTCGATGGAGCTGTTCGGGTTTCCGTGGGCGGCCGGCTACTTCTACTACAAGGGGTACGAGAGCTACCTGTTCTCGCTGCCCGTCGCGTTCATCGCGATCGCGAGGCTGCACCGCATCTATGCGCGCCGCTCGCCAGGGCCGACGATGGCCGAGCTGGCGGTAATCGCCGCTGCTCGGCGCGGTGCTGTTCCTGTGCCACCTCGTCGGCTGGCTGGTGTTCGTCGCGGCGCTCGCCGTGTATGTGGCGTCGCTCGTCCGGCGCGGCGATCGTGCGACGGCCGCGCAGCTCGTCGCGACGACGGCGCCCGCGCTGGCGATGCTGGTCGCCTACACGATCAGCCGGACGCACGATCACACCGTCGCCAGCGTCTACTACCGGCACCTCGGCTTCAGCGTCGACAAGCTCGTCTCGATGACGGACCCGTTTATGCTGTTCCTGCGCGCCGACCCGTTCGATTCCATCGTGCCGCTGTTTCCGGCGAATGCCGTGGCCCTCGCGCTTCTCGCGCTCGTCGTCGTGACGAACGTCGAGCGCTGGCGGCCGTCGGCACCCCCATTCGTCACCGCGTCGATGCTCGCGGCGGGCGCGATCGTGATCCCGTTCGCCAACTTCAGCGACCTCAACCGCCCCGATGAGCGTCTCGTGCTGCCGGCGCTGCTCATCGGCCTCGCCGCGCTGCCGTGGAAGGCGTTCTCGGCGCGACGCGGTGCGGGACTGGCGCTCGTCATCGCCGGCATCTTCGCGTTCCACGTGGCGTCCGACACGCACGCCAGCCGCCTCGCGCTGCGCATCAGCGATGCCACCGCGGCTGTCGTGCCGGCCGATGCGACGGTGCTGACGCTGACCGTCAACGAGGGTGCGCTCCATGGCGGCTGCGGTCGCGACGCCGGCCCGACGACCGGCCCGATGACGCTGCTCTGGCTCGACCTGCGGCGGCTGGAGCATCGGCCGCTGCGGCAGGTCGACCTGCTCGAGACGTCGCTGGTGGGCGCGCACGACATCGACCCGGCCGAGCCGCAGTTGGCCGTGCTGCCGGTGTGGGGCGACTTCGTCCGCTCGCAGCCCGACCTGGCGGCGCAGCTCGCGGCGCAGTATCCGTACGTCGAGGTGTTCGGGTGCCAGAGCGCGGTCGACGAGGTGATGGCGAGGTTCGCCGGTTCGTATCAGCGGGTCGCGAGCGGCGATAACTACGCCGTGCTGTCAGCGCGCCACGGCACACCGTAGCGTTACGGCGTCGTCTTCCACACCAGCTGCGCGCCGGAGTGGCCGGCGACGATCATCGTGGCGATCGCGAGCGCGGCGATCGGCAGGCTGACGGCGTACAGCGCCGCGTGCTCGTTGACAGGCAGGCGGAAGCGGTGGGTCCAGCCAATGCGCTCGCGGATGCGTTCGCCGTACTCGTGGTAGACGTACAGTGCGACGCATGCCATCGCGAAGAGCGCCGAGAACAGGAACGCGGAGTCGCCCTGCTCGGGGTGGTCGCCGATGCGCTTTCCGGTCTGCCGCACCGTCTCGACGAGACCTTCTCCCGTCTGCTTGGCGAAGAATGTTGCGCCCGCTCCGGCGATGGCCATGAGCGCGATCGGCAGGTAGTACGCGCGGCGCCACGCCTCGCGCCAGCCGGTGGCGATGAGCGCGATGGCAGCGAGCGGCACCAGCACGACGGCCGCGTGCACCAGCAATGGATGTGCCGGCACGCCGTATATCTTGACGTTTAACCCTTCGAGCAAGATCGCAAGCACCGCGTTCCCTCCTGTGACCGTCCAACGGCGCAGTCTAGCGACGATGCACCGCTCGGCCTGTTGCGAAGGTATTATCGGCGCTTGCCCTACGTCAGCGCCCGCCGAACGGGTGAGGCAGCGGCGCCGAATTGTGATGAAGCGGTGATCGTGATGCGGCGCCGAGCCGGTGCTACAGCTCGTTAATCGGCCGCTCGCTCGTGAGGTACGCGCGCATCAGGCGGGCGGCGTCCTCCGAGCGCATGGTCTGCCAGAAGGCGTCCTGCTCGAAGCGCAACGCCTCGTCGATCGGCATCTCGCTGCCACGCCAGATGCACTGCTTGATCAGCGCGAGGCTCAGCGGCGGGCGCTTTGCGAGTTCGGCTGCGAGCTCGAGCGCGCGCGGCATCAGTTCGTCCAGCGGCAGCGCGCGATGCACGAGGCCGATGCGCTCCGCCGTCTCGGCGTCGACGATGTCGCCGAGCAGCATCAACTCGAGCGCGCGCGCCGTGCCGAGCAGGCGCGTCATGCGCTGCGTGCCGCCCGCGCCCGGCAGGATGCCGACGCGCACCTCCGGCAGGCCGATGACGCCGCCTCGCGCCATGTAGCGGAAGTCGCACGCCAGCGCGAGCTCGCATCCTCCCCCCATCGCGACGCCGTTGATCGCGGCGATGACAGGCTGCGGCATCGCCTGCAGCGCGAGCAGCATCTGGTGCATGGCATGCAGCTCCGGGCCTGTGCCGACGCCTTCACGCGAGCGCGCAACATCGGATAGCGTCGCGAGTTCGCCGACGTCGTAGTGCGTGATGAAGGTGCTGTCGGCGCCACCGGTGAGCACGAGCACGCGCACCTCGTCGTCGTGGCTGAGGCTTTCGGCGATGGCGCGCAGCCCGTCGACCATTCTGGCGTTGAGGAGGTGGCGCGGCGCGTTCGTCATCGTGACGACGAGTGTCGCGCCCTCGCGACGGAGTTCCAGGTGCTGGTACTGGTTCATGCCGCCTCCGTCACGGGCTCTGGCTGTGTGCGCCGATGGGGAAAGCATACAGGGGCAGCTTTCGCTGCCCCTGTGCTCGCATTTTCATCGTGCCCCCGGCTCGGCGGGCGCGATGGCGACGCCGGCGTCGTATTACGGATTCTCGGCGATGTCCTTCAGCGCCGGGTTGACGTTCGGGCCGTGGCCGACGAACGTTGCCGACTCGAGCGCGCGCACGTACTTCTGGATCTGCGCCTCGCGCAACTCCTTGAGCGCGGCCTTGCCCTCCTGCACCGTCCCGCCGAGCGCGAGGATCAGCGCTTCGCGCGTTGCGGTGTCGCGGTGGATGTCGGCGGCCATCATGATCTCGCCGCGCTCGAGCCACGGCAGGACGTAGCGGCGCATCTCGGGGCCGCCCATCAGCAGGTAGTGGCGCAGATGCTCGACGCCGTAAGCCATGTGGCGGCGGAGGTCGTTCGCGGTGAGGTCGAACAACTGCCGGTCGGCCTTCGACTTCGCGAGCTTCTCGCCGTGCTCGCAGAGCGCGAGCAGGAACGACGAGCGGATGATGTTGATGTAGACGACCAGCTCCGTGAACTTGAACGCCGCGAACACCGTGCGATTGAAGAAGCCCGGCGCCTGCACGCCCAGCCCGCCGCCGTTCGCCAGCGCGCGCTTGCGGAACGCCTCGACGTGGCGGGCGTGGTCGTAGACCTGCGTCGCCAGGTAGAGCTTGACCTCGTGGTAGCCGTACGAGATCTCCTTCAGCCAGCCCATGAGCACGGCGCTGGAGTTGTACTGCTGTTCCGAGATGTTGGAGTAGATCTGGTCGAGCGATGCCTCGACGTGCTCTTCGAGCGGCTCGATGGAGCCCCAGGCGATCTCGGTCGCCGGCTTCCACTGCTCGCGGATCGCCAGCTCGTAGAGATCGGCGACGTTGTCCGCCCACACCTCGACCTTGTCGTAGATGCTGTACGGTGCGGCGAGGCCCATGGCGGTGCCGGGGAACGAGCCGCGCGGCGTGTCGTTCTGGTACGGCCAGTGGTCGGGCGCCCAGGCGTAGGCGCCGCTGTCGGCGAGCCGCAGCGTAAAGCCGTCCTCGCCGATAACGGGCTTCGCGGGGCGCTCCGTCGGCACGTTCATCCAGCTGAGGTCGCGCGGCGGCAGCGGCAGCTGTGAGAAATCGATCGTCGGGGGTGGTGCAGTGTCAGCCATCTGTATTCGTCTCGTCTTCTCGGCGGGGCGGGTAGCCCCGCCGCTGGTACGGGAGCGACGCACGCGCCCGTCTCGTCGTTAGTTCGCCGCTGCTAATTGCGCGGCGGGTCGAGCAGCATCTGCATCATCGGGTTCATGCGCGTTCGCCGGTCGCCGAGGCCGACCACCTCCAGCCGGTGCATGTACTCGTTGACCTGGCGCTTGCGGATGGCGAGCAGCTTCATGTATCCGTCCTTCAGCTGCGCCTCGCTCGAGCCGCCGCCGAGCAGGATCGCCATTGCCTCGCCGGTCTCGCCGCCGCCGGTAAGGCCGGCCTGCGTCGACCCCTGGCCCAGGTTGCCCTCCATGCGGTCGAGGTACGTGTGGATCTCGTCGCGCCGCTCGGGCTGCGTCTCCATCACGTACTTCATGTGCATGACGCCGAAGGCGACGTGGCGGCTCTCGTCCTGCGCCGCCAGCCGGAACATGCGCTTGTCGACGTCCGTCTGCGCGAACATCTCGCCCATGCGGAACATCGACTGGATGAAGCCCTCGCCGACGAGGTGCAGCGTCGAGGCCATCTCGGTGAAGTCCTGCGCCGTCAGCAGTCCGATCGCGCCGACGCCGGCCTTGAGCAGGCCGATGCCGTTGGCGAGCGCGCGCTTGCGGAATACGTCGAGGTGGCGCGCTTCGTCCATGATTTGGCTGGCGAGGAAGAGGCCGACCTCGAAAAACTCGCCGCTGACATTGGGCGCGTACTTGCCCGGCACGTCGCCGGCGATGAACTCCACCTGCGTGAGGAATGTGCAGAGCTGCGACATCGCGTACTCGAGGTCCTGGGGCAGCTCGGGCATGTCTGCCCACGGGATGTCGGTGGCGCTGCTCCACTGGCGCTGCACGGCCTCTTCGTACAGGAGCTGTGCGGACTGCGACCACGACGCGTTCTTGAACGCCCACATCGCCTGCGAGTTCTGCGCGTCGCCTCGGGCGCCGGCGCCGCGCATGCGGCCGCTCTGGTTGTGGCTCAGCTCGCCGATCGTGCCGTACGAGCCGACGGCGATCTCCTCGAGCGTGAGCCCGCGCTTGCTGGGCGAGACGCGCAGCCCGCGCTCAGCGAGGGGCTTGTCGAGCCACGAGAGGTCGAGGTCTTCGCCGCCCGATTCGGTTCTCAGCTGTTCGAGGATGTCGGACCGCATCTGGAGCCTCCTCCCAGGATGGGATTTTGCATGGTTTAGGCAGTGTTAACTTAGTGCGTGCTCAATCATAAAGGGTAGAGGCCGCCTCGATCCATAGGAAAATGGATGCAGTTCACTTCACGTAACGATGGTGGCGGGCGTGTCGCCACAAATGGTGCGGGCGCTCCCCCGGTACGGGAGGGAGCGCCCGTACGGACGGCGTGCAGTGTCGGCCGGTCAGGGGCGTTCGATGTCCGGCAGCGCCGCGAAATCCGGCTCGAGCACCGGGCGGGCTGCCTCGTGCGTCGTCGCGCGCGCCGGCGCGCGTAGCAGCAGCGCCGACGCGACGGCGAGCCCGCCGAGGCAGACGACTCCCGCCGCCACGTAGACGCCGTGCAGTCCGTCGACGATAGCGAGCGATGCGAGGCGGTGGATCTCGTTTGTGAGGTCAGGCGGCAGTTGTCCGGCGCTGAGCGCCGCGCGCTGGGCCGCTCGGCGCGCGAACTCGTCGCGCACAGCGGGCTGGATGTCGGCAGGGATCGCGCTCGACGTGATGCTGCGGGCGAACGCCGAGATCATGCGCTCCTGCAGCAGCGCGCCGAGCGACGACAGCGCGACGACTGCCGCCACCTGGCGCACCGTGTTGAACACGCCCGCCCCGATGCCAACCTCCCGCGGGTCGAGCGCCTCCATCGCCAACTGCGTCAGCGACGGCACGGCGCAGCCAAAGCCGACGCCGGTGAACATCGAAAGCAGCACGAGTTGGCCGTACGACCAGCTCGCGTCGATCCGCGACGTGAGCAGCGCGCCGGCGGAGACGATCGCGATGCCGAACACGGAGACGCGGCTCGGCCCGAGCCGGCTCGACAGGGCGCCGGCAAGCGGCGCGATGAGGAACGCCATGAACGGTCCGGGCGACAGCGCGACCGAGGCCTTGAGCACCGAGTACTCGCGCACGACCTCGAGGTACACCGGCAGGAAGAAGAAGATGGCGATGAAGGCGAACATCCCGCCGAACCAGCCGGCGCACGCGGCGGCGAAACGCGGGTTGCGGAAGTAACGCAGCGGCACCATCGGCTCCGACGCGACGGATTCGATGATGAAGAACGCGGCGAGCAGCGCTATCGACGCCGTGAGCAGGCCGACGATCCGCGTCGAGCTCCAGCCCCATTGTTCGCCCTGAAGCAGCCCGAGCGACAGCGCCACCAGCCCCGCCACGATCGCGACGAGCCCCGCCCAGTCGAACGACTTGGCTGGCGGCGCCTTCTCCTGCCGCCCGTCGACGAACAGGATCACTGCCGGCAGCGCGAGCGCCGCGATCGGCACGTTGACGATGAACACCCAGCGCCACGTCGAGAACTCCGTGAGCACGCCGCCGAGCGACGGACCCGCGGCGAGCGCGAGGCCGCCGGTCGCGCTCCAGATGATCCAGCCGAGCGCCTTCTTCTCCGGCGGCAGGATCTGCGAGATCAGTGCCAGCGACAGCGTCACCGCCGCTGCGCCGCCGAGCCCCTGGATCGCGCGAAACGCGATCAGCGCGCTGGCGCTCGGTGCGAGGCCGCACGCCAGCGACGCCGCGGCGAAGATCGCCATGCCGACGGTGAACACGCGTTTGCGGCCGATGGCGTCGCCGAGTTTGCCGGCCGGGATGATCGCCGCCGCCGTGACGAGCACGTATGCGTTGACCACCCACGACATCTGCGTGAAGCCCGCATCGAGCGCGCGCCCGACCTCCGGCACGACGATCGTCACGATCGAGAGGTCGAGCAGGCCGACGAACGTGCCGGCGACGACGCCGAAGACAGCGAGCCACATGCGAAGGGGAGAAGACGTCGTAGTCATGGCGGCTCCAATCCGTTCAGACACTATGGAAAAGCTAGTGACATGAACGAATGTTAGCCACCCTGTCGACGGGTTGTCAAGGGGCCGCGCGCGCAGGCCGTCTCGCGGCGCGGGTCGAACGCCCGCGCCCGTCTCGTCAGCTAGAGACTACACGTACGACGATCTCACTCGATGCGGTGCGCCCAACCCCCGCCTCCGATCTCTGACTTCCGGCCGGCCCCGCCCGACTCACCGTCCTGCTTCGAGGCGGTTGCGGGCGTCGCAGTTCGGTTGCGCCGAGTCGGCCAGGAACTTTGAGTACGCCCAGCCGTCCGGGTTCGTCGTCAGGTGGTACCAGCCGTAGCCGCGCTGCGTCGGCGTGCCCGGCTCTGTCAGCACGAACTTGTCGCCATCGACGATCTCGTTATCGGCGATCGATGCCAGGCGCTCGGCTGTTGTCGCCGCCGACTTGCGCAGGTTGAGGCCCTGGCCGTCGGCGCACACGCGCATCGTCCCGGGCAGCGCGATCTGGACGATGACGTCCTGCGAGCTGAACCACAGCTTCCACGAGCCGTCGGCCGCGCGGCCGAGCACGCCCGTGTACGACGAGCCGCCCTAGTGCGCTCACCTTCCACGCCGAGATGCCGGCCGCGACGGTCTCGGCCGTGCTGAGCGACTGGAGGCACGACGTGGCTGACGTGTCCGGCGTCGCCTGGCTGCAGTCGGCGCCGGCGACGCCGTGGAACACGGACTCGGCAGCTGCCTGTGCGGCGGGGTCGGTGGACGTCTGGCCGCCGCCCGGTGTCGGCGTCGTCGATCCCGTCGCGTGCGGGCGAGGCAGCGGCGCTGGCGGTGCCGGTGCCCGGTGATGACGCCGCGGTCGACGCGCTCGTCGTGGCCGGCGTGGCGGCCGGCGTCTTGTCGCCGCTACCGCCGCCGCATGCAGCGAGCGCCAGTCCGAGGGCGGCGAGGATGATGGAGGTGCGCGTCGGCGTCATGCGGGACTCCCTTCCGTAGGCCAGTGTAGCGACGCCGATGCCGCGTCGCCCGCAACGATCGTTGCGCGTTGGACGCCCGGAATTGAGGAGCCCCGGACTGCTCCGGGGCTCTCGTCGTATGTCGATACCAGCCGCCGGCGACTAGCTAGCCGGCTTCTCTTCCTTCTTCGGCCACTGGTTGTTGAGGCCGGTCGTGACCTGGTCCGGGATGATCTTGTCCAGCTCGTCGAGCGTCCACAGGTTGCCGGTGGTGTTGTTCACGCTCTTGACGATCTCCGGCAGGCTGTAGAGGCCGATGGTCGTGCCGCTGACGAGGAAGTCGCGGCCGTTGACGTTGGACGCGGCGTCGGTGCAGAGCCACGTGACGAACGGGCCGATGGCCTCGGCCGGGTTCGCCTTCTCGAATGCCTCGAGGCCGGCGAGGCCCATGCCGGATGCGCCGCCGCGCTGTGCGGCCGCCTTCATCTCTTCGCTGATGACGAGACGGGTCGCGGCGCGCGGGCGGATCGCGTTCGAGCGGACGCCGTAGCCGCCCATGTCGCGGGCGAGGGTGCGCGAGAGGCCGACGATGCCTTCCTTCGCCGCGCCGTAGTTGGCCTGGCCGCGGTTGCCGAGGCCGGACTCCGACGACGTGTGGACGAAGACGCCGCTGCGCTGCTGGCGGAAGACGACGGACGCGTGCTTGGCGACGTTGTAGTGCCCCTTGAGGTGCACGGCGAGCACGATGTCCCACTCCTCTTCGGCGAGGTTGAAGATCATCTTGTCGCGGAGGATGCCGGCGTTGTTGACGACGATGTCGAGGCGGCCGAACTTGTCGAGCGCCTGCTGGACGAGCTGGTTGCCCGTCTCGAACTCGGCGACGTTGCCGTAGTTGGCGACGGCGTCGCTGCCCATCTTCTTGATCTCGGCGACGACCTGGTCCGCCGGGCCGGCCTCGCCGCCGGTGCCCGCGGCGCTGCCGCCGAAGTCGTTAACGACGACGCGGGCGCCTTCGGACGCCAGTGCCAGCGCTTCGCCCCTGCCGATGCCGCGTCCGCCGCCGGTGACGATCGCGACCTTTCCTTCGAGCCGCTTGCCCACGTGAAGCCTCCTTGTGCGTTTCTTGCCTGTGCGGCGCCGGGCCTGGCGACCCGGATCAGCTTCGATCGATGCCGCCGGAACCGGGGGCGCCGGACAGCGATCGGCAATGTACGCCCGGCCCCTACTACGGGCAAGAATCGGATGGCATGGATCGAAGGGCCGTCCGGGTGACGCCGAGGGGGAACCACAGAGGACACCGAGGGCGGAGATGAGTCGGGCGTGAAGGGGAACCGCAGATTTCGCAGATGACGCAGATTGGGTTGGCGGCAGCAGGCCTTACGGCGGTGGTCGACCTCGGGGTGCGAGCGACGCGCGGCGGTCTGGTACATATACGGGCGTCGGCCGGACGCGTGGACGGCCCGTAGTACGGGGAGTGCGACGTGAAGTACGACATCCAGTACGGTCCGGCATATGCGCTCGGCACGATCCAGCTGGAGGCCGGCGAGAAGATCCAGGCCGAGGCCGGGGCGATGGTCAGCATGACCGACGGCATGAAGATGGAGACGGGCGTGAAGGGCGGGATCATGTCCGGGTTGAAGCGCTCGGTGCTGGGCGGCGAGAGCTTCTTCATCAACACCTTCACGGCGGAGCAGGCCGGCCACGTGACAGTGGCGCCGGCGCTGCCCGGCGACATCGTCGCGCTCGAGCTGACGGGGAATACGCTGTTCGTGCAGTCGGGGTCGTTCCTCGCATCGACGGCGGACGTCAACCTGGACACGAAGTGGGGCGGCGGCAAGACGTTCTTCTCGCGCGAGGGGCTGTTCCTGCTGAAGTGCACCGGCACGGGCACGATCTTCCTGTCGAGCTACGGGGCGATCCACCTGATCGAGCTGGGCGCCGGCGAGAAGCACACCGTCGATACCGGCCACATGGTGGCGTTCGACGAGACGGTGACGTACGACGTGGGCCGTGCGGGCGGATGGAAGACGACGCTGCTCGGCGGCGAGGGGCTGGTGTGCAAGCTCACGGGCCCCGGTCGCTTCTACATGCAGACGCGGAGCCCGGACAGCTTCATCGCGTGGCTGACGCCGAAACTTCCCGGCAAGCGCGAGTAACGGCGCGTCCCCGGAGGCCCTCACCCCCTGGCCCCCTCTCCCACAAGGGGCGAGGGGGAACGGAGCGGCGGGAATTTGCGAAGCGGGGATTTCGTTTTGCCACTTTTTATTTTGCCGTGGTGCGGGGGACGTCGACGCGGGCGAGGGAGACGCGGCGGTTCCGGCGGCGGCCCTGAAGCACTTCGAGCTGGTGGAAGATGCGGAGCAGCTGGCGGTTCAGGCGCGACTCGTAGCGGGAGACGGTCTCCAGGTGGTCGACCTCGGGGAGCGGGAGCGGCGGCGGCTCGCCCGGGTCCGGCGCGGGGAGGACGCTGGCGTAGTAGGTCTCGGGCGACTCCAAATCCTTGCCGTCGTTGCGGATGCGGGCGCGGCGCTCGGCGTAGCGGGCTTCGCGGGCGGCGTCGCGGGCGGTGAGGTTGGCCTCGGCGACGGGGACGCGGCGGAGGCGCCAGAGGAGGGAGGCGGCGCGGCAGGCGAGCTCGGTCTCGGCGCCGGCCTGCGGTTCGAGGGAGGCAAGGAAGCTTTCGAGGAAGGCCTGCCAGTCGGCGAGCATCTCATCGGCGACGACGACGGCGGCGCTGTAGAGGCCGTGGCGCACGGCGTTACGGCTGGCGACGGCCTTTCCCTCGGGGGTGCGTGGTCCTGTGCGTGGCATGGGGCGACGGTACGCGCGGGCTGCGGGCGAACTCCAAGCGGGCGTGTCACCCCCCGGGAGAACAGAGAGCAGGGAGCAGAGAGCAGAGGGCGACGGGGGAACCACAGAGGGCACCGAGGGACAGACGAGGGGTGACGGGAACAGGGATTGCAGGCGAGGGGCGACGGGGGAACCGCAGATTGCGCAGATTACGCAGATTTGGATGTGCCGGAGGAGTGGGGATTGGCGAGTGACGCCCACTGGACGAGGGAGAAAGATGGTCGGGGTGGGCAGATTTGAACTGCCGACCTCTCGGTCCCGAACCGAGCACTCTAGCCTGGCTGAGCTACACCCCGACGGCGGAGGCATGGTACCAGAGGCCCCGCGGACGGAGAAAGTCGACGTTAGATGTTAGGGGTTGGAGCCTCCAGCAGGGTGTTGACCTTGGCCTACGGGTCGACGGGTTCGTTGAGCGCGGTTACTAGCTGCGACACGATTTCGGCATCGCGAGCGACGGCGACTCGGACAGAGACCTCCGACATGGTGCTAGCCCGCTGCGTCGGGGCCGCCGGCGAGTTGCGCGCTCGACACGTCGAGCGTCTTGCCCTGGCGGCCGAGGCGGTGCGTCAGGACGGCGAACATCGCGAGGCCGAGGGCGACGCCGAACCAGAGCGTCGCCAGCCGCACGATGAGCGTGGCCGCCGTCGCCGCACCCTTGTTCATGCCGAGCAGCTCTCTCGACAGCCCCGTGATGCCCGTCTCCGCCACGCCGAGCCCGCCCGGCGTGAGCAGCACCGCCGCGGCGAGCGTCGCGATCGGCAGGATGAACGCCGCCTTGAACAGCGTGTCGGCGCCGGCGCCTTCGCCGAGGCCGACGACGGTGAGGTAGAAGGCGAGCACCTCGAACGCCCAGGAGCCGACGCTGAGCAGCGTCATCAGCACGACGCCGCGCGGCTCCATCAGCACGTACGTGCTCTCGTAGAACTCCTCGAGGTGCGGCACGAAGCGGCGGACGACCGGCAGCCGTCCGGCGAGTTGCAGCAGGCCGCGCGCGGCCGGCTGGTGCCTCGAGATGGTGATCGCGACGATCGACGCGCCGCCGATGAAGGCGAGCACGAAGATCGCCGCCGCGCCGCCGAAGACGAGCGTGCCCGCGCCGGCGAGGATCAGCAGGCCGAGGCTGTCGGTCAGCCGCTCGGCGATGAGGATCGGCGCCGAGCGGGTCACCGGCGTGCCGTGCACCTCCTTGAGCAGGTAGCTCTTCAGCCACTCGCCGATCTTGCCGGGCGTGACCGTCATGCCGAGGCCGGAGAAGTAGATGAGGAAGCTGTCGGTGCGGCGCAGGCCGGCAACGCCGATCTGCTTCAGGTAGTACTGCCACTTGAGGAAGCGCAGGAAGTAGTTGCCCGTCGTCACGAGCAGGATGAGCGGCATCAGCTCCCACTGGAAGTGCTTGAGGTCGCCGCCGACGCTCTTGATGTCGCCGTAGATGAGCAGCCCGGCGAACACGGCGATGCCGAGCAGCATCGAGACGAGCAGCCGGTTGCGGATGTTCTTCAGGTTCATGCAGGGATCAGCTTAACCGACGCCGCGCGTTCGCCGCCGGATGCCCGGGCGACGCGCTCGCGACGCGCGCAGGAAGGCCGAGCCCGCCATCGATGACGCGGCGCCGTTGAGCCCGCGGAACTGGCACTCTAGAATGTCACATCGCGCGAACACCCGGCGCCGGCGGCGACGCGCCGAAGGAGTATCATGGCCGATCGAGCGGACCACCGCATCGTCATCCTCGCGGAGGGGTGGTTTCAGACGGACAACGCGAAGACGGCGCGCGGCGTGCTTCGCTACGGCCCCGACCCGGTCGTCGCCGTCATCGATTCGACGCTCGCCGGCCGCCGCGTCGGCGAGTTCATGCCGCCCGACGAGCGGTACGCCGCCGTGCCGATCGTCGCCACGCTCGATGAGGCGCTCGCATTGCCCGCGCGGCCGACGGAGCTGCTCATCGGCATCGCGCCGGCCGGCGGGAAGCTGCCGGAGGCGTGGCGCGGCACGATCGTGCGTGCGCTTCGGGCGGGACTCGACGTCGTCGGCGGGCTGCACATGTTTCTCGGAGACGACGCGGAGTTCGCCGACGAGGCCGCCGCCTCTGGCGCGAGCATCATCGACCTTCGGCGGCCGCCGGAGCGGATGGAGATCGCGAGCGGACGGCGGCACCTGCCCGGCAAGCACGTGATCCTCACCGTCGGCACCGACTGCGCGCTGGGCAAGATGAGCGTCGCACTGGAGTTGACCGACGCCGCGCGCCGCCAAGGCCTGCGGCCTGTGTTCGTGCCGACGGGGCAGACCGGCATGATGATCGCCGGCTGGGGCGTGACCGTCGACCGCGTCGCGGCGGACTTCCTGCAGGGCACGGCCGAGTGGCTCGTCGAGCAGGCGGAGGAGCGCGGCGACTGGATCATCGTCGAGGGGCAGGGCTCGCTCGACCATCCGGCGTACTCGGCGGTGACGCTGGGGCTGATCCACGGGACGACGCCGCACGGCATGGTGATGGTGCACATGCCGGGCCGCGCGCAACACGAAGGATGGGACGCCTGGCCGCACCCGCTGAAGCCGCTGCCGGAGTTCATCCGCGTGCACGAGGCCGTCGCCGGGCTCGTCGCGCCGTCGCGCGTCGTCGCCGTCGCGCTCAACACGTCGCTGTACGCGGACGACGCGGAGGCGCGGCGCGATCATCGACGAGATCGCGCGCGAGACGGGGCTGCCGGCCGACGACCCGTTCCGCTTCGGCGGCGATCGGCTGTTCGCGGCGATCCGCGCGGCGTTCGACGGCATGACCGTCCGTGACGATTCACGCTGCGTCACGAACTGATCCAGTTGGCGTTCCGCGACCCGTTCCGCATCGCCCGCGCGCTCGACACGAGCGCGGCGCGCACGGTGATCGTCGAGCTGACGTGCGACGCGTGGCCGGGACACACCGGCCTCGGCGAGGGGTTCCCGGACGCGTACTACGGCGAGACGCCGGACACGATGGCGGCGGTGTTCCCGCTGCTCTGCCGCGCGCTCGAGCAGCGTCGAATTCGACCTCGGCGACCTCGACGCGCGCGCGCGCGTCGCTCGAAGCGGCGGACCGGGCGATGGACGAGGCGCTCGGCCACAACGGCGCGGCGAAGTGCGCGCTCGACATCGCGCTGCACGATCTCGTCGCGAAGCTGCTCGGCGTGCCACTGTACGAGCTGCTCGGCACGTCGCCGGTGCTGCCGCCGACCGACTTCACGATCGGCATCGATGAGCCGGCGATCGTCGCCGAGCGGGCGGCGCGCGCGTCGCGGTTCCCGGCGCTGAAGATCAAGCTCGGCGGGGCGCGCGACCTCGAGACGCTCGAAGCGGTGCGCGCGGTCTACGGCGGGCCGATCCGCGTCGACGCGAACACGGGCTGGGAGCCGGAGGAGGGCGCGAGCCTGCTGCCCGACCTCGTGCGGCTGGGCGTCGAGCTGATCGAGCAGCCGTTCCCGGCGCACCGGCTCGACCAGCTGGCGTGGCTGCAGGAGCGCTCGCCGCTGCCGATCGTCGCCGACGAGAGCGCCGTCACGATCGACGATCTCGACCGGCTCGTCGGCGTCGTCGCCGGCGTCAACGTGAAGCTCGCGAAGTGCGGCGGCGTCGGCCCGGCGAAGCGCATGCTCGAACGCGCGCGGGAGCTGGGCTTCAGGCGCTTCCTCGGTTGCATGGAGGAGACGTCGCTGGGGATCGCCGCCTCGGCGGCGGTGGCGTCGCTCGCCGACTGGGTCGACCTCGACGGCTGCCTGCTGCTCGCCGACGATCCGTTCGCCGGGCTGGAGCTTGACGGCGACGAGCCGGTGGGTGCTGCCGCGGACGCCGGGGGTTGGCGTGAGCGCGGCGGGACGGGTAGCGTGTCAGCTATCAGCTGTCAGCGCTTCGGCCGGGGATCGCGCGGGCTGGAAAGCCCGCGCTAGGTGATGATTCGCGGACGCCGCTACTGCGCGCGCACGTCGACGGTGACGGGGATCGAGCCGGCCTTCTCGAACTTCAGCGTCAGTGCGAACGTCGTGCCGGCCAGTAGCGGCTGCTTCAGGCCGATGAACATGATGTGGTAGCTGCCGGGCTTGAGCTCGAGCGTGGCGCCGGACTTCAGCTCGACGCGCGGGACGGGGCGCATCGTCGCGGTATCGCCGGTCATTACCGTTTCGTGGACTTCCGTTGCGGCCGCGACCGTGCTCTCGACGCCGATGAGCGCGTCGTCGACCGGTGCCGGTGTTCTTGATCACCATGTACGCCGCGCCGCGCGCGCCGGCCGCCATGCTCCCGCAGGCGTGGCGCCCATCGCCGTCGTCGCGCCCATGGCGGGCGTGGCCATGCCGGCGGCCGGCGTCGACATCATTGCGGCGTTGCGCGCCCACGCGCCCGAGACGCTGATCTCGCGCGTCGGCTGGCGCGGTCGACGCGGCTGCGGCGGGCGCCGTCGCGGTCTTGCCGCCGTCGTTGCCGTCGCCGCCGCACGCGCTGGCGGCGAGCAGCGCGGCAGCTCCGATCAGGCATCCGCCGCCGATCTTGACCCGATCTCTTCATGACGTGTCTCCTCCCCTGGTTCACGGTATGCGGCTCAGCAGGAGAAGAATGTCCTGCGCCGCATCCTCCGGCTTCTCCGTAGAACGGGATCTTCAGCCGCAACATGTCGTCGTCGTCGAGCACGTACATGGACGTGCTGTGCGAGATGGAGTGTCCGGCGTAGCTTCCGGACAGCTCGACGACCTCGGTGTTGACGCCGAAAGCGGTGCCACGACGTGCCAGACGTCGGGGGTGCTGCCGGTCAGGCCGATGAACGACGGGTCGAAGAGCGCGAGGAAGCGCTTCATGACGTCGCGGCGTGTCGATCCTCGGGATCGACCGTCACCATGACGAACCGCACGTCATCGGCGGCGGGGCCGAGGTTGCGCTTGATGGTCCTTCCACTTCCAGACCGTCGTCGGGCAGATGTCGGGGCAGCTGGTGTAGCCGAAGTACAGCACGCGTACGTTGCCGTCGGTGTCGCTGAGCCGGAACTGGCGGCCGTCCTGGTCGATGAGCATGAAGTCGCTGATGCGCTCGCGGCGGCAGCATCACGAACGCCTGCGGGTTGCCCGGCAGCGGCGTCGACACGGCCGGTGCCGGTGTCGATACCGCCGGCTCGGCGTTCGACGAGCAGGCGGCGCCGGCGAGCATCGTCGCCAGCGCGAGCATCGGCATGATCCAGGTGATCCTCAGCGGCACACCGCACCGTACGCGGGCGCGGACTTGCGTTGGAAGGGTCAAATGCACCAATCTCGCGACCGGCGACTCGGGCCGAACGGCTCGGCGCGGGCGATTCGCGTCACCAGTGCTCGAAATGTGCTCGATGGCGAGCGTGCGTGGACGTCGCGCGCGTCGGCGTCCGCCGTTCGGTACTGTCGCGGCGGCCGCGCGCGGGCCGTACGCTCGTCGCATGGGCGACGATCGAGGTGCGCGGCGTTCGACACGATTCACGCTGATGCCGCAGACGGAGCTGGGGCGCCGCGCGGCGGCGCTGGTCGGCGCGGGCGTCGTGCTGACGGTGCTGGCGACGCTGCTCGCGAACGCCGGCGGGCTAGGCGGCTCGCCGTGGCTCGCGCTGCTGATGGCGCCCGCGACCGCGGCGATCATCTGCGGCGCCGTGGTGGCGGCGATCGCCGTCGTGCGGCGTCGCGAGCGCGGCGGCGTCGCGCTGCTGCCGCTGCTATTGGGGCTGGCGCTCGCCGCGCTGCTCCTCGGCGAGCTGATCGCGCCGCACGAGTAGTCCGTGGATGGGCACATGCCCGCGCGACGATGCGCATCGGATCGAGTGGCTCGAGCTCGTGATCGTGGTAGAATCTGCCTGGCGTCAACGGGTGCGGAGGGAGGGAGCATTCGGATGACGAGTTGGGCAGGATGCCTTCGAGGCCACGCCGCGGTGGCCACAATCGCGCTTACGCTGGCGATATCGGCCGCCTGCGGCGGCGGCGACAGCAAGTCGACGCCGAGCCCGGCGCCCGCGGTGTCGCCAACGGCGGCCAGCGCCGGGACACCCGGCACCATCGCACTCAGCGTCTCGGGGTCTATCGTCGGGCAGAAGGGGAAAATGCTGCTCGTGTCCGCCAGCGCCGCCGGCGGCGGCCCGCAGCTGGCGCGGGCGTGCCTGCCGATCACGTCGGACAGCTTCTCCGTCCCCGAGACCGCGATGACGGACGTGCCCGCGGGCAACGACCCCTGTAGCGGCTCGACGCCGAAGACGGTGTTCCCGAAGGGCTCGTACCAGGTGAGCGCCGGCATCTACGCGCCGCCCGCGCAGCAGCCGGAGAAGACGGCGAACAGCACCGTGCAGGTTGCGGACGCGGCAGCGAGCGCCAAGTTCGACGGGGCGGCGCTATCGAAATGAGCCCCGGGCGCTGACGGCGGTCGTACTCAGCGTCGCGCCGATGCGCGCTGCCAGCGGCCGAGATGTGATCTCATCGTCGCCCGACCGTGCTGGCGTACAATGGCCGGCATGGAATTGAACATGCGCTACGCGGTGGCCGCCGACGGCGTTCGCATCGCCTGCGCGACGGCGGGCAACGGGCTGCCGTGCATCCGCGCGCCGTGGGCGCCGTACAGCCATTGCCAGCTTGAGTGGCGGCAGGGCACGTTCTTCGAGCGCCTCTGCCGCTCGCGGATGATCGTACCGTTCGACCCTCGCGGCACCGGGCTGTCTGACCGCGACGTCGGCGACTACTCGCTCGAGGCGCGTGAATGGGACATCGATGCGGTTGCCAATACGCTCGGCCTGACGAGCTTCGCACTGCACGGGATCGGCACGTCGGGTGCGCTGGCGATCTCGTACGCGGTGCGCCATCCGGACCGCGTGTCGCACCTGATCCTCGATGACGCGTTCGCCAACGGACGGACGTACGCCGACCGGCCGCAGGTGCGCGCGGTGTCCCAGATGTATGACGACTGGGAAGCGATGACGGAGAACGTCGCCTTCGCCTCACACGGCCTCGGCGGCGACGACGTGCGACGGTACGGTGAGTATCTGCGCGCGTGCACGACGCCCGAGGCGGCGCGGCGGATGGGGCGCGCGTTCGAGGATGTCGACGTCACCGAAATCCTGCCGCGCGTCGAAGCTCCGACGCTGATCATGCAGCACAAGGCGACGCGCTTCCTCGGCGCGAACGACGGGCGCGAACTGGCGATGGGCATCCCGAATTCGCGGCTGGTCGTGATCGAGGGCGGCCAGGGCGAGATCGACAGCGTCCTGTCGGCCGTCGGCGAGTTCTTCGGCGACACGGCAGCTGCGGCGCGGCCCGGCGCGCGGCCCACCGCCGTGCGAGCGGTCCTGTTTACCGACATCGAAAGCCACACCGAAATGCTGCGCCGACTCGGCGACGAGGCGGGCCGCGCCGTGCTGCGTGACCACGAACGCGTCACGCGGGAGGTGCTCCGCGCCCACGCCGGCACCGAGATCAAGAGCATGGGCGACGGATTCATGGCCTCGTTCGATTCCGCCACCGATGCAGTCGAGTGTGCAATCGACCTGCAGCGGGCGTTCGCCGCACGGAACGAGGCGGCGGCCGAGCCCATCCGCGTGCGCGTCGGCGTGAACGCGGGCGAGCCGATCGCCGAGGACGACGACCTGTTCGGTACGGCGGTGACGGTGGCTGCTCGCATTATGGGCCGGGCCAGGGGTACGGAGATCATCGTCTCGGACGTCGTGCGCGCGCTCGTCGCCGGAAAGGGATTTCAGTTCATTGATCGCGGTGCTGAGGTGCTAAAGGGCTTCGAAGAGCCCGTGCGGCTGCACGAGGTGCAATGGCGCGAGCGCCCCGGATAGGCGCGCTGCCCCGCCGGGCTTGCGACCGTGCGCGGGCACCGACCTGGTGGCGAGCGCCGAGTTGAGCGCCCCCATCGTCTCGAAGCAGCACAACGTGTTCCGGCGCACGTCGCCGCGAGCCGGCGTCCTGGACCGCGCATCACGGCGCGATCGACGGGGCGCCGGCTCCGGCGATCGGGCGAGGCTACGCCACAGCTACAGGCGCCGGCGCGACGCCGAGCTGGACCATCAGCGTCATGAAGTCGATGTACTCGCGCTCGCGGTAGATCTTGCCATCGCGGATCTCCATCACGTCGCAGACGGGGATTGCGATCGTCTTGCCGGTGGGCGCGATGCCCATCAGGTCGCCCCTGTGCGTGCCGCGGCCGACGAACTCCGCGATCGCCGTGTCCGCCGTCTCGGTCACGCGCACGATGTCGATGCGGCCATCGGGGAAGGCCGTGGCGAACATCTCGGCGACGGCGATGCCCGCGTCCTGGCCCTTCTGCTCCTGGCCATCGCCGCCGGTGTAGCTGTAGTCGCGGTGCATCAGGCCGCGCATCGCGGCGAAGTCCCGCCGGTTCCAGGCGTCCATGCTTGCTCGAGCGATGTCTGCTGCGGACATATCGTGCCCTCCTGGCCATCAGCGGCCAATGCTGCCTGCGCGTCACGCCAGCTGGCGCGGCGGATCGCGTTCTATCGGGGCGCGATAGTTTCACTTTTCTTAAATAGTGTCAATAGCCCGTGGGTCGAAGGCCGTCGGGGGATGGGGCTGCGCTCGTAGCGTTACTGCTCGGCGACGAGCAGCACGTCGAGGCTCGGTAGTGACCGCATCAACTGGTCGGCGAGCGAACGCTTCCGCAGGCGAGCGAAGCCGCCGCGGCGGCGGTATGGCAGCACCAGGTGATTGACGCCGTGCGCGGCGATGAACCCCCGCAGGGCGAGCGCCTCGTCGCCAGCCTCGAGCGGGCAAGACGCGTGCGTTGAGGTCCTCGGCCAGCTCGAGCGTGCGGGCGAGGTCCGTCTGCTCCGGATCCTCAGCTCGCGCTTGATGTAGGCGACGTACAGGTCGGCCCGCAACGCCTGCGCGAGCCGCCAGCCGCGCCGGATGAGCGTGCGCGAGAACGTGCCCGCGTCGATGAAGACGAGTACGTGCTCCTCGACCTCGACGTGCTGCTTGGCGCGGACTCGCGCATGTACTCTTCGAGCTGCTCGTCGACCTCCTGCGCCGTTCGGCGGAGCGCCAGCTCGCGCAGCGCGGCGAGGTTCTGCGGCTTGAAGAAGTTCTGGAGCGCGGCCGCGGCCTGCGCGGGCGGGTAGATGTGGCCGTGCTCCATGCGCGCGCGCGCGCCCTCCGGCGACGAGATCGATGAGGATGATTTCGTCGGCGTCGTCGACGATGCGGTCGGGGATGGTCTCGCGTACGCGGATGCCGGTGAGAGCCTGCACGCGGTCGTTCAGGCTCTCGAGGTGCTGGATGTTCAACGTCGATACGACGTTGATGCCGGCGTCGAGGATGACTTCGACGTCTTCGTAGCGTTTCTCGCGCTCGGAGCCGGGGGCGTTCGTGTGGGCGAGCTCATCGACCAGGCAGACGGCGGGGCGGCGTCGCAGCACGGCGTCGACGTCGAGCTCTTCGACGATGACGCCGCGGTACTCGACGCGCTTGCGGGGCAGCAGCTCGAGCCCGTCGACCATCGCCTGCGTGGCGCGGCGGCCGTGCGTCTCGACGAAGCCGACGACGACGTCCTCGCCGTAGGAGCGGCGGCGGTGCGCCTCGTTGAGCATCGTGTAGGTCTTGCCGACGCCGGGGAACGCGCCGAGGAAGACGCGCAGCCTGCCGCGCGCGGATGGCGGCGCGCTCCTCGCGCTTGAGCTGGGCGAGAAGCGCGTCCGGGTCGGGCCGGCCGATTTCGGTCATGCCGCGCCGCCGTGCCAGCCGGCGGCCTGCTCGGGTCAGCAAGGTGATCAGCGTGGCGACCACCACGATCGCCGGCTCCTCCCTGGACAGCAACGCTCCTCCGGCCGCGCGCACGAGTCCTCGAGAGCGCCGCGCTGGGCGGCATGTTCGGCACGAGGAAGAGCAGCCGCGTGCGCGGGCAGGCATCGATCAGCGTTCGCATGTCGACGACATTCTCCATCCCGTTCGAGCGGTACGACCAGTGCCGCCGGCTCGTGCGGGGCCATTCGGCTCGCGGCCTGCATCGGTTGCGCCGATTCCACCGCGGTGATCCTGTACGGCGTGCCCCGGAACGCCACGACCAGCCGCATGAGATCGTGCTGGGTCACTGTCGATGATGATGACCTCGTCGCTCACGAACAACCCCCGCCGCTCACGACTGACCGCCCGGTCGCACGCATCGGCCGCTAGTCCAGGAGCGATAGCCGACGTGCGGCACGGTCTCGATGACGAAGCGGCGAGCCGCCGCCAGCTTCTTGCGGAGCCGCATCACGTGGATGTCGACCGAGCGCGGCGTCGACGGGGCTGCGCCGGGTTGGCTCGCCGCGCAGCTCGTCTCTGCGTGAACGCACGGCCCGGATCGGCGACGAACTTCACCAGCAGATCGAACTCGCAGAAGGTCAGTGGCACGCGCTGCACCGCCGACGAAGGCCAGGCGCGCGTCGATATCAACCTGCACGTCGCCGCATGTGTAGGTCCTCTCCGCGCGTTCACGCGGGGACTCCAGCCGGGTCAGCGAGCGTCCGTTGAGCAGATCGTCCACTCGCACACGTATTCGGTGGCGCTGGTGGGGTGCACGCGCACACTGGACGTGACGAGGCCACGGTCCTCGAGTGAGTGGAGGCACGTGAGCAGGTCGTCGTCCGACATCGTCGATGCGCCTGCGTCCCGGACGGCATGCAGCAACGACGGGAGTTCGACGTATTCAGCGTCGCCTTCGCCGAGCTCCTTGATGCGGGTGAGCACATGACCATCCCGCTGCATGGTTCTGAGCACGGCGGCCTCTTTCCGCGGCAGATGTTCGATTGTCACCTGACTCATGTCCGGCTCCGTTACCCACCAGTCGCCGTGGCGGCCGGCTGCGGCGGCGCGCCGTACTTCTCGTCGAGCGCGATGTTGAGCCGCAGCACGTTGACGCGCGGCTCGCCGAGCACGCCAAACGTCGCAGCCGTCCGTGTATCTGGTCGCACGAGCTGGCGCACCTGGTCTTCCTCGGCGCCGCGCTCCTGCGCGACGCGCGCGACCTGCAGGTCCGCGTAGGCGGGCGAGATGTGCGGGTCGAGGCCGCTGCCCGAGGCGGTCACGGCGTCGACCGGCACCTTCGCATCGGCGGCCAGGTTGTTCTCCTGGCGGACCTGGTCGCACGTCGGCCGCGACGCGGTCGGCGAGCGCCTGGCTGGACGGTCCGAGGTTCGAGCCACGACGACGCGCTCGCCGTCGTAGCCGTCAGCGCCGGCCGCGGAGGGGCGCGGGTGGAAGTACGCGGGCGAGCTGAAGTTCTGGCCGACCAGCGACGAGCCGACGTCCTGACCGTTCACGGAGACGAGGCTGCCGTTCGCCTGCCGGTGGAAGACCGCCTGTGCGATCGCCGGTGATCGCGTACGGGTAGGCGAGCCCGAGGAACGCGCTGAACAGCACGAAGGCGATGATGGCCGTCCGCAGGTCCTTGATTGTGTTCTGAAGCATGTCCTCTACCTCCAGCGCCTAGTTCAGGCTGCAGCAGCACCAGCAGCAGGTCGATGAGCTTGATGCCGACGAACGGCGCGATGATGCCGCCGACGCCGTAGATGAGCAGGTTGCCGCGCAGGATCTGCGCCGCGGGCGCCGCGCGGTACGTGACGCCGCGCAGGGCCAGCGGGACGAGCGCGATGATGATCAGCGCGTTGAAGATCACGGCGGAGAGGATGGCGCTGTTCGGCGTCGAGAGCCGCATGACGTTCATCTTGTCGAGCTGCGGGTAGATGCCGACGAACATCGCCGGGATGATGGCGAAGTACTTGGAGACGTCGTTGGCGATGCTGAACGTCGTCAGGGCGCCGCGCGTCATCAGCATCTGCTTGCCGACGGCGACGACGTCGACCAGCTTGGTCGGGTCGGAGTCGAGGTCGACCATGTTGGCGGCCTCTTTGGCGGCGGCGGTGCCGCTGTTCATCGCGACGCCGACGTCGGCCTGGGCGAGCGCCGGGGCGTCGTTCGTGCCGTCGCCGGTCATCGCGACGAGGCGGCCCTGGGCCTGCTCCTCGCGGATGAGGTTCATCTTGTCCTCGGGCTTCGCCTCGGCGACGAAGTCGTCGACGCCGGCCTCGGCCGCGATGGTGGCGGCGGTGAGCCTGTTGTCGCCGGTGATCATCACCGTGCGGATGCCGGCGCGGCGCATCTCCTCGAACTTCGCGCGGATGCCGGGCTTGACGGTGTCCTTGAGGTAGATGATGCCGAGCACCTCGTCGTTGTCGACGACGGCGAGCGGCGTGCCGCCGGCCATGGCGATGCGTCGTCGCCGCGGCGTCCAGGTCGGCCGGGATCTGCTTCGCGAGCCGCGAGACGGCATCGACGGCGCCCTTCATGATGCGGCGGCCGTTGGTCTGGATGCCGCTCATGCGGGTCTCGGCGCTGAACGGGATCATCTCGTCCGTGGCGCTGACGGCGACGCCCTCGTAGCCCATGCGGCGCGCGAGATCGACGATCGACCGGCCTTCGGGCGTCTCGTCGGCGAGCGACGACTGGAGCGCGGCGAGCGCGAGATCGCGCTCGGTGTGGCCGCCGACGGGGATGAACTCGGCGGCGAGGCGGTTGCCGAAGGTGATGGTGCCGGTCTTGTCGAGCAGCAGCGTGTCGATGTCGCCGGCCGTCTCGACGGCCTTGCCGGACATGGCGAGGACGTTGCGCTGCACCATGCGGTCCATGCCGGCGATGCCGATGGCCGAGAGCAGCCCGCCGATCGTCGTCGGGATGAGGCAGACGAGCAGCGCGACCAGCGCCGTCGTCGTGACGTCGCCGTCCACGTACTCGGCGAACGGCCGGATCGTGCCGACGGCGAGCAGGAAGATGATCGTGAAGGTCGCCAGCAGGATGTTGAGCGCGATCTCGTTCGGCGTCTTCTGGCGGGAGGCGCCTTCGACGAGGGCGATCATCTTGTCCAGGAACGTCTCGCCCGGGTTGGCCGAGATGCGGATGCGCAGCCAGTCGCTGGTGACGGTCGTGCCGCCGGTGACGGAGCTGCGGATGTCGGTGCCCGGCTCCTTCAGGACCGGCGCCGACTCGCCGGTGATGGCGGCCTCGTTGACGTACGCCACGCCCTCGATGACGTCGCCGTCGCCGGGGATGTCGTCGCCGGCCTCGACGCGGACGATGTCGCCGGTGCGCAGGTCGGACGAGGAGACCTCTTCGATACGGCCGTCGCGCTCGCGCTTGGCGATCGTGTCGCGCTTCATGGCGCGCAGGGTGCTCGCCTGGGCCTTGCCGCGGCCCTCGGCCATCGCCTCGGCGAAATTGGCGAAGAGCACGGTGAACCAGAGCCAGACGGCCACGGCGCCGGTGAAGAACCTGGGCTCGCTGCGGCTCCCGAACAGTTCGTCGAGGAACATGTAGGTCGTGACGACGGCGCCGATCTCGACGACGAGCATGACGGGGTTGCCCAGGAGGTGGCGCGGGTTCAGCTTCTTGAACGAGTCGATGGATGCCTGGCGGATGATCGGCCAGTTCCAGATCGACGCGCGCGACTGGCGCTGCCTTCGCGATCTCCGAGCGGTGCTCGGTGGGTTCCGTTTGTGGTGGCATCTGGTCCAGCATGTCCGTCCCTCTCTACGACAGGATGTGCGCGTGCACGAGGAAGTGCTCGGCGATCGGCCCGAGCGCGAGCGCCGGGAAGAACGTCAGTCCGCCGACGATGATCACGACGCCGACGAGGAAGCCCACGAACAGCGGCGAGTTCGTCGGCAGCGTGCCCGCGCTCTCCGGCACCTTCTTCTTCTGCGCGAGCGCGCCGGCGAGCGCCATGATCGCGACCATCGGGATGAACCGGCAGACGAGCATCGTCGATGCCGCCCGTGGTGTTGTAGAACGACGTGTTGGCGGTGAGGCCGGCGAACGCCGAGCCGTTGTTCGCGCCCTGCGGACGTGAACGCGTAGAGGATCTCGGAGTAGCCGTGCGCGCCGGCGTTCAGCGGGCCCGCCTGGCCCTGCTTCACCGAGACGGCGATCGCCGTCGTGAGCAGCATGAACGCCGACGTGATCAGGAAGTAGATGCCGGCGAGCTTCATCTCCTTCGGCCCGATCTTCTTGCCGAGGTACTCCGGCGTGCGGCCGATCATCAGTCCGGCGATGAAGACGGCGATGATCGCGAAGACGAGCATGCCGTAGAGGCCGGAGCCGACGCCGCCGAAGACGATCTCCCCGAGGTGCATGTTGAAGAGCGGCACCAGCCCGCCGAGCGGCGTGTAGCTGTCGTGCATCGAGTTGACGGAGCCGTTGGAGGCGTCGGTCGTGGCGTTCGCCCAGATGGCGGAGTCGGCGATGCCGAAGCGGACTCCTTGCCCTCCATGTTGCCGCCGGACGACGCCATGCTGGCCCGTCTGGTACGCCTGGTCGACGCCGAGGTTCGCGAGCGTCGGGTTGCCGGTCTGCTCGGCGCCGTACGCGAAGAAGGCGAAGGCGATCGAGATCACGGCCATCGCGGCGAAGATCGCCCAGCCCTGCGCCGTCTTGCCGACCATCTTGCCGAAGGTGTAGGTCAGCGCCGCCGGGATGAGGAAGATCGCGACGGCCTCGAGGAAGTTGGAGAACGGCGTCGGGTTCTCGAAGGGCACGGCGGAGTTGGCGTTGAAGAAGCCGCCGCCGTTCGTGCCGAGCTGCTTGATCGCGATCTGCGACGCCGCGGGGCCCATCGCCAGCACCTGCTTCGCGCCCTCGAGCGTCGTGATCTCCTTGTACGAGCTGAAGTTCTGGATGACGCCCTGCGACACGAGCAGCAGCGCGAGCACGATCGAGAGCGGCAGCAGGATCCAGAGGATGCAGCGGGTCAGGTCGACCCAGAAGTTGCCGAGATCCGTCGTGCTGCGCCGCACGAAGCCGCGGATCAGCACGATCACGACGACGATGCCGACGGCCGCCGAGACGAAGTTCTGCACCGTCAGCGCCAGCATCTGCGACAGGTAGCTCAGCGTCGTCTCGCCGCCGTACGACTGCCAGTTCGTGTTCGAGGTGAAGCTGGCCGCCGTGTTGAACGAGAGGTGCCCGGAGACGGCCGGCATGTCCTGCGGGTTCAGCGGCAGGTGCGCCTGCGCGCGCAGGATCGTGTAGACCGCGAGCATGCTCAGCGTGCTGAAGATCAGCAGGCTCACGGTGTAGCGCTTCCAGTCCATCTCCTTCGTCTCGTCGACGAAGAAGACGCGGTAGATGACGCGCTCGACCGGCGCGAAGACGCGCTTCGAGAGGCGACCTTCGCCCTCGAAGACGGCGGCCATGTAGGCGCCGAGCGGCTTCGTGAGCGCCAGCACGACGGCGAAGTACAGGAGGATGTGGAGTATCCCGCTAACGGTCATCGCGCTCCTCCTAGAACCATTCCGGGCGGATCAAAGCGACGATCAGGTACAGCATCACGATGCTCGCCCCGATCGAAAGGATGACGTTCTCCATCTCGCTCACACCTTCTCGAATGCCCAGATCGCGGCGAACATCACGGCGAACAGGAGCAGGCTCACGGCTACGAAGACGACGTCCGGGTTCACGACCCCACCTCGTCCGACCAGTTGGCGATGAAGATGGCGAGCACCCCCGCCGCAACGATCAGTTCCAGCACAACGCGCTCCATCACGACTCCTCCTTCGTCACCCGCCGGGGCGGCCGGCGGTGCAACCTCGTTCAACAGCCGGACCAGCGCGTCGATCGGGAACGGCTTCTGCAGGTGGCGCAGCGGCTGGAACTCCAGCAGCCGCTTCTCCGAGATCGGCGCGGCCGAGACGATGATGACGGCGACGCGCTTGCGGTCGGCCGCGGTCAGCCGGCGGAGCACGTCCCAGCCGGTCATGTCCGGCAGGTTGACGTCGAGCACGATGGCGTCGGGCCAGGACTCGACCATCGAGAGCACGGCCGCCTCGGCGGTACCGGCGACGGCCAGATCGTGGCCGCGCGCGCGCAGGTTTCGCGCGATGACGTCGCGGAGCGGGCCGTCGTCCTCGACGAGAAGAATGTTCATATGGCGATCGTACGCCGGGCGGCGTCAGGGCGGTGTCATCCGAACGGCGCATCGGATAAGAGAATCGTCAGGAAAGAGCTTCAGGATCGGCAAAGCGATAGCCGACGCCCGCGTCGGTGCGGATGAAGCGCGGCTCCGTGGCGTCGTCGCCGAGCTTGGCGCGGAGCTGGTTGATCGTCGTACGCAGGACGTGCGTGTTGTCGGCGTACTCCGGGCCCCAGACGGCGCGCAGGATCATCGGGTGCGTCAGTACCTTGCCGGCGTGCGTCGCCAGGTACTTGAGCAGGCTGTACTCGGTGGGCGTCAGGTGCACTTCTTCGCCCGAAATCGTGACGAGGCGGCGCTCGAGGTCGAGTATCAGGCCATCGCACTGGATCACCGGCTGCTGCGTCCGATCCGTCGCGCCGCGACGCAGCGCGACGCGGACGCGAGCGAGCAGCTCGCCCATGCTGAACGGCTTCGTGAGGTAGTCGTCGGCACCGGCGTCGAGGGCGTCGATCTTCGCGCGCTCGTCGCCGACGACGGAGAGCACGATGATCGGCGTGTCCTGCACGCGGCGGAGCTCGGCGCACACCTCGACGCCGGAGGTATCGGGCAGCATGAGGTCGAGCAGCACGACATCCGGCTTGAATGCGCCGAATTCGCGAAGCGCGGCGGCGCCGTCCGCCGCTTCGCGCACGGTGTAGCCGTGGCCGGTCAGCGATCGCGCGAGCGTCCGGCGCAGCTGGACCTCGTCGTCGACGACGAGGATGCGCGCCGGGCTCACTTCGTCACCGCATCGGCGCCAACGGCCACGCCGGCCGGCAGCGAGATGATGAAGCGGGTGCCGGCCGGCGAGCTTTCGACGCGCACGCTGCCGCCGGAGAGCGTGACGAAGCCCTTGACGATGGCCAGCCCGAGGCCGCTGCCCTTGACACGGCGGCTGTGCTCGGCGGCGCGGTAGAAGCGCTCGAACAGGTGCGGAAGGTCCTCGCGGGCGATGCCGGGGCCCTCGTCGGCGACGGTGATCTCGACCGTGCCGCCATGCGCGGCCGCGGCCAGGTGGATGGCGCCGCCGGGCGTCGAGTACTTCGCCGCATTCTCGACCAGGTTGACGAGCGCCTGCGCAATCAGCGATTCGTCGCCTTCGACCAGGAGATCAGGCGGCGCGTCGACCGTGACCATGCGCCCGGCCGTCGGGCCGAGCGTACGCGCCCTCGCCTCGCGGAGCAGGTCGATGACAGGCAGCGGGCGCAGCACCGCCGAGACCACGCCCGCCTCGATCCGGTTCAAGTCGAGAATGTCGGAGATGACGCTGTTCAGGCGGTCGGCCTGCGAGTCGATCGTCGCGAGGAACGCGGCGACGTCGTCTTCCGACCACGTCACGCTCTCATCGAGCAGGCTGGAGACGGACGTCTTGATGCCGGCGAGCGGCGTCTTCAGGTCGTGCGAGATCGACGTCATGAGCGCGGTCTTCATCTCGTCGGCCTCGCGCAGCGCATCGGCGTGGGCCGCGGCGGCGGCCAGCTCGACGCGCTGGACGGCGAGCGCAGCCTCGTTTGCGAACGGGACGAGCAGCTGCTCCGGGTGGTCGCCGAAGACCGTGCCGGTGATCGGCCCGTCGAGGCGTAGCACGCCGAACGCCCGCTCGCCGACGCGCAGCGGCACCAGCGTCAGCGCGCGCCGGACCGCCTCGATGCGACGCTGCCCGCCTGCGCGGATGGCGATGCGGCGCGGCCGGCTCGACGTCAGGCCCGTCTGTCCGAGCATCACCGGCACGTTCGACGCGAGCGCGCGGTCCGCCATCGCCCGCTCCTCGGCGTCGGTCGCGCGGGCGGCCGACGGCGCACCCGCCGACGCGAGCACGCGCCATCCGGCGGCGGCGCCGCTGAGCACGGCCGCGCCATCGGGCCGCAGCGCCGAGACGACCTCCTCGCACAGGGCGGCGAGCGCGTCCTCCGGGTGGGTGCGGCCGATCATGACGCGGCTGAGGTTGAGCAGCACCTGCGTCTGGGCCTGGCGGCGGCGCGACTCGGCGAGCGCCTGCTGCGCGGACGCGAGCAGCCGGCCGCCGAGCATCGCGACGATCAGAAAGATGAAGAGCGCGACGATATTCGATGGATCCTGCACGGTGAACGTGTGCAGCGGCGGCACGAAGAAGAAGTTCAGCGCGAGGTTGGCCAGCACGGCCGCGAACAGTCCGACGCGCCAGCCCCACGTGCCCGACACGAGCAGCGCGAGCAGGAGGAAGAGGAGGCCCTCGTTGAGGAGGCCGACGTGGTGCTGCACGGGCGCCAACGTGCCCGTGAGCACGGCCGTCGCGGCGATGCTGGCTCCGACTCCGGCGGCCTCGGTGCGGAGCCACGCTGGGACCTTCATGGCCGCATTCTAGCGCCGACGTGTGGCAGGCGGCGGGCGGAGGCGACGCCTGCCGCTCGGTGGCCATGGCGCTTCGTTATGCGTCTGCCGGCGGGACGAGCGGCTCGATCGCCGCGATCAACGGTTCTAGATCGGCAGCGATCACCTGCCACAGTTTCTCGAGATCGACGCGCATGTAGTCGTGCACGAGCCGATGGCGCATGCCGATGATGTCCCGCCATGGGAGTTCCGGCAGTTTGCTCCGGGCCTCCGGCGATAGGCGGCTCGCCGCCTCTCCTAGATTCTCAACGAGTTTCTCGAGTGCCAGTTGGAGCAGACGATTACCAGGGAGTGCCTCCGGTGTGACGCCCGACGCGAGGTCGCGAGCTTCCCGTGCCGCGATGAGCATGTCGACGAGGAGCGCGGTGTCGTCAGGCTGCCGCATAGACGAGCGTGGCGCTGTCCAGGATGTGCTTTCGACGAACCCAGTTCGGACTGCCCTCGACGAGCTTCCGCTCGACGATCTCGACTCGGCGGCCGAACAGGTCAGCGAGTTCCTGCTCCATCGCGAGGTCATCGCGGAACGTCCAGTGTGCGTTGGGCGCGAACTTGACGAGGACGTCGATGTCACTCTCGCCGTCAAAATCATCACGCAGGACTGAGCCGAAGAGTTCGAAACGCACGACATTCCACTTGCCGCAAAATGCCTCGATCTGGTCGTACGTCACGTTCACGTTCGGGTGGACCGTCGCCATGCCGACAATATAGCCCATGGCCGAGCCGCGCTGGCGGTATTACGACAAGCAGGCGGCCTCGGCCTGCCACCGTCGTGCCGGCATTGGATAAGCTTCGGCGAACCAGCGGGAATCACGACAGGACACGAATCGATGCGGATGTCACGGCTCTTCGGCAAGACGCTGCGCAACGCGCCGGCCGATGCCGACACGGCGAACCACCAGCTGATGCTGCGGGCGGGGCTCGTCCAGCAACTCGCGGCCGGGATCTACAGCTATCTGCCGACGGGCTGGAAGGTGATGCGGAAGATCGAGCAGGTCATCCGCGAGGAGATGGACCGCGCGGGCGGGCAGGAAGTGATCATGCCGGTCGTGCAGCCGGCCGAGCTGTGGCAGGAGTCCGGCCGCATCGAGACGATGGGCGACGTGCTGTTCCACCTGAAGGACCGCCGCGAGCGCGAGCTGATCCTCGGGCCGACGCACGAGGAGGTGGTCGTCGACCTGTTCAAGAAGCAGGTGCAGAGCTACCGCGACATGCCGCTGATGGTCTACCAGATCCAGACGAAGATGCGGGACGAGGCGCGGCCGCGCGGCGGGCTGATGCGCGTCCGCGAGTTCACGATGAAGGACGCGTACAGCTTCGACACCGGACTGGGACGCGCTCGACGACTCGTACCGGGCGGCGCGGGCGGCGTACACGCGGATCTTCGACCGCTGCGGCGTGCCGACGATCCCCGTGCAGGCGGACTCGGGCGCCATCGGGGGGAAAGACAGCGAGGAGTTCATGTACCTCACCGAGGTCGGCGAGGACACGATCCTGCTCTGCAACAGCTGCGGCTACGCGGCGAACGAGGAGAAGGCCGACCACAAGAAGCACGAGATGCCCGATGAGGAACCGGCGCCGCTCGAAGAAGTGTCGACGCCCGGGCAGAAGACGATCGACGACCTGGTGGGGTTCCTCGGCGTGCCGCACGCGCGGACGCTGAAGGCGGTGTTCTACGAGATCGACGGCGCGCCGGTGTTCGTCGCGATCCGCGGCGACCTGGAGGTGAACGAGGCGAAGCTGCGGAACACACTGAAGGCCGTCGAGATGTCGCTGCTCGACGACGAAGGCGTGAAGAAGCACGGGCTCGTCGCGGGGTCGGCGTCGCCGGTCGGGCTGAAGGGCATCAAGATCGTCGCCGACGACAGCGTGCTCAACTCGTACAACCTCGTCGCCGGCGCGAACAAGCCCGACGTGCACTATCCGCAACGTCAACCACGGCCGCGACTGGAAGGCGGACGTCATCGCCGACATCTCGCTGGCGCGGGCGGGCAATGTGTGCGCGCGTCTGCGGCGGCACGCTCGAGACGAAGCGCGGCATGGAGATGGGGCACGTCTTCAAGCTCGGCACCGTGTACACGGAGCGATTGCAGGCCAACTTCGCCGACGAAGCGGGCGAGCTGAAGCCCGCCGTCATGGGCTGCTACGGCATCGGCGTCGGGCGCGTGTTCGCCGGTGCGATCGAGGCGAACCACGACGAGCGCGGCATCATCTGGCCGCCGGAGCTGACGCCGTACCACGTGCACCTCGTCGGCCTCGGGTTCGACAAGCCGGGCGTGCGCGAGAGCGCCGAGCAGGTGTACCAGCAACTGCAAGATGCCGGCCTCGACGTGCTGTATGACGACCGCGAGGAGGGCTCGGCGGGCGTGAAGTTCAACGACGCCGACCTGCTCGGCATGCCGGTGCGCGTCACCGTCAGCCCGCGGAGCATCGAGAACGGCGGCGCGGAGATCAAGCGGCGTACGTCGAAGGACGCGCAGGTCGTCGCGCTGGCGGATGCGGCGTCGGCGGTACGCGAGCTGGTCTGAGTCCGAGACGCCACGCCAAGATACGCGGCGATCGCCGCCGTGGCTGTGGAAATACACACGCGACGGACGTGGTGCGACAGTCAATGGCCCATGCGGGCTTGATAGGCGGCCGCGGCCCGTCGTACGCTAGCGTGTCACTGGCTCGCGTGATGATGATGTGGAGGTCAAGGATGACGGGTGCGCGACGGTTTCTCACCGGATGTTCGTCTTTCGCCGTGATGCTGCTTGCCGTCGTGGCAGCAGCCGGAGCATCGCGTCCGCCCTCGGCGCTGGCGGCCGACTGCAACAAGAACGCCGATCCCGGCACGCTGCAGGGCATCGTCAACGGCGCGCAATCGGGCGACGTCATCTGCATGGCGCCGGGCGTGTATCGCGGCCCGCTGACGTTCACCAACGTGCATGGCGTCACGCTGCACGGCGCCGGGCCGCGCGTCTCGATTCTCACCGGCGTCGACAAGGATTCGATGCTCGTGTTCGGCAGCTCCGACCTGGTGTTCGAGAACTTCACGCTGTTCTACGGCCATCCGTCGGACGCGTACATCAACGGCAGCAAGAACGTGCTGTTCCGGAACATGGACGTCGGCGGCGGCGGCATCGGCATCCACTACGACGTCAACAGCACGGGCCGGATCAGCGACTCGTTCGTCTACGCGATCGAGGGCGATGCGATTGCTCATCCGCCGCGACTCGAACGTGACCGTCGAGCGCAACTGGATCTTCGGGAACGGCGGCGTCGGCGTCTCGACGGTCGGCCACGCGGCGACGACGACGATCACGCAGAACATCATCTCGCACAACGGGGGGCCGGGCGTGTTCGCCGGGCCAGACGCCGTGCGCGTTGCTGCCGCCGGGCTTCGTCGAGGTGCCGGACTGCTACCTCACCAACCTGCAGGCGTACGTCGGCGACGCGAACATCATCCTCAACGGCAACGTCGTGCAGGAGAGCGGCAGCACGGGCATCGTCATGTTCCCGGGCACGACCGGCACGTTCACGCGCAACCGCATCTGGAAGAACCACCTGCACCGGTATGTTCGTTTGGGGCGCGTCGATCACGTCGGAGTCCGACGACTTCTGGGCGAACGACGAGCACGCCATCGAGTTCCGCGCGTACCCCGACCCGCTGAAGTACGGCCAGGTGGGCAAGCTGTTCCCGGTGCGGGCCGTCGGCCGCATCAATCATGCGACGATCCACGATACGGTCGTGCTGCCCGAGTCCGGCCGGCTCGGCGGCGGCGTGCTCGGCCAGGGCGCGAACATGGACGTCTCGAACTCGCTGATCTGGGGCAATCGGGGCATCGGCGTGTCGTACGTCAACACGTCGCTGGGCAGCATCGACGACAACGCGATCGTCAACAACGGCGGCTCGGCGATCTGCATCTACAAGGCGGGCAACGTGACGACGGACAACAACATCGCGTTCGGCAACGCGGACGATACGGTGGGCGTGTGTCACGAGACGACGCCGTGAGGGGCGGGCGGCTGGGAGGGCGGAGAGCGGAGGGCGGAGGCGAGAAGCGGGAAGCGGGAAGGCGAGGACAGACGATCGCGGCCACCGGGGTAGATCCTTCGCTTCGCTCAGGATGACAGAACCCTGGCACCGTCGCGGGATGACAGGCGTAGGGTGCTCTTTCGGTTCCCGACTGTCGCCATCGCCGACGCGGCGGCCGGAATCGCCCATGCGCGGGCCCTCCGCTAGTATGTGGCGACGCGCCCGCTGACGAGGCGCTGACCGCTGATAGCTGACAACTGACCGACTGCATGAAGATCTGCTTCCTGATGTACCAGGGCAACATGTACTCCGGCGGGCAGGGGGTGTACCTGTACTACCTCACCCGCGAGCTGGCGCGGATGGGGCACGACGTCCACGTCATCGCCGGGCCGCCGTACCCGGCGCTCGACGAGGCGGTGACGGCGCACAACATCAAGGACTACAGCTTCTGGAGCTACCACCACTACAAGAAGGACTTCGTCTTCAACCGGCCGCCGCTCAGCTACTTCCACCCGCTCAACTTCTACGAGCTGGTGTCGACGCGGACGACGCTCTCGTCGCTGCTCGCCAACTTCAGCGTGCGGGCGTACTTCAAGCTGCGCGAGCTGTCGCGCGAGCACCGGTTCGACGTCGTGCACGACAACCAGACGCTCAGCTACGGCGTCTGGGCGATGCACAAGTCGGGCTTCCCGCTCGTCGCCACGATCCACCATCCGCTGAAGTACGACCTGCGCAACGCGCTGCGCCAGTCGCGCAGCACGTACGAGAAGGCGCGCCGCATCCTCTGGTCGCCCTGGTACATGCAGGAGTGGGCGGCGAAGGGCGTCGACCGGGTGATCGTTGTGTCGGAGACGTCGCGCGTCGACGTGGAGGAGGCGTTCCAGCTGCCGCACGAGCGGGTGCGCACGGTCTACAACGGCATCGACACCGACACCTTTCGTCCGCTCGAGGGCGTCGAGCGGCGGCCGGACAAGCTGCTGTACGTGGGGAACTCGGAGGACCGGAACAAGGGCGCGCGCTACTTCATGGAGGCGATCAACATCCTGAAGGACGAACTCGACTTCCGGGTGACGTTCGTCGACAACGAGAAGTGGCGGCTGAAGCTGGTGCCGGGGCTGGTCGACGAGTACGGCCTGAACTCGCGGTTTGACTTCACGGGGCGCATTCCGACGCCCGAGCTGGTGCGGCATTACAACGAGGCGCGGCTGCTCGTCACGTCGTCGGTACACGAGGGCTTCGGCCTGCCGCTGGCCGAGGCGATGTCGTGCGGCACGCCGACCGTGGCGACGCGCATCGGCGCGTACGAAGAGATCGTCGAGCACGGCAAGAGCGGCTGGCTGGTGCCGCCGTCCGACCCGCGGGCGCTTGCGGACGCCATCCGGATGCTGTGGAATGATCCATCGCTCCGGCAGCGTCTCGCCGATGGCGGCCGGCGGCGGATCGTCGAGAAGTTCAACTGGCGGAAGGCGGCCGAGGAGACGCTCGCCGTTTACGAGGAGATCGTGCCGCGGCGGCGGAGCGGAGCTTAGGTGAGGCCATTGGTGGGGTGACGACAGGCCGGAAAGCGGCTCAGATCGCTGGCCGCGCGGCTCCAGGCGCTTAGTTCCAGGTTCGAGGCATTGCCCGACAACATCGTTAACATCGACTTTCGGCGGCACTTCCACCTGCAGGAGGGGGAGCGGCTGCTCGACCTCGGCTGCGGCAACGGGCGGCACACGCTCGAGGCGGCGCGCTACCCCGTGCGCGTCGTCGGGCTCGACTTCTCGGCCGATGACCTGAAGGCGGCGAAGTACATGTACGCCGACCTGAAGCGGAAGGGCGAGGTGCGCGGCCACGCCGACTTCATCATCGGCGACGCGCAGAACCTGCCGTTCAAGGACGGCGCGTTCGACAAGGCGCTCTGCACCGAGGTGTTCGAGCACATCCCGGACGACCGGCGCGGCATCGCCGAGTTCGTGCGCGTGGCGAAGCCGGGCGCGCCCGTCGCGGTCAGCGTGCCGAACTACTGGCCGGAGACGGTGTTCTGGACGCTGAGCTGGGAGTACTGGCACACGCCCGGCGGTCACGTGCGGCGCTACAAGCCCGGCGCGATGTGGAAGATCCTCGAGCAGACGAACATCGACGTGCACTTCCAGCGCAACCGGCACTCGTCGCAGGCGGTGTACTGGTTCCTGCGCTGCCTCTTCGGCAAGGACCGGGAGAACTACCTGCCGGTGCGCGTCTTCTTCAAGCTGATCAACTGGCACCACAACCGGCGCATCAAGCTGCTGGAGTACATCGAAGCGACGGCGAACCTCGTCATCGGCAAGGACATGATCCTGTACGGGCGCAAGCGCGGACCGGCGCCGGCAGCTGTCTCGCCGAACGGGGCCGCGGTCGGGGCGGTGCGTTCCGGCGAGGGGTAGGCGTACGGCCAGACGGCGGGTCGCGTTGCGTCGAGGCAGCCGTACGCATGGCTACATGCGGTAGCATGGCGGGCGATATGACATCGATGCTCGACCGCTTCCAGTCCATCGACCCGGCGCTGCTCGATATCGGAGCCGACGACCGCGTGATCGACCTCGGCTGCGGCACGGGGCGGCACGTGCTCGAGCTGTGCAAGTCGCCCGGCACGATCCTCGGCGCCGACCTGTCGCGCCACGACCTGCGCGTCGGTCGCTACCTGATCGAGATGATGCGGCGCGATGGCGACGTGCGCGCGCGCGTCCACTGGCTGCAGACGGCCGGCGAGCGGCTGCCGTTCGTCGACGCGGCGTTCGACCGCGTGATCTGCACCGAGACGCTGGAGCACGTCGACGACGACGGCGTGCTCGCGCGGGAGCTGGTGCGCGTGCTGAAGCCGGGCGGCATCCTCGCCGTGAGCGTGCCCGACGAGTTCTCCGAGAAGATCTTCTGGCGGCTTTCGAAGAACTACCGCACGCACGCCGGCGGCCACGTTCGCATCTACGAGCGCTCGCGCATCGTCGCGCTGATGCGCGAGGCGGGGCTGGAGCCGTACGCCGTGCGCTATCGCCACTCGCTCGAGACGCTGTACTGGCTGAGCCACGTGGCGTTCTGGAGCGACTGGGGCAAGCAGGGGCCGATCACGCGCGTGTTCCGCCGCGTGCTCGATTCGCAGACGACGCGGCAATCGCGCATCGTCACGGCGATCGACGACGTCGGCAACCGCATCCTGCCGAAGAGCATCGTCGTCTACAGCCGCAAGCCGCTCGGCGACGCGGCGCGCCGTTCGACCAACGGCCATGGCAAGGCACGGCTCGAACTGTCCGACGATCGGTCGACCGTGGAGGTGCGGGCCGTGCCGGCGCCGTTCGCCATCGATCCCGGCGTGCCGGCGGAAGCCGCGGCGTCGCCGGCCGCCGCCGCTGTCGCTCGACGACGAGCTGCGCATCGCGCTCGCAGCTCGACGGCGAGGAGCAGAAGCGGCGGCTGATCGAGATCCTGCGCTCGTGCCGCTTCGCGATGATGCGCGAGGTGCAGGCGTTCAGCGGCGAGCAGGCCTCGACTCCGTGGACGCCGGACGGGCGCACGCTGAAGGAGATCCTGGGCCACATCCTCGGCTGGGAGCGCTGGGTCGCCGCGGCGATCGAGCAGATCGCGAGCGGCGTGACGGAGCCGGGCATCATGTCGCTCTCCGGCTATCCGATCGGCATCTCGCGATACGGCTCGATCGACGCATTCAACGCCGCCCGGATGGCGGAGGCGCGCGAGCGCCCGTGGGCGGAGCTGCTCGCCGACTCCGACGCCGTCTTCGACGCGCTGATCGCCGCGGCCGAGCGCGCGCCGGCCTCGGCGCTGACGCAGACGGCGCAGTTCTTCTGGCCCGACCTCGGCGGCACCGTCCCGTGCGGCGTGTACCTGCTGATGGTGTCGGCGCATCATTACCAGGAGGAGCATCTGCCGGAAGTCGTGCGGAGTGCGTAGTTGGTAGTGGGTAGTGCGTAGTTGAGTAGTCGATAGCGCCGATGCAGGACTTCAGGAAGTTGAAGGTTTGGGAGAAGTCACATGCGTTAGCGCTCTCGATATACCGGGTCACGGAGACCTTCCCAAAGAGCGAAGTCTTCGGATTAACCAGTCAGATACGCCGATGCTCGATCTCCATACCGTCGAACATTGCCGAAGGGTGCGGCCGCAGCACGAACGGCGATCTCCTTCGATTTCTGGACATCGCCATGGGCTCGGCAAAGGAACTCGAATACCAGTTGCTGCTTTCGCATGAGCTCGGCTTCACGTCGGAGCTGCACCATGAGCAGCTCGCTGCCGACGTCGCCGAGGTCGAGCGGATGCTATCGGCCCTCATCGTGAAGCTGCGGTCCCGATGACGGACCCCGGCTGCTTCCCACTACGAACTCCAAACTACAAACTACACACTGCATGAAACTCGCCTTCATCATGTACCAGGGGAACATGTACTCGGGTGGACAGGGGGTCTACCTGCATTACATGACGCGCGAGCTGGTGCGCGCCGGGCACGAGGTGCACGTCATCTCCGGCCGGCCGTATCCGCGGCTGGCCGAGGGCGTGGTGCACCACAAGCTGCACACGTACAGCTTCTGGGCGTTCCTCAACGGCCGCGACGAGCACGCGTACGACCACTCGCACAACCCGATGGAGTTCTTCCACCCGTGGAACTTCTACGAGTTCGCGTCGACGCGGGCGTCGCTGGCGTCGCTCTTCTTCACATTCAGCGTGCGCGCGTACAAGAAGCTGGCCGAGCTGGAGGCGACGACCGGGCCGTTCGACCTCGTGCACGACAACCAGACGCTCGGCTACGGCATCCTGGCGATGAAGCGGTTGATGGGGAAGCCCGTGGTGGCGAGCCTGCACCACCCGCTGGCGATCGACAAGCTCAACAACATCCGCGAGGCGAAGAGCGTCATCGGCCGCATCCAGAAGGAGATCTGGTTCCCGTGGCGGATGCAGTCGTACGTGGCCAACCGCATCGACATGGTGCTGACGGGATCGCGCAACTCCGCGCGCTCCGTCAGCTCGTCGATGGACATCCCGCTCGAGCACATCCGCCAGACGCCGTACGGCGTCGACCACGAGGTGATGCGCCCGATCCCGGGCGTGAAGCGAGAGCCCGGCACGATCCTGTTCGTCGGCGACTCCGAGGACCGCAACAAGGGCGCCCGTTTCCTCATCGAGGCGTGCGCGCGGCTGCAGCACGAGATGGACTTCCGCCTGCTCTTCAAGGACAAGAAGGAGCAGGACATGAAGGTCGTGCCGCCGCTGGTCTGGAAGTACGGCCTCAAGCGCTTCGTCGAGTACATCCCGAGGCTCTCGGTAGACGAGCTGCTCCGGCTCTACAACAGCGCCCAGATCGTCGTCTCACCGTCGCTGTACGAGGGCTTCGGCCTGCCCGCGGCTGAGGCGATGGCGTGCGGCACCGCGGTCATCGCGACGACGGCGGGCGCGTTCCCGGAATTCATCGAGGACGGCCGGACGGGCATCCTGGTGCCGCCGGGCGATCCCGACGCGCTGGCCGCCGCGATCAAGTCGCTGCTGAGCGACCCCGCGCGATGCGAGCGCATGGGCGCAGCTGCGAGCGAGCACATCCGCACGAACTTCACGTGGCAGCGCACCGCGAACGTCACGCTCGACCTCTACGGCGAGGTGCTCGACCGTGCGCGCAACTCGGCGGCCGCGGCGCGCTGATATCCCATGGCTGAATCAGTTGCCGGCGCCCGCGTCCTTCGTCGGCGCATGGCACTCGGTGCAGACCGCGCGGTTGGTGAGCGCGTGCGGGATCGGCGGCACGCCGCCCGGGCGCTCGGCGTGGCAGACGGTGCACGTCTGGTCGGTGCGCGTCGAGTGGTCCCACGGCAGGCTGCCGACCTGGCTGGCCGCGTGGCAGCTGGCGCAGACGCCCGCGCTCGTCGAGCGAGTGCGGCACATCGGGCGGCTGCTCGTCCGCCGGCTGGTGGCAGAGCGCGCACATCAGCTCCGTGCGCCCTTCGTGGCTCACCGGCAGTGGCGCTACCGCCGCCGGCGCGTGACACGACGTGCAGCCCTGGGTCTGGTCGGCCAGCGAGTGCATGCGGGTGTAGATCGCCGGCGGCTGCACCGCCTGGTGGCACGTGAGGCAGCGCTCGACCGGCTGGTAGACGTGCGCGCCGTCGAGCTTCGTCAGCCGCGACGGTCCGTGGCAGAAGGTGCACTGCTCATAGCCGTTGGTGCGGTGCGGCACGGATGGGATCGACAGTTGCTGTCGTCTGGTGGCAGACGACGCACACCGTCGTCGCATCGGAGCGCTTCGCGTGGGTGGCCGGCAGCACCTTGTCCGTCTCGCTGCCGTGGCAGCCGAAGCACGTGCCCTGCGCGATCGTCGCGGGCCGGGGCGGCGCGCCGAACGTCGTGTGGCACGCGGCGCACTCCTCGCTCGGTGACTTCTGGTGGGAGTCGTCGTGCAGCGAGATCGCCGGCGGCTCGGCGACGGGCTTGTGGCAGTTCGTGCACTCCGCCGCCGCCATCGGCCGGTGATCCTCCGGCATCACGAAGCCGCGGTCGACGCCGTGGCAGTCGAAGCAGGAGAAGTTCTTCAGTACGGAGCTCGCGGTGCACCAGCGGAGCTGCTTCCGTCGGCCCCGCTTCGGGCGTCGGCGTTGCTTCCGCCGCCGGCGCCGTCAGCGCCAGCATCGCGTCGCTGCCGGTGAGCGCCTGCTCGCCGCCGTGCCGCTCCCACGCGAACGCGGATGCGGTCAGCAGCACGGCAACGGCGATGGCAGCGGCGAACGCCCGCGTCTTCACGACTCCGTCCTCCTTGCGCTCAGCCGCCGGCGCAGGTTGCGGAGGCGAAGCCTCGCTCCTCGCGTCGAGGCGTCGGCGACGTTGCGCATCCGCCCGGCGACGATCGAGACGACCGGCGTCTGCGCGTCAGTGAGCGCCCGCGCGACTGGCTGGTCGCCGCTCTTGGCGACGATGCGCTGCCACTCGAGCGGGTGATCCTCGGCGCACTGGTGGGCCGTCATCTTGCCGGTAAAGATCGCCGGGCTGAACGGGAAGACCCACGGCGCCAGGTGCACGTTGAACATGTGGACGATGAGGATCCAGCCGACGGCGAGGATCGCCTCATCGCTGTGGATGGTGATGGCGATCGGCAGCGCCTGCCCGGGCAGCAGCTGCGTCGCGAGCACCGGGAACATGAGCAGCAGCCCGGACGTGCCGATCATCGCGATGCCCCAGAACACCGCCCAGTAGTCGAACTTCTCGATGTAGTTGAAGCGGTCGAACTTCGGCTTTCGCTCCTGCAGGCCCAGGAAGTAGAAGATGGTCTGGACCATGTCGATGCCGTCCTTCGGCGTCGGCAGCATCCGCAGCGGCCCCATGCGTCCCTGGAACCCCATCCGGTACACGAGGTACGCGAGGTGGTACATGCAGTCGGTGAGCATGATGATGCCGGCGGTCCGGTGGATGATGCGCACCATCTCGAGCCCGCCGAGCGTCGAGACCCACCACTGGCTCACGCTGAGGTCGCTGAACTTCTGCGGGAGCCCGGTCAGCGCGAGCGTGATGAAGCTGCTCATCATCAGCACGTGCTGCACGCGCTGGTGCTCGTCGAACCGGACGACCGACTGGATGGCCACCCGCGCCCGGCTGCGCGCCGTCATCGGCTGGGCGTCCGCGCGAAGTCCCGCGATTCTCAGATCGAGTCCCATCGCTCCTCCCCCGCGGACCCGTGCCGCCAGCGCCGCACGAGCCAGCGCAGCAGGTCGAGTTCCACATGAATGATTCCGAATGCGAGCGAGGACGCCGCCAGGACGGTCAGGAAGCGTCCAGCGAAGTAGACCAGCGGGAAGCTGCTCGGCGACGGCGCCGTGTGGCTAAGCGCCTTCAGGAAGCCGGTGCCCGCGCCGGAGTGGCAGTTCGCGCAGACGGCGGCGCGCTCGTCCTTGGTCCACTGGGCGACCGGCTGGACGGCGTGGATGTTGCCGTGGCAACTCGCGCACGTCGGCCCGTTGCTGTCCTTCAGGTCCGCCATCGTGCCGTGCGGGCTTTCGAGGTAGCCCTCGGCGGCCTCTTTGTGGCAGGTCGCGCAATCGGCGGCCGTCGCGGCGGTGCCGGCCGGCGCGAGCGCCGGGTGCGGCAGCGCCGACTGGTCGGCGTGGCACGAGACGCAGGTCTGCGCGCCGTGCGCCGAGCCGGTGAAGGTCGTCTGATTGACGTCGGCGATGGCGCGTCCCTCGCCGTTGGCGCCGGTGGTCAGGCCAGGCTGGCCGTGGCAGACGAAGCAGAGTCCGTTCGGCACGGGATCGACGCCGGCGGGCGGGGGCGGATCAGCGGAAGCGATCCGTGCGCCGGCGAGCCACCAGACCGCGATGGCGAGGGCGGCCGAGCAGACCCAGAGTCGACTACATTGCGCCAGATGACCGGACATCTCCCTGCTCCATCCAACGGCGCTGGCTTACAGCGGCACGCTCAGCAGCGCGCCATAGGCACCGACGGTCAGCAACGCGGCGCCGCCCAGTGCGGCGACAGCCCGCGTCCCGGCCGAGGCCGCCAGGCGGATGCGGGACCACTCGCGCGCGGCCTCGCCGGCCAGGAAGAGCCCCAGCCCCAGCGCCAGGCAACTGCCGGTGAACTCGAGGGTTGTGATCAATACGTTCATGTCATGCCTCCTTCACCCGCCCGCGCGGAGCCTCACACTTCTTCCAGGCCGACGATGCGCCGGCGGATCGCGTACTTCACGAGCTGCAACCGGTCGTGGAAGCCGAGTTTCTCCATCAGCCGCGCGCGGATGTTGTGCACCGTCTGCTTGCTGAGGTGGAGCACGTCGGCGATCTCGCCGTTGGTGTGGTCCGTGGCGACCAGGCAGAGGATCTCGCGCTCGCGCTCGGTCAGCCCGTCGTACTGCTGGTCCATGTTGCCGCCCTTGCCGTTGCCCGCGACGAACGTCGTTACGAGCTGCGTCACGGTCGAGAGATCCAGGTAGTTCTGGCCGCGGTTGACCGTGCGGATGGCGTTCGCCACTTCGCCGGGACCGGCGTCGCGGGTGAAGTAGCCATCCGCCCCGGAGCGCATGGCGAGGAGGAAGTACTCGCCGTTGCGCTGGTACGCGCGTATCAGCACCTTGACCTCCGGGGCGACGTTCTTGATCGTGCGAATCGCGTCGAGCCCGTCGAGTCGGCCGCCGCTCAGGTCCGTGATAATCACGTGCGGCCGCAGTTCATCGATGAGGGGCAGTCCGGACTCGATGTCGTCGACTTCGCCAACGACCTCCATGTCGTGCTCCGCTTCGATGATGGTGCGGAGGCCAATTCTCGCGACGGGGACGCCGTGACAAAGCAACACGCGGACCTTCGGTTCCTGGACTGGTGCTGTTCCGTTTGTTCCGTTCTCTCTCATGGCCCGACCCTCAAGACGCCGATCAACTCGGCACCGCTCGGATGTGGTGCGTGGTTGGCATGTGCCGCGTCGCGGACACGTAGCGGAGTTCGCGGCGGGCGAGGCCGAACAGGATCACGCCCCAGACGAGCGGCACACTGGCCATGACGAGCGCGGAGGCGATGAGCGCCACCCAGCCGCCGACCACGCCGAACAGGACGTAAGCGGCGAACAGCGCCAGGTAGGCGCCCAGGAACAGGCACCACCAGGACACGATCGTCACGACCGCCCACAGGACGACGAGGGCGACAATGAACCCGACTCGCAGCCCTGCGGAGAGCCGGCCGTCGAGGAGCCGGCCGATGGCGCCCTCGTGGTACCACCAGGCCAGAGTGGCGGCGGCGACTCCCACCACCAGTAGAAGCGGCATCTGGATGAAGACGACCTGTGTCGCGGCATCCATCACTTCACCTCCTGTTTCACTTCCTGCGACCCCTCTTGATCAACCTAATGGGCCGCCCATTGACTTCCAATGACATCCGCGTGCCCTTCGGTTTCGACCTCGGTTCCCCAGAATCGGTACCACCGTCATTCGCTGTACCCGGGGCTACCGTGCCGTTCCTACCGGGAGAGTCGCACGATCACCGTTCCCTAACCTCGGCCGAAGGTATATGGCGTTCGGTATCCCTTGGTGGTACGGCCATCGAACGGACTAATCCGAACGGCCATAGACAGCGCTTGTGAAACACACCACAATGTCAACGTTGGATTGAGGGGGGCACCGTGGTCGTGGATGGGCATGTGGTGGAACCGACCACGATCGTCATTGCCGACGACCATGCCGTGTTTCGCGAGGGCACGCGCCGGCTGCTCGACGAAGAACCCGACCTCACCGTCGTCGGCGAAGCGGCCACCGGACTCGAGGCGGTCGCCGCCGTGAAGGAGCTTCGCCCCGATCTCGTCGTCATGGACATCGTCATGCCCGGCCTCACCGGCATTGAAGCGACGCGCGAGATCAAGAGATCACATCCTGGCACCGCGGTACTGATCCTGAGCGCGTACGACGACGAGCGGTACGTGCTGGGGCTGCTCGAAGCGGGCGCCGCGGGCTACCTGCTGAAGAGCGCCGGCGGTCACGAGCTGGTGCAGGCGATCCGCTCGATCGCCGCCGGCGAAGCGGTGCTCGGCCCGACCGTTATGTCCAAGCTGCTGTCACGCGCCTACGGCTCGTCGGGCCGCGCGCCGTCGGAGCCGGGCGACGAGCGTCTCACGGAGCGCGAGATGGCCGTGCTGCGTCTTGCCGGCGCGGGCCACGGTAACAAGGAGATCGCGTCGGAGCTGGCGCTCAGCCTGCCGACGGTCAAGGCGCACCTGGTGAACATCTTCAACAAGATGGCGGTGGGTTCGCGCACCGAGGCCGTGCTCCACGCCGTGCGGCGCGGCTGGATCGCGGTCGACGAGGTGACACCGGCTGACCTCCTGCCCGACGACACCTTCGGCCAAGGCCGCGACTCGGCGCCCCATGACCACGGCGCGGGACGGGCGGCGCACAAGGCGGCAGTGGGGCGGGGGAGGGCGCGGCGATGACCTCGATCGGCATTCAGCGCAGTGTGGCGCCGTACTGGAGAAGGACGCTCGATGCCGTCGCCGCGCCGCGGCTGCGCATGTGGGTGATCGCCGGCCTGATGGTGACCGGCACCGTGCTGCACTACGGCGACGCGCTTCCGGTGCTGTCGCACGCCGCCGACGACTCTCCCGTGAGCCTGGCGTACCGGCAGTCGCTGGAGCGCATCCTGTTCCTCGTGCCGGTGATGTACGCGGCGTACGTGTTCGGCATGCGCGGCGGCCTCGGCACGCTGTCGCTCTGCGGCGCGATTCTGCTGCCCCGCGCGCTGCTCGGCCAGGAGCTCGACCACGCGATCCCGGAGATGGGCGGCGTGATGGTCGTCGGGACGCTGCTGACGCTGATCATCGTCCAGCAACAGGAGGACGCTGCCGCGCAGACGCGGATGCACTTGAGCCAGGGCTACTTCATCCGCCAGGTGCTGACGGCGCAGGAGGACGAACGCAACCGCATCGCGCTCGAGCTGCACGACGAGCCGGCGCAGGCGCTGCTCGTCATCTGCCAGCGCCTCGACAGCCTGTGCGAACGCGAGCGCGCGCGCCTCGGCGACGAACTCGTCGGCGACCTGCTCGGCGTGCGCGAATCGGTGGTGCGGACGTTGTCGGGCCTCCGGCGGATCAGCCAGGGGCTGCGGCCCCGCATCCTCGACGACCACGGCCTCGCCGCGGCGCTCGACTGGCTCGGCGACCAGATGCACGATGAGTACGGCATCAAGATCCAGGTGGAGGCGGACGACCGCCTGGCGGACTACCCGATGAACACGCAGCTGCTGCTGTTTCGCATCGCGCAGGAGGCGCTGCGCAACGTCGCACGCCACGCCGGCGCATCGCAGGCGGTGGTGTCGGTCCGCACCGACGGCCGCAAGCTGACGATGACGGTGACAGACGACGGAGTCGGCTTCACGGTGCCGCCGACGCTCAGCGACCTCGCAGGCTCGGGCCGGCTCGGGCTGGCCGGCATGTCCGAGCGCGTGCGACTGCTCGGCGGCGTGCTCAACGTCCGCTCCGTGCTCGGCAAGGGATCGATGGTCGAAGTCGAGCTGCCGTACAGCCCGGCGAGCCTCGCGGCCGCGCCGGCATCCGGCGCCCACGCGCTCGCCCCAGACGCCCCCGCGTTGTCTGCGACGTAAGGCGTACGGAGCCCGCCGAGTCGCGCGCCCGAACGCCGGCCCCGCATCACACACGACATAACTGATCCAGGATGGACGTTACCGAACGTCCGTAGTATCTTCGCAGCCAACACACAGGCGCGCCCGCACCCAACACAACTGGAAAGGATGAAGCCCCATGGCCGTCGGGATATTCATTGGCGTCGTCGCAGCGGTGCTCATCTTCCTGTTTCTCGTCGTGTTCGGGCGGATGCTCGTGAACATCGGCGGCCAGCAGGTCGGGATTCTGGAGCGGAGGTACTTCGGCCGTCAGCTGCCGCCGGCGCGGGTGGTCGCGATGCGCGGCGAGATCGGCCTCCAGGCGCGCGTGCTCCAGCCGGGACTGACGTTCCTCCCGCCCTTCATCTACCGCGTCAAGAAGGCCGACATGATCCTGGTCGCCGAAGGACGAGGTCGGGCTGATCGAGTCGATCGACGGCCAACCGCTCGACCCCGGCCACATCTTCGGGCGTCACGCCGACGACCACGACACGTTCCAGGACGGCGAGGCCTTCCTGCGCAACGGCGGCCAGAAGGGGCCGCAGGTCGACATCCTGCCGCCGGGCAAGTACCGCATCAACACGTACCTGTTCCGCGTGAGCAACCAGCCGGCGCTCATCGTGCCGCAGGGGCAGATCGGCGTCGTGAGCGCCCGCGACGGCGATCCGATGGTGTCGGGCCGCCTGCTGGCGCACCACGTCGATGGCCACCAGGCTTTCCAGGACGGCGAGGCGTTCCTCGAAAAGGGCGGCCAGCGCGGACCGCAGATCGAGGTCATCTTCCCCGGCCGGTACCGCATCAACACCGACCTCTTCAGCGTCGACGTGCAGCCGGCGACGATCGTGAAAGCCAACCAGGTCGGGCTCGTGACCGCGAAGGATGGCTCGCCGCTGCCCGAGGGCGAGCTCGTCGCGGCATCGGTCACCGGGCACAACGACTTCCAGGACCCTTCGGCATTCCTCGCGAACGGCGGCCAGCGCGGGCCCCAGTTCGATCTCCTGAAGCCCGGCACGTACTACGTCAACCCGCTGATGTTCGATGTGAAGCTCGACGACGTCGCCGTCGTCCAGCGCGGCGAGGTGGCGGTGCTCGTGTCGAACGTCGGCAAGGAGCCGCCTGACCTCGCACAGGAAGAGCGGCTGGCGGGGAAAGAGCGCTACGTCGTGCCTGCGGGCTTCCGCGGCATCCAGGCCGAGGTGGCGGGGCCCGGCGTCTACTATCTGAACCGCTGGGCGTACATCGCCTACATCGTCCCGACCACGAACCTCACGATCGACTGGGCCGATGAGGCGATGGCGACGGCGGTCGCCACCGAAGACGATGCGAAGGCTGGCGGCCGGCGGCTTCAGCTCTTCAACCCGCTGGCGGTGATCAGCCGGGAAGGGTTCGAGATGAGCGTCGGCGTCAAGGTCGTCATCCGCGTCCGTCCGGAGCAGGCGCCGCTGATGGTCGCCAAGATCGGCTCGATCGAGAACCTGATCGACCACGTCGTCCACCCGATGATCGACTCGTCGTTCCGCAACCAGGCGTCGTCGTCGGAGGCGATGAACTTCATGCAGGACCGCGCGGACGAGCAGTCGAAGGCAGAAGCGCGCACCCGGGAAGAGCTGGAGAAGTACCACGTCGAGTGCGTCTCCGTGCTGATCTCGCAGATCATCCTGCCGCAGGAGCTGATGGAGATTCACACGCGGCGCGTGATCGCGTCGCAACAGCAGGACATGTACGTCGAGCAGCAGAAGTCCGAGGAGAAGCGCATCGACACGGAGAACACCCGCGCGAAGGCCGACAAGCAGATTGAGCTGGTGGCGGCCCAGATCGGCGTTCAGGTAGCCGAGCAGACGAAACAGAAGATGATCAATCGAGGCGGAGGGCCGCGCTCGCTCGGTCGAACTCGAAGGCGAAGCGGAAGGCAAGAAGATCCTCGCCGTCGGCACCGCGACGGCGGAGGCCTACGAGAAGCAGGTCGCGGCCGTCGGCCAGATGAACCTCGCCGGCATCGAGGTGACGAAGAGCATCGCCGGCGCCGGGCTGAAGATCACGCCGGACATCATGGTCGGCGGCGGTGGCGGTGATGGTGGTGGCGGCGGCAACGTCTTCTCGGCGTTCATCGCCCAGCTCCTGGCCGGCAACCGCGTAGCGATCCAGCCGCCCGCCGGCGGCAGCCCGCCCCCGGCCGGTCCATCCGGCGGCGGGCAGAAGAGCTGACGTTGATACCGGCCGATCGCAGCAACTCCGCGCGGCGAGCGGCGACGATGTGCGTCTGCGCCATCATCACCCTGCTCGCTGCATCGGCCGTCGCGTGCAGCGGCTCGTCGGCGTCGCCGACGGCCACACCCGCGCCGGCGGCCACGCCCGCGCCGTCGCCCGCCGCGACGCGAGAGGATCCTGAGGCCGGCTTCCGCGCGCTCGTCGACGCGATCAACCGGCAGGACTACGCGGGCGTCTACGATCGCCTTTCGACCGAGGCGCGATCGAGCTTCACGCCCGAGGCCGTGCAGGCGCTCGTGCAGAAGCTCGCCGGCGCCGACGCGAACTTCCATGTTGGCCTGCAGAGCATCAATAGCCGGACCGTCAACGGCGACCAGGCGCAGCTCGGCCTGACGCTGCTCATCGCCTACCAGGGGCAGACGTATCCGCTGACCGACGTCGCGTTCCTCGTGTTCGAGAGCGGCGAGTGGCGGCTCTCCGACCACTTCCTGCAGACCGCGCTCGCCGCCGCCGGTCGGGGCGCGCCGCCCGCCGAGCCGCGCGTCTTCCGCGCCGACGGCTGCGTCGAGGGCGACCCGCTCGGCGGCGTCTACCTGCCGTCGCGGCTGAAGGTGCTCGATCCGTGCGTGACCGTCGAGGGCATCGTGCGCGAGGTCGAGGAGCCGGCGGCGGGCGAGGGCGACGGTGACCTCTCGTTCAACGTCGAACTGTCAGGCGACGACTTGCGGCTGATCAACGACGGCAACCGTAAGAACATGCACGGCTGGCTGCACATGGAGATCGTCCCGCTCGACCAGCCGAACGTGCGCGCGCCGAAGGTGGGCGAGCGCGTCCGCGTGAAGGGCCCGTGGGTGCTCGATACGGTCCACGGCCACAACGAAGTCCACCCGGTGTGGTCGCTCGAAGTGCTGTCGCCGTAGCCAGCGCGCAGCGCGGGCGCAGGCGCCGTGCATCGCCGGGGGCTGCCACCCCGATTCCCGTCGATACTGTGCGAATCGACCCGCCGCTGGCCGATACGCCTGAGATGGACGAACGCGGTTCCCTTCGCATCAAGGCAGTGCTGCTCGCGCTCGCGGCGGCCGCCGTCGTCGGCGCCGTCGCGGCGGCCGTGCTCGTGCTCTCGCCGTCCGGCGACGGCGCGAGCTCGCAACTGGTCGCCGTCGCGTTCCGCACCGACGGCGGCTCGCCCGCGCTGTCCGTCGCATACGGCAACGCCGACGACGTCGAACTGGACCTGCCCGCCGGCGAGTACTACGTCGACCTGGCGTACGGTTCCGACGCGATCTTCGACATGGGCCACCAGACAAGCACCGGCCACCCCATGGGCTTCGGCAGGTTCTGGGACACGACGCCGGGCAAACGATTCACCCACCCGGAGATCGCGGCGGCGCTGCGCACGGTGGCAGGCTTCGCGAGCGACGCCGAGGCCGTGCGGCTCGACCTGCTGTCGTCGGCTTCGGCGGGCTTCACGCAGCCGCTGTTCAGCGGCGAGACGACAGCCACGGACTTCGAGCGCTTCTACACGGGCTATCGTGCGCTCGGCGATAACGAAGCCTCGGTCACCGCCGCGCTGAAACTGCTCGACTCGCAACTGGCGTCGGCCGAGCCGCCGCGATACGTGCGCGCGGACGGCGCGCCGCCCGCCGGGCTGCTCGACAAGCTGCTCGACTCGACGCTGCCGGACTTCTTCAACCAAATGCGCAAGCTGCCGGAGCGCGAGCGCGGCCGGGTCATCGACATCGTCGCCCGCATGGACGGCACGGAGAAGCAGCAGGCCTTCGAGGGCCTGCCGCCGAACCTGCGCGGCGACGCCTCGACCTACGAAGAGTGGGTTCAGTCCGTCGAGCGCGGCGACCTGGACCAGCAGCTCGGTGCGATCCACGGCTACCTGTACGCGGTGGCGACGGGCGCGACGCAGGACGCGGGCCACACGCCCGGACAGTCGCTGGCCGAGGACGGCGGGCCGCTCCTGCAATCCGGCCTCGACCTGGAGGTGAAGGCCTACGGCAAGGTGCCGAACGTCGGCAAGGCGGTCGACGTCACGAAGAAGGCGCTCGAGTGGGAGAAGTACGCGCGCAAGCTGTACGCCGACCCGAACGCCGGCGCCGCCGACGTGTTGAAGGGCCCGTACCAGGCGTTCGTGAAGGACCACATCAAGGCCGACCTGCGCAAGGCGATGCCGGACGCGCCCGAGAAGGTGATCGACGCCCTCGCCGGCCAGCTGTCGAAGCGCGTCGTCTCGGCGCTGGCGAGCGGCCTGGCGACGCCGACGCCGGGCGCCGACGTCAGCAGCGGCCGCACGCCGGGCTACCCGCCGTTGTCCGCGGCCGATGCCACCGACACGCCCGAGCCGAGCGGCCACTCCGGACGCCACGGAGGAGTGGATCGAGTCCGTCGTCGACACCGTCGCGCAACGACTGCTCGACGAGGGCGAGCGAGGCATCGACGTCGCCGTCGTGACGGACGACCTGCGGCTGTGCCTGCGGCGCGGCGTCATCGCCGGGCTCACGCGCCCGCAGGCGCTGGCGGCGTGCGCCTTCATCGCCAACGATCGTGTCGGCGCTACCGCGACGGCGGCGGCGGAGGAACCGACGACGGAAGTGCCGCCGACGGCGCCCACCATTCCGCCGGTCGATCCGACCGCTCCGCCCGCGCCGACGATCCCGCCCGCCCCGCCGACCGTCGCTCCGCCACCGCCACCGCCACCGGCGCCGACGAAGGCCCCGTGCGCGAGCTTCGACCCGGCGTGCGGGCTGGGAGCCCACTAGGCTCTTCACGCCCCCGGCGTACCTCGTCCCCGCATTAGGTCTCGCCCATCTCCATGCGACGACGTTTTGAGGCATGTAAAATAGCCGCCATGGATGCCGTCTCGGTCCTCCGCGGACAGATCACCGGCGTGTACGGGCTCTTCACGTCGACTCTGAAGGGCATCGCGCCCGGCGAGTGGACCGCGCGTCCGAACGCCGGTGCGAACCTCATCGGCTTCACCGCATGGCACGTGCCCGCCGTGATGGACTGGGCGCTGCACACGTGGATGCGCGGCCTGCCCGAACTGCGCACCAACGCCGAACTGGCATCGCGGCCCGGCGTCAACCCGCCGTTCGCCGCCTTCGGCATGTCGGCCGAAGACGCCGACGGCATCGCCGCGCGCTGTCGCGCCGGCCGACGTGCTCGCCTACGTCGATGCGGTCTACGCGGCCGCGATGCAGCTGCTCGACGGCCTCAACGACGCGGCGCTCGACGCTGTTCCCGACACCCGCACGACATGGCACGCGCCTGCCGCAGCACCGGACCGCCGGCTATCTCGCCGAAGTCGACGACATGTACGACATGCCGGTGTGGCGGATGCTCGCTGGCCCGTGCTTCGGCCACGCGCGCGAGCACGTCGGTGAGATTCGCGCGAATCTCGCCGCCCTCCGTTCTCGCGCCTAGCGGCAGGACCTCACGCACATGGAACCACGAGAGTACGCCGAGCGGATCGAACGCACCCCGCAGCTGCCGGGCGGCGACGACGAGCGCTTCGGCGGCTACGGCGTCATGGGCGCGCCGTTCGCATCCGGCCACGTGCTGGCGATGCGGCGGTTTCCGGCGTCGTCCGTCGGCGCGGGATACACGTCGGTCTGGCACCGCGACCCGGACGGCGCCTGGACGTTCTACGCGGACACCGACCCAATGCACGCCTGCACGCGCTACTTCGGCGGCGGCGTGCAACGCGCGGTCGAGTGCCCGATCGACGTCTCGTGGCCGGCGCCGCGCGTGCTCCGCGTCGGCGTCGCGTCCGCCGGCCTGACGTGGGAGGTCGAGCTGGCATCGACCGTCGCGACGCGCGCGCTCAATGCGATAGCGCGCCGCATGCCGGAGCCGTTGTGGAAGGACCGGCGCGTGTTATCGATGATGGCGGCCGTCGCCGGTCCCGCGCTCGGTGCGGGACGCCTCGGCGTGCACGGCCGCGCGCCGAACGGCCAGCTCTTCGTCGCCAACCCGATGGTGTTGTGGACGATCGCGCGCGACGCGGCGCACATCGGCGCGACGGATCTCGGCGCGCCGGGGCCGCTCGCCGTGCAGGCGCAGCTCGGCGACTTCTGGATCCCGCAGCGGGGGCTGTTCGCCATCGGCCGCGCGTTCTTCGAGACGTTCGATCCGGCCCGGCACGCGGCCGTGCCGTGTCGCGAGGCCGCCGCCAGGTAGCTCCCGACATCCACGTACGGCCGACTCGACGCCGCGGGCATGAAGAAGGCCAGACGCCCGCCACGCCTGGCCGTCCCCGCCCTTCCAGTGCACGTCGCCGTGCACGAGTTGGCTCGATGTCTGATCCGCCGTACCTCGCCGGCGGGATCGTGGCAATCGTAGAGGCGCGTGGTTAACCGGAGATGATTCGCGCGTTAAGGTTCGCTACGTGTTCGCCGCCGCGAGGCGGCCGGGGCAGTGGCTAGCACTCACCCATCAGCGTGAAGATGCGATGCAGCCGGCCGACGCGCGCCGGTCCGTCCGTGCTGGATTCCGGGGCCTCCGACGCCAGGGCGATGGCCCGTGCGAGGCGCAGCCGGTCGCGCACGATCTCCTGCCGCAGCCGTTCCACCGTCGCCTCGTCCGCCACGTGCTTCGCCATCGCCCCGCCCTTCAATGCAGTCTCGTCGATCAAACGAGACACGAAGCAGCGTGTTTCACCGCGGACGGTGCACGTGTAAAGGAGGCGCACATCGCCGGGATAGCCGCGCGGCGCGCGCCGCCCGAGACCGGGCTAGCCCGTTGGACCGGCCGAACGTCGCCAACCAGGCCGGTCGAGGCATATGATACGCAGGATGAAGCACCTGTTCGTTGCGTCGCTCCCGCTGCTGCTGTTTGCGGCGGCATGCGGCCCGTACACGACGGACTCGCAGCGTGCGGCGCCGGCCGGCGCGGCGTTCGCGGCTGCCGCACCCTGTCAGCCGACCGCGACCGCGACCGCGACGGTGACCGAGCCCCCGCCTGATGCGACGGCCACCAACCAGGACGGCGCCACCGAGTTGTCCGCTCAGGAGACGACGACTCCGGTCGAGCCGGCTGCGTCGCCGACGAGCGTCGCCCCGGACGTTTCTCCGACGGTCTGTCCCACGCGCGAGCCAACGGCGACCGCGGAGGCGACATCCACACCATCGCCCATCCCCGCCGTCACCAGGACGGCGCCCGAGCCGACACCGCCGAGCCCGCCGCAACTCACGGCGACACCCACGGCCACCCCCGGGAACGTCCCCACGACTGAGGGCACGTCGGTCGCCATCACGGCAACGGCTCGCGCGGGCTCGTCATCTATCGCATACCTCTCGATCGGCGATGGGATTCAGTGGGGCTGTTGCGGGCCGCTCGAGGCGTCCTCGGCGTCGATCTTCCGTGCCTATCTAGAGCGACGAATTGGCCGCCCGGTGATCTGGCAGACGTCGGGCTCGGGCTACCAAACCACCGATACCTTCATTTCGAATGGAGGGATCGAACCGCAGTTGGACATCGCCATCAGACTGATCAACCAGTACCGGGACGAGGGCGTGCCCCTGGCGGCGATCACGATGAGCATCGGCGGCAACAACCTCGTCGACATCGGCCGCGCGTGCGCATCGCCGCCGTGCCTGGGCGAGTTCGTCGCGGGGATCGCGCATCTTCGCGAGCAGCTCGACGTCATCTACTCGCGGATCGTCGCCGCGAAGGACGAGCATACGCCGCTGCTCGTGCTCCTGTACTACGACTCGAGCGAGTGCAACCACAATCCATATAGCGGGCCGGCAGTGGATGCGTGGAACGCCGTCATCGCCGAGGTGGCGGGCCGCTACGGCGCGTACCTTGTGGATGCCCGCTCGCTGTTCCGCGGTCACTGTGACTGGATCGACGGTAACGGCCTTGATGCCAGTGCGAAGGGGCACGCCGCTCTCGCCGCGGAGTATCAACGGGTCTACGAATCGCTCCCGCCGGCGCTCCGCCTCCCGTGAGAGTCGCGGGGTGTCACAGCCCGATTTCCGCCGCCCATCCTCGAGAAAGCTGGACGCAGCCGAACCCCGCCTAAGAAGCGGCCCAGCCGGGCGCTTGTCGCGGTCTGGGCGCCATCCGCCCCACCGCGACGAGGAGACCGTGGATGATCGCCTCAGGACGAGGCGGGCAGCCGGGAATGAAGACATCGACCGGCAGAACGGGTTCGGCGGATCCCGACGCGGCATACGTGCGGTCGAAGACGCCGCCGCCGACGGCGCACGCGCCGACTGCCACGACCAGCCGCGGCTCCGGCATCGCCCGGTAGGTCAGCAGCGCCGCCTCCTGCAGGTTGCGCGTCATCACGCCCGTGACGAGGAGCAGGTCGGCGTGCCGGGGCGACGCGACGAAGTCGATCCCGAGGCGTTGCACGTCGTACACGGGATTCAGCAGTGCGGCGAGTTCCCAGTCGCACGCGTTGCACGACCCGCTGTCGAGGTGCCGGATGTGCAGCGAGCGTCCGAGGTGTCCCGCGATGGCGTGCTCGAGCTCGCGGTCTTCAGTCATGCGCGGCGGCCCTCACGACGTGGACGGCGACGACGCCGTCTCGCTGACGTGCCGCCAGCTCGAACTCGCCAGTGGCGATGATCGCCCCGTCGGTGCACGATTCGACGCAGCGGCCGCAGAAGATGCACCGCCCGTAGTCGAGCTGCCAGCGAACCGATCCATGACCGTCGTCCTGAACGCTGATCGCCGAGGTCGGGCACGCTGCCGCGCAATCGCCGCGACCCCGGCATCGTTCCGGCTGCAGCTCGGGAGTGCCGCGATGGCCGCGATCCGGCACGTCAGCGTGCGGCGGGTACGCGCGCGTTGCCACCGTGGATCGGAGCGGTCGCAGGAGGACGTCAAGGAGCCCCATCGTTCACCTCACCGGTCGCAGCAGGCGTAGCAGAGCTCGAAGCTCTTGTTGATCAGTGGGAAGTCCGGGACGACGTTCCCGACCACCGCGCGCGTCACGAGCGGCCAGTTCGCGTACGACGCCGATCGTATCCGCAGTCGATACACGCGATCGCCGCCATCGGCCATGAGCCAGTGCACGTTCGCGCCGCGCGGACTCTCCGAATACCCCAGCGCCGATGCGCCGGACGGGGCCAGGGCCAGCGGCGACGACACGGCGCCTCCGGGCATCCCCTCGATGATCCGAGTGGCCAGCAAGAAGCTCTCGAGCGTCTCGCGAGCGCGCACCTTCAGGCGCGCGGCGACGTCGCCGCGCTCCTCGACCGCGCACGGGGGCGCGAGATCGCCGTACGCGAGATGCGGGTGGTCGACGCGGTAGTCCGTCGGCACGCCCGAAGCACGCGCCGTCACGCCGGTACCGCCGAAGGCCAGCACGCTGGCGGCGTCGATCCGGCCGGGTCCCACGATGCGATGCACGAAGCTGTCCGCGCCCAGCACCATGTCGAAGTACGACTCGACGTCGGCACGGACCGCGGCGAGGTCTCGCAGCGCGCGTGTCAGCGCAGTCGGGGCGAGGTCGTAGCGCATGCCACCGAGGCCGATCACGCCCATGAGGAACCGATGACCGGTGAGTTCCTCGTTGAGCCGTTGCAGGCGCTCCTTGAGAATGGCGCCCTGCGACGTTCCGGCATGGAATCCGGCGCCGGCGCAGATGTTGCCGATGTCGCCCACGTGGTTGTAGAGACGCTCCATCTCGAGAAGCAGCGTGCGCAGCCACGACGCGCGGGCGGGAACCACCGTACCCGTCAACCGTTCCGCCGCCATCGCGAACGAGACCGCGTGCGACACCGTGCAGACGCCGCATGTGCGCTCGACGGTGAAGAGGGCGTCGTCGAACGTCTTGCCCTCAACGATCTTCTCTACGCCGCGGTGCGTGTAGAAGAGCCGCGCGTCGAGGTGGAGGATCGATTCGCCGACGTTGGAGAAGCGGAAATGCCCCGGCTCGATGATGCCGGCGTGGATCGGGCCGACCGGCAGTTCGTACACGCCTTCTCCGTGTACCTCGAAGTAGTCGAAGCGCCGCTGGTCGTACTCGGGCGGCTCCGTTGCGGACACATCCTTACGGAGCGGGTGGTAGCCGTGCGGGTAGCGCTCGTGCAGGACGAGCCGGCGCGGATCAGGATGATCGGACGGCGTGAGGCCGAGCAGGTCCTTCACCTCGCGCTCGTACCACTGGGCAGCCGGCACGAGCAGCGTCACGGACCGATATTCGCGCTGCTCCTCGGGCACGACGGCGCGGACGCGCAGGAACTCGTCGCATGCCGGCAGCGAGAAGACGTACTCCACGGCGAACGCGCTGCCGCGCGGTCGCAGGTCGAGCCCGGCCATCGTCGCGAGCGTCGCGCCGCGTCCGATGAAGTAGGCGGCGGCGTGCGGCAGATTGTCCCGGTCGCACAGGACCAGCGTCTCGTTGGGCGCCGGCGTTTCCTGCGGGACGAGGTCCACCGGACAATCGTCGAGGATCGCGCGCGTCTGGGCGATCATCGGGGCGCCTCCAGGACGTTCACGGCGCCGTCGATTGCGCGTTGGAAGCGAGCTGGTGGCAGGACGCTGACCCAGAGCAAGATCGCGAGCGGCACACCGATGCTCAGCGCCGACGCCGCCGACATCCGGCGAGCCACGACGTCACGCCGCGGCTCGTGATAGACCGACGTGATCACGTGGTGCAGGAGGCTCGCGGCGGCAAGCGTCACGAGCAGGATGCCGATGACACCGATGGTCGCGCGGCCGCTCGCGAAGGATCCCGCGACCAGCCCGTACTCGGAGGTGAACATCGCGAACGGAGGGAGGCCGGCCAGCGCCAGCGCGCCAAAGATCAGCCCGGCGCCGGCGAGGGGCGTCGCGAGCAGCAGCCCGCGCATGCGGTGCATCGACCGGCTGTTGAACGCCTGCACCACGGAGCCGGCGGAGAAGAACAGGCTGGACTTCGTGAGCGAATGCGCGATGAGGTGGAGGATCGCGGCGTACAGCGCGACGTGGCCGCCGATGCCGATCGCGAGCACGATGATCCCCATGTGCTCGACGCTGTGATAGCCGAGCAGGCGTTTGATGTCGTGCTGCACGACGAGGAACGGCACGGCAAGCGCCACGCTGAACAGGCCGAAACCGATCAGGAGGTGGTCGGTGTATGCCGCCCCCGCCGCGTCGATCGTCAGCACGCGAAAACGCAGCAGTGCGTAGACGGCGCAGTTGAGGAGCACCCCGGAGAGCAGCCCCGAGACCGGCGACGGCGCCTGACTGTGAGCGTCGGGCAGCCACGTGTGCATGGGCGCCAACCCGACCTTGGTGCCGTACCCGACGAGGATGAAGATGAACGCGAGTCGCATGACCGCCGGGTCCAGCTGCACCGAACCGGCGCGGAGCCGCGTCCAGTCGAGCGCGCTCGCGGACTCGCCGATGGTGGCGGACGCCGCGTAGTACGTCATCATCGTCCCGAAGAGCGCGAGGGCGATGCCGACGGAACCGAGCACCAGGTACTTCCACGCCGCCTCCAGCGAGCGGCCGGAGCGGTAGATGCTGACCAGCAGCACCGAGACGACGGTGGTCGCCTCGATCGCCACCCACATCACGCCGAGGTTGTTCACCACCGGCACGGCCGCCATCGTGGCCATGAACGCGAGGAACAGCGCGTAGTAGCGCGGCTCGTCTTGCCGCCGCAATTCGCCGTGGGCGATGTCGTGCGCGATGTACGACTGCGAGTTGAGCGCGGCGCAGAGGCCGACGACGGCGATGAGCGCGAGCACGATGGCGCCCAGCGAGTCGACGTACACCCATTGCCCGAACGCCATCTGCGGGCCGCGGTCCTGCACTCGCAGGAAGACGGCGAGGGCGGCCGCGAGCATGACGGCCGAGACCGCCACGGAGAGCGGACCGCTGGCCCGGTGAAGGCGCAGGATCCAGATGGCCGCGGCCGTCGCGAGGGGGAGCACCACCAGGGCGAGGACGGCGGCAGCGATCATCCGCGCAGGCTCCGCAAGCGATCCGTGTCGAGCGATCCGAACATCACGTGCATTCGCTGTGTGTAGACGAACGCGACGAAGACGGCGATCAGGAGATCGAGAAAGATGCCGAACTCGACGACGAGGGGCATGCCGTAGGTCGCGGTGAGCCCGGCGAGTGCCATGCCGTTCTCGAGCAGGAGGAAGCCGATCACCTGCGACAACGCCTGACGGTGCGTCACCATGATCTGGATGCCGATGAGCATCACGGTCACCGCCGTCGGCAGGACGCGCTCGGCGCCGATGGTCGTGTGGAACGGCCGGGCATGCAGCGCGCGGGCGAAGACGAGCGCGATCAACACGGCGACGACGACGCCGGTGCGTTGCCCCAGCGACGGCTGCGCGTCGTGCGACGTTGCGAGGCGCTGGACGATGATCCAGAGGAGCAGCGGCGTCACGATGACCTTGAGGATCGTCGTGAGGCCGGCCGCGGCGATGATGTGCGGCGAACTCGTCGCGATGCCTGCGCAGAGCGCGGCCGTCGCGAGCATCAGCGACTGTGCGCCGAACAGGACGAGCGCCCACCCCAGCGATCGCGTCCAGACGATGCCGAGCGCGGTGATGAGCATCGCGATCGAGAGCACGTCGATGGCGCTGCTGGCGAATCCATAGCTCATGCGAACAGCACCGTAAGGGCGGCGCCGAGCATGGCCGCGAACCCGGCTGCTCCGATGAGGTCGGGCAGCTCGAACAACCGCTTCTTGGCGAACGCCGATTCGACCAGCGCGAGTCCGAGGCCGATAAACGCCACCTTCACCGTCACGAGCACCGCACCGAGCGCGTAGCCGCCTGCTCCGCCCCCGCGCGCCATGCCAAACGGAACGAAGAGGTTCGCGAGGAGCACCGCCAGCAACAGTTGCTTGATCATCGCGGCGCAGTGGAGCATGCCGAGGCTGCGGCCCGAATACTCGATCAGCATCGCCTCGTGGATCATCGTCAACTCGAGGTGCGTGTCCGGGTTGTCGACGGGTATGCGGCCCGTTTCGGCGACGAGCGCCACGGCGAAGGCTGCCGCGGCCAGCGCCCAGCCGAGGCTGAGGAAACTCCCCGCGTGGCCATCGCCGAATGCCACGATCTCGCCGAGGCGCGTGCTCTGCGGCTGGATCGCGAGCGCCGCCAACGACAGCAACAGCACGGGTTCGACGAGCGCCCCGACGGCTAACTCGCGGCTGCTTCCCATCTCGCCGAACGTGCCGCCGCTGTCCATCCCGCCGAGCGTCAGCAAGGCGCGCCCCAGCGCCAGCAGCCCGACGACGACGATCAGGTCGCCCGCGGTGGTGAGCGGCGTACGGGCGCTGAAGACGGGCACGAACAACAGCGCCGCCACCGTCGCCGCCAGCACACCCACCGGAGCGAGCACGTGCACGAACGACGTCGACTCGGCCACCTGCTCGGAGCGTGAGAGCCACTTCGCGAGGTCGCGATAGCCCTGCAGCAGGGGCGGGCCCTGGCGTCGTTGGAAGCGCGCCTTGATCTTCTTGATGAACCCGTTGAGCAGCGGCGCCGCGCCGGCCACCACCGTGACCTGCACGACGCCGAGGAGTGCCCCGGCCGCGACGTCGTTCATCGTGCCACCACGAGCAGCACGGCGAGCGCGGCCATCATGTACAGCAGGTAGACCTGCACGCTGCCGCTCTGCAGCAGCCGCAGGCGGCCCGCGCACCAGAGCGCCAGCGCGCGGACCGGCAGGTAGAAGCGCTCTTCGAACAGGACGGGCACACGGCCCGAATACCGGACGAGTCGCGGCAGTTGCGACGCGCCGTGGTAGACGACGTCGATCTGGCGCTCGGGGAGCAGCACGCGCCCGAAGAACAGGCGGAGCGGCTTGGAGAACGACGTCGCGGTGTACTGCATCGACGGACGGAACGCGACGCCCGTCGACCACACGGGACCACGCGCGCGGCGGTTCGCTCCGAACAGCGCTCGCGCCAGCAACCACGGCAGGGGTGCGATGACGATCAGCGCCAGCGCGATCGCGACGGGCGAGAATGAGCCGCCCGCGACTACCGTCATCCGTCCGGCGCCTTCGACGTGCACGGCCGGTGCGCCGAACAGGCCGTGCGGCACGGACTGCATCCATCGGACGATCGCGGCGGAGGCGACGCCGGTGACGATGCAACCGGCGGCGAGAGCCACGAGCACGCCGGTCATGATCGGCGCCGGTTCGCGCGCGTCGCGCGCCTCCTGCGTGCGGCCGAGCCCGCCGAACGCGATGCCGAACATCCGGACGAAGCAGGCGATCGCCAGTCCGCTCGTCAGCGCGAGTGCACCGGCGACGACGAGCGCGGTCAGCCGCACGGCGTCGCCGTCCGACTCACCGCCCGCACCGATCAACGTCCTCAGCAGCAGCCATTCCCCGCTGAATCCGTTGAACGGCGGCAGCGCGGCGATCGACAGGCTGCCGACCAGCGTGGCGGCCCCTGTCGCCGGCATCACCCGGACGAGGCCGCCCAGCCGATCGAGGCTGAGTGTGTGCGCCGCACGCTGGACCGAGCCGGCCGACAGGAAGAGCAGGGTCTTGAACCATGCGTGGTTCGTCGCGTGAAGAAGCGCGGCCGTCAGCGCGGCGCCGGCGAGCGCGTCCCGGCCCTCCGCACGCAGGGCGACCGCGGCGCCGAGTCCGATCGTGACGATGCCGACGTTCTCGACGGTGCTGTAGGCGAGAATGCGCTTCATGTCGCGCTCCATCAACGCGTAGAGCACGCCGAGTACGGCGCTGAGTGCGCCGACCGACATCAGCGCGATCCCCCACCACGGCTCGCCCGGACCGAGAAAGACCAGCGAGACGCGGGCGATGCCGTACAGCCCGGTCTTCACCATCGCGGCGGACATGAGCGCCGAGACGTGCGACGGCGCCACCGGATGCGCGCGCGGCAGCCAGATGTGCAGCGGGATCAGGCCCGCCTTCGTGCCAAAGCCGGCGACGGCGCACACAAACGCCAGCGACGCCATCGGCACCGACAGTGGCGCGCCGCGCATCGCCGAGAAGTCCGTCGATCCGCTCGCCCTCGCGACGATGAAGAACGACGCCGCGACAAAGACAGTGGCGACATGCGTCATGACGAGATAGAGGATCGCCGCCTGCCGGCGCGAGCTCGTGCCGTCTCCGAGGACGAGGATGAAGCTCGTGAGCGCCATCCCCTCCCACGCCACGAGGAACGTGTAGACGTTCGCGGAGCACGTGACGACGAGCAGCGAAAGGATGAAGAGCGGATAGATGAGGTCGTCGACGAGCCGGTGGCGCGCGTACCCGGTCCCGAAGACGGATGACGCGAGCGCCACGCCGGCGACGATGGCCGTGAAGACGCCGCCCAGCGGATCGAGTCGCAGATCGAGCGCCGCGTACGGTGATGGCTTCCACAATGTGAGCGTCGCCGCCCCGCCCGTGGCCACCACGTCGGCGGCGGCGATGAGCGCGAACGCCGCGGAGACGGCGGAAAGCACGAGTGCCGGACGCAGGCGTCTCGCCGGTGCGATGAGCGACGCGCCAGAAGCCGCCACGAGCAGAGCCAACGAAGCGGAGAGAAGGACTGAGGCCACCGTTCGCCGGTCTCCGTGTTGCAGTATCTGGTTGCCTTAGTAGATACATGTATTCTAAGATACGGCACGTTAGGCGCAACTTGAGAAAGGCGGGCACATGCCGGAGAGCCTTCGCGAGTTCAAGGCCGGGTTCTTCAAGACACTCGCCAGCCCCGTGCGCATCAGCCTGCTCGAGGAGTTGCGCGGCGGCCCGGCAACGGTCGGCGATCTGCAGCAACGCCTGGGACTGGACTCCTCCAATGCCTCGCAGCACCTCGCGCTCCTTCGCGCGCAGGGCGTCGTCGTCACGCGCCGCGACGGCAACAAGATCTGGTACGCCGTCCCCGAAAAGCGCATCTACAGCATCCTCGACGCCGCCCGCGCGATCTTCGAGAACCAGGTCAAGGCGAGCACGCGGCTGCTCGCCGAATAGCGCGACGTCGTCGGCACGAACGCGCCGGAAGAGTCGCTCGCTCGATCAGCCTGATCGACGCCACCGCATCGTCACGCGATCACGGGGTTGGCGCGATGCACAAAGCGCATCGAGTGACTAGCAGTGTTCGACTCGCGCGCTCGGGAGCTGCGCGTGAAGGCGGTCGCACCACACGGTCACCGCAGCGCTGGCCGGGGACGGTCCGGGTCCTGGATGCACGCGGCCTACCGCGACCCTTCGTCGATTCGTTGGATAATCCGACGCAGGAAGCGATAGCAGCGGTCCAGCGAGGAGCGGTCGATGTTCTCGGGCGTGTCGCTGGACCAGTGGTAGTGGGGGATGTCGTCTGCCGGCAGGGACATGACGGTGACGGCGGGGAAACCATAGTGATGGGCTGCGAGGGCGTCGCTCTGCGCCGGCGAAACGATGCCTTCCACGCCCCCGAACTCCGGCTCCTGCGCGACCGCTGCGACGAGCGAGACGGCCTCGGGATGCATCTCGAACGATGTGACATGCCCCTCGGCTCGCTGGTAGACCGGCTGACCCGACCCCAACATCTCGAGATTCAGGAAGAACGGGCGACGGCCCTCCAGCTCGGTGCGGTGTCGCTTCAGGAAGGCGTGGATGCCGCCCTCGATCGCTTCCTCGGAGCCGGTGATCAGGAACCAGACCTCGAGGTTCTCGGGGGGTTCACCGACGAGGTCTCCGGCCAGTGCCAGCACGGTGGCGACGCCTGAGGCATCGTCGTTGGCTCCCGCTACGACGGGATGCCGTCCGATGTCGGCCATGACGGCAGCCGTCGCCGCCGAGATGAAGACGCCGGGCATGGCGACCACCTTCGCGATGCCGCGCGGCAGGCCGATGGCGCGCAAGAAAGAAGCAGCGGTCAGGAATACGAGCCCCCGAAACGGCAGGACGAGCGCCGGCGAGATCTGGCCTTCGGGGTTGCGGCTACGCAGCCACCGCAGAAGGCCGGGGTGGAAGACGAGCCCGGAGTGGGCCGCGTCCACGTGCGCGGCGATCACCAGCACGCGTTTCGCGCGTGGGTTGGGCAGCCGCGCCAGGATGTTGACCGACGGCCGTGCGGGGAAGAGCCGGCGGAGCCAGTAGAAGCGAGCCGACGCATCACCCCAGAAGGAAGCGGCCAGGAAGGCCGTCGTCGCCGCTCCGAGCAGGCGCTGCCGCCGGCCGCCGCGGCCCAGCAGCTGCCATGCACCGATCGCGCCGAGCATGTGAGCCCCCCAGACGTTCCAGTATTCGGGGCAGAAGCTGAAGCTCTCGCGCTCGGGCTTCAGGCCCGTCTCCGCAAAGCGGGAAGCCACCCACTGCGCTGCGTCGCGCTCTCCGTCGGACGCCGAGCCGCGCTCGAATTGGCAGAGCGCTTCGATGTCCTGCTGGATGCGTGCCTGCGGTTCACCGGCTGCGATCATGATGTGCCTAGCGTACATCATGATCGCAGCACCGGCAGATACCTACTCGGCCACATCATCATGCGGCCGAGACGCGCTCGCGCGTCATCCTGCGGCTGATCCGTGCGAGCCCCCGAAGCGTCGATCGGCCATGCAGCCGGTCCCCACCAGAGGAAAGACAGACGAGGTGTACAGCAGCGGAAACGAGCTATATCAGAATCCGAGAGTGGCCCCAGGTTGGACTCGAACCACCGATACACGGCTGTTGAACAAGGGGTCGGAACGCAGCGGCCGCCGCGATCTGGTATGATCAGGCTACCTTCCTCGTCGCAGTCTCCTGTTCGCCGCGGTTAATTCCGACGCACTCGAGGACTTCATCGACTCGAGGTGCCAAGCATCGTGCTTGTGCAGGAATACCACGCAGAAACGTCGTGGTTCGCCGGGCAACCTTACCGCCCGATCAGCGAGCACACCCGCGACGATTGGAGACATACATGGCAACCGGACAAATCAAGCGGCTCGCGAAGGATCGGGGCTTCGGCTTCATCCGGCCGGAGGGCGAGTCGGAAGACCTCTTCTTCCACACTTCCGCCGTGCAGGGCGGCATCTTCGACTCCCTTCAAGAAGGACAGACAGTCGAATTCGAGAAGGGCGCGGACGACCGCGACCCGCGCAAGAGCCGTGCGCTCAACGTCCGCGTCGCAGTCTAGGTCGGCTGCGACAGGAGCTTCGGGGCGATCGACGCATCGACGGGCGGCGGAGGAACTCTCCTCCGCCGCTCTGAGTCTTTCGTGATCTGCGTCTGCAATGTACCCGGACGTCAGGAGGTTCTCGCATGTCCATCGTTCCCACGGCCGAACGACGTTTGCTCGCTGAACTGGGTGCGTTGTCGGACCGCATTCGCGCCCTTCGGGCCGCGCGCCATCCGAATGGCGGTGAGATCAGGCCTCTCGAGGCCCAGACGAGCTTGAAGTGGCAGGAACTCCGTCTGCTCCGAGCCGGACCGATCAACGCCGAGTCGTTCCCGACCGATTCGCACAGTCACTACCGATGATGAACGAGAACGCTGATCAAATGTTTGGACGCCCCGGACTGACGCTTGTCGAGGCCAGGCCGGGCGAGGATGCCTCGCTCCGGCTCCCGCACCGCCACGCCTGGGAGCTCGTGACGACCGAGGCCGGCCTGCAGGCCGCGCAGAGCACCCTGGGCTGGGATGTTGCGGCGAGCCGCATCGTTGGAGTGAACAAGTGCGGTGTCTGTGGCCAGCTGCATCGCGGTTCCGTGCGTGAATGCAGAGTGAGGAAGTGTCGCGTTCATCCAATCTGCGGAGAACCAGACGCCTAGCGACCCCCTATTCGCCAGTTGCGAGAGCTGCCGTCCTGGCGATCTGGCTTCAGCTCCTACCGCCGAGAAGCCGCCCTCCGGCGAGACCCGGGCGGGGCCGGAAGAGCACGCCGTACGCTACGACGTTGAGCGCGACCACCAGCAGTCCCAGCGTGACGCGTAAGCCCATGGTGTAGTCGACGGGGTAGAGCAGCGGGATGAGGTAGTGCTCGATGAAGCCACCCTGGTAGCCGGACTCGCCGGCCAGCCGTCGAAAGTGGTTCTCCAGCGGCGTCAGCGGGCAGGTCCAGCCGACGAACTCGATCAGCGCGCCATAGAGCACGACAGGCGCGTGCGCCCATACGAGCGAACGCCAGCGCCAGGCGAGAAATCCGCCCAGCACCACGAACATGACGAACCCGAAGTGGACTGCGACGAGCGTATCAGCGGCTGGGCGGGCTAACAACGGAAAGGCTCAACTTTCGGTAGGCGCCCGGGAAACCCGCGGACGCCTGCGGCGCTCTGGGCGGCGGCATGTCCGTCGATGCCAGGTGATCGGAGCGTAGGACCGCATCTCGCGCATTGTCAAGCGGCCTCGGGCGGAGCGCCCGCGTGCGCGGATGTTCGCGTACGAAGCTGCTGAACCCTCAGCCAGCCACGGTTGCCGCCGGCAACGCACACACAGCAAGAATCGGCGCTCGAGAGCGCCGATTTCGATTTCACGAACATGGTCCCAGGGGGTGGATTCGAACCACCGATACACGGTTCTGCAGTTCGCGTCGTTCCGTACGCGGCCGTCCGCAACCGTCCTCACACGATCAGAAATCTGCGAGTGCTTTCCATATCTATGCGCACTCGTCCGACCTCGTCCGCCCGGGTTGCTGTCACGGTTGCTGTCAGGTTAGCCCCGTCTGACTTTGCCGGTGCTCGCGGGGTGCCTGGGTTCTAGGGAGCGTTCTACCCGCTACGGGCCATAGCTTTCGCGCATGAGCTCGAGGACGGGAGACAGCGCGTCGCGCGTGGCACGCAGCCAATCGACGTAGTCGGACCGAGCAAACCTTAGCCATTTGGCTCGGTCCAACTCGTGTTGGATCGAGATCTGCGGGCGGTGCCCCTTTGGGGCCTTCGTCGCCGCCTCCAACGCGGAGCGTACGACGGAGGGAGATGCCGCCGAACCGCGCACGGCGCGCTCATTGGGTATGTTCGGATTCGACGGCACGTGACAGTACTCGACGTCGAGCGAGTAATGACTCGGCAACTGCCGCATGGCTTTCGCTAGGGCAGAGCGATCGATACCAGCGACGATCGCCTCAACATCGGCCTTGATCTCGACGTTAATTCCGGCTCCGGTGACGTCTTCCGCCGGGTTGTCGGAGCAGCGGTGCCAGCAGTTCCATTGCAGATTCCGATACACGTCCTCGGCGTACCACGCCGCCAGAGTCTTGCCCCCGCTGAATCCGTACCGAACTCGCTAGCTGGTGCTGACCTCCAGGAAGGCAAGCCCGGGCGCAAGGCGGCAGGCGACTCGGCGTGCCTGCTCCTCGGGTTGAAAGCGCGAAGACCTCCGTGCCACGGCGGGGACGGTGCTGAATGCCCGACGGGCGGCTTCGTCGACCTGAATGTATCCCAGACCCAACTCGGCGAGAGTTGCGCGAACGACTGGATCTCCGTCGACCGTCTGCGGACTACCGACGCTGACGACATCACAAACGGTCTGGTATTGGATGGCCTGTCCTAACCCGTCGTAGACGGCCCACCGCGTATCCTTCAACTCGACGGCGGACACCTCGATGTCGCGCTGACTTCGCCATCGGGCTCCGAGTACGTCCACAGGGCGCTTGGCCCGCTGGCCAGCTGGATCGATCACCTCGATAGGGAACTCACCTCTTCCGACTGTCCGAGATTCTTCGGGCGATGGGAAGACGAGATCGAATCCACCTTCGCTTAGGTAGCTCGCAACGTGTGGCTTGAGTCGGGCTTCAAGCTTATCTTGAGTCATTGCCAGAGGCGGCACCTGGGACCTGGTTCGCGGCAAGCCAAAGGAGTCCTATTGGACGTTCCTACGGTGCGACAAATGCGGGCACCTACAGGAATTCAGGGCAGATCCGGATGGCGTGTTTCCAGCGTGAGGCACTCAGCAGATCAAACTGCCCGTTAGCGCCGGGCGTGGCCCGACGCGCACGATCACCTCATAGTGCTAGCGCACCACCCCATTGTGCTGGCGATGGCTGTCCAACGTCGCCTGAGCGAACATCATCACCGATGCAGGATGAGACCGTCGAGCGACTCGTCCGAATGGAGCCGCTTGATGGTTTCCGCCAGCAACGGGCCGATGCTGACGCGCTCGATCGCAAGCGCGAGGGCGTCGGGCAAAGGCACGCTGTCCGTGACAATGATGCGCTGGATGGGCAGCTGTCGCAGGCGCGCGAGCGCGGGGTCAACGAACAGTCCGTGCGACGCTACCACCGTGATCCGCGGCAGGCTCCCCGCCGCGAGCAGCGCATCGACCGCGGCTTCGATCGTGGCGCCGGTGGTGATCATGTCGTCGACGATGACCGGGGCACGGTGCTGGACATCGCCGGTCACGCGCGTGACGCGCACCTCAGAGCCGCTGATGCGCGTTTTGTGGACCATCGCCACCGGCGGCGACGACGGCAGCGCCCGCGCGTAACGCTCGGCCAGTTTCGCCGCGCCCAGGTCGGGCGCCACGATCACGCTATCCGCGTCGACAGATGCCTGCAGCGCCTCCGCGAGGCGCGGCAGGGCGGTCAGCGATTCCACCGGCATGGAGAAGAATCCCTCGATGGCGGGTGTATGCACGTCGACGGTCACGAGCCTGTCGATGCTGCTTGTGCTGAGGGCGTTCGCCACGACACGCACCGCCACTGGTTCGCGTCCCGCTGTTCGCCGGTCCTGCCGCGCGTAGCCGAGGTACGGCACGACAGCGGTAATGCGCGCGGCGCCCGCCCGGTGCACCGCGTCCGCGATCAACATCAGCTCAAACAGGTGGCGGTCCGCCGGAGGCGACGTCGTCTGCAGGATGTAGACGTCGCTTCCGCGGGCGGTTTCGCACAGTTGGACGCGACTTTCGTCGTCGGGAAAGCGACCCAGATCGCACGCGCTGAGCGGTACCCCGAGTGCGCCGGCCATTGCCGCCGCGAGGGCGGGGTGCGCGCTGCCGGCGAGTAGCTGCAGATCCATCGTGCCCCGCTAGACCGCGGGCCCGTTGGCCAGGACGCGCTGCTGCGCGTCTCTCAACAACTCGCGTGCCTGGTCGTCCTCGGTCGGCTCGAAGTGCCGGTAGTAGAAGCCGACCGCCCAGAAGTCCTCCGGCTCGTACAGACACACGAGCGCGTCCACCTCGTCCCGCAACGCGGCGCAGGACTGTGGCGCTCCGACCGGTACCGCGGCCACGAGCACCGCCGGCCCGCCCTGACGAACCGATCTGACGGAAGCGCGCATGGTCGCGCCCGTTGCCAGGCCGTCGTCGACCACGATGACGACGCGTCCGGCAACCACTGGCGGCGGGCGGCCGTCACGGAAACGCGTCTCACGGCGTTCCGCCTCAGCGCGCTGCGCGGCGGTCACCGCTTCGATGTATGACGGCGACACGCCGAGTTCGCGGATGACTGCGTCGTTCAGGTAGCGGCCGCCGTTCGCGGTTACGGCGCCGATCGCCAGCTCGGGAAAACCCGGGGCGCCGAGCTTGCGCGCCACGACGATATCGAGCTCGGCGTCGAGCAACCGCGCCACTTCGGCCGCGACGGGCACGCCGCCGCGCGGGATGCCGAGGATCAGCGGACGTTGGGCGCGGAACGGCTCGAGCAAGACGGTGAGCCGCCGGCCGGCGTCGGCGCGATCCGCGAACAGATGGCCACCGACAAACACGTTCAGAATGAACCTCCTCCGACTCGGCCGCTTCTCATTCGGCGCTGCGCCAGCGCCTGACCTGTGGTTCGTCCTCGCGCGAGCTCGCGGCAGGCATGATGGATCTAGGCCACGAGTCCATCGTTCTTGCGCAGGAGCTCCCCGATGAACCAGGCGTGCTTCTCGTGGGTCTGCACGAGCGTGGCCAGCAGATCGTTCGTACCCGGGTCCAGTTCCTCGTCGGCAAGTCGAGCGGCGTCGCGAAGCTCCGCCACCACGATCCGTTCGTTGGCCTGCACCTCCTCGAGCATGGCGCGCGGGCTGGGCTTGCCGTCGGCGATCGCGACGGTCGCCCAGGCTTCGATCTCGCGCGGCGTCGAGAGCGGTTCGCCGCCGAGCATGCGGAGCCGCTCGGCGAGCGGATCGAACTCGGCGAGCGCGTCGTTGGCCAGCTCATCGAAGAAGAGATGCAGGTCGCGGAACAACGGCCCGTACATGAACCAGTGGTAGCGCTTGGCGTTCAGGTACAGGGCGATGGCGTTCGCCTGGGCGTGCTTGAGCGCGGCGATCACGCGTGTTTCGGCGGCGGCAACCATGGCGTGTCCTCCTGTGGTTTGAAAGCCTCGGCAGCGCCGGGGCATCTTCGTGTTGTGCTCACCGCGCGGCGACGTGTCGATCTGCATCTTCGCGGCGGCGCGGTCGCGCCCATCACCTGCCCGCCCGCTCGTCGTCGAGCGCTGCTTGTTGGCCGGCGGGCGTAAGATGGCGTTCGAACCATTGGCGTGCGGAACGCGCGACGTGTTCAAGCGTCCCGGGCTCCTCGAAGAGATGCGTCGCGCCGGGGACGATCTCCAACTTCTTCTCAACGCGAAGCGCGGCGAAGGCTTCGCGGTTCATCGCGATGACGGGCAGGTCGTCGCCGCCGACGATGAGCAATGTTGGCGCCCGCACGCGCGCGAGCGCCGAGCGCGCGAGATCGGGACGGCCGCCGCGCGACACGACGGCACCGACGGCGGCGGGCTTCTCCGCCGCCGCGACGAGCGCCGCGCCGGCCCCGGTGCTGGCACCGAAATACCCGACCTTCAGGTGTTGCGTGTCGGCGTGCTGGCCCAGCCAGTCCGCCGCGGCGGCGAGGCGCTTCGCGAGCAGGCTGATGTCGAAGCGCAGCCCTCCCGTCCGCAGATCGATCTCCTCCTCGGCGGGCGTCAGGAGGTCCATGAGCAGCGTGGCGAGGCCGCCCGCGCGCAGCTCGCTGGCAACGTAGCGGTTGCGAGGACTGTGGCGGCTGCTGCCGCTGCCGTGCGCGAACAGGACGAGGCCGCGTGCCCCTGGCGGGATGTTGAGGTTGCCGTTGAGCGTCACCTCATCGGCCGGGATCTCCACGACGACATCGTGCTCTTCCGAGGCGAATGTCGTGTCCATGGTTCGGGCTCCTGTGGCCGTGTGCGCACGAAGTCGCACGAGCGGCGCCAGGCGGTGCGAATCGTCGCCGCGATGCCGCGTGCGCAGCGATCGCATCCGCCGGCCGGAGCTGCAGGTTGGAGTGCCCACCGCGGGGGGATCGCGTTCTGGACGTCGATCGCCCGCATCACCGCGCACCTCCTTGAAGGGTGATCGTCGGGGCACAGCCAGTCAATACTCCGCCCTAGACCGCCCGCCTGACGGCGATGGTGTCCGGGCTTACGCCTGCCACAATTTCGGTGCCCATCTCGGCGCAGAGTGCCGTGATACGGCGGACAAACCATTCGCGCGCGGCCCCGCGTGCCACACTTACCTGCATGTTGTCGATCTGGACGGGCAGCAACTCGACGTCCTTCATGCCCGTGGCGATACGCACGAAGAAGAGCGCCGAGAGGTCGTTCCGCAAGCTCCCGTCGATCGCGTAGTCATCGATGAAGTCGCCGGTGTCGTACAGAACGACGCCGCCGTGCCAGTACTCGACGCCCTGTACCACGTGCGCGCTGTGGCCCCAGAAGACATCCGCACCGGCGTCGATCACGTACCGCGCGAACTCCCGGAAGGCGCCGCTCGGCCGGGCCCGCATGTTCGGCCCCCAGTGGATCGAGAAGATGACGACGTCGGCATGTCCGCGCGCGTCCGCGACGGCGTCACGCACGTCCGCCCTCAGGGGCCCTACGCTGGTGATGTTGATTCCGGGCGATTCCTCGGTGGCCTCCCATTCGTGCGGATGGTCCGCGAACGCGACGATGCCGACACGCGCGCCGCCGCAGGCCAGATATGCGGGTGCGGCGGCCGCCTCGTGCGTGACGCCGGCGCCGGCATGGGCGATGCTCGCCTCACCGAGCACGCGCACCGTCTCCAGCAGCCCCGCGTCTCCGTAGTCGCCGGCGTGGTTGTTGGCGAGCGAGACGAAGTCGACGCGGCCGAGCTTCAGCGTCTCGACGACCGACGGTTCGGCGCGGAAGTAGAACTCCTTCTCGCGGCCATCGAACCAGCGGCCGGTGCTCGCTGTGAGCGCGCACTCCAGGTTGATCAGAAACAGATCAGCTCGATCGCGGGCGGTTCGGACGATGTCGCCCCACGGGTACGCGAACCCTCGCGTCGCGATGGTGGCGTTCACCATCCTGCCGAGCATGACGTCGCCGGCTAACGCGAGTGTGATTGGGCGTTCCATCGCGCCGCGTTACGGCTCGACGCGGAGGACGCGATCGAGGCCGGCCAGATCCTGCCGCACCTCGATGCGCGCGCTTGGGAACGCGCGTGTCGCGTCGGCGCGCAGCGCCTCGGCCTGGAGATCGCCGCACTCGCAGAGGAGCAACGAACGCGGGGCCAGGTGCGCAGGCGCCTGCGTCAGCAGCCGCGCGATCGTCTCGGTCCCGGCGCGTCCCCCGACGAGCGCCGAGCGCGGCTCATGCTCCCGGATCTCCGGAGGCAGGGCCTCCCAGTCGGGCTCGCTGACGTACGGAAGGTTCGCCACCACGAGGTCAGCCGGCACGCGTAGCAGGGCCAATAGGTCGCCGCGGACGAACTGCACGCGTGCGTCGACGCCCTGGCTCACGGCGTTTTGCCTAGCGAGCCGCAGCGCTCCGGGCGATGTGTCGATGGCGATCACCCTCGCGGACGGACAGTGGACGGCGAGCGCGATCGCCAGTGCGCCGTTGCCGGTGCCGACGTCAACGATGAGCGGGATCGATGGCAATGTCCGGCGCGCCAGCCAGTCGAGGGCGATCTCCACGAGCAGTTCCGTCTCCGGGCGCGGGATGAGCGCTTCTGGCGAGCACGCGAGCTTCAATCCGAAGAACTCGCGCACGCCGACTAGGTATGCGGTTGGCTCATGCGCGAGACGCCGCCACACGAGGTCACTGAAGCGGACGGCTGCCGCCGCATCGACGGGCTCGCGGAGCTGCGCGAACAGGTGCGCACGGTCGTCATCCATGCCGAGCGCGTGCCGCAGCAGTACGTCCGCCTCGAGATCCGTGTCGTCGATGCCGGCGCGGCGCAGTCTTTCGGCGGCGTCGTGCAGCAACACTCCCAGGGTCATCGTGGTGGTCACGCTCGCGCCTCGATCCCCGCCCGGCTCTCAATCACGGCTACACGGACGCTGCGTCGAATTCATCTCCTAGTACCGGAGGATCGCACCCGCGCCGTGAGGGCGCAGCGCTGCCGCGGCCTCACCGCGAACGAACTCCACGGTGGCATCCGTCGCAAATGCACAGCGCAGCGCCCAAGCGGCAAGATCATCAATCTGCCAGACGGGCTCGTCGCAGTACGGGCAGCGGTCGATGTGCTCGATCACGGCGAAATGCCCTTCGGGACAGGCGTATCCCGCGATGGTCTCACCCTCGATCAGCACAAGCTCGTGCGCGCGGCCGTCACAGAGAGCTGTCAGCGTGTCGTCCCAGCCAGCGACCGCAAGCTCCGCTTTCGGCACGCGCTCCAGAATCTCCTTCACCAGCGCTGTCTCGTGCGCCCGCTCGGCCTGCTCCTTGATGCCCCGGACACGGTCGAGGATTTCGGCGTCGGACGCGAACAACTCGCCCGCGAACTCCCCCGCGACGCGCTCCGCGAGCGAGCGCGGCAGCATGTGGCGCATCGCTGACACCGCTTCCGGCGGGCCGCCGATGACGATCCGACCGACGGCAGCAAGCCGGCTCAGCCGCCACAACTCAGCAACGACACGCTGGAGATGCAGATGCACGTGATAGTCGATGTGACGCGCGTACCCGCCCTGCGAGCTGTGGACGCGCCCGGGGCCCATCCGTGAGGCGTCCCGGCCGGTGCCTCGCTCCGCGCCCGCCGACCAGCCGCCGCCGCGCGTGACACGGCCCGGGAGCGTATCCTCGAACTCGATTCTCTGCTCCACATGCCCCATCCACACGGTGAGCAGACGAGCGCGCTCCCTGTCCACGAGCGCGACACAGTAGCGCTCGTGCTCGTCCAATGCGGCGATCAGGGGCAGCACATACGCGCGTGGGCCGAAGCGCGCGCCGGCGAGCACCGGCACGTCGAGGGCCACGGGCACGAAGACGTCGCCGGGCGCAGAGCTGAAGATCGCGACGGAGCGTCCCGGCGGCTCGTCCCAGCTGCGGACGTAGGTGTTGACGCGGTCGATCTCCTCCTCCAGACGACCGGCCGGCTCCGTGTCCTTCAGTGCCGCTCGCAGCGGCTTCCACAGATCGAGCAGCGCCGCCTCGAATCCTTCTCGTTGCGTTTCGGACGGTTCGATGTCGAGGTACGCGCTGAGTACGCCGTCGCTCGCCGCGGCGAGGAGCACGACGCGGTCGAGTGTGTCCACGTCGAACCTCTGCGCCGGATACGCCTTGAGCGACAACGGGGGCTCGTTGTGTGGCATGGAGCTTGCCTCTGGCCGGTCCGGATCGGCTGGCGGCGCGTGTCCGGACACGATCAGGGTATGCTCACGGACCGCTCGCGGGAACCACCCGACCGGGCCCGCTGGGCGCGGAATAAGCACCTCGCCTGAGAACATGATCGGCGCGCAGCGATGCGGCCAACAGTCGTCAGGACGCGGCCCGCAAAGCGAGCGTCGCATCGGCATCGCGCACGATGAAGTCATAGCGATGGCGCCATCTTAAGCGAGGACGTCTCTTGGGCGTTCGTCATGGACAGCCTCGCCCTGCGGGCGCCTGCCCGCAAGACAAAGCCGGATCGCGACGTCATGGCGTTCAAACGTCTCACGACGTAGCTTCAGCACAGCCTCGGCCGACGCGCGCTCCCGGCGGTCCATTCCACCGAGAGAAAATGCCACCGTTGCAGGCCCCATACGGCCCCATTGGGGATGACGCTTGGGCGGGGCATCCGAGCGGCGTCGTGGAATCGTGCGAATTGGGTTTCTGGCGAGGTGGACGAACTGGAACGGAGGAAGGGTGTGCGCTGACCTCGCGGCGCATAGAACTTTAGCGTCCGTCACGCCAGGGTCGGGGAATAGGGCGCGGTCAAGCCGTTCTTGTTGATATCGCGCACGAAGCTCGCCTTGTTGCGAATTGCCTGGGCGGTGCCTCAGCTCTCGTTTGCTTCCGGAACTTCGACGTTCACGACGATGTTGTCCTGCCCGCCGCGCGCCACGATCACCACAGCACGCTCAGTCGTGGACGCGTTCATCTCCTGATGCACCAGTTGCCCTGGTACGAAGACGAAGTCGCCCCGCGACGCCTCGACGCTGTGCTCCAAGTGGTCCCCCCAGCGCATGCGGATCGTACCTTCCGTCACGTAGATGGCGCTCTCGACTTCGCCGTGATGGTGTGCGCCCGAGCGGAAGCCCGGCGCGGTCGTGACCTCGCCCATCCAGATGCCGGCCGCGCCGCACGTGCCAGGGGAGACCCCCGCAGACCGCTCCATGCCCGGCGTCTGCGCGGTTCCGGCGTCCCGCTGATTCGGCTTGACGATGCAAATGTCGCTCATGGCATCCACTCCTAGCGCGCGCTCCAGTCTCACGGCGAAGCGGGGAAGTCACAACCATATCCTCGGCAAAGCTGCGCAAAACGTCGCTGAGAGTCGCAGGCAGCAGCGATCACTCACGCGGCATGGCCGCGATTGTATGCTCTGTTGAGAAGCCTGTACAGCTGGAGCCTGCACCATGGGGACACCGTGTCCGGCGAGGCATCGGTAATCGCTCGCTGCTGAGACCGCCGGAGGCGAACCCGTCGGTCCTCGCGTGTCTCCGCGACACCCCCGGTTTGTGTCGCGCGGCCCGACGGCCCGGCTAACGCCGACGGCCCGGCTAACGCCGACGGCGTCGCAACGCCCACCACGAAGCGGTCGCCACGGACGCGGAGCTAATCGCCAACATCGCCGTGGCCAAGAGCGCTACGGTATGCGATGTCTTGCGCGCCTCCAAAGCCGGCGATGCACCTAACGACGGCTCCTCTGCGACGCCTCCGACCGACACGAGCGTGAGCGGTGCCATCAACGCATACGCCGAGAAGTGCGGTACCGGCACGCTGACCGTCTTGTTCACTGTGTCGATCGTGCCGCCCAGCGGCCGCCACGATCCGTTCTGATACGTCCAGATACCGAGCATTGCCGGGTTCGCTCCGCCGAGCTGCGGATCGGTGTACGGCAGCGTCATGGTTACCTGCGCCGGATAGAACTGGATGCCGCCCGGGCTGAGATCAATGATAGACAACAGCTGATGCCCGGGCGGTGCTAGCGGCGCGTCTGCCAGTGCGAGCTCTTCCATTGTAATCAGGGTATCGGCGCTCAGCGCTCCGTTCGCGAACGACACCGACGGCCACCCTCCGGATATTGAGATGGTGCCCCCCGTCGTGGCAATGACAGTTGCCGTGACGATTGGCGTCCTGGTGGCGGTCGCCGTTGCCGTGTTCGTGGGCGTGAAGGTCGGGGTGTCGCAGCCCGGAGGAACAGGGCAGGGCGTCGAGGTCGACGTCGGATTGTCGCATCCGGGTGAGATGGCCGGATCACAGGTCGGCGTCGCTGTCGGGTTGTCGCACCCGGGCGTGCCCGGTGTACACGTGGGCGTTGCCGTCGGCGTGTCAGTTGCGCAGGGTGGCAAACTGCAGGGTGTCGCCGTGGCGCAGGATTGGATCGGGTTCGGCGTGCATGTCAGTGTGGCCGTGGGCGTTGGCGTATCAGTGATCGTCGGCATGGGCGTGCAAACCGAGGCGGGGCAGATCGTCTGGGTTGGCGTGGGGCTGCCCGCGACCACGCAGGCATGTGGCGGCTGGTCGTACTCCAGCACGCGGTTGTTCCCGTAGTCGACCGTCCAGAAGTTGCAGGCGTGGTCGAATGCGATTGCCCACGGATCGGCCTGGCTGCTCGCACTGAGGCCGCCGCTGTTGTTGCCGAACGACGTAAGGTTGTTTCCCTGGCCGAATACGACATCGGCCGAGGTGCCGAGGCCGACCGGGTTGTCGTACTCAAGCGTGCGCTCCGTCCCGGTATCGGTGATGTAGACGTTTCCGGCTGAGTCAACGCCGACGTCCGTCGGCGATTCCAGGCTGTCCGCGGTCACGCCTCCGAGGTTTGGCACCGCGCTCGTGAAGCTGCCGAGCTGACCGAACACCATATCCGCCGTCGTATCAGACGACATCGGCGTGTTGTACTTCAGCACGCGGGAGTTATTGAGGTCGGCGACGTAGAGGTTCCCAGCCGCGTCGACGCCGATGCCGTTGAAGTCGCCCAGGCTGTCGGCGCCGATGCCGCCGTTGTTGAAGGTTCCCGTCGTCAAGCTCCCGAGCTGACCGAACACGCGGTTCGCCGTCGTGTTCGAGTTCGGGGGGTCGTACTCAAGGATGCGGTGCATCCCCCGGTCACCTATGTAGACGTCACCGGCGCTGTCAACGGCCACCGAGATCGGATTGGTCAACGTGTTGGCCGTTGGGGTCGTCGTATAGGTCCCGGTCGTGAAGCTCCCGGCCTGCCCGAACACCCGCCCCGCCGTCTGCGACGTGAGCGGCGTGAGGTACTCGAGCACGCGGTTGTTGTAGAAGTCGACGACGTACAGGTTGTTGGCGTTGTCAACCGCGACGTCCACCGGCATGCAGAGGCTCGTCGCCGAGATGCCGCCCGAGGTTGCAGACACGGGAGGTCATGCTGCCCCGCTGGCCGAACACCCGGTCCGCCGTGGCGTCGCAGCTGCCGCAGACTGCCCAGCGGATTGTCGTACTCGAGCACGCGGTTGTTCCACATGTCCGCGACGTACACGTTGCCGTTGCTGTCCACCGCGACCCCCGAGGGATCGCACAGCGACGTGGCCGTGACGCCGCCGTTGTTGCAGCCCTGCGTCGTGAAGCTGCCCAGCTGGCCGAGGACCCTGTCAGCAATCGTGTCGCCCGGCGCGGCCGCCGCAGGCGACGCCAAGACCGCTACCGCAAGCACGAGCGCGCTCAGCGCGACGAACGAACCGGAGATGACGGGGAAGAACGTACGCCACTTCATCTGCCGCCCTCACGCTTGCCCATGCGCACCGGCGCAGATTTCGAGGTAGGTGGCGATTATGCGGCTACTACTTTAGGTTTGTCAAACTAATCTTTTCCGGCGCAGCCCTGAACTGATTGCAGCCGCCGGTCGTCGGGCTCAGTCCGGGGAGTCGGGGCGGTTCGGCGGCGGGAATACGAGCGAAGCAACGCTTCGGGGGCGTGCGGTCGCCCTCCGCATTCGAACATGCACGATGGCACAATGGTGCAGTCTTGGTCGAGCCCACCAGGTCCCCGATCCGCGCGTGTCATTTGGGCAGGTGACCTTGCCACCCGTTGGCCGTATCATCATTCCTTTCCAAGAGAAATTAAGACTGATGCGATGGCGTGCGATGAAGTGATCGGCGTGGTGATCGGCGGAGCGGGCGCGACACTTGAATTGACGGAGCGCATGGGCGCGCTTTTCCTCGAACGTGACCGATCACAGCGGCCACGCGATTAGCCATATTGAGTGGGGTGCAGGAATGAACGATCGCGGGTGGTCCCGGCTTCGCCTCTTCAATATCCTGATGGCGCTCCTGCACACAGGTCAGGGTGTCGCCATTCTACTGCTCAGCAACGAGGCGACGGTTCCCGTCCGCACGTCATTCCTGCGGTTCGATGACGAGCGCCAGGCGCTCGCAACGGCAACGCGGGACATCACTGATCTGCAGCTGGCGCCGCTCGTCGCGTTGTTCCTGTTCATCTCCGCGTTCGCGCACGCACTCGTGGCGCTGCCTGGCGTGAACCGCTGGTACGTCGGCAATCTTCGACGCTCGATCAACTACGTGCGCTGGTGGGAGTACGCGCTGAGCGCGTCACTCATGATCGCAGTCATCGCCATGCTCCCCGGCATGTATGACCTCGGCAGCCTGATCCTCATCTTCTCGCTGAACGCGACGATGTTGCTGTTCGGGCTCCTCATGGAAATCCACAACGAGCCGGGCGAAACGGTGAACTGGACGCCGTTCGTCTTCGGCTGCATGGCCGGGGCCATACCGTGGGCCGTCATCGCGCTCTACCTGTGGTCGCCGGGCACGGGCCCCGGAAATCCGCCCGCGTTCGTCTACGCGATCTTCTTCTCCCTCTTCGTCTGGTACGGCTTGTTCGCGCTCAACATGTGGCTGCAGTATCGGCGCATGGGCCCCTGGCGCGAGTACCTGTTCGGCGAGTATGGCTACATCGTGCTCAGCCTGACCGCCAAGTCGCTGCTGGCATGGCAGGTCTTCGCAGGCGCGCTTACGGTTCCGACCAGCTGAAACCGAAGGGAAGACGCCGCTTGTTCCCGCGCCGGTCTGACGAGATGTCGGTCCGTTAAGCGAACCGTCGATCAAGCGATCGAACGCGCACCATCGCAGAATGATGTGTGCTTGACCACCAGGCGTATGATCACGGCGTGGTGAGACGCTCCATCTTCCCGGTCATGGCAGGGGTGGCGTTGATCGCCGGATGCGGCGGGTCTGCCACAAAACCAATTACACCGACCCCACCGGCAGCGACGCCGACAGCTTCCGTCGTCGAGGCGCCCATGCCCCGGCACGAGATCTTCGCGCCGGGCGAAACGATCAGCGCGGACGGGCAGGCCGGGATCTTCTTCCTCGACCCCGTGACCGGTGCGGCTGAGGCATGGCTGGTGCCTGCGGCTGCGTTCCAAGATGCCGGTCCTATGCCGTTCAGCTTCACAGTGGGCGGGTTCTCGGCGGACGCCGGGAAGGTCGTCTACACCTGCATGGAGCCGAAAGTGAACTCCGGCCCCGTTCCGTGCGGCGGCGCTACGGATAATACCTGGTACCTGCTCGATACAAAGAGCGGCCAGCGAACGCGGCTGGCGGCGTTCACCGGTCCGTTCGCGAGCATCTCGCCCGACGGCAAGACGCTGCTCGGCGCGACCGCGGACAGTCTCGCGCTGGCGAGCGTCGGCTCGACTGGAGCGCTGCGCGCGATCGCCTCGACGGCGGGCATCGACGTGGCGTACGCCTATGCCGAGTGGAGTGCCGACGGCGGCCGGCTCGTGCTGACGATGTCTACGCCGCCGGCAGCCGGCAGCATCGTGAGCACGTTCCTCGTTGACGCGACCAGTGGACGCATGACCCCGCTGGACGGCGGAGGCGTCTGGTCGCCGGACGGTGCGCGCCTGCTCTCCTGGAAGCAGGCCTCCGACGGGCAGGGCGAGCTGCGGATGCTCGACCGGGACGGGCGTCTGCTGTGGTCGAAGCGCCCGACGGGCGCGCCGGGCGCCTGGTCGGCGGACGCGAGCCTGCTCTACGCACAGGTGTTGGACCAGCCACGCGTCTCCGACGCGTACGGGCCGCTCGATCGCGTGGACGTCATCGACAGCGGCAGAGGCCTGACCGAATACCGCATCAGGGGCGGCGTGTGCCCGCTGGGATGGGTTGCCGGAACACACCGCCTGCTCACGGAGTCATACGGATTCGGGGAAGCGCTCATCGACCTCGATGCCAAGAGCCTCAGGATCTTCGACGTCTACGCGCGGCCGACGCCCTTCGACCCAAACACAGCGATCCTGTTCGACGGGAGCGACTTCCGATCGTACGATCTGGCGACGGGCGAGACGAAGCTGATCGCCCACACGACGGTAACGCCGGCGTGGGATCCGAACCACGGTGCGATGTTCGTCGGCGATCGGCTGGTGTTCACGGCGCTGCACGGCGGCCACGGTGGCTGCGGCGAAGGCGCAAGCCCGCAGAATCCGCCGCGACCGGAGCTGTTCGTTGGGCCGTTCGCGGACGACGCGCCGGTGACGGCCGGGCCAGGGCAATAGGCCGGCGGTACCACCTCCACGATGCACCTGTCTTCGCTCGCGCCCAGCCTGATCCAGAGAGTCCACACCATCGGTTCTTAGTGATGGGTCGAGAGGCTGCTGCGCTTGGCGCGTGATGCTGCGACGCTCCCAGCGGCTAGGAGCACACCCATAGCCAGGGCGCTGGCGGCTGCGGTTGCGAAAGCTCTCCGTGATGAGCGTCGCGTCTGAACCGCCGACGGAGGCGACGCCGTGATCTCTCGCAAGACCTGATCGAGGTCGGAGGAGACGTAGAAAGGTGCGTCGATGCTCCCAAGAGTGCCGTTGAGTACGGCGGCGACCTGAGTCTGCACGAGTACGCCACGACCGGAGCCTGACGCATCGCCGGGATAGTAGAGGTAGCTGGCAGGACGAACCGCTTCCGGAAAAGGCTCTGCCCCCTCGTATTGTTCCTCGACGATTAGTGGATCGCCGGCGAACGGCTCGACCGGCGATGGGCCGCCACACCTGCAGATGCCTTCGAAGAGAGTGGGAGAGATCTCCTTCTGTTGTCCGTCTTTGCCGTGCACCACCACACGAGCTACATCGCCGACATTGTGCTGTTGCGCCTCGAGCAACGGCACGACCCGAGTGCTCGCGATGCCGGCGGTCGCTGTGCCGGGCAGACCGAGGTCAGCCATTAGCGCGTCGAACTCGGCGGGCAGCGTGTATGCGATCTGCGCGTAGCCTGGTGGGTCGAGCAGCGTTGTGTACTGCCAGTTGTTCGTGCGCGCCGTATCCATGAGGAGCCCAAACGGTGCCACGATCCCCGGTTGGACGTAGCGGAACGTCATCGAGCCACTTCCGAAGGCGATGCTCAGCTCTGTCCCGCCCACATCGCGTTGACCGATCAGTTTGCCTCGGACGCCAAACTCCACCGGAGCGACTCCTTGGAGGATCGCCAGCATTTGGCGGGCCTTGTCCTCCGTCAGGGCTCGTCCGCCGAGCCGGACGTGCGTCGGTAGATGGGCGCTCGCCGCGGCGACCGCCTGTCCAAAGGTCGGATTCGGCGGCAGCGCGCCCTCTCGCCCAAGCACGATGTAACGGTCCAGCACGGCGCGGACCGCCGCTGCGGGGACTGCCCACGAGTCAGGCTGGTTCGGAACCGGGCTGCTGATCCGCGATGGGGTTCCCAGCACGTACAAGGATTTGACCGAGCCCGGCACGTCCTGAGGGTCGCCCGCGTTGACGCTTTCGACGCGGTAGCGGGTTGCGGACGTGTCCGGCGGGCCGAGTCCCGTTTGCTCGTACTCGGAGTCTGCGCTCGTGAATGCGCTTTGAGCGTTCACGGCCTCAACCAACGAAACTGTGATGGGGTAGGGCAAGTCCCCACCGGACACACGGTATGTGAACAGCACGCCGCCTTTTGCCTGCGTCGTCGACGCGGGGAGCACTGCCAGAACCAGCGCGAGCATCGTCGCCACGCCGGCAGCAACACGGATGCAAAGTCCCATGGGACTCGCCGCGATGCTTGGCCCGGCAGGAACACGTCGTCGAGGTGTCATCGGACGTCCTCCGTGCCATGGTACACCCATCGACTGATCGAAGGTTCTGACGCGCACGATGACTTCACATCGTGGCCGTTGCCTCAGCAGGGATCGTCCCGTCTGGGAGGCGCCGACACGATTGCGTTGAGTGTGACACCCGACTAGAGGTTCGTCAGGCAACCCGCCTTGCCGCATGCGCCAAGAATGCCGGCCCGGTCTCGCGCACCAACTCGACGAACGTCGTCGCGATGGTCGGATCGAACTGTGATCCGGCGCCCCGCTGCAGCTCGGCCAGCGCGCGATCCAGTGGGAACGCGAGGCGATACGAGCGGTCGGTCGTCATCGCGTCGAAAGCGTCGACCACGCTAATGCAGCGGGCAAGATACGGGATCGCGGTCCCGGTTAGCCCGTCCACGTAACCTGTGCCATCCCACCGCTCGTGATGATGACGCACGACTGGACACAGCGCCTCGGCCAGGCGCAGCGGCGCGCAGATGCGCTCGCCGATGATCGGGTGCTGCCGCATCTCGCGCCACTCGTCCAGGGTCAGCGGCCCCCGCTTGAGGAGGATGGTCTCGCTCACGCCGATCTTGCCGATGTCGTGCAGCAGCGCCCCGTACCGGAGGAGCAGAAGCTGACGCTCATCCAGCTTGAGCGCCTTCCCCAGTTCGACGGCGTAGGCCGCCATCCGGTGGAGATGCTGTTCCGTGGCGGCGTCCTTCGCCTCGGCGGCGGACGCGAGGGCGATGATCACCTGCTCGACGCCACCGAGCTGCTCGTCGGCGAGATCGCGTTCGGCGCGCAGCCGCTGAACGGTCTGATGGATGGCATGCCCGAGCAGTTCTGACGTGATCGCGTCCTTGGGGAAGTAGTCGTGGGCGCCCTCGCGGATGGCCTCTCTCGCGATCCGCTCGTCGCCCTGCCCGGTGAGCATGATGACGGGCGGCGCGCCGCCTCGTTCGTTCAGTTGCCGAAGCAGCGTGATGCCGGTCACGTCCGGGAGCCCGTGGTCAAGGAGGATCAGGTCGATCGGGATGACGGTCAGCGCATCTAGGCACTCGCGGCCCGTACCTGCCGTCTGAATGCGGAATCCGACACGCCGGTATTTGCCGAGCATGCGTCGGACGATCTCAACATCGTCGCCGTTGTCTTCGACGAGCAGAATGCAGATCGTCGCCTGTTCCATACCCCACGACTCTTTCAGGCTGCCGCCGGCAGCTTCGCGATGACGATCCAGTACTGGCCGAGCACGTCGAGCGCCGCGAGGAACTTCGCGAACTCGACCGGCTTCTGGATGTACGTGTTCGACCCCAGCCGATAGCTCTTCACCACGTCCTCCTCGCGGTCGGACGCCGTCAGCATGATCACGGGGATCACGGTGGTGCGGTCGTCCTGGCGGATCGCCTGCAGTACCTCCATGCCGTTGACCCGGGGCAGGTTCACATCGAGCAGGATCAGGTCCGGCCGGGGCGCAGCGGCTGAGGCGCCGCGCTGGAAGACGAAGTCGAGCGCCTCCTGGCCGTCGCGCACGACGTGCAGGTCATTCGCGACCCGGCTCCTCGCCAGCGCGCGCTTCGTGATCTCCACGTCGTCCGGGTTGTCTTCGACCAGGAGTATCTGTACGGGCTTGAACGTCTGCACTGCGACCCCCTGTACCTAGGCTGCCTTCGATTCCTCGGCGCTCTCGTCCCATACGGGCAACGTGAACCAGAACGTTGAACCCGCGTCCGGCTCCGACTGTACGGCCACGCTGCCTCCCAGCGACTCGACGGCGCGCTTCACGATGGCGAGACCCGCACCAGTGCCTTCGTACTCTTCGCGTCGATGGAGCCGCTGAAAGACCCCAAAGATCTTGTCGTGATACTGGGGATCGATACCGATTCCATTGTCGCGCACGAGAAAGGTAGCGACGCCTTCGGTCACGTCAGTGATCCCGATCTTGATGCGCGGCGGATCGCTGCGGTTGAACTTGAGCGCGTTGCCCAGCAGGTTGCCGACGATCTGCTCGAAGCGCACTCGATCACCGAGGACATCGGGCAGCCCGTCCGCCACCTCTACGACGGCGCCCTTCGCTTCGATCGACGCGCGCAACCCGTCGAGGACGCCCATGACCACGCTCCGGGTGTCGACCCGCTCGCGCGTTACGAGCTGCCGGCTCAGTCTCGACAGGGTGAGCAGGTCCTCGATGAGGTGCTTCATCCGGACGCTCGCGGCCGCGAGCGTCTCGAGGTACCGCCGCCCCTGGGCGTCGAGCTGTTCGCCGTAGTCCTCAATGACGAACTGGCTGAACGCCTCGATCGTCCGAAGCGGCTCCTTCAGGTCGTGCGAGACACTGTACGTGAACGCCTCGAGCTCCGCGTTTCGTTGCGCCAGCTCCTCCGCTCGCTGCTCCGCGGCTGCCGTGCGCTCGCGCACGAGCCGCTCCAGGGACTCGTTAAGCGTCCGCAGTGCCAGCTCCGCGCCCTTCTCCTCGGTGATGTCGCGGGCGACCGCCAGCATCTCCTCGTGTTCGGGAGCGGGGTGGCTGTTCCACCGCAACCAGCGATAGGAACCGTCCTTCGCCCGGTACCGATTCTCGAAGGAGATCGCTTCCAGTCCCCGCTCGGTTTGCTTGGCGGCCTCGGCGATCGTGGCATCGAGATCGTCCGGATGGACGAACCAGGTCCACGGCTTCGTCGTCATTTCCTCGGGTGTCCAGCCGAGCGTCCGCTCCCAGGCCGGGTTGACGCGCTTGAAGTAACCGTCGAACCCGGCGACGCAGAGCATGTCGATGGACAGGGAGAAGAACCGGTCAAGGTCGCCGGCGGCATGGGAATCGGTTGAGTGCTCGTTGTTCGTCATCGTCATGCCACCCGCGGGAGCGACGCGAACACGGCCCAGTACTCCGCGAGCGCCTCTACCGTCTTGATGAAGTTCGCGGTCTTCTGGATGTACGTGTTCGAGCCGAGCCGGTAGCTGGCGTTGATGTCCTCGTCACGGGACGAGTTCGTGAGAACGATCACCGGCGTGGCGGCATACCGTTCGCTAGCCCGAATCCTGCGGAGAACCTCGATCCCGTGCACCTTCGGCAGGTTGAGGTCGAGCAGGATGATGTCCGGCGGCACAGCGGTCGCTTCGGAGTAGGCGCCGGTGCGGAAGAGGAAGTCGAGGGCTTCCTGGCCGTCCCGCACGACGTCCAGTTCATGCAGGAGACTGCTCTTCCTGAGCGCCCGCGTGGCGATCTCGACGTCAGCGGGGTCGTCCTCCACGAGCAAGACGCGAATGGGTGTGAACCGTTCCATTGGCAGCCCCTACTGGCAGTCCGCAGAATACTTGGCCGTTGTGCAACTAATGTCGGGCCGCGGCTGTCTCACTTGAGAGCGATCCAGGCTCCGCCGCCAAAGATCAGCGTTCGAGAGCGCGAGCCATTAGTTGCGACCCTTACAACTGTTCTATCGGGCGGGCTGACTCGACCTCGCCGCCGATACCCACCGCCTCAGCGCCGCGAGAGATCGGGTCCGCGACATCCTCATCGGCGCACGAGGTGGAGGCGCGGCTCCAACGCCGACTCCACCTCGTGCAGGCGCGGGTCGAGCCGCACGTCGCGTCCAGCCAGCGGCTCCAGCGCCCGTCCGAAGTCTCGTTGCGACGCCCCGCCGCAGAGCGACACCGTCAGCAATCCGTGCGCGACTCCCGCGTCGGCCGCCTTCTCTCCTTCCACGAAGTGGACTGGGTCATCGGGACGCTCGCGGAGGAGATGCGCGTTGTACAGCGGCAGGTCCGCCAAGCGAAGCTGCCCGCCCAGCCCTTCGTCGTAGGTACCGGTCGGCAGTCGCCAGCGGACTCGCTTGTGGCCCTGGCCGTCCTCTTCGCGACCGTGGTACGCCTGGGGAGGAGTGCCGTCGTTCGGGTAGGGCCACTCCCTGACGAGGTTCCATCTCGGCGTCATTGGCTCCGACCCCCAAAGCCCCCGTTGTCGGAGCGCAGCGATCACATCCTGCTGGTCGCAGCCGGCGTGGCAGTACACGAGGTGAACAACCGCTCGACGACTGGAGCGACGCGGCAAGAGAGATCGAGTGTCTGCTGAGAGCGTTCGCCATGACCGAGCAAGAAGAGCTTGTTCCAGAGGGTCTGCTCTGGGAGCTCCGCGGCGGGGATCGGCGGGAGTATTACTCGTGGAAAGCAGAGATGGCCGCTCGCCCCATCCCGCCGTCCGAAGTGTTCAATGTCGAGCTCGCGCGCCAGAGGGATTACTTCGACGCCGAGCGACGCGCCGGCCGCGGCGTCGCGCTGCAACGCGAACTGATCGTGAACCTCTTGGGTGAGATTGCCATGCCGCCCGAGCATCGGTCTTCCGACGCTTACGCAGCCGTTCCTCTTCTGTTCGGGTTTTCCTGGGATGATCGGGGGCGCCGCATCGAAGCCCGGGCCACGGGAGTCCGCGAGATCGTTGCGTCGCATCTGCTCTCGATATTCGGTTCCTCTCAACCGGACGTGTTCATCTGCTCCGTTTGCGGAACACCGTTCTCGACGGCATCGGCACAAACGCGGCGCCGGCCACGCGCCGGTGTCAAACGACTATGCAGCGATGCGTGCCGGCTCGCCGCCAAGCAGGAGAGCAACCGGGCCTCATGGAACAAGAACAAGGACCGATGGAGGCCGCCCACCGCAAAGGAAACGGAGTAGCCCCCGTGCAGACTAGGCGCGTGGTTGAGGAGGAGCTTTGGGAAAGCGAGCGAACGGCGAAGGCAGTATCTATCAGCGCACGGACGGGCGCTGGTGCGCGTCGCTCTCCACCGAAAAGGCGAAGCGGAAGCACTTTCTCGGTAGGACCCGAGCCGAAGTCGCGAAGAAGCTGACCAGCGCGCTTGACGAACAAGCGAAGGGGACACTCGTCACAGGTCCGCGACAGACGGTACGTCAGTTCTTCACGCAGTGGCTCGACGCTATTCGGCCATCGCTGCGGGGACGGACCTTTGTGCGCTACGAGCAGTTCGTACGCCTCCACGTCCTTCCAGACCTTGGCCCGTTGACACTGACGAAGGTGACGCCGCAGCAGCTGCAGCGGCTGTACACGTCGCGGCTGGACGCGGGCCTCTCGCCGACGACGGTGAACCACCTGCACGCGCTGATCCACAAAGCGTTGTCGAACGCTGTCCGCTGGGGCATCGTCAACCGCAACGTAGCTGATCTTGTCGATCCGCCCCGCAGCCGTCACTTCGAGATCGCAACGTTGAACGCGGACCAGGCACGCGCGTTTCTCGACGCCGCCTCTGGCCACCGTCTGGAAGCGTTGTTCGTGCTCGCGGTAACGACGGGGATGCGTCAGGGCGAACTGCTCGGGCTGCGCTGGCGTGACGTCGACCTCGACGCCGGTGCGCTGCAGGTCCGCGGCTCGATGCAGGCCACGCCAGACGGTCTTCGGATCATGGAGCCAAAGACGCCCGGCTCACGACGTCAGGTCGCGGATCGGTGCGGCGTGGGAGGACGGCGATCTCGTGTTCTGCTCTGTCGCCGGCCGTCCGATCACGGCGAGCGGATTACGGCGATCGTACGAGCCGCTGCTCAAGCGCGCCGGCCTGCCACGGATGCGCTTTCACGATCTGAGGCACACCTCGGCGACGCTGCTCCTTGGCCGCGGCGTGCACCCGAAGGTCGTCTCAGAGATGCTCGGCCACACACGTATCAGCACGACGCTCGACCTCTATTCGCACGTGTCAATGACCATGCAGCAGCAAGCCGCTGAGGCGTTCGACGCGATCCTCGCCGGCGCTAGCTGATTCCCCGTTGGGTGGCTACCATCGGTGTGAGTTCTGTCCTTGCCGATACACGGAAGTCCAACATCGCGTCTGGTTTGCTAGCACCAAGGGGTTCAGAAATCGCGACCCTCTTGAATCGCTTGCCCACTTATCTCGTCACCTTCGCGCCAGGGGATGATGTCCGGCGCGAACCCGAAGCGTCCGTAGACTTCTGCGAGCGCCGCAAATGCCAAGCTACCGGGGGCCGACTCATTCGTCTGCTTCCAACCGGTGTCGAAGGAATCTAGATCACCAGCTGGACGATGAGGGGCGGAGCGATGCAGGGAGGACGCCAGAAAGAGGCGCGCTGGCCGCTGTAGTCCAGCAGCGCCAACACGCCAAACACTGTCGTGCGTGCTTCGCACCCGCCCGACCACCTGACTCGTAGAACCGCCAGAATTCGAGTGTGAACTCCACCAGCGCCAGATTGTTTATCCACCTCTCGCCCTCTCCGGCGTGCTTGTCCGTCGCCCAAGTAAGGTGTTCTTCGCCCTGTACGGCGGTCAGGCAGCCGCCCCGCGTGATCGAGAGTGAATCGCCGCCACGCGTAGATACCCGCCAGCCACCATTGGGTGTCTGTTCTGGGCGGATGCCGTCTGGAAGGTTGAAACCGTTAGGCCGCAGATGGTCAATGCGTGTGAGTGCTTCGTACATCGAGTTTGACGCGCCAATGTAGAACTGGTCCAACGCCACGGGCTCACTTGGCATTGCCTGAAGATAGTAAATCGCCCTCCCCGCGTCGTGGCCGAGGGCGTTTAGATCCTCCTGCAGAACACTTTCGGCGCTCGCAGTATCCGCGTAGGTGACTCCGTCCTTCGAGTCCGTCCAACGCCGACCGTCTCGAATCCATCGATGTATTTGCTCCGTTGAGTACGGGGCATTGTCCGTCGATGCCCGATCAAACACCGAAAAGGCAATCCGCTTATCTCGTCGTCCATCGTCCCCAAACGATCGCGCGACAATGAACGGCTGGTCATTCTTGCTCTGCTTGGGAACGATGATGCTCCACAAGCGTTTGGCGGGATCAACGTCGGGGATCGCATGGCTCGAAATCACGACATCAAGACGCGGGTAGACCCATTCCCAGATCACCTTCTGGAGCTGGTCTCGGTTGACGCAGCCAGCCGCGATCGGCCTGAGTCCAGTCGCTACTTCCACCTGCTCGTGGGTGTCCTTTTCGGTCTCAACACCGAGCACGATCGCTCCGCCGCCGGATGCGAATACGCTGACGTCCTTCGCGAGTTCGAACCGCGCCACTCGATGTCCACCCATAGAGTCATCGATGGCGTAGGGCTCCCGTTTGAAATCTAGCCACGAGGTTTCCGGTTGACCGAGAAGCTCTCGCGGATCCCGTTCGAGGATCTCCTGAAGTGCGTTAATTAACTTGATCATCGTCTCCCCCCGGAGAACTGCCACGGAATCGGCGTCGGAGTTGTGACTGCGCCAGCCCTTCGGACAGATCGTTGCGGACGCTTGTCGCCTCACCCAAGCGCGGACCTTTGCTCAACCCGCGCCATTGTTCGTCCGCGGAGGCCCAATCGTCCATATTCGTCCGCCAGGGTTGCTGTCACGGTTGCTGTCAACGAGTTGCACAAAGCAGAAATCGGCGCCCGAGAACGCCGATTTGAACCTACAACATGGTCCCAGGGGGTGGATTCGAACCACCGATACACGGTTTTACAGTTCGCGGCAATTCGTCCCAACCCGTACCACCGACTCCCGCCCTGTCACGTCCTGTATTCGAAACATGGCCCCTTCGTCCCAACGCGTCACGTTGCGTACCACCCTGTCACGCGCAGTTGGGCGGCAAGATGGCGGCAATTGTTCAGGCACGACGGAACGGGCCACCTCATTGTGCCCCGTTCGTCCGGCACATAGCCGGAGCGCCGCGCGGACGATCTTCGGCCAAACGAGTGCGAGGAGCCCTGTTGAGGGCTCCTCGCAGCGTAGCGTCGCGCTTTGTGTTGATTCTTCGGCCTACGTCCAGCAGTATGTTGCGGGGTTGCCGTAATCGCCATAGCGGTCTCTCACGTTGCATCCGAAGTTGGACAAAAAGACGTAAGAGTTGGGCTTGTTGCTCCCCATGAAGTAAGCGAATTTGACCTGCACCTCGTACGCGTGGCCCGCGGCAGCACCGGTGACTACCCATCCCCGCAAACGCGAGTCCGCGTGCACCGTGTTGCATCCCCCGCCAAAGATTTCCCAACCGCCGACAGCGCACACATCGGCTCCAACGAAGGTCCACGGCGCCCATGAGGAGCTAATCCACGGACCGTTGTTGGTGACGTCGCGGTACCACAGCTGGGACGTGATCCACTCGCCAGTGCTTGCGAATTGTGGCAGGACGTTCGCGCACGGATACACCGTTATCCCATGCGTGATTTGGTCGCCGGTTGCTTCCGCTGACAGCGCGGGGCCCCCGAGCTCGTTGCACGAGGTACCGCCGCTCGCCGACACCCGCGTCGTGGGGCCGAACAATGCAGCTGCTCCGATGGCGCCCGCAGCCACGGCAACCAACCCGAACCGTACGAGCCGAACCACTACCGACCGCTTGCTTACCGTTTCCATGTTCTTTCCTCCTCTTGTTTGTCCCGCCTCAGTTCAGCGGGGTCTGTAGCGATAATGGGCTGAGCCGGACCCGATTTCGCTTCCAGCGCGCTGACAAACCGCTTACATCTCGCCCGGTGGTAGACTCAGCCAATCTCCGATGCGGACGAGCGGACGGCGCCGGGCGCCAGAAGCAGGTTCAACGATGCGGTCATTCGTCATAGCGCGCAGAGCCGCCCGATGAAGGCGAAGATCGTCGTCCAGGCACCCGGTGGAGCGAGCCACGAGTACCCGCTGACGGAACGCGTCACCACGATCGGCCGGAGCGAAGCCTGCGATCTGACCCTCGACTACAGCTACGTCTCGCGCGAGCATGCGCGGCTTGAGTTCGCGGATGGCGGCTACGCAGTCACCGACCTCAAGAGCACCAACGGAACACACGTCAACGGCCGGCGTATCGGCGAGACGCAGCTCCTCACCTCGGGCGACGAGATCCGGATCGGCGACGTGACGATGACGTTTGTTGATGCGTTGGCGGAAGGCATCGAGCCGACGATCTTCCGTCCCATTCCCGCCGAGTGCCCCATCCGCTGCGACTCCTCGGCGTGGCAGGTCTGGGTGGGCGATCGGCAGATCGACACGCGGTTCAGCCTGCAGGAGTTCGAGCTGCTGAGCCTGCTCACGTCCCGGTACGGCCGCTTATGTACGAGGGAGGAGTTGGGCACCGCGATCTGGGGCCGCGGCAACTACGACCTGAACATGCTGCATCGGTTGGTCCACCGGCTGAAGCAGAAGCTGGGGGAGGAGTTGGAAGGCGCGGTCGTGAGCGTCCCTGGCAAGGGCTACAAGATGGAAGTCCCCGCATGAGCGACGCTCCGCGAAACATCTCCCACTACCGCATCGAACGCCGACTGGGATCCGGCGGGATGGGCGCTGTCTACCTGGCGACCGACCGGCGCGATCAGGGACCGGTTGCGGTCAAGCTGCTGCACGCGCACCTATCGGCCGATCCGTCGTTCCGTGAGCGCTTCGAGCACGAGGCACACATCGCCGCGTTGTTGCGCTCGCCGTACACCGTGCACGTCTTGGAGCACGGCGTCGTGCGAGGCCAATGCTTCATCGCGATGGAATACGTGCACGGCCAGACCTTGAAAGAGGCGCTCGCAAGTGGCCCACTCCCACCCTCTCGAGCAGTACACATCGCCCTCCAGGTAGCGCGCGCACTGGAGGAGGCCGACGCGCGCGGCGTCGTCCACCGCGATGTGAAGCCGGAGAACATCTTGCTGCGCGGCGAGGATTCGGTGAAGGTGACGGACTTCGGCATCGCGCGCCACACGGGCACGCCGGCGGCGACTTCGCCAGGTGCGCTCGTCGGGACGTTGGCGTATGCGGCACCGGAACAACTGCATGGACTTGCCGATCATCGCTCAGACATCTACGCACTGGGCGCCACGCTGTACCACATGCTTGCGGGCCGACCACCCTTCGGCGGCGATCTGCCTGAAATGCTGAAGTCCTTGCGTGAGGTGCCGCCGCCCGCCGAGCCGCTTGTGAGCCTTCGCGCGGAATTGCGGGCGGTCGTCTTGCGGTGCCTCGAGAAGGACCCGACCTATCGATATCAATCAGCCTCAGATGTCGCAAATGACCTGACGTTGTTGGAGCGGGATGGACATGGGAGGTCCACTGACGGAGCGACCCTCGTGCGCGCGGAGTCGCCCAACCGGTCCGCCGTTTCGCTGCAGTTCGCGCGTCGCCGGACGCGCGTTCCCTTCGTCGGCCGGCTGCGTGCCGTTGCGTACGACCTCACCGTGCGAAACGACGGCGACGAGGTGGTCGACCTCCAGCTCGTTGCCGAGGACGATGAAGCTCGTTGCCGGTTCGAAATTCCTGAGCGCGTGTCGGTACTGCCGCATGCGACTTCGAAGGCGGTTGTGAGAGCACAGCCACGGAAGCGGCGGTGGCGCGGCGCGCGAGAGACGCATGTGTTCACCGTGTACGGTTCTGTCAGTGGTGGGGGGCCACCGGCAGCAGTCGCCGGCCAATACGGTGATGAGCCGTACGGTTGGCTGCCCGTTGGGGCCGGCGCCTCAATCCTAGGCATCGGGGCGGCCGCGCTCATTGCGCTGTCGATCAATGGAGCGTTCGACCGGAACGACAAGCGGACCGAGCCGCTCACCATCGCCGTCATCGCGCCGTTTACTGGCCAGTCACTTGGCGGCGGTCCCAGCGGTGAGGATGCCAGTCAAGCGCTCCTTGACGGAGCACGCATCGCCGTGTCGGAAATAAACGCCGACGGAGGTGTACTCGGCCAACCGATCACGCTGGTCCAGGGAGATTCGGCGGGCGACGCCGAGGTAGGTGCTGGCGAGGCACGGCGCCTGGTTCGTGACGGCGCCCAGGTGATCATCGGCGACCTTGACCCGTTTAACGTGCTCGTCATCGCGAACCAGGTGTCAGAACCAAACCGCGTCGTGCAGTTCGCGCCCGTCTACATCTCCGACGAGATCACCACCGACCGGCGCGGTGCCGCGCTCGAAAACGACCCATCGTTCCTGTTCAAGCTCGCTTTCAGCCCCAACGCTGAGCAGGGGGCGATCGCGGCCCTCATTCGGGATGGTGGCTACGAGAGCGCCTGCGTGATTTCCGACCAGTTGTCTTCGAGTTCCGACCAAATATCTTCATCCGAAGATCTCGCTGCCGGCGCGGCCGGGGACGTGCGCTCTACATTGCTGGCGGCCGTGACGCGACTCGCTCCCGCTACGCGGATCGTCTCGGTTCGCCACGACACCTCGCTCGTGAACGGCGGACTGGCGCCGACCGAGGCTGAGATCGCTGCCTCTGCGGTGCAACACGCGACCGATGAGCTGGCACAGTGCGCGGGTGCCTCCGTGCTCGTGATCGACGTGTATCTCGCTGACATCGAGGGGGGCGAGCCGGTCCAACCGTCTATCGGCGGCGTCGAACTGCTCCACCAAGCCGTGGATAAGGGCTTCTTGAAGATCCTGCTCCCCTCCACGACGGTGGAACAACCGATCGCGATGAAGCTGTTCGATGCGGTGGGCTGGGACCGCACGAGTGCGATCGTGGGCACGAGACCCGGGCGGCTCACGGGCGAATATGACACCTTTGAACTCCAATTTCTAGAGCGCTTTCGCGAACTTCCCGCATCGTTGAAGGACGCATTCTGGGCTCGACGGGCCTCACGTGCTGCCTATGACGCGGTCTACCTTACGGCCCTCGCCGCTGAGCAGGCGTCGTCAACGGATCCCGACCGCATTCGCGGAAGCCTCGCAACGGTTGCGAACGCGCCGGGGACGAATGTCGAACCGGGCCGGTCCGGTCAACCGACACGCGCCGGTCGATTCAAGCGCGCCTCGAGACTACTCGCCGCCGGTCAGGACATCGACTACGACGGCGCTGGGGGTCCGATCGAATTTGACGACGAGAGGGAGAACACACGGGCGGCGATCGAGACATGGCGCGTTGATACGCAGGCCCGAACCTTCATCACCGACACTGCATCGATCTTCGATCTAAAGAGCGGCGAAGCCCTACCGCGTCCGCATGAGTTCGCGACGGAGGTGATCTCGGACCGAGCATTCGTCGTGCCGGTCACGCTCACGCTTGGGTCTGCCTTCGAGGTGGTGCGGGACGACGAGCGCGTCGACTTGGCGCTGGGGCGCCTTTCGAGCCAGGCAGGACCCGGCGCCGACCTACGGTTCGCCGCCCCCATCGGGGTGATCGTGCCCGATGGCACAGTCCCTCTCCCTGCCGACCTCGCTTCGTGGATCGCGAACCTGCAGGGGGTTGACGTTCTGAGACCGCCCACCCCTGCCACGATCGGTGGCCGCGCCGCCACGCGACTCGACGTCAAAGGAACTGCGAACACCGTGTTTCTGGACATGGGCGAACTGCGCGGCACGGCGAGTGGTGAGCACTTGCGGTTCGGTCTGAGCACGGGCGAAGAAATGCGGCTCATCATCGTCGATGTCGACGCCCACACCATCGTGATCGCCGCCGGGGCGTCCTTGGGAGACGCGGGCGTCGCGCCACCGCTCGAGGAAGTCTTGCCCGACATAGAGGCGATGCTGGCGACCGTGAAGTTCGAGTAGCGAGATTCCGCGTGTTGAGTTCTTGCGCAATGTGGTACCCCTGCGTTCGCCCGTCCAGCCCGATGAGGCGGTCCAGAGATGGAGCTCCCCGCACCGCCGACGACGGCATGAGCTAATATCTGACCCGAAGGGGCATCGGGTATGAGATTCCCGGGCGCGTTGCTCGTCGTTCCAGCGCCTGAAGCTCAGTCCGATCCGGGTCATTCGCCATGAGCGACGCTCCGCAGAACATCTCCCACTACCATCTCGACAACCTGTTGGGCTCGGGCAGCATGGGCGCCGTCTACCGCGGCGTGGACAGGCGCGACGGCAGCCTCGTCGCCGTCAAGCTCCTGCATCGCCACCTGGCCGAAGACTCCGCGTTCAGGAAACGCTTCGAGCAGGAGGCACACGTCGCCGCTCTCCTCCGATCGCCGTACACCGTGCAGATCGTGGAGTACGGGAGCGCCGGCAACCAGTGCTTCATCGCCATGGAGTACGTCCACGGCCAGACGTTGAAGCAGGTGCTGAGCGAGGGGTCCGTCGCTCCCGACCGCGCCGCGCGCATCGCGATGCAGGTGGCGCTGGCGCTGGAGGAGGCGGAGACCCGCGGCATCGTCCACAGGGACATCAAGCCGGAGAACATCCTTGTACGGGGCGAGGACGCCGTGAAGGTGGCGGACTTCGGCCTGGCCCGTCACGCCAGCGCCGCGGGCGTCACCAACCCCGGCCTGGCAGCCGGCACGCTCGCCTATGCCGCGCCGGAGCAACTGATCGGAGATGCGGACCACCGGTCGGACATCTACGCGTTAGGGGCGACGCTGTACTGCCTCGTCTCCGGGGCGCCTCCGTTCACGGGCAGCCTGGGCGACGTCGTGAAGCTCATCCGGACCGCCCCACCGCCGCTCGAACCCCTGGGAACGACTCCGGACGAACTGAAGGCCGTGATCCTGCGCTGCCTGGAAAAGGACCCGGACGACCGCTACCAGTCGGCTTCCGAACTCGCGGCGGCGTTGAGCCGCGCGGCCGAGACGCTTGCGGAGGCGGGCGACCGCACGATGACGCTGTCGATGCCGGCCGCCACGGAAGCCATCGCCCTCGACCTCGTGTCGGTGAGGACGCGGCGCCCGTTTGCGGCGGGACGCTATCGCCTGACGGTGAGAAACCGCAGCGCGCTGGCGATCACCGTGCACCTCCGTGCCGAGGACGACGCCGGACGGTGCGTGGTGCGCCTTCCCGAACTGGTCGCGGTCCCGCCGCGCTCGACGGCGGCGGCCGTCGTCCGGGTCCGACCGCGCAGGACGCGGTGGCGAGGGCGCACGGAGACGCGCATCTTCACCGTCTACGGCTCGATGGGCGACGGAGGGCCCCCGGTCGCCATCTCCGGGCGGTTCGACGACGCGCCCTACGGCTGGCGCGCGGCCGGCGCGGGTGCCGCATCGGTCGCGGGAGCCCTGGCGATCGTCGGAGGAGTCGCCCTCGTGACGACGCTCAACGGGTCGTCGCCAGGTCGGAAGCCGCAAGAGAGCGGCGTCGCGGCGCCGCTCGTGGCGGAGGGCTACACGCCGGCCCTCGAACCCCGCGACTGCCCGGCGGAGTCCGCCGCGAGCGGCACGAATCTGCGTTGCTATGACCTCGTCGTCCCGGAAGATCGGAGCAAGCCCGGAGGCCGCCAGATCCGCATGCCGGTCCTCGTTGCCCCGTCGAGAGCGCCCGAACCCGGTGTGCCGACCGTCTTCCTGGGGGTCTTCTTCAACGGCGCTAGCCTCCAGCAATCGGATGTGCGTGACTACGGCGACATGGTCATCCTCGGCGAGCGCGGTGGCGTGTACGCAGAGCCGTCGCTCACCTGTCCTGAGATCTCGAACACCATCATCGAACGGCTCGGCCTGCCGGTCGGTGCCGAGGAAACCCAAATCTACTCTGCAGGCCGTGGAGACGTGCGGGCCGCGGCTTGCGAGCGAGGGCGTCGACCTGAACATGTACGGCCTCAAGGACTCTGTAGACGATGTCCGCGACCTCGCGATAGCGATGGGCTGGCAGAACGTGAACCTCGAGGCGCAGTGGCTCTGGTCTCGCCTTCCCAATCTGATTGCCGCTCGCTACCCGGGCCTTGTCCGATCGGTTGTTCTCGGCGACCCGTATCCTCCTGACCTGCCCCGTCGACGCCGACATCGCCAGCTACGATGCGACGTTCCAGGCCTTCTTTGCGGCGTGTCGCGCGAACGCGGAGTGTAACCGTGCCGTTCCCAACATCGAGCAGAAGGTGACCGACGTCTACAACCGGCTGCAGCAACACCCCGCGATGGTCACCACCGCGAATCCGCACGGCGGCCCCGATGTCCAGGTCCTCATCGACGGCGACGCGGCGGTGCGTGCGATGCTGGATGCTTTGCAGCAGGCGGTCGGCGGGCCTCCTCTCTGGAATACTCGCGGATTCGGTCGACGATACGACGAGGAACGCGGCGGTCGCCGCATTCCGCGTCGAAGAGATCGTGCCTGATCCAGCGCGGCCTCTCCCGGCGTACGGCGTAGGCATCAGCCAGTACTGCCAGGATGAAGACCAGTTCGCAGCGAGGTCGACGATCGAGGCTCAGGCGGCGCTGCATCCTTTGTTCCGCGGGATCGAGAATTCGTTCGTCGCTGGGGGTGTGCGCACATTGGCCGACGACGACGCACTCGGGTGTGCTCGGGGCGCTCGGGCCTGCGAACCCGTCCCGGCGCTGATCGTGACCGGCGGCTGGATCCGTATGCAACCCCTGCCTATGCGCACCGCGCTGCCAGCGCGTTCAAGGATGCGAAGCTCGCGGTGTTTCCGTCGTTGTCAGCGTTCGTATTGTTGAACGGTCCAGCGTGTGTCCGAGACCTCCGGCTGGCATTCCTGCGCGATCCCTACGCGAACCTCGACATCGATGCCTGTGTCCGGAGCGCGCCGCCGTTCACATATGGATCGTGATGCGCGGCACCGCGAGCGAAGACTCGGGAGTTCGGCGCGAACACAATGGTCGCGTTCGCGTAACGACAGCGGAACGGACCACCTATGGTGGTCCGTTACTGGCATGGGGACGTGTCATTGCCCCCTCAATCTGCTGCCGAGCGCTTGTGTGGACAGCCACCGTGGCGACTCGACCGTGCTCAATCAGGCGAACCCGAATGGTTGAGTGTGGTCAATGACCGAGTAGAGACGAGTGCAATCAGACGGCAGCCGATCCTGACCGTGGATCACATAGACCACATCCGAGGTCGACGAAGGCGCGTCGCTGGGCGTCGGGGTTGTCGCGAAGACGTGCGGGCACGGAGCTGGCTCCGTCGTCGCCACCGGATTGCTTGCCGCTGAAGTCGACGCTGGCGTCGCGCCGCCGCCCGAGGCGTAGGCCAGCATCGCCGTTGTCCCCATGACGCCAACCGCCAGGCCGACCACCCCGAACCGCACGAACTGTCCCAAGACCGACCTCCTGTTCATCGTTTCCATCTTGCTTCCTCCTCTTGTTTGTCCCGCCTCAGTTCAGCGGGGTCTGTATCGATAATGGGCTCAGCCGGACCCGATTTCGCTTCCAGCGCGCTGACAAACCGCTTACACCTCGCCCGGTGTTAGACTCAGCCAATCTCCCCGCGGCGCGGACAAGTACGGGGTCTCAGAGGCGCGTTCAGCCATGCCGCTTCCCATCGAGTGCGACACCAAGAGGCACGAGGTCCGGATCCAGGGCCGGCGGGTAGACGCAGGACTGTCGGTCCAGGAGTTCACGCTGCTCGAAGCCCTCTGCTCCAAGAGCGGAGAGGTGTCTGGTCGCGACGAACTTGGCGGTGCGATCTGGGGCGCCGGGAACTTCGAGTACAACATGCTCCACCGCCTCGTGCATCGCACGAAGCGGAAGCTGACGCCGTTTGCGCCGGACAGCATCGTCGCCATCTCCGGCGTCGGCTACAAGATCGAGATCACAGAGCCGCCGGCCCTCGATGCGCGCCTCGACGCAGCGCCGGCGTCATTCGACGACACGCGGTTCGTCGGGCGGATCGACGAACTGAAACAACTCACGAGTGTGCTGGACGCCGCGCGCGGCGGCGCGGGCGCACTCGTGATGCTCGCCGGTGAGCCGGGCATCGGTAAGACCCGCATAGCAGAGGAAATCTGTACGCAGGCTCGAGCGAGCGGCGTTCGGACGCTGACGGGCCGCTGCTACGAGGGCGAGGCCTCGATGCCGTACGCGCCGTTCGTCGAAGCACTGCGCCAATACGCTCGACCGCTGGCCGACGATGCGCTCCGCGCGGCGCTCGGACGCGAGGCCGCCGAGATCGCGATGCTGCTCCCCGAGCTTCGTACACGTTTCGACGACATCGCCGACCCGTCGCCAATAAGCAGCGACATGGAGCGCCTGCACCTCTTCGAGTGTGTCACACAGCTTCTGCGCCGTATGGGCGCCGAGGCGCCGCTCGTCCTCGTTCTCGATGACCTCCATTGGGCCGACAAGCCGACGCTGCTCCTCCTGCAGTATGCGGTCCACAACGCCGGCGATGCGCCCATAATGTTTATCGGCGCCTATCGCGATGTCGAGGTGGACCGCGTGCACCCGCTCGCCGAAGCACTTGCTGCCCTTCGGCGCGAGCCGCGCTTCCATCGCATCCGACTGGGTGGACTGCCTGAAGAGCAGATTGCCGGTTTCTTGCCGTCCGGTGACGGCATCGCGCCCGAGGGGCTTGCCGCCGCCGTCAGCGCCGGGACCGAAGGCAACCCGTTCTTCGTGCGCGAGGTCGTACGCAATCTCATCGAGGAAGGCAAGCTCCTGCGGGACGGCGATCGCTGGACCTGCGTGCTGACGAACTCCACGGACCTCGGCTTGCCCGAAGGCGTGCGCGAAGTCGTTAGTCGGCGGCTTTCCCGTCTCAGCGACGACTGCAACCGCATGCTCACCTCCGCTTCCGCCGCGACGGATGGCATGTCCTGGGATGTATTGCGCACGATTACGGGCTTCGAAGAAGAGCCGCTGCTCGACATGCTCGATGAAGCCCTCGACGCACAGATCCTGCGGGAAGACGGCGAGGGGCGCGCGGCGAAGTATGACTTTACGCACGCACTGATTCGGCAAACCATATACGACGAACTCAGCACGCCGCGCCAGATCCTTCTGCATCGCAAGATCGGCGAAGCGCTAGAATCCGTCTATGCTGGCGACCTCGAGGCTCATCTGCCGGAGCTCGCCTATCACTTCTATGCCGCAGCACCAGGCGGTGACGTGGCAAAGGCCGTCGACTACTTGCGACGCGCAGGTCAACAGGCGCATGAAGGAGCGGCGGACGAGGACGCAATTCGGCAACTGAATCGTGCGCTCCTGATCCTCGTCGTGGGCGAGCCGTCCGAGAAGGCGGTCCGCGGCGGACTGTTGGTGGCGCTCGCCAACGCCGAGGCGCTCTATGAACCGGCTCATTGTATGGCGCACGCCATCGAAGCTGCCGCCGTCGCTCGCGAGATCGGTGACGCTGAGATGCTTGCGGCCGCGGCACTGGCGCACACTCAAGGGCGCGCACGCACGTCGTATTTTCGAGAGACGTGGTCGGACGACCGGCATTCAACCGCGCGCAAGGATTTCGAATTGCTCCGGGCGGCGCTTAGCGCGCTGGGACAAACGGAGAATGCTACACGCGTCAGGGTCCAGGCCCGGGTCGCGGAGTACCTCGAACGCGCCTCCCGAGAAGTGCTGGACTTGCCGGACGACATGACCCAGAAAGAGGCGTCGGAGTTGGCTGCCGAAGCTATTCAGATCGCGTCGCGGTTGGAGGACCCACAAGCCCTAAAGTCGGCGCTGGTTGCGCAATGGCTGATACTCCTCTCCGGTTCACCTGACGAGACGGCGCGCCGTCTTCAACTGTCTTCGCACATCGTAGAGTTATCGGTCGAGGCAGATCCTGAGGCGCACCTTTTCCGATTTGCCGATCTGCTCGAACTCGGCGAGCTGCACGAAGCTAAAGAAGAACTCGCGAGGGCCGGTGTCGCGGCGCAAAAGCTGGGGAAGAGGTATCGCACCAGGCGGGAACTGCTCGCTGCACAGTCCGCGATCGCCCTGTTCAACGCCGACCTGCGATCGGCCGAGGAATGCGCAGTCGGTGCGTTGACTGAGGCGGCGGCCGAGACGGCCGTCGGCGGGACGAACCTTCAGGCTCCGCTCGCGCTCTACCTCGTGCGACGAGAGCAAGGCCGCGCCGAAGAACTTCTGCCAGTCATCAAGAACATCGCCGACGAACTCGGCGATCAACTGCCGGCGTATGACTGCGGCGTGGCCCTCCTTTGTGCCGAGCTCGGCCGCGCCCGTGAGGCTCGCGATGCCTGCAACAGGGCGCTGGCGAACCCGCGGGTACTGGCCCACGGACCGTATTTTGGTTTCACGACGGCGGCGCTGTCCGAGGCATGTGCATTTACGGGCGATGCCAGCGTCGCCAACGCTGTGTATAAGCGCCTGCTCCCGTTCGGCGCCTATAACACCACGTATGAAATTGCGGTCTGCATGGGCTCCATCCATCGTTTGCTGGGCATGCTGGCATCAACACTTGCGCAATGGGGTGATGCCGAACGCCACTTTCAGGACGCGCTTGCGGCCAACGAGCGCATGGACACACCGTTGTGGCTCGGGTACACGCAGTACAACTACGCGACCATGCTCCTCGCGCGACAAGGCGGCGCGGACACCGCACAGGCGCGCGGCCTTCTGACGAGCGCCCTCGGCACGGCCCGGCGATGCGGGCTCGCGGCGCTTGAGTCGAAGATCGACGCGGCGATGAAGTCGATGCAACTGCGAGCTGATCGGCAAAACCGTTGAGAAAGAACGAAGACGCATTCGGTCGAGCGATGCACGATCACTTCAATGGTGCGCACGCGTTTGAAATCATTGAGCGTGACGACGGATTCATCAGCATCATGCCGGGCATGCCGTTGTACTTTGCGCCCTATGAGTCATGGCCCGCACCCGAACGCGAGGCCATGCGATTCGTCAACGGTCGCGTGCTGGACGTCGGTTGCGGCGCCGGCCGTGCCGCACTCCAGCTGCAACAGCAGGGCCATGAGGTCGTCGCGATCGACAACTCGCCGCTGGCCATCGACGTGTGCAGGAAGCGCGGTGTGCGGGACGCGCGTGTGATGGCCGTAACGAAGGTCGGCCCGGCGCTCGGAACCTTCGACACGATCCTGATGATTGGCAACAACTTCGGCCTGCTCGCCACGCCCGGTCGCGCAAGGTGGTTCCTGCGGCGTGTTCGCGCACTCATCACCGCCGATGGCCGCATCATTGCCGGATGCCGCGACCCGTATGTCGGAGCTACGCCGGAACATCGCAGCTATCACGCGCGAAATCGCAAACTAGGGCGGCTGCCGGGCCAGCTTCGTATCCGCGTGCGATACAAGCGGTTGGCGTCCTCGTGGTTCGATCTCCTCATCGTGTCGAAGTTGGAAATGAAGAAGATCCTCAAAGGCACCGGGTGGCACGTGGCGACGTTCCTGGAGTCTGGCGATCCCAACTACGTCGCGATCATCGAGAAGGACCGGGCGTGAAGCTCATCTTCATCTACGGGCCGCCGGCCGTCGGAAAATTGAGCGTCGCGACGGAACTCGGACGATTGACGTCGTTTGCGGTGTTCGACAACCACCTCAGCATCGACTGCGTGCTTCCCGTCTTTGGCTACGGCACCAGTTCGCTGAGCAAGCTGTCGGGGCTAATCCGGCTCGCGGTGATCGAAGAAGCCGCACGCGAGGACGTCGATCTCGTCTTCACGTTTGTCTTTGCGTTTCCGGAGGACGTGTCGTTCGTGGAGCGCATCTGCGCGGCGGTGGAGACACATGGCGGGTCGGTGTGTGTTGTCCAGCTCGTCTGCAACGCGGCGATGCAAGAGGAGAGAGTGCTATCTCCCGACCGCGCACGCCGCAAGAAGGCTCGATCCGTCGACCTGGTGCGCGATTGGAATGGGCGCTACGACTTTCGCACTCCGATACCGGAACGGCCGGGCCTCCGCATCGACAACACGACGTTGTCGCCCAGCGAAACCGCGCGGAGAATCGCTGATCACTACGACCTACCGACAGCGCCGCCAGAGTAACGGCCAGCACCAAACTGCGGCCGTCGTTCGGACCTCGCCAGAAAGGAAACAACAAGTTGCAGGCGTGCACGCTCCGGCCCGCCACGGCTGACGACTACGAGTTCCTCTATCGCCTGCACGTGGCGACCATGAAGGAGACGGTGGCGCAGATCTGGGGCTGGCATGACGGCTTCCAGGAGCACTACTTCCTCGACCACTTCGACCCGGCGGAATCCATGATCGTCGTCATGGACGATGCCGCTGTCGGCGTGGTCGCTCTAGAAAAGAACGACGACGCGTGGTTTCTCGCGAACATCGAGATCGCACCGGAGCATCAGGGGCACGGCCTGGGGACCGAACTCATCGAATCCATCCTGCGCCAGGCGAGCGAAGCTGGCGTCGCCGTCGCCCTCCAGGTCAATCGCGCCAATCGCGCACGCCAGCTGTACGAGCGCCTCGGGTTCGAGACCACAGGCTCCAACGAAACGCATTTCCTGATGCGCGCCTCGCCGCGCGAGTGATCCACGCGGAGCTGAGTCACCACCGGCGCCATTCGCCCTGCACGACAAGAGCGGCGTGAATCGAAGACCGCAGGTCCGTCGCCTGCACTCTCTTCGGTTCCTCCAAGAACCCATCGGTTGTGATTAGAGCGGCCGATTCCTGAGGCCAGGTGATCTCATGTTGCTGCTGCCGTCACCCAGCGCTACTCGGTGACGCCGCTCTCCAGGATGGAAAACTGCTGGCGTTCGCAATCGATGCGAGCTCTGACTCCGAGCGGTAGCACGAACATCGGGTCGGTGTGCCCGAAGTCCATACGCGTCACGATGGGCAGACCTGTAAGGCCCTCCTCGCCCGCGACGACCTGAAGGAGTGCGTCCTCGTACCGCCCGAAGTCGTTCACCGCGACCGCGCCGCCCGGCCGTCCGAGCAGGATGCCAGATAGCCTCTTGAGGAAGCCCACGGCTGCCCACGTCCGCAACGCGCGCAGCAGGACCTGAGGCGGAGGCGCCTCTTCGGAGGTCTCGATGAAGAGGAGCGCTCCGTCCCACATTTCGTCGTCCGGCCAGAGCGGCGTACCGCGCAGGTATTCGATGACCTCGACGCAGCCGCCGACGAGTGGTCCTTCCGCAATGCCTGCTCCCTGCAGAAACCTCCACGGCTCGGATGGTGTCAGCGTCCGCTTCCTCTGCTGGTTCTCCGGAGTCGCCCAGTCCAGAAACTCCACTGTCCATCCGTCGTTATTGGGAATGATCATTCCGACCGGCTCCGCCGAGAACAACGTCCTGCGAACCGACTCGACCATGTAGGGGAACATCCCGCCGTTCTCCGCGAAACCGGACATCACCGCCGGACCATAGAACGAGACGAGACCCGCCTTCAAGCACGCCCAGTGGGTGACGGTCGTGTCGGAGTAGCCGAGGAAGACCTTGGGGTGGGCACGGATGACGTCGAGATCCATGAAGGGGATCAACCGGATCGAGTCGTCGCCGCCGAGCGTCGAGACGATGCCCTGGATGGAGGGATCGCAGAATGCCGCCATGAGATCCTCGGCCCGCGCCTCCGGATGCGCCGCCACCCAGGCCGGGTCCTTCAGGGCATGAGGTGTGGCGACTAACTCGACCCCGAACACCTCCTCGATCTGTCTCTTACCGGCCTCGTATCTATGCGGAAAGGCGCCGGCTGTTCCCGCCGATAGGGAGACGGCGGTGAGCCGGTCACCGGGCGAGAGCTTACGGGGCTTCAACAGCGGGATGGCGCTCATAGTCTCTCCTCACCGCTCCCGACGTTCATGAACCAGAAATCGATTTCTTGATGCATCATGCTGGCCGCGCGTGGAGCACTGGGAACCCGAGCACCTGGTGTTGAACTTCAGAACGCGTTTGATGTCTGGCCAGACCAGTTCGGCCACGAGCGCCGTCCATGGCATCTCGTGAGTATAGGGTTCGCCGCCTGCGGGCCTCTCTCGCTAGAGAAGGCCCGGGCGGCCAGCGTGCCCGCTATCGCTGCGGGACGCTGACCGCCTGAGCGGCCTCTCTTCACTTGCGTGACGTTCGGTCACACGTGGACGCGCGGCGCCGCTTCGAGCGCCAACCCGATGATTGCCGTCCAACCTACGAGCGAGCACCGAACGCCGCCCGCTTTCGCCGGACGTACAGGCCAGCAGCGACGGCTGGGGCGACGATCACGGTCGCCAGCGCGATGCCGCCGAAGTTGAGGTTCGCCAGGTTGCGGCTCGACGGTGCCGCGGATGGCTCATTCAGCCCGGTGGTGGCCAGCGTCAGCGCGCCGTTCGAGTAGTCCGCCCCGCCGGCGACGAGCACCCCGCCATCTGCCGACAGGCTGCCGGCCGGCACCGACGTGTTCGGAATCGCTTCCGCACCAGCCGGCTGCAGGAGTGGCGACGCGGCCGCCGATGGCGCACTCAATGCGCCACTTGAGACCAGCGTCGTCACCCCCATCACGCCGACTGCCAGACCAACCACCCCGAACCGTCCAAACCGTCCGAGGATTGACTTCCTGCTCACCGTTTCCATATTGCCTCGTCCTCTTGTTCGCCCCGCCTCAATTCAGGCGCAGATGACTCGCGGCGCCGCTTCCAGCGCCAACACGATGATGGGTGCGGAGGCGATCGCCAGTGCGATGACCCGCCGCTTCAGGTTCGTCGTCTTCTTCGTGTTCATTCGTACACCTCCTGTTGTTCTGACTGTCGCTCGACGCTGGTCCCTCTGACCGCGCCCGCATTCCTCGATCGTCCGCGCTGCGTGCGCTGGCATCAGTTCATTCAGGCTCCTCTCCAACCCAGCGGCTGCTGCGCGTCAGCGGGCCCGGCGCTCGCCGGGCTCCACGCGCGGATCGCGAACGGGATACCGAGCATGAGGGCGCCCAGGACGAGGGCCACATCGGCCGGATTGAACACCACGCCGAGACCGGCATCGATGAAATCCGTCACCGACCCCATGAGCGTTCGGTCGACGAGATTGCCCAGCGCACCGCCCACCTGGAGGCCGAGCGCCAGCGTCGCCATGCGGCCCATGCCCGCCACACGGCGCCCGATGAACGGCAAGATCACCAGTCCGAGCGCCGCGATGAGCAGCCAGACCCAGAGCCCCTGGACGAAGCCCAGCGCGCTGCCGGCGTTCTCGAGCCGGATCAGGCGTAACGGCCCGAACAGGCCTGTCTGCTCGCAGCTGCTCACCTGGGGGAGAATGCATTCAGCGAGCTGGCCCCGGGCGAATGCCTTCAACACCTGGTCGACGATCACGACCACCGCCGCGATCGCGATGACCCGCGAGAACACCGGCGCGCTCGTCGTTGCCGCCGAGTTGCGCTCCTTGTTCACGCGGCGGCCATTCGACGCCGGGCTTCGTGCGTTGCCCGGTGCGGAGCCCGCCCGGACGACTGTGGCTTCTGCGTATCGGACGGCCATCTCAGGTGCCTCCTGTTCGTTCCCCTGCGTGCGGGGCGCCGGCCGCCTCTGGCGGCCCCCACCTTTGCTCACCTTCAGTGGATCCTGGTTCACGCCGCCTCCAAACAGCAGCACGACCATGGGCGCGATCGCGAGGGTCGGTGCCAGAGCGCGCTGTCGAAACGGTGTCTTCATGTCTCTAACCTCCTTTCCTCACTTCTCTCTCACTTCGTGACTGCTGCGCCTGTTCGGCTTCTGGTCGCCTGGCCGAACCGGTCAGGTCAGCCGGCGTCCAGCCACCTCCAGCGCCAGCACAACCACGGGCGCGATCGCCAGGGTCAACGCCAGCACACGCTGTCGAATCTGAGTCTTCATGTCATTCACCTCCTTCCTCATCACTTCGATACCGCTGCGCCTGTTCGGCGCTTCGTTGCCCAGCTGGACCGGTTAGTTCAGCCGCTTTCCAGCCGCGTCCAGCACCAGCACGACCACCGGCGCGATCGCCAGGGTCAACGCCAGTACGCGCTGTCGAATCTGAGTCTTCATGTCTTTCACCTCCTTCCCCATCACTTCGGTACTTCTGCGCCTGTTCGGCTCTTCGTCGCCTGGCTGGACCGGCTAGGTCAGCCTGCGGCCCGCCACCTCCAGCACCAGCACGGCCACGGGCGCGATCGCGAGGGTCAACGCCAGTACGCGCTGTCGAATCTCTGTCTTCACGTCTTTCACCTCCTTCCTTCTGATTTCGTCGTCTCTTCAGGCTGCTCTCGCGTCGAGCGGTCCATGAAGCGATAGTAGGTTCGAGCGAGGGTGATTTCGCTTCCAGCACGCTGACAAACCGCTGACACATTGCGGGCAGCAGTTGGGGGATGACGTGGCCGTCGAGGCGCAAGTCAGGCAGCGTGACGAAGAGATCGTCGGCGCGACGAGAATCGTGATCGGAAGGGCAACTGCGGGACCTGGCTGTTGGTATCTGTCAGCGGGGCGGCTGCCGTGGAGGCTCAGTCTGAGCCGGCAAGCCCCCTCAACTCCGTCGCCTTGAATCTAATGAAACTCGTGGCAGCGACGGACGGACGGTCAACGGCGGCGAATGAGCGGCAAACGCTCAGTTCACCGGCACCGTCGCCGCAAATGGCGCCCGGCGACGCTCCGCAAACCGCTCGATATGGTTGCTGCAACCGTCGTCGGGATCACGACGGACTACGCCCTGCGACGTTCAAGCCCGCCGACAGCGCGACTCGTTTGTGATGCGATCAGCCGGCCAAGCCGCAAGTTGCCGTATTGGCAATTGCGGGGCTGCGGCGCCATCCGTAGGATGGCTGCAGCGACGAGCACCGGATCCAAAGTGGTCCCAGGGGGTGGATTCGAACCACCGATACACGGTTTTACAGACCGTTGCCTTAGGCCACTTGGCTACCCTGGGGCACCACATCTATACCACGCCCGCCGTGGCCGCTCAAAACGGCGCGGGCGCGTCCCGCCCTCTCACGCTGCCCTAACACTTCGGTAAGAACTTCCACCGGCAGCATTCCCGATACTGTCGATGCCGGCACGGCGCACGGCGCGCGAAGCGGCGCCTGGCCGGCGGAGCGGCAGGGAGCATCACATGTTGGACGGCGGCACGGCGGAGGCGGCAGCTCGCGGCATCCCCGTGCCGGCGCGCGGCGCCGCCGACGCTCGTCGGGCCAGCTCCGGCGCCGATGCGTCGCTCCGCGCCCGACGGCGAGTGTCCGCCGCGGCGTTCGCCAGCGTCGTCGCGCTCTCGTTCGCGCTCAACGCCTGGTCGATCGACGATGCCGGCTACGGCAACACCTACTACGCCGCCGCCGTTCGTTCGATGACGACGTCGTGGAAGGCGTTCTTCTTCGGCGCCCTCGACCCCGGCGGCTTCATCACCGTCGACAAGCCGCCCGCATTCCTGTGGGTCGGCGCACTTTCGGCGCGCATCTTCGGCTACTCGAGCTGGTCGCTGCTGCTGCCGAGCGCCGTCGCCGGTGCGGCGAGCGTCGCGCTGCTCTGGCTGATCGTTCGCCGCTGGTTCGGCGTCACCGCGGCCACGATCGCCGGTCTCGTGCTCGCGCTGACGCCCATCTCCGTCGCCGTCAACCGCCTCAACCTGCCGGAGCCGTTCATGATCCTCGCGCTCGTCGGCGCCGCCGGCGCGACGATGCGTTCGCTCGAGAGCCGGCGATGGTGGGCGATGGACCGTCCTCGCCGGCGCGCTCGTCGGCGTCGCATTCAACACGAAGATGCTCGCCGCCTGGATCCCCGGACCGGCGTTCGCGCTGGCGATCGTCGCCGCCACGCCGAGGCTCGACCGGGCCGCCGTGCGCGGCCTCATCGCGCGACTGGCGGTGCTTGCCGCCGTGACGCTCGCCGTTTCCGCGTCGTGGATGCTCGTCGTCGATGCGTGGCCGGCGTCGCAGCGGCCGTACGTCGGCGGCAGCACCGACAACACGGTGCTCGACCTCGCGCTCGGCTACAACGGCTTCGGCCGCGTCGACGGCGCCGACCAGGGCGGCGGCGGCCCGGCTCCGGGCCGGGTGCAGCCCGGTGGCCGCGGCGGCGCCGGTGGCGCGCCGATCCCGGGTGCGCCGCCGCCCGCGGCGAGGGGCGGCCGCTTCAACGGCCCCGGCGGCATCATCGCCGGCATCCCCGGCCTCGGCCGCATGTTCGATGCCTCGAACGGCGGCCAGATCGCGTGGCTGCTGCCGTTCGCGCTCATCGCGTCACTCGCCTCGCTCTGGCACTGGCGTCGCCACCCTGCGCGGCGCGCGGCGACGGTGCTATTCGCCGGCTGGATCCTCCTTTACGGCGGCATCTTCTCGTACGCCCACGGCATCTTCCACACGTACTACACGTCGGCGATGGCGCCCGGCGTCGCCGCGATGGCCGGCATCGGCACGGTGACCCTCGCCCGCGCCGTTCGGCGCGACCGGCGATGGCTGATCGTCGCGGCGGCGGCGGTCGTCGTGACGGCGTGGACGCAGCTGGCGATCGCGGATCGCACGCCGGACTTCTACGGCTGGATGCGGCCGCTGATGGTGCTCTCCCTGATCGCCGCCGCTGTCGCGACGGTCGCGCTCGTATCGATGCGCCGGCCGGTGACGGCAGGGCTCGCGCTCGCCGTTGCGGGGCTGCTGCTCCTGCCGGCCGGCTGGTCGATGAGCGCCGTCGCCAACACGGCGCTGAACACGACGTTGCCGCAGGCGGGGCCGCGCCAGGGCGCGTCTGGCCAGACGTTCGGCTCGGCGTCGTTCGACGAAGGCAGCTCGCGGCTGGCAGCGTGGCTCGAGACACACAACGCCGCCGGGGCGAAGTGGCAGCTCGTCGTGCCGAGCGCGCAGAACGGCGCGCGCCTGATCGCCGAGGACGGCCTCTCCGTGATGGCGCTCGGCGGCTTCCTCGGCAAGGACCCGACGATCACCGTCGCTCAGTTCGCCGGCCGCGTGGCGGCAGGCGACGTGCGTTACGTGCTCGTGTCGGAGGGCGGCCCCGGCGGCGGTCCGGCGGGTCCCGCGCCCGGCGGCGGGCCCGGGTTCGGCCCTCGCGGCGGCTTCCCGGGTCGCGGTGTGTTCCCGCGGCCGGGCCCGGGCGGCATCATCGGCCAGCCGTCGGCCTCGGCGGCCGGCGCGGCGGCGGCGATCCCCGCCGTGCAGTCGGCCTGCGCGCCGGTCGACGACGCGAGCGTGCCCGCGCAGTATCGAGGCGCCCTCTACGACTGCGCCGGCCGCGCGTCTCAGCTGGCCGCCCTCGCGCGCTAACGGGTGCGGCGTGGACAGCCCCCTTCGCGCGCCCCGCTGCTATCCTGCTCATCGATCCAGTGGACGGCTCGTTGAAAGGGGACGCGCGATGGACGTCGTGAGCATCGGCATCGTGAAGTCGCCGGTCGTCGAGGCGGTCGACGACGGCTGGGGCGACGTCGAGTCGGCGATCGTCCTGAACGACGAGTTCGCGCGCGGCCTCGACGGCATCGAGCAGTGGTCCCACGTCATCGTCGTTTTCTGGATGCACGAGGCCACGTTCGACCCGGCGCGCGATCTCGCACGCCGGCCGCGCGGCCGCGCCGACATGCCCGAGGCGGGCATCTTCGCCCAGCGCGCGCGTCACCGTCCGAACCCGATCGGCATCACCGCGGTACGGTTGCTGCGTCGCGACGGCAACACTATCTACGTTCGCGGCCTCGACGCCATCGACGGCACCCCGGTAATCGACGTCAAGCCGTACGTGCCGGTGTACGACCGCGTCGACGGCGCCACCGTGCCGGCGTGGATGGACGAGCTGATGCGGGGGTACTTCTAGGACCACCTTCGAATCGAGCTCCTGGCGGGGCGCCGCTCCGCACCCGCGAGCGGCCACCATCACGGGGGACAGCCGCCCCCGGCTGTCCATCCGGCAAAGCCGGATCCGGGTACCGCGCCCTCAATTCCTGCCAGGTGACACGCCGCGCTTCGACTACGCACTTCGCTGGCGCGCGCCCCGCGGCGGGCGTACGATCCCGGCGCCTGACCACACAGGAGAAACGGAGAGCGCCACGATGGACATCGCACCAGCGGAAGCGGGCTTCTCGGCGGAACGGCTCGAGCGGATCACCGAGCACCTCGAGCGCAACTACGTCGGGCCGGGCAAGATCGCTGGCTGCCAGGCGCTCGTCGCGCGCGGCGGCCGCGTCGCCTACTTCCGCTCCCTCGGCGCGATGGACCGCGAGCGCAACACGGCGATGTCGGACGACGCGATCTTCCGCATCTATTCGATGACCAAACCGATCACGTCGGTGGCGCTGATGTCGCTCTACGAGCGCGGCATGTTCCAGCTCAACGACCCGGTGCACAGGGTGATCCCGGAGTGGCGCGGCCAGCGCGTCTACGTCTCCGGCGAGGGCGACGAGATGGTGACGCGCGAGCCGGACCGGCCGATGACGTTCCGCGATGTCCTCTCGCACACCGGCGGCCTCTCGTACGGCATGACGCGCCATCCTGTCGACCGCGCGTACGCGGCGGCGGGCGTCGCGCGCGGCGAGGGCGAGACGCTGCGCTCGTTCGTCGAGAAGCTGGCGCACGCGCCGCTGCACTACTCGCCCGGCACGGCGTGGATGTACTCCTACTCCACAGACGTCTGCGGCTATCTCGTCGAGGCGCTGTCCGGCCGCCGGTTCGACGAGTTCCTGCGCGAGGAGATCTTCGAGCCGCTCGGCATGCGCGACACGTCGTTCGCCGTCGCGCGCGAGAAGGCGCACCGCCTCGCGGCCAACTACGGACGCCAGCCCGACAAGTCGCTGCGGCTGATCGATGACCCCGCCGACAGCGCCTACCTGCGCCAGCCGACGTTCTTCTCCGGCGGCGGCGGCCTCACGAGCACGACCGCCGATTACCTGCGCTTCTGCGAGATGCTGCGCCGCGGCGGCGAGCTGGACGGGGCCCGCGTCCTCGGCCGCCGCACGATCGATCTGATGACGAAGAACCACCTGCCCGGCGGCCAGAGCCTCGCCGGCCTGGCGATCGGCGCGTTCTCCGAGACCGCGTACGACGGCGTCGGCTTCGGCCTCGGCTTCGCGATGACGCTGAGCGACGTCGCCACCGGCACGCCCGGCGTCGGCGAGTACTACTGGGGCGGCGCCGCCTCGACGATCTTCTGGATCGACCCGAAGGAGGATCTCGTCGTCATCTTCATGACGCAGCTGATGCCGTCGGCGACGTTCAACTTCCGCGGCCAGCTCAAGACGATCATCTACGGCGCCATGACGGACTAGAGCGCGCGAAGCACGCGACGACTCCCGACCGAGAACAGACAACAGATCGCGACGCTGTCATGCTGAGCGCAGCGAAGCATCTTCGCCGGCTAACCCGATGCACCGGCAACCGCGCCGGCGTGACGCTCCAGTCGAGCTGTCGACCGCGTCAGCGCACGCGCCGCGTGCCCAAACAGCACTGCTTGTACTTCCGCCTGCTCCCGCACGGGCAGGGGTCGTTGCGCGACGCCGCGCGCCACGGCGCCTCGTCCGCCGCTTCCTTCGTCCGCAGCTCGGCCATGATCGCCGTCGCGGGCGCGCCGTCGCGGACGAACGCCGCGATGCGCGCGTTGTACGGCGCGACGTGCTCGTAGAAGCGGCGATAGCCCGCGCACAGATAGTTGAGCCCCGGCTCGCCGTCCGGCGCGAGCGCGAACCGGTCCTTCGGGCAGCCGCCGTTGCAGTACGCGAGCACCGGGCACTCGCGGCAGTACGCCGGCAACGCGTCGCGCTTCGCGTCGCCGAACGCCGCCTGTCGTGGCGCGTCGGCCAGCTCCGCGAGCGCATCCGAGGCGATGTCGCCGGTCCGGTGCTCCGGGTCGACGAAGTGGTCGCACGAGTAGACGCCGCCGTCGTGCTCCATCGCCAGCATCCGCCCGCACGTCTCGGAGACGATGCACAGGCGCGCCGGCTGCCCCATCGCGACGCGCATCGCGTCCTCGAACGTCTGCACGGCGATGCGGCCGACGTCGTGCCGCACCCACTCGTCGAACACAGCGCAGAGGAAGTCGCCGAGTTGGCCCGGTGTCACGGACCATTCGGAGACGCCGCCGTCCGGCGAGCGCTGGACGACGGGCAGGAACTGCAGCCAGCGGACGCCCTGGTCGAGAAAGAAGCGATACACCTCGGCGGGATGCGGCGCCGTCACGGCGTTGAGCGTGCAGAGCACGTCCGGCTGGATGCCGTGGCGCCCCAGCTGCCGGAACGACTGCATCACGCGCGCGTGCGTCGGTCGTCCCGCCTTGTCGCCGCGGCAGGCGTCGTGCGTGCGCGCCGGGCCGTCGATGCTAAGGCCGACGTGGAAGCGCTCGGCGGCGAGGAACGCGCACCACTCGTCGTCCATCGCGACGCCGTTGGTCTGCAGGTTGTTGATGATCGTCGTGCCCGGGCGCGCGTGGCGGCGCTGCATCTCGACCGCGCGCCGGTAGAACTGCACGCCGAGCAGCGTCGGTTCGCCGCCGTGCCAGACGAAGTGCACCTCCGGCCCCGGGCTGGCCTCGATGAATGAGCGCACGTACGTCTCGAGCGTCTCGTCGCTCATGCGGAAGCGCTCGCCGGCGGGGAACAGCTCGGTCTTGCGCAGGTAATAGCAGTAGCGGCAGTCGAGGTTGCAGAGCGCACCCGCCGGCTTGGCCATGACGATGAACGGCGAGGCGGCGGTGGTGGTCATGCGGCAGTATAGGTGTTGGATGTTCGAGGTTTGATGTTGGAAGGCTCGTTCCAACCCCTAACATCCAACATCTAACTCAACGGGCACCGCCCGCAGCCGTTCGCCGAGCACCAGCTCGCGTGGAGCGCGAGCAGCCCCTGCGCGCGCCGCGCGTTCACCGGCACCCGCAGCCCCTCGGACGCCAGCGCCGCTTCGATGAAGCGCGTGCGGCCGTAGACCGCCGGCCGCGGCAGCCGCGCGAACAGCGTGCGCGCGCGTCCGGACAACTCCTCGTCGCCGAGCGCGCCGGCGGCCGGCAGAACGACGTTGACGACGATCTCGAGCGCGCGCGAGCGGCCGACGAGCGACGCGGGCAACCGGCACGGCGCCGCGCACGGGTCGTAACGCCGCAGCCAGTAGCCGCGTGCCTCGACCATCAGCGGCGCGATCGCCTCCTTCACGCTGCGCGCCTCGAAGACGCGCAGCAGCTCGGACGGCGCGCCTAGCCGCGCCAGCAGCGACGCCGCCGCGGCGACGCGGCGAGCGGGTGCGTTCGCCGGACGGACGCCCCAGAGCTTCCACGATCCCTGCGGCAACGACGGCAGCCCGCCGCGCGCGAACCGCGCCTCCAGTTCGGCGGCGTAGTCATCGATCGGTCCGCGATGTCCGCGCTGCGACGGCAGCAGTCCGGCAGAGCCGAGCAGCAGCGCCTCGAGATCGAACGCGCGCCGATCGCCGTCCGGTGCCCGGGCCGCCAGCTCGCGCCACGGCAGCCGCCGCGCCAGCAGGAGCATCGCCGGCCCGTTGCCGCCATAGCCAAGCGCCTCCAGCAAACCTTCGTAGAGCACCTGGCCGGCGCCGCCGGCGCGCAGCGCGTCGCGCGCACGCGCCACCTTCGCCTCGAGGCGGCGGTCGCCCTCGGCGTCGAGCGCGGCGCCCGCACCGTCGAGCCCGAGGCGCATCACAGCGTCGTGGCACGGCTCGCGCCAGAGCAGCGGCTGCGCGAGCCAGCGCCGCAGCTCGTCCGCGCGCTGCGCGACCCACGGCGCCAGCGCCACGACGGCCGCGCTGCCGCCGCCCGGCAGCTCCGTGTCGGCGCCCGTATCATCCTCGAAGACGACGTGCAGGATGACGCCGGCGTACGCCTGATCGAGATGGTGGCCGTGCGCGCGGAACGACGACGAGCGCACGTGCAGCTCGACGTCGCCACGTAGCGGCACACCCGACGGCCCTGCGATCACCGCGCCGCGGAAGTCCGGCCCCGGCCCGCGCCCCGGCCGCCCCTGGAAGATGACGTTGACCGGCACGCCGGCGCGCGTGACGAGCGCGCCGGCGGGATAGCGCCGCCCGCGCCAGATCTCGGTGAGCTGCGCCTCGGTGAGGGGAAGCGGGACGTGGGAAGCGGGAGGCGAGATGCGGGAAGGCGAGGCGGCATTGGCAGGTTCTGGATGTTGGAGGTCCGATGCGGCGAATGAGTCCTCGGACAGCGAGCGCGGCCGGACCATGCCGCTTCCCGCTTCCCGCGTCTCACCCCTCATCGTCGTCGTCACCGCCGGCCTCGTACGCGAACCGCGCGCGTTCGGCGACGAGGGTCAGCAGTCGATCGCTCGCGCCGCGCGGACGGTAGGCGCCGGTCTCCCATTCGCTGACGGTCTGCTGGCGGACGCCGAGTTCCTCCGCCAGTTGCTCCTGCGTCAACGCCAGGTGCCGCCGCAACCCGCGCACCGACGCCGCGTCCCAGGCCGCGCGCCGTTTCCTCGCCATGGCCGCAGTATACACGGAACCGTGTAGAGCGCGCGAAGCGCACCACGATAGACAACAGAAAAGAAAACAGACGACAGGACGTTCTCGGTGACTGGCGTCGTTCCGATCTGTTGTCGGTTGCTGTCGTCTGTCGTCCGCTCCGCCCGAGCGGCGGGCTTGTCATCATTCCGCGCCACGCTTGCGGCACACGGCCGTCCGCCGTATCATCCGACCGCTGGCACTCTCATCGATTGAGTGCTAAGCTGGCCTCAAACCCAATATCCAGCATCGGTTCAGAGATCGACCACAGGAGGTAAGCAGTGGCCAAGGCTGCAGTCGCGTCGAAATCAGCGAAGAAGAAGAGCAAGCCCGCCCCGAAAGCGAAGTCGCCGGTGAAGGTCGCCTCGAAGGCGAAGTCGCCGTCGTCGAAGCTCGTGCCGCTTCACGACCGCATCGTCATCCAGCCGGTCGTGCAGGAAGAGGTGCTGGCGAGCGGCATCGTCATCCCCGACACGGCGAAGGAGAAGCCGCAGCAGGGCGTCGTGATCGCCGTCGGCCCCGGCCGGCTCGACGACAACGGCAAGCGCGTCGCCATGGACGTCCAGGTCGGCGACCGCGTCCTCTACGCGAAGTACACCGGCCAGGAAGTGAAGATCGACCAGGAAGAGCTGATCGTCCTGTCCGAGAAGGACGTCCTCGCGAAGGTCAGGTAACAGCACGCTGGCCCGTCGTGGCCGATCATCGCCGGCGCGATCGTGATCGATTGCGCGCCGGCCGCACAAGGAGCATGCATTGGCGAAACAACTGGTATTCGATGAGGAGGCGCGCCGCTCGCTGAAGGCGGGCGTCGACGCGCTCGCCGACGCGCTGAAGGTGACGCTCGGCCCGCGCGGGCGCAACGTCATCCTCGACAAGAAGTTCGGGCCGCCGGCCGTCGTCAACGACGGCGTCTCCATCGCGAAGGAGATCGAGCTCAAGGACCCGTTCGAGAACATGGGCGCGCAACTCGCGAAGGAGATCGCGACCAAGACGAACGACGTCGCCGGCGACGGCACGACGACGGCGACCGTGCTCGGCCAGGCGATGGTTCGCGAGGGCATGAAGAACGTCGCCGCCGGCGCCAACCCGATGGCGCTCAAGAAGGGGCTCGAAGCCGGTCTGAAGGCCGTCCTCAAGTCGCTGGCCGATCTCGCGTCGCCCGTCTCGGGCCGCACGCAGATCGCCCAGATCGCCACGATCTCCGCCGGCGACGAAGAGGTCGGCACGATGATCGCCGAGGTGATGGAGAAGGTCGGCAAGGACGGCGTCATCACCGTCGAGGAGTCGAAGGGTCTCAAGTTCGAGACCGAGTTCGTCGAGGGCATGTCGATCGACCGCGGCTACGTCTCGCCGTACTTCGTGACCAACCCCGATCGCATGGAGGCGTCGCTCGACGAGCCGTACATCCTGATCACCGACAAGAAGATCTCCGCCGTCGCCGACATCCTGCCGGTGCTCGAGAAGGTGCTGCAGGTGACGAAGAACTTCGTCATCGTCTGCGACGATGCCGACGGCGAGGCGCTCGCCACGCTCGTCGTCAACAAGCTGCGCGGCACGATCAATGCGCTCGTCGTCAAGGCGCCGGGCTTCGGCGACCGCCGCAAGGCGATGCTCGAGGACATCGCGATCCTCACCGGCGGCACGTTCATCACCGAGGACATGGGCCTCAAGGTGGACAACGCGCAGGTCGAGCGACCTGGGCCGCGCCCGCCGCGTCACGTCCACGAAGGACGAGACGACGATCATCGAGGGCTACGGCACCGACAAGGCGATCCAGGACCGCATCCGCCAGATCAAGGCGCAGTCCGAGGAAGCGACGTCGGAGTTCGACCGCGAGAAGCTGCAGGAGCGGCTCGCCAAGCTGGCCGGCGGCGTCGCCGTCATCAAGGTCGGCGCGGCGACCGAGGTCGAGCTGAAGGAGAAGAAGCTCCGCGTCGAGGACGCGCTCTCGGCCACGCGCGCCGCGGTCGAGGAGGGCATCGTGCCGGGCGGCGGCGTCGCGCTGCTGCGCGCCATCCCCGCCGTCGTCGCGGCGAAGGAGAAGCTGGTGGGCGACGAGCGCACCGGCGCCGCGATCCTCGAGCGCGCGCTCGAGGAGCCGACGCGGATCATCGCCGAGAACGCCGGCCAGGAAGGCTCCGTCGTCATCGAGAACATCCGCACCGGCGGCGCGAAGAGCAAGATGTACGGCTACGACGCCCGCAACGACGTCTACTGCGACCTGCTCAAGGCCGGCATCATCGACCCGGCGAAGGTGACGCGCTCGGCGCTCGAGAACGCCGCCAGCATCGCCGCGATGGTGCTGACGACGGAGACGCTGGTCACGGAGATCCCGGAGGCCCCGTCCGGCGCGCCCGCGCCGCCGCCGATGGACTACTAGGCCTCGATCGAGGCACTGCGACGACTAGAGAGAGCGCGCGCCAACCGGCGCGCGCTCTTTCGGTTTGGTGGCAATGTTGGAGGTGGGAGGCGGGAAGCGAGAGACGGGAGCTGTGGCGTACGGCGATCTCCCGTTGTCATGCTGAGCGAAGCGAAGCATCTTCGCCGGCCGGGACGCCGGCCGCGTTTCTGCGGCGGGATAGCCGTGGACGGCTGTCCCGACATCGGCCGCGCGGCGCCTGTGGAGTGGAGCGGCAACGCGCGGGCTGAAAGCCCGCGCTACGACTTGGGACGACGCGGTGCGCGCGATATCACGCCGCCGCCTTGGCAGCCGGGACCCATGCCGCGGGCTGGCCGGCGGTGATCAGCTCTTCGATCGTCGTCGCGTCGACGGGGTGGGCGAAGTAGTAGCCCTGGCCGAGGTCGCAGCGCAGCTGGCGCAGCCGCTCCAGCTGTTCGACGCGCTCGATGCCTTCGGCCACGATCTCCATGTGCAGCGCGCGCGCCATGTCGACGATCGCCTGCGCCAGCTCGACTTCCTTCTCCTCGCTGCCGACGCCGTCGACGAACGACTTGTCGATCTTCAGCACGTCGATCGGGAAGCGCTGCAGGTAGCTCAGCGACGAGTAGCCCGTGCCGAAGTCGTCGACCGCCAGCCGCACGCCGAGCTCCTTCAGTTCGCGCAGCCGCTCGATCGCGCTCTCGGTGTGCTGCATCATCACGCTCTCCGTGATCTCGAGCACGAGCGTCGGATGGATCGAGTCCCGCGTCGCGCAGCGCCTCCCAGACGGCCTGGTTGAGGCCGGGGCCGTGGATCTGGTGGGCGCTGATGTTGACCGCCATCGTCAGCGGCGGCTCGGCCGGGAATGCGACCTGCCAGCGCCGCGCCTGCGCGCAAGCCTCGTTCAGCACCCAGCGGCCGATCGGGATGATCAGGCCGGTGTCCTCGGCGAGGCGGATGAAGTCGTCGGGCGGCAGCAGGCCGCGCAGCGGGTGCTGCCAGCGGATCAGCGCCTCGACGCCGGCGATGCGGCCGGTGGCCAACTCGACCAGCGGCTGGTAACGCAGGACGAACTCGTCGCGCTCGAGAGCGCGCTGGAGGTCGCCGGCCAGCGTCAGGCGCTCCAGCGCGGACGCCTGCATCTCCGGGTCGTAGGCCTCGCTGCGGCCCTTGCCGCGCGCCTTCGCCGCGTACATCGCGACGTCGGCGCGGCGCAGCAGTTCGTCGGCGCGCGGCAGACCGCGCCGGCTGAGCGCGACGCCGATGCTGGCGCGGACGAAGACCTCCTTCGCGTCGAGCATGAACGGCGGCCGCAGCGCCTCGATCAGCCGCTCGGCGATCTCCATCGCCTCCTCGGTGCCGGTGACCTCCTCGAGCAGGACGACGAACTCGTCGCCGCCGAAGCGGGCGATCGTGTCGCCCGGGCGCACGCAACCGGCAAGGCGCTCGGCGACGGCGACGAGCAGTTCGTCGCCCGCCGGGTGGCCGAGTGCGTCGTTCACCGACTTGAAGTCGTCGAGGTCGAGGAAGAGCACCGCCGCCGTCCGGCCGCGCCGCGCCGAGCGCGCCAGCTCGTGCTCCAGGCGGTCCATGAAGCGCGCGCGGTTGGCGAGGCCGGTGAGGGGATCGTGGAACGCCTGGTGCCGCAGTTGCTCCTCCAGGTCGTGGCGGTCGCTGATGTCGCGGATGTTCAGCACGAAGCCAGCCACCTGTTCGTCCGCGAGCCGGTTGCTGGCGACGACCTCCGCGTGACGCCACGAGCCGTCGCCGTGCTTCAGCCGCGCCTCCACCATCGCCGGGATGTCGTCCTGGCGCATCACGTCCGCGAAGAACCGGCGCACCTGCTCCGCGGTCGTCGGGATGGACGAGGTCGATCGACTGGACGCCGACGACCTCCTCAGGCCGCAGGCCGAGCACATGCTCGGACGCCGGGCTCTGATAGCGGACGATGCCGAGTTCGTCGACCACCGTGATCATGTCCGACGAGTTCTGGACGAGCGAACGGAAACGCGCCTCGCTCGCCTCGAGCGCGGACTTCTCGTCCGCGGAGGCATCATCCAGATGCCGCTGGTAGGCGCGCAGCACGGACCAGAAGCCGATCATCAGGATGCCGCCGATGATGGCGGCGATGATCGTGCTGCGAAAGATGAACTGGTCGGTGCCGCGCAGGTCGCGGACCATCTGGATCTGCTCGGTCTCGTGCTCGAGGTAGGCGGTCTCGATGCGCTGCTGGATGCTGGCGAAGAGCGGGTCCACTTCCTCCGCATCGATCTGGTTGACGAGCTGCGTGTTGCCGGCGTTGACGGCATCGAACATCCGCCCGGTGGCGTCGACGTAACGCTCGTGATCCGCAATGACCTCGACCGCGAGTTGCCGGTCCTGCCTGTCCGCGACGGTGGTGATGCGGGTAAGCGCCGCCACCAGCGCAGCGCCCTCCGCCCGGTGCTGGGCGAGGATGTCGGGACTCGGCTCCAGACGGTACTTCCGCTCGAGCGACTCCTCCTGTCCGACGGCGTAATGTGCGGCGTCGAATGCGCTATGTTCGCGGCTGGAGACCTCGACGCCGTCGGCGGCCCCGTCGGCCGTGTAAGCCGCCCAAATCGCGAAGCCGAACAGCGACAGAAGCACTGCCCCGAGCCCGGCGGATGCGGCGATGCCGAAGATCCGGGTGCGGGCGATACGGGCACCCGGCGCGGGTATCGCCAGGGCCGGCCATGCCCCTGCGGCGTCCGGAGACCTCATGGCAATGCACCTCCACGCTGCACCGCCGGCATCGCGAGCGGATCGGTCGGATGCGCGGCGCCGCTCGTCGAGGGACGCGGTCGAGTGGTCATCATCTAATTGTCGGCCCCGCCACGAGTGCACCACAGCGGGCCAGAGGGCGGATCGGGGCAGTGGTGGCGGAATTCGTGCCCGCACCGTGGCGTCCGGCCTCTACCGTTTGGCCCCCGGCAACCATTACCCTGCCCGCGATGGCCTCCGTCGACCTGTTTATCCCCTGCTACAACGAGGAACGCGTGCTCGCGGAGAGCGTCGAGAAGCTTCGGGCGTGGGCGGCCGCGAACCTGCCGTACACATGGCGCGTCGTGATCGCGGACAACGCCTCGACCGACGGCACGCTCGATGTCGCGCGGCGATTGGCGGGCGAGCACCCGGGCGACGTTGGGTACCTGCACCTCGATCGCAAGGGCCGCGGCCGCGCACTCAAGCAGGGCTGGCTGGGCAGCGCGGCCGACGCGATGTGCTACATGGACGTCGACCTCTCCACCGACCTCGAGATGATCGTGCCGCTGCTGTCAGGCGTGGTCGACGAGGGGTACGACGTCGCCTACGGATCGCGCATGTCGCGCGGGTCCAATATCGAGCGCTCGCTGAAGCGCGAGATCAACTCGCGCGGCTACATCACGCTGATCAAGCTGCTGTTCTGGACGCGCTTCTCCGACGCGCAGTGCGGCTTCAAGGCGATCACGCGCGCCGCGGCGCAGCGCCTGCTGCCGCACGTCCGCGACGGCGAGTGGTTCTTCGACACGGAACTGCTGATCCTCGCCGAGAAGTCCGGCATGCGGCTGAAGGAAGTGCCGGTGCGCTGGGTCGAGGATCCGGACTCACGTGTCAAGTTCCCGCAGGACATCATCAAGATGGCTCGGCAGTTGATCCGGTTGCGGTTCCGCCGGCTGAACGTGCCCGCGGCGTAGCCCGCGCCGCGCGACGGCTCGCTGCGGAAATCGCAATGCCCGCCCGCCGGCGAGGGCCGGCGCCGCGGGGCTATCCTTGTGGTGACGGGGAGGCTGCCATGGCCGACGACCACGACGACTTCGAGGGCATCGACATCAGCGGGCCGTGGGGCGGCGTGCGCATCGGCTCCGGGCGCGGCCGCGGCGCCCGCGGCGACTTCGACGGCGACGCGGAGTACCGCGCGGTGCGCCGCCGCGTGCGCCGGCGGCTGGAGTTCTATCGCCACGTCGCCACGTTCGCCATGATCGTCGGCGGCCTCGCGTTGATCAACTGGGTCACGGGTGGCAGCTGGTGGGTCGCTTGGGTCGCCGGCATCTGGGGCGCGATCCTGCTGCTCCAGTTCTTCTCGACGTTCGTCTCGCCGATGCTCTGGGGCCGCGAGGTCGAGGAGCGCATGGTGCGCCGCGAGCTGGCGCGCCGCCGCGGCCGCGTCAGCGTCATGCCATCGACGCCGCCCGCGCCCGGCGAGCCGGCGCCGCCCGCCGAGCCGGACGAGTCGTAGAGCAGCTGCGCCAAACCCGCCGGCTCGCCAGGCGCCGTGTCAGCTCACCGTCATCCGGCCCACCATGCCCGCGTCCTTGTGTCCCGGGATCGTGCAGTTGAACTGGTACGTCCCCTTCTCGCCCGTGTGGAACGTGATGCTGCCGTTGCCGTTGGCCACCGTATGCACCACGAGCATGTTTGCCGTCGCGCCGGCGTGGTGAGCCCCCGTCGCCGCGCCGACCTTCTCGATACTCAGGTTCTGCACGAGCATGTCGTGCTCGGTCGCGTCCAGGTTCACGACGTTGATCCGCACGGTCTTGCCCGCGGGCACGTCGATCGCTGCCGGCGTGAATCGCAGGTTCTTCAGCGACACGTCGATGGTAACGTCGGGCGAGCCGCCGGCTTCGCTGTCGCTCTCGGCCGCGGTGCCGCACGCCGCGCCCACGACGATGCCGGCAGCAAGGATCCCGGCGATCAGTACTCGTCCCACTCTCTTCTTCCGCACAGGTACGCCCTTTCTTTCTCGCTGCTCGTTGATGCAGTGCGGCCCGCATGCCGTGAGGGCATCGCGGGTCGCTGGTCGCAGTGTCGATGAGGAGACCGTGCGGGTCAGCGGGGCAATGTGCGGCAATCGTGCGGGGCGATGCCCCTCATCGGCACGCCGCGTCAAGTCAGCCGCGGAGCAGTCCACGGCGCAGCGCGTACTGCACCAGCTCGGACCGGTGCTCGAGGTTGAGCTTCGACATGATGCGGCCGCGGTAGCTGTCCACCGTCTTGCGGCTCAGGTACAGCTTCTCGGCGATCTCCTGGTTGGTGAAGCCCTCGGCCGTCAGGCGCAGCACCTCGACCTCGCGCTCGGAGAGGTCGGCCTTCTTCGAGGCATCGGGCATGCCGGAGGTCTCGACGTAGCCCTTGAGGATGCTCGCGGCGGCGGGCGCGTAGACGAAGACGCCGCCGCGCGCGACGGTGCGGATCGCCGACAGCAGGTCGGTGTCCGCGCTGCTCTTCACGACGTACCCCTGTCCGCCCGCCTCCAGCACGCGATAGAGATACTGCTCGTCGTCATGCATCGTCAGGACGAGCACGCGTGTCTCCGGCACGCTGCCGACGATCTCCCGCGTGGCTGCGAGGCCGCCGATACCGGGCATCGACAGGTCCATGACGACGACGGCCGGGCGCAGGCTCTGCGCCAACTCGATCGCCGACTCGCCGTCGCCGGCGTCGCCGACGACCTCGATGTCCGGCTCCGGCTCGAGCAACGCGCGCAGGCCGGCGCGGAGCACCGCGTGGTCGTCCGCCAGGACCACGGTGATTCGTTCAGCGTCTGCCATCGAGTGGTATCTCCGCCACGATCGTCGTCCCCTGCCCCGGCGCGCTTCGTACCTCCAGCACGCCGCCGATCAACGCCAGCCGCTCCGCCATCCCGAACAGACCGATGCCATGCTCGCCGGGAGACGTGGCCGCCGGGTCGAAGCCGTCGCCGTCGTCCTCGATGGCCAGCCGCAGCCGTCGATCGTCGCGGCTGGCCGAGACGCGCGCCGTCTTCGCGTGAGAGTGGCGCGCGACGTTCGTCATCGCCTCCTGGAAGACGCGGTACAGCACGATCTCGGCGTCGCCGGGCATGCGCGCCTCGAGCGCGTCGACGTCCATCCGCACCCGCGTCGGCGCCGCGGCCTCGAACTCGGCGACAGCCGAACGCACGGCCGCGGCAAGACCGAGATCGTCGAGCACCGACGGCCGCAGCCGCCATGCGAGGCTGCGCATGCCGTCGAGCGCGGCTGAGAGCTGGGCGCGCAACGCGGGCACCTTCTCGCGCATCTCCTCGAGTGAACCGGCCGATCTCGAGCCGCTTGAGTCCGAGCAGGATCGTCGTCAGGTTCTGGCCGGCGTCGTCGTGGAGTTCGCGCGAGAGGCGGCGGCGTTCGTCCTCCTGCGCGGCGATGACGCGCGACGACATCTCCGTGAGCCGCGCCTGCTTCTCGACAAGTTGGTCCGCCATCCGGTTGAACGCGATGGTGAGCTGGGTCAGCTGCGCGTCCGTGAACGGGTACACGCGCGCCCGCGCCGACGTGTTCCCCTCGCCGAACGCGACGATGCTCGACTCCAGTTCCTCGATCGGCCGCAGCACGATGCGCGTGACGGTGAAGATCAGCGCCAGAGCGACGGCCACCCCGGCCACCGTCAGCGCGATTGCGATGTCCCAGTGCGGGCCGTGCGGCCGCGCGGCGACGTGCTCCGTCGTCACCCAAAACACGAAGACGGCCAGCGTCGCCGCGCCGATGGCGCTGACGGCGACGAGCCGGTAGAGCAGCGACATTCCCTGCAGCTGACGCATCTGTGTCTCCCGTCCGGGAGTGTATCGATTCGGCCCCGGGCGGCTCTGTGGGGCAAAACCCCGCACGAAGCACCGAGCCTGCCCCGCAGACGCGCCGCGCTCGCCGGGCGATGCTGAGCGTGGTGGTTTCGGGCACGGAAGCCCGTCCCGGCGAACCGAGCCGGCGGCGGGACGGGCGCCCCTCGGAACCGAGGCGTCATGCCGGTGGTCGGCGGGATCTCCGTGCCGGGCCGTGGGCACTGCGCCGAGATGAAGCTGCGCCTCGGCGAGTGGCCGGGACGATGTGACGGAACGGAGGACGGGCCATGAGTGGAAAGAACCGTCAAACACCGAGAGACGCCGGGCGCCTCGACGCGCTGGCGCTGCTGCGAGGCATGTCGCCCGTCCTGCTGGGACTGGCGGTCGTCGCCGTCGCCGCCGGCGGCTTCGTGGGATGGCGCTTGCTGGATTCCGGCGGCGGTGAGGACCGCTCGGCGAGCGTCGCGGCGGCCGGAGCTGCCGGCACGCAGCAGAAGCTGCCCTCGTTCGTGGCGAGCGCCCCGGCGCGCGTGCAGGACGCGTACACGTTCATCGCGGCTGGCAGCGAGGAAGCGACGTTCATCCCGTGCTACTGCGGCTGCGGGCCGCACTCAGGTCACCGCTGGATCCGCGACTGCTTCGTCAAGGACTGGACGTCCACAGGTATCGTCTATGACGAACACGGCTCCGGCTGCGACATCTGCGTCACGATCGCGCTGACGCTCAAGAAGGGGCTCGGCGACGGGCAGTCGCTCGCGAGCATCCGCAAGGGCATCGACGCCAAGTACGGCCAACTCGCCCCGCCCACGGACACGCCGCTGCCGCCCGAATGACGGCTGAGCGCCGAGCGAGCGAGGCGACGGATCGAACCCGCCGCCTTGCCCGCGCGCGCGTCGCCGCCCTACACTCGCGGCGTGACAGACAGGCCGCCGACGCCGCGCGATGCCGGGCTCTGGCGCGATCTCGCCGCGCTTCGGCGCTACGCGTGGCTGCCCGCGGCCACGATCGTCATCGCGCTCGTCGCGGCGCTCGTCATCGGCGAGCTGCGGCCGGCATCGGACGAGGCGCGCTTCCGCGAGAACGTCATCGTCGATGCACTGCCGCCGCTCTTCGGGCCGCCCGTGCTACCCTCGCCGTTCGACTACGCGCGCCTGGCGACGAGCGATGCCGTCGTCCAGCGCGTTGCCGGCGAGAAGGGACTGACGCTCGAGCAACTGCGGCCGCGGCTGAAGGCCGAGGCCCGCTTCAACCGGCCCGAGATCGACTTCACCGTCACGGGCTCGCGCGCGCTCGGCATCGCCGACACCTGGCGAGAGGCGTTCGCCGACGCGGCGTCGCAGCAGGCCGGCGATCTGGAGCGCCAGCTCGTCGCGCCGTACCAGCGCCAGCTCGATGAAGCGCGCGGCATGCTCGAACAGCGCGCGGCCGACGCGAAGGCCAGCCCCGACGACCCGGTGGCGAAGCAGCAGCTCGCAGCCGCCGAGGAGAACTACGCGACGGCGTCGAAGCTCTCCCAGTCGTACGAGGTCGTCGCGCGGACGATGAAGGCGACGTCGCTCGGCGTCGTGGCGCCGCACCAGCAAAGCGCGGGCGTCGGCTCGACGGCGGGACGCGCCGGCGCGGCGCTGGCGATCGGTCTGCTCGTTGGCGTCATCGGCGTGCTGGCGCTGAGCGCGGCGTCGCGCCGCGGCGGCCTCGAGTCGGTGGCGGGCAACTCGTAAGGTGCTCGACAGCATGCGCTCGCAATCGTGTCATCCTGAGCGAAGCGAAGGATCTTCCCCGGTTGGGCCCGGGAGCACCGTAGCGCGGGCTTTTCAGCCCGCGCGATCCTGGCAGCGGATGATCGTGTGCGATTCCGCGGAGACCGTCCGGAAGGCGAACGGCTGATGCACATCCTCATGATCACCGCGCTCGACGTCTGGTCGCTCGACCAGGGGAAGGGCGCGCCCACGCTCGAACGCACGCTGCGCGCGTTCGGCGACGCCGGACACCGCGTCGACGTCGTGCTGCCGGACATCGGCGCCAACCACTTCTATCGCGGCCGCGGCGCGCGCGGCGAGGCGCCGGAGTCGCGGCCCGAGATCGCCAACGTGCGCTTCCACACGTTTCGCGTTCCGAGTCTTCGCGACCTGCCGCTGCCTGCGTTCCCCGGCCCGCTCGAGAAGGTCGACCAGAAGCTCCGCTTCGCCCTCGCGTACCCGTGGCTCGCGGCGAAGCGCGCCGAGCAACTGCTGCGCACTTCGGGCGAGCCGTTCGACGCCGTCTACGCGTACGAGGTGCACGGCGCGCTGGCCGCGCGGCTGTTGCGACGGCGCGGCTTCCGGCTGCCGCTCGTCACGCGCTTCCAGGGCACGGTCATGCACCCGGCGCTCAAGGACACGCTGCTCTACTACCGCCGGTACGAGGAGGCGCTCGCGCTGAAGACGCACGCCGACCTCGTGATCATGACCGACGACGGCACGCAGGGCGACGACGTGCTCGCGCGCCTCAACCCGGCGTCGAAGCCGCGCCTGAAGTTCTGGCGCAACGGCCTCGACCTCGACCGCCTGCACCGGCCGGCGCAGGACGAGCGGGCGTCGGCGCGCCGCGAGCTGTCGCTGCCCGACGATGCGTTCGTCATGCTCACCGCGTCGCGGCTGGCGGCGTGGAAGCGCGTCGATCGGGCGATCCGCGCGATGGCGCGCGTGCGCTCGTGGGTGCCCGGCGCGACGCTGCTCATCGCTCGGCGACGGCGAGGAGCGCGCACGGCTCGAGGCGCTCGCGCGCGAGGCCGGCGTCGCGGACGAGCGTGCGCTTCGCCGGCGCGGTGCCGCAGCGCGACGTGATGCGCTACATGCACGCGGCCGACGTCTTTCTCGCGGTGGCCGACCTCTCGAACGTCGGCAACCCGCTGCTCGAGGCGATGGCGTGCGGCATGTGCGTCGTCGCCGTCGACGCGGGCGACACGCGCGACCTCGTGTCCGACGGACGCACCGGGCGTCTCGTCGACAACTCGCAGCGGTCCGGCGTCGTCAAGCAGCTCGAGGACCGGCTGGCGGACCTGCTCGTCGCGCTCGCCGCCGACGCGCCGCAGCGGGCGCGCCTCGCCGCCGGGGCGGCCGCCTACGCCGGCGAGCACTTCTGGACGTGGGACCAGCGCATGGCCGCCGAGGTCGAGGCGGTGACGCAGCTGGCGCCCGCCCGTCGCTGATTCGCAAGCCGATACAATCCGTGCGATGCACGAGAGCGAGGCGCCCGGGCCGCGAGGCTCGTTCCTTGGCCACGTCAACGTCGTCATGGCCACGTACGCCATCGACGGCCTGCTGGCGTTCGCCGCGGGCGTGCTCGTCGCGAGGGCGCTCGGGCCGGACGGCCGCGGCGCCATCAGCCTCTTCGTCGTGTCGACCTCGCTCGGACAGATGCTGCTGGGCCTCGGCGCCGGCAACGCCGCCATCTACTACATCAACAAAGGCGAGCTGACGCCGCGCGAGGTCGTCAGCGCAATCCACGTGCTGACGCTCGCGTCGCTCGCCGTCACGGCGATCGCCGTCGTCGCGATCGTGCCGTGGGCCGGTGCCGAGGTGCTCGGCGGGGGCGTGTCGGCGTGGCTGCTCGTCGCCGCCGTGCCGATGCTCATCTACGCGGCGACGCTTCGTGTCGTGCTACAGGCGATGAGCCGCTTTCTCGAGATGGGCATCGCCACGATCGCGCAGCCGCTCGTCATGCTCGTGCTCGTCGCGGTGGCGTACTGGCGATGGGATCCATCGCCGCTCGACGTCGCCGGCTTCTGGGTCATCTCGAACGCGGCGGCGGCGGCGTTCGCGCTGACGCGCCTCGGTCCGTCGCACGATCGATGTCGCCGCGATCGTGCGGCCGGCGTGGTCGAAGATCGGCCAGCTCGCGCGCTTCGGCGTCCAGGGCGAAGCCGGCAACATGCTGCAACTGCTCAACTACCGGCTCGACCAGTACCTCGTCCGCGGCTTCGTCGGGCTCGCCGGCGTCGGCATCTACGCAATTGGTGTCTCGATGACCGAGGCGGTATGGCTGCTGGCGAACTCGGTCGCGATCGTCCTACTGCCGCGGCTGACCTCGGCCAGTGACGATGACGTGCGCTGGATGACGCCCGTCGCCTGCCGCAACACGATGCTCGTCGCTGCGGGCGGGTCGCTCGTCGCTCGCCGTCGCCGCGCCGATCGTCGTGCCGGCGATGTTCGGCCACCGGTTCGACGACTCCGTGCAGGCGCTCTGGTGGCTGCTGCCCGGCACCGTCGCGCTGACGGGCTCGAAGGTGCTGACGAGCTACATCTTCAGCCAGGGGCGGCCGCTCGTGAACACGGGCATCACCTGCGTCTCGCTCGTCGTGACCGTGGCCGCACTGCTGGCGCTGGTGCCGCCGTTCGGCGTCAACGGTGCTGCGGCCGCGTCGTCGCTGGCCTACGGCGCGCACCTCTGCGCCGCGCTCTTCGCCTACGGCCGCATCTCCGGAGAGCCGCCGTGGCCGGCGATACTGCCGCATCCGTCCGATGCGCGGCTGTACGCCGACGGCGCGCGCGACGTGCTCGCGCGGATGACTCGGCGCCCGTCGATCGGCGCGCCGACGCCGCGGGCGGGCGGCTAGCGATGGACGTCGAGCCGGTCGCGCCCGCCGATCGACTGCGCATCGCCGTGCTGGGCGACTTCGACGGCGTCCACACGCGCTCGTGGCTGCGCTGGTTCATCGAGCGCGGCCACGACGTGCACGCGATCTCGTTCTACCCGCCGGCCGCGCCGCTCGATGGCGTGACGATGCACGTCCTGCGGCATCGAAGCATCGTCGCCACGTCCGGCCTGCGACGACGCGCAGCGCCCGCAACAGCGCGCATTCCGCGCGGCTTCGTGCGACTGCTGCACGGCGCGCGCTACCGCTTCGCCGGCCTGCCCCGCGTGCTGCGCGAGATCGCGCCCGACGTCTTCCACGGTCACTTCCTCGTCGAGCACGGGTTCTACGGCGCGCTCGCCGGCTTCCATCCGTACGTCGTGACGGCGTGGGGCTCCGACGTGCTCGTCGAGCCGCAGCGCGATCCGATCACGAAGCTGATCGCGCGATGGACGCTGCGCCGGGCCGACCTCGTGACGTCGAACAACCGCTACATGGCCGAGCGCATCGCCGCGCTCGGCGCGCCGCGATCGAAGATCGAGGTGGTGACGCTCGGCGCCGATCGCTACTTCACCGAGCGCCGCGACGCCTCGGTAAACGTGCGCGGCCGCGCGCCGGGCCAGCCGCCGTGCATCCTCAGCACGCGCGCGCACGAGCCGCTCTACAACATCGGCGAGATCATCGACGCGTACGCGTCCGTCGCGCGCTCGCATCCCGACGCGCGGCTCGTCGTGGCGCACGGCGGGTCGATGACCGAGGCAACTGCAGCGTCGCGCCCGCGAGGCGCCCGGCCGCGTCGAGTTCGCCGGATTCATCGACCGCGCGGCGCTGCGGGACGCGATGACCGGCGCCGAGGTGTTCGTCTCGGTGCCGTCGTCCGACGGCACGTCCGTCGCGCTGCTCCAGGCGATGGCGGCCGGCTGCTTCCCCATCGTCTCCGACCTGCCCACCCAGCGCGAGCTGGTCGAGGACGGCGTCAACGGCTTTCGCGTGCCGCTGCATCGCCCGGACGTCCTCGCCGAGCGCATCGCCCGCGCCCTCGCCGACGCGCCCCTGCGCCGCGCCGCCGCCGCCCGCAACCTCGAGATCGTCGACGATCGTGGCCTCAACGAGACCGAGATGGCGCGCATGGAGGGCCTGTACCTGGGACTACGCCGGACGCAGTCGAAGTAGGAAGCAGGAAGCGAGAAACGGGAGGCGGGAAGAGCTCGCAGGTTCGTCCTCTCGCGTCTCGCTTCTCGCTTCCCACCTCCACCTTCTATCCTTCACCCATGCTCTCGAAGTTCATGCACCGCGCCCTTGAACTCGCCGACGGCGTGCTCGGATCGACGAGCCCCAACCCCGCCGTCGGCTGCGTGCTCGTCCACGAGGGGCAGATCGTCGGCGAGGGCGCGACACAGCCGCCCGGACAGGCGCACGCCGAGATCGTCGCGCTGCGAGCGCGGCGATGCCGCGCGCGGCGCCGTCGCCTACGTCACGCTCGAGCCGCACGCGCACATCGGCCGCACGCCGCCCTGCGCCGACGCGCTGATCGAGGCCGGCGTCAGTGCCGTGCACGTGGCGCTCATCGATCCTGAACCCCGAGGTGACACGGCCGCGGCGTCGAGACCCTGCGCGCCGCCGGCATCGACGTGGCCGTCGGCGACGGCGAGGCGGAGTCGAGACGTCTGCTCGAGGGCTACCTCAAGCATCGGACGACCGGCCTGCCGTTCGTCATCGCGAAGTTCGCCGCGACGCTCGACGGCAAGATCGCCGCGTCGAGCGGCGACTCGCGCTGGGTGGCGGGCGAGGAGGCGCGCGCGTGGGCGCACCGGCATCGCACGAAGGTCGATGCGATCATGTGCGGCGTCAACAACGTGCTGCTCGACGACCCGCAGCTCACCGCCCGTCCCGGCGGCGTCACCGCCGGCCGACAGCCGCTGCGCATCGTCGCCGACTCGCGCGGCCGCACGCCGCTCGATGCGAAGGTGCTCGGCCCCGGCGGACCGACGCTGATCGCGACGACGGCCGCGTCCCCGGCGGAGTGGCGTGCAGCCGTCGAGGCGGCGGGCGCGGAGGCATGCGTGCTGCCCGCAGACTCCGCTGGCCGCGTCGACCTGGCTGCGCTGCTGCGGCTCCTCGGCGAGCGCGGCGTGCTCACGCTGCTGGTCGAGGGCGGCGGCGTGCTGCACGCCAGCTTCTTCGCGGCGGGCCTCGTCGACAAGGTGCACGCGATCATCGCGCCGAAGATCGTCGGCGGCTCGGCGTATCCCGCCGTGGCGGGCGAGGGCGTCGCTCGCATGGCCGACGCCGTCTCGCTGCACGACGTCGAGGTCGAGCGCCTCGGCGACGACGTCGCGATCATCGGATACACTCACGCCGATCGCGGCTGAGGGCGAGCGCTGCGTCGGCGGCGCAGACAGCATTTGAGAGCGCTCCAATTTCGATTGGGAAGGGGCCCGCATGAAGCTCGGATTGCACGTCACCTCGTTCACTTGGCCCAACGCACCCGCGTCGATTCCCGAGACGTTGCGCAGCATCGCCCGTGCTGCGGAAGACGCCGGGTTCTACAGCCTGTCGGTGATGGACCATTTCTTTCAGATGGAGCAGATGGGCGGACCGGCTCATCCGATGCTCGAAGCGTACTCGGCGTTGAACTACCTCGCGGCTTCGACCAGCCGGGTGAAGCTGGGTGCACTCGTGACCGGTGTGATCTACCGGCATCCGGGCGCACTCATCAAGTCGGTGAGCACGCTGGACGTGCTGAGTGGGGGGCGCGCCGAGCTGGGAATCGGCGCAGGGTGGTACGAGCGCGAGGCGCGGGGACTCGGCCTGCCATTCCCACCGACGAAAGAACGCTTCGAACGCCTGGAGGAGACGCTGCGGATCGCCCATCACATGTGGTCCGGCCAGGCGGCGCCGTTCGAGGGCCGGCATTACACGCTTGCCGAGCCGACGAACAACCCGCAGCCGATCAGCAAACCGCACCCACCGATTAACATAGGCGGGCTCGGTGAGCGCAAGACGCTCCGATTCGTCGCTCAATACGGCGACGCCTGCAACCTGTTCTCGTTCGCCGGTCCGGACTTCGTGCGCGCCAAGCTCGACGTGCTGCGCCGGCACTGCGACGCCGTCGGCCGCCCGTACGAGCAGATTGAGCGCACCGGACTCACCGCTCTCGACCTCCGCACGACAAGCCCAGACGACGCGATTGGCATGCTGCGCGGCCTGTCCGAAGCCGGTCTCCAACGCGTGGACATCGTGCTGCCCGAGGTACACGATCTTCGTGCGATCGAGATCGTAGGATCGCAGATCATTCCGGTCGTGCGCGAATTCGGAGAAGCATGAGGGCTTGGGCCGCGACCGGTCCGAAAGCCGATGCTCCGCAGCCGCCGTCGTCTCCGTGAGCCTCGAATTGTGATTCCCGCCGGGGAACGTCCCTTCGTGTGCGGATTTCGCAGCGTTCTTGACGCGCTTTGATCGATTGGGTACTTAGCGTTAGCATGACACTAACTCCGGAGGCGGGATGTTTACTGGCATCGTAGAGGAGCTCGGCAGCGTCCGCGCGAACGCCGACGGCGAGCTGGCCGTGAGCGCCAAGAAGGTGCTCTGGGGCACCAATCTCGGCGACAGCATCTCCGTGAACGGCGTCGACCTGACCGCCAAGCAGTTCGACGAGGACGGCGTCATCTTCAACGTGATGCCGGAGACGCTGCGCCGCAGCAACCTCGGCGAGCTGAAGGCAGGCGATCTCGTCAACCTCGAGCGCTCGCTGACGCTGGCCCAGCGCATCAGCGGCCACCTCGTCCGCGGCGTCGTCGAGGGCACTGGCACGCTCGACTCGTTCACGCCGGAGGGCGAGGCGATCATCGCGCGCGTCAACGCCTCGCCGGAGCTACTGCGCTACATCGTGATGAAGGGGCCGGTGGCCATCGACGGCATCAGCCTGACCGTGATGGCCAAGGACGAGCACTCATTCTCCGTCTCGCTCGTCCAGTACACGCAGGAGCACACCAACCTGCACACGCGCAAGCCGGGCGACCGCGTGAACATCGAGACCGACATCCTCGCCCGCTACGTCGAGGCGATGCTGCACAACCGGGATGAGGCCGAGCTGAAGCTGATCTAGCCGCCGGCGAGCGGCGCAGCCGCACCCCGCGGATCGTGAGGACGCGTTGCAAGAGGAACTGCCGCAGATCACCGAGAAGGAAACCCGCCGGGCGAAGGGGCTCGCGACCGTCGAAGAGGCGATCGAGGAGTTCCGGAACGGGCGATTCGTCATCATCATCGACGACGAGGACCGCGAGAACGAGGGCGACCTGACCATCCCCGCCCAGTTCGCGACGCCCGAGGCGATCAACTTCATGGCCCGCTACGGCCGGGGCCTCATCTGCGTGCCGATGACGTCCGACCGCCTCGAGCAGTTGCACGTGCCGATGATGGTCAACCACAACGACTCCCACTTCGGCACGCCGTTCTCCGTCTCCGTCGAAGCGCGCTCCGGCGTCACGACGGGCATCTCGGCGGCCGACCGTGCTCGCACGACGCAGGTGCTCATCGACCCGAACACGCGGCCGAACGACCTCGTGATGCCGGGGCACGTGTTCCCGCTCCGAGCGCGCGACGGCGGCGTGCTCGTCCGCGCCGGCCAGACCGAGGCGACCGTCGACCTCTGCAAGATGGCCGGCCTGTACCCGGCCGGCGTCCTCTGCGAAATCATGAACCAGGACGGCACGATGTCGCGGCTGCCGCAGCTGAAGCGGTTCGCGAAGCGGCACAACCTCAAGATCATCAGCGTCACGCAGCTCATCCAGTACCGCATGCACAAGGAGAAGCTCGTCCGGCGCGTCGCCGAGACGATGCTGCCGACTGAGTACGGCGAGTGGCGCTGCGTGGCGTACAAGGCGATCACCGATCCGGACGAGCACGTCGCGCTCGTGCACGGCATCGTCGAGGGCGAGGAGCCGGTGCTCGTACGCGTGCACAGCCGTGCGTGACCGGCGACGTCTTCGGCTCGAAGCGCTGCGACTGCGGCGAGCAGCTGCACATGGCGATGCAGATGATCGAGGAAGCGGGCAAGGGCGTCGTCGTGTACATGCGGCAGGAGGGCCGCGGCATCGGCCTGCACAACAAGATCAAGGCGTACAAGCTGCAGGACGGCGGCATGGACACCGTCGAGGCGAACGTGGCGCTGGGCTTCCCTGCAGACCGGCGCGACTACGGCATCGGCATGCAGATCCTCGTCGACCTCGGGCTGCGCAAACTGCGGCTGCTGACCAACAACCCCGCGAAGCGCGCGGGACTCGAGGGCTTCGGCCTGGAGATCGTCGAGCGCGTGCCGGTGGTCGCGACGCCGAACAAGCACAACCTCCGCTACCTCGAGACGAAGCGGACGAAGATGGGCCACCTGCTCGGCTAGGCGGCAGAGCCGCTCGTCTTTCGAACCTGTAGCGCGGGCTTTCTAGCCCACGCGATCCTCGTCCCGGCCATTCGCGATGTTTCGCACGACATAACACGTGACCATCGCCCTCACGACGAACTACAAACCACCGATTACAAACTCCAAATGGTCCATCCGCACCACGCGGCAGCGCCGCGTTCGCGCGATGATACATTCGTCAAATGGGCTATCCTGCCCGAAAGGGAGTACCCGTGCCGAAGGGTGGATTCAGCTTCGAAGGCGGCATCGACGCGTGCGGGCCTGCGGCTCGCGGTCGTCGTCGCGCGGTTTAACGCGCACGTAACAGGGCCGCTGTACGATGGATGCCGTGACGAGTTGGCCGAGCACGGCCTCGAATCGGACGCGATCGAGATGATCGAGGTACCGGGCTGCTTCGAACTGGCGCTCGTCGCGAAGGAACTGGGCGCGAGCGGACGGTTTGATGCTATCATTTGTATTGGCGCGATCATCCGCGGCGACACGCCGCACTTCGATTACGTGTCATCGGCCACGGCAAGCGGCATTCAGCGAGCGTCCCTGGACACCGGCGTGCCGGTGATCTTCGGGGTGTTGACGACGGACAACGAAGAGCAGGCGCTCGACCGCATCGGCGGCAGCGCAGGGCACAAGGGCCGCGAGGCGGCGCTCACGGCGATCGAGATGGCGCAGACGATCAAGAGGATCCGGGGCCGTTCGGGCTGACGGATCTGTGTTGAGAGGGCATCCTCTCCCGGCCCCGTGCCGGGCTCCGCAGAGGAGGCGGGAAGATGGCAGTTAAGGCAGACGAAGTACGACACCCCGACCAGATCGAGGATGATTTCGACTGGGCGGCCGTCGCCGAGGGCGAGACCGTCGATGCGGAAACGCACAAGACGCTGAGCCTGGCGCATCGCGCGGTCGCCAAGTTTCCTGAACTGAAGGGCAAGTACAAGGCGTACGCCGGCGCCGCGGCCGTGGTCTCGAGCGTGGCGACGCTGATGGCCGGCGTGGCGATCGCACGCAAGATGAAGCGCGGCATGAGCGGCGACAAGGCGCTCGCATCGCTTACCGCCGCGGACCTCGAGGCTGCGGTGCGCGTGGCCGCGCGCGACCAGCGATACAAGCGCCTCCTCCGCAAGATCCGCCACCGCGGCGGCAAGGCCGAAACCCCGGACGAGTAGCGCCGCGTGCGCCGGAGCGGCGGCGTCTTCTACTGGCAGTGGCGCGGGCCGGCACCCGACGACTTCGGCGTGCTTGGCCTCGTCGTACGATTCCTCGTCAATGTTGCGGCGCTGTGGCTCGCCCAGGCGCTCGTGCGCGGATTCGATATCGATAGCGCCGGCGCGCTCGCCTTCGGTGCGATCATCTTCGGCATCGTCAACGCCTTCATCCGCCCGGTCGTGGCGATGTTCTCGTGCCTGATCACGTGCGCGACGCTCGGCCTGTTCACGCTCATCATCAACGCGGCGATGCTCGGCCTGACGGCGTGGATCGCCGGCAAGCTCGGCCTGGCGTTTCACGTCGACGGCTTCATCGCGGCGTTCCTGGGCGCGCTCGTCATCTCGGTCGTCAGCACGCTGCTGAGCCGCTGGGCCAACCGCAATGTGCTGCGGCCAGGCCGCCCCGACGACAGTTGGTGAAATCGTTACCGAAAGCGCGGGGACGGCCCCGGATGGGCATCATGGGATGCGAAAAGCGATTGATCCGCCGCACAATCTGTGGTATTATCGCAGCCCCGTGAGTCTGCAACGGGACGTCTCACAGGTTCGATTCGAATAACGCCGTGGGCGCGGCACGCAGCGCCGGTGTCCACGTGGAACATCGCCGAGGAGGGTCGTCAGGGTGCATGTAACCGTCGACGCGTGTGAGGCGCTCAACAAGCTCCTGTCACGCCGCAACGGCGCCGACCGGTGTCTTCGCCTGAGCACCGTGCAGGGCAACTACCGGTTCGTCCTTGACGAGGCCATCGAGCAGGACATCACCTACAGTTTCGAGGGCCGCACCGTCCTCGCCGTGTCCGAGACCGTGTCCCGAGACCTCTGGGGCATCACGATCGACTGCGCCGTCGAAGAAGGCAAGCGCAAGCTGATCTTCCGCAAGGCCACGCAGAGCGAGCCCTTCGATGCGATCCGCGAGCAGCCGGACGCAGTGCCGCCGCAGTGGCGCGCCAGCGAGCACGAGCGCCTGCTCGCCGAGATCGCGGAGATCGGCCGGCAGATTGCGTCGCTGCGTGGCGGCTCGAAGAGCATGCTCCGCGAGCAGCTCTCGGTGCTCGAGGCGGCGAAGCAGGAGAAGTGGGACGCCATTCGCACGCTGTGGGCGGGCGATGGCGGCTGGCACAAGAAGAACGGCATGATCCCGGCGAGCACCGCCGATTAGCTAGAATCAACGGCCACCCGCCGCGGCGGGCGTGGAAATGGAGCAGTTGTGGCAGCAGTAGACCTTCGTGACGGCGAATCCCCGGAGCACCTGATTACGCGCTTCCGCCAGGCGGTCCAGCGCGACGGCATCCTCCGCGAGATCAAGCAGCGCCGCCACTTCATCCCCAAGAGCGAACGCCGCCGTATCGCGCGCGCCAAAGCAGCTCGCCGCCGCCGCCGCGCAATCATCAAGCGCGCCGCCGTCGCCTGAACAGGCTCGCCGCCGGCATGACTCAGACCCCTTCTCTTCCGAGAAGGGGTGCTTTGTTGGTGGAGGCGGCGCAGTCGCCCGCTGCATGAACGTAGCGCGGGCTTTTCAGCCCGCGCGGTGTAACATCACGGCCACCGACGTCGTCCCACACCAGCACGCGCAGAGCCTACGGCTCTTGCCGAATCATCGAGTCACGAGACAGGTGTCGGCTCCCACCACTATCCGCGGAGCTTCAACTCCGCCGAATCCCCGCCCGGCGCACAGTGCATCGATGTCGCCCGCGACTGGTCACGCTCCCGTTCCCTCGCAGGGAAGGGGCCGGTCAGGTCGCCCGCTACGCCTCGATTCCCAGCAGCCGCGCCGCGTTGTCGTGCAGGATCTTCGGGCGGACGTCGTCGCGGAAGTCCACTTTCTCGAAGTCGCGCAGCCAGCGCTCGGGCGTGATCGCCGGGTAGTCGGAGCCGAAGATCACCTTGTCGCTCACGACGTTGTTCGCGTACGTGATCAGCGATGGCGAGAAGTACTTCGGCGACCAGCCGGAGAGGTCCATATAGACGTTCGGCTTGTGGACGAGCATCGCCAGCTGCTCCTCCTGCCACGGCCACGACGGGTGCCCCATCACGACGATCAACTCCGGGAAGTCGGCTGCGATGTCGTCCATGTACGGGATCGGCTTCGCGTAACCGAGCTTCACGCCGCCGCCGCCGGGCCGCCCCGCGCCGACGCCGGTTGTCCCGGAGTGGAACAGCACGATCAGCCCCAGCTCCTGCGCCTTCTCCCACAGCGGATAGAAGCGCGGGTCGTTCGGGTAGAACTGCTGCGTCGACGGGTGGAACTTCAGCCCCTTGAGGCCGAGGTCCTTCACGCGCTCCGCCTCGCGCACGGCCGCCTCGCCCTTCCACGGGTCGACGTTGCCGAACGCCGTGAACGTCTTCGGCCAGCGTTTCACGCAGTCCGCGAAGTACTGGTTCGGCACCGGCGGACGTCCGGTCGCCGTCTCGGTGTCGATGGCGAAGAGCACGCCGAACATGTCGATCTGCTGGTAGTAGTCGGCCATCTCCTCGGTCGTCGCGGGCGGCGGTCCGCCCTTGAAGTAAGCGGCCATCTCCGCCTGTTCCTGCGTCGAGAGGCCGGCCGGCCCCGGCGGGTGGATGTGGAAGTCGATGATCTTCGGCATGGTCTCCCCTGTCTCGTTGCGATCGACGGCCCGTGCCGCCGCTTGTCTCTACGTGTGAGCCGGTTCCCTGACCGCGGCGCGGGCTTTCGGCCCGCGGCCGACGCGGATCACTGCATCAGCCCTACCTGCACGTTTCGGAAGCGCGCCGGCGCGGCGCCGTGGCCGGTGTGCGCGACCTGCTCCGGCTGTCCCTTGCCGCAGTTCGGGATGCCCCAGACCACCCACGCGTCGCGGTTGGCGATCGCGTCGCAGCTGCCCCAGAACCGCGGCGTGATGCCCGTGTACGTGGCGTTCTTGATCAGCGCGCCGAGCTTGCCGTGCCGGATCTCGCGCCCGATCTGCGTGCCGAACTGGAAGTTCAGCCGCTTGTCGTCGATGCTCCAGCTGCGGTTCGACTCCATGTACACGCCGTCGTCCGTGTCGGCGATCATGTCCTCGAGCGTCCATTCGCCGGGCTCGAGGCTCACGTTGGTCATGCGGATCAGCGGGATGCGGTTCCAGCCCGATGCGCGCATCGCGCCGTTGCTGCGCTGGCCGAGCGCGGCGGCCGTCTCGCGCGACGTCAGGTAGCCGACGAATCGCCCCTCGCTCACGATCGCCGCCGACTGCGCAGGCACGCCCTCGTCGTCGAAGCCGAACGTGCCGAGGCCGCCGGGGATCGTCGCGTCGGCGGTCAGGTTGACGATCGGCGAGCCGTACATGAACGCGCCGAGCCGGTCCGGCGTCAGGAAGCTCATGCCGGCGAACGCCGCCTCGGTGCCCAGCGCGCGGTCCAGTTCGACCGGATGCCCGCAGGACTCGTGGATCTGCAGCGCCACCTGGCTTCCATCGAGGATCACCGTCGTCGTGCCGGGTTGCATCGGCTTCGCGCGCAATAGCTCGGCCGCTTCCTCGGCGATGCGGCCTGCGTTGCCCGCCAAGTCGTACCGGTCGATGAACTCCCATCCCTCCGTGCCCTGGTGCATGCCGCTGCCCGGGTAGGAGCGGTTCTGCACTTCGCCCTCGTCGACGGCCGTCGCCTCGAGCCCGCAGCCGGTCTCGACCAGCTCCTGCTCGACGAACGCGCCCTCGCTGCTGGCGAACAGCTTGTCTTCACGCTGCCAGTTGAGCGTGCCCTCCGCGGCGATGATGTTCGGGACGCGCATCATCGTCTCGTTCGCGCCGACGAGCAGCGCGATCTTGTCGTCCAGCGACACAGAGAACGGTTCGCGCACGACGGGCGTGCGATACGTCCCGGTCGACGGCTGCGGCGGGCCGATGTCGGCGCGCGGCCCGCGCACCATCGCCGATGCCTTCGCCACGCGCACCGCCTCAGCCGCGACAGCGTCGGCCGCGTCGAGCGTCATGCGGTGGCTCGCCGCGAAGCCCCAGTAGCCGCCGGCGATCACGCGCACGCCGAACCCCAGCGACTCGTCCGAGGACAGCGCCTCGACGTTGTGGTTGCGCACGACGATCGATTCCGACCTGAGCCGCACGACGCGGATGTCGGCGTAGCTGGCCCCGCGCACGCGGGCCGTGTCGATCGCGCGCATCGCGAGGTCGCGCATCGCCCCGTCGCCCGTCATGCGGCCACGGCGGCGCGGCGCGCCAGGAACTCCAGCACGATGGCGTTGAACTCGTCCGGCCGCTCGGCAGTGAAGCCATGGCGCAGCCCCGGCAGCAGCTGCAACTCGGCGCCCGGGATGCGCTCGGCGAGGATGCGCGAGTTCGCCGGGTCGATCAGCGGGTCGGCGTCGCCCGCGGTGACGAGCGTCGGCGCGACGATCTGGCCGAGCCGGTCGTAGGTGTCGTGCGCCGCGATCGCCGCCGCCTGGCCCTTCAGCCCGGCCAGCGTCTGCGGGTACTGCACAAACGACGCCGCCATCTGCCCGAACCCCGGGCCGGGACTTGCGAGGAACTCCGGCGTGAACAGCTGTCCGAGGAACTCGCCGACCCGCTCCGGCGTCAGGGCTGCGGCGACGTCCTGTACCTCGCTCGCTTCCGCCGTGCCCGCGCGCAGTTCGCCGTACCCGGCCGAGTGCGGCCCGCCAGGCGTCGTGCACGCCAGCACGAGTCCGCGCACGCGCGCCGGGTGCCGGATCGCCACCTCCTGCGCGATCATCCCGCCCATCGATGCGCCGAGGACGTGCGTGGCGCCGATGCCGAGATGGTCGAGCAGGCCGGCGGCATCGCCGGCCATCTGCGGGATCGTGTACGCCGCCTCGGGCTGCGACGTGCGTCCGGCGCCGCGGTTGTCGAACGCGACGACCCTGTACCGCTGCGCGAACGCGGGGATCTGCGGCGCCCATGCCGCCGCGTTCATCATGAACCCCATGATCAGCAGCAGCGGCTCGGCAGCCGGGTCGCCGTGCTCTTCGTAGTACAGGTCGATGTCGTTGATGCGGGCCGTTGCCATGCGCGACCTCGTCGTTACTTCGAGACGCCGTCCTCGGCCAGGAACGCGGCGATGTCGGCGTTGACCTGCTCCGCCAGCTCGGCGAAGAAGACGTGCCTTCCCTTCGGATACACGATCAGGCGCGCGCCGGGAATCCCTCGCGCGAGTACGCGGCCGTTTTCAACGGGGACCATGCCATCCTCGCCGCCGTGGAGGACGAGCGTCTGATGGCGGATCTCGCTCAGCCGTCCGGCGACGTCGTGTCCTTGCACCGCGGCGAGCTGCCCGGCGCGGCCGGCGGGCGTCGTGCGCAGCCACTCGTTCTCGCGCGCGCGGGCGACCAGCTCGGCGTCGTGCGCCGCGGCCCACGCGTCGCTGTAGTGTGTGAAGTACGTCGAGCGGGCCGCCTCGCCCGGGTCGGTGATCGCGCCGGCGGCGAGGAAGCGGGCGACGTTCTCCGGTGGCGGCGCGACGTGCCCCGGCCCGCCCGCCGACGAGCAGCCGAGCACCAGCCGCCGCACGCGCCGCGGGTGCCGCAGCGCCAGGTGCATCGCGATCATGCCCCCGAACGACGTCCCGAACACGTGCGCCGCATCCGCGCCCGCGGCGTCGAGAACGGCTGCGGCATCATCGGCGAACTGCTCCATCGTGTACGCGCCCGTCGGGCGAATCGGAGCGGCCGGCGCCGCGCGGGTCGAGCGCGATGACGCGGAAGCGTCGCGCCAGTTCCGGCCGGTTCGCCCAGTAGACCGGGATCACCGCGCCGAAGCCCGGGATGAGCAGCAGGGGATCGCCCGCGCCGCGGATCTCGTAGTAGATGCGGGCGCCGCGCGCCTCAGCGTGCGGCACTGGCGCTCCTCTCGCTGACGCTACCGTGCCGGCGCACGAAGTCGATAACGAGCGCGTCCGCGATCTCCTGCGCCTCGAGATTGTAGCCGTGCCCCATGCCGTCGAGGACGTGCAGCTCGGCATGCGAGATGCGCTCCTTGAGCATGCGGGCGTTCTCGGCCGGGATCATCACGTCGTCCGCGCCGTGGATGATCATCACGGGGCACGAGATCGCGCCCAGGCGGCCGTACGCGTCGTGCCGTGCCGCGGCGACGACCTGCCGCAGGTACGACTCGCGCGGCGCCGCGAACCGGCTGGCCGAGCGCGAGCGTTCGAGCAGCGCGTCGTAGTTGCGGGCGATGTACGCCGGGCTGTAGCCGAGTTCCCAACCGGCCGCGAGCGCCTCGTCGCCGGGCAGCGACTGGTTGCGCACGAGATGCTGGATCGTCTCCACCGACGGCCCGACGCCGCCGGCGCCGCCCGTCGTGCAGCCGAGGATCAGCGCCCGCACCCGCGCCGGATGCCGCAGCGCCAGCTCCTGCGCGACCATGCCGCCCATCGACGAGCCGTAGACCGTCGCCGACTCGATGTCGAGCGCGTCGAGCAGCGCCGCCGTGTCGTCGGCGTAGCCGGCGATGCTGTACTCCTCGTCGGGCTTGTCGCTGCGCCCGCAGCCGCGCCCGTCGAAGCCGATGAAGCGGAAGTGCTGGCCGTACGACTCGACGAGGTATGGCACCTCGGCGAGGTGGCCGCCGAGGCCGCTGATGAACAGAAGCGGCTCCCCGTCGCCGTGGATCTCGTAATACAGGTCGATGCCATTGACGCGTGCTTTGGGCACGGTTGCTCCAGTGCTCTCTGCTTCAAAGGAATTCGTGCGCCCGAGCCCAGAGCGTGCTCCGGCCGCGATCGAAGATTACCGGCTCTCCGCCGAAGCCGCACAGCGAGGTTCCCCCTCGCCCCTCGTGGGAGAGGGCGCTAGGGGGTGAGGGCCCCCACCACGTGCCATCGGAACCCGAACCGCACCGTCGTTCCCGGCGCGACGTCGAGGTGCCGCACGAGCGATACCGACACGCCCTGCGGCACGCGCTCCAGCCCGCCCTCCGACGACGACACCGTCTCGACCGGGAAATGCCAGACGTCGCACGCCTTGTCCGCCTCGCACTCGAGCGCGTACGCCGCGCTGCCTCGGACGGCGAAGCACCGCACGCCGGCCTCGGCGCCGGCCGCGACCGTCATGTCGACGTCGCGTCCGTCGATCTCCAGGACCGACGTCCGGTCGTCGCCGTCCGGCGACTGCGGCGGCGAGAGGCTCCACTCGCTCACGAAGGCGAATCGCGCTGGCTCATCGCGCGTCGACGCTGCTTCGTATTCGATTCCGACCGACTCGCCGCTCGCGGGCACTTCGATGCGCTTCGATATGCGCAGCCCGTTGGCCTCGCGCACGAGTCGCACGGACGCGCCGGTCTTGTTCTTCTCGACGGAGTGCTCCCACGCGCCCACCGGTTCCCAGATGGACGCGAAATGGCCGCGCGCGAACTCGTCGACCGAGGCCCCCTCGTCGAGCAGCCACTCCTGCAGGCCGCCGCGCCGGTAGCGGTCGAGCCACAGCAGTTCGGCGAGGCCGGCCTCCTTCACGCGCACGGCGCCGTGGATGTTCGTCGCCGAGTGCGCCTCCTCGGGCTGCGCACCCTCGGTCAGCGCGGCGTGGTATGCCTCGCGGCGGCGGGCGATGACGTCGAGGAGCGCATGATCGCGCCGCCGCAGGTCGAACTCGCTGATCATGCCGCCGTTTGCCGGGTGTACCAGGAGCGAAACGTCAGGCGACTGCAGAAGCACCTCGGGATGTCCGTCGAAGTCGAGATCGCGCTCGGATGACGACGATACCGCCGACGCCTGCTGCCTCGTCTGCGAGGCGTTCCGCGCGTACCAGGTTGGCGCTCGTCGCGGCGCGGATGTGGCGCAGGTAGAGGCCGCCGAAGACGCCGTGCCAGTACGGGCAGTTGCACTGCGCCTGCCACAACGCGTCGCGCGCGTCGTCCGACGGTACGCACGCCAGCTTCGCGTCGATGCGCAAAGCGCGCTTGTGCATGGCGTTGGACTCTGGGTAGCGCGCCAGGAAGTAGCGCCAGAAGCCGCCCCGGAGATACGCCAGCAGATCGTGCCTGTCCTCCGACTCCGCCCGCTGCGTGACGCCGCGAAACTCTGCCGACGCGCCGGCCGGCAGCGCCCACTCCATCATCTCCGCGTACGATGCCGTCGGCAGGTACACGAGGCCGCGCGCCTCGAATCGCCGCGAGTACTCGCCCGGCGGCAGCGTCTCCAGCCAGTCAGCCTCGGCCTCGAGCGCGGAGAAGAAGCGCTCCATCCAGCCTTCTGCCCAGACGTGGTCGTACGTGCCGGGCCAGGCGCCGAACTTCTCGCCGTCGTCGCCGAGCACGATGTACGGCGCCTCGAGCGGCGTCGTCTCGGCAATCTGCCTGAGTTCGGCGATCACGTCCTCGACCGGCGCCCACGGGATCGTGTAGCGGAGGCGTTGGCTGCCCGCGAAGATGTTGACGCGCTTGCCCTGGTCCTCCGTCACGAAATAGCCGCGCAGTTCCTCGTCGCGCAGCCCGACCATGCGGAAGTGCGCGTCGTCGACGAGCGTCCACTCGACGCCCGCGTCCGCGAGCGGCGCCGGCAGGCCCGGTTCCCAGACGCGCTCGGTGAGCCACAGCCCCGCCGGCCGCTGCCCGAACTCCGCCTCGATGTACCGGCTGAGCTTCGCGATCTGCCCGAGTTTGTCGCCGTCGGGGATCATCGGCAGGATCGGCTCGTAGTAGCCGCCGGTCAGCAGCTCGACCTGGCCGCGCTCGGCGAGGCCGCGCAGCCGGCGCAGGTACTCCGGCCGGTTCGCCGCCATCCAGTCGAGCAGGCAGCCGGAGTTGTGCATGGCGACGCGCACGGCGGGGTGGCGCTCGAGCGCGTCGAGCATCGGCGCGTAGGCGCGGTCATAGATCTGCTCGATAACGAAGCCGTAGTTGCCGACGGGCTGGTGGTTGTGCAGGACGAGGCCGAGGTACAGGCGGGGCATGGCGTGCGTCCTTGCGCGGGCGACGCGGTCGGACGTCGCCTTGTTTCCAGTCTAAAACAGTGACGCACAGCACGGCGCTCGTCGATAGGGGATTGTCACAATTCGCCGCCCGCGCGCCCTCAGTAACCCTTCGGCACCCGCCGCTCACTGCGTCCGCTACTCCGCGATCGGCCACTTCAGCGCGTGGTCCATCCGCGCGACGATCTGCTTCTCCAGTTCCATCATCTCCGGCACCCATGCGAGGACCTCTTCGTCAGTGAGGAAGCTCGTCCCCTCTTCGGCGCGGCGGAGCGCAAATGCCATGCGCCCGCGCAGGTCTTCGAACGCGATCACAAGGTCGTGGAGGGCCCGGTCTTCAATCCGCTCCGGCCGAAACACTGGCCCGTCATAGAGGACTGGCTTCAGGCCGACGAACGAGCGGCGGAGCTGACCCGCCGCGAGCGCACCAAAGAGCGAACGGCCGTGCCACAGTTCGCTCTCCACCATGTGGCGAAGGTGCCGCAGCAAGCGAAGGCGCTCGTCGTCTCGCCTCGCTTGCCGGTTGAGGACGTGGCTGACGACCGGCCCGAGGATGGAGGCGACCGCCCCACCAAGGACTGCCACGCCAAGAATCCGCAGGGTGTCCAGCATCTCCGCGATCCTCGCTACCTCATCGGAGCCGTTACGCCACGATGTGGACGCCGACTCCCTGGCTCAACATCTTCGCTTCGTCGGGATACCACGCACCGTCGAGGGAGATCGCGACGGTCGGCTTGATTGCGGGTGCGTTGGATGCCGCTACCGCAATGTGGAGGCGGTATTCGCCCGGCGGGACGATGTTTCCCTTCTGCGTGGGGTCTACGCTCGTGGAGAAGTGGAGCGATGTGGTCGTGGCCAATAGACCCAGCGCGGCGTTCTCGTCTTCAGGCTGCCGGTTCGCCGGGTCGACGATGCGGCCGAGGTCGCAGAAGTGGTCTATGCCGGGGTTGAGCAGCGGGAGGAAGAATGCGTGGAAGTCCGACCACACGAGGTTCATCGGTAAGAAGGTCGGTACCTTCGACCACTTACCGCTCATGTCCTTCCGCTCCAACAACTGCGCGACCACTTCGACGTCGCGGGCGGGCCGACCAGTGGCGGACACTCTCATCCGGAGGTACACGCATGCAGCCGACATTACGCTGCCCGCCGAAGTCCTCCAAACAAGGGGTATCGATAGGCAATCCGGCGGCGCTGCGTCGATGGAGACGTGGAGCACGGGGTGGTAGAAGCGGTCGTGGATCCAATCTTGGCCTAAGGCGATGGCAGCAACCACGAAGGTAGCGCCGGCGAGCACGCCTGTGGCGATCGCCGTCCACGCCGCTGCGGTTATGAGCAATACCATCGGCTGAGAGCCTACCACGAACGTCGGTCTGCGCTTCATCCTCCGGCGGCAAGATCATGGACAGCGGTACGGCGAATGCCCTGCCGGTGGTAACGTCGGGCGATGGCCTTACAGGACCTTGCTGCGAAGCTCCACGCCGACGCTCGCGTTCGGGGGCGTCAGTTCGAACTGCTCTGCCGCTGGTACCTCCAGAATGCCCCCGAGTACCGCAACAGGATCAAGCACGTCTGGCTGTGGCAGGGCCGCTGACGCCCGCGCTACACCACGTCGTCGCCGCGCTCGCCGGTGCGGACGCGGATCGCCGCCTCCACCGGCATGACGAAGATCTTGCCGTCGCCGATGTTGCCCGTGCGCGCCGCGGCCATGATCGTCTCGACCACATCCTCGACCTGTGCGTCGTTGACGACCATCTCGAGCTTCACCTTCGGCAGCATGTCGACTGAGTACGCCTGACCGCCTCGCCCCGCATGGACGATGCCCTTCTGTACGCCCCGCCCCGTGACGCCGACGATGTTCAGGCCGATGTACCCCTTCGCCGCCAGCGCTGCCTTCACTTCGTCGAGCTTCTCCGGGCGGATGATCGCCTCGATCTTCTTCATCTACTCCCCTGGCTAACGGGCGGCGCTCGGTTCCGGCTGCATGATCGGCTCGACGCTCGTCGCGTGGCTCGGCACCGGCGTGTGCATCGGGATCGCCTCCGGGATGCCGAGCACCGGTCCGCTGCCGCCGAAGATGTACGCGCGCTCGCCGTGCTGCGAGACGTCCAGCCCCGCGATCTCTTCCTCGTCGCTGACCCGCAGCCCCATGGTCACGTCGAGGGCCTTGAGTATGCCCCACGTGGCCACGAAGGAGTAGATGCCGACCACGCTCGCCGCGAGCAACTGGCGCCACACCTGGTCAACCGCGCCATGGAACGCGCCATCGACGCCGCCGACCGTCGCCGCCGCGAAGAGGCCCGTCGCCAGGGCGCCCCAGAGTCCTGCGACGCCATGCACACCCACGACGTCGAGCGAGTCGTCGATCGACGTGCGCGTGCGCCACCGCACCGCCAGGAAGCACAGCACGCCGGCGATGCCGCCGATCGCGATCGACTCCATCGGCTGCACGAAGCCCGCCGCCGGCGTGATCGCGGCAAGACCCGCGACCGCGCCGGCCGCCGCGCCGACGACGCTCGGCTTGCCGGAGAGCCACCAGCTCATCCCGACCCACGTCAGCGCCGCCGCGGCGGCCGCCGTGTTCGTGACGACGAACGCGTTGACGGCCTGCGGCGTCGCGCCGCCGGCGCTGCCGGCATTGAAGCCGAACCAGCCGAACCAGAGCAGCGCCGCGCCGAGCACCACCATCGTCACGTCGTGCGGCTCCATCGGGTCCTGCTTGAACCCCTTGCGCTGGCCGAAGACCATCGCCGCCGCCAACGCCGCCGCGCCGGCGTTGACATGGATCGCGATGCCGCCGGCAAAGTCGAGCGCCTTCACGTGCGTCCCGGCCAGCGACGCCCAGCCGTCGTTCGCGAACACCCAGTGCGCCACCGGGTCGTACACGAAGAACGACCACGCCAGCATGAACACCAGGAACGTGCTGAACTTCGCCCGCTCGGCGAAGGCGCCGGTGATCAGTGCGGGCGTGATGATGGCGAACATGGCCTGGAAGATCATGAACGCCTCGTGCGGGATCGTGCCCTGCCCGTTCGCGTTCACCGCGCCGTAGGTCCTCGGCAGGCCGTTGTGGGTGTAGTTCGCGACCTCGTAGCCGACGTGCTTCAGCCCGAACCAGTCGAGCCCGCCGATGAGGCCCCAGTGGTCCGGTCCGAACGCCAGCGTGTAGCCGATGACCACCCACTGCACGCCGATCAGTCCCGCCACGATGAAGCTCTGCATGATCGTGCCGAGCACGTTCTTGTTGCGGGTCAGGCCCCCGTAGAAGAAGCCGAGCGCCGGCGTCATCAGCAGCACCAGCGCCGACGCAGTAAGAACCCACGCGGTATTACCCGTGTCGATGGTGGACATGGTGATCCCTCCCCTGGCAGTTCGTCGGCCCGAGGATAGGGATCGATTGTTACGGCCACATTTCGGGAAGATGTCGTTTACATTACGCAGATTCACGGCATGGCCCGACGATTGGAACGGACAAACGCAAGTCGACAACGCGCGCCGGGCGCCGCCGCCCGTTGCCCCCTTCCCGCATCGGGAAAGGGTCGGGGGGGTTAGGTCACGGCAGGACTCCATATGGTGCGACATAACGAAACAACCGGCGCCCGCGGCATCCGCGGTCGCGCGATGCCAGCGCCTCGACTTGCCCGGCCGTCCGATAGGGAATTGTCACATTGCCGTGCCCTCCCGTCTGAACGCGAATCTGGCAGGGCATCGACGGCGCTCGTACCGAAGGTGTCTTCGGTCTTTACACGAGAATCGCTTCGAATCTGAACTGTGTTAAACGCGCCTTCGGTAGTTCGAACGAACCTTGACAGCCCGGAACGGCCCGGCCTAAGATCGAGCCACAACCGAATAGCGACAGCCGAGTCCGCTCATGGAGCGGAGCGGGGGAACCGACATCGGGACCCGGGCTGAAGGGCCGCATGGTGTGGCCCGGGGGAACCTTCTCCCCTAAGCCGGCAGCTAACCTCGTAGGCTTTGAAGGTCGGACCAATTTCAATGGACGACCTTTTTTCATACCCGAGCGACCACGTGCACGGAGGCACTCCACCCATTAAACCCACAAGACGCCGTTCGAAGACGGCCAGCAGCTTCCGCGCTGTCTGGGATCCCGTAGCGGTATCGCCGTTCGGCAACGTACCGGATGTGTATCGCCGTGGGCCCGGCGGGGCGCCGGCGCACGCCCGCGCCAGTGCTGAGGTCGCGCAGGTGGCCGTGATGCCTGCGCCGCCCGCGCTCGACTTCGGCGAGATCGTGCAACCGGTCGTCGGCGTTGCGACGGCGGTACGGCAGCGCGTACAGGCGCGGCCCGCCGTCAAGCGCGTCCGCGAGACCGCGTGGGAACGCATCGCGACGCGCGGGCTCGAGATGCTGCCGCTGGCCCTTGCCGGCGCGCTGATCACGTCGCTCGTCTGGGGCGCGTACTTCCTGCCGATCCCCCTCGTCATCATGCTGCTCGGGTTCGACTTCTACTGGGCGTGGCGCTCGATCAACATGGGCATCCACACGCTCAAGGGCTACCGCGCGCTCAAGGCCACGGCGCACGTCGACTGGCGACGCCGGTTCGATCTGGAGCGCAGCGGCCTCGACGGCAACGTCGTCGAGTGGGACGACGTCCACCACCTGATCATCATCCCGACCTACAAGGAGAGCGTCGACAAGCTCCGGGCCACGCTCGGCAAGCTCGCCGAGAGCGAGGTCGCGCTCGAGAAGTTGCTCGTCGTCGTCGCGATGGAAGCGGCGGACGCAGGGCGCGCCGGAGCGCTTCGAGATCCTCCAGCGCGAGTTCGGGCACAGCTTCCTCGCGATGATCGGCACGCGGCACCCCGGCGACATCCCGGGCGAAGTGCGCGGCAAGTCGTCGAACGAGGCGTGGGCCGCGCGCGAGGCGAAGCAGTTGTTCTGCGACGAGATGGGCTTCGAACTGGACCACATGACGGTCACCAGCTGCGACGCCGACACGCTCTTCCACCCTCGCTACTTCAGCGCCCTCACGTACTACTTCGCCGTCAGCCCGCGCCGCTATCGGCTCGTTCTGGCAGGGTCCGATCTTCTACTACAACAACGTCTGGGACGTCCCCGCGCCGCTGCGCATCCAGAACAGCCTGGGCGGCATCAACCATCTCGCCAAGCTCATGCGCAAGTACACCGTGCTGTTCCCGCAGTCGACCTACAGCCTGAGCATGCGCATGTGCCACGACGTCGGCTACTGGGACGTCGACGTGGTGCCCGAAGACTGGCACATGTTCCTCAAGTGCTTCTTCCAGCTCGGCGGTGAGCCGGACGTGCAGCCGATCCTGCTGCCGGTCGGCAACGACGGCGTCCGTGCGGTCAGCTACCGCCGCACCTTCTGGGAGCACTACCAGCAGGCGCGCCGCCACGCCTGGGGTTGCACCGACATCCCGTACGCGATCAAGCAGTGCGTCGCCCACCCGGAGATCCCGTTCCTGCGGCGGCTGCGTCGCACCTACAGCCTGACCGAGAACCATGTGCTCTGGTCATCGCAGTGGTTCCTCATCACCGGCGTCGCGGCGAACATGTCGGCCGGCGGCTGGGGCGGCTTCATCGGCCTGCACCCGTTCGCGCAGCACGCCATCCCGACGTGGTTCATCACCGCGTCGCACTACATCCTCATGCCGTGCATGATCCCGTTGATCGGGATGATCATCCTCGACATGATGATGCGCCCCGCGCGGCCGAAGCGCTGGAAGGTCTGGCTCTATCCGGTGCAGTTCGTCCAGTGGATGCTGATGGCGCCGATCACGCTCTTCTTCACCGCGCTGCCGGCGCTCGATGCGCAGATCCGGCTCGCCCTCGGCCGCCGCCTCGAGTACAAGGTCACGGAGAAGAGCCTGACGGCATCGAACACCAGCGGATACTGCCCGATGCGGACTCGGCCCCGCGGACGGCACGAAAGCAACGCCCCGTTTCGTACGGGGCGTCTTGCCTGATTTTGATGATTGGGAAGGCGCCCGTCTAGGCGTCCATGTGCTCGCGCAGTTGCCGCGCGAGCACGAACGGGTCGCTCGAGACGACGCTCGCTGCGTACAGCTCCATCGCGCCGAAGTCGGCCGTGCGGCTCGACGGGTCGCCGCGGTCGACGATCCGCACCACCACCGGGAAGCCCTCCCAGCTCTCGGGCGTCTCGGCCCACGGCGGCGTGTAGATCACCAGGTTGTACGAGTTGATGCCGAGCACGTCGCGGAAACACTCCAGCGTCTCGTAGATGCGGTCCTTCAACGACGTCGAGACGAACGGTGCGAACAGCATCACCTCGTTCTCCTTCTTCGGAGTGAGGTTAGCGATGACCCGCGTGCCTTCCTTCTCGAACGCGCAGCCGAGCGACTCGTGCGCCAGGTACAGGTCCTGGAAGTAGCTGACGCGGTTGTGCGCCTGGTAGACGGCGGCGTTTCGGCGCAGGTTCTCGACGGCGGCGTAGTGCATGCCGCGGCCCATGATCACCTGCGCGTGGCCGTGCAGCAGCGACGCGCCGGCCCGCCACAGGCAGTTCCAGAGGAACATGTAGTACTTGGCGTCGGGATCGCTGGCGTGCACTAGGTCGCCCCAGCGCCCGCCGGTGTCGACGTAGTCGTGCAGCATCTCGCGCGTGAAGCGCAGCGGGTGCTTCTCGTTGAACACGACGAGGCCGTGGAAGCCATCGAACTTGGCGATGTTGCTCGCCGTCACGCAGTACTTCCCGCGCACGCGGCCGAAGAGGTCCTCCGGCGTGCCGTTGTACGGGTCGGACAGCGGGTCCGCCTTCGTGTTCTCCAGCTCCTCGTCGAGGTTCACCTCGTGGTGCCACATCGGCCGGCTGGAGCGCAGCCAGTTGAAGAGCACGCCCTCGAGCGTGACGACGTTCGTGACCTTGATGATCTTCTGGTCGCGCGTTGCTTCGACGCTGCCGAACTGCTTCTCGATCCACGGGATCATCGTGTCGGGCGGCACGAGATGGCCGACGGTGCTGCTGACGCTGAAGATGCGCTCGAAGCGCGCGCGGTCCTCGTGATCGAGCGAGGCCACCGCGTCCTCGATCTGCATGATGCTGAGGTCTTGCTGTATCGCCATGTCCAGTCCGTCTATCTCAATCATCCGCGAACTCACCGCCCTCGGACCTAGTGCTTGAAATGCCTGATTCCTGTCGCCACCATCGCCACGCCAAACGCATCGCAGACTTCCACTGAATCTTCATCGCGGATGGAGCCGCCCGTCTGCACGATCGCCGTCACGCCGGCCTTCGCGCACGTCTCGACCGTATCGGGGAAGGGGATGAACGCATCGGAGGCCGAAACCGCGCCGCGCGCCTTGTTCGCCAGCCGACTCCACCGCGAGACGCGCGCTGGTCACCCGGTTCGGCTGGCCTGCCCCCATGCCCACCAAGACGCGATCCTTGACGAGTACCACGGCGTTCGACTTTACGTGCTTCGCGCACAGCCAGGCGAACTTAAGGTCCGATAGCTCAGTATCGGTAGGCGCCCTCTTGGTGAGCACCCGCATTTCCTGGGGGTCATCACCTATCCGGTCGAATTCCTGGACCAGCATCCCCCCGACGATCCCCCGGTATTCGAACGCCCTCTCCGCCATCCGCACGGGCGGCGCTTCGAGGATGCGCAGGTCCTTCGACTTCGACAGCCGCTCGAGCGCGCCTCCGGCGTGAACGACGGCGCGACGATGATCTCGACGAAGAGCCGCTGGCCGCTCGTCGGGTGCTTCGCGCCGCGGATCGTCGCCGCCAGCTCCTCGTCGACCGGCCGGTTGACCGCGATGATGCCCCCGAACGCCGAGATCGGGTCGCCAGCGAACGCCAGCGCGAACGCCTGCGACAGGTCGTCGCGGCTCGCGATGCCGCACGGCGTCATGTGCTTGACGATGACGACGGTCGGCTCCGGGAAGTCGCAAGCGGCTGACCAGGCGGCGTCCGCGTCGAGGATGTTGACGTACGAGAGCGCCTTGCCGTTGAGCTGGCGCGCGTTGACGACGCCTTCCGGCTCGCGCATCAGCGGGTCGACGCGCCGGTAGAGCGCCGCCAGCTGGTGCGGGTTCTCGCCGTAGCGCAGCTCGGCGCGCTTCGTGAATGCGAGGGTGATGTTGTCCGGGAACGGGTCCTCGGCGCCGCGCAGGTACGACGCGATGGCGGTGTCGTACGTCGCGACGTGCTGGAACGTCTTGATCGCGAGCTTGCGCCGCCATTCGAGCGGCGCCGAGTCGTTGCGCAGCGCGTCGAGCAGGTCGTTATAGTCCGCCGGGTCGACGACGGGCAGCACGTGCGGGAAGTTCTTCGCCGCCGCGCGCAGCATCGTCGGCCCGCCGATGTCGATGTTCTCGAGCGCGTCCTGCAGCGTGACGTCGGGCCGCGCGACGGTCTCCTGGAACGGGTACAGCCCGCCGACGATGATGTCGATCGTCGAGAGGCCGTGCTTCTCCAGTTCGGCCAGGTGCTCCGGCCGGTCACGCCGCGCGAGGATGCCGCCGTGCACCGCCGGGTGCAGCGTCTTCACGCGGCCGTCGAGGATCTCCGGGAAGCCCGTGAGGTCGCTCACCGGCCGCACCGTCACGTCGGCCTCGCGCAGGATGCGGAAAGTGTTGCCGGTCGCGAACATCTCGACGCCGAGCGCCTCGAGACCGCGGGCCAGCTCCACCAATCCGGTCTTGTCGTAGGGTGCCAGGATCGCCCGTAGAGTCATACGCTAGTACGACTCCAGGTGTCCGCCGCGCGAGCGCAGCCGCGCGGGCGCGATGTCGACGAGGTGCTCCGGGTCGTCGGTCAGCGTGCCGATGCGCCATGCCGGTACGCCCGCCTCGTTCGCGATGCCGAGCGTGCGGGCGACGTCCGCTTCCGGCACGACGGCGCAGAAGCCGATGCCCATGTTGTAGCTGAGGTACATGTCCGCCGCGCCGAGCTTGCCGGCCGAGCGAATCAGCTCGAAGATCGGCGGCGCCTCCGGCAGCTCCTCGATGCGGAACCCGACCGGCGCATCGATGCGCGCCAGGTTGAGGAAGCCGTCGCCGGTGATGTGCATGAGTGCGCGCACGTCGACGCCGGCGAGCAGCCGCAGCGCGAGGTCGACGTAGATGCGCGTCGGCTCGAGCAGCTCCTCGCCCAGCGTGCGGCCCAGTTCGGCGACGTACTGCGACAGGCGGCTCGTCTGTTCGCCGAGCAGCACCTCGCGGGCCAGCGTCAGGCCGTTGCTGTGGATGCCGGAGCTGGCGAAGCCGATGAGCGCGTCGCCCGGTTGCGCGGCGCTGCCGGTGAGGATGCGGTCGACCGGCACGAGGCCGACGCACGTGCCGACGAGGTCGATGCCGTTCACCATCTCCCGCACCTGGGCGATCTCGCCGCCCGGGATCGTGATGCGGGCGAGTTCGGCGCCTCGCTTCAGCCCGACGGCCAGCTCGGCCAGCATCCCGGCGTCCGCTTCCTGCACGGCGATGTAGTCCGTCATCGCGATCGGCTCCGCGCCGACGCAGACGATGTCGTTGACGTTCATGGCGATGCAGTCGATGCCGATGGTGTCGTACTTGCCCATCGCCTCGGCGACCATGATCTTCGTGCCGACGCCGTCCGTCGAGATGGCGAGACCGACGTTGTTGCCGAGGTCGAGCACGTTCGCGTAGTAGCCGAAATCGAGGCACGGGCGGCCCCGCTCGTCGCCGCGCAGGTCGAGCGTCTGGCGCAGCACCTCGAGCATGCGTGGCAATGCGGCAAGCTCTTCGCTCGAGAGAACGCCTGTTCGGCTAGAAGCTGACGGCACGCACCCTCCTCCGCGCAAGCCTAACAAGTACCCGCACCGATCGGAACGGCCGGTTGGCCAATGCGGTAACGGAATGCGGCGAAAGTTGGGCGGCCGAGTGGACGCGCCCGGGGATACGCGCCACCTACACTCTCCGCAGCGGGAGCGTGTATTCACCCTGGTGCGGGTTGAGCGATTCGTCGGCGGGCTCCAGCGCCAGTTTGTCCATTTGCAGCGGCACCGGGCGCGGGTAGTCGCCGGTGAAGCAGGCCATGCAGAGACCGTCTCGCGCTGCCGCTACCGCGTTCACGAGCCCGTCGGGGCTCAGGTACCCGAGCGAGTCCGCGCCGATGTGGTCCCGGATCTCCTCGACCGTCTTCTGCGAGGCGAGAAGCTCCCAGCGCGTGCCCATGTCGATGCCGTAGAAGCACGGGTGCGTGATCGGCGGGAATGTCACGCGCAGGTGGACCTCGCGTGCGCCCGCCCGCCGCAGCATCTGGATCACGCGCAGCAACGTCGTGCCGCGGACGATGCTGTCTTCGACGAGGACGACGCTGCGGTCCTGCAGCACTTCGCGCAGCGGGTTGAACTTGAGGTGTACGCCGACCTCGCGCAGCCGCTGGTCCGGCTTGATGAACGTGCGTCCGACGTAGCGGTTCTTCACCAGCCCCTCGACGAACGGGATGCCCGACGCCTGCGAATAGCCAATGGCTGCCGGCGTCGCCGAGTCGGGCACGCCGACGACGATGTCGGCGTCGGGCGCCGGGTGCTCCTTGGCCAGCTCGCGCCCGAGATTCATCCGCACGGGGTAGACGAGCTTGCCGTCGAGGACGCTGTCGGGCCGTGCGAAGTAGACGTACTCAAAGACGCAGAACGCGTGCGACTGCTCCTCGAGTGGCTTGAAGCTCTGCAGCCCGTCGCCATCGATGTAGATCACCTCGCCTGGCTCGATCTCGCGGATGAACGTGGCGCCCAGGTGGTCGAACGCGCAGCTCTCCGACGCGGCGACCCAGCCGCCATCGAGCTTGCCGAGGCAGAGCGGCCGGTTGCCCATCGGGTCGCGCGCCATCATCATCGCGTCCGGCGTGATCACGGCGAGACAGTACGCGCCGTTCAGCTTGCGCATCACGTGGCCCCAGCGCTCCTTCCAGTCGGCGCCCGGCGCGTGGACCAGCATCTGTGCGATGACCTCGGAGTCGCTGCCTGTCGTGAACGGCACGCCTTCGCGCACCAGGTCATCGCGCAGGACGGCGGCGTTGACGATGTTGCCGTTGTGGCCGAGCGCCAGTTCGCCGTTCGGGCCGCTGACGCGGAACGGCTGCGCGTTGTCGCAGTTGCTGGCGCCGGTCGTCGAGTAGCGCGTGTGGCCGATGGCGAACTTGCCCGGCAGGTAGCTGAGCGTGTCCTCGTCGAACACCTGCGAGACGAGGCCCATGCCGGTCTTCAGATAGAGCGTGCGTGAGTTGGATGTGGCGATCCCGGCGCTCTCCTGCCCCCGGTGCTGGAGGGCGTAGAGGCCGAAGAAGGTGATCCTTGCGACGTCCTCGTTCGGCGCGTAGACGCCGAAGACGCCGCAGGCTTCACGCAAGGTTGGGAGCACACATACCTCCTGCCCGTAAGGACAGTGCTCCGCAGGAGGGTGTTCGAACGGGGAAATGCGGCAAAATCGACGCTCCCCACCCGCGTCCCTCTCGCGCACCATCGTACCAGCGAACGCGCCGCCGCCGCAACGCGCGGACGGGCCGAACGGCCTTTGACGCGCATGATGTGAGCCTGCCAAGATTCGCCTCGCGAATGGCATTCGAACGACACGGAGGGACGATGAGCGCGCCGAGCCAGGAGATCCAGAACCTCGTCAAGTTGCTGCGGTCGCGGGCGGCGCCGGCCGACCGCACCCCGGCCGAGCAGCGCGCCGCCTTCGAGGAAGTCACCGCGCTCATCGCGGGCACGGCCGAAGCGACGCAGCTCGCCCGCCGACGCGAACGGCGTGCCCGGCGAGTGGATCGCCGCGCCGAACGCCGGCGCCGAGCGGCCACGCATCTACTACCTGCACGGTGGTGGCTACGTCATCGGCTCCATCAACACGCACCGGGCGCTCATCGCGCGGCTGTCGGCGGCATCCGGCGCGCGCGCGTTCGCCATCAACTACCGTCTCGCGCCCGAACACCCGTTCCCGGCCGCGGTCGAGGACGCCGTGTCGGCGTACCGGTGGCTGCTCGAGCAGGGCGTCGACCCGGCGACGATCGTCATCGCCGGCGACTCGGCGGGCGGCGGGCTGACCGTCGCCACGCTCGTCGCGCTGCGCGACGCCGGCGTGCCGCTGCCGGCCGCTGCGGTGTGTCTCTCGCCGTGGACCGACATGGAAGGTATCGGCGAGTCGGCGAAGACGCGAAAGGCGGCAGATCCGATGATCGACCCGGAGGGTGGCCTCGCGCAGGCGCAGCTGTACCTCGGCGGTGCGGACCCGCGCACCCCGCTCGCCGCGCCGCTGTACGCCGACCTCCGCGGCCTGCCGCCGATGCTCATCCACGTCGGCGACGCCGAGGTGCTGCTCGACGACTCGACGCGCCTCGCCGAGCGCGCGAAGGCGGCCGGCGTCGACGTGACGCTCGAGGTGTGGGACCGACATGGTGCACGTCTGGCAGTTCTTCGCCGCGATCCTGCCCGAAGGCCAGCAGGCCATCGACCGCATCGGCGCCTTCGTGCGCGAGCGCACGGCGTCAGCTGCGCCGGCGCGGTAGGACGAACGGCGTCCCCTAATCTGTGTCATCTGTGAAATCTGTGGTTCCTCGTCTCCCCCCGGGGTGACACGGCCGCTTGGAGTTCGCCCGCAGCTCCGCGTACCCTCGCCCCATGCCACGCACAGGACCACGCACGCCCGAAGGACACGCCGATCTGCCAGCCGTAACGCCACGCGCCACGGCCTCCACCAGCGCCGCCGTCGTCGTCGGCGACGAGATGCTCGCCGGGCTGGCAGGCCGCGCCCGCGTCGACGTCCCCGGCACCACGGAGAAATAATAAAGTGGCAAAACGAAATCCCCGCTTCGCAAATTCGCCGCCGTCGGCCGAGCCGCGTGGCCGGCCGCGCCGGTGCCCCCTGCGTCGCACGTCGCCATCGCCCGATACAATCCCGGCATGAACCTCCGGCCGGCACCACCAGTGTCCAGTCAGCCAGTCACCAGGCGACCAGCCGTGAAGAGTCTTATTCCTCCTCCACCAGGGCAACATGTACTCGGGCGGGCAGGGCGTCTACACGGCGCAGGTGACGCGCGAGCTGGCCCGCCTCGGCCACGAGGTGCACCTCGTCGTCGGCCCGCCGTGGCCCGATACGGACCCGGCCGTCACGGTGCATCGCGTGCCGTCGTGGAGCGTCTACCGGCTGCTCGAGACGCAGCGGATGTTCTTCTTCGGCCGGCCGCTGCGCGACGTCGCCAACCCGCTGAACCTGTACGAGCTGGCATCGAGCCGCGCCGGGCAGTTCTCGGTGATGTCGGCGTTCAGCTGGCGCGCCTACGGCGCAGTGGCGCGAGCTGCAGGCGCGCCATCGGTTCGACATCGTCCACGACGTGCAGGTGCTGGGCTACGGCTCGTGGATGATCCACGCCTCCGGCATGCCGATGGTGGCGAACATCCACCATCCGCTGTCGATCGACCGCCGCAACCAGGTGCAGCAGGCGCTCGGCACGCGGATGAAGATCCGCAAGGTGATGTTCTACCCGTTCTTCATGCAGGAGGTGGTGGCGCGGCGGATGGACCGCATCATCACCGGCTCGCGGAACTCGCGCGCGTCGGTGCGGCAGGCGTTCGCGCTGCGCGACGAGCAGATCACCGCCATCCACGACGGCGTCGACACGACGGCGTTCCGCCCGCTGGAGCTGGCGAAGCGGCCGCGCTCGATCCTCTTCGTCGGCAACAGCGACGACCGGAACAAGGGCGCGCGCTACCTGCTGGAGGCGGCGCACATCCTGCTCGACCGCGGCGTCGACTTCCACCTGACGTTCAAGGACCGGCTCGACGCGCAGATGGCGCCGGCGATGATCCGCGACCTCGGCATCGGCGACCGCGTGACGTTCCTCGGCCGGCTCTCGGTCGACGAGCTGGCGCGGCTCTACAACGAGCACGAGGTGCTCGTGTCGCCGTCGCTGTACGAGGGCTTCGGCCTGCCCGCGGCCGAGGCGCAGGCCTGCGGCACGCCCGTCGTCGCGACGACGGCCGGCGCCTTCCCGGAGGTCGTCGCCGACGGCGAGACGGGCATGCTCGTCCCACCGGGCGACGCTCGCGCACTCGCGGACGCCATCGAGGCGCTGCTGCGCGACCCCGCGCGCCGCGTGGCGATGGGCGCCGCCGGCGTCCGCCGCATCGAGGAGCAGTTCTCGTGGCGCACCTGCGCCGTGCGCACGGCGGAGCTGTACGAAGAAGTGCTGGCCGCTCGGCGAACCTAGAACTTGGAACCCGGGGCGCCGCCCGGGACCCTTTTCGTCGTGTCCCTCCAATCAGGCCCTCCGGCCGGGCCGCGTGGCCCTCGTCCGCGCGCGAACGCGTCCATATGATTGAACACGTGGACGCGTATCCGCCCGTGCCCGAGTCCGTCACGAACCTGCTCGCCACGCTCGGCGACCAGCAGCGGCAGCGCGTGCTCAACGCCTTCCTCGCCGAGCGCGTCTGGGAGCTGCCGGTCGCCGTCATCGTCGAGCGGTGCGCGCCGCTGTCGCGGCCGGCCGTCTCGCATCACCTGGGCGTGATGCGCCGGACGAACGTGCTCATCCAGCGCAAGCAGGGCAAGCGCGTCTACTACGAGCTGAACCGGGCGTACATCGAGCAGGCGCTGCGGTCGTTCATCGCCTTCCTCGATGTCTGCGGCACGCCGATCGCGGGGTGCGCGCCCGGCACGGACGGAACGGAGGCATGCACATGACGTCGGAGATCGTCGTCGCCACCGAGCAGCGCTACCGCAGCGAGATCGCCTGGGACGCGACGAAGCACGTGACGCACTGCGTCAACTGCTCGCCGGGCAACTGTCCGTTCCGCGCGTACATCCGCGACGGCCGCGTGCTGCGCGAGGAGCAGTCGGGCACGCTGCCGGTCATCGAGCCGGGCGTGCCGGACGCGAACCCGATGGGCTGCCAGAAGGGCGCCGCGTGGAGCCGCACGCTCGACGCGCCGACGCGCGTCCCGTACCCGATGCGCCGCAAGGGCGCGCGCGGCGGCGGCGAGTGGGAGCGCATCACCTGGGACGACGCGCTGACGCAGATCGCCGACGCGATCATCGACACGATCCAGGAGTCGGGGCCCGAGGCGATCGTGCACGCGGGCACGGCCGGCGAGGGCGGGCTGTCGGCCGGCTACCTGTTCGAGAAGCTGATCAACCGTATCGGCGGCACGACGACCGACACGAACGGCGACATCGGCGACTTCAGCGTCGGCCTGTACGAGACGTTCGGCAACGCCGCCGCGTGCAGCAGCTTCGACGACTGGTTCCACGCCGACCTGCTGCTGATCTGGCACCGCAACCCCGTCTACACGGCCATCCCGCACTACCACTACATCGCCGAGGCGCGCTATCGCGGCGCGGAGGTGGTGACGATCGCGCCGGACTACAGCCCGTCGTCGATCCACGCGGACGTCTACGCCGGCGTGCGGCCGGGCACCGACGCGGCGCTCGCGCTGTCGATGGCGCGCGTCATCATCGACGAGGGGCTGATGGACGAGGCGTTCGTGCGGTCGCAGACCGACCTGCCGCTGCTCGTCCGGAGCGACAACGGCCGCTTCCTGCGCGGCGCCGACGTCGAAGAGGGCGGGCGCGCCGATCAGTTCTACACGTGGTCGAGGGCGAGCGGCGGCATCGCGCCGGCGTCGCGCGAGCTGCTGTCGGCCGATGCGGATGCGGCGCTCGACGGGACGTTCACGGCGACGCTGCTCGGCGGCGAGCGCGTCGAGGTGCGGCCGGTGTTCGCGCTGCTGCGCGAGCAGCTGGCGGACTACGCGCCGGAGGCCGCGTCGGCGGTGTGCGGCGTGCACGCGGACACGATCCGAATGCTCGCGCGGAAGATCGCGGCCGGGCGGACGTCGGTGCTGCTCGGCTTCAACTCGGCGAAGTACTACCACGGCGACCTGATGGAGCGCGCGATGTGCCTGGTGCTCGCGCTGACCGGCAACTGGGGCAAGAAGGGCACGGGCATCGGCGTGGCGGTCACCGGCATGTTCGACGGCGGCTTCCTCTTCTCGATGAAGCCGGTGCCGGGGCGCGAGGTCTTCCGCGGCATCCTCGGCATGCGCGGCAACGTGCTGAACGGGATGATGGCGAACGACCCCGGCCTGACCGAGGCGGCCGCGGCGATCGCGTTACAGCAGGGCGGCGCGGGCAACGGCCACGGCACCGTGCCGGCGTTCCTCTGGTACCACCACACGGCGATGGCCGAGCGATGGGCGCACGACGAGTGGTCGGATCCGTCGATGGCGAAGCCGCTCGCGGCGTACATCGACGAGGCGGCCGAGAAGGGCTGGTGGCGCGGACTGCAGCGGCCGGCGAAGGAGCATCGGCCGCGGATGGTGTTCGAGATCGGCACGAACTGGTCGCGGCGAATGCGCGGCGGGCGCGGCGCCTACGCGCCGATCCTCGACGAGCTGAAGCTGCTGGTCTGCTTCGACTGGCGGATGTCGTCGAGCGCGCTGCAGGCGGACATCCTGCTGCCGGCGGCGGCGCCGTACGAGAAGCCGGGCTTCTCGCAGCCGTCGCCGCAGACGCTCACGCTCACGTTCTCGGACGCCTGCGTCGAGCCGGCGGGCGAGGCGCGGCCGGAGTGGGAGGTGTTCGCCGAGCTGGCGCGCCGCATCGAGGAGCGTGGCGAAGGCGCGCGGCTTCGTCGAGTACACCGACAGCCGCGGCGTGGCGCATCGCCTCGACGACCTGGGGTCGTACTACACGGCGAACGGCGCCTTCGAGACGACGGAGCGCGTGCTGGAGGAGATGGTGCTCGACACCGTGGAGTCGGGCACGCTGCCGGCCGGCACGACGCTCGACACGTTCCGCGAGCAGGGGCAGATGCGGTTCATCGACTGGGGCATCACGCCGTTCGCGGCGGTGCAGGGCGCCGACCTGCGCGCCGACGAGACGCACGCCGCCCTGCGCCATCACGTCGAGCGGGGGATGCCGTACGCGACGCTGACGCGGCGGGCGCAGTTCTACATCGACCACCCGTGGTTCATCGATGCGGGCGAGGCGCTGCCGGTGCACAAGGAGAACCCGCCGATGGGCGGCGACTATCCGCTGGTGCTGACGAGCGGGCACTCGCGCTGGAGCATCCACTCGATGAACCAGTCGGACCGGGCGATGCTCGGCACGCATCGCGGCGAGCCGGCGGTGCTGATCGGCGCGGCGGACGCGGCGGCGCGCGGCATCGTCGACGGGCAGCGGTGCGCGTGCGCAACGACGTGGCGTCGTTCGTCGCGCAGGCGAAGGTGGCGGCGGGCGTCCGGCCGGGGCAGGTGATCAGCTACAACGGCTGGGAGGCGTACCAGTACGCCGACTGGCGGCACTCGGCGGAGGTGGAGCCGGGGATGGTGAAGTGGCTGCACTTCGCCGGCGGCGAGGGCCACCTGAAGTACTGGACGACGCAGTGGCAGCCCGCGCCCATCGACCGCGCGTTCCGGGTCGAGGTGGAGGCGGTGTGAGGGAGCGGCCGTCCGAGGCCGTCGAGCACCGTGGCGCGGCAAGTCGGAGCAGGACATGGTCGGGATCAGGCGCATGTCTTCCGTGTGGGCGGAGCAGGAAGCGCGCTGCCGCGCAAGCGGTCTGACGGTCACTGTTGTGGAGGTCATCGGGCCTCTACAGCTCCGCGAGGCTGTCGAATGGTGGTCAATCAGGGGCTGGCAGCCCGACCACCAGGTGCCAACAGGCGGACTCCTCTTTGGCATGGACATGGGAAGGATCGCGTGGGCGTTCCAGAGAATCCCGGACGGCAGCGGGGACTCCGACGGGTGATCGTTGCCTTACCTGGATCCTTCTTCCAGCGGCAGGCGGCACGCATAATGCAGCCGCACAACAGCCAATACCGAGAAGGAGTGAGACATGACGGCACAAGGGCCGGCGCCGGCCATCACGCTGAAGGCGATCGGGCACGGGAGGCAATTGACGTTCAATGCGCTGGGGACGCCGGCGGTGGTCATCTGCGTGGCGCGGGAGTCGTCGGAGCAGCCGCAGCCGGTCGTCGACGCGGTGCGCGGGAAGTATCGGGGAGCCGACCAGGTGATGATCGTCAACGTGGCGGACGGGCGCGCGTTTCCGAAGCTCATCCACAAGGTTGCCGAGCAGATCATGAAGTCGTCGTACAACGACGCCGTGGCGGGCTTGGAGCCGGGCATGAAGCCCGAGGACTATGTGCTCATCGCGCCGGACTGGAACGGCTCGCTGCTCAAGCCGCTCGGCTTTGAGGACGTGTCGAAGCTGATCGGCGTTGCCGTGATCGACGGGGAAGGCAACCTCGTCGGCACGTACCAGGGCGATGATGCGGCGGCGCAGACGATGGCGCTGGTCGAGCAGGCGATCGCGTAGGTCAACGCTTCGTCATCCCGCCAGCCGCTCGCGCAGCAGCGCCTCGGCGACGATGAGGTCCTCTGGCGTGGTGATCTTGATGTTGGCGTAGTCGCCCTCGTAGACGCGGACGCGGTGGCCTGTCGCTTCGACGAGTGCGGAGTCATCGGTGGCGTCGGCCTCGGCGCGGATGTGCGCGTCGAGCAGGAGCTGGCGGTCGAAGACCTGCGGGGTCTGCGCGAGCCAGGCGCGCGCCCGGTCGGGCGTGGCGGCGACGACCGGCGGGTCGCCCTCGACGTCCTTGACCGTGTCGCGCGCGGGCACGGCGCAAAGCGCGGCGCCGGTCTCGCGCGCGAGGGCGACGCCACGGGTGATCAGCTCCGGCGTGACGAGCGGCCGCGCGCCGTCGTGGATGGCGACGATCGCGGCGTCGGCCGCGGCCTCGATGCCGGCGCGGACGGAGAGCTGGCGCGTGGCCCCGCCGGCGACGACGGCCGTCACCTTGTCGAACCGCCACTCGGCGACGAGGCCGCGCACGCGGCTGAGGTTATCGGCCGAGGCGACGACGACGATGCCGTTGATGGCGTCGCACTTCTTGAACGCGGCGAGCGTCCACGCGAGCAGCGGCCGGCCGGCGAGCGGCGCGAAGACCTTGTCCATGCCGCCCATCCGCTCGCTGCGGCCGGCGGCGACGACGATGCCGAATGCGGGGCCCTGGCGTGCGCCGCTCATCATGCGAGACATGGTACGGGAACCGCGTTGTACACTCACGCCATGGACGAATCACCCGTACGGGCTGAACAGCTGCTGACGCTCTCAGCCGTCGCGCGCCGGCTGGCCGACATGGTCGCCGCGGCGGAGACACCGCTTGCGCTTCGAGGTGCTGCGGCACGCCCTGCGGGTGCCCGAGGGCGACGCCATCGCGGCGCTGCGGGAGGCGACGGACGCGGGCCTCGTGCGGCGCGGCGACGACCCGCACTGCTACGTGCCGGCGGACGAAGCCACGGCCGCGGCGATCCGTGAGGGCTTCGACGCCGAGCGGCTCGCCCGGCTGCGGGCGCTGATCGCGAGCGCGAGCGCGCGCGTGTACGAGGCGTAGCGAGAACAGACAACAGAGAACAGACCGGCCGGAACTCGCGCTACTTCGCCGCTGCCGTTGCGTTGCGGGCGAGGTGACGGCGCAGCGCCGCGTTGAACGGCTCTGGGCGCTCGTACTGTGGTGAGTGCGCTGCCTCCGGGATCATCTCCAGCTCAGCGTTCGGGATGATCGACGCGAGGTGCTTCGACGGCTCGATTAGCATCTGGTCCAACTCGCCGCAGATGACCAGCGTCGGCGTGAGGATGCCGGCCGCGCGCTCCTTCGTGCCGGCCCAGCCCTCGAGGCCGCGCCAGGCGCCGATGAACGCGTCGACCGACATGCGCCTGAGGCGGGCGGCTTCTTCGCTCGCGTGCGCTCCGGCGGCATGTGCGGCGGCGACGGCGCCACGTCGGGCATCGCGGCGACGGCGGCCATGCCCTGCTCCTCGGCGAGCTGGTGGCGCATGGCGATGAACGCGGCGACGGTGGGGTTGCGGCTGAAGCTGAAGCGGTAGCCGGTGTCCTCGAGCGTGAGCGAGAGCAGCTTGTGGGGGCTGCGCAGGGCGATCTCCTGCACGACGCCGCCGCCCATCGAGTGGCCGAGCAGGTGGTAGCGGTCGAAGCCGACGTGCGCGGCGAGCGCTTCGACGTCGTCGGCCATGTGGAGGATCGAGTAGGCGTCGCGGTCGGCGAGCGCCTCCGACCGGCCGTGGCCGCGGTTGTCGATAACGAGCACGCGGTGGGTGCGCGAGAATTCGGGCAGCTGGAAGCGCCAATCGCTGACGTCGCCGGTGTAGCCGTGGACGAAGACGAGCGGCTCGCCGTCGCCGCCGTGCAGCTCGTAGTGCAACTGGAGTCCGTTGATGCGCTCGATGGGCATGGCATCCTCGCGTAATCGTGAACAGGTGGCTGGATGCCTCGATGATACGGGGTTCCGTGCCCGTTTGTCTCGCCGGGAAGGGTACCGGGCGGGGTGCCGCGCCGGCCATCCGTCAGGCGCGGGCGCCTGCTAGGATGTGCCGGTATGGCCATGACAACGCCGCACGCAGTCGATCTGATCACGCGGAACCTCGAGGAGGTGCTGACGCGGGAGGACCTGGAGCGCCTTGTCGCTTCGGGGACGCCGCTGCGGCACTACATCGGCTTCGAGATCTCCGGCAAGATCCATCTCGGCAGCCTGCTGTGTATGTCGAAGGTCCGCGATTTCGTCGAGGCGGGCGTGCACTGCACGATCTACCTCGCCGACTGGCACACGTGGATCAACGACAAGCTCGGCGGCGACCGCGACACGATCCGGCGCATCGGCGTCGGCTACTTCGCCGAGGGGCTGAAGGCGGCGTTCCGCGCTGTCGGCGGCGACCCCTCGAAGCTCAACTTCGTGCTGGCGACCGACCTCTATCACAACAACGACGCCTACTGGGCAACGCTGATCGACGTCAGCAAGAACACGACGCTGGCGCGGATGCAGCGGAGCATCACGATCCTCGGCCGCAAGGAGGGCGAGTCGGTCGACTTCGCCAAGCTGATCTACCCGCCGATGCAGGTGGCGGACATCTTCCGCATGGGCATCAACATCGCGCACGCGGGCATTGACCAGCGGAAGGCGCACGTCATCGCGCGCGACGTCGCGGCGAAGATGCGCGTGTCGCCGCTGCTCGACGCCGCGGGCGAGCGCGTGAAGCCGGTGTGCGTGCACCACCCGCTGCTGCTCGGCCTGCGCAAGCCGTCGATCTGGCCGCCGCCCGGGGGCGACCTGTCGGACTTCTGGGCGTCGATGAAGATGAGCAAGTCGGACCGCAACTCGGCGATGTTCATCCACGACAGCGCGGACGACATCCGTGCGAAAGTGCGCAAGGCGTTCTGCCCGCCAGACTCGGCGCCGTTCAACCCGATGCTCGACTGGGTGCGCAAGCTTGTCTTCGCGCGCGACGGCGAGTTCCGGATCGCGCGGAAGGCGGAGCACGGCGGCGACCTGCGCTTCACCTCGCCGGACGAGGTGGACGAGGCGTTCCTCTCGGGCAAGCTGCACAGCGCCGACCTCAAGAACGGTGTGGCGGAGTGGCTTGTCGAGACGCTGGAGCCGGCGCGGGCGATCTTCGCGCAGCCGGAGCAGGCGGCGCTGCTCGAGGAATTGGAACGGCTGATGTAGCGGGCGGCCGGCGCATCGGCTGTAACCCTGAGCGCAGCGAAGGGTCTCGCTCGGCCGGCTCATGGCCTCGCCTAACACCACGCCCGCCGGGCTAGACGCTTCGCCGTCGCTCGCCATGACAGCGGCCGCCGTGTGAGCGCCCCTTCCCTTTCAGTTTCATCGAAGTGAATAGAGAACAGGTCGCCGCGCTACCCGCCGGCTGGCTTCGGCGGGATGACCAGCACCTGGCCGATCTGGAGGTTCGTCGGGTTGACGCCCGGGTTGGCGGCGAGCAGGGCTTCGGTGGTGATGCCGAACTTCGCGGCGATCGTCTCCGGGATGTCGCCTTCCTGCACCGTGTAGGTCTGACCGAGCGACGACGGCGTCGACGCCGGGCCGGGTGTGTTCGTCGCGGGCGCTTGGGTCGGCGGCGGCGCCTCGGTCGCGGGCACTTCGGTGGCCGGCGCGGACGTCGCCGTCGCCGCAGGCGGCGCGGTGGCCGTGGCGGCGGCCGGCGGCTCGCTGGCGGCCGGCAACTTCACCACCTGGCCGATGGAGAGCTTCGACGCGTCGATCGACGGGTTCGCGTCGGCGAGGTCGGCGAGGCTGACGCCGAAGCGGGAGGCGATGCCGGCGAGCGTGTCGCCTTCTTTCACGGTGTAGGTCGAGACGCCGGCCTGGACGGCGCCCGAGCTAAGGATGCGCGGGGCCGGGAGCGTCGCCGGCAGCGTCGCGGTGGGGATCTTGCTGGCGTCGGGCGCCTTGTTACCCGACGAGCCGCCGCAGGCCGCGACGAGCGCCATGGCGCCGAGCACGAGGCCAAAGGCGAGCGCGAACAGGGTCGGGCGGGACTTCACGAGGACCTCCGGGGTCGGTCTGGAATCGCCGGGATCGTAACGGACGGTGAAGACGCTGGCAATCCAGTCCGTAGTCTGTAGTCAGGCAACGAACACTTCCCTAGGCTCCATTCAGCGCGCGCAGCGTCGCGAAGGCCACCGCCGCCGTATCTCGCAGCGAGGCGGCGTCGATGCGGTCGATGGAATCGGCGGGCGTGTGGATGTCCTCGTCGGCGCGATAGAGCATGACGACGGGCACGCCGGCCTGCTGGAAGCTGATGTGGTCGCTGGCGGCGCCGGGCGGCAGCGAGCCCGGCGTGGAGGCGATGCCGAGGCGCTGGGCGGCCAGCCGCGCCGTCTCGACGAGGTCGCTGCTGCCGAGCAGGACGAGGTCCTCGGCGCGGCCGACGACGTCGAGGTTGATCATCGCGCGCAAAGCCGTGACGTCGGCAGGCGCGAGCTTCGCGACGAAGTCCTTGCTGCCGAACAGGCCGAACTCCTCGGCGCTGAACAGCACGAAGCAGTTGGCGCCGCCGAGATGCGTGACCGCCGCCAGCCGCGCCGTCTCGACGACGGACGCGGCACCGGAGGCGTTGTCATCGGCGCCGCCGGTGACGGCCACGCTGTCGTAGTGGCCGCCGGTGATCGTCGCGCACTGCGCCGTGCCCTTCGGCCGGGCGACGATGTTGTAGCCGGTGGCCTTCGGCTGCGGCACGCTAACCGTCGCCTGCACAACGTCGGCCGCCGCGCGGGTCGCGAGGTCGCGGCCAGTCGACTGCTTGATGCCGACGACGGGGATCGTCACGCTATCGCCGAGCTCGCCGAGCAGCGCGCCGTCGGTGTTGTTGTAGATGATGACGGCACCCGCGCCTGCCGCGATGGCGTTGCGCACCTTCACCGCGAACGGCAAGTCGCTCCGCTCGACGAGCGCGATGGCGCCGGTCAGTCCGCCCGCCGGAAACTCCTCAGGCCGGCCCTCGCCGGCCACGATGACGCGCGCCGTAACAGTGCCCGACGCCGCGCCCTGCAGCGAGAACGCCGAGATGGCGGTGCCGCCTGCGTCGACGCGCGCGAAGAGGAAGGCGCTGGCGTCGAATGCGAACGGCTCGACGGTGACGTCGTAGCCGTAGCCCTCGAGCGTCGTCTTGAGCAGGTCGCGCGCCGTCGCTTCGGCCGGCGAGCCGGCGACGCGCGGGCCGATGTCGACGGCGAGCTTGCGGAGGAGCGCGAGCGTGCGCGCGCCATCGGCTGTCGCCGGTCCGAGATCGGGCGTCGGTGTTGCGGTGGGCGGGGTGTTGGTGGGCGATGCCGTGGGCGCGCGCCGGTGTGCTCGTCGGCGCGGCGGAGCCGCCGGAACAGGCGACGGCGGCGACGGCGAGCAGCGCGGCAAGTGCGATCAGCGGCAGCCGTCGGCTCACGTGTGTGTCAACGCTCCTGGAATGGTGTGTGGGGTGTCGCGATCGGGTGTGTGGCCAGTATACGCGAGGCGTTCCGATCGTCGATCAGCGGCGGCGGCGGCGGAACCAGTCGCGGATGCGGCTGGTGGTCGACGGCTCCGAGTAGTCGATCACCTGGCCGCGCCAGCGCTTCTCCTGGCGGCCGCCGGCGATCGTGCGGCGGCTGTCGCCGTTGATCGCGGAGAGAACGAACGCGCCGATGACGAGGACGATGCCGACAACGATCACCGGGCCCGCCAGCGACCCGAGTTGGTGCCGGAAGACGGTGCCGATAAGCAGCAACCCGATGCCGACGAGCATCGCCTGACCGAGGCTGAAGCGGCTGACCCGCTTCCACCCGCGCTCGATGAGCCCGGGGCCGACTTCGTCGCGGCGACGCTTGCGGATCTTGGAGGCGAGCCGATCCTCCGGCACGAAGTTATCGAGCTTGTCAAGAAGCTCCTCGATCTCGCGCTGGACCTTGTCGGGCTCTCGTGGGGCCATGATTTCGGGGTCTCCGACCCGCTGCTCAAATTGTAGCGAACGCGGGCGGAGTCGGCATCGGCCATCGCAACCAGGTCCGCGGCGTAGCCTTTACATGGAAATTACGCGGCGTTGCACGGGGCTTCATCGGCGTATGGGTACTGTGTCGTTGTTAGAGGCACAGGCTGATCGAGAAGGAGCCAACGACATGAAACTCTCAACGAAGATACTGGCAGCGAGCGCGGCGGTTGTCATGCTGGCGGCGGGCGCCATCGGCGCGGCGACGTACGTCTCGGCCCAAACGCCCGGCCCGGCAGCCGGCGTCCCACAGACGGTGCGGCAGCAGTTCCTCGACCGGCTGGCGCAGAACCTCAACGTCTCGACGGACCAACTGACGAGCGCGCTGAAGACGACGGAGCTGCAGACCGTCGATGACCTGCTGGCGAATGGCAAGATCACCCAGGCGCAGGCCGACAAGCTGAAGAACGCCATCAACAGCGGCAAGGACTTCGGCCTCGGCCGGCTGCTCGAGCGGCGGGAGAACGTGCGCGAGAGGGTCGCGACGGCGATCCGGCGCGAGATCGGCAAGTCGGCTGCGGACGCCATCGGCATCAGCGTGGGCGACCTGCGGAACGAGCTGAAGGACGGCAAGTCGATCGCCGACGTCGCGCCAGAGCACAACGTGAGCCTCGACACGGTGAAGTCGAAGATCACGTCGGACGTGAAGTCGAAGCTCGACAAGGCGGTGGCCAACGGCAAGATCACGCAGACGCGCGAGGACCAGATGCTGCAGCGCCTGGCCGACAACCTGGACACGATCCTGAACAAGAAGAAGAGCGCCTGACGCGCTCGCAACGGCGAACATCGAGACGGGCGGTGCGAAAGCGCCGCCCCATCTTGTTGTGCGCTTGTGATCTCGAAGCACGGCTGTTGTACCGGCGTCCGGCGCAGCATGCTGCGCCAGCATCCTAAGTCGACAGGCGAATCCCACCCACCGCCCTGCTCCTCACTCGTCGTCGGCGGCTTCGTACGTCAGCAGGTCGCCCGGCTGCGTGCCGGTCGCAGCGGCAGTGCCCGACGGGAGTTCGATAACGTCCTTCGCGCCGCGTCCGCCGAACGCCACCCACCACTGCCGCATCGACGGCGTGATGCGCGTGACACGGTTGTCGGCGTCGACGAACACGGCGTCGAAGCGGAATCGCATCCAGAACGAGTGGATCGAGGCGCTGCGCGTGATGAAGATGCCGCCGCCCTCGCGGATCCCCTTCCGCATCATCAGACCGAGCAGCCGGTCGATGAACGAGGACGCCACCTTCACGCGCGTGCCGAGCGTCGTGCCTCGGTCGGCATTGTGGACGGCGAACACGGGGAAGGGTGGTGCGGGCACGATGCGCCTCGGATCTGCGCGCTGGTCAGCGCTTCAACGCCGTGCGGATGACGTATCCACAGAGGCTGATGTACCAGAGGAGGAAGTAGTATCCGGGCCCGAGATAAATGGCGACGACGACGTAGACGAGCAGGATCGCGAGTACTGCGTCCCAGTTCTGCGCCGCCTGGTGCAGCCAACGTGGTCATGGCCCGATAGTACGCCGATTCCCGGAGCGACTTCAAGACGACTCCTCGTGCGGGCGAACCGACGCGAGGGCGCCGGTTCAGCCGAATGGTCGTCCGCTGCGATGGCGGTTTGGATAGGGGAATAGCCGAAGTCGGCGGGATGCCGGTGCCCGGCGCGCTCGCCGCACGTCGTCCGGGCTAGCTGAATTCCTTGAGCGCGTTGATGATGATTGGGCCGAGGATGACCACGAACAACGACGGCATGACGAAGAAGACGAGCGGGAAGACCATCTTCGGCGCCGCCTGCCGCGCGGACTGCTCCGCCCGCTGACGGCGGCGGATGCGCAGCTGGCGCGACTGGATGCGCAGCACCTGAGCGATGCTCGTGCCGAGCGTCTCCGCCTGGATCACGGAGTTCACGAAGACGTTCACATCGGGCAGGTCGATGCGCTCGGCCATGGCGGTCAGCGCCTCGCGGCGCGTCTGGCCGACGGCCTTCTCGCGCAGCATGCGCTCGATCTCCTCGCCGACGGGGCCGCGCTGTCGCGCGGCGACGCGCTGGAACGCGAAGTCGAGGCTGAGGCCGGCTTCCACGCAGGTCGTGAGCAGGTCTAGGCTGTCCGGCAGTGCCTTCCAGAACCGCACCTGACGGTTCTTCGCCGCGCGCCGCAGGAACATCATCGGCGCCAGGAACCCGAGGACGACGCAGCCAGCGACGACCAGCAGCCCCTGGCCTCCCGGCGCTCCGCCACGGCTCGCCGCAAACATGGCGAACACGAGCGCCGCCGGCATCGACGTCGTCAGCAGCACCATCGTCATGTACGTCGCGAGCGACATCGTGCTGTTCGAGATGATGAGCCAGCTCCGCGCGCGTGACACCATCGACGTCGGCATGATGTTGAGGATGCGCGTCGTGAACCCGCGCACAGTCGGCGCGAGCACGCGCTGCGAGAACGGGTCGTCGCGCTCGGCGAGCGCGCGGCGCTCCGTGGCGAGGGCGCGCACGCGGTCGTGCATGACGTTGCGTCGCCGCATCAGCCAGAGCGCGAAGAGGAGCACCGCGCCGAATACCAGGACCGAAGTAACGAACGCCATCGTCGTCCCCTAGATGTCGATATCGAGTATGCGGCGGATCGTCAGGTACCCGAGCAGTTGTAGAATCGCGGCGCCCCCGAGCAGCGCGAGCCCAAGGCCGGTCGTGAACAGCAACGACGTCTGACGCCAGTTGAATAGCGAGAACACGGCGAGCAGCGCCAGCGGCCAGAACGTCAGCACGGTGCCGGAGAAGCGCTGCTGCGACGTCATCGTCTTGACTTCGCCGGTGATGCGCTCGCGCTCGCGCATCGACTCGCCGACGGTCTCCAGGATCTCGGCCAGGTTGCCGCCGCTGGTGCGCTGGATCAGCACCGCCGTCACCATCAGGTTGACTTCCTCGGTGTTGGCGCGCTCGAGCAGGCCCTGCATCGCGTCCTCGATCGATGAGCCGACGTTCATGTCGACGACGAGCCGGCCGAACTCGTCGGCGATCGGCGGCTCCATCTGCTTCGTGATGATGTCGATGCCGTGCTGGAGCGCGAAGCCAGCGCGGAGCGAGTTGGCGAGCAACGTCACCGCCTCCGGCATCTGGCGGCTGATCTGCGCCATGCGGCGGCTGCGCATCGCCGACACCCAGATTGCGGGAATGAATGACGCGATGCCGCCGGCGACCGCGCCCGCGGCGAAGCCCGCCGCGCCGTGCACGAGCAGCCACACCGCGACGAGCGCCAGCAGTCCCGACGCGAAGCGCGCCATGACGTACTCGCCGACGCGCAGCCGCAGGCCCGCCTGCTCGATCTTCTTCGCCGTGCGGATGGACCATTCGCTGTCCGTGAGGATGTTGCGCAGGAGCGGCAGGCTCGACGGCCCGCGGCGGCGGATTTCGTCCCACGACAGGCCGCGCCGGGCGACCGTCGGCCGCTCCGCGAGACGGCGCACGCGCATATCGGCGGGTCGCACCTGCGTCGACCGCAGCGCGTACAGCCCGAAGAGGGCGACCGCGCCGCCGGCCACGAGCGCCGTGAGCAGTTCGATCGTCATCGCAGCCCGTCCAGTCCCAGGCCCATCATCGCCAGGTTGATGCCGCTCATCGCGAAGTCATCCGCGAACGTCGGCACGATGCCGGTAGGCTCGAGTTCGCCGATCACGTGGCCCTCCGGCGTCGTGCCGTGCTGCCGGAAGACGAAGAGATCGTGCGTCGTGATCGTGTCGCCCTCGTGGCCGGTGATCTCGGTGACCTGCTTGATACGCCGCCGGCCGTCGGAGAAGCGGGCGATCTGCACGACGACGTGGAGCGCCGAGCAGATCTGCTCGCGGATGGCACGCACCGGCAGGTCGAAGCCCGCCATCATCACCATGTTCTCGATGCGGATGAGCGCGTCGCGCGGCGAGTTGGCGTGGATCGTTGTGAGCGAGCCCTCGTGGCCCGTGTTCATCGCCTGCAGCATGTCGAATGCCTCGGCGCCGCGCACCTCGCCGATGATGATGCGGTCCGGCCGCATGCGCAGCGCGTTCCGGACGAGGTCGCGCTGCGTCACCTCGTTCTTGCCCTCGATGTTCGCCGGCCGCGCCTCCATAGAGATCGCGTGCGACTGCTGCATCTTCATCTCGATCGGGTCCTCGATGGAGATGATGCGCTCGCCGTCCGGGATGTGCGCCGAGAGCGCGTTGAGCAGCGTCGTCTTGCCGGTGCCGGTACCGCCGCTGATCACGATGTTGAGCCGCTGCCGGACGCAGATGCGCAGGAACTCGGCCATGGACGCCGTCATCGTGCCGTTCGCGATGAGGTCGGCGATCTTGTACTTCTCGCGCCGGAACTTGCGGATGGTCATCGTCGGGCTGCGCGGCACGAGCGGCGGTATGACGACGTTGACGCGCGAGCCGTCCGGCAGGCGCGCGTCGACGTACGGCGACGACTCGTCGACCCGGCGGCCGAGCGGCGCGATGATCCGCTCGACGATGCGCATGATGTGCTGCGCGTCCTTGAACCGCAGCGGCGACAGGTAGAGCACGCCGTCGCGCTCGAAGAAGATCTCCTCCGGCGCGTTGACCATGATCTCGGAGACCGTGTCGTCGGCGATCAGCGGCTCGATCGGCCCGAAGCCGATCGCCTCATCGATGACGCGGCGGATCACGCGCTCGCGGTCGTCGCCGAGCAGCGACGGCAGCTCCTGCGTCACGAGCTGGCGCGCGGCCACCGTGACGGCCTCGCGGGCCCGCGCGGTGTCGAGGCGCTCGACGGCCTTCAGGTCCATCTCCTGCAGCATGCGCTGGTGGATCAGCGTGGACGGCCTCGAACCACTCGCCGTCGCCGTCGTCGTCGGCGTTGAAGCGGCGGTCGCGTACCAGCGTGTCGATGGCCACGGTCTAGCTCCCCTCCGCGACGGCGGGCTGCGATCCGGGCCGCCACTTGAAGCCGCCGAGGATCTTGCTCCCCTTGTCGAGCCGGCCGCCGGCGATCACCGTCGCCAGGTCGACCAGGCTGCGCGCCGCGACCGACTGCGGCGCGGTGATGACGATCGGCTGGCCGAGGTGCGTGCCCTGTCGGACCTTCTTGTCGTACGGGATGTTCCAGAAGACGTCTCGCTGCAGCGCGTCCTGCACGACGCTCGGGCGGACGCCGTCGTCCGGCGAGATCGCGTTCATGACGATGCGCACGCGTTCCTGCGAGTAGGAGAGCAGCTTGAGGGCGCGCATCGCCTCCAGCGAGTCCTTGACGCTCGCGAACTCCGTCGTCGTCACCCAGAGCACGATGGTGGCGATCTCGACCGCCAGCTCCGCCAGCTCGTTGAGCATGCCGGAGGTGTCGAGCACGATGGTGTCGTAGTTCTTCGCCAGGAACTCGATGACGCGGCGGATGTGGTCCGGCGAGATCTTGCGCCACTCCAGCACCGTCGGCCCGGCGAGGATATCGAGGTCGCTGAGCTCGTGGCGGACGACGTAGCGCGAGATGTCCTCGCGCTCGAGCATGTCGAGGTCGCGCACCATGTCGAACAGCGTGCGCTCCGGCTTCACATCGAGCATGCCGGCGATGTCGCCGAAGCCGTTGTCGAGATCGACGACGCAGACGGACGCGCGCTCCATGCGCGCGAGCGCGACCGCGACGTTGGTGCTGATCGTCGACTTGCCGATGCCGCCCTTCGCGCCGAAGATGGTGACGATGGTGCCCGTGGTCGCGGCGCCCGGCAGCTGGCCGAGCTGGCGCAGCTTCTTCTTCTCCTCGGCCTCCAGCGCGGTCACCACCGACGCGCGCAGCGTCTCCGGCTTGATCGGCCGCGAGAGGAAGTCGCGCGCGCCCGCCATCATGGCCTTGCGGATCGTCTCGATGTCGCGCGAGTCGGAGTAGACGATGATGGGCGTCTCCGGCAGCAGGTTTTGCAGCGACTCGACGGTCTGGAGCGGGCGCTCCATCGGCTCGCTGACGCCGATGATGATGGCGTCCGGCTTGAGCGTGTTAGCGCTCGGTGACGGCCTCCATGCCGTAGCCGGCACTCGCCGGCCAGCGTAAGCCCGGACGCCTTGACGACCTGCTTTGCCTCGTACCGGGCCTGGATGTCGCTGTCTACGATCAGCGCCGACGGTGTCTTTGCCACACTTGCCTCCGGCAATCCCTGCGTTCGTGTTTCAGTCGCTGGCTACGGCGTCGGCGCCTGCGCCGGCAGTGAGCGTGCGGCGTCGACGCCCGGCACGGGCGCGTCGTCGCCCGGCGGTCGCAGCGAGAGATAGATCTTCCCCTGGTCCTGAGCCAGTGCCAATACCGACACGTCCTGCGGCGCCACCGCCACCGTCAGCGTCTTCGCCGTCGGCTTGGCCGAAGTGTTGTCGGGCGGTGCCGCAATCTGGCTGTCCGCCGCGAGCGGCTTGCCGTTCGCATCGAGCCGCGCCACCGGTTTCGCCGCCGTCTGGCCGACCGAGAGCACCAGCACGTTCTGCAGCAGCGTCGAAGCCTGCGCCACCCCGTTCGCGCCCGACTTGCTGTACACCGCCGTGATGTCGATGTGGTCGCCGGCCAGGATGAGGCCGCCGACGCTCGTCATCTCCGTCACGGGGATGGCCACGGCCCGCATGCCCGCCGGGATGACGCCCGTGAATCCGAGGTCCTTCTCGCTCTGGCCCAGCTTCGTCGCGGAGAGCTGGTCGTGCTTCTGGATCGGGTAGAGCGTCGTCAGGCCGAGCACGACCGACTTGTCCGTCACGGCGCCGTCGATGGCGGCCGCCCTGGGCAGGGTATCGATTTCGAGCATGTCGGCCGTGATCTTCGTGCCGGCCTTGATGTCGCCCGCCGCGACGACGACGTTCACCGTCGAGCCGAAGCCGGACGTGTTGCCGCTGCCGCCGCCGAAGTTGCTCAGCCCCGCGAACACCAGGATCGCCGCCAGCACCGCCAGCGCGACCGCGCCGATGAGGATCATACGGTTGGCCCGCTCCGGTCCTGCCTGTGTCAACGATCGTGCCATAACCTGCTATCCCCTCAATTGCCCGATTTCGGGTCGTTCACCGTCTGGATGCCCAGCGCCGATGCGCCGCCGACATTGTCGTGGTCGATGCCCCCGATGTCCTGCACGCCGCTCCCCGCCAGGTACACCCGCAGCACGATGCCCCATACCCGCGTGTCGTCACCTTCGTGGTGATCGTGCGAGCCGTGGTAGCCGGATCGGTCATTCGATCCCCGGTTGCTGTCCGTACAGTCGTTCATCGTGTTTCCCGGCCCGTGATCGTCGCCGCTATCCGTGCAGCCCGTGATGTACACCGCCGTGAATCCGTCGATCGTCCTCGTCGCGCCATTCCCGCTGACGATCGGTATCAACACTAAACGCGGCGACGTGCACGCTTGTTGCTGGTACACCGTGAACGCATTGTCCGGGCCGCCGATTGCCTGCGGGGACGCCTGATCGCCATCGGCGCGCGTGACCGTGTCCCGCAACGCCGTCACCTTCGTGAGAACGTTGCTGCACGTGTCCGTGGACTGCAGCCGGCCGTTCCCCGCACCATTGTCGCCGAACGCGTCCAACATGCCGTTCTGCCAGCCATCCGAGCTTGGTGAATAGTCTGTGACCCTGTCCTGCCACCCGGCCCCCGACGCAGCGCTCGTTCGCGCAGTGGAACGAGGTGACACCGCTCTGGACCTGGTTGTCGATCTGCGAAGTGGACGATGGGCCGCACACTACCGACGAGTCCCAGAACGCGCCGCTCGACGCCTGATCTCTCCGTCGAGAACACGACGCACTCGCGCCCCGCGATGTTGTCGGTCGATCCGCCGGAGCCCGTGCAGTTGCCGCAACTATGATCGCCGTGCTCGTGCTCATGCCACCAGTCCTCGGAGCCGTCGCAGTAGTCGTCCGGCGGCGTGATCCAGAGCGGTACCAGCGCCATGGATCCGTCGCGTCACCCGCGTCACCGTGCCGACGCAGGTCGTGGACGTGGCACTCGGCATCAAAGGCGCTCAGGCCGAAGTACTGGCCGAACAGGCTTGGCGACGTGCCGCTCACGTGCAGCTTCGTGCCCAGCATGTCACTCGTCGGGCAGTCGGCGCCCGAAAAGACGTTCACGGAGCCACTCGCCAGGTTCGCCGCCGCTACGCGGGTCGCGGCGTCCCGCGCGGCGTTGTCGTCGCAGTCATCGATGTTCGTCATGTTGGCGACGCACCCCAGCGCCCCCGCCCGGCTCGACGCGTCCGCGTTCTTCTGCACGACGCGGCGCTGCCCCAGCGCCAGTCCCTGGTCGATCGAGAACGCGCCTAGCGCCAGCACCACCGTGAACATCGCCACGAACAGCAGGAGCACCTGCCCCCGCTCACCGCGTCTGGTAGAACTGCTACGCCTCTTGCCGGGCCGCGAGCGGCGGTACTCGATGCCCATCGTTAGTTGCAGACCCAAACCCAGCCAACCGGCCAATGAAACTCCCAAGCCCGCCGTGCGCACGGGCGTCGCCGTTGGTACTGGCTTGTTCGTTGGAACGGGCGTGTTCGTGGGCGCCGATGCAGTGGCCGTCTTCGCGACCGACGTCGCAGTCCCTGGCCCGCGACCGTAGTCGCGGTCTTACCGGCCGCTGCCGTCGCCGTCTGCTGGGAATGCGTCGGCGTCGGTGTGTTCGTGGGCACCGGCGTGTTCGTCGGCGCCGACGCCGTGGCCGTCTTCGCCACCGACGTCGCCGTCTGTCCAGCCTGCTTCGTCGCCGTCGCTGCGACGGACGTAGCCGTCTGGTTCGCCTGCGACGTAGCCGTCGCCGCCACAGACGTAGCCGTCTGCGTTCGCTTGCGAAGTGGCCGTCGCCGCTATCGATGTCGCGGTCTCGTGTCGCCTGCTCTGTCTGCCGTCGCTTCGGCCTGCGCCGTCGCCGTCGCCCGGGTCGTGCCCTCGTTCCCGCAGGTTGTGCCCGCGCCGTCATACTGGCTGCCGCGGACTACCGTCACGGCCCGCTCCTGCGTCTCCGTTGCGCACGCGGTAATGTCCCACGAGCCGATCCTGTTCACCAGCGGCGTAATCAGTGTGTAGTGGTACTTCACCATCACCACCAGCGCCGAGCCGGCGTCGCCCGCGTCGATCGTTCCTGCGGGATCCGGCTTCTGCCACGTCACGCACACCACGTTCGTTGCGGCCGCGTCGAACGCCGAACCGCAGGACACCTGGCTGTACGATCCGCCCGGCGCCTGGGCCGCCACCCGCCCGACGATCAGCGCAGCCACGTTGGCGGCGTTGTCGGACTGCACCGCTCCGTAGCGCGCTCCTTCGGCGGCGGCGTGGTTGACCTCGCCGTACCGCCCCATCACGAGTCCGCCGTCAATGACCGCAAAGATCAGCATCATGAAGATCGGAAAGATCACCGCGAATTCGATGATCCCTTGCGCTCGTTGACGGCGGGTTCGTCTAATCATCGTCCGTATCCGGTGCTGACGGCCGTGGCCCCGGCGTCACCGGCGCCTGGCGGCGCACGCCCGTAGCGCGCGTCGACCCCCCTGCTAGGCCCTAGAACTTGCAGGCGGTCGAGTCGAAGCTGGACGCAGTCGCTGATGCTTGGCTCTGCAAACTGGCGATGTCATCCGTCCAGGCACTGTCGCCCACAAGCCGAGCGCGATGCAGCCGCGAGCGCGATAGCGCCCAATGATGCACCGCGTACTCCATAGATGTCCTGGCCGCGCTCGTCGTCGATGTGGCCTGCGATGGCGTCTCTTTAGGCTCGACGCCCACGCCATCCCGCTAAGAATGATACTGTTGACCAACTTGGAAACCCTCCTGAACTGAACTCTGCCTGGTTCTGGACCACCCCGCTCAGTGCGGGGGACTTCCCGTAGCTTGACGGGCGGACTGCGTCTCGGTCCCGTCCTTCCTCTACAACGCGCTCGCATCCTGCGCGTTTCGCTCTGCGAACTTGACGTCGTGGTGGGGTCGAGTCCGGCCCGGACGCCCGGGCGACGCCAGAGCGAGACGTGCCATCCTGGCCGTCCGACGATCAGTCTCGAACCGCGGTGAACTGCGAAGCTAGAACCCGGCGCCACCCCCTGATACCGGGACGTCGCAATGTACGGGGAATGTCAAGAGCGAACGTATCACCATGACATAAATGGCGTCAAGGTCAACATTGTCAACGTTGGAAATCTGTTGCGGTGCACCCTACTCCGAATGGAATACGAGGCGGTGGCCGCCGACCTGGAGTTCGTCGCCGGGCTCCAGGACGACCCAGTCGGCCTCGCGGCCGCCGACGAGCGTCTTGCGGCGCAGGCCGCCGATGTGGTGCAGCATGTAGCGGCCGTCGCGCATCGTGATGCGGGCGTGCTCCGGCGCCACGTCCTCGCCCTCGAGCACGATGGTGCAGTGGCGCCGCGACGAGCCGATGATCGCCGGCCCGCCGCCGAGGTGGAACGTGCGAGGCGCGTCCGTGCCGGCCTCGACGAGCCGGCCTCGGCCGGACTCCGGGGTGCCGGTGTTGCGTCCGATGCCGCCTGCGGCCGCCGGCAGCCCCTGAGCGGCCGCCTGGCCCGGGTTCGGGGCGATGACGTCGAGTTGGCGCTGCCGCACGCGTCGCCGGCTCCACCAGCCAATCGTGAACGCGGCCGCCGATGCCCGCCAGCACGGCCGCCACGATGGCCGAGTAGACGATGAGGGGGCCTGCGCCGCGCTTCGTCGGCGCGGCGGGCGGTGTTGGCACGGGCGTCGCCGCCGGTCCGGGCGTCGGTGCCGCGGCGGCGGCCTGGCCGCGGACGAACGTGGCGACGCCGGCCGCCGGCGTGCCGTTGACCGTCGCCAGGAGGCGTAGGCTCGCGTTCTTGCCGTCGGCCGGAGCGAACTCCTTCAGCGTCAGGACGTACTGGTTCCGGAGCAGCGCCGCGATGTCGGTGTAGACGGCGGCGACGTTCGCCGTATTCGCGGCGTGGTACTGGCCCTGCGTGGCGGCCGCGAGGCCCTGCAGGTAACCCGCATCCGGCGCCGCGCCGAAGCCGATCGTGAACACCGGCACGCCGGCGCCCTTCGCGATGTCGACCGAGCCTTCGGCCGTCGCTTTCGAATCGGTGAACTCGTTGACGCCGTCGGTCAGCAGCACGACGGCGCTGCGGGGCGAATTCGCGAGGCGGGCGGCGTAGGCGGCGTCCTGCACCGACTCGTAGAGCGCCGTGCCGCCGACGGCCTGCAGCCCGGCGATGCCGTCGGCCAGCTTCTGGCGGTCGGCCGTGAACGGCACGACGGGCGTGACCGTCTGGTTGAAGGCGACGACTGACGCCTCGTCGTTCGGACCGAGGGCGGCGATGAAGTCGTTGGCCGCGGCCTTCGCGCGGTCGAGCGGCTCGCCCTCCATGCTGCCGGAGACGTCGATTGCCAGCACGACGCTCAGCTTCAGGCTGGCATCCTGCGCCGATTCGACGCCGGTCACCGGCACGGCGGTGTCGCCATCGAACGCCTGGAACTGCTTGATGGTGAGGCCCTGCACCGGCACACCGCGCGGATCGAGCGCCGTGACGACTGCATGGACGTCCGGATAGGCCGAGGCGTCGACCTGGTTGATGGTCAACGTCGGCTGCGGCGGCTGCTGGGCGCGGGCGGCCGGCGCCTGCACCGCGAGCGCGGCGGCGCAACGCGAGCGCGAGCAGGAGGCCTCGGACGGCGGTCGATCTCATCGGGGGTAGCGTACTCGCTCGGCGCGGAGCGATTACACCTGCCGGGGAGTTCGGGCGTCAAGCCTCGGGGTCACGCGCGCTCGTCGTTAGTGAGGATGAGCGTGGCGGCGGCGCTGAACATGCCGCCGACGCCGTGGGCGATGCTCGTGCGGACGTCCGGCAGCTGGGCCGCCGCCTCGCCGCGGAGCTGGCGCACGGACTCCTGGATGGCGAACATGCCGTACATGCCGGTGTGCGTGTAGCTGAGGCCGCCGCCGTTCGTGTTGAGTGGGAAGTCGCCGCCCGGCGCCGTGCGCATCTCCTCGAAGAACGGACCGCTCTCGCCCTTGCCGACGAATCCGAGCGCCTCGAGCGCGAACATCGGCGTGTGTGCGAAGGCGTCGTAGAACATCGCGTGGTCGATGTCTTTGCGCTCGATGCCGGCCTCGGCGAAGGCGAGTTGGCCGGAGACCTTGAACGCGCGCGACTCGGTGAAGTCGTGCATCTGGCTGATCATCGAGTGCTCGGACGACTCCCCGGTGCCGAGCACGTACACCGGCTTCTTCGGGAAGTCCTTCGCCCGCTCGGCGGAGACGACGACGAGCGCGCCGCCGCCGTCGGTGACGAGGCAGCATTCCAGCAGATGCACCGGGTAGGCGATGACGCGCGAGTTGAGCACGTCCTCGACCGTGATGGGGTCGCGCATCATGGCGCGCGGGTTCCGTTCGGCCCACTTGCGCGTGGCGACGGCGACGGCGGCCATCTGCTCGGGCGTGGTGCCGTATTCGTGCATATGGCGGAGGATCGGGATGGTGAAACGCGTCGGCGGCCCGGCGACGCCGTACGGCTCCTCGAACTGGGCGCCGAGCATCTGCGGCGAGTGCCCCCAGCCGCCCTCGCCGACGCGCGAGCGGCCGCTCTGGCCGTGCGTGATCAGCGCCGTGGTGCAGAGACCGGCCCGGATAGCCGCTGCCGCGTGCCGAACGTGGATCATGAACGAGCAGCCGCCGACGCCGGTGCCGTCGATATACGTCGGCGTGATGCCGAGGTACTCGGCCACGGCGACGGGCGACTGTCCGGCGCAGAGCACCGCATCGACGTCGTCCTTCGTGATGCCGGCGTCGGCGAGCGCGTTGAGGGCCGCCTCGGCGTGCATCTGCAGCGCCGAGACGTCGGGGCGGACGCCGATCACGTCGGTCTCACGCGCGCCGACGATGGCCGCGGACATGCGCAGGCTCATGGCTCACCTCCCGCAGGGCGGAACATCGGCAGGCTGATGTCGTCGTTCAGTTGCTCGAACGTCACCTCGACCGGCAGGTCGATGGGCAGGTGCTCGGGCAACGGCTCGACGCCGACGATGTTCGTCATCATCCGTGGGCCCTCTTCCAGCTCGACGACGGCGATGACGTACGGGGCGATGTCGCGGAAGTGCGGCGGCGCGCGGTGGTTGATGACGTACGAGTACAGCCGGCCGCGCCCGCTCGCCGTGAACCACTCGACGTCGGTCGAGGAGCAGTGTGGGCACAGGGGACGCGGGTAGAAGTAGGCCCGGCGGCAGGCGCGGCAGCGCTGGATGCGCAGCTCGCCGCGGCGGGCGCCGGCCCAGAATTCGGCGGTCTCGGGGGTGGGTTTCGGCACGGGGCGGCTTGGCATAACGAGCGGCAGTATGCCAGTACCCTCACGTAAAGGGAAGGGTGTGCGCTACGCGGCGAGCAGGTCCGCCGCGTCGTCGGCGCCGACCTCCTCGAGCTGGCAGCCGAGCGCCAGCGCGACGGTGTGCAGCTCCTCGAGCAGGTCGTCCATCTCGACGTCGCCAGCGAGGTCCAGGATGACGGAGAGGTCCTCCGTCTCGATGTTGGACGTCTGGAACATGTTGAGGAGGTCGCCCGCGAGGGGGTCCGCGGCCATCTCGGCCTTTTCGGCGGCGATGAGGCCCGCGGAGATGGCGTCGTCTTCGGAGTCGACGTTGTCAGAACCGTCGAACATGCTCGCGCCGAGCTCGCTCTTCGGGCTGCTCCTCGCCGGGCGCGGCTTCCGGCGCCGGCTCGGCGGGCGCCTCGTCGTGCTTCTTCTTGCCGAATGCCATGGCGCACCTCCCCGTGGCGTGCGCGCGCCCCTCGGGCGCGGACCGTACCGGGTGGAGTATCGGCAGCCGTAGGGGGAACCCTTAGGGGTGGCTGGAGGTCGGAGGTCGGAGGTCGGAAGGGGGTCCGGGGCGAGGGAGGGGACTGACCGCTTGACAGAATCGGACGGCGGACGCAGAGTGGCGGCGAAAGTCAATGAACGAGGCAAATCCCTCTTCCGCCTATGGCAGGCAAGTTCGGGCTGCCGGCTGGCTCGTGGTCGTGGCGCTCACCGGAATGTCGGCGTGGGCGTGCGGGAGCGCCACCCCGTCTCAGTCGACCCCATCGCCCGCCGCGATGGAGCGTAGCATCATCGATGATGCTACGACGCTCGGTTCCATGCCTGCTACCGACGTTCCGAACGCGAAGCTGACGGTCGTTGCCGGGCTGACACCCACCCAGGCGGCCGACCTCATCGCGCGGGTCGTGACTCAATCGCGTCCGCTGTTGTTTCCGAACACCGTGCCAGCCACGTGGAGTGTGAACGTCAGCAACGTCTTCGACGCCAGCGGCTTCACCGCCCAGTTCACGTCGCCCGACGGGGCGAAGTCGATCTCGCTGGCGCTCGTCGGCGCCAATCCTCGTGAACCAGACCCGTCAACAGTCCAGAGCGAGCCGAACTTCCACGGCGATCAACACTCGGTATACCAGGTGCAAGACAAGAACGACCCCCGGAGTTTCCGCTGGCTTCTTTGGAACGAGCCGGGCGTGTGGGGCGAAGATCCTGGGCGCGGCACCGCGCCGTACTATTTCGATGCTACGGGCCTCACCGAAACCGAATTCTGGCAGGTCGCGAACTCGCTGACGCCCATTCAGCGCTAGTCCGAGGCCGAGCTGGCTGCCGCCACCATCAGTGAAATGGAACTGAGGCGTGCTCGGGCGCCACTCCCCTCTCTCGACGCCGCGTGCCCGTCTTACTGCATCGCCGTGACATCGGCCTCGTCGTCTCGGACGACTGAACTGTGAAACTCGAACTGCGAACTACCCACCAATAGTCACGAACTAGAACAGCCCCTGTTTCTGGGCCTTGGAGAGGAGCTTGAACAGCTCGTAGAAGTTGCTGACGCCGGATTCGCTCAGCTTCTGGAGCAAGGCGCCGCGGCGGTCGACTTCCTTGTAGATCAGCCGGCGCTTCTTCTCGGTCAGGCCGCGCTGCGGGGCGATGCGCTGCTCGAGCAGGTAGCTGTTGTTGAGGCCGACGAACTCGAACGTCGTCCGTCACCGGGTCCCAACGGTACACCTCGACGAAGGAGAAGGAGCCCGCCACCGGATCGTAGCCGATGATCTCGGAGATGCTGATGAGGCGCCGGCCGATCTTGCCCGTCGGCAGCCGGACCGAGCTGGCGATGATGACGACGTTGAGGTTCTCGACGTAGGTGCGTGGCACGCTGATCGGCACACCGGTCACACGCTGGATCAGCTTCTCGACCGTGGCCGCGTGGAACGTGGCGCAGACGGCGTGGCCGGTCATCATCGCCTGGAAGGCGATGTTCCCCTCCTCGCCGCGGATCTCACCGATGATGATCTCGTTCGGCCGCTGGCGCAGGGCCGCTTTCAGCAGGCTGAACATGTCGACGCTGCCGCCGCCCTGGCTCATCTGGCCGCGGACGACCTCGCGCGTCCAGTTGGGGTGCGGCACCTGGACTTCCGGCGTGTCCTCGATGCTGACGATCTTCGCCTCGGGACGGATGAACGTCATCAGTGCGTTCATCAGCGTCGTCTTGCCGGAGGCGGTCTCGCCGGAGACGAAGAAGTTCATGCCGGCCTCGACGATCAACGAGAGGTAGCCGGCCATCTGCCACGTCAACATGCCGCCGTTGCAGACGTCGACGATGCTCATCGGGATGCCCATGAACTTCCTGATCGTGAAGTTCGAGCCGTTCTTGGACACGTCGCCGCCGTAGACGATGTTGATACGGGAGCCGTCCGGCAGCGTCGCGTCGACGATCGGATTGCGGAACGTGACAGGCTTCTTCATCTTCTCGGCGAGCTTGAGGACGAAGTCGTCCAGCTCCTCGTGCGTGTCGAAGTTGATGCTGCTCTTGAGCGCGCCGAACACCTTGTGCTCGATGTACACGGGGCCGACGCCGCTGCAGCTGATGTCCTCGATCCAGGGGTCGGCGACGAGCGGCTCGAGCGGGCCCATGCCCACCTTGTCGCGGATCACCATGTACTTGAGGCTGTCGATCTCCGACGCCGGGATGCGGATCTTGCCGCTGCGGCCGTTCGTCTTGCCGCCGGGCAGCTTCAGGAAGCCGCCCTCGCCGCGTTTGCTCGCGGCCGCGGCGGCGGTGGGACGGTCGGCGGCCTCGCACGTGTCCTCGATCGCCTTCAGCAGCACCTCGGTCTTCTCTTCGGGGGTCGTCGCCTCGGCGAGGATCTCGACGAAGTCGAGGAGGCGGTACTCCATCTGCTCCAGCAGGTCGCCGATCTCGTCGGAGCCGGGTTCGATGGCGATGTAGTAGTTCCGGGCCTCGGCGGTGTCCGGGAAGATGTGGATGAACGTGTTGTCGCCGACCGGGTAGATGAGGTTCGGCTCCTTGATGTCGCTCATCTTCCGGCTGACCTCTGGGAAGAACTCCGGCACGCCGAACTCGGCCATCGGCACCTTGTGCAGGTACGACATCAGATGTGGCGCCTTGTCCGCGTGGTCGCGCAACTCGGGCGACAGGATGTTGTGAATCGGGCAGCGCGTGGCGCCGCCCTTGTGGTCGTCGACCTGCTCCGGCACCTCGAACGGGAGTCGTTGCGGCATGGCTCCTTACGCCTTGGCGCTCGAGACCGGGATGATGCGCATGCCGAGGCCGGGCTCGACATCGAAGCTGACGATGTTGCCGGTGGTCTTCTCGGCGCCGCGCACCTTCGCCACTTCGAGCACCTTCATGAGCTGGTCGCGGACTTCCTCCGTGCGCAGCCGCAGGTGGGCGTCGCACAGCGAGCGGATCCGCATGAACATCGCCTCCTCGAAGGCGTGGGAGTGCAGCGTGAAGAAGATGGTCATGTTCTGGTCGACGTACTCCTTCACCGACGTAAGGAACCTGAGCGTGTGGCCCTCCGGCACCTGCGAGACGAACGAGGTCATCGAGTCGATGAAGATGACGTCGAAGCGGCCCTGCAGCTCGCCGATGTGCTCGAGCAGCTTGTTGAAGGCGGTGTCCGCCGCCTCGGGCGTCATGGCGGCCGGCACCTGGTACACGTTGAGCGCGCCGAGCAGGTAGAAGTCGGTCACGTCGAGGCTGAGGCTCGCCATCTGCCGGAAGAGGCTGCGCGCGGTGTTCTCCGTCGTGTACATGACGCAGCGGAAGCCGCTGTTGAGCGCGCCGTGCGTCAGCTGCTGCGTGACGACGCTCTTGCCGGCGTTCGACGATCCCTCGATGAGGATGAGCGAGCCCTCCGGGATGCCGCCACCGAGCTTCTTGTCGATCTCCGAGCTGCCGGTGGAGACGACGCGGCGCGCGCCTTCGACGATCTCCTGCGTTGCGGCTTCGCTCATGGCCGGCCTCCATCCGTGGCGCCGTCGCCGGCGCGGCTTCCGTGCCCGCGCGCGCCGGGCGTTGCGTACGCGCGCAGACGCCCCGCGGTCCCCGCCGGGCTATCCGTATCTATGTCGGCAGCCGGCGGCGCGAATGTAGGTGCGCGCACCCTTATTTCAGGCGGGGGTTCGGGAAGGTTAGGCGCGGTGCTTAGGGGGAACGGAGATGTGAGGCGCGCCAGGCGGCCGAAGCGGGAGGCCGGATGCGGGGGCTGGACTCCCGGGGCCGGTTTCCGCCTCCGGCTTGCAGCTTCGAGCCAGCTTCGGTGGGGCGGGCCGCACAACGAGCTTGACAGAACCCCGTGATGAAACGCCAACGTAACGGGCACCCCGCCGCCGCTCTGTTAGTCTGCGAGCATGCCTCGCATCATGAGCCGAGCGGGATTCGTGTTTGCCGTGCTGGCCGCCTTCGGCCTGGGGCTGCTGGTGGCGCACCTCGTCACACGCAGCGACTCGCCGGCGCAGAAGGCGACGGGGAACGCCACCGCCGTATCGACGGCCAGCTCGAAGACCGACGCCAAAACCGATGCCGTCATCGTCGCCGTGGGTGACATAGCCTGCGGCGCGCAAAGCACCGGCGCAAAGTGCGAGCAGCAGGCGACGTCGGATCTGGTCATCGCGCAGCACCCTGATGCCGTGCTCGTGCTCGGTGACAACCAGTACGAGTGCGGGCAACTCGACGATTACACGAAGTACTTCGACCCAACGTGGGGCAGGTTCAAAGACCTCATCCGGCCGGCGATCGGCAACCACGAGTACCGCACGGGCGACAGCGTGTGCCCTGGCGCTCCTTCCGGCGCGCCGGGCTACTGGACGTATTTCGGCGATGCCGCCTCGCCCCAGGAGCCCGGGTGCCGGCTGAAGTGCAAGGGGTACTACAGCTACGACGTCGGCGCTTGGCACCTCATCGCGCTGAATTCGGAGTGTTCGCACGTCGGCGGCTGCGACAAGGGCTCGCCCGAGGAGCGGTGGCTACAGAGCGACCTGGCGGCGCATCCGGCCGCGTGTACGCTGGCGTATTTCCACGAGCCGCGCTGGGGCTCCGGCAGCCACGGCAGCATCGCCAACTCGGCCGCGTTCTGGGACGACCTGTATGCGGCCGGAGCCGAGGTGGTGCTGAACGGGCACGAGCACGACTACGAGCGCTTCGCGCCGCAGACGCCGGACGGCAAGGCCGACCCCGACAAGGGGCTCCGCGAGATCGTGGTGGGGACGGGAGGGCGGAACGACACCGGCCTCTCGGACACCGGCCGCATCGCGAACAGCGAGGTATTCGATTTCAACACGTTCGGCGTGCTGAAGCTGACGCTGCATCCGGACAGCTACGACTGGCAGTTCCTGCCGACGCCGGACGGGACGTTCACGGACAGCGGCACCGAGCGCTGCCACTGACGGGCAAGGCGTCCTCCTCCGTTTGCGCGACATAACATACTGTCGAAGTGACATAACGCGCGCGTCCGGACTCATGCTGACGAATCATAGTCGACATAGGGTCGCGACGGCGAAGTGTCCGCCGTTTAGGGCGAGATCTCGACGACGAGCTCGGGCGCGGTCGAGCCCGATTCGCGGCTGCCGAGGCTGAGCGCCGTGCTTCCGGTCGTCGTCAGTGCGAGGCTGACAAGGCCATTGCCTTGCACCAACTCCGTGACGTCGACTTCGCTCCACGCGCCCGCCGTCGCGGCGCCCGACGAGCCGGCGATCGTGCTTGCGAAGGGTGGCGCGTTTGCGTACGTGACCGATGACTCCGCCCAGCTGTTGTCGGCGACTGCCCGCACGTCGTAGCCGGGGCGCTGGCTGCTGTTGGCGAAGACACGCAGCGTCGCGCGCGTGACGGTACCGGAGAGGCCCTGCAGGTTGAACCGCAGGTAGCTGAGCATGACAGGCGACGCATCGACCCGGATCGCGGTGCGCGTGCCGTAGTTCGTCGTCGGCGAAGCGCTCGCGACATAAGCGTCGGCGACGGGGCCTAACGTAGCACTGCCGCGGGAAGTCGGCGTGCTCGTCGCCGAGGGAGCGGCGCCTGTTGTCGCGGTGGCGGTTGGCGTGGGCGTCCGTGTTGCCGTCACCGCGGGGGCGGGCGTGGACGTGCTCGTCGGGGTTGACGTGCGGCTCGGCGTGGCGGTGATCGCTGGCGTCGCGCTCGGCGTGCGTGTGACGGTCGGCGTGCGCGATGGCGACGCGGTCGCGGTGGCGGTCGCCGTGCCGGCGGCGGCTGAGTGGCACGCGGCCGAACCGGAGTCGGTGAACGTCTTGCCGGCCTCCGGCACGAACTGCCACTCGTAGCTGTTCTCGTGAAGGGTCAGCTTCAGGACGCCGGCCGTCTTGTCGTTGCGCACTTCGCTGTTCCGGGCGACCGTCCTAACGGACGTCGGGTTCTGGCCGCCTGTCCCGACGATGAACTCGCGGATGCCGCGGGCCGTATCGAGCGCCCCGGACGGCGTCTGCGGCGCGAATCGCTCGTACAGGTGATCGTGCCCGTGCAGCACGACGTCGGCGCCCGCGGCGTACAACTGATCCCAGAACGGCCGCGAGTTCGACGCGGCGCGGCCGCCGGAGCTGAATAGCGGGATGTGCCAGTAGGCGAGCGTGCACTGATCGGCGTGCGCGGCGAGGTCGGCCTTGAGCCAAAGCCCCTGCGGCGAACTGGCGCCGCAACCACCTGCGCTGCTGCAGTTCGAGTTCAACGCGATGAGGTGCCAGGCGCCGATATCGAAGCTGTAGTAGCCTTGGCCCTGTGCGCCGGCGGCCGCGCCGAAATAACGGAAGTAGCCGGCGGCGCCGCTCGAGCAGTCGGTACCGCCGGACGTCAGATATTCGTGGTTGCCGACGGCGGGATGCGTGATCGATTTCACGCGGCCCCAGCTGGAGTCGTACGACTGCAGGTACGCCTGGTAGCCGCCGCAGTACATCTGGTTGTCGCCGAGCGCGAGCACGCCGGCGAGCCCGGCATTCACCAGCAGATCTGATGTGTACTTCTGGCGGCAGTTGACGCTGCCGTCGCCATTGCCGCCGTTGAAGTGCGAGTTCGCAGGATCGCAGGCGATATCGCCGGCAGCGGCGATCACGGGGTCTGACGAGGCGGCGCCAGAATGGCCGCGCGGGGCCGATGCTATGACAAGCGCGAGCGCGATGACGCCGGCCGCAGCCAACTGCCACTCGACGCGTCGGAACGAGGATCGTCGTCGCATTGCGCGTTACGTGAAGCTGAGCGGCGCAATGACGTGCACATCGCGTGCCGCTTTACGGCGAGCGTACGTCCGACCGGCGCCGCACGTAACGGCCGGATGGCCGGTCCGCGAGATACATCCGAGGCGTAATCCTTCAATCGTGGCCGCAGTGCACGATCGCGATTCGATCGTTAACCGAACGTTTACGCAGAGGGCGGGCCATCGGTGCGAAGATTGTTGTGGATGGTTGAACGACAGATCGAGAGCACGACCAGCGCCGTAACAATGATGATCAGTTCGCTCATCTGCGTAACCCACACGTGGCAACGATCGTTCGGGGTGCTCGCACCCCGTTACCTCTATTCGACGCCCGCAGATATCACTTGCGGGCAGTTGAGGGAACAGACGGAGGGTTAACCAGCGTGCAACGGAAGACGTCGATCCTCGCGCGGCTCATCACGATTGCCAACAGCGCGGTACCGGCGTCAGCATCGAGGCGGCGAGAAGCTGCGCTCATGCAGGCACGCCTGGCGCGTCTCAGTGGGGTGCGATCGCGCCCGGTCATCGAAGCCGAGGACGTGGCCCGCCGCCGGTGGGACCGCGTCGAACGCGGCGCGGCGTGACTCCCGCGCGCCGGGCCGGCAACGCGGCTCGGACCATCAGCCGAATCTCCTCTCTGCCCCCGGTTGAGCGGATCGTGCTAGTGCCAGATCGCGCTGCGCGATTCTCCGCGACGAACGTGGATACCGGAATGTCGGTGGATTGACGCCGGTGTCTCAGCCGTTCGCCCAACGGAATGCCTCGGCGTGTCGTGCGTATCGTGACTGTGGAAACGCGGTTCAGGATCGGACCAAGCGGCCGATCTATCGAGAGGTCAGATGGCCGAAGCGCCTCAGGGGTGGCCTTCGGCAATCGGGGAAAACTGGGTTAGTTGCTCCGTTCGTGACGGTAGCTCAACTCGTTGGGTAGCCCGAGCGTGCTTGTGGAGCAGTTCAGGCGCCTGGAGGGCGATCGCGGACGCGCGCGTGCCGTGACCGCCTGCTCCGGTTCCGAGTGGGATTGGCCAGACGTCGGAAATGGTGGGGGCACCATGAGACACCGCGGCATCCTGTTCGGATTGGCCATTGTGCTGAGCGCCGGCCTGATCCTCTACGCGCGTTCCAGGGCGCGCCGCCAGCAGCTTGTTCAGCGAGCTGGCGAGCTTCGTGAGAGCATGGCAGCTCGTGCGGCCGAGCCACTGGCCGAGGACTCCCGGCCGGACGCCGAGGACACGATCGCCGCATCAATACTTGATGCCGCATTGACACCCGAATCCGAGGCGGCGCCGGTGCCCTCGATCGAGGCACCAGCTCCAGTGCAGCGCCGCGAGGCGGTGCCCGTGTGGGCGAGGCGCTCGACGCCGGGCCGGCGGCTGGCCATGAGGCCGCTCGCCGGTGCGGCGTTGATGATCGTCGCACTCGCGTGGTCGTTCGGCTCGCTCGCCGGCGCGAGCGCGGCGCCGACGACGTACGTCAATGCGCCGGTGGCCGACGCATACGTCTGGGCGACCAACCCAGCGAACAACTACGGCGCCCAGACGAAGATTCGCGTCGACGGTTCGCCGTTGATGGAAACGTACCTCCGCTTCGACGTGCCCGTGCTCAGCGGGCCGGTGACGCGCGCGACGCTGCGCGTGTACGCCAACAGCAGTTCGTCGGCGGGATGGGACGTGCACGCGGTCGCCGACACGACATGGGGCGAGCGCACGATCACGTTCAACAACGCACCGCCTATAGGCTCGATCAGCGGTTCGTCCGGTCCGTTCCCGGGCGGCACGTGGACCTCTGCCGACGTCACGTCGCTCGTAACGGGCAGCGGCCCCCTGAGCATGGCGCTGACGACGTCCAGCGGGACGCAGGTCAGCCTCGCCAGCCGCGAGTCTGGCGCGACTACGCCGCGGCTCGTCGTCGAGACTTCCGGCTCCAGCAGCGTCGCCACGTCGACGGCCACGTCCGCAGTACCGCCGGCGTCCACGTCAACCGCCGTGCCGACGTCGGTCCCGCCGACCTCGACCGCGACCAGTTCCGTCCCGTCCGCCACGCCGACCTCGACAACGCCCTCGGGCGTTGGAAGCGCCACGCTGCCGCTGCGGGCCGCGTTCTACTACCCGTGGTTCTCGCCGGCGTGGACGCAGCAGGGCATCTACCCGTACACGAAGTACCACCCCACGCTGGGGTTCTACGACGAGCGCACCCAGGCAACCATCAAGGCCCACATCGCCGCGATGCAGTACGGCAACATCAGCGCCGGCATCGCATCGTGGTGGGGGCAGGGCAGCTACACCGACGCGCGCATCTCCGATCTGCTGACGGCGGCCGCCGGGACGGGCTTCCAGTGGTCGATCTATTACGAAAACGAGAGCCAGGGCGACCCGAACGTCAGCCAGCTCACGGCCGACCTGGTGTACATACGTGACCACTATGCATCGAATGCGAACTTCCTGCACATCAACGGCAAGTTCGTCGTCTTCGTGTACGCGGACGCGGCCGATGCTTGTGGCATGGCCGACCGCTGGCGGCAGGCGAACACGGTGAACGCGTACGTCGTGCTGAAGGTATTCTCCGGCTACAAGACGTGCGCGAGCCAGCCGGACGGCTGGCACCAGTACGCGCCGGCTGTCGCCGCCGACAGCCAGGGGTCGTACTCGTACGCGATCAGCCCCGGCTTCGACAAGGTGGGCGAGGCGACGCGGCTGGCGCGCGACCTCACTCGCTGGCAGCAGAACGTGTCCGCCATGACGGCATCGTCCGCGGCGTTCCAGCTCGTCACGACGTTCAATGAGTGGGGCGAAGGGACCGCCGTCGAGAGCGCCAGTGAGTGGTCGAGCGCGTTCGGCTACGGCGCCTACCTCGACGCGCTGCACAACAGCCCGGTCACCGGCACCACGCCGCCGCCGGCGACGGCAACGCCGCCATCGGCGACAGCAACGCCGACACCCACGCCGACGCCGACGTCGACTGCCACCCAGACGGGCACGTCCCCGTCGCCGACGGCCTCACCGACGGCGACCTCGGTGCCGCCCACGGTGCCGGCGGGCGGCAGCGTGACGCTCGTTGGTGCGGGCGACATCGCCGGCTGCAGTTCCTCGGGCGACGAGGCGACGGCGGCGCTCGTCAACAACATCCCGGGCACGGTGTTCACGCTCGGCGACAACGCGTACGACAACGGCACCGCTTCGGAGTACGCGAACTGCTACGACCCGTCGTGGGGCGCGTTCAGGACGCGCACGAGGCCGGCGCCCGGCAACCACGATTACAACACGCCGAACGCCGTGCCGTACTACGCGTACTTCGGCGCGAACGCAGGTGACCCGACGAAGGGCTACTACAGCTACAACCTGGGCTCGTGGCACATCGTCGTATTGAACGGCATGTGCTCGGCAGTGGGCGGATGCGGGCTGAACTCGCCGCAGGAGAAATGGCTGAAGGCGGACCTGGCGGCGAACCCGACGTCGTGCACGCTGGCGTACTGGCACTTCCCGCTGTTCAGCAGCGGCGCCACCCACGGAAACAACCCGGCGTACAAGGTCTTCTGGGACGACCTGTATGCAGCTGGCGCCGAGGTCGTCCTGAACGGACACGAGCACAACTACGAGCGCTTCGCGCCGCAGACGTCCTCGGCCGTCGCCGACCCGGCGAGGGGCATCCGCGAGTTCGTCGTTGGCACGGGCGGCAAGAACCACTACGGCTTCAGCAGCACGATCCAGCCGAACAGCGAGGTACGCAATTCGACGGCATTCGGCGTGATGAAGTTTTCGCTCGACAGCAACAGCTACTCGTGGCAGTTCGTGCCGGTGGCGGGGCAGTCGTTCACCGACAGCGGAACGCAGACCTGCCACTAGAGGGCCAATTCTCCCGGATCCCCCGGGAACGTAGAGCCAGGCGAGAGAACCCCCAACCGGGGTTCTCTCGCCGTTTTGCGCCGGCTTGACGGCGCGGACGCGAAGAAGGGCTGCGAGCTGTCAACCTTTACAATTGTTGTTGACAGGGCAAGCAGCTATGCCTACGATATGCCTCTATCGGACACGGATCGGGGGCAACCGTGGCCAGGTGCGTCCACTGCTGGCACGAGTTTGATCGCCAAGATGCGGGCGAGCAGGCACGCGCACGCGGCGAGTCGTGGGTACGCAAGATGAGCCGCCTCGCGGAGGAAATGGCCGCGGAGCCCGACGCAGCCGAGCTCTCGCTCGTGTTCTGCTGCAAGTGCGGCGAATCGCGCTTTGACCATCGGCGCGTGCCGGTGCTCAGGGCCTGGCGCGGCTGAGCCGGCACGCTGGACCGCGCTTCCACACCGATTCCCGCCACCGTATCCTCGTCGACAACGCCCGGAGGTCAGCGGGAGGATCGTTGTGTACCCGGCCAGCCACGTGGCCTCAGCCGCGCTCGTCAATCGCGCGCTCTACGGCGAGCATGACCCGGCGGCGACGCTAGCCGGCGCGCTGCTGCCGGACGTCATCGACAAGTCGATGGCGTGGGTGCTGCGGATCACCCGTTCGTCGCATCACGCCGGCCACACGCCGGCCGCCGCGCTGGCGTTCTCGCTGCTCGTGGCGCCCATCTTCGGCCGGCGGCGTGCGGTGGCGTTCGGCACCGCGTACCTCGTGCACCTCGCGGGCGACGAGCTGCACCACGGGCGGGTCCCATGGCTGATGCCGCTCTCGAGCCGCAAGCGCCGCCGGCACAACGAGTCACACAGGCGATGGTTCGTCGCGTTCGAGTTGCCGGCGCTGCTCGGTGCTGTATGCGCTGTACTCGGGCGACGGCGAGCGGCGAGGTGGTTGAGTCGCCGAGTCAGCGGGCGCGTCGCCGCACCAGAACCGCGAGCCCGCCGAGGCTGATCGCGACGAGCGCAATCGCACTGGCGCCGATCGCGAACTCCAGGCGCGGGCCCGAGTCGCCGTCCGAAGGCTGCGGCGGCGGAAACGCGGCCCTGCCGCCGACGGACTGCGCCGTGGGCGTCGGCGTCGCCGCCGGAGGCTCGGCGCCGTTGTCGTGGAGCGCGTCGAGGTACACGCCGTGGCCGGAGGGACTGTCCCACTCCGCGGCGTCTTCGACGGCCGTGCCCTCGCCCCATTCGTCGAAGGTGGTCACGAGCTGGAACGTGGCGCCGGAAGCGATCATGTCGCGGATGTTCTTGCGCCAGCGCGCGGGGTCGCGCAGCAGGCGCGGCGCCTCGCCAACCTTATCGAAGCCGGGACTGATGGTGTACGCGTACGATCCCTGGTGGTCGGCGGCGACGGCCGGCGCGTACTGGTGCCAGCCGTCGGGCTGGCTTGCGCAGTTTCGGTAGCCCGCGAACACCTTCAGGACGACGTACGCGCCGACGGTGTTGGCTTGCTTCCATCGATCGGCCGTCGTGCAATCGTCCGTCGGGTCGCCGTACACGAACACGACGAACTTGCCGCCGATGCGCAGGTACGAGGGGTCGGACGCGTACTGCGACTGGATGTACGTGAGATCGCTCGCAATCTGGCTGACCGTCGTCACGCCCTGGCCCTCGGGCTCGTAGTAGAGGCTCCACTTGAAGCCGGTCCCAGCTGCTGCGGCCAGCAGCGCCGGCACGCGCGCGTCGGTGTGATGCCCCTGTCCCCACCACGACGCGATGCCGGCCTGAATGTTTCCGTACTGCATGGCGGTGATGTGATCCGCGATCACCGCTGGCGAGCCGGAGTCGTAGAAGCCGAGCATCGGGTTGTACTTGGTGTACGGGTAGATGCTCTGCTGCGTCCACGCCTGGGGGAACCAGGGGTAGTAGAAGGCGGCGCGCAGCGGCAGCGTTAGTTCCGTCTGCGAGTTTGCGGCGTCGGCCGTGCGCGCGGGACGCCGCCCCTCGGCGACCTCCGCGCACGACACGGCGGCGGCGATGATGACCGTCACCGCGAGACAGAGCATCCACCACCGGGGCATCAGCGCTCCTCGAACCACATCGCGGCGGGGTGCACGCGCGGGCGTCTTACGGGCCCGCACCCGGCGTCGGCGTCGCCGCGGGCTCCGGCAGTGGCAGCGGGCTCGCCGACGGCTCGACCGACAGCACAATCGCCGGCTCTGGCACGACCGCCGCGGTCAACGGTTGCGACGCCAGCGCGGGCGCGCCGCCCGATATCGACGTTGCGGTCGCGGTCGACGTCGCGGTGGGCGTGGCCGTCGGCGCCGGAGCCGTCGTGATGATGAGTTGCGGCGCGTTCGCCCCGGTCTCGCGGCTCGACATCGCCAGCGCCGTGGTGTTCGTCGTCAGCAGCATCAGGCTGACGAGGCCGTTGCCCTGCACGAGAGACGTGACGTCGACTGACGTCCACGTGCTCGCCGTGACCGGCCCGGACGCCCCCGCGCTCACGACATTGAACCCCGGAGCGTTGCTGGATGTGATCGTGCTCTCGCCCCATGTGTTGTCCGCGACGCCGTGCACCTCGTAGCCCGTCATCTGACTCGATGTCGCCCAGACCCGCAGCGTGGCCGACGTGATGACCCCGGCGCCCTGCACGTTGAAGCGCAGGTAGCTGTGCAGGACCGGCGACGCGTCGACCCGCAGCGCAAGGCCCGTTCCAAAGTTGCTCCCCGGGCTGGCGTCGTTCACGTAGGAATCCGCCACCGGCACGAACGTCAGCGTAGAGACGACCGTCGCCGTTGCGGTGGGCGTCGCTGTCGCCGTTGGCGTGTCGGTCGGCGTCGGGCTTGGCGTGCCCGTCGGCGTCGGTGATGGCGTATCGGTCGGCGTTGCCGTCGCCGTGTCGGTCGGCGTCGGGCGTTGGCGTGTCCGTCGGCGTCGCCGTCGGCGTGTCGGTCGGCGTCGGCGTCGGCGTGTCCGTCGGCGTCGCCGTTGGCGTGTCGGTCGGCGTCGGCGTCGCCGTGTCGGTCGGCGTCGGCGTCGGCGTGTCGGTCGGTGTCGGCGTCGGCGTGTCGGTCGGCGTCGGCGTCGGCGTGTCGGTCGGTGTCGCCGTCGGCGTGTCCGTCGGCGTCGGCGGTGGCGTGTCGGTCGGCGTCGCGCGTCGCCGTGTCGGTCGGCGTCGGCGTCGGCGTATCGGTCGGCGTCGCCGTCGGCGTGTCGGTCGGCGTCGGCGTCGGCGTGTCCGTCGGCGTCGCGCGTCGCCGTGTCCGTCGGCGTCGGCGTTGGCGTGTCGGTCGGCGTCGGCGTCGGCGTATCGGTCGGTGTCGCGCGTCGGCGTGTCGGTCGGCGTCGCCGTCGGCGTGTCGGTCGGCGTCGCCGTGGGCGTGTCGGTCGGCGTTGCGGTCGGCGTGTCCGTCGGCGTCGGCGTGGCCGTGTCGGTCGGTGTTGCTGTCGGCGTGTCCGTTGGCGTCGGCGATGGCGTGTCGGTCGGCGTCGCGGTCGCCGTGTCAGTCGGTGTCGGCGTAGGCGTGTCGGTCGGCGTCGCGCGTCGCCGTGTCGGTCGGCGTCGGCGATGGCGTATCGGTCGGTGTCGCCGTGGGCGTGTCGGTCGGCGTCGGCGTCGCCGTCGCCGTGTCGGTCGGCGTCGCGCGTCGGCGTGTCGGTCGGCGTCGGCGTCGCCGTCGGCCGTGTCGGTTGGCGTCGGCGTTGGCGTGTCGGTCGGCGTTGCGGTCGCCGTGTCCGTCGGCGTCGGCGTGGCCGTGTCCGTCGGCGTCGGCGTCGGCGTGTCGGTCGGCGTCGGCGTCGGCGTGTCGGTCGGCGTCGCGGTCGCCGTGTCCGTCGGTGTCGGCGTCGGCGTGTCGGTCGGCGTCGCGGTCGCCGTGTCCGTCGGCGTCGGCGTGGGCGTGTCCGTCGGCGTCGGCGTGGCGTGTCGGTCGGCGTCGCGGTCGGCGTGTCCGTCGGCGTCGGCGATGGCGTGTCGGTCGGCGTCGCCGTCGGCGTGTCGGTCGGCGTCGCCGTCGCCGTGTCCGTCGGCGTCGGCGTGGCGTGTCGGTCGGCGTCGCGTCGCCGTATCGGTCGGCGTCGGCGTTGGCGTGTCGGTCGGCGTCGGCGTCGGCGTGTCAGTCGGTGTCGCCGTCGGCGTATCGGTCGGCGTTGCGGTCGCCGTGTCCGTCGGCGTCGGCGTGGCCGTATCCGTCGGCGTGGGCGACGGCGTGTCCGTCGGCGTCGGCGTGTCCGTTGGCGTCGGCGATGGCGTGTCGGTCGGCGTCGCGCGTCGCCGTATCGGTCGGCGTCGCCGTCGGCGTATCGGTCGGCGTTGCGGTCGCCGTGTCCGTCGGCGTCGGCGTGGCCGTATCCGTCGGCGTGGGCGACGGCGTGTCCGTCGGCGTCGGCGTGGGTGTGTCCGTGGGCGTGTCCGTTGGCGTCGGCGATGGCGTGTCCGTCGGCGTCGGTGTGTCCGTGGGCGTGTCCGTTGGCGTCGGCGACGGCGTGTCGGTCGGCGTCGCGGTCGCCGTATCAGTCGGCGTCGCCGTTGGCGTGTCGGTCGGCGTCGGCGATGGCGTGTCGGTCGGCGTCGGCGTGGGCGTGTCGGTCGGCGTTGCGGTCGCCGTGTCCGTCGGCGGCGGTGTGGCCGTATCCGTCGGCGTGGGCGACGGCGTGTCGGTCGGCGTCGGCGTGGGCGTGTCGGTGGCCGCTGCGGTACTGGTTGGCGTGCCCGTCGCGGTCGGCGTGAACGTAACCGTGGCCGTAGCGCTGTTCGTTGCGGTGCCGGTGGGCGTAGGCGTCGGCGCCGCCAGCGACGTCAAAATGATGAGTTGCGGCGCGTTCGCCCCGGACTCGCGGCTCGCGAGGCTCAGCGCCGTCGAGCCGGGCGTCGTGATCGCCATACTGAACGTGCCGTCGCCGGTAATGAGGGACGTCACGTCGGTGTCAAACCACGCGCCCCCCGTGATCGTCTCGTTCGACGAACCGGCGATCGCCGGGTCGATCGCGGGCGCATTGGCGTACGTGATGGTGGTCTCGCCCCAGCTATTACTCGCGACGCCGTGCGCATCGATGCCGCCAACCTGGCTGCTGTTTGCCCAGATGCGCAGGATGGCCTGCTGAATCAGGCCGGTGCCGCTGACGTTGAACCGCAGATAGCTGTTGACGGTGGGCGAGGCGTCCACTCGCAGCGTCGTCGATGTCCCGTAGTTGTTGTTTGGGTTCGACGAGTCGACGCGCGAGTCGGCAGCTGGCAGGAACGTGAATGTCGTCGGCAACTGCGCGGTGGTCGTGGCCGCCGGCTGCGATGCCCCGGAGCTCTTTCCGGAGCCGTCATCGGCGATGATCGTGTAGGCGTAGGTCGTCGTCGGCTGCAACCCGCCGTCGGTGTAGGGCGGCGCCGCGACCGTCGCGATCGGGTTGCCGTCGCGGAAGATGCGGTAGTCCGCGACGTAGCCGTCGTCGGTGCTGGGCGTCCAGTTCAGAGCGATCTTGTTGGCGCCCGTCGCGGTGGCCGCGACGTTCGCTGGCGTCGTTGGCGGCGTCAAATCCGGCGGCGTCGTCACCTGGACAGGGGCGGACTTCGCCGAGACGTTGTTAGCTGCGTCGACGGCCTCAACCTCGTACGTGTGGGCCGCGCCCGACGGGGCCGTGGCGTCGGAGTACGACGCGGTCGTCGAGGTGCCGACCTGAACGCCGTCGCGGAAGATGTTGTAGCCGTGCATCGCGATGTCGTCGGTGCTCGCGGTCCAGACGAGGTCAACGCGCGAAGGGCTGAGCACGGACGCGGTGACGTTGGCGGGCACCGAGGGTGGCGTCGTGTCGGGCGGGGTGCCGCCGTGGCACGCGGTCGTTCCGGTGTCGGTGAACGTGGCGCCGGCCTCCGCCTCGAATTGCCAGTCGTAGGCGTCGGGACGGAGCGTCAGGCGCAGGACGCCGAACGTGGTGTCGTTCCGCACCTCGCTGTTCGGCATGATCGTGCCGAACGAGGTGTGGTTGGAGCCACCCGTGCCGACGACGAATTCGCGCATGCCTCGCGCCGTATCGAGCGTGCCGGTTGACGTTTGCGGCGCGAACCGTTCGTACAGGTGGTCGTGGCCGACAAGCACCAGGTCAGCGTCGGCGGCGTACAGGATGTTCCAGAAGGTGGCCGAGTTCTGGGCGGCGCGTCCGCCGGAACTGAACAGCGGGATGTGCCACGTTGCGAGCGTGCAGTAGTTCGTGTGCGCGGCCAGGTCCTGCTGTAGCCAGAGCGCCTGGGCGCTCGAGGACCCACATCCCCCCGCCTGCGAGCACTCGGTGTTCAGGACGACGACGTGCCAGGTGCCGACGTCAAAGCTGTAGTAGCCCTTCGTCGGGTCGCCGGCGGCGGTGCCGAAGTACTTGTAGTATCCGGCAGCCCCCAGGTTCGTTGCGTCGCAGCCGGTGCCGCCGTCGGTGCCGGCGTGGGTGATGTACTCGTGGTTGCCGACGACGGGGTGGGTGATCGGCTTCACGCGGCCCCATGTCGGGTCATACGACTGGACGAACGCGTCGTAGCCGCCGCAGTAATACTGGACGTCGCCCAGCGGCAGGACGGCGGCGAGCGTGTCGTTGACGACGAGGTCCGACGTCGCCTTCTGGCGGCACGCGTCGACCGTTCCGAGGCCGCCGTTGTAGTGCGAGTTGCCGGGGTCGCAGGCGATGTCGCCCACGGCCGCGATCACCGCGTCGATCCGGAACGTCGCGCTGACGGCGCCGGCGAGGCCGGGGCTGAAAGCCGTGAGCGTATAGCCCGTGCCCGGCTGATTCAACGACAGGCTACTGAACGTTGCCACGCCGTTCACGGCGTTGACGGTCGTCGTGCCGCTGAGCGTCGAGCCGCCCGTGTTCGAACCGATGGCGAGTGTGATCGGCGCAGTGCTGCCGTTAAACAGGTGGCCGGTCTCGTCCTGGACCTGCACCGTTACCGCCGGCGTGATGGCGCGGCCCATGGCGGCGCTCGTCGGCTGCACCCCAAACGCGAGCTGCGTCGCCTGGATGATGTTGAACGGATTACTCGTCGCGCCGGTGAGGCCCGTGCTCGACGCACCGAGGGTGTAGCCGATGCCGATCGTGTTGACCGAGAGGTTGTTGAACGTCGCGACGCCGCTGACAGCCGCCCGGCTCGTGGTTCCGCCCAGCGTCGCGCCGCCGGGGTTGGACGCGAGCGCCAGTGATACCGTCGCCGTGCTCGTCGTGACGACGTTGTCGGCCGCGTCGAGGATCCGGACCGTCACGGCCGGCGATATCGTCGCCCCCGGAAGGGCATCGGAGGGCTGGGTGCCAAACCCGAGCTTTGTGGCCACGCCGGGCGCGATGTTGAACGACGCACTGGTCGCGCTCGTGAGCCCGGTACTCGAAGCTGTCAGCGTGTAACCATTGCCCGACTTGTTGACCGAGAGGTCCGTAAACGTGACGACACCCGAAACGGCGGCCCTCGTCGTCGTGCCGGCAAGCGTGCCACCGCCGGGATTGTTCGCGATCGCGAGCGCGATCGACGCGCTGCTGCCTGTGATGAGGTTGCCGCCCGTATCCTGTACGGCGACGACCGGCTGCGGATTGAGCAATACGCCCGCCGTCGCACCGCCGGGACTCGTCGTGAAGCCGAGCTTCGTCGCCGGGCCGATGGCGATGTTGAACGCGGTGCTCGTGGCGCCCGCGACGCCGCCGCCAACTCGGGTGGCGTTGAGCTGATACGCCGTGCCCGCCCTGTCGATCCGGCAGCCCGAGAACGTGGCCACACCCGCCGAAACCGTGCGCGGGTTGGCGTTGCACGTCAACGCCGCGCCGGCCGTCCCCGTCCCGCCGGCGATCGACAGTGCGACCTGTGATGAGTTGTCGGTCGTGACGATGTTGCCGTACACGTCCTTCAACGCCACGGCCGGCTGTGTCGGGAACGCGACGCCACCGGTCGAGCTGGTCGGCGACGACGTGTAGACGAGTTGCGTCGCCGCGCCGGGCGCGACGGTGACAGTCGGGCTGCCCGCTCGCAGCGCGACGGCGGATCCGGCCGTGCCGTATCTCGACGCGGCGGCGAATGTGTTGCCGCCGGCGGTCTGCGGCGCCGTCACGCGCGTCCCGCCGCCAGCGTAGGTCAGCGTAAAGCTCCGATTCTGGGTGCACTCGACGTTGAGGGAGATCGTCCACGGACCGGTGCCCGCGATCGATGCGATGGACGACGTAGTGCAGCGGCTGAACGTCACGCTGACGAAGCCGGGCGAAAGCGACGATGAGGTCTGCGGCGCCGTCCAGCCGGCCGGCACGACCAGCGTCGCGAGGGATCCCGCGACGAAGGCGCCGTTGTTCGCTGTGAACGTGAACGACAGGCTGTTGCCCGTGCTGCCGGCCGCCACCGTCGTCGGGCTGACGGTCATCGTGCCGTCGCCGCTCGTAGTGGCCGCGGCGCTACGAAGCAGCAGCACCAGCACGAGTGCGGCCGCGAACACGCCGACCAGAGCCACGCGCGTGGCCCGCCCGACAAGGATGCCGTGACGCAGGGTATTCATCGACCGTTACCGCCCCCGATCGGCAATGGACGACACGTAGCGAGTGACAAGAATACGCCGCGCGAGACCCCCCGGATTCGCGCAGTTATGGTCTCGCGATTATGCGGGCTCCAGGTCTGGATTTCCATGCGTTTCGTCAAACTGATCCCAATCTGTAACATCCGAATCCCGCTGCTCAGCAGCCGGCGGTCGCGGTCCGGAACGGCGTCGCCGCCTCCGGCTGCGCGAACGGTGACTTGCCGGTTGCCTGGGTGTATTCGCCTTCGATGTAGTGGTAGTCCGTCGCCTCATCCTCGTCGATGTTGTCGTGCACCCACGTTTCGTAGTCCGCGCTGTACGCGAGGCTGCCTGGGCCGTACGTCGCCTCGGCCTGGTACGCGGCTCCGGCCACGCAGACGGTCTTCTGCTGGACGTCGGGCGCCGGGCGCAGGACCTCGCTGGCGGGCGTGGCGGGACCGCCGTACTTCGCATTGCAGGCGGCGAAGGCGGCGTCGAACGCGTCGCGGGCGTTCGGGTTGACCCAGGCCGGCTTGCCCGTCAGCTGTTGGTACGGCCCCTGGAACCAGTCCGCGACGGAGTCGTCGGTGTCGGGGAGGAGCGACCCGGCGAAGCTATCGAGCATGGACGCGAACCGCGTGTACTCCTGCGTCGGCCCCCAACCGTCCTTCGTCACGCGATCGCCGGCCGCCTTCGCATCGTCGAAGCAGTACGAATACACGTCCTCGGGTCGCTGCGGCGGCGTCCGGACCGGCGTGCTGACGCGGCCGCCGCCCGACGAGCACGCGGCGAACGGCACGATCGCCGCCCCGATCGCGAGCAGCCACGGGAGGACGGAACGTGAGTTCATCATCGAATCGATTCCATGCCGCTCATGTCTGCTGTTGCCCCAACCCGGACCGGCTCGACGACCGGCTGCGCCCAGTCCGCCCGTTCGACCACGCCGCCCGCGCGGTGGCATCGGCGGGAATGGCTGCGCGGCCGCGCCGGCGCGGCGACTGGGCGGCGGTGTACGCCTCATCGATGGCAGCTGACTCTTCCGGTGGGCGCGCCGCCGATTCGACCAATCGTCGTTTGAGCTGATGTACTGCCTGCCGCGACACGCCGAGCAGACTCGCCACCGCGCTCCAGTTCACTTCGTCTGGCCGGTACGTGCGCAGGATCGCCTCGACGGTCGAACGCCGGCGCGTGCGGTCGATCTCGGTGTTCATCAGCCACGGGGGCAGGCCATCGCCCACCGCGAGCGGGTCACGGCGGCCCCCACCGGGCAAGATGCAGTAGGCGCAGCGCGCTTCGGTCCCGGCGGGCCGGAGCATGCATTCCTCGCAGTGCGGCAGCGGCATGGATAACGTCATTTGCCGTCCCCCCGCGTGATGCCCTGTGGGACCGGATACACGGATCTGAGCCGTCGGGCCGAAATGGAGCGCCGGACCACCACGGCCAGCGAGATGATTCCCGCCAGCACGAGCGCACCGAGCAGCGGCAACTGGTACGTCACCCAGCGTTCACCTGGTGAGCTCGAGTCGAGGCCGTCCGTGCCGGTCGAGATGCGCGCCGCTGGGGCGGCGCCGTCGTGCGCCTCCTTCACGAACTGCAGGTAGCGGGCGCCGTACTTCGAGCTGGGCTCGACGTACGTGTTCTCGCTGAATTCGTTCCAGCTGATCAGCCCGACGGCGTCCGGCGCCGACTCGAGCGCGGCGGCCATCTCGCGGCGCAACGTCTGCCCGTCGTTGCGCGCGACGACCGACGTGCCGCCGACCATCTTCGCATCGAATCCGGGCGCCACAGGCGCGATCCATGTGCCGCCGGCGGCGTGCACGGCCGCGCCGACCGAAGCGAGCTTGCCCGGGTAGTCGGGGTACGTATCCGGATTCACAGAGGACCAGTAGTATGCGTCGCCATCGACCGTGTGCTCGACGCGCTGGAATCCCTCGACGTTCTTCTCGGTGGCCAGCAGCATCAGCCGGTCGCGACGCGAGCCGGCGACGCTCTCGATGTCCTCGGTGCTGAACTGCCACGTGCCAGACCAGACGACGAGCGGCCGGTCGTAGATCTTGAACGCGTCGCGTCCGGCGTACCGGTCGAGGAAGACGTCGAGGTCGGCGGCGACGGTGGCCGCTGGCAACGGGTGCCGTTCGAAGTCGAGGCCCTCGTACACGATGCCGAGCTTGAAGTGCTCGGCCTCCGCCACGTCGATGAGTTGCGCGAGCCGCCGGTCGAGGCGCTCGGTGTGCTTCCAGCTCACCAGGAATCCGTCGATGCCCGCTTCTTTCGCCCACTGGATGTGCTTTTCCATGACGGCGCGGTCATCACTCGAATAGCGGCCGAGGAGCGGGTAATCGGTCTTCGCGCGGTCCCACGAGCTTTCGTCGAACCAGATGTAGTAATAGGCCAGCAGCGATGGATGCGCGGCCGCGGGCTCGCCCGATGCGGTGCCGCGCGGCATCGGACCCAGCAGTGAGGCTGCGGCCACCAGCGCGGCAACGAGAAGGGCGAGCACGACCGTGCGGCGATGGATCATTGCGGCTGCCTTTGGTCGATGCTCGCGAGGTTCACCGACGCCGGAGACAGCCTTCGGCGGATAACGGCGCCGAGGCGGCCGCGCCCGAACGCGAGCAACCCGACGACGATAACGATGCCGGTCCCACCGACGAGCGCCATGTCGAGGTAGCTGATGACCCGGATCTCGACGTCCTGATTGCGCGAGAGCGCGACCGGCGGTGACGACGACATGCCGCCGCCGAGCACCTTCACCTTGTACTCGCCACGCGGGAGCGAGTAGAGGTGCACCGCGTGGTCAGGGCCCAGCGGCAGCCGCTCCGTGCGGCCATCGGTGTACTTGAGCTGGATCGCCGACCCGACCGGGAAGCCGAAGATGGCGTCACTCGTCTTGATGTGCATCGAGTACAGCGAGACGGTGATCGGCACCTGCTTGTGGGGCTCGGCGTAGAACCGCTGCTCGTACTCGTTGACGACGTTCGAGCCGTCCATCGTGACGCTCTTGACCGAGTAGAGGATCTTCGTCGACTCCAGACCGCTGAGGCGCCGCACAACCCGCGATGCTTTCAGCCACGCGGAGTCACCGGGATTGAGAACGATCTGCTCGCCCAGGCTGCTCGTCAGCGTCACCGAGCCGACGAGGCTCTTGTCCACCATGGCGCTGTCGAGATCCTGGAACGAGTGGCCGACGAGCGCGGTGACGTCGTACCCCGCCGAAAGCTCCACGTTGGAGGTCACCCAGAGCAGTCGCGACTCCGTGAAGGAGTCGTCAGACCAGCGCGTGAATTCCGCCCGCATGCCCCGTGATTCATCGAGATCCCTGATCGGTAACGCCTGCAGGAGGTAGCCGCCGGGCGCGGTGAGGGGGAGCGTCGCGAGCCCTGCGTCGTCGGCCCTGACCGTCTGCGTGCCGAGCGGCGCACCGTCGGGCGAATATTGTGTGAGCGCGAAGCGAGTGTCGGGCAGCGATGGCACGGTCTGGACGCGGATCGCGCCCGGCGGAATCGAGAACTGCGATTCGGCCTGCGCCTCGCCGATGCCCCGCGTCGCCGACCCCTTGTACTGGGCCGTGATGGAGTACGTTCCGACAGACAGGTCGCGTCGCATCGCGACGTGCCCGGCGCCAGTCTCGTCCGTCTGCAATCGCCCGATCTTTTCGCCGTTCAGCAGCAGGTCGACGCCCACGCCCGCCTGCGGCTGCCCGCTCGCCGACGTCGCGTGCACGACGATGTCCGGATGCGTGCCGAACTCGACGACGCCGAGCGGCTCGATGGAGAGCGTGAGCCCCGCGCCAGGCAGGATCGTCATCGTGACGACGTCGCTCGAAGACGGCGACAGCTGGCGCGACGTCGATCCGCTGAACGACACCGTGAACGCCAGCTGGCCTACCTGGATGTCGCCCTCGAGCGCGATCGTGGCCTCGCCGTTGACGTCGGTCGTGCCACGCCCGTGTACGTCGCCCGCATTGACGTCGAGGTTTTCGTTCGCGATGGGTGCGCCCTCGGCGGTCGAGAGTCGCGCGACGATGTTCACGGCCGCACCCTGCTGCGCGTCCGGCGGCGCTTCGACCATGACGACGGTTTCAGCCCACGGGACGTCCTGCGCGTGCGCCACAACGCTCCCGCGCCCAGCGACCAGCGCGAAGGCGAAGGCGATGACCGCGGCGAGCAGTGACCTTCTCATCGCGAACCCGCCCGCTGTTGCGCGAGGCCACCGCGCTGCCTCGCCGCCCGGCGCCGACGTTCCCACGCGGCGAGCGCCGCGAGCGCGGCGACGGCGAGCACGAGCCCCGCTCCGTACACTTCGTAGACCACGTACCACCGCGAGCTGAGCTTCAGAGCGGGGATCCTGGAATTGCCCGTCCAGAAGTACGGCGCGCGCGGCGCCTGGTTGAAATCGAGTGCCATCGCGAGGCTGTTCGCCTTCGCGTCGCGCGTGGACAGCGGCTGTAGATCGTAGTTGTCCTCGATGAACCGCAGGATCGACGTAAAGTCCATCTCCGTGTGGTCGATCGCGCCCTGCGCGCGCGTACGGACTGACGAGGATCGCGGGCACGCGGAAGCCGTAGCCGTCCTTATCGACCTGCGGCGGCGGCACGTGGTCGAACCAGCCGCCCCAGTCGTCGTAGGTCAGCAGGAACGCCGACGTCGGCCACGCCGAGCTGCGCTGCAGCGCGTTGATCAGCGTCTGCACGCTGCGCTGGCCCGACGATGAGGCTCCCCGGCGGATGCTCGCTCGCGCCCGACGGCGAGATGTACGCGACCGCCGGCAGCGTGCCGTTCTTCAAGTCCTCGTAGTACTGGTCGAGGTCGACGATGTGGCTGTTGAGCTTCGGGTCGTCCAGGAAGCGATCGATGTTCAGCAGCGCCACCCAGATCACCTGCGACGCGCGGTCGCCCGGGTACTGGGCGGCCGTCCGATACGTCAGCTTCGGGTCGTAGTTCTGAACGTAGAACTTCCAGGAGATCCCTTTCTCCTCGAGCCGGTCGAAGATCGTCGGCAGGCTGTTATCGAGCGACGACCGGGCGTTAACGAGGTCGCCGCGCTGCCCGGGGACGCGTACCGGTTCGGGCGGCTTCATCGTCGATGCGCCGACCGAGAATACGTGGTTCTCGAGGCTCCCGGTCGATGCGGAGCTGAAGAAGCGGTCGAAAAGCACGTAGTTGCGCGCGAGGAACCAGTGGTACGGCAGGTCGCGATCGTCGTAATACCCCATCGCCAGGCGGCCGTCCTGGTCGCGCGCGTTGAGCGCACTCACGAAGCCGTTCAGCATGCCGTCGTTGTACTGCCGCTTCGACGTCGCCGCGCTGTGGTCGAGATCGCCGAGCTTGACGTCGTTGCTTCCGATGTGGAACGGCTCGATGCAGCCGGCGCTGTTCGGCACGTCAGGGTCGACGGGCATGCAGGTGCCCTCGGGGATGCCATCGGCGCCCGGGAACGTGCCGAAGTAATTATCGAAGGTGTGGTTCTCCTGCATCATGACGACGAGGTGCTCGATAGGCGTCTTCGCGCCTGATGCCGGTCGGTTCCTGCGCGTGAACGCGCATCGCCGGAAGACCGGCGCCGATCAGGCAGACGACGGCGATGACGAGCAGGCGTCTCACGGGCGCACCTCGTAGATCGAGATCACGGGCCGGTCGACAGGCGTGCCGTCCGCTTCGTGGTCGGGCACGGTCTCCTGGTGGACGAGCGTGCCGTGGTAGCGCGCGACGAACCGCAGCAGACCCTCGGAGAAGAACGGCGAGCGCGAGGCAGAGTAGGCGTCCCACACCAGGTACTGGATCTCGTTGTTGCGCAGCGCCCGGTCCGGGTTCTCGACGGCCTCGTACGACGGGTTGCGGTGCAGCGGGTTCGGGCTGACGGAGAGGCCGTACACCTTGCGATGGCCGTAGAACTGGATGATGTTCGCCATCGACGGGCCGAGCGCGAGCATCCGCGCGCCCTCCGGCACGTTCTCGCCGACCCAGTGGCCGGCGTCACGGCCGCCCGGCACGCCGCCCGACCCGGCGAGGAACTCGTCGGACGTCGACGGCTGCACGCGGTTCCATGCCGGCAGCGCGAGCGATGCGGCGATGACGACGATCGCCAGGCCGGCAACCAGGGCGACCTTGACCGGCACGCCGGCGACGCGCACAACGGCCCCCGGCGTCCAACTCCCGACAGCCCGCCCGGCGAGGAGCGCTACGGCGGGCGCGATCGGCAGCAGATACTGGAAGCCCTTCACCGGCCAGAGCTCGAAGAACACAACGTTCACCGCGATCCACGACAGCAGCAACGCCTCACGCCACGACCGGTTGTGCCGGTACAGCCACAGCCCGACGATGGCCGCGGCCACGACGAGGTAGCCCATCGCCTCCGGCGCCGTCGTCGGGTAGAAGAGCAGGCCGTGGTTCGGTCGCCGGAAGAGCTGCCACGTCAGGTAGTTGTGGCCGGTGTTCGATCGCCCCGCGAGCAGGACCGCGAGCGGAAACGGCACCATCGTCAGCCCCATCACGCCGACCGAGATCGCGATGTCGCGGACGCGCACGCGGATCGATGGCGATAGCGCCAGGAAGGCGTAGACGGCGCTGATCAGGATGACGCCGGTCTCCTTCGTGATGATCGTGAGGCCGAGCGCCATGCCCGATGCGTACAGCCAGATCGGCCGGCCGGTCGTCGAGAAGCGGGCGATCGTGTACAGCGTGAGCGTCGCGAACAGCACCATCGGCGCGTCGAGGAGCACCTGGCGGCTGACGACGACGTGATACGGCATGAGCGCCATGAACAACGCCGCGCACAGCCCCGCGCGCACCCCGTACAGCGTCCGTCCCGACGCGAACACCAGGTAGACGGTGGCGATGCCCGTCGCCGCCGCGAACAGCCGCGCGGCCAGGTCGCCTCCGCCGAGCCGGTAGCTCAAGGAGAGCGCCGTCTGGAAGAGCAGTGGGTGCGCGCGGAAGATCGGGAAGAATGGCTTCAGGTGCGCGTTGTCGGCGATCGATGCGGCCTGGCCCGCGTAGATCGCCTCGTCGCCGTTGAAGCCCAGCGCGTCGAGGCGCCACACGCGCAGGAATGTCGCGATCGCCGCGATGGCGAGCATCGCTATCACGAGCAGGAGCTGCGCCATCCGGGCGTTCGAGTGGAGCGCGGGATCGCCGTCCGTCTCGGGGACGGTTCGCATGGTCGCGAGCGCGATCGGGGCCGTGGTCGTGCCAGCCATTACGTGCGTCGGTCTTTCATCTCGGCTATTCCAGCGTCGACTCGAGCGAATGCGGCGTGGCGACCGCCGACTCCGGATGCGACGTCCGCGGCGCGGTGCGGCCATTCGCACGCTCGCCGGCCTTCGGCCGGCCGTGGCCGTTCGTCGTTGCGTAGACGACGCCTGGCAGCCGCTCCGCCCAGTCCATCGTGGTGCTGCGAAGCAGCGTCGCCGGCTTGTTGGCGAACGCCGCCCCGATGATCTGCCGCTCGCGAGCGCGCAGGTCGCTGCCGTTGGAGCTGTGCAGGAAGTGCTCGATGGTGTTGTACGGCGGGAAGCCGTACGCGTCCTCGCAGTTCTCGCAGCAGGATGTCGAGCGCTTCCGACGACGGCAGGGCGGCGTCGCCGGTGCCGCCGCGCTGGATGATGACGAGCCCGGTCAGCTGGGCGACGGGGTCGACGCGGACGTCCGGGATCAGCCGCTCGACGTGGTACTTCGGCGGCGGCACCAGCATCTGCACGACCGTGTTCACCGTCGCCACCGGCAGGTGCGTCTTCGCGATGAACATCGCGAAGATGCGGCCTGAGCGGGAATGCAGGCGGCTCTGGAAGATCAGCGTGAAGCGCTCCCACCACGTGAGCCGGGGAGTGCGCACCGCATGCACCGTGTGGTTGCTGATCGTCATCGGCTTGGGGTACATGAGCACGGCGCCGTCGGGCGTGATAAGCGTCAGGTCGTCCGAAAGGAACGACCACGGACGCGCATCGAGCACCTTCAGCATCGTCGTCGTCTTCCCGGTGTCCGTGCGTGCGGTGATGAGGAACGCCTTGCCATCGACGGCGACGCAGGCGGCGTGGACGAGCGCGTAGCCCTCTTCGACGAAGCGCCAGCGCAGGATCGGCTCGACGACGTTCGTGTAGAGCACGTGCGGCGACCAGCGGAGCAGCGACGTCGCCATCACCTCCGTCGTTTCGCCGAGCTCGATGCTGATGCCGAAGCCGAACGGGCCGAGCCCCTCGTCGTAGCACGTGCGGCTCGGATTCGCGCCGTCCTCGACGGTGTTCTCGACCGTCACCTTGCCGATGCGCACGCGGATCGTCGGCGGGCCCTGCAGCTCAGGGACTCGGAACTTCTTCAGTTCGGGCAGCGCCGCATCGGACTGGACCGAGATAATGCCGTGGATGTCGTACGCGTGCACCGCCGGGGCGCCGGTGCGCGGCGATGCGGCGCGCCAGATCCACGTATCGGCGAACAAGTAGCGGGCGACGGTCAGCGCCCCGAGCGTGACCAGGTTCGACACGATGTAGTGCACGCCGAGGACGGATGTCAGCAGCACGAGCGCCGGACCGCGGACCCACAGCGCGAGGTTGTTCATGAACCAGAACGAGATCAGCCGGAACGCCGCGTGGCGTCCGTGCTCCCGGTCCCTGAACACCCACGCCTCCGTGAGCGCGAAGTTCCACGCGGTCGAGGCCTGCGTGGCAAGGACGGCGGACCAGAGGTAGTGGATGCCGGCCCACTCGGTGAACGCGGCGAGCGCGAGCGTGTTGACGGCGAGCCCCGACGCGCCGACGGTGACGAAGCGGAGCATCCGCCTGCTGCCCTCGCCGAAGCGCAGGCCGGCGACGAGCGCCAGGTAGCGCAGCGCCTCCTTCGGCGAAGCCTTGCTGTCACCGGCGTAGCGCTCCGCGAACTCGAACGGCACCTCCGCGACGGACAGGGACGGCGTCCGGACGAGGATCTCGAGCAGGATCTTGAAGCCGCGCGGCCGCAGGGCCGCCGGGTCGATGGCGTTGCGGCGCACCATGAAGAAGCCGCTCATGGGGTCGGTGACCGCCTTCAGCCGCGAAGGGAACGCGAACCGCGCGACCATCGTAGAACCGCGCGAAAGGAAGAGGCGCAGCTTGCCGATGCGCTTGCCATCGCCTTGCTCGCAGTAGCGGCTGGCGATGACGAGGTCAGCGTTCGTGTCGGATGCGCGCCGAAGCATGTCGGCGATGCGCTCGGGCGGGTGCTGCAGGTCGGCGTCCATGACGCACACCCAAGGTGCGCGAGCCAGGGCAAGGCCCGCTGTCACGGCGCCGCCGAGGCCGCCGTCGCGCTCGTCTTCCCGGCGGTGTAGCAGGACGACGCTGCACGCCGGGTCGCCGGGCAACTGCTGGACCGCCGCGGGCGTGTCATCGTCGCTGTCGTCGACGAAGATGATCTCCGTCAACCCGCCGACGGCCACGGACCGGATGCGGCGCACCAGCTCCGGGATGTTGCCCGCCTCGTTGCGCGTCGGCACGACGATCGAGAGAAGAGGCGCGTGTTCAGGCGTGACGGCGGCGTGCGTACCGTTGGTTGACGGAACGACGTTCAGGTGCCGGCCGTTGCGATCAGCCGGCGGATCGTGAGTGTCAATGTGTATCGTCAAGAGTTGCCCTCCTCCTGCGATCGCGAAGCGATTCCCGATCTTGAGGGGGCCACTCGACTAAGATATTCAGGGTGCCGGTTCGGCGTTGCCAGATTGCCGGGGAAGCACGCGTAGTACTGCTTCCCGTTGCCATTTTGGCGGCGTCAAGCGATACTGCATGCGCTGGGCGCACGCAGTGCCCTGCAGCGAGGCTCCGGCAGGGTCCCCCGATCCGATCCGGAGCCTCTCGACGACTAGTCCCAGACCAATTCACGCGGCGTCAGAGGAAGCGGGTCGTTGTCCCCGCGATTCCGCCCCCCGGCGGCGCCTGACGTGATTGAATCTCTACAACGACGACCGGCTCAATATGTTACGCGCTTCGTCATCACAACGCCGATCGCTCGCTGCTTAGGGATGCTATGTAAACACGGGATGTCAACTATGTCAACGGTTTTCTGTACGCGTCCGTCAAGGGAGCGCGTTGCGTTTTCATTACAGGAGCATGCGCGGCAGCGAGCTGTCGTCGACGCGCCTTCCGTCGCCGGTTTTCACCAGCTCAACTGCTCGCGTAGACTCTGCGGACAGTGAGCGAGCGTGTGCCGGCATCCCTGTTCCAGCCGCGAAGCGTGGCCATCGTCGGCGCGTCGTCGAACGTCGACAGCCCGGGCCACGACTACGTGAAATCGCTGCTCGTAGCCGGGTTCAAGGGCGCGATCTATCCGGTCAACCCGCGCGCGCCGGAGATCCTTGGCCTGCGCGCCTACGCCTCGCTGTCCGAGGTGCCCGGCGACGTCGACCTCGTCATCTCGTGCATCCCGGCGGGCGGCGTGCTCGACCTCATCGGCGAGTGTGGGGCGAAGCGCGTGCGCGCGCTGCACCTGTTCACCGGCCGCTTCAGCGAGACCGGCGACGCAGGTGCCGCGCAACTCGAGCTCGAGGTCAAGCGGCGGGCGGCCGAGGCCGGCATTCGCGTCCTCGGACCCAACTGCATGGGCGTGTTCGACTCGTCGAGCGGGCTCTCGTTCCGCCCGGACCTGCCCGTCGACCGCGGCGACGTCGCGTTCGTTTCGCAGAGCGGCAACAACTCGGTCGAGCTGATGCTCCACGGGGCCGCGCGCGGCCTCCGGTTCAGCAAGGTCGTCAGCTACGGCAACGCGCTCGACCTCGACGAGGCTGACTTCTTCGACTACCTCGCGGACGATGCAGCGACGCGCGTCGTCGGCGCGTACATCGAGGGCACGAACGACGGCCGGCGGCTGCTGGCCGCGCTGCGCCGCTGCGCCGGGGCGAAGCCGGTCGTCATCCTGAAGGGCGGCCGCACCGGCGCCGGCTCGCGGACCGCCGCCTCGCATACAGCAGCGCTCGCCGGGCAGCGCCAGGTGTGGAGCGCGGCACTGCGGCAGGCCGGCGCCGTCGAGGTCGCGACGTTCGACGAACTCATTGACATGATGGTGGCGTTCGCGTTCCTGCGGGGCGGGGAGAGCGCAGACGGCACACTGCCCATGAGGGGTGGGAGGCCGGCGGTGGGCGTCGTCGGCGGCGGCGGCGGGCGCGCCGTCCAGTCGGCCGACGTATGCGAGGAGGCAGGGCTCGCCGTGCCGCAGCTCCCGGAAGCCATCCGTTCCATGCTGCGCGAGAAGGCGCCCGCGCTCGCCGGCTGGGTCGGCAACCCCGTCGACCAGTCGATTCTCGCCGGCAGCGGCGTCTCCGGCGCGCGCGTGCTCGAAATGATGGCTGGGAGCGCCGAACTGGATGCGCTCATCGCGAACGTCGGCGAGGACTGGGTGCTCGGCCGGCCCGACGCCATCGAGCGCATGGCGCATCTCGTCGACCGGTTCGTAGCGATCGGTGTCGTGGCGAAGAAGCCGGTCGCATTCGTGCTCGGACCGGCGGATTCGTTCGACGAGACGAAGTGGCGGGCGGTGAGCGGCGGCCAGCAGCGGTTCGCGGACGCGCAGCTCGCCGTCTACCCGAGCATCGACCGCGCGGCGCACGCGGTGGCGCGGTTCCTGGCTGCGCGGCGCGGAGAGTGACGCAGGAGGCATGCCGATGAACGAGACCTGCGAGATCTGCCAACGGATGGCCCGCATGTCGGCCGACAACCCGTACCTGATCGCGGAGCTCGAGACGGGCTACGCCGTGCTCGGCGACAATCAGCAGATCCCGGGCTACACGATCTTCGTCAGCAACACCTGCGTGCCCGAGTTACACGAACTGCCGAAGCCGGTGCGGTCGCGCTTTCTCGAGGAGATGGCGCTCGTCGCCGAGGCGACGTTCCGCGCGTGCGCGCCGCGCAAGCTCAACTACGAGCTGCTGGGCAACTCTGTCTCGCACCTGCACTGGCACCTGTTCCCGCGCTACGCCGACGATCCAAACCCGACGTGGCCCGTGTGGAACAACGAAGCCTGGATGAACGCGCCTCGGCTCACGCCGATCGATCCCGTCGAGCTGGCCTCGCTCCGCGACAGGATCCGGGGCGCGCTCGACGAGTTGCGCCGGGCATAACGCTTATGCGCGGACACGGCGAAGGGGAGCGTCGCGCTCCCCTTCTCGGGCCGTGTTCTGGGGTGGGAACCAGGGTTGGGTTAGGGTCGGTGGTCGCCGGCCTGGCTGTGGTCGCCGGAGTTGCCACCCTTGTTGCCGTTGCCATTGCCGTGATCCGCGCCCGATGCGGTCGCCTCGGGTGTTACGGTGCCGTCGGCCGGCGTCGGCGTTGCTTCCTTCTGTCCGTGGTCGAGGGCCTGGCATGGCACGTTGACCATGATGCCGCTCGGCGTCGTCTTGACGGCGGATTGCCCCTTCTCGCAGGTGCCCTCCGCGGCCGGCTCGAAGTTCGGGTTCGTCGTGGGAATGCCGCGGACGTCGCAGTCGTCGTTACGCGGGCCGTTGGCGTGGCCGGATTCCTCTGCCGAGGCGGTGGTTGTTGCTGCAGGCGTCTCGGTCGCCGCCGGCGTATTCGTTGTATCGACGGTCGCGACCGCCGTCGGCGTGCAGCCGTGCGGCGCCTCACGACCGCCCGAAACGGCCGTGTCCGTCGCCTCCGCGCCCGGCGTCGCCGTTGATTCGAGCGACAGCGCAGCTTCGCCGCTCACGGACGTCGCCGTAGCGTCGCCCGTCGAACTGGTGATGTGCGCCGCCTGCAGGATGCTCGATACGTGGTCCGCCGCGCCGCCGACGCCGCCGGACGCGCCGACGGTGGCAGCTCCGCCGGCGAAGATGCCGGCCGTCGCCAGCAGCGCCAGGCCGCGTCCGGTCAAGAACCTTCCGATCATTGATGCTCCCTGGTTGTCCGGCGATTGGCTGTTCCTCGCCGCGACGGCCGCCAGGAGCTTCGCCCGCCCAATCGCCGGGCTTACGGGCATGCTCCGGGAAGCCAGATCGCCCAGCGTATCGATGAGCTGCCGGTCCGCGTCGAAGGCGGCACGCAGGTCCGGGTCGATGTCCCGGACAGCGCCGCCCTCTTCTGCGGCCCGGTGCAGCTCCGCGAGCCTCGCCAGGCGATCGTTTCGGCCAAGGAACCGTACGTTCATATCGCCGTGTCTATGTCTTCCAGGGGGCTGTTCTTGTCGGGCGGACCCGGCAACGTTGCCTCTTTTTCTCCAAGAAACCGCCGAAGCGAAGCCAGCGCCCGAACCTCGAGCGAGTAGATCGCCGCTTCCCGCTTGTCCATCGCGCTGGCAATTTCCCGGGTCGAGTAGCCAGCGAAAAAGCGGAGCGCCACCACCTCGCGCTGGCTATCGGTGAGCCTCTCCAGCGCCCGCGCCAGCTCCATAGAGTCGAGCCGCTCCTCTAGCGAGTTGCTGCTCGGCTCGGCCGAACTGCGCGGCAGTTCCCGGCGGCGCCGGCGCGCCCGTTCGGCGGTCAGGTTGCGCGCGATCCGGTACAGCCATGCCAGCAGCGGCCGGCCGGTGTACCGGTATCGGTGGATTGATGCCACAGCCTCGGCAAAGACCTGCGCGGCGAGGTCGTCGGCGTCGTCGCGGTCGCCGGTGCGGGCGTAGACGTAGCGCCAGATGCGGGCGTGGTGCAGGTCGTACAGTTCGCCCCACGCCAGCTGATCGAAGGCGCGCAGCCGCTCGACGAGCGCCTCGTCGCCGCCCTCGCTCTCCGGCGCGGGATACGCGAATGCATGCATCGACGTTGCCTGACCCCGCGTTAGTATCGGCAAGTATCCGTCATCCGGCGGGTGCTGTGGCGTGTCGGGCATCTCAAAATGCGCAGAATCCCGAAGGTTTCAAACCTTCGGGATTCTGCTCGAGTAACGGCGTTTGCCCGTGGGGAATGCCTCAGACCGCCAGCGCGGCCGCGATCTCGTCCGCGTGCTCGGGGTATTTCGCCGCGAATGCCTGCACTAGGCCGAAGCAGCCGCTGATCATCATGTCGCCGTGCGGCGTCGCGAAGTACGGGTCGAGCCGGCTCCCGCGTATCTTGCCGCGCTGCGGCCCCGTGACGGCGACCAGCGGGCGCCGACCGTCCCGGCGCGCGTCCTCGGCGGCGTAGAACACGCCGTGGCCCTTGCTGTCGAACACGTCCTCGTGCGGCAGCGTGCCGGCGACGAGCCGCTCGCTGAAATCGACGATCTGCTCGGCCGAGATCTCGCCCGTGTGGTGCTCGAAGAGGCTGACGATCCGGGTGCCGCGCAGGTGAAACGCGAGCGCGTGCATGTTGCCGAGGTTCAGCACGAGCTGCTCGTCGGCTGCGGCGACGTGCGGGTCCTGCAGCGCCCCCAGCGCGGCCGCCGGTCCGGTATCGAGAAACACCACCGGTGTGTCGCCGTCCTCGCGGATCGCCGCGTCGACGACGGCGCGGGCCCGCGTCAGGTAGTCGGGGATCTCCTCCGGCAGCAGCGCGAACGCCCGGAGGTCGTTCTCGGTGCCGACCACGCGACGCAGGTGCTCGAAGCGGAACAGGCGGTCGGAATAGCCCGGCGGCGACGCGCCGTGGTCCAGGCAGCCGAGCGCAATGCCGTCGAAGTGGGGCGAGACGTCGAACGCGGCCAGCGCTCGCCGGATCGCCGGCAAGTCGATGTCGCCGAGGACGACCTGCTCAACGCCGCCCAGGCGCGCGGCCTCGTCGGCCGCGACGAGCCGGATGCCCATCGCCTCGACCTCAGAGAGGTCGTCGTTGAAGGTGAGCGCTGCTTCCGGCGTGGCGAGCGCCTCGCCGCCGGCGCGCAGGTGGTCTTCGATGGCCCACGAGCACGGGCCGCCGCCCTGGACGACGCCGGTGAACAGCAGCGGCCGGCCCGCGGCTGTCGCGCGCCGGACGCGGGACGCGGCGATCTGCGTCGCGCTCGGCATCACCATCTTGATGCTGTTTTCTACGGGGCCGGAGGAGTCGAACAGCAGGATGTCCTGCGTGCCGGTACCCATGTCGATGGCGAGGATCTTCATGGATTGAGTGTAGCGAGCCGCGCCGAGGCGCCTCCGAAACGTGGCGAACGGCCGCTCCCGGCAGGACTTGGGAACGGCCGCTCATGCGCGAAGGAGGGCGTGTTGGGTTCAGGCGGCGGTGTCGGTTCGATAGGTGCTGTCCGGCCGCGGCCGGGCATCGATGCGCGAGGGTCGCGTTGGGCGAGACGGGAAGTTCGCGCCGGTCGATTCGCCCTCGCCGGCGGCCAGCGCCGACGTCCAGTACTGGTAGAGCAACGTCGCCGTGGAGACGATGAGGACGAGCGAGAGGGCGATGGCGAACGTCATGTCAGGCCTCCGGATACGAACATGCGTACTGTAGAACAGATGTACGTCGATGTCAAGGGCGCATCGCCGTTCGTCGCGCGCGAAATGGCCAGCTTTTCGGCCTCATGCAGCGGCCGAATGGCGCTGGGAACACTCGATGCGGCGCTGTGTTATCGTTCCGTCCGGACACTCGCGCGGCGGCCGGGATGGGGCGTCACGCTGCCCTCACGGAGGGGTCATGGATGACACGCTGCTGGTCAGCCGGGCGATGGCCGGCGACCTCGACAGCTTCGGCCAACTGTACGACCGCTACTTCCCGCGCGTCTACGACTTCGCCTGGCGCGTCCTGAAGGATGGCGACGAGGCCGCCTCGGTCACGGAAAGCGTCTTCGCGACAGCCATGACGAGCCTGGCCGCCTTGCCGAACGCGGCCAGCTTCCGCTCGTGGTTGTTCACCATCGCGTATCGGGCCGCTGTCGGCCGCGCGGCGAACCTCGGCCGCACCACCGGACGGCCGGAGGCGGTGCACGAGGAGGCGTTCGGCTCGTTCGACGTGCCCGACGCTTGCTTTGTCGAGGATCCCTCGGTCGCCGGAGGCGACCCCGAGACGGCGGCGCAGGTCTGGGAAGCCGCCACCGCCCTGAACCCGCGCGACTATGCCGTGCTCGACCTGCACGTCCGGCAGGGGCTCGACAGCGCCGAAATCGCCTCCGTGCTGGCGACGAACAAGGGCAACGCCTACACGCTCGTCACCCGGATGAAGGCCGCCGCGTCAGATGTAATGGCTGGCTACATCGTCGCGCGCAAGGGGAACAAGGACTGCGACGGACTGCAGCAGGCGCTCGCCCCGTTCGACTTCCCGCCGTACACCGACGAAGTGCGGCGCGCGGTCGACGCGCACGCGCGCGAGTGCGAGACCTGCAAGGCGACGCGCAAAGCCGTCCCGGAGCCGCTCGCCATCCTCGGCGCGTTCGCCGCGGTAAAGCCGCCGATGTCGCTCAAGGGCGACGTCTGGCGCTCAATCGTCGCGTCCTGGCACGTGCCCCGGGCGCAGGCGTCGATGGTCACGACGGGCGCGGGCGCCGCCGGTCTGGCCGGCGGCGGCGCCTGGGCGCCGGCGGCTCTTCCGGCCGGCGGAGGCATCGGCCTCGGCGGCGGTGGATTCGGCGGAGGGACCGCAGGCGCGTCCGGCGGCACCGGCTGGGACCGCAAGCGAGTGCTCTGGTTCGCCGGCGCCGCCGGCGGCATGCTGATCTTCGCCTTCGCCATCGGGACCGTGCTCGTTATGGCGGTGGGTGGCGGTGGTGATGGCGGAGGCGGCGCTGCCTCGGCCACGAAGACGCCGACGGCCACCCGCACGGCCACCGCAGTCGTCTCGCTCACTCCCGGCGTCGCCGTCAGTTCGCCGACGCCGGAGACCCCCTCCCCCGTACCCACAGACACCGAAACGCCGCCGCCGCCCACCGATACGCCCGTCCCGTCGACGCCGACGAAGACGCCGCCCGGCAAGCCCAAAACGGCCACGCCGTCGCCGGTCAAGACGCCCGCGGTCGCCTCGGCGACGCCGACACCCAAGAAGACGGTGGCTCCCTCACCGACACCTTAAGGGGCAATCGGCCCCGAATTCGGCTCAGATTGCGTCATTAGCGCCCGATGATGTTCTCGAGGGGGTGCCGCGCACAGCGGCTTCGGGACCATGCGCCCAGTTCGACCGGTCGACGGCACCGCGGTCCGGCGCTTCGCCTGGCTGTTCGAGGTACCCTCGCGCAGCGAGCGCACCATGCGCATGGAATCGCTCATCGCGCGCATCCGCCTGCTGATCCTCGTAATCAACAGCCTCCTCCTCGTCTTCCTGCTCGACACCAGTCGTATGCACATGGACGTCGCTTGGGGCACCATGGCGTTCTCGTTCCTCTACGGGATCCCGCTCGTGCTGTTGGAGCCGTTCCGGCGCTGGCGGCTGTTCCAGACGAGCATGGCGACCACACTGCTCGACTCGATCGGCATCGCGGCGTTCATCGGCGCGACGGGCGGCTCGCAGAGCCCGTTCTTCCCGCTGTACCTGCTGTCGGCGGCCGCGGTGGCGATGCGTTTCGAGCTGAAGCAGGCGGTGATGACCTGCCTGGTATACGCGTTCACCTACGCCATCGCGTACTTCGTCACCTGGAATGGTTCGGCGGACGAGATGGGCCAACTGGTGATGCATGTGGCGTACATGCTGCTCATCGGCGTCGGCGTCGGCCAGCTGGCGCGCGAGGAGAACGCGCGCGCGCAGCAGGTCGAGCAGGTCGAGCGGCTCAACGCCGAAAACGCGCGGCTGCTCAGCCGCAACGTGCGCGCCGCCCGCATCGACAAGCTGACTGGGCTGCTCAACCGCGGCTTCCTCGAGAAGTCCGCGCAGCGCGAGCTGCGGCACGCGAAGACCGCCGCCGGCTACCTGAGCGTGCTGTTCTGCGACATGGACCACCTGAAGCGCGTCAATGACAAGCTCGGCCACGACGCCGGCGACCGCGTGCTGCGCCAGGCGGCGACGGCACTGCGTCAGCGGACGCGTCCGCAGGACGTCATCGGCCGCTACGGGGGCGACGAGTTCGTCGTCGTGCTGCCGAACGTCACGCGCGAGACGGCGTACGACCGGGCGGAGGCGCTTCTCGGGGCCGTCGAAGTCGTCAACGCGGGCCTGCCGGACGAGTTCCAGATCGGGCTGAGCATCGGCATCGCGACGTACCCGTTCGACGCGCAGGACTACCCGACGTTGGTCAAAGTCGCCGACCAGGCGATGTACCTGGCGAAGCGCGAAGGCGGCAACGCCGTGCGCACCTCGAACGATCTGCGGCTGTACTGGGAAGAGATGCCCCGCCGCGCCTGAGCGCGTTGCCGCCCTACGGGTACAGCTCCTTCAGCCGGCGCAGACCGTCCCACGTCTGCGCGTCAAGCGGGATCCAGTCGTTGAACGCGATGCCGTCAGGCTCCGACGCCATCGTCACCAGGCAACGGAAGCGAAGCGCCCCGACGTCCGGGTCGGCCCAGACAACCGGGTACTCCCAGCGCACCTTGGGCGTGCGCGGCACCGCTTCCTGCCATGACTGGAGCAGCACGTGCAGGTACGCCGGGTCACCCGCCATGAAGCGCTCGAGGATCGACCCCAGTACCGGGCTCGGGCTGTCGAGTGTCTCGGCGCCTCGGTGGTGCCCCTTGAACACGGAAGCCATCACCCGCAGCGCGTCTCGCATGTTGACCAGCCGCTTGCCGAAGCGCGGGTCGCTCACCACCGATAGCAGGTTGCGTTCGCCGGGGTTCAGGAACTCCTTGGTGAGGTCGACGCGCCAGAGCCGCTGCGCGACCGCGTTCGCTGCCGTCACGTCCATCATCTCGGCGAGCAGGAACGCCGGCCAGTCGTACTGCTCGATGAACGCCGCCGCCTCATCCGCGGTGAACGTGAACCCGCTGTACGCCATCGGGCCGATTTCGAATCCGTCCGACGCGTACCCGGCGTTCTCGAGGATCCGGTTTCGCTCTTCGCGCCCGATCTTCAGCGCATCGAGCAGTGCCGCGAGGTACGGCCGCGACGGATGCCGCCGGCCGGCCTCGTACGCCTTGATAGTGTTCGCGGAGACATGCGATCGCTCGGCGAGGTCGGCCTGCGTCAGCCCCAGCCGGACGCGCGCAGCCGCAAGCATGTCGAACCATCTCTTCACGGCTCCAATGATATGCCGGAAGCTACGGAGTGCAACCGATCGCGTTGACAGCGTGGCACACGCATCGCGACGATGCGACGGCGCGTTAGATCAGTTCAAGAAACTGCTTGAGGATGCGCGCCGTCGCGCCCCAGATCACGTGGTCGCGCCAGTGGAATGAGTAGGCGATGATCTGCCGGCCCTGGTAAATCCGCGGCTCGGCGACGAGGTTCGATTCGTCGCGCAGGTGGTCCAGCGGCACTTCCAGGATCTCCGCCACCTCGATTTCACTGTGGACGAAGGGATACGGCGCCGGTTGCGTGATACGGCCGACGAACGGCCGCACGAGGAAGTTCGAGACGGTGACCATCTCGTCGAGCTGGCCGATGACCTCGACGTGGTCCGTCGCCACGCCGATCTCCTCCCACGTCTCGCGCACGGCGGTGAAACGCAGGTCCGGGTCGGTCGCATCGAATGCGCCGCCGGGGAACGAGATCTGCCCCTTGTGGTGCTCGACTAGCTCGGAGCGGCGGGTGAAGAGGATGTGGAGGTCGCCATTTGCCTCGTACAGCGGCAGCAGCACCGCCGCCCGCGGCAGCCCCTTATCGTCCAGATACGACGCCTGAAACGCGTCCAGCCGCTCGCGGATATGCTCGATCACCCCCGCATTGTACGAGCGCCCTCCCTCAAACACCCGAGGCACCCGCGGAGCGCGTAATCGACACCGTGGCGCGGGCTTTCAGCCCGCGCTGTCCCCGAATTGCCAGGTGCGCTAATGCTCAGACCGTAAGGATCGGCACGATGCGGCGTCGCGCATCGGCGAGCAGGTGGGCGAACACAGCCTCCCGCGCCGGCCGCAGCGCCGCCAGCTCGGCGACGTCGGTCGCTGGCTCGATCACCGGCGCCAGCTTGCCAATGGCGGCCCGCAGCGCCTCGTTCTCGGCGCGCAGGGCGCTGAGCCGTAGCGACTCCGCGGGCCCCGGCAGCGCGGCGATGACCTCGCGCGCAGTCGCCGCTCCGGCGGCGTCGACCCCGTCGAGCGCGGACGACACCTGGGCGAGCAGCTGCCGCAGCACCTTGCTGTCCTCGATCAGGTCGGGCACGGCGGTGTCGAAGTCGCGCTGGACGACGCCGAAGAGGATCATCGAGAACGCGAACTGCGCCTGGCTGTACGTCGTCTGCAACTCGGGCGCGAAGTGCGCGGCGATACCGGCCTGGATGACGCGGACGACTTCCTCCGGGTACGGCCTCATGCGATCAGCCCCATCAGCTCTGCCTCGACGCCCGGGTTGATGAACGCAGTGAGCGCGAGCAGCAGGTCGGCGGTCTTGCCTTCGACGATCGACTTCGTCCCGGTGATGAAGATGATCGCGAACTTGAAGTTGGCGAAGACCTCCCAGAACTTCAGCGCGTCCAGGTCCACCTTGACGCCGCCCGCCGCCTCGTACATCCGGATGAACTCATCGCGTGAGCAGAGGCCGCCCACTCGGTCATCGCCCGCCCAGCGCCACGACTTGATCATCAGCCAGCCGAGATCCTCGATCGGGTCCCCCGCGTGAGCCATCTCCCAATCGAGGATGCCCGTGATGCCGTTGCGGTCGTACAGGAAGTTGCCCGTGCGGTAGTCGGCGTGGACGAGCGTCAGCCGCGCGGGCGGTGGCGGCACGTGGCGGCGCAGCCAGCTCAGCGCCATCTCCAGCACCGGCTGCGGCTCGAGCGTGTCCTGCCGCATCGTGCGCTCCCAGCGCTCGATCTCGTAGGTCGCCGCATCAGCGGCGGACGGCGGCCGGTCGAGCAGCGGCACCCGCGCGATGTCGAACTGGTGGATGCGGGCGAGGATCTCCGCCTTCTGGCGCGCGACGGTCGGCGTCACGTCGGCCCACTCCGGCGTCGCCACGAGGGTGCGGGCGTCGCTGGCGCCGGACAGCTTCGACATGATGAAGAACGGACGCTCGATCCAGGCGCCGTCGCGTTCGATCCAGATCGGGTCCGGGACGGGGACGCCGCTGCCTTGGAGCGCGGTGTACAGCTCGAACTCGAGGTCGTTGTTGCTCTCGAGGAGACTGGCGGTCGGGTCGCGCCGGGCGATGAAGCTCCGCTCGACCGGCGAGCCGTGCTGCGTCCAATGCGCGTCGAACGACCAGGTCTCGCGCGAGGCGCCGCCGGGGATACGGACGAGGTTCGAAACCGCGATACCGGCGGCGTCGGGCAGGCGATGGGCCAGGTACGCGGCGAGTTGGTCGATCTTCATCGAGGTGTAGATTGTCGCCGGTGCGAGGCTGGGTCAAGGTGCCAAGGGACTGTTTTCGGCCCGGAGCCGACGTGAGATTCGGCGAATACGCGGTCATTTGCGCCATACCCGCCATTCAACCAGGACCGGCGTCTGCCGATACTCCGCCGTTCCGGCCAGGGATTGCCGGCGGGTGGCTCGCTTGCGATGCGAGGCCGCCGGGCCACCGCGTGGGTCAGATGGGCCTTCGCCGGGCCGGACAGGGGGTTCGTCCGTGTCAGAGCGTCCTGACCCGGGAACGGCGCGGTACCTCGAATCGTTGCCGCAGCTGGCAGCGGCGATCGGCGTCTTTGCGGCGCCCGTCATCGTGACCGATGCCGCCGGTCGCGTCGTGGCGGCCAACGCCATCGCGGAATGCATGTTCGGATACGACGAGGGCGCGCTCGTCGGACTCTCGATCGACGAACTCATCCCGGAACGATTGCGCGCTGCCCACGTCAAGCAGCGGGCGAAGTTCCTCGATCGCCCCGCACCGCGCCGGATCGGCGAGCGGCTCAACATCCGCGGCCAACGTCGCGACGGCAGCGAGTTCGCCCTCGACGTCGGCCTGCAGCAGGTGACGACGCCCGACGGCGACTTCACGATCTGCTGCCTGACCGATCTCACCGCCCGTGTGCGCGCGCTCGAGGAGCGCGAGTCGAGCGCGCGCCGCTACCGCGAACTCTTCGAGACCGCGAGCGACGTGATCTACGTCCTCGACGCCGACGGAAAGTTCCTCGAGGCGAACCCGGCAGGTCTTCGGATGTTCGGACTCAGCGCCGACGAGGTCGCCGGCCTGCGCCTGGAAGACGTCGTCGACCCACAGCACATCGACGCTGCCTGGCAGAGTGTCCGCGCGGTGCTGGACGGCGTCGGGTCGGCGGAGCCGCAGACCGTCCTCACCCACACGAAAGATGGCACGGACCTCTGGCTCGAGGTGAGCCAGCGTGCCGTCATGCGGGATGGGCGCCTTGTCGGTGTCCAGGGGATCGCACGCGACGTCACGGCGCGCACCCGGCGCGAGGACGAGCTGTACAGCACCGGCGCCTTCCGCGAGTTGGTGATGGAGAGCGCCACCGACGCCATCATCGCCTTCGACAAGGACCGCCGCATCACGCTCGTCAACCGCCGCGTCGAGGAGATCACCGGTTACACGTCCGAAGAGCTCATCGGCCGGACGAGCGAGCTGCTGCGGCCGTCCGAGAACCCGCCAGGCGCCGGCGTCCTCGCCAACCTGCTCGAAGACGGGACGCCGATGCAGGGCGCGGAGCGCGAGCTGCGCCGCAAGGATGGCACGTTCCGGACCGTCCGCATCAGCCTGGGGCCAATCGTCCAGAACGGAACGATCGTCGGTGCGGCGGGCACCGTGCAGGACATTACGGAGGCGCGGCGGTCGGCGCGGCTCGTCGCAAGCCAGCAGCGGCTGCTCGAGTTGATCGCGACCGGCACGCCGCTGCCGGAGGTGCTCGAAGCCGTGGGCCGCGACATCCGCGACCAGACGAACGGCGGCGGCAGCTGGCTGCGCGTCATAGATGGCGCCGACGTCGGCGTCTCCGAACCCGTCGCGCTCGGCCTGCCGGACGCCGTGCAACGGGCGCTCGAGGCCTCGACCGGCGGCGGGCCGTCCGACCGGTTCCGCTCGGCGGTGTGCGTCGACGTGGACCTGGCGGAGAACGCGCCTGGCGACCGGCGTTGGGGCGCGCTGCGCTCCGCGATGGCGGCCGACGGACTGCGGCAGGCGCGGATTGTCCCCATCCGGTCGAGCGAAAAGCAGCTCCTGGGAGTGATGACGATCTGCGTACGGGTTGCCGAACCGCCTGCGCGCGAACTGCTCGACGCCGCCGCGCACGTCGTCGGCGTCGCGATCGAGCGGTCGCGCACCGAGCACGCCTTGCGCGAGAGCGAGCAGCGCTACCGCCAGATCTTCGAGCAGAATACGGCCGTCAAGATCGTCATCGATCCGTCCACGGGCTCGATCGTCGATGGGAATCCAGCGGCGTGCGACTTCTACGGCTACCCGCTCGCGGTGCTGACGACCATGACCGTCTTCGACCTCAACACGCTGCCGCGCGAGCGCGTCGAAGAGGAGTTGCGGCGTGCGTCGTCCGAGGCGCAGGTCTACCTCAACTTCCGCCATCGCCTCGCCTCCGGCGAGATCCGCGACGTCGAGGTGTACACCGGGCCATCCGCCGTCGGCGGCCAGACGCTGCTCTGCTCGATCATCCACGACGTCACCGAGCGCAGGCGCTCCGAGGCGATGCTGGCCCTCGACCGTGAGGTGCTCGAGATGATCGCGATGGGCGCGCCGCTCAGCGACGTGCTCGACGCGCTGACGCTCAAGTTCGAGGCGCAGTCCCCCGGCTCGTTCTGTTCGGTGCTGCTGGTCAGCTCCGATGGCGCGCACCTCGAGCTCGCGTCGGCGCCCAGCCTGCCGCCGGCGTATTGCGCCGCCAGCGATGGCATCGAAATCGGGCCGAGCTCAGGCTCTTGCGGCACGGCCGCGCATCGGCGCGAGTTGGTGATCGTGACCGACATTGCGACGGATCCGCTTTGGGACGGGCCCCGCGAGTTGGCTATGCGCCACGGCCTCGCGACCTGCTGGTCCGCCCCGATTCTCGGTGCGGACGGCGCCGCCATGGGCACGTTCGCGGTGTACTACGACGAGCCGCGCGCGCCGGGGGAACATGAACTCAGGCTGATCCAGGTGTCTGCGCACCTGGCCGGCGTAGCGATCGCCCGGGAACGCTCGGAACAGGCGCTCCGGAACCGGAACGTGGAGCTGGAGTCGCTGAACCGTCAGCTCACGCTCACCCACGGCCAACTCGCCGATTCCAAGGCGCGCCTCGAACAGAAGTCGGTCATGCTCGAACAAGCGCTGCGGCTCGAGCGCGAACGCGCCCGCCGCGATCCGCTCACGGGCGCACTGAACCACGCCGCGATCACCGACGAAGTGAACGAAATGATCGAGGCCGCGCGCGACGGCACGGTGGGTATCGCCATGGTCGACGTCGATGGTCTGAAAGTGGCCAACGACACGTACGGCCACCAGATCGGCGACGAGGTGCTCGTGCGCGTCGCGCGCGCGCTGCGGCGCGGCGACGCCGTCGTCGGCCGCTACGGCGGCGACGAGTTCGTCGCCGTGCTGCCGGGCGCCGACCGCGCGGCCGCCGAGCGGTATGTGGCCGACGTGCACGTCGACCTCGAGAACGCGTCGATCATCGACGAACTGAGCGGCGCGACGATCCCGATCCGCGTCAGCTTCGGCGTGGCGGTCTACCCCGAAGAGGCGGAGACCGTCGCCGACCTCGTGAAGCTCTCCGACAGCGCAATGTACGTCAGCCAAGCGGCGCAGCCCGCTTCGCGGCGGCAGCGCCCCGGACTCGCGGCCGCTCAGCGACGACCGCGCCGCGCGCATGGTCGGCGATCTCGTGCCGCTGTTGACGTCGCCCGGCGACGTCAGCTCGAAGCTGCGACTGGTGGCCCATCGACTCTCCGTCGGCGCAGGGTACGACGGTGTCGACTTCACGTTGTTCTCCGACGATCCAGGGCCGCCCGTCGCGACAAACGCGTTCGCGCGCGCCTCCGACGACCTGGTGAACCGGTGGAAGCAGGCCCAATCCGAGGACACTGGGCCTGAACCGGGGCCGATGCGCACCCACCTGGAGCGGTCCCGACTGCCCGTGATCATCGACGACTTCGAAGCGAGCGGGCTGGTGCCTCCCGAACAGTGCCGCGTCCTCGCCGCCGCCGGGCTCCTTTCGGCCGTGGTGGCGCCGCTGATCTGGCAGGACCAGGTCGTCGGCATGCTCGCTGTCGCAAGCAAGCGTCACGGCGTGCTGACGGCGCAGGACGCCCAGTTCCTCGGCGTCGTCGCCACACAGGTGACGGCCATCGTGCGCATGGCCGCCGTGCTCGACGAGCTGCGAGCCTCTTCCGCTCGGCTGATGCGCGCGCACACCGAAACAGTACTGATGCTCGCGAGCGCCGCCGAGGCGCACGACCACACGACGGGCCGCCACCTCCAGCGCGTCAGCGGCCTGTCCGAGGCGATCGCCCGCCAACTCGGCTACGACGACGACGAGGCGCGTGACCTCGCGCTCGCGGCGGTGCTCCACGACATCGGCAAGATCCGCGTGCCGGACATCGTCCTCGGCAGCTCGTCGACGCTCGCCGAGAGCGAGTGGGTGCTGATGAAGCAGCACACGATCTGGGGCAGCGAGTTCCTCGCCGAGCAGCAGGGGTTCGAGCTGGCCGCGGCCGTCGCCCGCAGCCACCACGAGCGCTGGGACGGCAGCGGCTACCCGCATGGCCTCGCCGGCGAAGAGATCCCCGAAGCGGCGCAGATCACCGCCGTCGCCGACGCCTTCGATGCGATGACGAACGACCGGCCGTACCGCTCCGGCCGCCCCGTCGCCGAGGCGATCGCGGAGATTGTCGCCTGCTCCGGCACGCAGTTCAGCCCCCGCGTCGTCGACGCGCTGGTGCGCGTCTGGGAGCACGACGAGATCCCGTTCTTCGACGAGATCGACGGCGGCGCGGAGCGCGCTCGCGCGGCGTAACGGCGCGAATCGGCCGGCCACTTGCATGCTAGAATGGGCGCACCCGCGGAGGGGTCGCATAGTGGCCTAGTGCGGGCGCCTGCTAAGCGCTTATCTCGGGTAACCGGGATCGAGGGTTCGAATCCCTCCCCCTCCGCCATTCGTACATCCCTTCGACCATGAGCATCTTGTCACGCATTCTCGGCTGGTTTGGCGGCGCCGGCGGCGAGCCCACACGGCTGCCTTCGCCGGACGAACTGGTGCTGCTCGTCGAGCCGAACGGCGAGGCCGAGGCGCAACTCTTCCACGACATGCTCGAGCACGAGGGCATCCGCTCGATGGTGCGCAACACCGACGCGGCGAGCGCGCGCGCGGGCGGCATGGGGCCGGTATGGGCCTACGAGCTGCTCGTGCTGCGCAAGGATCTGCAGCGCGGCCGCGCGATCCTCGGCCTCGACGATTAGGCCCGTAAACATCCCGTAGCGCGGGCTCTCCGGCATCGGCGCACCCCATGTCCGTCATCCTGGGCGCCAGCGAAGCACCTTCCCCGGTCCATACCCTCAGCATCGCCAACGCCACTGCGTGCGGCGCGAACCATGGCCGGAGCCTCGGCCTGACCCCATGATCCGTTGGCGCACCATGTCTGTCATGCTGAGCGCCAGCGAAGCATCTTCCCCGGGCCATACCCTCAGCATCGCTACGTCACTGCGTGCGGCGCGAACCACGGCCGGAGCCTCGACCCGCCCCCACGATCCGCTCATCGAACCCTTCGTGCGGCACGACGAGAACCTGCGTTGCCTCCGGATAGGACGCTCAGTACCCGGGCGGGACCGTCCGCAGGAAGGGCAGCCGTATCCCGTACTCCGAATCTGGCAACCTTAGGGTTTTTAGGGAGTTCCCCTACGGCATCTAAGGGTTCTCCCTTATGTGCGCGCCACATGTTCGCGGCCATACTCCACCTCGTTCAGGAGGAGATGAACATGGCCGACGCCCAAACCCAGACATGCGTCCACCACTGGATCCTCGGTCTGCCCGACGAGGACGTCATCCGGGGCCGCTGCAAGCGCTGCGGCGCGACGCGCGAGTATCCCGCCACGGTGGAAGGCGCGAGCCGGGAGGGCGTGTACGGCGAGGCGGCCTCGTTGAACAGGACGGTGTCGCTCCTGCCGGACGTCGGAGGCCAGGAGCGGTTGCCGGGCTCCGAACGGATGTGGTAACAAGCGGGCCGTAAGGGTGACCCTTAGGGGAAACCCCTACACCGCCGAAGGAACAGCGGTATCAGCGGCGCCCGACAGGGCCCGCCACTTCAAGGAGGAAGCGGAGACATGACAAACCAGATGGCGCCACGCCACCACGCGAGCCGGATCAAGGTCCTGATCGTCGATGACCACTCGGTGCTCCGCCAGGCGCTGCGCATGTTGCTGGAGAACCAGCCGGAGGTCGAAGTGGTCGGCGACGCGAGCAACGGGCGTGAGGCGCTCGAGGTGTGCGAGAAGGTGCACCCGGACGTCGTGCTGATGGACATGGTGATGCCGGGCCTCAACGGCCTCGAGGCGACGCGCCAGATCCGCCGCCGCGTGCCGAAAGCGAAGGTGCTCATCCTCACCGGCTACATGGAAGACGAGCAGATCCTGGCCGCGCTGCGTGCCGGCGCCAGCGGCTACGTCGTCAAGAAGTCAGACGTGCAGGAGCTGCTGCTCGGCATCCAGTCGGTGCACCGCGGCAACACCTACTTCAGCTCGGCGATCAGCGATGGCGACGCCGTGCAGGACTACCTCTGGCAGGCGAAGAAGCCGGAGTCGAAGACCGGCTACGACCTGCTGACGAGCCGCGAGCGCGAAGTGCTCCAGCTCATCGCCGAGGGCTACTCGAACCAGAAGATCGCGGGCGAGCTGTTCATCAGCGTCAAGACGGTCGAGGCGCACAAGGCGCACATCATGTCGAAGCTCCACGCGCAGAACCGCACCGACCTCATCCGCTACGCGATCCGCAAGGGGATCGTCGGTCTGGAGAGCGGCCCGGAGCTCGGATCGTCCTCCTCCGACGAGCAGGTGGCGGGCTAGATGGCGAACGCGCACACGTCGAGAGAGAAACGCCCGATGAAAGACCTGCGCTCGACCATCGAGGAGATCGCCAACGCCAAGCCCGACCAGCTCCGCGACGGCTACCTGAACCGGTTGCGACGCCTGCTGCGGCTCCGCCGCGACCACTTCGAAGAGCTGAACGAGCAGGGACTGCGCCTGCTGGACCGGTCGATCTTCGCCGCCTACTGCGACTGCATCGATATCGGCCAGGGCGAAGCGGCGAAGTCGGTGCTGAAGGACGTGCGGCTGACGTTATCGCTGACGAGGGCGTCCAGCCGCTGAAAGGGAGACTCGTGCCAGGGACGGCGAGCATCCTGGTCGTCGATGACGAGCCCGTCGTGCGGGCGCTGCTGCGAGCGGCGCTGGCGCCGGCGGGCTCGCGCGTTGTCGAGGCCGCCGACGGCAGCGAGGCGCTCGACGTCGCGTGGCGCGAGCAGCCGGACCTGGTGCTGCTCGACGTCGGCCTGCCGAAGCTCAACGGCCTCGACGTGTGCCGCGCGCTGAAGACGAACCCCGCCGCACCGCGCGTGCTGCTGATCACCGGCAACCCCGACCTGCCCGGCATCGACGAGCTGCGGCGCCGATGGCATCGTCACCAAGCCGTTCAAGCCGGCGGATCTCGTGGATGAAGTCGAGCGGGCGCTGGCGATGACGGATCGCTGTCAGGCGGAGGGGGTCGTTTCGGGATAGGTGTGCGCGACCGGTTCGAAGAGTTGCTCGCCCGCGTAGTTCGCGGGCCTTTCTGTAAGTGGGGAGTGCGGGAACATGCCATCGGCGTGCTGCACGGGGAACATTCCAGCCGCGCGCTGCGTCGTACTGCTGCGAGGTGCGCAATGGTGAAGCATCTTGCGCCGCTCGCCGGCGGTGTGATGCTGGCCGTCTTCTCGTGGGGCTGTGCGGGAGGTGGCGGATCCTCGGTAACCGAGATCTGCCCTGCCGTCGGCGAGGGCAATGTCGCGCTCAAGACGATCGCAGCATCGAACGGGAAGGTGCGTATGTCGGCGCCGCCGGAGATGGTTGCGAGGGCGCACGGGCAGAGTGCCCAGCTGGTTCCCGGCATGTCGGAGTGGTGCGGCGCCGTCTTCGACGTGTTCCCGCCTCGTGTGGTGACCAGCGACACGCCGCTCGTCGTATCGGCGGACGAGACGGTCGAGGTGGCCAACCCTCTTTCGGGTGAGCACCTGTTTGGTGCGGGCGTTGGGTTCGTAGCGGTACGCGCCGAGCCAACACTCGAGGCAGGTCGCCTGGTCTGGCCGTCCGGACCGGGAGGCGCCGACTCTCTTAGCCATGCTGAGCACAACGTTCGATTTGACGATGACGGGATTACATTCGTAGCTGGCGAGGGGCCGGGACGGTACGTGGTGGATGTCCGCGTGGAGTACGCTCGGGTCCGCGCGGATTCTCCGAAGCGTCACGCGACGTACACGCTGCTGATCGAGGTGAAAGAGTAGCTGGAGGCGATCAGAGGCAGAGCCCGCCGTGGCCGCCGTATTGCCCGACGCTCGCGTACCGGTGGTCCGGCGACCACGATGTGTCGCCGACGCCCGGCGGTAGCGCCGCTCGATACTGCAGCGTCGCCGGGTCGATCAGCGCGCGGCCGCCGAACGGACCCTTCGAGGATCAAGCCCTCCGGCCATCACCTGCGGCCAGAGCGTCGCTTCGACCTCGGTGATCTTCTGGTGCTCCGGTCGTAGATGCGCGTGTGCTCGCCGTCGCAGTAGTTGTCCGTCCAGACGACGTAGTCGTCGTCCGCGACGAGCGGGAACTGCACCGAAGATGCCGCCCGTCGCGACGAACGTCGGCCTCTCCGGTCGTGACGTCGACGAGGAAGATGTTCGTCGTCGCCGTGGCGATAGCCGTTCGGGTTCGGTGGGCCGGCCGTGACGTGGCACCGTCGTGGCGACCGCGAGCGTCTCCTCGCCCGCCGGCACGGCGTCCGAGCGCGTCGAACTGCAGGACTCACGGCCCGATGCCGGGTCAGTGAGGATGAACGTTCAGCTTCATCGGGTGCGTAGCCCGATCGCTGCGCCAGGACGTAGCCATCCGGCGTCGATGACGTTGTGCGCAGTCGGCGAAGAACGGGACGCTCCGCTACCGGCGTCGCCGCGCCGCCGCCGAGGTCGATGAGGTCGGTCGTGTTCGACGTCGGGTCGCGTGACGCCGACGTGGCTGTCGTCGACGAAGCCCGCCAACCGCCCCGGCCCGAGATCGCGCCGTTCCATCGTGCGCAGATCGATCATCCACGCCTCGCCGTCGCCCATACGGCTCCGTCGGAGACGCGATCCACGCCATGCGCGTACTGTCGGGGCTGAATCGCCCGAGCGAACCGGGGCCGAGGTCGATCGCCTTGCCGGCCGCCATGTCGTAGATCATCGTCGAGGTTCCGTCCCACACCGGGAACGTCTCGGGCAACGGACCGAGTTGGCTCGTCGCGTCCGCCGGGCTGGGCCGCGGCTCCGTGAACATGCCGGTGATGGTGCGCGGCCCGGCGACGGTCGCCGTCGCGGTCGGCGCCGCTGCCGTCGGCGACGCGGTCGATGACGGCAGCGCCGAACTTCCACCACCGCATGCGGCGATCAGCAGTGTGGCGAGCGCGAGTGGGATGATGTGGCGCTTCATGCCGTCATCGTACGCCGGAACCCGTCAGGCTGCCCGACGGTTGAGCTACGGATCGACGATGGATGCGTGAAAAGGGGCGCGGAAAGCGAGAACTACAGACTACGAACTGCCAACTACGAACTCGCCCTAGTTCTGCATCCCCGCCGCCAGCAGCACGCCGTTGTGGATGAGGAAGCTCCGCACGGCGTTACCCCACTTGCCCCGGCGGATGCGCGAGCCCTCGATCGTCGCCTGCCACTCGTCGATCAGCTTCGAGTAGCGCTCGCGGCCCTTGATGCGGATGCGCTTCTCGCCGTCCTTGATCATCGTCGTCTCTTTGATGATCTGGTCCGGCGTGCGGTTGGCGTGGCGGCAGAACGCCTCGAGCATCGGCAGTCGCTCGGGGTCGTCCGTGAGCGGATCGCCGCCCCAGTGCTGTCGCAGCCCGTCGAGCCACGTCTGCACGCTGGCGTACTCGAGCATCGGCAGCAGCTCGACAGGCGGCTCGGGCGGCGTCTCGGTCTCAGTCATGCAGCGAGCCTAGCGAAGCCGCCACCCATGCGCGAGGTGCCGGATGGCCCCGGCGAGGGTGCCCGGAGGTCAGAAGTCGGAGGTCGGAACGCAGCCCCACTGACCTCCGACCTCCGACCTCCCAGCCACCTACATCGGCAGACCGTACTTCTCCGCCAGCTTCCGGATCTCGTCGATGCGCGCCGGGTCGTGCGACTTCGCCGGCTCCTGGATCATCTTCGACGCCTTCAGTTCGTCGACGACCTTCTGGTCGCGCTTGAACGGCTTGCCGTAGTCGCCCTCGAAGTACAGCTCCTCGAACGGCGGGCGCGGCCGCTGGCCGCCGGCATTCCACGACTCCGACGGGTAGCCGACGAGGATCGTCGAGAGCGGGATCCAGTCGTCCGGCGTGTGGAAGACTTCCTTCAGCACCGCGCCGTTCAGCGTCACCATGCCGACGCCGAGCCCCTCGTCGACGCCCGTCAGCAGCGCCTGGCAGATCGCGATGCCGACGTCCATCGTCGACGGCACCGGGTAGACCGGGCTCTGCGTCAGCGGCTTGAGGATCTGCGGGTAGACGAAGTCGTCGACGAACTTGTGGCTCCAGCCGTGCGTCGGCGCCAGCGCGCCCACGTCGACCAGTTCCTTGAGCCGCGAGCCCTCGATGCGGTTCACGACGCCGAGGTCGTTGAACCAGTGGATGTGCACCGGCGCCAGCTCGGTGTTGAGGCCGGCGACCGGCGTCTTGAGGCGGTTGAGCTGGTCCTCCGTGAGGTCGTCGCGGAAGCCGACGATCGCGCGCGCCCAGTGCGCGTTGACGGCGCACGACGCGAGGCGCGCCGCCTCGAGCATCTTCTGGATCTTCTCGCGCTCGACGGGCCGGTCCGGGTCGAAGAAGCGGATGGAGCGGCGGCGGCCGATGACTTCCTTGAATTCCATGATGGAGCCTCCGTGTGGGTGCCGGGGCGACGCCGCCCCGAAGTGCTGAGATTGTGGTGCGCGGGTTGCGGGCGCGCAAGAGCCGCTTGTCGCTTCCGAGACCGCTGGCGAGGCGGCTAGAACGTGATGCGCCGGTGTGCGACAGTGGTGTCGCAATCCGCCCCTTCGTCTAGGTTCCAAGTTCTCCGGGGAGGCCCGATGTCTTACGAGCACATCCTCTACACCAAAGACGCCGGCGTCGCCACGATCACGCTCAACCGCCCCGAGCGCATGAACGCCTTCACCGACGTCATGATCCGCGAGTGGGCCGAGGCGCTGACCGACGCCCGCCTCGACCGCGACGTCCGCGCCGTCATCGTCACCGGCGCCGGCCGGGGCTTCTGCGCCGGCGCCGACCTGAAGGGCGGCATGATCGGCGAGTCGTCGTCACGCGCCGAATCGCCGCGGCCCGATGCGCCGCCGTCGCCCGCCGAGCGTCGCAACTGGCTGCGCGACGGCGTCCACGCCGTCCCGCGCGCCGTGCAGCTGCTCGACAAGCCGTACATCGCCGCCGTCAACGGCGCGGCCGTCGGCGCCGGCATGGACATGGCGTCGATGGCCGACATCCGCATCGCCTCCGAGCACGCGAAGTTCGCGATGTCGTACGTGAAGGTGGGCCTCGTGCCCGGCGATGGCGGCTGCTACTTCCTGCCGCGCATCCTCGGCGTCGCGAAGGCGCTCGAGATGATCTGGACCGGCGACTTCATCGACGCGCCGGAGGCGCTGCGCCTCGGCTACGTGTCGAAGGTCGTGCCGGGCGACGAGCTGATGGCGACGGCGACGGCGTTCGCGCGCCGCCTCGCCGAGGGCCCCGCCGTGGCGATGCAGCTCGCCAAGCGCCTCGTCTACCGCGGCCTCGACGCCAGCTGGCACGAGGCGTTCGAGGAGGCCGGCCAGGCGATGGCCATCGCGCAGTCGACCGAAGACGCCCGCGAAGGCCCCCGCGCCTTCGTCGAAGCCCGCCCGCCGAAGTTCCAGGGGCGGTAGGCGCGCTGCTTGGTCGTTCAGGGACTCGGTGTCGGCGTCGCGATAGCCGGCCGGTACTTCGTGAGGTACGCGATCAGCTCATCGACGCTCTGATCGGTCACGCCCGGGGCGAATACCTGCACGACGCTGCCGCGCCTAACATCGACAAACACTTGGATCCAGCGCTGGTCGTGGAACTCCGTATACGTGGTGCCGTCGACCGGCGTCACCTGTAGGCACGGGTCCGCGGGGTCGATGCGCCCCTCGTTGCCGTGCCCCTTACAGGGCTGCGACTGTGACGGCACCGTTCCGCTGAACGAGACCGGCCGCGCCAACACGATGTCGACCGCGGTCGTGCCATACGCGCCGGGCGACGGATTGAGCCAGTAGTCCTTCCACAGTTCGCTGCTGCCCACGATCGCCCGTACGAATTCGTCCCGCCCGAGAATGGAGAGGACGGCCGGATCGAGCGCCTCGGGCGTCCGCACCGCCGGAGGCGCGCAGCCGGGATCGCCAGGGGAGCAAGCGGTGTACGCCGGCATCGGTGTCTGCGGCGGTACGGAGGCGGATGCCTGGGAGGTGGGCGACGCAGTTCCGGCGCCGCAGGCGGTCGAGAGTGCCATGCTGGCCAGCAGCAGAGTCCCGATCGCGGGCCGCATGAATCGTGGATGCACGGCGCCTCTTGTGGTCCCGCAAGGACCACAGCTCGAGTCGAGAGTATGTGCGCATCGCCGACGCGTGAAGTGCCGAATGTACCAGTGCGAGGCGCCACAGCCGCGCGACCTTCGCCGCGTCGACGACCTACCCCGGCAGCGTGTACGTGTTCTCCAACTCGTCCTGCAGCACCGTTGCGACGGTGGCCGTCGTGTCGACCACCAGCTCCTCCTTCGAGGATCCGCGTGCGATACGACCAGCCCGCCGGCAGCGCCAGCCGCTCGCCGAGCGCCGGCAGGCTCGCCTCCGTGAGCGTCGGATCGACGCCGATGCAGTAGGCCTGCATGACGTACGGCAGCCCGTCGGGGTTCACCAGCTCGTAGACAGGCTTCCCGGCGTCCCAGAAGAAGACGGCGCCGCGGTTGACGTGGCGCTCGGTGTAGGGCCCGGCGGCGGCGTCCTTGCCGAGGTTGACCGTGGCGATGCGTCGCGTCTTGAGGCCGTTGAACTCTCGGAACACCGGCTCGACCACGGCGACCTTCGTGCCGAAGCCGTCGAGCACCCAGTGGCGGGGCCCGTTGAGCTTGACCATCACCGCGCCCATCTCCTTCGCGATAGCGGCCGCGTCGAGCGTGCCCCACAACTCCTGCGGGCAGTCGTTGAGCATCTGCGTGCCGTAGACCTCGGCCTCGATGCCGCCATCGCGCGCGTAGGCGGCGAGCACCTCGCCGTAGCGGACGCCGCGCATGTTGGAGATGAGGCGGGGAGGGCGTTCGCTTGGCATCGCCAGCTGGACCTTTCGCACCCAGGATCGAGAGCCCGCAGTCTAACGGAAATCTGCGGCGGTAGTAGAGCGCCCGGGCCATTCGGCACTCCACAGGCGGTGACGTCGGCGTATGCTGAGAACGTGACCATGCGCGGTATCATCATCGCATCGTGTGTCGTCGTGGCGGTCACGGGCGCCGTCGCGCTGCGTTCGCATGCTGAGGCTGCGGCGCCTCCCGTGAAGACGGCCACGCCTACGCCCTCGGTCATCCGGTCTCCCACGCCGACGGCCACGTCAACGCCGGTCACGTCGATGTTCATCTGGGCCGATGTCATCGTGAATGCGGCGCCCTCGTTCGACCGCGTCAGCGCGCTGATCGCCAATGTCGAATGCGCCAGCGGGATGCCAATCATTCCCGTCGACACCGAAGGCACGAATGTCGACCTGATCGTGCCATCCGCCGCGGAGCGCCCGGGCTGTGGCACGCCGGGCGCAATCGTGCATTTCCTGATCGGTGGGCGGCCGGCTCGGGGAACCGTTGTGTGGCAGCCTGGTGCGTTTGTGCACGTGTCGCTTATCGTCGGTCCGGACTGGGCGTCGTATTACGGTCGCTACACATGGCAGTGGACGCCCGGCGGTCCGCTCTTCGAGGTCGTGGCAGTGATCGATGGACGTGAATGCGGACGGCAAGGCAATCCCCTGCGCGGTTTGGGCCCTGAGTGGGACTACGGCATGAGGGTCTTGCCTGACGAGCTGCGATCCGGGTGTGGCCGGCCGGGCTCCGTCGTGCACTTCGAATTACGCGCGGGCGACGTGCTTCTCGCGAGGGCGAGGGAGACGGCGAGCTGGCAACCGCTGGCGCTGCAGGAGCTGAACCTCACCTTCGTGCCGATTCGGGTGCTGCCGAGCACTGGTGTCGGGAAGGCGAGGCCAAAGCCGGAACACAACGCCTTCGCGCTGGCGGCTGCCGGGGTCGTGTGCATCGTGGCCGGAGCAGCACGGTCGCCGGCGAAGCGCCGGCCTGGCGACGGTTGAACGACAGGTGGTCGGCACCTCGCCGAGATAATGTGCTGGTCGACTTCAACGAGCTCGTGAAGGTCGCGGAGTCGATGCACTGACGCGAGGAGGGGATGAAGGTACGCGCCGTTCTCATCGAGCCACTCGCGGCCGCCTTCGCGGCCGGGTTGGGGTACGCGCTGCATTTCATAGTGGTGTGGAACCTCGCCGAGACCCTCCGTGGGCGTTCGGACATCACGGCCGCGAAGCAGCAATTAGGGTGGGTCTTTCTCGTCGGTGCCGCTGCCGCGGTGGGCGCATCGGTCTTGCTGGCGATGTGGATCGCGCGTGAAGCCCGCGCATCGGCCCTGAGGGCGGGGTGGTTCGCGGTGGCCTTCGAGGCGGCTGGCGTCATTCCATACCTGTATCTCCTGGTTGAGCTCGTCTTCCCCAAGATTCCGGACTAGAACGAGGAGGGGTGATGCACGCCGGAGGAGGGCGATGAAGAGGCCGGTCGTCGCAGCTGGACTCGCCGCGGTTGTCCTCGCGGCGCTCGCTGCCTCGTGCGGCAGTCCGGCGCGCACCGGGCCGTCGGCGACGGCTGGCAGCGCGACGCCGGTGGTCGAGCCATCGTCCACGCCGGTCGCGGCGGAGTACCAGGAAGTGCCGGCGCAACTGGCGGACGTGCTGCGGCTCGTGTTCCGCAAAGATGTCGCAGGGTTGGCGGAGCGGCTCGCGTTCCAGCAGCGGGCGTGCGTCGTCATGGGTTCGGACTCGCGCGAGCCGGCGTGCTCGCAGACGGAGCAGCCGGGAACGCTGGTCGACGCATTCCCGGCTGTGGACTGCGGCGGCGGATTCGTGCGTGGAGACGCGATGCCGGCACTGATGACCTCGCTGTTGAACGCTCCTGATGTCTTGTACGACACGCTGCAGTCGGTCTTCGCCGCGCCATCGGGCGGCGACGGCGCGTATCGCGCCGTGTTCCAACAGGGGCCGCCCCCGCGCAACTACGTGGTGGAGGTGGTGGGCGAGCGAGTGACAGCGGTTCGTCCGACGTGCGACACGATCGACGACGAGACGGCGGGGGTGACCGACTATCTGATCCCGCCATATCAAGCCAGGGTCTCCTCGCCGCCAGTCTATCCTGCACTTCCTTACGCGGCCGTGCCGTATCTCCGCTTCGTGGCGGTCGGGAGGTTCAGGGGCATCTTCGACGAGCCCGGGGATACGGATCCATTTCTCTGGGAGGTCGGCGGCCCTTCGACGTACAAGGGCGTCGGGTTGGAGGAGCTGGTGTACTGGAGCGGGGGCGCTGTCTATGACTGCAGCACCAACGACTGCGGGAATCCGCTGTCGCCATCGGCCGCGATGGCGGAGATCGCCGCGCTTGAGCCGGGCGACGAAGTCTGCCTCGTCGGCTGGGCGGGCGACACGGGGCACGCTGCCGGAGAGCGTGTGTACCTGCACCGTGGCTTCGTCTGTACGGCGCAGGACGTGAAGGTCGGCATGCCGCCGAAGGTCGACGATCGGACGCCGCCAGTCGTGTCGGGACCGTTCCGGGTGGTGCCGCAGGGCTACGTCGATCCGGATCCGGTGCCGGTGACGCCGGATCCGCGGCGAGCGCTGCTCACGCCTGTGGTGGGACCCGGCGTGCCGGTGCCGCTGGAACGGCTCCGCGGCATGCCGGGGTTCCTGGAGCCTTCGTACCTGCCGCCCGGGTACGCATTCGACAACGTCGCCGCGATGATCGCCGGAAGCGATCTGTTCAGCTATGAGGCGACATACAAGGGGCCGCGCGGCTTGTCGATCGTGGTGGCCCGCCTGCTCGGCGTCAGTCTCCCGTTCGACATTGACCGGCCGTTGCCGCCACCGATCGGTACGGTCGAGCTGGAGCTGGGTTCGATCAACGGCCAGCCGGCGGCGCTGTACCGCCTCCGTCCCGGCCAGATGGGCGGCACGGCACGGATCATCGTCGTTGAAGGGACGGGCGTGACGCTCGTCGTCGGCGACGTAGACGGCGACGCCTCAACCGGCACGATGACGTTTGATGAGTTGAAGCGCGTCGCGGAGTCAATCCACTGACCGTCTCGTCCCGCCTGCCGCCTCAAACATCCAACCTCCAACCTCCAACCTCCAACCTCCCGATATACTGCCCCCGCATGAACTTCGCCGTCCTCGTCTTCCCCGGTACGTGGTCCGAGCGGGACTGCCAGTACGTGCTGACGCACGAGCTGGGGCAGCAGGCCGACCTCGTCTGGCATCGAGACGTCGAATCTCGATGACTACGACGCGGTGGTGATCCCGGGCGGCTTCTCGTACGGCGACCACCTGCGCACGGGCGCCATCGCGCGCTTCTCGCCGGTGATGGAGGCGGTGGTGCGGCACGCGGACGCCGGCAAGCCCGTCATCGGCATCTGCAACGGCTTCCAGATCCTGTGCGAGTCGCACCTGCTGCCGGGCGCGCTGATGCGCAACGACAGCCTCGAGTTCCGCTGCGTGCCGACGTACCTGCGCATCGAGAACGCCGACACGATGTTCACGCGCGCCGGCCGCGAGGGGCAGGTGCTGATGGTGCCGATCTCCCACGGCGAGGGCAACTACTACGCCGACCCGGAGACCATCGCGCGGCTCGAGGCCGAGCACCGCGTCGTCTTCCGCTACGTGACGCCGCAGGGCGAGGCGACGCGCGAGGCCAACCCCAACGGCTCCGTCAACAACATCGCCGGCATCATCAACGAGCGCGGCAACGTGCTGGGGATGATGCCGCACCCCGAGCGCACCGGCGAGGCGCTGATGGGCGGCACCGACGGCCTCGTCATCTTCCGGTCGATGATCGAAAGCGCCGTCGCGGCGACGGCGTAGCGGCTGTGCCGGCGGCCCCGACGCTCAAAGGCAAGCACGTCCTGCTTCGGCCTCTTCGCGTCACGGACAAGGTCGACCGCTTCGCATGCGGCCGCAACTCCGAGTACGTCCGCATGATGGGCGGCGACCACCTACAGATGCCGCCGCTGACTCCCGAAGAGGTCGACGTCTGGTTTGACCGGATGGCCACGGAACCGTGCTGCTGGGCGATCGACAACAAGGGTCAGTGCATCGGCACCGCGCGGCTCCACGGGTTCGACCCGGCGCACCGTCATGCGCACTTCGCCATCGGCATCTTCAACCCTGCCGCCTGGGGCCTCGGCCTCGGCACGGAGGCGACGCGCCTCGCCCTGGCGCATGGCTTCGACTCGCTGCGACTGCACCGCATCGACCTGCGCGTGCTCGACTACAACGAGCGCGCAATCGCGGCATATAAGAAGTGCGGCTTCACCATCGAGGGCGTCGAGCGGGACAGCGCGCTCGTCGCTGGCCAATGGCACAGCGACGTGATCATGAGCATCCTCGAACACGAATACCGGAAGGTCTCGAAGCGCTGGCGCTGACCCAGCGATCGTCGGCAAACCGTCAACTGCGCTCCCAGGCTCCTCTCCCCTCTAGGGAAGGCGCCGGGGGTTAGGTCGCCGCTCTTCGCACCAGTAGCTGCGGATCTTCATCTCCGCCGATCTCCGGTCGGTGACATCGCCGCTTCGAGTTCGCGCCGCCCGGCCGTAGGATGGGCGCACACATTCCAGTTGGCATCAACAACATGGAGGAGGGGGCGCGCAAGAATAAAAGGGGCAAAACGAAATCGGGACTTCCTAAACTCGGCCACTCCCCTGAGTCACTCGGCGAACCTGGAGCCCGCGGAAAAGCAGAATCTCCAATTAGTGTCGACTATCGCCGCCGGCCGTCTCATAGAAGGAGCCAGTGATCGAGGGGTTGGAGGTAACAACCGAGGTGTGAAGATGCCGCCGGCCGCTACACCACAGAGAACACCCGGTAGCCCACCCAGCCCGCGCCGAAGCAGCCGGTGGCGACGGTGATGGTCTTGTTGAGCCAGGCGTAGCGCTCGTCGCCGGTCTCGAAGCGCGGCGTAGTGCGGAAGTAGTACTCGCTCGGACTGACATCCTCGCCCCCGAAGACGCGTTGCGTGACGTCGGGCGAGACGTCGAGCACGCCGTGGTAGGTCACGAGGATAAGCGCGCCGTCGTTGGTCTGCATCGTGCCCGCGCACGTCCAGTTCGCCGACGCCGTTCGCCAGCGTGAGGAACCAGTCGCCGCCGCCGGGCCGCACGGTGCCGCGCAGCCGCGGCCCCTCGAACGTCCCGCCGGTGACGATGAAGATGTTGCGCAGCCCGAACGGCGACGCGCCGATCCGCTCCGGCGGCGCGAGGTCGATGTGCGCCTCGTACAGGAACTCCGTCTCGATCCGCTCGGGCAGCTGAGGCATGGCGCCAGCGTATAGTGGCCGGCCCGTAGGAACCAGATGGTGGCCGGAAACGGGGTGCTTCCACCCGGAATCAGGGAAATGCGCATCTCGCATCGGGGCGAAATCGCCAACCATTTCGGTGCGATGAACTCGGGGCGCAAGGAAGCGTCCCGGGTTCGCATCGTTTTGGGCGAAGCGGGAGGCGCGCTCAGTGACGATACGACCCGCTCATCACATCTTTCGCCCGAACGCGGCCCCCGTGCTGCCGATCTCGCTGCCGGCGGGCGGCGCGCCGCTCGCGCGCGTCGATGCGCCGGTGCCGCTGCTCCATCTGCCCCGGCGGTCGGCGTACGAGCGCTTCGGCAAGCGCGCGCTCGACGTCGTGCTGGGGTCGATGCTGGCGCTGGCGCTGCTGCCGCTCATCGTGGCAGTGGCGCTCGCCGTGCTGGCGACGTCCGGATGGCCGGTGTTCTACGCGTCGGAGCGCATGGGGCGCAACCGCCGCCGCTTCCTGATGTGGAAGTTTCGCACGATGGTCACCGACGCCGACGACGTCCTCGAGCGCTGGAAACTCACGCACCCGGAGCTGGCGTCGGCGCTGTCGACGAACTGGACGCTGGCCGACGACCCGCGCCGTACGCCGCTCGGCCGCTTCCTGCGCCGGTCGAGCCTCGACGAGCTGCCGCAGTTCTGGAACGTGCTGCGCGGCGAGATGAGCCTCGTCGGCCCGCGGCCGTACCTCGGCCGCGAAGCGATCGAGCCGCGGCTGTCGCAGCAGATACACGACGTCCAACCGGGCCTCACGGGCCCGTTCCAGGTGCGCGGCCGGAAGGGCCTCGCACCGCGCACGCGCATGGAGATCGAGTCCGGCTACGCGTCCGAGGTCGGGCTGGTGCGCGACCTGACGTACATCGCGCGGACGGCGGGGCCGCTGCTGAAGATGGACGGCCAGTAATGACGCGCATTCTCATCGCGGGCATCAACTACGCGCCGGAAGAGACCGGCATCGCGCCGTACACGACGAAGGTCGCCGAGCACCTCGCCCGCCAGGGCTACCAGGTCACGGCGATCACCGGCATGCCGCACTACCCGGAGTGGAGCGTGCCCGACGCGTATTCGGGCGCGTTCGCGTTGCGCGAGTACCGCGACGGCGTCGAGTTGCACCGGCGCTGGCACTACGTGCCGGCGAGGCAGTCGGCGTGGCGCCGCGGGCTGTACGAGGCATCGTTCTTCGCGACGGGGCTGTCGGCGCTGGCGCTGCCTCGGCCGCACGCGGTGATCGGCGTCGTGCCGAGCCTGGGCGGCGGGCTGCTGGCGCGCGCGGCCGCGCAACGCTTCGGCGTGCCGTACGGGCTCGTGTTCCAGGACCTGATGGGACGCGCGGCCGAGCAGAGCGGCATGGCCGGCGCGAAGGTCGCCAGCGTGGCGCGGCTCGCCGAGGGCTGGGCCGCGCGCGGCGCATCGGCCGTCGGCATCGTCGCCGAGGGATTCCGGCCGTACGTCGAGTCGCTCGGCGTCGAGCCGACGCGCATCCGCCGTGTGCGCAACTGGACGCACGTCGGCGAGGCGACCGTCGATCGGACGGCGATGCGCGAGTGGCTCGGCCTGCCGCAAGAAGCGATGGTCTGCCTGCACGCGGGCAACATGGGACAGAAGCAGGGTCTCGAGAACGTGATCGCCTGCGGGCAGCTCGCTGCGAAGGCAGCGCCACACATCGTCTTCGCGTTCGTCGGGGACGGCAACCAGCGGGCGTCGCTGGAGGCGCTGGCCGCGCGCCACAACCTTGCGAATGTACGCTTCCTGCCGCTGCAGCCACAGCAGCTCTTCCCGAGCGTGCTCGCCGCGGCCGACGTGCTGCTGATCAACCAACGCGGCAGCGTCGGCGACATGTCGCTGCCGTCGAAACTCACGTCGTACTTCGCTGCGGGCCGGCCCGTGATCGCCGCCGCGGCGCAGGGCAGCGAGACGGCGCGCGAGGTGATGTGGAGCAGCGGCGGCCTCGTCATCAAGCCCGACGACCCGTCAGCGCTGCTTGAAGCGCTGCTGCGGCTCGAGAACGATCCGGGGTTGCGCGCGCACCTCGTCGAGTCGGCGCGCACGTGGGCCGCCGACGTGCTGTCGGAGGACGCGGCGCTGCGGTCGTACGAGCAGTTCGTCGCTGCCGTGCTGGCATCGGCGCAGAGCGGGCGCGTGCACACGCAGGGGCGGCGGGCGTTACCGGGCGCGGTACGCGAGGAGACGGAGCGGACGGAAACGAGGCGCGATCGATGGGCAGCGTGAGGTCGTTGACCGGCGTGCCGGTGATGGTGACAGGCGGCGCCGGCTTCCTCGGGAGCCACGTCGTGCGGAAGTTGCGGGAACGCGGCGCGCGCGTCTTCGTCCCGCGCAGCTTCGAGTACGACCTGCGCGAGAAGGACGGCATCGAGCGCGCGCTCGACGCAGCGCGGCCGGAGATCGTGATCCACCTGGCGGCAGTCGTGGGCGGCATCGGCGCGAACCGGCTGAACCCGGGCCGCTTCTTCTACGACAACGCCGTCATGGGCATCCAGCTCATGGAACTGGCGCGCGTGGCCGGCGTCGAGAAGTTCGTCGCTGTGGCGACGGTCTGCGCCTACCCGAAGTACGCGCCGCTGCCGTTCCGCGAGGACGACATCTGGAACGGCTATCCGGAGGAGACCAACGCGCCGTACGGGCTTGCGAAGAAGATGCAACTGGTGCAGGCGCAGGCGTACCGCGAGCAGTATGGCTTCAACGCGATTTCGCTCCTGCCGGTGAACCTCTACGGCCCCGGCGACAACTTCGAGCCGGAGAGCAGCCACGTCATCCCGGCGCTCGTGCGCAAGGTCGTCGACGCGAAACTGCGCGGCGACGGGCAGATCGTCGCATGGGGCACGGGTGCCGCATCGCGCGAGTTCCTGTACGTCGAGGACGCGGCCGAAGGCATCGTCCTGGCGACGGAGCGGTACGACGACGGGCTGCCGGTGAACCTCGGCGCGGGGCACGAGATTTCGATCCGCGAGCTGGTGCAGACGATCGCGCGGCTGTGCTCGTTCAGGGGCGAGATCGCGTGGGACACATCGCAGCCGGACGGGCAGCCGCGACGCATGCTCGACACGTCGCGAGCGAAGGAGCTGTTCGGCTTCGAGGCGACGACCGACTTCGAACAGGGGCTGCGGCTGACGATCGAGTGGTACCTGGCGCAGGCGCACGTCGTCCGGATGCGCGAGCGCACGCGCAGCCGTCGCCCCGTGCGGGCCATCGAGCCCGCCGCTTCGGTGGAGGAGCGCGCCGATCTCGGGGAAGGCGCTGCAGCGGCGTAGGCAGTACCCTTGCCGGCCCATATGGGGGTCTCCCCGATGGCCCGGGATCGGTGCCTGCACCCAGAATCGAATGGTCGCGGATTGCCAAACAACCCGCGACGTGGAGGCCGTACGGCCGTAAGTGACGGGGGTTGCGCATGGATGCGGCTCGATACGTTGCGATCGTCCAGCGGTGGTGGTGGCTGCTCATCGTCGGCACGTTGATCGCGGTCGCGACGTTCGGCGTCGCGTCGCGCGTGCGGGACCGAGGCGCCACGACGGAGTTCGCGGCGTCGGCGACGCTCTTCGTATCTGACCCAGGGCCTGTGCCCGGCGCACCGGCGACAAGCGACACGGCATCGGCCGTGGCGTCGGACCGGCTGCTGCGGTCCTACGCGGCGATGATCGCGGGACCAGGCGTCGCCGAGCGGATCATCGAGCGACTGAGCTTACGCGCGTCGCTCGACGATGTGCGCGGCCACATCGCTGTCGCGCTGCCGCCGGGCACGCAGCTCATCGAGATCACGACGACCGGCACGACGCCGGCCGAAGCCGAACAGCTCAGCGGCGGCGTCATCCAGTCGTTCCTGGCGCTGCATGACGAAGGACGGCTGCCGGGAGCAGCGACGGTCGCGGCGGTGACGCCGGCGTCGGAAACGCAGCTGGCCGCGCGGCCGGCGTGGCAGACGACGCTGCTCGTCGCCGTGTTCGGGCTGCTGAGTGCCGCTTCGATCGTCGTCATCTTCGAGTTCCTGACCGACGCAGTGCGCGACGCATCGGACGCGCGGGCCGCGGCCGGCGTGCCGGTGCTCGCCAGCGTACCGATGTGGTCACTTGCGCGCGGGGGGCGGTTCGCGACGTCGGTCGCGGGTCGCGGCGCCGCGCAGGCGGCCGAGGCCTTCCGCATGCTTCGCACGGCGGTCCGCATGGAGACGCAGGATCGTGCAGCTCAGACGCTGCTGCTCACCGCCAGCGGGCGCTCGGCCGGCACGACGACGGCCGCGGCGAACTACGCGTACGCGCTCGCCCAGGCCGGCCGGCGCGTCGCGATCGTCGACGCCAACCTGCGCGAACCGGCGCAGCACCGTATGTTCGGCGCCGAAGCGACCCCGGGGCTGGCGGAAGCGCTCGCCGTGGGCGACGTGCAGCTGGAGCGCATCCTCCAGGCGACGTCGATCGAGGGCGTTTCGCTCCTCGCGGCGGGGCTTTGCCCGGCGAACCCGACGGAGTTGCTGGATTCGGTGCGGCTCGATGAACTGCTCGGCGAACTGCGGCATCGTTTCGACGCCATCATCATCGACAGTCCACCGGCGCTCGGCACGGCGGATGCCACGTTGCTCGCGGCGCGGTGCGACGCGGCGATCGTCGTCGTGCGCGCCGACCACACGTCGCGCGCGAAGGCCGCGGCCGCCGTCGCGATGCTGCGGCAGACATCGACGCGCGTGCTCGGCACCCTCCTCAACGGCGGCAACGGCGCGATGCCGACGGCGTTCGCCCGCGAGCGCGGCGCGCGCAGCTCCGAGGCGGGGCTGCAATGACGCGAAGCGACGCACCGTCGGCGCATGACTCGCGCCACGCGCCACTGATCTTCCGGGTCGCGGCGAGCGGGCGGCGGCTTCTGCCTCGCGCGGGCGTCAGGCTCGTGAGGCAATCGCCGGCGGCGAGCCGCTTGCGGCGCATCCTTTCGGACGCCGCGCCGGATGGCGTGCGGTGCATCGAGATCTGCGGCGGCCGGTTGAAGGGCGCATCGCTGTTCGTCGACCTGTCGTGCGAGAAGTACTACTGGCTCGGGACGCACGAGGAACTCGTGCAGGACGCGATGGCCGCGCAGGTCGGCGCCGGCTTCACCGTGTATGACATTGGCGCGCACATCGGCTTCTTCACGTTGCTGGCGAGCCGGATGGCCGGCGACAGCGGACGCGTCTACGCGTTCGAGCCGCGGCCCGACAACGTCGTGCGGCTGCGGCGCAACATCTGGACCAACGACGCGCGCAACGTCGAAGTCGTCGCCGTCGCCGCGAGCGATTGCGACGGCGACGCCGCGTTCATCATGCACGAGTCGACGCTCGAGGGGCGGCTTGCCGACGCGACGGAGCATTCTGTCGCGAGCGTACGGACGGCGACGATCGATGCGCTGGTGCGCGATGGCGCCGCACCGCCCGACCTCATCAAGGTGGACGTCGAGGGCGCGGAGGGCGCAGTGATCCGCGGCGCGGCGCGCACGATCGACGCGCACCGGCCGGCGCTGCTCATCGAGGTGCACTCGCGTGAGGCGGGGCACGAGGTCGCCGACGCCATGCCATGCAGGTACACGTTCCGCGACCTCGCGACGAGCATCGAATCCGGCGCACCGGAGTTGGCCGCGCACTACTTGGCACTGCCGGTCGTCGGACCGGGGAGGCTGGCCTGATGCGCGTGCTGGTCGCCGGCGGCGCGGGGTTCCTCGGCAGCCACGTGTGCGACGAGCTGCTGGCGCGCGGGCACGACGTCGTCTGCCTCGACAACCTGATCACCGGACGCCTGCGGAACATCGAGCATCTTGAGTCTCACACGGGCTTCACGTTCCTGCGCGAGGACGTCGTCCGTGCGCCGTTGCTACCTGTCGACCTGATCATCCACATGGCGTCGCCGGCGAGCCCGGTGCACTACCAGCGCTTCGCCATCGAGACGATGCTCGCGAACTCGGCGGGCACGCATCGGCTCGCCGCGCTCGCCGCCGACGTCGGCGCGCGCTTCGTCTTCGCGTCGACGTCGGAGGTGTACGGCGACCCGCTCGAGCATCCGCAGGCGGAGTCGTACTGGGGCAACGTGAACCCGGTCGGCCCGCGCGCCTGCTACGACGAGTCGAAGCGCTTCGGCGAGTCGCTGACGGCGGAGTACCGCCGCAAGCACCACATCAACGCATCGATCGTGCGCATCTTCAACACGTACGGGCCGCGCATGGACCTCGACGACGGCCGGGTCGTCTCGGAGTTCGCGGCGGCGGCGCTGCGGGGCGAGCCGCTGCCGATCTTCGGCGACGGAACGCAGACGCGCTCGTTCTGCTACGTCTCTGACCTCGTCGACGCGCTGCTGCTCGTCGTGCTCGACCGCAGCGCCGACGGCGAGGTGCTGAACATCGGCAACCCGCACGAGGTGTCGATGCTCGAGCTGGCGGAGACCATAGCGTCGGCCGCGGGCGCGGGCGGCGTGGTCGTACACCTGGCGCCGGCCATCGACGACCCGGCGCGCCGCCGGCCCGACATCTCGCGCCTGCAGGCGCGCTATGGCTGGTCGCCGCGCGTGTCGCTCGACGATGGGATCGCGCGGACGGTGGCGTACTTCCGCGACGAGATCGAGGCGCGTGCCGGGTTGCTGACGGAGGCCGCGTAATGGCGGCGGCGGTGGCGACCGGCGGCGCCAGGGGCAGCGCCCGGCGGCCGCTGACCCTCAGCTTCGGGTCGTCGGTCGTCATCCAGGCGATCAACGTGCTCACCGGCATGGCGCTTGCGCGCAGCCTCGGCCCGCACGGTCGCGGCGAGCTGGCGGCGGTGCTGCTCTGGCCGATGGTGCTCGCCAGCGTGGGCAGCCTCGGCGTGACGGAGGCGATGACGTACCACGCCGCGCGCTCCACGGCGTCGACAGGGGCGCTCGTCGGCAGCGGGTTAGCGATCGCGCTCGCGCAGTCGGCCGTGTGCGTCGGCGTTGGCGCGGCGATCGTGCCGCTCGTGTTGACGCACTACGACGCCGGGACGACGCGAGCCGCGTACCTGTTCCTCGCATTCATCCCGGTGAACCTCGTCGCGATGTCGCTGATGTCCGTGCTGAACGGGTTGCAGCGGTTCCTGGAGTTTCACCTGCTGCGGCTGCTCGTCGTCGCCGGCGCAGGCGGCGCGTTTCTCGTGCTGCGGCTGATGGACGACCTGACGATCTGGAACGCCGCGGCCGTCTACCTGTTGTCGACGGCGCTCACCGGGCTCGTCGCCGCGGCGATGCTGGCGCCGGGGGTCTGGCGATCGATTCGATTCAACGCGCGGTTGTCGAAGCAGCTGCTCGGCTTCGGGTTGCAGAGCCACACAGGCAACGTGACGTGGATGATGAACGAACGGCTGGACCAGCTCGTCATCTCGATCTTCCTCGCGCCGATCCAGCTCGGGCTGTACGTCACGGCCGTAACGATGACATCGCTGACGAACCTCGTCGGCCAGTCGGTGGCGACGGCGGCGTTCCCGGTCGTCGCGCGCATGGAGGCGGACGACGCGCGGCGTGACCGCGTGCGTCACTTCGTGCGGCTGGCGCTCGCCGGGTCGATCGCGGTGTCGCTACCACTGATCGTCGTCACGCCGCAGCTCATCCACTTCTTCTTCAAGGATGCCTATCTCGATGCGGTGGGCGTCGCGCGGGTGCTGATGATCGCCGCGGTGGTGCTGAGCGTGAACCGCGTGCTGGGCGCCGCTCTGCGCGCACTCGGACGGCCGCTCGACGCGGGCATCCCGGAGTTCCTGGCACTGGGCGTGACGGCCGTGGGGCTCATCGTGCTGTTGCCGCTGCTGGGCATCATGGGCGCCGGCATCGTCTCGCTGCTCGCGTACGTCGTGAGCACGGCATGGATGCTGCGGCGCGTGGCGCGGGAGCTCGGCGTGCCGGTCGCGTCGCTGGTGTTCATCGATCGCGGCGACCTGCATCGATTGGGGCAGATCGCGTGGCCGGCGCGACGCCGCGCCGCAAGGGTGGCGGAGGTGAGCGAGTGATGAGCGCCGGCGTGTCCATCGAGCGATGGCAGGAGGCGCAGCGCGCGGAACAGTCGTACTGGGACGACGTGCTGTCTGACGGCGCGGAGTTCGCGCGCACGCTGGCCGAGAAGGTATACGCGGCGGCGTGGACCGAGCAGCGGCTGCCCGCAGGTCCGCCGGCCGGCGACTGGATCGAGATCGGCATCGGACCGCTGGGCGTGGGGTGCATGCACTTCATGGGCGGCGCCGCCGGACGCACGCTTGTCGGCGTGGAGCCGCTGCCGCTGATGGCGCCCGGGGCGCTGCAGCTGCCGCCGTCGCTGGCGGCGACGGTCGCATCGTGCCAGGGCGGCGGCTACGAGCATCGGCGCGCCAAGGGCGAAGACACCGGGCTGGAGGCGGGCCGCTTCGGGCTGGCGGTCTGCTACAACGTGCTCGACCACGTCCACAACCCGACCGACATCCTGAGCGAGATCGCGCGCGTGCTGCGCCCGGGCGGAATGTTGCTGCTCGGCTGCGACACCGTCTCGCTGGCGAGCCTGGCGCGCTTCCACGGCTACATCAAGCATCGCCACCCGGACAGCATCGGCGTGCGCGCGCACCCGTTCCGCTTCCGCACGCGCCACTTGCCAGCGATGGCGGAACGCGCGGGCTTCCGGGTGCTCGACGACAACCGCCAGCGGCCGGAGCGGCTTCACGACCTCGCCGGACACGCGCACCGCCTGCTCATGCTGTGCGAGAAGGCCGATTCGGGGAGCGTGGCGCGATGATCGACCGGCGCTCGGTGTACGTCGTCGATCCGGGATTCCTGCCGACCACGCGGCAAATGGCGCTCGCCGTTGCGGATGAGGTAGCGGCGTACTTCACGCCGTTCGCCGCGCGCAGCGACAGCGCACTCGCGACGGCGCCGATCATCGGGCGCGAGGTGCAGCGGCGTACGCTGCCAGACGAGCTGGCGTCGCGCGCGCGGCCGGTCGTGCGCGATGTCGAAGCGGTGCGCCTGCTGCTGTCGCGGGCCGGCGTTCAGACGTTCAACGACGCGCTGCTCTGGCGCCGTAACGTCGACGCCGACGCGGCGGCCGCGCGCGAGCTGCGCGCCGGTGCGACGGTCATCGGCCAGTACGGCGGCTGCCTCGAAACGTTCAAGCGAGCGCGCGTGCTCGCCGGCCGGACCGTGCTCGACTATCCAATCGCGCGTGTCGAAATAGGGCACGGAGATCCTGCGCGAGGAGGCGCGCCTGCGCCCCGACTTCGCCGACAGCATGCATCGCGGTGAGACGCCGGGACGGTACCTCGCGCGCATGGCACAGGAAGTGCAGACTGGCCGACGCGATCATCGTTGGATCGACCTTCGCCGCGCGTTCGTTCGACGGCGTTGTGCGCGCCGGAGCGCGTGCACGTCGTGCCGTACGGGGTCGACACGTCGGCGTTCCGTCCTGCTGACCTGCGCCGAGCAGGGGGCCGCGTGCGCGTGCTGTTTGCCGGCACGCTGACGCAGCGCAAGGGCATCGCGTACCTGCTCGATGCGATGCGGCTGCTCGATCCGGCGAAGTTCGAGCTGACGCTCGCGGGTCCGGTGCTGGGCAGCGGCGCGGGGCTTCGGCGTTACGAGGGCGCGTTCCAGCACCTCGCCGGGCGTGCGGCCGCAGGACATGCCGGCGGTGTATCGGGGCGCGGACGTGCTCGTGCTGCCGTCGCTCCTCGAAGGTTCGGCGCTGGTGGTGCTCGAAGCGATGGCGTCCGGCCTGCCGGTCATCGTGACCGAGAACACGGGCGCTGACGCCGTGCGCGACGGCGTCGAAGGTTTCGTCGTGCCGGTGCGTTCACCGGAGGCGATTGCGGCGCGGCTCGAGGAGCTGGCGTCGCCCGAGGTGCGCCGCCGCATGGGCGACGCCGGGCGCGCGCGGTCGCTGGCGTTCACGTGGGAGGCGTTTCACCGCGAGTTCCGCAGCGCGGCGGGCTTCGATGATGCGGCAGAAGACCGAGAGGAGCTCGCGGCATGATGCGAGCGCTTCGCATCGAGGGACGACCGGCCGAACGAGCGATGCTCGCGGCGGCGGCGGCCTGCGCGCTCACCGGCGTGGCGATGGCCGCGCGGCCAGGCCTGGCGCCGCTGATCGCCGCGGTAGCGCTGCTCGTGGCGCTGTCGCTGGACTGGCGGCGCGGCGTGCTCGCGCTGCTGGTGGTGCTGCCGTTCGCGGGGCTGCCGGTGTTCGTCGCCGGCACGCCGGGGCTGGCGCTGCGCGACGTCGCCGATCACCGCGCCGCTGTACGTGGCGTTCGCCATCGCGATGCTGCGCAGCGGCGACGACGCCACTCCGCCGCTCGGTGTGGCGCTGCCGGCGCTCGCGGCGTTCGCGCTGCTGGTCGTGCTTGGCATCGTTCACGCGCCGTCGTTCGAGACGGGCGCCATCGGCGCGAAGGTCTGGCTCGCGTACGTGCCGATGCTCGCCATCGGCTACCACTACGTGCGGCGCATCGACGACTTCGAGGGCGCGCTGCGCCTGACGGCGCTCATCGGCCTCGTGCCGGCGGCTGTCGCGATCGGCGAGTTGCTGCTCGCCGCGCAGCAGCGCCACCCGGGCGAGACGTGGGTCAACGACTTCGGTCCGTTCACGCGCATGTACGGCGCGTGGTTCGAACACGTGAAGTGGAGCGGGGTCGCGTTCGGCCCGGACGGCCACTCGATCATGATCCCGCGCGTGCCGAGCACGTTCACCGGTGCGACGCAGTACTTCGGATTCGCGATGGTCGCGTACGCTGCCGGACTGGCGATGGCGCTACGCCGCCGCACGGGCTGGTGGGTGGCGTGCGCGATCGTGCTCGGCGTGGCGGCGATGGCATCCGGCGTGCGGGCGGCGTACGTCGCCGTGCCGGCGCTCACCGTCGCATCGATGGCACTCGCCGGCGCGACCGTGCGGCAGTGGGCGTGCGTGGCGCTGGTGGCTGTGGCGATGCTCGGTGTGGCCGCGCTCGCGGGTGCCGCGCCGTGGCGCATCGCGACGATGATCCCCGCCCACACACAACAGCAGCTCGCTACCGCGTCGAACGAGATGGGCGACGCGCTGCGGACGTCGCCGCTCGGCCACGGGACGGGATGGGACACCAACTCGGCGCTGCGTTACGGGTCGAGCGGCGAGCAGCGGTTCATCGAGAACTGGTACGCAAAGACGATGCTCGAGTTCGGCATCGCGGGCCTCGTTTGCGTCGTCGTCGCGCTGGCGTCGATCGGCGCGCGGCTCGCGATGGGATGGCGCTCGCTCGACGCGCGGGCGCGGCAGGCCGCGGCGCCGGTGCTCGCGCTGCTCGGCATCACGGCGATCGCGCTGTTCAAGGGGCCGTACGTCGATCTCGATCCAATGAACGTGTACTTCTGGCTGCTCGCCGGGATGCTGCTCGGGCTGTACCGGTGCGCCCCCACGGGCTGTCCGGCGGGCGCTGAGCGAAACGAGGTGTGCGCATGAGCGGACGCCCGATCACCGTCGCGCACCTGGTATCGCACCCGGTCCAGTACTTCGCGCCTCTCTATCGCGAACTGGCGGAACGGCCGGAGATCGACCTGACTGTCTACTTCTACTCCGACGCCACGGCGCGCGAGTTCCGCGACGAGGGCTTCGGTCGCGTGCTCAGCTGGGACCGGCCGCTGCTCGACGGCTACCGCTATCGCATGCTGCCGAGCGCGTCGCGGACCGACATCTCCGGCCGGTTCGTCAAGAACCCGAACTGGGACGTCGTTCGCGAGGTGATGTCGGCCGGGTACGACGTCGTCTGGGCGCACGGCTACGCGCACCTGACGACGTGGCTCGCCGCGGCGGCAGCGCGCTCGCGCGGAACCCAGCTGCTGTTGCGTGACGAGCAGACGCTGCTGCACGGGCGGGCGCCGCATAAGCGCGCACTCAAGGCCGTCGCGCTGCGGGCGCTCTACAGCCAGGCGTCGGCGCTGTACATCGGCGAGCAGAACCGGCGGCATTTCCGCCACTATGGCATGCCCGACGAGCGCCTGCACCCCGCGCGCTACTGCGTCGACAATGCGTTCTTCCGCGCGCAGGCCGCGGAGCTGGCACCGCGGTGGCGCGAGTTGCGCGCGTCGTTCGGCATCGACGACGACGCGCCGGTCGTGCTGTTTGCGGGCAAGCTGATCGAGAAGAAGCAGCCGCTGCGGCTGGTCGAGGCGTACGCGCGCGTGCGGGCGCAGCAGCCGTGCTGGCTGCTGATCGCCGGCGACGGCCCGCAGCGGGCGGAGGTCGAGTATCTGGCCGCGCAGCTCGGCGTGCCGGGCGTGCGCATCGCGGGCTTCCTCAACCAGACCGAGCTGCCGGCGGCATACGCAACGGCCGATGTGTTCGTCCTGCCGTCCGCGTTCCACGAAACGTGGGGGCTCGTTGTGAACGAGGCGATGAACTTCGATCTGCCGGTCGTCGTGTCGGACAAGGTCGGCTGCGGCGCGGACCTCGTCGAGCCGGGGCGCAATGGCTTCGTCGTGTCGCACGACGACACGGCACAGCTCGGCGGAGGCAATCGGCCGGCTCGTCGGCGACGCCGAGATGCGACGCGGTTTCGGCCAGCGCAGCGGTGAGATCGTCGCGCGTTACAGCATCGGGGCCTCCGCGAACGGCATCGTGGCGGCGTGCGAGGCGGTGGCGGGCCGCGCAAGACGGGTCGCCGCGCCTGTGGCGGCGTAACGGGAGGGAGCACGTTTTGCACGACATAACGCTAGACATGGGGCGTCGCGTCACCTCATGCCGTATGTGCGGCGGCACCGACCTCGAGCGTTACCTCGATCTCGGCCACACACCGCCGGCCGACCAGTTTCGCCGCGCCGACCAGCTCGGTGACCCGTCGGTGCATTTCCCGCTCGAGGTGTGCGTGTGCCTGAAGTGCGGCCTGTCGCAGCTGGCGTACGTCGTCGCGCCGCAGACCCTGTATCAGGACGAGTACCCGTACGAGGCGTCGACCACCCAGGCCGGGCGGCGCCACTTTCGCGCGTTCGCGGCGAGCGTCGTCCGCCGCTACGGCATCGGCGCCGATGACCTGGTTGTGGACATCGGCAGCAACGTCGGCGTGCTGCTGTCAGGGTTCGCCGACGAGGGCGCGCGCGTGCTGGGCGTCGACCCCGCGCACAACATCGCGGCGATCGCGAACGAGCGCGGTATCCCGACGGTGGCCGAGTTCTTCGGGCCGGCCGTGGTGAGCCGCATCGTGCGCGATCACGGTCAGGCGGCCGTCGTCTGCGGCACGAACGTCTTCGCGCACGTCGACGACCTCGAAACCTTCATGCGTGCAGTCGACGCACTGCTGGCGCCGGGCGGCATGTTCATCTTCGAGGTGCCGTACTTCGCCAACCTGCTGTCGAGCCTGGAGTACGACACGATCTACCACGAGCACCTTTCGTACATCTCCGTGAAGCCTTTGCTGACGTTCTTCGAGCGCTTCGGGATGCGCATCTTCGACATCCGCGAGGTCGACATCCACGGCGGCTCGTTTCGCATCTTCGTCGATCGCGGGCGGCGACCGGTCGAAGCGGGGCTCATCGAGCGATTCCTGGCGCGCGAGGCGCGCGAAGGCGTACACGATCCGCAGCGGCTGCATCGATTCGCCATCGAAGTGAGCGAGAACCGCCGGCAGCTCGTCGAGTTGCTGCGCGAGCTGCGCGCCGCGGGCATGCGCATCGCGGGCGTCAGCGCGCCGGCGAAGGGCATGACGCTGCTCAACTATTGCCGCATTGGTACCGAGACCCTGGACTTCGTGACGGAGAAGTCGCGCCTGAAGATCGGGCGATACACCCCAGGCACGCACATTCCCGTCGTGCCGGACGCCGAGCTGGCCGCGCGCCGCGCCGACTACGCGCTGCTCCTCGCGTGGAACTTCGCCACGGAGATCATGGAGAACCTGAGCGAGTATCGCGCCGCCGGCGGCCAGTTCATCGTCCCGATCCCGGAACCGCACATCGTGGGCAGCCAAGAGAAGGTGAGAGCAGCATGATCGTGAAGCACATCGACAAGGCATTTCAGGACGCGCGCGGCTCGATCGCCGACGTGCTCGAGGACGAGACGATCGAGCACGTGACGCTGATCACGACGGCGAAAGGCGCCGTCCGCGGCAACCACGTGCATCTCGAGACGCACCAGTGGCTGTACATCGTCAGTGGCGCGCTGGCGTACGCGGTGCGTGCTGAAGCTGGGCCGCTGCGGACTGGCACCGTCTGCGCGGGCGATGTCCTCGCCACCGGGCCGATGGAGGCGCACGCGTTGCAGGCGCTCGAGGACACGACGATGGTCGTGATGACGCGCGGTCCGCGCGGCGGCCGCGAGTACGAGTCAGACACCTTCCGGCTGTCGGAGTTGCTCATCGAGGGAGAGGCCGCGTGACGACCGGGCAGGTCGCCACCATCGCATCGCCGTTCATTCCCGTGAACGAGCCACTCATCGGCGCGCGCGAACAGGCGTATGTGGCCGACTGCATGGCGAGCGGCTGGATCTCGTCGGAGGGGCCGTACGTCGCCGCGTTCGAGCGCGCGTGGGCGTCGTACTGCAGCGTCGAGCACGGTGTTGCGATGAGCAGTGGCACGGCGGCGCTCTTCGCAGCGGTCGACGCGCTGCGCCTGCAGCCGGGCGACGAAGTGATCATGCCGGCCTTCACGATCATCAGCTGCGCACAGGCGATTATGGCCGCAGGTGCGGTACCAGTGCTCGTCGACGCCGATCCGCGGACGTGGTGCATCGACGTGCGGCAGGTCGCCGAGCGCGTGACGGCGCGGACGCGGGCGATCATGGCCGTGCACATCTACGGCCATCCCGCCGAGATGGATCCGCTGCGAGAGATCGCCCGCAAGCATCGCCTGTCGATCATCGAGGACGCGGCGGAGGCGCACGGCGCGGAGTATCGCGGCGTCCGGACGGGTGGCCTCGGCGACGTTGGGTGTTTCAGCTTCTACGCGAACAAGATCTTGACTACGGGCGAGGGCGGCATGCTCGTTACGAACGATGCGTCAATCGCCGAGCGCGCGCGCAGCTACCGGAACCTGGCGTTCCGCGCGGAACGCCGCTTCTTCCATACGGAGTTGGGAAACAACTACCGCATGACCGCCGTGCAGGCGGCCATCGGCCTCGCGCAGACAGAGGAGATCGAGCCGCGTGTCGCGCGAAAGCGCGCCATCGGCCGCCGCTACACCGAGCTGCTCGCGGGCGTCGATGGGATCGAGCTGCCGATCGAAGAGCCTTGGGCGACGAACGTCTACTGGATGTACGGCATCGTTCTGGAAGCGCGGCTCGGCTGCGACGCCGAGGGATTCGCGGCGCGGCTACGCGGCCGCGGGATCGACACGCGGCCGTTCTTTCTCGGCATGCACGAGCAGCCGGCGCTACTGCAGCGCGGGTTGTTCGCCGGCGAGAGCTATCCCGTGACGGAGCGCATCGCGCGCCAGGGGCTGTACCTGCCGTCTGGTCTGAGGCTCACCGACCAGCAGCTCGAGCGCGTCGCCCGCATCGTGCGCGAGGAGGCAGCGGCATGACGGCAATCTTCGGGCAGGCGTATGCGGGCGCGTACGACGCGTTCTACGCCGAGAAAGACTACGACGCGGAGTGCGACACGATCGAGGGTGCGTTCCGGCGGTATGCCGTGGCGCCGGTACACACCGTGCTCGATCTCGGCTGCGGCACCGGCAACCACGCGCTGCGCATGGCGCGGCGGGGCTACGCCGTGACGGGCATCGACTTGTCGGCGGAGATGCTGCGCCGCGCGCACGCGAAGGCGGACGGCGCCGGCCTGGCGGTGGAGTTCCATCAGGGCGACGTACGGTACTTCGATGCCTTCGCCACATTCGACGCGGCGTTGTTGATGTTCGCGGTGCTCGGCTACCAGCACGACGACGAGGACGTGCTGGAGACGTTCCGCAACATCCGGCGGCATCTGCGGCCGGGCGGCCTGCTCACGTTCGACGCGTGGTACGGCCCCGGTGTGCTCGCCGATCCGCCGGGCAGCCGCTCGCGCACAGTCGAGACCGACGAGGGCCCGCTGCTGCGATCGGTGACAAGCGAGATGGATGTGCGCAGGCACCTGTGCCGCGTCCAGTACCGGCTGTCGCGGATGCAGGCGGGGCGCGCGGCGTGCGTCGCCGAGGAGACGCACGTCGTGCGGTACTTCTTTCCGGACGAGCTGGAGTTGCAGCTCGCCGTTTCGGGGTTCGAGTTGCTCGCGCTCGGCGACTTCAACGAACCGGACCGCGAGCCGGACGACGATAGCTGGAACGCGTTCGCCGTTGCGAGGGCCGCGTGAAGACGGACGAGGAGCGGATGAGGCGCATGCTGCCCCGGCGCAAGCTGCGCATCGCCATGCTCAGCACGCCGCTCGTCACGGCGGGCGGCGCCGAACGACAGTTTCTCGAGGAGGCGCGTGCGTTGCGGGCGCTCGGCCACGATGTGACCGTGCTGACGTTCCGCCTGTCGCCGGAGGCGCTCACCGTCGCGGGCGTCCGGCGGTCGGACGTGACCATGCTCCGCGCGCGCGGCGGCTGGCCCGGCCGCGTGCTCGCGCTGCGGTCAGCGCTCAAGTGGCTGCGGCCTCATGTGCTCGTCAGCCACACGAGTCCCGAGATGACGTGGATGGCAACGCGCCTGCTCGGTGTCCGATACGTGCAATACCACAACAGCCCGCCGTTCTACATTGACTCAAAGGCGAACCCGTACATGGTGTCGCGGCACTACCGGCGCGTCTTCCCCCAGCTGCGGCACGGCGCAGCCGGATACGCCGCGTTCGAGAAGCCGCCTTGCCTCAACCCCCGCCGACGCGTCGAATCGGAGTTGCGGACGGCGCTGAAGCATCGGGCGCTGCGGGACGCGGCGGCGGTCATCGTCCCATCGCAGCGCACCGCGCGCGAACTGCGGCTCCTGCACGGCATCGAAGCGACCGTCGTGCGCGGCTGCCTGCCCGCGACGGTACTGCATCGGAGCGCGGCCGTGGCCACGCGGTCCGGCCCGCCGACGGTGTTGAGCGTCTGCAGGCTCGAGGCCGTGAAGCGCGTCGACCTTCTGCTGCGGGCCTTCCCAGAGGTCCTGCGACTGGTGCCCGACGCGCGGCTGGAGATCGCCGGCAAAGGCCCGGAACGCGCGCCGCTGGAGGCGCTGGCGCACGATCTGCGGATCGCTGACGGCGTGCGCTTCCTCGGCTACGTGTCCGAGGACGAGCTGTGGCAGCGGTACGCCGCGGCGCACGTCTTCGCGGCACCCGCAATGGCCGATTTCAACATCGCGCCGTACGAGGCGCTGGCGATGGGCTGCAACGTCGTCTGGACGACGGAGATGGAGACCGATGCCGCGATCGAGGCCAGCGGCCGCGTGTTCGTCGCGCCACCGGAAGAGGCTGAGTTTGCGTCGGCGCTCGTGACGGCGCTTCGCGCCGAGGCGGGTGGTCACGTCGACCTGGCCGACATGACGTGGGACGGGCGCGCCAGCAAGCTCGATGCGATCTACGGCCGCCTCACGACGAGGCAGGCCGCATGAGGGTGCTGCATGTCATCCCTAGTCTCGCCGCGCGCACCGGCGGCCCGCCGCTCGCCGTCATCGAGTCAGCTCGCGCGCTCTCGCGTGTCGGCGTCGAATCGACGATCCTCGCCACCGACATGGCCGAAGCGGCGTCGGCGCGGACCCACGCGCGCGCGTCCATCGCCGACCTCCCCGACGGCGCGGAGGAACTCGACGTGCGGCTGTTTCCGGCACGCTGGCCGCGCCGGATCGCGTTCTCGCCCGAGCTGTCCCGCGCGCTCGCTGAGGAGGCCCCGCGCTGTGACGTCGTCCACATCCACTCGCTGTTCCTCTTCCCGCAGTTTGCCGCGTATCGCGCGGCGCGGCGGGCCGGCGTTCCATACATCGTGTCGCCGCGAGGCGCGCTCGACCCGCACCTGCGGCGGCGCAGCCGCGCCGTCAAAGCGATCGGCGACGCACTGTGGCAGCGATCGATGCTCGAGGGAGCTGCCGTTCTGCACGCGACCTCGGATGAAGAAGCTCGGCTGCTCGGCGATGTCGCCCCGGGCGCGCCTCGCGCCATCGTGCCGAACGGCATCAACTGCGCCGATTACGAGGTGCTGCCGCCGGCGAGTGAGTTCCGTGAACGCTTCCTCGGCGGCTCCGATGGCCCCGTCGTGATGTTCCTGGGGCGGCTCTCCCACAAGAAAGGGCTCGACTTGCTCGTGCGCGCATTCGCCCGCGTCCAAGGCGAAATCCCCGAGGCGCAACTCGCGATCGTGGGGCCGGACGACGAAGGGCTGATGCCGGCGCTTCGCGCCGTCGCCGCGCGCGAGGGCGTGGCAGGCGCCGTGGCGTTCATCGGTATGCTGCGCGGCCGCGGCAAGCTCGCCGCGCTCGCAGCGGCCGACGTGTGGGCGCTGCCCTCGCACTCCGAGAACTTCGGCATCGCCGTCGCCGAGGCGCTGGCGGCGGGACGTGCCGTAGTCGTCTCGCCGGGCGTGAACATCGCGCCGGAGATAGCGGCCGCCGGCGCGGGCGTGGTCGCCGATCTCGGCGGCGAGGCCTTTGCAAGCGCCATCGTCACGTTGCTGCGCGATGACGTCGAGCGGGTGCGGCTCGGCAGAGCGGGGCGCGAGTTCGCCCGCCGGTACGACTCAGCGGCCGTCGCGCCGCAGCTGGCGGACATGTACGAGCGCGTCGTCGACACGCCTGTGAGGCGGGCGGCATGAGCAGCGACATTACCGTCATCATTCCCGCGCGCGACGAGGCGCTGCACATCGCGCGATGCGTCGAGTCGGCGCGCCAACTCGGCCGCGTGATTGTCGTCGACAGCGGCAGCACCGATGCAACGCGGGAGATCGCCGCATCGAGCGGCGCCGAGGTCGTCGAACACGCATGGGAAGGCCATGCCCCGCAGAAGAACTGGGCGCTCGACCACCTCGGCCTTTGCGCCGAATGGGTGCTGTTCCTCGACGCCGACGAGTATCTGTTGGACGATACGGTGGCTGAGGTGCGCGAGGCCGTGACGCGAGACGGCGTCGCTGGCTTCGAGCTGCCGCGGCGATACATCTTCCTCGGCAAGGAGCTGCGACATGCCTGGTGGTACCCGGACTACCAGCTGCGCCTGTTCCGCCGCGAAGGCGCGCGCTGCGAGGACGTGCAGGTGCACGAGCACATGATCGTCAATGGACCGGCGGAGCAGCTGCGCGTGCCGATCATGCACGAGAACCTGAAGGGGCTGTCGGCGTTCGTCGCGCGGCACAACCGCTACTCCGATCTAGAGGCGGCCGAGATCGCGAGCCCGGCGTCGAACCGCAAGCGCGGGTCGTTCACCGGCTCTTGGGCAGAGCGGCGGCGCGCGCTCAAGGATCGCGTCTGGTTCCGCTTACCGATGCGACCGCTCGTGCGCTTCGTGTGGCTGTATTTCGTGAAGCGCGGCTTCCTCGATGGCCGGCGGGGGCTGCTGTTCTGCTACCTGATCGCCATGTACGACTTCCTGATCGACGTCAAGCTGCTCGAGCGCCGGCTCACCGCGCCGCCGGCGCCAATGCAGGCACCGGCGCAGATGGAGGTGCAGCCGTGACTGCCGAGATCGCCGGCCGCTACACCGGCATCACGCGGCCGGTCGCGCTCGAGAAGCATTCGCTGTACCGCAAGATCGACCGCATCGTCGCGGGGATGCCGCCCGGCCGCGTGCTGGAGGTCGGGTGCCTCGATGGCCGGTACCTCGAGGAGCTGCGGGGGCGCGGCTGGTCCGTGGCCGGCATCGACATCATGCCGCAGGCGGCGGACCACATCATCGCGCACGACGCGGCGCTGCCGTTCCCGTTGGCACGCGAGTTCGACCTGCTGATCGCGGCCGAGGTCATCGAGCACGTCGTCGACACCGACGCGTTCCTCGCAAACTGCGCCGCCGTGCTGCGGGCGGGCGGCACGCTGATCCTGACGACGCCGAACCTGCTGTTCGGCGTGAACCGGCTGCGGATGCTGCTCGGCAAGACGCCGAAGTTCGCCTACGCCGACTACCACGTCCGCATGTTCGTGTGGGACGACCTGCATGAGAAGATCGAGCGGCGCTTCGCCGTCGAGCGCGTTCAGGGCTCGCACGTGCTGGCCGGCGTGCGGCGATCGCGGCTGTTCGAAGTGTTCGCCACACTCGGCGACCGCTGGCCGACGCTCTCGGCGCACTTCATCGTGACGGCGCGCCTGCGCGAGGGCGAGGCGGCCTCGTGAAGAAGCTCGACGCGAAGCTGGCTCAGCTGATCGAGTTCCCGCGCTACCTGGCGTTCGTGTGGCGCGCGTGCGGGGCGTCGGTCGCGGTGCGTGCGGCGGCGTGGACGCTGCTCTCGGTGCGGTCGATCGTCCGAAGCGGGACCCTGCGGGCCGTCGATGAGCGGCTGTCGCAACTGCGGCCGTCCGTGCGCGACGGCGACGCCATCACGCGCTGGGCGCGCGCCGACTTCGGTCTCTTTCGCGACATCCTGCTCCGCCGTTGCTACTGGCCCGATGACGCGTTCATCCCGCGCGCGGGCGAGACGGTCGTCGACCTCGGGGCGAACGTCGGCGTGTTCTCGGTGCTTGCGGCCCGGCGGATGGGAGCGGGACGCGTCATCGCGATCGAGGCGCAGGCGTACGAGCACGACGCGCTCGTGCGGAACATCGAGCTGAACGACGTCGGCAGCCTCGTCACGCCGCTGCTGGGGTTCGCCGGCACCGGCGGCGCGTTCGAGGACAGCGAGCACCGCGAACGGACGATCGACCTCGACGCGGTGTTGCGCGAGCATGGCGTCGACGAGATCACGCTGCTCAAGGTGGACATCGAGGGCTCGGAGTTCGGGCTGTTCGCGTCGCGTCCGGCGTGGCTGCGCCTCGTGCGCCGCATCGCGATGGAGGTGCATCCTCCGTACGGCGACGTCGAGGTGCTGGCGGAGTTGCTGCGCGGCGAGGGATTCGGCGTGACGATCCGTCCATCGGCCATGCCGGCGGCGGCCGTGTATCTGTACGCAGTTCGCGCGCCTATGGCCGCGGAGCGCGTGGCGCGCGACGACCTGCTGCAACTGGTCGTCTGCCCCGATTGCCGCGACGGCGAACTCGTCGGTCTCGACGCGGATCTGGTCGACGGTGAGGTGCGGTGCAGCCTCTGTGGCGCTGCGTATCCGGTACGCGGCGGCATTCCGGTGCTGCTGCCGGCTGGGTTCGACGCATCGAGCGTCCACGACGAGATCGACCACGTTCACGAGCACAAGCACCGGCAGGCAGACTACTTCGACCGCGGCGTCGCCGAGGAGTTCGAGATCACGCGCCCGCACGGCGCGCCGGAGGCGTACCGCTGGCTGCTACGCCGCAAGTTCGAGCGTGGCGTCGCACGCTTGGCGTCGCTTGACGGCGCCATCGTCGCCGATGCGTGCTGCGGCAGCGGCATGGATGCCGAGATGCTCGCGCGGGAGGGCGCGCGCGTCCTCGCCATCGACATCTCGGAGGGATGCGCGCGGCGAGCGCGCGAGCGGGCACGGCGATACGGCCTCGACTACCTCGTCGTCGTCGGCGACGTCGAGCACCTGCCGCTGCGTGACTGCGCCGCCGACGTTTCGTACGTGCACGATGGGCTGCACCACCTCGCGAACCCGGCTGCCGGCCTGCGGGAGCTGGCGCGCGTCGCCTGCCACGCCGTCAGCATCAACGAGCCGGCGGATGCGCTCGGTACGGCGGCGATGGTGCGCCTCGGCGTTTCGCTGGAGCGGGAGGACGCCGGTAATCGAGTGGCGCGCTTGAGGCCGGCCGACGTCGCGCGCGAGCTGGCGCCGCTCGGCTTCGACGTGGCTGCGCGGCGCTACCTGATGTACTACCGCCATGAGCCGGGCCGGTTGATGCGGCTCGCCTCGCGGCCGATCGCACGCATCGCGTACCGCGCGCTGGCGTCGCTGGCCGATGCGGCGCTCGGCCGGTGGGGCAACAAGCTGCAGGTGACGGCGGTGCGGCGCCGCGGCGCCGCGGAACAGAAAGCAGCGAGCAGCGAGCAGAGGCGCGGCGCGGCGGCACAGCAAACAGCGGGACGACAGCAAACAGCAAGCAGCAAACAGCAAAGGGCGGACGGCGAGGAGCCAGCGGCCGACGACGAGGCCGCGTAGGGGGAAGCGCGCCGAGTCGTCGGGGAAGCGCCGATCGGGGGAACTCCGTTCGGAGACGATGATCCTGCGGGACGGCATCGCCAGGTGCCGGGGCAGGAGTCCGCCCGCATGTCGTCGTATGCCAGCACAGGCGCCGCAGAGCTGAGAGCAAAGAGCAGAGAGCAGAGAGTGCCGCGCGTGGACGCGCGGAAATTCGAAGCGGCGCTTCGTGCGCTCCCGGAGTTTCTGCTCTTCGCGGCGATCGGCATCGAGCTGATGACGCTCGTCGCGTGGGTGCCGGACACGCTCGATGTGTGGTTCCGGCCCGACGTCAACGGCTACGGCGACTTTCCGATCTTCTTCCGCCAGGCGCAGGCGTTCTCGCTGAACGCTACGTACAGCCCCGGGCTCGGCGTGCTGCTGCATCCGCTGGTGCCGTTCGGGATGCGCGCCGCGTTCACGGTCTACACCGGCGTCAACATCGCAGCCGTACTGGGCATCGCGTATATCGCGCAACGGTCGGTGACGAGCTGGCCGGCGAGGGCGGCGATGGCGCTCGGGGTGCTGGCGCTGCCGCAGACGCACTGGGTGATCCGCATCGGCCACTTCATGCCGGTGCTGGCGCTGGCGACGCTCGGCGGCATGATGCTGGCCGAGCGTCGGCCGATCGTCGCGGGGCTGCTCATCGGGGTGCTGGCGCTGAAACCGCAGTACCTGCCGATCCCGCTGCTGTACTTCGTCTGGAGCCGGAACTGGCGCGCCACGTTGTCGTCGGTCGGGACGCTGGCTGCGCTAGGCGTCGCGGGGGTCGGCGCGGCGGTCTGGAAGATGGGACCGGACGTCGTCCCGTACACGTTCCACCACTACTTCGGCTCGATCGGCTACATCGCTCATCACATCACCGCCGGGCAGCAAGACCAGATCTACATCGAGGGCTGGCAGTACTCGTGGTACGGCTTCCTCGTCAGCGCGGGGCTCGACCCGAACCCGCTCGTCGCGGCCGACCTGATGCTGCTGAGCCTCGCCGGCATGCTGCTGGCGTGGTGGAAGTGCACGCCATCGGTGGCGAAGACGGCGACGGTGCTCGGCATGCTGCTGCTGTTGCCGCACTCGACGTTCTACAACTGGAGTCTGATCTCGGTTGCGGGCGTGCTGGTACTCCGCTCCGACCTGCGGCCGCGGTGGCTCGTTCCGGCGATGATCGGCGGGCTGGCGCTCGCCGCCGCGGCGACGCAGAACGCGACGCCGTTCCCGGTGCCGGTCGACCTGTACCGGCCGGCGGCAACGCGCGGGTTGTACTGGATCCAGCCGGCCGCGCTGGCGGCGCTCTTCACGATCGCCATCGCCGGCCGTCGCCGCGCCGACGAAGCGGTCGAGCGGACGCCGGTACGTGCGGTCGGGCATCGTCGACTGTCGCTGGCGCTCGCATCGATATCGATGCCGGCGATGCGGCGCGCGTCGATGCTCGCTGCGGCGGCAGCCGTCGGCGTGGTCGTCGGGTACGGCGGTGGCGCGTGGGTGAGCGGGAGCGCGCCGTTCGAGCGCGACCAACTCTTCGGGCGCCACGAGGTGCTGGGCGCACTGCCGTCCGACTTCCCAATACCGCCTGCCGCGAAGGTCGATGGCGCGGGCCCCGGCCAGCATCTGCCGTACCGCGTCGAGTGGCACTCCCCGGACACGCAGAGCGAGGTGGCGGGGCTGATGCGGCAGCGGCTGGGCGACGGCAGCTGGCGCATCGTCGATTCGTCGGATGACGGTGCGAGCGTGCGGATGCGGAGCACGCGGGCGGCGGCGGACGGCGAACCGCCGGTCATCGCCGAGGTCAGTGTGTCGGGCTCGGGTGGCGGCAGCGACGTCAGCCTCGAGTTCTCGCCGCTGCCCGCGAGCCTCGTGCCGGGGTACGAGCGCTGGCTCGAGAGCATCGGGCTCGTCGTACACAACGTCGAGCCGGGTGTGCCGGAGCCGGACCTGGCGCACCCGTAGCCTGAGCTGGCTATCGCCAGCGTCCGTCCGAGGGTTACGCTTCCAGCACTTCTAGCCGAAAGGGAGTGCTACGTGACTTACCGGGATCTTCTCTACGAGGTCAGCGACCACATCGCCACTATCACACTCAACCGGCCGGAGCGGCTGAACGCGATCAGCGGGCCGATGCTGCGGTCGTTCTCGGCGGCCTTCCGTGCGGCGGACGGCGACCGCGACGTGCGTGCGATCATCCTCACGGGCGCGGGGCGCGGCTTCTGCGCGGGACTCGACCTGAAGGAGCAGGGCGAGAACGCGAACGAGGACAGCATCAACGGCGCCGGCGTCGGTCTGCCCGCGAAGTTCGACCTCGCGGACGCGCCGCCGATCGTGCTGCACCAGACGGACAAGCCGGTGATCTGCGCGCTGAACGGCGCGGCCGCCGGCTACGGCCTCGACCTGGCGCTGGGGTGCGACATCATCGTCGCGTCGGAGGCGGCCAAGCTGGCGGCGGTGTTCACGAAGCGCGGCGTGCTGCCGGAGAGCGGCGGCACGTGGCTGCTGCCGCGTCTCATCGGCTGGTCGAAGGCCGCCGAGTTGGCGTTCACCGGCCGCGTACTGACGGCACAGCAGGCGCTGGAGATCGGCCTCGTGTCGCGCGTCGTGCCGGCGGCCGAGCTGATGGAGCAGGCACAGGCGCTCGCGCGCGAGATCGCGTCGAACGCTCCGCTCGCCGTGCAGGCGACGAAGCGCATGATGCGCCTCGGGCTCGACGAGACGTTCGAGGCGAACGTGCATCACGTGTTCCTGCAGCTGCTGCCGCTCTTCGGCTCGCGCGACTTCGGCGAGGGCGTCAAAGCGTTCATCGAGCGGCGGGAGCCCGTGTTCGAGGGACGGTAGGGCGAGTCTACTGTTCACAGTCGACAGTTCAAACCCGGCGCGTCACCCATAGCGAGCGCTGCTGAACGGCGAACAAGCGAGAAACGCCGCGGCTCGTGCCGCGGCGTTTCTGACGTTACTGCGGACTACGAACTCACTTCTTTCCGGCGGCCGTCTTGGCCCTGGGCGACTTGCCGTTGCGCATGGCTACAGCGGCGGTGGGGGCGGCGCCGTTCGTGCGCGCGCCGCTCTCGAACGAGCTGCAGACGGTCTCGGCGATGAGGCGGGTGACGACGTACGGGTCCATGTTGGCGTTCGGGCGGCGGTCCTCGATGTAGCCCTTGCGGTCGACGGCGACCTGCCACGGGATGCGGACCGATGCGCCGCGGTCGGAGACGCCGTAGCGGAACTCCTTGTACGAGCAGGTCTCGTGCAGGCCGGTGAGGCGCTCCTCGATGGCGTAGCCGTAGTTGGCGATGTGGAGGTCGTGCTTCTTGCTCGAGCGCCTGCGCCGCCTTGACGCATGCGTCGTAGCCGGAGCGCATCTCCTTGGTCGAGAAGTTGGTGTGGGCGCCGGCGCCGTTCCAGTCGCCCTTGACCGGCTTGGGGTAGAGCGTCGCGCTGGCGCCGAAGTCCTCGGCGATGCGGTAGAGCAGCCAGCGGGCGACCCACAGGTGGTCGCCGACCTCGACCGTGCCGGCGGGGCCGATCTGGAACTCCCACTGGCCGGGCATCACCTCGCCGTTGGTGCCGGAGATCGTGCAGGCCCGCCTGCATGCAGGCGGTCGGTGTGGGCTTCGACGATGTCGCGGCCGAAGACCTCATCGGCGCCGACGCCGCAGTAGTAGCCGCCCTGGGGCGCGGGGAAGCCGTTGTCCGGCCAGCCGAGCGGCTTCGCGCCCTCGAAGAACGTGTACTCCTGCTCGATGCCGAACCAGGAGTCGTGCTTCGCGTACTTCTTCGCCGTCTTGACGCACGCCGCGCGCGTGTTGGAGGGGTGCGGCTTCATGTCGGTGAGCAGCACCTCGTTGAGGACGAGTACGTTGTCGCCGCCGCGCAGCGGGTCCGGGCAGACGAAGACCGGCTTGAGCACGCAGTCGGAGTTCGACCCCGGCGCCTGGTTGGTGCTCGATCCGTCGAAGCCCCAGATCGGCGGCTCGTGGCCCTCGGGCACGATCTTGGTCTTGGACCTGAGCTTGGCCGTCGGCTTCGTGCCGTCGATCCAGATGTATTCCGCTTTGTAGGAACCCATGCGTTGCTGCTCCGTTGCTGTGCTTGTGGCCGATCCGCCGGCCTCCCCTGACGCTGTGCGGACGCAATGTACAGGATCGATGTTACGGCCACGTTTCGTGGACGTTGTTTTCGGCCGATCTGGCGAAATTTCTTTTCGGGCCGTTGCGGGATCGCCACGACCATCGTAAGATGGCGATGATATGAGCGATGCCTGGATTGACGTCAATCGGCTTGCGGCGATGTCGCACGCGCTCTCGCACCCGGCCCGGATCGAGATCCTGCGCACGCTGGCAGCTGCCGGGGAGCGAAACTGCGCGACGCTGACGCGCGAGGCAGGGCTCGCTCAGTCGACGATGTCCGAGCACGTGCGGGTGTTGAGGGAGGCCGGCCTGATCGAGCAGTGCGGCCCTGGCGCGCGCTCCGGCTACTGCATCAGCCGCGAAGGACTGTTGTCGCTGAAGCAAATGATCGTGGCGCTGTGAGCGCGGCGCCGGGGCGGCGATCGTGAGCGACGTGGCGACACTCGCGCAGCCGGTGAGCGGCGGCGCGGTCATGGAGCGGCTGTCGCTGCTCAACCGGCTGTTGCCGGTATGGATCTTCCTCGCGATGGCGGCGGGCATCGGGCTGGGCGCCGTGGCGCCGGGCGTGGCCGACGCGCTCGATTCGGCGCGGGTCGGCACGATCTCGTTTCCGATCGCCGCCGGCCTGCTGTGGATGATGTACCCGGTGCTCGCGCGCGTGAAGTACGAGGAGCTGTCGCGCGTCGGGCGGGCGTGGAAGTTGTTCGGCATGTCGCTTGCCCTCAACTGGGTCATCGGGCCGCTCGTGATGTTCGCGCTGGCGTGGATCCTGCTGCCGGACCAGCCGGAGTACCGCACGGGGCTGATCCTCGTCGGGCTGGCGCGCTGTATCGCGATGGTGCTGGTGTGGAACGAGCTGGCGGGCGGCGACCGCGAGGACGCGGCGGCGCTGGTGGCGCTGAACAGCGTGTTCCAGGTGCTGGCGTATTCGCTCTACGCATGGGTGTTCCTCGCGATCCTGCCGCGGCTGCTCGGGCTCGGCACGCAGGAGGTCGATATCGGCTTCTGGGAGGTGGCGCGGAGCGTGCTGATCTTCCTCGGATTGCCGCTGGCGCTGGGGATGGCGACGCGCTGGTGGGGCATCCGCGCGCGGCGGCCGTGCGTGGTACGAGGACGAGCTGATGCCGCGGCTGGCGCCGACGTCGCTCGTGGCGCTGCTCTTCACGATCGTCGTGATGTTCTCGCTGAAGGGCGACGTCATCGTGCACGCGCCGGGCGACGTGGTGCGCATCGCCCTGCCGCTGCTCGGGTACTTCGCCATCATGTTCTTCGCGGCGTTCGGGCTCGGCTGGCGGAGCCGCTTCTCGTACGAGGAGACGGTGGCGATGTCGTTCACGGCGGCGGGCAACAACTTCGAGCTGGCGATCGCGGTGGCCATCGGCACGTTCGGCATCGCGAGCGACCAGGCGCTGGCGTCGGTGGTCGGGCCGCTGATCGAGGTGCCGGCGCTGGTGGCGCTGGTGTACGTCGCGCTGTGGCTGGGACGGCGGCTGGTCTTCGGGCGCGGGAGGCGCGCGACGGCATGACGCGGATCCGCGTGCTGTTCCTGTGTACGGGCAACTCCGCGCGCAGCATCATCGGCGCGGCGCTGCTGCGGCAGATGTGCGGCGATGCGTTCGAGGTGCACAGCGCGGGGACGCACCCGAAGGGCATCAACCCGTACACCGTGCGCGTGCTCTCGGCCGCAGGGATCGGTCTTGCCGGCGAGCGGTCGAAGAACGTTGCGGAGTACGACGGTCAGACGTTCGACTACGTGATCACGGTGTGCGACGACGCGGCCGAGGAGTGCCCGGTCTTCCCCGGCGCGCCGGAGCGCATCCACTGGAGCTTCCCGGACCCGGCGGCGGCCACCGGCACGGACGACGAGAAACTCGCGGCGTTCCAGCGCACGGTCGACGGGATGCGGTCGCGACTGGCGGCGTTCGTGCCGGAGGCGCTGCGGAGCGCAGGGCGATGACGCGGCGCCGGCGATAGCCGCCGGTAATTTACGAAGCGCGGATTTCGTTTTGCCACTTTTATTTCTCACTGTTGCCGCGGGGGACCCGAACGGCGCGGTGGGCAGCGTGTTCAGGGACGTCGCGACGACGCTCAGTGCGGTGCCTTGTGTCGCAGGTGGCCGGTGTAGAGACGACATCGATCTGCAATTTCACTTTCATGCCGGGCCGGCGTCTGGCACCGGCTCTCGGCGGGTCGTTCGTCCTCGGAATATGGCAGAGGTGCGGGGGAAATCGAAGCCGGGATGTCACCCCGGCACG
>CAWIYS010000008.1:0-222643 GCA_963840385.1 uncultured Chloroflexia bacterium | reverse complement strand
TGCTGCAGGCCCTCGAGCGCGAGGGCGCGGTGCGCGGCATCCGCCACTTCAAGCTGAGCGCGCAGCTCCCCGCGCGCGGCTTCTACGAGCGCCTCGGCTACACGGCTATCGGGGACGTCTACGACGAGGTCGACATCCCCCACATCGCGATGGAGAAACGGGTGTAACCCGCAGCATTTGGCCCGTCCGATCTTGCCTGCTGCATTCGCAGGCGGCGCGGCCCTATACTGTGCGCTATCTCCGCGGGTGGTTGCGGATCTGGCAAACGAGGTGAGGATGAGCGAGGGCCACACGGGACCGCTGGCCGGCATCAAGGTGCTGGAGTTCTCCGAGATCATCGCCGCGCCGTTCGGCGGCATGATGCTGTCCGACATGGGCGCCGACGTCATCAAGGTCGAGCCGCCCGTCGGGCGACCCGTGGCGCGGCTACCAGCCGCTCGGCCTGCGCGAGGGGCGCGGCTACATCTCGCTCAACCGAGGCAAGCGCGGCATCACGCTCGACCTGACGGCGCCCGAGGGACGCAGATCGCGCAGCAGCTCGCCAAGCGGTCCGACGTCGTCATCATCAACTACCGCCCCGACGTGGCGGCCAAGCTCGGCATCGACTACGCGACGCTCTCCGCCGATAACCCGCGCCTCATCTACTGCGACAACACGGCGTTCGGCCGCCGCGGCCCGTTCTCGCACCGGCCCGGCTACGACCTCATCGCCCAGGCGGTCACCGGGCTGATGTCGGTCGAGGGCAAGCATGATAACGGGGTTCCGCTCGTCAACACGCTGCCGTCGGCCGACCTGTCGACCGGGCATCGCCATCGCCTGGGGCATCTGCGCCGCGCTGTACGCGCGCGAGCGGCGCGGCCACGGGCAGTGCATCAGCACGACGCTGATGGCGAGCGCGCTGGCGATCCAGAACACGCGCTTCATGTCGATCGAGGCGACCGACTCCGAGCAGCGCCACACGGCGATCGAGCGCGTGCAGCAGATGCGGCGCAACGGAAGCCATTACAAGGAGCAGGTCGAGGTGATGGCCGACGTGCGGCCGGTCGTCGGCAACATCTACTACCGCTGCTACAAGACCGCCGACGGATTCGTCGCGGTCGGCTGCCTCAGCACGCCGCTGCGACGCAAGCTGCTCGGCGCGATCGGGCTCGAAGACTGGCGCATCGGCCGGCCGCCGGAGGACGCCGACCCGAACGACCCCGAGGTGCGCGCGTTCGGCGAGGACCTCGTCGCGCGCGCCGAGGCCATCTTCATCGCGCGCACGACCGACGAGTGGCTGCGCGTGCTCGACGGCGCCGGCGTGCCGGCGGGGCCGCTGAAGTTCACGGAGGAGTTGCTCGAGGACCCGCAGGTGCTCGAGAACGACTTCGTGACGACGGTCGACCACCCGATCATGGGCCCGGTGCGCATGCACGGCCCGATGATCCAGATGAGCGAGACGCCGCTGGAGGTGCAGGGCCCGTCGCCCGACGCTCGGCGAGCACACGGACGACGTGCTGCGCGAGCTTGGCTACGACGACGCGTGCATCGAGCGCCTGCGCTCGGCCGGCGTCCTCGGCAACGGCATCGGGTGACGTGCAGCCTCCGGCTCTACCGGCGCCGCCTCTCGGCGTGCGATGCTGTCGGCGTATCCACCGCAGGAGGCGCAACCATGAGCGAGCAGCCTTCCGAAGACAAGTGGCAGCACCTGGAGCGCATCGCGCTCGCGTTCCGCACGCTCGACGGCGAGTGCACGAAGTGCCGCGGCAAGCTCGAGCCCGACTGGCAGTTCTGCGCCCACTGCGACACCCGCCTCGCGACTGAGTGCCCCGGCTGCGGCGTCCCGCTACCGCCCGCCGGCGCGAAGCACTGCGGCCACTGCGGCATCGCCCTTGGCGCCGAGCAGCCGACGTGAGGGTCGCTAGCACCACGTCGACCAGCCGCTCGCGCAGCGCGTCCACCAACCCCTCGATGGGCACGCGGACCTGCGCCATGCTGTCGCGCTCGCGGATCGTCACCGCCTGGTCCTCTTCGACCGTCTGGAAGTCGACCGTGACGCACAGCGGCGTGCCGATCTCGTCCTGGCGGCGGTAGCGGCGGCCGATGCTCTGCGCGTCGTCGTACTGCGTCATCCAGTGCTTGCGCAGGCGTGCGTAGCACGTCGCGCGCGGTCGGCGTCAGCTTCTCGTTGCGGCTGAGCGGCAGCACCGCCACCTTGATCGGCGCGATCGCGGGATGCAGGTGCAGCACGACGCGCTTCTCGCCCTTCTCGTCGATCTCCTCGTCGTATGCGTCGGCGAGGAACGCCAGCATGCAGCGGCCGACGCCGAGCGCCGGCTCGACGACGTGCGGCACGATGTGCTCGCCGCGCTCCTCGTCGAAGTAGGTCAACGCCTTGCCGCTGTGCTTCGCGTGCTGCGTCAGGTCGTAGTCGCCGCGATGCGCCACGCCCTCCAGCTCGGCCCAGCCGATCGGGAACAGGTACTCGAAGTCCGACGTCGCCTGCGAGTAGTGCGACAGCTCCTCCTTCTCGTGCGCGCGCACGCGCAGGTGCTCCATCTTCATCCCGAAGCGCTCGTACCAGCGGCGGCGCTCCTCGATCCACTCGCCGTGCAGGCGCACCGAGTCCTCCGGCCGGCAGAAGTACTCCATCTCCATCTGCTCGAGCTCGCGGACGCGGAAGATGAAGTTGCGCGGCGTGATCTCGTTGCGGAACGACTTGCCGATCTGGGCGATGCCGAACGGCAGCTTCTTGCGCGTCGTCGCCTGCACGTTCTCGAAGTTGACGAAGATGCCCTGCGCCGTCTCCGGCCGAAGGTACACCCGGGCCGCGTCGTTCTCCACGGGCCCCAGGAACGTCTGCAGCATCAGGTTGAACATGCGCGGCTCGGTGAACTGGCCCTTCTGCCCGCAGGTCGGGCAGACGTCCGAGTCCAGCTCGTCGGCGCGAAAGCGGCCCTGGCAGCTGCGGCAGTCGACCATCGGGTCGGTGAACGTCTCGACGTGGCCGCTGGCGCGCCAGACGTCGGGGTGCATGAGGATCGCCGCGTCGATGCCGGCGATGTCGTCGCGCTCCTGCACCATCGCCCGCCACCAGGCGCGCTTGATGTTGTTCGTCATCTCGACGCCGAGCGGGCCGTAGTCCCAGGCGCCCTGCAGGCCGCCGTAGATCTCGCTGCTCTGGAAGACGAACCCGCGCCGCTTGCAGAGCGAGACCAGCGTCTCCATGTCGACGCGGGATTTCGGGTCGGTGACGGCGTCGCTCACGTTGAACCTCCCGCCCTGGATGGGCGATGACTCGGGGATCAGGCCACAGGGTACCGGCCGAAATCGCTAGAACCTACCCCGGATGCCGCCGATCCGCCGTCGTTGACAGCCCGCAGCCACCGCCATACGATGCCGACGGGCGCAGACGAGGGAGGATCATTGGACGACGGCCAGGTAGACGGTCAGCTCAAGCTCGTCATCATCATCGCGTCCGACCCCGACGCCGAAAAGCTCACCCGGAAGCTCATCGAACAGGGATACCCGGCCACGAAGGTCAGCAGCACCGGCGGCTTCCTCCGCAAGGGCAACGCTACCATCCTCTCCGGCGTCGAGGCCAACGAGGTCGACGGCATCATCTCCATGGTGCGCGCCGAGTGCTACGCCCGCACCGAGTACGTCCCCGTGCAGACGCTGCCGTTCTTCGGCGAAGGCTCAGTGCTGCAGGAGCCGATCGAGGTGCGCGTCGGCGGCGCCATCGTCTTCGTCGTCGACGTCGAGCGCTTCGTCAAGACCTGAGGAAGCTGTCAGCTCTCCGCTAACAGCTGTCAGCGCGCCGGCCGGAGACATCGCTCCGTCACCTCGCCCCACGTCCATCCACTACACTCACGGCATGCACGCGAACGCCTCCCTCGCCGAGATGTGCCGGTGGCTCGACGAGCAGCTCGACGTCGCGACGTACGCCGCGTCCGAGCCCGATTCGAACGGGCTGCTCTACGCGTCTCCTGCAGGCGACGGCGTCTCGAAGTTCGCGGTGGCGGTCAACACGTCGCTGACGACGCTGCTCGGCGCGGCGCGGTGCGGCGCCAACCTGCTCATTGTCCACCACACGTCATGGCGGGAGACCGACCTCCACCTCCGCGACGAGAAGTTCGCCGCGCTCGCGGCCGCCAACCTGTCCCTGTACGGCGCGCACGCCTCGCTCGACTGCGCGCCCCGCATCGGTAACGGCTGGGTGCTCGCCGAACTGCTCGGCGTGACGGTCGAGGGCACGTTTATGGAGTACCACGGCGGGCCACGCCGGCGTGTTCGGCCGCTGCGACGGCTCGTTTGCCGACCTGATCGCGCGCGCGCAGCGCCAGCTCGGCGTGCAGGTCGAGGCGCACGAGCACGCGAAGTCGTTCGGGCGCGTCGCCATCGTGCCCGGCGGCGGCGGCGACACCAAAGACGTCGACGCGGCCCGCGCACTCGGCTGCGACACCTACGTGACCGGCGAGGGCACCATGTTCACCCGCATGTTCGCGAAGGAGTGCGGCACGAACCTCCTCCTCGGCACGCACTACGCCACCGAGGCGCCCGGCATCCGCGCCCTCGGCGAACGCCTCGGCGAGCACGCCGGCATCCCGTGGGAGTTCATCGACGAATCGCCGGACGTGTTCTGAGCGCGCGGCGGCGCAGCTGAAAACGGCGATCAGTCTTCGCCAAGTGAGGTGCGTCAATGACGATCTGCATAGCAGCGATGTGCCACGAGAAGCTCGCCAGACGGCACGGATTTCCCGCTTGTTGTCGTGGCATCAGATCGAAAGTACACGGCAGGCAACTTCACGTACGAGCCGTATCAAACGAAGTGGTACCACTTCTCTAACGACATCCTTGCGCTGATAGCCGGGGACGCTTCCGAGAATCTGGCGATCTGCATTGAAGCCCTCCGGAACGTCGTGCCGCTCGCCCTACGGTACCACGTCGGTAAGCGCAAATCGCGCATGCGCATGCGGAAGCGTTCCGCGATTATCGCAGAGGTCAGCGCCGAGCGTTATCTGCTCGCTCCGCTAGGACTGTCCTTGGACACCTACGGCGTCGCAGCCTCGCGAACGCGTGGAGCGGATTGAGGACGAGCTAACGACGCTGGCAGCTCGAAGATGCTGCCATCATTACAGGGGTTGACCATCTAGGAGCACACATTTGGCGCGTGGACGACCCGGGCGAACCGACGTGCCACGACGCGATCGGTTTCGCGGCCATCGGCAGCGGTTCCACCCACGCGGCTGCCGTGTTCATGCGGGCGAAATTCGAGCGAAGTTGGCCCGTAGGTCGCGCCGCACTCTTGACTTATGAAGCGAACGAAGGCAGCGGAAGTCGACCCGTACGTGGGGCACGAGACGGACATGTGTGTACTCTCGTATCGCATCGGACAATCCACCGAGCATCAATGATGAGCTGCGAAAGAAGCTCGAAGAGCTTCACGATGGGTTAGTTCGCGATGAGCTGGCTGTGCGTGTCGTCGCTGACGAAAGGATCGAGGACTATGTCGAACAAGGCATCCGTGAGCCACAGAGAAAGGCCCTCCAGCAAGCAGCAGCTGAGGCAGGAGATGCCAAAGAGGGAGAATCCAACGGCGCTGACGAAGCTGAGTCGTAACGGTTCGTTCAGCCGATGGCGGCGCGGAGGATCGAACCACGAGTTAGCAGAACTGATCTATGCCCATTTATACCGCCTGCTCCCCCGGCACCGGGATCACCGCGCCGGTGATGCGCGACGCCGCGTCCGAGCAGAGGAACGCCGCGATCTCGGCGATGGCGCTCGGCGTGCTGCCGGTCGCGGCGGACGCGTGCCGCGCAGCGCCGCCATCGCTTCGTCGAACGTGACGCGCGGCGTCGGGCCGGGGGCGATGGCGTTGATCGTGATGCCGCGGCCGAACTCGCGCGGAGCGAGCGTGCGCGTCAGCCAGTGGCGCGCCGCCTTGCCGAGCGGATAGTCGAGCGGCGCCTCAGGCGGGCCGAAGCGCCAGTCGTCGGCGCCGTGCCCGCCGATGCTGATCACGCGGCCCCAGCCGCGCGCCCGCATGCCCGGCAGCACCGCCCGCAGCAGGTAGTACGTCGCCTCGATCTCCATCGCCAGGACTCGCCGCAGGTGCGCCGGGCTCGATCTCCGTCACGTCCTGCGGCTTCCACGGGCCGCCGGCGTTGTTGATCAGGATGTCGACTTGGCCGAGCTGCTCCGCCGCCGTCCGCACCAGCGCGTCGACGGATGTCGCGTCGGCGACGTCGGCGTCGATGAGCAGCGCGCGCCGCCCGATCGCCTCGATCGCGCCGGCGGTCCGCTCGGCGCCGTCGCGCTTCCGATGCCAGTTGAGCGCCACGTCGGCGCCGTCGCGGGCGAGCGCCAGCGCGATGGCGCGGCCGATGCCGTCGCCGCCCGCGCCCGTGACCAGTGCCGTGCGTCCTTCGAGTGCCATGTACGAGCATAGGCGGAAACGCGCGGCGTCCGCTACAGTCAGCGTGTCGGCGAGGCGCGCGCCGGTCGTGGCCGGAACGAGCGAAGGACGTGGCTCCGATGGGCGAATTCGAAGGCAAGGTGGCGCTGATCACCGGCGGCACGCGCGGCATCGGGCTGGCGATCGCGCTGCGGCTCGCGCGCGAGCGGCGCAGCCGTCGCCGTCAACTACTCCCGCAGCGTCGAGGCACGCCGATGCGGCCGTCGCCGAGCTGCGCGCGCTCGGCGTCGCGGCCGAGGCGTACCGCTGCGACATCGGCCACCGCGACGACGTCTTCGCGATGGTGAAGGCGGTCGGCGAGCGCTTCGGCCACATCGACATCCTCGTCAACAGCGCCGCGCGCGGGCTCGAGCGGCCGCGCGCGGCGATCGACTCGCTGCCCAAGCACCTCAAGCACACGATGGACGTCAACGTCTTCGGGCCGTGGTTCGCGACGCAGGCCGTCGCGCCGCTGATGCCGGCCGGCGGCGCCATCATCAACATGCTGAGCCCCGGCTCGGACCGCTACCTGCCGAAGTACGCCCCCGTCGGCGTCTCGAAGGGCGCGCTCGAATCGCTGACGAAATACCTGGCCGTCGAGCTGGCGCCGCGCGGCATCCGCGTCAACGGCGTCTCGGCGGGGCTGGTCGAGGGCACCGACGGAGTGCGAATGCTCGACAGCGCCCTCGTCGGTGAGTACCAGTCGAAGGTGCCCGCCGGCCGCCACGTCCACCCGGAGGACGTCGCCGCCGCGGTCGCGTTCCTCGCGTCATCGAACGCGACGATGATCATCGGCCAGGTGCTGCTGGTCGACGGCGGCTACTCACTGCTGGGGACGTAGAACCTACAAGATCTTCGACAGGAACGACCGCGTGCGCTCGTGCTGCGGGTGGTCGAAGAACTCGGCCGGCGTGTTCGACTCGACGACGACGCCGCCGTCCATGAGCATGACGCGGTCGGCGGCCTCGCGCGCGAAGCCCATCTCGTGCGTCACGACGATCATCGTCATGCCGCCGCGCGCGAGCGACTTCATCACCTCCAGCACCTCGCCCACCAGCTCCGGGTCGAGCGCCGACGTCGCCTCGTCGAACAGCATCACCTTCGGCTCCATCGCCAACGCGCGGGCGATGGCGACGCGCTGCTGCTGGCCGCCGGAGAGCTGCGCCGGGTACGCGTGCAGCTTCTCGCCGAGGCCGACCTGCTTGAGCAGCTCGGTCCCGCGCTCGTTCGCCTGCCTCTTCGACACGCCCTTGACGTTGACCGGCGCGCAGCTGACGTTGCCGAGCGCATCGAGGTGCGGGAAGAGGTTGAACCGCTGGAACACCATGCCGACGTTCGCGCGCGCGAGCGATGCCGCCCGGTCGCTGAGCCGGTGCAGCTTGCCGCCGCGCTCCTCGTAGCCGACGAGCCGCCCGTCGACGTAGATGCGGCCGCGGTCCAGCTCGTCGAGGTGGCTGATCAGCCGCAGCAGCGTGCTCTTGCCGGAGCCGCTCGGCCCGAGGATGACGACGACCTCGCCGCGCGCGACGTCGAACGTCACGCCCTTCAGCACCTCGTTGCGGCCGAAGCGCTTGTGCACGTCCTCGATGCGCACCATCGCGTCGCTCATCGACGATCTCCCGTCGAGCCGGTCCAGTCGCCCGGCGGCGTGAGCGCGCGGCCGAGGATCGCCATCAGCCCCTTGCGCTCCTCCTCGGGGCGCAGGCGCGCCTCCAGCTCGGCCTGCAGCACGCTGAACACCGACGTGAAGAAGAGGTACCAGATGCCCGCGACGGTCACCAACTCCAGCGTCTTGTAGTTGCGCGCGTACTGCCCTCGCACCACGAACAGCAGCTCCGGATACGAGACGACGGACGCGAGCGACGAGTTCTTGAGCATCGCGATGAACTCGTTGCCCGTCGGCGGCACGATGACGCGCACCGCCTGCGGCAGGATGACGAGCCGCATCGCCTGCAGGTTCGTCATGCCGAGCGCCTTCGACGCGTCCATCTGCCCGCCCTCGATCGACTCGATGCCGGCGCGCACGATCTCGGCCATGTACGCGCCCTCGTTGAGCGACAGGCCGATGAGCGCTGCCTCGAACGGCGAGAAGAGGAACCAGCTGTGGTGGTACGCGAACGGCCCGATGTTGAAGTCGCCGGGCGCGAGCTGCGGCACGGCGACGAACCAGAACAACAACTGCAGCAGCAGCGGCGTGCCGCGGAAGAACCAGACGTAGATGCTCGCCAGCTGCGACGCGACGGGGATCCGCAGGTTGCGCGCGACGGCCGCGAGGATGCCGAGCAGCACGCCCAGCGCCTGCGCGACGACCGAGATGACGAGCGTCCGCCGCGCCGCCTCGACGACGATGTCCCTGAACAGGTAATCGCGGACGATGCCGACGTCGAACGAGAGCAGGATCGCGAACTGGTCTGCGTGCATGATTCAGGTGAGGGAAGAGCCCCCGTTCTCGCCGGGGGCTCTTCACATCCATTCCTTCGAACGTCAGGCTACGGGAGCTTCCCGGCCTCCAGGTTCCACTTCTTCAGGATCTCGTCGTACTTGCCGCTCTTCTTGATCTCGGCGAGCGCCTTCGTGAGCGCGGTGCTCAGCGCCGTGCTCGACTTGCGCACGGCGATGCCGTACGGCGACGGCTCGATCTGGTTCGGCACGATCTCGAGCGCGCCCTTGCTCTGCGTGGCGGAGTACGCCGCCACCGGGAAGTCCGCCATCTCGGCATCGGCCTGGCCGGCGACGAGCGCCTGCACGGCCTCCGGGTCCGTCCCGAACTTCAGCACGGTGATGCCGCCCTTGCCGGCGTCCTTGCACTTCTTGTCCTGGCCGCCCGGGTCGTCCACGGGCCCGACGAGGAAGTCGACCTGCGTCGTGCCTTCCTGCGTGGCCACCTTCAGGCCGCACAGGTCGTCGGCGCTCTTGATCGCCTTCGGGTTGCCCTTGCTGACGATGATCCCCGAGCCGGCGTTGAAGTACTCGACGAAGTCGACCGTCTTCTTCCGCTCGTCGCTCGCCGTCATCGCCGACATGAGCGCGTCGAAGCGCTTGGCGTCGAGCGCGGCGAGCAGGCCGTCGAACGCGCTGTTGTTGAACTTCGCCTTGACGCCCATGCACGTCGGCGAGCGCGTTGGCGACGTCGACGTCGAGTCCGACCGGCTGGTTCGTCTTCTCGTCGAGGAACTCGATCGGCGCGTACGCGATGTCGGAGCCGATGTCGAGCGAGCCGTCCTTCAGCTCGTCGACGCCGGAGACGTCGACCTTGGCGGCGCTCGCGGACGTCGCCGTGCCGGCGGCCTTCGTCGCGGCCGAGGTGCCGGCCGGCTTGGCGCCCGCCGTCGCGGTCTTGTCGGCGCTGCTCGTGCCGCCGCCGCAGGCGGCCGCCGCGAAGAGTGCGGCGCCGGCCAGCGCGAACAGCGCGAGTTTCCATCTGCGGGGTGCGTGAATCATCGGGGGCTTCCTCCTTCTCGGCCGGCGTCCGGCCGGCAACACGGAGCAATCATCGTCCGTGGCGTTGGCAGCGTCAAATGGGCGACGGGAGCTTTGGCGGGAACTTGGCGCAGGGCCAATTACTTCGCATAGGCCATCCGCCGCGCCATTTCCCGACGTTCGGCCCGTCACGGCCTCCGGGGCCGGACGATAGCATCAGCACATGCAGCAGCAAGGCTCGGATCAGGCCCTGAAGCTCGTCCTCATCGACGACCACGACTGCGCCCGCGAGGCCCTCGTGCGGCGGCTCGATGCGGATGCGCGCATCGCCGTGGTCGGCGCCACGCCCGACCCGAATGAGGGCCGGCGGCTGGTCGAGGAGCTGCGGCCGGACGCCGCGCTGATCGACGCCCGCCGCCGCGACGACGCCGGAGCCGCGGCCATCAGCGCGCTGGCCAGCCTGCCGGACGAGGCTCGCCCGCTCGTCGTCGTGCACACCTCGTTCTTCGATGCGGACGACTGGCGCCGCTGGCGCGAGGCCGGCGCGCACGAGTGGCTGCTCAAGCAGATCGACATCAACGTGCTGTTCGAGCGCCTCTCCGCCGCGCTCCGCGAGCATCTCCCGCGCGCTCTGCTGCGCCCGCGAGGTCCCCGCCGGCCGCTAACCGTCCCCGCCCGCCATCGACGTGCACCGTCGCGGGCTGACAAGCCCGCGCTACGATGCTGCAATCGCGGCGACTGCCCTCGCACATCTCCCGCGCTACCGTTACGCTTGCGTCTGCGAAAGGAGCGGCGGCATGCGTCCGAAGATCGGGGTGATTGGCGCGGGGGTGATGGGCGCCGCGCACGGCAAGACGACCCACTTCTTGCTCAAGTCGGGCCTCATCGACGGCGAGTTCGTCGGCATCGCCGAGACTGGACGACGAGCGGCGCGCGCAGTACGCGAAGGTCTCCGGCGCCCGCATCGCCACGGCCGACGCGCACGAGCTGATCGACTCCCCGGAGATCAACACCGTCTACATCTGCACGCCGACCTTCAACCACGTCGAGCTGGCGACGCGGGCGCTCGCGCTCGGCAAGGCGGTGTTCTGCGAGAAGCCGCTCGCGTTCAACGCGCACGACGCCGGCGTGATCCGCGACGCGGCGAAGGCCGCCGGCGTCACGCACCAGGTCGGCCTCGTGATGCGCTTCTCGCCGGTGATCAGCGTGACGCGCGACCTGATCAACGACCCGGCGTCCGGCCGGCCGATGACGTGCGTGATGATCGACGACCAGTTCTTCCCGATCCAGGGCCACTACGCGAGCACCTGGCGCGGCGACGCGCGCTACGTCGGCGCCGGCACGCTGCTCGAGCACGCGATCCACGACGTCGACATCCTGATCTCGTACTTCGGCCGCGTGCGGCGCGTGTACGGCGTCACGCGCCACTTCTTCGAGCGCGAGGGTGTCGAGGACCTGAGCAGCGCGATCATCGAGTTCGAGGGCGGCACCGTCGTCAGCCACACCTCGATCTGGCACAACGTGCTGCATCGCGGCAGCAGCCGCCGCATGAGCGTGACGTGCGAGAACGCGCAGTACAGCTGGGAGGACGACGACTACGCCGGCGCCATCCGCTGCGAGACGAACACCGAGGGCAAGCGCACCGACATCCCGTCCGAGGAGGTGATCGAGCGCTTCCTCGAAGAGCGCCGGCGTGACCGAGCCGCGCCTGCGCGAGACGGTGATGCCGCACGACCTCGGCCAGGCGTACCTGCTCGAGGACTACACGTTCCTCAAGGCGGTGAGCGAAGATCGCCCGAGCTGGCTCGACTTCGACGTCGCGCGTCTACGCGCACCAGGTCGTCGATGCGATCTACGAGTCGGCGACGCCTGGGCCAGCCGGTCGACGTCGCGTAGCGCATCGCGACGATGCGAGCAGGAGTGCGAGTGCCAGCGAGCGGCGACGTCTGGGCGATCATCGCCGACCGGTACGAAGAGGCGTACGGCCCGAAGACGAGCTCGCCGGGCTGGCCGCGCGCGCAGCGCCTCGCCGCAAGCGTCGATGGCCGCATCCTCGACCTGGCGTGCGGCCCCGGCTTCGAACTGGCGCTGTTCGAGCGCGGCGTCGGCATCGACAGCTCGCCTGCCATGATCGCCGCCGCGCGGCGCCGCGCCGCCGGCCGCGACCTCGTGCTCGGCGACGTGCGCGCGCTGCCGTTCCGCGCGGCGTCGTTCGCCGGGGCGCACTCGTCGTTCGCGCTCATCCACCTGACGAAGCGCGAGCTGGCGTCGACGCTGCACGAGCTGCGCCGCCTGCTGCGGCCCGGCGCGCTCGTCGAGACGACGCTTCTTCACCGGCGAGGGCGAGAAGGACACGACGTTCTCGTTCCTGGACGACCACGCGATCGCGCACTACGCGTTCTATCAGCCGGACGAGCTCGCGGCGCTGTTCGAGTACGCCGGGTTCGTCGACGTGGCGGTCGAGCACGCGACACTCCACGAGCCGAAGATCACGATCGACTGCCTCTGCGTTTCCGCGAACACACCACTGAGCGAATCGAGGACCCGATGCCCGACTACGACCTGATCATCCGCAACGGCAACGTTATCGATGGCACTGGCGCGCCCGGCCGGGCGGCCGACGTCGCGATCGCCGGCGACCGTATCGAGGTGGTGGGCGCTGGCAACGGGCACAGCGACGCGCGAGATCGACGCGCGCGGCCTCGCCGTGGCGCCGGGGTTCATCGACGTGCACACGCACGACGACGCGGCGGTCGTGCGCGACCCGCGCGTCGACTTCAAGATCATGCAGGGCGTCACGACCGACGTCGCCGGCAACTGCGGCGCCGGCGTGGCGCCGGCCAACGACGCATTCCGCCAGTTCTACCCTGCCGGCTTCGCGCCGATCCTCGGCGACTCGAGCCTGGCATGGAGCACAACCGCCGAGTTCTTCGCCGCCGTCGATGAGGCGCACCCCGCGTGCAACGTCGCGGCGTACGTGCCGCACGGCGTCGTGCGCTACAACGTCGTCGGCCTCAGCAAGGAGCCGCCGTCCGACGCCGAGCTGCAGCAGATGCGCGAGCTGGTCGATGAGGGCATGCGCGCCGGCGCCATCGGCATGTCGTCGGGGCTCGTGTACCTGCCGGGGAGCAACGCGCGAGACGCCGGAGCTGATCGAGCTGGCGAAGGTCGTCGCGCGCTACGGCGGCATCTACACCAGCCACATCCGCAACGAGGGCGACGGCGTGCTCGCCGCCGTCGCCGAGGCGATCACGATCGGCGAAGCCGCGGGCTGCCCGGTGCAGATCTCGCACCACAAGGCGGCGGGCCCGCACGTCAAGGGGCTGACGAAGGACTCGCTGCGCTTCATCGCCGAGGCGCGGGCGCGCGGCATCGAACGTCGACGTCGACGTCTACCCGTACACCGCGTCGTCGTCCTCGCTGGCGGCGATGTTCCGCATCGGCCGCGGGCCGGTGTTCGAGGCGATGCCGTCGATCATCGCCAGCGTCAAGTACGAGCACGAGAAGTACGAGGGCAAGTACATCGCCGACATCGCGCGCGAACTCGGCATGTCCGTCAGCGACGCCATCGTCAAGATCCTGCACGACGAGGAGAACTCGCCGAGCGTCATCATGTTCATCATGGACGAGGAGGACGTGCGCCGCGTCGTCGCCGACGACCACGCGATGATCGGCTCGGACGGCCTGCCGTCGGAGGGGAAGCCGCACCCGCGCCTCTACGGCACCATGGCGCGGACGATCCAGCGCTACGTGCGCGAGGAGCACGTCATCACGCTCGAGGACGCCGTGCGCAAGATGACGTCGCTGCCGGCGCGCAAGCACCTGCTCAAGGACCGCGGCGAGCTGCGGCCCGGCGCCTTCGCCGACGTCGTCGTGTTCAATCCGGAGACGATCGCAGACGTCGCGACGTACGCCGAACCGCGCCAGTACCCCGCCGGCATCGAGTACGTGCTCGTCAACGGTGCCGTCGCGGTAGACCAGCGCCGCCAGACCGACGCGCGCGCCGGCCGCATGCTCAGGCGGGTGTAGCGAGCAAATGGTCGCGCGGGTTCTCAGCCCGCGCGCCGCTAGCCGGCCGCTGACTCGACCGAGCCCGCCCGCACGACGCTCTGGAACTCGACCTTCTTGTGCGTGCCGTCGCAGAACGGCTTCGTCGACGAGTGGCCGCAGCGGCACAGGGCGATGGTCTCGCCCGTCAGCTGGAACTCGTTGCCGTCGACGTCGATAAGCTTGACGGGGCCCTGCACGAGGTAGGGGCCATTGTCGCGAGGTTTGATCGTCACCTGGTCGTCAGCCATGCTGCGCTCCTTTGAGATGGAGTAGGTTGTACTGTGCTGTACTCTCACACCTACCCAGTCCGCCGCATGCCGTCAAGCGCGGCTGAGGTATCGTGCGCTGAGGAGAAATCCAAACGTGGACATTCCTCCCATCGAGCGGCAGATCAAGCGCGACGCTGGCTCCCGCGCCGAGACGACGGCGTGGGGCAGCGTCGAGTGGGTCGTGCGTGAGGGCGACCCGCCCGGCGCGGAACAGACACTCGCGTTGGCGACGTGGGCGCCGGGTCAGGGCAACGTCGAGCACACGCACCCGAACTGCGAGGAGGTCGTCTACGTCCTGGAGGGCGTCATCGACCACACGCTCGGCGAGCAACTCGCCCATCTCAGCGCGGGCGACGTGATCGTCGTGCCGCGCGGCGCGCCACACCGTCTGGTCAACAACAGCGCCGCGCCCGTGCGCACACTCATCGTCTTCTCGTCGCCGGACCGCCAATTCGTGCCGACGGAGTAGCGGTTCGCCAGTCGGTCCTGGTCAGACATCAAGTCGCCTACGCCCGCGCTGCCTACTTCGGGTGCACCAGCAGCACCGGCGCGACACCCGACCGCACGACGCTCGCCGTCGTCGAGCCGAGCAGCGCCTGCGCGAGCGGGCCTCGGCTGTGCGTGGCCATGACGATGACGTCGGTCGCGTTGCGCGTCGCGCAGTCGATGATGGACGCTGCCGCATCGTCGGAGATCTCCGTCTTGATCTTGATCTGGGTGCCCTTCGGCAGCTTCGCGGCGAGGTCCTGAAGGTAGTCGTTGAGCTGCGCCCGCCGCCGTTCGACCGCCTGGCCCTTGTTCTCGGCCCACTTCGGCTCCGGCGCGTCGACGAGCACGGCGTTGGCCGTCGGCAGGACCTCCGCTGACCGCTCGGCAGGCGCGTGCTGGAGCCGTCCCTGCGGCAGGTCCGCGACGCCGAGGAAGATGAACTCGGCCGTCGGAAGGTCCGCCATCATCGCCAGTTGGGCAAGCGTCGCCTCCGAGAACTTCGATCCGTCGAACGTCGCCAGAATCTTCATCGGGTGCTCCTATCGGGCTACGAAGCCGCCGTCCACCGGGATCACCGCACCCGTCACGAACGACGCCTCGTCGCTCGCGAGGAAGAGCGCCAGCGCGGCGACCTCTTCCGGCAGGCCCAGCCGTCCCACCGGCTCGGTCTGAGCGAATGCCGCCCGCGACGCCTCGTCCGGCGCCGAGCGCCGCACCATCGGTGTGTCGATGATACCCGGGCAGACGGCGTTCACGCGGATCCTCTGAGTGGCATACTCCAGCGCGGCCGTCCTCGTCAACTGTACGACGCCGCCCTTCGACGCCGCGTACGCGGGAATGCCGGCAAATCCCACGAGCCCGGCCACGGACGCATTGTTCACGATCGAGCCGCCGCCTGTCTTCAGCATCTCCGGGATCGCGTAGCGGCAGCCCAGGAATGTGCCCGTGAGGTTGACGGCGATGACCTGGTTCCAGGCGTCGAGTGATGCCTCGCCGGTCGGCTGGTTCATCGTCCCCTCGATGCCCGCGTTGTTAAAGAGGACGTCCAGCTGTCCGTAGGTGCGCACGGCCGTCGCGATCAGGCTGCGCACGTCGTCTTCCTTCGACACGTCGGCGGCGACGAACGACGCCGTGCCGCCGTCGGCGACGATCTCCTGCGCGACGGCCGCGCCGCTCTCGGCGTGCCAGTCCGACACGATGACGCTCGCGCCCTCGCGCGCGAACAGCAGCGCGCTCGCGCGGCCGATGCCCGACCCGCCGCCCGTGACGATCGCCGACTTACCCTCGAGCCTCCCGGCGGCCCGCACCCGCACCGCCTCGACCTCTTGCAGTACCATGCCGCATCTCCTGTAGTGTCGGCTCGCGCCATCGCCGGCGCTGTCGGCCCTCTGTTATGATCACGCCGATGCGATTCGACACCATAGTCATTTCGAGGCATGGCCCGGTCGCCGAGATTCGGCTGAATCGCCCGGCCGGCCGAAACCCCATTGACCAACCGTTCCTCGCCGAACTCGACGCCGCGGCGGCGATGCTGCACGACGATGACAGGGTCTCAGTCGTGCTGCTCAGCGCCGCTGGCGAGGCGTTCTCCGCCGGCGCGCGCGCCATCGATGCCGTCGCCGTGCGCCGTCAGACGGCCAACTGCCGTTCCGCTGTCTGGAGCTGATGGCCCAGCCCGTCATCGCGCTCATCGAAGGCGACGCGGTCGGGCGCGGGCCTCGAGCTGGCGCTGGCGTGCGACGTGCGCATCGCGTCGGCCGATGCAACGTTTGCGATGCCCGGCCTGGCCGAGGGCGTCGGTGCCCTGCGGCGGCGGCACGCAGCGCCTGCCGCGACTCGTCGGCCGCGCGAAAGCGGCCGAGATGATCCTGCTCGGCCAATCACTCGATGCCGCCGCCGCGCTGGCATGCGGGCTCGTCAACCGCGTCGCACCGCGTGGCGAAGCGCGAGCCGCGGCCGAGCGCCTCGCGCGCACGATGGCGTCGCGCGGCCCGCTGGCGCTCCGCTATGCCAAGGAGGCGATCAACCGCGGCCTCGACATGCCGCTCGAACAGGCGCTGCGCTACGAGACCGACCTCACCGTGATCCTCCAGACGACGCGCGACCGCGCCGAGGGCGTGCGCGCCTTCCTCGAGAAGCGCCCGCCCCGTTTCGAAGGCCGGTAGCGGCCGGTGCCCCTGTTCGGCGACGAGGCCGAAACAACGCCAGTCGGTCAACGAAGTTCCGCGATCAGAGCCTCGTACGCCGGCTTCGGGCGGAGTTGCGCGTCGAAGGGCAATGCCGCCCCTCGCCCCGGTGTGTGGCCAGGAATCCACGAGTGCCGGTCCGTGAACCCCCATGTCACGAACGTGTCGCATCGCGGCGTCGCCAGGCAGGCCGCCAGCGCAGATCGATACACCGCGGCCTGCCGCTGCAACTGCCCTTGATCCGCCGGAAGAGCGAGGCCCACGTCTAGCTCGGTGATCGCCACGGCGAACCCGGCGTCGCCAAGTCGCGCGAGCGACGCAGCGAGAGCGGCCTCGCTCGGCGCCGCTTCCACCGAGACGATGTGCGTCTGGAAGCCGACGCCGTCGATCGGTACTCCTCGAGCCCGCAGACCGGTGACGAGCGCGAAGACGGCGTTCTGCTTAGGCCCCTGACTCTCAATGAAATAGTCGTTGTAGTACAGCTGCGCGTCAGGATCGGCGGCGTGTGCGAATTGGAATGCGAGGTCTAGGTAGTTGGGTCCGATCGTCCTCAGCCAGACGTTGTTGCGCAGTGTGCCATCGTCGGCGACAGCCTCATTGATAACGTCCCACTGCGTTACGCGGCCGCGGTACCGGCCAACGACCGTCGCGATGTGGTCGTGCAGGATGCCTACCGCCTCGTCGCGCGTGAACGAGCCCTGATCCAGCCACGTCGGGTTCTGCGAATGCCACGCGAGGGTGTGGCCGCGGACGGTCATGTTGTGCTGTTCGGCGAACCCGACGAGCGCGTCTGCGGCCGCGAAATCGTAGCGGTCGCGTTCGGGATGAATGAGACCCCACTTCATCACGTTCTCGGCGGTGACCGCGTTGTACTCGCGCGCGAGCACGTCGGCGTAGTCGCTTTCGCCGGCAAGCGCGCGACCGTCCACCGCCGTGCCAACGAGCAGGTGATGGGCCACCGCCGCACCGCGCAGCGTGTCCGCTGCTGGAGGCGTGGCGTCCCGGCCCGACGACGCCGAGCAAGCGACTCCCGCTGCCGCGCACACGCAGAGCCAGCCCAGGGCAACGCTCGCGGCCCGCGGGCCTCGTACGCTCGACGCCCGAACTCGCCACTCGCGGCCGGCCTTGAAGAACAACTTCATGGCCGATAGCGTAACGCGCCGTACCGCATGAGACGGGCGAGCGCCTTTCCTCGTAGAGCGGGCGCGGGTCGGGGCCGCTAAGAGCCGGACACGTTACATCTTCGACAGGCCGATGATGTTGCCGTCCGGGTCGGCGAACTGGGCGATCTCCGGGCCGCCGGGCACTGCTGTTGGCGGCAGCACAGTCTTCGCGCCGAGCGACTCGGCCGTCTTGAGGGCGGCGGCCACGTCGGGGACGTTGACGTAGAACGTGACCATCGGCGCCGCATCGGACTGCGTGATGCCGCCGGCGATGCCGCCGTCCGCGGCCGCGACCAGGCCGTAGTTCATCGGGTTGTTGCTGTCGACGGTCCAGCCGAAGAGCTTCGAGTAGAACTCCTGCGACTTCTTCCCGTCCTTGCCATGCACCTCGAAGTGGACCACTGGCTGTGCCATGACGATTCCTTTCTGCCGGTCGAGAACTAGTTGGTGTTGACGCAAACATTGTGGCAGATGAGGCGCTGCGCTGGTCAATCCCAGATGTGGCTACTCCTTGATTGCGGGCTGGCTACCGTGTATGCGATGGCGGTTATCTTGCCTGCGCGATCAGTTGGACCTGCAACGTGATCTGGTTCTGGACGGACACGAAGCCGCCGATGTTGGGCGGCGACATCTTGAAATCCTCGAACGGGAACGTGACCGTCGCCAACGCGGTGATGACGGTGCCGGCTTTCCGCGCCTTGACGTTCCACGTGACTTCCTTCTTCACGCCGTGCAGGTCGAGGATGCCAGTCAGCTTCAACGACTGTTCCTGCCCGGCCGCGATGCCGGGGTCGTAACCCGTCGCGCTCTCCGCCGTGAAGGTCGCCGTCGGGTAGGTGCCCGTCTCGAGCGTGCTCTGCACCCGACGGTCGCGCATGCTCTTGTCGCTCGTCAGGCCGGTCAGGTCGACCGTGAACGTGGAGGGCTGCGACGAGTCCAGCGCGATGCCATCGGCGGTGAGATGGAAGGTGCCGCTGATCTTCGTGGTGGATCCCTTCGCCGTCGAAGGTAGGCCGATGGATGCGAGCGTCTCATCGGCGAAGTACGCGGCTTCGCTCCGATCGGACAGCACAGTGTATGTTTGTCCGCCGCTCCCCGAACCGGCGTCCGGCGCCACCGTCGGCACCCCGGCCGCCTGCGCGGTCTGCGCCGCGGGACCGGAGCCGGCGCCGCCGGTGGTCGCGACGCTCGTTCCCGACGCGAGGTCGGACGGGATAGCCGGCGCCGTCGTTGCGAGGTGCGCCGTGTCGCGAATGAAGAACCACCACACGCCCGCGCCGAGCGCGATCGCCGCAACGATGAGCAGGCCGCCGAAGATCAATGTCTTGATGCCGAACATGCTGTGCCTTTCCCGCGTCGTTAGCGGCGGGGAAGGCTGTACGACCCTCCCCCGTCGCTGGATTGTCCTTCCGATCCAGTCTAGTTCGTGCCGGACGGCGTCGGGCTCTGACTCGGAGCCGACGGCGCTCCCGGCGCCTGGCCGGCATCCTCCGCCGCCTCACGCGCGGCCGACTCGCCGGCCTCGTGCGGCGGGTCTTCGTTTGGCTTGAAGGCGCCGCCCGGGAAGGCCTTTCCGGCGTCCTCATCGGCCTCACGCTGGGCGCCTTCGCCCGCCTCGTGGGTCGGGTCCTCGTTCGACTTGAACGTCTGGCTGTTGGTCGAACCGTTCGCCGTTGGCGTGCCGCCGGCCGGCGACGTTTGGCTCGGCGTCTGTGCCGTCACGATGCCGACTCCGATGATTGCGACGAGCGCGATGGCGCCGATCGCTCCGATCCACCAGTTGCGTAACTTGTGCATCTCGGTGTCTCCCTTCGCGTCAATGTGGCTGGGTGATCGTTCCTCGCGCCATGGGCCTTACATTGGCGATCTCCTCGAGAGTGGGTCTGCGCAGGCGTCGCGGCTCGTCATCTTCCCCGCCGCACCTGAACGCCCGCTGAGATCCACCTAAGCGCCGGTTAAGAAGTTCGCGAGTCGCAAAGACCGAGCCGCGACGCGGCGGCCGCGCGATTGCTGTCGATAGTGCTGGGCCACCCGCGTTGACGCTCCGGCCGGGGCCTTCATATACTCCCGGGCACCGTTCCCTCGCGAGTTCGACGCCGCCGCGGCGCCGTCAGGAGATCCAGATATGGAAGACGTAGTCATCGTCAGCGGCGCGCGGACGCCGATCGGCCGGTTCCAGGGCGCGTACGCCAACCTCTCGGCCTCCGACCTCGGCGCGATCGTCATCAAGGCCGCCGTCGAGCGAGCCGGCATCAAGCCGGCCGACGTCGACCACGTCATCCTCGGCTGCGTCGGCCAGGTCGCCGAGGACGGCTACATCTCCCGCTTCGCGGCGGTGAAGGGCGGCATGCCCATCGAGACGCCCGCCGTGACCGTCAACCGCATCTGCGGCAGCGGCCTCGAGGCGGTCAACACGGCCGCCCGCTTCATCCAGACCGGCGACGCCAGCGTCGTCGTCGCCGGCGGCGCCGAGAACATGACGATGATGCCGTACTACCTTCGCCAGGCGCGCACGGGCTACCGCATGGGCAACGGCACGGCGGAGGACGGCATTCTCCACCTGCTCGGCGACCCCTTCAGCAAGACCCACATGGGCATCACCGCCGAGAACCTGGCCGAGAAGTACGAAGTCTCCCGCGAGGCGCAGGACGAAGTGGCGCTTCGCTCCCAGGAGCGGGCGGCCGCCGCCATCGCCGCCGGCCGATTCAAGGACGAGATCGTCCCGGTCGAGGTCAAGCAGGGCAAGGAGACCGTGACCATCGACACCGACGAGCACCCCCGCATGACGAGCATGGAGGCGCTCGCGAAGCTCCGGCCGGCCTTCAAGGACGGCGGCATGGTCACCGCCGGCAACGCCAGCGGCATCAACGACGGCGCCGCCGCCATGGTGGTGATGGGCGCCACGCGCGCCCGCGAGCTCGGCGTCAAGCCGCGCCTGCGCCTCGTCGCGCGGGCCGAGGCCGGCGTCGACCCGTCGATCATGGGCTCCGGCCCGATCCCGGCGGTGCAGAAGGCGCTTGCGAAGGCTGGACTGACCATCGACCAGATCGACCTCATCGAGCTGAACGAGGCGTTCGCCTCCGTCGCGGCGGCGTGCAGCACGGTTCTGCGCCTCGATCCGGACAAGGTGAACGTGAACGGCGGCGCAATCGCGCTCGGCCACCCGCTCGGCGCGACGGGCGCCGTCCTCACCGTCAAGCTGATGCACGAGATGGAGCGTCGCGGCTCGAAGTACGGCCTCGTCAGCCTCTGCATCGGCGGCGGCCAGGGCATCGCCAGCATCTTCGAGCGCCTGTAAGGGAATACCCTCCGCCGGAACTGCGATCACTACGCAGCCAACAACCGCGTTCGCTTCGCTTCGCCGTGCGCGCGCCGCCGCGCCCGTTTTCGCCCGAAACGGCCCGGTCTGAAGCCTCCCGCCTGTTAAATTCTCCACAATCGGGCCGTTTCGAATCTGGGAGCGCCGGAGCCAGATTCGGAACTTGACAGATTACAGCGCCCATTTGCGGGCTTCCAGAGACCGAGGGTCAGGGTGTTTCCCGACCGGATCCCGCTTGATCCGGCCGAAACCGGGGTTATAATGCGCCCGCTTTGTGCCCCTTGTCCTGGTGGCGCAAGCGCCCGCCCACGGTGGGCTCGCACTTGAAATTCTGACCCGGGGTCACGAGTTGAAGGGGGGACTATCTGAGTTACCGAGGTTTCATGGCGGGCGCGAAGGCGACGATGATGGTGGCGGGCGCCGCCGCATCGGTCGGCCTCGCGTTCGCGAACGACCGGAGGCTGACGCCAGCCTTCGTCGAAGCCGCACCTGCACCGGAGCCGATCGCCATCACGCCGTCAGGCGCGGCGATCGGCCGGCAGAACACCGCGCGAGAGTTCATCCCCGGCGTCTGGCCCTCGCGACTCTGATCGGCGCCGGGATCATCGCCCTCGCGGCGTTGCTGCCGGCGTTCACGGCGCTCGCGAGCAGCTTGCGCGCGCCGGCGGCTCCCGCACCGTCGCTCGGTCCGGCGCTCCAGGAGCGCGCGGCCGCGGGCGTCGCGGGCAACTGGGAGCAGTCGTACAGCGTCGCAGCTCCGCCGGCGGGCCAGGTAGGAGCCGCCGTCATCGCGGCGGCTGAGGTCCAGCGCGAGGAGGCGCTGAAGGCGATGCAGGCCATCGCCGACGCGCGCGCGGCTGAAGAGGCGGCCGCCGCCGCCCGGCCGGTCGCCGTGCCGGCGCCGTACACGATGAGTTCGGCGAGCGGCTACGAGGCCGGCACCGTCCTGCGGGCCCGCATCACCATCTATGGTTGCACGGGCCCCGGTGGCGGCTTCTGCAACCACATGGCCAGCGGCGGCTCGGCATTCGCCGGCGCGGCGGCCTGCAGCTACAACCTGCCGTTCGGCACGAAGCTGACCATCGCAGGCGACCCGACGGGCCGCGTGTACGAGTGCCTCGACCGGGGCGCGCTCGCGAACACGTGGGTCGACGTCTACTTCGAGGACACGCGCGACGGCATGGCGTGGCAGAGCCTCCTCGGCGGGACCGTAGCGGACATAACGATCGTCAACTAGGCACAATCAAAACCACGGGCAAAGCAGAAGGCCGGACTCAGGTCCGGCCTTCTGCTATCCAGCGCATATCCGTCGTCGACTCGCGTCGCGCTATGCTTCGCCCGTGCCGAAGACATCGAAGACGAAAGAGTCTCGCCGGACACCCGCGAGCAACGACGGCCGCGGCCGCATCAAGGAAATCATCGCGCGCCTCGACGAGGCGTACGGCGTGCCGGAGTGGCGCCCGCACCACGACCGACGTCGGAGCTGGTGCTGACGATCCTCTCGCAGAACACGTCCGACGCCAACTCCGGCCGCGCTTTCGTGCGGCTGATGGAGGCGTTCCCGACGTGGGACGCCGTCATCGAGGCGCCGCTGCCGAAACTCATCGAGGCGATCCAGCCGGGCGGCCTCGCGCCGACGAAGGCGCCGCGCATCCAGGCGGCGCTGCGCGACATAAAGCAGCGCAACGGCAACTTCGACCTCTCATTCCTCGGCGACCTGCCGCTCGATGAGGCGCGCGCGTGGCTGCGCAGCATCCACGGCGTCGGCCCGAAGACCGTCGCCTGCGTGCTGATGTTCGCGCTCGGCCGCCCGGCGATGCCGGTCGACACGCACGTCTTCCGCGTGGCGACGCGCCTCGGCCTCATACCCGAGCGCGCCGGCAGGGCGGCGATGACGGCCGAGAAGGCGCACGACCTGCTCGAGGCGCGCGTGCCGCCCGAGGACTTCTACGCCTTCCACATCGGCCTCATCAAGCACGGCCGCCGCACCTGCGCGGCCCAGCGCCCGCGATGCGGCGACTGCGTGCTCGCGGACATCTGCCCGAGCGCGGGGAGGTTCGAGACGGCGGCGAAGCGCTGAGTCGGACTGAAGCAATCGCGCACTGACCTCCGTCCGACGCCAGCGCCTTGACGGCTCGGTAATCTCTGACTAGAGTCAGGTAATATGGATGGCGCGGTCGAGGCTGTGCGGCAGTTCAATCGTACGGTCACCCAGCGCGTGGGTGCCCTGAATGATGAGTACCTAGCCCGGAAGCGGCCGCTTGGCGCGTCGCGCGTCCTCTGGGAGATCGGGCCGGGCGGCTGCGATGCGCGTTCGTTGCGAGCGCGGCTAGATCTCGATTCAGGCTACTTGAGCCGGCTGTTGCGATCGCTTGAGCGCGAGGGGCTCGTCGAGACCGAGCCCGATGAGTCGGACAAGCGAGCACGGATTGTCCGCGTGACCAAACTTGGGCGCACCGAGCGCGGCGTACTGGACCGGCAGAGCGACGACTTGGCCCGCTCTCTGCTGGCGCCGCTCAGCGCCGACCAACGCGCGCGCCTGGTGGGCGCTATGGAAGTCGTCGAGCGGTTGCTCACCGCGAGCCTGGTCACGATCGATATTGAGAACCCGAGGAGCGAGGCAGCCCGCCTGTGCATCGCGTCGTATTTCGCCGAGCTCAACGACCGCTTCGAGAACGGATTCGATCCTGGTCGAAGCATCTCGGCCGATGCTGAGGAACTCACCGAGCCAGCCGGAGTGTTGTTGATCGCGCGATTGCGCGGTGACCCGGTTGGATGCGGAGCACTCAAGCTCCACGATCGCGGGCCGGGCGAGATCAAGCGGATGTGGATAGACTTCCGGGCGCGCGGCCTGGGCGTCGGGCGACGGATCTTGGGCGAACTGGAGCAGCACGCTCGCCAGCGACGGGTGAGGGTGCTCCGCTTGGAGACCAACCGTTCCCTTGTCGAGGCCCAGAACCTCTATCGGTCCGCGGGATTTGTCGAAGTCGAACGGTTCAACGAAGAGCCCTACGCGCACCATTGGTTCGAGAAGGATCTCGGCCGGCCGTAAGGGGGTTGGCAGTGCCGAGGCGCCGACACGAAGCGCAGAGGCGCCGCGGTCAGGCAATCGAAGCTAGAACGTGGGCGCTGGGCCTGGATAGCTCGCCGGCAAACATAAGCCGCAGCGATCCGCCAACGCTCGCTTAGCTTCCGGTCGTTAGCTTCCAGCTTCAGTCCTGCATGATCGCGTTCTGTGAAAGGAACGCAGCCTTGACTCCGTGCTCCCCCTCCATCCATAATGTTGACTAATTCGATTCACTAAATCGTGTGTCGCACGTGCTGGAGGCGCCCCCATGGTCACCGAACTCGCGCGCTCCGAATTCGCCGCAGGACAAGTCCGACGACCCCGTCGTCAAAGCCGAGATCGACAATTTCGAGCGTGAGGCGCTCGCCTGGCGCGCCGGCGGCGGCCTCGGCGACGATTTCCGCCCGTTCCGCCTGCAGCACGGCACCTACGGCCAGCGCCAGGCCGACAACCAGATGATGCGCATCAAGGTGCCTCACGGCACCATGACGCCCGACCAGCTCCATGCCATCGCCGACTGCGCCGAGACGTACACCGTGCGCAAGCTCGGCCACGTGACGACGCGGCAGGCGATCCAGCTCCACTTCGTCAAGCTGGAAGACTCCCCGAAGGTCATGCGCCGCCTCGCCGAGGTCGGCCTGACGACGCGCGAGGCCTGCGGCCACACCGTGCGCAACATCACCGCCGACCCGCTGTCGGGCATCGCCGACGACTGCGTCTTCGACATCACGCCGTACGCCGAGGCGGCGATGCGCTACTTCCTGCGCAACTCCGTCAACCAGAAGCTGCCGCGGAAGTTCAAGATCACTTACTCGGCCAGCCCCGCCGACCGCGGCCTGATCCCGATCCACGACATCGGCCTGCTGGCGCTGGAGCGCGGCGGCGAGCAGGGGTTCCGCGTCAGCGTCGGCGGCGGCCTCGGCGCCGCGCCGCGCGTCGCCGACGTGCTCGTCGACTTCATCCCCGTGCGCGAGCAGTTGCGCACGATCGAGGCCGTGATCCGCGTGTGGGACCGCCTCGGCGAGCGGCGCAACAAGAACAAGGCGCGCATCAAGTTCCTCATCGCCAAGCTCGGCATCGACGAGTTCCGCCGCCTGTACGAGGCGGAGCTGGTAACGCTGCCGCCGGCTTCGAACGCGCAGTACCGCGAGCCCGACTTCACCTTGCTCGAAGAAGCGCCCGCCGACGGTCCGTACGCCGCGCGCGCGGGTCGGGCCGCTCCGCGCCCGGGCTTCGACACGTGGCGCCGTACGAACGCCATCAAGCAACAGCAGGCGCCGTACCACACGGTGTACGTGCTGCTGCCGATCGGCGACGTGTCGGCCGAGCAGATGCACGCGCTCGCCGAGATCGCGCGCAAGTACGCCGGCGGCCACATCCGCACCGCCGCGACGCAGAACTTCGTCCTGCGCTGGGTGCACGAGGACGACCTGCCGGCGGTGCACGGCGAGCTGGCCGATATCGGCCTCGCCGAAGACCAGGTGCTGACGATCTCCGACGTGATGACCTGCCCCGGCGCCGACACGTGCTCGATCGGCGTGACGTCGTCGAAGGGGCTCGGCACCGAGCTGCGGGCGCGCATCCTCGCCGGCAACGGCCGATACCGCGACCCGCTCGTCAACGAGATCAAGATCAAGGTGAGCGGCTGCCCGAACTCCTGCGGCCACCATCACGTCGCCGACATCGGCTTCTACGGCATGGCGATCCGCTCGGGCGATCGGCAGCTGCCGGCGTTCCAGCTCCTGCTCGGCGGCAACTCACAGGGCGAAGGACGCCTCGGCAGGATCACAATGAAGATCCCGGCGCGCCGTGCGCCCGACGCCTTCGAGACGCTCGTCGATGCGTACGTCCGCGAGCGCGCGGACGGCGAGAAGTTCGCCGCGTGGACCGCTCGCGCGGGCACCGCGCACGTTCAGGAACTGCTCGCCGAGTACAAGATCGTGCCGGCGTTCAATGAGGACCCGATGGCCTACGTCGACTGGGGCCAGACCAAGCTCTTCACCCTCGACGACATGGGCGAAGGCGAGTGCGCGGTGTAGACGGCGCAGCTCGATGCGAGAAGCGAGCCGCGGGAAGCGGGATGACGACGACGAGTCGCTGACGCCACGACTGCCGCCGAGATCGAGCGCGCAGCGCGCGAACTCGAGACGGCGACGCCGCAGGAGATCCTGCGCTGGGCCGTCGAGCGATACCAGCCGGGGCTCGCGCTCGCGTGCTCGTTTGGCGGGCCGAGCGGCATGGTGCTGCTCGACATGATGATGGCGATCGATCGCGGCGTCGAAGTGTTCTACCTCGACACGGACTTCCTCTTCCCGGAGACGTACAAGCTGCGCGACGTCGCCGCCGCGCGCTACGGCATCGAGCCCGTCGGCTACATGTCGCTGCTGACGCCGGAGCAGCAGGCGCGGCGCCACGGCGACGCGCTGTGGGCGCGCGACGCCGATGCCTGCTGCGCCATCCGCAAGGTCGAGCCGAACCGCCGCGCGCTCGCGGACAAGCGCGCGTGGATCAGCGGCATCCGCCGCGACCAGACGAAGCAGCGCGGCGCGATCCGCATCGTCGAGTGGGACGAGAAGTTCGGCCTCGTCAAGGTGAACCCGCTCGCGACGTGGACCGAGGCGCAGGTCTGGAAGTACATCGTCGAGAACGGCGTCCCGTACAACGAGCTGCACGATCGCGGCTATCCGAGCATCGGCTGCACGTACTGCACCAACTCCGTCAAGCCGGGCGAAGATCCCCGCAGCGGCCGCTGGCAGGGCCAGAACAAGGTCGAGTGCGGGCTGCACGTGCCGGCGGGCCAGCTCGGCCTTGCGCGGGGGGTTGCCGGGGACTGACGCTGGCGCGTACCCTCCGATGCGCCCGCCCGTACACATTGAAGTCGAAGGAAGCACGCGGGAGCGCGACTCCCGAGCATGTTCGCGCGGGCACGGATCGACGATGCCCCGCCAGAGGAGAAGGGACAGGACGTTGGAACAGCAGGGATTCACGGTCTGGTTCACGGGGCTTTCGGGCGCCGGCAAGACGACCATCTCGGACGCGATCGAGCCGGTGCTGCGCGAGCGCGGCGTCACGAAGCTCGAGAAGCTCGACGGCGACGTCGTGCGAACGCACCTGAGCAAGGGCCTCGGCTTCAGCAAGGAAGACCGCGACACGAACATCCGCCGCATCGGCTGGGTCGCCGAGGTGCTGACGCGCAACGGCGTCTGCGTGCTCGCCTCGGCCATCTCGCCGTACCGCGAGATCCGCGACGAGGTGCGCCGTAACGTCGGCCAGTTCATCGAGGTCTACGTGAAGTGCTCGATCCCTGAGCTGACGCGGCGCGACGTCAAGGGGCTGTACCAGAAGGCGATCAACGGCGAGATCAAGAACTTCACCGGCATCAGCGACCCGTACGAGGAGCCGCTCAATGCCGACGTCGTCGTCGATACCGAGACCGAGGAGCTGGCCGAGAGCGTCGCCAAGGTGCTCGCGCGCCTCGAGCAGAAGGGCTTCATCGCCGGCGTCGGTGACGGCGTAGCCCCTGTTTCGATGCTGTAGCGCGGGCCTTTCAGCCCGCGCGGTGGTTCGGGAATCGACAGAGATCGCGGCGCAGGGGCGCAGCCCGCTGCCTCGGTGACACGCAGTTTGGAGTTCGCGTGCGTCAGTGCCACGCTCTGCCACATGGACGACGCGCACCGTGCCCTGAACACACGCCACATGGATGCTCTGGACGCACACCGACATCGACCGCAAGAGAAAATATGCAGTTCGAAGTCGTCTATTACCGGAGGGCCGTCCCATCGAAGGCGCCACGGGTTTAGCCGCGATCGAGATTCGGGAAGGAGAGATGCAAGATGGCTGATGGGGTCGAAGAGGGGCTGATCGCGCCGCACGGCGGCAAACTGAACCCTCGCGAGGTGACCGGCGACGCGGCTCGCGCGCTCGAGGAGCGGGCGCGGTCTCTGCCGCAGCGGCAGCTCAACTCGCGCGAGCGCTCCGATCTGGAGCTGCTCGCGAACGGCGGCTTCAGCCCGCTCGATGGCTTCATGACGCAGGCCGCAGTACCGCGCCTCCGTCGACGGCATGCATCTCCCGGACGGCCTGCCGTGGTCCATCCCTGTCACGCTCAGCGTCTCGAAGGAACAGGCCAACGCGATCAAGGACGAGGTCGCCCTGACCGACGACGACGGCACGCCGCTCGCCGTCATGACCGTCTCCGACACGTTCGAGTACGACAAGCAGCATGAGGCCGAGAAGGTCTACCGGACCACCGAGGAGAAGCACCCCGGCGTCGCCGCGCTCTACGCCCAGGACGACGTGCTCATCGGCGGCCCGCGTGCAGGTGTTCCGACGGCCCGCGAACGCCACGTTCCCGGAGTACCGCCGCGACCCGGCCGCGACGCGCGCGGCGTTCGTCGAACGGGGCTGGAAGCGCGTGGTCGGATTCCAGACGCGCAACCCGGTGCACCGCGCGCACGAGTACATCCAGAAGGCCGCGCTCGAGATCACGGACGGGCTGCTCCTGCACCCGCTCGTCGGCGACACGAAGTCCGACGACATCCCCGCGGACGTGCGCATGGAGTGCTACCGCGTGCTGCTCGACAACTACTACCCGAAGGACCGCGTGCTGCTGTCCGTCCTGCCGGCGGCGATGCGCTACGCCGGCCCGCGCGAGGCCATCTTCCACGCCATCATGCGCAAGAACTACGGCTGCTCGCACTTCATCGTCGGCCGCGACCACGCCGGCGTCGGCAACTACTACGGCACGTACGACGCGCAGCGGATCTTCGACGAGTTCGACGCCGCCCGTCTCGGCATCACGCCGCTCTTCTTCGAGCACACCTTCTTCTGCAAGCGCTGCGAGGGCATGGCGTCGAGCAAGACGTGCCCGCACGCCGCCGACGAGCGCATCTCGCTCTCCGGCACGCAGGTGCGCGAGTTCCTCTCGAAGGGCATCGAGCCGCCGCACGAGTTCTCGAGGCCAGAGGTAGCCCGTGTGCTGATCGCCGCGGAGCGCGCCAAGGTGTCGTAGACGGCCGCTGCCGCGGCGCTCGCCTGTGTGCGGGCTCCCTCGTCAAGCGCCGTACGTCACGCCGAAGCGGCGATGATACGGTATTGCAACGGCGTCCCCGGCATGGCGATATCCGCCTCTGGTACGATCGGTTGCGGCCGCATGTCGCCGGCTCGGGAGGGCCTTCCGGCCCGCCCGAGCGCCGCTCCGGTGATCGCCGCACCTCCGGCACACGCCAGGGGCTGGACGACCCGGACGTCGCGCGCAGGCAGGTGATGCAAGAGCAGGACACCAGAAAGCTACGAGCCATCCCCGCTTCGGCGAACGTACCCGAAGTGGAGGACAGCGACCTCCGCGACTTCTTCGACCACGTATCCATCGGCCATCACAGCCTCGCGGCCGACGGCACAATCCTGGACGTGAATCGGGCCGAGCTGGAGCTGCTCGGCTACGAGCGCGACGGCTACGTCGGCCGCAACGCCGCCGACTTCTTCGAGGAACGGTCCGTCGCCGAGGCACTCCTGGCGCGGCTGGCCGCCGGTGAGTCTGTCCGCGATTACGAGGCCCGCCTCGTCGCTCGCGACGGCACCGTCATCGACGTACTCATCGACTCGAGCGTGGTCTGGCGGGACGGGCGGTGGGCGCGGACGCGCTGCCTGGTGCGCGACAACCGCGCCCGCAAGCGGGAGCAGAAGGCTCTCGCCGACCGGGAGCGCGAGTACCACCAGCTGCTCGAATCGCTGCCGGGCGCCTTCGTCTGGGCCGGCGATGTCCATGGCAACGTGACGTACGTCAACTCGTCGTTCCTGGAATTCACCGGGCTCACAATGGAGGACATCCGCGCCGGCCGGTGGCTCGCGTCGGTACACCCGGATGACCGGCAGCAGACGACCGAGGATTGGGCGCGCGTCCTTGCGACCGGCGACGCGTGCGACGTCGTGAATCGGTTCGTCTCACACGATGGCGTCGCGCGCTGGTTCCTCACGCGCGGCGTGCCGATCCGTGACGAGAGCGGTACCACAACGTCATGGCTGGCAATGAGCACCGACATAGACGACCAGAAGCGCGCGGAAGAGGCGGCGCAACTCGGCGAACAGCGCTGGCGCACGCTCGCCGGCTCGGTGCCGGCGATCATCGGAATGTGGTCGCCGCGCGGCGAACCATACTTCTTCAACGAACGATGGTTCGAGTACACGGGCCTTCCGCGCGCAGACGCCGACTGCCGCCGATGTACGGCGCGTCTTTCACCCGCAGGAGATTGCCGCCGTTGAGGCGCTCTGGCTCGAGGCGCTCCGGACGGGCGAGCCCTTCGTCGTCGAGGCACGGGCGCGCCGCCACGACGGCGTGTACCGGTGGCACCTTGGCAGCATCGCGCCCATTCGCGATGCCGTCGGCACGATCAAGGCCTGGATCAGTTCCATCATCGACATCGATGACAGCAAGCAGTCCGAACAGGCGCTGCGCAAGAGCGAGCGACGGTTCCGCCAGCTCGCCGATGCCATGCCCCAGATCGTCTGGACGGCGCGGCCGGACGGCGAGATCGACTACGTCAACAGCCGCTGGTTCGAGGTGTTCGGCTCGGCGGAAGGACGGGGCAGCGAGGAGGCGTGGCGCTCGATCATCCATCCAGCCGACGCCGGGCGCGCTGTCGAAGGCTGGCGCCAGGCCGTGGAGGCCGGCACGCCGTACGAGGTCGAGTACCGATTCCGCAACCCGGCGGACGGTGGTTACCGCTGGTACCTGACCCGCGCGTTGCCCGTCCGCGACGACGATGGCGGCAGTCGTTCGCTGGTTCGGGACCTCCACAGACATCGATGACCGCAAGCGGGTCGAGCAGGCGCTGCGCGTCAGCGAGAAGCGCTTCCGCCAGCTGGCCGACGCGATGCCGCAGATCGTCTGGACCGCCCGCCCCGACGGCTTCGTCGACTACTTCAACCGGCGCTGGTACGAGTTCATCGGCCGCGCCGAAGGCGAAGGCGAGCCGGGCGATTGGCTGAGCGCGATGCACCCGGAGGACGCGCAGACGTCGCTTGACGCCTGGAACGAGAGCGTCGAGTCCGGCAGCCCGTTCCAGAACCAGGAGCGCCTGAAAGAGGGCGCCACCGGCCGCTATCGCTGGCACCTGAGCCGCGCGCTGCCCGTGCGCGACGAGGCCGGCGAGATCGTCCGCTGGTTCGGCACGTCGACGGACATCGAGGAGCTGGTGCGCGCCGAGCAGGCGCTCACCGAGGAGTCGCGCGTCGTCGAATCGCTGCAGGCGATCGGCGTCACGCTGACCGCCGAGCTGGACCTCCACAAGGTAGTGCAGCGCGTCATCGAATCGGCGACGGCGCTGACCGGCGCGGCGTTCGGCGTCTTCTTCTACAACCTCGTCGGCGAGGACGGGGCAGACCGTCACGCGGTATGCGCTCGCCGGTTCAGACGGCGAAGCGTTCCAGGACCTGCCGCTGCCCCGCGAAACGCGCCTGTTCGCGCCGAGCCTGAGCGGCAAGCAGACGCAGATCAGCGAGGACGTTACCCGGGATGCCAACTTCGGACAGAATCCGCCGTACTTCGGCTGGCCGGAGGGCCACCCGCCGTTGCGCAGCTACCTCTCCGTCCCGGTGACGAGCCGGTTCGGCGAGGTGCTGGGCGCGCTGTTCTTCGGCCACCACGAGGCGGGCAAGTTCGGCGAACGGGAGGAGCGCATCGCGGCCGGCATCGCCGGCTGGGCCGCCGTCGCCGTTGACAACGCGCGCCTCTTCCAGGCGTCCGAGCGCAACGCCGAGGAGTTGAAGAAGGCGAACGCCGCCAAGGACGAGTTCCTCGGCCTGGTGTCGCACGAACTGAAGACGCCGATCACGACCATCTTCGGCAACGCCGAGGTGTTGCGACGCCGCTTCGACCGCCTCGACGAGGAGAGCCGCATGTCGGCGCTCCACGACATCAGCAACGAGGCCGAGCGCCTGCACCGGATCATCGACAACCTGCTCGTGCTGGCGCGGCTCGAACGCGGCCAGGCGATCAACGCCGAACCGCTGCTCATCCGCCGCCTCATCGACCCGATCGTGGCCGAGCACCAGCGCCGCTTCCCGCACCGCACCATTCACGTCGAGGCGCCGCGCGACGTGCTGCCGATCTCCGGCGAGCCGGTGTACGTCGAGCAGGTCGTCCGCAACCTGCTGAGCAACGCCGAGAAGTACAGCCCGCCCAACAAGCCGATCGAGGTGCGCATCCGCCGCGTGCGGAACAGCATCGAGGTCTCCGTGCTGGACCGCGGCCGCGGCTTCGCGCTCGAGGAGTCGGAACTGCTCTTCACGCCGTTTTACCGGTCCCCGCGCACCGCCGACCACGCCGGCGGCGTCGGGCGTCGGGCTGGCCGTCTGCAAGCGCCTCATCGAGGCGCAGGGCGGTGTGATCTGGGCGCGCCCGCGCCGCGACGGCGGTGCCGACATCGGCTTCTCGCTGCCGCTCGCCGAATAGTGGCGGACAGGGGTTCCGGCCTGCTGGCCCACAGCTTCGCCGATGCCCGCGCGGCCGCCCTTGCGCCGTCGCGATCCCCTTCGCTAAGATTGTTGATGTAATCGGTTAACTTTGCGGACTTAGTCCGTCCGGAACCCATATGCGTATCTCCACCAAGGGCGACTACGGCGTCCGGGCGCTCATCGAGCTCTCCCACCACTACGGCGAGGGCCCCCTCCAGAGCGCCGAGATCGCCGCGCGCCAGCGCATCCCTGAGCCGTACCTGGACCAGTTGCTGACGACGCTGCGCAAGGCCGGCTTCATCCGCAGCGTGCGCGGCCCCCAGGGTGGCCACGCCCTCATCCGCCGGCCGGATGAGATCCGGCTAAGCGACGTCATTCGCACGCTCGAGGGCTCGCTGTCGCCGGTGTCCCACCTGCACGACGAAGGCTACCAGTGCCGCGCCGCGCACGAAGTCTGGCACACCGTCGAGGAAGCGACGCAGAAGATCCTCGATGGGGTGACGATCGGCGACCTCGCGACGCGCGAGTTGGAATACGACAGGACGGGCGGGCGCTATGTCATCTAGCACCGGCGTGCGGCGCGATACAAACATCGCTGACAGCGTGCTGGACCTGATCGGCGGTACGCCGATGGTGCGCCTGTCGCGCATCGTGCCCGAAGGCTCGGCCGAGATCGTCGGCAAGCTCGAGTCGCTGAACCCGGCCGGCAGCGTCAAGGACCGCATCGCCCTTTCGATGATCGAAGCGGCCGAAGCGGCCGGGCAGATCCGCCCCGGCGACACGATCGTCGAGCCGACGTCCGGCAACACCGGCATCGGACTGGCGATGGTGGCCGCCGTCAAGGGCTACAAGCTCATCCTGACGATGCCGGAGGACATGAGTAGCGAGCGCCGCCGGCTGCTGACGCGCTTCGGCGCGCAGCTGGTGCTGACGCCCGCGATCGAGGGGATGACCGGCGCCGTGTTCGCCGCGCAGGAGCTGGTGGAGAAGAACAAGGGCTACTTCATGCCCCAGCAGTTCAACAACGCCGCCAACCCGGAGATCCATCGTCGCACCACCGCGCGCGAGATCCTCGCCGCGACCGGCGGCCGGATCGACGCGTTCGTCGCCGGCGTCGGCACCGGCGGCACGATCACCGGCGTCGGCGAGGTGCTGAAGGCCGAGGTGCCGGGCGTCCTCGTCGTGGCGGTCGAGCCGTCGCGGTCGCCGGTGCTCGCAGGCGGCAAGGCGGGCATGCACGGCATCCAGGGCATCGGCGCGAGCTTCGTGCCCGGCGTGCTCAACCGCGACGCGTACGACGAACTCATCGGCGTCAAGGACGACGATGCGCTGGCGACGACCGGCCGCCTGACGCGCGAGGAGGGCCTGCTCGTCGGCATCAGCACCGGCGCCAACGTCTGGGCGTCGCTGCAGGTGGCGAAGCGGCTCGGTGCCGGCAAGCGCGTCGTCACGATGCTCTGCGATACCGGCGAGCGCTACCTGAGTGTTAGCTTGTAATGGAGACCTTGAACGATGACCGGCGCGAGGAGTCCGATACGGAGCGCCGCCACGTGCACATCGACCGCTCGTCCGTGTCGCCTGCCGGCGCGGCGAGTTCGGTCGCGACGAGGGCGAGCGTGATGCCCGCGGTGAACGTCTACATTCCGACGCCGTTCCGCAAGCTGACGGGCAACCGCCAGCACGTGCGAGCCGAAGGCCGTGACGTCGACGAGGTGCTGGCGAACGTCGAGAAGCAGTTCCCGGGCTTCCGCGGCCTCGTCTTCGGCAGCGGCGGCGAGGTGCCGGCGCACATCAACATCTACGTGAACAAGCAGGAGATCAACTCGCTGCAGGGCATCCACACGAAAGCTGGTCGAAGGAGACGAAGTGGCCGTGATTCCCGCGATGGCAGGCGGAGCAGACAACGGCGCGACGGCAGGGCGGAAGCGCATCGGCGCGCTCACAGCGGAGCAGGTGAACCGCTACTCGCGGCACATCATCATGCCGCAGGTCGGGCCGAGCGGGCAGCGCAAGATCATGGAATCGAGCGTGCTGATCATCGGCGCCGGCGGCCTCGGCTCGCCGATCGCCGTGTACCTGGCGCTCGCCGGCATCGGCAAGATCGGCATCGTCGACTTCGACACCGTCGACATCAGCAACCTGCAGCGGCAGATCCTGCACCAGAACGACGACATCGGCAAGCTCGAAGGTCATCTCCGCCAAGGAGACGATCAACGCCTACAACCCGGACGTCGAAGTGGTGACGCACGAGGTGCCGATCACCTCCGACAACGCGATGGAGATCATCGCGCCGTACGACTACGTCATCAACGGCGCCGACAACTTCGCCGCGCGCTACCTCGTCAACGACGCCTGCCACTTCCTGAAGAAGCCGCTCGTCGACGGCTCCATCCTGCTGTTCGACGGCCAGGTGACGGTCTACCTGCCGGGCAAGGGCTGCTACCGCTGCCTCTACCCGGCGCCGCCGCCGCCCGGCATGGTGCCGAGTTGCGCCGAGGCCGGCGTGCTTGGCGCGCTGTGCGGCACCGTCGGCACGATCCAGGCGACCGAAGTGCTGAAGCTGATCCTCGGCGTCGGCGACTCGCTGCACGGCCGGCTGCTGCTGTACGACGCGCTGGCGATGGAGTTCCGGCAGGTGCGCATCCGCCGCGACCCGCACTGCGTCGCTCTGCGGCGACGAGCCGACCGTCACCGAGCTCATCGACTACGACGCGTTCTGCGGCGGCGCCTTCGGCCACACGAACGAGGAGGAGCAGAAGGCCGCGGACGCCGCGAAGGCGCGCGCTCGCGAGCGCAGCGCCGACGCAACGTAGGGGCGAAGCTGCTGCGCCCGGTATGAATCGAGTAACGCCCGGCCGCGTGGACGCCCCGGTAACGAACAGACGCGGAAGGCGCCACGTCACCGCGATCGAGAGGTACGGAACAGATGGTAGTCGAAGTGAAAGTGACATCGGTGCTGCAGAAGGTGACCGGCGCGAAGGTCGTGCACGGCGAAGGCGGCACCGTCGGCGAGCTGCTGCGGGACCTGGACGTCAAGTACCCGGGCTTTGAGCAGCAGATCATGCAGGACGGTCACCTGCACCGCTTCGTGAACATCTACCTGAACGACGAGGACATCCGTTACCTCGACCAGCTCAACACGCGGGTCAAGGACGGCGACTCGATCAGCATCCTCCCAGCTCTGGCGGGTGGGTAGCCCAGTGCTGATACGCCGAACCTCATCGATGCCATCGGCAACACGCCGCTCGTCGAGATGCCGCGGATGAGCCCCAAGGCGTCGGTGCGTCTCTTCGCCAAGCTCGAGGGCCAGAACCCGAGCGGCAGCGTCAAGGACCGCATCGCCAAGTACATGATCGACGACGCGGAGCGACGCGGCGTGCTGACGAAGGACCGCATCGTCCTGGAGCCGACGTCCGGCAACACCGGCATCTCGCTCGCCATGATCTGCCGCATCAAGGGCTACCGGCTGAAGGTCGTCATCCCCGAGAGCGTCAGCGCCGAGCGCACCGAGCTGCTGACCGCCTTCGGCGCGGAGATCGTCTACTCGGACGGCGTGCGCGGCACGAACGGCTCGATCGAGGTGGCGAACCAGATCGCGGCCGAAGACCCCACGTACTTCATGCCGTACCAGTACGGCAACGAGATGAACCCCCGCGCCCACTACGAGACCACCGGCCCGGAGATCCTGCGCGACCTGCCCGAGATCGACGTCTTCGTCGCTGGACTCGGGCACCGGCGGCACGCTCACGGGCACGGGCCGCTACCTCAAGGAGAAGAAGCCGTCGGTGAAGGTCGTCGCCGCGGTACCGCATCCGGGCGACCTCGTCCAGGGCCTGCGCAGCCTCGAGGAGGGTTTCATCCCGCCGGTGCTCGACGAGAGCGTGCTCGACGGCAAGATCGTCGTCGACTCGCACACGTCGTTCGCCTCGGCGAAGGAGCTGACGCAGAAGGAAGGCATCTTCGCCGGGATCTCCGCCGGCGCGGTCGTCAAGACGGCGCAGCGGGTCGCCGAGCGGCTCGACGCCGGCAACGTCGTCTGCCTGTTCGCCGACGGCGGCTGGAAGTACCTGAGCACCCAACTCTGGACCACCGACTACGCCGACCTCCCCAAGGACATCGAAGACAAGATCTGGTGGTGAGTCTGGCACCTCCCGCTTCGATCCTGGGTTAGCCGGTATCTAGGCGCGCCGTGTCTCGATGGCTCCGCGCCATGCTGCCAGGAGACTCACTCGAGGCCCGGAGCGTAGGATGGCGCCTGAGTACACTCGTGCTCCGAACCAGATCACGGCCAGGAGCCACGGAAACATCAGGACGATGGAGGCGATGATCTCGATCGGCAGTGGCCCACCGGTGGCGACACGCTGCGGCATCGCCATCGGGGCGGTCGGCGGCAGGAGCGAGAGAATGCGGGCCAGCACGCCGTCAGGGCTGTCGGTGACAACCGTCAGCGAGAGGAAGTACGGCACAAGCAGTAGCAGAATGATCGGCATTTGTGCTGAGTCGGCTTCCGACTGGCGAGAGATCGTGGCGCCGACTGTCGCATAGAGGAAGCTGTACGAGAGAAGCCCGAGGACAAAGAAGACGCACGAGATAAGCGCCACGTCCAACGCTACGGAAGGGATGTTCGCCGCGCCGATCACACCGAGTGCGAGGCCGGAAGCGACAAACGCAGAGAACAACTGGGTCATGGCGGCGGCAACGATTCCCAGAACCTTGCCCGCGAGGAGTTGCTCCGGCCGCAAGGCCCCGAGGAGGACCTCAATAACCCTCGAAGTCTTCTCCTCGACGACTCCTGCGAGCAGCCACTGCCCGTAGAGAACCACTGCGAGGTAGATGACGATAGTCGCCACCTGGCCGACAATCACCCTCTCCTCGTCAGCCTTCTGGCTGGCATCGGCTGGATCGAGCAAGAGGACCGATGCTCCCGAGGGTTCGACAAGGGGACGCACGTCGTCATAGGAAAGGCCCAACTTCTCGAGAACGCCCGGCAGGGAGCGCAAGTAAACCGCTCTGTTCACCACCGCGCTCAAAGATTGGTCTTCAGTTGACTTGAAGACGAGCTCGTCCTGACCCGCGAGAAGTGCGTCGACTTGACCATCCCGCAGTGCTGCCTCGCCGGCGGGTCGATCGGGGAATTGGCGTATCTCCATGTCGATACCGAGTGAAGTGGCGCTTTGTGTCAGCTCGTGTCGGAGGCCGTCACCGGACGCGGACGCCTCCGCTACCCCGAGTTGCTTCGGCCCTTCCTCGAAGAGGTCAGGCAGGAGGTCGATGGCGGCGACACCACCGGCCGAAAGCAGCATGACGAGAGCCGTGATGATCACAAACGACCGGGTCATTACCCGTGCCGTAAATTCCCGTCTTGCGACCAGCCACACGGCGGCGAATGTGGTCATGATTCCACTGCCTCTCGGAAGAGGTCCGACAGTGCCGGTGGCTCGAAGCGAAAGTATCCGACTTCACCGAGCCGACATGCTGCCGCGAGTAGAACCTGCGGGTCCGCGTCGCGTGGAACCTGGCACCTGATTTCGCCATTCCGTTCCCAGAGGACACGCACGCCCTCGATTGCCCATCCGGATGCGACCAGGCCGGCCTTATCCGTTGGCGTCCTCAGCAAGATCTGAACGTAGCGGTACGGCGAAGCCTGGCGAATGTCCCGCAAAGCACCGTTCAGGACGGTTCGTCCCTCATCTATGACGGCGATGTCGTCGCAGACGTCCTCAACGAGATCGAGTTGATGACTGGAGAACACCACGGCCGCACCGCGCCTCGTCTCTCCGCGGATCGCCTCTTCGAGCGCCTCTACGCCGATGGGATCCAGACCCGCGAACGGCTCATCGAGAACCAGGAGGTCTGGACGGCTTACGAGCGCAACCGCTAACTGGACGCGCTGCTGGTTGCCGTGCGACAGCTCCTCGAGTCGGGCGCCCGACTTCTCGGCGAGTCCGAGGCGTTCGAGCCAGCTCACCGTAGCTGTGCGAGCTGCATCTTCCAAAAGGCCGTGCAACCTGGCAAAGTAGCTAACCTGCTCAAGGACACGCATGCGCGGGTAGAGCCCGCGCTCTTCTGGCATGTAGCCGAAGCGCGTCCGCTCCTCGTGGCCGATGCGGCGCCCATTCCACAGTGCCTCTCCCGCATCCAGGCGCACCAGTCCGAAGATACTGCGCATGGTCGTCGTCTTGCCGGACCCGTTCGGGCCGAGGAAGCCAACGATTCGCCCCGGACGGACATCGAAGCTGCAGCCGTCGAGGGCAAGGGTCGTGCCGTACCGCTTGTGGAGGCCGATCAACTGAAGCATGGCTTCTCTAGTACGGTAGGGCGATTCGCACGTCCACGCGATAGCTAATCCCGAGTCGGAGTAATGGCTATTCCTCCACACGCGCCTTGAGCGAGGCCAGCTTGTCGTCCCACCAGTTCGAGATGTGATCGAGGCTGCGTCGGGCGAGGGCGAGGCGCGCCGCCTCGAAACGCCACACGTGCTCGCGCCCGATACGTTCGCCTCGCACGAGGCCGGCGGCTTCGAGCACCTGCAGGTGCTTCGTCACCGCCTGCCGCGTGACGCGCGTATGCGCTGTCAGTTCAGCGATCGACAGCTCGCGCTCGCTCGCGAGGCGCGCGACGAGGGCGAGCCGCGTCTCGTCGCCGAGTGCGGCGAGCACCGACGCCGCCTCGTCGAGCGCCAGCGCGCCGGTGCGCTCTTTACGCCGGGCCGCCGACATAGGCCTCGATGTTGCGCATCTGGATCGCCCAGCCCTCGCTGTTCATGCGGAACGCCTCCGCGCGGCGCGACAGCGGGACTCCGTCGAAGCCTGATTCCGTGACGGTGAGCCGCGTGCCGCCGGCGACCTCCTCCAGCTCGAACACGATCAGCGTCATCGGCTCGGCAGAGTAGTCGTGATTCGGGTCGATGCCGTACGGATGCCAGCGGAACGAGAACAGCCGCGGCGCCTCGATGCGGTCAATCGCCATCTCGAAGGGCAGCCCCTCGTAGCCCGGCGTCGTGACCTTGCCGAGCACGTCTTGCCCGGCGGCGAACGTCACGCCCGTCATGTCGACGCCGAACCAGGCGCCGAACTCGGCCGGGATCGCTGATCGCCTTCCACACGCGCTCGCGCGGCGCTTTGAGCACGATGTCCTTCCGGATGGCGTCGGTAGTCGTGGTCTCCATATGCAACCTCCTTATTGCATATTAGGACAGCCGACGGGCGCTGTCAACCGGTGCGGTTGCCTCGCACACACCGACGCGTCGAGATGCATCGTCATCGCGGCAGCGCGGCGACACGTGGCACTTGACGCGCTCTCGGTCATCACGTAGCGTATGCCCGCCATTTCGTTCACCGGGAGCGACAGCGACGGGGACGAGGCATATGGAACACATCGCGCGGAAGTTGTTCGCGGTGCGCGGCTTTGCTGCGTTGCCGATTGTCTGCGCCGTCCTGCTGCTCGCGGCCTGCGGCGGCGGTGGTAACGAATCGAAGAGCCCGACGTCCGCGCCGGCGACAGCTGCTCCCGCCGGATCCGCGACCTCGGCTGCGTCGACGGCGAGCGCAGCACCGAAGGCAACATCGCAGCCGTCGACCGGCGCACTTGACGTCTGCGCGATGGTCACGAAGGCGGGCGTCGAAGCGGCGATCGGCACCGCCGTCCTCGATCCGAAACCGTCCCATTTCCCGAACTACGACTACTGCGACTTTAACGACCCCACGGCGTCCGGGCTGCGGCTCGTGACGGCAAGCGTCGTCACCGGCTCGAGCGCGGCGGACGTGAAGGACGCGTTCGACACGGCCAAAGGCAACGCGTCGAGTCCGCAGGCGGTCGCGGGGCTCGGCGACGAGGCGTTCTGGGATGACGCCCTCGGGTCGTTGAACATCGCGCAGGGCACGTACCTGGTCAGCGTCGACGTGGCGCCGATCGATAACCTCGACCGCGTCGCGGCCGCGAAAGCGGTCGCCGCCAAGGTGCTGGGCGAGCTGCCGTGACACCGCGCATGGTGCGACTGCTCCTCGTCGCGGTCTGCGTCGCCGCGCTTGCGGCGCTCAGCCTGCCGTTCGAGGTCGAGGTCGCGCAGGCAGCGCCGTCGCTAACTCTCGATCCATCGTCTGGAGATCCCGGGGACATCGGCGGCACGCTCGGCGGATCGGACTGGCTGTGTAGAACAGGGTCGGCCTACGGAGCGGTCGTGAGTGGCTTCGGAGTCACTGGTTCCGCGTCAATCGGCGGACGGGGAGAACTCACTGGCAGGTTCTCGATCAGCTTTAGGGACAGCTACAACGTCGACGTGAAGGTGACCGCGTACTGTGGCGGCGGCATAGCACCAGTCCCCATCGACGCCACCGCCACCTTCACGTTCAACGCGCCACCGACGCCCGCGCCGACGAATACGCGGCCGCCGACATCGACGCGCACGCCGGCTACCGACGTCGACGCCGACGCCGCTGCCGGCGACCGTTCCGCCGCCGCCGGGCGTCACGCCTCCGACGGCGGCGCCCACTTCGCCGGGCGCTCCATCGCCGGCCGCGACGGAGTCGAGCGAGACGCCGACTGCCACGCCCACGCCCGCGTCGCAGCCGCCGCCGGGCGAGGAGTTCCTGCTGTTCGACGGCTGCATGCCGGCTTCGCCCGTATCGCTGGAGTTCGTCCCGCTGTACCTCCTCGGCAGCGAGCAGCCGAATCCCACGGCCACCGGCCCGGGCTTCGCCGTGCCGGCGGTGCAGACGAGCGACGGTACGGGCCGCCTCGCGTTCAAGCCACCCGACGTCGAGCCGGGTCGGCTCTTCCGCGTGACGCCCAAGACCGACGACGGCGACTGCGCGCCCGACGGTGCGGCCGCGTACTGGCTGCCCGGCAGTGCGCTCCAGTTGCAGACGCGGATCAAGTCGGAGACGACGCTGGAAGTGTGCCTGCCAGGCGACGTCACGCCGTGCGAGTACCCGGAGGTGAAGGGCGTCTTTATCCATCGCGGCGACCTGCCGTCGTCGCCTGACGAGGCGGCGTCGTCCGTCGCCGTCAGCGGCTGGGGCATCGAGAAGACGTTCTGGGCCGAGGATCTCAAGAAGCAGAAACAGCGCTTCCGCTCGACGACGAATCTCGCGGTCGCCGGCTCCGGCAAACTCCAAGCCTCCGTGCTGCCGTTCCCGAAGGGCGCGGAGGGCGACCCGTCGACGGTGCCCGGCCTCGTCGCATCGTGGGATGTTGCCTGCGTCAACTGCGAGTTCACGGTCGACCTGTCGCCGCTCGCGCCGCCGTCGCCTCCGGCGAAGAAGCACTGGTACAAGTCGGTGTTCGACGGCGTCGCGAAGCCATTCAAGCTCGCGGGTAAAGGTGTCAGCAACATGTTCGGTAAGGCCGGCGACCTCGTCGGGCTGGGCGGCGGCGACAAGAAGTCTTCAAACGAGGTCGTGAAGGCCGGCAAGCCGCAGCTCCCGAACACGAAACCCGGCGATTATCTGGTGGCGGGAGCGAAGAACCCGCTGCTTCAGCCGACGACCTACTACTTCCGCCTGCTGGTGCCGCTGAAAAGCGCCCCGGACTCCAACGCCGCGACCAATGCGGTACGCATGCAGCAGGTCGACAAGCCGCCTGAGTTCAAGATCCCGAACCCGACCGCGACGCCAATCCCGACCGAGTCGCCGTACGAGGTCAGCGTCGCCGCGTACCACGGCATCGTTCCGCCGCTGAACTCGAACAAGGTCTGCTACGTCGCCACGCAAGACGCGTGGCCGAAGACGTTTATGGCGCCGATCGTCTACACCACGAAGAAGAGCGAGGCGTACGTGACCGGCACGTCCCTCGACGTGCACGCCGGCGACCTGATCTGCCAGCCTGACCCGCACGAACCCGACATCTTCGAAGCCATCCTGTCCTGGGCTGAGTACGTGGTGGACTGGACGAGCCAGGCCTGGTCCGACATCAAAGACTTCGCCGTCGACGTCGTCCTGAAGTACACGCCGCTGGGCGCGCTCTGCACGTCGGTGGCGAAGAAGGACACGTGCACGTCCGCGTTCAACATGGCGCTCGATGCGGTGCTGCTCGCGGCGGGCATCCCGCCCGATATACCCAACTTCCACGAGCTGCTGGACCAGGGCATCGACTACGTGGCCGCCCAGGCCGCCGCGCAGGTAGGGATCCCGCCGGAAGTCATCAAGGCCGCAACGGACGCAGGCGGTACCTACGCCGGCTGGGCGGCGGATGCCGCCGAGGCCGAACTGCGCAAGGAGCTTCAGGCGCAGATCAAGGCGAAGCTCGGCAACGCGGCGAAGGCGATCGAGCTTGGCAACGCCGCCAACGTGTCGTGGGTACCGGACGGCATCCCCGTCCGGCTCGACGACTTCCTGCCGCCCGCGATGACGGTGATCGTCAAGCGCAAGCCCGGCGTGCCCGGTGGCGACGACGGCTGCTCGCTCAAGATCAGCGACACCGTGAACGTTTCGAAGGAGACGCTCGATAGCCCGCCGCCCGGATACGAGTGGATCAAGAGCCTGCCCCACGAGCTGAGCCATCTCACGTCATATGACCTCTTCGCCGATGAGGCGGGTTCCGGCGTCGACAAGTCGCTGTCGGTGCCGCCGCTGGCCGAAGGCGAGTCGTTCACCATCCCGATGACCTTCAAGCCGAACTACTACAAGAGCGGCTGGTCGCCGAACGGGCTGATCCCGACGTCGCAGTACATCTCCGTCTGGTACTTCCTGCACGAGACGGGCCATGCTGCATCTATCCGCGCAGGGTTCCTGTGGCTCGACCAAGCTCGACGTGCCGGCGAAAGCGGCGCTGTTCGGCGCGCAGGTGGCGCCGTAGCGATGGACGTTCACCTCGGTGTTGCTCTGAGCCGTGCACCCGTCGTCCATCCGACGCGCGAGCCGATCGCCTCCAACTCGGACGCCCGCCGCGCCGCGAGACGCGCAGCCATCATCTTCGGGCTCATCGCCGTCATTGCCGCCGCCGGATGGCAGGCAAGCGGGCGCGCGAACAACGGCATCGATGCGGCCGTCACGCGCGGCGTCATCGACCGCACGAATCTCGCCCGCACTGAGTCCGGTCGTCTGCCGCTCGAAGCGAATCCGCATCTGACGCGCGCTGCCGAGACCTACGCGCGTGAGATGGCGCAAAACGGGCGGTTCGACCACACCGCCCGCGACGGCGCTGGCGTCGACGCGCGCGCCGAAGCCGCCGGCTACACGAACTGGGAGTACTTGGCCGAGAACCTGGCGACGGGCGCCGGCCGGCCGGACGCCGGCGCGGTCGTTGACCGCTGGCTCGAGAGCCCTGACCACCGGCGCAACATCCTCGCGCCCGAGCTGCGCGACACAGGCGTCGCCTGCTACGTCGTCGGCGGGCTCTACTGGTGCGCGCAAGAGTTCGGTACGCGCATCCCGTAGCTTGCTGGCGAAATCACCCGTTCATCGCGCCGCTGATGCGTCATCATGTCTGCCGGAGGAATGCAGCGTGCCCTCATTCGACTCCGATGGCGTTCGCATCCATTATTCAGATGGCGGATCCGGTCCGGCGGTCGTACTCGTGCACGGCCTGACGAGCAGTGCCGAGCGCAACTGGCAACGCCCCGGCACGATCAAGGCGCTCGTCGACGCCGGCCGGCGCGTCATCGCGATCGACTGCCGTGGCCACGGCGAGAGCGACAAACCGCACGACCCGGCGGCGTATGCGGGCACCCGCATGGGCGACGACGTCGTCGCGCTCATGGACCACCTGGGGATCGAGACGGCGGATCTCGTTGGCTACTCGATGGGCGGCATGATCGCGGCGTCGCTGCTCGCCCGCCGGCCGGAGCGCTTCCGGCGCGTCATCATCGCCGGCGTCGGCGACTGGCTGCTGCGCGCGGGCGCCGATCAGGCAGCGCGCCGCGCCGACGTGCCGCGCCGAGGCGGCGCGGTGCGCGCGACCATCGGCCGGTGGCTGATGCGCGGAATCGCCCGCCGCATGGGGAACGATCCCGACGCCCTGGCGGCGATCGCGAAGGCCACCCGCGCCCCGCTCGATGCTGCGCAGCTGGCGCGCGTGACGTCGCCGGTGCTCCTGCTCGTCGGCCGCAGCGACCGCGGCGCCGGCACGCCGGAGCAGCTCGCCGCCGCGATCCCGGGCGCGCGCATCGAGAAGGTGCCGGGCAGCCACATCACGGCCGTGATCGACCCGGCGTTCCGCCGCGCGATCGTTGAGTTCCTGGCGTCCTAAGCGAGCGGTGCCGCCCGGAAGTGCGGGAGCGATAATGCCTGCGGAGGATACGATGGCGCGGCGCAGTCCGGGTTCTCTGGCGGTCGTTGCCTGCGGCGCCCTGCTGCTCGTCGCGTGCGGCGGCGGCAATTCGACGCCGACGCCGGCTGCCGCGGAGTCGCCGCTGGTGGTCGCATCGCCCACCGTCGCCGCGTTGCCGACTTTAGAACCGTTCCGAGGCGATCGCACGCCGGTCGATGGCTCGCTCGGCACCGGCCTGGTGGCGACGCTCGTCGACGTTCGCACCGCCGACCAGGGCGCGTTCGATCGCATCACGTTCGAGTTCAACGCCGCCGGCCCGAACTATCGCGTGGAGTACGTGACGTTGCCGGCGCAGTGCGGTTCAGGCGAAGCCGTTGCGCTGTCGCCCGGACAGGCGCCGCTGCAGGTGAAGTTCACCCCCGCCGTCGCCCACGATGAGGCGGGCGCCCCGACGTTCGGCCGCAACACCTTGACTCCAGCGCTCCCGTCGATCGTGCGTGTGGTGCAGAGCTGCGACTTCGAGGCGGATGTGACTTGGATCGTGATCCTCGCCCAACCGCTCGACTTCCGCGTGACAGCGCTCCAGAGCCCGCCACGTCTCGCCGTCGACATCGCCCACCCGTAGCGATCTTGCCGCGGCAGACATAACCCACCTCTTCGCCCGGCCGGTACAGGCGGAAGCTGTGCCTGATGGCCCGCAACCTCGCGACGTTCCGCCGTTGGCTCATTCCAATTCCCGCACTACGCTGAATCTGAACGATCGACAACCGGATCGGTGATCCAGCGTCCGGGAAGTCCGATGAGCCGCATCGAGTTCCAGGGTGTCAGCAAGTACTTCGGCGACGTCGCCGCCGTCGAGGACCTCAACCTCGCAATCGACGACGGCGAGTTTCTTGTCCTCCTCGGCCCCTCCGGCTGCGGCAAGTCGACCGCGCTCCGGCTCGTCGCCGGGCTCGAAGAGCCGACCGCTGGCACGGTCATCATCGGCGACCGCGTCGTGAACGGGATCGAGGCGAAGAACCGGAACATAGCGATGGTGTTCCAGAGCTACGCGCTGTACCCGCACATGACCGTGCGGCGCAACCTCGAATTCCCGCTGAAGACGCGGCACGTGCCACACGACGAGCGCGCGCGCCTCGTCGCCGACGCCGCGCGCTGGCTGGGGCTCGAGGAGTTGCTCGACCGGCGGCCGGCCGAGCTGTCCGGCGGCCAGCGCCAGCGCGTCGCCCTCGGCCGAGCGATCGTGCGGCGGCCCGAGGCCTTCCTCATGGACGAGCCGCTCTCCAACCTCGACGCCACCCTGCGCGTCAAGACGCGCTCCGAGCTGGTCGCGATGCACCAGGAGCTTGCCACGACGTTCATCTACGTCACGCACGACCAGGTCGAGGCGATGACGATGGCATCGCGCATCGCGGTGATGCAGGCGGGCCGCTTGCAGCAGACCGGCACGCCGCAGAGCGTCTACGAGAAGCCCGCGAACACGTTCGTCGCCGAGTTCATTGGCAGCCCGCCGATGAATATCGTCGCCGGCGAGGTGCGGCGCGACGGCGAGGCGATCGGCGTCGACATCGCCGGCGGGCGTATCCCCCTGCCGCCGGAGCACGCGGCCGCGGTCGTGCAACTGAAACTCGAGCGCGTGCTCGTCGGCGTGCGGCCGGAGCATCTCGTCATCGGCGACGGCCCGGTGCGCGCGTTGGTGCGCGCGGTGGAGTCGCTGGGGCACGAGCGGCACATCCTGTGCGACCTCTCAGCGGACCAGTTGGTGATCGTCCGAATCAGCGCCGACGTGCCGCCGCCGGCCGCTGGCGCCACGGTCCAGCTCACCGCCGACCCGCAATTCCTGCACCTGTTCGACGCCGCCACGACGAAGAGGATCGGCACATGAAGCGGCCCCTGCTGTACCCGAAGGACATCGTCTATACGCTCGTGCTGCTGGCGCCGTCGGTGGCGCTCTTCGGGACGTTCGTCTTCTATCCGCTCGTCAAGACGGTGTACCTGGGGTTCTTCCGCAGCGACCCGTTCGGACTGCACACCACGTTCGTCGGCTTCGACCAGTACGTCGACGTCCTGAAGTCCGGATCGTTCCACCGCAGCCTGTGGACGACGGCGATCTTCGCGCTGTACACGGTGCCGTCGGGACTCGTGCTCGGGCTCGGCCTCGCGTTGTTGGCGCACCAGAAGCTGCGCGGCATGTTCGTGTTCCGCATGGTCTTCTCGTCCACCGTCGCAACGTCCGTCGCTGTGGCGTCGGTGATGTGGCTGACGCTGCTGAACCCGAGCATCGGCATCATCAACTACGGCCTGCGTGAGTCGGGCATCACGCCCGTCAACTGGCTGAACGACACGCGCTGGGCGCTTCCCGCGGTCTCGCTGACGACGATCTGGCTCAACCTCGGCTTCACGTTCATTGTCATCCTGGCGGGACTGCAGACGATCCCGCAGGAGCTGCACGAGAGTGCGAGCGTCGACGGCGCCGGCGCCGTGTCGCGCTTCTTCAACGTCACGCTGCCAATGCTCTCGCCGACGCTGCTGTTCGCGGTCGTCGTGCTGACGATCAACGCGTTCGAGTCGTTCGGCCAGATCGACATCCTGACGCAGGGCGGCCCGCTCGACCGCACGAATGTCATCGTCTACTCGATCTACACGCAGGGCTTCCGGAACCTGAACGAAGGTGTCGCTGCGGCCCAGGGGCTCGCACTCTTCGTCATCGTGCTCGGGCTGACGCTCGCGCAGTTCCGATTCCTCGAGAGGCGGGTGTTCTATGGCGGCTAGCGTCGTCGTTCCGCGCCGCGGATGGCGCGTCCGCGCCGGCCACATCGCCACCGAGGCCGCGCAGTACGCCGCGCTGGTCATCGCGGCCGTCATCATCCTCGGGCCGGTGTACGTCACGGTCGTCTACTCGCTGCAGCCGGTCGAGAAGATCTTCAGCTATCCGCCGAGCCTGCTCGTGACCGACCCGCAGTGGGACACCTACCGCCGCGCCTTCGAGACCGGATCGCTCGGGCGGTACCTGGTGAACAGCCTCATCGTCTCCTGCGCGATCACGGCCGGGCAGGTCGTGACCTCAGTGATGGCGGCGTATGCGTTCGCGTTCCTGCGGTTCCCGGCGAAGAACCTGGTCTTCGTCATCTTCCTCGCCACGCTGATGGTGCCGTGGGAGGTGACGATCATCCCGAACTACCAGACGGTGTCGGCGTTCGGCTGGATCGATTCGTACCAGGGGCTCGTCGTGCCGTTCATGGCGACGGCATTCGGCACGTTCCTGCTGCGGCAGGCGTTCCTGACGGTGCCGCGCGACCTGCGGGATGCCGCCTCCGTCGACGGCTACGGCCACTTCGGCTTCATGCTGCAGGTGGTGGTGCCGCTGTCGCGTGCGTCGATCGGCGCGCTCTCGGTGTTCTCGTTCCTGATGGCGTGGAATCAGTACCTGTGGCCGCTGCTCGTCACGAACAAGGACGAGTATCGCACCGTGCAGATCGGCCTGAAAGCGCTCGTCTCGACCAACATCGACCAGTTCAACGTGGTGATGGCCGGCACCGTGATTGCCGCCGCGCCGATCTTTGCGCTGCTGCTGGCGTTCCAGAAGCAGTTGATCCGGGGCCTGACCGCGGGCGCCATCAAGGGGTGACCGCGGCCGCCTCGTGAAGGAGGGGAGACCATGCGAATAGGCATAAGTCGGCTCGCTCTGTGCTTGGTGGCCGCGGTGGCCATCCTCCCCGCGTGCGGCGGGGGCGGTCGTTCGAAGACGACGGCCGCGTGCCCCGTCGGCCTCGTCGACGCAGAGTCGTCGCCGGTCGAGATCAAGTTCTGGCAGGCCGAGACGATGGCGAACGCCGACACGCTTCTGAAGCTGGTCGACCAGTTCAACGCCTCCCAGAGCAAGATCAAGGTCACCGCGACGTTCCAGGGCACCTACGACGAGAGCACGTCGAAGTACCTGACGGCGCTCCGCGGCGGCGACCTGCCGGACATCATGCAGGTGGTCGACTGGGAGACGCAGCGCGTCATCGACAGCGGCAGCACTGTGAAGGTGCAGGACTGCATCGACGCGGAGAAGTACGACACGAGCGACTACCTCCCGCGCGTCGTCGCGTACTGGCAGGTGGGCGGCCAGCTCTGGTCGTACCCCTTCACGGCTGCGACGAACGTCCTCTACTACAACACCGTCGCGTTCGAGAAGGCCGGCCTCGACCCGGCGAAGCCGCCTGCGACGCTCGACGACGTCCGCGCCTACTCGAAGAAGATCGTCGACGCCGGCGTGGCCCGGCACGGGATCGCGCTCGAAATGCACTCGTGGTGGATCGAGAACCTGCTCGCCAAGGCGGGGCAGACCGTCGTCAACAACGGCAACGGCCGCGATGCGCGGGCGACCGAGGCATCCTTCGACAGCGACGCCGGCCGCGCCATCTTCTCCTGGACCAAGTCGATGGTCGACGATGGGCTGGGGCTGAACGTCGGCCGTAACCCCAGCGGCGCCGATGCGCTGCTCGCCATCGGCAGCGGCGAGGCGGCGATGGCGCTCGGCAGCTCGGCGGGCATGCGCTCCGTGTTCAGCGTGCTCGAGAGCGGCCAGTACCCGGACGTGAAGGTCGGCGTCGGCTCGATGCCCGGCATCCCGGGCGATGGCGGTTCGCTCGTCGGCGGCGCGTCGCTGTTCATCGTCAACCGGTCGTCGCCCGTCAAGCAGGAGGCGGCGCGCACCTTCGCTGAGTGGCTGAACGAGCCAGCGCAGCAGGCGGCGTGGCACATCGGCAGCGGATACATCCCGATCCGCCGCTCGGCGGCGACGGCGCCGTCCGTCCAGGCGCTGTGGTCGACGAGCCCGCAGTTCAAGGTGGCGTACGACGACCTTTCGCCCGACCGCGTGACGCCCGCCAGCGCGGGCGCGGTCGTCGGTCCGTTCCTTGACGTGCGGAACGCCGTCGTCGCCGGACTGGAATCGATGTTGCTGCAGGGCACTGACCCCGCGACGGCGCTGCGCAACGCCGCCTCGTCGGCGACGGGCGCGATCAAGAGTTACAACCAGCGCATCGGCCAGTGACGGCGCGTGGGCCGGGGTGGAGGTTGAGCGGAGGCAGCGGTTTGGCCCGGGTTAGGCTCCCGCGCGGCACCTGACGGGCGGATGTAGGCGTCTCGTCGGCCGCGCGTAGACGTGGCGTATGGCAGGCGCCACCGAATCTGCACGACACTCTGGCGGAAGACGGGGACCACCCCGTCGAGGAGCCGCCGATGATCGTCGCGGGCCACGTGCCGAACCGGACCGGGGTGGCGCCCCGAGCGGCGCTGCGCCTTCACCGCTGGCTGAGCTGGGCGGCGCTCGCGCTGCTGCTCGCCTACGCCGCGCTCTACCTCACGCCGCTGCCCGCGCCGCCGGCGCCGCGCCCGCTCGCGCCGTCGACCAAGATCCTCGATGCCGGCGGCGCCCTGCTCTACGACTCCGCAGGCCCGGCCGACGCTCGCTACACGTACGTCTCCCTCGCCGACACGCCGCCGCACCTGCGTGAGGCGGTGATCGCCACCGAGGACGCCTCGTTCTACGACAACCCCGGCATCGACCTGAAGGCGATCGCTCGGGCCGCGCTCACCGACCTGCGGGCGGGCGGCGCGCGCTCCGGCGGCAGCACGATCACGCAGCAGCTCGCCCGGAACCTCTACTTCGACGAGCAAGAGCGCTCGTCGTCCAGCCCGCTCCGCAAGGCGCGCGAGGCCCTGCTCGCCCTCCGCCTCGACCGCTCAATGTCGAAGGGCCAGGTGCTCGAGCTCTACCTGAACCGCGTCTACTTCGGCAATCTCGCCTACGGCATCGAGGCCGCGTCGCGCACCTACTTCGGCAAGGGCGCTCGCGACCTCGACCTCGCTGAGAGCGCTCTCCTCGCCGGCCTGCTGCAGTCGCCGGCCGACTACGACCCGTTCACCCGCCTCGACGCCGCGCGCGATCGCCAGTCCGTCGTGCTCGGCCGCATGGTCGACACGGGCGACATCACCCGCGCCGAGGCCGACGCCGCGGCCGCGGAGCCGCTCGCGCTGAACCGCACGCCGTTCGCGATCGAGGCGCCCCACTTCGTCGCCTGGGTGCGCGAGCAGCTGCCCGGCCTCGTCGGCGCCGACGCAGTCGCACGCGGCGCCCTCAGTGTCGAGACCACGCTCGACGTCGGCATCCAGCGCGCGGCCGAGGAGTCCGTGAAGCGGCGCGTCGCCGCGCTCAAGGATCACGCCGTCACGGACGCCGCCGTGGTCGCCATCGATCCGGCGACCGGCGCCGTCCGCGCGATGGTGGGCAGCGCCGACTACTTCGACGCCTCGATCGACGGCGCGTTCAACGCGGCGCTTGCCGAGCGCCAGCCCGGCAGCTCGATCAAGCCGATCGTCTACGCCGCCGCACTCGAATCCGGCTTCACGCCCGCGTCCGAGCTGCTCGACGTACCGACGACGCTCAAGACCCGGCTCAATGAGCCGTATTCCCCCAACAACTACGACTTCACCTTCCACGGCCCCGTCACCCTGCGCGAGGCGCTCGCGTCGTCGTACAACGTGCCCGCCGTGCGCGTCCTCGCCGCGATCGGCGTCGAGCGCGCCGTGACGATGGGCCGCGCGATGGGGCTGACGAGCCTGCGTGACCCTTCGCGTTACGACCTCTCGCTGACGCTCGGCGGCGGCGAAGTGCGTCTGCTCGACCTCACGGCGGCGTACGGCGTGTTCGCGACCGGCGGCCTGCGCGTCGACCCCGTCGCGATCAGCCGCGTCGAGGACGCTGACGGTCGCGTGCTGTACGAGGCGCCTGCACCCGCCCGGCCGCGCGTGATCTCGCCGCAGACCGCGTATCTGATCAGCGACATTCTTTCGGACGACAACGCGCGCGCACCGGGCTTCGGCTACGACAGCCCGCTCGTCCTCGGCCGCCCCGCCGCCGCGAAGACCGGCACGACCACCGACTTCCGCGACAACTGGACCGTCGGCTTCACCCCCGACCTCGTCGTCGGCGTCTGGGCCGGCAACGCGAACAACGCGCCGATGAAGGGGGTCTCCGGCGTCGACGGCGCCGCGCCGATCTGGCACGACGTGATGAGCGCCGCGCTAGCCGGCCATCCGGCGACGCCGTTCGCCGAGCCCGCCGGCATCGAGCGCGTCTCCGTTTGCCTGCCGTCCGGCCTGCTTCCCACACCGACGTGCCAGCGCCAGCGCGTCGAGTTCTTTGCCGCCGGCACCGCGCCCACCACATACGACGACTACTACCGCACGCTGTCGCCCTGCCCGGCGGCCGGCCTCTCGCCGGCCCCCTGTACGGCGGCGCCCGGCGAGCGCGTGTTCACCTTCGTACCGGCCGAGGCGATCCCGTGGGCACGTGCCGCCGGCCTGCCGCTGCCACCCGTGCCGCCGTACGGCGACTCGAGCGCAGCGACGGTCGGCTCGTCGATGCCGCGGGGCATGTCGAGCGCGTTGACGCTTGTCTCGCCGGCCGACGGCACGGTGCTGCACCTCACGGCCGAACTGCGCCCTGAGGATCAAGAACTGCGCGTCGAGGCGTTGCCGGCGAACGCCGTCCGCAGCGTCGAGCTGTACGTCGACGGCGCGCTCATCGGCCGCCTCGATGCGGCCCCCTATCGCATCAACTGGCGGCTGTCGGCGGGCACGCACGCGTTCCGAGCGCGCGCAATGGCCGCCGACGGCACCGAGCTGTGGAGCCAGGCGGCGACCGTCATCGTCGAACCGCCGTGAGGAGGCCTGCCATGTTCGCGCGTTTCACCGCCTCGATTCGATCCGCCGCTGGCCACGCGTGGCGACGCTGGAGTGCGCTCAACCCGCGCGCCCAGCTGGCGATCGGCGTCGTCGCCGCGCTCGCCGTCGCCGGCGCGATCGGCGCGGCCGTCGCGCTGCGCCCGAGCGGCGGAGGCTCGACGTGCGACAAGCCGCTCTGCGTCGAGGTCCTAGGCCCCGGCGCCGAAGACGTGCCGACGATGGCCCCCGTGCGCATCCGCCTCGGCGGCTCGATCGACCGCCGCGCCGCGATGGCGGCGCTCAAGATCACCAACGAGCCCGCCGGCCGCCGCCAGTTCAAGGGCGACGTGCTCACCTTCAGCCCGGAGTGGCCCGGCTTCGCGCGCGGCGTCGCCTACGACGTCAGCCTCAAGCTCGCCGAGGTGCCCAGTGGCGCCGATCCCGTCGACATCGGCTTCCGATTCACGACCGCCGGCAAGCTCAACGTTGCCTCGGCATTCCCAACGGACGGCGCAACCGAGATCCAGCTCGACGGCGCGATCATGGTGCAGTTCAACCGCTCCGTGGCCCCGCTCACCGTCATCACGAAGCGCGGCCCCGACGGCATCCTCGCCTTCGATCCGCCGGTCGCCGGCGAGGGGCGCTGGCTGAACACCTCCCTTTACACCTTCAAGCCGTCCGGCGCGGGCTGGGCGCCCTCGACCAGGTACAACGTGCGCGTCAAGGCCGGCCTCGCCAACGAGCTCGGCTCGACGCTCGACGCCGACTACCCGTTCTCGTTTACGACGCTCCGTCCGGCCGCGACGATCGTCCAGCCGGCCGACGCCAGCAAGTTCGTCCATCCGCAGCCCGACGTAAAGGTCAGCTTCAACCAGCCGGTCGATCGCGCCTCGGCGCAGGCCGCGTTCGCGCTCGCTCCTCAGGCGGGCGGCGCGCCGATCCCCGGCACCTTCCTGTGGTCCGACGATCGGACGTTCGTCTTCCAGCCGGCGCGGCTGGCCCTCGACACAGCGTATGTCGCCAGGGTGCGGGCCGGCGTGAAGTCGCCGGACGGCGTCGGTTCGACCGACCGCGATGCCGTCTCCGTCTTCACCACCGTCGGCGTGCCGCGCGTCGACTCGACGACGCCGCCACACGGCGATCAGAACGCCGAACGATACGGCTTGACGATCCGGTTCACGAACCCGATGGATCACAAGTCCGTCGAGGATCGCGTCGCGATCGAGCCGAAACCCGCGTCGGACCCGTATTTCAACTGGTGGTCGGACGACACGTCGCTGAACATCGGCATCCCGTTCGCGCCGTCGTCGCCCTACCGCGTGACGATTGCGGCCGGCGCGGTCGATCGCTACGGCCAGCAACTCGCCGCGCCGCTCGACCTCCGCTTCGTCACGAAGAAGGTCGATCCCCAGTTCAGCCTCTTCCGCTCGGCGCAGATCGGCACCTACGACGCCTATCTCGACCCGAAGGTTGGCTTCTCGGCGACCAACCTCGGCCACGTCGACTTCAAGCTGTACGCCGCGACTCGCGGCGACGTCATCCAGTGGGGCAGCGGCCTCGCGCCCGGAGCGGCCCCGGCGGGTCAGCTCATACGGACGTGGGGCGAGGACATCGCGAATCCGCCGCTCGACCAGCCGGTCGTCGTCATGACGCGCCTGGCCGAAACGGGCCGGCGGCTGCCCGAGGGTACATACGTGCTCATCGCGACGGCGCCGGGCACCACGTCATCGGAGACCATGCCGTTCGTCGTCAGTAGCGTCAATGTCGTCACGAAGTGGACGCAGCGCGACCTGCTCGTGTGGATGGTCGACATGCAGAGCGGTGCATCGATCGCTGGCGTGCAGTTCGACGTGCTCGACAAGTTCGGCAGCGTCGCCGCCGGCGGCACGACCGACAGCGACGGCGTCGCACGCGTCACGCTCGAAGTGACGGCCGAGAACTACTATCCCGGCTATTTCGTCGCCAGCCAGATGGGCGGCCCCGTCTTCCTTTCCGGCACGATGTGGAACAACAGCATTCAGATGCCGTACACGGGCGAAGACTCCGCGCTGCAAGTGCAGTTCTTCCCACCGGAGCTCGTGGGCTACGTCTACACCGACCGCCCGATCTACCGTCCTGGCGAGACGGTGTACTTCAAGGGCGTCGTGCGCAAGGACGACGACGCGCACTACAGCCTGCCGCCGTCGTCGACGCCGCTGCGGCTGGCCATCCGGGACGCGCGCGGGCGTGAGATCGACAACCAGCTGCTGACGCTCTCGGACATCGGCACCTTCGAGGTGAAGATTGCGCTGAGCGGCGAGGCCAGCACCGGCCAGTACTACGCGAACCTGACCTCCGGCGAGTTGTCGCCCCCGCCGAACTCCAACTTCTACATCACCGGCGTCGGCTTCCGCGTCGCCGAGTTCCGCAACCCGGAGTTCGAGGTCAACCTGAAGCCTTCGAAGGACTCCTACGTGAACGGTGAGAAGATCGACGTCACGGTGACGGCGGACCTGTTCTTCGGCGCGCCGCTCGCCAACGCCAAGGTGACTTGGACCGCGACCGCGCAGCCGGCGTTCTTCCGCAACGACGACTTCCCCGGCTACAGCTTCAGCGACTACACGCCGAACTACGGCTACTCCGACGGCCCCTACTATCAGGTGCAGCAGCACGTCCGCGGCAGCGGCGAGGGCAAGACCGACGCCAACGGCACGTTTACCTTCAGCGTGCCCGCCGACGTCTCGGCCGACCCGCTGAGCCAGACGTTCACGCTCGAGGTCGGAGTTACCGACCAGAACGGCCAGGCCGTCGGCGACGCGAAGGGCGTCGTCGTCCACAAGGGCCAGTACTACATCGGCATGAAGCCGGACGACTACGTGGCGAGCGCCGGTCAGGACGCCAACGTCAGCCTCGTGACGATCGACCGTGACGGCCAGCCGGTGGCGAACGTCGCGACGCGCGTCAGCGTCTACGCGCGACAGTGGAAGACCGTACGGCAACGCGACCCCGACGGCTCGCAGCGCTACACCAGCACCGCCGAGGACACCTTCGTGCAGGCCATCGACGTCACGACGGACGGCGAGGGCAAGGGCCGCTTCGCCTTCAAGCCAGCTAGGAGCGGTGAGTACTACGTGCTCGCCGAGTCGAAGGACGCCGCCGGTAACGCGATCAAGTCGTCGATCGAGATCTGGGCCTCGAGTGCGGAGTACGCGAGCTGGCGCGTCGGCAACGACGACGTCATCAATCTCGTCGCCGACAAGGACGAGTACCAGCCTGGCGACACCGCGCGCATCCTGGTGCCGGCGCCCTTCACCGGCTCGCGTGGTCTCGTCACGCAGGAGCGCGGCCGGCTGATGAGCTACTCGTTCCGCGACTTCCCGACCAACTCCGAGGTAATCGAAGTGCCGATCACCGAGGATCACGTGCCGAACGTCGTCGTCGGCGTCGTGTTGTTCAAGGCACCGGGTGCGAGCGGGCCCTTGCCGCAGCTCAAGCTCGGCCTCGTCAACCTCAAGGTGTCGACCGACGTCAAGAAGCTCAACATCGCCATCACGCCGGACCGCGACCACTACGGCCCGCGCGACACCGTGCACTACACCATCCGCACGACCGACAGCACCGGCCGCGGCGTGCCCGCCGAGGTCTCGCTCGCGCTCGTCGACAAGTCAGTGCTCTCGTTGCAGGACGAGTTCGCCCGCCCCGCGCTCGAGGCGTTCTGGTCGCAGCGGCCGCTCGGCGTCGCCAGCGGCTTCGAGCTTCGCCGTCTCGATCGACCGCGCCAACGAGCTGGCCGTGCGGCTCTCGTCGGGCGGCAAGGGCGGCGGCGGCGGTCCGGGCGACCAGACGCGCACGTTCTTCCCGAACACCGCGTACTGGAACGGCGCACTCCGCACCGGCGACGACGGCACTGCGACCGTCGACGTGCCGCTGCCCGACACGCTGACGACGTGGCGCCTCACGGCGCGCGGCGTCACCGCCGACACGCGCGCCGGCGAGGCCCGCAACGACATCGTGACCTCGAAGGACGTCATCGTGCGCCCCGCCGTGCCGCGCTTCCTCGTCGCTGGTGACAGCGCGTCGCTCGGTGCGATCGTCCACAACTTCACCGACGCCGCCATCAAGATGGACGTCTCGCTCAAGGCGGACGGCATCACCGTCAGCGGCGACGCGACGCAGAACGTGAACATCGACGCCGGCGCCGATGCGACGGTGCGCTGGCAGACCAGCGTGCCGCCCGGCCGCGACACCTTCGACGTAACGTTCGAAGCGAGCGGCGGCGGCAAGTCCGACAGCGTCAAGCTCACGCTTGCCGCTGTACTCCTTCTACACGCCGGAGACCGTCGGCACGGCTGGTGAGGTGACCGACGCGGAATCGGAGGCGATCGACGTGCCGTCGTATGTGCGTCCCGACGCCGGCGAGCTGACCGTGAAAGTCGCGCCGTCGCTCACCGCCGGCGCTGACACCGCGCTCCGCTACTTGCAGGAGTATCCGTACGAGAGCGCCGAGACGACGGTCAGCCGCTTTGTGCCGCTGCTCGCCGTGCACCGCGCCGGCAAGGAACTCGGCCTCCAGGAACTGACCGACGAGGCATCGAACATCGACGAGCCGGCCCTCGTCCAGCGTTCGCTGCAGCGGCTGTACAACCAGCAGCACTCCGACGGCGGCTGGGGCTGGTGGTCCGGCGACAACTCCGACGCGGCGATCAGCGCCTGGGTGATGGTCGGCCTCGGCGAAGCGAAGCGCTCCGGCTACAAAGTCGATCCCGCGGTCGAGCAGTCGGCGGCCCAATACCTGCGCCAGGTGCTCGACATGCCCCGCGACGTCCAGTCGCCGGGGTACGACATCCGCGCGTACGCGCTGTACGCGCTGGCGATCGACGGGCAGGGCGACCTCGGCCGTGCCTACGCGCTGGCCGAGCAGAGCCCCGCCCTCAGCAACGCCGCGAAGGCGTGGATCGCCCTCGCGATCACGCACAGCGGCGGCACTGCCGGCGATCCGCGCGTGCAGGCGCTGTTCAACGAGCTGCAGGGCGTGGCGATCCCGTCGGCGACTGGCAACCACTGGGAGGAGAAGACGTACGACCTCAATTCCTTCGGCAACAGCACGCAGACGACGGCGCTCGTGCTGCAGGCGTACACTCAGCTGCAGCCCGACAACCCGCTCGTCGATGGCACCCTCCGCTGGCTCATGGTCGCCCGCAAGGAGGGCCGCTGGGAGTCGCCGCACGACACCGCGACGGCGCTGCTCGCCATCACCGACTTCATGCTCGTGCGCAAGGACGCGCAGTCGAGTATCGACTACCGCGTCGATCTCAACGGCGAACGCAAGCTCGCCGGCCACGCCGACGCGGGCAAGATGGGGCAGGAGGACTCGCGTCGTCATCGCGATGAAGGACCTGCTGAAGGACGCCACGAACGAGCTGCGCGTCCAGCGCACGCCCGCCGACGCCGAGGGCCGCCTCTACTACACCGCGCACCTCCGCTACTTCACGCCGGCCGAGGACGTCGAGGCGGCGAACTACGGCATCGGCGTGTCGCACGAGTACTCGCTCGCCAGCGACGACGCCGCGACGCCGATCACGCAGGCGAGTCTCGGCGACGTCGTGCGCGTGAAGGTGACGCTCATCGCACCGGCCGACCTCAACTTCCTGGTGCTCGAGGACTTCCTGCCGGCCGGGCTCGAGCCGATCGATGCCAGCCTGAAGACGACGCAGCCGGAAGATCGAGCGCCAGCTGGCGGAGGCGCAGGGCAAGGCGTACGAGGCGACGAAGCACTACAGCCCGTTCGGCCACGCCGACCTGCGCGACAACCGCGCGGTGCTCTTCGCGCGCTTCGTCGACAAAGGCGTGTACGAGTACACCTACTTCGCCCGCGCGACGACGCCGGGCGAGTTCAAGGTGCCGCCGGCGACGGGCTACGAGCAGTACTTCCCGGAGGTCTGGGGCCGCAGCGACGGCGGCCTGTTCCAGGTGACGGACCCGTCCGTCGCCGGCCCCGCCGTTCCGGCGTCGCCGCGTGTGACGGCAGCCGGGCTCGATGGCGGCCGCGCCGCTCGACGAGATGCTCGCCGAGTCGCAGCCGTCCCGCCGCCGCTCGCGGGCGCGCGCATGATGTTACCGAACGCATGGACGGCGCTATCGCCTGGGGGAGAAAGGGCGCATAATCAGCGCCGATGAAGCGATCGCCGAACCCATCGCGCGCCGCGCGGCGCCCAGCATCGGCCTGGCTGCGAGTGCTCGCGTTCGCGGTGCTGGTCGTCGCTTGCTCGCGCTTCGCCGAAGCGCCGTCGGCACGCGCCCAGACGCCGACCACCGCCTTCATCGACCGCGTCGTCGCCTCCCTCTCCGTCGACGAGCGCCTGGGCCAGCTCGTGATGGTCAATTTCGTCGGCGACGACGTGTCGGCGCAGTCCGACGTCGCGGCGCTCATCCGCGACTACAAGGTGGGCTCGGTGCTCGTCACGGCGAGCAACGGCAACGTCGTCAACCGCGGCGACACGCCCGGCCAGCTCGCGGCGCTGACAAACGGCCTGCAGCAGCGTGCCTTCGAATCGAGCCGCCGCGGCGACGGCGCGAGCGAGTACTTCCTGCCGCTGCTCATCGCCACCGACAACGAGGGCGACCTGTTCCCGTTCACCAACGTCACCAACGGCTACACCGCCCTGCCGAACAACATGACCATCGGCGCGACGTGGAGTAAGAAGCACGCGCAGGCGACGGGATCGATCGTCGGCGGCGAGCTGTCGGCCGCCGGCATCAACATGCTGCTCGGCCCGGTCGTCGACGTGCTCGACAACCCCCGCTCCGGCGGCAACGGCGACATCGGCATACGCTCGTTCGGCGGCAGCCCCGTCTGGGTGGGCGAGCTCGGCCGCGCGTTCGTTCGCGGCGTGCACGAGGGCAGCGGCGGCCGCATGCTCACCGTCGCCAAGCACTTCCCCGGCCACGGCGGCAGCGACCGCTCGACCGACAACGAGGTGCCGACCGTCAACAAGTCGCTCGACCAGCTCCGCGCCGCCGAACTCGCGCCCTTCGCCGAGGTCGACCGCCAGGACGACAAGGACACCGGCGGCGCCACCGACGGCATGATGGTCTCGCACATCCGCTACCGGAACTTCCTCGGCACGGGCGCGCCGTTCACGCCGCCGATCTCGCTCGACAACGCCGCCTTCAACGGCTTCATGGAGCTGCCGGAGTTCGCGCGCGTGGCGCGCGGGCCACCTGGTGATGAGCGACTCGCTCGGCGTCCCGGCGGTGAAGAAGTGGTACGCGCAGCAGACCGGCCAGCCGGACTTCCCGAACCGCTCCGTCGTCAAGGACGCGCTGATGGCCGGCAACGACCTGCTGCCGCTCATCGAGTTCTACACCGATCCGGCGCATCCCGGCTGGAAGGACAACCAGCTCCCCGTGATCGAGGACAGCATCCAGTACATGCGCGACCAGTACGCCGCCGACCCCGACTTCCGCCGCCGCGCCGACGACGCCGTCCGCCACGTCATCGCCGCCAAGCTCAAGCTCTACCCAGACCTCAAGCTCGCGCAGGTGCAGGTCGATGCCGCGAAGGCGGCTGCCGCGGCCGGCCAGGGCGCCGACGAGATGCGCTCGCTGTCCGAGGACGCGCTGACGCTGCTCCAGCCGCCGACCGTCGGCGAGCTGCGTTCGCGCCTGCCGCGCGGCCCGCAGTCGCCCGAGAAGGTGCTGCTCGTCGAGTGCTGGGAGGACTGCTACCCGTACCGCGTGATGGCGAAGGCAGCGCTGCAGAACCAGCTGCTCCAGGCGTACGGCCCATCCGGCGCCAATCGCCTGAAGCCCGAGGACGTGAGCACGATCAGCTTCGGCGAACTCGACGCGTGGCTCGCGAAGCCCGCCGATCCCGCGAACGCGGCCGACGGCGAAGGCCGTCGGCGACGCCGCGTGGATCATCTTCGCCCTCACCGAGTACAACCCGACCGACCATCCGGCCTCCGGCGCCGTCAAGCGTTTCCTCGACGCCTCGCCGGTCGATCTGCGCAACAAGAACCTCGTCGCGATCGCCTTCAACGTGCCCTACCACCTCGATTCGACCGAGGTGAGCAAGCTCTCCGCGTACTTCGCCGTCTACAACAAGACGCAGCCCGCGATCGCAACTGCCTTCCGTGCGCTGTTCGGCGAGGCGACGCCGAAGGGCGCTTCGCCCGTCAACGTCAGCGGCATCTTCTACAACGTCGCCGAGGCCGTGCAGCCCGACCCGGCACAGAAGCTCACCGTCGCGCTCTTCGGCCAGGCCGACGAACTCGCCGACGCGAAGACCGTCCCGCTCGTCGCCGGCCCCGTGCTCGACCACAACGGCCATCCGGTGCCCGATGGCACGACCGTTTCGTTCACGCTCGCCAAAGACGACGGCACGACGACGTCGGCGAGCGGCCGCACGACCGATGGCCTCGCCGGCGCGCAGGTCGCCACCTCCGGCGCCGGCAAGTACACCGCGACGGCCGCCGTCGGCGCGCTGACGTCGTCGCAGCTGGCACTCACGGTTGGTGCTGGGACCACCATCGCCCCCACGGCGGAGCCGGTCGCGCCCGAGCCGGCCCCGGGCGGCGGCGACTCGTCGATCCCGCTGCTCGCGTGGCTGATCGGCGTGCCGTCCGGACTCGCGATCGTCGTCGCCGCCGGCGCCGGCGTCATGCTGTACCGTCGGCGCGGCGCACCCGTGCCTGCCGCAGCGCCACCAATCGAAACGCCGGTCGCGGCACCACCGGAACCCCCGCCTCCGCCGGCCGTGATTCACGTCGATAGCGACACGCGCCGTGTCTACGTCCACGGCAACGAGGCGCGCCCGCCGCTGTCCAACGAGCAGTTCCGCCTGCTGCACTACCTGTACGAGCGGTCCGGCAAGGTCGTCGGCCGCGAGGAGCTCGTCCAGCACGTCTGGCCGGACGCCCACCTCGAGGGCGTCTCCGAGGAGGCGCTCGACGCGCTCGTCCGCCGCGTCCGCGAACGCATCGTCCAGGCCGGCGGCGAACGCTCCTACATCGTCACCCTCCGCGGCCAGGGCTTCCGCCTCGACGTCTAGCCGGCGTCGAACATCCGCCTCCGCCGATTCAAAGCGTTTGACCGATAGACGACATTAATTGCAAATTTCACTGTTTCGCCGGTATCGGCTGCTGCATCCGGTCGGGTTCTTCCCTCCGGATCGCCCGATCATCGCACGGCGCGGCGCGAACTCCGAATCGGCATGTCACTCCGGCGAGGGCGGAGTTGTCACGAACAGGGTCGCGCGGGCTGACAAGCCTGCGCTACGGAGTCACATGCGCGACCGCCGCGTCGGTCGAACTACGAACGACCAACTACCCACTACCCGCCGCGCCCGTTACAACGTCATGGTGATCTCCACCTTCCGCATCGAATACAAGTGGCTCGTCGCCATCGTGTTCATCTTCGGGCTGTTCATGGACCTGATGGACACGACGGTCGTCAATGTGGCGATTCCAACACTGACAAAGGAGTTCCACACGTCGACCTCGACCGTCGAGTGGGCGGTCACCGGCTACCTGCTGAGCCTCGCCGTGTTCATCCCCGCCGCCGGCTTCCTCTCCGACCGCTTCGGCACGAAGCGCGTCTTCCTCATCGCGATGTCGATCTTCGTCGTGGCGTCGGCGGCGTGCGGTCTCGCGCAGTCGATCGGCCAGCTCGTCGCCTTCCGCTTCGCGCAGGGCGTCGGCGGCGGCATGATGACGCCCGTCGGCGCGGCGATGCTCGCCCGCGAGTTCCCCGGCGCCGAGCGTGCCAAAGCATCGGCGATCCTGTCGATTCCGGTCGTCCTCGCGCCCAGCGTCGGCCCGATCCTCAGCGGCTACTTCACCGAGTACCAGAGCTGGCGATGGATCTTCTACATCAACCTGCCGGTCGGTCTGGCAGGCCTCGTGTTCGGCTACCGCGTGCTGCGCGAGCACAAGGAGGCGTACGCGCAGAACCAGATCGACATCCTGGGGCTCATCACCGGCAGCGCGGGCGCGGCGATGACGCTGTACGCGCTCTCTCGCGCGGGGACGGAAGGGTGGACGAGTTCGCCCGTCGTCGGATTCGGCCTCGGCGGCGTCGCGACGCTGCTCGCGTTCTCGGTGCTGGAACTTCGCGTCAGGCACCCGATCCTCGACCTGCGATTGCTGAAGCGATGGCTCTTCGCGTCGAGCAACCTGATGATGATGCCCGCGTTCGGCGCGTTCGGCGGCTTCATGCTGATCCTGACGCTGTTCCTGCAGGAGCTGCGCGGCTTCTCGCCGCTGCAGGCCGGCCTCATCCAGGGCCCGGCGGCCGTCGGCACGGCGATCTCGCTGCCGATGGCGAGCCGCATCTACGCGCGCGTCGGGCCCGCGCCGCATGCTCATCGGCGGCTTCGCGTTCTCGGCGCTGACGCTGCTGCCGTTCGCGATGATCGACGTCGACACGCCGGTGTGGGTGGTGATGGTGCTGCTGCTGTTCCGCGGCCTGCCGTTCGCGTTCGCCGTCGTCGCTGCGCAGACGTTGCTCTTCGGCCCGATGGAGAGCGACAAGGCCGGGGCGGCGTCATCGATCTACAACACGCTGCGGCAGATCGCCGCGTCGTTCGGCGTCGCGCTGATCATCACGATCCTCATCGACCGCACGAAGAGCCACGGCGGCTCGACCGCCGCCGCCGGCTCCGAGGCCGCGCGCCACGCGGCGATGCTCGGCTACCACGACGCGTTCCTCGCCTGCTTCGCACTCTTCCTCATCCCGCTCGGCATCGCCTTCACATCAACGACCGCAAGGCGCACGAAGCGCTCAGCCGCCGCGTCATGGTCATGCCCGGAGGCGGAGATCGCGCCGTAGGTCACTGGAAGTTGGACGTGGGACGCGAGAAGCGGGATGCGGGACGACGCTGCGCTGGAACTGAGCCACGCGTCTGCTCGTCGTCACGACACTGCCTGTCATCCTGAGCGAAGCGAAGGATCTCCTCCGGTCACCCCCGCTCCGAGATGCGAACGCCCAATCGCCGGCGGGGCGCCGCCCGCTGCGTACCGTCTTCGTCCTTCTCGCTTCCCGCGTCTCGCTTCTCACCTCTCACCATCGCCTCACGTCAGCACGATCTGCGTCTGCGTCACCATCGCCAGCAGCTTGCCCTCGGCCGACGTCACGCGCGTCTGCCACACCATCGTCCGCCGGCCGCGATGCAGCGCCACGCACTCGCCGCGGATCGTCTCGCCGCTGCGCGCGGGCGCGAAGAAGTTGGTCTTCGACTCGATCGTCGTCGTGCCGGCGCCGGGCGGCAGGTTGAGGCTCGTCGCGCTGCCGCCGAGCGTGTCGGCGAACGCCATGATCGCGCCGCCGTGCATGATGCCCGGCGTCGTGCACAGCTCCTCGCGCACCGTCAGCTCCGCGACGACGCGCTCCGCCGCCGCCTCGACGAAGCGCACGCCGAGCACGCCGGCGAACAACTGCGCCGCGTACCCGTTCAGTTTCTCAAGGTCGGTCATACAGCCTCCATAGTCTCCCCTCTCCCCTTGTGGGAGAGGGGCTCGGGGTGAGGGCGTCACTCCACCCACGCGCGCGATACCGTCGTGAACGTGCACGTGTACACGTCGCGCGACCACCCCGGCGACTGGAACAGCGCGCTCTGCACCGGGCTGCCCGTCGCCACGCGCGCCTTCTCGGCGCCGCTCTCGATGTCGAGCACGACGACGTGCTCGCCGCCATCCCCGAAGTCGTTGACGACGATCTCGCCCGTGTCGGGGAAGAGCAGGAAGTGGTTGCTCGCGTCCATCTCCAGCTCCCACAGCCGCTCGAACGCGCCGCCGCCGTAGCGGAACGCGCCGATGCGGCCGTTGCCGCTGTCGTACGCGACGGCGATGCGCCGCGCCGGATCGATGAGCGGCGGATTGACGATCGTGCCGCGCGGCAGCCCGAACGGCGCGAAGACGTCCGCGTCGGCCGCGTCGTCGAGCGACACGCGCACGAGGTGCAGCGGCCCGGTCGCGACGCCGGTGTCGCGGAAGCGGCCGCGGAAGTCGTTCTGGCCGTTGTCCATGAACCACGCGCTGCCGCCGGCGATCACCGGGTCCCAGCCGTACGACTGCTCGCCGTCGGGCAACGTGCGGTAGCGGAAGCTCCACCCGTCGTCGCGCGAGAGCGCGCCGCGCTCGTAGCGATAGCGGAAGATCGTGTGGTCGCCGACGACGTACACGAACTCGCCGGCGCGCTGAGATGTCGCGCGAGATGCGCGCGATCGACGCCTCCGGGATCTCGACCTCCGGCCCGACGGGCTCGAGCCGCTCCGGATCCAGCACGGAGAAGCGCGAGCGGTCGGCGCCGTCGCGGATGAAGTCCTTCATCACGAGATTGCCGTCGGAGAGCGCGAGCAGGCTGTTGTACGGCCGCGGCCGCGGCAGCTCGCGGCTGGCGACGAGGTTGCATTCGGCGTCGAGCTTGTGGCACCAGGAGCCGTAGGTCACGTACAGGTAGCCGTTCTCGTGCGCGAGGATGCCGCCGGCCCAGAACGGCCCGCCCGGCAGGTCCGGCGATCGCGCGAGCGTCGCCAGCGTGACGGGATCGACGCGCTCGACCCACGACGTCGTGTTCTCCCACGGCTGCGTGTTGCCCTGGACGAACACCTCGCCCGGCGCGCGCAGCACCACCATGTTCGCGAACGGCATCGTCCGCGCCGTCACGGCGAGCGCCTCGCCGGGCTGAATGCCGAGCCCCGCCGATCGGGGTGCCAGCTGCCGCTGCGGCCCGCCGTCCTCGCCCGGGAACGGGCTATCGAAATACCCCGGCACCCGCCCCGCGGCGTCCAGCTCCGTCATCGCACCTCCGTGTGAGCGGCATTGAAGTGGAACGGTGGCCGAGCGGCAAGCGCGAGGCGGCTCGTCTGATTGTCCGTTGAATTTCGCGATGAAGCGTTTCGGGGTTGTCGGAGGGCCGCGCTGAATCTGGACGAGCGCTTCGTTCGATTGTCTTTGATTGTTGTTGATTGAGTACTTTCCGGACGATCAAAGCGGCGTGGACGACAGCAAACAGCAAACGGCAAACAGCAAAAGGGATCCGCACAGGCGGTTGCGGGCGCTTGCGACGCGGTGCTGTGGCGGAAGGTGTGCGTCTGCATGCGGCGATGGTACGACGGGGCCAGATGGAACGCCTAACGGGGAATGTCACCCCGAACGGGGGAACCGAGAACCTAGAGGCAAGAACCTAGGATCGGGATCGGCTGCGAACGCGGCATTAACCTGCATCGCACATCCGCCGTTGCGTGAGGCCAACGTGCGAGTGGCCCGCCATCACCTGCCGGGAGCGCCGCGCCTCATCTTCTACCGACATGTTGCAGTGACGGGCCCAAAGCCCTCGCTGATCTGGGACCGGCTACCAGTGACCACCTGGGCATTCTCGGCAACGAGCTGCGACGCAACGTCTAGCTCAACATTTCGCGCATCCTGCATCGCGGCGATGACGTTGACAGTACTATTGCGGAAGTGGAGAACAAGGCCGCCAGACACCCATTCGGCCTGGGCGCCCTTGAAGTCAAACACGCTCCCGTCGCGCGCCTCCGGCGCGGTCTGCTCAAGCGGTCGTGCGCAATAGGAGCTGGACGTTACCGAGAGCGGCACAGGACATCCCCCCTCGGGCCCGCTCGGGGTGCACGTGCCGTAGCTAAACGTCGTCAGGTCAAGGCTGCTGATTTGTCGTTGGACGTACGTGAGCGGAAGGTTCTCGACTGAAGGCCCGGCCGAATAGATGGCGTAGCCGGTGAAGCTCCGGGCCTGAGCGAGCGTGAAGTTGCCGCGGACGGCAGATCCTCCTGCTCCAGAGCCACAGCCTGTGAACAGCGCGATCAGCGGCATCGCGAATAAGGCCGCTTGCCAGATCGCGCGCGGCGCCGAGGTCGTTCGGATGCGGAGGTTAGCCGTCATCTCGACGCCCCCGGCGCGACCCGCCGTGCGGCGCCGGTGTCCGCGCGACGACGCCGGCGGCGAACGCGGCTACGCCCGCGATCGCGAGCGTCGTCGCCAGCTGCCATTGCGCGCGCCCCCGCTCGGGGCCGGTGCCGGTGACCGGACCGACGACCGGTGGCGGCGTCCAACCGGCCGGAATCGACGCGACGTAGTCGACTCCGGCGAATGCGGTCATCCCCTTCGGCTCGGCGGCGTTATAGGCATAGAAGAGGATCTTGTTGTCGGGATAGATCGATGCGTAGTAGCAGGCTGATTGCCATCCGGCGTTCGGCAGTGTGGCTGTCACCGAGAACGTGCCGTCGGCCGCCGCGGGTGCCACGGCCACGCGCGGGCCGCTGACATCCGACCCGAAGGGCGGCATCGTGATCTCGACGTTGACGCCGGCCGGGAAGCGCTCGCCTGTGAACGTGACCGTGCCCGTGCATGGCCCCACCTCGGGCGCCACGTGCAGCACCGGCTCCTCACCCGGCGGGTACCAGCACGTCTTGAAGTCGCGCGTGTGAATGGCGTTTCCGACCGCCAACAGCACGCCCTCGGTGTCGTATGCCGACAAGAAGGCGAACACGCTCGCCACCTCGTAGTCCGGCCCGGGTGGAGGGGGCACGGCCACGGACGTTACGTCGCCCGCGAGACGTTGCGCGAGACTCCCGGCTGCCTGGCGATCGACGAGGCGCCGGAGCAGCGCGCACGTCGTTGCGTAGTCGACTGGGCCGCTGATCCAGTACGAGGCGACACCGGGCACGGCGTCCCATGCGACGCGGTCGCCCTCGATCCGCACCCGTAGCCCCGGTTGCATAGTCGCTGTGACGGATCTGTGCGCCGTCTCGAGCCGCCGCTCGCGTCTGGCCACGACGTGAACGTGAAGTCGTACACGCGCGGACCAGCGGTCGGCGGCGCTGTGCCGACGGGCTGCGGCGGCGGTGTCGTACGCAGGTCTCCGAACATGATGACCCGACTGCGGAACGGCGCGCAGTTCGGCGGCGGATGCGCCGGATCGCCGATAAACGTCGTCGCCCGCAGGCGTGCACGCCGTCGACCGTCACCTCATCGATGACGATGTTCACCGGCGTGCCTGCGACGTCGGCCGTGTAGCGGATCGCGTGTGCGCCGGGCGCAAGTTCGCGCAGGAACGCCGGGAATGTCGGCCGTATCCGGGTCGGCCTCGAGGAGGGCGACGTCGTTGTACAGGTAGCGCTGATTGCAGCGTCCGTCCGGCGCCGGGGATCGTCGACGAATCCGCCGATCCAGCCGACGATCGTGCCCTCGGGGATCTCGCCCCAGCGATGGATGCCGCCGCCCGCCGGCGTCAGCGTCTCCGTCTTGCAGCAGAAGCGGCCCGTCGGCGATGTCGATCGTCGTCGTGATATCAGGGTGGCTGCCGGGCGCATCGTCGGAGATCCAGACGCTGGCCTGCGGGTCGAACGACGCCGCACGCGAACTCGCCGGCGTCCCGGCGATACCCGCAGACGCGAAGACGGCCGCACAGAGGCACACCGCGAATATCAGGCGTATGAGCATATACCTATTCGACTCGCGCCGTCGCGAGATGTCAAGATGCGAGTGGCCTGTAACCAACGTTAGGTCGGCGCTTAGAGGTAGCGCGTGGCGTGGCCGCCCTCGGCTGCGCGTCCGGCAAGGCCGGACCCACGCGACCCGATGCCGCGTCCGAGGATCTCGCGCGCGTGCGGCACTGTCCCCGTTAGCGATGCCCTGCCTACGGTGACACGCTTGTTAGGACTTCGCCGTCCGCCCGCCGTACAGTCGCCGTGGAGGTACGCGTATGTATGCGTCGATGTTCAAGCGCGAGGGCAGCGTCCGAGGCAGCCCGGCGGATCCGGTGGTCTGCCAACAAATAAAGTGGCAAAACGAAATCGGCGCTTCGTTAATCGACGTATCGATGCGGCCGGCAGCTGGGGCGCGCCACGGCCGAACCTTGTACGATGTCAAAACGATTATGTCGCAACGCACTCCCACCTACGGCACGCGGCGCCGCGGCGCAGCGCCTCGCAACCGCATCCGGCGCTTCATCAACGTCGGGCCGATGCTGGCCCGCGTCTTCATCGGCTACAAGTGGGTCAGCTTCCGCGAGAAGCGAAAGGGCAAGAAGTGGGGCGCGGTCCGGCGCGACCGGCACCACTACTGGAGCGCGAAGAAGTTCTACGAGACGGCCGTCACCAACCAGGGGCTGCTGATCAAGACCGGGCAGTTCCTCGGCACGCGCCCGGATGTCGTGCCAGATGCCTACATCGAGGTGCTGTCCGGCCTGCAAGACGAGGTGCCACCCGAGTCGTTCGAGGCCATCCGCGCCCAGATCGAGCGCGAGTTGGGCCGGCCGCTCTACGACATCTTCGCCGAGTTCGACGAGCAGCCGGTGGCGTCGGCGTCGCTGGCGCAGGTGCACCGGGCCGTGCTCAAGGACGGCCGCGTCTGCGCCGTGAAAGTGCAGTACCCAGGCATCGATCACATCGTCGATATCGACCTGGCGAACATGTCGTTCTTCATCAGCGCGCTGAACCGGCTCGACCGCTCGATGGACTACCGCTTCGTCGCCGACGAGATGCGCAAGCACATCCCGCTCGAGCTGGACTTCATCAACGAAGGCCACAACGCGGAGCGCATCGCCGCCGACTTCGCCAACGTCGAGGACATCGTCGTCCCGAAGATCTACTGGGACTACACCAGCCGTCGGGTCCTCACGATGGAGTACATCGACGCCGTCAAGGTGACCGATATCGCCGGCATGAAGGCGCATCGGCGTCGACCCGTGGGACGTGGCGAAGATCCTCGTCTTCGCCTTCGCCGAGATGATCGTGCGTCACGGTTTCTTCCACGCCGACCCGCATCCCGGCAACCTGATGGTGTTGCCGGGGCCGAGGCTCGTGCTCATCGATTTCGGCCAGGCGAAGGACCTCGGACCGGCGTTCCAGCAGGTGCTGGTGCACTTCACCCGCACGCTCCTGAGCGGCGACAACGCCAGGATGGGCGAGGCCTTCCGCGCGCTCGGCTTTCGCACGAAGAAGGACGATGCCACCGGCTACGAGGAGCTCGGCGACGCCTACTTCGGCCGCGCGACGCGCCACGTCGTCGAGACGGGCGTCGGCTGGACGGAGGGCGAGGTGTTCGAGCAGTCGTACGAGGACGTGACGAAGCTGATGCGGCGGAACCCGCTGACGGCCGTCCCGCCCGAGCTGCTGATGATCGGCCGCGTCTTCGGGCTGCTGAACGGGCTGAGCAAGACGCTGCAGGCGCGCACGAACATGCTCTTCGCCTTCGCCCAGCTCGCCGACGAGATCGAGGCCGGCGCGATCGACGGGGCCGCGCCGGTCGGCGCAGGCGGCGCGCGACGACTGCTGGACAGCTGACGCCGCGCTTCCCCTTCGGCCGCGCACCTAGTATCCTCAGCATCATCGTCGAATCGAGGTCTCGCATGTCCGACTGCGCGCTTTCCGGCGTCCGCGTCGTCGATATCTCGCAGGGTATCGCCGGCCCGTACGCGACGAAGCTGCTGGCCGATGCCGGCGCCACCGTGATCAAGGTCGAGCCGCCGGGCGGCGACTACAGCCGGCGCCTCGGCCCGTTTCCGGGCGGCGTGCCGGATCCGGAGCGTTCGGGCATGTACCTGCACCTCAACACGAGCAAGCGCAGCGTCACGCTCGACGTCGCCACCGGTGCGGGACGCGGCGTGTTGAAGCGGCTGCTCGCCGGGCGCCGACGTGCTGCGTCGCGGGCGAGCGGACGTCGAAGCTGCGGGAGCTCGGGCTCGCGTACGACGACCTGAAGGGCGAGTTCCCGGAGCTGGTCGTCGCGCAGGTGTCGCCGTTCGGCGCGACGGGGCCGTACGCGGAGTACGACGGCAACAGCATCACCGCGATGGCGATGAGCACCATCATGTACAACACCGGCGAGCCCGACCGCGAGCCGCTGGTCGACCGGCGGCGAGCCGGGCGAGTACATCGCCGGCGTGCAGCTCTGGATCGGCATCCTGGCGGCGCTCGAGAATCGCGCGCGGCACGGCGGCGGCGATCACGTCGACCTGTCGATGGCCGAGGCGGCCGCTGTCGGCGGACGAGTACAACGCGGCGATGTACGGCTTCCAGGGGGCGATCCGGCGCCGCTACTACTCGCGCCACATCTTCGGCTACCCGAACGACATCCTGCCGTGCGCCGACGGCTACGTTGTCGTCGTACCGGGCGCGGGAGGCTTCCCGTCGCCGCTCGCCGCGGACTCCGTCTCGCCGATGGCGTTGCTCATGGAGGATCCGGAGCTGGACAAGAACCCGCTCTTCACGCAGGCGCCCGAGCGCATGGTGCGCTGGCGCGAGTTCGACGAGCTGGTCGCGCCGTACCTCTCGACGCATACGGCCGTCGAGATCGTGTCGCTGGCGCAGGCGCTGCGCATGCCGTTCGCGTACGTGCCGAACGCCGCCGACCTGCTCTCGGACGAGCACCTGGCCGAGCGCGCGTTCTTCAAGCAGGTCGAGCATCCGGCGGCCGGCAAGCTGACGCTGCCCGGCGCGCCGTTCAAGATGTCGGAGACGCCGCTCGATGCGTCGGCCGCGCCGCTGCTCGGCGAGGCGAACGGCGAGATCGCGGCGTTCGCCGAGGGAGGCGTGAAATGAGCAACGCGCCGCTCCCGCTCGAAGGCATCAAGGTCATCGACCTGGCGCAGGTGTTCGCGGGGCCGGCGTGCACGCGCATCCTCGGCGACCTCGGCGCCGACGTGCTGCGGTTCGAATCGCCGCGCCGTCTCGACGTCACGCGCAGCCTGATCATCACCGACAACGACGGGCTCGACCACTCGCACCACCGCGCGTCGTACTTCGTGATCCGCAACGCCGGCAAGAAGGAAATGGTGATCGACCTCGCGCAGGAGGCGGGCCGCGAGGTCATGCTGAAGCTGGTCGCCGACGGCCGACGTCGTCGTCGAGAGCTTCACGCCGCGGGTGATGGAGCAGTTCGGGCTGAACTACGCGGCGCTGAAGGAGGTCAAGCCGGACCTCATCATGTGCTCGCTCTCGGGCTATGGCCAGTACGGCTCGATGCGCGACTTCGGCGCGTACGGCATGAGCCTCGAGCCGGCGTCCGGCATCTCGTCGATCACCGGCTACGCCGGCGGTCCGCCGATCCGCTCCGGGCTGTCGTTCACGGACCCGTACTCCGGCTTCATCGCCGCCGGCGCGATCCTGACGGCGCTGCAGTACCGGCGCCGCACGGGCAAGGGACAGTACATCGACCTCATCGGAGCAGGAGGCGGCGATCCCGATCATGGCCGCCGCGATCCTCGAGTCGGAGTGGAACGGGCACGTGCCCGAGCGGCAGGGCGACCGCAGCGAGTACGCCGCGCCGCAGGGCTGCTATCGCTGCGCCGGCGACGACCGCTGGGCGGTGATCTCGTGCACGGGCGACGATGAGTTCGGCCGGCTGGCGGGGGCGATCGGGCATCCGGAGTGGACATCGGACGCTCGATTCGCGACGGCGGCGTCGCGGCGGCAGCATCACGACGAGCTGGACGCGGCGATCGCGGAGTGGACGTCGACGCGCGACCACTACGACGTGATGCACCAGTTGCAGGCGGCGGGCGTCAAGGCTGCGCCGGTGATCGACGGCAAAGAGGCGCTGTTCGATCCGCATTTCGCCGCGCGGCACCAGTTCGACATCGTCGACCAGCCGATGCTCGGGAAGCGGCCGGTGCAGCGGCACCTGGCGGCGAAGTTCACGCGCTTCGAGGCGCGGGCGAAGGGCCCGGCGCCGCTGATGGGCGAGCACAACGAGGAAGTGCTGGCCGAGCTGGGTTACTCGGCCGAGGAGATCGCCGCGCTGCGGGAGCAGGGCGTGATCGCGGAAGCGCCGAAGTGGCCGGTGCCGCCGCAGATCATCTCGATGGCGCTGAAGCTGCCGTACGACAAGTTCGTCGAGAACGGCACGCTGCTGCGCATCGAGCCGGACTACCGGGAGCAGCTCGGCATCGCCGACTGAGAGCACGAGGGAACGGGACGGCCGGGGGCGGCTGTCCCCACACGCTGGCCCGCGGCTGAAAGCGCAACGCATGCCGACAAGCGTCACCGTCCGCGTCCCCGCCACCTCGGCGAACCTCGGCCCGGGCTTCGACAGCCTCGGACTGGCGCTGGCGATCACGCAGGACGTGACGCGTCGAGCTCGGCCACCAGCCCGAGACCGGCGACGGCCTGCAGCGGCTGGTGCTCGACGGTGCGCGCTCGGCGTACCGGCTCGCGCGCGTGGAGGTGCCGGAGCTGCGCGCGTCCGGCACGTCCGCCGATCCCCATCGGCCGCGGGCTCGGTGCGAGCGCCGCGGCCCGCGCGGCGGGCATCGTCGGTGCGAACGCGCTGATGAGCGGCCGGCTGACCGCGGACCAGATGCTCGTGCTCGGCGCCGGGCTCGAAGGGCACGCCGACAACATGGCGCCGGCGCTGTTCGGCGGGCTGCGCGTCGTCGTGCGGGACGGCGACGGCTACCGGCACATCGCCGCGGCGCTCGCGCCCGGGCTGCGCGTGGTGCTGTTCGTGCCGGATTTCGAGATGCCGACGGGAGAGAGCCGCAAGCTGCTGCCGGTGACGCTTTCGAAGGACGACGCGGTACACAACATCGGCCGCGCGGCGCTGCTCGTGGCGGCGCTGGCGCGCGGCGAATGGGACGCGCTCGACCTGGCGACGCAGGACCGCCTGCACCAGCCAGCGCGGGCGAAGATCTTCCCGGCGATGCCGGACATCTTCGCCGCGGCGAAGGACGCCGGCGCGCTCTGCGCCTACCTCAGCGGCGGCGGGTCGACCATCGCCGCGTTCGCCATCGAGCACGAAGACGGCATCGCGGTGGCGATGAAGGACGCGGCGTCTGCGCGCGGGTACGGCGGCCACGCGGTCGTCACTGCGCCATCGGATGCCGGGGCGGTGGTCGTCGCGACCGAGTGAGTAATGGTTTGGCGGAGAACGCAAACGGCCGGCGTCCCTGCCGGCCGTCTACTTCGACAACGAACGCGCCCGATCCACCGGGCTTCGCTCGGCACCCGGACCAGGCTGCAGAGCCTAGCCCGGGCGGCGGGGAATGCGAACGAAGGTCGAACGCACCTGGACCGGGAAACGCCTGCTCGTCGGCGACCTATCGCCGCGCGGCGCGCGTTCGTTTGCGCTGCTCATGGACGTGAGTGGCTGCTGTTGAAGCGTCAAATGCACCTCCTGGCCGCGGTCTGGTAGTCGGGCCGGCGGGGTTCCGGCCGGTCTAGGCATTATCGATCCGAACGGTGACGGAATCGTTGCGACGCTGTGAACGTTGCATTGAATATCCGTTACAGGGGCCGGTTTCGTACCGGTTGGAACGAGCGCACCCGGCGCTATCATGCAGACGTGACTGAACGGCGAATCTACATGGATCACGCGGCGACGACCCCGCCCGATCCGCGCGTCATCGCCGCGATGCTCCCGTACCTCACTTCGGCGTGGGGGAATCCCTCAGGCATCTATGCGGAGGCGCGCGAAGCCCGTAAGGGCCTCGACGGGGCGCGCCGCGGCGTTGCCGGTGTGCTCGGTGCGAAGCCGAACGAGATCGTGTTCACGAGCGGCGGCAGCGAGTCGGACAATCTGGCGCTGCGCGGCGTGGCGATGGCGTCGCGGCACCGCGGCGACCACATCATCACGACGGCGATCGAGCATCACGCCGTGCTGCGCGAGTGCGAGGCGCTCGAGGGCGAGGGCTTTCGCGTCACGTACCTGCCGGTCGATCGGGAGGGCTTCGTCGACCTCGAGGCGCTGCGCGCGGCGCTCGACGACCGCACGATCCTGGTGAGCGTGATGTACGCCAACAACGAGGTCGGCACGATCGAGCCGATCGCCGAGATCGCGCGCATCGTCAAGGAGCGCGACCCGCACATCGTGGTGCACACGGACGCGGTGCAGGCGGCGGGCGCGCTCGATCTCGACGTCGGCCAGCTCGGTGTCGACCTGCTGTCGATCGCCGCGCACAAGTTCTACGGGCCGCACGGCGTCGGCGCGCTGTACGTGCGCGGCCGCACGCCGTTCGCGCCGCAGACGATGGGCGGCTCGCAGGAACGCGACCGGCGCGCCGGGACGGAGAACGTCGCCGGCATCGTCGGCCTGGCGACGGCGCTGCGGCTCGCGCACGACGAGCTGGCCGCGCGCAACGCGCATGTCGCCGCGATGCGCGACCGCCTGCTCGACGAGGTGCCGCGCCGTGTGCCCGGCACGATGATCACCGGGCCGCTCGACCGCGCGCGCCGGCTGCCGAACAACGCGAGCTTCGCGTTCGCGAACGTCGAGGGCGAATCGGTGCTGCTGCAGCTCGACCTGCAGGGCATCGCCGCCAGCAGCGGCTCGGCGTGCACGACGGGGTCGCTCGAGCCGTCGCACGTGCTGGCGGCGATGGGTGTGCCGGAGACGCACCTGCGCGGCAGCCTGCGCCTGACGCTCGGCGCCGGCAACACGATGGCCGACGTCGACGAGCTGCTCGCGGTGCTGCCGTCGGCCGTCGAACGGATACGGGCGCTCGCGCCGGCGATCGGCGACACGGGGAGAGATCGATGAAGCGCGCCGTCAGCATCAGCCTGGGGTCGTCGACCCGCGACAAGGCGGTCGAGGTCGAGCTGCTCGGCGAGCGCGTGAGCATCGAGCGCATCGGCACAGACGGCGACATGGAGCGCGCGGTGCGCATGTACCGGGAGATGGACGGCAAGGTCGACGCGTTCGGCGTCGGCGGCACGGACCTGGGCGTGCTGGTCGACAAGACGTACTACCCGCTGCACTCGGTGCACCGGCTCGTGCGGGACGTGAAGACGACGCCGTACGTCGACGGCGGCGGACTCAAGAACACGCTCGAGCGCACCGTCGTGCCGTTCATGGAGTCGCAGTTCGAGATCGCGCCGAAGCGCGTGCTGTTCACGTCGAGCGCCGACCGCTGGGGCATGGCGATGTCGTTCTACGAGAACGGCTACGAGTGCGTGTTCGGCGACCTGATGTTCGCGCTGGGTCTGCCGATCCCGCTGCACACGCCGCGGCAGCTCAAGTGGACGGCGCGCATCGTCATGCCGATTGCCGGCCGGCTGCCGTTCTCGTGGGTGTATCCGACCGGCGAGAAGCAGGAGCAGCGGCAGCCGAAGTACGAGCGGCACTACCGCTGGGCGACGGTGCTCGCCGGCGACTGCCACTACGTGAAGCGGCACGCGCCCGACCGGCTCGACGGCAAGATCATCTGCACCAACACGACGACCGAGGCCGACGTCGCGCACTTCCGCGCGTCCGGCGTGCGCTGGCTCGTGACGACGACGCCGGTGCTCGACGGGCGCTCGTTCGGCACGAACATGATGGAGGCGGCGCTCGTCGCCGTCGCCGGCAAGGGCCGCGCGCTGACGCACGAGGAGATCGGCGCGATGATCGCGGAGCTCGGGCTGACGCCGACGGTGCAGAAGCTGAACTGACGCGCTGACGCGTTAACTCACCCCGGCTCCCTCACCACGGTGTGGAGAGGGGAGACTGGGTGCGGGATGCGGGCGCGGTGATGGCGGCGCACGGTATTGGCCGGGGAAGATTCTTCGCTTCGCTCAGAATGACAGTACTTCACACGGCTGCGCGGGCTGAAGCCCTCGCTTCGGCCGAGACGTGCTACAGCGCGTCGCCGCGGCCGCGGGCGGCGAAGTCCGCCTTGATGCGATCGATCAGGCCCGGCTCGAGCGCGATGTCGATCGCCGTCATCGCGAGCGCCTTCGCCGTCTGCAGCATGCCGGCGTGCGCCGCATCGGTGATCGCGGCGGCGGTGAACTGCGGCGAGTGCGTGAACGCCGTCGCGCCGACGCTGAAGTTCGGATGGATGGCCGGCACGATCTGGCTGACGTTGCCCATGTCGCTGCTGCCCGTCGACAGGTCCTTCAGATCGATGAACATCTTGCCGAGCGCCTCGCCGTTGCGGCGGTACGCGTCGCACATCGGGCCGTTGTTGAGCATCGGCGCGTATTCCGCCTCCTCGTGCCAGTCCATCGTCAGCTCGCAGCCGGTCGCGAGCGCGCCGGCCTCGAAGCAGTGGCGCACGCGCTCCTTGAGCTGCTCCAGGTACCACGGCTTGAGCGCGCGCACGTAGAAGGTGCCCTTCGCCGAAGCCCGGCACGATGTTCGCCGCCTCGCCGCCGTGCGTGACGATGCCGTGGATGCGCGCGTCGCGGCGGATGTGCTGCCGCAGCTGCGCGACCGACTGGTACGCGGTGACGAGCGCATCGAGCGCGTTCACGCCCTGCTCCGGGAACACCGACGCGTGCACGGCCTTGCCGCGGTACTCGACGTCGACGTGCGCGACGCCGAACATCGGCGCGTCGACGATGTCGGCGGGCGCCGAGTGCGCCATCATCGCCACGTCGATGTCGTCGAAGCAGCCGGCGCGGATCATCGTGATCTTGCCGCCGTACAGCTCCTCGGCCGGCGTGCCGAGGATGACGATGCGCGCGTCGCCAGGGTCGAGCGCGCGCGTGAGCGCCGCGGCGGCGCCGACGCCGACGGTGGCGATGAGGTTGTGGCCGCAGGCGTGCCCGATCTCCGGCAGCGCATCGTACTCGGCGCAGATGCCGATGGTCGACCGGTCCATGTCCCCACTCGCCGCGGAAGGCCGTCTCCATGCCGCAGGCGTGCTCCTGCATCGCGAACCCCTGCGCCGCGAGGAACGGCACGAGCTGCGCGTACGCGTGGTGTTCGTGCATCGCCAGCTCGGGATGCGAGTGGATCTCGCGCGAGATGCGGACGAGGTCGCCCGCAACGGCATCGACCGCCGCCTGCGCGCGCTGCTTCGCCTGGTCGATGCGTTCTCCGATCGCCGTCATGGCAGCCTCCTTGTGGCGGAGGTCAGGTTATACCGATCGGGCGGCTGTGGCTATCGAGCCGGGCGACGATGGGCATGAAGAAGGGCCGGCAACTGCCGGCCCTTCGATGTCGTGTCGGGATCATGGCCGCGCACGCCTCATCGGTGGCGCCGGCGTCAGTCCGCGCGCGCTAACCGCACGGGAACCCCTCGGGGTTGTAGCGGCAGGAGTTCTTGTCCAGGAAGCGCTGCGTCTCCTTGGCGTCGTAGTCCTGGTACTTGAACACGTAGACGCGCGTCCACGACGACATGCCGATGGTGCCCGGCACGAGGTCGTTGTCGTGCGCCATGACGATGCGGTCGCCGCCGTTCTGGAGGCGGTCGGTCACGAGCGTCTTCACCTGCTCGATGACGGCGTCGCAGGCGCTGTCGCCGGCCGCGCAGTTGTAGCCCAGGAACACGCCGGCGTGCTCGAGGATGTGGGCGATGGAGTCGCGCGGCACCTCCACGCTCGGCGGGTAGATGTCGGGGTCCGGCGGGATCTTGATGACGATGCCGTTGCCGACGTCGACATTGTTCTGGACGTTGAGGTGCTTGCCGGACGACGGCGGGTTGCTGTTGTAGCAGCCGGCCTGGACCGTCGGTGTCGCCCCCGGCTTCGGCGTGGCGGCGGAAGTCGCGGTGGCCGCCGCGGCAGGCGTCGGCGATGTGCCGGACGACGACGATCCCGACCACTGCACGCCGGGGCAGAACGGCGTCTCGGGGCGGCCGGGCACCCAGCTGCCGGTGAAGTGGCCGCGCCCCTGGGTCGGCACGTACGAGCCCGGGATGGAGGAGCTGGTGTCTGCCTCGGCCTTGTCCGGGCCCGTGAGGCTCGAACCGGAACCTTTCTGGATGATCAGGTACGCAAGCAGCGCGACGACGATCAGCACGCCGCCGCCGACGGCGATGGGCACGAGCGGGAGGCGGCTGCCGCCGCTCACCTTCACGGGCGTCCGGCGTGATGCCGGCCCGCCGGCTGGCGATTGCGTCTTGCCCCGGGGCCTTCGTGGTTCTCGGCTCATTTCGCTTACGATCTCCTCAGGCGCGGCGTCCGCCGCTCGTCCAGGCCAGCCACTCCGCTCGCCGCTTCCCAGTTCCGCCAGCGCTTGACGATAACGTGCGCACGGGCAGGATGACGCGCATTATAGCGATCCTGTGTGGGTTGGCGAGAGTCGAGCGCCGCTCGACAGTAGGCGGGCTAGACGGCGTCGCCGGAGGTCGCCGGCTCCGGCCACCACGCCAGTCCGACGAGACCGGGCCCGGTGTGGACGCCCATCACCTGCGTGAACTCGGTGACGTACGTCTCGGCGAGGCGCAGCCGCCGCTCGACGGCGGCGAGGAGGTAGCGCGCGTCGTCGGGCGCGTTGGCGTGATGGACGGCGAGGTGCAGTTCGCGGCCGGCCGGCCATCTCCTCGAGCAGTTCGGCCATGCGGTCGAGCGCGCGGTGGCGGGTGCGCGTTCGCGCCACCAGCCGGATGTCGGAGGCGCTGAACCGCACGATGGGCTTGACCTGCAGCATGCCGGCGGCCCAGGCGGCCGCGCGCGGCACGCGGCCGCCGCGCGCCAGGTACGTCAGCGTGTCGAGCATCGCCAGCAGCGTCACCTGCGTCGTCATCGCCTCGGCGCGCGCGAGCACCTCGGCCATCGAGCCGCCGGCGGCGGCGACGCGCGCGGCTTCGACGACGACGAACCCCTGGGCCATCGCCGCGTTGCGAGAATCGAGCAGGCGGATGTCCAGCCCCGGCGTCTCCGCCTGGACCATCTCGATGGCGTGGCGGGCGGAGTCATACATGGCGCTGAACTGCTTCGAGACGGTGATGCAGAGGACGGCGTCGGCGCGGCGGCCGGCGCGGGCGATGGCGTCGATGAACATGCCGGGCGACGGCGCGGCGGTCGTCGGCCGGTCGTTCGACGTGCGCAGCAGCTCGTAGAACTCCGACGTGTCGGTCGTCAGCGAATCGACGAACGTGCGGCCGCCGAAGATCAGGTGCAGCGGCACGATCTCGATGCCCAGCCGCTCGGCCAGCTCGGGCGGGATGCAGGCCGTGCTGTCGGTGACGATGGCGACGCTCATGTTCGGTCAGTGTATCGGGGGCTGGGGAGTGGGAGGCGCGAAGCGAGGAGGCGAGACGACGCCGGTGCACGCTCGCAGCCTGCTAGGAGCACGGATCCAACAGCACGGATCGAAGGCCATGCGGGTTTGGCGCGAGCTGCGATGCCGGTGTCCCGGGCGGCGCCAGCCTGTTGCGCACGCCCCGGTAACTCGTACCGGATGTATACTCACCTTCACCTCGGATATTCACGCCCCGGCCTTCGAGGGAGCGAACCGACCATGAACGGCACCCAGCACTCCGCCATCGTCAGCTTCATCTGGGGGATCGCCGACGACGTTCTGCGCGACGTCTATGTGCGCGGGAAGTACCGCGACGTGATCCTGCCGATGGTCGTCATCCGGCGCCTCGACGCGGTGCTGGAGCCGACGAAGCCAGGCCGTGCTCGAGATGAAGAAGACGCTCGACGACGCCGGCATCACCAACCAGGACGCCGCCCTGCGGCAGGCCGCCGGGCAGGCGTTCTACAACGCGTCGCCGTTCACGCTGCGCGACCTGAAGGCGATCGGCCAAGGCGCAGCAGCTCCGGCGAACTTCGAGGCCTACCTCGACGGCTTCTCGCCGAACGTGCAGGAGATCCTCGACAAGTTCAAGTTCCGCAACCAGATCCCGACGCTCGTCGATGCCGACATCCTCGGCAGCTTGATCGAGAAGTTCCTCGACCCGGCGATCAACCTCGGCCCGGTCGACCGACGGAGCGGCAGCCCGGCGCTCGACAACCACGGCATGGGCACGATCTTCGAGGAGCTGATCCGCCGCTTCAACGAGGAGAACAACGAGGAGGCCGGCGAGCACTTCACGCCGCGCGACGTCGTGAAGCTGATGGCCGACCTCATCCTCCGTCCCATCGCCGACCAGATCGAGTCGGGCACCTACCTGCTCTACGACGGCGCCTGCGGCACGGGCGGCATGCTCACCGTCGCCGAGGAGCGGCTGCAGGAGCTGGCGGCCGAGCACGGCAAAGAGGTCTCCATCCACCTCTACGGGCAGGAGGTGAACCCCGAGACCTACGCCATCACCAAGGCCGACCTGCTGCTGAAGGGCGAAGGCGACGAGGCGGAGAACTTCCTCAACGGCTCGACGCTCTCGCAGGACGGCTTCACCGGCGCGCGAGTTCGACTTCATGCTCTCGAACCCGCCGTACGGCAAGAGCTGGAAGACCGACCTCGAGCGCATGGGCGGCAAGAGCGACATGCGCGACCCGCGCTACGTCATCGAGCACGGCGGCGACCCGGAGTACAGCCTGGTCACGCGCTCCAGCGACGGCCAGCTCATGTTCCTGGTGAACAAGCTGGCGAAGATGAAGCACGACACGCCGCTCGGCAGCCGCATCGCCGAGGTGCACAACGGCTCGTCGCTGTTCACCGGCGACGCCGGCCAGGGCGAGAGCAACATCCGCCGCTGGATCATCGAGAACGACTGGCTGGAGGCGATCATCGCGCTGCCGCTGAACATGTTCTACAACACCGGCATCGCCACCTACATCTGGGTGCTGACGAACCGCAAGCCGGAGCACCGCCGCGGCAAGGTGCAGCTCATCGACGCGACGGCGTGGTTCGAAGCCGCTGCGCAAGAACCTTGGCAAGAAGAACTGCGAGCTGTCGCCGGACGACATCGAGCGCATCATGGCGGCACTTCCTGGCGTCTTCGAGGAGACCGAGCAGTCGAAGATCTTCCCGAACGCGGCGTTCGGCTACTGGAAGGTGACGGTCGAGCGCCCGCTGCGCCTCCGCGGCATCGACCCGGAGCGGGCGTACGCCCCGAAGGAGATCAAGGAGATGAAGGCGGCCGGCCTGGTGGACGAGACGGCGCTGCCCGTCATCAAGAAGATCCACAGGCCGGGCAAGGCGGAGGCCGACCCGCTGCACGGCCTGTTCGAGGTCACGATCGGCGGCAAGCGTTGCGTCGTTGAGTACGAGCCGGACAGCGACCTGCGCGACAGCGAGCAGGTCCCGCTGCTGGAGGAGGGCGGCATCGACGCCTTCGTGCGGCGCGAGGTGCTGCCGCACGTGCCGGACGCCTGGGTCGACGCGTCGGCCACGCGCATCGGCTACGAGATCTCGTTCACCCGCTACTTCTACAAGCCGCAGCCGCTGCGCACGCTCGACGAGATCCGCGCCGACATCGAGGCGCTGGAGACGCGAGACGGAGGGGTTGCTCGGGCGAGATCCTGGTGAGACGGTGGCGGCGGGATGAGCCTGCGACTCGCGCCGTATCCGGCGTACAAGGACTCGGGCGCGCCGTGGCTAGGCGGCGTTCCCGCGCACTGGGATGTCGCAGGCGACTCAACGCGACGTAGCCGACAGTGCTCGTGAGTAACGTCGACAAGCCACCGTCGGTGAGGGCGAGACTTGCCGTCCGGCTCTGCAACTACGTGGATGTGCACATGACGACCGCATCACGGAACGTCGCGACGTTCATGCGCGCCTCCGACGTCACCTAGCGACGTGCAGCGATTCCGATTGTCGCTGGGTGACGTCGTGATCACCAAGGACTGGAAGCGTGGATGGCATCGGAGTCCCGGCACTGGTGGAGTATTCGGCATCCGATCGTCGTGTGCGGTTATCAGCCCCGCGATCCTGCGTCCATCGTCCGATGTGATCCTAGCCCGTATCTGCTCACGGCCATCCAGAGCAGGGCGTCGCTGCGCAGTACTACGTGTCGGCAGACGGCGTCACGCGATATGGGCTGTCGCACGAGTGCCATCGACGAGTGTGATCCGTTCCTGGTCCCTCCGCCCGACGAGCAATGCGCCGATCTCTGCGATTCCTCGACCACGCTGACCGGCGCATCAACCGGCTGATCCGCGCGAAGCGACGGCTGATCGAGCTGCTGAACGAGCAGAAGCAGGCGATCATCCATCGCGCCGTCACGCGCGGCCTCGATCCCGAACGTCCGGCTCAAGCCGTCCGGCATCGACTGGCTCGGCGACGTGCCGGAGTCGTTGGGAGGTTCTTTCCCTTGGCGAGTGACGACAAGGAGGTGTGACGGGCCGATTCGGCAGCGGGTTGAAGTCTGCGCATTACACCGATGTGCGGAGTGCGTGTAGTCCGCCTCCAGAACATCGGCTGGTCGAACTTCAAGAACCATGGCGCCGTCTATGTCTCGGAGCAGCACTACGCCAGCTTGGGCGATCACAGTGTGATGGAAGGGCGATCTCTTGATCGCCGGCCTACGGCGATGATCGGAACCCGGCGGGGCGGGCTTGTGTTGCGCCGATCGGGATCGCACCAGCCATGGTGAAGGCCGACTGTTTCCGATTTCGCCTCAACGCTGATCGCGTGCTGCCGGAGTTCGCGGCGTTCCAACTGTCCGCAACCGCCGTGGACGCCTCATCGATGCTATCCACAGGCGCAACTCGGCAACGCATCAATCTGTCGGCTACGGCACGCCGTGAGCTCGCGCTTCCGAACAAGAATGAACAGGCCAAGATCGTCGAGTGCATCGAGAACGCTACCGGTGGGATCGCCGCCGCCGAGGTGAGGAGTGCTCGCGAGATCGACCTGCTCCGCGAATACCGCACGCGGCTGATCGCCGACGTCGTCACCGGCAAACTCGACGTACGCGGCGTCGAACTGCCGCCGCTCGATGACGACGCCGCCCTCGACGAGATCGACCCGCCTGACGACGGCGACACGGAGGAGCCGCTCGAAGCCGGGGAGGACGGCGATGGCGCCGACTGACAACGCCGCCGGCTCGTGGCACGTGCAGATCACAAGCCGAGCCGGCCTTCCGGTAGGAGCAAGACGATGAGCGAGCAGAACCCTTCCGAGCCCCAGGACAAGATGGTGGTCTTCGGCGCGAAGCAGATTCGGCGCGCTTGGGTCGATGGCCAGTGGTACTTCTCGGTTGTAGACATAATCGCGGCGCTCATCGACAGCGCGAATCCACGCGATTACTGGTACCGCATGAAGCAGAGGGAGAAGAGCTCAAGTGGCATCGAGTTGTCGACACTTTGTCGACAACTGAAACTGGCCTCCGCCGACGGCAAGACGTACAAGGCCGATTGCGTCAACACCGAAGCTGCCTTCCGGATCATTCAGTCAATCCCCAGCCCCAGGGCGGAGCCGTTCAAACGCTGGCTTGCCGAGGTCGGCTACGAGCGTGTGCAGGAGATCGAAAACCCCGAGCTCGCCCAGCAGCGGATGCGGCAGCTCTACAAGGAAAAGGGCTATCCGAGCGACTGGATTGAGCGGCGCGTCCGCGGCATAGCCGTACGTGACGAACTGACGGACGAGTGGCAGAATCGGGGCATCGAGAATCAGCGTGACTTTGCCATTCTCACGGCGGAGATCTCCAAAGCGACGTTCGGTCTCACGCCAAGCGACTACAAGAAGCTCAAAGGCCTGAAACGCGAAAACCTTCGGGACCACATGACCGACCTCGAATTGATTTTCACGATGCTCGGCGAAGCCGCGACAACCGAGATCGCCCGAAACAAAGATGCTCAGGGCTTCATACCCAACAAGCGCGCCGCGAACGAAGGCGGAACAGTGGCCGGTAACGCACGCAAGCAGCTTGAGGAACGATCGGGCCGCAAGGTCACAACCCGCGAAAACTACCTCAGCGACAAACCGCGACCAAAGCGGCTGCCCGCGCCGGAGTGATTATGCTGACCCAATGCCGCGAGGGGCCAGTTGGGGACGAATAATGGCCGGTACGAACATGAGTGAAGCCGCGAAAGACAGTGATGCCGACTGACACCAGCGAGGGCGGCCTCGAAGCCCTGATCGTCGCCAGCCTGACGGGCCGGCGTACGCCTGACGCGGCCGGCGTCTTGGTGCACGACCGCGCCGACACTGCGGTCTATGGCGCGATCCCGTACTACGTCGAAGGCCATCCGAACGACTACGACCGCGCGCACGCTGTCGACCTCGTGCAGCTACATGCGTTCCTTGAGAAGACACAGCCGAAGGCCGTCGAGCAGCTCGCGCTGCGAGACGACGGGCCGCCGCGGCAGGCGTTCCTCGCGCGGCTGCAAGGCGAGATCGCGAAACGCGGCGTCATCGACGTGCTGCGCAAGGGCGTCAGGCACGGGCCGGCGTCCGTCGACGTGTTCTACGGCACGCCATCGCCAGACAACCCGCAGGCGGTACAGCGGTACAAGCAGAACATCTTCAGCGTCACGCGCCAGCTCCGCTACAGCACGGACGAGACCCAGCTCGCGCTCGACCTCGCGGTCTTCATTAACGGCCTGCCGGTCGCGACGTTCGAGCTGAAGAACCGGCTCACGAAACAGACGGTCGAGGATGCGGTCCAGCAGTACAAGCGCGACCGCGACCCGCGCGAGCTGCTGTTCCAGTTCAAGCGCTGCCTCGCGCACTTCGCCGTCGACGACCAGGAGGTTCAGTTCTGCACGCGGCTGGCCGGGAAGGCGTCATGGTTCCTGCCGTTCAACAAGGGCTGGAACGACGGCGCCGGCAACCCGCCGAACCCGGCCGGGCTCAAGACGGACTACCTCTGGCGCGAGATCCTGACGCGCGATGGGCTCACGGACATCATCGAGAACTACGCGCAGGTGGTCGAGGAGAAGGACGCGCGCACGGGGAAGAAGAAGGAGCAGCAGATCTTCCCGCGCTACCATCAGCTCGACGTCGTCCACAAGTTGCTCGCCGACGCCGGGAAGCGCGGTGCGGGTCATCGCTACCTCGTCCAGCACTCCGCCGGCAGCGGCAAGAGCAACTCGATCGCCTGGCTCGCGCACCAGCTCGTCGGGCTGAAGCGCGAGGGCGCGACGGCGTTCGACTCGATCATCGTCGTGACGGACCGGCGCGTGCTCGACAAGCAGATCCGCGACACGATCAAGCAGTTCGCCCAGGTCGGCGCGGTCGTCGGCGCCGTCACCGAGGGGTCGAAGCAACTCCGCGAGTTCATCGAGGCCGGCAAGCAGATCATCATCACGACCGTGCAGAAGTTCCCGTTCATCCTGGAGGAGATCGGCAACGAGCACCGAGGCCGGACGTTCGCCATCATCATCGATGAGGCGCACTCCAGCCAGGGCGGGCGCGCCGCCGGTCAGATGAACATCGCGCTGTCCGCGGACGTCGAGGAGGACGATGAGACGACCGAGGACACGATCAACCGCCTGATGGAAGCGCGGAAGATGCTGCCGAACGCGAGCTACTTCGCGTTCACGGCCACGCCCAAGAACAAGACGCTGCAAGCTGTTCGGCGAGCCGTGTCCGGAGGGCGGCGCCGTCAAGCACCGACCGTTCCATAGCTACACGATGAAGCAGGCGATCCAGGAGGGCTTCATCCTCGACGTGCTGGAGCACTACACGCCCGTCGACAGCTACTACCGCCTGACGAAGAAAGTGGAGGACGACCCGGAGTTCGATACCAAGCGTGCGCAGAAGAAGCTGCGCCACTACGTCGAGTCCCACGACCACGCGATTCGGCAGAAGGCCGAGATCATGGTCGACCACTTCCACGAGCAGGTGCTCGCCAGGCAGCTGATCGGAGGCGAGGCGCGCGCGATGGTCGTCACGGACAGCATCGCGCGGGCGATCCAGTACTTCCATGCGTTCCAGGCGTACCTCGTCGAGCGCAGGAGCCCGCACCGAGCGATCGTCGCGTTCTCAGACACCGTGATCGACGGCGAGAAGGTGACAGAGGGCCAACTCAACGGCTTTCCGGGCAATCTGATCGCCGAGCGCATCCGCGAGGACCCGTTCCGCTTCCTGATCTGCGCCGAGAAGTTCCAGACCGGCTACGACGAGCCGCTGCTGCACACGATGTACGTCGACAAGAAGCTGTCGGGCATCAAGGCGGTACAGACGCTCTCGCGGCTGAACCGCGCGCACCCGAAGAAACGCGACACGTTCGTGCTCGACTTCCAGAACGACGCCGACACGATCCGCGAGGCGTTCCAGGACTACTACCAGACAACGATCCTCAGCGCCGAGACCGACCCGAACAAGCTGCACGACCTCAAGGCCGATCTCGACGGCCGCCAGATCTACTCGGACGAGGAGGTCGCGACGCTGGTCGAGCGTTACCTCGGTGAAGCCGACCGCGACACAGCTCGACCCGATCCTCGACGTCTGCGTCGCGCGTTACGTCGGTGCGCTCGACGAAGACGGCCAGGTCGACTTCAAGGGCAAGGCGAAAGCGTTTGTGCGCACGTACAGCTTCCTCGCGTCGGTTCTGCCATTCAACAACGCCGACTGGGAACGCCTCTCAATCTTCCTCAACTTCCTCATCCCGAAACTGCCCGCGCCGAAGGAGGAGGACCTCTCGAAGGGCATCCTCGAGACGATCGACATGGACAGCTACCGCGTCGAAGTGCGCGCGGCGATTAAGATCGCGCTGATGGACGAGGACGCGGAGATTGAGCCGGTGCCGGCCGCTGGCGGCGGCGGCAAGGCCGAGGCGGAGATCGATCGCCTGAGCAACATCCTGCGGTCAGTTCAACGAGCAGTTCGGCAACATCGAGTGGCAGGACGTCGACAAGATCCGCAAGTTGATCTCCGAGGAGATCCCGGCGAAGGTGTCAGCCGACCGCGCCTACCAGAACGCCATGCAGCACTCGGACAAGCAGAACGCCCGCATCGAGCACGACCGGGCGCTGCAGAAAGTGCTGCTCAGCCTCCTCTCCGATCACACCGAGCTGTACAAGCAGTTCGCGGAGAACGAAAGCTTCCGCCGCTGGGTCACGGAGATGACGTTCTCGGCCACCTACGAGGCACCGGCGCCTTAGGCGAGCCGCTCGCACACTCAGCCCCACACCACCGCCGCACTTCCCATCTGCGTAATCTGCGGTTCCCGTCGCCCCTTCTCCTTGACAAGTTCCAATCACCTGCATAAGCTCTTAATCGCACCATCCAGCGACGCAGCCGAGCCACCGGGAGGCTCCCCACGAGTCGCACGCGATACGCGCGTCGCGTCATGAAAGGATGCTGCTATGCCCCGCCGCAAACCCACGTCTGACGTCGGTACCGCCCTCGCCCGCTTCAACGCCCTCCGCCACGGCATCACCTCCAGCGCCCCCGTCATCCCCGGCGTCGAGTCGGTCGAGGAGTGGGAGGCGCACTACAACGCCATCCTCGACGCCGCCGCCCCGCAGGGCGGCATGGAGTCGATGCTCGCCGGCCGCATCGCCGTCCTCTCCTGGCGGCTGCGACGCGTCGCCCGCTACGAGTGCTCCGCTATCGCCATCGGCCGCGAGCGCGTCGAGTTCGACTACGCCCGCAGCACGGAGCGCACCGGTGACCCGGCCACCGTCGCCGAGGCCGAGGACCGCCTCGAAGACGCCCAACGCTGCCTCGACATCATCGACTCCCTGCTCGACACGCCGCCCGACACCGGCCTCGCCACGGTCGACGTCGAGCAGATCCTCGAAGACCTCGCCGACAGGGCCGATGAGACGCTCGAAGACTTCGTCGACGGCATCGAGGAGGCCGAGCGCGACGGCCCCTGGACCGCCGGCCGCTTCCTCGCCGTCCTCAAGGCGCTCGCCGCCGTGACGGCGAGGCCTTCGGAGTGCTCCTCGTCTGCGCCGTCTCGCGCGCTCGCGGCATCGCCGCCGGCTGGGAGCTGAAGGTCGTCCGCCTCGGCGACGAGATCGACCGCATGCGCGAAGAGCGTCTTCTCCCGGACGCCGCCACCCTCGACCGCATCATCCGCTACGAGACCGCCCTCAACCGTATGTGCTACCAGGCCCTCAACCAGCTCGAAGCCTGCCCAGTGCCGCCGCGACGGCGCCCCCACCGCCCTCCACCGCATCCAGGCCTTCGGCCTCCCCGGAGGTTGAGATGTCCTCCCGCGCGCTCCCTCATCTGCGTCATCCGCGCAATCTGCGGTTCCCCGCCGCCGCCCGCTGCTCCCCTTCCCTCATAGGGAAGGGGCCGGGGGTTAGGTCGCCCGTCCCCCGTCTCTCGTCCCACCATCTGCGCCATCCGCGAAATCCCTGTTCCGTCATCGCTCAGCCAAACACGAAAACTACAAAACAAATCCCTCCGCCAGATTCAAATCGCACGACATAACGCGGAACCAGACCTCCTGGCCCTTCTGGGATCGCTCGGGACCAGGTTCGACTACGAATCCTCCAATCTCAAGCCCCTAACCACGTTTGCCCCGCGAGGGAGCGCCTGATATGCTGCCTCCAGTTATGGCACTTGCGACGCAACAAAAGGCCGAGATCATCGGCCAGCATCAGGGTCACGCGACGGACACAGGTTCCGCCGAGGTTCAGATTGCGCTCCTCACCGAGCGGATCAACGGCCTGACGGAGCATCTGAAGCTGCACCGGCACGATTACCACACGCAGCGCGGGCTGCTGAAGCTGGTCGGACAGCGACGGCGTCAGCTTGCGTACCTCAACAAGTCGGATGTGACGCGCTACCGCGCGATCCTCGCGAAACTCGGCCTCCGCAAGTAGGGCAGGGACCCGGCGGAGGCCCTTCTGTATCTGTCCGGTCAGGGACCGGGCCAGGGACGCAGGAAACAAGAGAGAGTCACCCCTCGAGCGCGGGCAGACCGAACGGCCGCTGCGGCGGACCAGCCCGGAACCGATCCATTCTCGAGTCGTCGACGCAAGCGGAGATCAGCCGCTGCATTTGCAGATCATTGCAACTAGCCGGGTTCAGATGAAGCCCGCGATCCCAGTCAGGACGGAGGGTCCATACACGCATGCCTGAAGTAAGAACGTTTTCACGAGAGATCGGCGGCAGGACGCTGACCATCGAGCACGGGCGCGTCGCCAACCTCGCCGGCGGCGCGGTGATGCTCCGCTACGGCGATACGGTCGTGTTGTGCACGGCCACCATGGCGCGCAAGCCGCGCCCGGGCATGGACTTCTTCCCGCTGACCATCGACTTCGAAGAGAAGATGTACGCGGCGGGGCGCATCCCCGGCTCGTTCTTCCGGCGTGAGGGGCGCCCTTCGAGTGAGGCGACCCTCAGCGCCCGCCTGACCGACCGGCCGCTGCGCCCGCTCTTCCCGAAGGGCATGCGCAACGAGGTGCAGGTCGTCATCACGGTGATGGCCGTCGACAAGGAGAACGACCCCGACGTGCTTGGCACGGTCGGCGCTTCGACCGCACTCTCGCATCTCGGAGATCCCGTTCGCGGGGCCGGTCAGCTCGGTGCGCGTCGGCTATGTCGACGGCGAGTACGTCGTCAACCCGACCTTCGCCCAGCTCGAGGAGAGCCTGATCGACATCGTCGTCGCGGGCACGCGCGACGCCATCATGATGGTGGAGGCGGGCGCGAACGAGGCGCCGGAGGAGATCATCCTTGGCGCGATGGAGTTCGCGCAGCAGCAGAACCAGATCCTCATCGAGCTGCAGGACGAGATCATCGCGGCGCTCCAGCCGAAGAAGTGGGAGTTCACGCCCGCGGTCCTTCCGGAGGACCTCAAGAAGCTCGTCTTCGGCGAGCTGGCCGGCAACGTCGAGGAGTTCCTCGAGCTGGCGAAGGACGAGCGGCAGGGCGCGCTCGACGACCACAAGGCGCGGCTCGTCGAGAAGTACGGCGAGGAGTACACCGAGAAGGCGGTCGGCGAGGCGCTCGACGCGTTCGTCAAGAAGACGGTGCGCGAGTCGATCCTGAACAATGATCGGCGGCCCGACGGCCGCGATCACAAGACCATCCGCCAGATCACGTGCGAGGTCGGCGTGCTGCCGCGGGTACACGGCACGGGCCTCTTCACGCGCGGACAGACGCAGGTGCTCAGCGTGACGACGCTCGGCGGCGTCGGCGACGCGCAGCGCCTCGACACGCTGTCGCCCGTCGAGAGCAAGCGGTTCCTGCACCACTACAACTTCCCGCCGTACTCCGTCGGCGAGACGGGCCGGATGGGCGGCGCGGGCCGGCGCGAGATCGGCCACGGCGCGCTCGCCGAGCGGGCGGTCTCGCCGGTGTTGCCGGGCGTCGAGGACTTCCCGTACACGCTGCGCATCGTGTCGGAGGTGCTGTCGAGCAACGGCAGCACATCGATGGCGAGCGTGTGCGGCAGCATCCTGTCGCTGATGGACGCGGGCGTGCCGATCAGCAAGCCGGTCGCGGGCGTGGCGATGGGCTTGATCATGGGCGAGAGCGGGAACTACCAGGTGCTGACCGACATCGCGGGCCTCGAGGACGCGATGGGCGACATGGACTTCAAGGTCGCCGGCACGAAGGAGGGCATTACCGCGCTCCAGATGGACATCAAGATCCAGGGCATCCCGATGTCGGTGATGCGGGACGCCGTCGCGCAGGCGCGCGAGGGCCGCATATTCATCCTGGGCAAGATGGCCGAAGTCATCGCCGAGCCTCGGGCGGAGATGTCGCCGTACGCGCCGCGCATGTACCGGTTGCAGATCGACCCGCAGAAGATCGGCACGGTGATCGGCCCCGGCGGCCGCGTCATCCGCTCGATCATCGAGGAGACGGGCTGCACCGTCGACATCGAAGACGACGGCTCCGTGTTCATCGGCGCGACGAACGAGGAGTCGGCGCGCAAGGCGATCGACATCATCGAGGGCATGACGAAGGACGTGGAGGTCGGCCAGATCTACACGGGCCGCGTGACGCGGCTGATGAACTTCGGCTGCTTCGTCGAGATCGCGCCCGGCAAGGAAGGCCTCGTCCACATCTCGGAGCTCGCGGACTTCCGCGTGCCGTCCGTCGAGGACGTCGTGTCCCCCGGCGACGAGGTGATGGTGATGGTCACCGAGATCGATTCGATGGGCCGCGTCAACCTCTCGCGGCGTGCCGTGCTCGCCGGCGAGACTGACGCCGCGGCAGTCGTCGCGCGGCAGCGCGCTGAGCGGGAGAGCCGGCCAGAGCGCGGCGGCGGCGGACGCGGTGGCGACCGCGGCGGACGTCCCGGCGGCGACCGAGGCGGACGCGGCGGCGGTGGAGGCGGTGGTGGTTACGGCGGCCCGCGCCGCGGCGGCGGTGGTGGCGGTGGCGGCTGGCGGCTACGGCGGCCCGCGCCGCAGCGACAGCGGTCCAGCACGCAGCGCCGATGGCGGCCTACGCGACCGGCGGCCGGATCGCGGCGAGGGGCCTCCCGGCCCGCCCCGGCCACCATTCGGTGGCGCCGGCATGCCGCCGGGTCCGAGTTCGGACTAGTTCGCAGTGAGTAGTTGGTAGTTCGTAGTGGGAGGTCGCGACGTGCCGCCTCCCACTACTGTCTTGGCGACTGTCGTCCCTCCAGCATCTCGTTCCGCCTCTAGCTCTCTAGCTCCGCAGCGGTCCTACAGTGGCCGCATGGCTGTGACATACGAGCGCCGCGGCACGACGCGCATCGTCGCGATCGACCGTCCGGAGCGACGTAACGCCGTCGACCGGGAGACGGCCGAGGCGCTGCGCGCGCGCTACTACGAGTTCGTCGAGGATGCCGACGCCAGCGTGCTCGTCGTCACGGGTGCGGGCGGCCAGGCGTTCTGCGCAGGGGCCGACCTCAAGGCGATGAACAGCCCGGTCGCGGCCGCCGAAGGGCCGATGGGTTTCACGCGCGTCATCTCGCCGAAGCCGACGATCGCGGCGATCGAGGGATGGTGCGTCGCCGGCGGGCTGGAGATCGCCTGCTGGTGCGACATCCGCATCGCCGCGCGCGGGGCGAAGTTCGGCTGCCTGGAGCGCCGATGGGGCGTGCCCCTCATCGATGGCGGCACGCAACGGCTGCCGCGCATCGTCGGCCTGGGGCGCGCGCTCGACCTCATCCTCAGCGGCCGCGTGATCGACGCGCAGGAAGCGCTGGCGATCGGGCTGGCGAGCCGCGTGGTCGACGACGGCACGGCGCTCGATGCCGCCGTCGCGCTCGCGGACGAGATCGCCGGGTTCCCGTGGGAGTGCGTGATCGCCGACCGGCAGGCGGTGTACGCCGGACTCGGGCAGCCGCTGCTCGAAGGGCTCAGCATCGAGGCGGCGCTCGGGCGCGGCGTCATCGGCGCGGCGCAGGCGGGGGCGCAGCGGTTCGCGTCGGGCGAAGGGCGGCACGGGAAGCTGCCGTAGGGCTGCGCCGAGCACGCGGGCTGAAAGCCCGCGTCACGATAACTGGACCCAATCGCAATGCGTGCCGATCCGCGGCTCGCGCGGGCTGACGCCGGCTACGGTCGTTCCATCACTCGTTCTCCGACGCGGTGCGCTGGCGGCGCATCATGTAGGCGAGCAGCATCTGTTCGCGCTCCGCGTGCGAGGCCTGGTCCGGCACCATCATGCGCGCGAGGGCGTTGGTCGTCGACTTGGTCATGGCGAGCGAGAGCGGGTCCTTCGCGAGCAGCTTCTCGGCGAGCTTCCGCGCCTCTCCGGCGACCTGGTCGTCAGGATAGACGTGATTCACGAAGCCCCACTGCAGCGCCTGGGCGCTCGTGAAGCGGTCGCACGTCATCACCAGCTCCTTGGTGCGCGCAGGGCCCAACTCGCGCATCAGCCTCGGCAGCGCGCCCCACGTCAGCGGCATCTCGACGTCGACCTCCGGGATGGAGAACCACGCCGACTCCGCGGCGAGCCTGATATCGACGCTGCTCGCGAACACGACGCCGCCGCCGATCGCGAGGCCGTTGATCGCGGCGATCGTCACCTGGTCGAGCCCTTCGAGCAGCGCGCACGTCCGGTTGCCGCCACCAACGCGCGCGCGCCGATCGACGTCGTTAACGGGACGGCCTTCCGCGCGGCTGCCCAACTCGGCGCCGGACGAGAACGCGCGGCCGGCGCCGGTGAGGATGACGACGCGCGTCTCGTGGTCGTCCTGCAGCTCCAGACAGGTGTGCTGCAGCTCGCGGTGCATCGTCACATTGATTGCGTTGAGCTTGGCGGGACGGTTCAGCGTGATCGTCGTCAGCCCTGGCAGCGTCGCGTCGCGTTCGACGAGCAGTGTTTCCATGTGCGTGCTCCTTGTACTCACCGCCAATTCAACGGATACCGAACCGTCGGTGGCGCGGCGGCGCTTCGCGAATGATCGCCCGTTGAAGGCCGCTCGATTTGCACCGCGACGGGGCGCCGTTTGCGGCACCGTTCCCGACTGAAAATAGGGGTTCAGGTCGCCGAAGGGAAGCTAAACACCCTGCTATAATCAGTCCGGTTCGAACCCCCCCGCGCCGATACATTAGCGTCTGGTACATCGCACTGGCCTTCATGCTGGAGGCCGCGCGACGGCCGGGCCGGTGGCCGGGACCTCGCCATCGTATCAGTCGCATGACGCGGCGTGTCGATCATTTCGTGACGGACGATGACTGGAAGAGTATGACGACCGACACCGCCCCAACGCCGGAAGAACAGCCGATCGACCGAGCAGCCCGCATCCTGGCCCAGGCCTTGATGGAGGCCGAGGTGATCATCGCGGCCGACCGCGAGGCGTCGGCACGCAGGGTGCCCGCCGAGCTGGTGGAGACGCTCGAGCGATTCAGCAGCGTGCTGACCAAGCTCGTCGAGCACACCGAGTTCATGACGGCGCGCGTGGCCGAGCTGGCCGAGTCGGTCGCCGCGCTGGCCGAGCAGCGGGCGCGCCCAGCCGCAGCGGCCGTGCAGCCGCCCGTCGCCAAGCCGCAATTGCCGGAGATGGAGCCGTCGTTCGCGCCGGGCGGCGAGGGCATCGACGTGACGATCGCCGCGGTGCCGGGCTTCCAGGGGCTGATGGAAGTGCAGCGCTCGCTGGTGCGACTGCCGCAGGTGCAGTCGGCCGCCGTGCGACGCTACCAGGACGACGAGGCAGCGATCCAACTCGTACTCTCGCAGCCGATGACGGCGGCGGCGCTCGCCGAGGGGGTCAGCGCCGGCACCGGCAAGCGGCTGATGGTCGACGACTCCCGCCCGGACCAGCTGCGCCTGCGGCTGCGGTTCCTCGACGCCTAGGCGCTGCGCGCAGACCAGACAACATACAGCAGAGAGCAGACCGCCCGAGCAGTGAACTCGTTCATCGCGCGCTGTCGTCGGTTGCGTGTCCACTGCCCTCTGCTCTCTGATCTCTGTTCTCCGCGCGCGGTGCGCGGCGCGGGCGGCCGTGGCTGCGGCGGTAGAACTGGCGGCCGGCGAAGTCTCGCAGGAACGGGAAGAAGCCGTTCAGGCCGTAGGCGAACCGGTACATCGACACCATGTTGACCTCGGGCGCCGGGCGGCGGAGCGAGCGGACGATGGCGCGCGCGACGACGTCCGGGCTCTGCGTCGGGCCGGTCGGCGCGGAGACGTGGCCGTCGTGCGTGCGCTGCACCTCGAAGAAGTCGGTGCGCGTGGTGCCGGGCAGGACGGCTGTGACCGTGACGCCGGAGCCATCGAGCTCGCCGCGCAGTGCCTCCGTCATGGCGATCATCGCGAACTTCGTGGCGGAGTACGCGCCGTGGAACGGGAAGGCGATCTTGCCGACGACGGACGCGACGTTGACGATGTGGCCCCGCCGCTGCGCCCGCATGTGCGGCAGCACGGCGCGCGTCGCGTTGAACGCGCTCATGTAGTTGACGTCGAGCAGTTCGCGCATGTCGGCCTCGGTCGTCTCCTCGATGGTGCCGCTGAAGCCGAAGCCGGCGTTGTTGACGAGCACGTCGATGCGGCCGAAGCGGTCGAGCGTCGCGCGCACGAGCCGGTCGATGTCCTCGCTGCGGGCTACGTCGGCCGGTACGACGAGCGCCTCGACGCCGGCCGCGCTGATCTCATCGGCCAGCGCCCGCAGGCGGTCCTCGCGGCGCGCGGCGAGCACGACGCGCGCGCCGTGGCGGGCGAACTCACGCGCGGTCTCGCGGCCGATGCCGGCGCTCGCGCCGGTGACGATGACGACGGCGTCCTTCACGTCCATGCGGCCGCCTCCTTTCGGGCGATGCTCAGATGCGCGCGGGGAGCGAGGCGCGCAGGCGGTCGCGAATGGCGCGGTAGCCGGTCAGCTTGATGCCCTGGCGCTCGCAGTGCTCGCGGATGTCGGGCCGGCGCATGATCTCGTACTCGGCGGCGCGATGAGCGCCATCCTCGGGCGTCATCGCCGCCAGCTCGCCGCCGTCCAGGCATGGATGCACGAGGAAGTGGGTGAGGCCGGGACGGATGTTGTCGATGTACTCGCGGAACGTGCCGGCCTTCGACTCGGGGTCGATCTGGCTGAGCGTGCGGTGGATGATGGTGTCGAGGAGCGGCCAGCCGAGCGCCTCGAGCCGCGCGGCCTGCTCGGCGTATATGGCCCCGCCTTCGCCCTGCGCCGCGAGGCGGCGGTCGTTCATGCGGGGGAAGAAGACGGGCAGGCGGAAGTCGATGGCGAGGTCGATGTAGGCGGGCAGGTAGCGGGGCAGCATCACAGCGCCCATGTGCGTGTCGAGGTGCGTGGCGTCGATGCCGGAGGCAAGCGCCAACTCGACCTGCGCGCGCAGCTCGGCGGCGCCGACCTCCGCGGAGACGTGCTCGACGACGCCGGCCAGGTCGCGCCAGACGCCGCCGTCGGGCGCGTGCAGCGATGGGTCGCCGGTGAGCGAGCGCCAGCGGTAGGTCTCGTATTCGGCGGTGAGGGTCATGTGGACGCCGATGTCGGCTTCGGGGTGCTGCTGCTGCAGGCGCGCGGTCTCGATGAACCAGGGGCCGGGCACGAGCGTAGAGCAGCAGGTGAGGCTGCCGTGCTCCATCCCCTCGAACGCGGCGACGTTCGAGCCGTGCGAGAAGCCGACGTCGTCGGCGTGGAGGATGAGCACGCGGTCGTCGGGGGCGTAGCCCAGCAGCTCGAGGGTCTTCGTCATGGCGCCGCCTCCTCGTCTCTCCGCGTCGGTGGGGATTCAGTATCCGCCAGCGGGCGCTGGGCTGCCAGACGGCAGTTCGTAGTTCGTAGTGGGGTAGTTCGCAGCCTGTGATGCTCCGACGCCTGCCCACGGGCGGCGACGCCGGGGGACGGCGCGGGCTGGAAGGCCCGCGCTACGGCGATGGATCGAGGGCACTGAATTTGCGAAGCGGGGATTTCGTTTTGCCACTTTTTATTCTTCCGTCGTGCCAGGGACGTCGTTGGGGGCGAACGGGATGCTGCGACCCTGACGGCGGCCCTGAAGAACTTCGTGCTGGTGGTAGATGCGGAGCAGCGGGCGGTTCAGGCGCGACTCGATGAGTACAGCGGCGCTGTAGAGGCCGTGGCGTACGGCGTTACGGCTCGAGATCGCGCGTCCTTCGGGTGTGCGTGGTGCTGTGCGTGGCATGGGGCGAAGGTACGCCGAGCCGCGGGCGAAGTCCAAGCGCGAGTGTCACTCGGGGGAGTTGGGAGTTCGTAGTTCGTAGTCGGTGGCGAGATGCTCAGCGCGGAAGTCGCTGGCGCAGCTGGAGCCGCCACCTTCCCCGGGGCGGTTCAGTCCAGGTCGTTCGAGATGTTCGATCTGGAGAGCCGCAAACCTCACGCTATCGGTCTGCTCCTGCGGGGCTTCAATACGGTCTGCATAGCCCAGGCGTTCTGTATCCTGCGCAGGTTGCATGCTTTCGAGATCTCCTGACGCGAAGCGGCAAGGGCAAGGGGAAGATGCAGGCATCAGAGGTCTCGCGTGCGGTGGCTGCGGCCAAGTCGATCGTCTCAGCGCTTGGCCTGACCGCCAACGATGCGATCGTTCTGTGTAACTCGAACAAGCTCGCGTTACGGCTGCTGCCGTGTGACGTCCTTGCCCGAGTCGCATATCGAACAAGGGGCGATCCTGGCGCGCTTGCCACAGCTCGCGGCGCCGGCGAAGGCGGCGGAGCCAAAGCCGAAGATGTAGGGCAGGAGGTCGCACAGTTCGAGGTCGAGCTCGCGCATCGGCTCGCCGAAACCGAGAGCCCCGTCGGCATCCTTGAGCCTCGAGTGGAGCCGCGGGTCTACGACCGCGACGGCTTCGTGGTCACGCTGTGGACCTACTACGAACCCGTAGCAACTGGAGAGGTCTCGGCAGCCGACTACGCGAATGCGCTGGAGCGGCTGCATGCCGGCATGCGGAAGCTCGATGTCGCGACGCCGCATTTCACGGATCGAGTCGCGGAGGCTCAAGAACTGGTTGCGAGCCGCGACCGCACTCCAGGGCTCGCCGGCGCCGACCGGGAGCTTCTCAGCAACACGTTAGGAAGCCTGAGACAAACGATCTGCGACCGCGGCGCCGCCGAGCAACTGCTGCACGGCGAGCCGCACCCGGGCAACCTGCTCGACACGAAGAGCGGGCTGCTGTTCATCGACCTCGAGACGTGCTGCCGGGGGCCTGTCGAATTTGACCTCGCCCATGTGCCCGAGGAGGTCAGCGAGCGCTATGCGGGCGCTGACCAAGAACTGCTCGCCGAGTGCCGTGGCCTCGTGCTTGCGATGGTGGCAGCCTGGCGCTGGGATCGAGGCGACCAATTCCCGAATGGGCAGCGAGCAGGGCGAGAGCTTCTCCGCGCCCTGCGCGAGGGTCCACCGTGGCCTGGGCTCGATGTCGTGATGCGCGACTAGTGCAGCGTCCAGTTGTTGATTGAGCGCTTTGTTGAATGTATCCCGCGAGCATGATCTAACCTCGCGGTCTAGCCCGCCATGCGTCGAGACGACAGGACTCGTTTGAGTTCTGTACGCTCTCGGTTCTCACGCAGATTCAGGGTTGCCCCACCGGACACGAAGATTCGTGAGTGAGCCTTCTAATCCGGGTTGCGGAGGTTCGAATCCCTGAGCGGCCACCAACCCCCATCGACGCCCAGTTCGCGAGGCCGGTCGTCGGCGCGGTCAGGCACGTCTCTGCGGGCATTGCTACGGAAATGTGACGGAGGGAATGCAGCGGGGATGCGTAGGGCGGGCGTCGGGCAGGGGCGCAGCTTGACGCTGCTATAATCGGAGACCAAGCCGCTCACGCACGTGTTGTCGCCGATGTCGCCCCCGCCCCGAAGCCGGAGGACCGATGGAAGACCCCAAGAACATCGCCGAACGGATCATCGCGAACGTCGAGAAGGTGATTATCGGCAAGGAAGCGGAGGTGCGGCAGGCGCTGATCGCGCTGCTGTGCGAGGGGCACGTGCTGATCGAGGACGTGCCGGGGGTCGGCAAGACGATCCTCGCCCGCAGCATGGCGATTTCGGCCGGCTGCAACTTCCGGCGCATCCAGTTCACGCCCGACCTGCTGCCGAGCGACGTCAGCGGCGTCTCGATCTACAACCAGAAGGCCGGCGACTTCGAGTTCCGCCCGGGGCCGATCATCGCCCAGGTCGTGCTGGCGGACGAGATCAACCGGGCGACGCCGAAGACGCAGTCGGCGCTGCTGGAGGCGATGGAAGAGCGGCAGGTCACCGTCGACGGCGTGACGCACAAGATGCCGGAGCCGTTCATCGTGCTGGCGACGCAGAACCCGATCGAGTACGAGGGGACGTTCCCGCTGCCGGAGGCGCAGCTGGACCGCTTCCTGCTGCGCATCCACCTCGGTTACCCGTCGGCCAGGGACGAGGTGCTGATTCTCGAAGGCCAGCAGCGCCAGCATCCCATCGATTCGCTCGGGCCCGTGACGGGGCCGGAGGAGCTGCTGAGCATGCGGCGGGCGGTGAAGGAGATCTTCGTCGACGCGGCGATCAAGGAGTACATCGTCGCCGTGGTCGAGGCGACGCGGTCGCACGGGTCGGTCTATCTCGGTGCGTCGCCGCGCGGCTCGCTGGCGCTGTACCGGACGTCGCAGGCGCGGGCGCTGCTCGACGGGCGCGACTTCGTGCTGCCGGACGACGTGAAGGCGCTGGCGTACGCGACGCTGGGGCACCGGATCATCGTCAGCCCTTCGGCGCGGGTGAAGAACGTGACGCCGCGGGAGATCATCGAGCAGGCGCTCGAGCGTGTGCCGGTGCCAGGGGCGCGGGCGCGCCAGTCCGCCGGCGATGGCGGCCGCTCGCCGAAGCGATAAGGCTCGTCATGCGGCGCCTCGTCCGGCTGTACCGGCACTTCTTCGTCACGAATCGGACGCTCACGGCCGTGGGCATCCTCTCGATCGTCTGCACGTTCATCGCGATCTCGACGGGGTTCTGGCTGACGTGGCGGCTGATCTACGTCGGCCTGATCGGCGTGCCGGTGGCGTACGTGTGGTCGAGGCTGAACCTGACGGCGCTCGAGATCACGCCGGACCGATCGACGGACCGCCTGCAGGAAGGCGGCCGCTACGACGAGCGGATCACGATCCGCAACCGCGGCTGGTGGCCGCGGATCTGGCTCGAAGTCGACGACCCGAGCGAGATGCCGGGGCACGAGGCGAAGCGCGTCGTGACGGTGGCGCCGCGCGGGCGTGCGACGTGGCGCATCAGCTCGACGATCCGGCGGCGCGGGCTGTACCGCGTCGGGCCGGTGACGGTGACGACGGGCGACCCGTTCGGCATCTTCCGGCACACGCGCACGTTCGGGCGGGCGCAGAACGTGCTGGTGTACCCGCGGGCGATCGAGCTGCCGCGCTTCTCGGTGCCGCCGGCGAACCTGCCGGGCGAGGGGCGCTTCCGCCGGCGGACGCACTACGTGACGCCGAACGCGGCGGGCGTGCGGCCGTACGAGTTCGGCGACAGCTTCAATCGCATCCACTGGGGCAGCACGGCGCGCACGGGCGAGCTGATGGTGAAGCTGTTCGAGCTGGACCCGGCGAGCGACGTGTGGGTGATCCTCGACCTGCATCGCGACGTGCACGTCGGCTCGGGCGACGATTCCACCGAGGAGTACGGGGTCAGCATCGCGGCGTCGGTGGCGCGGTACTTCCTCAGCGCGAACCGGACGGTGGGGTTCATGTCGTACGGCCGCGGCTACGACGTCGTCGAGGCGGAGCGCGGGGTGCAGCAGTACACGCGCATCCTGGAGTCGCTGGCGATGGCGCGGGCGTGGGGCGACGTGCCACTCGGCGAGCTGACAGCGAGCGAGGCGCGGCGCTTCGGGCGGCACACGACGGTGATCGTGATCACGCCGTCGGCGGACGAGGAGTGGGTGGCGGGACTGGCCGCGCTGCAGGCGCGGGGGTGAAGGTGGCGGCGATCGTCGTCGAGCCGAGCACGTTCGGCGGCGAGCGCAGCTCGCTCGAGGTGTTCGCCGCGCTCGCGGTGACGGACGTCTTCAGCTACATGGTGAAGCACTCCGACGACCTGGCGACGGCGCTCTCGCGGAGGCGGTGGGATGAGGCGGGCGGAGAGGGGCGCGGCTGAATGCGTGAAGCGAACTGGGACGAGATCTTCGCGCGGCGCAGCGAGGATGCGAAGGCCACCGGGGAGCCGCGGCTGTCGTCGTTCGTGCCGTGGGAAGACTGGCTGACGTTCGCGATCACGGCGGTCGTGTTCATGAGCGTGGTGTCGTCGATCGACAGCGCCGGCTGGGTACGGGACATGCCGTCGCTGTACCCGGTCGGCTTCTCGGCGCTGATCATCGGCTACGCGCTGGCGCGCGTGCGGCGCAACGAACTGCTGCTGCACCCGCTGGCGCTGCTTTCGGGCGCGGCGCTTGTGCTGCTGCAGTTGATGGCGATCGTGCCGGGCGGGTCGCCGGCGCTGCGGATCGACAACATCGTCGACCGGATGCACATCTGGTGGACGGCAGCGACGCAGAACGGGATCAGCGCGGACACGCTGCCGTTCATCGTGCTGGTGCTGGTGCTGACGTGGATCGGGACGTACTTCTCGTCGTGGGCGATCTTCCGGTGGCGGAACGCGTGGCTCGGGCTGGTGCCGGGCGGCACGGCGCTGATGTGGAACATCAGCTTCATTCCGGGGCAGTTCAGCCCGGCGTTCATCGTGTTCGTCTTCGGCGCGGTGCTGCTGCTGATGCGGCTGAACGTGGCGCGGAAGGAGCGCGAGTGGGACGACGCCGGCGTCGGGTATCCGGAGTTCATCAGCCTGTCCGTGCTCAACGTCACGCTCTGGGTGACGATCGCGATCCTGCTCCTCGCGTACCGGATGCCGCTGGCGGACAGGTCGGACACGGCGAACGAGCGCTGGAACGACTTCACGGCGCCGGTCGTGCGGCGGCTGGAGCCGCTGGCGCGCGTGTTCATCTCGGTCGACGCGAAGAAGCCGATTTCGATCCACAACCTGAAGGACGTGCTGCCGTTCCAGGGGAAGATCGCACTGACCGGCAAGCAGGCGGTGACCGTCAACGTCAACCTGACGCCGGAGATGGCGGCGTTCCTGCGCGCGCAGTCGTTCGACCAGTACAGCGCGGACGGCTGGACGGTGAACGTCGACGGCAACGTGCCGCTGGCGTCGCGAGAGACCACGGGCGTCGAGAGCCCGCAGGTGCCGGACGCGCGCAAGGACCTGACGATCAACGTGAAGATCGAGGGCGGCAACAACGGCGTGCTGTTCAGCCTCGGGCAGCCGGTGGCGGCGGACCGGCCGTCGGAGGCGCGCGTCGGCGCCGATCCGTCGGACGTGCTGAGCCTGAAGCCGGCCGACCACCTGAGCAACGGCGACACGTACCAGGCGACGGGCAGCGTCGTCGGTCGCATCGATCGAGCAGCTGCGCGCGGCGGGGACGGACTATCCGCAGTGGGTGACGGACCGCTACCTGCAGCTGCCGGACAACCTGCCGTTCCGCGTCCGCCGCAAGGCGCGCGAGGTGACGCGCGGCGCCAGAACGTCGCCGTACGACCAGGCGGTCGCCATCGAGACGTACATCCGGAGCTTCCCGATCGACTACGACGTGCCGGGCGCGCCGCCCGGCCGCGACGCGGTCGACTACTTCCTGTTCGACGCGCAGCGCGGCTACTTCGACTACCACGCGTCGGCGATGGCGGTGATGCTGCGCGCGCTCGGCATCCCGGCGCGCGTGGCGACGGGGTACGCCGTCGACCAGAAGGCGTCGAGTCGGGGACGGCACGTACAACCTGACCGAGCGCAACGCCTTCGCCTGGCCGGAGGTGTACTTCCCCGGGATCGGCTGGGTGGAGTTCAGCCCGACGCCGTCGGAGCCCATCATCTACCGCCCGGGGTCGAACCAGCCGGCGCCGGTGCCGACGAGCCAGGCGAACGCGGGTCGGGGCGCGGAGGAGCCGATCGACCTCGGCATCGGATCGGGAGCGCCGGCGGCGGCGCCGGACGCGGCGGCGAAGTCGGGCGGCAGGTCGATCATGTGGCCGCTGCTCATCGCGGCGATGTCCGTCGCCGGGGCGGCGGCGGTCGCCGGGGCGGCGGGCAAGCTGGCGTGGGAGTTCGGCCTTGGCGGCCTGCGCGCCGCCTGCGCGGGTGTGGGAGAAGACGCTGCGGCTCGCGCGGCTCGCGAAGGCGCGTCCGCGGCCGGAGGAGACGCCGCGGGAGTTCGCCGCCCGCCTCGACGCCACGGTGCCGGGGACGGGCGCGGTGCGCGAGCTGGCATCGGCGTACGAGCGTTCTCGCTACGGGCGCACCTCGGCGGTGCCGGCCGACGAGGCGAGCCGACTCGACGCGGCGTGGGCATCGGTGCGGCGGGGGCTGCTGCGGCGGCTGTTCCGGCTGCCGCCGGCGAAGCATCGGTAGCGGGGCATCTGCATCGCCCGCGAGGGTGCGACATAATCCGCGCGGCGGATGCGATGGATCTGTAACTGGCGCGGACACCCGCCCCGAGTCGATAATCGAGCCGAGGCTACCGTTATGGGTAACAACTCGGTGCTGGGGGCAGACAACATGACCGACCGGGAGTACAACCAGCTTGTCATCGAACTCGCGCGGCGCGACCACCTGCGCCAGATTGCGGCGTTCGGGTTAAGCGACCACATGCGCGAGCTGGTCGGCCTTCTGATCGAGAACGAGGTCATTCCGCGCGAGACGCCGGTGCTGCGGGAGTCGATCCTGCACGACCAGTAGGCGCGGGGCGCCGTGATGGCAGACGATCCGTTGCGTGGCGACGGATCCTCGCTGACGACATCCGCTTCCACAGGTCTGTAGTGACAATCGGGCGCACGGTGGCGGCCGGAGAAGATGCTTCGCTTCGCTCAGCATGACAGAAGCGAGGAGCGAGCGGCGGCTACGCGGATCGATCCTGCACGACTGACGGGCCTCCTCTCGCCAGGTCTTCTCTAGCAACAACGAACAGGGCGGACCAACTGGTCCGCCCTGTTGAGCGCTTCATGTGGTCGCCTCGGTCAGGCGCCGGGGACGCCCTGCGGCTCGCTGTGGATGCCAGCGTCGGACCGCAGCGCGACGGCCTTGTCGGTGCGCTCCCACGGCGCCTCGATGTCGTCGCGGCCGAAGTGGCCGTAGGCGGCCGTGTCGCGGTAGATCGGCTGGCGCAGGTGGAGGTCGCGGATGATCGCCGCCGGGCGCAGGTCGAAGTGCTTCTGCACGAGTTCGAGGATCTTCACGTCGTCGATGACGCCGGTGCCGAAGGTCTCGATCGAGATCGAGGTCGGGCGCGCGACGCCGATGGCGTAGGAGAGCTGCAGCTCGACGCGCTCGGCGAGGCCGGCGGCGACGATGTTCTTGGCGACGTAGCGCGCGGCGTAGGCGGCCGAGCGGTCGACCTTGGTCGGATCCTTGCCGGAGAACGCGCCGCCGCCGTGCCGGGCGATGCCGCCGTACGTATCGACGATGATCTTGCGGCCGGTCAGGCCGGCGTCGCCCATCGGCCCGCCGATAACGAAGCGGCCGGTGGGGTTGATGAGGATGCGGGGCGCGTGGCGCACCAGCTCGCCGGGCAGGATGGGCTTGATGACGTGCTCGATGATGTCGTTCTCGAGCGCCTCCTTCGAGACGTCGGGGTCGTGCTGCGTCGAGATGACGACGGTGTTGATGCGCGCGGGCTTGCCGTACTCGTACTCGACGGTGACCTGCGACTTGCCGTCGGGGCGGAGGTACATCAGCGTGCCGTTCTTCCGCACGTACGCCAGCTGCTTGCACAGTTTGTGGGCCAGCGAGATGGTCAGCGGCATGAACTCGGGCGTCTCGTTGCAGGCGAAGCCGACCATCATGCCCTGGTCGCCGGCGCCGGTGTCGAGGTCGTCGCCCATGCCGGCGCCCTCTTTCGCCTCGAGCGCCTTGTCGACGCCCATGGCGATGTCGGTCGACTGCTCCTTGATGGAGACGATGACGCCGCAGGTCTCCCAGTCGAAGCCGTAGTGCTGGTTGTTGTAGCCGATGTCGCGGACCGTCTCGCGGACGATCGACGGGATGTCGACGTAGGTGGTCGTCGTGATCTCGCCGATGACGAGGACGAGGCCGGTGGTGCAGGCGGTCTCGCAGGCGACGCGGCCCATCGGGTCGTCCTTGAGGATGGCGTCGAGGACGGCGTCGCTGATCTGGTCGCACATCTTGTCGGGGTGTCCCTCGGTCACCGACTCCGAGGTGAGGCTCAACAGCGGCGAGCTCATGAATGTGGTGGTCATTGGTTTGTTCCTCCTCGTGTTGAGACCCGGAATGGTGCTTCGTGCGCGTCGCGACGGCTGGCGCAGCAGGCTGCGCCCCTGCGTGTGATCTGGGTCATGTGCCCGACTCCCAGGACGACAGGTACTTCTGTCTGTTCTTCGGTCAGCGTGTCGATCGACATGCCCATGGCCTGGAGCTTGAGGCGGGCGATCTCGGCGTCGATCTCCTCGCGGCACGGCGTAGACGCCGACCGGCATCTGCTTTTCGTTGTTGACGAGGTGCTCGCAGCTCAGCGCCTGGTTGGCGAAGCTCATGTCCATGACGCTCGCCGGGTGGCCTTCGGCGGCGGCCAGGTTGATGAGCCGGCCTTCGCCGAGCAGGAAGATGCTTGCGGCCGTCGGCGAGCTTGTACTCCTCGACGAACGGCGCGCACCTGGCGGCGCGCCTCGGCCATGCTTGCGAGCGCCGGCATGTTGATCTCGACGTTGAAGTGGCCGGAGTTGGCGACGATCGCGCCGTCCTTCATCGCTTCCATGTGCGCGCGGTCGATGACGTTGATGTCGCCGGTGAGCGTGACGAAGATGTCGCCGATGCGGGCGGCCTCGGCCATCGGCATGACGCGGAAGCCGTCCATGACGGCCTCGAGCGCGGGCAGCGGGTCGACCTCGGTGACGATGACCTGCGCGCCCATGCCGCGCGCGCGCGACGCGAGGCCGCGGCCGCACCAGCCGTAGCCGGCGACGACGACGTTCTTGCCGGCCCAGAGGATGTTGGTGGCGCGGATGATGCCGTCGAGCGTGCTCTGGCCGGTGCCGTAGCGGTTGTCGAAGATGTGCTTCGTGTTGGCGTCGTTGACGGCGATGATGGGGTACTTGAGGCGGCCCTCGGCGGCCAGCGCGCGGAGGCGGATGACGCCGGTCGTCGTCTCCTCGGTGCCGCCGATGACGCCGGGCAGGAGGTCGGTGCGGTCGCGGTGGAGGCGGGCGACGAGGTCGGCGCCGTCGTCCATCGTGCACTGGGGCTTCGTGATCGAGCACCGCATCGAGGTGCCGGTAGTAGGTGTCGTTGTCCTCGCCCTTGATGGCGAAGGTGGAGATGCCGTACTCGGCGACGAGCGCGGCCGCGACGTCGTCCTGCGTGCTGAGCGGGTTCGAGGCGCACAGGGCGATCTCGGCGCCGCCGTCGCGCAGCGCGATCATCAGGTTGGCCGTCTCCGTCGTCACGTGCAGGCAGGCGGCGACGCGCAGGCCGTTGAGCGGGCGTTCCTTCGCGAAGCGCTCGCGGATCTGGCGGATGACGGGCATCTCGCGCGACGGCCCAGTCGATGCGGCGGACGCCTTCCTCGGCGAGCCGCAGGTCCTTTACGTCATGGGGGATCGTGTTGGTGGTCAAGGTCGTCCTTCCTCAATGCGCGCCTGGTGCGCTTTGTCTGCTTCTTCGGTTCAGCGCGATCGCTCGCGCGATGCCCTGCTATGTGTCGTCGATGCGCACGAGTTCGCCGCCGGTGCCGCGTCCGCGCAGCCTCGCGGCGAGGCGGCGGACGGTCGTTGGAATGCCGGTGGCGTCGCGGCGCACGGCGGCGCCCTCGATCAGCCGCGCGACCTCCGTGTAGCCGAGGCGCTCGTACGCGCGGACGGCCGGCGCGTTCGTCGGGTCGACGCTGAGGACGACCTCGCGGCAGAAGCGCAGGAGCTGCTGCGTGACGGCGCTCGTCGTCGCCTGCGCCATGTGGCGGCCGCGGAACGTCGGGTGCGTGTAGACGTTGCCGACGACGGCGATGGCGCTCGCGCTGGAGATGACGTGCGTTCCGGCGACGGCGACGATGCGCCCCTCGCGCTCGACGCCAAAGTACACCGAATCGTCGATCTGGCGGCCGGAGTAGAACGACGGCACGCCGTCGGTGCGGTACAGCCGGTTGATGTCGCGGACGTCCTCGGCCTTCAGGCGGCGCACCTCGATGCCGGCCGCCGGGCGGAACGTTTCGGGCGTCACCTGCATGCGGATCATCGTCTGGCGCTGTTCGAGCGCGAAGTGGCGGAGCACCGTCTCGAGATGGCTGACCTCGCAGGTGAGGAAGGTCTGGCGCTGGCCGGGGTGCACGCTGAGCAGCGCGTCGAGCGCGGCCGCCTCGCCCATGGCGAAGGTGGCGTTGCCGAGGCCGCCGTGGGAGTGGAGCAGGAGCGCCTGGTTGCGCGCGCCGCTCGAGAGCCACCACTCGGTCATCCGGAAGAGGGCGGGCTCGAGCTGGCCGAGCGCGTAGGCGGCGTACGGGCGCCGGCTCTCGAGGATGGAGCGGATCTGGTCGCGCTCGCGCAGCGGCCGGATCAGGAACTCATCCGACCCTTCGAGCGCGCCGGTGCGACGTTCGGCTCGCGTCATCGTGCCGCCTGCAGGTAGCGCGCCAGGATCGGCGCGAGGTTGCGCTTCGTCTCGTCGGGCACGAGGTCGAGCGGGGTGACGATGGCGTTCGTGAGCGCGTCGCGGCAGGCGCAGGTGCGCGCGGGCAGCGACGGCCGCCACCGACGCGGCGATGCGGCGCGCGTTGGCGACGTTGTGGCGCAGGTTGTCGATGATCATGTCGGCCGAGACGACGTCGTGCGTTTCGTGCCAGGTGTCGTAATCGGTGACGCAGGCGAGCGTCGCGTAACACATGCCGGCTTCGCGGGCGAGCTTGGCCTCGGGCAGCGCGGTCATGCCGATGACGTCGGCGCCCCAGCTGCGGTACAGCTCCGACTCGGCGCGCGTCGAGAAGGCGGGGCCCTCCATGACGACGAGCGTGCCGCCGCGGTGCGTCGTGACGCCGGCCGAGGCCGCGCCGGCGACGACGGCGGAGAGCGTCGGGCAGAACGGCGTGTCGAAGGCGATGTGGGCGACGATGCCGTTGCCGAAGAACGTCGACGGCCGCGCGCCGCGCGTGCGGTCGATGATCTGGCCGGGGACGACCATGTGCAGCGGCTCGACCTCCTCCTTGAGGCTGCCGACGGCGCTGACGGAGAGCACGTGCTCGACGCCGAGCGTGGCGAGCGCCCAGATGTTGGCGCGCTGCGGCAACTCGCCGGGGAGGATGCGGTGGCCGACGCCGTGGCGCGGCAGGAAGGCGGTCCGCACGCCGGCCAGCGTGCCGATCGACGATGGCATCGGACGTGGCGCCGAACGGCGTGTCGATGGTCAGGCTCTCGACGTCGCTGATGCCGTCCATCTCGTAGAAGCCGGAGCCGCCGATCACGGCGAAGCGCGCCTGCGTCATGACGCCGCCACCGCCTGCCGCATCGATGCCGCGATCGACGTTGCGTACGGCGGGCGCAGGACGCCGCGCTCGGTGATGATGGCCGTGACGAGCGCGGCCGGCGTGACGTCGAACGCGGGGTTGCGGGCGGAGGCTGCCGTCGGGAGCGATGGCGGCGCCGGCGAAGGCGAGCACTTCGGCCTCGTCGCGCTCCTCGATGCGGATGTCCGTGCCCGTACGGGTGGCGACGTCGATCGTGCTGAGCGGCGCGGCGACGTAGAACGGCACGCGGTGGGCGGCCGCCGCGAGCGCGAGGCCGTAGGTGCCGACCTTGTTGGCGACGTCGCCGTTGGCGGCGATGCGGTCCGCGCCGACGACGATCGCCTGCACGTCGCCGCGGGCGATGATGCCGGCCGCGGCGGCGTCGACGATGATCTCGTGCGGGACGCCGGCCTGCGCCAGCTCCCAGGCGGTGAGGCGCGCGCCCTGCAGCAGCGGGCGCGTCTCGTCGACGAGCGCGCGCACGCGCTTGCCGTCGCGCGTGCGCCGTCTTGATTACGCCGAGCGCCGTGCCGATGCCGCCCGTCGCGAGGCCGCCGGCATTGCAGTGCGTGAGCACCGTCGCGTTCGGCGCGATCAGCTCCGCGCCGAAGCGGCCGATGGCGTGGTCGGCCTCGATCTGCTCGCGGTGGATGCGGGTGGCCTCGGCCTCGGCGCGCGCGGGGTCGCCGTTCCAGGCGGCGAGGATGCGGTCGACGGCCCAGCGCAGGTTGACGGCGGTGGGCCGGGTCGCGACGAGCTCGGCGGCGGCCGCGGGCACGTCGGCGCCGTTGCGGGCGGTGAGCGCGAGCGCGTACGCGGCGGCGATGCCGATGAGCGGCGCGCCGCGCACGGCCAGCCGGCGGATGGCGTCGGCGACGTCGGCGGCGGTGCGGGCGTCGATGTACTCGACCGCGGCGGGCAGGCGCGTCTGGTCGAGGATGCGCAGGCAGTCGCCGCGCCAGGCGATGGGTTCGGGTTGGGTCATCCGTGTCTCAGGTAGCAAGAAAGCTTCTCGTCCGGGTGGTGAGAAGCTTCACGATTCTCTCTCATCTTTCTCGCCGCAGCGAGTCGGATTTGGCACCCGCCTGCGCGGGTTGCCGGGTTTCGTAGGGCCGATCCCTCCACCACTCTCGATAAGAGTCCGTATTCAGTTGTGGCGGCATTGTATGTTGCGGACGGGCAACTGGTCAAGGCGGGAGGGTATGGAAAGCTCGCGGCGGCGACACCGGAAGCGCCCGGGTGGCGGCACCGGAGCAGACGCTGGCGACGTGTAGGTTGCGCGTAGGCGAGCCGTCAGGCGGCGCTGCCGGCGCCGCCGTACCATCGTCGCTCAAGAGGTGCCATCATCCGCAGGCTTGCGATGCTCGAGTTGCTCGGCCTGGTGATCCTGGCGGCCGCCTGTGGCAGCGATGAGGTAGCCACGCCGCCGGCGACGGTCGTCTCGACAGCCGCGCGGACAGCTGTGCCGACCGCCGTGCCTACGGCTGCGCCGACGGCCCCGTCGATCGCCATGCCGCCGGTCGTCAGGCCGCTGGCGGTGTACTCCGATGAGGCCGCCGTCATCGTCTTCGATGTTGGCGCGCGACGGGAAGTACGCCGCGTCGCGCTGCCGGATGGTGCGCTCTCGGTCGTGTTCACGAGTGAGCGGAAGGTTTCCTACATCGTCGAGTCCGACTCCGATGTCCAGGTGCACGCGATCGACCCGCTCTCAGGTGCGGACGACACGATCTCCCGCTTTCCACGGCCGGGCGATGGAGCGCGCTTGTTGCTATCGCCTGATGGCCGGTATGCGGCGTTCGCGTTCTCGGACGGACTCACTCCGCCTTCACGCTCAACTGTCGGCGTCGTCGATCTGCAGTCGGCGAGGTCGCGCGTGCTGGCCACATTCGATCCGGAGGAGTTCCGCGGTTTGGCGACGCCCGGGAAATGGCGCGACGACGGATCGGGCTTCGTGATCTACGGAGACATCTCGGTGGGGCCTCACGCCGGCACTCTGGCGACCGTGATGCTCGATGGCAGCGTGACCATGCATGGCGACATTGCGCCGAGCCGCCTATCCCCGAACGGCCGGGCGGTGATGTACGACGACGTCAACACGGTCGGGTGCGTCTTCGCGGACGTGCAGCGGCTGCGCATACACGATCTGGACTCCGATCAGGACGTGTCGGTGGTCGAGGATCCCGGCCGCGGACTCGTCTTCAATGAGTGGTCGCCATCCGGCGATGAGTTGCTCTACACCCGGTACGACACGATGCCGGCCCGCGCCGAAGACTGCCTGCCGGAATTCGACCGGGCGTCGGCCCGCGCGTACGTGCTCTCAGCTCACGGCGGCGCGCCGTCGCCGGTGCCGGATATCGTCGCGCTACGCACGCGGTGGTATGGCGGCGTGCCGGTCGACTACGCGTGCGAGGGCGGTGCGCCGTTCAACGTCTGGGGTCAGTGCGTCCGCGGTGTGAGGATCGTGCTGCTCAACGGGGTGCCAGTGGGAAGCGAAGATCTCGTGCATCTGCTCGGCGTCATCGCCGCGGACGTTTTGCCCGCTGATCGATGAACCAGAGCCGAGGCCGCGTGCCCGATCTGATCGCGCTCAAGCTCCAGGCAGGCGGCCGGCGAGCAGTTGGAATGTGCGCGTCCATTCGATCTCGCGATCGAGGCCGTCGTAGAGGGCATCGAGCTGCGGGGTGACGCGCTCGATGACGGCGGGGAGGGCGGCGTCGGGGATCAGCCACGAGCTGGAGTAGTCCTTGCGGGACAGCCGCTCGATCATCGTGCGGCCGCGGGCGCGCTCGGGCCAGCTGGCGACGGTCGAGATCGAGACCGCCGCGCCGAGTGTCGCGCAGCACGCGCTCGGTCGTTGCGCGGGCCTCGTCGTGGGCGTCGCGGGTGGGGATGGGGACGTGCGCGATCTCCTCGACGGCGCGAGCGATGATGGCGTCGGCCTGCTCGCGCTGGCCGATGCGGCCCTGGTCGAAGCCGAAGAGGATGACGCCGCCGGGGTGGACGAGGCGCGCCGTCGCGCGCAGCGTCGCCTCGGCGTCGGGCACGAGGTGGAGGATGTGGACGAAGAGCGCGGCGTCGAACGTGGCCTCGCGCAGCGGCGGGTGCGCCGCCTCGGCGAGCAGCACGTCGATGTCGCGGCGCTTCTCGCGCAGCACGCCGAGCATGTTCGGCGAGATGTCGATGCCGGTGACGCGCACGCCCGCCTCGGCCAGCGGCACGGCGATGCGGCCGGTGCCGATGCCGACTTCGAGGAGCCGCGGCGATGGCGACACCTTGCGAGCCATCGCGGCGATCGCGTCGCCGATCGCGCGCGAGGCTTCGGGCGGCATGCCGCGCGTGTCGTCGTAGCAGTGGGCGACGCGGTCGAAGGATTTGAGGTTCATAGTTTGTAGTTGGTAGTGAGTAGTTTGTAGATCGCGGTTGGTAGTGTAGCGCCCGTTTTGGAGCAGCGCCGCTGGACCGAGGCACTACCCACTACCGACTACCCACTACGAACTTCAGACATTGAACGAGATATTGAGGCAGTCGCCGTGCGGGCCCTCACCCGGCCTGCGGCCTGCCCTCTCCCACAAGGGGAGAGGGCGATGTTCTCAAACGAAGAGCCGTCACGCGTTGAACAGGATACTCAAGCAGTCCGCGTCCAGGCCCTCACCCGGCCTGCGGCCTGCCCTCTCCCTCAAGGGGAGAGGGCGATGTTCTCAACGGAACGCGTCAGACATTGAACAGGATATTCAAGCAGTCGCCGTCCTGGACGACGTAGGTCTTGCCTTCCTGGCGGAGGTGGCCGTGTTTGCGGGCTTCGGCGATGGTGCCGGCGGCGAGGAGTTCGTCCCAGCGGACGACCTCGGCGCGGATGAAGCCGCGTTCGAGGTCGGTGTGGATCTTGCCGGCGGCGGTGGGGGCGGTAGCGCCTCGGCGGACGTTCCAGGCGCGGCACTCGTCGGGGCCGACGGTGAAGAACGAGATGAGGCCGGTCAGCTCGTAGGACATGCGGATCATGCGGTCGAGGCCGGGCTCGGTGATGCCGAGGTCGTTGCGGAACTCGACCGCGTCCTCGTCCGACATCTGCGCCAACTCCTGCTCGATCTTGCCGCTGATCGCGGCGACGGCGAGGTGTTCGCCCTGCGCTTTCGCCGCGAACGCCGTCTCGATCTCGGCTGCGCGCGCGGCGTCGCCTTCGTCGATGTTCAGCACGACGAGTAGCGGCTTGTCGGAGAGGAACTGGTAGTTGACCAGCAGCTTCTCCTCTTCGGCGCTCATCTCCTGTTCTCGAAGCGGCTTCTCGGCCTCGAGGCCCTGCTTGAGCCGTACGAGGAGCGCCGTCTCGCGCTCGGCGGCGTCGCGCTCGCCAGCCTTGACGGCGCGCATCGATGCCTCGATGCGCTCGAGGCGTTTTTCGATGAACCCGGCGTCGGCGAAGGCGAGTTCCAGCTCCATCGCGGCGGCGTCGCGCGCCGGATCGACGGAGCCCTGCGGGTGCGGCACGGTCTCGTCGGCGAAGGAGCGGACGACGTGGATGAGGGCGTCGCAGCGGGCGAGCTGGGCGAGGAACTGCGGGGGCGGGCCCTGACCGTCGCTGAAGGCCTCGCCGGGGAAGTCGATGTAACGGATGTCGGCGAGCGTGAACTTCTTCGGGTTGAAGAGCTTCGACAGGTCTTCGAGTCGCTGGTCGGGCACTTTCACGACGCCGATGTTCGGCTGTACGCCGGCGCCGTAGGCGCCGGTCTGCGCGTGGCCGCGCGTGACGGCGTTGAAGATCGTCGTCTTGCCGCTGCGCTGGTAGCCGATGATGCCGAGGTCCATGATCGTTAGGGTACTAGAGGTTGGAGGTTAGAGGTTGGAGGCGGGGGGTTAGAGGTCGGAGGTCGGAGGTCGGAGGTCGGAGGACGTGGAGATGTTAGCCGCCGCCGCGTTGGGCTTTCGTGCGGAGTTGCTGCATCACATCGTCGGCGCGGGGGCCTTCGATGGTGACGGTGATGCGGGCGATGGCGGGCGGGGTGGTGGGGGCGGGGGTGAAGGTGGCGTGCCAGCCGTCGCCGCGGACGGCGGCGCCGTCAGCGGTGCGAGCGCCGCCGAGCTCGACGAGGTAGTCCGCGAGCAGCCACGCCGGCATGCCGCCGAAGACGACTCTCGGGCATCGGTCAGCCGCCGGCGACGGGCGGGAAGACGGCGATCTCGTCGTCTTCGCCGACGGGCGTCGCGAGGCCGGCGAGGTGGCGGATGTCGCGCCCGTCGACGAAGACGGAGACGTACGGGACGACGCGGCCGTCCGGGTCGAAGATATGGCCTTCGAGCGCGGGCTGGCGTTCGAGGAGCTGGCGCAGCGCGTCGCCGACGCTGGTGCCGTCGCGCCATGCGACATCGACGTCGCGAGATGCCGGCGCGCTGGCGCAGGGTGGCGTAGAGGCGGATTACCACGACCTAACCCCCCTTGATGGACGTTGGAGGCGAGAGGCGGGATGCGGGAGGTGACCGGCGAAGGCCGCGGCTGGTTGACGCCGGGCGCGACCTCACCCCCCGGCCCCCTCTCCACGCCGTGGAGAGGGGGAGAGCGGTCGGCGGATCGATGCATGGCTCGGTGCTGTGGTCACGGCGGCACTCGACGCTCGCCCCTCGACGCTAGACGATCTCCAGTTCCTTCAGCTTACTCTCCGGGACGACGCCGTTGTTCCAGCCGCGGGCGTCGTAGTACTCGCGCAGCATGAGGTCGAGTTCGCAGACGTGGCCCTCGGAGCCCTTGGCGGTCGACGGCTCCTCGAGGAAGCGCTTCGGCAGCGTGTCGGAGCCCTCGCGGAAGCCGGCGAGGTTGTTGTAGTGGCGCTCCAGGTTGTAGATGCGCTCGCCGGTGCGGAGGAGGTCCGCGCCGGTCACCTTGAGTCCGGTGACGGCGGAGTACTGCGCGGCGTACTCCTCGGGGCCCTCGGCGAAGGCGGAGAACTTGCAGAGGTCGAACGAGTCAGAGACGGCGTGCAGGTCCTGGAGCAGCTTCGTCAGCTTGCCCTTGCCCTCCCAGGCGAGCGGGTCGGTCTTCTCGGGCACGCCGAGCAGCTCGCTCGCGGGCGTGTAGGCGCGCAGGTGGCAGGCGCCGCGGTTGCTCGTCGCGTAGGCGATGCCCATGCCCTTGAGGCCGCGCGGGTCGTACGCCGGCGTCGACTGGCCCTTGACGGTCATGGCGATGTTGCCGTCGCCGAACTTCTCGGCGGCGCGCTGCGTGCCTTCGGCCATCGTGTCGCCGATGCCCTCGCGGCGGCCGACCATGTGGGTGAGCTGCACCATGCGGTCGGTGTCGCCCCACTCGATGCGTTCCTTGATCAGCTCCTTCTCGCTGGCCTCCATCGCCATGCCGAGCACCTGGCCGAGCTCGATGGCGTCCATGCCGTAGTCGTTGCAGAGGTCGATGAGGTACGCGATGGACTCGCGGTTCGCGTTGTCGCAGTTGGCGCCGAGCGACCACGCGGGCTCGTACTCGAAGCTCTCCATGTGGACGGCGTACTTGCCGTGCGTCTCGACCTCCTTCTTGCAGGCGACGGGGCAGGCGTGGCACGTCGGGTCGTGGACGAGGATGGTCTCCTTGATCTTCTCGCCGGCGATCTCCTCGGCCGCGGCGAACGTCGTCTGCTGCGAGTTCTTCGCGCCGAGCGCGCCGATGGTGTTCGTGACGTTCATCAGCACGTTCGTGCCGTAGACCGAGAGGCCGCCCTTGCGAGGCGAGGTGACGGTCGCCTCGTCCATGAGCACGGCGAGCGCGCGCTGGTGCGCCACCTTGAAGGCGTCCTTGTCCTTCGCCTTCGGGATATTCTTCGTCGCCTTGATGACGACGGCCTTCAGGTTCTTGCTGCCGGCGACGGCGCCGGTGCCGCCTCGGCCGGACGCGCGGTCGTTCTCGTTGATGCAGGAGGCGTAGCGCACGAGCTTCTCGCCGGCGGGGCCGATGGCGATGACGCTGACGTCGTCGCCGCCGTGGCGCGCGAGCAGCGTCTTGACGGTCTCGTGCACGCCCTTGCCCCAGAGGTCGGCGGCGTCGCGCAGCTCCAGCTTGCCGTCCTCGACGTAGGCGTAGACGGGCTTTGCGGCACGGCCCTTGAAGAGCAGGCCGTCGAAGCCGGACCAGCGCAGGCGGGCGGCGGACCAGCCGCCGTGGTGGGAATCGGTGACGGTGCCGGTGAGCGGCGACTTGGTGACGATGGCCATGCGGCCGCTCATCGTGACCTCGGTGCCGGTGAGGGGGCCGTTCATGAAGCAGAGCAGGTTGTCGGGGCCGAGCGGGTCGACGCCGGGCCCGTTATCGAAGACGTACTTGACGCCGAGGCCGCGCGCGCCGACGTACTTGCGCGCATCGGTCTCGTCGATGTGGTCGTAGGCGACCTTCCCGGAGGTCAGGTCGACGCGTGCGATCCGGTCCGCGTATCCACCGAGATTCACTGCTGACTCCTTTCACGGCTGCAGCCGTTGCTGGCGGAGGGTGCAGATCGAATTATGCTCCCGGCGAGCGGATTTGTCGTTCGGCTGAGGCGGGCATGACGGCCGGAGGGAGTAGAGGGTGGAGGTTGGATGTTGGAGGTTGGATGTTGGAGAGAGGACCGTGCCGCTGCTTCGGCGACCGCGATCCAGAAGACGTCGCGCCGAGATGAAGAGCGCCGGTCAGGACTCGTACGTCGTGCTCTCGGGCAGAAGGAACTCGTAGGGGCGACGGCGGACGCGTTCCTGCCAGAAACGGTTCGCGCGTTCGAGCCGGAGGACGAGGATGAAGGTCGACTTGTCGGACTTGTACACGCGGTGGGCTTCGGCGTACGTGACGGGCGGGTCGACGCGCTCGTTGACGCGCGCGAGGACCGGCTCGACCCAGCCGTGGAGCCCTGCCTTTATGGTGTTCGCTGCCAGGTCGAGCAGCGTGCCCCGCGGCGTCAGAAAGCGCGGGAGCAGCTTGATCATCTCGCGGCGCACGATCGGGCGGACGACCGCGGGGAGCGCCGCGAGGAACGGCGCCATATCGAACGCGGGCTGATCGCGTTCGTCGAGCACGAACGGCGTCGTGAGGTCGAGCAACGTCGCTTCGCCATCCTTCCACGACCAGTTGCTGAACTGGGCATCGATGCCGGCGCGGTTGCCCGTACCGCTGATGACCGCTTCGATCACGGCGGCGATCAACGGATGATCGGCCGTTGGCGCGGACCGTCGCAGGACTTCGGTGCCGATCGTGTCGGCGGGCAGCGCGGGCTGGATGTGAAATGCGACGACCTTGCCGTCCGGGCGCCGCAGGGACTTCAACTCCGTATCGACGACGCGCACGCCGCGATGGCGCAGTTCGTCGATGTAGCGCTCGACGACGGAGGCGTAGCGCTGATATGCGTCCATCGAGTCGAAGGGTGGCAGCCGCTTGCAGGCGTACTGCGGGTTCTCAGCGGGCCAGCCGAGCGCGACGCTGATCTCGCCGTGACCGAGAAGGCGGAGCTGGCTTGCGTCGCGCGTGCGAATCGCGGCGCCAACACTCGCCTCCAACGCCTCGAGGTCGGCAGCGGCGATCACAACGTGCCCGAGACTCCTGCGGCGGCCTCGCCGATGCGGGCGACGATCTCGTCGACGTCCTCGTCGGTGATGACGAGCGGCGGCATGACGAGGAGCGTTTGCTGGCGATTGTTCGCCCAGATGGCGAGCACGCCGTTGCGAATCGTGGCAGCCATCAGGGCCGCGCAGCGCTCCGTCGACTGGGCATCGAGGGCCTGCATGAGGCCGACGCCCCTCCGCCCGGCGAGCACCTTCGGGAATCTGACACACAGGTCATCGAGTCCGCGTTCGAGGCGCGCCGCCACGGCGTTGACGTGGTCGAGGAAACCAGGCTCGGTCAGTTTGTCGACGACGGCCTCGACGACGACGGCGCCGAGTTCGGAGCCGCCGAAACTGGAAGGGTGGAAGAAGGGATCCTTCGCGAGGAACGCGTCGACGCGATCGCCGAAACAGCAGGCCGCGATCGGGTAGACGGCGCCGGAGAGGCATTTGCCGGCGACCAGGATGTCGGGCGCGACGTTCCACCGGTCGCAGGCCCAGATCGACCCAGTGCGGCCGAGTCCGGCCTGAACCTCGTCGAGGATCAGCAGCGCGCCACGCTCGTCGCAGATGGTGCGCACGCGCGGCCAGAAGTCATCCGGCGGGATCAAGTATCCGGCGGTCGCGGGGATCGTCTCCATGCACACCGCGGCGGTGTCTTCGGTCACGGCGCGGTCCACCGCGCCGGCATCGCCGAAGGGAACCTTGACGATGCCGGGCACGAGAGGTGCGAACCATCGCGTGTCTCGCTCCTCGTCCATTGCCAGCGAGAAGCCGACGTGGCCGTGGTAGCCGTGCTCGGCGGTGACGAACCCGGAGCGGCCGGTGACGCCGCGTGCCAGCTTGCACGCGACCTCCACGGCTTCGGCGCCGCTCGCCGTGAAGAACGAGTATTTCAGGTCGCCGGGAAGGATACGGGCAAGCGCGGCGGCGCCGCGGGCGCGGACGGCGGAGGGCACGAGCCAGTCGCCCATGTCGCCGATTTCGCTGAGTGCGCGTTGAAGCGCCTCGATGGCGAACGCGGGCCGGTGACCGAAATTGAAGACGCCGCCGGAGCTGCGGCAGTTGATGTACTCGTTGCCGTCGAGATCGCGGATGCGCACACCATCACGCCGCCCTTGCACCACGCCGAGGCCGACGGCGCGGAAGCCGTTGGCACGTCCAGGTGAGAGATGGGCGGCCATCAGGTCCATGCCGGCGTCGTTGCTGGTTGGGAGCGGGGCGGTGGTCGTCTGGTGGTCGCTCACCTGCCGTTCGTCGATGGTCATCGTGTTCTGCCTTTCGCCCGGACGGTCACGCCTCGCAGTGCTGCTCGGCTGGGCGGGATCGACCGCTGTTGAGTGTTCCCAATGCGCGCACACGAATGAAAGTGAATCAGACGCTGGGTGTCAAGCCCCTGGGGTCCTCTACAGGACGAACATACCGGTGATCTCGGTCATGCCGGTGCCGATGTCGGGCCAGGTCGCGGTCGCTTCGGCGATGAGTTGGATGGCGCCGCGCTGCGACGGCCAGACGAAGCGGGAGAGCGCGTCGTCGAGCTGGCACCAGTCGTAGGCGGTGTGCTCCTCCGAGACTTCGACGCCGGGCGCGCCGGTGACGAAGGCGGCGAACGCCGGCACCAGGTGCACGCCGTCGGTGCCTTCGCTGTAGAACGTCTCGATGTAGTCGGTCTTGAAGAAGCGCTCCGGCGTCAGGCCGGTCTCCTCGACGCACTCGCGCCAGGCGGCGTCGTAGGCCTTCTCGCCGTCATCGATCATGCCGTGGACGGCCTGCCAGGTGTCGGCGTGCATCAGGTGCGGCGCGCGGTAGAGCAGCAGGAACGCCGGCCGGCCGTGCAGCATCGTGAAGACGTACGTCGAGATGGAGCCGGTGATGACGTCCATGGCGCCCTCCTCGGTGCGGCGGGCCCGCACGGGGAGCATAGCGCAGCGGCGGCGTGAGGGCGTAGCCCGAGCGTGGGAGGTGAGAGCGCGGTCAGTGGCCGATCAGCAGTCGACCGGCTCGCCGCGCTCCAGTTCGGCGATCAGCCGGTCGATGGCCAGCTGCTCCTCGTCGCCGCGGGCGCGCACGCGGCGGAGCGCGGCGATGGCCTCGGCGCTGGGTTCCAGGCAGCAGTAGCGGATGTCGAAGTCCTCGACGAACTCATCGATCGCTTCGACGAGTTCGTAGCTGACGTGCAGGGCCTCGCCGTTGGGTTGATCTGGATGTCCCAGGACATTGGGTGGCTCCTCGCTAGTAGGCGATTTCTCTTGCCATCGCTTCGGCGACCTGTCGCGCGGGCACGCCGATCGGAATGCGGTGAGCAGCACTCGATGGCGCGATCGCCCGCGCGCAGCGCCGCGCGATGGTACAGACGGCCGCGACTCCTGAGGGAGTCCCACGTCTCGATGGAGCATGGGTAGGCGAGGCAGACGACAACGCGATTCGCCGTGGTCAGGTTGGCGTACGCGAGCACCTGAAGCAGGTCGGCGCGATGCCGCTCGCGAAGTTCGGCCTCGAGTTCTCCCCAGCGCCGCTCCTGCATCTCCTCCCAATGATCCTTGTATTTCGCATCGACGATGAACGTCGTGTCACCGCGCTCCAGTATGAGGTCGGGCAGCAGGTACTTCTGCGATCCGAGGTACGGTGGCTCCCAGAGTAGCGGCGCAATCGTCTGGCGATGTCTGCCGGAGCGCACAACGCCGCCAACGAGGCGCGACACCTGGTGCAAACCGTTTCCGTCCACGCCTCGAAGAACGTTTCCATAGGCATCGACCATGGCAAGCCCTTGCAGATCGCTCAGCCCAGCGAGGCCACGATCGTCCACCGTCCATTCGATGGCCTGGAGCCCGTCGCGGAACGGCTGACGTCTTGAGTGGGCCGCGAAGCCAAGCGTCGAGTTCGAGCGACCCGGGTTGCCGAGCAGGAACGGTCTGACGCCGATCAAGGAGAGCCTGGCACAGCTCGATGAGCCTCACGACGAAGACGCCTGCCGAGCGTTGGCCGTTGAGTGCCTACAAGTTGCTTCTGGAGCGTGTAGCGGATCGCGGCTTTGAGGGCGCGGTCGTCGCGAAGATCGGGATAGCGGCATGGGACGCTGAGGAAGCGCGCTCGGCTCATCTCGCGGGTGGCGTAGGTCGGCCAGTCGACGCTTCCACGCGGTGCAGTACGGACGGCGTCGGTCATCTCGAACCGACGCTCCAACTGGTCAAGCAGAGCCTCGAGCCGCGGAACAAGATGATGGATGACAACACCCAGGGCGGAATCTTGCGGTCGGAGCGCGGCAGCATCGGAAGTGGGAGCGTCGACGGCACGATGCGCCATCCCATCTCGGCCAGCATGGGCCCGATGCCCGGCCAATCGAAGCGTGGCTTGACGACGAGACCGTAGTCGGCTCGACCTGTCGTCGGCGAGATCAGCGGCACGGCCCCGATGTTCGTGCCGGTTCGGATCACGAGATCGACCCGCGAGCCGTCGTACTCTTGCTCGATGCGCGGCGCCGACCTGTGAAAGCGTGGAACGGTTCCGCTCGATGAAGTGCCCCGCTAGGCGCGCCGCCTGCGATGCGGGATCGCGCGGGTATGCGCCTTGAATCAAGGTCGTGGCAGCGACTCGGAGCGTGCCGGAGTCCACCGCCTCGAAGCACTGCCCTGACGGCACGCTCCGCGACACGCGAGTGAATCGCGCGCCGAGCCTAGACCGCCGAGTTGCAGGTGGGCGCGCTGTCACAGGGTCTCGATCCACTGAAGATAGGCGCGAATGTGCTCGGCGAATCCGCCGACATAACCCTGTTTCAGGTACTCCTCGAGCAGGGGAGCGAGCGTGACGCGTAGTCTCCGCACGGCTTCCAGGTCGTCCTTCTCAAGGAAATAGGAGTGGCCTGGGACGAGATCGAATGCGTCTTCGTTCGCATGGTCGACGAAGATTGCCATCAACTCCCTAAACGCTTGCTCCATCAGTGGGCCGCCGTGCTCTGCTACCACTCGCGCCTGTGGCCATAGCTTGGTGAACGCGAACCGTCGCCGAACGGCCACGTCCACGATGGCGAGGCTACGATCGCTGCTGTTCATCGTGCCGAGGATGTGTAGGTTGGACGGCAGCCTGAACCGGCGGCCAAATGGCTCGCCGAAGTCGTACGGTAAATCGATCTCCCGTGGAGTCGTCTCGTCCGTCTCCAAGAGATAGATGGCTTCTCCGAGCACCTTCGCAGAGGTCGGCGCGATTCACTTCGTCGACGTGCAGCAGGTACGGTCTGTCCGGCGATTTCAGTGCCGCGGCCGCGGCGTTCATGAGGAATCCGGGCTGTGGAGCGAACTGAAAGCCAAGGTCTCCGGCACCTGTCACGGGCGCGAGGCCACCGACGAAGTTCTCGTAGGTCGTGTTCGGGTGGAACTGGATGGACGTGCCGCGTCCGCCGTACGCATCGCGGAGCAGTTCAGTGGCCATCCGAGTCTTTCCGGTGCCCGGCGGCCCCTGGAGGATCACGTACCGCCGTGACCCGAGCAGTTGCTCCACGTCTTCGAGCGTGACGTCGGGCAGGAGATGCTGCGACCGTTCGCTGCGGAGCCGTTCGAACTCCGCTCGTTGGGCAGAGATCGGCCGCGAGCCGCGCTCATCGAACATAAGGTCGAGGAAGGCGATCACTGCTTCGCGTGTCGCCTGCTCGTCCTGCGTCGGCACGTAGATGCCATAGAGGACATTGCCGTACTTGTCGAAGACGGCTTTGTAATCGGCGAACTCTTTCGTGATGGCATCCGGAACGCCGATGTCCGTGCGGACGGGATCGTCTTTTGCCCAGGCGACCCGCTTGCCCTGTCCGTGCTTCTGGTTGAGCCAGGCGCAGAGTGCCTTCACATTGCGAGCGTGGCCCGGCCGCCCGAGGATCTCCTCGTCCGGGCTGATTCCGGCGGTGCCGACGACAAACGTAAGCAGGCACGGATGACCCGCCGCCGGGAATAGGGCGACCGACATCCCGCCGTACGGCCCGCACGTTCGGGCTGTCCGCGTGGAGGTACGCCGAATAGACGACGTTGCTCTCGGCGGACATCTGCGGGGCGCGCAAGTTGACCGTTGACTTCGCGTTCGATGGATAACGGCCGTTCGGCGATCCAAACAACGCCTCGAAGAGCTTCGCGTCGGCCTCCTCCTTGGTGGCGGGCCAAGGCGTGGTGCCATGGACGATGGATACGAGCTCGTCGATCGCCAAGTGATCACCTCCAGCTGGATCAGCGAAGCGCGGTTGCGGGCCGAGGAGGGCTCGCCTAGTTCCGCTGCGAGAATGTATGCGCAGCGAGCACGCCAGGGCAAATGAACGTCTGGGGACTGGCCGGTGAAACGGCCCACAGGTGGGCGGACAGCGGTTCAGCGCAGCGCTCGCACTCGGGGTCGCGTTCTTCAGTCCAGCGGTGAGGGCTCGACGCAGCGCACTCGTAATAGCGCGAACTCGTCGTCGACCCCGGCGACAAATGCAGCGCGTCCGCACGTGCCGCACGATATCAGGCTTTGGTGACGCTGACGGATGCCACGCATCACGACCTCCAAGAGAGCTCCAGCTACACGGCCGCCGCTAATGCGCTCGCGCCACCGTCCAGGGTCGCGCGGACGGCGGTGAGGTCGGCGCGGGTTTCGGGGCGGGTGGTTTGTTCGAGGGCGATGCGCTGGATGCCGGAGATGACGGTCGAGTGGTCGCGGTGGCCGAGCAGGCGGCCGATCTCGGCGACGGCTCTTGCGGCCGTCTTCCTTCAGCAGGTACATGGCGAGGTGGCGCGCGTACGAGACGTCGCGGCTGCGGCTGCGGCCGCGCACGTCGGACGGCTGCACGCCGAGGCGGCGGCACACGGCGCGCGACGATGTCGTCGGCGCACGGCGGCTCGGCCTCGCGCTGGGCGAGCGGCGTCAGCGGCGACAACGCGCGCTCGATCGTCTCGTTCGTGACGATGCCGCCGATGAGCGGCACGTAGGCGAGCACGCGGTTGAGCGAGCCCTCGAGCTCGCGCACGGTCGGGCAGCAGTGCTCGGCGATCATCTCCAACGCTTCGGCGGGGAGCTGCAGCGCGTGACGGCGCGCCTTCGCGCGCAGGATCGCGAGGCGCGTGTCGAAGGCCGGGCGCTGGATGTCGGCGGCGAGGCCCCACTGCAGGCGCGTGCGCAGCGCCTCGGTCAGGCCGGTGAGCAGCGCGGGCGGCCGGTCGGTCGTGACGACGATCTGCTTGCCCTGGGCGTGCAGGTCGTTGAACGTGTGGAAGAACTCCTTCTCGAAGCCGTCGCGTCCCTCGAAGAACTGGATGTCGTCGATGAGCAGCACGTCGGCGCTGCGATAGCGGCGGCGGAACTGCTCGAGGCCGCCGTTGAGCGCGCGGACGTAGTCGTTGCCGAAGCGCTCGGCGGGCGCGTAGATGACGGACGAGCCCCGCGGCGTACGCGGCGTGGCCGATCGCCTGCAGGAGGTGCGTCTTGCCGAGGCCGGGCGCGCGCGAAGATCGTCAGCGGGTTGAGGGCGCCGGGCTCGTCCGCGACGCGCCGAGCGGCCTCGAACGCGAGGCGGTTCTCGGGGCCGACGACGAAGGCGTCGAAGGTGAGCGCGGGGTTGAGCTGTGGCGGCGCGACGGAGCGGCCGCCAGCGGGGCGGTCCCCCTCCGTCGCGCCGTCCTGCTCAGACAGGAGAACAGGCGCATCCATGCCGGCGGGCTGCGCGACCTCGAACGCCACGTCGATGCCGTGGCCGAGGACGCGTGCCAGCGTCTTGGTGATGAGCGGGCGGAGCCGCGTCGTCAGCCACTCCGTCGCGAAGTCGCTTTGCGCGCCGACGACGAAGCGGTCATCTTCGTGGCGCAGTCCGATGGTGTCACGCAGCCAGGTATCGTAGTTGGCGCGCGTGACGAGCATCTGGAGCTGGCCGAGGGTGGCGGTCCACGTGGTGGCGGCGTTGATCGTCGTCATGACGGGCGCGCTCCAACCGCGGGCGAGGGGGAAGAATGATCGGTGCGGCGGCATCCTGCAACTGGCAACACGAATCCCTCCCGGCGCTGGTACGCCGGTTCGCGCAAACGGAACCTTGGATGAAGAAACCGAAAAACCCGAGGGCGGAGTACCCTTTGTCTGAGCCGACCCCACGACGGCTCTTGCTCCCTCCCCTGTTCGGGGCGAACGACCCGCACCGGGTGGCGGTGACGGGTCGCGTGGGGTGATTGGTAACCCTCAGGACAGGGCGAAGAATACAGTTGGCCCGAAACGCGATCAAGGCTTTTATGACGACTACTCGGGAGAATTTCTCCCCCTTTCCACAGCGTCGCTACGCCGTTCGATAACGTCATCAGGAACGTATCAGTCGGGCCGTGCCATAACGCAGTTCGCGGCGCGCCACGGCGTTTGCGACGCGGGCGATCCGCCCCTACAGTGGATCGCGCGACGTCATCGGCGCAGCTTGAGGAGAGACGCTACGGTGGAGCACGGCCAGGCCATGATCGCCGCGCGCGACAGCTCGATCGCGCGCGTGATCGAGACGGTCCGCCGGCGGCGCGTGTTCCGCGACATCTTCGAGATCAGCGCTCGTCGCGCTGGCGTTTCTCTTCTACTTCATCGTGCGCGGCTCGGTGGTCGATCACCATGCCGAGGCGTTGCGCAACGCGAACCACATCATCGACATCGAGCGCGCGCTCGGGATCTTCTGGGAGCCGCGGCTGCAGGAGGTGGTGCTGAACCGGCGGCCGCTCGTCGACCTGTTCAACTTCATCTACTTCTGGCTCGACTTTCCGCTGATCGTGTTCGTCGGTCTCGTGCTGTACTTCTTCCGCCAGCATCAGTACACCGTCGCGCGCGATGCGATCCTGCTGTCGGGCGCGATCGCGCTGGTGATCTACAACCTGTTCCCCGTGATGCCGCCGCGGCTGTTACCGACGGGTGAGTTCGTCGGCACGATCGAGAAGTACAACCAGCTCAGCTACCAGGCGCAGTCGATGAGCGCGTTCGTCAATCCGTACGCTGCGGTACCGAGCCTGCACTTCGGCTGGGCGATGATCATCGGCGGCTCGATCGTCTTCGCGACGAAGAACCCGCTCGTGCGCGGGTTCGGCATCCTGCTGCCGTGGGCGCAGCTGGCGGCGATCGTGTTCACGGCGAACCACTACATCGCCGACGCGTTCGTCGGTCTCGTCGTCTGCCTCGGCCGGCCTGGTGCTGGCGGCGGCGATGCAGCGCTGGGTGTATCCGGCCGTCGCCAGCTTCGCCGAGCGGCGGTGGGGCGTCGGCGCAGCTGCGTCGCCACCGTAGGTTCGACGGGCGCTCGAAGGACGGGCGCCTGCACCCGGGGCGCCAGCACCCCGGCCCGCCGTCGAATCGTTGGCGTGCTTGCGAAATCTCCTCATTTTTCGCGATGTGGCTCGGCTATGCCGATCTCGGTGGTCGATAACGTCTCTAGAAGCAGCGGATGAAGCGAGGAGAGACTATGTCCACCAACGACCGGCCGACCGGAATCGATCGCGAACTCACGTGGGCGCTCGATGATCTGCACGCGGCACTGCAGCGCGCCACCGAGGCGACAGCCACCATCAAGGGCCTGGTGCCGCGGCTGGCGGCGACCGGCTCGCTGTTCGACGAGATCGAGGCGCTGGTCCGCGCCGGGCGCCAGAACATCGGCACGGGCGACGCCGGATCGGAGGCCGGCGGGACGGCGACAAACGTGACGCGGCCGACGCTCGTCGTGCCGAGCTACACCGCTCCGCGACCGGCGCCGGTGCTGCAGCCGTCCGGCTCGTTCACGACGCCGGAGACGGGCAGCGACGGCTGGGCGCCCGTGCTCGATACGCCGGCCACGGCCGAGACGCCGGCAGCCGACGAGCCGGCGCAGGATGAAGCGGCGCCGCCGCCGACCGACCTGCACTGCTTCCGGCTCGAGTTCGAGAGCCAGCCCGGCCCGCTCGACCTCCGCACCGTCGACGACGCCGTGAGCGAGCATCCGGCGGTACGCGACGTCGCTCTGCTCGACTACGATGGCCACCGTGCCACGCTGAAGGTCTGGATCAGCCCGGACGCCAGCCCGTCGGACGTGCAGGATGCGCTGAAGGCGCGTGCGACGAGCCTCTTCGCGGCGGACCAGGAAGTGACCATCGTGGCGCTCGAAGACGCCGCGTAGCGGACGAGTTCGTAGTTTGTAGTTCGTAATGAGTAGAGGCCCCCGCCACGGCGGGGGCCTTTTCATTGGACCAGGGGACTACGCCGTTCTTGTGGGTGTACCGGGCGGCTGCCACTACCGGCTACGAACGTCGCCCTACGCGGCGGCTTCGTACATGCGGCGGACGGCGGCGGCGAAGAGGGCGTCGGTCGCCTTGCCGTCGACGGGGTAGGTGGCCCAGCCGCACGCCAAGTGCAGTTCGAGGCCAGGCGCGCGCTCGTCGCGGGCGGCGTCCTGCGCGGTGCGGAGGAGGCGCGTCGCGGCGGCGGCGGCGGCCTCCGCGGTCGCCTCGGTCAAGATCATCGTGAAGCCGCTGTCCTTGTACGTGCCGATGAGGTCGACGTCGCGGGCGTCGCGGGCGAGCGCCGCGCCGAGGCGGTCGATGAGCGCATCGGTGAGCGTGCGGCCGAACTGCTCGTAGAGCAGCCGCAGGTTCGACGCCTCGATGACGGCGATGGAGACCTGGTGCTTGTAGCGGTCAGCTCGCGACAACTCCTTCTGGAGGTCGGACTCCAGCTTCCGGGCGTCGAACACGGAGCGGGCGATGCCGGTCACCGGCTGGTCGATCTCCCCGAGCGCCTGGCGCAGGCCGGCGGCGGCGCGGGCGACGTGCGCCCCGAACAGGCGCATCGGCTCGACGCGGGGCTCGCGCGCGAGCAGGAGGACGAGCGCGCCGAGGCGCTCGCCGGCGGAGACGAGTGGGACGATCGCCGCGGACGCGAGGCCGAGCTCCTGCTGGGCCGCGTCGGCGCGCTCCGGCGCTCGTCAGGCCCTGGAAGAGCTGGCCGGCCGACGCGGCGACGGGCGACTCCGCATCGAGCGCGCCGGCGATGGCGGGCGCATCGGCCGGGTCGATGGCGGCGCCGAGCACGTGCGCGCCGAACGCGCCGATCGCGCGGTGCTGCGAGCGGCGGCGCACGTCGGACGCGGGGACGCGGCGCTCCAGGCGGCCGTCTTCGGACTCGCAGTAGAGGAACGCGTACGGTGCGTGGAGCAGGCGCTCGGCGGCCGTCGCTGCGGCGTCGGCGAGCGCTTCGAAGGTGACGGCGGTGTGGACCGGCAGCAGCGCGTCGAGAACGTCGGCGACGGCGTCGCCGGCGGCGGCGCTGCGTGCGGGCTTCTCGCTCTTTGCGGGCATGGCGTGCTCCTTAGCGCTGGCTCAAGTTCGCGACGGAGACCGCCACCTGGCCGAGATGCTCTTCGAGCCGCCGTGACCGCGCTCTCGAGTTCGGTGAGGTGCTGGCGCGAGTCCTCGTTGCGCAGCACGCCGGCCTCGACGAGGTTGCGCACGGCGTCCTGCAGGCGTGTCTGCTGCTCGATGAGAGCATCGGCCTGCTGGCGGAGGGTGTTCAGTTCGTCGGCCGCCTGGCTGAGGTCGACGCGGGGCGCGACCGACTGCATCGTTTCCCGCGACCCCAGGTAACGCGCGAGGTCCTGCACGGCCATGCTGGCCTTCGCCGCCTCATTGGCGGCGCGGCTGGCGCGGTCGAAGATGCGCCACGAGCCGATGGTGCCGATGAGGGTGAACAGCAGCAGGCCGCCGAGACCCATCGTCACGGCGGCGACCGCTGCGGCAAACTCCCAGTTCGTGGTGTCGCCCACGGCATACCCCCGGCGGGCCGTCTATGCGGCCTCGCACCGAAGAATGATCGGCCGCGCCATATCGCGGCTAAAGGTCATCACGGGCGGGCATTCCCCTAGGTATCGTAGCGCGCGGCTTCGGGCTGTGGGCCTGCGGGAGTAGCCCTATGCGCGCGACCGGAGCCAGGCGACCAGCTCGCGGTTGACGAGCTCTGGCTGTTCCTGCTGCGTCCAGTGGCCGCAATCGGCGATGGGGCGGAAGGTGAGGTTCTTCACCCAATCGCCGAGGTGGTCGTTCATGCCCTGTTGCAGCACCGGGTCGCCCTCGCCCCAGAGGACGAGCGTCGGGCACGACGATCGGCGACTTCGGCCAGGCGCCGGGGCCCTGCCGGATCGCCTGCCGGTAGTAGGCGAGCGTGCAGCTGGCGGCGCCGGGGCGCAGCATCGCCTCGCGGTACACCTCCAGGTCCTCGGCCGAGAACACCTCGGGCCGGCGGGCGTTCCGCTTGAAGGCGGCCGCGACGGCGGCGGCGCGGCGGCGGGTGAGGATGCGTTCGGGCAGGCCGGGGATCTGGAAGAGGAACATGTAGCTGCTCTTGAGGATCTGCCTGACGTTGCCGCGCAGGTAGCGGCCGAATGCGGCGGGATGCGGCGCGTTCATCACGACGAGGCTGCGCACGAACTCCGGCCGGCGCCACGCCAGCTGCCATGCGACAATGCCGCCCCAGTCGTGGCCGACGACGTGCGCCCGCTCCTCGCCCAGTGCGGCGGCGAGGGCGACGACGTCGTCGACGAGTTGCTCGATGTTGTAGCCGTCGCGGGGCTTGTCAGTGAGGTTGTAGCCGCGCATGTCCGGCGCGACGGCGCGGTAGCCCGCCTCGGCGAGCGCCGGCAACTGCGCGCGCCACGAATACCAGCACTCGGGGAAGCCGTGCAGCAGCAGCACGAGCGGGCCGTCGCCCTGCTCGACGTAATGGAAGCGGACGCCGTTGGCGTCGATGAAGGCGTGTCGCGGCTCGGATGTCATCGCGCGGACAGCATAGCGCTTGCGCCGTGCGCCGAATGCCCGGCTCGGAAGTCGCGTGGTCGCGCCGGCCGCGCTAGTCTATGCACATGAGCACGGCACGCTCCTCTGCATCGCCGTCGTCGACAGTCGTCGATACCGAAGCCGCACGAGCGGCAACACCCGGGCCGCGCACCGACGTCGAGGCCGACGCGCTTCGACGGCTGGCAGCGCAGTGGCGCGCGAACCCGGCGCGGACGCCGCTCGACCAGTTGCAGCACGTCGTCGACGTGGCGCGCGAGATGACGCGCGGGACGTACGGAGCGCTGGCGATCACGGGGACGAACGACTACGTCGAGGGGTTCGTCGTGAGCGGTGTGGACAATGCGGCGCTCAACGCGCTGAAGACGGCGCCGCAGGGGCACGGTCCGCTCGGCTCGATGCGGCAGGACGGGCTGCCGGTGAAGCTCGACGACGTGGCGCGGCACGCGCGCGCGTTCGGATTCCCGCCGAAGCATCCGCATATGAAGGCGCTGCTCGGCGTGCCGATCTTCGCCTCGGGCGAGGTGCGCGGCGCGCTCTACGTGACCGACCGGCAGGACGGCGGCGCGTTCGACGAGGCCGACGAGGCGATGCTGCGCGCGCTGGCGCGGCACGCCGGAGCTGATCATCGCGGCGTCCTGGTACTGAGATGCGATTCGCGACGTACGTCGAGGCGGGCGGTCAGGCGGAGCACCTCGGGCTGGTGCTCGGCGGGCGCATCATCAACGTCTCGGTGGCCGCGGACTTGCTGGGGCTGAGCCCGGTGCCGGACGACCTGGCGTCGTTCATCGCCGCCGGCCCGGACGCGCTGGCGACGGCGCGCTCGCTCGCGGCGCGGCTCGACGACGATGCGAGCCGGGGGCTGCCGCTGGAGTCGGTGCAGCTGCGCGCGCCACTGCCGCATCCGGCGCGCAACGTCGTCTGCGTCGGCCTGAACTACGCCGACCACGTGGCCGAGTCGCAGTCCGTCGTCGGGTCGAATTTGCCCGAGTACCCGGTGTTCTTCACGAAGCCGCCGTCGACCGTCATCGGCCCGGACGACGCGATCCCGTGGCACGGGCACGTGAGCACGGCGATCGACTGGGAGGCGGAGCTGGCGCTGATTATCGGGCGCGAGTGCCGCGACGTCGACGAGGCGTCGGCGCTCGAATGCGTGTTCGGCTACACGGTGGCGAACGACGTGACCGCCCGAGACCTCCAGCGGCGGCACGGGCAGTGGTACAAGGGGAAGGGGCTCGATGGGTTCTGCCCGATGGGGCCGCTCGTCGTCACGGCGGACGAGATCGGCGACCCGCACCAGCTCGACATCTCGTTGCGCGTCAACGGCGTCGAGAAGCAGCGCTCGAACACGCGGCACCTCATCTTCCGCATCCCGCGGCTGATCGCCGAGTGGTCGGCCGGCATGACGCTGTTCCCCGGGGACATCCTGCTGACGGGCACGCCGTCGGGCGTCGGCATCGGCCGGACGCCGCCGGAGTTCCTGAAGCCGGGGGACGTGGTAGAGGCGGAGGTGAGTTCGATCGGCGTGCTGCGGAGTACGGTGGGAAGCTCCGACTAGCGCCGGAGCTGCTTCGAAATGAAATGCGCCGAGCACTCCGCTCGGCGCAGCTGGTTTTCTTGATGATCGCGGTCCGGACCCTAGAGGCGAAGCTTGCCGTGCGACGGCTGGCGGCGGCGCTGTCTGGGGTGGCTCTCGTCCTCCTCGATCAACTCGATGGGCGGGGTGGAGACCGCCTCGTGGACGTAGCCGCAGGACAGGCAGGTGCTATACGCGCCGTACCAGTCGCGCTCTACGATCATCGAACCACGGCATCGGGGGCAGGAACGGGGAAGGGCGGTGTTCATCAAGGCAGTCCTTCCAAGGCCCATGGGGCCCAATCCCCGCCCGGGGGCGGGGTCACAGAAAGCCAGAGATCGCCGAATCACGGGCCTTCCGGTGCCTACGGGGTTAGCTGTCGGGTTCGGACTGAAAGGCCGTTGTCCTACGCATCGACGCGCCGTTGCCGGGTCGCCGTGCGATTCACCCCGTCCGCTAGTGCGGAACTGGTTCCCCCGTCCAAGCAGGTCCAGGACGGCCCTGCGAGGTTCGGCATAGCCCGCCACAAGGCGGGCCGGGTGCCCCGGGCGCCGGGCGCGCGGGGCCGTTTGTGATTTCCGGCACATCGTACGACGGGGCCATCGATCCTGTCAACGGGTTCCATGGCGATTTGTGCGAAATCTGTAAAGGGAGGGCCTGAAATCGCCAGTTTCCGAACCGCGGCGGCGGAAACCCGATCACCCGCGCAGCCGGAAGTTTCGAATCTCGGAAAGGGCGCCTACGCCAGCCCCGGCGGTCGCTCGACATAAGGATGAGTAAGCGGGTCCTGGATGCGGGGACGAAGCAGCAGGCCGCGCGCCGTGCGCTACGTGTGGGGTTGCTTTCGGGAACAGCCGGGGCGGAGGCGTGCGCGGGCGCAGCAGGCTGCGCCCCTACGTGGAGGTTCTATCTCCGTACAGAAGCGTGCGCAGATCTTCCCGCAGCGGCGTGCCGTCGAGGCGGAGGCGGCGCGGGTTGAAGTCATCGTGGTGGACGGTGACGTACAGCTCGGCCGGGTCGGCGTCGGCGAGGAGGGGCAGGCCGCAGGTGCCGCCGTCATCGGTGCGGGCGCGGGCGATCACCCTGCCGCCGTGGCCGCTCAGCGTCACCTCGGCGCCAGATACGGGCGGCCGCTCGCCCGACGCGTCGGCGTCGTTGGCGAGCACTTCGATTCGAGCCGTGCGGCCGTCCTCGTGGCGGGTGATCGTCACGGCCATGTCGATGAGGTAGACGAGCGGGTCGGGCACGATCGCCTTCATGCCGGCGTCGGTGACGGCGCGCACCTGCGTCGCCTTCAGCGAGGCATCGGTCGCGGCCATGCCGTGGTCGGTGGTGACGATGAACAGCGTATCGTCGGCGAGCCCCTGCGCTTCGAGCGTGGCGAGGATGCGGCCGATGCGCACGTCGGTCTCGTCGAGCGCGGTGCGCTGGCCGTCGGAGTGCGGGCCGTAGTCGTGGCCGACGCCGTCGGTGATCGTGAACTCGTGAAACATGAACTTGGGCGGTGGATTGCCCTTATCGGTGTAGAGGACGATCGCCTGCGACAGTCCGAGGTTGTCGACGCGTGACTCGCCCATGGCACCTTTCTGGCCATCGGCCTCCCAGCGCGGGCTGGTGTCGCCGTCGTGGCGGGCGTTCAGCTCCTTCAGGCGGTCGCGGTCGCCGATGACGCGGCGCTCGAGCGTGGCGTGGTCGGCGCCGCGCGTGCACGGCTCGTGGATCGAGGCGGTGAAGGCGCCCTTCATGCCGTCCCAGTCGCCGAAGACGCGGTGGAATGCCTCGTACAGCGTCTCGACGCCGTCGCCGAGGAATTTCGCGGTGTCGAACTCCTGTCCCTGCGGCGTCACGACCTCGCGCGTCTCGCGCAGGTAGTACGTGGGGTTGACGACGTCGTGGTGGCCGCCCCACGCGCCGGTGCCGATGGAGTTGTGGCTCGGCCACGTGATGCTGGGGAAGTTGGTGAAGGAGCCGTACTGGTACATCGCGCCGTTGCGGATGATGCGGCGGATGTTCGGGATGGCGTCGGCGTCGTGTTCGAGGCGGAACTTCAGTTCGCTGTTGGACTGGCCGTCGAGCAGGAAGATGTACGCGCGCTCGGGCCGGCGCGCATCGTCCGGGTCGATCACCTCGTCGAGCACGCGGCCGTCCTGGCGCTTGAGGTAGACGTCGGGCGCGACGCCGCGTTCGGTCGACGTGCGGCCGGTGGCGTCGCGGCCGTCGATCAGCGGGAAGCCGCAGAGCTGCGCGATCGTCGGCGCGATGTCGACCTGGCAGGCGGGTGTATCGATGAGCGCGCCGGTGCGGATGCCTGGGCCGGCGAAGATCAGCGGCGAGCGCGCCTGGATGACGTCGAGCGCGCCGTGCTGCCCGGGCTGGCGGCCGAACGCGTACGCCTTCGGGTTGACGACGAGGTCCGGCGCGTTCGGGCTGTCGAAGAGCTGGGCGATGCGCTCGTACGCGAACGGGTACGTGACGTGCTCCGGCTCGACATAAGCGATGTTCGGGTCGACGCCGGGGAAGCCGGAGGCCTTCGCCGCGGCGAGTTCCTCGTCGATCGTCGCGAGCGCGCGCTCGTCCTGCTTGGCGACCGGGTTCTCGCCGATCTGCTCGATCACCTGGTACTCGAAACCTTGCCCGTCGGCGGCGAAGCGCCGTTCGAAGCGGATCATGCCGCGCGCCGCCCAGACCTCGTACGCACCGTCGCGGTACGTGATCACGAGGTCGGTCTGGGGGCCGGCCGTCGCGTCGGTCAGGATCGCGTGGATGGCGCGGTCGCCCGACTCGTGCTGATGCTCGTCGAGCCCCTGGCCGGCGAGTCGCTCGGGCAGCGCGATGCGTTCGTGGCGGTGTGCGTGGGTGTGGGCGTGTGCGTCGGTGGTCATGTAGTACCTCGGGACAGCAAGCAGCGAACGGCGGTGACAACAGACAACAGAGAACAGACAACAGTGATGCTGGACGAGCACCATCATCGGCGACAGGGCGGGGATCGCGCAACGGGGGAGGGTCTTCGTGCGAGAATGGATGCTCTGGGCGGCGCACCAGAGGAGGACGCGATGGCGACGACGAAGCGACGGCCAGTCGGCGAGCGCAGCAAGCAGACTCGATCCCGCGCCAAGACGACGGGCAAGGGACGCGGATCAAGCGTGCCGGTGGTCGACCGGCCGGATATTCCGTACGGGCTTCGCGGACCAAAGGAGGGCGCGGGGCTGCTGCCGTGGAGCCGCGTCGGCGACAGGCTGCGCGCGTCGTACATCTACTGGGTCTCGACCACGCGCAAGGATGGGCGGCCGCACAGCATCCCCGTCTGGGGCATCTGGCTGGATGAGACGCTCTACTTCAGCAACGGCGCCCAGACCGCGCGCAACCTCGCGCGGGACCCGCGCGTGTCGGTGCACCTCGAGAGTGGCGAGGACGCCGTCATCATCGAGGGCGCCGTCGAGATGGCGCGCGGCAAGTTGCTGATCAAACGCATCAACGCGGAGTACAACCGCAAGTATCTGTGGGAAGGCGCACAGGAGGCATGGTTCGCGCTGCGTCCGCAAGTCGCCTTCGCGTGGCTGGCGCCAAGCGCCGGCCTGGGCACGGAGAGCGTGTACACGGGGAGCGCGACGCGCTGGCGGTTCCCGGGCACATGATGATGGCCGGCCTCGCGGCGAACGAGGGCTGAAAGCCCGCGCCACGGGCCGATCCTAGTCGTGCCAGCGCACTTCGTAGAGCCGCACCGGATCCTCGAAGCCGCGGAGGGCGACGTCGCCGAGGTCGGCGAACAGCAGGCCCTTGCCGGCGGTGAGTTCGCGCACGACGTTCGACGCCACGATCTGCCCCGGCTCAGCGCGGGCGCAGACGCGCGCCGCCAGCTGGACCGCTGTGCCGAAGAGGTCGTCGTCCTCCGATACCGGCTCGCCGGAATTGAGGCCGATCCGGACGCGGATCGGCTCGCCGTCCTCGTGCGCGCGGGCGGCGAGGGCACGCTGGATGGCGACCGCGCACTCGACGGCCTGCGTCGCCGAGCGGAAGGACGCCATGATGCCGTCGCCGGTGTGCTTCACCTGGCTGCCGTCGTGCGCGGCGAGCGCGTCGCGGACGATGGCGTTGTGGGCGCGGACGAGGCGCTGCGCGGCATCGTCGCCGAGGCGCTGCGTGGTCGCCGTTGAAGCTTCCATGTCCGTGAAGAGGATCGTGACGGGGCTGCGACCGCGCGATGGGTCCGGCTTTGTCGGGGCCGCCGGCGGCTGCAGGTCTTCCATCAGGAAGGCCGTGACAGTCTTCTCGCTCTCCTTGAGGATTTCGGCATCCATCAAGACGTGGGCGCCGTCGCGCGACACGAAGCGCGCGCCGCGGATGCCGCTCGCGATCTCGCGGCCGAGCTCGATCGGCACGACGCGGTCGCCGCGCGAGTGGATGACAAGCGTGGGGGCGCGGACCTTCGAGAGCAGCGGGCGCACATCGAGATGGAGGTTCGCGTTCATCGACCGGATCGCGTCTTCCTTGTTGCAGCCGGTCTGCGTCAGGTTTGCGAAGAACCTACGCGCCTCCGTCGGCGCTTCGGGGCCGAGGAAGAGGTCCGTGAGCGTGCTCGTCGCGACGCCCCACTCGGCCGCGACGAGCGCCATCGCGGCTGCGCGCAGCTCGGCCGTGCCGAGCAGCCCGTCGCCCCGCGCGAACGTGCCGGTCAGCACCAGGCGCGTGACGCGCTTCGGGTACTTCGCGGCGTAGGCGATGGACGTCGGACCGCCCTCCGAATAGCCGTCGAGGGCGAAGGTCCGCAGCTTCAGGTCGTCGACGACCGATTCGAGGTCGGACAGGCGCGCCTCAGTGGAGAAGTCGGTGACGTTGCGATCCGACAGGCCATTGCCGCGTTTCTCGATGGTGACGACGGTGAAGTGCCGCGCGAGTCGCTCAGTTGCGACACGGTATCCTGGCAGCTCCCACTGCAGCTCGAGGTGCGTGACCCATGGTGGCACGCGGACGACCGCCGGCCCGCTGCCGATCACCGCGTAGGCGATGCGGACGCCGTCCGGCGCGGTACAGAAGTGGATCTCCTGCTCCATCGATCGATCTTAGCACGGTGTAAAGAGTGCGGATCGAGCGCCCGCCGTTCAGTCGAACATCAGCACCGTACGGGCGACTTCGCCGGCTTTCATGGCGCGGAAGGCTTCGTTGACGCCTTCAAGACGGCCCTTGACGCTGATCATCTCGTCGAGCTTGAGGCGGCCCTGCTCCCGAGCAGGACTGTCCGCCTATGCGCGGGCGGCGATGCCGGCGATCATCTCGTCGAGCAGCACGATGAACTCGCAGGTGACTTCGATGCGGACGGCGTCGTTGACGTAGCCGCCGGTGTTGTCCCAGCCGCCCGTGTCGGTCTGCTGCTTCAGCAGTGCTTCGCCGACGCGCCCGGCCAGCTGCAACATCTTCTCGTCGCCCGTGACGCCGTAGACGAGCGCGGAGCCCCAGCCGACCTTGCCGACCTGCGCCGTCTCGTACATCTCGTCGAGCACGTTGAACGTGATGTCGAGGTACTTGCGGCCGAGTTCGGCCCATGAGCCGTCGCCCGTCGCCATCGACAGGCGCGCGAGGAATGCGGCGGCGATGCCGGCGTTGAAGTACATCTGGCGCGGCATGTCGATGCGGATCGAGTGCATGCGCTGGCGGTCTTCGGCGAACTCGGTGCGCAGGCCCTGGCCCGGCTTGTAGACGAAGAAGAGCTCGCGGTCGGGGTGCGGCTGCGCGTCCCAGACGGTGCGCAGGAAGCGGCCGACGTTCTTCGCCTCGGCGGTGTGGCCGGTGAAGAGGCAGGCGTTGCCGGCCTGCGCGCTGTTGAGCACGTCCTGCGGCGCGTCCTCGTTGTCGCGCTGGATGCGGAAGCCGCCCGTGTCGTGTTGCAGGAGGAAGAGGAATTCCATGCCGCGTCGGCTGATGTCGAAGCGGCCGAGCTTGTGGGCGCCGCAGATCAGCCAGGCGTTCGGGTAGGCGTAGCTGTAATCGAACAGCTTGCCGCGCAGCTCGCCGGCGAAGTCACCCTCCTCGGTGAGGACGTTCTTCGCCAGCCACGACGCCAGGTGGTTGCCTTCCTCGCTGCGGCCGCCGGCGGCGAACGCCCAGAGCGCCTTGTAGTACGGGCCGAGGCCGTCCTTCTCGGGATTGCCCACGGCGCCGTCAGCGCGCTGATGCCGGAGCACGTAGTCGACGCCGCGATCGCGCGCGCGTTGCAGCTGGTTGATGAGAGATGACGCGACGGCCATGGCGACCTCCTGGTTTGTGTGAGCGGCCGACATCGCCGGCGCGATCAGAGTCTACGCCGCTCCGGCGAGGAGTGTCGAACCGAACGGGTGGTGTCGTCCGGCGAGGCGATCCCTGACACGCGGCGGCGCTCCTTGACAGCGTGCTGAGGTGGCCCGCCTGTGGGAGTCCGTGGGCAGCCGCGCTCACACGCGTCGCTCGAGCGCATCTCGCGGCCGGGCGCGTGCGCGCGGTAACGATGTCAGCGGGTCGACGGGTTCCCGCCGCTTCGGCCTGGCCGCACGTAACGGGGATTGCGCGGGCTGGAAAGCCACGCGCTACGACGGTTCGACGCTTCTTGTTCGCTAGTCGCTAGCCGGCGTATGATGCCCGCATGGTCACAGACGACGTCCGCGCACGCGTCCTTTCGTACATCCAGCACCAGGCCGGCAAGAGCCGCGAGGCGATCATCGCGCTCGTGAGCACGAGCCAGGCGCAGCTGCTCGACGTCGTTTCGGGCGTCGATGAGGTGACGGCGGGGCGCGCGCCGGCCGAAGGCGAGTGGTCGATCCGCGAGCTGCTGCGGCACGTGATCTCCGCCGAGGACGGCGTGTCGAGGATCGTGCGCGGCCTCGCCGCCGGGCAGGCGCCCGCGGGTGAGCGCTCGGTCGGGTCGAAGGTGGAGGACGACACAGCAGCGGCGCTCGTCGAGAGGCTGCGGGCGTCGAACCAGCGGCTGCTCGACGTCATCGCAGCGCTGCCGGCGGAGCCTGAACACGACGGCTGTGGACAAGCACCCGTTCTTCGGCGACCTCAACTGCCTCGAGTGGGCGGTGTTCCAGCGCGTCCACGACGCCGATCACGCCCAGCACGCGCAGAAGATCCTGGCGGCCGTGGCTGGGTAGCTGAGAGGTCGGAGAGCTGAGGTCGGATAGCCGCCGGCCGAACGCCAACCGATTACACTGGCGGCATGCCGCCGCAGCCTGCCGAGCCGACGTTCTACCTCGATGGCGATCCGTTCGTCGATCCGCTTCGCACGGTTGAGTACGTGTGTGAGCGGCGCGGCATCACGCGCGAACAGCTCGGTGTGCGGCGCGTGGCCGTCGCGACGTTCAGCCCGCAGCTGACGCAGTTCCTCGCCGATCAGTGCGGCGCGAAGCAGCTGGAGCACTGGCTGCGCGGCCCGTCCGAGCCGGCGTTCCTCACCGACGACGGCATCACCATTGCGACGCTGCCGGTCGGCGCACCGGGGGCGGTGATACTCGCCGAGGAGATGATCGCCTGCGGCCTGGAGGCGCTCGTCGTGACGGGGAGCGCCGGCAGTCTGCAGCCGCACGTGTCGATCGGCTCCATCGTTGTGCCGACGGAGGCGATCCGGGAGGAAGGCACGTCGCACCACTACGCGCCGGCGGGCGAACTGGCGCTTGCATCGCCATCCGTCGTCGATGCGGTGTCGGACGTGCTCGACGAACGCGGACTCGTGTTCGCGGCGGGCAGGCAGTGGACCACCGACGCGATCTACCGCGAGCATCGTGAGAAGATCGCGCGGTATCGTGCTGAGGGCGTGCTGGCGGTGGACATGGAGCTGTCGGCGTTGTACACGCTTGCCCGCTTCCGCGGCATCGCCTGCGGCGCGGTGCTGGCCGTCTCCGATGAACTGCATGGTGACGCGTGGGAGATGGGCTTCGCCGACACGCGCTTCGCGACGGCGATGACGCAGGCCGCGACCGTCGCGCTCGACGCGGCGCGGCGGCTGTAAGGGATGGTGCGTGGAGGTCAGAGGTCGGAGGTCGGCGCATCGAATCCGTAGCGCGGGCTGAAAAGCCCGCGCGAGCGTGGGATCAGGCCGGCGGCAGCGCGTCGGCGAGCGGGACGTACGGCAGGCCGAGCGATTCGGCGAGCGTCTGGTACGTCACGTGGCCCTCGCTCACGAGCACGCCCCTGGCGAGCGATGGGTCGCGCAGGAGCGCTTCGCGAGTGCCGAGGTTGGCGAGCTTGAGCACGTACGGCAGCGTCGCGGCGGTGAGCGCGGCGGTTGACGTCTGCGGCACCGCGCCGGGCATGTTCGGCACGCAGTAGTGGACCACGCCCTCCTCGACGTAGGTCGGTTCGTCGTGCGTCGTCGAGCGTGACGTCTCGCACGTGCCGCCCTGGTCGATGGACACGTCGACGATTACGGCGCCCTTGCCCATCGAGCGCACCATCTCGCGCGTCACGAGCTTCGGCGCTGACGCGCCGGGCACGAGGACGGCGCAGATCAGAATGTCGGCGCCCTTGAGGGCGCTGGCGAGCGCGAGCGGGCTCGACATGAGCGTGTTGGCGCGGCCGGGCCAGCGCTGCTCGACCATGCGCAGCTTCTCGAGCCGCGTATCGAGCACGGTGACGCGCGCGCCAAGCGCCACCGCGGTGTCGATCGCGTTCTCAGCGACGATGCCGGCGCCGAGCACGACGACGTGCGCCGGCGGCGCGCCGGGTAGCCCGGACAGGAGCTTGCCGCGGCCGGGCCCCGGCTTGCGCAGGTGGTGCGCGGCGACCTCGGTCGCCATGCGGCCGGCGACCTGGCTCATCGGGATCAGCAGCGGCAGCGAGCCGTCGGGTAACTGCACCGTCTCGTAGGCGATGGCGGTGACCTTCGAGTCGATCAGCACGCGGGTCAGGTCGGGCAGGGCGGCGAGGTGAAGGTAGGTGAACAGCGTCTGGTTGTCGCGGATGTACGGGTGCTCGGGGAAGAGCGGCTCTTTGACCTTGACGATGAGGTCGGCGCGCTCCCAGACCTCACTCGCGTGGCCGACGACCTGCGCGCCGGCGTTGCAGTACGCCTTGTCGCTGGCGAGGATACCGGCGCCGGCGCCGCGCTCGACGAGCACCTCATGGCCGGCGTCGACGAGGGCGTGGGCGCCCTCCGGCGTCAGGCCGACGCGGAACTCCTCGTTCTTGATCTCGCGAAGGGTGCCTACGATCACGTCAGATGTATCGGCGGTAGGGCCGTCCTACCGCACTGCCATTCAGTGTATCGGAGGTTGGAGGCAGGAAGCGGGAGGCGGGAAGCGAGAAGGCGGCGAGCAGAGATTGCACCAGGAATGGTAGCGGCGTCCCGCGGGACGCCCAGGTGACTTGCGGCTGCGCGCTGGGATCAGATGGGCGCGGGGACGGCGCGCTCTTCTTCCAGTTCGGCCATCTCGGGCTCGGTGTTCATCATCGTCCAGCCGACCCAGAAGGCGAGGGCGCTGACGATGCCGGTCGCCAGCAGCACGGGCAGGGCGATGACCATGTAGCTGCGTCGCAGCGTGCCGATGAGCATGATCAGCATCTGGATGCTTGCGCCGATGACGATGAACATCCCCAGTTGTCGTGAGCGTCCCATCGTGGTTCCTCCGGCGGGCTACGATCCGCTCGCGGCCTTGCGCAGGTCGGGCGGGAGCAGGTTCGGAATGCTGTCTTCTATCGGGTACCGCTCGCTGCATTTGGAGCAGAGCAGCGTGCCCCGGATGACCTCGTCGTCCTTCTCCTCGTCGATGGTAGAGGGTGAGCTCGCTCTTGCACATGGGGCAGGCGAGGATCTCCATCAGGTCTTTGCGCATGGGCGGCACCTCGTCGTCTGGCTACGTCGTCAGGCTCGTGCTGCATAGCGTACAGCTTCTCGGCGTCGACATTACAGTGGCCCGGGAGTACGGGAAACGCAGCCGGCGCAGGCCGCTGGCAGGGGAGCTGGCCCCGCCTCGATTACGTTGACTTCGCAGGCGGACCGTTCCTATAATTCGTTGCGCTGTCGAAACCTCGGCCAGCGGATGCTGATTCGATCAGCCCGGCCTCCGAGCGAGTTACACGGAGTGCGCGGGCAATTTTCTTTGACCTGAGGATAGGTTCGGAGGTGAGCTTGCACGAATACGAACTTGTGGTCGTCATGAACGCGGAGATCGCGGAAGAGGACGTCCCCGCCGCGCTCGAGCGCGTCACCGCCGCCGTCACGGGCCGCGGCGGCGAGGTGGTCGAGGTGGCGCCCTGGGGGCGCCGCAAGCTTGCGTACCCCATCAACAGACACCTGGAGGGGAACTACGTCGTCACGCAGATCCGCCTCGATCCGGCGCGGGCGCATGAATTGGAGAGCGGCTTCGCCATCTCCGACGACATCATCCGCCACCTGCTCATCCGCAAGGACGAAGAGTAGGGAGCCGTATCGGCGCCCGCGTGCGCACGATGAGGGACTTGAGATGGCGGGATTGAACAAGGTCATGTTGATCGGCAACGTCGGGAAGGATCCCGAGATGCGGTACACGGCCAACGGCAAGGCCGTGACCACGTTCTCGCTGGCGTGCAACCGGACGCACAACACGCCGGAAGGCGAGCGGAAGGAAGAGACCGACTGGTTCGACGTCGTGACGTGGGACAAGCTGGCCGAGCTGTGCAGCCAGTTCCTGCAGAAGGGCCGCCAGGCCTACGTCGAGGGCGCCTGCAGACGCGCTCGTGGGAAGGCCAGGACGGCCAGAAGCGCTACAAGACCGAAGTGGTCGCGCAGACGGTGCTGTTCCTCGGCAGCGCCAGCGGCAACAGCGGCGGCCCGCGCGTGCAGGAGCGGTTCGATGACGCGGGCGCCGTCGGTGCGGCCGTCGACCCGGACGACCTGCCGTTCGAATAGAGCAAAGCGCGCCGGCGCACGTGCGCCGCGACGCTGAGCATGGAGGAATCGTGCCTTGACCAATGAGGTAAGCGAAAGCGAACAGACCGCTCCGGCGGCGTCGGCCCCGGCCGAAGCAGCGTCGCCCCGGCCCGAAGGCCGGTCCGAGGAGCGACCGGGCGGCTTCGGCCGCCGGCCGGGTGGTGGCGGCGGCGGAGGCCGCGGACGATTCGGCGCGCGGCGCAAGGTGTGCGCCTTCTGCGTCGACAAGATCGACGTCATCGACTACAAGGACCCCGTCAAGCTGCGGCGCTTCATCTCGGAGCGCGGGAAGATCGAACCGCGGCGGAAGACGGGCACGTGCGCGCGGCACCAGCGGCGCCTGACGCTCTCGATCAAGCGCGCGCGGCACCTGGCGTTGCTCCCGTACACGGCGGACCACATCCGCTCGACGAGCACGTTCTCCACTCACTAGGGGCCGGCGGGAGCGGCGAGGGCCCGCGCGCGGGCAATATGTCCGCCTCCGCGGTGTTGTACGAGTGGGCGGGGACAAAGGCGGTGAATCGATGGCGAGCCAGAGCAAGTCACGACGATCGGGCAACGCGGCAAGCGAGCCCGTAAAGAAGGCGGCGCCGGCCCGGCGCGGCGTCAGCGTGCGCACCTGAACCTTGATCCCGAGCAGTCGACGCGGTTGATGCTCATCGGCGCCGTCGTCGGCATCATCGCGCTGGCGCTCGGTATCATGGCGTTCGGGTACTGGTACTCCGTCGTCGAGCCGACGTAATCGCACCGTGCTGCAGGTCGACGAACGTCACGTGTCGTACGCGGCGATGAAGCGGCGGATGGCGTACGAGTTGTTCCAAACCAGACCTACCAGCAGGCGCCGACCGCGCTGGCGACGGCGTCGATGCAGACGCTCGACGAACGAACTCACCATCACCTGAAGGCCGAGAGCGATCTGGGCATCACGCTGACGGACGACGAGTTCAACGCGAAGCTCCAGATTCGTCGGTCGGCGCATCGCGTCTTCGGAGCGGCGACGAGGCCTTCGCCGAGGCGCTGAAGAGCACACTGGAATCGACGGGGCTCACCGACGCCGAGTTCCGGCGCAAGATGCGCGTCGATCTGCTGGCGACAAAGGTCAACCAGAAATTCACCAGCGAGGTGCCGGCGAGCGCGATGCAGGCGAAGGTCGACGTCATCGCGACCAGGCCGAGGCCGACGCCCAGAAGGCGGCTGACCGCGTGAACGCAGGAGAGGACTGGGCGACCGTCGCCAAGGCCGTTTCGACCGAGTCCGGCGTGTCGCCACGACGGGTGGCTCCACGACTACGCGCCGCGAGGGCACGCTGGACGCCGGCGATACGATGCGCAGGCGTTCTACGGCCACCATCGGCGAGGTGAGCGCGCCCGATCGCGGCGCCGAGCGGGTATTACTACGTGATCCGCGTCGAGGATCGCGCCGACAAGCCCGATCACCGAGGCGCAGAAGCCGCACGCTCGCCAACAAGGCGTTCAGCGACTGGCTGACGCCAGAGCAGGGCGAGATGACGATCAGCAGGACTTCGACGCGAAGTCGCAGGACGACGCGCTCAACGCATCGCTCGAAGGCGTCGCGTCTGCCAAGCTCATTGGCAGGCGCAGGAGCAGCAACAGCAACAGCAGCCGCAACCCCAGGTGCAGCCGACGGCCGAGGCGCAGCCCCCACCGGCGGGCTCAGCCGACGGCGGCGGCTGCCCAGAGTCCGGCGCCGACGGCGCCGGCGCCGGGCGGCGGCAATGGCCAGTGATCGACGCGCCATCGGTATAGGTCTGATGGGCCTGGGCGTCGTCGGCAGCGGCGTCGCCCGCATCCTGCACGAGAAGGCCGACGTCTACGCGCGCCAGATCGGCCTGCCCGCTCGAGCTGCGGCGCGTCCTCGTGCGCGACACCGGCAAGAAGCGCGGCGTTCAGCGTCGACCCGGCGCTGCTGACGAGCGACCCGCGCGACGTGCTCGACGATCCCGAGCATCGAGCTGATCATCGAGGTGATGGGCGGCGAGCAGCCGGCGTACTCGTACCTGCGCGACGCGCTCAACGCCAACAAGTTCGTCGTCACCGCGAACAAGGAGGTGATGGCGAAGCACGGCGGCGAGCTGATCATGCTCGCCCGCGAGCACCACGTCGACCTGCTGTACGAGGCCAGCGTGGGCGGCGGCATCCCGATCATCGCGCCGCTGAAACGCGACCTGCTCGCGAACGACATCATCGGCGTGACGGCGATCATCAACGGCACGACGAACTACATCCTGACGTCGATGAGCAAGGGCGGCGGCGGCTACTGCGACGCGCTGCGCGCCGCGCAGGAGCTCGGCTACGCCGAGCCGGACCCGACGAACGACGTCGAGGGCATCGATGCCGCGTACAAGCTCAGCATCCTCGCCACACTGGCGTTCCACATCGACGTGCACCCGGACAACGTGTACGTCGAGGGCATCACGAAGCTCACCGACCGCGACTTCGCGTACGCGCGCGAGATGGGGTACGCCATCAAGCTGCTGGCCATCGCCCGCAAGACCGGCGACGCCGTGCAGGCGCGCGTGCACCCGACGCTGGTCTCCCGCGACGAACTGCTGGCGAACGTCGACGGCGTGCTGAACGCCGTGGAGATCGAGGGCGACCTGATGAGCCGCGTGCTGTTCCAGGGCCCGGGCGCCGGCTCGCTGCCAACGACGTCGTCGGTCGTCGCCGACGTGCTCGATGCGGCGGTGAGCATCAGCAACTCGGTGTACTGGCCGCACTCGCTTCGCCGCGAAACCGGCCTGCGGCTGATGCCGGTCGCCGACGTGCGCACGCGCTACTACCTGCGCATCGGCGTGGCCGACCAGCCGGGCGTGCTCGCGCGCATCGCCGGCGCGCTCAGCGACCGCGCGATCAGCATCGCCTCCGTGATCCAGAAGGAAGTCGACGGCGCCGGGACGGCGGAGATTGTCATCATGACGCATGACGCGCGCGAGGAGGACGTGCAGCAGGCGCTGGACGCCATCCGTGCGCTGGCCGGCGTCGCGACCGTCGAGCAGGTGTTGCGGGTGAAGTCATGAGCGTCAACGATCCTCTGGGCGAAGCGCACCCGACGGCCGACATCCTCAACTGGCTGCAGGACCAGGTGGGCCAGCTGCGCGCGCAGGTCGGCCGCATCGGCCAGCAGGGCGACCAGGTGCAGGCGGCGATCCTCGACCTCAACGAGAAGCAGCGCGACGCCGAGGGGCGGATGCGCGAGTTCGCGGCGCGCACGGTCGGCCTGCCGACGATGCAGGAGCAACTGCGGCAGGTGTCGGGGCTGCTCGAGCGCATCCAGGACGCGGAAGTCCTCATCGACACGAAGTTCGAGATGCTCGAACGAACGACCGGCGAGGAGCACGGCCGCGAACAGGCGGAGAAGAACGACATGTTCCGCCGTCTGCAGGACCTGGAGCGGCGGCTCGAAGGCATCGCCGAGCGCCAGGGCGACGGTCGACGACTCGAACCGGCGCTTCACCGAGGAGATCTCGCGGTCGCACATCCAGCTCCAGGGGATGAACCAGCGCATGGAGGCGGTCGAGAGCAAGACGGGCCGCAACCTCGACTCGATCACGCGAATCGAGCAGGCGTACTCGGAGATCGAGTCCGCGATCCGCACGCTGCGACGTGAAGACGACGTGCTGGCGGAGCGCGCGCGCCTCGCGCACGAGATCGGCTCGCGGCTCGAGACCGAGCTGCACGCGCAGCAAGAGGAGTACCGCCAGCTGCCGCTGCTCGCCGAGCGCGTCGAGTTGCTGCGCGCCGAGCGCCAGCGCCTCGAAGACCGCACGTCGCGGGTCGAGGAGTCGCTCGAGGACGCGCGCACGCGGCTCGCGCGCGAGGAGGACGCGGCGGCGCAGGTGGAAACGCGCATCAAGGCGCACGACGCGCGCATCGACCACGTGCACACGACGACGCTCGACTACCGGCGCTCGCTGACCGAGCAGATCCTCAAGCTCAACCAGATGCTCGAGCGCATGAAGCGGCGGCAACTGGAGGAGCTGGAGCGGCAGGTGAAGGAGCTGCGCGTCCAGTCGAGCCAGCTCAAGAGCGAAGACGAATGACCGCCGACGCCGCGCCCCGCACATACGACGAGCTGCCGGACCGCGGCGTCCTGCGCCGCTTCCGCGACCACCTGCCGCTGACGCCCGCGACGCCGCTGATCTCGCTCGGCGAGGGCGACACGCCGCTCGTGCGGTCGACGACGATCGAGCGCGAACTCGGCTGCAAGGCGCTCTACTTCAAGCTCGAATCGTGCAACCCGACGGGCTCGTTCAAGGACCGCGGCATGGTCGTCGCCGTCGCGAAGGCGATGGAAGAGGGCGCGAAGGCGATCATGTGCGCCTCGACCGGCAACACGAGCGCGTCGGCGGCGGCGTACGCGGGTCGCTACGGGCTCGCGGTGTACGTGCTCGTGCCGGACGGGAAGATCGCGCGCGGCAAGCTGGCGCAGGGCGCCGTGCACGGCGCGGAGATCATCGCCGTCGACGGCAACTTCGATGCGGCGCTGAACACCGCGCGCGAGATCACGAAGAAGCACCCGATCGCGCTCGTCAACTCCGTGAACCCGTACCGCATCGAGGGCCAGAAGACGGCGGCGTTCGAGATCGCCGACGCGCTCGGCGACGCGCCCGACGTGCTGGCGCTGCCGGTCGGCAACGCCGGCAACATCACGGCGTACTGGAAGGGCTTCGTCGAGTACCACCACCAGGAGCGGACGAGCCGGCGGCCGCGCATGGTGGGATTCCAGGCCGCGGGCGCCGCGCCGCTCGTGCAGGGCGCGCCGGTGGCGGAGCCGCAGACCGTCGCGACGGCGATCCGCATCGGCAACCCGGCGTCGTGGAAGACGGCGATCGCCGCGCGCGACGAGTCCGGCGGCAGCATCGAGGCGGTGACCGACGACGAGATCCTCGACGCGTACGGCCGCCTGGCGCGGGAAGAGGGCATCTTCTGCGAGCCCGCGTCGGCGGCGAGCGTCGCCGGCCTGCTCAAGCAGGTGCGTGAGGGCCGCAGCTTCTCCGGCCAGACGATCGTCTGCATCATCACGGGCAACGGCCTGAAGGACCCCGAGACGGCGCTGCGCGTCGAGCCGCCCATCCACCACGTGCCGGCCGACCTCGCCGCAATCGAGCGCGAGATGGGCTGGGCCTAGCTGGCGACCGTCACCGCCGGCAGCGGACGATCAACCGGCACGGCGCGCCGCGCTGCCTGCTACGACAGCTTGATCTGGATCGACTTGGTCTCCATGTACTCGTCGAGGCCGTGGTGCCCGAGCTCGCGGCCGATGCCGCTCTGCTTGTAGCCGCCGTACGGCATGAACGGCAGGCCGGCCTGGTGGTACGTATTCACCCAGACGGTGCCGGCGCGGATCCCCTTCGCCATCTTCAGCGCGGTGTTGAGGTCGCGCGTCCATACCGCTGACGCCAGTCCGTAGGGGCTGTCGTTGGCGATCCGAAGTGCTTCGTCGGCGTCCTTGAAGGTCATCACGGCCAGGACCGGGCCGAAGATCTCTTCGCGCGCGATCCGCATGTCGTTCGTCACGCCGTCGAAGATCGTCGGCGTCACGAAGAGGCCCTTGTCCAGTCCGTCACCCTTGGCGCGCTCTCCGCCAACCAGCAGTTTCGCGCCCTCCTTCGCGCCCACTTCGACGTACTCCATCACCGTCCGGAGTTGCTCATCGTTCACGACGGGGCCCATCGTGGTCGTCGGGTCGAGTGGATCGCCGAGCTTGACCGTCCTGGTGAATGCGATCAGTTTCGCGAGGAAGGCGTCCTTGATCGACTCGTGCAGCAGCAGTCGCGAACCGGCCTGGCAGACCTGCCCGGTGTTCAGGTAGATCGCGAAGAACGCGCCCGCGACGGCGGCGTCGATGTCGGCATCAGCGAAGACGATGTTCGGCGACTTCCCGCCGAGCTCCAGCGAGATCTTCTTCACGGTGCTCGCGGCGTTTCGCATGACGGACTTGCCCACCTCCGTCGAGCCCGTGAACGCGATCTTGTCGACGAGCGGACTCGTCGCGAGGTAGGCGCCGAGGCTGCTGCCCGGACCGGAGACGACGTTCATCACGCCGGCCGGCGCCCCCGCCTCCAGCACGATGCGGCCGAGTTCCAGCGACGTCACCGGCGTGTACTGCGACGGCTTGACGACGAGCGTGCATCCCGCGCACAGCGCAGGCGCAACCTTCCACGTCAACAGCAGGAACGGGAAGTTCCACGGCGTGATCACGCCGACTACGCCGATCGGCTCGCGCACCGTCAGCCCGATCGCGTCGGGTGCGAAGTTGGTGATCGATTCACCCTTCTCGTCGAGCGCAAGGCCCGCGAAATACTCGAACACGTCGGCTGCCATGGCGATTTCCGCGGCGGCCATCCCGAGGGGGCGGCCGACCTCGAGCGACAGCAGCCTCCCCAGCTGCGGGATCTGCGCCCTGATCTTCTGGGCGACGTTCGTGAGCACGTCATGGCGCGTCTTCGCCGACGATCGACTCCAGCCGCCGTCGAAGGCGCGTCGAGCTGCCTGGATGGCGCTCTCGATGTCCGCCTCGCCTGCCCACGGACAGGTGGCGACGACCTCTCCGTTGGCCGGGTTGAGCCGTTCGTAGCGCTCGCCCGATTGCGCCGCGACCCATTCTCCGTTGATCAGAAGTTCGTACGTCGCCGGTGCGGTCTCGCTGCGTTGTGGTGCTCGGTCGTCATCGCGACCTCCTTCAGGGCTCGTCACTCACTGTAGCGCTCGATTCCGTACGCCGACATGGCGTGCCTCGCGCCAGGAGAGCGCGGCGTTCGCGGCTGTTATGCTCGTTCCAGCATAACGCTGTCGATCGCTGTGAAGAAGGGAGTTCATGGCTTCCGTCACGGCTGCGAGGCGCGCCTCGTCCGCCCGATGCGAAAACCCTCATCCGACTTCGTGTCCTATTGACACCAACCAGCCTCCGTGATAGCTTGGCTTAGTGTCGTAGTGACACTAAGTACGGGCGCGGACACCGAGGCCGTCCGGAAAAGGCTTCACACCATGACGATGCTCCTCACACCCACACCGACTCGGAAGAGCGCCGGCGGCATCGCCTGCGAGAGCGACTCGATCGACACGGTGCCGCTGTCCGAGGAGCGGTCGTTCGCGTACTGGCAGCAGGACATCCCGCAGGAGTACTGGCGGCTGATCGTCCGCCGAACTGACGGAGCGCATCCGCGCCGCGCGGGAGCGGCTCGGCACGCGGCTCGTCGTGCTCGGGCACCACTACCAGCGCGAGGACATCATCCAGTTCGCCGACTATCGCGGCGACAGCTTCAAGCTGTCGCAGTGGGCGGCCGAGCGGCCGGAGTCGGAGTACATCGTCTTCTGCGGCGTGCACTTCATGGCGGAGGCGGCCGACATCCTCAGCGCGCCGCACCAGCGCGTCATGCTGCCGAACATGGCCGCGGGCTGCTCGATGGCCGACATGGCCGACCCGGACGACGTCTACAACGCCTGGGCGGAGCTGGAGGAGCTGGGCATCGCGCAGGACACGCTGCCGATCACGTACATGAACTCGGCGGCGTCGCTGAAGGCGTTCGTCGGCGAGCGCGGCGGCGCCGTCTGCACGTCGAGCAACGCGCGCAAGGTGCTCGAGTGGGCGTTCGCGCGGAAGAAGCGCGTGCTGTTCTTCCCGGATCAGCACCTCGGCCGCAACACCGGCCACGCGATGGGCGTGCCGCTGGACGAGATGGTGCTGTGGGGCTGGGCGCGGCCGTACGGGTCGATGGGCGGCCAGACGCTCGAGGCGCTGCAGCGCAGCCGCATCATCCTCTGGGCGGGGCACTGCTCGGTGCACCAGCGCTTCACGCCGAGGCAGATCGCCGAGGCGCGCGAGCAGCACCCCGACGTCACCGTCATCGTCCACCCGGAGTGCCGGCTCGAAACCGTGCAGGCGTCCGACCTCAACGGCTCGACGGAGTTCATCGCCCGCACGATCACCGACGCGCCGGCCGGCTCGACGTTCGCCGTCGGCACCGGAGATCAACCTCGTGAGCCGGCTGGCGAAGGAGAACCCGGACAAGACCGTCTTCTGCCTCGACCCGGTCGTCTGCCCCTGCTCGACGATGTACCGCGTGCACCCGGCGTACCTCGCGTGGACGATGGAGTCGCTCGTCGCCGGTCGCGTCGTGAACGAGATCGTCGTGCCGGACGACATCAAGCGCGGCGCGAAGCTGGCGCTCGACCGGATGCTGGCGATCAAGTAACGGACCTGCCCGCGGGTCTTCCACACATGCGTTGCGCTGATTGAAGACCGTGCCGCAGACACGACGATCGCGCGGCTGAAAAGCCCGCGCTACGCCGCTCTATGGGCGGCGAGTTGGTGCTAGCGCGCGCCGATGGCGCGGCGGCGAACTTGGGGATGAGGCCGCGGACGGTGGAGTGCGCCTCGCCGACGTCGTTGATCTCGAAGCCCTGGGGTGTGTTGCGCCAGGTGCGGAAGCCCTCGGGGTCGATCTTCGCTTCGCGGCAGAGGCGCTTCGCCTCGTCGGCGTAGCCGAGCGGCACGTAGACGAACAGCGTGGCGCCGGGGATCGTGGCGATCGGCGCCCAGCGCTCCTTCGCCTCCGGCTCGCGTGACCTGTTCGGCATCGGCGACGATGACCGCCATGCGCACGACCGGCTGGCCGGAAGCCGGGTGCTCGACGACGACGATGTCCGGCGCGAGGTCGACTGTGCCGACCTTGCACCGTCATCGTCACGTCGGGCACGTTGACGAACGTCCGGTACGCCGGGAACTCGGCCGAAGGGAACTTGAAGCGCGCATCGGCGATCTCGCGCGCGGCGGCGGCGCGGACCTCGGCCCGCGTGCGTTCGCTGCGCGTGAGCAGCCCGGTCGATGCTCTCCCAGCGCGTCTTGTCAGCGTTCAAGTCACCCTCCGTCGATGCGAGCGCGCCCCACATGCAGGTTAGGCCACGGCACCGGGGCGGACAAGCGAGCGCCTGGGGCGAGGCCGAGCGAGTGCCTCGATGCGGGGAAGACCCACATCGAGCCCTTAGACGCTGCGGTAGTCCCCGTCGACGGTACTGAGGTGATGCACGTCGTTCAGCGTGTACAGCGTGTGGATGCCATCGGCGGAGGCGACGATGCTGATCGACGTATGGGCCGGCCGGAACAACACATCGTACTTCGAGCCGATCACGTGGCTGACGTATGCGTTAATCACGCCGCCATGACACACGACGGCGACTCGCCGGCCGGCATGATCGCTGATGATCGTCTCGATCGCGTTGATGACGCGGCGCCGGAAGTCGGCGCTCGGCTCCGAGTGTGGATAGACGTCCCAGGTTCTCTCGACGATGAACCGCTGCCGAAGCGCCGCCAGCGCCTCGCTACCCATGAACTCGAGCGACGACAGGTGTTGCGGCGCGTCGCGGAACATCGCGATCTCCTTCAGGTCGGCGATCGCGATCGGCTCGATTCGGTGATGTCGTGCGACCGCCTCCGCGGTTCCCAATGCGCGTTGCGTTGGGCTCGTGTACACCGCGTCGATCGTCCTGGTCGAAAGGGCGGCGCCGAGGAGCTGCGCTTGCTGTTCTCCCAGGCTGCTCAAGGGTGGGTCGACAAACCCGCCAATCGCGCCAGCCAGGTCGAGGTGCTGGCGGGCGTGCCGGATGAGGAAGACTTCCGTGACCATCGCCCGATTCGATAGAAATGCGACATCGAGCGGGCTCGGCCTGCCCTGGCGCGCGGCCTGCTCGTCAACACGGCGCTCAACGTCAGCATTCGCGCGCTCTTCCGCGTTCGAAACGTCCTGCACGATCCCGGCTCCAATCACCGTGCGTCCCCGCCGCCCTGGAAAATGATACTCAGCCCCATCTTGGGGTGGGCGCCGGGCAGTGCTTGATCGAGGCTCACTCGCGTTCTTCCACCAACGCGGCCTCAATGAGTGCGCGTACGCTCTGCACGGCGACCTCGCCCGCATTCGGTGACCTCACGAACGCACAGAGTTTCACGAGGTCGACGATCCGGGACACCTGCCGCCAGTTCTCCGGCAGGATGCCGCCATCCCGGCGATAGCCCCGTATCAACTCCTCCTCGAACCAGGGTGGAAGCGCCCGGCCGGGACGCCGGAGCATGCTGCCGAGATCTACCAGCGGCGTTCCCGAGTGCGCATATTCCCAGTCGATGACGGCCGCTACGTTCGGCCCGTCGGATGTCCTTCGGATGATGACGTTGAGGCCGTTGAAGTCTCCATGGACCAGCATCGCATCGTGCTCGACGACGTCGAGCATCCCCGCGTGCTGCGTCACGAATCGCCACAGGCGCTCGGTCAGCGCGACGCCTAACCGCTCTTCGCCGGCAGTCTCTGAACAGGCACTGCTCCAGGACGCCGACGACCACGCGAGTCTCCGACGGGAACGGGACGCGGATGTCGAGCGTGCTTCCGAAGAACCCGGATCTCGGGAACCGAAACTCCTGGAGTTTCGCGAGTACACGACCCGTCGCTCCGGCGGCACGCCTGGCGTCCGAGGGCGGCCCCTCCTCGATGAGCTGATCGAGCGGGATACCGTCGACCCAGCGCAGGATGAGGTATGGATGTGGCTCTTGTGCCTCGGGCGACACGTAGACGACTTCCGGTACCGGCACGCGCTCCTTGACCAGCTCGAGGATTGACGCCTCCCGGTAGGCTGCGGAGGGGTCTCGGACGTAGATCCGAATGACGACCGTCGCGTCCATCTCCGACAGCTTCACCTTGAAGCTCGTATTTGCGAAGCCGCCACTCACGAGCTCCGCAGCGATGGCCGTCTGGCCGGGATACGCCGGAGCGAGCATTTCGTTCAACGCGTGGAGATCGACCTGCGACGTGGCGGCATCTTGAGGGAGATCGCTGGTTGCAGGTGTTTCATGGCGCCGCATTGTTGTCCGAACCCAATCCCGATGTTGTCAGCCATCGCGGCGAGGACGGATAGTTGGCCACGCTCAGCCTCAGCACCACATCTTCGCCAGCACCTGAAGTGTACTCACACTCGACGACGGAGTTGTCCGGATGTTCCTGGGGATCAGGACCATGTACCCGCCACGTCAATCTCGAGAGTCGAGGCGCACCGGACCAGGTGGCGGAGCGCGGCGCGGCGCACGCGACGCTGGCTGAAACGGCACTGCGGCTGGTTCGTCACGGCGCTCGACAAGAACGAGGACGTTACCGCGGCTTAAGCTGCCGAGCGGGCTGCCTCACAGCTCTGGCACCGACAATAATGGCATCGTTTACGCCGCGAGGACGCGCTCGCGCAACGGCGATGGCGGAGGGGGTGGGATTCGAACCCACGAGACGCTTTCACGCCCAACCGTTTTCAAGACGGTCTCCTTCAGCCGCTCGGACACCCCTCCGCGGCACCGGCATTGTAGCTCGGCGGCGATGCGCGGCCGCTCGAATCTCGATCGCCGCTCCGGTATGATCGACGCGCCATGCGGATCAAGCGCATCCACCGCATCACCCTCGCCGTGCGCGACGTCGACGCTGCCCGCGCGACGTTCGAGCGCCTCTTCGCCGCCGTGCCGGCCGATGGCCCCGCGCAGGTGCCCGCGTTCGGCATCCGCGCCATCGACCTGCGCCTCGGCGAGGACACGCTGCAGCTCGCCGCGCCGATGGGCGCCGACAATCCCGTCATGCGATTCCTCGAGCGCAAGGGCGAGGGCTTCTACAACATCGCGCTGGAGGTCGACGACCTCGATGCGGCGGTCGCGGAGCTGGCCGCGCTCGGCGTGCGCGTCAGCGAACCCAGCGAGGCGGAGCCGGGCGTCCGGTCAGCGTTCGTGACGATGGTGGCGACGCACGGGCTGAGCGTGCAACTCGTCGAGTTGCCGCGCGCGGAGCCGGACGCCGAGACGCCGAAGCCGCCGGATCGCGGAGACCGGTCGAGCCCGCCGCAGGAAGCCGCTCGCGACCGCGACGCCGTCCGTCGAACAACGGCCGCCGCCGCTCGACCTCACGCCGGACGAGTGGTCGGACGTGGACTGACAGCGGACGCTGCCCGTCTACGCCCACGGTGCGACCTGATCGGTGCGCACCATCTCCACCAATCGATCGCAGCGCAGCCCGACGACGCGATCGCCGTCGCGGATCAGCGCGAGGCGGCTCGGCTCGACGGCGTCGTCGTCGACGTACAGGAACGCCGGGTCGGACAGCGTCGGCCGGGAAGAGGCGCACGCCGCGCTTCCAGGGTCCGCGACGCGCGATACAGCATGAGGCCCTCGTCGTCGGCCTTGATCTGCAGCCGGCCGATGCCGGTGATGATGCGGAAGTTGGTGAGCGCGCCCGGCGTCGCCTCGTACACGCCGGGAGCGGCAGCGACGATCTCCGGCGCGGCCGTGCCGGCAAGCTGCGGCGGCGTGACGTCGAGCGCGGCCGCGAAGACGCGCCTGAACACCTTCTCGAATCCGGCGAAGGTGCAGTTCGCGTGGACGATGATCGCCCGAGTCGTCGGCCGGTGACACCATCAACATGCTGTTCCAGCCGCCGAAGACGCCGCCGCCGTGTCCGAACACACGGCGTCCGAACCGATCGAAGCGCTGGAACGAGAGGCCCCAGCTCTCGAGCCGCTCGTCCGGGCACCATTGCGGCGCCACCATCGCGTCGAACGTCTCCGGCCGGACGATGCCGGCGCCGCGACGCAGCAGCGCGGAGGCGTATCGCGCCATGTCGGGTACGGTCGACTGCACCGCGCCGCAGGCGCCGCCGCCGCGGATGTACTGGTAGCGGCCGCGGATGTTGCAGCCGTCGACCGTCGGCTCGTTCGGGGACCTCGATGCCGGCGCGCGCGGAGAGTTCGCGCGCGTCGTCGTCCGGCGCGCGGTGGTAACCGGTCGTGAGGTCCGGGTGCGGGCGGTCGAGCAGGTCCGTGTTCGCCATGCCGAGCGGCTCGAAGATGCGGCGGCGGAGCACGTCGGAGATGTGCGCGCCCTCGACGCGGGCGACGATCTCGCCGAGCAGCGCGTAGCCGAAGTTCGCGTACGCCCACTTCGTGCCCGGCGCGACGTCGATCGTGACGCCGCGCGGGAACATGCCGAATACGTCGTCGTCGGGCGCGTCGGACCAGAACGTACGCTCCGTGCTCGCGCGCGTCCTCGGGCATCGGCACCTCGCCGATGCCCGAGGTGTGGGTGAGGAGATGGCGCACGGTGATCGATGCGCCGTCGCCATGGCACGTCAGCTCGGGGATATGGTCGAGCAGGCGGTCGTCGAGCGAGAGCCGGCCCTCGTCGACGAGCGCCATCGCGCAGAGCGCGGTCATCGTCTTCGTGATGGAGCCGATGCGCTGGCGCAGCGCCGGATCCTGCTTGCGGCCACTTTCGATGTCCGCATGGCCGAAGCCCTCGGCGTAGACCAGTTCGTCGCCGGCGACCACGCCGACAGCGAGCCCGGGCACGCGGTGCTCCTCGAGCGCCTGCGCGGCTGCGGCGCGAACACGTGCGGCGTCAGCCGCAGTAAAGGGCGATGGCATCGCACGACCTCCTATCGCTTGCCGGGGCCGTAGACGGCGCGGCCGGCGAAGTTGCCGGCGAACTCGCCGTTGCGCAGCGTGACGGCGCCGTTGACGACGACGTCGCGCACGCCGACGGCGTACTGGTGCGGGTCCTGGTACGTCGCGCGGTCGGCGATCGTCGCCGGGTCGAAGACGACGATGTCGGCGTAGCAGCCGGCCTCGATGCGGCCGCGCCCGGCGAGGCCGAGGTTCTCGCACGGGAAGCGCGTGAGCCGGCGGATCGCCTCGGCGAGCGGGACGACGCCCTCGTCGCGGACGTACTTGCCGAGCAGTCGCGCGAAGTTGCCGTACGCACGCGGATGCGCCGAGTTGCGGAGGAACGCGCCCTCGGTCGCCATTGACGGTGCGTCGGAGCCGAACGCCACCCACGGCAGGGCGATCTCCTTGCGGATGTTCTCCTCCGTCATCATGAAGTAGACCGTCTCGACACGCGACCGGTCGCGGCGGACGAGTTCCAGCGCGGCGTCGATCGGATGCAGCCCCATCGCCTCGCCGATGGCGTGGAGCGTCATGCCGCGGTACCGGCGGTTCTCGTCCTTGCGGACGCCGACGATCAGGATGTCGTCCGGGCCCCGGCGACTGGCTGTAGAGGTTCTCCCAACCGTCGCTGCGACGTCTCGATCGCCGTGCGCATGTCGGCGCGCGGCGGCTGGATCTTCGAGCCGTTCGAGCAGTTTGCGCGGGCCGCCATCGTGGAACCACGGCGGGATGATGCTCGCCAGGCCGGTGCCGCTGGCCGTGTACGTGTACATGTCGGCCGTGACAGGCTGGCCGGCGGCGCGCGCCGCCTCGACCACTTCGATCGCCGCGTCCATCTTGTGCCAGTTGTGTTGCCCTGCTGCCTTCAGGTGCCAGATCTCCGCCGGCACACCGCCCTCGCGGCCGATGCGCAGGAGTTCGTCGATCGCCTCGAGCAGGCGGTCGCCCTCGTCGCGCATATGGGCGATGTACTTGCCCTGGTACGGCGCGGTGGCGCGGCACAGCTCGACCAGTTCCTCCGTCGAGGCGAAGAACGCGGGCGGGTAGATCGAGCGACGCGCCGATGCCGAGCGCGCCGGCCGACATCTCGTCGCGCACCAGACCGCGCATCACGTCCAGTTCCGCGGCAGTCGCCGGGCGGTCGTCGTTGCCGACTGCGTACACCCGTAGCGTCGTCGCGCCGATGTACGACGCGATGTTCTGCGAGATGCCCTTGCGCTCCGCGTGCGCCAGGTATTCAGCGAGGCTGAACCAATCGACGTCGTACGGGATCGGCGCCTCGCTGGCGGCCTTACGCGCGCTCTCGCGCATCGCCGGCGTCTGCGGGCCCATCGAGAAGCCCTCGCCGAAGATCTGCAGCGTGACGCCCTGCTTCAACTCGCCCAGCGAGCGACCGTCCTGCAGCAGCGAGTAGTACGAGTGCGACAGCATGTTCACGAAGCCCGGCGACACGGCCATACCCGCGGCATCGATCTCCGTCGCCGGCGCGCGCTCCATCGATGCCGCCGACGCGCGCGATGCGGTCGCCGGCGACCGCGACGTCGGCGACGTATCGGTGGGCCGCCGGTGCCGTCGTAGACGGTGCCGTTGCGGACGATGAGGTCGAATGTCGGACGACGTGTCACCATCGGAGGACCTCGCTATCGCGCCGCACGGGCTGACACCTCGCGTGTCGCTGCCAGTGCGGAGTTCTGACATTGTAGAGTGCCATCCGGAGCGATCAATCCCGTCGCCTGCTGCTATGCTGACTCCCGCGATGCCTGCAACGACCCGAGCCGCCTCGCCAGCCCGCCGACGCGCACCGCCAGTGCGATCGCGGCCTGCCAGCCCGACCAGGGAGCGGCGCCGCGACGCGATCGTCGCGGCGGCGATGAAGCTGCTTGCGCGGCGCGGGCTCGACGTCACGATGGACGACGTCGCGCGGGCCGCGGGCATCGGCCGTCGCACGCTCTTCCGCTACTTCGCCACGCGCGAGGAACTGCTCGTCGCCACGATGGAGCGGACGTACGCCCGCATCGTCGAGGGTGCGTACGAGCCGCGCGCAGGCGACGAGCGCCACCCGGACGAGTTGCTGCGGCGAATCATGGGGTTCGCGCATCGCGAGGGCGCCGCAGCGGGTCTCGCGCTCTGGCAGATCGCATCGGACCCGCAGGTGCGAGGCGAGCTGCGGAAGCCGGCGCTGGCGCGGCGACGGTTCCGACGCGGCTACGTCGACGCGTACGGCGCAGAGCCTCTGGGCGACAGCCGGCGGCGACGGTCCGGCGCCACGTGGGTCGTCGATGCGTTCGGCCTGCTCGAGAGCCTGCACGCGTCGTACTGCATGCGGCTCGACTTCGGGCTGCGGCTGCCGCGAGATCACGGAACTGACGGCACGGATGATGGGCGCCGTCCTCGCCGCCGCGGTCGAGGAGTCGAGGACGGGCGCCAGACGGAGGCGATGATGATGGACGCCGGATCGTTGAAGGCCACGGTGGCGGAGCTGATGCCCGGGTGCGCGATGACCTCGCGCGGCTTGTGCGCATCCCGTCCGTCGCGTTTCCGGGATTCCCTGCCGAGCCCGTCGCACGATGCGGCGCGCGCCGTCGTCGAGCTGCTCGCACGCGCCGGCGTGCGCGGACGCGCGGCAGCTCGAGATCCCGGGCGGCTATCCGGCCGTCTACGGCGAGATCGCCGCGCCGCCCGGCCGGCCGACCGATCCTGCTCTACGCCCACTACGACGTGCAGCCGGCCGGGGCTCCCGACGCGTGGACGATCGCCGCCGTTCGAGCCGGAGGTGCGCGGCGGCCGCATGTACGGCCGCGGCGCCGCCGACGACAAGTCGGGCGTCGTCTCGCACGCGTGCGCCATCCGCGCGTTCGGCGGGCGGCCGCCGGTCGGCGTGAAGGTGATCGTCGAGGGCGAGGAGGAGACGGACAGCCACCTGGAGGAGTACGTGCGCCAGCATCCGGATCTGTTTCGCGCGGACGCCATCATCGTGGCCGACGCCGGCAACCTGCGCCCCGGCGTGCCCACGCTGACGACGGCGCTTCGAGGCGTCATCTCGTGCACCGTCGAGGTGCGGACGCTGGCGGGCCCCGTGCACTCCGGGCAGTTCGGCGGCCCCGCGCCCGACGCGCTGATGGCGCTCGTCCGCATGCTCGCGACGCTGCAGGACGACGGCGGGAACGTCGCCGTCGCCGGCCTGGCGTCGGGCGCCTGGCCCGTCGGCGCCGAGCTCCCCGAAGAACGCTTCCGGCAACGGTCGGGCTCGTCGATGGCGTCGACCTCATCGGCGACGGGACGATCGCCGACCGGCTATGGGCGCGGCCTTCGATCAACGTCATCGGCATCGATGCGCCGCCCGTCAAGGGCGCGGCGAACGCGCTCGTGCCGGTGGCGCGAGCCCGCGTGAGCCTTCGTGTCGCGCCGAACGAAGACCCGTCGCGCGCGCGGAAATTGCTCGAGGACCACCTGTGCGCCGCCGCCCCGTGGCACGCGCAGGTGCGCGTGTACGACGGCGCGGTCGGCGAGGGGTACGCGGCCGCGACGGGCGGCCCGGTGTACGCGGCTGCGAGTCGCGGGCTGGAGGCCGCGTTCGGCACGCCGGTAATCATGGGCGGCGCCGGCGGCTCGATCCCGCTGGTCAACGTGCTCGCCTCCGTCGCGCCCGGCGCCGAGATCGTGATGTGGGGCGCGGCGGACAGCGAATCGACGATCCACGCGCCGAACGAGAGCGTCGACCTCGCCGACCTCGAGCGGATGACCCTCGCCGAGGCGCTGCTGTTCGCTGAGTTGGGCGGCAGTTAGATCAGTCGACCGGCAACTGAAGCGCTTCGCGCACGGCCGGCACGAGCAGCCGTTCGATGTCGTCCTTGGCGATGAGGTGGACCGACAGTTCCTCGGCGCGCTTGTAGACGTCGGGATACTGCGACTCGGCGGTCTGCATAATCACGGGGAAGGCGAGCCCGCGATGCGCGCGCGCCGCCTCGGCGACGCGAAAGCCGCTGCCGCGGGGCATGCGGAAGTCCGTGATGGCGAGGTGGAACGGCTGCGACAGGTCCTCCAGCAGTTCCGCGCCGGCCAGCCCGTCTTCGACGGCCACGCACGTCAGGCCGAGCTGCTCCAGCATTCGCACGATGGTCGCCCGAAACGGGTACACGTCCTCGGCGACGAGCACGCGGTATGGCTCGGCGATCATCGGCATCTCCTCACGTCGAGCGTAGGTTGTGACGCGTCCCGCACCCAGTACCGATCGTCATCGTGACCGCGGACGGAGGGCACACTCACACCTTCAGATTCGGCGCGAACGCGGCAAACCTGCGGCGTCCGGGTCTCTCGGGCATAGTTCGTTGACGCGTCGCGAAATATTCGCTTAGCCTTCCGCCGGCGATGGCGGCGGAAACCGCGCGGACTCAGGGGGCTCGATGACGCGAGACGACGACGAGGCGGCGTTCTTTCGGGTGTTGTATACGACGCGCGCGCTGCGCCGCCTGAAGCCCGACCCGGTGCCGGAGGAGTTGCTCTTCCAGCTCGTCGACGCGGCGATCCGCGCGCCGTCGGGGCAGAACAGGCAGGACTGGCGCTTCGTCGTCGTCACCGATCCCGCCATCAAGGGGCGGATGCAGCAAGCGGCGACGGAGGCGTGGTCGCGCTACCAGCCAGAACTGGCCGAGCGTCCCGAACTGATCGACGACCTGCCGCGCACCAGGCGCCTGTCGCTGAAGTCGACCGAGCACCTCGCGCGCCACATCGGCGAGGCGCCGGCGGTGATCATCGTGTGCGGGGCGCGGGGGCGCCACTCGTCGCCCGGCGGCAGCACGTTCCCGGCGGTGCAGAACCTGCTGCTGGCAGCACGGGCGCTCGGACTCGGCGCATCGATCTTCCAGCTGGCGCTGTCGCCTGCCGTGCTCGAAGCGATCGGCGTTCCGGACGACTATCAGGCGTACTGCGCGATCCCCGTCGGCTATCCGATGGGTCGCCCGGGCCCGGTGCGCCGCCGGCCGGTGCGGCAGGTCGCGTTCCGCGACCGCTGGGGCGAGCCGTGGCCGTTCGCGGAGGATCAGCCGGACGACGGCTGGACGGATCGGTGGGTGTAGCACATCGCCGGCATCGCGACACGAGCGGCTAACGCGAACATGCCGCGTCCATACCGTCGTCTTTCGCTGAGCCGGATGGTAGCGACGAAGTAGCCGGGTCCCTCAGGCCCCGGACGAGTTCCGTGCCACGGCGGCGCGAATCAGAGTCTTCAGAGCCTTCTCGTTCACCTTGTCGCCTTCGCGGAAGTCGATGGCACGCCTCACCCTGCCCTCGAGACTGGAATTGAAGAGACCCGAGGGGTCGTCCAACGAGGCACCCCTCGCGAACGTCATCTTTACGACGCTCTTGTAGGTCTCGCCGGTGCAGATCAACCCGCCGTGGGACCACACAGGTGTCCCCCTCCACTTCCACTCCTCGACGACATCAGGGTCGGCTTGCTTGATCAACGCGCGGAGGCGGGAAAGCATCTCTCCGCGCCAGTCGCCTAGCTCCTGGATTCTCGCGTCTATCAGTCGAGACGCAGATTCGACTCCCTGCGGGTCGCTCTTCTTCACCGCCACGCTGGCTTTCCTTGCTGCCTTCTTGCTGGATTTCGTGTCGATCAGTCCAGAACGTTATCAGCGTCTACCTTCGTCTTTACAGACACGTGGTCACCGATCCCGCGATCGAGGTCCGATGCAGCGGGCGGCGACGGAGCGGCTCGCGCGCCACTTCACACGCCGCGACGCATCAGCCAATCTGTCTGCTCGTCGTCGCCCAGCATGAAGGAGTGCTCGCCGGCCTTCTCGAATCCCCACTTCCGGTAGAACGCGACCGCGCGCGGATTCTGCTCCCAGACGCCCAGGTACATGACATTGTGGCCAGCGTCCCGCGCGTGATCGAGGCAGGCCTGCATCAGGGCCGCAGCGACGCCACTGCCCTGGTGCGCGCGCTCGACGTACAGGCGCACCAACTCTACCGGGCGCTCGGCGGCGGCCTCCGGCGGTCCATCAGCCGCGCGTAGCCGGGCGTATCCCACGGCCGTGCCATCGGCCTCCGCGATGAGGTGCAGGGAAGCGGGATCGGTAACTTCCTCCCGGACCCGCTCGGGCGAGAACGCGGTATCAAGGTAGGCGCGCAGGTTCTCGGGCGTATTCCCCGGACCGAACGTGTCGGTGAAGATGCGAACGCCAAGCTCGCGGATCAGTTCGCTGTCGGCGGCCGTGGCCGTGCGGATCGTGATCGCCACGCCGTAACAGTAGCGGCGGAGCTTCAGCTTTGCACGGTGTGATGCTCCGAGTGCGCCCGTTGTTCGAGCGTCAGACCACCAACCTCCAACCTCTAACGTCCAACATCCAATCCCGCCTCAATTGGCTAGAACCGAAGCTAAGACTCTCACATCTATCGTGCGTTAGCCACGATCATGCTTCGGGCGTTACAACCGACATGAGATCTCTCTGCGCGGCAGTTGCCCTCAGTTGGCAAGCGCCTATGGTCGGTAGTAGACTCCGGTTCCGGTTCCTAAGGATTACGGAACATGCGCGTTTGCCGACCACAACTGTTCACAGTCCTTTGCTTCGCCGCCATCGCCGCAGTATCGGCGGCGTGTGGCGATGCGACGGACCAGCTGCGCACACTCGCCGAAACCTCGACGACTGACAGCCCCTCGTCTGCGACACTGACGCTCGTAGCAACGAACACCGCCGGGCCGCAAGCGGAGGAAACGCAGCCACCAGCCACCTCACCTTCTGAGCCGCTTGCTACGTCTGTACCGCTCGCGACGCCGACGAGCGCGCCTACTGCCGATATCGAGCCGGTCGCGACAAAGCCGCCGCCGTGTCGCAAGATCCAGTTCAGCCCTGGAGAATCGCTGACTGCGGCCGACCTCGCTGCCCGCGGCCATGGAGATCCCGTCCGCAAGCCGTTTCTCGGCGTCAATCTGGTCATCAGGCGGATCGGCGTCGACGCACCATTCGTGGTGCGTGTCGTTGGATCGGATGGCGCCATGCCGCGGGTCGGGAACGCTTCCGACGTCGCATGGTATGACTTCTCGCAGTGGCCCAACTCGGGTGGCACTCCCGGAACCGATCACGGTAACGTGATCGTCGCGGGAGACTACGACGACCTCAATGTTCCCCAGGCGGTGTTCTACCGCCTGTCGGAGCTCGTCTTGGGTGACCTGATCCAGCTCAATACGTCCGACGGGAGAACACTGGCGTACGAAGTCGAATTCAACAAGGTCACGGCCGTGGACGCGATCGATTGGACCGAACTCGTGGCATCCACTCCAGAGGAGTCGATCACCCTCATCACGGCCGCGGCGCCGCTGAATAAGGACCGGCGCATCGTTTGGGGCCGGGCGCTGGACACTGGTTGCTCCCAATGACTAGGTGACGTCTCAGCTTCGCGTTTGCGGGCGGCCAGTTCGGGCGTTCACTTCCCCCGACGTCGTATCTTCGATTAGCACCATGGGACATCGAGTCCGATTGACTCGGTGGCGAGTCCCCGGCGGACGAGCCTCTCGTCGGTCGCGACCACCGCCGCTACCCTGCCCTCATGGCGGTCAACTAGCACGGCGGATTCCGGCACTAGACCTTCATTGGTGGAACACCGACCCGGTGCCGATCAGGGGAGAGCTGCGAGAGCTACGCTGAGCGGGCAACGTCTTACCTGTAAGGGTTGATGAACGAGTCTGTTCATTAACCGCATGTCCAGCTTGATCGCACGCAACCGGGCATCAAGGGGGTATCCATGAATCGCCGCGCGATTGTACAGACGCCCTCCCCCTTGATCGCGTGGGGACCTAAACTCACGCCATGACCCTCTCCCTCTCGACCATGTGGGCGCAGCAGGAACGCTTCGTCGAAGACATGCACCGCTTCGCCGAGGAGACGCTCGCGCTCGGCTACGACGCGATCGAGGTGAGCCACCTGACGCCGGTCGCGCAGTATGAGCGGCTGATGACGTCGCCGGATCTGCGCCTCTCGTCGATCCACGCGCCGGCGCCGCTTTCGATCGACCACGCCGGGCGACGCAACAGCTCGCTCAACCTGGCGTCGCCTGAGATCGACGAGCACCGCGCCGCCATCGATCACACGAAGCACAGCATCGACCTCGCGCGGCACGCCGGCGTGCGGTTCGTCGTCGTGCACCTGGGCGGCATCGGCGCGGCGATGTTCGACGAGGAGCGCGAGCTGCGGCGGCTGTTCGATTCGGGCACGCGTGACGGCGGGCGCGTCGAGGAGCTGCGCGAGACCTGCCACCGCCTCCGCGCCGAGCAGATCGGCCCGTGGCTCGAGCAGGCGGTGCGCAGCTTCGACGAGCTGGCGCGCTACGCCGAGGACGCCGGCGTCGCGCTCGGCCTCGAGAACCGGCTGCACTACCACGAGATCCCGCAGCCGGAGGAGTGTCGCGAGCTGCTCGAGGAGCTGCCGTCCGGCGTCGGCGGCTACTGGCACGACACCGGCCACGCCGAAGTGCAGGCGCGGCTCGGCCTCGTCGACAAGCACCTCTGGCTCGACACGAACGGCAGCCGGTGCATCGGCGCGCACCTGCACGACGTCGACGGCATCGGCGACCACCGCGCGCCCGGCCACGGCGACGTCGACTGGTCGTACATCGCCGCCGGCCTGCCGCCCGACGCCGTGCGCGTCTTCGAGATCAACCAGACGCAGCCGGCCGACGCCGTCGCGGCGGCGATCCCGTTCCTGCGGTCACACAGCGTCATCGGCTAACAGCGGCAGTAGAACGACAGGTTGCCGCACTTCCGCGCCTCCTATCCCGCGTCCGACCTCCGACCTCCGACCTCCCACCTCCAACCAGCACCCGCTACCCTCCCCCCATGCACCTCCGCCGCCTCTCGCTGACGAACTTCCGCAACTACGCGCGCCAGGAACTCGATTTGGCGCCCGGCGCCGTGCTGTTCCTCGGCGAGAACGCGCAGGGGAAGACGAACCTGCTCGAAGCCGTCGCGCTGCTCGCCACCGGCCGCTCCGACCGCGCCGAAACCGACGCCGATTACATCGCCTGGTCCGCCCGCGACGATCCGCAGCCGTTCGCCCGCGTCGTCGGCGTGGCCGAGCGCGGCGGGCATGACATGTCGGTCGAGCTGGCCGTCATCGGACGCGAGGGCGCGCACGGCAATCTCGTCGCGTCGAAGCGCCTGAAGCTCAACGGCGTGCCGCGCCGCGCATCGGACGTCGTCGGCGCGATCACGGCGGTGCTCTTCACGACAGACGACATGGAGCTGGTGAAGGGCTCGCCTTCCGGCCGGCGCCGCTACCTCGACGTGATGCTGTCGCAGGTCGACCGCGCGTACGTGCGCGCGCTCCAGCGCCACACGAAGCTCGTGACGCAGCGGAACGCGCTGCTCAAGCGCATTCAGGACGGCGCCGCCGGCCGCGACGAGCTGGCCTACTGGGACGAAGAGCTGGCCGGCGACGGTGCGACGCTGCTCGTCGCCCGCGCCGCCGCCGTCGACGCGCTCGCCCGCGCCGCGGCCGATGCGCACGCCGCGCTCAGCGGCGAACGCGAGCGCTTCGAGCTGGCGTACGCGCCGCGCTTCGTCGACGGCTGGCCGCCGGAGCGTATCGCCGCGTCGCCGCCGGCCGCCGTCGCGGCCGCGTTGCTCGACAAGCTGCGCGCCACGCACGCGCGCGACGTCGCCGCCGGCGTCACGCTCTCCGGTCCGCACCGCGACGACCTCTCGATGTCAATCGGCGGCGAGCCCGCGGCCGCGTTCGCCTCGCGCGGCCAGCAGCGCACCGCCGCGCTGGCGTTGCGCCTGGCCGAGGCGAGGCTGCTGCGCGACCGCACCGGCGAGCGCCCCCTGCTGCTCCTCGACGACGTCCTGAGCGAGCTCGACGAGTCGCGCCGCCTCAGCGTCCTCGCCGCCATCGACGCCGACCAGGTGCTGATCACCAGCCCCGACCCCGACCGCTTCCCGCCGTCGTACACCGCCTCCGCGCAGCTGTTCGAGATCAGGTCCGGCACGGCGCGCCGGGTGTAGCGCCTGACCGCCGAACGGCATAACTCTCCCGGGGGCGTACTCGGTGCCGGCCGGTACTGTCGGGCCGCGCGGCTGCACCTGACACTGTGTGCATGGGCGGCGGCATCCTTCAGCTTCTCGCCGGAGCGCTGCGCACCGCTGGCAGGCCGTTCAGGCTCGCCCTCGAGCGGATGCACCGGCTTCTCGCATTCGTCCGCGATTTCATCGTCGATTTCGCCGGTGACATCACGTACACGAAGATGGTGATCATCGGCGCTGTCGCCACCGGCCTCGCACTCGGCGTTGGCAGCGCGGTCGTCTTCATCCGCGGCGATGACGACGAATCGCCGTCCGCTTCGGCGCCCGTCGCGACCGTTGCCGCAAACGTCACGTCGAGCGCAACAACCGCCGCGTCGGCGACGACGCCGGCGCCAACCGCGTCGTCGTCGTCGAACATCATCACGCTGCGGGGTGAACTCGATGACGCGGTTATGGCCGCGAGCGGCCTCACCATCGCCGAGCATTCGATCGAGATCGTCCTGTTCACCGACACGGGCGGCGTCACCGGGTCGATGGTGATTGCCATCGACGCCTTCCCGATCGGCCAGATCCTCGCAGCCACATTCGACGGTGCGGACGACCCGGAGTGGGCGCGCTTCAAGGAGTGCACCGTGCGATTGACGCTCGACGGCGTCGTTACCGGCACCTACGACCGCGCCGCCGGCACCATCGCCGGCGAGACGCGTGTAACCCCCGTGCGTGAGGACGTCCGCAAGTGCCTCGACGACCGCCCCCCGAACGTCAGCGTCGACGGCGCCATCGAGGCGTCAACGTTCACGTGGACCGCGTCGTTCGACGGCCGCACGGCAAACGGCATGACGCAGCTGAAGCCGCCGACCGCGTTCACCGCCACCGTGGTCGAGTGACGCCGCGCCGCTCCGAGAAGAAAGACGGAGCCCGGACGATGGTCCGGGCTCCGCGTTCGTGATCGCGGGTCGCGACGGCTGCGATGTCAGTCGTCGCGTCTAATCACGGTGTGATTCACGGTCATCTCGGTGGTCGTCAGCGCCTCGATGTTCGCGATCGTCGTCATCATGGTGGCGTCGGCACGTCGGCGTATTGGCGACCTGCAACAGATCGAGCGCGTCGATCACCCCATCGTTGTTGACGTCGTACTTCGCCTTGTACTTCTTCTGCCCCGCGTGTGCGCCGAGCCGCTTCATGATCCCGACCGTCAGCTCGACCTTCTGACCGAAGGTCAGGCACTGGCCGGGTGGCGTGACCGTCATGGTGGCGGTCGGCGTGTTCGTTATCGTCGGGGTCGGCGTAATGGTGGACGTTGATGTCGCAGTACTCGTCGACGTGAACGTTGCGGTGGGGGTGCCGCAGGGGTCGGCGACGGGACGCGGCGGGTACCCGTCCGGGCAGAACGTGGGAGTCGCGGTTGGGGTGACGGTGGCGGTCGATGTCGCCGTATGGGTAGCCGTTGGAGTGAGTGTGGGCGTGGGCGTAATCGTCGCCACTTCTTGGCAGTCCAGTCGTAGTTCCAGATCCGTGGCCGGCGGCGGAATAGTCAAGACGTCGGTCTCGGCGAACGGTGCGCCGGTTTCCGATAGGCATCCTTCCTTCTCGGCGCGCACGCGGTAGAAGCCCGCGATCACATCCCAGCCGAAGTGGCCGTCCGGTCCCGTAGTCATCGGGTTCAACTGGTTGGCAATCGACATGATGCCGCTACCATTGGGCACTGCATCGAACGGGCCGCTGGAGCTGTCGGAGCGGAACAGCGTTACCGTCGCACCTTCGACCGGATCGCCACCGAGCGTCAGCACCGTCCCGCTGGGATCGATGTACACGTTGAACGCGATGTTCTGGTCAGGGTCCGCGCCGGGGCAGTCGATGTGGATGCTCACCAGCGCCTGACCAGTGTTCGGGTAGAGCTCCGGTATCGTCGCCTGGTAGGCGCCAGCTGGCCCCTCCGTCATCGCGCCGCTGCGAATCACCGAGCCGTTGAGGGTCATTTCGTACGTGGCCAAGCCTCCGGCACAGCCAGTCGTGGTTAATAGCAGAGCACCATGCCAGTAGAGCACGGGAATGCCGGAGCCGGAGATGCTGATGTGCGTGATGTCGGTCCCCGGAGGCAAAGGCGTCGGCCCGGTGAGGGTGATGTCCTGATTCGTCAGCGTCCCGTCCGTGAGGAGCGTCAGCGGACCGATGCTCCCCGGAAGGAGGCTCGTACCGCCTGGCGGCAGCGCCCTCACGTTGTACGTGTCCGCTGCCAGCCCGCCGACGGTGTACTCGCCCGAACCGTTCGTCGTTGTTGTGTTACACCCGCCGCCCGAACCGCACACCTGCACAAACGCACCGCCCAGCGGACTGCTCGACGTGTTGGCGAACACGTGGCCGCTGATTGTGCCGCCGCTCGGCGGCGTCCCGTTGCGGACGAAGAACTGGTACCGCCCATTCTGCAGGGAGTCTCGATTGTTGTGGATCAGTCCCGTCCCAGCCGAATCGAGGAAGTAGCCGGACACGCCGGACCCGGGCAGCTCGAACGAGTTCGCTAACGCCGTTGGAGTACCCAGCGCGCGCGACGCTGCCGCCTAGGCCTCCGCTGCCGCCGCTTGCATCGCCGGTTTCCCACTGAACCTTGTCGTAGTTGAAGATGATGTCGAAGTCGCCGGGGCTAATGTCCGACCGGTCGACGAGCAGCAGCTGGAAGCTGTTGAGTTTGTCTTCGTGAACGTTGTAATAGCCGACGTTCAACCAGTCCACGCAGAACGCCGGCCGACCAGCAAACGTCGTCGTCCCCCAGCCATACGTGACCGGATTCGTGCCCGAGGATCTCGTGTCAACGTCGGCAAAGAACGGCGCGATAATCACACGGTTCGTGCCCTGCAGCCCGAACGGCGTGTAGGTGTACATCGGCGCATCGAACGTTACGTTGCCGTTGTTGTTGACGAAGAGCGCGCCGTACGTGTTTCCGTAGAAATTGAGCGTGAACGGCAGCGGCACCACCGAAGTGGAGTCGTCGTCGTTGGCCGGCAGGACGTTCTGCATGCAATCGGTTGAGTAAAGCACGGCAGGTGGAGAATTGGAGAAGTTGGCTGTACACGAGTTGGCGCCTGCGTGCATCGTGTACGACGTAACGGGCAGTCCACCCGAGCAATCTCCCGAGTAATGGCTGAAGTACCACCCGTCAGACGCCGTGGCGGTGATCGTCAGCGCCGTGCCACCGGCGCGTTCCCCATTTCGACACCCCGCGCTCGTGTCCGGAGGTGTCGAGACGCTGCCGCTCCCAGATGGAGACACGGTCAGGGTAAGGAGGCCGCAGTCAGTCATCGGAAGTGGTGGCACATCGAGGCTACCACCAGTGATCAGGTCAACGACGTCCGGCGTTATGCGCGTCGCGTAATTGTGAGCCGAGTCGGTGCTGATGGAGTGGCTCACCACGCCAGCAATCTCGCGATTTGTTCCGTCGAAGGTATAAACAGGACTACCACTTTGCCCGTTGTATATGTCCAGATCGTTTCCTATCTCGTGGTTCGTCAAGGTGAGAACGTTGCCGGTGGTCATCCAAAGCTGGCACCAATAGCATAGACCCAGCAGATCGTACTTATCTCCTGGATAACCAGCACTATTGATGTTCTGCCCGGCCAGCCAAGTGTCGCTGTAGTACCCAAGCCGAAAGTATCCGCCAACCGCATTGCCGAGGTCATCGTCCGGCAGATTGATGACTCCGATGTCAAAATTGTAATCATGCGAAGTTCGCCACTCATCGGGAACCCAGAAGGAGCGACGAGGTCACGGTCTTAGAGCCAAACGGCTCATAGCCTCCGTCCCGACCCGGAACAACGCGTGCGTCGGGAACCCACTCGTCCTTGTCGATACTGTAGAGGCAGTGACCAGCCGTGAGAATCGTCCGCTTGCTTATTAGGGCGCCAGAACAACTACCTTCGGGCACCCACAACAGGGCTCCCGGACTCAGCTCGATACTGATCATGTAACGCCACGGGACATCGGTCGTGTTGGTCACGCGCGCCCGGCCGTCGCTGCCAACGAAGATGGCGCCAGCATTTGGCGAGTGAGCCATAGCGTTGCCAGTCAGGGCGAGGGCCACGACACCAAGTACGACGGAGGTACGAAGGACTATTCGCCGCAACACTATCTTCCTCCTTGCGCTGGGCTAATGACGAGGCCGCGAGTCGTTGCATCTGAGACCGCGCGGTGTGCGCGGCAACACGATCGGGCTCCGGCCCGGATTGTCGGATGTCCTCAGCGATGAACCGGCGGAAGCGTCCGCTCGCCGGTGGGCGAACATTGCGCGTCCGGATTAGATACTGTCAATAAAGAAGCGGTACATTTTGTACCCATTCGTAGCAATTTGTTTTGGAGTCGGCGAAGCGTTGTGAAGGGCGACATCGAGCTCGGGTCGGTCCGCTTGCGAATTCCGCAGTCGATGCGGGCTGACGTGTGGCTGCTCCGCGTGCGATGATCCCCGCATGGACGACGTGACCACCCGCCCCGCGACCGCCGACGACATCGACCGGCTGATCGCGATCCTCTACGACGATCCGCCGCGCGACCTGCTCGGGCTGGTGCCGGATCCCCGGAAGGCGCGGGCGGTTGGCGCGGTGTTCGTGCGGTACGGGCTCGCCATCGACCTGCGGCTCACCGAAGTCGCGGTCGTCGACGGCGAAGCAGCCGGGCTCATCGAGCTGCGGCGGCCCGGCGAGGACACGCGGCTGACGCCGGTGGTTACTGCTGCGCGTCGTCGCCCGCGAGCTGGCGATCGTCGGGCCGGGCGGGCTGTGGCGGTACGTGCGCTACCAGCGCGCGCGGAACCGCGTCAACATGCCGCATCCGCCCGATGCGCTGTACGTCGGTGAGCTGGACGTGCATCGCGACTTCCGCAACCGCGGCATCGGCGGCGCGATGCTCCGCCACGCCGAGGACGTCGCCCGCCGCGAGCGCTTCCCCCGCATGGCGCTCACGACCACGACGATTAACCCGGCCCAGCACCTCTACGCTCGGCACGGCTACCGCATCGTCGAGACGCGGCTGGACCCCTCGTACGAGCGCCTCACGGGCATCCCGGGCCGGGTGCTGATGGTGAAGGAGCTGGCGTAGCTGATCGCCGGCCGGCGGCACTCGGGTGGCCGTTCCCCAAAGCGCCGCCAACAACGGATTTGGCCGTTTCACACTCATTTAACACCTGTCTCACAGGTTCGAAATAGTGCGGCGGTAGTCTGAGGGTGACCTCCTGATACGTAGAAGAACAGCAGAAGACCGCGATAGCTCCCCCGTCGCGGTCTCTTGCTGTCTGGCTGGAAGTACAGGCCCTCGCCTCCTGCGAAGTCCGCGCAAGCGCGGGTCCCCACCCTCCCGTCCGTGTCATCCGCGAAATCCCTGTTTCCCCTGCCGCCCCTCGCCGTAGCGAGTGACACGGCGATTAGGACATCGCCCGCGGCTCGACATACCATCGCCCCATGCCACGCACTGGATCACGCAGCCTGACGGACGCGCGCCCCCTTGGAGCCGTCACGCCGTGCGCGACGGCCTCACAGCGCCGCCGTCGTGCCGCCGTGTCAGGATGGCCGTCTCGAACTCGCTCGCGTTGGGGTCCGCGGCCTACGGTGAAATAAAAAGTGGCAAAACGAAATCCGCGCTTCGCAAATTATCGACTCGGTGGCGCATCCCGGAGGTATCACCTCGGCGCGCCCTGGCCGGACGGTCCGCCGCTTGTTGCCGCTGCAAATCGCCACAGATATGATCCCACCGCCTTGACGCCATCCCCCGGCGGCGCCATGCAGGAGGGCCCACAGTGCCAAGCCACGAACTCCCCGGCAACGTCATCTACTTCGCCATATTCGCCGCCGCGCTCGCGTTCTTCGCCTTCTCGGTCAGCCTCAAGCTGCGGGTCTTCGTCCGCGCAAAGGGCGACTACCGGTTCGACCAGCCGCTGACAGCGCATCGCGTCGCTCGTCCCATACCTGCTCGGCAACGCGCGCGTCGCCCGGCGGCGCTACTGGTACAGCGGCATGCTCCACACGATGATCTGGTGGGGCTTCCTCGTCCTCCAGATCCGCACGCTGAACTTCCTCCTCAAGGGCTTCAACTCCGACATCTCGTTCGAACACCTTGGCGGCCAGTACTACGACATCGCCATTCGCGCGCCGATGGACGTGTTCAACATCCTCGTGCTCGTCGGCTGCGCGATGGCCGCCTGGCAGCGCCGCTTCTGGAAGCCGGCCCGCATGACGTTCAACATGGACGCCTGGCTGATCCTGGGCTTCATCGTCGTCATGATGGTCAGCGACATCTTCACCAACAGCCTCGAGATCATGGTCGATCCCGTCGGCGGCGAGCGCTGGAGCTTCCTCGCCTACGGCCTCTCGCGCGTCTGGGACGGCATGGGCCTGTCGCAGGGCACCATGCAGGGCATGCTCGACTTCTGGTGGTACGCCCACCTCGTCGACTTCCTCGCGTTCCTCAACTACCTGCCGTACAGCAAGCACTCGCACGTGCTGACCGTCATGTTCAACGTCGCCTTCCGCCGCATCGCGCCGACGGGCCAGCTGCAGCCGATCACCGACTTCGAGAACCTCGAGCGCTTCGGCGCGGGCACCGTCTTCGACTTCACGTGGAAGCAGATGCTCGACCCGTACACCTGCACCGAGTGCGGCCGCTGCGAGATCAACTGTCCGGCGTTCCTCACCGGCAAGGAGCTCTCGCCGAAGAAGATCATGCACGACATGCGCTACTCCATCGAGCGCGAGGTCAAGAAGAACGGCCCGCCGCCGCTCTTCGTCTGGGGCGCGCTCAAGCCCGGCTACAAGGTCGATGGCAACGGCGACGGCAAGGCGGCCGTCGAGGAGATCACGCTCATCGACCAGGTCGGCTTCGACCCGATCTGGGACTGCGTGACGTGCGGCGCCTGCCAGTACCAGTGCCCGGTGTTCATCGAGCACATCCCGGCGCTGCAGGACATGCGCCGCTTCCTCACGATGAACGAGGCGAACATGCCGGAGACGGCGGCCGCCACGCTCATGCAGATCGAGCAGCGCGGCCACCCGTGGCGCGGCACGCCGCACACCCGCTCATCGTGGATGGAGGGGCTCGACGTGCCGGCGTTCGACGGCACGCAGGAGTACCTGTACTGGGTCGGCTGCTCGGGCGCGCTCGTCGACCGCAACATCCCGATCACGCGCGCCGTCGCCCGGCTGCTGAAGGAGGCTGGCGTCAGCTACGGCTGCCTCGGCGACGAGGAGCAGTGCACCGGCGACCCGGCGCGCCGCCTCGGCAACGAGTACCTCTACCAGGAGCAGGCGAAGTCGCTCATCGAGGTGCTGAAGGCGAAGGGCGTGCGGAAGATCATCACCAACTGCCCCCACTGCTTCAACACGATCGCGAACGAGTACCCGGCGTTCGAGGGCAACTTCGAGATCATCCACCACACGACGTTCCTCTCGAAGCTGCTCGACGACGGCAAGCTCACGCCGAAGCACGACCTGCCGATGGCGGTCACCTACCACGACTCGTGCTACCTGGGCCGCCACAACGGCAACTACAACGGCCCCCGCGACATCGTCGACGCGCTGCCCGGCGGCTCGCGCATCGAGATGCCGCGCAACCGCGAGAACGCGTTCTGCTGCGGCGCCGGCGGCGGCCACATGTGGATGGAGGACTCGAAGGGCAAGCGCATCAACGTCGCCCGCACCGAGGAGGCGTACGGCACCGGCGCCCAGGTCATCGCGACCGCGTGCCCGTTCTGCATCCAGATGTTCGAGGACGGCATCCCGACCGTCGAGCCGGACGAAGACAAGCGGATGAAGACGTTCGACGTCGCCGAGCTGCTCGAGCTAACCGTGATCGGCAAGCCGGCGGCGGCAGATTAGGCGCCGGCTCGAGGCTCGGACGGCGCCGTCAGTCCATGGCTGCTGGTCGGCTCACGGAGCTTGCTACGCCTGCTATCAACTTTAATGTACCTGTAACTTGCAAGGCGCGTCCGCCGCTCGCTAGACTTTCTCTGCATGGCGAAGGACTACTACAGCGTGCTCGGCGTCCCGCGCGGCGCCTCCGAGAAGGAGGTCCGGTCCGCGTACCGCAAGCTCGCCCGCAAGCATCACCCGGACGTGAACCCCGGCGACAAGGCCGCCGAGACCAGGTTCAAGGAGATCAACAGCGCCTACGAGGTCATCTCCGACTCCGACAAGCGCCGCAAGTACGACAAGTACGGCGACCAGTGGGAGCAGGCGGACCAGATCGAGGAGATGCAGAGGCGCCGCAACGTCCGCTTCGGCGGCGGCAACGGCGGCTTCCAGCAGTTCGACCTCGGCGACGTCGGCAACCTCGGCGACCTGTTCGGCGGCGTCTTCGGGCGCGGCGGCGGGCGCGGCCGCACGGTGTCGCGCCACGGCCAGGACGTGCAGCATCCCGTCGACGTCACGCTCGAAGAGGCGTACCACGGCACGGCATGCGCACGCTCGAGATGGCCGGCGCAGGAGCCGTGCCCGACGTGCGGCGGCGCCGGCGAGATCGCGGGCGCGATCTGCCACACGTGCGACGGCGCCGGCCAGGTGCAGCGGCCGCGCCGGCTCGAGGTGAAGATCCCCGCCGGTGTCACCAGCGGCTCGAAGGTGCGCGTCGCCGGCGAGGGCCAGCCCGGCATCGGCGGCGGCCGCAAGGGCGACCTGCTGCTCGTCGTCACGGTGCGGCCGCACCGCGCTTCGAGCGTCGCGGCGACGACCTGCACGAGGAGATCGACGTCCCGCTGACGACGGCGGTGCTCGGCGGCGAGGTCGAGGTGCCCGACGATGACCGCGACGGGTGATGCTGAAGATCCCGCCGCTGACGCAGAACGGCCGCGTCTTCAAGCTCGCCGGGCTCGGCATGCCGCGGCTCGGCCACACGGGCAAGGGCGACCTGCATGCGCGCGTGCGCGTCCGCCTGCCGGAGCAGCTGAGCGACGAGCAGAAGCACCTGTTCGAGGAGTTGAGCAAGACCGGCGTCTGAACGGGCGAAACTACGAAACGGATCCCGAATTGAATCTGAAACGCTCGTCATAACGTGGGCGCGGTACTGAATCGGACGGCTGAAATGGAAGAGAACGAACTCGACGAACCCTGTTACGTGATCTCGATCGCGGCGCGCCTCGTCGGCATGCACGCGCAGACGCTGCGCCAGTACGAGCGCGTCGGCCTCGTCGAGCCGAAGCGCTCGCGCGGCAACATCCGCCTCTACTCGCAGGCCGACGTCGCGCGGCTGCGGCAGGTGCAGCGGCTGATCAACGACCTCGGCGTCAACCTCGCCGGCGTGGAGGTGATCCTCCGCATGAACGCCCGCATGCAGGAGATGGAGGCGGAGATCGAGGGGCTGCGCGCGCGAGCTGCAGCGCCTCCGCGACCGGCGCCTGCCGGCGCCGCTGGAGTAATCAGGACGAATAGGACGATGCAGGCAGCGTCCAGGAGACAAGCATCATGATGAGACAGGATCGGTTCACACAGCAGGCGCAGGAGGTGCTCGCCGCATCGCAGGAGATGGTGCGGACGCAGCGCCACTCGCAGTGGGACGTCGAGCACGTGCTGCTCGCGCTGCTGCAGCACCAGGACGGCCTCGCCGGCAGGATCCTCGACGCGCATGGGCGTCGACGTGCGCGCGCTCACGAAGCGCGTCGCCGACACGCTCGCAGCGCTCGCCGAAGCTCGCCTACGACGTCGTGCAGGTGTACACGACGCCGCGCATCGTCAAGATGCTCGAGACGGCGAACGCCGAGGCGGAGCGCCTGAAGGACGAGTACGTCGGCGTCGAGCACATCCTCATCGCCATCGCCGACGAACGCGAGGGCGACTCGTCGCGTATCCTCCGCGAGTTCAACATCGACAAGGAGCGCATCTATCGCGCGCTGCAGGAGGTGCGCGGCAACGCGCGCGTCGACTCGCCGACCGCCGAGAGCAAGTACGGCGCGCTCGAGAAGTACAGCCACGACCTGACGCAGTACGCGCGCGACGGCAAGCTGGACCCGGTGATCGGCCGCGACCAGGAGATCAAGCGCGTCATGCAGATCCTGAATCGCCGGACCAAGAACAACCCCGTGATCATCGGCGAGGCGGGCGTCGGCAAGACGGCGGTCGTCGAAGGACTCGCGCAGAAGATCGTCGCGGGCGACGTGCCGGAGAACATCAAGGACAAGCGGCTGCTCGCGCTCGACATGGGCGCCATGGTCGCAGGCTCGAAGTTCCGAGGCGAGTTCGAGGAGCGCCTGAAGGCCGTCATGGACGAGATCCGCACCGCCGAGGGCGAGGTGATCGTGTTCATCGACGAGCTGCACCAGGTCGTCGGCGCCGGCGCCGCCGAGGGCGCGATCGACGCCAGCACGATGATGAAGCCGGCGCTCTCGCGCGGCGAGCTGCGCGTCATCGGCGCGACGACGCTCGACGAGTACCGCAAGCACATCGAGAAGGATCCGGCGCTCGAGCGGCGCTTCTCGCCGGTGTTCCTCGACGAGCCGACGCCGGACGAGACGATCGAGATCCTGCGCGGCCTGCGGCCGAAGTATGAGGCGCACCACAAGGTGCAGATCTCTGACGACGCGATCATCGCGGCGGCGCGCCTCAGCGACCGCTACGTGACCGAGCGCTTCCTGCCCGACAAGGCCATCGACCTCATCGACGAGGCCGCCAGCAAGCACGTCATCGAGCAGCAGTCGCTGACGCCCGAGCTGCGCGACCTCAAGAAGCGGCTCGACGAGCTGGGCATGGAGACGGAGGCGGCGGCCGGACGCCAGGACTTCGAGGCTGCGGCGCGCATCAAGCAGGAAGTGCTGCAGATCCAGCGCGAGTACGACGGCGCCAAGGCCGAATGGGAGAAGACCCACACCACGGACATGACCGTGACCGAGCAGGACATCGCCGAGCTGATCGCGTCGATCACCGGCATCCCGGTGAACCGGATGCTGGAGGGCGAAGCGGAGAAGCTGCTCCACATGGAGGAGGCGCTGCACCAGCGCGTCATCGGCCAGGATCGCGCGGTCGAGGCGGTGTCCGAGGCGCTGCGCCGCGCGCGTTCCGGCCTCAAGGACCCGAAGCGACCGATCGGGAGCTTCATCTTCCTCGGGCCCGACTGGCGTCGGCAAGACGGAACTGGCGCGTGCGCTCGCGGGGTACCTGTTCGACGACGAGGACGCGCTGATCCGGCTCGACATGTCGGAGTACCAGGAGCGGCACACCGTCTCGCGCATCGTCGGCGCGCCTCCGGGCTACGTCGGGTACGAGGAGGGCGGCGGGCTGACGGAGGCGGTGCGGCGCCGCCCGTACCGCGTGATCCTGTTCGACGAGATCGAGAAGGCGCACCCGGACCTGTTCAACCTGCTGTTGCAGATCCTCGACGACGGCCGCCTGACCGACGGCCAGGGCCGCACCGTCGACTTCCGCAACACGGTGATCATCATGACGTCGAACCTCGGCACCAGTTCGGACGACGAAGGGCCGCTTCGGCTTCGTCACCAGCCGCGCGGCGGACGACGGCCAGCGCGCGCAGCGGCAGGAGCAGATCGAGAAGGGCCTCCGCGAGGCGTTCCGGCCGGAGTTCCTCAACCGCATCGACGAGATCATCATCTTCGAGCCGCTGACCGAGCAGGAGCTGTCGCAGATCGTCGAGCTGATGCTCAATGAAGTGCGCGGACGCCTGTCCGACCTGCGCGTCGACTTCCAGGTGACGGCTGCGGCGAAGGCCGAACTCGTAAAGGAGGGCTTCGACCGGATGTACGGGGCGCGGCCGTTGCGCCGCACGGTGCAGCGCCGCATCGAGAACCCGCTCGCGAAGGAGATCCTCGCCGGCCGCTTCACGAGGGCGACATCGTCGAGGTGGACTTCGCCGATGGAGGGTTCCGCCTGTCGAAGGCCTCGGCGGAGGCGAAGACGCCGGAGCCACAGGCGGTGTCGGCGTAGGCCTTCGACATAACCAACACAGTAGGGGCGACCGGCCGGTCGCCCCTATTCGTAACAATCGCCGGTGAACCGCGGCCGCACCAGTAACCAGTAACCAGGCGACCAGTCCGTGCCCCAGCACGTCAAAGCTGCTTCAATATGCCCGCCGGTGCCCAGTCACCAGTGACCAGCAACCAGGCGACTACTACAGGGGGTTCAGGTGGGAATAGGTATCAAGCGCGTCGATCACGTCAGCATGGCCGTCTGGAAGATCGACGACCAGCTGCCGTTCTTCACCGAGCTGTTCGGCTGGAAGGAAGCCGGCCGCTTCCGCAACGACGAGGCGGGCTTCGCCGGCGTCGTGCTCGACGTGCCCGGCGCCGACGGCCAGCGCCAGATGCAGTGGGAGTTGCTGGAGCCGATCGGCGAGGACAGCTTCATCGCCAAGTTCCTGCGCGAACGCGGCCCCGGCCTGCACCACGTCACGCTCGAAGTCGACGACGCTGACGGCGCGGCGGCGGCGATGCGCGGGCGCGGCATCGAGCCGTTCGGCGGGCCGAGGGTGTCGTGGGACTGGAAGGAGATGTTCATCCACCCGAAGTCGTCGGGCGGCGTGCTGTTCCAGCTCTTCGAGCAGCTCGACGCGCCCGGCAGCTTCGGCGGCCCGCCGGCGACGTAGGCGGTCGGAGGTCGGGAGGTCGCACGGACGGCGCTACGCGCCGATACGACCCGCTCGCCGGCGACCCACGTCTCCATGACGCGCAGATCGTCGTCGAGCAGGATGAAGTCGGCCGGCATAATCCGGCACGAGATAGCCGTAGTCATCGCCCATCCGCAGAGCCGAGGCGGGGTTCGCAGATGCGAGTGTCCAGCGCGTCCTGGAGCTGCACGCCGAGATGCTCGACGGCGTTGCGCACGATCTGGTCGAGCGGCGTCGTGCCGCCGATGATCGTGCCGTCGGTGGCGCGCACGGCCTTGCCGCCCTCGACGCGGATCGGCACGCCTTCCCACTCGCCTTCGCCGTCGGCCGTGCCGCACAGCGGCATGCCGTCGGTGATGAGCACGACCTTCTCCGGCGCCCTTCGCCCGCAGCGAGCAGCCGCGCCGCCGCGAAGTCGACGTGCGCGCCGTCGCCGATCAGCTCGGCCGTCACGGCGTCCGACGTCATCACCGCGCCGAGCACGCCCGGATCGCGGTGGCTGAACGGGCGCATCGCGTTGAAGCAGTGCGTGACGTGCGACACGCCCGAGGTCGATCGCGCGCAGCGCCTGCTCGTACGTCGCGTCGGTGTGGCCCATCGCGGCGACGGCGCCGACTCGACGACGGCGCGCATGAGGTCGTCGGCGCCCGGCAGCTCCGGCGCGAGCGTCACCTGCCGCACCGTGCCGCCCGAGGCCTCGAACAGCTCCTCGTACTCGCGGACGTTCGGCGGGCGCAGCCAGCGCGGGTCGAAGGCGCCTTTGCGCACGGGATTGATGTACGGCCCCTCGAGATGGAAGCCGAGCGCGCGCGCCTCGCCCGGCCCCGGCTTGCCGATGACCGGCGCCAGCGCGCGCAGCCGGTGCAGGATCTCGGCGTGGTCGCGGCCCGACGTGCTGATCAGGAACGACGTCACGCCGTGCGTCACGGCCCATCGCGCGTAGCCGCGCACCTGTTCGGGATCGTCCGTCATCAGGTCGAAGCTGCCGCCGCCGTGCACGTGGATGTCGATATAACCCGGCGCGACGAGCAGGCCGCGGCCGTCGATTATCTCGTCGCCTGACGGCTCGGCCGGCGATGCCTCGTCGAGATGCATCGTCTGCATCCGCCCGTTCTCAACGCGCAGCCAGCACGACTTCTCGGGATCCGCGTACGAGCGCACGTTGGTGATCGCGATCGACGTCACTTCTGGCACGTCCGGCACCAGCTCGTGACGCGCTGGTTCGGCGATATCTCCGTGATGTGCGTGCCGCAGCGCGGGCAGCGGCCCTCGTCCTTGTTCTTGCCGCCGCCCTTGCGGTGCACCTTCAGGTGGTCGCGCCACTCGGTGTAGTTGAGTCCCTCGGCGAACTTCGCCTTCACGATCGGGATGGAGCGGTCCATCGTCTTGTGGATCGCGGCGTGCAGCGCGCCGACGTCCTCGTCCGACAAATCCGTTCGCTTGCGGAATGGCGCGATGCCCGCTTCGAACAGGATCTCGTCGGAGTAGGCGTTGCCGATGCCGGCGACGAACTTGTGGTTCGTGAGCACGTTCTTGATCGCGCCGCGGTACTTCTGGATACGCGCGCGGAATTCGTCCTCGCTGACGTCGAGCGCTTCTGGCCCCAGCTCGGCAAACATCGGCACGGACATGAGCCCGTCGATCGGGCACGACATAGATCTTGCCCATCAGCAGCCGGTCGGAGTAGCGCATCTGCCAGCCGTCCTCGAACGTGATGATGAAGCACGTCTTCGCGAGCTGCTTCTGGGCCGACTGGACGTACTGGAAACGGCCGGTGAGCATCGGGTTGATGACGAGCACGCTGTCGTCGACGAGGGGGAAAAGGAGGAACTTGCCGCGGCGGGTGATCTCGGCGAAGCGGTTGCCGGTGAGCGCCGCCTCGAAGTCGGCGCGCGGCGTGCGGACGACGTGCGGGATCAGCGTCTCGGCCTGGGTGATCTCGACGCCGACGATGCGCCTGTTCAGGAACGACCGTATCGCTTCGAGGTCGGGTATTTCGGGCATGGAAGCAGCGTACCGCGTCCGGCACGTTCCCCCACGGCCGCCCGATGGCGTACGATGGCGCCCGAAGTCACGACAAGGAGGCCAGGGGCTATGGCAGGCGCACTCGACGGCGTCAGGGTGCTCGATTTCACCGTGTTCCAGCAAGGGCCGCAGGCCACGATGGTAATGGCCGACATGGGCGCCGAGGTCGATCAAGGTCGAGCCGCCGATGTTCGGCGACTTCGGCCGGCTGCTGGCGATGTGGGGGCCGGACCGGCTCAGCGGCTACTTCCTCGCGCACAATCGCGGCAAGCGCAGCATCACGGTCCACCTCAAGACCGACGAGGGGCGTGAGATCGTTCGGCGGATCATCCCCACGGTCGACGTGATGGTCCACAACTTCCGCCCCGGCGTTATGGAGAAGCTCGGTCTGGGCTACGACGATGTACGCCAGCTCAACGAGCGCATCATCTACGCGCACGCTTCGGGCTGGGGGCCCGCCGGGCCGAAGGCCACCCACCCGGCGTTCGATATCGCCGCGCAGGCGCGCTCCGGGCTGATGTCGATGACCGGCGAGGCCGACGGCGGACCGCTGCCCGCCGGCGTTGCCGCCGCTGACTACGTCGGTGCGATGAACCTCGCGGTCGCGATCATCGCCGCGCTGTACGCGCGCGAGACCACGGGGGTGGCGCAGAAGGTCGAGACGTCGCTGTTCGGCTCGGCGATCGCGCTGCAGGCATGGGAGCTGCAGTACTACATGCTGAGCGGCACGATGCGGCGAGCCGGCCGCGGTCACCCCTACCTGCCGACGATCTGGCGCACGTTCCAGACGAAGGACGGCTGGGCCGTCATCGGCGGCGTCGGCGACGACCGCTGGCCGGCGCTCTGCGCGGCCGTCGAGATGCCGGAGCTGGAGCACGACGAGCGCTTCGACAACGCGCTCGTGCGGCTCAAGAACCTGGACACGCTCTACGCTCTGCTCGATGACAAGTTCACGATCAAGACGACGGACGAGTGGATCGCGGTGCTGGAGGCGCACGACATGATCTGCGCGCCGTGCGCCGGCTACGCCGACCTCGTGCGCGACCCGCAGGCGCTCGAGAACGGCTACCTGCTCACGGTTGAGCATCCCTCGAACGGGCCGACGCAGATCGTCGGCTTCCCGTGGCGGTTCAGCGAGACGCCGGCACGCGCCGCTCCCTCGGCCCCCGAACTGGGCCAGCACACGGAAGAGATCCTGCTGTCGCTCGGGTACACGTGGGACGACATCGGTGGACTGCGGGAGATCGGCGCGATCTAGCAGCGACCCCCAACATCCAAATCACTTCTTCGCCAGCGACCGGATGGCATCGAGCATGCCGGAGGATGCGGCCTCGTTCGCGGCGCGAAGTGCGTTGCGCACGGCCCGCGGGTCCGATGCGCCGTGCGCGATGATCACGATGCCGTTGACGCCGAGCAGCGGCACGCCGCCGTACGTCCCGGGATCCATCTTCTCGCGCAGTTTCAGCAGCGCCGGCTTCAGCACCATCGCGGCGAGCTTGTAGCGCAGCTTCGACGTGAGGGCGGCGCGCAGTTCGTGGAAGATGAAGTCGGACGCCCCCTCGGTGACCTTCACGGCGACGTTGCCGGTGAAGCCGTCCGTCACGACGACGTCGGCGCGGCCGAAGTGCACCTCGCCGCCCTCGATGTTGCCGACGAAGTTGACGTTGGCCTTGCGCGAGGCGGCCGTGCACGTCCTGCATCAGCTCGCTGCCCTTCGTCTCCTCGCCGCCGATGTTGAGCAGCGCGACGCGCGGGTTGCGGATGCCCATGACGCGCTCGGCGTACACGGAGCCCATCTGCGCGAACTGCACCAGGTAGTTCGGCCGGACGTCCGCGTTCGCGCCGACGTCGAGCACGAGTACGCCTGTCTCTGTGTACGGCGCGATGGTGCCGAGCGCGGGGCGCTCGATGCCGTGGACGCGGCCGAGCGTCATCAGCGCCGCCGCCATGACGGCGCCCGTGTTGCCGGCGGAGACGAACGAGCTGGCGACGCCGCGCTTGACCATGCCCATTGCCACGTTGATCGACGCGTCGCGCTTGGTACGTACGGCCTGAGCGGGATGTTCGTCCATGGCGATCGCCTCGGACGCGTGGATGATCTCGATGCCGCTCGGCGTTTCGCCGTGGCGGGCGAGTTCGGTGGCGATGATCTCCCGCGGGCCGACGAGCGCGATCTCGATGCCGAGCTCGTTGCGGGCAAGAAGAGCACCGGCCACGATCTCGGCCGGTGCGTGGTCGCCTCCCATCGCGTCGAGCGCTATGAGCACGTCATGGTCCCTCCAGCTTCGCGACGATGACCATCGTATCGCTGGCGTCGGTGAAGGGCGAGAGGTCCGTGCCGCCGTACACGGCCGCCAGTTCGAGCCCGGCGCGCTCGAGCAGCAGCTCCAGTTCGAACCTGCCGGTGACCCGGAGCGTCACCTCGAGCGTGCGCCGGTGCACGACGCCGTCGGCCGACGTGCGGTCGAAGATGAGCGTGGACGTCGTCAACTGCCGCGCGCGCGACGACCTCGACCGAGGACAGCTTTGCGACCGTGCCGCCACCGGCCGGATCGGGACGGAGCCATTCGAGCCGCAGCGCGGATGGCTCGTCGCTCCAGTCGACTGCCGTCAGCGAGCGTAACTCGGCGACGAAGACACCGCCCTTCGACAGGTGGCGCGCGACGCAGCGCAGCGTCGCCAGCTGGTCGTCGGTCGTCAGCAGGTGTTCGAACGTGTCGAGTGCGCAGTACACGAGATCGAACGTCTCGCCGCCGAGGTCGAAGTCGCGCATGTCGGCTTCGACGACGCGCACGCGCGGCCGCGTCTCATCGTCGAGCGCGGCTTCGAGGCGGGCGAGCATCCGCGGCGAGGAATCGAGCGCGACGACGTCGAGGCCGGCGCGGGCGAGGTGCAGCGCGACGCGGCCGGTGCCGGCGCCCAGCTCGAGCGCCGGCGTCTCGCCGCGACGGGCGAACTCCTCGTACAGCGACAGGTCTTCGTCGTACGTCTCGTAGACGAGGTCGTAGAGCGCGGCTGCCTCGTCGTCGTCGTAGGCGTCGAGGGCGGTCATGCGGCGCCCGACGCGGCGCGCATCCGCTCGAAGTCGTCGCGCATCGCCGCGCGGAGATCGCCGTCCGCCAGGATGTCGATCGCCGTCATCGCCAGCGCCTTCGCGCCATCGATCACGGCCTTCTTGCCGCTGTCCGACGCGGCGTACTCCGCGAACTCCGGCGAGTGGCTGTTGACGTCGGAGGGCGCGATGGCGATGCCCGGGTGGATGGCGGGCACGATGCGGCTGACGTTGCCCATGTCGGTGCTGCCCATGCCCTGCGGCCCCAGGGACTCCGGCACCTCGCGACCTACCGCCGCGAGGTTCGCGAGATGCGCGTGCGCGATCGCCTCGTTCGTGTTCATCGCGGCGTACTCGTTGACGTTCCAGCGCAGCTCGACCCGGGCGCCCGTCGCCGCCGCGCCCGCCTCGAAGCAGTGCGCGACCATCTGCTTCAGCTCCGCCAGGTAGGCGTCGTCCTCGGCGCGCACGAGGAAGCTGGCGGCGGCGTGGCCCGGCACGATGTTCGGCGCCTTGCCGCCGTCGGTGATGATGCCGTGGATGCGCGCGCCGCTCCGCATGTGCTGCCGCAGCGAGTTGATCGCGTTGTAGGCGATGATCAGCGCCTCGAGCGCGTTGACGCCGCGTTCCGGCTGCGCGGCGGCGTGCGCTTCGCGCCCGTGGTATTCGACCGCGAGCTCGGCGCAGGCCAGCGCCTTCACGTAGACGGTGTCGCGCGTGCCGGGGTGCGTCATGATCGCGGCGTCGATGCCGTCGAACGCGCCCTCGCGGATCATGATCGCCTTGCCGCCGTACACCTCCTCGGCCGGCGTGCCGATGACGTGCACCGAGCCGGCCAGCTCGGCGAGCGCCGCCGCGACGCCGATGCCGGCGCCGGCGGCAGTCGTGGCGATGATGTTGTGCCCGCAGCCGTGGCCGATGCCCGGCAGCGCGTCGTACTCCGCGAGGATGGCGACGGTGGGCGAGCCGCCTCGCGGGCAGGCCGCTGCCAGCGACGGCGCGGAAGGCCGTCGGCAGGCTCGCCGACGCCGAGCGTTGCGTCGAACCCGTGGCCGCGCAGGAACTCGACGAGCCACGCCGACGCCTGCGTCTCCTCGAACGCGACCTCGGGGTGGTCGTGGATGCGCAGGCTCAGCTCGAGCAGTTCGCGCTGAGCTGGCGTCGATCGCGGCGCATGCGCGCGTCTTGAGGGCGGCGAGCTTCATGCGGTCAGAGTACAGTCGCCACGCGCGAGCGGCGAGCGCGCGGGCCCTCACCCCCTGGCCCCCTCTCCCACAAGGGGCGAGGGGGAACGAATGCTGACGCGCTGAATTTGCGAAGCGGGGATTTCGTTTTGCCACTTTTTATTTCTCCGTAGTGGCGGGGACGTCGACGCGGGCGAGGGAGACGCGGCGGTTCCGGCGGCGGCCCTGAAGCACGTCGAGCTGGTGGAAGATGCGGAGCAGCTGGCGGTTGAGGCGCGACTCGTAGCGGGAGACGGTCTCCAGGTGGTCGACCTCGGGGAGCGGGAGCGGCGGCGGCTCGCCCGGGTCCGGCGCGGGGAGGACGCTGGCGTAGTAGGTCTCGGGCGACTCCAGATCCTTGCCGTCGTTGCGGATGCGGGCGCGGCGCTCGGCGTAGCGGGCTTCGCGGGCGGCGTCGCGTGCGGTGAGGTTGGCCTCGGCGACGGGGACGCGGCGGAGGCGCCAGAGGAGGGAGGCGGCGCGGCAGGCGAGCTCGGTCTCGGCACCGGCCCGCGGTTCGAGGGAGGCGAGGAAGCTTTCGAGGAAGGCCTGCCAGTCGGCGAGCATCTCATCGGCGACGACGACGGCGGCGCTGTAGAGGCCGTGACGCACGGCGTTACGGCTGGCGACGGCCTTTCCCTCGGGGGTGCGTGGTCCTGTGCGTGGCATGGGGCGACGGTACGGCGAGCCGCGGGCGAACTCCAAGCGGGCGTGTCACTGCGGGGGAGACGGGGAACCACAGATTGCACAGATGGCACAGATTAGGGGTGGCGGGGGGAACAGGGATTGCAGGCGAGGGGCGACGGGGGAACCGCAGATTGCGCAGATGCCGCAGAGGAAGGCGACGACACAAGAGTAAGGTGAGAGGCGGGTTCGCGTGGGGGCTGAGTAGATTGCGCTAGCGTCCCGGCGTTGACGTCCGTACAGCACGCCGGTGACGCTTGCGCAACTGGCATGCGACCAAGGTGTTGTCGCAACCGGGCTCGTCATCTTGCGCGGCCCCGCCTCCGCACGCGATGAGCGAGATCAGCTGCGAGTTCCTGCTCGCATTACCTTCTCGCGGCTCAGGCTCCGCCTGTTGACAAACCCACGCGTCACGACTTCTAATGGCTCGTCATCCGACGCGCGAACCATGACGCGAGACTGCCGATTCCGGAACTTGAGTGCGAGCATCGTAGTTCCACGATTGGCAGATGTCAAGAGGCGATATGTGACAAACATCCGGAGGTGGTCATTCCTGACGAACGACGCGCTGGTGCTGATCAACGTCATCGAGCACCCGCGCTCGACGCTTCGAAGGATCGCGGACGAGGTCGGCATCAGCGATCGCGCCACCCTCTCGATCCTGCGGTCACTCGAACAGGATGCGATCGTCACGCGGCGGCGGGAAGGACGGCGCAACGTCTACGCGGTCGACCTCGAGGCGCTGAGGAACCACCGCGGTCAGGGTCCATACACGCTCGAAGAACTTTCGAACGCGCTCATCATGCTTACGGGGCGGACTCCCGGCGAGAGCGTACCGCCGGCGCCTTCGGCCGGGTTCAGATCCGCCCGCAGCGGGTTTGACGATCGAATAAGGCCGGGGCGGGCGCAGGAAGGCCGACCACGGCGGCGGCTCAGGCGCGCACGACCGATGCGGCGCGAGGGACGCGAAGCAGGGCGAGCGTACGCCGGGGGGAATAGGCACGGATTAGGGGTGGCGGGGGAACAGGGGTTGCGCGGAATCCCTGTGGGTGTATTCTTACGGAAGAATGACTGTCCAGTCAGCCAGTCACGACCCCGCGAAGCGCGCACGACTCATTGCGTCCGCCGCGGCGCTGTTCAGCCGCGTCGGCTTTGATCAGGCGAACGTAGACGACATCGCGGCGAACGCGGGCGTCGCCAAGGGCACCGTTTACCTGTACTTCGCGAGTAAGAGCGACCTGTTCCTAGCGGTGCTGTCCGAGTTGCGGGAACAGAGCGACGTGGGCCAGGTGTTACCGGGCTCCGGCCGCGAACCCAATGGGGTGTTGCGCCGGCTCATTCGGCGCCAGCTCGCGCTCGCGGAAGCGTCGCCCGACCTGTTTCGCTGCTACACGAGCGCGCTTTTCGGAGTGAACCGCGACTTTCAGGCCGCGGCGCTGTCCATCTTCGAGTCCCAGCGTGATGAGGTGGCACGCCAGCTCCAGCGGCTATATGGAGCGTCTCGCGTGACGACCGTCATCGAAAGGCGCGCGGCATTGTTCCTTGCTGCTATCCTCGCGGCCGCCCTGGTTGGCGGCCTGGACGGGCCGCAGACCGGCAGTGCACTCCACGACGAAGACGCGCTGATGGCGATGCTGCGCGAGCCCTCGCGATGAGCGTCGCCATTGCGGGAGCGATGCGGTCGCTGCTCGGCGTCGACTGGCGTGCCCGGGTTCTGGGCGGCTACTTCCAGAAATGGATGGTACTCGGCGTACTGATCGGCGTCGTGGCGGGCCTCGGCGCCATTGCGTTCTTTGAAGCGATCGACCTGTCGACGCGGTTGTTCCTCGGTCGCATGGCCGGATTGACGCCGCCCGTGGCGGCTGGCGAGGGAGCGACGATCGTCACGAGTGCGGGCCACCGCTGGCTGCTACCCGCGATCGTCGCGCTGGGCGGGCTGTTGAGCGGGGTCATCGTCTACACCCTAGCGCCGGAGGCCGAGGGGCACGGCACCGACGCCGCGATCGATGCATTCCACCGCAAGGGTGGCCGCATTCGCAGCCGCATCCCACCGATCAAATTGATCGCCTCCGCCATCACGATCGGTTCGGGGGGGAGTGCCGGGCGCGAAGGCCCGACGGCGCAGATCGCGGCCGGCTTCGGCTCGTGGCTCGGCGACGCGTTCCGCCTGACGCCGCATGATCGGCGCATCGCTGTGGCGGTCGGCATGGGCGCCGGCATCGGCGCCATCTTCAAGGCACCGCTCGGCGGCGCCATCCTCGCTGCGGAGATCCTGTACATTCGCGACTTCGAGCTCGATGCGATCATTCCGGGGTTCATCGCCTCAGTGATCGGGTATGCCATCTTCGGCGCCTGGTCGGGCTGGACCCCGGTGTTCGGAGATACCCACGGGCTGACGTTCACGCAGCCCGAGTCGCTGATGTGGTACGTCGTGCTCGGACTTGCCGCCGGAGTGGGCGGCATTGCTTACGCAAAGACCTTCTACGCCGCCCGCGACGCATTTCATCGCCTGCGCATCCCGCCGCATTTCAAACCCGCGATCGGTGGTCTCTGCGTGGGCGTGATCGCGTTGTGGTTTCCGCAGGTGCTGTCGATGGGATACGGCTGGATTCAGCTCGGGATCGACGGCAACACGATCGAGCTGGCGACCGGGACGATGCTTGCGCTCGTGGCGCTCAAAATCATCGCGACGTCATTGACGATCGGTTCCGGTGGGAGTGGCGGCGTGTTCGCGCCGGGCCTGTTCATCGGCGGCATGCTCGGCGGCGGCATCTGGGGCGCGTTGCACACGCATGTCCCGTGGATGCCGGACACGCCCGCGCCGTTCGTGATCGTCGGCATGATGGCGCTCTTCGGCGGCGTGGCGAAAGCGCCGATCGCGGTGATGCTGATGGTCGCGGAGATGACAGGTGAGTTCTCGATGCTCGTGCCAGCGATGATCGCGACGAGTATCGCCTACCTCGTCGCCGGTGACATCCGCATCTACGAGAGCCAGGTACCGACGCGAGCGGATTCACCGGCCCATCGTGGCGAATACAACGTGCCGCTGATCACGGCGATCAGTGTGGGCGGCGCGATGCGGCGCGGAGTAGTGGCCGGTGCGCCCGGCGACAGCATCGAGGCCGCCGAGGAACGCATGGACGCGGCCGACGTGCGTGGGCTCGCGATCGTCGATGCGGGTAGGCTCGTCGGCATGTTCACCGTGTCGGACGCATTGCGCGCTCATAAGGACGACGTTTGTTCGGTATCCGCTGCGATGACGACGGATCTGCAGGTCGCCTATCCCGACGAACATCTGCATGCCGCACTGCTGCGGATGACATCGGCGAGGGTCTCCCGGCTGCCGGTCGTGGAGCGGGAGCGACCGTGGCACCTGCTCGGCATGATTAACGTGCGGGACGTTGCGCAGGCGCTCGAACTCGAGCTCGTCGCGATGGCCGATGCGGCGCGGACGAAGATCGCGGCTGTCGAGAGCGGCGCCCCCACCTGAGGCGGCCGGGCGGCCTGGTTTGGAGGATGAGATGTGCGTGATTTGAACGTCCCGCCGTCACACCGTGTGGTCGCCGGTCTGTACTGGCTCGTCGTCGCCGTCTTCGTTGCGCTTGAGCCATGGGGGAATGTGGACACGCGCGACTTTTCCTACATGGGACGCGTGAAGTTCTGGGAGTACAACGCCTACATCGTCTTCGTTTTGGTTTCGATGATTGGGCTCGGCATTGTCCTGTGGAAAGAGAGGATTGGGCTGAGGACGCTCCTCTGGATGGCGGTTGTCAACACGATGTTCGCCGTCATGTGCCTCTTCGACCTGATCCACTTCTTTCCCGACCCAGCGCAGCCCATGCCATTCCTGGTGGTCTTGATCGAGGTGGTTGACACGCTCGCCGTGCTCGCGATACTTGCGTACGCGCCGCGGCTCGCGAAGTTGGCGACTGGCGAGAACTCGACATAACAGCATCGACTCCCCTGTCCGTCCTCTGCCTGTTGGTTGCTGTCGTTTCGGGATCAGGATCAACCACCACCTCAGCTTCGCGCTTACCATCTCCCTTGATCGTGCCCGGCGGGTGCCTTAAACTCCCGTTAGCACTCCCGGACGGAGAGTGCTAGAGTCCAAATACACACCAGCGACACTGCACAAAAGGATGAGGTAGCCACATGGCCAAGCAGCTGCTCTTCGAGGAGAACGCCCGTCACGCACTGATGCGCGGCATCGACGCTCTCGCCGACGCCGTCAAGATCACTCTCGGCCCGAAGGGGCGGAACGTCGTGCTGGACAAGAAGTTCGGCGCGCCGACGATCACGAACGACGGCGTCACGATCGCCAAGGACATCGAGCTGGACGAGCCGTTCGAGAACATCGGCGCGCAGCTGGCGAAGGAGATCGCGTCGAAGACGAACGACATCGCCGGCGACGGGACGACGACGGCGACGGTGCTCGGCCAGGCGATTGTGCACGAGGGGCTGAAGAACGTCGCGGCGGGCGCGAACCCGATGGCGATCAAGCGCGGCATCGAGGCGGCCGGACAGGCCGTGGTGGCGCAGCTGAAGAAGAACGCCAAGCCGGTGACGACGCGCGAGCAGAGCGCGCAGGTCGCCGCCATCTCCGCCGCGGACGCGACGATCGGCGAGCTGATCGGCGAGGTGATGGAGAAGGTCGGCAAGGACGGCGTCGTGACCGTCGAGGAGTCGAAGGGCATCGCGACGGAGGTCGAGTACGTCGAGGGTATGGCGTTCGACCGCGGCTACATCAGCCCGTACTTCGTCACCAACAACGAGAAGATGGAGGCGGAGCTCGACGACCCGTACATCCTGATCACCGACAAGAAGATCTCCGCGGTCACCGACATCCTGCCGATGCTCGAGCGGCTGCTGCAGGTGAGCAAGAACCTGCTGATCATCGCCGACGACGTCGAGGGCGAGGCGCTGGCGACGCTGGCGGTGAACAAGCTGCGCGGCACGATCAACGTCGTCGCGGTGAAGGCGCCGGGCTTCGGCGACCGCCGCAAGGACAACCTGGGCGACCTGGCCGCGCTGACCGGCGCGACCGTGATCAGCGAGGAGCTGGGGCGCAAGCTCGACTCCGTGGCGATCGAGGACATGGGCCGCGCGCGGCGCGTGATCATCTCGAAGGAGAACACGACGGTCATCGAGGGCCGCGGCAAGGGCAAGGACGTCGAGGGCCGCGTGAAGCAGATCAAGACGGCGCTCGAGACGACGACGTCGGACTGGGACCGCGAGAAGCTGCAGGAGCGGCTCGGCAAGCTGGCGGGCAGCGTCGCGGTGATCAAGGTCGGCGCGGCGACGGAGGTCGAGCTGAAGGAGAAGAAGCACCGCGTCGAGGACGCGCTCTCGGCGACGCGCGCGGCGGTCGAAGAGGGCATCGTCGTCGGGCGGCGGCGTGGCGCTGATCAACGCGATCGGCGCGCTGGACAAGGTGAAGCTCGACGGCGACGAGCAGACGGGCGCGGCGATCCTGCGGCGCGCGCTCGAGGAGCCGATGCGGCGGATCGCGATCAACGCCGGCAAGGACGGCTCGGTCATCGTGCAGCAGGTCAAGGGCATGAAGGTCGGCGAGGGCTACGACGCCGCGAAGGACGAGTTCGGCAACATGATCGCCAGGGGCATCATCGACCCGCTGAAGGTGACGCGCGCGGCGCTCGAGAACGCGATCTCGATCGCGGGCATGGTGCTGACGACGAACTGCCTGGTGACGGACATCCCGGAGAAGAAGGACGGGATGCCGGGGATGCCGGCGGGCGCGCCGCCGATGTACTAGGGAGCTGGAGGCGGCCCTCACCCCCGGCCCCCTCTCCCACAAGGGGAGAGGGGGAACTGGTTGATTGACGCGCGCGGAGGGGCGGGGCTTGCCCCGTCCCTCTCGCTGATTTAGAACGAGGGAGCGTCCTGCCTGATCGGAGGTGGGGTATGTATACGGAAAACGGACTGCTTGTGGACCTCCCGGAGATCGAAGGCATCGTCGGCAGCGCGGACGTGTTCGCGGGCAGCTTCCGCCTGTTCCCGGAGCGGCTGCTGATCGACACACGCCACGACGGCCGCGAGATCCCGATGGTGGCGATCGTCGACCCGGTGAGCTCGGTGCAGGAGCGATTCTTCTGGCTCGGGCAGCACCGGCCGTCGCTGGGGCTGCCAGACAGCTTCAAGTTCTTCTACTGGCCGCACAGCATCGGCTACCTGCGCGAGAGCGGCATCTGGGCGAAGATCGTCGACCGGATCACCGGCTCGGGGTTCGCGGGCGCGCGCGAGACGTGCGACGAAGCGCTGCGCGACCTGATGACGCGGGAGCGCGCGGCGACGGTCGAGGCGATCCACGGCGGCCACTACCAGACGCTCTGGAGCGCTCGCGAGGCGTAGCCCTCGGAGTCAATCCCCCATTTCGGCAGATATTTCGCCCGCGCGGGGCTTTGCGGGCGTGCGCGTCGGAATTTCCTCATTTATAATCACCAAAACTGTTCAAACCGCCTGGCGAGCAGCAGCTACTCACGGAGGAGTGCGTTGAAGATCAGACTGTTATTTGCGGCCGTCCTCGTGGCGGTCATGGGGTCGATGCTGGCCGCCGCGCCGGCATTGGCGAAGTCGCCGGTGAGCGCGGGCACGTCGCTGGCGACGGGGCTGCTGAGCCCACGCGGCATGAAGATGGGCCCCGACGGGATGATCTACGTCGCGGAGGCCGGGAGCGGCGGCGACACGGTCGTGACCATCGAGGGGCAGGAGTCGCACAGCGGACTCACGGGGCGCATCTCGAAGATCGATCCGGCGACGGGCGCGCGGACGACGGTCGCCGACGGGCTGCCGTCGAACGCCGGTCCCGAGGGCGACTCGGTGGGGCCGGCGGACGTCGCGTTCATCGGCAACCAGCTGTACTACGTGCAGACGCACGGCGGCGCGGCGTACGGCTTCGCCGGGAAGCCGACGGGCGTGTACAAGGTGACGGGCGGCAGCGCGACGCTGGTGGCGGACATCGGCGCGTTCAACATCGCAAGTCCGGTGACGGACGTCTCGGGTGGGACGCAGAAGGACATCGAGCCGGGCGGCAACCCGTACTCGATGACGGTGCGCGACGGCGCGTTCTACGTCGTCGACGGCAACCAGAACCAGATCATGCGCGTCACGACGGACGGCGCGATCACGCGGCTGACGGAGTTTCCGGGCCACCCGGTGACGACCGGCATCGCGCAGTCGGGCAGCAGCGGGCCGTTCTACGTCGGCGACGCTCGGGCAGTTCCCGTTCAGCGCGACCGACGGCACGGTGGTGCGCGTCGGGGTGCCGACGGGTGCGCGCACCAAGGTCGCGGGCGGGGTGAGCTCGATCACGGACGTCGAGTTCAGCGCCGGAGGCCAGCTGTACGCGGTGAGCTTCGGCGACCAGGCGACGGACCCGAACGCGCCGGCGCCGTGGCAGTTCTTCTCGGGCAAGATCCTGAAGGTCGACACCGCGACCGGCGCGATGACGCCGGTCGTGACGGGCTTCATGTTCCCGACGTCGCTGATCTTCGCCGGCGACACGGCGTACGTGTCGAACGGCGGCGTGTCGATCCCGGGGCTCGTCGACGGCGAGATCTGGAAGATCGAGAACTTCTCGTCGGTGACGCCGCCGGCGCCGGCGCCAACCACCGCACCGGCAGCGCCGACGGCGACGCCGGCGGGCGGCACGGGCACGATCAGCGGCCCGAACACGGGGAGCGGCGGAATGGACCCACTTGCTGCCGAGGCGCGGCCGGCGTGGATCGCGCTGGCGCTCGCCGTCGCAGCGGCGGCGCTCGGGGGCGCCGGAAGGATCGCGCGGAAGCGCGGCTAGGGCGCGCCGGGGCGCATCGACTCGTCGATCACGCGGAGGGGGCCGGCAGGGGGCGCCGGCCCTCTCCGTGCGTGGAAGCGAAAGGACGTCATGGGGCAGGTGCATCGACTGGCGCTGGTTGCCGGAGTTGTCGCCGCGATCGCGGCTGTCGTCGCGTGCGGTGGTGGCGATGGCGGCGGGGGCGGCACGCCGGCGACGGTTGTCTCGACACCGTCGGCAGTTGCGACGAGCACTGTCGCGGCGACGGCGACTTCGCCCGCGCAGACGCCGACGATGGCCGCCGTCGCTCCGAGCGCGACTTCTGCAGCGCAGGCGACGAGCGCCCCGGCTGTGCAACCGACCGTCGCGCCACCGCCACCGACCGCGCCGCCGCCGCCAGCACCGCCGGCCGAGCAGTCGCTGACGATCGTGGCGAAGGACGTGAAGTTCTCGCCGAGTTCGCTCACTGCGCGGGCGGGCGCGGTGCTGCACCTGACGCTCGATAACCAGGACGCCGGCGTGCCGCACGACATCGTCTTGTACGACGCATCGGGGGCGATCGTGGGCGCAACGGAGCCGGTTAACGGGCCGGTACAGCAGACGGTCACGGTGGTGCTCGGTCCGGCGCAGCGCTACGTGTTCAAGTGCTCGGTGCACCCGCAGACGATGAACGGCGCGCTCACCGCGCAGTAGCGGTGGGGCATCGCCGCGGGCGTCCGTCGCCCCGATGGTTAGACATTTCCACTATTTAGCAGCTAGATATAGAAGAAACCCCGTCCTGCCCCTACAATCCACGACAACGTCTCGCATTCACGGTCACAGGGGCCGCGAGTTGGCGATAGCCGTGTTTCTTCAGGAGGGGCATTTGAGGGTCAGACTATTACTGGCAGGGACCGCCATCGCGGCGGTCGCATTGGTTATGGGCGCCGGCTCGATCGCCAGCGTGCCGCGTGCGTCGGCGGCGACGACGCTCACGCTGAACGTGGGCGGCGGCGGGAGCGGCGTCGCGGCGAACGACTTCTTCCCGGACGCCATCACGATCCACGCGGGCGACACCGTTCACTTCGTGAACCCGTACGAGGAGATCCACACGACGACGTTCGAGCCGGCGGGGACGGCTTCGGGCGAGCTGGTGGTGCCGGGACCGTCCGGGCCGCCGCAATTCGAGTTCAATCCGGCCGCGGCCAACCCGACGTTCACGGGCACGGCGGCGGTGACGTTCGATCCGACCAAGTACTACAACAGCGGCATCATGCAGAAGGGCGGGACGGCCGACGTCGTCTTCTCGAAGACGGGCACGTTTACGTTCATCTGCCTCGTGCACGGATCGATCGACGCGAGCGGCCACGCGACGGGCATGGCGCTTGACGTGAAGGTCGTCGGCACGTCGACCGGCGGCACTGACACGCAGAGCACGATCGATTCGCGCGGAGCGGACCAGCGAGACGCGCTGATCAACAAGGGCGCGCAGGCCGCGACGGGCGCGGTCGCCGTGCAGACGATCCAGGCCGATGGCACGAGCCACTGGGCGGCGAAGATCGGCCTCTCGATCACCGATGCGGACGTCATGCGGTTCCTGCCGTCGGACATCTCGATCAAGACCGGCGACACGATCGACTGGACGAACGTCTCGATCGCGCCGCACACAGTGACGTTCACGAGCGGCGCCGCCGACCCGGCGCTGCTGAACCCGCTGCCGCAGCCGGCCGGGCCGCCGCTGCTGATCTTCAACCCGAAGGTGTTCCTGCCCGCGGGAGGCAAGACGTACGACGGCACCGGCTACGCGAACTCCGGCTTCCTGCAGCAGGGGACGCCGCTCGGCACGAAGTTCTCGCTGACGTTCACGAAGCCGGGCACGTACACGTACAAGTGCGTGCTGCACGCCGACCAGGGAATGACGGGCACGATCACGGTGACGGGCGCGGCGCTGCCTGCGGCGGTCACGCCGGCAGCGACGGCGCCCTCGGGTGTGATCGCCGGGCCGAACACGGGCAGCGGGCCGGACGGTACATCGGCGGGGAGCAGCTGGCTGCCCGCGCTGCTCGCGCTGGCCGCGCTCGGCGGGATGACTCTCGCGACGGGCGTGGCGCTGTCGCGCTCGCGCACCGGCGAGTAGCCGCGAGTCAGAGTCGAGACGAGAAGAGAGGCGGGTCACAGGACCCGCCTCTCTGTTTGTCCGGCTGGATGGCGGTTGGCGCCGGCCCGAGGCCGTCGCGGGCTGAAGAGCTCGCGCTACGTCAGCGCAACGAGGGCGTCTCAGAAGTTCAGCTCGTCTCCCGGCCCTTCGCGAAAGATCATCACGCGGCGATGCGGCTCTCGGCCCTGGCTGCGGGACGTGAGGTTGTAGCGCTGCGCCATCTGGTGCTGCAGCCGCCTGATGTATGCGTTCTGCGGCGTCAGTTCGACCGCGCCGTCGGCGCCGTTGAGCACGCCGGCGATGGCGTCCTCGGTCTCCTGCATCGCGTTCGTGTCGGCCGGGCCGGACGCCTCCTCCGGCGACGACGCGCGCTGCTGCATCGAGAGCAGACTCTGCTCCATCTGCGGCACGGTGTTCGTCTTGAGGACGTAGATCGGGATGCCGCGGTGTTCGGCATCGCGGAGCGCCTGCGGCTTGCGGCGGAAGTACGAGCGTAGGGTCATGACGGTGTCGGCTTCGCTCAGCTCTTCGGCCAGGGCGATCCGCGCCCCCGTTTCGCGTACTGCCTGCTCCAGCCGCTTGCGCGAGATCCCGAAGGGGTAGACGCGCCGAAAGGGGCCGCCGGCGTCGCCTCCCGCCAGTGGCGCCGCGCGCTCGCCGCCGGCGAACGGGCGCCGATCGCGGGCACCGCGCTCGCCTCGGCCCACCGTCATGACGGGCCGCGGCAGCTCGATGATGCGGATCTCGCCGTTTTCGTCGAGCTCGCGCACCTCGGCCGGCATGGCGTAGCCGCGCAGCATCGCATCGACCGTCTCGGCGACGTCGCCGTGGACGGCGACGCGGTCCCAGCTCTGGATCTCGACGACGATGTCGAAGGTGGGCGGCGCCTTGCGCTCGAGGATCGACTTCTGCGTGCCGCGGCGGCGCGCCTCCTCGTCGCCGAGCGTGACCGACTGGATGCCGCCGACGAGGTCGGCGAGCGTCGGGTTGATCATCAGGTTATCGAGCGTCGTTGCCGTGCGCGGTCCCGACGAGCTGCACGCCGCGTTCGGCGATCGTGCGGGCGGCGGCGGCCTCCAGCTCGGTGCCGATCTCGTCGATGACGATGACCTCCGGCATGTGGTTCTCGACGGCCTCGATCATCACGGCGTGCTGGAGGGCCGGCGTCGCGCACCTGCATGCGCCGCGCCTGGCCGATGGCGGGGTGCGGGATGTCGCCGTCGCCGGCGATCTCGTTCGACGTGTCGACGATGATGACGCGCTTGTTCATGTCGTCGGCGAGGACGCGCGCGACCTCGCGCAGCATCGTCGTCTTGCCGACGCCGGGGCGGCCGAGCAGGAGCATGCTCTTGCCGGTCTTGACGATGTCCTCGATGATCTCGATCGTGCCGAAGACGGCGCGGCCGACGCGGCAGGTCAGCCCGACGATGCGCCCGCGCCGGTTGCGGATGCACGAGATGCGGTGCAGCGTGCGCTCGATGCCGGCGCGATTGTCGTCGCCGAACTCCTCGATGCGGCCGACCACGTAGTCGATGTCCTCGGACGAGATCTCCCGTTCGGAGAGCACGACCTCGCTGCCGGGGTAGCGTGCCTCCGGCCGCCGGCCGAGGTCCATGACGATCTCGAGCAGCCCCGTGTTGTCATCGCGCCGCTTGATCGGATCGGCGATGTGGGGCGGCAGCGCCGCGAGGAGGAGGTCCAGGTCGTCGGTGATGATCCGCTGCACCGTCACCTCAACCAGCGGTGTGGGCGAGCACGGGCACGGCGCGCGGCGCCTTGACGAAGCGCACAGTCCGGCGCGCCATGACGGTGTATTCGTCGCCTTCGCTGAAACCGAGTTGCTCAAGCCGCGTGCGGACGGCCGCATCGTGCGCGGGCACGATGGTGTGGACGCTGCGGCAGCCGGCGGCCTTCGCGAGCGCGCTCTCGAGCAGCCCGTCGATGGTGTCCGGCTCGCCCAGCAGGTCGAATCGGGCGATGTCGCCGTCACGCGCGACGCGGAGCCAGCCGCGCACGTCGCCGTCACGCTCGACGACGTACTGCGCCGCCTTGCCGAGGCTCTCCTGTGCGGCGCCCCACTCGGCGAACGTCATCGCCTCGGACGTGCGCACGTTGTGGGGCACGACGGAGTTGTACAGCCGGAAGAGACTGTAAAGGTCTGACTTCGCGCGCCGGCGCATGCCTTCAGCCGATGCCGCCGGCGTGTCGCCGGTCATCTGGCGCGCGTACGCTACCTCGTTCTGGTATGGGGCGAAGCCGCAGCGCATGACGACGTCGCGGGTGTCGCTCGCAGCAGGCAGCCGGACGAAGATGCGGAGCGCGCCAGACTTGCCGGTGGCGCGCGTGAGCTGGTCGAGCAGCGCCAGCAGCACCCCGTTCTCCTCGTCGGCGGCGTGAATCAGGCAGTCGATCTCCCACGCGAGGCGCGAGCCGCGCTTGCGGGCGGATACGAGGCCGCGGAGGGTCGAGCCCTGGACGCTGATCGACGTGTGGCGGCCCGTGGCGAAGCTGAACCACTGGTCGAACGCGGTGCCCAGCGGGTGGGGCGAGTCGTTCGTGCCGATGCGGTCGCGCGTCATCGCCTCGTTGCTGTAGACGCGGCCGTCGTAGGAGACGAGCGCGACGAGGTCGGTGGGCAGAACCGTGCGGGCAGAAGGGGCCATTGGCGAGAGCACGCTCCTTACACGCTGCAAGTATTGTATCTCGAACGAAGGAGCGCCGTTGAGGCGGGTGGACCCGTAGGAGCGACGGCCGGTCGCCCGAATGCACAGCCGGGGCGGCTGTGCCCCGCGCTGTGTGTGCGGCCGGGGCTCCGGGACAGCCGAGGGCGGCTGTGCCCGTGCTGTGTGTGCGGCCGGGGTTGCGGGACAGCCGGGGACGGCTGTGCCCCGTGATGCGTGTGCGGCCGGGGTGCGGACAGCCGGGGGCGGCTGTGCCCCGTGCTGGCGTGCGGCCGGGGGCGCGGGACAGCCGGGGCGGCCGTCCCTACATATGCGAAGGCGCAAGCAGCCTGTGCGAGTTGTCGGAACCGAACGTCCCTACATGTGGTCGGGGGCGGTCATGCCCATCAGGGTGAGGGCGCGGGCGAGGGCGATGCGAGCGGCGGTGCAGAGCCGCAGGCGGGCCTTCGTGACGTCCGGCGTGACGTCCTCGCCCATGACGCGGCACTCGGTGTAGAAGGCGTGGAAGGCCGTCGCGAGTTCCCCCGCGTAGTGGGGCAGGTGATGCGGCTCGAGGTGGGTCGCCATCAACTGCACCAGCTCCGGCAGCTGGAGCATCTTGCGGACGAGCTCCAGCTCGGCGGGGTGGGTCAGCAGGGCGACGTCGCCGCCTTCGAACGGGCCGACGCGCTCGGCCGCCTTCGCCAGGATGCCGGCGATGCGCGCGTGGGCGTACTGGACGTAGTAGACGGGGTTCTCCGCCGACTGGCGCTTCGCCAGCTCCAGGTCGAACTCCATCTGGCTATCGGCGGAGCGCGCGAGGAAGAAGAAGCGCGCGGCGTCCGCGCCCACCTCCTCGACGACGTCGCGAATGAGGACGATATTGCCCGAGCGCTTGGAGAGCCGCACGACCTCGTCGCCGCGGCGGAAGCTGACGAGCTGGTAGATCAGGATGTCGAGACGCGACGGCTCGACGCCGAGCGCCTCGACGGCGGCCTTCATGCGCGAGACGTGGCCCTGGTGGTCGGCGCCCCAGACGTCGATGACGCGGTCGAAGCCGCGGACGACGAACTTGTCGTAGTGGTAGGCGATGTCGGACGCGAAGTACGTCGGCCGGCCGGTGCTGCGGACGACGACGTTGTCCTTGTCCTCGCCGAGCTCGGTGGAGGCGAACCAGAGCGCGCCCTCCTTCTCGACGAGGTAGCCCTTGTCGCGCAGGAGCTGCATCGATCGGTCGTAGACGTTGTCGCCATCCTCGTACACCGAGCGTTCGCGGTACCAGACGTCGTAGCGGACGCCGAGGGCTTGCAGGTCGGCCTGGATGCCTTCGACGACGATGTCGACGCCGCGCAGCACCAGCTCGGGCGGCGGCGCATCGACGCTGGCACCGGCGAAGCGGTCGCCGAACTCGTCGCGCAGCGTCTTCGCGATGTCGATCATGTACTCGCCTGGATAGCCATCGGCGGGGATTTCGATCTCGTTGCCGAACAACTGGAGGTAGCGGGCGATGAGCGTGCGGCCGAAGACCTCGGTCTGCGTGCCGGCGTCGTTGACGAGATATTCGCGCTCGACGGCGAATCCCGCCGCCTCGAGCACGGACGCGAGCACGCTGCCGATGGCGGCGCCGCGGCCGTTTCCGGCGGTCAGCGGCCCGGTCGGATTGGCGCTGACGAACTCGACCTGGACGCGCTTGCCGTTGCCGAGCGGCACGTCGCCGAAGGCCTCGCCCGCCTCGACGATGCGGTCGACCTGCTGGGCGAGCCACGCCTCGGACAGGCGGAAGTTGATGAAGCCGGGGGGCGCTGCCTCGGCGCTGCTGATCGCGCCGTTGACGGGGATGCGGGCCGCGAGCGCCTTCGCGAGGTCGAGCGGGTTCGCGCGGGCAGCTCGCGCGAGGCGCAGCGGCAGGTTGGTGGCGTAGTCGCCGTGCTCGGGCCGCGCGGGGCGCTCGATGACGATCTCGGGCAGGAGGATCTGCGGCAGCTCGCCCGCCGCGATCGCGGCTTCGGCCGCCGCCTGGATCATCGCCGCAAGGTCGTCGCGAATCATTGGTGATCAAATGAAAAAGCGCGCCGCCGGGGGGTTGGTTCGAGCGTATTGTCGAGGCCCGCGCGCGCTCGCTTGATGATGGCGGCAGCGTACCCCATCGCCCGCAACGGCGCGAGGCAAGATCGCCGGGATGGGTAAGAGGTGCGCTACTGGACCTGGCCGGTCGGGGGGTTGGCGGCGGCCGCGGCGGCCTGCTGCTTCTGGTACAGGTCGTTGTTGAGGTAGGCGAAGACGCCGTCGGGGTTGTCCTGCCGCGGGGCTACCCAGACGTGCATCATCCAGCGCAGGTCCGGCGTGAAACTGCCGCCCTTCGCCGTGCAGCTGGCCTTCGTCTCGCCCTCGCTCGCGCCGGAGAGGCCGATGAGGCAGAGGCCGACGTGCGCGTGCCAAAGGTCGAGGCTGCCCGCGAAGCCCTCGGGCTGGACGTCCGGCTTGATGCCGTTGATGCCGGGGACGAGGAGGAACCAGACGCCGACGAGTTGCTCCTCGCCGTCAGGACCGACCTTGCTGAAGAGCAGGCCCTGCGGGTGCTCGGGGTCGAAGACGCCTTTGCGGACGAGGTCGAAGTTGAGGTAGTGCTCGCCCATGAAGGGGACGTCACTCGTCGTGTTGGTGTAGCCGGCCGCCTTCGCGGCGTCGACGGTGCCGAGCCGCTCGGCGACCCGGCGCACCTGCTCGACCTGCTGCTTGAGCTGCGTCAGGTCGGCGGCCGAGACGGTATCGGCCGGGAAGAGCGGCAGCACCGCGTCAGCGCTCATCGTTTCGAGTTGGGTGAACGTCGGTTGCTTGCCCTTGTCGTGGACGTGGCTGCCGTCGCCGGAGAATCCCTGCGTCAGGGCGCCGGGTACGTTCGAGCCGTCGGTCGTGGCGGCGACGCCGGTGATGCCCTGCGCAGCAAGCGCGCGGGCGACGCCGCCCGCGTCGTCGGCCGGAGCGCCGCCGGTGACGGCCGGCGCCGTGTTGTCGTCGCCGGAACGGAGGTAGAGGAACCCGCCAGTGGCGACTGCAACGATGGCCAGCCACGGCGCGACGAACAGGGCCACGCGGCGGACGCGGCTCGCGGTCCCGCGGCGTTCGTTCTGAGGGTCGATCGGGGGAGCGCTCATCTAGCTCCTTCGCGGATACCGGCCATTTTGTTTGATGAAACGCAAAACGTCAATCTGGCGACTGGTGACTGGGGATTGGTGACTGGTCGCTCGTGGCTGGTGATTGGTAATTGGTGGCTGGTGGCGGCGGAGTGGGTCGGGAGGCGGGTTCGATCGGGGAGGGGTCGGGCGGAATCGGACGCGCGGAGGGGAACGGCGACGGGGCGGCGGCGTGCTGTTAGAATCGGGCGGGGGCCCGTAGCTCAGCGGTAGAGCACCCGGCTCATAACCGGAGGCGCGCAGGTTCGATCCCTGCCGGGCCCACCAACCGCATCGCCCCCGTTCGAGCGGGGCGTTTCACCCGTCGATTCGTAGGTGTCTGCTCCCCTCTATGGGCTCCCGCCCGAGCGCTCCAGCACGCGGCCTGCGTTGTTGCCGATACATGAGTAACGGATCGAACGGTAACCGCCGTGCGTCCGCCGCCGGTTCGCCGGCAGCTCGCAGATGCGAAGGAGACGCTGGCGATGCTCATTCTGACCCGCAAGGTGGACCAGGGAATCGTGATTTCGGGAAACATCCTCGTGCGCGTGCTCGGCGTCGAGCGCGACCGCGTGAAGATCGGCATCAGCGCGCCCGGCGAGGTGACGGTGCTCCGGCAAGAGCTGTGGCACGAGGGCGAGGAGAACCAGCCGTTCGAGAAGAAGGAGCGCGCCGAGAACGGCAACAACGGTCCGTCGGCGGCGTCCGCGTAGAACTCGACACAGGTTTCAGGCAATCAGGCCGCCCCACCTGGGGCGGCCTTCTCGTTACCGGGCGACAAACAGACGACAGATCGTGACGGAGAGCGTGGCCGCATACGGTGCGGTCGTCGGCCGGTCTGTGGTCTGTTGTGTGTTGTCTGTTGTGCGCGGCCGCTATGCGGGCTCTCGGCGGGCGACGACGGTCAGTTCCGGCGCGGCGGCCGACGTCACGCGGTGGCCGCCGCCTTCTATCACGTGGAGTGCAGGCCGTGCCGCGCTGCCGAGCGGCGCCGGCGCTGACATCGGCAGCATCTCGCCGCCGGCCGACATCGATGCGCGGGCGGTCTCCCAGACCTTCGCGGCGGCGGCCAGCTCGAGCGCATTCGTGACCGATGCGTCGTTCTTGCGCACGGCGGCCGCGAACAGCTCTGCGGCGCGTGCCAGGCGCGAGCCCGTCTCGACGAGGGGGTGTTCGCTGACCGTTTCCGCCCACTGGCCGTCGCGATGCGGGCCGCGGTGGTGGGCTGAGGCCTGGATCTGGAGCGGCGCGCGGACGTCGAAGGCGTCGAGCACGATCGACCGACCGTCGCAGGCGACGACGATCTCCTGCCGCAGCGCCGGTTCGACGAAGCTGATGTCGATGCGCGCGGCGGGACCGCCATCGAACGCCAGCGTCACCATGGCGACGTCGCCCGGGCCGCTCTCGTCGTCGACGCGCGGCGTCAGGCCGCTGACGCGCGACGGCGCGCCGCCGGTGATCGAGAGCACGGTGGCGATATCGGCGACGGCGAGGTCATCGAGGCCGGCGCGGCCGTGGATGCCCGTGCGGAGCGAGCGTACGTAGCAGGGGCGCCAGAGCGCCGCCGGTCCGCCGGTCATCTTGCGGATGAACGCGAGGCGGTCGTCGGCCACGTTGCCGGTGTCGAACAGGATGACGCGGTTGCGACGGCGCGCGACCTCGTCGAGCGCAAGCAGTTGCTTCGAAGCGATGGCGACGGGGCCGGCGACGAGCACGTGGCGACCGGCCATCACCGCGCGCTTGATCGCGTTCGGCAAGTCGGCCATCGGCGGCACGAACGCGACGGCGTCGATGCCGGGCTCGGAGAGGGCGCCGAGCAACTCGTCGTCGGTCGCGGCGGCCGCGCGGTGCACGTCGGCCGCATCGACGCCACGCAGCGCGCGCGCCCACGCGTCGGCATCGGCGCCGGCGCCGGCGACGGTGATGTTGATGGGCGCGAACGGAGGCGCGGCTTTCGTCATCAGGCGGCGTCCTGCAGTTCTTGCGTCAGCACCATGCGCAGGCGGCGGATCGCGCGGTGCCGCAGCTGCGACGCCCGCGACTCGGAAATGCCGAGTGCGCTGCCGATGCTCTTCAGCGACTGCGACTTCATGTAGTAGAGGCGGACGATCGTCCGTTCTCTGTCCGGGAGCAGGTCGACCGCGTGGGCGAGCCGCGCGCGCACCATCGCTTCTTCGGCGACGGAGTCGGGATCGATGTTCGGGTCTTCGTCAGCCATCTCCCACAGCTTCTCGCTGTTGCCGTTTGCCGCCGTGTCGGCGAGGTTGTCGAGCGAGACGACGCGCACGTTGCTTGTGCGGAGCGACTGCATGAAGTCCGCCGGCGCCACGCCCATGTACTTGGCGAGCTCGTCCCGCGTCGGCGCGCGGTCGAGGGTGACGTGCAGCGCGGCGGTGGCTTTCTCCAGGTCGCTGCCGAACTTCTGCAACGAGCGGGGCAGCGGGTGCGTCGCCCGGATCGCATCGAGGATCGAGCCGCGGATGCGCGGGAGGGCGTAGGTCGAGAACTTGGCGCCCTTTTCGGGGTCGAACGCGTAGTAGGCCTCGATCAGCCCCTGCACTCCGTACGACACCATGTCCTCGTACTGGAGGATGCCGCCGTTCGTGCTGCCGACGGCGATGCGGTTCACCGCATGTCGGACGAGCGGCATGTAGTCCTTGATCACCTTGGTGAGATTCGCGTCGGAGAAGAGGTCTTCTGTGCCCTCCGAAGCCGCCCGCGCTGGCGTCCTCCGGGCCGGGCGTACGTGATGTGCGTCGTCGGCACGTGGCGCTTCCGGCATCGATCCTCCCGAACGATATGCGGACGTCGGCCCGACCCTCAGGAGTTCCAGTATTCGCATTCCGTTCAGTAGCTGGCATGCGGTAGCGCCCGCGAGCCGCGTGGGGGGCTCCCCAATAGTGATGCACTACCTGCCTAGGGGAATCGGCGGTCGCCCGATCCGTCGATCCGCGCCGCGCGAGCCGGCGGATGCCAGCGCGCACGTCGCGGCAGGGGTTGCACGATAGTCGCGACAGATCGCGGCCTGTATAATCGCCGCAGCAGATGGAGTTTCCTTCGCCGCACGGCACACACGACAGCAACGCCTCCGGCCGCTCGTTCGGCGCGGTCGATCTGCTGAAACTCGTCCTCGAAGCGCTCCATCCGATGCTCGCGTTCGACCTCGCCGCCGCCGTCATCTGCGAGGACAACCGCCACGTCGTGCCGATCTTCACCACCGGCCCGCTTTCGCCCGCCGTCACCGAGGGCGTGCACGTGCAGGCGCTCGCCGCGTTCGTCGAGCTGGCGGGCGCCGACCACGTGACGTGGCCGAGCGACCCGCCCGCCGTGATCCAGCTCCAGGTCTTCGGCGACCGGCCGATCGACGAGCCAGAGTCCTACGAGGACGCGCCGCTGGTCGTCGGCGGCGCCGTCACCGGCATGCTTCGGATGAGCGTCGCGCGGCCGCTGACGCAGGAGCAGCGAAGCCGCTACTTCGCGATGGCCAGCGACGTGTCGAAGGCGATCGAGCGGCTGGACGCGCAACGCGGCCAGTCGCGCCTCGTCCAGGAGCGCCTGTTGCAGTCGGAGAAGATGTCGAGCGTGGGCCAACTGGTGTCAGGCGTCGCGCACGAGTTGAACAACCCGCTGACCGGCATCATGGGCTTCGCGCAGCTGCTGCTGCTGAAGGACCTCGACGAATCGGCGCGCCATCAGGTCGAGACGATCTACGCGGAGGCCGAGCGCGCCTCGAAGATCGTCTCGAACCTCCTGACGTTCGCGCGGCGGCGCAAGGCGCAGAAGGAGCCGTCGAATCTCAACACCCTCGTCGAGCGGGTGCTCGAGCTACGCAACTACGACCTCCGCGTCCGCAACATCGAGACTGAACTGGAGCTCGACGCCGCGCTGCCGGAGACGATGGTCGACGCGAACCAGATCCAGCAGGTCTTCCTCAACATCATCATCAACGCCGAGCAGGCGATGCGCGGCGACGGCGAAGGCGCCGAGGGCACGCTGCGCATCCGTTCGAGCGCCGATGGCGACAACGTCGTCGTGGCGTTCCAGGACACCGGCCCCGGCATGAGCGCCGAAACGCTGCGCCGCATCTTCGACCCCTTCTTCACGACGAAGGAGGCGGGCGAGGGCACGGGGCTCGGGCTGACGATCAGCTATGGCATCATCGAAGACCACGGCGGCCGCATTTGGGCCGAGAGCGGCCCCGGACGCGGCACGACGTTCGTCATCGAGTTGCCGATCGTCGCGGGCATCGCAACGCCGCGGCGCGTGACGGAGGCGGCGCCGGCGGAGGCGATCGAGCGGCGGCGCATCCTGGTCGTCGACGACGAAGAGAGCATCCAGCAGCTGCTTACGGGCGTGCTCGAGATGGATGGCCACGACGTCCACGTCGCCAGCAACGGACGTGAGGCGCTCGACCGCGTGGGCCGGGAGCCGTTCGATCTGATCATCACCGACATCAAGATGCCGGTGATGGGCGGGCCTGACCTCTACCGCCGCCTCAGCGATGACGCGAATCCGCTGGCGCGCCGCGTGATCTTCATCACGGGCGACACCGTCGCGCCGGAGACGAGGAAGTTCCTGCAGGGCGTCGACAACGCCGTGCTGGCGAAGCCGTTCCGGCTGCGCGACGTGCGGGAGTGCGTGCGCGCGGCGCTGGCGCGGTAGGCTCGAGAGCGATGTGAGAGATGGGAAGCGGGATGCGGGACGGGCGAGGATGCGTGCGGCTCGACGACGCCCCTGACTCGTTCGCTGATCGCGAGGACCTAACCCCCGGCCCCTTCCCTAAAGGGAAGGGGAGTTCCGATGCAACGCCAGTGGCGCGGTTGACGCCGGTGTGGCCGCCGCGGGCCGCGCGGGCTGAAAAGCCCGCGCTACGGTTGAGAGCGGGAATCATCGCCCCGTTCGGCGGCTTTCGCGAAGGGGGCGATCGACTACCCTGATCGACATGGAGTGGCAGACCGGGACGACGGAGCTGGCGCCGGGCGTGTTCACGTACGTCCAGGCGACGGGCGGGTTTTGCATCGCCAACGCGGGGCTGGTGGACGGGCGGGACGGCGTCACGGCGATCGATGCGCTGTTCACGCCGGTGATGGCGCGGCAGCTGCTCGACGAGGCCAAGCGCGTGAGCGGGCGCAAGATCGCTCGGCTGCTCAACACGCACCACCACATCGACCACACGGGCGGTAACGCGCAGTTCCCTGCGGAGACGGAGATCGTCGCACACTCGCGCGCGAAGGCGGAGATGGAGCGGGTCGGCGCCGGCGTCTTCGAGGTCGTGAAGCGCATGGCGCCGCATTTCGTCGACGATCTGGCGGGCGCGGGGTATCGATTGCCCGACGTGACGTTCGACGGCGAGGCGCTCGAGCTGCGCGTGGACGAGCATCGGCTGCGGCTGCTGCACTTCGGCACGGCGCACACGCGCGGCGACGTGATGGTGCACCTGCCGGAGGATCGCCTGCTGTTCGCCGGCGACGTCGCCTTCTTCTACGTGACGCCGATGGCGTTCGAGGGCCACATCGGCAACTGGATCAAAGTGGCGCGCCGCGTCATCGACGAGATCGACGCGGACGTCGTCGTGCCGGGCCACGGGCCGGTCGGTACGATGGACGACTTGCGTGCGATGGTCGACTACTTCGTGCTCGTACGCGAGGGCTCGCGCATGGCGTTCGACAGCGGCGCGGAGCAGAAGGAAGCGGTCGAGATGATCGACCTCGGCCGGTTCGCCGAGTGGAACGAGCCGGAGCGGCTCGCGCTGAACGTCCGGCGCTGCTACGAGGAATTTCGCGGCGAGGTGCCGCTGACCTAACCCCCGGCCCCTTCCCTAAAGGGAAGGGGAGCGTGGTAGAGGCATGTTGGGGGGATCCGCGGGCTGAAAGCCCGCGCTACGGTGACTCGTGATGAGACAGGAGGCATCGGCGTGACAGCGATCAGGACGGCATCGATCACGTTTCCGGTCAACGGCCTCGAGGGGATGGGGTACCTCGCGCAGCCTGACGACGGCGGCACGCATCCGGGCGTCGTGGTGATCCAGGAGTTCTGGGGGCTCGACGGCCACATCCGCGACGTCGCCGAGCGATTCGCCCGCGAGGGGTTCGTCGCGCTGGCGCCGGACCTGTATCACGGCGCGGTGGCGACCGAGCCGGACGAGGCGCGCAAGCTGGCGATGAACATGAACCGGCAGCGGGCCGTGCAGGACTGCATCGGCGCAGTGAACCGGCTCAAGTCGATGGTCGAGGTGGCGCCGAAGCGCGTCGGCTGCGTCGGCTTCTGCATGGGCGGCAGCATGACGCTCGCGCTCGCTTCGGCCACGGCGGATGTCGCGGCGGCTGCGCCGTTCTACGCCGGGATGCAGCCGGGGCCGGACGAGCTGGCGCGCATCGAGGCGGAGATGTTCTGCGCGTTCGGCGCGGACGACGGGGGAATCCCGCCCGAGAAGGTCCAGGCGTTCGAGCGGACGCTTGCGGATACGGGAAGACGCGCGGTCGTGAAGGTGTACGAGGGCGCGCCGCATTCGTTCTTCAACGATACGAAGCCGAGCTACCGGCCGGAGGCGGCGCGCGACGCGTGGGAGCGCACGCTCGAACTCTTCCGGCGCGCGCTCAAGTAAGCGGCGAGGGGCGGGACCGCAGATGGCCGAACGCTGGGAGCCGGACGATGCGCCGGAGGAGGACGAGTTCGGCCCCGACAGCCCGGACTACGACCTCTCGGAGGCGCGCGGCTACGGCTGGGAGCCGGAGCGGCCGTCCCGATGGCCGCCGCCTCAGTGGGTGATCGTGGCCATTTCGCTCTTGCTGGTGGCGGCGCTGCTCGTCCCGACGCTGCTGCTCCTGCGCTCGTAGCGGCGGCGGCGCTCGGGCGGGTTCACCTCGCGGCGCGGCTGCGGCTTATCTTTGCGGAGCTCGGCCGGGACGGGCGGCTCGTCGGCCGGCTGCGGCTGCGATGCCGAGAAGCCGAATCCGCTCACCTGCGGGGCGTTCTCGCGATACAGCCTGTCGATGCGCGGCGCCATCGCGACGGTGAGCCAGCTCGACACGGCCGCGGCGGCTGCGCGAGACAGCAGGTCGGACGATCGCGACCGCGTCGCGTCGACGCCCCAAAGATCCTTGAGAAATCGCGTCCAGAGGCTGACGTTTGCGGCGGTGGGATTCTCGACGGCCATGGTTCCCTCCTGGCGGGTTGAGAGAATGATGAGGCAGCGTTGGTGTCGCGCGATGGCGTCATCGCGACGTGTTTGAGACGTGAAGGAGTGCCATTGTAACAGGCCGGATTTCGAGATGATCGGGGTCGATGTTGAGATGCTATGAAGAATCGATGGGAAAGCGCATATGTGAACGTGGCGCACCGAAACGGCTAAGAGTTCGAGGCGGTCAGCCCGTTCCGTCGCCGGTCGCGATGGCCGCGAGCGCCAGCTCCAAGTCGATGCGGCCGTCGTACAGCGCGCGACCGACGATCGCGCCCTCGATGCCGTACTCGTTCAGGGTGATGATGTCTTCGACCGACGTGACGCCGCCGGAATAGATGAGCGTCGCGGCCGGATTCGCCGCTTCGAGCGTCTCGATCATCTTGCGCAGGGCGGCGTAGTCGAGGTGCTGCATCATGCCGTCGCGGCTGATGTCGGTGTAGATGAAGTGGCGTACGCTCGTGCGAGCGAGGCCGCGCACGAACTCCTCGACCGAGCTGTCGGACTTCTCCAGCCAGCCCTTCACGGCCGGCTTGCCGTCCTTCACGTCGATAGCAATGGCGATGCGGTCGCCGTGGCGGCGCACGGCCGCTTCGACGACCTCCGGCTGCTCGACGGCGAGCGTGCCGATGACGATGCGGTCGGCGCCGGCGTCGGCCCAGCGGTCGATGGCCGCGGCGTCGCGCACGCCGCCGGCCACCTGCACGTCGGCGCCGCACGTGCGGACGATGTCGCGGACGATGCCGTCGTTCACCGGCCGGCCCTCGCGGGCGCCGTCGAGGTCGACGACGTGGATGCGGAGCGCGCCGGCATCGACCCAGCGCTTCGCCATGGCGACGGGGTCGTCGCCGAACACGGTCTCGCGCTCGAAGTCGCCCTGGACGAGGCGGACGCACTTGCCGCCGCGGATATCGATGGCCGGGATGACGTCCATGCTTCGAGGATAGCGTGTTTGGAGGTTGGAAGTTGGATGTTGGAGGTCGGACGTCGCGCCACGCGGATGGCGGAAACGAGATGGAGCGATGGCTCTTGCGGAACTGACATCGAAGAGGCGCGGCAGGGTGCGTCGGGCGGGGATTCGGAGCTGAAGCTCCGCGGCTACTGGTGTGGATCGACGACCTGCGGCGTGAACGGGTAGTCGGCAACGGCCATGAGGGGTGCGCAACCGGAGAAGATTCTTCGCTTCGCTCAGAATGACAATCTGGAGGCTCGCGGGTCCCCGTATGATTCGACGACGTCAGCCGACGGGGAACTCGGTCAGGGAGAGGATGTTGCCGTTGGGGTCCTTGAACCAGGCGATCTTGGCGCCGTCGGGCGAGGTCCAGATGCCGCGGTCGTCTTGCTGGAGGCCGGCGAAGCGCTCGAACATGACGCCGGCGCCGGCGAGCCCATCGATCACGCCGGCGACGTTCGCGACGACCCAGCCGAGCACCGTGTGGCGCGCGGGCGTGAACGCCTGCACCTTCGCGATGCGCAGCATCGTGCCGTGCGCGTCGAAGACGAGCGCCGCCGGCTGGTCGTCGACGAGGCGCAGGCCGAGCACGCCGGCGTAGAACTCGCGGGCGCGTTCGGGGTCCGTCGTGGCGACGAAGGCGATGACATCGCACGACGAGAGCATGCTCATGACCGGCCCTCCTGCAGCGGAACCGTGACCGCCGTGTCGGCGGCGGACGTGTCGGTGACGATGGCGATGTTGTTGACGGCACGGTCCAGCGCGTGTCGCGTCCCTCGAGGAAACGCAGGACGTCGGGCATGCGCGACTCGTCGATGCGGCCGGCGGCGAGCGTGATGTGCGGCGCCCACGATCCGGGCGCGTGCGCGTCGACGAGAGCCGTCCGCGAGCTGGCCGGCGCGCGTCCAGAGCGCGCGGTGCAGTCGATCGAGGGCGTCGTTCGCGAGCACCGGCAGGTAGACGATGTGGCGCGGGCCGCGCAGCACCGCTGCGGCGCCGGTCGCGACGGTGAACCGCGGCGTCGCGGCGGCGATCGAGTGCAGCGCTTGGGCCGTCGCGCCGCGTGTCGTATCGTTCGGCGAGCTGGTAGGCGAAGCGCGGCGAGGCGGCGCCGGTGAGTTGCTTGAGCCCGGTCACGGCCTTCAGTCCGCCCCACACGTCGAGCGCCATCTCTCGATGCGGTTCGTCGAGCGTCGATACGATCGCCTGCATGCGGGCAGTTTAGATGTTGGAGGTTGGATGTTGGAGGTTGGATTCGCGCGCGAGGTGGAAGCTTTGGGCCGTGGCTGTTAGGCTCGTGCACGATGAACGGCGACGAACGGGCGCCCTACACGTTGATCCGCGACCTGCCGTCGACCGAGCGGCCGCGCGAGAGGCTGCGCGACGCCGGCGCCGGATCGCTGTCGAACGCGGAGTTGCTGGCGATCCTGCTGCGCACCGGCACGTCGAAGGAGAGCGCGCTCGCGCAGGCGACGCGGCTGCTGGCGCGCTTCGAGGGGCTGGCGGGGCTGCGGCAGGCGCCGTTCCTCGAACTCTGCGGCGAGCACGGCATCGGTGAGGCGAAGGCGGCGCAGATCAAGGCGGCGCTCGAGCTGGCGCTGCGCCTCGGCGTGGCCGTCGGCCGACGAGCGGCCGATCGTGCGCACGCCGGACGACATCGCCAACCTCGTCCTGGCCGAGATGTCGGTGCTGGCCGAGGAGCACGTGCGGGTGATGCTGCTCGACGCGCGCAACCGCGTGCTCGGGATCCCGACGGTCTATGTCGGCAGCGTGCACACGACGAACGTGCGGATCAGCGAGCTGCTGAGCGACGCGATCCGCGTGAAGGCCGCGGCGATCGTCGCGCTGCACAACCACCCCTCCGGCGACCCGACGCCGTCCGCGGCCGACGCGCGCATGACGAAGTCGCTGCACGATGCGGCGAAGCTCATGGACATCGACCTGCTCGACCACATCGTGATCGGCGGCGGGCGCTACGTCAGCATGCACGCGCTCAAGCTCGGGTTCCCTTCGACGTGACGGCGGCGGACCGCGGCGACGGAGCGGCAGGGCCGGACGGTGGACGCCGGCGCGTCCGGCTGATCGCGCTCGACCTCGACGGCACGCTGATGCGCAAGGACCACACCGTCAGCGAGGCCAACACCGCCGCCGTGCACGAAGCCGTCGCCGCCGGCATCCACATCGTGCTCGCGACGTCGCGGTGGTACGTGCTGGCGAAGCGCACCGCCGACCTGCTCGGCATCCGTTCGCCGATCATCTGCAACAACGGGGCGATGGTGCGCGACCCGGCCGACGGCGCGCGCCTGCTCGACCTGCGCATCCCGGCCGAGGCGGCGACTCGACATCGCGACGATTGCGGACGAGCTGCGCTGCGAGGGCATGGTGACGGTCGACGACGTGACGTACGTCGTGACGTCGCGCGCGGGGATGGCCGCGGCCGCGTCCGCGTTCGGCATGGTCGTCGTCAAGCGGCTCGCGGACCACGTTGCCGGCGGTGCGGAGTCGTTTCTCTTCTTCGGGCAGGAGAACGTCGACGGGGTGCTGGCGCGCGTCGGCGCCGAAGTACGACGGCCAGCTCAACCTCGCGACCGGCTACAGCGAGACGTTTCCGCCGTATCTCAACATCGTCTACGGCGGCGCCGACAAGGGCCGGGCGCTCGTGCTCGTCTGCGAGCACGTCGGCGTGCCGATCGAGGAATCGATGGCGATCGGCGACGCCGCGCCGGACCTCGAGATGCTGCGCGTCGCCGGCATCAGCATGGCGATGGGCAACGCGCCGGACGACGTGAAATCGCAGGTCGACGTCGTCGGCCCGGGCAACGAAGACGACGGTGTCGCGTGGGCGATACGAGAGTTTGCGCTGTAGGGGAGGCGGTCAGCTGTCAGCAATTCGGCCGGGGATGCACAGCCGGGGGCGGCTGTGCCCCGTGCACGGTGCGCCGGGCGGGGAACGCGCGGGCTGGAAAGCCCGCGCTACGGGTGTGGTGACGATGAAATAGCCCGCCCACGCAGCGCATAGCGGTGACAGCGCCGCTACGGCGTCGCGGTAGGGGCGACGGCGGGGGCGAAGAGATCCTTCCACCAGGCGCCGCCGTCGGCCGGCGAAAGCGGCGGCGTCGCCGTCGCGATCGGCGCCGGGGCGTTGTTCGAAACGACGACGAGCGTCTCGCCCGGCCGCACGAGCCCGAGGACGCGCCGCGCGTTGTACTCGATGTACTCGTCCGACTTGAGGTAGTCGCGCACGGCGATGAGTTGTTGGTGGTCGCGGTCGAGCTGCGCGATGTCGCGGCGGATCGCCGTTTCTTCCTGCGCCAGTTCGTGATTGTGATAGATGTTCCGCGCCGTCGTGACGACGAAGTAGCTGATGGTGAGCGCCGCCGCGGCGAGCAGCAGCGGCATCAGCGAGAGGCGGGGAAGCCAGGACACGTTCGCGTTGCCCTCCGAGTCCGAACCCGCCACTGCGGCAACTCTACTACGAGCGGGATCGCGCCGCAACGCCGGGTGGCTGGGAGGTCGGAGTTCGGAGGGTGGAGGTGAGGTTGGATGTTAGATGTTGGATGTTAGATGTTGGAGGCAGCCGATTGGTGACTCGTCGCACGTGTGAATGCCGATCGACGTGAAGCCACACCTGGTGCTGGCGCCGCAGAGGTCGTGGCCGAGCAAGACCCTTCGCTGCGCTCAGGGTGACCGCCGGCGATCGTCGCGCCGCCGGCGACTAGCAGCGCTATCTACGAACTCGTGCGCTCTGTGCGGGGGCGGAAGGTGCGCTGCTCCGCGGGGGTGTCCTTGAAGAAGGCGCGGTTGAGGTCGATGTATTGCTTCCACTCCGCGGGCACGTCGTCCTCGTGGAAGATCGCCGTCACGGGACAGACCGTTTCGCACGCCGCGCAGTCGATACAGGTGTCGGGGTCGATGTAGTACTGCGGGTCGTCCTCTCGCGTGTAGATGCAGTCGACGGGACAGACGTCGACGCACGATGCGTCCTTCGTGCCGATGCATGGTTCCGTGATGACGTAGGCCATCGATCTCCTCTTTTTCGATCAGTCAGCGAGCGACCGGTTCGCCCGCGCCATCGCGCGGCGGGACCACGCCGGTCTTCCGCACGACGATCGTCGCGCCGTCCGTCACGCGCGCCTGGCAGGCCAGCCGCACCGGCCTCGCGAGGACGGACGGCCCGCGCTCTTCGACCAGCACCGCCCGCTCCGCTCGCCCCATCGGCGCCAGCTCGTCCGCGCCGTCGATGATCTCGCACGCGCAGGTGGTGCAGCGACCCTCGCCGCCGCAGGTCGTCGGCCAGTAGTAGCCGAGCGCCCGAGCCGCGCCCATGATCGTGGCGCCGGGGGCGGCATCGATGCTGGCGTTGAGCGGCAGGATCCGGATCGTCGGCATGTGTTCAGGAGAAAGTTTAACACGCGACAATTGCGCAAACGTACGACCGCGGGCGGCGGGGGATGCACGGCGCGAACGGGGTGTGTTAGCATGGCCGACGGCAGGGCGGAGGAAGGAGCGCGATTGAAGGCAGGCTTCGCCCCGGGCATTTCGGAAGAGATGACCGTCACCACGACGCCACCGATGGGCACCACGCACCTCGGCCCGAGTGTGCCATCGATGTTCTCCACGCCGTCGATGATCCAGCTGATCGAGGACACCTGCATCCGCCTGATCGACGCCTACGTCGAGCCGGGCGAGCAGTCGGTCGGGACGCGCGTGGACGTGAAGCACCTTGCGCCGACGACCATCGGCAAGTCGGTGACGGCGCGGGTCGAGTTGCGCGAGGTCAACGGGCGAAGGTACGCATTCGCCGTCGAAGTGAGTAACGAGGACGGCGTGAAGATCGGCGAAGGCACGCACGACCGGGCGCTCATAGACGTCGCTCGATTCGCTGCCACGTATGGTTAATGTGGATAGCCAATACACGTAACATCGTGTACGATACACAAGCCGCCGATCGCTGAGGAAACCAACGAGTACGTAGTGGGGTCGAAGCGGCCCGCGCACACAAGGAGGTATGCAACGTGAAGAAGTTATTCATCGGGGGCTTGCTGCTCGCCGGCATCGTCGCGTTCGCGGGCACGTGCACCCTGGAGCACTACCAGCTGACGAAGATCGGCACGCACGACACCTACGCAGGGGAGATCCACAACGACACCGGGGCGAACTTCCTGCAGCACAAGATCGTCGTCGCGTTCGTCGACTCGAACGGCGCGGTCGTGGACACGAAGACCGTGACGCCGTGCCTGCGCTCGCTGCAGAACGGGAAGTTCAGCTTCTTCTCGGCGGCGAGCAGCGAGCCAGCCGCCAGTACCAACATCGGTCTGGCGAAGCTGGATCTGAGCGCCGGCTCGCTCGTGGTCGGCACCGCCGAAACCGGCGACCTGACCATCTCGAACCTCGTCATTACGAGGATCAACGGCACGACGCTCCGCGTTAAGGGCACGATCAAGAACCTCGATGCGACGACGCTCACCGATCCGAACATCTGCGCCGTCGTTTACTCGAGCGCCGGCAAGGTCGTCGTCGTGGGTCAGCAAACGACCATGCCGAGCCTGACCGAGAACGAGACTGACACCTTCAGCATCACCGTGACCGTTCCGGACTCGACGGCGAACGTCGATCACGTGGACGTCTACGCTGATGGGCTGAAGGACGATGTGCCGATCGTTCCGGAGTCCGACCTGGACAACACCGTAAGAGTGTGCACACCGACGCCGGCGGCGACCAGCACGGCGACGGGGACGCTCACGCCAACCAACACGCCGACCGTTACGAACACGCCGACGCCAGGGTCGTCGCCGACGATCACGAATACGCCGGTGGCCACCGCCACATCGGTCTGCAGCTAGCAGCACCGACCTCGTTGACATCGCAAGGGACCGCCGCAAGGCGGTCCCTTCCTTTATCCTTGCGCCATTGAGCCCGGCCGGGGCGGCCGGACGGCATCTCGCGCAGCGGCGGGGCGCCTGCTATAACGATGGCCATCCGCGCATCGCCCACGCCGCCGGCGTCCGCGAGCTGCGTGGCAGGACCGGCATGACGCTCGATCTCACGTTTCTCGGCACCGGCAACGCATTCGCGGCCTCGCGGTACTGGAGTTCGTTCCTCGCCAACGGCCGCTACCTCTTCGACGCGCCACCGACGCTGCTCGCCCACCTGAAGAAGCTCGGCAAGAACCCCGGCGACATCGAAGTCGTCTTCATCAGCCACTTCCACGCCGACCACTTCTTCGGCCTGCCGTTCCTCTTCCTCGAGTACGCGGAGCTGGCGCCACGGTCGAAGGACCTGACGATCGTCGGCCCGCCTGGCATCGCCAAACGCGTCGAGGTCGTGACCGAGATCGGCTATGCGAACGTCTTCCGCAAGCGCGACCGCGGCTACGCGTTGCATTTCGTCGAAGCGGGCGACGGGAAAACCGGCGAGGTGGCCGGCTGCTCGTTCGTCGCGCGGCGCGTGCCGCACGTGCCCGACCTCGAGTCGTTCGCGTACCGAGTGGAGTGTCCGGAGGGCTCCGTCGCCTACTCCGGCGACGCGATGATGTGCGACGCGCTCGCCACGCTCGCCGATGGCGCCGACGCGTTCGTGTGTGAGTGCTCCGGCTGGAACAGCAACAACGGCCCGCACCTGACGCCGCAGAACGTCCTCGAACTCCGCGCCGCCGTCTCGCCGTCGACTCGCTTCATCCTCACGCACGTCAACGCCGGCTCGCCGCCGCAGGGGATCACCGACGCGGGCATCGTCGTCGCCGAGGACTTCCAGACGTACGCGGTCGGGCGGTAGGGAAGCTGTCAGCTGTCAGCTCTCAGCGTGCAGCCATCGTTCGGCATCATGTGATCTGCTCGCCGGCTGACCGCTGAAGGCTCACGGCGGCGGCGGCATGCCGGGCTGCCAGGACGGCGCCGTCGGCTGGACGCGGTCGACGCAGTAGAAGAGCCCGATCGACTTCGCGGTGTACATCGAGTAGCGGTTGTCGAAGACGATGGCGTAGTCGCCGCGGTACTTGGCCGAGAACGTGAAGTCGTAGTTCGACGCGCGCGGGAACAGCGCCAGCTCCTGGCCCTGCGGCGAGACGACGCGCGCGAGGATATCGACGCGGCCGAAGCCGCCGTCGGCCTCGAATGTGCCGCGTACCAGGTCGCCCACGTCGAGCGGGATCGGCCGGGTCGTCGTGCCGCGCGGCTTCACGGCGAAGTTGACGTTGGTACACAGCTCGGGGTGGCCGTTGGAGATGCCGCCAGCGTGCGCGGGCGTCCCGACGGAGCCCGGGTGGTACCAGTTCATCGCCGCCCAGCCACCGGCGATGCCGGCCACCAGCAGCGCGAACACAAACAGTCCCAACAGGAACGTGCGCATGGCCTCGTCCCCCCTTTCAGGTGTCGGCCATCGTCGGCAGATCTTTGGCAGCTGGCGGTACGATTGGGGACGATGATCGACCCGGCCGAACTCGAGGAGCGCGTCCGCAGCTTCGCCGCCAGCCGCACGCCGACGCTCGGCAGCGGGCGAGTGGTGCTGGCCGCATCGGGAGGGGCCGACTCGACGGCGATGGTGGGGCTGCTCTGCGCGTCCGGGCTGGCAGCGCCGGGATCGGCCCTCGTCGCCCACTTCGACCATCGGCTGCGGGGCGAGGGCGACGCGCGCCGGGACCTCGCGGCGGTCGAGGAGCTGTGCGCGCGCTTCGAACTGCAGCTCGAGACGGGGGCCTGGGACGCGCCATCGCGCGGGGAGGCGGCGGCGCGGGAGGCGCGGTATCGCTTTCTCGGCGAGGTCGCGGCGCGCGCGTCGGCCGCGGCCGTCGTCACCGGCCACACGCTCGACGACCAGGTGGAGACTGTCATGCTGAACACGCTGCGCGGCGCGGGGCCGTACGGCCTCGCGGGCATGGCGGCCGACGCGCCGTGGCCGCTCGGCGGCGGCGGGCCGCGCGTGCTGCGGCCACTGCTCGACGTCGAGCGCGCGGAGACGCGCGCGTACTGCGCGGCGCGCGGGCTGCGGTACGCCGACGATCCGACGAACGACGACACGTCGTTCCGCCGCAACCGCGTGCGCCGGGAGCTGATGTCGCAACTCGATGAGACGCCGGATGCGCGGCGGGTCGTCGCAGCGATGGCGGACCGCACGCGCGCGGGCATCGAGACGCTTGAACGGGCGACGTCGCACGCGTTGCTGTCGTCGACGGATGGCGTCGTGCGACTGTCGAGGGCGGCGCTGCGCGAGATGACGCCGGAGCTGGCGCCGTACGCGTACCGGCAGGCACTGCGGCAGCTCGTCGGCGACGCGCGCGAGTTCGGACGGCAGCACTACGAGCTGATGGCGAGCGCAGCGGACGCTCGGACGGGGTCGACGCTGCGCTTGCCGCGCGGCGTGGTGCTGACCGTCGACCCGCACGCGGTGCTGCTTTCGGTCGGCGAGCTGCGCGTTGCCGCGATCCCGGTCGGCCAGGAGCATCCGTTGCCGTTCGCCGGCGAGGTCGGCTCGTGGCATCTGGAGATCGTCGAGGCGGAGGGCGACGATGGCACGGTGACGATCGTGGCGCCGGTGGATGCGGTCGTGCGCGGACGGCGGTTGGGGGATCGTATCCAGCCGCGGGGGATGGCGGGCCACAAGAAGCTGCAGGACTACTACGTCGACCGGAAAGTGCCGCGTCGCGAGCGCGACGCGGCGCCGGTTATCGCGTGCGGCGGCGACGTGTTGTGGACGCCGTTCGGTGCGGCGGCGCAGCTGTCGTCGGGGCAGCGGTATCGAGTGGACGCGCGGCGGTCGATCGAGCTGGCTGCGCCTTGACTTGACGGGGCGGCGTCAGTAGTATTGTGTAAGACGAACGAGAGCGACGGATCCGGTGAGGTCCGATGTCCGGTGGCCCCGCGCGGCGGGGTCTTTCCTACGCCGGACGGGCGTGCAGAAGAGCCCGGCCCGCACCCCCTGTGCGGAGCGCAAGCTAACCTGGCGCAGCGGTTTTTCCAAGTCAACAGAGAGCGTTCGCGGCCGTCCGGCAGTTAGTCGCCTGGCGATTGACAGGTGTCGGGTGCCGCGCTAGACTCTCTCGCCGTGCCGCCCGGCGGCGCGGGGCACCTTAACAATTGGATAGTGGTAAGAAGATGTGCGGGTGAGGGTTCTCCGTTGAACCAAACTCACTTCGGTGAGTGAATTGTCGGAGAGTTTGATCCTGGCTCAGGATAAACGCTGGCGGCGTGCCTTATGCATGCAAGTCGAACGAGGCTAGGGCTTCGGCCCGAAACCTAGTGGCGGACGGGTGAGTAACACGTACGTGACCTGTCCAGAAGTGGGGAATAACCAGCCGAAAGGTGGGCTAATACCGCATATGGTCACCCCTTGGAAGGGGATGACCAAAGTCGCAAGACGCTTCTGGAGGGGCCTGCGGCCGATTAGCTAGTTGGTGGGGTAACGGCCTACCAAGGCTGTGATCGGTAGCTGGTCTGAGAGGATGGTCAGCCACACTGGGACTGAGACACGGCCCAGACTCCTACGGGAGGCAGCAGCAAGGAATCTTGCGCAATGGGCGAAAGCCTGACGCAGCAACGCCGCGTGGGGGATGAAGGCCTTGGGTCGTAAAGCCCTTTTGCCGGGGAAGATAATGACGGTACCCGGCGAATAAGCCACGGCTAACTACGTGCCAGCAGCCGCGGTAATACGTAGGTGGCAAGCGTTGTCCGGATTTATTGGGCGTAAAGAGCGCGCAGGCGGTTCGTTAAGTCCGAGGTGAAATCTCCCGGCTCAACTGGGAGGGGTCTTCGGATACTGGCGGACTTGAGGAGAGCAGAGGAGAGTGGAATTCCCGGTGTAGTGGTGAAATGCGTAGATATCGGGAGGAACACCAGTGGCGAAGGCGGCTCTCTGGGCTCCACCTGACGCTGAGGCGCGAAAGCGTGGGGAGCGAACCGGATTAGATACCCGGGTAGTCCACGCCGTAAACGATGGACACTAGGTGTGGGGGGTATCGACCCCCTCCGTGCCGAAGCTAACGCAGTAAGTGTCCCGCCTGGGGAGTACGGCCGCAAGGCTAAAACTCAAAGGAATTGACGGGGGCCCGCACAAGCAGCGGAGCGTGTGGTTTAATTCGACGCAACGCGAAGAACCTTACCAAGGCTTGACATGCTGGTGGTACCGATCCGAAAGGTGAGGGACCCTTCGGGGAGCCAGTACAGGTGATGCATGGCTGTCGTCAGCTCGTGCCGTGAGGTGTTGGGTTAAGTCCCGCAACGAGCGCAACCCCTGTTGCCAGTTGTACTTTTCTGGCGAGACTGCCGCGAGAAACGCGGAGGAAGGTGGGGATGACGTCAAGTCAGCACGTCCCTTACGTCTTGGGCTACACACACGCTACAATGGACGGTACAAAGGGCTGCGAAGGAGCGATCCGGAGCTAATCCCTCAAAGCCGTCCCCAGTTCAGATTGCAGGCTGAAACTCGCCTGCATGAAGGCGGAGTTGCTAGTAACCGCAGGTCAGCACACTGCGGTGAATACGTTCCCGGGCCTTGTACACACCGCCCGTCACGTCATGGAAGCCGGCAACACCTGAAGTCGCTGGGCTAACCGCAAGGAGGCAGGCGCCGAGGGTGGGGCTGGTGACTGGGACGAAGTCGTAACAAGGTAGCCGTAGCGGAAGCTGCGGCTGGATCACCTCCTTTCTAGGGAGTGAGCAGCTGGCATCAGGCGCCTGAGGCAGGTGTCGGTGACAGCTCGCGACGCTATCCCAGGTCGATCGGTGCCCTAGCTCGCTCGAGCGAGCAGCTCGTACCGAGCCGCGCCCAGGCTCAATCGGGCGCGCCCGACCCCGACGTCGGTCAGCTTCCTTCCGCTATCCAGGGGTTAAGGTGCACTGGCCGAACCGGGGCCATTAGCTCAGCTGGTTAGAGCGCGGTCCTGATAAGACCGAGGTCGCTGGTTCGAGTCCAGAATGGCCCACCAGTTAGAGCGCGGTCCTGATAAGACCGAGGTCGGTGGTCGAGTCCAGCATGGCCCACCACGACCTCCGACATCTCACCACCCGACCACGGGGGCCGTAGCTCAGTTGGGAGAGCACCTCCTTTGCACGGAGGAGGTCAGGAGTTCGAATCTCCTCGGCTCCACCAACCACCCTCGCTTGCAGTGGAAGCCGTCGCGGAAGTAGACTGCGGGAACGACGGAGAAGCAGGCAATACAGAGCGGACGCACGATACGGATGAGGGACCCGAACCGCGCAATTGAATAGCGTATCGTCCTGATGACAGACCTCGGATCGGCCTGCGACGTCAGGCCGATTTCTTTGACCGGCGACGGTCGAGCTCGGTAAGCACCAACGGATCCGGACGTTCGACCTCTCGAGGCGATGCGGGGCATCGTGGCGAGAGGCCGGCCGTCAGGGCCGGGCCCGCAGAGACCCGCTTCAGGCGGGGAGGCTCAGCGGGCGGCACGTTAACAACTGAATAGGGAAACGTAACAACGCGTTGGTACTTCAATCGCGTGTGGAGTTAATGTAGGTCAAGCTACTAAGGGCGCACGGTGGATGCCTTGGCGTCATGGGCCGAAGAAGGGCGTGGCAAGACTGCGATAAGCCTCGGTGAGCTGTCTAGCAAGCTTAGCCGGGGATTCCCGAATGGGGCAACCCACCCGGAGTCATGTCCAGGTATCGCGGATCGAACACATAGGTCCGATGAGGGCAACCGGGGGAACTGAAACATCTTAGTACCCCGAGGAAAAGAGATTATTCCCCTAGTAGCGGCGAGCGAAAGGGGAGGAGCCCAAACCACCGATGACTTAGTGGCCGGCAGGCCTATGCACTGGTGGGGTTGTAAGGCGTCGCAGCGGATTCTGCCGAGTCCGCAGGGAGTTACAAAGCACCGTCGTAGCCGAAGGACCCTGGAAAGGGCCACCATAGAGGGTGAGAGTCCCGTAGGCGAAAGGAGAGTGCCTCCTGCGAGAGTTCTTGAGTACCACGGGACACGTGGAATCCCGTGGGAAGCTGGGGGGACCACTCTCCAAGGCTAAATACCCATGGTGACCGATAGTGAACTAGTACCGTGAGGGAAAGGTGAAAAGCACCCCGGGAGGGGAGTGAAATAGAACCTGAAACCGTGTGCCTACAAGCAGTCGGAGGTTGCCTTCGGGCGAGTGACGGCGTGCCTATTGAAGAATGAGCCGGCGAGTTAATCTGTGTGGCAAGGTTAAGCAAGGAGACTGGCGGAGCCGTAGCGAAAGCGAGTCTGAATAGGGCGTCGAGTTGCGCGGATTAGACCCGAAACCGGGTGAGCTACCCATGGCCAGGGTGAAGCGCGATAATGTCTCGTGGAGGCCCGAACCTTCTAGTGTTGCAAAGCTATTGGATGAGCTGTGGGTAGAGGTGAAATGCCAAACGAACCCGGAGATAGCTGGTTCTCCCCGAAATGCATTTAGGTGCAGCCTCGGGGATGTTATGCGGCGGAGGTAGGGCTCTGAATGGGCTAGGGGGCTAACCGCTTACCAAACCCAATCAAACCGCGAATGCCGGTGGATGAAGCCCGGGAGTGAGACTGCGGGGGCTAAGCTTCGTCGTCGAGAGGGAAACAGCCCAGACCACCGGCTAAGGTCCCTAAGTGCAGGCTAAGTGTGAAAGGATGTTGAGTTGCACAGACAGCCAGGATGTTGGCTTAGAAGCAGCCACCATTTAAAGAGTGCGTAATAGCTCACTGGTCGAGTGGCTCTGCGCCGACAATGTACCGGGGCTCAAGCCTGCCACCGAAGCCGTGGACTGTCCGCATTAGGGCAGTGGTAGGGGAGCGTTCCGTTCAGCAGTGAAGGTGTCGGTGGTGAGCCGTGCTGGAGCGGACGGAAGTGAGAATGCCGGCATGAGTAGCGTAACGGCGGTGAGAAACACGCCCACCGTAAGCCTAAGGTTTCCTACGGAAGGTTAATCCGCGTAGGGTTAGTCGGGCCTAAGCCGAGGGCGAAAGCCGTAGGCGATGGACAGCTGGTTAATATTCCAGCACCACCTGCGGAGCGTTTTAAGGGAAAGGGGTGACCCGGGAAGGTAGGTGGAGCGGGCCTATTGGAGATGGTCGCGTCCCTGACCCGTAGGCGTCTGGGGGTAGGCAAATCCGCCCCCAGGTTAAGCGGAGGGGTCGGGGGAAGCGGAGACGTCAGTCAAAGCGACTCCATCGAGCCTACACTGGCAAGAAAAGCCTCGTTGCTAGCGCCGTAGGTGCCCGTACCGCAAACCGACACTGGTGGGTGGGGGTAAGTACCCCAAGGTGATCGAGAGAACCCTCGTTAAGGAACTCGGCAAATTAACCCCGTAACTTCGGGAGAAGGGGTGCCCCTGGGGGTGACCGGACTTCGCTCCGTGAGCAGCCCTGGGGGTCGCAGTGAGCTGGCCCAGGCGACTGTTTAACAAAAACACAGGTCTCTGCTAACCCGTAAGGCGAAGTATAGGGGCTGACGCCTGCCCAGTGCTGGAAGGTTAAGGGGAGGGCTTCAAGGCTCGAACCGAAGCCCCAGTGAACGGCGGCCGTAACTATAACGGTCCTAAGGTAGCGAAATTCCTTGTCGGGTAAGTTCCGACCCGCACGAATGGCGTAACGATCTGGGCGCTGTCTCAACGAGGGACTCGGCGAAATTGAAGTATCCGTGAAGATGCGGATTACCCGCGACAGGACAAAAAGACCCCGTGGAGCTTTACTGCAGCTTGGCACTGGATGGTGGGTCTGGAGATGCGTAGGATAGGTGGGAGGCTGTGAACCCGGGCTTTCGGGCTCGGGGGAGCCAACGTTGAAATACCACTCTTCTCTGATTCTGACTTTCTAACCTCTGATCAAGCAGAGGGACAGTGCCTGGTGGGCAGTTTGACTGGGGCGGTCGCCTCCCAAAGCGTAACGGAGGCGCCCAAAGGTCCCCTCAGGGTGGATGGAAATCACCCGTCGAGTGCATTGGCATAAGGGAGCTTGACTGTGAGGCCTACAAGCCGAGCAGGGACGAAAGTCGGGCAAAGTGATCCTACGGTACCGAGTGGAAGGGCCGTGGCTTAACGGATAAAAGCTACCCCGGGGATAACAGGCTTATCTTGCCCAAGAGTTCACATCGACGGCAAGGTTTGGCACCTCGATGTCGGCTCGTCGCATCCTGGGGCTGGAGTAGGTCCCAAGGGTTGGGCTGTTCGCCCATTAAAGCGGTACGCGAGCTGGGTTCAGAACGTCGTGAGACAGTTCGGTCTCTATCCGTCGTGGGCGCAGGAGGCTTGAGGGGAGCTGTCCCTAGTACGAGAGGACCGGGATGGACGGACCGCTGGTGTGCCGGTTGTTCCGCCAGGAGCATCGCCGGGTAGCCAAGTCCGGAAGGGATAAGCGCTGAAAGCATCTAAGTGCGAAGCCCACCTCAAGATGAGGCCTCCCATCCGGAAACCGGGTAAGGCCACAGGTAGACCACCTGTTTGATAGGCGGCAGGTGTAAGGGCAGCAATGTGCTTCAGCTAAGCCGTACTAATGGTCGAGGGCTTGACCTACATTAAGACTCGGCACGATTGCGTCGCAGTCGCAGTACCAGCGTAACGTTTCCCTGTTCGGTTCATGTGCCGCATCGCGGGATGGAGCAGTGGCAGCTCGTCGGGCTCATAACCCGAAGGTCGGAGGTTCGAATCCTTCTCCCGCTACCAAGGCTTTCGGTTCTCGCTGTACGGCCTCGGCCCGCCTTCGGGCCGCCGGCGGCTAACATCCACAGTCCGTTTAACCAAGTGATTTGGCGTCTTGGTGGTTAGAGCGAGGTGGCTCCACCCGTTCCCATCCCGAACACGGAAGTGAAACGCCTCAGCGCTGACGATACTCGAGGGGCAACTCTCCCGGGAAAATAGGCCACTGCCAGGGCATTTTGAAAGCCCCACGCGAAAGCGCGGGG
>CAWIYS010000007.1:0-5630 GCA_963840385.1 uncultured Chloroflexia bacterium | reverse complement strand
CGAGCACCGACACGAGCGGCGCAGCGCCCTTCGTCTGTCGTCACGTCGCGTTCCCCGCCGGGAGCCTCTCCCGCCATGTGAGGCGAGTGGAGAACGCCACGGCGAGGCCCCTCCGAGCCCCTTACGAAACATTCCCGTAACGCCGATTACATCCGACGTTCACAGAGCCGTCATCGGGCGGAAACGATGAGACGGCAAGATGTGGCATCAAGACACGCCATGGGGATTCGAGACGAGCGATGCCTGACCAGTTCTGCCCATCCTGCGGCTTCGGCGCACGCAGTTCAGACGCCTTCTGCCGCGGCTGCGGCTTCGCGCTGAGCGAGGACGCCCGCGCCGCCGATCCAATCGCCGAGGCGGAGGCGCTCGTCGAGCGCGGCCAGCTCGACGACGCCATCGCCACCGTGCAGCGCGCGCTTGGCGCGGCCGAAACGCCAGACCTGCACGTAGCGCTGTCGACGCTGCACCTCCGCCGCGGCGACGGCGACGGCGCCCGGCGCTTCCTCGACCGGGCGCTCGCGCTCGACCCGGCGTGCGCCGTGGCGCACGCGTACGTCGCCGGCATGGACCTGCATGCCGGCCGCGTCGCCGAGGCGCAGGACCGGCTCGACCACGCACGCGACCTGGCCCCGGACGACCTCATTGTCCGGATCAAGCGCGCCGAGTACTGGCTGCGGCTGGGCATCTTCGACAACGCGCGCGCCGAGCTGCGGCACGCGCTCCAGAACGGCGGCGGCTCGCCGCAGAACCGCGCGTTGGCCGAGGCGATGTTCGCCTCGGTCGAAAAGCGCAGCCGCGGCTCGTTCACACGCAAGACCGTCGCTCTGCCGTCGCTCGGCCTGGCGAGGAAACTCTTTCGACACAGGGCCGCGCGCAACACCGCGCCGGCCGAAGCGGAGGCGTAACCATGGCCGTCCTGATGCTCCTCGTCACCATGCTCATCATCGCGGTGATCCGCGTGCATGCGCCGTTCGGCCAGCGTGCCGCGGGTAAGCCGCTCGGCCGCATCACACTCTCGTTCCGCGAGCGCATGTTGCTGCAGCGGACGAACATGTACCTCATCGGCATCGTGATCCTGATCAGCGTCGTCGGTGGGCTGCTCGCCGGCCCGCTCGAGCTCGTCGCTATCCTGGCGACGGTCGCCGTGCTGACGATCCCCGTGCGCTACACGCTGACGTCGCAGGGGATCGCGCTCAACAACGTCGTGTTTCGGTCCTGGACCGAGTTCACCGGATACCGCGATGAGCGCGGGAGCGTCCTTTTGCTGGGCGCGCCCGGTCAGCGCAACTTCCGCCTGCACGTGATCGGGGTGAACCGCGCGACGGCGCGGCAGGCCCTCTCCCGCGTGCTGGCGGCATCCGGAGGACGACAGCCCGGAGGCGCCCGGGCGGGCAGCGCGACCGCGAAGGCACGATGACGACAGCCAGGGGTTTCGACGGAGGAGGAGTGTTGAAAACGAGATTGTTAGCCGCCGTGCCAGCGATCGCCCGCCGCCGCTATTGGGCCGGCGCGATCGGGCTGGTGCTGGTGCTCGCGGCGTTCGCGATCATCGCGCTGCAGCCGGTTACCGTATCGCACGCGCAGGAGCCGCCGGCGACGGACGCTCCGACCAGCGACGCGCCTGCGAAGCCGGCGCACGACCCGAGCGGCAACGGCACCGGCTCCGGTGCCGACCTCGCCGGCGTGGCGCCCGGCCAGCTGACGGCCGACGACTTCACGCAGGCGCAGACCAGCGAGCCGTTCGCGGTCAAGCTGGCTGACCTGGTGAACCAGAACCGCCTCGGTATCAACTTCACGTGGCTGCTGGTCACCGGCTACCTGGTCATGTTCATGCAGGCGGGCTTCGCGCTCGTCGAGACGGGCTTCTGCCGCGCGAAGAGCGCCCTGCACGTGATGATGACCAACTTCATGGTGTACGGACTGGGCATGCTCGCGTTCTACGCCGTCGGCTTCGCGTTCGCCTTCGGCGGGCTCGGCCAGGTCGGCGTGGGCAACCTCGGCGGACTCGCGCAGCTCGACGGCGAGTGGAAGGTGAGCCTGGGCGGCGTCGACTGGGGCATCCTCGGCCACAAGGGGTTCTTCCTGACCGGGACGACGTATGACGTCGGCGTGGCGGCGTTCTTCCTGTTCCAGATGGTGTTCATGGACACCGCCGCGACGATCCCCACCGGCGCTCTCGCCGAGCGCTGGAAGTGGACGGGCTTTGTTATCTACTCGCTCTTCATCGGGGCGGTGATCTATCCCGTGTTCGCGAACTGGGCGTGGGGCGGCGGCTGGCTCTCACAGCTCGGCGCGCATAACCCGTCGTTCGGTTCCGGCTACATCGACTTCGCGGGAAGCGGCGTCGTGCACGCGGTTGGTGGCTTCACCGCGCTCGCCGGAGCGATCGTGCTCGGGCCGCGCATCGGCAAATTCAACAAGGATGGCACTGCGAACGCGATCCCGGGCCACAACCTCATTCTCGCCGCGCTGGGGACGTTCATCCTCGCGTTCGGCTGGTTCGGGTTCAACCCGGGCAGCACGTTCGGCGCGGCCGGCAACGGCAACCTGCGCATCGGCATGGTGGCGACGGTGACGATGCTCGCCGGCGCGAGCGGCTCACTGATCGCGATGACGGTGACGTGGATCCAGCACGGCAAGCCTGACTCCGGCATGATGATCAACGGCCTGCTCGCGGGACTCGTGGCCATCACTGCTCCTTCGGGTTACGTCAGCCCCGCATCGGGCGTTGTCATCGGCGCGATCGCGGGCGGGCTCGTCGTCTACGCCGTTGCATTCATCGAGAACGTGCTGAAGCTCGACGACCCGGTGGGCGCGATCTCCGTGCACGGCGTCTGCGGCATCTGGGGCGTGCTATCGGTCGGAATATTCGCCGACGGGACCGCCAACTACGGCGGCACACAGGCGACGGGCGCGCTGTTTGGCGACTGGGGCCAGCTCGGCGCACAGCTGATCGGTGCGGGCGTCTGCATCGCGTGGGCGTTCGGCTCGGCGTTCGTCTTCTTCAAGGTGCTGATGGCGCTCGGCTTGTTCCGCAGCAAGCCCGAGGACGAGGTCGCCGGCCTCGACATCCCCGAGATGGGCGGCGTCGCCTACAACTGGGACGAAGAGTTCGCGCGCGGCGCCTGGCCGATGCCGACGCCGGCCGTCGCGAGGCCTGCCCCGGCGATGGCTGGCGGCGCCGCAGGAGGCGGCGGTTAACGGAGGTAGTTGACGCGCTCGCGCGCGTGGACTATGCGGAGGCGGCCCTCTCCTCCCCTGGCGTGGGGCCGCCTCCGCACAAACAAACGAACGGTGAGGGATCGAGGCGGGTCGCCGCCGGAGACAGGCAGACGTAGGTGGAATCGAACAACCTCCTGCTGACCATCGCACTGGTGCTCGTCGCGGCCAAGCTTGGCGCGACGGCAAGCCAACGGTTCGGCCTGCCGGGCGTGTTCGGCAAGCTCGTCGTCGGCCTCGCGCTCGGCCCGGCCGTGCTGCACCTGCTCCAGCCATCCGACTCGCTGAACAGCCTCGCCGACCTCGGCATCATCATGCTGATGTTCGTCGCCGGGCTCGAGACCGACACGGAACAGATGCGGCGCGTCGGCAAGGCGGCGCTACTCGCGGCTTCCGGCGGCGTCCTGCTGCCGATGGCGGCCGGCGTCGGCCTCGGCTTCACGTTCGGCATGGGCACCGCGCAGTCGTTCTTCCTCGGCACCGTGCTCACGGCGACCAGCGTCGGCATCACGGCGCAGACGCTGACCGAGCTGGGGCGGCTGCAGTCGCGCGAGGGCAGCGCGATCCTCGCCGCCGCCGTGATCGATGACGTGATGGGCGTCATCGTACTCTCGCTGGTGCTCGGATTCAGCGGCGGCGGCAGCCCGCTCCTGCCGATTGCCAAGATGGCGCTCTTCATCCCCGCGGCGTTCGTCATCGGCATCTACGTCATGCCGCTGGTCATCGACCGCATCCTGCACCTGCACGAGGGAGAAACGCGCACGGCGATCGTGATCGGCATCGCGCTGTTGTACGCGTGGGCGGCCGAGCACTGGGGCGGCCTCGCCGCCATCACCGGCGCCTACATCGCCGGCCTGATGATCGCCCGCACCGACATCGGCGAGCACGCGACGGAATCGATGAACAAGATCGCGTACGCATTCTTCATCCCGATCTTCTTCGTCGTCGTCGGGCTCAAGATGGACAGCACCGCATTGCGCGAGGCGCCCCTGTTCGCGGCCGCGCTCATCGGCATCGCCGTCGTGACGAAGATCATCGGCGCGATGGGCGGCGCGCTGGCGGGCGGCTTCTCCGTCAAAGACGCCACCCGCGTCGGCTATGGCATGGTAAGCCGAGGCGAGGTTGCGCTCGTAGTGGCGGTCGTCGGGCTGAACCGCGGCCTCGTCGACAACCGGGAGTTCTCCGCCACCATCCTGATGACGCTGGCGACGACGCTGATCGCGCCGCTGCTCCTTAAGTGGGCGTACCGGCGCGACGGCCGCGAGCCGGCGCTCGAAGGCGCGCCGCAGCTCGGTGCGGCAACGGGATTGTCACCCATCGCTCTTGCCAAGAGCGCCGACGTATGACGGCGCTCGAGTGGACGGCGGAGGGGCAGGCGGCGCAACGCGCGCGCCGGCGCACGCAGGGGTTCGTCACGCAACTCGCAACGACGCGGGCGCTCGTCGGCTTCACGGAGGCGGACGAAGTGCTGGTCGGCGCGACGCGCGAGGTGGTGCTGGGCGCAGTCGACGGAATCGTCGATGCGTTCTACTCGCACCTGTTGGCACATCCGGAGACCGCATCGGCGTTCACGCAGGCCGATGGCCGTATCGACCGCGAGTTGGTCGCAACACGGCACGAATCACTCAGGGAATGGCTGATCGCCGCGGTCGAGGCGCCTCTCGACGAGCGGCTGGCGACCTACCTTGCGGGAGCCGCGCGCGTGCACACCGGCCGAGGAGCGGGCAAAGGCGTCCGCGTGAAGGCGCGCTACATGGTGGCGGCGATGAGCTTCCTGCAAACGTCGCTGATCGGGGTGCTCGGCGTGTCGGGTCTCGACGCCGAGGTGCTGCTGGAGACGGTGTCGGCCTGGAGCAAGTTGCTGATGATCCATCTCGACCTGTTCCTGGCGGTGTACGGCGGAGCCGGCGGCACGGTGCACTGGTATTAGAAGGCGGACGGAACACCGTCGCCGAGAGGAGGAGAAGTCCATGAAGAAGGTCGAAGCGGTCATCCGCGAGGAGCAACTGGCGCTCGTGCGGGCGGCGCTGGAGGAGGTCGGTTACCCGGGACTCACCATCTCGTCGGTGCGAGGGCACGGACGACAGCGCGGCATCAAGCAGCAATGGCGCGGGCGAGAGTTCACTGTCGACCTGTTGCCGAAGGTGAAGCTGGAGTTGATCGTCGATGACGGGCACGCCACGAAGATCATGCAGTGCATCGCCGACAACGCGCGCACGGGCGCCGTCGGCGACGGCAAGATCTGGTCGTCGAACGTCGAGAGCATCCTCCGCGTGCGCACGGGCGAAGTGGGGGAAGTCGCAATCTAGCGCGCTCGTCGCACGAGGGCCATCGGAGACGAATGGAGGGGCGACCGGTTGGTCGCCCCTTCGACTACAAACCACCCCCTAAACGACGAACTACCGTGGCGC
>CAWIYS010000006.1:0-71041 GCA_963840385.1 uncultured Chloroflexia bacterium | reverse complement strand
CGGCGGATCGATGCCGCGCGGCCCGCACGACAACCACGGATTGAGGACGATGCGCTGCCCCGCCGCGACGGACGTCACCGCCGGTCCGACGCGCTCGACCACGCCGATGGCCTCATGGCCGAGGACGTGCGGGAACGACACGAGAGCCGTCAGCGGATTGTCGCGGTCGCCGCGCAGGAACGCCTGCTTGGCGTCGCTGCCGCAGATGCCGGCGAGCTGCGTCCGCACGATCGACCCAGTCGTCGCCGTGCAGCGCCGGCTCGGGCACGTCTTCGAGCCGGAACGACGACCAGGGGCCGAAGTAGCCGGCAGGGGACACGCTGCCGGCGATCTTGCTCATTGCGAGCCGGGCGAGGCTGTATCGGAAGACGAGCGCCTTCACCCGTCAGGAGTACGCGATTGGTACGTGGAGCGAAAGCGCGGCTCAGCCGCACTTGTTGTAGCCGCAGGCGCGGCAGACGAGGCAACCCTCGGCGAAGACAAGGATGGAGCCGCAGTCGGGGCAGCCGAGGCCGGTGCTGGTCGCCTGGTTGCTCGGCGACGGCGACGTCGGCTGGGCGCGCGCGCTCGTCGTCGGCGAAGTTGGTGCATCGGCCGATGGCGCGTCGGCCGCGCGTTTGCGCCGGCTCTTCGGCGCCGGCAACGCGGCGGCGCTCTGTGCCCGGCCCCGTCGCCGGCGCGAGAAAGCGCAGGCCGAGCCAGCGGAAGATGTAGTCGACCAGCGACGACGCCGTCGGGATCTGCGGGTTGCCGGTGAGCCCGGCCGGCTCGAAGTGCACGCCGCGGAACTTCGCGACGAGGTTCTCGAGCGGCACGCCGTACTGCAGCGCGATCGACGTCAGCATCGCGACCGCGTCCATCAGCCCGCGGATCGTCGACCCCTCCTTCGAAATGTTGACGAAGATCTCGCCCGGCGCGCCCTCGTCGTAGAGGCCGACGGTGACGTAGCCCTCCTGGTCGCCGACGCGGAACTTGTGCGTGATCGAGCGCCGCTCGTCGGGCAGGTGGCGGCGGTACGGGCGGCCGGCCGCGCGCGGCTCGGTCGAGCCGTGCGGCTCCGGGTGCGCGCCTTCCGGCAGCAGCTCGGCGAAGCCGAGTGCGATCTCGGCGGCGGCGGCCTCCGCCTGCTCGGGGCCGCGCGCGGTCGCGTGCGAGAGCACCTGCCGGTCGCGCGAACCGTCGCGGTACACGGTGATGCCCTTGCACCCCTCGCGGTACGCGAGCACGTACGCGCGCTCGACGTCGTCGACGGTGGCCTCGGCCGGGAAGTTGATCGTCTTGCTGACGGCGTTGTCGGTGTGCCGCTGGAACGCCGCCTGCATCTTCACGTGCCACTCGGGCGAGACGTCGTGCGCCGTGACGAAGATGCGCTTCGCCCAGTCGGGCACGTCGTCGCGCGACGCGAGCGCGCCGCCCTCGGCGAGATAGCGCGCCAGCTCGTCGGAGTAGAACCCGGCGCGCTCGGCGATAGCGCGGAACGTCGCGTTGACTTCCGGCAGGCGCGTGACCTTCGTGGGGTCCTTGCGGTCGAGGTGGTGCTGCCGCATGAACGCGAGCGCGAACGCCGGCTCGATGCCGCCGGAGCAGTCGGCGATGATGCTCAGCGTGCCGGTCGGCGCGACGGTGGTGCGTGTTGCGTTGCGATAGCGCGGCCCGCCGCGCGGGTCGCCGGACGCCGGGTCGTATATCGAGCCGCTCCACGCCGGGAAGACGCCGCGCTCCGATGCCAGCTCGACCGACGCGCGGTCGGCGTGGTCGCGGACGAACGACATCACGCGGCCCGGCCAGCTCGACCGCCTCGTCGGAGTCGTAGCGGATGCCGAGTTCGAACAGCAGGTCGGCCCAGCCCATAACGCCGAGGCCGATCTTGCGCGTCTTCCGCGTCATCTCGTCGATCTCGGGGATCGGGTAGCTGTTCTGGTCGATGACGTCGTCGAGGAAGCGCACGCAGAGCGGGATGGCGGCGGCGAGCGCGTCCCAGTCGACCTCGCCCGGAGGCGGCGCAGCACCGCGGCCGTTGCGAGCGCGTGCGGGCGTTGCCGCCCGCTTGACGAAACGCGACAGGTTGAGCGAGCCGAGGTTGCACGACTCGTACGGCAGCAGCGGTTGCTCGCCGCAGGGGTTCGTCGCCTCGATCCGGCCGAGCTGCGGCGTCGGGTTGTCGTGGTTGATGCGGTCGAGGAAGACGATGCCCGGGTCGCCGTTGCGCCACGCGTTCTCGACGATCTGGCGGAACACGGCGCGCGCGCGACGCTTGCCGGCTTTCGCGCTCGTGCGCGGGTTGACGAGGTCGTACTCTTCGTCGCGCTCGACGGCCTGCATGAAGCGCTCGGTCACGGCGACGCTGATGTTGAAGTTCTGCAGCGCCGTCATGTCCGCCTTCACGTTGATGAAAGCCTCGATGTCCGGGTGCTCGACGTCGAGGATCGCCATGTTGGCGCCGCGGCGCGTGCCGCCCTGCTTGATCGACTCGGTGGCGGCGTCGTAGGCGCGCATGAACGAGACGGGGCCGCTGGCGATGCCGCCGGTGCTGGCGACGATGTCGCCGGCCGGCCGCAATCGGCTGAACGCGAACCCCGTGCCGCCGCCGCTCTGGTGGATGAGCGCGGTGTTCTTCAGCGTGTCGAAGATGCCGACCATCGAATCCTCGACGGGCAGCACGAAGCACGCCGAGAGCTGTTGGAGTGGCCGTCCCGCATTGCCGAGTGTCGGCGAGTTCGGCAGGAATCGCAGCGATGAGACCAGGTCGTAGAATTGCGCTTCGAAGCCGGCGACGGCGGCGTCGGCCTGCGACGGCGCCACGTATTTCGCCTCGGCGAGCGCGATGTTGTGCGCGACGCGGCGGAAGAGCTGCTCGGGCGTCTCGATGAGCCGGCCGGCGGCGTCGCGCGCGAGGTAGCGTCGCTCGAGCACGACGCGCGCGTTGTCGGAGAGGTGCACCGAGTCGGCGGCGAGCGGCGTTGCGCGCGTTTCGTCTTCGTGGGCGGCGGAGGCGCGGCGGTCTGGTGCCGGTGCGCGCGCGGTCGTCGAGGCTGCTCTCGACACGCGTCCCTTGCCGGTGCGGGCGTTACGCGAGCCCGTCGTGCTCAGCCATGCGGGCGGCTTCGGGCGATCGTCCTTCGCCATGACGCACAGTATAACAGAACGTCTGTGCGAATGTCGCGATCCGACGACGCGACGCGCGTGATCGTAACGGCGCGATCGCGCAGCATGGAGCCCGGTAATCGAGCATCGAGTGAGAAGGACGCAACGTGATCGCCATCATCGCCAAGTTGACCGTGCACGCAGGCAAGGAAGACGAGTTCAAGGCGGCCGGGGCCGAGATGGTCGCCGGCGTCAAGGCCAACGAGGCAGGACGCACGCTGGCTACACGCTCGCGCAGAGTTCACGCCAACCCGACCGAGTTCTACTTCCTCGAGATGTACGCCGACGAGGACGCGCTCGCCGCGCACAGCAAGACGCCGCACATGGCGGCCTTCGGCGGCAAGCTGGCGGGCGTCGTGACGGGACGCCCGGAGATCACGAGGCTGGAGACCGTCGCGACGGTCTGACGCAACCGCGTCGCGAAGCCGCAGCCGCAACTCTCATCGTGAGCGAAGCGAAGGATCTTCGTCGGCCGTTGCCGATGGTCGTGGCCGGGCGTAAGGCGGCGACCGGAGAAGATGCTTCGCTGGCGCTCAGCATGACCCGGATCGCCGCGCCGCGCGGGCTGAAGAGCCCGCGCTACGGTGTGTGCCGCGCGCTTAGCGAAACACGCGCATCGCGCCGCGACGTTCGTCGAGCGGCTCGGCAAGCAGGCGGCACACCTGCTCGATGTGCAGCAGGTCGTGCCACGCCTTGTGGTGGATCAGGTCCGCGACGGTGACGCGTCCCGCGGCCGAGTGGATTCCGACGCGCTGCAGCTGCTCGTCGGATAGCCCGCGCAGCCACGCGACGGCGTCGCGGCGCTGGCGGTCGAGTTCGTCGAGCAGCTCGGCGAGCGGCTTTCGGCGCAAGCCCGATGCTTCGAGAATCGCCGCCTCATCGGCGTTCGGGATCGGCGGCTCGTCGTGATCGAGGATCGGACGGATGCGGTCGACGAGCGTCGGCCCGTAGAGCGACACCAGGTGCGCGACGACGTCCTTCGCCGACCAGCCTTCATCGCCGGGCGTCGAGACAGCCTCGTCCGGCAGCTTGCCGAGCAGCGCGCGCAGCGTCGCCGGCGTCGAGCCGAAGACGTCGAGCGCGGCGGACAGCACAAGCGGCGGAGCATCGCTCATGAGTAGAACACCGAGCTGTAGACGCTGTAGATGTGCGCGAGGCCGTGCAGGACCACCATCCGCATCATCAGATCGCCGAGCGGCACGTCGCGGTGGCCGCCGGCGGTGCCGCGCTTGATCAGCAGGTCGTCGGGCACGCCGCGCACGTAGTCGATGACGGCGCCGTACGCCGCGGCGATCTCCTCGGCGAGGTCGGCGGGCGTGCGGCCGGCGCGCGCGTTCACGAAGCCGGCGTTCATCGTGTCGATGTTGCTCGTGCCGCCCATCGCGTCGACGCCCGCGGGCGCGTTGGCGAGCGCGTTGACGAACATCGGCAGCACGGTGCCGACGCCCGCCAGGTGAGCGAGCACCTGCGCGCCGTTCCAGCCGTCCTGGTCGACGGCGCGCGCCCAGTCGTCGTCGGTGAGCACGGAGGCGATGCGCCGCGACTCCGCGATGAGCATTTCGATGCCGTTGATCAGTTCGTCCCGTGTCGCCATGAAGCAGCTCCGTTCCGCTGAGACGCGCGCTCGCCGTGCCCCGTGAGGTTAACGGATTCTAGGGCCCGCGCGCCGTTACGAACAGCCGTCCGAGCCGGGCCCGGCCGGGCGGGAGCGTCCAGCGAAATGCGCTGTTATACTGCGCCCGTTTCAGGAGGGTGCCCGCCATGTCCGTGCTCATCGTCGCTTCATCGGAGGGGCGCGCGGGGCGCAGCCTCGTCGCCGCCGCGGTCGCCTACCGCCTCGGACGCTCCGGCAAGGCCGTGACGCTCGCCCGACTCGCGGGCGACGCCTCCGCTGACGCGGACGCGAAGACATTCGCCGCGCTCGAGGGTGTGAACTCGCCCGGGCGAGCGCTCGCCATCGACGCCGCGAAGGCGATCGCCGGCGATGCGGTGCTCGAAGCGCCGCCCGGCTCCGTCGCGTCGGCCGCTTCCGCGCTCGGCGCGCGCGTGCTCGTCGCCAACGAGGGTGCTGGAGACGTGCCCGCCGACGCGCTGGCCGGCCGCGTGCTGACGCGCGTACCCGCGTCGCAGGTACGTGCCGCTGCCGAGCGCCCCGGCGTGCTCGCGGTGCTGCCCGAAGACGCCGCGCTCGCTGCTCCCTCGCTCGCTGATATCGTGGCGGCGGTAAAGGGACGCTGGCTCGCGGGCGACGAGGGCGGCGACGGCATCGAGCGCGTGATGGTCGGCACCATCGCGTCCGACGCAGCTTCGCCGTACTTCGGCGCGCGTGCGGCGAAGTGCGTGGTGACGCGCTTCGACAAGGTCGACGTGCAACTTGCGGCGCTGCAGGGCGACGTGGCCTGCCTTGTCATCACCGGCGGCGGCGAGCCGAGCCCGTACCTCGTCGACCGTGTGCGCAGCACCGGCGACGGCGTCGCGCTGCTGCTCGCGCCCGGCTCCACCGTCGAGACGATGCACGCGATCGAGCCGCTGTACGGCCTCAGCCGCTTTGACGGCCAGCGCAAACTGGAGCGTGCCGTCGCGCTGCTCGATGCCGCGAACGTGCCGGTTCAGATCTAGCGCTACGCGCTCAGTTCCTCGCCGCCGTCGACGCCGATGACGTTGCCCGTCATCCAGTAGAGCCGCTCGTCTGACAGCACGGCGATCGCCTTCGCGACGTCGTCCGTCGTCGTTGCGCGGCCGCTGGGGTTACGTTCCATCGCGCGTTGGTGCAGCTCCGGGCCGCCGGGGATGCGTCGCAGCGCGGGTGTGTCGGTGACGCCGGCGCGGATGGCGTTCGCCGTCACGCCGAGCGGCGCCAGCTCGAACGCCAGCTGCCGGATGTGCGACTCCAACGCCGCCTTCGCTGCCGACACAGCGCCGTACGACTGGATGACGCGCGTGGAGCCCGAGCTGGTCATCGCGAAGATGCGGCTGTTGCGGCCGAGCAGGCGGCGCGTCGCCATGTCCTGCGCCCAGTAGACGAGGCTGTGCGCCATCACGTCGAGCGTCATGTCCATCTGCTTCTGGCTGATGCGCCCCTTAGGGTCGTCGTTGACGAACGGCAGCAGCGTGCCGAACGCGAGCGAGTGCATCAGCACGTGCACGTAACCGCCGTCGCCGACGTGCTCCCGCACGGCGTCGAGCGCCGTCGCGCGCTTGTCGGGGTCCGCCGCGTTGATGTTGAAGAAGACGGCGTCCTGACCGGCCGCTTTCACGTCGTCATGCACCTTCACCGCGTTGGGCAGGGTGGAGCGGAGGTCGAAGTGCACGCCGAACACGCCGTACCCGGCCTTCGCCAGCTCGACGGACGTCGCGGCGCCGAAGCCGCTCGACGCGCCGAGCACGAGCGCCCATCTTGATGACATAACGACATCCTGCCTTTCTGTGCGGGGTGCGAACGTGTGCGTTCGTTCGACCGGGAGAGGATGACGGCCGCGCCGATCGAATGCAAGCACGCTGGTCGGCGCAGGCTGAAAGCCCACACCACGGAGAGCTGGCAACGCCGCTATTCGGCCAGGAGTCCGTCGTGCGTCATGATGCGCGCGCGGAACGACGCAACCGTCTCCGCATCGCCCGCGAGGTGCGCGGCGACGGCCGCGAACAGCGTCGATGCCGGCGCGATGCAGTATCGCATCGTCTCCGCGGCCAGCCGCAGCTGCGGGCTGACCTGGTCCGCGCGCTCCGATGGCGCGGCGAGCCGTCGCCCGTTGACGACGATCAGCCCGCGCGGCGACGCGCCCCGTTGCTCGATCGCGCGCTCGATGCGCTGCCGCAGCCGGAAGTGCGGCGCCATGTCGACGGCGCGCTCGCTCGCCTCGACCTCGAGCAGCAGCGGCATGCCGTCGACGCGCAGCTCGAGTTCGTTAGGGTCGCTGGCGTAGACGTCGATGCCGATGAGGCGCAGCGCATCGAGCACGGTCGCCGTCAGTCCGGCGGCGCCCTCCTGCCACAGCAGCCGACGGAAGCGCGCGATCTCGTCGTACGCGTGCTCGGCCGCGTCGAGCGTGACCTGCGCGGCGTCGCGCTCCGCGCGCGCCCGTTCGAGCGCGCCGGCGCATTCCTCCAGACCGGGCAGCGCGAACGACGACGTCCACGACGGCTCGCGGCCGGGCGCTTCGGCGCCGAGCAGGTGGCGGATCCCGGCTTGCAACACCTCCGATACGGTATAGCGCTCGTCGCCCGACGCGGGCTTCATCGCCGGCAGCACGACGAGCCGTCCCGGTGCGTCGACCGGCAACTCGACGCCAATCGCCGCGCCGCCCCGGCTCCGCACAAAGACGCTGCCGCCGCGTTCAGCGAAGCGCGGCCATGCGCTCACGTCGACGGTCGCGCGATACGCCACATCGGCGAGGCGGCGGTGCACGAACGACGCGATCGGGTGCCGGTAATCGACGACATCCGCCTCGGCGCCGTCGGCAGGCCGCACGCACGCGGCGAGCGGCACCTCGGCTGGCAGCCACGCGTAGCTGCCGATATCGCCCGCGCCCTCGACGCCGCGCAGCGCCGACTCGGGATGGAGGATACAGACGAGCGCACCGCCGTTCGCGAGCAACTGCGCCGTCTCGTCGAGCCGGCGCGCGATAATCGCGGCGAGGCTCGCCGCCGCATCCGCGGATGCGTCGTTGCGCACTGGCACGCCGTTGAACGTCGACGCCGGCGTGGATCCGTCGACGACGCCCTCGATTGCGCGCGCGACTGACGCCGCGTCGACGACCATTGCGTCGTAGTCGAAGAACGACGGCGCCGACAGGAAGCCGTAGTTGTCGACGAGCGGGCCCGGAAGCGGGTAGCCGATCGAGAGAATGCGACCGATGACCTTGCGGCCGGGCACGGCGTCAGTCCTCAAGCGGCAGCGTGCGGAGGAACTCGCGCAGCCCTGGGCCGATATCCGCGCGGCGCATGCCGATCTCGATGGCGGCGGTCAGCAGCCCGAGCGGTCGCCCCGTGTCGAAACGGCGCCCCTCGAACTCGTAGGCGAAGACGGGCTGGTCGGCCATCAGCGCCGCGAGGGCGTCGGTGAGCTGGACTTCTCGCCCCTTGCCAGGCGGCGTCAACTCGATCGCACGGAAGATCTCCGGCGTCAGCACGTATCGGCCGACGATGCCAAGCCGCGACGGCGCGTCCTCGATCGCCGGCTTCTCGACCAGCGTGCTGACGCGCGTCACGCCGCCGCCGAGGTCCTCGCCGCCGACGATGCCGTAGCTCTCGACCTGCTCGTCGGGCACCTGCTCGACGGCGATCACGGAGCCGCCGTGCTGCTCGAACACGTTCATCATCTGCTTCGTCACCGGCACGTCGGACAGCACGACATCGTCGGGGAAGAGCAGCGCGAAGGGCTCGTTGCCGACGACGTCCCGCGCCTGCAGCACCGCATGGCCGACGCCGCGCTGCTCCTTCTGGCGGATGTAGACGATGTCGGCGAGGTCAGAGATCCGCTGGATCTCGGCGAGCCGGGAGAGGTCGCCTTTCTCGCGGAGCGTCATCTCCAGCTCCAGCGAGCGGTCGAAGTGGTCCTCGACGGCGCGCTTGCTCGCGGCGGTGACGATGATGACCTGCGTCAGCCCGGACGCCGCCGCTTCCTCGACCGTGTACTGGATGATCGGCTTGTCGACGAGAGGGAGGGACTCCTTGGGCTGGGCCTTCGTGGCCGGGAGGAGCCGGGTGCCGTATCCGGCGGCGAGCACGACCGCCTTGCGTATGCGCACGATCCCTCCTCATCCTCGGGCCAGCCTGCGGTGATTGTATCGGCGCCCCGCGCGGGGCGGCAATCGAGCGAGCTTCCGCGCACCGATGAGCCACACTCCTGACACATGTTTGTCGGGAGAGCGAACGTGGGCGTCGCAAACCGCCGCCGCGGCGTGGCAGCCTTGCTATGCTGATCGAGCGCGCCGTGCGGCGCATCCGCATCGACGCAGAAAGACGTCATGCCCGAGTTCAAACTCGTTTCCGACTTCCGGCCGACCGGCGACCAGCCGCAGGCCATCGATGCGCTCGTATCGGGTCTCGAGCGGGGCGACCGCGCGCAGACGCTGCTCGGCGTCACCGGCAGCGGCAAGACGTTCACGATGGCGAACGTCATCGCGCACTATCAGCGGCCGACACTCGTGCTGGCGCCGAACCGCACGCTGGCGGCACAGCTCTGCTCCGAGTTCAAGGACTTCTTCCCCGAGAGCGCGGTCGAGTACTTCGTCTCGTACTACGACTACTACCAGCCCGAGGCGTACATCCCGCGGACGGACACGTACATCGCCAAGGACGCCGACATCAACCAGGAGATCGACAAGCTGCGCCACGCCGCGACGCGGGCGCTCTTCGAGCGACGCGACGTGCTGATCGTCGCGTCGGTGTCCTGCATCTACGGCCTCGGCGAGCCGGAGGAGTACCAGAGCTTCGTCGTGCAGGTGCGTAAAGGCCAGAACTTCGACCGCGTCGCGCATCATGCGGCGGCTCGTCGACATGCAGTACGAGCGCAACGACATGAACCTCGTCCGCGGCAAGTTCCGCATGCGCGGCGACAGCATCACGATCCTGCCTGTCGTACGAGGAACTGGCCGTACGCATCGACTTCTTCGGCGACGAGGTCGAGCGCATCATCGAGATCGACCCGCTGACCGGCGAGCTGCTGGCGGAGCGCGACGCGATCGACATCTACCCGGCGAAGCACTTCGTGACGTCGCGCGACAAGCTCGAGCCGGCGATCGAGGACATCGAGGCCGAGCTGGTCGAGCGGCTGGCCGAGTTGCGCGCGCGCGGGCAGGATCGCTCGAGGCGGCGCGGCTCGAGGAGCGCACGAACTACGACCTCGAGACGCTGCGCGAGGCGGGCTACTGCTCCGGCATCGAGAACTACAGCCGGCACCTGGCGCGCCGCGCGAAGGGCAGCACGCCCTGGACGCTGCTCGACTACTTCCCGGACGACTTCCTGATGTTCATCGACGAGTCGCACATCGCCGTGCCGCAGGTGCGCGGCATGTACCACGGCGACCTCGCCCGCAAGACGACGCTCGTCGACTTCGGCTTCCGGCTGCCCTCGGCGCTCGACAACCGGCCGCTGAACTTCGAGGAGTTCGAGTCGCACCTGAACCAGGTCGTCTTCGTCTCGGCGACGCCGGGGCCCTACGAGCTGGCGAACAGCTCGCAGGTCGTCGAACAGGTGATCCGCCCGACGGGGCTGCTCGACCCGGTGATCGACGTGCGGCCGACGCGGGGCCAGATCGACGACCTGCTCGACGAGGTGCAGCAGCGCGTCGGTCGCAGCGAGCGCACGCTCGTGACGACGCTGACGAAGACGCATGGCCGAGGACCTGGCCGACTACCTGCAGGAGATGGGCGTCCGCACGCACTACCTGCACAGCGAGATCGACACGCTCGAGCGCATCGAGATCCTGCGCGACCTGCGGCTCGGCGTCTACGACGTCGTCGTCGGCATCAACCTGCTGCGCGAGGGCCTCGACCTGCCGGAGGTGAGCCTCGTCTGCGTCCTCGACGCCGACAAGGAGGGCTACCTGCGGTCCGGCGGCTCGCTCATCCAGACGATCGGCCGCGCCGCGCGCCACGTCGACGGCCACGTGATCATGTACGCCGACCAGAGTCACGGACTCGATGCGCTTCGCCATCAGCGAGACGGAGCGGCGGCGCGCGATCCAGCAGTCGTACAACGAGGAGCACGGCATCTCGCCGGAGGGCATCTCGAAGGCGATCCGCGACATCACCGACCAGATCAAGAAGGTCGCCGAGGAGCGCGCCGAGTACGACGTGAAGGCGCTGCCGAAGGACGAGATGGCGCGCCTCGTCAAGGACCTCGAGCAGCAGATGAAGACCGCGGCGAAGTCGCTCGAGTTCGAGAAGGCGGCGCTGCTGCGCGACCAGATCGTCGAGCTGCGCAAGGCGATGCTCGACGACCAGTCGGCGCTGCACGAGTTCGCACAGTCGTCGTACGGCTCCCTCGGCGCCAGCCCGAAGCCGCGCCGCTACTCGAGGCGCGCGCCCGTGCGGGGACGATAGGCGCGATCAGGCGATCGGCGGGGCCGGGAACGCCCCCCGCACCTGCTCGTACGCACGACCGGCCCGCACGACCGACGCCTCGTCCCAGCGGCGGCCAGCGAACATGATCGCCGCCGGCAGCCCGTCCGACGTCAGGCCGCACGGCACCGAGATGGCCGGTTGCCCGGTGAAATCGAAGCCGCCGGTAGACGCCGCCATGTTGAACGCCGGGTCCTGCTGGCGCGCCGACTCGATCGTCGGCGCCGCCATCGCCGTCGTCGGCACCGCCAGCACGTCGACGCCATCGAGCACGGCGTCGGCCGCGCCACGGCGCAGTTCCTGCATGAGCCGGTACCCCGTGCACGTACTGGACGCCGGTCGTCTTCAGGCCCGCAGGTCGAGGAGGAACGCGACCTGCGCGCCGTAGTCGTCCCTGCGCGACGGGAAGTGCGGAGCGTGATAGGCGCTCGCCTCCGCGAACATGACCGCGGTCAGCGGGCCCACGTACGTCGATATCTGCGGCCAGTCGACCTCGCGCAGCGACGCTCCGGCCGATTCGAGGTCGCTGAGCGCCTTCCGGACGAGCCGGTCGATGTCTGGCTCCAGGTTGTCGAAGAAGTGCTGCTTCGGAACGCCGATGCGCAGGCCCTTCGGCCCGCGCTCGATGCCGTCGAGCCAGTCCGGCACCGGCTGCGCCTCCGTGGCCGGATCGAGGGGATCGTGGCCGCTGATCGCGCGCAGGACGATCGCCGCATCGCGCACGGAGCGCGTGAGCGGGCCCGGGTGGTCGAGCGACCACGACAGCGGGACGGCGCCGTAGAGGCTCGCGCGCCCGTAGGTGGGCATCAGCCCCACGCAGCCGCACGCGGCGGCGGGAATGCGGATGCTGCCGCCGGTGTCGCTCCCGAGCGTCGCGAAGGCGAGTCCGGCGGCGGTCGCCGCGCCGGAGCCGCCCGATGAGCCGCCAGGGATGTGATCGAGGTTCCACGGATTGCGGATAGTGCCGAAATGAACGTTGTCGGACGTCACGCCGTACGCGAACTCGTGCAGGCCGAGCTTGCCGAGGCCGATCGCGCCCGCGTCGTTGAGGCTGAGCCACGACGGTCGCGTCGTAGTCCGGCACCCAGTCGCCGAGGATCTTCGATCCGGCGGTCGTGCGCACGCCCTTCGTCGCGAAAAGGTCCTTCACCGCGATAGGGATGCCGTGCAGCGAGCCGCGGTACGAACCCGACGCGATCTCGCGCTCGGCTGCACGCGCGGCGTCGCGCGCGGCGTCCTCTGTGACGGTGATGAACGCGTTGAGCCGCGGATTGAGCGCGGCGATGCGCGCGAGCGCGGCCTCCGTCAACTCGACGGGGCTCACCTGCTTCGACGCGACCAGCGCAGCGGCGTATTCGAGTGTGAGCGTGCACAGTTCGTCGTTCGTGGGCATGACGGCGCCTTTCCAACAGCGGCACGGATAGATGCCGGCCAGTCTACTTCGCGTGCGCGGTGCGCTCTACCCGGGAGACCGTTCGGTGCGGAGCCTTCGCACAGATACGACAAGTTTCGGCAGAGCCTCGCCCGCGGGCGCGCGGACAGAAGCCGCCGCGGTCGCGCTGTAGGGCGTCGGCTCGATGTTGACCTCGATCAGCGCGCCGCCGTTCTCGGAGACGATCGACGGGAACCACGCCGCCGGCACGACGGCCGCGGAGGTGCCCGCGATGAGCATGCAGTCGGCACGCTCGGACTGGCGGTAGCACTCGGCGAGCGCCTCCTGCGGGATCGGCTCGCCGAACATCACCGTGTCGCTCTTGACGACGCCGCCGCACCGGACGCACAGCGGCGGCAGTTGCGACAGATCGATCTCGTCGAAGCGCCAGCGCTCGCCGCAGGTGATGCAACGCACCTTCGTGCGGTTGCCGTGGATCTCGGTGACGGCGCGGCTGCCGGCATCGAAGTGGAGGTTGTCGATGTTCTGCGTGATCGTGTGCTTGAGGACGCGGGCCGCTTCCAGCTCGGCGAGCGCGAAGTGGGCGGGGTTTGGCGCGGCCTCACGGATCGAGCGCGTGAACTCGTCGTCCGTTTCGCGGCGGGCGAGCATCTCGCGCCACGCCTTCGCCGGGTCGTCGAGGAAGCGGGTGTAGCCGTCCATCGGCGGCTCGCCGTGCTTCGTCCAGAGGCCGCCGGCGCCGCGAAACGGCGGGATGCCGCTCTCGACGGAGATCCCGGCCCCGACGAGCGCGACGACGTAACGCGCTCCGACGAGCACGCGTGCCGCCTCTTCGATTGTCCGTTCGAGTTCGTCCATGACGGCGGGGTCGCGACCGAACGCCATGCCCGGCCGCCTCAGGATAGTAGCATAGGCGATGTCGACGATTCCGCCAACGGCGGCGTCGCTCCGATGCGATGCCGTCATGGCCGTACCGAGCAGTACGGGGTGGTCGTTGTCCTTACCGGTCCCGCTCGGCGCCTTCGTCCAGTGCGGCGTGGGCGGCGGCGAGGCGGGCGATCGGGACGCGGAACGGAGAGCAGCTCACGTAGTCGAGCCCGATCTCGTGGCAGAACGCTACCGAGGCCGGGTCGCCGCCGTGCTCGCCGCAGATGCCCATCTTGATGCCTGGGCGCGCCTCGCGGCCCGACGCGACGGCCTGCTTCATCAGCGAGCCGACGCCCTCCTGGTCGATCGTCTCGAACGGGTTGTCCTTGAGGATGCCCATCTCCATGTACCGCGCCAGGAACTTGCCCTCGGCGTCGTCGCGGCTGCAGCCCAGCGTCGTCTGCGTCAGGTCGTTCGTACCGAACGAGAAGAACTCCGCCGTCTTGGCGATGCGGCCGGCGGTGAGCGCCGCCCGCGGCAGCTCGATCATCGTTCCGAACTGGTACTTCACCTGCACGCGCGCCGCGTCCATCTCCTGGCGCGCCGTCGTTTCGAGCAGCGTGCGCAGCGTCGACAGCTCGCTGTCGAAGCCGACGAGCGGGATCATCACCTCCGGCAGCACCTCGACGCCCTGTCGCGCGAGCTTGATCGCGGCGCGGAAGATCGCCTGCACCTGCATCGTCGGGATCTCGGGGTAGAGCAATGCGAGGCGGCAGCCGCGCAGGCCGAGCATGGGGTTCTGCTCGCGCACGGCGTTGACGCTGGCGAGCATCGCCTCCCGCTCGCGCAGCTCGGCGGTGCCGGGCGCGGTGATGCGCAGCCGCGTCACCTCCTCGAGCAGCACGTCGTGGTCGGGCAGGAACTCGTGCATCGGCGGGTCGATGAGGCGGATGGTGACCGGCTTGCCGGCCATGATGTGGAAGATCGCCTCGAAGTCGCCCTGCTGCATCGGCAGGATCTTCTCGAGCGCGCCGGTGTAGTGGCCCATCGGGCCCTTCATCTGGGCGAGCACGTCGGAGAGGTGCGCGTCGATGCGCTGCCGCTTGACGCCGGACGCGTTCTCCAGCTCCTTGCGCAGTCCGGCCGCCTCGGCCTCGAGGCGCTTGGCGTCGGCCGCCGCGAGCAGCATCTCGCGCACGACCGGCAGGCGGTCCTTCTGGAGGAACATGTGCTCGGTGCGGCAGAGGCCGATGCCCTCGGCGCCGAACTCGATGGCCTTGGCGGCGTCGTCGGGCGTGTCGGCGTTCGTGCGCACCTTGAGGCGGCGCGCGTCGTCCGCCCATGCGAGCAGCTCGGTCAGCTCCGGGAACAGCTCGGCCGGCGCGGCGGGGATCATGCCGAGCAGGACGGCGCCCGCGGAGCCGTCGATCGTCAGCACCTGGCCCTCCTGCACGGTGACGCCGTTGATCGAGAAGCTCTTCGCCTCCTCGTCGACCGTGATCGATTCGCAGCCGCTGACGCACGGCTTGCCGAAGCCGCGGGCGACGAGCGCGGCGTGGCTCGACATGCCGCCGCGCTCGGTCAGGATGCCCTGCGCTGCCTTCATGCCGTGGATGTCGTCGGGCGAGGTCTCCTGCCGGACGAGGATCACGTCCTCATTGCCGCGTCCAATGCCGAGCGCCGCGGCGGTGTCCGGGTCGAAGATCGCGCGGCCGACGGCGGCGCCCGGCGACGCCGGCAGCCCGTGCGCCACGGAGAGGAAGCGCGCCCGGCCGAGCACGTCGCCGCGCTGGGCGGCGTCCATCGACGTCCACTGAGCGGCGGCCATCGTCTGCAGCCTGCCGCCCTCGACGAAGATGACGTCCGGCTTGTTGCCGATGACGGCCTCGACGTCGCGCGAGACCTCGGACAGCGGCACCGTCTTCACGCGCGAGTCGACGTGCGGGTGCAGCAGCTCGTCGAGCCGCTGGGCCGGCGCGACGCGGCGCAGCGCCTCGGCCCGGTCGATCAACCCCTCGTTCGCCATGTCGACGGCGATCTTGACGGCGGCGCGGGCCGCGCGCTTGCCGACGCGGCACTGGAGGAAGTAGAGCCGCCCCTTCTCGAACGTGAACTCGACGTCCATCATCTCGCGGTAGTGCCGCTCGAGCGTGTCGCAGATGTCGGCGAACTGCTGGTAGAGCGGCGCGTTCTCGTCGCGCAGCCCCTCGATCGGCGTCGGCGTGCGGATGCCGGCGACGACGTCCTCGCCCTGGGCGTTGCGGAGGTACTCGCCGCTGATCTTCCGCTCGCCGGTCGAGGCGTCGCGCGTGAAGGCGACGCCGGTGCCGGAGTCGCGCGCCCATGTTGCCGAAGACCATCGTCTGCACGTTGACCGCGGTGCCGAGGTCGTGCGGGATCTTCTCGATCTCGCGGTAGCGGAACGCGCGCTCGTTGTTCCACGAGTTGAAGACGGCGCGGATCGCCAGCTCGAGCTGCTCCATCGGCTCGTCGGGGAACGGCTTGCCGGTCTCGCTCTTCACGTGCGCCTTGAACTTCGCGACGACGTCCTTGAGCGCAGGAGCAGGCAGCTGCCAGTCCTCCTGCACGCGAGCGGCCTGCTTCGCCTCGTCGAAGATGCGGTCGAACTTCTTGCGGTCGAGCTCGAGCACGATGTCCGAGAACATCATGATGAAGCGGCGATAGGCGTCGTAGGCGAAGCGCTCGTCGCCCGTCGCGTCGATGAGCGCGCGCAGCGTCGACTCGTTGAGGCCGAGGTTGAGCACGGTGTCCATCATGCCCGGCATCGAGAACTTGGCGCCGCTGCGGACCGAGACCAGCAGCGGCGAGCCGGCGTCGCCGAGCTTCTTGCCGGCGGCCTTCTCGACAGTGGCGAGCGCGTCGCGCACCTGGTCCATGAGGCCGGCGGGGAACTGCATGCCGCCCTGGCTATAGGCGTTGCAGGCGACGGTCGTGATCGTGAAGCCGGGGGGCACCGGTATGCCGAGGTTCGTCATCTCGGCCAGGTTGGCGCCCTTGCCGCCGAGCAGGTCCTTCTGGTCCTTGTGGCCTTCGTGGAACAGGTAGACGTACTTCTCGCTCATCGCTCACTCCCATCGAACTGCGGCCGGCGGCGTGCGCGCCGGGATGATGCGCCATGCGGTACACGAGCGGCGACGCGGCCGTGCGCGGAACTGGTCGTCGTTTCGAGTCTCTGGACGGGTGTCATGCTGCCGGGCTTGCCTCGATCGACGTCGTTTCGGCCCTCGTCCTGAAACCCGGTGGCCGACGGTGGCGAAGCGCGCAAGGAGAGGTGCCCTCCGGGTTCGCCGGGCGGCTCATCCCGAAGGCCCGGCATTTGAAGCGCCGAATTATACCACCGGTGCGCTTACGAACCCGGCCGTATGAGTTCGCCGCCCGACGCCCGTGGCCGCGGCACCACCCCTCACGTACAATCGGCGCGTGGACGACGCGCTCACGCCGATTCGACGCCAGTACCTCGACGTCAAACGCCGCTATCCGCACGCCATCGTCTTCTTCCGCCTCGGCGACTTCTACGAGACGTTCGACGATGACGCGGAGCTGTGCGCGCGCGAGCTCGACATCACGCTGACGTCGAAGCCGATGGGCAAGGGACTGCGCGTGCCGCTCGCCGGCATCCCGTACCACGCGGTCGAGGGCTACCTGGCGAAGCTGATCGCGCGCGGCTACAAGGTGGCGCTCTGCGACCAGATCGGCGACCCCGCGTCGTCGAAGGGTCTCGTCGAGCGGCGGGTGACGCGCGTTGTCACGCCGGGGACGGTGATCGAGGGCAACCTGCTCGACGAGCGGGCGAACAACTACCTGGCGTGCGTCGCGCCGCCGCGGCGGAGCCGCAGCGCCGATCCGTGGCGCGGCGACGCCGGCCTCGCCTACGTGGACGTCAGCACCGGCGAGTTCGTCGCCGGCACGATGCCCGGCGATCAGGTGGCGGCCGAGCTGGCGCGCATCGGTGCGGCCGAGGTGCTGCTGCCGGGCGGCGTCGAACCGCCGCCGTGGCTCGGCGCCGTCTCGAACGTGACGCGCGTCGAGCCGCTCTGGTTCGACGTGGAACTGGCGACCGTGACGGTGCAGGAGCAGTTCCGCGTCGCCTCGCCCGAGGCGTTCGGCATCGATACGGGCTCGGCTGCCGTGGCCGCGTGCGGCGCTACGCTGATGTACCTGCGCGAGAACCAGCCGGCGATCGCAGGCGTCATCGCCGCGATCCGCGCCTATCGCCCGGCCGAGTACGCCGGTCTCGACGCGCACACGATGCGCAACCTCGAGATCTTCTCGGCCGGCCGCGACCTGCGCCGCGACGGCTCGCTGCTCGCGACGCTCGACCTGACGTCGACGGCGATGGGCGCACGGCTCCTGCGCCGCCGGCTCGGCCAGCCGCTCGTCGACATCGCGGCGATCGATCGCCGGCTCGACGGCGTCGCGTATTGCCACGAGAGCGCGCTGCGGCGTGCGCGCCTGCTCGAGTTGCTGCGTGCAATGCCGGACCTCGAGCGGCTCACTGGCCGCATCGTCGCCGGCTCGGCGCAGCCGCGCGATCTGGTGGCGCTGCGGCGCGGCCTGGAGTCGATCCCGGCGCTGCGGGCCGAGCTGGGTGCGCCCGCGTTCGACGCGCGCATCGCCGACGTCGCCGAGCGGCTGCGCGAGTGCGACGACGTCACCGCCGCCATCGCACAGGCGATCGACGACGAGCCGGCGGCGACGCTCGAGGCGGGCGGCGTCGTGCGGCCGGGGTTCTCGGAGGAGCTGGACCATCTGCGGCTGATCACGCGCGACGTGCGCCGCTTCCTCGCCGAGCTCGAGGCGGGCGAGCGCGAGCGCACCGGCATCAAGTCGCTCAAGGTCGGCTACAACCGCGTCTTCGGCTACTACATCGAGGTCAGCAAGGCGAACGCCGCATCGGTGCCGGAGTACTACGAGCGGCGGCAGTCGCTGGTCAACGCCGAGCGCTACGCGACGACGCAGCTCCACGAGTACGAGAGCCAGATCCTGCACGCGAAGGACCGCGCCCAGGAGCTGGAGTCGGCGTCTTCCGGCAGGTCTGCGCGCAGGTCGCGGCCGCCGGCGCGCAAGTCCTCGCGACCGCGCTCGCCGTCGCCGAGGTCGACGTCGCCTGCGCGCTCGCCGAAGCGGCGGCGCGCTACGCCTACGTGCGGCCGGAGCTGCGCGACGGCGATGCGATCGTCATCCGCGACGGACGGCATCCGATGGTCGAGCGTTCGCTCTCGGCCGGCGCGTTCGTGCCGAACGACGCCGATCTGGCGTCCGGCGACGCGCAGATCGTGATCCTCACCGGACCCAACATGGCCGGCAAGTCGACCTACCTGCGCCAGGTCGCGCTCATCGTGCTGATGGCGCAGTGCGGCAGCTTCGTGCCGGCGTCGTCGGCGTCGATCGGCGTCGTCGACCGCATCTTCACGCGCGTCGGCGCCGGCGACGACCTGACGTCGGGGCAGTCGACGTTCATGGTGGAGATGATCGAGACGGCGCGATCCTGCACAACGCGACGTCGCGTTCGCTGCTCATCCTCGACGAGATCGGCCGTGGCACGAGCACCTACGACGGCATGGCGATCGCGCGCGCCGTCGTCGAGTACCTGCACAACCGCCCCGGCCTGCAGGCGAAGACGCTCTTCGCGACGCACTACCACGAGCTGGTCGACCTGGCGCAACATCTGCCGCGCGTGCGCAACTACAACGTCGCCGTGGCCGAGGAGGGCGGGCGCATCGTCTTCCTGCGCCGCATCGTGCCGGGCGGCGCCGATCGCAGCTACGGCGTCCACGTCGCCGAGCTGGCCGGCCTGCCGAAGGCCGTCGTGCAGCGTGCGCGCGAGCTGCTCAGCGACCTTGAGGCGGGCAACGGCGCAACGCCCTCGGCGTCCGCCATATCGGCCGGGCAGTTGTCGCTCTTCGCCGCAACCGCGCCGGACGACGGCCTGCGCGGCGAGGTTGCCGCGATCGACGTCGATGCGATGACGCCGCTCGAGGCGCTCACGCGCCTGTACGAACTGCGCGACCGCGCGCGGGATGTGTGAGCTTCGGCTTAGGGAAAGCCGGCGTACTGCTGGAGCAGCGGATCGACCGCCGGGCCGGTGGCCTTCAGCTCGAGCCGGTGGCCGGCGGCCTCGAGCTGAGGAAGCGACGTCGTGAGGGCGAAGACCGTCGCGCCGCGCTCGTCGCGCGCGATGACGGTGATCGGTTGCAGGCGGTTAAGCGCCAACAACCCGCGCTTCACCGTCGCGCCGGCCCCCACTTCGAACGGCGCCTTCTCGTCGACCTGCACGAACATGGCCTGGTTCGACGGATTTACGAACGCGATCTCGGACGACGTCTTGCACGCGGTCGAGAGCGCGGCCAGCGATACCAGTGCGACGGCAGCGGCTATCAGGCGTGGGTTCACGTGCGCGTCCTTCCGGTGGAGCGGGGCGCTCCTTAGCCAGTGTCGTCCCGGAAGGTGTCGATCTGAATGGAGCTTCGGCCCCGCGAGTCAGTTTCTCGCGACGCCGGGCACGCCGAGCCGGAACTGGCGTTCCAGCGCCCGCAGCATGTCGATGCGACCGGCACCCGCCCAGTCCGCGCGGTCGCCTGGCGGTACGGCGTCAGCGGCGGCTTTGACGATGCCCAGGAGCGAGTCGGCCATTAACGTCGGCGTGTGCGAGAGCATGAGCGCGACCAGTCCCGTTACCTGCGGCGCCGCGAACGAGGTGCCATCGCCGACGGCGTACGGCCCGCCCGGCAGGCACGGCAGGAACGCGCCGCAGCTCGACTTTGGCACCGTGCCGACGATGCCCTGGCCGATCGCCACGACGTCGATCTCCGGCCCCGTGGCCGAGAACGTCGCCCGCTTGTCCGGGCTCCCACCCGAGGCCGCGCCCACCGCGAGCACGTTGGGATAGCGCGCGGGGTACGCAACGCCCGCGGCGCCCGTATTGCCCGACGCGGCGACGACGAGCACCCCGTAGTCGTCGTGAGCGATGCGGACCGCCTCGCGCAGGATCGCAGAATCGGCCGGCCCGCCGAGGCTGATGTTGACCACGCGCGCGCCAGTCTTCGCGGCGTAGAGGATGCCCTGCGCGACGGCGAGCGAATCGCCGGCGCCGTCGCAGTCGAGCACCTTGACCGGCAGGATCGTCACGTCGCGTGCGACGCCCACCATACCCGCGTTGTTCGCGTTCGCCGCGATGATCCCCGTCACGAACGTGCCGTGGCCGAGATCGTCGCCGACGTTGCCGTCGACCGCCGCCGGGCAGCCGGGCGACGGGTCGCTGACGAACGCGCAGCCGTGCACGTCGTCGATGCAGCCGTTGCCGTCGTCGTCGATGTTGTTGCTCGGAACTTCGCGCGCGTTCGTCCAGATCCGGCCCTGCAGGTCCGGATGCGTCAGGTCGATCCCGGTGTCGAGCACGGCGACGAGCGTGGACGCCTTCCCGGTTTCGAGCCCCCACGCGTCAGGTGCGTGTTCGACCTCGAGGTACGTGGCCTCGCGGGAGTACAGGGGGTCGGCCGGAACGTCAGCGCGCGTCATCGTGTACGCCGGTTCGGCGTACGACACGCCGCCGACGCCTTCGAGGTCGAGGACTGTGGCATCGACGTCGGCACCCTCCGGTGGGATGAGCCGCAGCGCGCTCAGCGACGGCACGCGTTCGTTGACTGAGAAGCCGTGCGACTCGGCATACGCGGTGACGCGATCGAGGTCGGACGGGCTGTGCGTTCGGACGGTGATCGCTGTCGGCGGCCGCGACGTCACGCCCAGCGATAAAGGCGCGGGCGAGCCGTCCGGCCCGCCGCCGCTGGTGTAGGCGGGGTGCGTGAGCGTGAGAGCGACGGCAGTGAGGACGGCGACGATCGAGAGGCGGGCGTACCAACGGGTGTTCGATCCCAACCCGTCCACCGTACCTCCTCCCGTGCGCGCCGGCGCCGTGTCGCGCCGAGCATATCACGAATCCCCGCACCTGCGGGGGCCCTCGAGCACCGTGCTACAATCGCGTCTGGAGGCCCCGTGACCATCCGCATCCTGGCACCGCACGAGGCGGCGAAGATCGCGGCCGGCGAGGTCATCGAGCGGCCCGCTTCCGTCGTCAAGGAGCTGATTGAGAACTCGCTGGACGCCGGCGCCCGCAGGGTCGCCGTCGAGATCCGCGAGGGCGGGCTCGCGCTGATTCGCGTCGCCGACGACGGCTGCGGCATCGAGCCGGGTGAGCTGCGCCTCGCGTTCGAGCGCCATGCGACGAGCAAGGTGGCGGCCGAAGAGGACCTCTGGCGCATCGCCACCTTCGGATTCCGCGGTGAGGCGCTGCCCAGCATCGCCGCGGCCGGCGATGTCGAGCTGCTGACGCGCGTCGCCGGCAACGACGTAGGCTCACGGCTGCGCATCCGCGGCGGCGAAATCGTCGAGGAGGGTTCCGGCGCCGCGTCGCCGGGGACGGTGTTCACCGTGCGGCAACTCTTCGGCTCGCAGCCGGCGCGGCTCAAGTTTCTGCGCGCCCCGGGCAGCGAGGCGACGCAGGTCTCGACCGTCGTCACGCATTACGCGATCGCCTACCCGGAGGTGCGCTTCGAGTTCGTGGTCGACGGCAAGACAGCGCTGCAGACGACCGGCAGCGGGAAGCTGCTCGATGCCGTGGCGGCCGTCTACGGCGCCGACGTCGCCGCCGCCGCCATCGAGATCGACGTCCCGCCAGCGAACGAGGGCGAGGCCGGCGTGCGCGGCGTTGCCATCGAGCCGCGGCTGCACCGTTCGTCGCGCAACTACATCAGCCTCTACGTGAACCGGCGGTGGGTGCGCAACCGCGCGCTGACGTTCGCGGTCGAGGAGGCGTACCAGGGCATGCTGCCCGTCGGCCGCCGCCCGATTGCCGCGCTCGACCTGTCGATCCCGCCCGAGGACGTCGACGTGAACGTGCATCCGACGAAAGCCGAGGTGCGCCTGCGCCGCGAGCGCGAAGTGTTCGGCCTGCTGCAACGCGCCGTCCGCCGCGCGCTCTCGGGGGGCGCGACAGTGCCTATCGCATCACCGTCGCTGTGGACGGGAGGGCCGTCGGAGCCCGCTCGACCGGCGATGATCCTCGAGCCGCCGGCGCGACAGGCGCCACTCCCGCATGCGCCATCGAAGCACGACGACGCGCCCGAACGGACGTCCGCGGCCGCACCCGCGTCCGACCGGCTGCCGCCGCTACGCGCGATCGGCCAGGTCGGCAACCTGTACGTCGTCGCGGAGGGCCCTGAGGGGATGTACCTCGTCGATCAGCACGCCGCGCACGAGCGCGTGCTCTACGAACGCTTCCTCGCCGGCGTGCGGACCGCGACACCGGACGTGCAGTCGCTACTCGAGCCGCTGACCGTCGAGCTGAGCGCGCCGCATCGCGCGCTGCTGAGCGAGCACGACGTCGCGTTTCGCCAGCTCGGGTTCGACATCGAACATTTCGGCGACGCGGCGTACGTGCTGCGCGCCGTGCCGTCGTCGATCGCCGGCAGCGACCTGGCGCGCCACGTCGTCGAGTTGCTCGACCGTCTCGGCCGCGACGAGCTGGCAGACGCCGACCGCGATCCGTCGCACCGGCTGGCGGCGTCGCTCGCCTGTCATGGCGCCGTTCGCGCCGGCATGGCGATGAGCGCCGACGAACAACGCGAGCTGCTTCGCCTGCTCGAGCGCGCGGTGTCGCCGCGCACCTGCCCGCATGGCCGCCCGACGATGGTGCATCTTGCCGCCGACGCCATCGCCCGCGAATTCCGGCGGCGGTAGCGCAAAGACCGGCAGGGCTCCGACGTTCGGAACGTGAACCGCGCGGGCTGAAAAGCCCGCGCTACGGCATGAGATAGCTACTTCGCCGCCGCGAACTCCGCCCGCCGCGACTGCCACGCGACGAAACGCGACAGCGACAGCGCCGCCGCGGCGACGCTGCTGTAGACCGGCAGCTCGTGCGCGGCGCACTCCTCCTGAAACGCGATCGTCGCGTCCATCGCGGGCGCGCTCGTCGGCGCGCGGCAAACGCAGACGATCGGCTTGCCGATCTCCTTCGCCAGGTCACCGACGGCCGCGCCCTGCTTCTTCGCTGCCGCGACGATCTCGTCGGAGCTGCCGCGGTTCGGCCCGTGGCCCCAGCTCGTGTGGTACAGGATGTAGTCGACGTTGCCCGCCTCGGAGACGATGCGGATCGTGTCGAGCATCGGCTTCAGGCCCTCGGGCCCCCAGCCCACGCTCGTGTCGACCGGGTTGCGGACGCTCGTGCCGGCCGTCGGCGTGAAGTCCTTGAGCTTCTGCTGGATCTCGGGCGGCAGCGCCGGCATCTGCAGGCCGGCCGCGCCGATCTCGTCGGATGCGAGCACGCTGTAGCCGCCGCCGCCGCCGACGATGCCCGCGCGCGGGCCGCGCAGTTCGCGCAGGTAGCGGAACGTCACCGCCATGTCGACCAGTTCCTCCATCCGGTCGACGCGGATGGCGCCGCCCTGCCGCACCGCTGCGTCGAAGATCTGCAGCGAGCCAGCCAGGCTGCCGGTGTGCGAGTTCGCCGCGCGCGTGCCGGCCTCCGTGCGGCCGCCCTTGAGGATGACGACAGGCTTGGCGGCCGTGGCCTTGCGCAGCGCGCTGATGAAGTGCTGGCCATCCGTCAGCCCCTCGATGTAGCTCGCGATGACGGTCGTATCCGGATCCTCGGCGACGTATTCGAGCAGCTCGGACTCTCGGACGTCGGTGCCGTTGCCGTAGCTGACGACCTTGCTGTAGCGCAAGCCGCGCGCCGACGCCGTGCGGCAGAACTCGCCGGCATTGGCGCCGCTCTGCGAAAGCATCGCCACCGGACCAGGTTCGGGCGGCAGGCCCGGCATGAACGAGAGCCCGCCCGAGGGCGCATACAGCCCCATGCAGTTCGGGCCGATGACCCGGATGCCGAACTCCTTCGCCCGAGCGAGCACGCGCGCTTCGAGCGCCGTCGCCTCCTCGTCCCCCGTCTCGCTGAAGCCGGCGGTGAAGAAGTGCAGCACCTTCACGTGCTTGACGCCGCAGTCCTCGACGAGCTGCTCGACGAAGCGAAGCGGCACGCTCGAGATCACGTGGTCGACCTCGCCGGGGATCTCGGTCAGACGGGGGTAGCACTTGAGGCCCTGGATTTCCTCTGCCTTCGGGTTCACGGGGTAGAGCAGATCCGGAGAACTTCATCTCCTGGATAGCAGAGAGGAACGAACCCGGCCCCTCGTGTGTCGAGGCGCCGACGATGGCGATGGAGCGCGGGTGAAACATGTAGTCGAGCGCGGCGAAGCTGCCTGTGGGCACGGTGATCTCTCCCTTGGTGCGCGCCTCGCGGCAAGGTCGCGCCGATGGCGGGGGCGGGGGGCTACCGGGCGAACATAACGTCCCGCCGGGGCCCGCGGCACTCTAACATCGCGCCGATCGTCGGGCAATCGAACGTTCGACCCTTACGGCCCTGTCAGGGAGTAAGGATCGCCACGTTTCGTCCTCGTCACAGTCTCCGTCCCAGGTTCAGCGCCCCTAAAGCGCGCCCTTAAGGGTGCCGATCACTTCAGTGGTTGGAAGGCACGCGGCCCTTAAGGGCCGGCCCGCACCCCGGGGGATCCATGCCGGACGAATCCCGCGCGTCCGTAGCACATCGAGCGCTGTCCTGGCAGAGACGGCTGACCGCCGTCCAGGCCGCCGGCCTCATCGTAGGCATGAGCGTCGCCGTCGCGATGCTGTACGCCGTCTCGGCGGCAGGCGCGGCGTCCACGGGAGGCCGCGATCTCACGACGCCGCCGCTCGCCGGTGCCGATAATACGGCCCCGCGATTGCAACTCGGCGACGGCATGCCGCTCGCGACGGCCACGGCCACGGCCTCGCCGACGCTCACGCCGCCCACGGCCACCGCCACGCTCGTACCGCCGCCCGCGCCGGCCGCACCGGCGCCGCCTCCGGCTGCCGCGCCGCCGTCGGTTGAGCGCCCGGCGCTCGCCGCACCGCCACCGACATCGCCTCCTCCTCCCGCTCCGACGTCGACGTCCGTCCCGGCGCCGCCCGCGCCTCAGGGGCTCGACACGTCGCCGATGGACCCGTACGCGCAGGCGCTGTTCGATGACACGAACCAACGCCGGATCGGCGCGGGCCTGGCGCCGCTACGCGCAAACGGCTGGCTGGTGGGCATCGCCCGCTTGCGCTCGCAGGACATGGCCCAATATCACTACTTCGCGCATGTGAGCCCGGTGACTGGCGACAACGCCTTCTCGCTCATGGACAAGCACGGCGTACCGTACGGCTGGGCCGGCGAGAATCTGGCAGAGAACAACTACCCGCTAAGCGACGCGGTCGCCGTCGCCGATGCCGCGCTGTGGAACAGCCCGCCGCACCGCGAGAACATCCTCGGGCCGAACTACACCGATATGGGCATCGCGCTGGCGGTCGACGCGGCCGGCATGAACTACTTCACGATCATCTTCACCGGCCCGCCCTGATCGACGGCCGTTCCCCGCCACCGTCGTCGTGAACTTCCGACGCGGTCGTTGTGGCGCCGTAGCGAAGCGGCTTCTGCTGCGTTTCGCGCGTTTGGAGCGCAATCGCCGCCGACCGATGGGCCACCGATCAGTGTGCCGGCGGAGCTGAAGCGCCATCGCTACGGGGTCGGGCGGAGTGGGTCAGGCGGCGACGTCGCCGAGGTGGATGATGTTGTCCGCCGTGGCCGCGGGCGGCTCCTCCTGCATCGAGACGAAGTACGACTGGCACGCCGCGTCGAGGTGGCGCAGCGTGAACGCCGGCGCCTCGCCGTGGTAGGCGCAGATGTCGACCATCAGGTCGACGATGTCGCGCGGGTGGCAACCCTTGAACCCGCGGCCGCCGCGGTCGTAGTAGTGGTCGACGAGGTAGAGCGCCGCCTCGGTCTCGAGCGTGATCTCGCGCTGCTGGCAGACGCGCGCCAGGATCTCGAGGAACTGCTCGCGCGTCGGGTCCGGGATCTCGATCTTGTGGCGGATGCGGCGGAAGAACGCCTCGTCGCCGAGTTGGGACGGTTTGAGGTTCGTCGAGAAGATGAGCAGCACGTCGAACGGCACCTCGACCATGTCACCGGTGTGTAGCGACAGGTGGTCGACGCGCTCCTCCATCGGGACGATCCAGCGGTTGAGCAGTTCCTTCGGCTGGATCATCTGGCGGCCGAAGTCGTCGACGATGAGGATGCCGCTGTTCGCCTTCCACTGCAGCGGCGCGATGTAGATCTGCGACTGCGGCGAGTAGCGCAGTTCGAGTTCCTTCAGCGTCAACTCGCCGCCGGCGCTCACCATCGGTCGCCGGCAGACGACCCAGCGACGGTCTCGCCGCCGGTCGGAGCCGTTGCCGTTGGCGTCGCTGACGCGCCGCTCGAGCTGCTTCTCCGGCGCGATCTCCTGATGGACGCGCGGGTCGAACAGCTTGACGATGATGCCGTTCAGGTCGATTGCATACGGGATGAGCACCTCGCCCGGCAGCATCTTGCCGATGGCGGCGGTGATCGTGCTCTTGCCGTTTCCCGAGCCGCCGTACAGCAGCATCGAGCGCCCGGAGTTGACCGCCGGACCGAGCGCCGCGGCGACCTGTTCGTCCAGGACCAGGTGCGACAGCGCCGTCTCGACCGACTCGGGCGTCACGCGGACAGCCTTGATGGCCTGCCGCGCCAGCACGTCGAGGTAGACGTCGAACGGCACGGGTGCGGGGCCGACGTAGTGGTTGCGGCTCAGCGCCTCTTCGGCCTTCTCCAGCCCCTTGCCGGAGAGCGAGTACTGGTAAAGCTGCTCGCCGACGCCGCCGCTGCCGACCACCTCGGCCAGCTGCTCGCGCTTCAGGAAGGCGAGCACCTCATCGACCACCGGGAACGACAGCGCCAACGTGGCGGCGATCTGCCGGGCGGCGGGACGCCCGGCGAAGTAGATCGCCTTCACGACCAGGTCGAGCACCATCGAGAATTCGAGGCCGGTCTCTTCGAGACTCTGCGGCTGCGGCACGAAGGGCGCTGCCGCCTCGTCGGAGCCGTCGCGGCGCGCAAATGCCGTCGAGGAAGCCAGCGACGCCCGGGGGCCGAGTGCCGTTTCGGTCGTCACGCGTCGCTCTCCCGGTGAATCTCGTTCACGAGTACTCCTGGCGCCCGCCTTCGGGAGGGATCCCTGTTCGCGGTCGCGCGGAGACGGAAAGAGCGGCAGCTCCCCCGTGTCCTCTGAAGGGATAATCGGTCGGAGTGACAAAAGCTGGAGAACGATTCCTCTAGCGCCGTCGAAAGAGCCTGAGTCGAAAGAGTGGAGGGCGGCGGGAAACGGGTTCGGGCCAGGGGACGCTCGCCAGGCCCCGCCTCCTGAACGCGCGTCCCCTGGGCCCGTGGCCCCAACCGGAGCTCCCCGCCTCGGCGGGAAGCCTGCATCACTGCGCAGCCTTAAGGCGCGCGGACAGAAACCCAGCTACGTGCGTGCCGCGTCCGTGCCTGGCGCGCTGCGCCGCTCTATTGCGACGCACAACCTGTCGATACTGAACGTGAGGCGTATCCTTCGGGCTCCACCTGGCACCGTACGACGGCGCCGCCCGGAGGTGGGACGATTCTGCCACCGGCACGGACGCCTGTCAAGGGGAGCCGAGGCAAAAGTTTACGGATAATTCATACACGCAGCGAGTGGTTCTCAAATGCCGCCCGCAGCGCGGCCGAAGGTGACCCCAGGGGGGCGGAATGCGGCTCAAGAGCTGGATCGCGGTAACGCTGTTGGCGCTGGTCGCCGGCGGCTTGCCGCTGGCCCGCGCGCAGGAGCCCGCCGGCCCCCGCACGACGCTCGGCGTGATCACCGACGGCACGTACCCGAACGCCACGGCGCTCGTGAATGTCGAGGATTCGTCGGGCGCCGACGTCAAAGGCTTGGCCGCCTCCAACTTCACGATCACGATCGACGGCAAACCGGCGACCGTCGTGTCCGCCGACCTCGCATCGAGCAAGGCGCTGCCGCTTGACGTGTTGCTGCTGGTCGACGTCAGCGGCAGCATGTCCGGCGCGGCGATTGCCAGCGTGCGTGAAGCCGCGAAGGCGTTCGTCGCCGGCCTCGCGCCCGACGACCGCGTCGCCATCACCAGCTTCGCCGACGACGTCACGCCGCTGCTCGACTTCACGACAGACCGCGCGAAGACGCAGGCGTCGCTCGACGGCCTCGTCGCGAACGGCAACACGGCGCTCTACCGGGCGACGGCGGGAGCTGCCCTGCAGATCGGCGCATCGACGGCGAGCCGCCGCGCCGTCGTACTGCTCAGCGATGGTGCGCAGGACGGCGTGCCGCTCACGATCCCGCGTGAGGACGCGCTGAAGGCCGCGGCGGGCGTCGGCGTGCCGTTCTTCTCCATCGGCGAGGGCACGGCGATCGACGCCGAATACCTGCAGGCGCTCGCCGGAATCACGCGCGGCCGCTACCTCGAGGCGCCGAAGGCATCCGACATCGACAGCGTGTATTCCGGTGTCGGTCGGCTCCTGCGCGGCCAGTATGCCGTCACGTTCGATGCGTCGGCGGCGAAGCCGGACGGCTCGACCATCATGCTGACGCTGCACGTCGGCACCGCCGTCGCCGAGGCGTCGGCGACGTACAAGCCGGGGGCCGCTTTCGCGCCGCCGCCGCTCGTCGTCGAGGGCGTGCGCGACGGCGAGCAGCTCTCCGGGACGAGGACCATCACCGTCACCGGCAACGTGCCCGCGGGCGGCGTCACGTTCTACGTCGACGACGTCAACGTGCTGCAGGCTGCCGCGCCGCCCTACACCTTCACGTTCAATCCCGCGCGTTTCGCGACGGGCGCCCACACGCTGCGCGTCGCCGCACCGGGGGCCGCGCGGCCGCTCGAGACGAAGTTGACGTTCTCGTCGGTGCGGCCCGCAGCGAACGGCGGGGGTGACGGCGGGCTGTCGATCTTGCTGGTCGTGGCTGTGGGGGCCGCCGCGGTGCTTCTGGCGATCGCCGGCGCCGTGCTAGTGCGGCTGCGCTCGATGCCGCGCAACGCGCCCGAGATCAATCTCGAACGCGTCGTGCCGTTTGCGCCACGGGGCAGCGACGTCGAGGCGCCGGAAGCCGACGCGGATGCTCCGCCCGCACGGGAGAGCATTGGTGAGCCGATGGGTGTGCTTGTCTCGCGAGAGGGCCCCGATCTCGGCACGGAGTACCCGGTGGGCGGCCGGCCGGTGAGCATCGGTTCCGCCGCGATGTGCGGGGTGCGGGTCGACGACCCCGAGCTCTCGGGCGAGGAGGCGCGCATCTGGATCAACAAGGGCCACCTGATGTTGCACCGCATGACGCGGCTCAGCGCCATGATGGTCGACGGCACGAGCGGCGGCTGGCAGATTCTCGATCCCGGCGAGTCGTTTGAGGTCGGCGGCCATCGCTTCGAGTTCCGCCTGCTGCCGCCGCCGCGGCGCGAGCCCGCGCCCGGCGAGATCCCGAACGTGCTGCGCGACCCCGACCCGAGCCAGCGCCACATCGTGCCACCGCCCTCCGGTGGGCCGATGCCGATGCCCGAGGCGCGCCGCTCCAACTTCACCGACCTGATGCCGCGCAGCGACTGACCGCCGGCTCCGGGCCTGATTCCTACGGGCTACCCCTCAAGCTCACCCTCCTTCGTGCCGATTCTCATTGGGACGTCAGGGAACACCCGTAAGGGGGAGCACCATCGGTGCGTCGATTCCCTCCCATCCCGAACGGCCGGAAGGCGCAACTGGGGAGTGGAGCCGGTGGTCAACGCCAACACCGCGGTACCGCGTGCGAACGACGACACCGAACTGGTGCTGCGCGCGATCCAGAAGGACCAGGACGCCTTCGGCGAGCTGTACGACCGGCACGTCGTGCGCGTCTACCGGCATATCTACTACATGGTGGGCAACTCCGCCGAAGCCGAGGATCTGACGGCCCAGGCGTTCCTGCGAGCGTGGGAGGCCATCGGCCGCTACCAGGTGCGAGGGGCGCCCTTCGTGTCGTGGCTGCTCCGTATCGCACACAACCTGGGGGTCAGCCACCTCCGCTCGAAGCGGGAATCCTCCCAGATTCACGAGGGGATCGTCGACCACAAGATGCAGCGCGACCCGGAATCGGCCTACGAACAGACGGCCGACGAGGAATTGGTCCGCGAAGCCATCATGCAGCTCCGCGAGGAGCAGCGCCAGGTGATCATTCTCCGCTTCATCGAGGATTTGGATTACCGGGAAGTGGCCGAGATTATCGGTAAGAGCGTCGCGGCGATCCGCGTCATTCAGCACCGTGCGCTCAACGCGCTTCGCAAACAGATGAAGTTGCTCGATCCGGCGGTCTGACGCCGGGGCAGCTCGGGGAGGCGAAGCGCGGCCGTGTGGTCGGGGTCACGTCGTCATCGAGTATTTCAACTGGCGCCAACTACCGGCTGGTCGTAAAGCGGCGCATCGTGACGCCGATACCTATACAGCGTAGTGGCCCAACCGGGCCGAAATGCCGCATGGGGGAATAAGCCATGGCTCGAACTGCCGCCGGATCGATGCCGGGACGGACGAATCGCAAGTTTCTCATCGTGGCGCTCCTGTTCGGGGCGCTCACGGCCGTCCTGTTCTACGCGCTGACCGCGAACCGGACCAGCACCAGCAAGGCCTCGACCGCCTCGACGACGCAGGTGCAGGTCGTCGTGGCTCGGGTGCCGATCAAGCAGCGCACGTCGATTACAGCCGACATGCTCGAGCTGAAGAACGTGCCGGCCGATGCGCGTGTCGCTGGCGCGGTGGCTGGCGTCAACGATGTCGTCGGCAAGGTCACGAAGTTCCCGATCGACGTCAACCAGCAGGTCGCAGCGAGCGCCATCGTCGACACGACGAAGCCGGCCATCGGCGCCGCGCTCGACGTGGTGATCCCGGCTGGCCGCCGCGCGATGTCGATCCAGGCGTCGCCGCTGACGAACGCCGGCGGCCTGCATCCTGCCCGGCGACTACGTCGACATCGTGTGGATCTGCTGCCAGGACAAGACCGTCGTCGCGAAGACGCTCCTCCGTAACATCCAGGTCGCCGCGATCGACCAGGGGATCATCAGCAGTGGCCCGGTCGACGTCAAAGGCTCGGCCACGCCGTCGGCCGGCGGCAACGCGCCGATCGCCGCGGATCAGGCGGCGCCGTTGGCGAGCGCTGTCACGACGACGCTGCTCCTCACGCCGACGGAGTCACAGCAGCTGTTCCTTGCGGAGACGACGGGCAAGCTGCGTGTCGTTCTGCGCAACGTGGGCGACCAGGACATGGCCGACACGCCGCCCAGCTCGTTCATGGACATCGCTCCGGCCGACCTGCTGAAGGCGCTGCCGGACGCGCTCAAGCCGGAAGGGTTCAAGCAGTAAGCGTTCCGCGCGGGCGGAAGGGACGAACGACAGCGACGTAGGAGACGTAGCCCATGGCGCGCAACCCCGAGATCGTCACCGTGGACCCGGACCTCGGCAGCCGCGCCGAGACGAAGCGTGCTGTCCAGATCGCCCACTTCACGGTGATCGGCGAGGCCGGCTACGGCGTCGAGGCGGTCACCGTCGCGCGCGAGACGCCGCCCGACGTGTTCCTCGTCTCGTTCGAGGAGCCGGTCGCGCTCGCGCTCCAGACCATCGAGTCGCTGGCCGACGCGCTGCCAAACGCGCCGACCATCGTCTACTCGTCGCTCGATGACGCGAGCTCCGTGCGCCGCGCGATGGTGGCCGGCGCGCGCGACTACATCATCAAGCCGCTGAAGCCCGAGGACCTGAGCCGCGCCGTCTACGGCGTGCTCGAGCAGGAGGAGAAGAAGCGGCTGCGTGCGGAGGGCGCCACCGTCGAGACCGCCGCGCGCGGCACCGTCATCACCGTCTTCGGCGCCAAGGGCGGCATCGGCAAGACGACGATCTCGACGAACCTGGCGACGACGCTGGCGAAGCTCACCGGCGCGAACGTCTGCCTCGCTCGACATGGACACGCGCTTCGGCGACGTCGCCATCATGATGGACATCGCCGTCGAGGAGAGCATCGCCGACGTCGCGCGCCACATCGACGAGATCGACCGCGACAAGATCCGCGACTACCTCGTGAAGCACCACAGCGGCGTCTCGATCCTGCCGGCGCCGCTGCACCCGACCGAGTGGCGCAACATGACGCCGCAGCACATCGAGAAGATCATCGAGCTGCTGGCGCAGACGCACGACTACGTCGTCGTCGACACTCCCGGCACGTTCAACGAGCTCATCGCGGCCACGCTGGAGATGGCGAACCTGATCCTGCTCGTCACGAGCATGGACATCGCCAGCATCAAGGACACGGCGCTGGCGCTGGAGATGCTGCGCGCTGCCGGTGTGTCCGAAGACAAGGTCAAGCTGACGATCAACCACTCGACCGCGGCGAACAGCCTGCGCGAGGAGGACGTGTCGCGCGTGCTGGAGTACGACGTGTTCTGGCGCATCCCGCACGACCTCAGCGTCTCCAGCAGCACGCAGCTTGGGCAGCCGATCGTCATCGCGAAGCCGTATGCGCGCGTGTCGCGCTCGATCATCGATCTGGCGCACAGCTGACGGGGACGAGACAGGACAAGCGCGGATTCCTGGACCGATTCCTCGGCCGTTCCGCATAAGACAGTTGGCCGGGAGGACGAAACGATGAGTCAATTCCAGTGGCAGTCGCGGAAGCCGCAGCCCGGCGCCGGCGGCGGCGCGTCGTTCACCCGCCCCGGCCAGCTCGCGCAGAACGTCGTCGCGCTCAACGAGCTGAAGTTCACGCTCCACCAGCGCCTGATCGAGGAGCTGGACCCGAACAAGCTGGAGGGTCTCGGCAAGGAGAAGGCGCGCGAGGCCGTCGAGCAGGCGGCGCGCACGCTCGTCGCGCAGGAGATGCCCGGCATCGTCGGCACCACGCGCGACGAGCTGGTCTCGGCCGTCGCCGACGAGGTGCTCGGCTTCGGACCGATCGAGCCGCTGCTGCGCGACGCCAGCATCTCCGAAGTCATGGTGAACGCATCCGGACACCGTCTTCTACGAGAAGGAAGGCCGGCTGTACCTGAGCCCCGTCCGCTTCCGCGACGACCAGCACATCATGCGCATCGTCGAGCGCATCGTCGCGCCGCTCGGCCGCCGCGTCGACGAGTCATCGCCGATGGTCGATGCGCGCCTGCCCGATGGCTCGCGTGTCAACATCATCATCCCGCCGGTCGCGCCGAAGAGCCCGACGATCACCATCCGGAAGTTCCGCGCCGACAAGATGACGATGAACGACCTGATGGCGACCGGCGCCCTGACGAACGACCTGGCGGAGTTCCTCCGCGCCTGCGTGCAGGCCAAGCTCAACATCATCATCTCCGGAGGCACCGGCTCCGGTAAGACGACGATGCTGAACGCCCTGTCGGCGTTCATCCCCGACACCGAGCGCATCGTCACGATCGAGGACCCGACCGAGCTCCAGCTCCAGCAGGGCCACGTCGTCACGCTCGAAGCGCGCCCGGCATCGCTGGAGGGGCGCGGCGAGGTGACGCAGCGCGACCTCGTCCGAAATGCGCTGCGCATGCGCCCGGACCGCATCATCGTCGGTGAGGTGCGCGGTCCCGAGGCGTTCGACATGCTCCAGGCGATGAACACGGGCCACGAAGGCTCGCTCGGCACGGTGCACGCGAACACGCCGCGCGACGCCCTCGCCCGCATCGAGAACATGGTGCTGATGGCCGGGTTCGAGCTGCCGGTGAAGGCGATCCGCGAGCAGATGCAGTCGGCTATCCACCTCGTCATTCAGATCGCACGCTTCCCGGACGGCACGCGCAAGGTCGTCGCCGTGGCTGAGGTCTCCGGCATGGAGGGCCAGATCGTGACGATGCAGGACCTGTTCCGCTTCGAGCAGACCGGCATCGACACGGACGGGCGCGTACTGGGCGAATTGCGCACGACGGGCATCCGGCCGCGCTTCGCCGAAAAGTTCGAGGTCGCGGGCATACACGTGCCTGCCGATCTGTTTGCGGTTGCAGGTTTCTAGGGGTTTCGTATGTTGGACCCATTAGCAGCAGTAATGGCCGTTTCAGCGATGATGACCGTCGTCATGGCCATCGTTGCGTTCTACGGCGCCGCCGTCCCCGCTGGGCTGGTGCGTGGCCGGCTCGAAGGGTTGATGTCCGGCACGTCGGTCGTGGACACCGGCTCGAGTGCTGCGCTTCGGCACTCGAAGGGCAATGGAGGCCCGTTCGCCGCGCTCGTCAACGGCAAGCTCACCGAGACGTTGGCGCTGCAACTCGAGCGCGCTGACATGTCCGTCAGCCCAGGCGAATACGTTGCCCTGCGGCTCATCCTGTGCTTCGTCAGCCTCGTTGCCCCCGTCCTGCTCCTGTCCGGCGCCACCGGTCTGGTGGTCGCCATCGTCGGCGGCCTTATCGGCTACAACCTGCCGAAGATGTACATGAACCGGCGGCGTCAGAAGCGCGTCGACAAGCTGAACGCGCAACTGCCCGAAGCGCTGACCATGATCGCCAACGCGCTCAAGGCCGGCTTCGGCCTCATGCAGGCGCTGACGGTCGCTGCGGAGCAACTGAGCCACCCGATCTCGACGGAGTTCGGCCGCACGATCCACGAGATGAACGTTGGCTCCAGCGCCGAGGAGGCGCTCCAGGCGCTGAGCGAACGATCGAGCAGCTACGACTTGGACATCGTCGTGACGGCGATCCTCGTGCAGCGGACCGTCGGTGGGAACCTCGGCGAGATCCTCGACACCGTCGCTGACACGATGCGCGAGCGCATCCGCATCAAGGGCGAGATCCAGACGCTGACCGCGCAGCAGAAGCTGACCGGCATCGTCCTCGGCCTCATACCCGTTGGGATAGGCGGACTGTTCCAGCTTATGAGCCCAGGCTACATCAGCCCCGCTGTTCACGACGTTCGTAGGCAAGATGATGTTGGGCATCGCGGTCGTTATGGAGACCATCGGCGTCATGATTATCCAGCGCATCTTGAAGATCGACGTGTAGGCGATGGACACAACTGCCGTCATCATCGCCCTCTGCATGTTCGTGACCGTCGTGTTCCTCGTGCTCGGCTTCGCGTCCGGCGCCGATAGCAAGGCGTCCGTTGCCGCGCGCCAGCGACTGGAGGGCTTCACCCGCAACCAGGCCGACATGATGGGCCAGCCGCCGACGCCGAGCTTCGGCGAGCGCGTCCTGTCTCCGATGCTGCACGGCGCGGCCAACGGCCTGGGGCGACTGCTGCCGCGATCTATGCTCTCCGGTGTTGAACGCTCGCTCATCATCGCTGGCGAGCCGATGACGCTCAGCGGGTTCCTGACGATGGTGCTCGTCGCGTCCGGCGCCGCGCTGTTCCTCGGCATCCTGATCGTCTTCGTGTCCGGCGCGTCCTTCGGGGTGACGCAGCTCGGCATCATCGCCGTGGTGTCGCTCATTGGCTTCTTCATGCCGTTCTACATGATCAGGTCCCGTGCTCGGCAGCGGCAGGCGGCGATCATCAAGAGCCTGGCAGACGCATTCGACCTGATCACCACCTGCGTCGAGGCTGGTCTCGGGCTCGATGCCGCGCTCGCGCGTGTCGCCGAGAAGGTGCCGGGTGCGTTCGCGCAGGAGTTGCAGCGCGCGTTGCGCGACGTCGCACTCGGCAAGTCACGGCGCGACGCGCTTAAGGAACTCGGCGAGCGGACCGCCGTGCCGGACCTGCTGCAGTTCACCAACGCGGTCGTCCAGGCCGAAGCGATGGGCTCGTCGATTGGCACCGTGCTGCGTGTTCAGTCGGACCAACTCCGTGTGCGCCGCCGCCAGCGCGCCGAGGAGCAGGCCTACAAGGCGCCGATCAAGATGCTCTTCCCGCTTGTGCTCTGCATCTTCCCGACGCTCTTCATCGTCATCCTCGGCCCGGCGATCATCACGATTATGCAGGGGTTCCCGAAGTAGCCAGCGCCCTCAATGTCGATTCCAAGGGCCGTCCGCATGGACGGCCCTTCGTTGGCCCGCGCATGGCGTCAAAGCGCCGTGCTAGGCTGATCGAGCGCTTACTCGTGTAGAACAACACCGCGATGGAGGCCCATGTTTATCGCGATGAACAAGTTCACGGTCGCGCCCGGCAAGGGCGAGGAATTCGAGCAGGTCTGGAAGTCCCGCGACACCTACTTGCATGACGTCCCCGGCATCATCCGCTTCGCGCTACTCCGCGGCGACGCCGAAGGCGAGTACATCAGCCACAGCACGTGGGCGACGCGCGAGGCGTTCATCGCCTGGACGCAGAGCGAGGCTTTCACTGCCGGCCACCGGCAGGGCTCGCTCGCCGGCATCCTTGCGGGACCGCCGCAGGTCCGCCTGTACGACGTCGTCCTCGAAGAGGAGTTCTCGGCCGCGCCCGCCTGACGGCTAGCAGCTGCCGCCTCGAACCTCACCGCCGGCCGGGATATACTCCCGCCGCCCTGACGGATGGAGGTGCACGTGAGCGGCATGTTGATTGGTGGACTCGGGGACCTGTACCGGCTGCGCGACGCGCGGCGGCGGCGCGCATCGTCGTGGGACAGGACGGGCGGCAACGCCGACGCCTGGCTTATCGGCCCCGGCGAAACGCGGACGCTTGCCGACCTGCGCGGCCCCGGCTGCGTGCGCCACATCTGGATGACCTTCATGTCGCGCGAGGTCGCGTACCCTCGCCGTAGCGTCCTCCGCATGTACTGGGACGGCGCGACGACGCCGTGCGTCGAGGTGCCGATCGGCGACTTCTTCGGCGTCGGGCACGGCATGCTCGCGGAGTTCGCGTCGCTGCCGCTGACGATGAGCCCCGCCGGCGGGCGCGGCTTCAACTGCTTCTTCCCGATGCCGTTCGACGCCAGCGGTCGCATCGAGATCACGAACGAGGGCGATCGCCGCCTCATCTGCTACTTCTACGTCGACTACGAGGAGTACGACGCGCCGCTCGAGGACGCGGCGCACCTCCACGCCCAGTGGCGGCGCGAGAACCCGACGGACGGCTGGGGCCGCATCGGCAGGCCGCACACCGACGAGGAGCGTCGAGAGGCATGGATGCGCCCGAACCTCGACGGCGCGGGCAACTACGTGATCCTCGAGGCGGCCGGGCGCGGCCACTACGTCGGATGCAACCTGAACGTCGACGTCTTCGAGCGCCAGCAGAACGACTGGTACGGCGAGGGCGACGACATGATCTGGATCGACGGCGAGCTCGTCCTCCGCGGCACCGGAACCGAAGACTACTTCAACACCGCGTTCTCACCGACGACGCCGTTCAGCGCGCCGTACCACGGCCTGCCGGTCTACTCGGGCACGCCCGAGTGGCCGTGGTCCGGCAAGAACTCGATGTACCGCTGGCACATCGAAGACCCAATCCACTTCCGCGAATCGATCCGCGTGACCATCGAGCACGGCCACGCCAACGATCTTTCGAACGACTACTCGAGCACGGCGTACTGGTACCAGCGCGAGCCGCACGCGGCGTTCCCGGCGTTGTTGCCGGTCGAGGCGCGGCTGCCCCGGTAATGCTTCAGCTCTCGCCGGAGAGTCCGGCAGCGCCGGGCAGGCCGCCCGCCGCCTTCTTCGGCCGCGCGCGCCGGGGCACGGGGCCGGCTGGCCGCGCGTACATGCGGGCGAGCGCCATCGCCTCCTGCCGCAGCTCCGCGCGCAGGTCGGCCGGTGCGAGCACCTCGACGCGGTCGCCCCAGCCGCGCACCCAGCGGCCGATCTCCAACATACTGCCGACGGTGACGGTGAGAATGCAGCCGCCGTCGGGCAGGTCGTCGATCGATTGCGATGGGTGCCAGCGCGACTCCCGCACGCGCCACGCCACGTCGGGCGCGAAACGCAGTCGCACCTGCCGCCCCTCGCCCCAGACGACGCCCCACGCCGACGCCAGCAACTGGTCGACGTTTAGGTCCTGCGGGACCTCGAACGACTGCGGCAGCATCTCGGCCGAGGCGATGCGCTCGATCTTGAACGTACGCAGCTGTTCGTGCGTGCGCGAGTAGCCGATGAGGTACGTCGCGAAGCCCGCCGCGCTCGGTTCGAGGAAGTACGGGTCGACGACCACCTCCTTCGACCGGCTCCGACCCGCCGAACGGTAGGCGATGCGCAGGCTTCGCCGCCGCGCCCACGCCTCGGTGACCGTCACCAGATTGCGGGAGAAGTCGGCGTCGAGCGGCCGCACCGAGAGCGACTCGGCCGCCGCCGCGACCTGGTCCCGGACAGCGGGCGGCATGATGCCGGCGATGCGCTTCAGCGCGGCCGCGGCGTACGGGTCGCCCTCGTCGCTGTAGCGCAGGAACAGCCGCGTGGCGATGAGCACGGCGCGCGCCTCCTGCAGCGTCAGGCTCACCGGGCCGAGGCGCTCCTCCTGCATCAGGGCGTAGCGGCCGCGCTCCTCGGTGAGCGGGACGCCGGACTCGGTCTGCAGGATCAGCAGGTCGCGCTGAATCGTGCGGACATGCACGCCCGTCAGCCGGGCGAGCTCCTGGACGGTGTATCCGGCGCGCCGGCCACGGAGCAGCTCCTGGATACGGTTCAGGCGCACGGAGCGCCGTTGGGGTGTCATCGCAGGCACCATGCTACTGCCGTGTCGATGTGACGAAAAGTTCGGGGTTGACGACAGTGGTTGTCGCGTCGCAAAGCTAGCATCACGAACGTCAACACCGGTCCCCGCCAGGGAGAACGATATGAACGGGATCGAGACGGTACGCGCGTTCGGCTATTGCCCGGGCGAGGAGGTCGTCGCCGACATGGCGGGCGTCGAGGTGTTCGCCGTCGAGCACGGTGCGGCGCTGGCAGCGGCGTGCGTGCCGGAGTGGACTATCGGCCGCATCGTCAGCTGCGTGCGGCGGGAAGAGCGCCCGGCCTACGTGCTGGCGTTCGAGCACCACGGCTCGAGCTGCGTTTGCATCGCCGACGAGTCCGCGATCGCGGGCGTGGCGTAAGAACGGAACGTTTCTTCGGGCGAGTCGCTCAGCCGCCGTCCGGAGTCTGACCGCGCACCATGCGGATCAGATCGTCGAGCCAGAGGCCATCGACGCGCCCCGAGGCGTCGCGGGTGAAGACGAGCCGCGCTGGCTCGGCGTCGGCCACCGGCACGAGGCAGAGCGCCGGCGAGGCCGCATCCGGCACGTCGATGCGCGAGCCCCCCTTCCACGCTCCGCGCCGCGACGTCAACACGAGTCCATCGCCGTCGCGCTCGATGCGGATGCGGCCGACGCGCGTCGCCGGCCGGAAGTTCGTCAGCCGTCCCGGCGTGCATTCGTAGACGCCCGGCGCGTCGTCGAGCAGCCGCGGCGGTAGCGACGAGCCCGATAGCGCCGGCTCCGCCGCGCCGAGAGCCGCCCGGATGATGGCGTTGAATACCGGCGCCGGGCTGTCGAGCATCACGTTCATGTGCTGGATGACCGCCAGCCCGAGATCCGGCATTACCGCGAGGTTCGAATTCCAGCCGCCGAAGAACGCGCCGCCGTGCCCGAACGTCGGCACGCCATACTTCGGTGCGCGCGAGAACGCCAGACCCCAGCTCACCAGCGACTCGTCGGCGCAGTACTGCGGCGCCGTCATCACGTCGAACGTCTCCGGCCGCACGATGCCACATCCGCGGTCGAGCAGCGCCGCCGCGTACCGCGCCATGTCCGGCACGGTCGACTGCACGGCGCCGGCGGCGTGGTTGCCGGTGTTCGGCTCCTGCACGAACGCGCCGCGGATGTTGAAGCCGTCGACCGTCTGCTCGTCCTTCACGGGGATACCCGCGCGCTCGAACAACTCGCGGGTGTCGGTGCTCGGCTGCGCGATGGTAGCCCGTTGTCAATCCGGGATGCGGCTGATCGAGGCAGTCGCTGTCCGCCATGCCGAGCGGCGCGAAGATGCGCTGCTGGAACAGGTCGTGAAGCGACGCGCCCTCGATGCGCGCCAGAATTTCACCGAGCAGGGCGTAGCCGTTGTTGCAGTACGCCCACTTCGTGCCGGGCTGCGCCTCGACGACGATCCCGTCCGGGTAGAGCTTCGAGAAATCGCCGATCTCGCCGCCGAACGCGCCGTCCGGGCTGACGCTCGCCCTGAGCGCGGCCGCCGTCGGCGCCTCGCCAATGCCGGACGTGTGCGTCAGCAGGTGCCGGATCGTCATCGTCGCCGCCGGGCCGTCGAAGCGCACCTCCGGCAGGTGACGGACGATGAGGTCGTCAAGCGACAACCGGTCTTCGTCGACGAGCGCCATGACGCAGAGTCCCGTCATGGTCTTCGTGATCGAGGCGATGCGCTGCCGCCGCGCCGGGTCCTGCGGCTCGCGGCTCTCGATATCTGCATGCCCGAACCCCTCGGCAAAGATCAGTTCGCCGCGTTCCACGACGCCGATCGCGATGCCCGGCAAGTGGTGCTTTTCGATCGCCTCTTGCGCGGCGACGCGTACGCGCGCGGCGGCGGCTCGGTCGAACGTGGGCATGGACGCCTCCTCGATGCGGGATGCGGGCAGATTACTGCCGTCGGTGGCCGCGATCCAGCAGCCGATCAGCAGCCGATCGCGTAGACGTCGTACTCGGTCTCGTCGACGACGGTGATGGCGCACGCATTTGAGCCGCTCGCTAGCTGACGCAACAGCTCGTGTTCGTTCGTGCGATAGCGGCGGTCGTACGCGTCGTACACGATGACGTACTGCACGTCGCGCTTCCGAAGGAACGCCGCGTAATCGTCGGTCGACGCGAAGCTGCGCCGGTCGATGCTCTCCGGGAACGGTTCCGAGTCCAGCCGGGCGCTGGCGCGCACGAGTTGATACATGCCGATCTTGCCGTCGCCGACGCGCAGGATGCGGTACGTCGCGCCGGGCACGAACGCCGGTGAGGCGATGAAGCCATTGAGTCCGGTGTCCGGCGCGCGCGTGAGTGCGCCCCACGCGTACTCATTGTGTCGCACGGGCACGAGCACCATGTTCAGCCCGATCAGCGCCACGAAGATCGACGCCGGCACGCGCGCCAGCGGCGTCCGCTGCACGACGAGCGCGATGAACGGCGAGGCGACGACGATCGCCCGCAGGACGACCGTGCCGAAGAAGTTGCCGATCAACTCGCCGCGCGACAGGTCCTCGACGGTCGGCGAGGCGAGCGTCATCCATGCCGCTGGTGCGGCCAGCGCCACCGAGATCGCGTACGCCGCGAGCAACTGCGTTCGCCTCGGCTCCCACCACAGCCGCGCAAGCACGACGGCGCCCGCGATCGGCATGATCACGGCGGGATGCGTCGCCTGCGCGGCGACGAGGAAGACTGTCGCGAGGATGCGGCGCTGCTCGCGCCAACAGGCGATCGCCGCGAAGAGGAACGCCGTCGCCCAGAGGAACGGCAGTTGGCCGAGCAGCGGCGCCTCGACGAGCATCGGTTCGACGAGCAGCATCGCGAACCACCAGCTGCCGCGCACCTCCGGGAATGCGCGCCACATCGCGGCGACGACGCCGAGCAGACCCGCGACGATCCACAAAGTCACCACCCAGTCGCCGAGCAGCGGACGCAGTAGCGCCGCGCTGAACCACGGCAGGAAGCCGTACGGAAACGCCAGCGCGTCGCCGTGCCCGATGACCGGCATGTGCAGCGGGATGCCGTGGCCGTGCCAGAACCGGTCGGCCACGTACCAGACGTGGATGTAATTGCTGAGCGAGTCGTTGGTGACGAAGATCCGGTGGGCGAGGATGAACCCGAGCCCGATCGCCCACGCGACGCACGTCGCCGCGAGCGCCGCGTCGCCGGAATGTTGTCGAACCATTGCGAGCGCGCCCGTCGGCGACGGCGCCGCCTCGCTTCGGTTAGTCTGTGATCGCATGCTCAGTTCACCCGGCACAGAGAATAGCAGGGCCGCGCCCGCCGAGGCGCCGGACCGGCGTTTCGGCGCGGACTTCGCGCCGTGGCTCGCAGCCGCCGGTGCGGGCATCGTCGCCGCGCCGGCAGTGGCCATCGCCGGTGCGCCGGTGCACGCTTCGGTCGTGCAGTTCGTGGTCGCGACGGCGATCGCGATCGCCGCCGCGTTTGCCGCGCGATGGCTCGTGCGCGGAACGTTCGCCCCGGTCGCCGTTGCTGCCGGTGCGGTCGCCACGTGGCTGCTGGCGCAGGCGTCGTACCCGGTGGCGGCGTGGGTCGTCGCGCCGGCGACGGGCGTCGCAGCCGGGCTCTGCTGGCCGAAGGACGCGCGGCAGCGCCTCGCCCCGTTCGTGTCCGCACTGACCGTCGCCGTCGTGCTGCTCGTTCTGCGCGCCTGGATCGACCGCGACGCCGCAATGGCGTTTGGCGCGATCGCCGTGACGGTCGCCGCGCTCGCGTCGATGTGCGCGCCGTCGTTCGTCTGGCCGTCGCTGCCGCGCGCCGTGCTTGCCTCGGTCGCGGCGTGCCTGCTTTGCGGCATCACTGCCGCGTACGTCGGCGCGACGACGCCCGGCGTCACGTGGTTCGGCGGCCTCGTCCACCACGGCCCTCGCGACGGCAACCAGGTCGCGATCACGTTCGACGACGGCCCGGATCCGCCGTACACGCTCCAGATACGCGACATCCTCGACCGCTACGCGGTGAAAGCGACGTTCTTTGAGGTGGGCAAGGCGGTCGACGCGCGCCCCGACGTCTCGAAGGCGCTGCTCGACGACGGACAATTGCTTGGCAACCACTCGTACCATCACGACGCCTGGCGTTGGCTCGACCCGCGCTACCCCGAGCTGCAGGCGACGCAGGACGTCTTCTCGCGGCAGCTCGGCGTCTGCCCCGCGTTCTACCGCCCGCCGCACGGCAGCCATACGCCGTTCATGGCGCGCGTCGTCGACGATCACGGCATGACGATGGTGACCTGGGACGACTCGGCCGGCGACTGGGCGACCACCGACGGCGCGCTCGTCGCGAAGCGCATCCTCGACAAGGTGAAGCCGGGCTCGATCATCCTGCTCCACGACGGCATCGACGGCAACATCGGCGCCGACCGCTCCGTCATCCTCGATGCGCTGCCGCTAATCATCGAAGGGCTGCGGGTGCGCGGCCTACAGCCGGTGCGGCTCGACGAACTCCTCGGCCGGCCGGGTTACCTCGAATCATGTTGAGCCGGCTTCGAATCGCCCGCCGGTTTGACTATCATGGGGCGTGCGAAGCGCCGACCCATTAATTTCGACCGGTGTGCCGGGGCAGGCCGCGCCCCAGCGCGTCATCAGCGCCGTCGTCGTCGATGACGATGAGCGGCTGCTCGGCGTCATCAAGCGTGGGCTCCGGCTCCACGGGTTCGAGGTGACGACCTTCGCCGACCCGCAGGCGGCGCTCGCCTTCCTCGAGAGCCGCCCGGCCGACGTCGTCGTGCTCGACGTGATGATGCCGGACCTCGACGGCGTCTCACTCTGCCGGCGGCTGCGGCAGACGCAGAGCATCCCCATCCTCATGCTTTCAGCGCGCGACACCGTCCCGGACCGCATCCTCGGCCTCGAATCAGGTGCCGACGACTACGTCACGAAGCCGTTCGAGATCGCCGAGCTGGCCGCGCGACTGCGCGCCCTCATGCGCCGCAGCGAGCGCGACGCCGCCGACGACAAGCTCGCGTACGCAGACCTCGTCCTCGACACGCGCCGCCACCAGGTCACGCGCGACGGTCAGCCGATCGCGCTCACCCCGACCGAGTACCGCCTCCTCGAGTACTTCATGCGCAACCCGGAGGCAGTGCTGGCGCGGGAGGCCGTCCTGCTCGCCGTCTGGGGGTACGAGGGCGGCGAGTCGAACTACCTCGACGTCCACGTCGGCCACCTGCGCGAGAAGCTCGAGGCCCGCGGCAAGTCGCGTCTGATCCAGACGGTGCGCGCGTTCGGCTACGCGCTGCAGAAGAATTAGTGTCACTCCGCCTGCGCCTCACGCTCGTCTACAGCCTGCTGTTCGCGGTCCTGATCGCGGGCTTTGGCATCATCATCTACGTCCAGACGTCGAGGCGCCTCTACTCGTCGGTCGATGACACGATCCGCACGCGGGAGGAGCGCATCCTCTCGGAGAGCAGCGACGCGAACGGGGAAACTGGTACCTTCACCGTTGATCAGTCGGTCCTCGACGAGATCAGCGCCCCCGGGGTCTACGTCGAGGTGCTCCGTAGCGACGGCTCGGTCGTGGCACGATCGAGCAACCTGAGCGGTGATCTGCCGTTTCGCACGCGGCGGCGTATCCCGGCGGACGCGCCGCTGATCGAGACGCACCAGACCGACAACGGCGAGCGCGTGCGAGTGCTCTACCAGCAAGTGCCCATCGCCGGCGACAGCGGCGCGCGCCTGCTCGTCGCGCGCTCGCTGCACCCCACCGATGCGGCGCTCGACCGTATCCGCATCGTCCTCATTGGCGGCGGCATCGTCTTCCTGATCGTGGCCAACGGGCTCGCTTACGTCGTCGCGGCGCCCGCGCTGCGACCGCTGCGCCGGGTCGCCGGCACCGCGGCCGAGATCGAGGCGACGGCCGACTTCTCGCGCCGCATCCCGGGCGAGGATCAGCCGGGCGAGGTCGGCGAGTTGGTGCGCACGCTCAACGAACTTATCGAGAAGGTGCAGACGACGCTCGACGCCCACCGCTCGTTCCTGGCCGATTCGTCGCACGAGTTGCGGCGGCCGCTGGCGGTGCTCCGCGGCAATCTCGAGGTGCTGGCGAGCGGTGCGCTTCCGCCCGAGGAGCGCGAGCAGGTGATCGCCGAGACCGAGGCGGAGTCGCGCCGCATGAGCCGCATTCTCTCTGACCTGCTCATGCTCTCCCAGGTCGACGCGCGCCTCATCCTGCAGTTGCGCCCGCTCGACCTCGGCGCGCTCATCCAGCGCGTCGCTGAGCACGAGCGCCAGCGATTTCCGGATCGCCCGATCGAGGTAGATGTGCCGGACGCACCGCTGCGCGTGTCGGGAGATGAGCAGCGCGTGCGGCAGATCCTCGAGAACCTGGTCGAGAACGCGGCGCGTTACTCGGACGCCGACAAGCCCATCCACATCTCGATGCGACATAACGGCCGATTCGCCGTCACGGAGGTACGCGACGAGGGCCCCGGCATGAGCGAGGAAGAGGTGCGCCACGCGTTCGAGCGCTTCTTCCGAGGCGCGCGCGGCCGCCGACGGCACACGGACGGCAGCGGCCTCGGCCTGGCCATCGTGCGCCATATCGCCGAGGCCCACGGTGGCGGCGTCGCGCTCACGTCCACGGCCGAGGGGACCGTCGTCCGCGTGGAGTTGCCGCTTTCCATAAGCAAGTCATAGTCCTTCTTCAAGCCACCTTCACGAAACCTTCATCTGCCCCCATATACAGTCCGGGTGAGGAGAGGTGGCAGATGAGAGTTCCCCCCGCGAAGATCCATGTCCCTGAAGAAGACCGGCGCGAGATTCTGGCCGCGATCGACGAGTGTCTCGCCACGCGGCCAACTGACGCTCGGCAAGCACGGCGCTGCCTTCGAAGAGGCGTTCGCGCAGACCGCCGGCACGAAGCACGCCATCGCCGTCAGCAGCGGCACGAGCGCGCTCGAGATCATCTTCCGCTCGATCGGCGTCACCGGCGGCGAGGTCGTCGTGCCGACGAATACGTTCTTCGCGACGCCGGCCGCGGTGCAGCACGCCGGCGGCACGGTGCGTTTCGCCGAGTGCGATCCGGCGACCTACGCCATCGACGTCGACCACGCGAAGTCGCTGATCAACGCGAAGACGCGCGCCGTCGTCGTCGTGCACATCGGCGGCGTCATCACGCCACGCATCGCCGAGCTGCGAGCGGCGTGCGATGCTGCTGGCGTCCCGCTCGTCGAGGATGCGGCGCACGCGCACGGCAGCGCGCTGAACGGCAAGCCGGCGGGCAGCTTCGGTCTCGCCGCCGCATTCTCGTTCTACCCGACGAAGGTCATCACCTCCGGCGAGGGCGGCATGATCGCGACGAGCGACGACCGCATCAACGAGGAGGCGCGCGTCTACCGCGACCAGGGGAAGGCCGGCTTCACCTCGAACTTCCACACGCTGCTCGGTGCGAACTGGCGCATGAGCGAGCCCCACGCCGTCATCGGCCGGACCCAGCTGCGGCGGCTGCCGGAGTTCATCGCCGCGCGCCGGCGCATTGCCGCGATCTACGACCGCATGCTGCCGTCGATCGGCGTGACGCCGCTCGCCGAGCCGGCCGGCGTCGTCCAGCAACTACTACAAGTACATCGCGATGCCGCCCGCCGGCGTCGACCGCACCGCGCTCAAGAAGCACCTCCGCGCCACGTACGACGTCGGCCTGAGCGGTGAGGTGTACGAGGCGCCGTGCCACCTGCAGCCGGTCTTCGGCCCGCTCGCTGCCGGTACGCTGCCCGGTCGCCGAGGAGCTGTGCGCGCGCCACATCTGCATGCCCGTCTCGGCCGTGATGACGGACGAAGACGCGGAATACACCGTCGAATCGCTGGGCAAGGCGCTCGCCGAAGTGCGGGTCGCCGTGGAGGCATCATGAACGTCGCCGTTACCGGCGGCTGCGGGTTCATCGGCTCGCACGTCGTCGACAAGCTGAGGGACCAGGGCATCGAGGTGCGCGTCATCGACCACCTCGGCACGCCGCACCGCAGCGACGTCGAGCACGTCCGCGTCGACATCATGGACCAGGAGGCGCTGGTCGAGGCAACGCGCGGCATCGACGTCATCTACCACCTCGCCGCTGTCGCCGACGTGAACAACGTCGCGGCCGACCCCACGGGCTCCGTCGCGCTGAACGTGCTCGGCACCGCGAACGTGCTCGAGGCGGCGCGCCGGAACGAGCTGCGGCGCGTCGTGCTCGCCAGCACCGTCTGGGTGTACGGCGCCGCGCGCGAGGAGCGCGTCGACGAGACGGCGTGCTTCGACCCTGCGCTCACCGGCCACGTCTACACGACGACCAAGATCGCGGCCGAGATGCTCTGCCACGACTACTGGACGCTGTACAAGGTCCCGTTCACGGTCCTGCGCTACGGCATTCCCTACGGCCCGCGCATGCGGCCGTCGCTCGTGATCCCGATCTTCATGCGCAAGGCGCTCGCCGGCGAGGCGATGACCGTCGCCGGCGACGGCAGCCAGAACCGCAAGTTCGTCTACGTCGAAGACCTCGCCAACGCGCACGTCCTCGCGCTCGCGCCCGAGGCCGAGAACCAGACGTACAACATCGACGGCTCCGAGGAAGTCACGATCCTCCGCATCGCCGAGACGGTGCACCGCCTGATCGGCGGTAAGGGCATCGAGTTCGTGCCCGCCCGGGCGGGCGACTACGGCGGCAAGCAGGTGTCGTCGACGAAGGCGGCGCGCGAGATCGGCTGGGTGCCGAAGATCGACTTCGAGACCGGCATGGAACGCACCGTCGCGTGGTTCCTGGAGACCCAGGGCCGCCCGGTGCTGAATCGCGCATGATCGCTACCCGCGCGCAGCCCGAGATCAGGGGTGCCGTGCCGCCGCAGGCCGGCCGGCCGCGCCTGATCGCCGTCATGCCGGCCTACAACGAGGCCGAGACCATCGCCGGCGTGCTCGACAGGCTGTACCCGCTCGTCGACCGGCTCGTCATCGTCGACGACGGCTCCGTCGACAGCACGCGCGAGGTCGTCTTCGAGTGGCTGGCCGACAAGCCGCACGCGCAGCTCATCTCCTTCAACAAGAACCGCGGCATGTCCGCCGCGTACTACGAGGCGTTCCAGCACCTCGGCCGCATGGTCGCGCTCGGCCAGGTTGGCGAGGACGACGTCGTTCTCACCGTCGACGCCGACGGCCAGCACGATCCCGCCAGTCTCGACCTGCTGCTGAAGCCGATACGCGAGGGCGCGGACGCCGTCATCGCCCGCCGCGACTTCCGTCTGTATCCCGCGTACAAGCGCTTCGGCAACTGGATCATGTCGGCGTGGGCGTCGATCTGGTCCGGTCGCCGCTTCCAGGACGTCGAGTCCGGCTATCGCGCCTTCAAGGTCGGCCCGCTGCTCGACGCGCTCAAGTACTACAAGGGCTACAAGTACAGCGAGACGGTCGAGATCGCCGTCATCCTGCCGATCCTCGGCTACAAAATCCACGACACGACGCTGGTCGATATCCCGGTGTTCCGCTCGCGGACGCGAATGAAGGACGTCATCATCGACCTCGTCGCGATGCCGTGCGCCTGGTGGCGCGTGATGGCAGCGCGCCGGCTGCCCGCGGGCGTGCCGACGTGGTTCGCCTACTGGGTGCTGCCGCTGTTCTTCGTGGCGGCCGGCCTCGGCCTGCTGCGGATGCTCACGCGCGGCATCTACCTGGCGAACGACACCGTCAACAACTACGTCCACGTCTGGTACATCAGCGACCGGCTCTTCTCGAGCGGCAGCATTCCTATGCGATTCGCCGGGCTCGATGGCGGCCGCGCGTTCACGTTCCCGTATGGGCTGACGCCCTGGCTCGTGAACGCGCTCGTCTATCCCCTGCTCGGCGACTGGTCGGTCACGCTGTTCCTCGTGCTCGGCGGCATGGCCGCGTTCGGCGCGGCGATGCTTGTCCGGCCGTCGATGCGCGACCCGTGGCTGGCGCTGCTCTTCATCGCCAACCCGTTCTTCATCGATGCGCTCGCCGGCGGCCAGTACTCGTTTCTCTGGTCCACCGCCGGCTTCTTCGTCTTCATCCGCAGCGTCGAGAGACGCAGCTGGCCGCTGGCCGCCGCCGCGATGTGGTTCACCGTCTCGACGCATCCGATCGAAGGCGGCCTGGGCGTCGCCGCTTACGTCGCCTTCTGCGCCGCGTTCCGTCCGCGCCTGCGGATGCCGTTGCTCGGCGTGACGGCACTGACGCTGCCGTTCCTGGCGCCGTCGCTCTACTTCGCGGCGCGCACGCCCGCCGTCGGCGAGAACAGCGCGAGCACTATCATCGTGTCGATCCTGCAGGACCTGCCCCGCCGCGGATCTGTCATGGCGGCGCCCTTCGTGCTCGAGTGGGCGGCGCCGCTACTGCGACGCCACTACCGCACGCTCGGCGTCGCGTTCGCCGCCGTCGCCGCGCCGATGGTGCTGCTGAGCGGCGGCGCGCTCGCCAACGTACCGGGCTTCGGCCGGTTCGCCCGCCAGGGCAGCTACGCCGGCATGGTCTCGGCTGCAACGACGAGCGAGTACCGCGGCTACGTCGCTTCGGGCGACTTCCACTCCGGCGTCGTCTACCGCGTGCTCAGCCCGAACGAGCGCGAGCAGGGCGCCTACTACCTCGTACGGCACCACGGTGTGCTGGCCAACGAGCTGTTCAGCGAGAGCCAGCACCGCCGCAACTGGAGCCAGGACCGCTACCGCTGCTATCTCGCCGCCAAGCACGTCGACCGCGTCGTCGTCGAGCGCGGCTACCATCGCGAGTTTCCGACCAACGAGCCGGAGATGCTGACCAGCCTCGCCGCGAGCGGGCAGGCGCGCGTCACGTACGGCGGCGCCGCCGACCGCATCGCCGTCTACGACGTGACGCGGTTCCGTGACAGCGGCCCGCAGCCGGCCTCGGTGAAGGAGTGCGGCACGTCATGAACGCTGCTGCCGCGTGGAAGACGGTCATCGGAGCGCGCAACGTCATTCGGCGCACCGCGCCGCTGCTCGCCATCGGCTTCCTGGTCGACGCGGCGTTCCTGTTCGTCTTCCTGATCGCCTTGCAGTCGTACCTGCCCGAGTCGCTGCACAAGAGCGACGCGATCGCCGGCTATGCCCTTGCGGCGTTCGGCCTCGCCAAGCTGTTGACGCAACTCGGCGGCGGCTTCGTCTCCGACCGCCTCGGCACCCGTAGGGCGCTCATCCTCGGCACGACGCTGCTGCTTGTCGCCGATGCGTCGATCCTGCCGCTGGCGCACGTCGCGCCGTGGCTGATCATCGGCGCCGGCGCGGTCGAAGGTCTCGGCTCGTCAGTGACATGGCCGGCCGTCTACTCCGCCGGCGCGTCGCGCGTCGCGGCCGACGAGAAAGGCCGCTTCACGGCGCTGCTGACGCTCGCGACGGGCTGCGCTCTGGTCGCCGGCCTCGGCGGCGGCGGCCTGCTGAATCACTTCGTTCCGTTCGACGCGGCGATGGCGTTCCCGATCGGCGCCGTCGCCATCGCGCTCACGCTGGCGCTGCTCACACCGCTGTCTGCGAGCGAGGCCGCGACGCGCTCCGCGCGCGAACTGCCCGCGCCGCGTGAAGTGCGCGCCATCATCAGCTCTCCGCAGCGCGCCGTGTTCTCGCTCATGATCCTCAGTGAGGCTGCCGCGCTCGGCGCACTGACCGCGGCGTTCCGCTCGTACGGCCGCGACGTGCTCGACGTGTCGCTGGCGCGCCAGGCGCTGATGCTGGCGCCGGCGGCAGTCGCCGGCGGGCTGATGGTCGTCCCCGGCGGCGCGCTCGCCGACCGCATCGGCGTGCGCCGCGTGATGGCGCCCGGCTTCGCCGCGACTGGCGTGTGCCTGCTGCTGCTGTCGCGATTCAGCGATCCGGCGTTCGTCGTCGCTGCGGCCGCGGTCGCCGGCGCGGGGTTCGGCCTCGCGCAGCCGACGATCGCCGCGACCATGATGGCACTCTCGGGGCCGAGCAAGACTCGCGGCGGCATCATCGGCTGGTTCATGACGATGGACGGCCTCGGCCACGCGGCAGGCCCGGCGTCTGCAGGCGTGCTGCTCGGCGTGGTCGGTGCGCCGGCGGTGATGATTGGCGCGGGGGCGCTGTTCATTTTCGTCGCATACGTCGCCATCACGTCGCGCCTCGGCGAGACGTCGAGCGCCGAGCTGGTGCACGCGGTCGCCGCTTCGGCGGCGCAGCCCGATTCCATAGCAGGAGGGCAAACATGAAGGTGCTCGTGACAGGCGGAGCCGGATTCATCGGCTCGCACGTCGTCGAGGCGTTGCTGGCGCGCGGCGAGGACGTCCACGTGCTCGACGACCTCAGCAAGGGCCAACTCACCAACTTGCCGGACCGCGTGCCGCTGCACGTCCTGGACATCGCCGCATCGCCGCTCGACCGCACCTTCCGCGATGCGCGCTTCGACGCGGTCGTGCACTGCGCCGCGCAGACGAACGTCATGCGCTCGCTCGCCGACCCGGAGCTGGACCGCCGGATCAACGTCGTCGGCCTGGAGCGCGTGCTCCGCGCCGCGATCGATGGCGGCGTTTGCCGGTTCGTCTTCATCTCGTCGGGCGGCGCGGCCTACGGGGAGACGCCCGTGCCCGCCACCGAGGAGACGCCGCCGCAACCCGACAATCCGTACGGCCGCCACAAGGTCGAAGGCGAGGCCATCGTCGGCCACGCGCCGTTGTCGACGGCGTCGCTGCGGCTCTCGAACGTCTACGGCGCGCGCCAGCGCTCCGACGCCGAGGGCGGCGTCATCAGCATCTTCGCCGACCGGCTCGCCGCCGGCCTGCCGCTGCAGGTCTACGGCGACGGCTCGCAGGAACGCGACTTCATCCACGTCTCCGATGTGGTGTCCGCAATCCTGCTCGCGCTCGACGACGCGTCGATGACCGGCGTCTGGAACGTCGGCACCGGCAGCTCCGCCACGGTCAACGACGTCGCCATGGTGATGTCGGTCGCGTTCCGTAGCCGTGCCGCCATCGAGTACCTGCCGCGCGCGCCACGAAGTGCGCCGCTCCTGCCTCGATGTCGGCAAGCTCGTGCGAACAGGCCGCTGGTCCGCGCGCCGCGATCTCGCATCGGGCGTGGCGGAGCTGGCTGCGGCAATGGTGCCCGCGCGCTAGACCAGCTCCAGCACCGCCTCGCGCACGCGGTCGGGCGCCGGCATGAACGCCAGCTCGAGCGGGCGCGCGAACGGCACCGGCGCGTGCGGCGCTGTCACCATCTTCACCGGCCCGTCGAGGTGGTCGAACGCCTGCTCGGCGATCAGCGCCGCGACGTCCGTCGCGAGTCCGCAGCGCGGGAACCCCTCGTCGACAACGACGGCGCGGCCGGTCTTGCGCACCGACTCCAGCACGGTCTCCCGGTCGAGCGGCGAGATGCTGAGCAGGTCGACGACCTCGGCGTCGACGCCGTCCGCCTCGAGCGCTTTCGCCGCCCGCTCGCACACCGACGTCATCAGCGACGCCGCGATCAGCGTCACGTCCTTCCCCGGGCGCACGATGCGCGCCTTGCCGATCGGGAACTCGTACGCCTCCTCCGGCACCGGCTCCGTCTGGCCGAGCAGGAGCTTGTGCACGCAGAAGACGACGGGGTCGTTGTCGCGGATCGCCGCCGTCAGCAGCCCCTTCGCGTGGTACGCCGACGATGGCGCGACGACCTTCAGCCCGGGAATGTGCGCGAACAGCGAGTAGAGGATCTTTGAGTGTTGCGCCGCCATGCCGACGCCGGCGCCGATGTGGGTGATCATCGTCATAGGTACGCTGGCGCGTCCGCCAGACATGAAGTGCGCGAACGCCGCCTGGTTCATCAGCGGGTCAAGGCAGACGCCGATGAAGTCGACGAACATCAACTCCGCGACCGGCCGCAGCCCCGTCTCTGCGGCGCCGACAGCCGCGCCGAGGTAGCCGATTTCCGAGATCGGCGTGTCGAGCACGCGCTCGGCGCCGAACTCCTTGTAGATGCCCTTGTAGGTGGCAAAGGCGCCGCCCCACGCCTCGGACAGGCCCTCGGCGTCGCGCCCGCCGCCGCCGGCGACGTCCTCGCCGAGCAGGATGACGTTCGGATCGCGCCGCATCTCGAGCCGCAGCGCCTCGGTGATCGCTTCCCGGTAGCTGAGCGTGCGTTCCGTCGTCATGACAGCACCTCGCTGTACACGCCCGATGTGATCTCCGAGACGTCCGGCACGGGGCTCGCCTCGGCGAACGAGACGGCCTCGTCCATGCGGCGCTCCGCCGCCTCGGCGATGGTGTCGAGTTGCTTCTGCGTGACGCGATGCTCCTTCGCGAGATACTCGCCGAAGCGGACGATGCAGTCGCGCGCGCGATACCACTCGACCTCGTCGGCAGACCGATACTTCGCCGGATCGCCGACGAAGTGACCGAAGTAGCGATACGTGTCGCACTCCAGCAGCACCGGCCCCTCGCCTGAGCGCGCATGCTCAACTGCCCAGCGCGCCTTCGCCAGCACGTCGAGCACGTCCTGACCGTCGGCGCGCAGGCCCGGCATGTTGTAGGCAGGCGCGCGCTCGACGACGTGCTCGACCGACAGCGCGTATTCGACGGGCGTCGCCTCGCCGTAGCGGTTGTTCTCGCACACGAAGACAACCGGCAGCTTCCAGACGGAGGCCAGGTTCAGCGCCTCGTGGAACGAGCCGATGTTCGATGCCCCGTCGCCGAAGAACGTCACGGCGATGCGGCCCGACTTCGTCGTCTTGGCCGTCAGCGCCGCGCCGCACGCGATCGGCAGTCCGGCGCCGACGATGCCGTTCGCGCCGAGCATCCCGCGCCGGAAGTCGGCGATGTGCATCGAGCCGCCCTTGCCGCGCGAGGTGCCGCCGACGCGGCCGAACAGCTCGGCCATCATCTCGTTCGGGTCGACGCCCTTCGCCAGGCAGTGCCCGTGCCCGCGGTGGTTCGACGTCATGTAGTCGTCGTCGCGCAGGGCCGCGCAGACGCCGGCCGCGACGGCCTCCTGCCCGACGTAGAGGTGGCCGACGCCGCTGAACGCGCCCTTCAGCACGAGATTGGCGACGCGCTGGTCGAACGCGCGGATCAGCACCATCGTCTCGTGCAGGCGCAGCGCTTCGTCGCGCGAGGGCGTCGCGGGCGCGGGCGTAGGTTCGGACATGGGACGCTCCTACTTCAGCAGTTCGCGGCCGATGATCAGCCGCCGTATCTCCGACGTGCCGGCGCCGATCTCGAGCAGCTTCGCGTCGCGGACGAGACGGCCGAGCGGCAGTTCGTTCAGGTAGCCGTAGCCCCCGTGAATCTGCATCGCGTCGAGCGCGACGCGGGTGGACATCTCGGCCGCGAACAGGATCGCGGCTGCCGCTTCCTTGTGGACGGGCTCGCGCTCGGCGCGGACGGCGGTCTGGTAGACGAGCGCGCGCGCCGCCTCGACCTGCGTGTACATGTCGGCGAGCTTCGCCTGGATGAGCTGGAAACTGCCGATGGGCTGCCCGAACTGCTTCCGCTCGCGCGCGTAGGCGACCGCCAGCGACAGGGCCTCCTCGGCGATGCCGATCGATTCGCCGGCGATGAATACGCGCTCGATGTCGAGGCCATTCATCATGATGCCGACGCCGTCGTCGACCTGGCCGAGTACGTTGGCGCGCGGCACGCGGCAGTCATCGAAGACGAGCTCGGCCGTTGGCGAGCCGCGGTGGCCCCACTTGTCGAGCTTCCGGGACACGGAGAACCCCGGGAAGCTCTTCTCGACGATGAACGTCGTGATGCCGTGCGCGCCCTTCGCCGGGTCGGTCTTTGCGTACAGCACGATGACGTCGGCGATCGTGCCGTTCGTTATGAACATCTTGCTGCCGTTGAGCACGTAGTCGTCGCCGTCGAGCACGGCCGTGGTCGAGATGCCGGTCGCGTCGGAGCCGGCGTCCGGCTCGGTGATGGCGAGCGCGCCGACGAGCTGGCCGGAGCAGAGCCCGGGCAGGTACTGGCGGCGCTGCGCTTCGCTGCCGTTCTGATAGAGGTTGTTGACGCAGAGATTGGCGTGTGCGCCGTACGACAGCGCCACCGACGCCGACACGCGCGCCAGCTGCTCGATGATCAGCACGCCGGAGAGGAGATCGGCGCCGGCGCCGCCGTACTCCTTCGGCACGGTGACGCCGAGCACCCCCAGCTCGCCGAGGCGCTGGAAGAGGTCGGGCGGGAAGGCGTCGTCGCGGTCGATGTCGTCGGCGATGGGGCCGAGCTCGCGGCGCGCGAACGCCAGCACGGTGTCGCGCAGCAGCCGGTGCTCGTCGGTCAGCAGTTCCCTGCTCATGCGAGACCGGTATACGGCGGACGAGGCGGTCGGGCAAGCGGCGATCGGCGCGAGGCTCGAAGCTGGACGCCGGAGGCTGGAGCCGCAGGCTTTGATTGAGAATTGTGTTTCACGCATTTTCGCTTTTCCCGGTCTGCTGGCGCGGGTCGAATCCGGGGAGGGCCGGCTGGAGGGCCGATGGCTGATCGGGATTGATTGCAGTTGATTGCATGGCCGGAATCCGATCAAACCACTTGTTCCAGAGGTAGGTGACAACGCCTCGGACGTCGTTGTTGAAGCGCATGCGAGGCGGGATGATGAAGCCATGCTCGTAGAGGTCGCGAGCGAGCGCCTTCTTGTCGGGGTGGTTCACCACCGCGACGTAGACGGCGAGCATGCGGCGGCTGTGGTTACCGGACTTGACGCCGTTGAAGTTGCCGCGCGGCGCGCCGGCGCCGGGCCGCTTGCCTCCCCTTGGCATGGCGTGGCTCCTTTCGTCGTGTGCGCGAGTCTGCGCACGGGGCGAGGGTACGACGGGCGGGGAGCGAAGTCCGAATGGGCGTGTCACCGCGGCGACGGCGGCCCTCACCCCCTGGCCCCCTCTCCCTCAAGGGGCGAGGGGGAACCACAGAGCGCACAGAGGCCACAGAAGCCGGAGGGACTTGGTGTTGTCGTGACGCTGCGGGCGAACGCCAGCACGGTGTCGCGCAGCAGGCGGTGCTCGCTGGGAAGGCGTTCGGTGGTTATGCGAGGCCGGTATTCGGCGGGCGAGGCGTGGGGGCAAGCGCTGCCTCTTGAGATTGGCGACTGAAGGGCAACCAAGGGGAAGCGGTCGACGACGATGCCGCACCGCCGCTCGACCGCTTCCCGCGTGGGGTGTCGGTCTAGTAGCGCCGACTGCGGAAGACCGTCAGTGCCCCGCCAATCAATAGCGCTGCTATAGCCGCAATTGCCAACCAAAGGACGCCGGCCCGAGTGGTTCCAGGAGCCAGACCCGTAGACGGAAGTTCAATGCCGCGGCTATGGACGTTCAGATAAGCTGACACGTCAGACTGTGCCAACCGAGGGCACACCCACGTCGCCCACCGACACCGGGTACGGCACCAACCCTGGCGGGCTCGGCTTGAGCAAGATTGGCGAGCTCCGTGAACCGATCTCTGCCACCTCCTTGGCTGGGTCAGTCACGATTCCTCGCACCCCCGGCCACACCGCCGGCAGAGACTGCGGCCGCGTGATGCTGCCATCCGCTGCGATGGAAAGCACCGCCTGATAGACGTCCGGCACTGTTGGGGAGCCTCCGCGTACAAAGCCCGCCATCCACCACACCATCACGGTGTAATCCCCCGGCGGCACATCCGTGAAGTCGAACGTCCCCGTCGTAGCGGTGAGCAGGCTAATGACCACTGCGTTTGAGGTCGCCGCGTTTGCCACACCGGTGGCGGGCGTCGCCGCGACGATGCCTCCATCGCTTGTCGCACTGAATCCCCACGGCACCAACTGAACAAGCGTTTGCTCTGGAGCCGAATCGCCCGCGTCGGCCACGCCATCATTGTTACGATCCTCAACGAGCGTGGCGCGAAATCGCAGACTTGGGTGCCGCCGGCGCCGGCGACGGTGGCGTCGCCGTGGCCGTGGCTGGCGGTGCCGGCGTAGTTGAAGTCGGTGTCGCTGAAACTTGTGGCGACGAGGTCATCGTAGCGACTGCCGATGTACTCGCTCGGATCTGGTGTTTGTGCCGCGACAGTCGAGAATGCGACCAGACTCGAGATGAGCGCGACGACGACGATCGTGAGTCTCATGCTGCCACCTCTTCAGTTGCCGTCATAGCCGATGGTGTCGTAAGGCGTCCAGGCGTCGTTGTACCAGACGTTCAGGAAGCCGGGGCCAGCCATGACCTATGAGGGTGCGGTGGCTGCCGCAGCGGCGAGGCGAGCGCCGCAGCGAGCGGCTGCAAGCATGCGCCTGACCCCAGCCGAACCATCGGCTACAATTGCGCGCGACCAGCAGGATGGAGGCAGCGTGCCCGGTACCGATTTCTCCGGCTACGAAGATGCCGTGCCCGTCCTCACCTCATCGCTCGACACCGGCACCGCGGAGTTCGAGGATCGCCGCCGCGAGATGGAGGCGGCCGTCGCCGAGCTGCGCGGCCGCGAGGCGCTCGTCCGCGAGGGCGGCGGCGCGGAGGCGGTCGAGCGGCATCGGTCGCGCGGCAAGCTCACGGCGCGCGAGCGCGTCGAGCGGCTGATCGACCCGGCGACGGCGTTCCTCGAGCTGAGCTCGCTCGCCGCGTGGGAGATGTACGACGGCGACGCGCCGTCGGCCGGCATCGTCACCGGCGTCGGGCGGGTCAGCGGGCACGAGGCGGTGATCGTCGCCAACGACGCGACCGTCAAGGGCGGCACCTACTACCCGATGACGGTGAAGAAGCACCTGCGCGCGCAGGCCATCGCCGAGCAGAACGGCATGCCGTGCATCTACCTCGTCGACTCCGGCGGCGCGTTCCTGCCGCTGCAGGCCGACGTCTTCCCCGACCGCGAGCACTTCGGTCGCATCTTCTTCAACCAGGCGCAGATGTCGGCGAAGGGGATTACGCAGGTGGCCGCCGTGATGGGCTCGTGCACGGCGGGCGGCGCCTACGTGCCGGCGATGAGCGACGAGACGGTGATCGTCGATGGCGCCGGCACGATCTTCCTCGGCGGGCCGCCGCTGGTGAAGGCGGCGACGGGCGAGGAGGTGTCGGCCGAGGACCTCGGCGGGGCGCGCGTGCACACGGAGCGCTCGGGCGTGGCCGACCATCGCGCGGCCGACGACGAGCACGCGCTGGCGATCGTGCGCAGCATCATGGCATCGCTGCCGCAGACGAAGCACACGCCGTGGCCGGTGCTCGATCCGGAACCACCGCTCTATCCGGCCGAGGATCTGTACGGCCTCGTGCCGACCGACGCGCGTCACAGCTTCGAAGTGCGCGACGTCATCGCGCGCGTCGTCGACGGCAGCCGCTTCCATGAGTTCAAATCGGCCTATGGTTCCACGCTGGTGTGCGGCTTCGCGCACGTCATGGGGTATCCGGTGGGGATCATCGCCAACAACGGCATCCTGTTCTCGGAGAGCGCGCAGAAGGGCGCGCACTTCATCGAGCTGTGCGCGGCGCGCAAGTACCCGCTCGTCTTCCTGCAGAACATCACCGGCTTCATGGTCGGCCAGCGGTACGAGGCGGAGGGCATCGCCAAGCACGGCGCGAAGATGGTGATGGCCGTGGCGAACGCGGCCGTGCCGAAGTTCACGGTCGTCATCGGCGGCTCGTTCGGCGCCGGCAACTACGCGATGTGCGGGCGGGCGTACGACCCGCGCTTCCTCTGGCTGTGGCCGAACGCGCGCACGTCGGTGATGGGCGGCCAGCAGGCGGCGAGCGTGCTGCTGACGGTGCGGATGGACGCGCTGCGGGCGCGCGGCGGCCGCGAGATGTCGACGGAGGAGCAGGAGGAGTTCACGCAGCCGACCGTCGAGAAGTACGAGACGGAGGGCAGCTGCTACTACAGCACGGCGCGGCTCTGGGACGACGGCATCATCGACCCGCTCGACACGCGCGCCGTGCTGGCGCTCGGCATCAGCGCCTCGCTCAACGCTACGATACCGACGACGCAGTTCGGCGTCTTCCGGATGTAGCATGGCCGAACAACGGGCCCTCACCCCGGCCTGTCTCCTGCGGCGACTCGCGAATCGGCCGCGATTCTCCCTCAAGGGGAGAGGGGATCGTTGTCGGCCGCGCGCTTTCAATGCTCATGAAGACAGAGGGCTAGTAGAGTGACGGAGCCGCGCTACGTCGAGCACCAGCGCGCCGGCGCCGTCGACACCGTGACGATCCACCGGCCCGAGGTGCACAACGCGTTCAACGAGCACGTCATCGCGCAGATCGCGGAGGCGTTCGCGACGATCGCGGCGTCGGGCGACACGCGCGTCGTCGTGCTGCGGGGCGAAGGGCGCTCGTTCAGCGCGGGCGCCGACCTCGACTGGATGCGACGCGCGGCGAACTTCACCGATGAGGAGAACCGCCGCGACGCCGACGCGCTGGCGTCGATGCTGCGCGCCGTCGCCGAGTGCCCGTGCCCGGTCGTCGCGCGCGTGCAGGGCAACGCGTTCGGCGGCGGCGCCGGGCTGGCCGCTGCGGCCGACATCGCCGTCGCGGGCGAATCGGCGCGGTTCGCGTTCAGCGAGGTGCGGCTCGGCCTCGTGCCGGCGACGATCGCCCGCCACGTCGTGCGCAAGATCGGCGCGGGGCGGGCGCTGCCGCTGTTCCTCACCGGCGAGCGCATCGACGCGGCGCGGGCGCTCGGCGATCGGCCTCGTGCACCGCGTCGCGACGGAGGACCAGCTCGACGCCGCGGTCGCGGAGATGGTCGATGCGCTGCTCGCGGGCAGCCCGGCGGCGCAGCGGCGGGTGCAAGGAACTGGTGCGCCACGTCGCGCCCGACGACGTCGAGTTCGACGGCTACGCCGCCGAGATGATCTCGTCGATTCGCGGCACCGACGAGGGCCGCGAGGGCGTCGCCGCGTTCCTCGAAAAGCGGCCGCCGAAGCTGGGCACCCCGCGCCGATGTTTGAGAAGGTGCTCGTCGCGAATCGCGGCGAGATCGCCGTCCGTATCATGCGCACCTGCGATCGGATGGGCATTGCGACGGCGGCCGTGTACTCCGACGCCGATCGCGGCGCGCTACACGTGCGGTGCGCGGGCGAGGCGGTGCGCATCGGCCCGGCGCGTGCGTCGGAGAGCTACCTTAACATCGACAGCGTGATCGCCGCCGCGCGCAGCGTGGGCGCGGACGCGATACACCCCGGCTACGGCTTCCTCTCCGAGAACCCGGCGCTGGCCGAGGCGTGCGCCGCGCGCGGGGATCACGTTCGTCGGGCCGAGCGCGGCGGCGATGCGGCTGCTCGGCGACAAGGCGGCGGCGCGACGGCTCGCGCGGGAGCACGGCGTGCCGGTGCTGCCCGGCATCGACGCTGACGTGCGCGACGACGCGCAACTCGTCGAGGCGGCGGCGTCCGTCGGCTTTCCGCTGATGGTGAAGGCGGCGGGCGGCGGCGGCGGCCGCGGCATGCGACTCGGTCGCCACGGCGGACGAGTTGCCCGAGGCGCTCGCCAGCGCGCGCCGGGAGGCGACGGCGGCGTTCGGCGACGGGCGGCTGATCGTCGAGCGCGCCGTCGTCGGGGGGCGCCACGTCGAGGTGCAGGTGCTGGCCGACGCGCACGGCCACGCGATCCACCTCGGCGAGCGCGACTGCTCGGTGCAGCGGCGGCACCAGAAGGTGATCGAGGAGACGCCGGCGGCGGGGCTGAACGACGAGACGCGCGCGCGCATGTGCGAGGCGGCGCTGACCGTCGTGCGCGCGGCCGGCTACACGAACGCCGGCACCGTCGAGTTCCTGCTCGATGCGCGACGGCAGCTTCTACTTCCTCGAGGTCAACACGCGGCTGCAGGTCGAGCATCCGGTCACCGAGATGGTGACGGGCATCGACCTCGTCGAGCTGCAGCTGCGCGTCGCCGCCGGCGAGCCGCTGCCGCTCGACGCAGGAGCGACGTGCGCCGCGCCGGCCACGCGATCGAGTGCCGCATCGCGGCCGAGGTTACCCACATTCTTCGGTCCGGGCCTGTAGCCTCTAATGTTCCGTCCACGCTCGCTGCCGCCAGTGCAACGATACTCTGCGCCGCGCTCCGCGCGCAAAGGCCGACACCGGCATGCGCCCTGAGCACAACGCGCGGCGCTCGACACTGATCCAATTGCTGCGCCGGGAGTGAGCTTTGCGCGATGGCGCGACGTTCGGCTATGCTTGGCCCCTCAGTCATCCCATGGGCCGGCGCACGGCCCTGGCCGGGACGATCGGCGGCGTCATGGCGGATTTGTTGCGGCGCGTCGCGGAGCAGGCGGACACCGCAGCTTTCCGCGAGCTGTATCAGACCTATGGACCGCGGGTGAAGGCTTACATGATGCGTCGGGGTGCCGATGCTGGGACGGCGGAGGAGCTGGCCCAGGAAACGCTGTTTACCGTCTGGCGCCGGGCCTCTCTTTACTCGCCGGACAAGGGCAGCGCTGCCGCCTGGATCTTCGCCATCGCCCGCAACCTGCGCATCGACCGTCTGCGCCGCGAGGTGCCTTGGCAGGAGCTGCCAGAGGATCTCGAGGGGCCGCCGGCGACACGCTCCCCGACGAGGCCCTGGCGGAGAAGGAGCGCAACGCACGGGTGCGCACCGCCCTCGCCAGCCTGCCTCCCGAGCAGCAGGAGGTGGTGGCCCTCTCCTATCTCGAAGGCCTGTCGCATGGGGAGATCGCGGCGCGCCTGAAGCTGCCGCTCGGCACCGTCAAGTCGCGCATGCGCATTGCCTATCAGAAGATCCGCGCCGGGCTCGAGGACCTGCGATGACCATTACCCATCACCTCGACGACGCAACGCTGATGAGCTTTGCCGCGGGCGCCCTGCCCGATGCGCTGTCTGCCGTGGCCGCGGCCCATGTCGCCATGTGCGCCCGCTGCCGCCGCGAGGTCGCAAGCCTTGAGCGCGTCGGCGGCGCCCTGCTCGCACAGCTCGCCCCCACGACGCTGGACCGTGCCGAGCCGCCATCTCCTGCGAGCCCGGCCGAGCCTGTGCGGCGCGGCGGGAAAGGCTTGGCGCACGGGGAAATGGCGGCGCCGCTCGCCCGCCTCGTCCCGGCCGGTCTGGACGCCGTCCGCTGGAGGCCGCTCGGGTTCGGAGTGTGGCATCATCCCCTGCCGCTGACCGGCGAAGGCGCCCTTAGTCTGCTGAAGGTCGCTCCCGGCCGCGTCGTGCCGGAGCACCGCCACGGCGGCGCCGAGTTGACCCTCGTCCTGCGCGGGTCCTTCCACGATATCACGGGCGCGTATCGCACCGGCGACGTCGCCGACCTCGACGAGACCGTCGCGCACCAGCCCGTCGCCGATCTCGGACCCGACTGCATCTGCCTAGTGGCCAGCGAGAGGCCGGCCCGCTTCCACGGGCTCATCGCCCGCCTGCTGCAGCCTCTGCATGGGCTTTGACAGCGACGTCGAGCCCATGGCCGCACTTGAAGCCCGGCCGCCCTATGCCCAACGCCCGCCCGTCCTCGCCCCGCCGCGCAAGAGGCCCTTAACCCCCTGGAAGTTCGGGCACCCCAGCTGCAGGTGCAGATCGATGCAACTCACTGATTCGCGTGGCCGTGCGGCCACCCCGGAGCAGGTGTCTTTGGATACCATCCTCCACGTGCGAATCAGGTAATGCCGCGTCGGGGCATACTTCGACGGAGGGGCGGGACATGGGTGCGCTGAGGCTCGGGGCTGCGATAGCCGTGATCGGGACAGGCCTGGTTGCCGGCTCGGCCCTCGCCGATGGACCGCCTCCGAGCTATCCGCCCGGCTACACGCCCATGTATGCGCCGACCCTGGCCTACGATTGGACCGGCCTCTACTTCGGCGGGCAGGTCGGTGCAGCGAACTCCCGCATCGAGTGGACCTATAACTTTACGGGCGACGCGCTGGAGCAAAGCCACACCGGCTTCGTCGGCGGCGCGCACGCCGGCCTGCAGAAGCAGTGGAGCTGGATCGTGGTGGGGGCAGAGGTGAGCTACCTCTGGATGGACCAGCCCGAATTGACAGGGTCCGCATTTGACCCCACAGTCACCCTGTCGAGCAACGTCCGCAACCTGATGCTCGTCACGGGCAAGTTCGGGTGGGCCTGGGAGAACATGCTCGCCTCCTTCAAGGGCGGCTGGGCGACGGCGACGTCGATTTCCGCACCAACGTGACGGGCGCCGGAACCCTGCTCACCTCATCGAGCGGGCGTGAGAATGGCTGGACGGCGGGTGCCAGCCTCGAATACGCGCTGTGGGACCACGTCATCCTGGGAGTGGAATACGACTACGTGCAGCTCAATACCGGCAACCGCAACCAGATCCCCGCCGCGGGTCCCCCCGGAACACAAGTCGAGGCCGGCGTCGACATCCAGACCGTCACCGCACGGCTGAGCTTCAAATTTGGCGGATCGCGGCCCGAGGCGATTTCCGGCTGAAATAGCCGCGCTCTGAACCGGGGTGTCCTGCCCCGGAATGCGCCAAAGTCGCCACAATGGCTGGACCTAATGACAGCCTGGCGTCGTTCGCGCCGCCGGAGCGTTTGACTGTTGCCGCGTTGCCAGACCCCAGCGCGATCCCGCGCAGGACAGCGAGGCGGGCTGGTCAGGCGCCACAGCGGCCGGTAGGTTTGCGCGCCAAATTGGAGAGATTCCCGGATGTTGAGACGAACCGGCTGCGCGGTCTCGGCCGTCCTCGCCGTTCCGCTTGTGCTCGCGCTGGTCGCGGGCGCACCGGCCGCGGCGCAGACCACGTCCGCGGAAGCCGCCGCCCAGACGCCGAGCGCTGCCCCGCAGCAAGCTGCCGCCGCGCCTGCGGCGCCGCCAGCGACCGCAGAACAGCCTTCGGCTCCACCCGCGACAGCGGCGGCCCAACCGCCTGCCCCGCCCCCACCTGGCGCTCCACCCGCGACAACACCAGCTCCACAGCCGCCCCCGCCCCCATCGGCGGCCGCCGCCCAACCGCCTGCTCCGCCGTCGGCGGCCGAGCCCCCGCCGCCGGCCACTCCGGCCGCCGCCGAGCAGCCACCCCCGCCGCCGGTCGATCCCGTGCTAGCCGAGGTGCGCCGGCAGTTGTCCGAGCCCGCCAGGGGTAATGTCGATCGCCAGGATCGCGCTGCCCTCGCGGCATTCTATGCCGAGCGCAACGAGCCCCTGCTCTGGGTGACGGGTGACGGCTTCACGGCCAAGGCCAAGCACGCCATGGCGGAGATCCGCAAAGCCGACGACTGGGGGCTCTCGGCGTCCGCCTTCGAGCTGCCGCAGCTTGCTCCGGGTGCTGCAGCGCCGGACGCCCTGGCCGGCGCCGAGATCAAGCTGGGCCTCGCCGCTCTCAAGTATGCCCGCCACGCGCGCGGCGGGCGCCTCGACCCGGCGCAGATCAGCAAGAATATCGACGTGAAGCTCAGCCTGCGCGATCCCAAGGTCGTACTGGGGGCCATGGCCGCCACGGAGACGCCCGGCAACACCCTGCGCGACCTGAACCCCAAGCACGAGCAGTTCCTGAAGCTGCGCCAAGCCCTGCTGAAGGCCCGCAGCGGCCACGTCACCCCGGAGCCGGAGAAGACGGAGACCGCGAGCGTGCGGCTGCCCGACGGTCCGAGCCTCAAGGTCGGCAGCGAACATCCGCACGTCGCCCTGCTGCGCCGGCGGCTCGGCCTGCAGGTGCCCCGCGGCGCGGAGAACACCTATGACCTGGAGGTGCAGGACGCGGTGAAAGCGTTCCAGCAGCAGAACCACATCCAGGCCACGGGCATCCTCACGCCCAGGACGCGCTCCGCGCTCAACGCCGGCGTCAAGACGGAGAGGCCGACCGCGCCCGCGGGCTCGGAGGTGCAGCGCCTGATCGTCAACATGGAGCGCTGGCGCTGGATGCCCGAGCACCTGGGCGAGTTGCATGTCGAGGACAACCTGCCGGAATTCATGGCCCGCGTGTTCAAGAAGGGCCAGGTGATCCATTCGGCCCGCATCGTCGTCGGCAAGGTGGATACGCCCACGGCCGTGTTCACGGCCAACATGCGCACCGTCGTCTTCCATCCCGAGTGGGGCGTGCCCAACTCCATCAAGATGAAGGAGCTCGCGCCCTACCTGTCCGGCGGAGGCGGCGGCGGCTTCCTGTTCTTCGGCGGCGGCGATACCTCCATCCTGGACCGCCAGAGGATGCGCGTCGTCTACAACGGCCGCACAGTGAACCCGTCTTCGGTGGACTGGGGCTCAGTCGACATCCGCCGCTTCACCTTCATCCAGTCGGCGGGCCCCCACAACGTGCTGGGCGTCGTCAAGTTCCTGTTCCCCAACAAGCACGACATCTACATGCACGACACGCCCCAGCGCGATCTGCTCGATCAGCCAAGGCGCATGTACAGCCACGGCTGCATGCGCGTGCAGAACCCGGAGCGCCTGGCGGAGCTGCTGCTGGCCGAGGACAAGGGCTGGACGGCCGACCACGTGCGCGGCCTGCTGGCGCAGGACGGCACCAGCGAGGTTCAGCTGGCGCGCGAGATCCCCGTGCACGTGACCTACTTCACGATGGTGGCCGGCGAAGGCGGGCAGGTGAGCAGCTACAGCGACATCTACGGCTACGACAGCCGCATGTCCGCCGCGCTCGGCGGCAAGCCGCTGCCGCCCGAGATCGTCGCCAGTGGCGACGACGCCCCCCGCGATGCGCGCCCCCGACGGCCACAGAAGCAGTCGGACTTCTTCTCCGGCCTGTTCGGGAACTGAGGCGCCGCCCTTCACGCTTCGGCGTCGTGGTCTTGCGTCCTGGTCGCGCATGCCAGCCGTGGTTCGACAGGCTCACCGCGAGGTTGGAGAGAACCTCGCTGCAAGCGCTACCGTCGTCTGAGCCCGTCGAAGGACGGGCCGCACCTACTGCCTACTGCCTACTGCCTACTGCCTACTGCCTACTGCCTACTGCCTACTGCCTACCTGCCCACTGCCGGCCCACCTGCTAGATTGCTCGTTCCACAGGAGGAAACCCCATGATCTACGAACTGCGAACCTACACCCTGAAGCAGGGCAGCGTGCCGGACGTGGTGAAAGCCGCCAGCACCGTCGCGCGCGATATCCGCAAGGACGACTACGGCAAGCTCGAGGGCTACTGGGTCAGCGAGATCGGGCCGCTCAACCAGGTGCTGCACTTGTGGAGCTACAGCGATCTCAACGAGCGTGCGCGCCTGCGCGCCGAGCTCGGCAAGAACGCGCGCTGGAACAACGAGTACGTGCCGCTCATCCGCCCCAACCTGGTGCGCCAGGACATCCGGCTGCTCAACGCGGTGCGGGCCCCGGTCGCGCCGGCCAAGACACCCAACGTCTACGAGCTGCGCTGCTACCGCGCCAAGCCCGGCGCCGCCAAGCCGTGGCTGGATCACTTCACCAAGTCGCTCGAGGTGCGCGAGAAGTATTCCAAGATCGTCGGCCTATGGGCTACCGAGGCCGGCCAACCCAACGAGGTCTGCCACATCTGGGCCTACGCCGACCTCAACGCGCGCGCGGCCGTCCGCGCCGAGTCCGGCAAGGACCCGGGATGGCAGGCGTTCTTGAAAAGCAGCACCGGCCTCCTCGACGAGATGCACTCGACGATCATGCTGCCGGCACCGCACTCGCCGTTGAAGTAGAGAGTGTGCGTAGGTTGGGTCAAGCGTAGCGCTGACCCAACACCATCAAGCCTCGTCGACGGTGCTTGTGTTGGGTCGTCGCTGACGCTCGACCCAACCTACGCCCGCACCGCGCGGGCTAGACAGCTTCCTTCAGGTCCTTGGCGGCGCGGAACGCAACCTTCTTGCTCGCCTTGATCTTGATCGCCTCGCCCGTCGCCGGGTTGCGGCCCATGCGGGCCGGGCGCTTGCGCACCTGCAGGATGCCGAGTCCGCCGATGCGGATGCGCGCGCCGCGCTTCAGGTGCTTGGTGACCGTGGTGACCATCTCCTCGAGCATGGACATCACCTGCTTCTTCGGCAGCTCGTGTGACTCCGACAGGGTCTCTGCGAGCTGGCGGAGCGTGACGGTCTCGACCTTGGCGGCAGACGTAGACGTGGAATTGGTGGCCATGAGCGTGTCCCTCTCCTTGTGAGAAAGCAGCGACTAGCATAGATCGATGCCCGAGAATACCAGCGTTTTCGCATCATCTGCACAACTTTCCGCTGGCCCTCCGCGGCAAAAAGTGGCTGCGCCTGCGCACTTTTCCGCACCTCGACGCCACCCTTCGAGCCCGGCCGCCGCAGCGGCGGCAGGGCACTTGCCGGCCAGTCCGCACCGCTTGCGCCTGTCGTCGTTTGCGCGACGATCCGAAGTCGGATGGCTCTTGCGACTGCTGCACCGCGCGCTGTGCCTGGATCGCAACGAGACGCGAGGGGCGCCATTCAGTTGCGCGAGCGCGACGGCGGCGCGGGAGGACCCGGTAACGAAACTCGCAGTCCCTGGCTGGCGCAACCGGCCGCATGACGGATAAGCTGGGCAACCATCATTTCGGCCCCCGTTTGAACCCCAGGAAATCCCATGTCCGCGAACGCCAAAGTTGCATCGGCCAAGGCGGCCCCCGCAAGGGCGGCCTCCAGCAAGGCACCCGCCGCCAAGAAGGCGGCAATCACCACCACAGGCCGCTGCCAGTGCCGGGCCATCGAGTACCAGTTCACAGGCGAGCCCAAATGGGTGATGCACTGCCACTGCGAGAGCTGCCGGCGCGCAGTCTCGTCGGCGGTTGCGACCTATGTCGGCGTCAGGCTCGAGCAGTTCAGCTATCTCCAGGGCGAGCCCACCGTCTACAAGTCTTCGCCGGGCGTTAAGCGCTACTTCTGCTCCCACTGCGGCTCGCCCATGGCCTACGCCGGGGCGCGCTGGCCGGGCGAGGTGCATCTGTTCCACGGCACGTTCGCCGACCCCGAGCAGTGGCCCCCGACCGGCCACGCCCACGTCAAGGAGCAGGTATCGTGGTTCGAGGTCAGCGATCACCTGCCGCGCTACGTCGCAACCGCCGGCAAGGGCGCCAAGCCCCTGCGCAAGGGCCCGAAGCGGTGATGGTGGCTCACGGAGTCAGACCCCTCGCCTCTACGAGGCTGCTATTCTCTAGTGGCTACGCGAGGGGTCTGACCCCAAGCCTCCAACCACAAGGAGACCGCCGATGCTCCGCAAGCTCACGCTCGGTTTGCTGTTGGTGGCCGGCTCCAGTGTCGCAGTGCTGGCGCATCACGGGTGGGGCAGCTACGACGCCTCCAAGCCGGTCACGGTGACCGGTGCGATCGAGACGCTGAAATACGAGAACCCGCACGCGACCATCACCGTCAAGGCGGCCGACAAGGTGTGGACGGTAACGCTGGCGCCGATCTCGCGCATGCAGAGCCGCGGCGCGCCGCCCGAGCTGGTGGCCGTCGGCAAGACCGTCTCCGCGTACGGCTACCCCTCGACGGTGGAGAAGGACGAGATGCGCGCCGAGCGCATCACCGTCGACGGCAAGACGGTCGAGATGCGCTGATGCTACACGAGGCGCCGCAGGTCCTGATCGCGCTCGAGCAATCGGGTTTCGCGGCGGCGATCCGGCAGTCGACGTGGGCCTATCCGGCAGCAAACGTCGGCCACATCCTGGCGCTGACCCTGTTTGCCGGCGCGGTCGCCACCATGGATGCGCGCCTGCTCGGCGCGTTCGCCGCCGCGCCGCCGGCAAGCATCGTGCGCCCCACGCGCCGGGCGGCGATGCTGGGGCTGCTGCTGATGGCGACGACAGGCTCGGTGCTGTTCACGGCCGAGGCCAGCCACGTGGCCATGAACCCGGTGTTCCAGATCAAGGCAGTGCTGATCGCGCTGGGTGTGCTCAATGCGCTTCTCGCCGGGCGCGCACTCGATGCCGCGCTCGACGAAGCGAAGGCATACGAGCCGCTCCCGGCGCGGGTGCGCGTCTCCGCTTTGCTCTCCTTGATGATTTGGATCTCCGTGGCGGCCTGCGGCCGTCTCATCGCCTATTTCTGAATTGGGGTCGCCGACAGGGGGTCAGACCTCTCGCTTCTACGAGGCTGCTATTTTCAAACGTCGGGGCAAGCGGTCTGACCCCCATCTCTGCGCGTGCTATAAGGGCGGCCATGAGCAACTCAGCCAAGCCCAATGCGGCCGTCACCGTCGGCGGCGTCACGTTCGCCAACGACCGGCCGATCGCAGTGTTCGCCGGCCCCTGCCAGATGGAAAGCCGCGCGCACGCCCTCGAGATGGCCGCCGCGTTGAAGGAGATCGCTGGCAAGCTTGGGCTGGGCCTCGTCTACAAGACGTCCTTCGACAAGGCCAACCGGACGAGCCTCCGGGCAAGCGCGGCATCGGCCTCGACGGAGCGCTCGCCGTATTCGCCGAGATCCGCGAGACGCTCGGGCTGCCCGTCGTCACCGACGTGCACGAGGCGCAGCAGTGCGCGCGCGTGGCCGAGGTGGTGGACGTGCTGCAGATCCCGGCCTTCCTGTGCCGCCAGACCGACCTGCTCGTCGCCGCCGCGAAGACCGGGCGCGCCGTGAACGTGAAGAAGGGCCAGTTCCTGGCGCCCTGGGACATGGCCAACGTGGTGGCCAAGATCACCGGCAGCGGCAACCGCAACGTGCTCGTCACCGAGCGAGGCGTCTCGCTTCGGCTACAACACGCTGGTGGTCGATATGCGCTCGCTGCCGATCATGGCCGAGATCGGCTGCCCGGTGATCTTCGACGCCACGCACGCGGTGCAGCAGCCGGGCGGCCAGGGCACTGCCTCGGGCGGCGACCGGCGCTTCGTGCCACCTCTGGCTCGCGCAGCGGTGGCCGTCGGCGTCGCCGGCCTCTTCATCGAGACCCACCAGGACCCCGACCGCGCTCCCTCCGACGGCCCCAACATGGTGCCGCTCAGCCAGTTCGAAGGCCTGATGCGCGAGCTGATGGCGATCGACGCGGTGGTGAAGGGCGGGAGATAGCGGCCAATAGCTGCCGGCGGGACACCTTGTTTGCGACCTCTCTCCTCGCGCAGTTGACGCTACCCCGAAGGATCGAGCCAATTATTAACCGGGCTTCGGCCTGCATGGACGGCGCGCGCCGTTTGCGTAAAGTCGCATCCTGTGTTGGGGGAGGGACAAGTGCACGCACGCGACAGTCATACCTACGACTACATTGTCGTCGGCGCGGGATCGGCCGGCTCGGTCGTTGCGAACCGTCTTTCGGCCGATGCGCGCAACCGCGTCCTGCTGCTGGAGGCCGGCCCCGCCAGCCATCCCTGGTCGCGCATTCCGATCGGTTACGCCAAGCTGTTGAACAATCCCGCGGCCAACTGGCTCTATGCCTCGGAGCCCGAGGTCGACGCGAACGGCCGCAGCTTGCCGGTGCCGCGCGGCCGGTTGCTCGGCGGCTCCAGCTCGATCAACGGCAACGCGTTCGTGCGCGGGCAGGCCCAGGACTTCGATACCTGGGCGCAAATGGGCAACCGGGGCTGGAGCTACAGGGACGTCCTGCCCTTCTTCAAGCGCATGGAACGCTATGAAAGCGAGGGCGATGACGCCTTTCGCGGCCGGGACGGACCGCTCCGCGTCACGAATCCGGAGCCGCTCGACCCGCTTTACAAGGCACTCATCAAAGCGGCGGGCGAGGTCGGGATCGCGCACAACCCCGACTACAACGGTGCCAGGCAGGATGGCATCGCCATGAGCCAGGCGACGATCGCCAACGGTCGCCGGATGAGCACGGCCCATTGCTTTCTGGACCCGATCCGCAAACGCCAGAACCTGCATATCGAGACTGGCGCGCTGACCGAGGGCCTTGTGCTCGACGGCAAGCGCTGCGCGGGTGTCCGCTACTCCGTGGGCGGCACCGCGTATGAGGCCCGCGCGACACGCGAAGTGGTGGTGAGCGCCGGCACGATCAACTCCCCGCAACTGCTGGAGCTGTCGGGCATCGGGCAACCCGAGCGGTTGCGAGACCTGGGTGTCGACGTTTGCCATGCCCTTCCGGGCGTCGGCGAGAACCTGCGCGACCATTACGCGCCTCGGACAAGATGGGGTATCGGCGCGAAAGGCTTCACGTTCAACGATAGAGGTCGTGGCCTCGGCCTCGTGCACCAGGCGCTGCGATATGCGATTTTGGGACGAGGCATGCTCGGCATGGTGGCGGCGCCGATTCGCGCCTTCGTCCGCTCCCGCGACGGCCTGGAGGCCCCGGACCTGCTGCTGGGCTGGGTGCCCATGCTGACCGAGCCGGGCCTAAAGGGCCCGAAGATCTCGCGTCAGTCCGGCATGACGTGCTACGCGCACCCGATGCGG
>CAWIYS010000005.1:0-41765 GCA_963840385.1 uncultured Chloroflexia bacterium | reverse complement strand
GCAGCAGCCATCGATGCGGGTCGGGGCTCGCGCCGCGCACCTCGCTGTGCGTGCCGATACAGAGCCGCGGCGTGTCGAAGCCGCCGAGGACGACGAAGCCCGGCGCTTCGAGCGCGACGGGCAGGCCCATGAGGTCGCGGTAGAAGGGGAGCAGCTTGTTGAGGTCGCTGCTCCAGAGACTGACGCCGTCGAAGCCGGTGATCATCGCTGCCTCCGTGTTCATCGTGTGCCGTGCGAGTGTTGTCCGGCGATCGGGACTTTACGAGCACTAACCTGTCAAGAGCATACGATGGTGTTGCACGGCGATCGCCGCGGCTGTACGATGGCCGTGATGGCGATGAAGCGCGTCGAAGCCGACCGCACGGCGCCGGGAGCGCTCGAACTGGTGCGCGAGTTCCTCAACACGCCGAGCGTCGAGCCGACGGAGGAGGAGTTGCGCATCGCGGAGGCGATCCGGCGCGAGGGCCGGCGCGGCGAGGCGCAGGCGACGATTGCCGCGCGCTACGGCGTCGGCCGAGCAGCTGGTGAGCGCAATCCTGCGCGGGAAGCGGCTCGTGCGGCCGCGGTCACGCGTGGGCGACGTCGCAGCGACGACAATCGGCAGCGCGGCGTCGATGCGGCGATGGCTCGCGGCGCGGGGGTTCCTGGGGCGGGGCGATGCGCTCGGGCCGAGGGCGGCAGGCGCGCGTGCTCGAGCTGCAGCGGGTGTTGCTGGCGATGGCGCTGTCGAACGGGGGCGCCGAGTTGCCCGCCGGCGCGCCGGCCGCGCTCGGCCGGCTGGCGTCGGAGACGCCGATGGTCGCCGTGTTCGGCGATGGCGTGTCGCTGGCGCCGGCGCGGGCGGGCATCGACGGGTTCATCGGCACGATCATGGCGTCGGTGTACGACGCGATGCGCGACGGGGAGCTGGGCGCGGCTCAAGGCCTGCCCGGCCGACCGCTGCCACCACGTCTTCTACGACACGTCGCGGAATCGCACGTCGACCTGGTGCTCGATGTCGATCTGCGGCAACCGCACGAAGGTGCGCAAGTACCAGCAGCGGCGGCGGGTCGAGCGGAGATAGGCGGCGAGGATCGCGCGCCGCTCCGCTACTCGGCCGCCGTCCCGGCTCCGGCCAGCTCGCGCTGGGCGGCGTTCTGCGCGCGGATCGTCGATGGATCGATGCCGACCCATGACTCGACGATCTTGCCGTCGCGAAGGCGGTAGAGGTTGATGCCGCGCGCCTCGAACGGCTTGCCGGTCGGCGCGAGGTGGAAGAACTGGGCGACGTGCCGCCCCGTCTCGAACCAGTGCATCGCGACGAGGTCGCCCTGCGCCACCAGCTCCGTGATCTCGATGTGCAGGTCCGCGTACGCGCGGTGGAGGTTGGCCATGGCCTCGGCCATGCCGGCGGGGCCGCGCTGGCCGTTCGAGTGGTCGACGAACTCGGGCGAAACGATGCTCGCGCAGCTCGTCCGGCGCGGTTCAGGTTGATGTACGCGTACAGGCGGCGGACGACGGCTTCGTTCAGTTCGGTGACGTCGGTGTCGTTCACGAGAGTGCTCCTTCCTGGTGTTGCGTCGGATTGAGGTTGATAAGGGCCGCGGTGGCTCATCACGCCGACCACGGGATCGAGCGCTCGGGCGATGCGCCGTCGGCCACCGGGCGCGCGTCCGGTGTCGAGCCACGGCGACGCATCGCGCGGAGGGTTGCGAGCGTGCGCGGCGTGGAGCGACGCGTCGGCAGCGCGGGCGAGCCGCACCAGCTCGCGACGCCGCCATGCGCGGTCGAGGTCCATCTCGCGTAACTCGTGGAAGCGGTCGTGGTATCTCGTTTCGACGATCATCGTCCCCTCCCTGGGAGTCAGGCGGCGCTCGATCTCGTGCGCGCGCCGGCATGTCAGTGCATCAGCGCCCGCGCGACCTGCGCCGGCGCGTCGACCTGCACGTAGTGCGCTGCGCCGTCGATCAGGATCAGCTCGGATTGCGGGAACAGCTCGTGGAACGACTGCGCCACGCCGCGATTGAGGTACGGATCCTCGGCGCCGAAGATGATCTGCACCGGCCGCGTGAAGTTTCGCAGCCGGTCGACGTGCGCGGTGCGGGCGGCGACATCGGCCTGCAGGGACGCGTTCAGCGAGCGGAACGCGGGGAACGATGGCAGCCAGCGCTCGTAGAACTCGGGTACCAGCTTCGCGCGCAACTCGTCGTTCTTGATGAAGCTGCCGACCTGCCAGAAGTAGAGGTCGCGGTTGAGTTCGGTGCTCGCGGCGACGGTGTCGGCGATCGGCTTCAGATCCGGTGTCGAGTAGAGCGTGATCGCTTCCGGCGCGTGCAGCGTCGGCATCAGGCTGTAATACGTGTTGAGCAGGACGAGCCGGACCACGCGCTCGGGATGGTCGAGCGCCCAGTCGATGCCGGGCGGGCCGGAGGCGTCGTGTACGACGAGCACCACCTGGTCGAGCTGGAAGTAATCGAGCACGGCGGCGACGTCGCGTGTCTGGCTGTCCGCGGTGTAGGTGCGGCCGGCGGGCTTGTCGGACTGGCCCCAGCCGAGGAAATCGAACGCGATGACGCGCCTGCCGGCCAGCTCGGGCACCAGCTCGTCGTACAGGTGCAGGTCGTCGGGGAAGCCGTGCATCAGGACGATGGCGGGTTCGGCGCCCGGCCACTCGCGCGCGTAGATGCGCTGGCCCTCGTACGGTATCCAGTGCTCGATGAAGCCCGATCGGCGCTGCGCGACGGCGGCGGCGAGCTGCCGCTACTATTCGTCGCGCAGGCGGCGAGCAACGCCGCGCCGAGGGTGAGGAGAGTGATCGTGCGCTTCATGCGGGCCTCCATCTGAGAACATGGCCGCGGCCGCTGCCGCGGCCGTCGTGATATGATAGGTGCAGTTTAGGATAGTCACAATAGGAAAAACAAGTGACTGCCCGATAGAATTGAAGAGGTTGCAAGGAGGTGTCCGTGGACCGGGCTTATGAAACCCAGTTCGGCTGCCCCGTGGCGGCAACGCTCGAGGTCATCGGCGACCGATGGACCATCCTCGTGCTGCGCGATCTCGTGATCGGGCGGAGCGGCAAGTTCGGCGACCTGCTGGCGTCGCTCGAGGGGATATCGACGAACCTGCTGTCCGACCGCCTGAAGCGGCTGCAGGAGCAGGGCATCGTCGAGGCGGTGCTGTACAGCGAGCATCCGCCGCGCGCCGAGTACCGGCTGACGGCGAAGGGGCGCGACCTCGCGCCCGTCGTGCGTCAGCTCGCCGAGTGGGGCTACAAGTACCGGCTCACGAAGGAGCAGCGCGCCCGCTGGAAGCCGCCGTGGAAGTGAGGCGGTCGTGACATCTCGCCACCGTCAGAACCGCCAGCGGGTCTGGCCGAACGGCTCGCCCTTCGAGAACGCGAACGCCGTCTCCGGCGTCAGCCGCCAGACGAGCGCCTCGCCGCCTTCGCCGAAGAATGCGCCGTCGCGCACCGTGAAGGTCCAGCCGTACTTCGACGCGTAGGCCTCGGCCAGGCGCGCGAGCGTCGCGCCGTCGACGACGCTCGCGGCCACGCCCTCGATCACGATGTCGATGCCGTCGTTCAGCGCGCTGCACCCCGTGGTCAGTATGCAGCGCGCGTTGTTAGTGAGGTTCTTCGACTTGCGCTCGTCGCGGCCGGCGCAGAAGTGCGGCGCGCCATCGAGCCAGACGGAGATCAACCGCACACCTCCGGCCAGGAACTCGGCGAGGCGATCGAGTGTCTGGTGCATGCCGTCGAGCGCGCCGCGCTCTTCGACCACCTGGTTCCTTACCGCGGCGGACTCGAACAGCGAGCGCATGGTCAAGCGCGTGCGCTGGCCGTCTTCGGCGAACGTCACCGTGACGTCGAAGCGCGGCACCGGGCCGTGGACGTAGACGAGTCGCTCGGGGCGGACGACCTCGATGTAGTCGACCTCGTTGTCGTAGTCGACGCCGTCGGGCCCGTGCATGATGAACGTCCAGCGGCCGCCTGGGCGCACATCCATTGCGTGGATCGTGTTGGTGAAGCCGCGCGGCCCGAACCACTGCGCGATGTGCTGCGGCTGCGTGAACGCGTCCCACACGAGTTCGCGCGGCGCGTCGAATACGCGCGTGGAGACGATTTCGCGGTCGGACGTGGCAGCTTGCTGGTTGTTGGTGGCTACCATTCTGTTGCTCCTTCGTGTCTCGGGCGGTGTTTGCGTGAGGCCGTGGCGAGGTAATCGGCGAGGCATTCGAGGCCCCGGCGCAAGCCGGTGCTCCACCCGGCGAGGTGCTTGGCGGCTTCAGGCGCTTCCATGACGACGTGGCGACCCACCTCGGCGACGTGATAAGGCTATGCGGTTCGAGTCATGGTGGCCGCGTATCCACCACCGGGCCATTGCCAGTTGCCTGAGTAGGAGCGACCGCCGTCGCTGAAGCGGCCTTCGAAGAAGTTGTCGGATCCCTTGTCCCCAAACCAGGTGCGGATGGCGTCGCCGTCGACTGCCCAGGTATACGTAAAGTTGGCTCCGTGGATGTCCATGTAGTGGGAGCGGAGTGTCTGGGTGTCCGCGTCGTATCCGATGTACTCGACGCCGCGGATCGTACGCCCGCCAGCGTGGCAGTCGACCCGCTGGACCAGGAAGAACCCGCCCTCCATCCACTCGAAGGAGATCGTTCCCTGGAGAAAGGAACCGGTCACCTCCCAAGTGCCGACGAGACGGTCGAGCTGGCGAAGCGCCGGGTATGGCTCGGAGGGAAGCCGCCCGGCCAGGTGATTGTTCCTGTCTGTCATTGTTGTCCTTCTTTCCGTTGGGCCGTTCTATCCTGCAGTGCCTCGGCTTGTGCGAGCTTCCGGACGAGCGCCTCGGCGGCGCCGCCGATGGCGAGCGTCGTGATGACGGCGCCGGTCATGATGACGACGAGGCCGGCCGCGGCGAGGGGCGTCAGCCCGGTGCGGATACGCGCCAGCCCCGGCACTACGAGCTTGGTCATGCCGGCGAAGACGAACATCGCCGCGAGCAACGCCTGCGCGACCCACAGCGCCACGTGCGTGCGCGACATCCTCCTCGTGCTGGACTCGTTGACAGTCGACGAGATGCCGGTCATGATCGCACACCTCCGGCCAGGAACTCGGCGAGGCGATCGAGTGTCTGGTGCATGCCGTCGAGCGCGCCGCGCTCTTCGACCACCTGGTTCCTTACCGCGGCGGACTCGAACAGCGAGCGCATGGTCAGGCGCGTGCGCTGGCCGTCTTCGGCGAACGTCACCGTGACGTCGAAGCGCGGCACCGGGCCGTGGACGTAGACGAGTCGCTCGGGGCGGACGACCTCGATGTAGTCGACCTCGTTGTCGTAGTCGACGCCGTCGGGGCCGTGCATGATGAACGTCCAGCGGCCGCCGGGCCGCACGTCCATCGCGTGGATGGTGTTGGTGAAGCCGCGCGGCCCGAACCACTGCGCGATGTGCTGCGGCTGCGTGAACGCGTCCCACACGAGTTCGCGCGGCGCGTCGAACACGCGCGTGGTGACGATTTCGCGGTCGGACGTGTCGGCGGGCTGGTTGCTTGCAGTGACCATGGTGATGCTCCTTTGTGCTGGGTGCGTTTCTCCGGACCAGCCCGCGGCTGGCTCTATCGCGTGTTATTGCGGTCGTCGCGCTACGCCGACTTCAGGTAGGCGTCGAGCTGCTCGGCGGTGCCGTTCCAGCCCTGCACCATCGAGCCCTTGTTCTCGATGAAGGTGCGGCGTTCGGTCTCGTTCGAGCCGATCGGCGACGCCATCATGATCACGCGCGTGCGGGGGCCGAGGTCCTCGAAGCGGACGGTCGACAGCACTTGCAGCGGCCAGGTGTCCGACATCGGGTGGCGCGTGACGCCGCACTGCTCGTCGGAGAACGAGACGATGAACTCGAGCAGTTCCGGCCGCGCGATCTCGCGGAAGATCCACTTGCCCCACATCGACTGGCCGTCGGGCGCGCGCATGCCGTAGTGGAAGACGCCGCCGGGCCGCAGGTCGACGCTGCAGTGCAGCATGGTGAAGCCCGTCGGCCCCCACCAGCGGGCGAGCCGGTCGGCCTCGGTGTAAGCGGCGAAGACGACGTCGCGGGGCGCGTCGAACTCGCGCGTGTAGACGAACTGTTCTTCGGCCGGTGCGACGTCGGCGCCGGCGCGGATGGCGCCGACGCGCTCGGCCAGGTGGTCGAGGCTATTACTCCAGCCCTCCTCCATGCCGGCGACGGCGGCGGCCGCTTCGGGCGCGAGGTGGACGGCGCGGGTGTGCAGTGTTAGCCGCGTCTTGTCGTCTTGGCCCTCGAACGTCACGGTGTTGAGGGCGGCGATGATCGCGTGGCTGGCGTCATCGAGCAGGTTCATCGTGAAGACGACGCGCTCCGGCTCGACGGCCTCGAAGAACATGCCGGTGTTCCGGCCGACCACGCCGTCCGGGCCGCGATGATCGATGCGAAGGGTGCCGCCCGTGCGAGCATCGATTTCGCACACCGGGGCAGTGAAGCCAGGGCCCGGGATCCACCAGTTGGCGACGTGGGCGGCGTCGGTCCAGGCGCGGTAGACGAGCTGGCGCGGCGCGTCGAACGTGCGGGTGAGGATGAGGTCGCGGTCGGTGGTCTTCGGCAGGGTGGCGGTGCTGTTCGTGCCGGGCATGGCTGTTACCTTCCTTTGCTGTGTGCGAGAGACTGTCCGCTCGCGCCGGCTCTCCCGGGAGCCGGCGCCGTTGTTTGTTAGCTTGTGTGCCGCTTCGTGCGATTAGCCGCGGGCCAACTCGTTGGCCAGGCGCTCGAGCATCTCGTTCCAGCCCTGCTCGGTCGCGCCGCGCTCGGCGACGAAGGCGGAGCATGGAGTGACGCAGCGTGACCAGCGTGCCGCCGTCGCGCTCTTCGAACGTCACCTCGACGACGGTCTCCGCCGGATGCTCCGCGCTCATGCCGTAGTGCGACGGCGGCACCGGCCGCCCCTCGGCGTCGGCGAAGGTGTCGGTGTAGACGATGCGCTCCGGCGCGACGATCTCACGGTAGACGCCGAGGCCCCAGATCTCCAGACCATCAGGCATGCGCATGCAGAAATGAAATGCGCCGCCGGGGCGGAGGTCGACGGTGCAGACCGGCGTGGTGCAACCGTCGGGCGCCCACCAGCGCATGAGGCGCTCGGGCTGCGTCCATGCCTGGAAGACCAGCTCGCGCGGCGCATCGAAGACGCGTGTGATGACGATCTCGCGGTCGGTGGAGATGGTGCTAGTCGGCTTGCTCATCGTCGTGCTCCTCTCATTGTAGGAACCGGAACTCATCGCCGGTGTGTGGGGTGCCTGGCGGCGTGCTCGTCGTCACACCTCGAACGCTCTCCGGCGGCCGTACGCGACGAAGGCCGCGAGGAGTCCCACCGCGAGGGGGAACAGCGCGGGCGCGATGCCCATGGCATCGATCGTGACCACGACCGCGCCAACCATGATGATCACCAGGCCGCTCGCGGCGAGCGGGGTCAGCCACCGGTGGATGCGCAGGAGTCCGGGGGCGATCAGCCCGATCGCGCCGAGCACCTCGCAGACGCCGATGAAACGCAGGAACTGGACGGGCAGGTCGGTGTCTTTCGTCAGGTCGCCGGCGGACATGACGAGCTTCGAGACGCCGGCGAACAGGAACGTCAGGGCGAGAAGGATCTGGACGGTCCAGAGCGCCAACCGCATGTACGACCGGCGCCGGAACGCCGTCCGGTCGGTTCCTCTGGATGGTTGGTAACGCGCGGTCGTCGTCATCGCGGGTCCTTTCGGTCTTTCATCTGGAGTTCTTGCAGGTACTGGTCGAGGCGGTCGAAGCTCGCCTCCCAGAAGCGGCGGTAGTGCTCCACCCAGTCGAACACCTCGCGCAGGGGCGAGGCCTCGAGCCGGCACGGCCGCCACTGCGCCTCGCGGGTGCGCGCGATGAGGCCGGCGCGTTCGAGCACCTTGAGGTGCTTCGAGACGGCGGGGAGCGTCATGTCGAACGGCCGCGCCAGCTCGGTGACGGAGGTCTCGCCAGACGCGAGGCGGGCGAGGATGGCGCGCCGCGTCGGGTCGGCGAGTGCGGAGAAGGTGGCGGTGAGGCGGTCGGCGGAGGCGGTGGTCATGGTTAAACCTATCGGTTAATTAACTCAGTGGTAAATTAGCGCCCGAAGGCGAGGCTGTCAAGGCCTGTCGCGGGACAGCGAGGGAGGAATGCGCAGGTTAGGTGGTGTCGCCTGATGAACGCTGCGGTGCTGGCACCCGGCCTGCTCTGGGCGTCAGCGCATCAATCTGCGCGGGATTGGTTCAGTCTAATCTGGCGCTGTCGATCACTAAAGAGCACAGGTGCGAGCTATCTTAGCGCGCTTTCCCGCGTGGGCGCAGTCAGGAACGTTTCTGATGATCGGGCATCGTGTTGCACGAGGCATGGCGGTCGCCGGCATTGCCGCTGCGGCCCTGCTGAGCGCCGTCGCCAGCGCGGCCGTGCCGGCTGCGCCGATCCCCGGCACGATCGAGACCATCGCCGGCGGCGGCGCTGATCCCGACGCGGACGGCGTTCCCGCCACCGATGCGTCCCTTTCGTTCATGCTGGGCCTCGCGGTCAACCGCGATGGTGACGTGTTCATCTCGGACGTGACCACCTGCTCCATCCGCAAGATCAGCCACGGAATCATGACGCGAGTAGTGGGAACGGGGGCGTGCTCGTCGCTCCAATACCCGGAAGGTGCGGGCGACGGCGGTCCGGCGTTGGACGCGATGCTTTCGCGCCCGGAGGGACTGGCATTCGACAGCGCCGGGAACCTGTACATCGCCGACAGCTTCCACTGCGAGGTCCGCAAAGTCGATGCGCAGACGAACATGATCAGCGCGTTCGCCGGCACCGGTCCGTACTGCAGCAGTCGGTCTGGCGATGGCGGGCCTGCGGCCGACGCATCCATTCTCTTTCCGTCAGGTCTGGCAATCGACAGGTTCGACAACGTCTACATCGGCGAAGTGCAGGACTGCAGCGTGCGGAAGGTGACCGGAGGGATCATCAGCACCGTCGCGGGAGACGGCAGCCATTGTGGGTACACGGGCGATGGCGGCCCTGCGGTCGATGCGCTGCTGACGGCCCCCGCCGGCCTGGCGGTCGACGGCGGAGGCGTGCTGTACATCGCCGGCGGCGGCCGCATCAGGCAGGTGCGCGACGGCATTATTGCGACGATAGCAGGGACCGACCTCTTCTACGACCATGTCAGCCCGGACGGGCCAGCCCTGGAAATGAGACTGGGCTGGATGCAGGGAATGGCGGTTGACGGCGCGGGCGGCCTGCTGATCGCAGACTCGGACAACTGCGTGGTGCGCCGGTTGAAGGACGGAATGCTCACCGTGCTGGCGGGCGCGCCGCAGATCATCTACGGGTCATTCGTGCCCGCCTGCGGACACACGGGCGACGGCGGATCGGCGACCTCGGCGGAGATTGGCTCGCCGGTTGGTGTAGGTGCCGACAGTGCCGGCAACGTGTACTTCGCCGAGATCCACGAGGAGGGCCCAGGCCCCGCCAGCGTTCGCGTCGTGTACGGCGCGGTCCCGCCGGCCCCGGCACCCCCTCGGGCGCCTGTGCGCACCGCGACGCCTACGTCGGCGCCTACGCGCACGGCCGAAGCGACGGGCACGTCAGTTCTGGCGACGCCGACGATTCCACCGCCGCCGGCGATCGCCGAGCCGCCCCGTGCGCCCGTTGCGCACCCGGACGGCGACCGCGCGGGCGCGATCGTCGCCCCCGGCACCGGCGTGGGCGCGTCCCGCGACTCCAGGCTCAGCCCGATGCTCGCGTCGCTCGCGGCCATCATGCTGGTCGCCGGCGCCGGTGCCGTAGCGCTCGCGGTGAAGCGCCGATAGCCGCCCACGCAGCCGCATGCGTCGATTCGGCGAGGACCAAGTGGCTGACGGCGCCGGCGCGGAACCCGAGTGCGCCCGCAGAGACATCGTGCGCCCGCGCTGGTGACCATACGCTCGCCATTCAGCCTGTCCGCGCCGTTCATTCCCGTCCTGCGTCTCCGATTAGTAAGGTGGGCCTCCGCGAGGAGGCTGAGGCATCCGAAGCGGCTCAACCTGCGGGGCCGTATCTGGTGATGCCCACAAGAGGCGGACGCTATGCCGTCCGGGTCCGATCTTCAAGACTCAGTCGACAAGACCCGGGAGGCGTTTCGGCGAGTCTCCGTGGACGGTGCTGATGATCGCCCGGTGCGGCCGATCCCCGTTCGTGACGAGCCGACGGCGCCGCCGCCGGAAGCGGAGGCGCGAGGTGAGGAAGTGAGCCAGTTGCATCCGTTCTTCCAGGGCCTGTTTGAAGCGTTGCCTGAGCCAGGCACGGACTGGCCGACCGCGAGACGAGATCAGTGGCTGGAGACGGCGAGAAACATCTTCGCCCTGATGTATGTCGACCCGGCGGAGATGGCTCCGGCCGTGTCACCCGTAAAGCCCGTCGACTTCACCGCCTACGCTGAGACCCGCTTCGGCCAGCAGTCGGCATAGGCCCACTACGCCTCCGGTGAGTCGACCAGCAGCAACTCGCTGACGGCTTCGGCGCGGAACTCCAGCGAACCGGCGCCGAGTACTTTCGCCGCGTCGCCGGTGGCGATGCGCTCGCCATTCAGCGTGCCCGCGCCCTCAATGAGATAGAAGTAGCCGCAGCGCCCATCGCCGAACTGCGTATTCGACGGCGCGCCGCGCGTCGAGCCGCGAGACGTACATCGAGACGTCGCGATGCACCGTGACGCCGTCGCCGCCGTCGCTGCCTTCGGGCCGGAGGATGCGCAGCAGCCGGTTGTGGCGGTCGTCGATGGTGTACTGCCGCTGCTCGATCGACGGCGGCAGTCCGCGGCGCGACGGGATGATCCACATCTGGATGAACTGCATCGGCGCCGTCTGCGAGTGGTTGCGCTCGGAGTGCATCATGCCGGAGCCGAGCGTGACGCGCTGCACTGCGCCGGGCAGCAGCACGCCGCCGTTGCCGGCGCTGTCCGCGTGCTCGAACTCGCCGGCGACGACGTACGTGATGCCCTCGATGTCGCGATGCGGGTGCATCGGCCAGACGGCGCCGGCGACGAGCGTGTCGTGGTTGAAGACGCGCAGCGTGCCGATGCCCATGTTCTCGGGGTCGTAGTAGTCGTCGAAGCTGAAGTGCCAGCGTGCGCGGAACCAGCCGCCGTCGGCGGCGTGGATCTCGGCGTCGCGGCGGATGCGGATCGGTGCGGCGGTGGTCGACGTCATGCGCTGCCTCCCGGGTGCGAGATGTCCGGTACTACACCGTAGCTAACGCGAGGCGAGGGGGAACAAGGATTACGTAGATTTCGCAGGAGGCTGTCGAGGACTGAGCGCCGCCAGCGCCAGGGGGCATCGGTGACGCACCGTGACGGGAATGGTGCATTTGTAACCGGTGTTCCGCGCTCTGGCACGGGTACCATCGTGCGCATGACGGAGCTGTGGCAGCTGGACGCGACGGCGCTGGCGCAACTCGTGCGGAGTGGCGAGGCGACGCCGTCCGAGCTGGTCGAGCAGGCGATCGCGCGCATTGAGCAGCTCAACCCGCACATCAACGCCGTCGTCACGCCGATGTTCGAGGACGCGCGCCAGCGTACGCGCGATGCGGCGCTCGCCGGGCCGTTCGCGGGCGTACCGATGCTGCTCAAGGACGCATCGATCGAGGTGGAGGGCGCGCCGTACTACGTCGGCACGCGGGTGTTGCGCGACATGGGCTGGCGCTCGAAGCGGACGACGGAGCTCGCGCGTCGGCTCGCGTCCGCGGGGTTCATCTTCGTGGGCAAGACGAACGTGCCAGTGCTCTCCGCCGGCATCACGACGGAGCCGCCCGCGTTCGGGCCGTCACGCAACCCGTGGGATCTCGCGCGCACGACGGGCGGCTCGAGCGGCGGTTCGGCGGCGGCGGTGGCGGCGGGAATGACGGCGATCGCGCACGGCGCCGACGGCACTGGATCGCTGCGCTATCCCGCCGCCTGCTGCGGTGTCGCGACGCTCAAGCCGTCTCGCGGCCGCGTGCCGTGCGAGACGCCGGCCGGCCAGCCGGACGACCTCGGCGTGTGGGCGGAGTTCGTGCTCGCGCGCTCGGTGCGCGACCTGGCGGGCGTGCTCGACGCCGTCGCCGAGGCGCCTCCCGAGCCGGCGTACGTCGATGCGATCGCATTGCCGCCGCCGCGGCTGCGTGTCGGCCTGCTGACGCGCGACGTCATGACGGGGATGAGCATCGACGCGGAGTGCGTCGCCGCGGTCGAGGGCACGGGCGAGCTGCTGCGATCGCTCGGGCACGAGGTCGAGGAGTCGCACCCGGCGGCGCTCGACGGGCTGTTCGTGCGCACGGCGAAGGCGATCGGCACGCTGGGCGGCGTCGCACGGCGCGCGCAGGTGCGCTGGCTGACGGAGATCGCCGGCCGCGAGCTGACGGCGGACGACGTCGACGCGGAGGCGATTGCGACGGCCGCGGCGGCCGAAGCGATCACCGACGCGCAGGTGGCGGAGGCGGTCGAGACGATGAAGCGCGTCATCGCGCCGATCCACGATTGGTGGACCGAAGGCCACGATGTCCTCGTGACGCCCGTGCTGCGCCAGCCGCCGTGGCCGCTCGGACGGACCGGCGGCGCGGCCGATGCCGGCGTATTCCCGGGACCGTTCAGCTTCAGCGGCCAGCCGGCGATGTCGCTGCCGCTGCACTGGACACCGTCGGGTCTCCCTGTCGGCGTGCAGCTCGTCGCCGCAGCCGGCCGCGACGATCTGCTGCTGCGCGTCGCCGCGCGACTCGAGGCAGCGCGTCCATGGCGTCACCGCTGGCCGGCGACGGAGTAGACGGGAAACAGGGATTGCGCAGATTGTGCAGATGAAGGGGGGCGCGACCCTTCTGTCATCTCCGCCGCACATCGTGCGTTCACAAAGGCAATCGCCACAATACACGCTACGAAGTGATCCAGAGCGCATAATCTCTCGTTAAGCATCGGTTGCAGACGCAGTACGACGACGTGGAAGACTTAGCCGCCCTTCAGTCGTACCGCCGAGATGACGACACTCTACCGTTGGACGAGGGCCGATCCATGCAACAGATGGCCGCCTTGAAGGCGCTCGCTCGGATTGCCGCTGCTCAGACGGCGGACCAGATTGGCGCGCTCTCGGAAGCTACACGCATTGTTGGCGCGGCCATCGCGTCGACAGATGTACGCGTATTCACCGGCGATGGCGCCAATAATGCCCTCTATCCGAAGCGGGAAGGAGATGACCTCTTTGGACTATCGCCCGGTGGACTGATGGCGCTCAGCCAAGACCTGAGAGGGCACCGCGGCGCGGCACTCCTCGCGGTCGGCCGGGAAGGACTGCCGCACGACATCGCTCCTGCTGACGGTAGCCGCGGCGCGTCCTGCATGGGCCTTACCCTCTGGATCGGGGATTCGTACGGTGGCACGCTCGTTGCGCGCGGCACGTGGGATGCCCAAGCGGCCCGTCGCGCCGGGCAGTTTCTAGATGCGGCTGGGCCCGCGCTCAGCGTCGCGTTGGAACGGGTGGTGGACGCTGATCGCCTCGAACGCGTGCATCGGCAGATAGGTGCCCTGGCCAATGTCACGCGGGTGTTCAACCGGTCCGGCAACCTGCGAGAGGTATTAGGCAATCTCGTGAGCGCGATCAACAGCGCCACGGGTTTTCTGAGTAGTATCGATGTTCTTGGCGACCGAGGTCGCATAGCCCTCCGCAGTACTGCCGCTAGCCGTTACACGGGAACGCCGCTCTACGAGACATGGCTGGATATGGTAAAAGGCCCGGATCCAGTCCGGGAGATGATCGTCAGAGACCACCAACCGGTATTCCTGCCGGACCTCCAAAATGACCCCCGGATCTCGGACCAGGCTCGACGCTTCTATCGACGGGCCTCGCTCGTGTCCGCTGCGACCTTTCCCCTCCTCGTGCAGGACGAAGTCGTTGGCTTACTAAGACTGGGTAGCCTCAAACCAGTCTCATTTGACCAGACGACCGTCGACCTCCTTAACAACTTGGCACTCCAGGCTGCCGTCGTAGTGAAGGGCGTGCAATTGTGGGAACAACTGCAGCGAGCTCGCAGAAAGTCTGAGCGTTATGCGGCGAAGCTCGCGGGGAGGAACCAAGAACTCCGCGAAGAAATCGTGGAACGCGAGCGCGCAGAGGAGGCCCTGCGCCAGAACGAGGACGTTCTCAAGTACCTGGCTGATCATGACGCGTTAACGGGTCTGCCGAACCGGTCGCTGCTCAAGGACCGGCTCGCCACGGCGCTCGCTCAGAGGCGCCGCGACAAGCAGCCGCTTGCCGTGTTCTTCCTCGACCTGGACAACTTCAAAGTCATCAACGACATGATGGGCCACGCCGAGGGCGACCGCGTGCTGACGGGCGTTGCCGAGCGGCTGGCAAGCGCATTGCGCGAAGGCGACACGGTCGCACGAATCGGCGGCGACGAGTTCACCGTCTTGCTCCCGAGCATCTCTGGAGTCGAGGATGCCGAGGAGATAGCGCAACGAGTCCTTGAACGGCTCAGACGCCCGTGGAAGCTGAGCGATCACGAGTTCCTCACGACCGCGAGTCTCGGCATTGCCATCTACCCCGGCGACGGCGAGGATCCTGAGACGCTCCTTCGAAACGCCGACACTGCCATGTACCAGGCCAAGGCGGCAGCGCATGACAGTGTCCGTCTTTTCGCCTCTGAAATGGATGCCCGTATGCGAGAGCGCGTGACGCTCGAAGCCGACCTGCGTCAGGCGCTGAAACGCGGGGAGTTGGTTGTTCATTATCAGCCTCAGGTGAGCACCGAGACAGGTCAGATTGTCGGCATGGAAGCCCTCGTCCGTTGGCAGCATCCGGAACGCGGCATGTTGCATCCCGATTCCTTCATTCCGCTAGCTGAGGAGACCGGCTTAATTCTCCCGCTGGGTGAATGGGTGCTTCGGACCGCCTGTGCTCAGAACAAGGCCTACCAGGACCAGGGCCTTCCTCGGGTGCGGGTTGCCGTCAATCTCTCTACACGGCAGTTTGCGGAAGTGGGCCTGACTGGAGTGGTGGGCACGATATTGAGCGAAACCGGGCTGGACCCTCAGTATCTGGATCTGGAGATCACCGAAGGCACAGCCATGCGGGACGTGGAGTTCAGCATCAAGACACTGCGAGAGCTGAGACGAATGGGAGTGCACGTTTCGATAGATGACTTCGGCACAGGCTACTCGTCGCTGGCGTACCTGAAACGGCTGCCCATCGATTCGGTGAAGATCGACCGCTCCTTTGTGAGTGACTCCGGCGGAGATTCTGAGGATGCCGCGATCGTGTCGGCCATCATCGCCCTTGCGCGCACGCTTAATCTCAGGACGGTTGCTGAGGGTGTCGAGACTGAGCATCAGTTGGCCAGCATGAAGCAACAGCAGTGCGACGAGATACAGGGCTATCTATTCGGCGAGGCGGTGGCAAGCCCGGTCATGGAGAGAATGCTTGCCGAGGGCCGAACCTGCCGGGTCAGGGAGCGAGGCAAGCGCAAAGCGGCCTAGCGGAGTGCCGAAGAAGCCGTCGCGCGCGAGCACGTGAAGTGACGCACAAGCCGCATTAATCTTCCGGTTCGGCGGCGCTCTCTGTTCGGCCCCACCCGCCCCACCTCGCTGCCCTCCCCGCTTTGACTTCCCGCCGCGCCGGCCTACCATCGCGCCATGCCGCAACGTGCGCCCTATGGTCGCCTCACCTGCCCCCGGTGTTGCGCCCTGTCGACGGTCGACATCTGTCCGCCCGCCGCCGCCCGTCGGCCCAAAGCAATCAACCTGCGGTACCCAATACCAGCTTCAGAACAATCAACTGTGCGCGATGTTCCACAGAAGTAAGGACATCAGCCAAAGCGCGCGAAGGGCGCGCTCTCGCCGCCGCCCCGGGGCCGGTCGCGCTTCGAAACGGGCCGTTCGGCGCTGCCTCGAAGCTGCGCGGGCTGGCATGCTCCTCGAATGAGCGCCAACGTTCCCCCGGCGACGGAGATCCGCCTCGGGCGGCCTTCGCCGTTCCGGTCGTTCCGGCATCGCGACTACACGCTGCTGTGGCTCGGCATGTTCATGGGCAGCGCGCTCATGCCGATGCAGTTCGTCACGCAGGTGCTGTTCCTCTCCGACCGCGCGGGCGAGAACCGCCTCGTGCTCGCCGGCCTGCTCGGCGCGACGCGCGGCGCCGCGATGCTGACGTTCGCGCTCTTCGGCGGCGCGCTCGCCGACCGCTACGACCGCCGGCGACTGCTGATGGTGTCGCAGAGCCTCGGCTTCTGCGTCAGCGTGCTTGTCACCGTCGTGTTGCTGACGACGCCCGGCGGCACGGGGATGACGCTGTCGCTCTTCATCGGCCTCGTGTTCGTGGCGTCCGGCCTCGGCGCGGTCGATGCGCCGACGCGGCTGGCGATGGTGCCGGAGCTGGTCGGCCGCGAGGACCTGCCGAACGCGATCGCGCTCGACGCGGTCGCGATGCAGCTCGCGTTCCCGATCGGCCTGCCGCTGACCGGCGTGCTGATCGACCTCATCGGCTACGGCTGGACGTACGCCGTCACGCTCGGCACGTACGCGGCGATCGTCGCCGCGCTGATCCCGATGACGTATCGCGGGACGACGCGCGCGCCGCGCGCCGGCCGCTCGATCGTGCGCGACATCGAGTTCGGGCTCGGATACGCTCGACGGCACCCCGCGTTGCTCTGGCTGATGCTGACGTCGTTTTGCGTGACGGGCATGACGGCGCCCGTGGTCACGAACCTGGGGCCGGTCTGGACGAGCCGCGTGCTCGGGCTGTCGGCGACGGGCGTCGGGATGCTGGCGACGACGTGGGGCATCGGCGCGATGGTGGGCTCGATCGCGATGACGAACGTTGGCCACTTCCGCCGGAAGGGGTGGATGTTCCTCGGCGCGGCGGCGGCGTTCGACTGCTTCGTGATCGGCTTCGGCTACTCGCGGCTCATACCGGTGTCGGCCGTGCTGAACCTGGGCCTCGGCGCGACGCTGACGATCACCGGCGTCTCTGCGACGTCGCTGACGCAGCGCCTGATCCCGAACGAGGTGCAGGGCCGCGTGATGAGCATCTTCATGCTGAGCAGCGGGCTGGCGCAGCTGCTGACGTTGCCGATCGCCGGCATCGCCCAGTGGGCGACGTTCGAGCTGACGATGCCGGTCGTCGGCTGGTTCAGCCTGACGTGCGTGGTGCTGATCGCCGTGCTGCAGCCGGCCGTCCGCCGCGCCGGGAGGCTGGCCGAAACGCCGGAGCTGATCGAAGTGGCGCCGTAGGCCGGGGCAGAACAGACAACAAACAACAGAGGGGAACGACGCGCAATTGTTGTCCGGTCTGCTGTCTGTTCTCTGCGCGCTGTTCTATGCGGCGCGAACGAGCCGCGTCAGCACTTGTAGCCGAACTTGTACTGCGCGAACGCGAGTTGCGCATCTTGCGCACGGACGACACCGTCCGGCGGTCCGCTCATGCCCGGCCCAGCGAAGCTGCGGTCGTACTCCAGCCCGTCCTTGATGCCGTTGCCGTTTAGGTCCTGTTCGTACTCGAGGCTGCCCGTCTTTGCGCCCTTCTTGTAGTACCCGAACACCGACTGCGCGTCCGCCGCGCTGACGTTGTTGTCGCGGAAGTCCGTCAGCGGATTCGGGGCGGCGAACAGCGCCGGCACCGGCACGGTGTAGAAATCCCATGGGTTGAGCGGGTTGAGACCCCAGTGGAGCACCTCCTGACCGTCGCCGCAGCTATCACCGTCGGTATCAACGACGGCCGGGTTGGTGCCGGTATTAGCCGGCCCGACAAAGACGCCGGTGTTTGTCTCGACGCCGTCTCTGAGGCCGTCATGATCCGTGTCGAAGTCGCCGTTCACGACAAGACTTCCGGTCGCACCTGACTGTCCGCCGATCTGGACGTAATACGTCTGCCCCGGGTCCGCAGTGAAGGTCACCCAGGACCGGGACGCGTTGGCACTGCAGCCGACCAGCGTCAGGCCGCCCGGCGGCGACGGAACGGTCGGATCGACTTCATAGATGGCCACCGCGGTGCTGTAATCACTGCCGACCGTATCGATGACCATTGGGATCGAGCCGGGCGGCGACATTGTGTTATCGAGGCGATACCAGATCGTCGCGCCCATGTTGCCGCACGGCTGCGGCTCGCCAGCATCCAACGTGGCACTAGCGGTGCTCCAATGGTCCGTGAACGGAAGTCCGGTGATGCCCTTCGCCTGCCACGAATGATCGGGCAGCATGACAGGGAGATTGAAGTTGATGTTCTGCGTGATACCGCTACTGCTCACTGAGACGAGCGTCGCCGCACCGATGTTCTGCGCATGATCCCAGTATTGAGACTCGTGCCCGATCGCCGCCGCATAGACGGTGTAATCCCCGGGTGGAAGACTGTTGATGACGTACGTCCCATCGGCACCTGTCGTCGCCGATCCAGACCCGGGGCCACCACTCTGGCCCGCGGTCACCCAGGCGCCGGCGATCGGCGTTCCGGACGCGTTGGCGACGACGCCTGTAATCGTCGCCCCAATAGTCACCATACGCACGCGGTTGTTGGCGGAGTCGGCGATGTAGAGATTGTCGGAGTTGTCAACCGTAATCCCACGAGGCCAGTACAGGTGTGCATCGGTAGCCGGCCCCCCATCGCCGCTGAAGCCACGTGGCGTCCCGATTCCAGCAATCGTTGAAATGGTGCCGTTCGAAACGACGCGAATTCGGCAGTTCGCGTCGTCCGCGATATACACTCTTCCTTCCGCGTCGACAGCCAACCCGAACGGCATGTATAGGGCGGCACTTGTCGCCGGACCACCGTCACCCCAGGAACCGCAAGAACCGCCGGCGAATGTGGTGATGGTGCCTCCGCTGACCTTGCGAACGCGACAACCTGAATGTTCGGCGATGTAGACGGCGCCGGCGCCATCGACCGCGATGGCCTCTGGGTCGTTCAGGCTTGCGCTCGTCGCCGCTCCGCCGTCTCCACCGGACGTGCACGTGCCGTTGCCGGCAAACGTAGAGATGATGCCGCCCGTCACTATCCTTACGCGGCAATTCTCGGCATCGGCGACGTAGATGTTGCCACCGGCAACGGCCAGTCCGTACACGTGGCCGAGGCTTGCGCTCGTGGCCGCTCCTCCATCGCCCGAGTAGCCGCACACGCCACTCCCAGCGATGGTCGTGATCGTGCCGGCAATCACCTCCCGGATGCGGCAGTTGAACATGTCCGCGATGTAAAGGTCTCCCGCTCCGTCGACGGCAACTCCGTATGGCGAGTTCAAGCTCGCGCTGGTGGCGGGTCCGCCGTCACCGGAATACCGGCAGAATCCGTCACCCACGACGGTCGAGATGATGCCGCTGGTCAGCTTCCTGATGCGGCAGTTCGCATTGTCAGCGACATATAGGTTGCCTGAGCCATCGGCCGCCATCCCCATAGGCTCGTAGAGGCTGGCGTTGACGGCCGGTCCCCCGTCACCGCTGTATCCACAACTCCCGTTCCCCAGCAGCGTCGATAGCATGCCCGCGCTCAATTTCCGCACCCGGCATTCGTCAGGGGTGACGACGTATACACTGCCACTGCCGTCGACTGTCACGTCGCCTGGATGGGCCAGCTCGACGGATGTGGCAGATCCATCGCCGTCGTACCCGCAAAACCCATTGCCGGCCACTGTGTCAATCGTTCCAGCACTGACACGTCGCACGCGACAGTTGCCGCGGTCGGCTATGTACACGTCTCCACCAACGGACACCGTAATGCCGTCGGGCCAGTACAGTGTCGCCGACGTCGCCGGGCCGGCATCTCCCGAGAAGCTGCACGAGCCGGTCCCGGCAAAGGTGGTGATGATTCCGCTACTGACTTTTCGCACCCGGCAATCGTAGAAGTCCGCGATGTATACGTTCCCGCTGACGTCAACAGCCACGCCCGAGGGATTACGCATGCTGGCGGCAGTTGCCAGGCCACCATCCCCACCGTAAGAGCACGTCCCATTGCCCGCAAACGTCGTGATGATGCCTGCGCTGACCTTCCGGATGCGGCAATTCTGATAGTCCGCGATGTAGATGTTGCCACCGGCATCGACGGCGACGGCGGACGCTGACCTGATGGCCGCGCTTGTGGCCGGGCCGCCGTCGCCACTAAATCCGCACGTGCCCCCGTCGCCGCCTATCCCTGCAACGGTGGTCATGGTGCCACCACTGACCATTCGTACGCGGCAGTCGCCCCAATCCGCGATGAAGACATTGCCGGTGCTGTCTACCGCAATGCCGTCCGGATAGGTCATGCTGGCGTTCTGCGCTGCGCCCCCGTCGCCACCCTGTACACACACTCCATTTCCAGCGAATGTAGTGATGTTCCCACCAGATATCTTGCGTACGCGGCACTCGATCTGGTCAACGACGTAGATGTCACTCCCGTAGACTGCTACGCCGTCTGGGTAGTACAGGATGCCTCCCGCCGCGGCGCCCCCATCGCCTACGCTGCCACCCGCTATCGTAGTGATGACTCCCGGTGCCGCGGCTTCTGCTGTCGATGGGCGCCACGCGCGCGACGAGCGGCTCGTCCCGACGACGAGGCATAACAGCGTGAGCATCACGAGAGTCACGAACCGCGGCAACGAGAACCCTCCTTGTAGACGCACTCCTGTACTCATTTGCCCTCCCCGCTAAGCGATTGCGGGTGCGCCGAGAGAGTTGACTTTCCGTGAGCGCTCCTGACAGACAGGCCTGGCGGTCGCACCTCATTGAGTGAACCGACAGGCTCGTCGAATCCTTCGTGTTATCGCTCGGTAGCGCCCTCCTACGCGCGTCATCCTGACGCGTTCGGCCTGCTTCGGTCGTGAGCGCCCTGCCGTTCGACAGGCCCACGTCGGCAAGCATGTTCGCCTACGGTCCAGTGAGCGCGAGACAATGACACTCCTCTTGCAGCGCCGGCCGGGCGACGGGCCTGTCCGAAGGGTCGCAACCGTGCAGTGGTAAGGCGATTCTCGCTTGTCGGCCGACCGAATGTCAACAGGACGGAAGCTACATCGGTACCGGCTTGACAGACGTTAGTTGATGTAACATGAACCTATCTCCGGTGGCGCGCTAGGCGGTGAGGGGCCAGCGCTGATGGCAGTCAACCGGGGCATCCGGTGCGGTAGCAGAGACACTGCTTCACGCCGCCTACCCCCGCTCCACCTCCACCCGCGTGTCGCGATCGTTGTGGCCCGGCTGGAAGAACGCGGGCATCGGGTCGATGTGGAGGTAGCCGCCCGCCAGCTCGACGGGGTTGATCGGGGTGGGGATGACGTTGCGGTGGCCGATGCCGCCCGGGAACTGGTAGTTCTCCCAGCCGTGGTAGCAGATGATCTGCCCCGGCTGCAGCGCCGGCGATACCTTCGCCGTCGCCAGGAACGCGCCGATGTCGTTCCGCACGCGCACGCGGTCGCCGTCTTCGATGCCGCGCGCCTTCGCATCGACGTCGGAGATCGAGATCGCCGCTTCGCCGCGCTCGAGGTCGAGCATCGACGGCGTCGTGCGCCAGGCGGCGTGGATGCTGTGGCGGTTGTGGCCGCCGCCCATCATTAATGGATAGTCGCCGCCCGCCGTCGGCGGCGCCTTGTGCACCGGCAGCTGCTCGCCCAGCTCCAGGTAGAGCGACTGGTCGATGTAGAACTGGATGCGGCGGGTGAGCGTCGGCCACGGCTGCTTCTTCTGCGTGCGCCACGTGTGCGGCGCGATCGTCTCGCCCGGCGTGAAGTCCGTCGAGTGGCCGAGGTTGCCCGGGATGGCCGCCGAGCTTCGTGAAGCGCGCGATGCCGCTTCGCTTCAGGTCGCCCCAGCCGTCGTCGCCGAACTGCGATGATGCGTCGATGATCGCGCTGGGCGACGCCCTCGTGGCCGTCCTCGGTGAACTTGCCGCCGTACGTCATGCGCTCGCGCACGTCGCCGAGCGTCTGCGTCGCTTGCCCTGCCCGTCGGCGTAGCCGGCGATGCCGCGTTCGCGCGCGCGCCGGTCGATCGCGCCCGCCAGCCGCACGAAGATCTCCCACTCCGTCTTCGCCTCGCCGACGGGCGGCACCGCCGCGTTCGTGATGTGCGCGAACGGCGCGAGCGGCGTGAACCAGTCGGTGACGTCGCACTTCTCGTACGACGACGCGGCCGGCAGCACGTAGTCGGCGTACATGCCGGTCGAGGACATACGCATGTCGACGGCGACGATCATCGACAGCCGCGGCACCATCTCCTCGATCAGGCGATGCGCGCCGCGGACGCGCCGCAGCGTGTTGCCGGGGGTGGCGAACGAGCATCTCGGGATGGCGCCGCCGGCGGGAACTGCTGCCAGCCGTTACGGCGCGACTCGTCGAGGTAGCTCTTGACGTCGCGCGGGAGGTCGGGATCCCACTCCTTGCTGCGGCTGCTGAGCTGCTCGAGGCCGCCGTGCTCGTACCAGTACAGCACCGCGGGCACGCCCATGCTCATGAACTGCTTGCGGCCGATCTGGTAGTAGGCCATCTCGTCCGTGTAGCCCTTCATCTTGAGCGCCAGGTACTGCGGCAGGCTCGGCAGCAGGCTCTTCAGGTTGTCGAGGCGCCCGGTGCCCTTCGCCGTCGGCAGCGTCAGGATGCCGTCGACGAGCAGGATCGGCAGCGTGTCGTAGCCGGCGCCGTGGCGGCCCATCTGGCCGGTGAGCGCGAAGACGAGCAGCTGCGCGCGCGCCATCAGGTCGCCGTGGTAGTACTTCGACAGCGACGCGCCGGCGACGCACGACGCCGCCTTCGCGCCGGCGATCGACCGCGCGAGCCAGCGGATCGCGCCGGCCTCGACGCCGCACACCGCCGACGCCTGCTCGGGCGTGTAGTCGCGGTCGAGCATCTCCCTGCACGCAGCTGGAACACCGGCTTGACCGTGACGCGGCCGTCGCGCGTCTCGACCTCGAACTCGCCCTCGAGCGCCGGCACGACGTCGCCGAGGCGCAGCGTCTTCTTGCGCGACCTTCGTGATGCGGTTCGTCGCGGTGTCGAAGACGAAGAACGTGTCGTCCGCGCCGCGCCTCTTCATGTCGGACTCGCGCAGGTAGCGATCGGTTGTCCGTGCGCACGAGCAGCGGCAGGTCCGTCTGTTCGCGTACGAAGCCCGCGTCGTGCAACCCCTCCGAGACGATGACCTGCGCCATCGAGAGCGCGAGCGCGGCGTCGGTGCCGGGACGGACCGGCAGCCACGCGTCGGCGTGCACGGCCGAGGGGCTGTAGTCGGGGCTGATCGTGACGACGGTCGCGCCGTGGTAGCGCGCCTCGTTATAGAAGTGGAAGTTGGCGATCTGCGTGTACGCCGGGTTGCCGCCCCAGATGAGGATGAGATCCGAGTAGAAGTAGTCGTCGGCCGACTTCGACGCGATCGGCGTGCCGAGCGTGACGGCGGCGCCCTGCTGCTCGTCGCCGACCTCGCAGTTGACGTCGAGCACCAGCGCGCCGAGCTGGTCGGCGAAGCGCCGGATCGGCGGTGTACGACGCGACGCCGGCCGGGTTCTGGTCGAAGACGATCGCGTCGGGCCCGGTGCCGGCGAGCGTATCGATCACCTTGTCGGCGATCTCGTCGAGCGCCTGGTCCCACGAGATGCGCTCCCATCTGCCCGCGCCGCGCTCGCCGGTGCGCTTCAGCGGATGGAGCAGGCGCGCCTTGTCGTACATGACGCCGGCGTAGCAAGCGCCCTTCTGGCAGCCGCGCGGGTTGAAGTCGGGCACGTCGTCGTTCGTGGCGGGGTAGTCGGCGGTCTGCTCCTCGCGCACGACGACGCCGTCCTTCACGAAGACGTTGAACGCGCAGTTGCGCTGGTACCAGCAGTTGATCAGGTGCGTGCCCTTGGAGACGCTGTCCCACGCCAGCTTCTCGCGGTAGCGCCGCTCCGTCGGCCCGTCGAGCGGCGGCGGCGCCACCGCTGGCGGCTTCGATGCCGGCTTCGGGCGAGTCCTGCGGCGTTGGATCGATCATGCGCGTCCTTCTCTGCGGGATGGCCTATCGTGCCGCATCCGCGCCATTGCGGCTACGGCCGATCGTCACGTTCGGGCACCGAGACGCTTCGAATACCGCAACGGAGCCCCGCTGGCGGCGTTCGGCCGCCGATGCCATGATCGTCGCATGAGCGAACCAGCGCCGGCGCACGTGCGAGACCTGAAGAAGATCGCCGAAGGCGCCGAGGCCGAGATCTTCGAGTGGGAGAACGGCAACGTTCTCCGTCTCTTCCGCACCGGCCGCGAGGCGGCCTCGCTGGAGCACGAAGAGGCCGCGATGCGAGCCGGCCGCGCCGCTCTGCCGCTCGTGCCGTCGATCATCGGCCGGGTGGACGTCGACGGGCGGCCGGGGCTCGTAATGGAGCGGATCGACGGGCCGGACCTGATCACGCTGTTATCGCGGCGACCGTGGATGATGTGGCGCGCCGGCACGATCTCCGGCAACGTCCACGCGCAGCTCCACGACGTCATTGCGCCGCCAGCGTTGGCGTCGATCGCCGACCGGGCGCGCCTGTGGGTCGCCAGCCCGCTCGTCCCGGAGCATGCGCGACGCGCCGTAATCGAGCAGCTCGAGTCGCTGCCCGACGGCGACCGGTTGCTGCACGGCGACTTTCATCCGGGGAACATCCTGATGTCCGGCCACGGGCCCGTCGTCATCGACTGGCCGAACACGACGCGCGGCGACCCACATGCCGACGTCGCGCGCACGATGTTGCTCATCGGCGACGGCACGCTGCCGCCGGGATCGCCACTCGTCGCGCGAGTCGGGGTGTCGATCGCGCGCAAGGTGATCCTGGCCGCGTACATGCGTGCGTATCGACGGCGCCACCAGCTCGACCCCGAGCTGCTGCGGCGTTGGACGATCGTCAACACGGGAATCCGCTTCGCCGAAGAGATCCCCGGCGAACGCGAGGGACTGCTGCGCAAACTCGCGGAACTCGGCGTTAGAGACTGACGGCGCCGCCGGATCCGTAGACGTCCGGGTTGACGCAGTGCGGCAGCCGCTCGCCGCGCAGGCCGGCGAGGCAGTTGTCGACAGCCATCGACGCCATCCGCTCGCGCGTCGCGTGGCTGGCGCTGCCGATGTGCGGCAGCAGCACGACGTTCGGCGCCCGCAGCAACGGGTCGTCGAGCGGCAGCGGCTCCGTCTCCATGACGTCGAGCCCCGCGCCGGCGATCCAACCCTCCTCGAGCGCGCGCACGAGCGCCGCCTGGTCGACGATCCCGCCGCGCGCGGTGTTGATGAGGATCGCCGTCGGCTGCATCGCGCGCAGCTCGCGCTCGCCGATCAGGCGGCGCGTCTCGTCGGTGAGCGGCACGTGCAGGCTGACGAAGTCGGCGACGCGCAGCAGCTCGTCGAGCGGCAGACGCTCGGCCGGCGGATGCGGCTCGGCCGCGGGCGAGCGGCTCGCGTACACGACGCGCATGCCGAATCCGGCCGCGCGGCGGGCGACGGCCTGGCCGATCTTGCCGAAGCCGACGATGCCGAGCGTCGCGCCGTGCACGTCGTGGCCGAGCAGCAGGCCCGGGTCCCACGTGCGCCAGCCGCCGTCGCGGAGCAGGCGGTCGGCCTCGACGATGCGGCGGGCGCAGGCGAGGAGCAGCGCGAACGCGAGGTCGGCGGTCGTCTCAGTGAGCACGCCGGGCGTGTGGCCGACGGGGATGCCTCGTTCGCTCGCCGCCGCCACATCAATATTGTCGTATCCGACGGCGACGGTGCTGATCACGCGGAGCCTCGGCGCCTGTTCGATGACCGCGCGGTCGATGCGGTCCGTCAGCAGGCAGATCAGCCCGTCGGCGCCGGCGACGTGCCGCACCAACTCGTCGTACGCCGGCGGCATCTCCCCCGGCCAGACGATCGACGTCGGCGACGGGCCGTAGCCGTTCGATCGCGTCGCCAGGTAGACGGCGGGTGATGAAGACGTGCGGCATGACGGAAGTGTAGCCACCGTAGAGAGTTAGTCATGGCTGCTGGAAGAACGCCATCTAACCGATCATATTTGTGTAAGGTGAGCGCGAATTATGATGAGACCATGAGCTTGGCTGCGGCGATCGGCGTATTGCTAGCCACCATGGCGGCGTTCAGCCGCATTCAAAGCCGGCTCTTGCGGGCTGGCTGTGGCGTCATGGCGGGGACCATCGATTATCTCTTGCTTGATGGGGCGTTCGGGAGTGGATACGAGTCAACCTTAGCATTCTACGAATTCTATGCGGAGGCGCTGTTGATTTGGCTCATCGTGGGCGGCGTGATCGCGGTTCCTGCCCTTGCCATCAGATGGCTGGTGCGCCGACGGGGTACTCGGCAAGCGTAGCTTGACTACTGTCACACCGTCCGCACCGCCTCGCGAGCGGTGCGCCGCACCGCCGCTTCCATCGACGACAGCTGCGCGAGGGCTTTGCGCGTGTCGGAGGCGACGCGGGCGGGTTCGCAGTTCGTTACGCGGTACTTGAAGAGCCAGTACATGAAGCGGCGCAGCTCGGGCAGCGAGATCTCCGGCGCCTGCGGCAGGTGCGCCTCGTCGCGGAACTCGCCGAGCAGGTCAGCGCGCGGCCGGTCGTAGATGCGCTCGTAGACGGGGTCGAGGACGGCGTCGCCGGAGCGCACGTCGCGGATGTTGGCGCCGTGCCGCTCCTTCGAGACCTCCAGCTCGACCGCGTACTGCAGCGCCTCTTCCACCGTCACGCCGTACAGAAAGTTCAGGTGCGCGCGATGGCGCGCGTCGCCGATCAGTGAGCGCAGGTCGTCATCGGTGATGCGGGTGCCGGTTGTGTGCGCCGGCCGAGGCAGCGCGCCGTCGGGCGGGCGGGCGAAGAAGAGCAGGCGCTCGGCATCGATGCCCGGCACGCGTTCGCCGGCCTCGGCGACGAGGCGCTCGGCGAGCAGCAGCCAGTCGAAGGCCTCGCCGTCGATGAGATATTGATAGTGGCGGTCATCGACCGTCTCGTCAGCGCGCTCCCAGGCCGCGATGGCGCGCATCATCGCGTCGAACCAGTGGTCGCCGCCCTCGATGGCCGCGCGGAAGCCGGTCAGCGGGTCGACGGCCTCGGCATCCGCGGCCGCGAACGGGCGCCCCTGCAGGTACTCGGCGTAGGCCGTCGAGCCGAAGAAGTCGTCGAGCACCTCACGGTGGTTGTAGGCGACCGGGGCGTCCGCGACGTCCTCGGGCGAGAAGAAGCGCAACTCGCGGCCCTCGCCGCAGACCAACTCCTCGGCCGGCGTCGTGCACGGCGCGTGGAACAGGTACAGCTCGTAGTCTGCGCCGCGCTTCCGCGCGCCGGAGCGCGTGCCGGCCGGCGTCTCCTGGAAGTAGTACGCGCGAAAGGCCGCGAGCCGGTCGAGCGTCAGCCCCGTCTCCTCGATCACTTCGCGCCGCGCGGTCTGTTCTGGCGACTCGCCCGCGAGGCCGGCGCCGCCGGTAAGGCCCCAGTGTCCCGGGAACATGATCGCGGGGTCGTCGTCGCGCAGCTGCATGAGCACGCGGCCCTGCGGGTCAACGAGGATGACGCCGGCGCTGATCTTCCGTTGCGTGGTGCGTGGTTGTGCCATCTTCTCAAGCGAAACGCCCGCGTAGCGCAGGCGTGACAGCACATTATATCAACCTGCGGCAGCGCCTCTCGTTGCTGGACGTCGCGTCAGCCCGAGACCGCCGCCCGCGCGATCATGTCGCGGTACATCGGCTCGGCGACGAAGCGCTCGATCAGGCCGCGGAGCGCGGGCACGATCGTCGCCGGGAGCTGATCGGGCGGGAAGAACTCCATCGCCTGGCCCTCACCGAGGACGAGGTCGCCGGGCGGAACGTCGACGGCGGCGGCGTAGACGTAGATGAGCTGGCGGCGGGCGTCGCCCTCCGGCAGTGTGCGATACGGTACGGCGTCGTAGAGCGCGTACTGACGCGGACGCCAGCCGAGCTCCTCCTCCATCTCGCGCAGGAAGCCCTCCTCCGGCGTCTCGCGCTCGTCCGTCTCGTGCGGCTCGACGCGGCCGCCGAACGATCCCCACAGCCCCGGATTGACGATGTCCGGCCGGTCATCGCGCAGCTGCAGCAGGAACCGGCCTCGCGCGTCGACGAGCAGCGCCGTCGTGCTGATCATGTCCCACGCCCGGCGCACGCGCCGGTACGCCTGCGATCGCGCGAACTCCTCGATCACCGGCACGAGCCCTGGCACGATCGCATCCGGCAGCGCGTCGGGCGCGTACAGCGCCATCGCCTGCCCTTCGCCGAGCGTCAGCTGGTCGATCGGCACGTCGAGATGCGCTGCGAAGACATGGGAGACAACGCCGCGCCCGTACTCCCTATCGCCGGGCAGCGGTGGCGCGTCGGTGGTGAGGTAGTGCTCGAAGTGGCGCGGCTGCCAGCCGAGTTCCTCGGCCATCTCGCGCAGGAACGCTCGCGACGGCGACTCGCCGGGCTCCAGGTGGCCGCCGAAAAAGCCCCAGAGTCCCGCACCGGTGATCGACGGGTCGGCGTCGCGATGCTGGAGCAGCAGGCGCCCATCGTCGGCCACGATGAGGCCGACGGCGACCTCGCGTCGCGGGCGATCGGTCATCGGCCGGCGGAGGCTATTCGCCGCCGTGGCACTTCTTGTATTTCTTGCCGCTGCCGCACGGGCACGGGTCGTTGCGGCCGACCTTCGCCGCGGCGCGGACGGTCGTGCCACCGCCGCCCTCCGTAGGCTGGTTCGTCCGCAGGTTGCGCGGCGGCGCCTTGATGCCGGCGGCCGCGGCGACGGCCCGTTGCGCTCGGTCGTCGGTGGCGAGGTTCGTTGCCGCGGCGGGCGCCGGCGCGGAGCCGTTGCCGTCTTCGGCGACGCCGGGCTGGGTGGCGATCATCACCGGCGGCGGCGCGGGCTGCGGCGGCGCGGCCAGCTCGACGTGGTAGATCGAGCGCGTGATCTGGTTGCGGATGTTGACCAGGAGCTGGTCCCACATGTCGTGCGCTTCGCGCTTGTACGCGACGAGCGGGTCCGACTGGCCGTACGCCTGCAGGCTGATGCCCTGGCGCATCTCGTCCATCGCCGTCAGGTGCTCGACCCAGAGCGAGTCGATCGAGCGCAGCATGACGAGCCGTTCGAGCGCCCGCATGATCTCGCTGCCCAGGTCCTCTTCCTTGTCCTCGTACGCGTCGTCGGCGAACTCGATGATCGCTTCGAGGATGGCGTCGGGCGTCATGCCGGCGAGCGCTTCGGGCGTGAACTCGTCGGACAGGCGCACGACGCCGTTGACCTCGACGAGCAGTGTCTCGAGGTCGCCCTCGCTTGCGTCGTCCGATGGCAGGTTGGCGCTGACGATCGCCGTCAGTTCCTCGTGCACCATGTCGAGGAGGTTCGATTTGAGGTCGGCGCCTTCGAGGATCTTGCGCCGTTCCTTGTAGATGACGTCGCGCTGCGTGTTCATCACGTCGTCGTAGTCGACGACGTGCTTGCGGATGTCGAAGTTGTGGCCTTCGACCTTGGTCTGCGCGGTCTCGATGGCGCGGCTGACCCAGCCGCTCTCGATCGGCATGTCTTCTTCCATGCCGAGGCGCGCCATCATGCCGGGCAGCCAGTCCGGCGCGAAGCGGCGCATGATGTCGTCCTCGAACGAGACGTAGAACCGCGAGCTGCCGGGGTCGCCCTGGCGGCCGGAGCGGCCGCGCAGCTGGTTGTCGATGCGCCGCGACTCGTGCCGCTCGGTGCCGATGATCTCCAGGCCGCCGGCCGCGACGACGCGGTTGTGCTCGTCCTGCCACTCCTCCTGCGAGCGCCCCTCGAGCTTGCCGCCGAGGACGATGTCGGTGCCACGGCCGGCCATGTTCGTGGCGATCGTGACGGCGGCGTAGCGTCCCGCCTGCGCGACGATCGATGCCTCCCGCTCGTGCTGCTTGGCGTTGAGGACCTGGTGCTCGATGCCGCGGCGCTTGAGCAGGTCCGACAGATACTCCGACTTTTCGATCGACACCGTGCCGACGAGGACCGGCCGGCCCTGCTCGCGCAGCTCGGTGATCTCGTCGGCGACCGCCTCGAACTTGGCGCGCTCGCTGCGATAGACGAGGTCGTTGAAGTCGTCGCGGACCATCGGCTGGTTCGTCGGGATGACGACGACCTCGAGCTTGTAGATCTTGAAGAACTCCTCGCCCTCGGTGGCGGCGGTGCCGGTCATGCCGGCGAGCTTGTCGTAGAGGCGGAAGTAGTTCTGGAGGGTGATCGTGGCGTAGGTGATCGACTCGTTCTGGATCTTGACGCGTTCCTTGGCCTCGATGGCCTGGTGCAGGCCGTCTGACCAGCGGCGGCCGAACATGAGCCGGCCGGTGAAGTCGTCGACGATGACGATCTCGCCGTCCTTGACCACGTAGTCGACGTCGAGCTTGTAGATGGCGTGCGCCTTGAGCGCCGCCTCCATGTAGCGCGTGAGCCGGTAGTTCTCGGGCGCATAGATATTGTTGATGCCCAGCAGCTTCTCGAGGCGCTCGATGCCCTCTTCGGTCAGCAGGACGGCGCGCGCCTTCTCGTCGATGGTGTAATCCCGCTCGACGACGAGGTTGGGCGCCATCTGCGCGAAGCGCTGATACATCGCCGCGCTGTCCTCGGCCGGGCCGCTGATGATCAACGGCGTGCGCGCCTCGTCGATGAGGATGTTGTCGACCTCGTCGACGATGGCGTAATGGAGCTCGCGCTGGACCGTGGCGTCGAGCGACACGGCCATGTTGTCGCGCAGGAAGTCGAAGCCGAACTCATGGTTCGTGCCGTACGTGATGTCGGCGTGGTACGCCTCGCGGCGGCCGCAGGGCTTGAGAAACTCCATGTTCTGGGTGTCGCTCTGCTTGACGGGCGAGAAGAGGAATGCCTCTTCATGCTGCAGGACGCCGACGCTCAGGCCGAGCGCATCGAACACGGGGCCGTACCACTGCGCGTCGCGCTTGGCGAGGTAGTCGTTGACGGTGACGAGGTGGGCGCCCTTGCCCTCCAGCGCGTTGAGGTAGAGCGGCAGGGTCGCGGTGAGCGTCTTGCCTTCGCCGGTCTTCAGTTCGGAGATCTTTCCCTGATGGAGGACGACGGCGCCGACGACCTGGACGTCGTACGGCCGCTGGCCGACGCGGCGCTTGGCGGCCTCGCGGACGGCGGCGAACGCCTCGGGCAGCAGGTCGTCCAGCCTCTCGCCGTCGGCGAGGCTCTGGCGGAACTCGTCGGTCTTGGCGCGCAGTTCGTCGTCGGAGAGCGCCTCGAATTCGGGCTCGAGCGCGTTGACGCGCTCGACGACCGGCATGTACTTGCGCACCTCGCGGTCGTTGTCGCCGAAAATCTTGCTGAACAGCTTCATGTGGGCCCTTTGCGATGGTCGTTGGTCAAGATCAGTGTAGCGAATGCGGGTCAGGCGGTCGTAGGCGTGGCGCCTGAACGTGCCTCGCAATCCGCCTCATGTTCGCCCGGCCGCCATCGTCCGTCCGGCCATCCGCCGCCTATTGGAACAGCGGCCCCATGGACTGGCCGGTGTGAATGCGGGTGATCGCGTCGCCAAGCATCGGCGCGATGCTCAGCGTTGTGATCTTCTCGTGGCGTTTGGCCGGTGGCAGCGGGATCGTGTCGGTGACGACGAGCTCCTGGATGTCGCTGTTGCAGATCTTCTCGGCGGCACGGTCGGAGAGGATCGGGTGGACGCAAGCCGCGGTGACGCTCCTGGCGCCGCGATCGAGGGCGATCCGCGCGGCGGCCATGATCGTGCCGCCGGTATCGATCTCGTCGTCAGGGATGATGACGTGGCGGCCGCTGACGTCGCCGATGAGGCTCAGCGCGGAGACGCGCTCCTCGTTGCCCATCCGCTCCTTGTCGACGACGGCGAGCGGCGTATCGAGCTGGCGGGCGATATTGCGGGCGCGCTTCGCGTCGCCCACATCAGTGGCCAGCACGGTTACCTCGGAGAGGTCGCGCTCCTTGAAGTGGCGACTCAGGATGTAGAGCGCGGTTAGTTCATCCACGGGGACGTTGAAGAAGCCCTGGATCTGGCCGGCGTGCAGGTCCACTGTGAGCACGCGATTCGCGCCGGCGGTCTCGATGAGGTTCGCCAGGAGGCGGGCGGTGATCGGAACGCGGGGCTGGTCCTTCTTGTCGCTGCGCCCGTAGCCGTAGTAGGGCAGGACGGCCGTGATGCGGCCGGCGGATGCCCGCTTGAACGCGTCGATCATGATCAGCAGCTCCATCACGCTCTTGTTCACCGGTGAGCAGAGTGGCTGGATGATGAACACGTCCTGTGAACGCACGTTCTCCATGACGCGGACGAAGATGTTCTCGTTCGAGAATTCGAAGACCTCGCACTGGCCGAGCGGCATCTCCAGCGAGTCGCAGATGGCGCGGGCGAGTTCCGGGTGTGCGTTTCCCGCGAAAATGCTGAGATCCTGGTACAACGTCCCCTCCATCCACGGTGCCCGGCCGACGCCCTTAGATTACAGGCAACGGAGACTCGATTACAGGGCGGGCGCGAGCGGCGGCGGGCCGCCGCCGTTAACCGTCCTGGCCCAGCCTCCAGTACCCTGACGGCCATGAGCAGCGCGACGCGCATCTCCTCCTGCTACCGCAACGCCGCCGGCGAAGTCCGGCTCGATCTGCCGCCGGAGGCTCTCGCGGGCGCGCTCGGCGACCGGGGCGGGCTCCTCTGGCTCGACATCAACGCCGACGGCCGCGAGGGCGGAGAGGCGTTGCTCCGCGACGTGTTCGGATTCCACGCGCTGACCATCGATGACTGCTACAACACGTTGATCGACCCGCCGAAGATCGACGACTACGGCGCCTATCTCTTCGTCATCATCCACAATGTCCTCTACGACGATGGGACGAAGCGGCTGACCACGAACGAACTCAATCTGTACATTGGCGCCAACTACGTCGTCTCGGTCCATCGCTCGCCCGTGCGGGCCGTCGATGAGGTCCGGCGGCGCGCCGAGGCGCACTCGCTTGTGCTCGACCGCGGCGCCGCGTTCCTCGCCCATGCCCTGTTCGACGTCGTCGTCGATGATTTCCACCCCGTCGTCGAACGCATCGATGAGCAGATCGCGGTAATCGAGGAACTGGTCCTGGTGAGGCCCGACCGCGAGATCCTGGAGGAGGTGTTGCTGCTGAAACGCAACGCGCAACGCCTCAAGCGATCGATCTTGCCGCAACGCGACGTCGCCAACCGGTTCTCGCGCGGAGAGTATGGGGCGCTCATCAGCTCCGAAGCGCTTCTGTACTTCCGCGACGTCTACGATCACACAGTCCGCGTCGAAGAGATGATCGAGAGTGTGCGCGATCTCGCGGACGGGGCGCTCAACACCTATCTCTCGTCGGTCAACAACCGCATCAACGAGGTCATGAAGACGCTCGCCATCGTGACGGTGATCTTCCTGCCGCTGACGCTGCTGGCCGGCATCTACGGAACGAACTTCGAGAACGTACCGGAGTACGGCGCCCGGCTCGGCTACTTCGGCATGCTTGGCGCGATGGGGCTGATCGCGGCGGGCCTGCTCGGCTGGTTCCGTTGGCGCCGCTGGTTCTAGGATGATGGCCGGGGCCACGCATCGTTCTGTGTGACTCCATCGAGCACGCTGTGGACGTTGAACCATGAACTTCGAACCACCGGCTTCGAACTCCCGTCTCCAGATCACGGCGTACTCCGACTACGTCTGCCCGTGGTGCTACGTCGGCTGGCGCCGGATCGAAGCGTTGCAGCGGGAGTTCCCGGTCGACGTCGAATGGCGGCCGTTCGAGCTGCATCCGGAGACGCCGAAATCGGGCGTCGGCGCCCGCGAGGCGTTCGGCGGCTCGCCTCGCGCCGCGGCCATCGGGCGCAACATCGAGGAACTCGCCGGCGCCTCCGGCATCGCGATGCGGATGCCGCGAGTCATTGCGAACTCCCACCTTGCGCTCGAGGCGGCGGAGTTCGCCCGCGAGCACGGCGCGTTCGACGTGTACCACGCCGCGTTGTTCGAGGCGTACTTCGGCAACGGTCGCGACATCGGCGACGCCGGCGTGCTGTGTGATATCGCCGAGGCGTGCGGCGTTGACGCGACGGAACTCCGGGCCGCGCTGGGCGATGGTCGCTACGCCGACGCCATCGACCGCGCCACTGCGGCGGCGCGCGAGGACGGCATCGTCAGCACGCCGACGTTCGTGTATGAGGGCGGCTTCCGGCTCATCGGCGCGCAGGACTACGACGTCTTCGCCAGCATCACGCGGCGCATCCTGCAGCGCCGCACCGAGGCGGCCGGCCCGCCAGCGTGAGCCTCGCTCAGCACTTGTAGCTGAACTTGTACTGCGCGAACGCGAGTTGCGCGTCCTGAGCGCGGACGACACCGTCCGGGGCGCCTGTCTGACCGGGTCCGACGAAACTCCGATCGTACTCGATGCCGTCCTGGATGCCGTTGCCGTTAAGGTCCTGGTCGTAGACTGGCGTGCCAGCCTGGGCACCTGCCTTGTAGTAGGCGAATATGGCCTGGGCGTCTGCCGCCCGGACCATGCTGTCCTTGAAGTCGGTCAGCGGGTTCGATGCGGCGAACAGCGCCGGCACGGGCACGCTGTAGAAGTCCCACGGGTTATTGGGGTCGGTCGGCGGCACCAGCAGCAGCTCTTTGGGGTCGTTGCAGCCGTCGCCATCCGTGTCGGGGACCGCTGGCGGCGCGGGCAGGATCAGCTCGCCCTTGCCGTAGATGTTGTCGATGCCGGCGTCGCCGCGATCAACGGTCGCGTTGTTCATCAGGTACGTCTTCAGCTGCGCGGGCGTCGATGCGAGTCCCGCACCCAGGACGAGCGCGGCGGCTCCGGCCGTCGCCGGCGTCGACGCACTGGTGCCGGGGAAGCAATCGGGCGAGTAGGTGAAGCTTGCGACACACGCCGCCGCACTGAGGTCGGGCTTGATGCGGTCGTCGTTCGTGGGCCCCTGCGAGCTGTACGGCGCGATCGTCGTGCCCAGCGGAGGGTCGATCGCGCCGACGGTCATCTCGCCGGTATTCGCGCTGTCGGCGACAGGGCCGGAGGCGCTGTACGGGTTCTGCGAGTGCTCGATACAGCAGCCGTTCACGCCGAACTCGAGGACGTCGCCGGCTGTCCCGCCGCCCGCGGCGGAGAGTCTTACGGCCGCATGATACACGTTCCCATCGCACGCCGGTTGGCTGCGTTCGATGGGTGGGTCGCCGGCGACCTGGTCGTTCGTGCTCGAGTAGACGAGGTTCAACGAACCGTCGTAGATGAACAGGTCATAGTCGGTGCGGTTCGTGCCCCAGTCGCTCCAGCGCAACCCGTTCTGGTACGTGCAAGCGAAGCCGAGCAATTCGTCGCCGGAGGTCCAGTTCAGGTATCCGTTGGCATCCGGGTCGGACCAGCCGCCGCGCCAGTATCCCCCGTACGACGAACCGTCGCTGGCGGAGTTGCCGGCCGAATTGATGAAGGCCACGCCCTGTGAGACCGCGCTGTTCACCACGCCGGAGATCGGACCGGTGCCGTCGCCCGGGCCATCGTACGCGGCTGTCAACGATCGCGAGATGATCTTCACGCCCTGCGCCGCGAAGTAGTTCACCGCGGCCTGCAGGTCCGTTGTCGTCTCGACCGAGGCGAGGTAGATCTGCGCGTCCGGCGCCATCTCGTGGATGACTTCGGCGACAGCCGTGCCGTGCTGCGCATCGGAGGAGAGGGTGTAGATGGTGCACGGCGACCCGCCGCACGTGTACGTGCCGCAGTCGGCGCCGTTCGCCTGACAGAAGGTGCCCGCCGGTGCAGGTACCTCGCCGGCGGCGATCGCGGCGGTCCACGATGTCTCACCAAAGGTGTCGACGATGCCGACCTTGACGCCGGCGCCCGTCCAGCCGGCGGCGAGCCAGGCCGCGGCGTTCGTCTTCGCGACCTCTTCGCCGACGACCGGAATCGCGGACGGCGACCCGCCCGGCGCCTGCTGCGCTTCGGCCGGCGCGTCGATGCGGACGGGCGGACGGATGTACTCGACGCCGGCATAATGCTCGAGCGCGACAAGTTGCTGCGTTGGGACGCTCGCCTGTACGAGTGCCTCCGCTTCGCCTTCAATGACGCCGCCGAGGGCCACGATCGCATCCTTCATCTCGTTTGCGGGAAGGGCGTGAATCACCTCGACACGCGTCAGCGACGGCGGAGCGCCAGCGTCCGGGGCCAGCGCCCCTGTCGGCCTCGCGTTGGCGACTTCACGTCGCAGTTCGCCGTTTGAGAGGGGAATGTCGGCCCACGGCCGTGATGGAGCCGCCGGCACCGGGCCGCTGACGGCTCCGAGGACTGCCACGTCGGGCGAGCTCATCGCTGGTGCGGGCCGTCCTGGCCAGGGAGGAAGAGGGCCGCTTCGAGGCGGCGGAATCTGCGCGGACGTGCTGCTGCTGTCGTACCGGGAGGAGCCAGCTAGTGTCAACGCGGCGAGCGCGGCACAGACGACCGTCAAACGGAGAAGGTATGCGCGCATCGGCCGTTCCTAAAGCCTGCAAGGGAGGCGATTGAGGGCACAGCGTGCGCGTTACATGGGAAATCGTCAATACATCGCTGCCGCGCTCGTCACGCGAGGGCGGCATCAATAGCCCAACCACGCGGTCGACGAAACCATCGTCGTCGGTCGAGCGGGACTGGATCGAGCCGATAAGCGTCGCGAGACGGACGCCGCAGCCGAAACGCGCCGAGGCGGCCGGCCCGCCAGCGTGAGCCTCGCTCAGCACTTGTAGCTGAACTTGTACTGCGCGAACGCGAGTTGCGCGTCCTGAGCGCGGACGACACCGTCCGGGGCGCCTGTCTGACCGGGTCCGACGAAACTCCGATCGTACTCGATGCCGTCCTGGATGCCGTTGCCGTTAAGGTCCTGGTCGTAGACTGGCGTGCCAGCCTGGGCACCTGCCTTGTAGTAGGCGAATATCGCCTGGGCGTCTGCCGCCTGGACCATGCTGTCCTTGAAGTCGGTCAGCGGGTTCGGCGCGGCGAACAGCGCCGGCACGGGCACGCTGTAGAAGTCCCACGGGTTGTGCGGGTCCGTTGGCGGTGCGAGCTGCGGCTCCTTGACGTCCGAGCAGCCGTCGCCGTCCGTATCGAGCGTCGGGTTGATCGTTGCTGTCGCCGTCGGCGTGACGGTCGCGGTCGGCGTCGGCGTGGACGTCGAGGTGCTGGTCGGCGTGTTCGTCGGCGTGCCGGACACGCATCCGGCGGCGCTCGCCGCGGCAAGCGCGTCGATGCGGCCGTGCCCGAAGACGTAGTCGGTCCCGGCCGCGCCGAGGTCGACGGCCGAGTTCAGGATCGCGTTCAGCAGCGTCGTCCGGTTCGACGCCGGAGTACCCGACCCCGAGCCCGCGAGCAGCGCTGGATTGCAGCTCAGGAGGAGTGCGGCGATCGCGCCGACGTGCGGCGCCGCCGCCGACGTGCCGCAGAACGGATTCGGGAACCCCGCCGCGCCCGTCACCGCGACGCAGTCGATGCCCGTCACGTCCGGCTTCATGCGTGCGTCCGCCGTCGGGCCGCGGCTGCTATAACCCTCGATCGTGTTGAAGCTCGGCGAGTTGGAGGCGCTGATCGCCGCCGCCGAGACGACGCCGCCGCCGGCGTCGGACTGGTTGGGGACGCTGCCGGCGAGCGTGTTGTAGTTATGGAGGGCGATGTCATCGGGAGCCGGCAGGCCGGTGCTGAAGACGTAGCAACTGCGGCAGATGACGAAGTAGTCGAAGGTCCTTGCGGCCGCGAGGTTCTTGTAGTTGCCGATGAGGATGTTGTAAGTCGTCGTCGCGCCGTGCGTGTTGTTCACGGTGACCGACTCGACCGGATAGGGGAACCCGGGACCCTGTCGCTGCGAATTCGGAGCCGAGATGCTTCCGGCTCCGGTGTTGTCCTGCACCAGCAGGTCGTAGTCGTTCGACGAGCTGCCGTAGGCGTCGTTCCACTGGAGGAAGACCGAGAAGCTGCCGCCGGCGGCCACCTGCACGGTGTCGCCGCACTTGAAGGCGGATGGTGATGGGCACGACAGGCCAAAGCCGCCGTCCGTCGTGCCGCCGCCGCCCTGGAACCGCTGCAGCTCCCACCAGTCGCCCGATTTGCTGGACGGCGTGAAGAAGCCGGAGTCGACCCACGCGGCGTGATAGTGGTTGCGCGCCTGATTGGCGACGACGGTGTAGTAGCCGCGGATCCGGTTGGACACGTTGGCGAGCGCCGCCGACGTGTTCGCGGAGACGTAAGCTCGTGCCGTCGTTGGGGCCGGTGTTGAACCAGCGGATGTCGTCGACGACGACGTCGGTGTTGGCGGCGAGGCAGTTCACGGCGTCGTTGAAGTTGAGCGCCGTGCCGCCGACGTTCATGCCGAAGTAGCCGAAGTAGATCTGCGCGCCCGGCGCGACGTCGTGGACGATCTCGCGACATGGCCGTGCCCTCGGCGCCGGCGCCGCTCGCCGTCGGCGACGTCGCGCTCGGTGAGATGTTGCACGTCGACGTATTGACGGCGCCGAGGTCGCTCGACGCCTGCGAGGACGCGAGGCCCTCCATGCCGTCGGAGATGACGCCGACGCGCACGCCGCTGCCGTCGACGGTGATCGCGCTGCGCAGCGTCGCGGCGTTCAGGATCGCTGTCGCCCTGCGTCGTCACTGAGCCGGTGTGCGCGAACCCGTACTCGGGCAGGCGCACGCCCGTGACGCGACGGCAGCGCCGAGGCGGCGGCGAGCTGCGACGACCGGGATGAGCCCCTGCACGATGCCGTGCGCTGTCGTCGACGTCTGCACGTCCGTGCCGAGCGCCGCCAGATCGCGACAGCAGCGGACGAGGGCGCGCCGGTGGCATCGGCCCACACCTGCACGCGGCCGGCGGCATCGATGCGCATGCGGCCTCCGCTCGCGACATGCCGCCGAGGTCGTCCGGGCAACGCGATCCGCGGTGCCGGCCGTCACGGGGCGGCTCGGCCGTCGCGCGGGTCGAGCTGGTCGACGCGGTACAGCTTGTCGAGCACCGGCGCGATCTTGTCGGTCTTGCGCAGCGACTGATCGTCGAAGGTCGTCGCGAGCACGGGCGGCGTCTGGAGCTGCGGATCGGCGCCCAGATGGACGATTGGCACGCCGCCGCCTGGCACGCCGACGGCGCCAACCCTCGCGGCAGATCCGCTCGAGTTGGGCCCGGCCGCCGCGACCGCGGCGCAGGCTGCGAGTGTGCCGATGAGCGTCCAGCGCGCCAGGTTCATGTCGGTCCCCTCGCGATCAGCCGGGCGACGCGCTCTGTTGGGTCGTTGGGAACGCACACCGGCTGTCAATATTGTCGGTTGAGCAAATATCGTACCGATGCTTTATTGGAACGCGGCTGACTGGCGGCGCGGGCACGCGGGCGGGTCGAAACGAGGATTTCCGTCGTTCGCGAGCCGCCGCGCAAGCCCGCCGACGACGGATGGAATTGTTGACGATCGCGCGAGCCACGCGTAGTATCGTGGCCAATTCCCGCCACCTTATCTCCTGTTGCGCAGGACATTCCGAAGCTAGGAGCAACGCGATGGATCGCTTTTTCTTGTTCCGCGTGACCGGGCAGGCGGGTCGCACCGTCGCACGATTCGCCAGCGGTCCGTTCCAGGCGCTTGCCGTCATCACGCTGATGGCGGTGGCGATCCCCGTGGGCGTGGGCATGCCATGGAGCGGCGGCTCGACGACCGTCCAGGCGGCGACGGCCGCAGCAACCTTCGCGATTACGGCTCCCGGCGCGGCGCAGCCGGTCGGCACGCCGTTCAGCATCACCGTGAACCTGACCGCCGTGACCTTCGAACCGGTCAACTCGCCGTCGTGGGGCGGCTACGACATTGAGATGGCGTATGACAACACGTTGCTCTCCGTGAATAACGTTGCGCCAACGCTGTGTTCATTGTCGGGCTGGGGGAACCCGGCGAATGCGCCGAACGTCGTTACAGGCTGTGCCTTCCAGAACAGCACGTCTACCGGCGTGCTCGAGACGATCACGATGACGTGCCAGCAGAGCGGGACATCGGCACTACGCCATCGTTCCTCGAAACGACCCGATGATCACGACGCTCGGCTCAGCGCTCTTCGATGGGAACGGCGTGGACTTCCTCATGACGCTGCAGGATTCGACGGTGACGTGCGGAGTACCGCCAACCGGCACATCGACGAATACGCCGACGCCAACGAATACGCCGACGCCGACGTCCACGTTCCCGCCGACGCCCACGTTCACGCCTGGCCCGCCGCCGGCGACGGGCTGCACGACGAACGTCGGCGGACCGCCCACCCTGGGTATCGGGCAGGACTGCGAAATGGACTTCGCCTTCCCCCTGTTCTGGGGAGATGGCTGCGTGGACAGTGCAGGATCCGCCAGTGCACACACCTTGGGGGTCTATAGCGTACCCGTTCCCGCGCTCTACGCATCGCCGAATCCCTTGACCGACTTGCGCGACAACGTCGTGGCGGTGAAGGACGCGCAGGCCGTCTTCGCGTACTACGCGGCGGGCGCGGTAATGGGCTCGCTGCTCTACGAGCAGGACTTGAACAATAACGGGGTCAAAGACGGATGGGAGTACGACAGGAGCGAGGATGCGTTTGGCAACCTGGGCGCTCCTGATGGCACGGTTACCGCCAGGGATGCGCAGGTGGCATTCAGGCAGTACAAACTGAATCTCCGATGCTCGTCCGGCTACAACCTGGCGAAGCCATCGTGCACCACCAACGTTGGCGGCCCGCCGACGCTCGGCGTCGGCCGAGACTGCGACTTCCAGCCGGCGTACCCGGGCGTCTTGGGCGACGGCTGCGTGGACAGCGAGGACCCGAACGTGAACGACCCGTGGGGCTTCTACAGCGTTCCGGTTCCGGCCCTGCTGGCTGTCCCCGACGGACATAGAGACAACTTCGTGGCGGTGAAGGATGCACAGGCCGTCTTCGCGTACTTCAAGGCCGGAGCCGTCGCTGGCTCGTTGGTGTACGAGCAGGACCTGAACCACAACGGCGTCAGAGACGGCTGGGAGTACGACAGGAGTCTCAATAATTTCGGGCAGATCGGTCCGCCGGACGGCGCCATTACGGCCGGTGACGCGCAGGCCGCGTTTGCCCAGTACGTCCACGCTGGTGTTGTGCACGTCGGGCTACAACATGCAGAACAAGTGAGCCGGCTGAGCTGACTCCAGCTTCGGCACAACGAGCGGGCGCGCGCAGGCGCGCCCGCTTCGCGTCCGAGGCAGACGGCGCACGCACGGCCCGCGTGGCGAAGCGGACTGGCGATCCGGCGGGCGTATCCGCTACCATGCGGCACCGTGAGAAGAATCGTCGTGGCAGCGGCTGTGCTCGTTGTGGCAGCTGGAAGCGCCGCGTACTGGCTGTTCGGCCGGGACAGCGGCGAGGACGTGGCCGCATTCTTCACATTACCGACGCCGACGGTCTGCGAGTCCGGCGCGCTGGCCATCACCGCCGCCGACGGCCACTTCGCCGCCTTCGCGGAGGCGAGCTGGCGCAGTCCGGCGACAAATTCCTCGTGACGTCGATCTCCGTACGGAACGACTCGGCTCTGCCACGATGCCGGTTGCGGAAGAACACCTGGATCGACAGAACGTCCAGGCGAGGCGCACCGGCCTGCGGCACTCAAAGGCGGCGCGGTCGCGCTGTCGGCCAACCTGAAGCCCGGCGCCACGGCTTCGGGCGTGGTCGCGTTCAGTGTGCCGGCGCCGGTCGGCGCCGCGAAGCTCGTCTACGATGACGGATGCACCCACCAGGAGTGGCTGGTTCCTTGACGGCGGCGCGTTGCATTCGATCCTGCTCCGATGCGCCGTGCAAAGATCTATTAACAATGTGTTGACACCTGTCGAATACGCGTAGATAATCCCCGTGCAAGCCCGCGTTGCTGTGGAGCG
>CAWIYS010000004.1:0-9351 GCA_963840385.1 uncultured Chloroflexia bacterium | reverse complement strand
CGTGCACGGTTCCGGTATCGTACCGCACGTCTTCGTCGGTGTCGGTGTTGACGCCGGCGTCTTGTGGCCGTCGGCTGCGGCGGTGGCGCGGTCGGCGTCGCGGTCGGTGGCGGCGTCGTCACGATCGCTGTCTTCGTCGGCAGGACCGCCGTCGGCGTCCCCGGCAGCGCCGTCGGCGTCCCGCCGTGGTTGTCGTCGTCATCATCACCGTCGTCCGCGTCGTCTTCGTGCTTGCGATCGCCGCTCTGCTGGTGGTCGCGTTCCTGATCGTCGTCCGGCTTCGCGCTGCTACGCGGTGTGCCAGTCGCACCGGGACTGGGATCTTGCGCCGCGGGACTGGAATCCCCGCGTACGTGCGCGCTGTTGCTTCCCTGTTGTGTGCGCGGCGCCGGCGTCTTCCCCTGCGCCGCGGCCGCCACGCCGGATCCACGCGACCCGCTCGCATCGGGCGCGCCGGCGGCCGCAGCCGATGTCGGCTGGCGTAAGTCGCGGATCTCCACCACGCCACGATCGATGTAGAGCGGCTTCGGCGCCGGACGCGCTGCGACCGCTGCTCCCGCTGCCGGTCTCGCGGCTGCCGGTGCGTTGACAGCCGCGGTCTTGCGACCACCGTCCGACCCACCCTGCGACGCGAATGCTCCAGCGGCGACGAGTGCGAGCGCCAGCGCGACGCCCACAGCAATAGCTTTCTGGTTCATCAATGCACTCCCTGACTCAACAGCCGACGCAGTCGACTGACCCTGACCACCATCAGCACTAATATCCCCGCTGGCGGCGGATGGTTACACGTCCGGCCCGTAAGATCGGGAGATCGCGCACGTGCGATGCGAAACCTGCGCAAAGCGATCACCGATCGCCAAGTCGCACCGCGTGTTCTCGCAGCCGGTGCATTCGACCGCCGAGGCGCATCGCGAACATCTCGACGCGCCGGTACGATCGCGTGCGCGATTGGCGTTCGCACCGTCTCCGCGCGATCGTCCGCCGATGCCGGAGCCCGGTGTGAGCGCGTGTCCGCTCCGTGAGGCCACGGCGCGTACCAGCCGCGACCCCGCTCACGCTCCGCGTAATCCGTGAATTCCGTGGTTCCCGTCCGTCCCCCGGCGCCACGCTTTCACCCTTCGCGGGGAAGCCGCCCTCCATCTGCGGAATCTGCGAAATCTGCGGTTCCGTCAACCCCCTGCCAACGCTAGAATCCCCATCGCGGCAACAGCGCGAGGAGGACCTGCATGCTTCCCAGCCACGAGTTCCCCGGCAACTACCTCTTCTATCTCTCCACTCGTCGCCGGCATCGCCTTCCTCGCGTACTCCGTCGCGGTCAAGGTCTCCGTCTTCGCCCGCGGCAAGGGCGACAACCGCTTCGACCACCTCTTCGAACGCCTGACGTCGCTCGTGCCGTACCTCCTCGGCAACGCGCGCGTCGCCCGCAAGCGCTACTGGTACAGCGGGCTCCTCCACTCGATGATCTTCTGGGGCTTCATCGTCCTCCAGATCCGTACGCTCAACTTCATCCTCAAGGGCATCAACGAAGACATCTCGTTCGAGCACGTCTTCGGCTTCTTCTATGACATCACCGTCCGCGCGCCGATGGACGTGTTCAACATCCTCGTCCTCGTCGGTTGCGGCATGGCCGCGTGGCAGCGTCGTTTCTGGAAGCCCGCCCGCATGACCTTGAATCTCGACGGCTGGATCATCCTCGCCTTCATCGTCTTTCTCGTGATCAGCGACGTCATGGTGAACAGCTTCGAGATCGCCATCGACCCGGTGGGCGGCGAGAAGTGGTCGTTCCTCGCCTACTCCGTCGCGAGGTTCTGGGACGGCATCGGCATGTCGCGCGGCGTCCAGGAAGGCTTCCTCAACTTCTGGTGGTACGCCCATCTGTATGACTTCCTCGCTTTCGCCTGCTATCTGCCGTACAGCAAGCACTCACACGTACTTACGGTGGCGCAAAACATCCTGTTCCGGCGGATTGCGCCCACCGGCAAGCTTCAACCCATCAAGGACTTCGAGAATCTCGAGCGCTTCGGCGCCGGCCAGATCGAAGATCTCACCTGGAAGCAGATGCTCGATCCCTATACCTGCACCGAGTGCGGCCGCTGCGAGATCAACTGCCCCGCGTTCCTCACGGGTAAGGAGCTGTCGCCGAAGAAGCTCATGCACGAGCATGCGCGCTGCCATCGAGGCCGAAGTGCACAAGATCGCGCCGCGGATCTTTGTCTGGGACGCGCTTACGGCGCCAATGAGTGGAAATGAAGCGCAGACGCCCTCGTCTGCATCCGCCCACCCCGCCGACCTTACCCTCATCGATTCCGTCGGCTTCAACCCCGTCTGGGATTGCGTGACCTGCGGCGCCTGCATGGAGCAGTGCCCGGTCTTTATCGAGCACATCCCGGCGCTGCAGGACATGCGCCGCTTCTACGCGATGAACGAGGCCAACATGCCCGAGACCGCAGCGGCGACGCTCCAGCAGCTCGAGCAGCGCGGCCACCCGTGGCGCGGCGCCCAGTTCACCCGCACCGCGTGGATGGAGGGCCTCGACATCCCGACGTTCGACGGCAGCCAGAAGTACCTCTACTGGGTCGGCTGCTCCGGCGCGATGGTCGATCGCAACATCCCGATCACCCGCGCCGTCGCGCGCCTGCTGGCCGAGGCCGGCGTCAGCTACGGCTGCCTCGGCGATGAGGAGCAGTGCACCGGCGACCCGGCGCGCCGCCTCGGCAACGAATACCTCTACCAGGAGCAGGCGAAGTCGCTCATCGAAGTGCTGCACGCCAAAGGCGTGAAGCGCATCATCACCAACTGCCCGCACTGCTTCAACACCATGGCGAACGAGTACCCGGACTTCGACGGCCAGTTCGAGGTCATCCACCACACCACGTTCCTGTCAAAGCTCCTGAAGGATGGCGCGCTGAGTCCGAAGCACGACCTGCCGCTCTCGGTCACCTACCACGACTCGTGCTACCTCGGCCGCCACAACGGCAACTACGACAGCCCGCGCGACATCGTCGACGCCCTGCCCGGCGGAGCCCGCGTCGAAATGCCCCGCAACCGCGACAACAGCTTCTGCTGCGGCGCCGGCGGCGGTCACATGTGGGTCGAAGAGTCCATGGGCAAGCGCATCAACGTCGCCCGGTCGGAAGAAGCCGTCAGCACCGGCGCACAGGTGATCGCCACCGCCTGCCCGTTCTGCATCCAGATGTTCGATGACGGCATCGCCACCGTGCAGCCCGACGACACGAAACGCATGAAGACGTTCGACGTCGCCGAGCTCCTCGAGCTCACCGTCATCGGCCGTCCCGACGGCGGTTCCCCCGCCGCGGACGCGATGGGCGTCGCCGCCCCCGCCGAGTAGGGGCGCAGCCTGCCGACGTTCGATGTGGCCGAGCTCCTCGAGCTCACCGTCATCGGCCGCCCCGACGGCGGTTCCTCCGCCGCCGCCGCCCGCCGGGATTCCGCCCGAGGCGGCCTTCCGCGAATCTATTGCCAAGCGCCGCGCTCCGGCGTAATATGCAGTTCTTACGGTTTCAAGTTTCCCAATCCAGTAAGAGTTCTTATACACCGAAATGGAGGTCCTCATGGGTGAGCGATCAACAGCGCTTGCGGATCAGCTCGATCAGGCGGTCAAGGAGTTCGCCACCACTGTCGAGTCGTGTTCCGACAAGCAGTGGAGTGCGATCTGCGGTGACGAAGGCTGGACGGTCGCGGCCACAGCCCAGCATGTCGCGGGACAGTTCCCGCTCGAACATGAGTTCATCAGCGCCGCCGCCGAAGCTCGGACGATGCCGGCATACACGTGGGACGACATCAACGGCATGAACGATCGCCGGGCGGGCGCGCACTCCTCCTGCACGAAGGCGGACGTGCTGACGCTCCTGCGCCAGGGCGCTTCATCAATGTCCGCATACATCCGCGCGCTCACCGACGAGCAGCTCGACCGTACCGCGTCGCTCGGTCTCGCCGGAGGTGCGTCCGTCAGCGCGCAACAGCTGATCGAAGGCGGAGTGCTTATCGAGCACGTCACCGGCCACCTGGCGAGCATACGCGCCGCCGGGTGAATCGCGCCCCGCACCGAGCCCTCGGCGACATACCCCTCCTCAGCCACCCACCGTCGGCGTGATGCAGAAGGCTCCGGTTTCCCACCGGGGCCTTCTCCGCGCGGCCGGTCGATTGTTGTCGGCAACGACGCCTCACCATCCAAAGAATGCCGGAAACATCAGCCGCGGCGGGCACGCTCGGTCGATATCGAAACGCCCGCTAGCGGTCGCATTGCGATTTCCTGACCGTCAGGCCCCTCGCGCTGCACGAGGAGCCGCCCACTGTGACGCGTGGCACAAGCGCGACCCTTGCGCTGTGTTAGCGTGCAATGTCGGGGGCGCACAGAAGATCGTCGCGTGATGAGCGGAATGCCGCGGGCGGCTTGGGGGCCGCGGTTCGCGGAGTCGCCGCATCTGATCCGACGAGCGCCGATTATGTGGGGGGCAAGGACAATGGGAGGCAGCATGAAGAATGACGCCGGCCGCGAAGTCCTGGAACCACAGCGTAATGAAGAGTTCGTCTGGTACCTGTACGCCGGGAAGAGCGCGCGCCCGATCCGCCTCAAGCCGTCGTACCTTCGCGTACGCCGCCCGGCGACGCACCGGTTCTCGGCGAGTCCGGCGCGTCCGTCGTCCCGCGCACGCACCGGCGATCGAGACGTCTGATGTCACCGCATGCGTGACGATCGTCACGCCGCGTCCGTGACGGCTCTACGGGACAACGAATCCGGCCGTGGAAGCCTGTACGGCGATCGCATTCCCGGGGTCGCGACGCGAGCGTGCGCGCCTGCCGCCGGGCGCTGCGGAGCTACGCCGCGCTAGCCGCCGCCGAGCTTTCCGAGCGTCTCTTGCTGTTCCTCGCTGCTCTGCGCGTCCCAGGACTTCAAGAGCTTCCCGATCCAGTCCCGCAGAATCCTCAGCTGAGCGTCCCGATGGCGGCTGGCCACAAGTTCGTCCAGCAGCGTCCCGAGAGCCTCGTCGCTGACCATGGCCGACTCCCTTCCCACGCGCGACCGGCGCCTGAGCCGGGCGCGATCACCTGTTTCAGGGTAGCGCGATGCGGTGGCGCCCGTACGCCCCGGCCATCGGTCGGTGCACTGTCAAGAGAGTTGAGCCACACAATAGCAAGCTTCTTGCACCCCTCAGCCTCCCCGCGCTACACTTTCACCGATGGCCAGCTTCTACGAAACCCTCGGCGTCAAGCGCGATGCCTCCGAGAAGGAGGTCCGTTCCGCCTACCGGAAGCTCGCCCGCAAGCACCACCCGGACGTCAACCCGGGCGACAAGGCGGCCGAGGCGAAGTTCAAACAGATCACCAACGCCTACGAGGTCCTCTCCGACGCCGAGAAGCGCCGCAAGTACGACAAGTACGGCGACCGCTGGGAGTACGCCGACCAGATCGAAGAGGCGCAGCGCCAGCGCGGCGGCACGCGCTTCGCGCACGGCAACGGCGGCGGCTTCCAGCAGTTCGATGTCAGCGACCTGGGCGACCTCGGCGGCGCCTTCGGCCAGTTCTTCGGCCGCGGCCGCAGCGGCGGCGTCCGCACGATGTCCCGGCGCGGCGCCGATCTCCAGCAGCCCGTCGAGATCACGCTCGAAGAGGCGTACCACGGCGCCGCGCGCATGCTCGAGATGCTGACGCTCGAGCCGTGCGACACCTGCGGCGGCAGCGGCGAGATCGCCGGCGCGACGTGCCACAACTGCGGCGGCCACGGCCAGGTCCAGAAGCCGCGCCGCATCGAGGTGAAGATCCCCGCCGGCGTCGCCACCGGATCGAAGGTGCGCATCGCGAAGGAGGGCCAGCCCGGCATGGGCGGCGGCCCGAAAGGCGACCTGCTCCTCATCGTCACCGTCCGTCCGCACAAGCAGTTCGAGCGCAAGGGCGACGACCTGATCGAAGAGATCGAAGTGCCGCTGACAACAGCCGTCCTCGGCGGCGAGGCCGAAGTGCCGACCGTCACGGCGAAGGTGATGCTGAAGATCCCGCCGCTCACGCAGAACGGCCGCGTCTTCAAGCTCGGCGGCCTCGGCATGCCGCACCTGAACAAGGAAGGCAAAGGCGATCTGCACGCCCGCGTCCGCGTGAAGCTCCCCGAATCCCTCGACGACAACCAGAAGGCGCTGTTCGAGGAGCTAAGCGCCGCCGGCGTATAAGAGATCCCCCTCTCCACGTCGTGGAGAGGGGTTAGGGGTGAGGTGCTCGCCCAGCGCCAACCCACGAAACGCTGTAGGGGCGCAGCCTGCTGCGCCCGCGATCGGAGACAGAACGCAGAGACACGCACAGACCCCAGCCAACCATCTGTGCCCATCTGTGAAATCTGTGGATAGAACACGAACATGAACGACACCGACGACACCGGCCACGACGAACCCGTATACGTGATCTCGATCGCCGCGCGCATCGTCGGCATGCACGCGCAGACGCTGCGCCAGTACGAGCGCGTCGGCCTCGTCGCGCCGCAGCGCACCAGCGGCCGCATCCGCATGTACTCGCGCGACGACATCGCCCGCCTGCGCCAGGTGCAGCGCCTCATGAACGACCTCGGCGTCAACCTCGCCGGCGTAGAAGTCATCCTGCGCATGAACGAGAAGATGCAGGCCATGGAGTCGGAGATGGAGGAGCTGCGCCAGCAACTCCAGCGCCTCCGCGACCGCCGCCTCCCCGCGCCGAGGAGCGACGCATGAGCCGCGATAGCCGCCCGAACACGACGTAAGGACAGGTCTTCAGACCTGTCCGCCCCCGGCACAAAGCCGGACCGCCACAGACGAAACGCCGAGCAGGCGATGAGGAGATAACCGACATGATGCGACAAGATCGATTCACACAGCAGGCACAAGAAGTGCTCGCAGCCTCGCAGGAGATGGTGCGCACGCAGCGCCACTCCCAGTGGGACGTCGAGCACGTCCTCCTCGCGCTGCTCCAGCACCAGGACGGCCTCGCCGGCCGCATCCTCACCGCCATGGACGTCGACGTCCGCGCCCTCACGTCGCGCGTCGCCGACACGCTCGCGAAGTCGCCGAAGCTCGCCTACGACGTCGTGCAGGTCTACACCACGCCGCGCATCGTCAAGATGCTCGAGACCGCCAACGCCGAGGCCGAGCGCCTCAAGGACGAGTACGTCGGCGTCGAGCACCTGCTCATCGCCATCGCCGACGAGCGCGACGGCGACACCGCGCGCATCCTCCGCGAGTTCAAGATCGACAAGGAGCGCATCTACCGCGCCCTCCAGGACGTGCGCGGCAGCGCCCGCGTCGACTCGCCGACGGCCGAGAGCAAGTACGGCGCGCTCGAGAAGTACAGCAACGACCTGACGAAGTACGCGCGCGACGGCAAGCTGGACCCGGTGATCGGCCGCGACCAGGAGATCAAGCGCGTCATGCAGATCCTCAACCGCCGCACCAAGAACAACCCGGTGATCATCGGCGAGGCCGGCGTCGGCAAGACGGCCGTCGTCGAAGGCCTCGCGCAGAAGATCGTCGCCGGCGACGTGCCCGAGAACATCAAGGACAAGCGCCTGCTCGCGCTCGACATGGGCGCGATGGTCGCCGGCTCCAAGTTCCGCGGCGAGTTCGAGGAGCGCCTGAAGGCCGTCATGGACGAGATCCGCAGCGCCGAGGGCGAGGTGATCGTCTTCATCGACGAGCTGCACCAGGTCGTCGGCGCCGGCGCCGCCGAAGGCGCCATCGACGCCAGCACGATGATGAAGCCCGCCCTCGCCCGCGGCGAGCTGCGCGTCATCGGCGCCACCACGCTCGACGAGTACCGCAAGCACATCGAGAAGGACCCCGCGCTCGAGCGCCGCTTCTCGCCCGTCTTCCTCGACGAGCCGACGCCCGACGAGACCATCGAGATCCTCCGCGGCCTGCGCCCGAAGTACGAGGCGCACCACAAGGTGAAGATCTCCGACGAGGCGCTCGTCGCCGCCGCGCGCCTCAGCGACCGCTACCTCACCGAGCGCTTCCTGCCCGACAAGGCGATCGACCTCATCGACGAGGCCGCGAGCAAGCACGTCATCGAGCAGCAGTCGCTCACGCCCGAGCTGCGCGACCTCAAGAAGCGCCTCGACGAGCTGAACATGGAGACCGAGGCCGCCGCCGCGAAGCAGGACTACGAGGCCGCCGCCCGCATCCGCACCGAGGTGCTGTCGATCCAGTCCGAGTACGAGGCCGCGAAGGCCGAGTGGGAGAAGACGCACACCATCGACATGGTCGTCACCGAGCGCGACATCGGCGAGCTGATCGCGACCATGACCGGCATCCCCGTCAGCCGCATGCTCGAAGGCGAAGCGGAGAAGCTCCTGCACATCGAGGAGGCGCTGCACGAGCGCGTCATCGGCCAGGACAAGGCCGTCGAGGCCGTCGCCGAAGCGCTGCGCCGCGCCCGCGCCGGCCTCAAGGACCCGAAGCGCCCCATCGGCAGCTTCATCTTCCTCGGCCCCACCGGCGTCGGCAAGACGGAGCTGGCGCGCGCGCTCGCCGGCTACATGTTCGACGACGAGGAGTCGCTGATCCGCCTCGACATGTCCGAGTACCAGGAGCGCCACACCGTCTCGCGCATCCTCGGCGCCCCGCCCGGCTACGTCGGCTACGAAGAGGGCGGCTCGCTCACCGAGGCCGTCCGCCGCCGCCCGTACCGCGTCGTCCTCTTCGACGAGATCGAGAAGGCGCACCCGGACCTGTTCAACGTGCTGCTGCAGATCCTCGACGACGGCCGCCTGACCGACGGCCAGGGCCGCACCGTCGACTTCCGCAACACGATCATCATCATGACGTCGAACCTCGGCACCAGCTCCGAGACGAAGGGCCGCTTCGGCTTCGTCAGCAGCCGCGCCCAGGACGACGGCCAGCGCGAGGTGCGGCAGGAGCAGGTCGAGAAGGCGCTGCGCGAAGCCTTCCGCCCGGAGTTCCTCAACCGCATCGACGAGATCATCGTCTTCGAGCCGCTCACCGAGAAGGAGCTGGCGCAGATCGTCGAGCTGATGCTGCACGAAGTGCTGAAGCGCCTCTCCGACCGCGAGGTCGCGTTCGAGGTGACCGAGGCCGCGAAGGCCGAGCTGGTGAAGGAGGGCTACGACCGCGTCTACGGCGCCCGCCCGCTGCGCCGCACCGTCCAGCGCCGCATCGAGAACCCGCTCGCCCGCCGCATCCTCGCCGGCGACTTCACCGAAGGCGACACCATCCGCGTCGACTACGCCGACGGCGACTTCACCTTCGAGAAGTCCGCGGCCGCGCCGCAGCGCGAGCCGGAGCCCGTAGCCGCGACGGCGTAGCCGCGGCGCAACGACGAACCGCGCAGGGGCGGACCGAAGGTCCGCCCCTT
>CAWIYS010000003.1:0-13805 GCA_963840385.1 uncultured Chloroflexia bacterium | reverse complement strand
GATAGGCGACATTATTTCGCAGTTTTCGTGTTTTCGGCGGGCGCGCTCCGTTCTATGAATCGTGGCCGGCGGATAGACGACATCGAACGATCACTTTTCATGTTTGCGCCGCATAACCAGTCAACGGACGGTCATCTAAAATCGGGCGGCCGACTCCAACGACGCTTCCGGGCGAGGCTAGCACGCCCGGGCGGCGATCTCCGAGCGCGTAGCGTCACCCGAGCGGTGCCGGAATCGAGAGTAGTGCAATTCGCCCGATCCTGTCGTAAGCTCGATCCATGAACCGACGAGGACGGCCGCCGTACCCGGACGTGCTGACGCCGCGACAGTGGGAGGTGCTGGCGCTGCTGCGCGAGGGGCTCTCGAACGAGCAGATCGCGCTGCGGCTGGGCATCAGCGTGGACGGCGTCAAGTTCCACGTGTCGGAGATCCTGAGCGAGCTGGGCGTCAGCAGCCGCAACGAGGCGGCGCGGTGGGAGGGCGAGCAGCGCCAGCCGGCGCCGAGCGCGTGCTTGCGGACCTCACCCCCGGCCCCCTCTCCGCCCGGCGGAGAGGAGGAGTGCAGAGGCGGCGGCGACAGCGATCCCTCACCCCGGCCTTCGGCCGACCCTCTCCCTCAGGGGGAGAGGGTGCTCGCGATGCGGAGCGCGTCGGACATTGGTCACTAGCTGCTAGCCGCCCATCGCTCGCCGCCAGAGGAGATCACCACCATGCTCATCCCATCCGTCATCGAGACGAGCGCGCGCGGCGAGCGGGCGTTCGATATCTACTCGCTGCTGCTGCGCGAGCGGATCGTCTTTCTCGGCATGCCGATCGACGACCAGGTGGCGAACGTGGTGACGGCGCAGCTGCTGTACCTGGAGCGCGAGGACCCGGAGAAGGACATCAACCTGTACATCCACTGTCCGGGCGGGTCGATCACGGCGGGGCTCGCGATCTACGACACGATGCAACTGGTGCGGCCGGACGTCGCGACGTACGCGGTGGGCATGACGGCGAGCATGGGGACCGTGCTGCTGTGCTCGGGCACGCCGGGCAAGCGCTTCGTGATGCCGAACGCGACCATCCACATGCACCAGGCGCTGCTCGGCGGCGGCGGCATCACGGGGCAGGCGACGGACATCGAGATCCAGGCGCGCGAGATCCTGCGCGAGAACGACATCCTGCGCGGCATCCTCGCGCGCCACACCGGCCAGACGGAGGACCGCATCCGCCACGACTTCGACCGCGACTTCTTCATGAGCCCGGAGCAGGCGAAGGAGTACGGCCTCGTCGACGAGATCCTGGCGCCGCGGGAGCGGGAGCCGAAGCCGGCGGCGAGCCTGCGGCGGTAGGGGGCGGTTAGTGGGTAGTGGCTAGTGGCTAGTGGATAGTGATTGGGTATTGATCGCTGGTCGCGGATCTTTCCCGTGGACGAGGGCGAGTCGGCGGCAAGCCCTCACGGCAAGCGCGCGCTCGCGGCGATCGCCGACCTGAAGCGGATCTATGGCATGGAGTTCGACACGCACGCTACACGGCGGTTCCAGAACGATGACGCCGGGCCGGATGGCGAAGCTGTAGCCGAGGCCGCGACCTTTGGGTAGACCGGCCGCCCAATGCGCCGGAACACGCGAGCGAGAGCGTGGGCTTGGCAGCCCGCACGAACGCCGACCTCGGCGGCTAGGGAGTGAATGGCGGGATGGCGTTGCCGGACAACACCTCCTGCACCAGCGGTTGATCGTAGCTGACGATATGTCCGTCCGCCGCCAGCGTCTCCGACCGCACCAGGCTGTAGTCCGTTTGGCTGAGATAGATGCGGCTGTGCGTTGTGCCGCGCACCGGCGTCTCGATCAGGAAGGCGTTGACGCCATTGACGCTTGTCGTCGTCGGCATCGCCGTCGGGGCCAGCTCGGCAATCAACGGCGTGACGGTGCGGCTCCAAGCGCCGCGCAGGCCGTCGGCGGTCACGCTGGCGAGCGAATGGGGGTTCGATATCGTCTCGCCTGACTTCACGTCGGTGGTCACCATGCCGTCATCGACCATCTTCACGTACTGGTAGAGCGTGCCGTCGGTGCCCCTGGTGGTGGCAAGATAGCCACTGAGCTTGCCGTCCGGGCCGAAGGCCCAGTAGGTCTCACCAATCGTGGTATTGGGCAGCGCGAAGCTGGAGGAGTTGCCGACTCTCCGCTCCCCGTAGGTGATGGCCTTGCCGTGCAGCATCGTGTTGGGGCCGAGCGCGGCGAACGCCTCGATGGACGCGGCGCCGGAGCGTTGCAGGAGCGCGGCGGCGGAGCCGGAAGAGGTTGAGGTGGGCGATGCAGTCGCCTTCCCGCCGCCGCGCGAGCAGGCGGCGGCGCCCAGTGCTATCGCGGCGACGAAGCAAACGAGAACGACCGTGATCCGCACAGCGGCTCCTCAGGCGCATCGTACTCACGAGTACGAGCGGCACCATAGTGCGCTTGCGCGGGACGGCCGTCAAGCCGTCTTGGCGCCGGGCTTCGGCGATGGCGCCAGGCGCGCACCTCACCCCCGGCCCCCTCTCCACGAAGTGGCGAGGGGGAGATCGCAGACGCGTTGTTTGTCCGTAGCAGCACGCGGCTCAGCAGCAGGTACAGCACGAAGCTCACGGCGAAGGACGGGAGGGTGCCGCCGACCTTCGTCGTCCACTCGGGGACGTTGGCGATCCACGAGGCGTGGTCGACGAGGGCGGGGGGCTGCGCGGAGGCGGCGTAGACGATGAAGCCGGCGAGCCACGCCAGCAGGCCGGCCGGGTTGAAGCCGCCCCAGAACCAGTAGCGTCCGCCGCCCACGTACAGCGCGTCGGTGTCGTAGCGCTGGCCGCTGGCGACGAAGTAGTCGGCGAGCAGCACGCCGAACAGCGAGACGAAGACGCCGCCGATCAGCAGCAGGAAGTTCTCGTAGCCGCCGAGGTCGATGCTGACGGCGACGGCGAACGCCGCCACGCCGACGGCGAGCGCGAGCACGCGCTGCGGCAGCCGCACGAGGTTCTGCAGCGAGACGGCGGTCGAGTAGATGTTCGCGAACGCGTTGTCCGTCTCGTCGGCGAGGATGACGAAGAGGAACACCCAGCCGAGCGCGAGCGGCAGCAGCGAGTCGACGAGGTCGAAGATCAGCCCGTTGCCCTCGGCCGTCGAGCTGAGCACGAGCACGTAGCCGGCGCCGAGCGCGAAGAACCAGACATTCGCGACGGTGTAGCTGACGAACGTCGCGGCCGCGGCGTCGCCGGAGCGCTTGCGCGAAGCGGCTGTAGTCGGCGACGAGCGGCAGCCACGAGACGGGCAGCGAGACGGCGATATCGACGCCCTGCCAGAAGTTCGGCAAGCCGCCGGCGCCCTTGTCGTTCCAGTAGCTCTGGATGCTGTACGTCGCGAACAGCCGGTACGACAGCCAGACGCTCGCAGCGATGACGATCCAGACGCCGAAGCGCTCCAGGAAGTCGCGCACGACGACGACCGGCCCGCCGACCGCGAACGCCGTGCCGATGATCGCGAACGCCGCGAGCCACGCGTAGTACCACTCGAAGCCGAAGAAGTGGTCGCTGATGGCGCCCGCGGCCTGCGCCATGATGATGATCTCGAGCCCGGCCCAGCCGATGAGCTGGCCGATGTTCAGCAGCGTCGCGATGTAGGAGCCGCGGATGCCGAGCGACGGCCGCAGGGCGACCATCGTCGGCACGCCGGTGTCGCTGCCGACGCGCCCGGCGACGGCGAGCAGCGCCGAGCCGATGACGCTGCCGACGACGGTGGCGAGCATCGCCGCCTTGAGCCCGAGCGCGGGCACGAGCAGGCTGCCGGCGACGAGCACCAGCAGCCCGACGCCGAGGTCGCCCCAGAGCACGCCGAAGTGCAGTCCGCTGAGCGCGCGCCGCTCGCGCGGGACGGGCGTGATCTCTTCGTGAGGCTCGTGGGGCGCTGATTCGAGCTGTGTCGCCATGTCGCACCTCGACAAGAACGCCGCTGAGGAGACAGCGGCGTCAGGTGCGTCGTGTCCCTTCGCCGGCATGACCCGGGGCAGGTTCAAACGGTCGGCCGTCGCGGCCCTCTCAGCCCCGCCTGTCGGGGCTCCCGTCACTGCTATGCGGTTGTGCGGGCAACGTACAGCGCGCGGCGCGGGCGGGCAAGCGGGTTCGGATCGGAACCGCAGATTTCGCGGATTGCGCAGATGGGGGGAGGGAGACGCGAGGTCCACAGAGAACGCAGAGAACTCGAACAGGGAGGACGGAGAGGTACGATGCAGGTTACCGCGAGTGACGCGCGAGCAGCGCGAAGGATGTCATGTCATGCCATTGAGTGTTGGTGAAGCGGCGCCGGACGTCGTGTTCGGACTGCGGGACGACGAGCAGGTGCGGCTCTCGCGCTACTGGGGCGAGAAGCCGGTGGTGGTGGCGTTCCTGCGCCACTTTGGCTGACCCTTCTGCCGGGAGTACCTGGAGGCGCTCCGTGAGAGCGCCCACGACATCGAAGCGGCGGGCGGGCAGATCGTCGCCGTCGCGCACGGCGAGCCGAAGCAGGCACAGGCGCTGTGCGAGCGGTTCAACGTGCCGTTCCCGTGCCTGGCCGACCCAAGAAGGACGGCTACCAGGCGTTCGGCATCAAGCGCGGCTCGACGCTGGAGGTGATCGGCCCGGCGACGTGGGCGGCCGGTATCCGCGCGTTCCGCAAGGGCCACCGCATCGAGACGTTCGGCGAGGACGTCTACCAGCTCTCGGCGACGTTCATCATCGACCGCAACGGCATCGTGCGGTACGCGCGTTACGCGAAGCACGCCGGCGACCACCCGAAGACGACCGAATTGGTCGAGGCGCTGCGGGGGATGAACGCGGGGTAGCCGCGGGCAGCGATCCGGAGACAGACGCGGGCTGAAAGCCCGCGCCACGAGACGCCCGCGCCACAGCGTCCGCGCAGCACGCCGGTCACGAGCCGCGTGCGCATATCGACGACGGGCACGCCACCGCGTGCCCCTACGGCGGCGCACGGAACGATCGCTATGGAGACGCGGGCTTGCTCGCGCTGCCGCTGCGGCCGACGGTCGCCAGGTCGGCGGCGGCGCCGGTGGTGATGGCGGCGATGTCGCTTGTGATGGTGATCATGCGGTAGCCGGCGGCGGCGTGCTTCGCGGCCAGCGAGGCGTTGCCGTGGATGCCGGGCGTGACGCCGTGCTTCGCGCACGCCTGCGCGATGCGGATGCGCGCCTCCTCGAAGGCGCCCTCGTTGTCCATGCGCGGCTGCTGTCCGAGCGTGATGCTCATGTCGGCCGGCCCGACGTACACCGCGTCGATGCCCGGCACGTCGAGGATGGCGTCGAGGCCGTCGAGCGCGCGCTTCGTCTCGATCATGGGGATGCAGGCGACCTCGTCGTTGGCGTGCTCGAAGTAGTCGGCGCCGGCGTACATCGCGGCGCGGGTCGGGGCGTAGCTGCGGGCGCCGACGGGCGCGTAGCGGCAGGCGGCGACGGCCGCGCGGGCCTCGTCGACGCTGTTCACCATCGGGACGATGACCCCCATCGCGCCGGCGTCCAGCATCTTGCCGATGATCCCCGGCTCGTTCCACGGCACGCGGACGATCGGCGTGCAGTCGCCGGTGCTGAGCGCCAGCAGCATCGTGACCGCCACCTGGTAGTCGATGACGCCGTGCTGCATATCGAGGCAGACCCAGTCGAAGCCGGCGTGCGCCACGATCTCGGCTGAGAACGAGCTGGGTATCGAGAGCCAGGCGCCGTACGTCACCTCGCCGCGCCGCCACTTCGCTTTCGTCGCGTTCTCGCGCATGGGGTCGGCCTCCTGTCGTCGGTCGTTGGTCGTCGGTCGTTCGGGCGATCAGCGCTCGATTATAGCGGCGCTTGAAGCTGGCGTCGCTGTGCGGCGGCGGTCCGTCGGGTGGGCGTCGTCGATGCGCTGGCGTGGCGTCGGGTCGGCGAGGGTGCCGCCGGACGATAGTAGCGGCGGACCGGCGCGGACGAGCGGCGCGGTACCGGAGGAGGCGCAGCGGCGACAACGACGAGACGCGGTGACATCGACGGAGCACGACTTCAGCAAGACTACGAGGAGGAGACCAATGAACATCCGAAACACGAGCATCGTGGTGGCCATCGCGGGGGCGCTGGCACTTGCCGCGATCAGCGCGGCCGGCGCGAAGGGCGGACCGCCGTCGACCGAGCGGTTCACGGCGGCGCTGGAGGGCGCCGGCTACACCGTCGCCATCGAGCCGGCGGCCGTCGTCAAGCATCCGACGCTCAGCGTCGGAGGCATCGTCATCAAAATCGACAAGGGCGGTAAGGGCGCCACGCTGGAGATCATCGACTACAACGGCAGCCGTGACGCGCTCAAGACGGACTGGGTCGCCGAGGACGGCGCGGGACCGCGGCCGCGCGTCGCGACCGGCGACTTCGCCGGCCGCGTGCTGTACTGGAACGAAGACAGCGTGCTCGCCGTCGACTTCCGCGAGCCGAACTTCCGCGAGGCGGCGCAGGCCGCCGGCGAGATCTTCCTCGGCCGCCGCGGCACCGGCGGGCCGACGACGGCGCCCGCCTCGGGCTCGACCGGCGCGAAGCTGCCCGGCACCGGCACGGGCGGCGGCTCGGGTGTGGAGGCCGATCTCGGCGATCTGCTGCTGCCGGTGGCGCTGCTCGGCGCGGGCGGCGTGCTGGTCGCGGCATGCCTCGGCGGGGTCGTGCGGCGGCGGCGCGGCTGATCGGGGTGTGCTCGGAATGCACGAGGGGTGAGGGATCGAGCACCTCACCCCCTGCCCCCTCTCCACGTCGTGGAGAGGGGGTACTGCGCGCGCGGCTCCGTCGTCAGGGGCGAACAAGGTTGTGCATGCCGTAGCGGCATCCGGGCACGAGGGCACGCCGCCGCGTGCCCCTACAATTCGCGCTGTCTCCGCGAGATGGCGTGCAGATATGCGGCTCGCTACACGAAGAGCGGCGCCATGTCGCGCTTCGCTACGAGGTCGCGCATGTCGGCGTCCGGCGTGCGCGACGTGAAGCGCGAGGCGGCGTCGAACACCTTCGGCAGCAGCGTGAGGTCGCCGGCGGTGTTGAGGAAGACGCCGGGGCGGCCGAGCACCCAGTGGACGGCGCGGTCGATGTCGGCCTGCTCGGCCAGCGGCTCGTACCAGGTGCCGTGCGTGTGCTCCTTCTCGTTCCACGGGCCCAGCGTGATGCCCTTGATCGTCTGCATCGCGATGCCACGCTCGGCGCAGACCTTCGAGAGCGCCTCGAAGTCGGCGGCGTACTGCGGGTTCTGCATCATCACGTAGTTGTAGGGCAGGAGCACCGAATCGAACGGGAAGCGCTCGAGGCTGCGCAGGTGCATCGCCGCGACCGTAACGCCGTGGCCCGTGACGCCGATGAAGCGCGTCAGCCCCTGCGCGCGCGCCTCGATGGCGTACTCGAGCGCGCCGCCCGGGCCGAGCGCCGTCGCCCACTCGGCCTCGTCGACGAGGTTGTGGAGCTGGAGCAGGTCGACGTGGTCCGTCTGCAGCCGCTCCAGCGAGTGCTCGAATCCGGCTTTCGCCTTCTCGTACGTGCGCTCGCCGGTCTTCGTCGCGAGGAAGAAGCGGTCGCGATGGCGCGGCATCCAGGCGCCGACGCGCCGCTCCGAGCGTCCGTACGCCGCGGCCGTATCGATGTGGTTGATGCCGTAGCGGTCGAGCAGCTCGAGCGCGCGCTCGGCGTCCTCTTCGCTGCTGCCCCAGAGCGCCGCCGCGCCGAAGATCGTGCGCGTGCTCTCGTGGCCGGTGCTGCCGAATGGGTGTGTGGGGATCATGGTGGGCTCCTTGTGCGCGAGCGCCCGGGGTTAGGGCACGCCACCGCGTGCCCCTACCACCTAACGGTACTGGTGCGGGCCGAAGTCCGACTCGTAGAAGGGCGCGACGCTGTCGCCGCGGCGGATGATGCGGTTGATCTGCTTGCGGTCGTCCTCGGTGATCTCGACGTCGAGCGCCTTCATGTTGTCGTCGTACTGCTCCATCGTGCGCGGGCCGATGATCGGGGCGGTGACGCCGGGCTGGTGCATCACCCACGCCAGCGCCAGCTGCGAGAGCGTGCAGCCCTTCGCGTCGGCCATCGGCTGCAGGCCTTCGATGACGTCGTAGATGCGTTCGTTGAGGCGTGCTCGGTACAGCGGGTTGTTGGTGTCCGCGAAGCGTGCGCCCTCCGGCAACTCCTGCCCGCGCTGGTACTTGCCGGTCAGCAGGCCGCCGGCCAGCGGGCTCCACGGGATGATCGCCAGGCCGTACGTGCGGGCCATCGGCAGCAGCTCGCGCTCGATGCGGCGGTCCAGCAGGTTGTACGGCGGCTGCTCGCAGATGAAGCGGTGCGTCCCCAGCTCCTTCGCCACGTAGAGCGACTCCACGAGCTGCCAGGCGCCGAACGTGCTGCTGCCGATGTAGCGCACCTTGCCGGCGCGGATCAGGTCGTCGAGCGCGCGCAGCGTCTCGTCGATGGGGATGTCGGATTGCGGGCGGTGGATCTGGTAGAGGTCGATCCAGTCGGTCTTCAGCCGCCGCAGCGACGCCTCGCACTGCTGGATGATGTGGCGGCGCGAGTTGCCCTGCATGTTCGGGTCGGCGGCGTCCATCACGCCGTGGACCTTCGTCGCCAGCACGACGCTGTTGCGCTTGCCGTTGCGGTGCAGCGCCTCGCCGGTCACCTCTTCGCTGCGCCCGATGCTGTAGACATTGGCCGTGTCGATGAAGTTGATGCCCTGTTCGATCGCCTTGTCGATGATGGCGTACGAGTCGTCGGGGTTCGTCTTGCCGCCGAACATCATGCAGCCCAGGCAGAGGCTGCTCACCTTGACGCCGGTGCGGCCGAGCGGTCGGAGTTCCATGTGCGCGGGTCCTTTCTAAGGTTTACGAGAGACAACCATCTTACGCGCGCTGTTCGTTACGGGTTAGGGGTGGGGCGTGCAGATTTGGTATTGATCATGCGCGGCGCGGCGCGCTGACGGAGCGCCGGATCCGAGTCCGGGCACGCCGCCGCGTGCCCCTGCAGCGAGACCCTCGGCGCGAATCTCCACGCCCGCCCTTATACCCTCGGCCCTCTAGCCCTCGGTCTCGACGGCATCTATCCTTGATCCGCGTCAGCCGGCCTGGCGCCCGGGTGACGTGACAGACGGAGGTATTCCACAATGGCACAACTCAAGAACGTAGTAGTGGTCGACGGCGTGCGGTCGGCGTTCGGACGGGGCGGCCGCGGCCAGCTCGTGGCGACGCGGCTGGACGAGGTTGGCGGCAAGATTGTCCGCGCGCTCATGGAGCGCAACCCCAAAGTGAGCCCGTGGATGGTCGAGGACATGGGCCTTGGCAACGTCATGGGCGCGGGCGAGCTGATCCTCATCGGGGCGAACAACGTCGCTCACCTGGCGGGGCTGCCCGCAGAGGTCTGCACGTTCGACAGCAACCGCCAGTGCGGCTCCAGCATGGAGACGCTGCACCGCGTCGCGCAGTCGATCATGGTCGGGGCGACGGAGTGCGGCATCGCCGTCGGCATCGAGCGCATGGGGCGCTCGCTCGTGGGCGGCCCGAGCGGCCCGAAGACGCGCATCACGGAGTTCAACAAGGACCTCGCGAAGATGAGCGCGGTCCAGCGCGACATGGCGCCCGACCACGACCAGAACTTCTCGGTGCCGTTCCCGGACGCCATCCTCAACGCGAACCCGATCATGTCGATGACGCAGACCGCGCAGAACGTCGCGGAGATCTACAACCTCTCGCGGGAAGCAATGGACCAGTACTCCGTCGACAGCCACAGGAAGCTGGCCGAGGCCTACGACAAAGGGATCTATAAGGATGAGATCATCCCGCTCGAAGTCGAGACGCCGGTGTTCGACGACAAAGGAAACTGGCTACCGGACGAGCACGGCAAGAAGGTGATCTTCGAGCAGGACGAGTGCCTGCGGCGCGGAACGAACATGGAGGGGCTGAGCGGGCTCAAGCCCGTCGGCGGCATCCAGAGCCTGACCGGCAGCGAGCTGCGCATCACGGCCGGCAACTCGTGCCCGACGAACGACGGCGTCTCGGCGGCGCTGCTGATGAGCGAGGACAAAGCCCGCGCGCTCGGCCTGACGCCGCTGGCGCGGATCATCGGCATGGGCGTTGGCGGCGTGAAGCCTCAGGTGATGGGCCTGGGCCCGATCCCGTCGACGAGGAAGGCGCTGCTTCACGCCGGCATTACGGCGGACAAGATCGACCGCGTCGAGTTCAACGAGGCGTTCGCCGCGCAGGTGATCCCGTCCTGCAAGGAGCTCGGTATTTCGCTGGATCGCGTGAATGTCAACGGCGGTTCGATAGGGATCGGCCACCCGCTGGGCGCGACGGGCGCGCGGCTGGTGTCGACGGTAGCGTTCGAACTGCGCCGCAGCGGCAAGCGCTACGGCCTGGCGACGCAGTGCATCGGCGTCGGCATGGGCATCTCGACGATCATCGAGGCGCTGTAGTTCGTAGTTGGTAGTTCGTAGTTTGTAGTGGAGAACCGGCGGGTGCGAGCCCGCCGGTTCTTCTTCGACTAGTTCTTGCACTGTGAGTGCAAGTAGCGATATGCTCGCTGCGATGACCTCAGCAGTGGTCTCCAGGCAGCCCTCCCGAGCAGGTGTCGATGGCCGTACGGCCCGCGCGGCGCGTACGAACGACGCTGTCGTGGAAGCCTATTTGAGCCTTATCGACGAAGGGGACCTGCGGCCAGGCGCGCAGCGCATCGCCGAGCGGGCGGGCGTATCGCTCCGCAGCGTCTTTCATCACTTCCAGGATCTCGAGACGCTCCTTGGCGCCGCCGCGGATCGCCAGACACGCCGCGTCGGCATGCCGCCGAGGCTGCCGGCCGACGGGCCGCTTGCGGAGCGCATCGAGGCGTGCGTCGCGGCGCGCTCGCGCATGCTCGAGGCGATCACGCCTGTGCGGCGGGCGGCCGTGCTCAACGAGCCGTTCTCGCCGACGCTGGCCGCGCGCCTGAAGTGGGCCCGCGACCTCGCGCGCGATGACGTCGGCCGGATGTTTCATGCTGAACTGTCGGCCCGCCGGCCATCCGAGCGGCGCGAACTGCTCGCCGCGATCGCGGTGGCGGCCGAGTGGTCGACGTGGGAGGCGCTGCGGGCGCACCAGGGACTGACCGTCGCGCAGGCGCGGCGAGTGATGGCGCGCACGATCGGTGCGCTGCTGAAGGAGGAATCGAGATGAACGTCCTGCGGACCCCCGACGATCGATTCAGCAAGCTGCCCGGCTACGCGTTCGCGCCGCACTACGTGGAGGTCCCGGACCGGCAGGGCGGCTTGCTGCGCGATGCACTACGTCGACGAGGGGCCGCGCGACGCGGAGGTCGTGCTGATGCTGCACGGCGAGCCGTCGTGGTGCTACCTGTACCGCAAGATGATCCCGATCATCACCGCCGCCGGGCTGCGCGCCGTCGCGCCGGACCTCATCGGCTTCGGCCGCAGCGACAAGCCGGCGAGCCAGGACGACTACACGTACCAGGCGCACGTCGACTGGATGGCGACCTTCCTCGAGAAGCTCGACCTGCGCGGCATCACGCTCGTCTGCCAGGACTGGGGCGGGCTGATCGGCCTGCGCCTCGCGGCGGAGCACCCGGAGCGCTTCGCCCGCATCGTCGCCGCGAACACCTTCCTGCCGACCGGCGACAACCCGCCCGGCGAGGCGTTCCTGCGCTGGCAGGAGTTCTCGCAGAAGGCGCCGTCGCTGCCGATCGGCAACATCGTGAAGGGCGGCTGCAAGACCGACGTGCCGCCGGAAGTCGTCGCCGCGTACGACGCGCCGTTCCCCGACGACACGTACAAGGCCGGCGCGCGCAAGTTCCCCTTGCTCGTGCCGACGCGGCCGGACGACCCGGCATCGGCGGCGAACCGCAAGGCGTGGGAGGTGCTGCGCGCGTGGGAGAAGCCGTTCCTCTGCGCGTTCAGCGACGAGGACCCGATCACGCGCGGCGGCGACCGCGCCTTCCAGGAGATGGTGCCCGGCACGAAGGGGCAGCCGCACACGACGATCAAGGGCGGCGGCCACTTCCTGCAGGAGGACAAGGGCGAGGATCTGGCGGCCGCGGTCGTGAGCTTCGTCAAGGGCTCGAAGGGCGCGTAACGCGCTCGGTGCCCGCTGCGGGCCGGGGTTGTGAGGACGCCGACGCCGCGGTCTCGCACGTCAACCGAATTCGGTTGCCGGAAACGCGTTTCCAGTGCTAATCATGGCGGCGCCTCGTATCCTTAACCTGTACGCGCGCATCGGTGGCGATGTTCCGCGCGAGGTTCAAGTCGAGGTGACGCGATGGTGACGGCGACGGAAGCTCCAGCGACGACGGCGAATTTCTCGCTGGACCTGAACGAAGAGCAGCTCCAGCTGCAGCAGTGGGTGCACGGGTTCGCGGAGAAGGTCGTGCGGCCCGCCGCGCACGAGTGGGACGAGCGCGAAGAGACGCCGTGGGAGATCATCAAGGAAGCGGCGCAGGTCGGCATCTACGGCACGCAGTTCATGGCGCATATCTCGTCGGATCCGACGGGGCTGATGCTGCCCGTCGCGGTCGAGGAGATGTTCTGGGGTGACGCCGGCATCGGCATGGCGATCTTCGGCACGGCGCTCGCGGTGACGGCGATCGGCGGCAACGGCACGCCGCAACAGATCGGCGAGTGGGTGCCCCAGTGCTACGGCACCCCCGACGACCTGAAGCTCGGCGCCTTCTGCGTCTCCGAGCCCGACGCCGGTTCCGACGTCGCCGGCATGAAGACGCGCGCCGTGTACAACGAAGCCAAGGACGAGTGGACGCTCAATGGGCAGAAGACGTGGATCTCGAACGGCGGTATCGCCGACATCCACGTCGTCGTCGCTGTGGTGGATCCTGCGCTCGGTACGCGCGGACAGGCGTCCTTCGTGGTGCCGCCGAAGACGCCGGGCCTGCGCCAGGGCGTGAAGTTCAAGAAGATGGGCATCCGCGCGTCGCACACCGCCGAGGTGTTCCTCGACGACGTAAAGGTGCCGGGCAGGTGTCTCCTGGGCGGCAAAGAGAAGCTCGACGCGCGGTTGGCGCGTGCGCGAGAAGGACTGAAGTCGGGCCAACAGGCGGCGCTGGGCACGTTCGAGGCGACGCGGCCAGCTGTAGGCGCCATGGCGCTCGGCACCGCGCGCGCCGCGTACGAGTGGTCGCTCGACTACGCGAAGGAGCGCCACCAGTTCGGCAGGCCGATCATCGAGAATCAAGCGATCTCGTTCATGCTGGCCAACATGAAGACGGAGATGGACGCGGCGCGGCTGCTGGTGTGGCGCGCGGCGTGGATGGCGAAGACGCGCAAGCCCTTCCTGGCCGCCGAAGGATCGATGTCGAAGTTCAAGGCCGGCGAGGTCTGTGTGTGGGTGACCGAGCGCGCGATCCAGATCGCCGGCGGTGTCGGCTACGTGCGCGACGCGCCGCTGGAGCGGTGGCACCGCGACTCGAAGATCTACACCATCTTCGAGGGCACGTCGGAGATCCAGCAGCTCGTCATCGCACGGGCGATCTCGGGGATGCGCCTGGCGTAACGTCGCTGGCCGCCGGAGTTGTCGAGAAGGGTCGCGCGGACCTCGTCTTCTCGCACCTGTTGTCGTCGCCGCCGAGCGAAATGCCCGGCGGCTGATGATTTCGCGCCGGGCATGAGCGAGATCTACGGCGGGCGACCACCAGCGCCAACGACGGAAGCGGTTCGCGATCGAATAGGAGCCACATGAGCGACGTACTGATCATCTCCGACGATGCGCACGTGCGCACGATCCGGCTGAACCGGCCGGAGAAGAAGAACGCGCTCTCCGACGAGCTGGCGTGGGGCATCGTGA
>CAWIYS010000002.1:0-8835 GCA_963840385.1 uncultured Chloroflexia bacterium | reverse complement strand
TACAAGCTCACCGGCCGACGCACTCTGCAGGGGGGCACAGCCGCCCTCGGCTGTGCATCTCCGCCGCACACCGTAGCGCGGGCTTTTCAGCCCGCGCGTTCCCCGCGCGCGAATAGAGGCTCACCGGCCGAACACTCTGCACGCCGGGCACAGCCGCCCTCGGCTGTGCATGGCCACGCTGAGAGCTGAGAGCTGACCGCTCCCCCTACTCCGAGGCCAGTTTGGCGATGTAGTCGCCGATCTCCGACGTCGACATCCCCATCGTCCCGACGGACAGGGACTTGATCCGCCCGGACGCGAGCGACTGCTCAATCGCGCCCTCGATCCGGTTGGCCGTCGCGTGCTCGCCGAGCGTCTCCATCATCATCTGGCCGGCCGCGATCGCCGCGATCGGACAGATGACGTTCTGGCCGGTGTACTTCGGCGCCGAGCCGCCGATAGGCTCGAACATCGACACGCGGCCGGGGTTGATGTTGCCGCCCGCCGCGACGCCCAGCCCGCCCTGAATCATCGCGCCGAGGTCGGTGATGATGTCGCCGAACATGTTCTCCACGACGATCACGTCGAACCACTCCGGGTTCTTGACCATCCACATCGTCGTCGCGTCGACGTGCGCGTAGTCGCGCGTGATGTCGGGGTAGTCCGCCTCGCCGACCTCGTTGAACGCCCGCCACCACGGGTCGTGGCGAACGTCAGCACGTTCGTCTTCGCGCACAGCGTGAGCTTGTTGTCCTTCTTGCCGCTTGCGGCGAGGTCGAAGGCGTAGCGGATGCGCGCTCGACGCCGAACCGCGTCGTCACGTGTACCTGCGTCGAGACTTCGTGCGGCGTGCCCTTGTACTGGAATCCGCCGGCGCCGCTGTACAGTCCCTCGGTGTTCTCGCGAACGACGTCGAAGTCGATGTCCTTCGGCCCCTTGTCCTTGAGGGGGCCGTCGACGCCGGGATACAGCTTCACCGGCCGGAGGTTGATGTAGAGGTCCAGGTCGAACCGGAGACGCAGCAGCAGCCCCTTCTCGAGGATGCCCGGCGTCACATCCGGGTGGCCGATGGCGCCGAGGAAGATCGCGTCGTAGCCGCGCAGCTCATCGAGCACGGAGTCCGGCAGGATCTCGCCGGTGCGCAGGTAGCGCTCGCCGCCGAGGTCGTAATTGGTGAGTTCGTACTTGACGCCGGTCTTCGCCGCCGCCGCGGCGAGCACTTTCAGGCCCTCGCGGACCACCTCGGGGCCGGTGCCGTCGCCCGGCAAGACTGCTATTCGGTACATCGCTGCTCTCCGTCCTGAATCTGTGTCAGGCGCCATTACACCACGTGCGATAGGGTGGCGCGAGCGGCGGGACGGACGGGCATAGGCAACATCCAACACAGGCCGGACCCCTCTGCTCTCTGCTGTCTGTTGTCTGTTCTGTCTGTTGTCGTCCCGTTACTGTAGCCTCTGTACTCGACGGCAGCGTCACAATACCGAAAGGAAAGACCACCGATGTCCGCCGTCAAGCTCGCGACGCTCAACCTGTTCAACCGCATGGGGCAGTGGGGGATGCGCGCGCCGCTCGTCATCGACCAGCTCGAAGAACTCGCGCCCGACGTCATCGGGCTGCAGGAAGTGGACCTCATTCTCGACCAGGGCATGTGGATCGCGCGCCAGATCAACAAGCGCACGGCCGAGCAGCCGCACTACCGCATCAAGCACGCGACGAACCCGGACACGCGCGCCAGCTTTCACGCGATCGCCACGATGTCGCGCATCGGCTTCGACGAGCACGAGGTGCTGGACCTGATGACGTTCGAGCGCGTCGCGCAACGCTTCGTGTTCCATTGCGGCGACCGTCCGTTCGTCTTCATCAACACGCACCTCCACCACCCGCCCGAGGCGCAGCAGGAGCGCGTCGCGCAGCTCGAGTATCTGCTCGCCTGGCTCGAGCGGGATGCGCGCGGGCTGCCGGTCGTGATCGCCGGCGACTTCAACGCCTACGCCGAGCCGCCCGAGCCGGCCGTCACGCTGATGAAGTCGCGCTTCCGCTCCGCCTACGAGACGGCGCACGGCCGCGAGCCGGAGAAGACCTGGACGACGCCGGTCAACACCTACGACGACTCACCGCACGGCACGCTCGACTACATCTTCGTGTCGCCGGAGTTCCGCGTCGTCGATGCCGGGCTCGCCTTCGACAAGCCGTCGCCGTACGACGCGAACCTCTTCCCGTCCGATCACCTGGGCCTGTACGCCGTGCTGGAGCTGTAGCCGACGGCTGATCCGGCCCGACAGACGACCGCGCCGTCGGCGCATTCCATCCGCGCCCGGAGCTCTCTCCCCACCGTGGAGAGGGGTGGCCGAAGGCCGCGGTGAGGTAGCCCCGGCCCAGCTACGGCGCCTGTCCCTCCGCCCACGCCATCACCGCGTCCTCGACGCGGCGCTGGACCTCCGGCGAGTCGTCGAGCGTCTTGTGGCTGACGAGCGCTGGCCCGCCGCCGCCATCGCTCGGCGCTATCGGCGCCCGCGCCGCCGACTTGTCGTCGTTGACGACGTTCGGCAGGTCGAGCTTCTGCCCGTGCCAGCCCTCGTTCAGCTGGTACACGTTCAGGATCCGCACCTGGGACGGGAACTCCGTCGCGTTGCGGTCGTACAGCGCCGTCGTCCGGTCGATGAGCACGCCGAACAGGCGGTCGCCGTAGCGTTCGTCGAGCGCCGCCGCGACCGAGGTCACGGTTGCGCCGCCGTGGCTGTGGCCGATCAGCACCGCCCGCAGGCACGGCATCGCCGCGAGACGCCCGCGCGAGGTAGTGCGCCAGCCAGCGCTCCATGCTCGTCTGCGCCGGGACGGCGCCGTCGATCGCCGACGACGCGAGCACGAGCTGCGTTCCGAGGCCGGCCTCCGCCGCGCGCTGCTGCGCGCGTTGACGATGTCGAGCAGGCCGAGGCTCTCGCGGCCGCGCGTGTCGAGCAGGTTCGTCGCGCGGCGGCACCGCCACGATCAGCAGCGGCGGCTTCGGTGCGTCGCAGCTGAACGACGCGACGTCGGCGGGCGGGCCGACGTAGAAGTCGCCGTGGTGCGCCGACTCGACGCACGCCTGCCCCGCGACAGCGCGATGTCGAGTCCCTCGAGCTGCGGCCGGTCGTCGCCGTCCAGCCGGCCGTCGCTGTTGGCGTCGAGGCAGGAGATGAGCATCGCTTCGCCGCCGTTGGCGGCGCCCAGGCCCGCCAGCCACGTGGCGGCACCGGGGTCGCGGTCGGCCGCGACGGGCGTCGGCGTGTACGGCACGATGAGCACGGTGCCATCGCCGGAGCCGCCGGCGGAGTTCGCGAAGACGAGGTAGACCACAGTGCCGAAGCGGCGGCGGCCAGCCCGTGACGGCTGGCCGGGACGGCGAACTTCATCCGGCGGCGCGGCGGCCCTCGACGGGCCGCGGGCGGGCGACGGCGCGCGCCTGCGCCAGATCGCGCGCCCAGCGTCGGCGCGCTGCGGGCGATCAGCGCGACCGGGCTGCACCGACCAGCTCGAACTCGTGCTCGACGTCCTCGACGACGACGAGCAGACGGTTGCGGCGCGCCGCTGCGCCACGTCCGTGATGTCGATGAGCCAGAACGCCACATCGGGCAGCAGCGGATCGTCGACGGCCGGCAGAAAGAAGAGCCGGTCGCTGGTGAGGATCAACTCGCCCTCCCACCAGTGGGGCGGAGCATCCGTGCGGACCGCGCCGGCGCGGAGCGGAGGAGGCGCTCGCCTCGCAGCAACTTGTCGGTGTCGAACCAGCTGTGGGTTGCCATGCCGGAAGTATAGGTGCCGTTGTCAAGCCGCCGCACTCGGACGTATGCTGCCGGATCGATGATCCGTCGTCGCCTCACGATGACTCCCGCTTCACGCCACGGTGCGCTTGCGCGCCGACGAACGCGTGCGCCTGCTCGTACCCCGCGCGGCGCGCCCAGGCGACCAGCTCCCCGAAGTTCGCGCCGACGCGGTCCGGCGTGTGCGCGTCCGACGCGAGGGTGATCGGCAGGCCGAGGGCGTGCGCGCGTTCGAGCAGCGGCATCGCCGGATAGATCTCCTTGCAGCGACGGATCCCGTTGCTGTTCAGCTCCACCGCCGTCCCGTGCACAGCCGCGCCGGCGAGGATCGCGTCGTGCAGCGGCGTCTCGTCGGCCGGACGATGCCCGAACACCTTCGGCAGGTCCGGGTGCGCGAGCGCATCGACGAGGCCGCTCTCCGCCAGCTCGCGCACGAGCGCGCCGTAGTCGCCCCAGACGCCGGCGACGTCGCGCCGCGACCACTCGTCGATGAACGCCGGCTCGTCGAAGCCCCAGGCGCCGATGTAGTGCACCGAGCCGAGCACGATGTCCCAGCCGTACGGCGCGAGGAACCGCCGCAGCTCGTCCTCCTTGCCGTGGATCCAGTCCATCTCCAGCCCGAGCAACACTGGCACGCCGGCGCTCTTCGCCTCCTCGACCAGCCGCACGTAGTCGGCGACGCTGCCCGACACGTGGTCGCGCCAGTACTGCTCCGCCATCGAAGCGAGCTTCGGGTCAGGATCACTTTCCCACCAGCCGTAGAGCAGCTTGTACGCCTCTTCGAAGCGGAAGAGGTGCTCCGTGATGCAGACGGTCGTGACGCCGCGAGCGGCGCCGGCGCGCACGTACTCATCGATGCGCTCGCGCGTCATCGGCGGCTGTTCGCCGTGCGGCTGCAGGTGCGTGTGACAATCGATCATCGACCTAACCCCCGGCCCCTTCCCTATGAAGGAAGGGGAGCTCCGATTGGTGCGCCGCCTCAAGAATTCGCGCAAGCACCGACCGCAGATCTGAACGGATCTCGTCGATTGAGAAACGCAGGACACCCAAGCCACGCGCCTTGAGAACAGCGTCGCGTTCGTTGTCGTACGATGGATGCTCCGCGTGGATGGGGCCGTCGACCTCGACGACTAGACCTGCTGCATGGCAGTAGAAATCCGCGACGAACCCGTCGATGATCTGCTGTCGCCGAAAGTGAAGCCCACCGAGCGCATTGCGCCGCAGCCGTTCCCAAAGCAGCCGCTCTTCCGCCGTCGGCGCTCGCCGCATCTCGCGCGCCCGCTCAACCTTCGCGCCATCGACGTGCTGCCCGGCGACGATCCTTTCTCGTCTCACTCGCAACTCTCCTCGTGCCAGGCTCCCCTTCCCTTTAGGGAAGGGGCCGGGGGTTAGGTCCGCAGCTCCATCTGCTCGATGATCGGCTCCAGCCCGCGCATCAGCGCGACGACGCGCTCCGCCGCTTCGTCCGCCAGCTCCGGCGTCAGCGACGGCGCGGCGAATGAGCGATGCAGCCGCGTCCAGACCGGCGTCCACTCCTCCAGCTCGTACTCCGGGCCGATCGCCGCCTGCACGTCGGACGCGCGCATAGCGAGCAGCTCCGCCGCCTCGTAGTTGCGGTCGCGCTCCCCCTCGAAGTGCAGGCCGATCTCGACGCGCGCGGTCTTGCGCTGCGCCCAGACCTCGTAGTGGATGGCGGGCGAGCCGCGGAAGAACTGCAGGTACCCGAACCGCTGCCGCGTCTCGAACCCGTCGAGCGCGGCCCGAGGCGCACCGCCACGCCCTCGTGCACGAGCGCGAGGAAGTCGCGAATGGTGAGCGACCCGGCCGGCCGCGCATTCCGGCGCGCGCCCCCGGCACCAATGCGTACGCGTCGAGGCGGCATGCGGTGAGTGTAACCGGCGGCGCCCGGGGCGATAGTAATGACCGGCTCGGCCGGATCCGCTGCCTTCGCCGAAATAGGCATTGGCAGATTCCAAGCTAAGGCGGACGATCCACAGTGTCGGATGTTCTTCCCGATCGACGGAGGCCACATGGCATCGCGGAGCTATCGGTGGCGGTTCGAGCACGAAGTCATCTCACGACGCCGACTGCTGGCGATCGCCGGGTCGAGTGCGGCCGGGCTGGCGTTGGCCGCCGCGTGCGGCGGAGGAACAGACAGCAACGGGCCCAAAGCCACGCCGTCGGCGACGCGGTCGGATCTCTATCTCCTGTCGCTTGAGGACGCAGCAAAGCTTGTAGCGGCGAAGCAAGTGAGCCCTGTCGAGTTGACGCAGGCCGCGCTCGCACGCATCGAGCAACTGCAACCGAAGCTCAACGCGTTCATCACGATCACCGGCGAGCAGGCGCTTGCGCAGGCGCGGGCGGCGGAGGCGGAGATCGCCGGCGGGAACTATCGCGGGACACTTCACGGCATACCGATCGCGCACAAGGACTTGTTCGACACCAGGGACGTCCGGACGACGTCCGGCTCGGAGATCTATGCCGACCGTGTTCCGGACCGCGACGCCACCGTTGTCACGCGACTGGCCGACGCTGGCGCGATCTCGCTGGGCAAGCTGAACATGTGGGAGTTCGCCGCAGCCATCGCCGGAGTGAATGAACACTGGAAGACGGTCAGGAACCCGTGGAACCAGGACCAACTGACGGGCGGCACGTCGGCAGGGTCGGGGGCGGCCACCGCCGCGGGACTCGTCTTCGCCGCGACGGGGACCGACACGGGGGGAAGCATCCGTAGCCCAGCCTCGTTCTGTGGTGTCGTCGGCATCAAACCGACGTACGGCCGCGTGAGCACGCTCGGCATGTTCCCACCGTCGCAGACACTCGATCATGCGGGGCCATTGGCGAGAAGCGTGCGCGACGCCGCCGTCGTCTTGCAGGCGCTCGCCGGCTTCGATCCTCTCGACGGGACCACATCGAACCGGCCCGTGCCGAACTTTCTCGCCAGCATCGAAAGCGGCGCGAAAGGTCTGCGCGTGGGCGTCCCCAGGGGCTACTTCTGGCAGGACCTCGACCCGGACATCGACGCCGCGGCACGGAAGGCCATCACCGATCTCGAGCGTGCCGGAGCGATAGTTCAGGAGACCGACTTCGCTCTGGCGCAGCCGTACTACGGTGCGTGGAGAACAGTGGCCGCCATTGAGACCGGAAAGGCCCATACTGCGACCTATCCCAGCCGGGCGACGGAGTATGGAAAGGACCTCGGGGCGCTGCTCGCGGTCGTCTACGACGGCCGCGCGGACTGGGATACCGCTCTTCAAGAGCCGCTCGCCGTCGTAGCGCGAGCGCGGGGCGGCGAAGCAGACGCGCAACTGACCGACGTCGATGTGATCGTCATGCCGACGAATCGCCGGCCGGTCCTATCCGTAGCCGAGGCGCAGGGAGTATATGACCGGGCCGATCTCGGCGAGATGGAGCCAAAGGCCCGTGCCGAGAACGTTGCGATCTTCAACCTGACGGGCCAGCCGGCGATCTCCGTTCCGTGCGGGCTGACCTCCGCAGGCATGCCTGTTGGCCTCATGTTTGTGGCGCGGCAGTGGGACGAGCCGATGCTGTTGCGTGCGGCGCGGGCGTACGAGCTTGTGCGTGGGCCATTCCGCGCGCCGCCGATCTAGGAGCGACCCTATGCCGACGAGGACGACCGCAGTCTTGACTTGGCTCACCACGGCGTGTGCCTTGCTCGCAGGCTGTGAGGGATCCGGTGGCCAGCGTTCTGCAACGGCGGCGCCTTCTACCGAACAGACGCCGACCGCCGCAACGACGGTAGCGGAAAGATCCGCCACCTGTGCGCCCGCGCTCCCTCATGCCCTCGGCGATGTCCGCGAGAGCATCGCGAGTGGCGGTATGACGCGCACGTTCATTCTTCACGTGCCCGCCGGCTACGACGGAGCGAAGCGCACTCCGGTCGTCCTCCTCTTCCACGGCTTCAATTTGAGCGCAGAATTCATGGAGCAGAACACGGGCATCGTAGACACGGCAGAAGCGAACGGTTTCATTGCCGTCATCTTGGACGGCCAGGGGACGCCGCCGATCTGGAACACCGGGGTTCCGGGCGCGACAGACGACGTGTTGTTCGTGCGCGACGTGCTGGACAGGGTGGAAGGCGAAGTATGCGTGAACGCGGCGCGTGTCTACGCTGCCGGCTACTCAAACGGTGGGGGTATGTCGCAGCTGCTCTCGTGCGAGTTGTCCGACCGCATCGCCGCGGTCGCGGTTGTGGCGTCGACTCGGCTGAACTGCGCGCCTCAAACGCCCGTCGTCGCCTTCCACGGCGACGCCGATCCCGTGCAGCCCTTCGGTGGCGGCGCTGGAATCGACGTCGGTGCGCAGGCTGGGGTGGGCGGCACGTTGTCGCCCGTGCGGGATTGGATCGCCGGCTGGGCAGCCACGCTCGGTTGCGACACCGCGCCCGCGATCTCTCGGCCGGCGCCAGACGTCGAGTTGTCGACCTTCGGTCGCTGCTCCGGGCGTGGCGAAGACGTGCTCCTGTACGTGGTCATCGGCGGAGGTCACAATTGGCCGGGCGGAACAGTCCCGTTTGGCCCCCCCACCTCAATGATCGACGCGACCTCGTTGATGTGGGACTTCTTTGCCGCCCACCCGGGGTGAAACCTCGCGGGCCCGCGCGCATCGCCGAATGTCGGCTCACCACACACTTCCTGACACCAGTTCATCCTCGCCTCGACACCGTGGAGGTTAAGGTGGCCGAAGGCCGGACCTGTGTGCCCGCGGAGTGACATCCCCGCTAGGACTTCGCCCGCCACCCGTCGTACTCTCGCCCGTGCGTAGACCCGCGCGCACGACGAAAGGAGCCACGCCATGCCGAGAGGCGGCAAGCGACCCGGCACCGGCGCCCCCAGGGACAGCTTCAACGGCGTCGGCTCCGGCAACCACAGCTCCCGCATGCTCGTGGTCTACCGGGCGCTCCTCAACCACCCGCCAAGAACCCCCGCCCCCATCGGGTTCCCGGCACCACGCGAAAACAAAAAGTGGCAAGACGAAATCCCCACTTCGCAAACTCGGTGGTGCGTGGCCGAGGCCGGGATGGCGGCCTCCCGCC
>CAWIYS010000001.1:0-538533 GCA_963840385.1 uncultured Chloroflexia bacterium | reverse complement strand
ACATCATCAGCGTGATCGAAGGGATCGCGTTCCAGACCAACATCCTGGCGCTGAACGCCGCCGTGGAAGCGGCGCGTGCCGGCGAGCAGGGACGGGGCTTCGCGGTGGCGGCCGCCGAGGTGCGCAACCTGGCACAGCGCTCGGCAGCTGCAGCCAAGGAGATCACCGCGCTGATCAGCGACTCGGTCGACAAGGTGGATATCGGCTCCAAGCAGGTGGATCAGGCCGGAGAGACCATGAACGAGATCGTCCAGGCGGTCAAGCGCGTCACCGACATCATGGCCGAGATCGCCGCGGCATCCAGCGAGCAGAGTGCGGGCATCGAGCAGGTGAACCAGGCGCTGGTGCAGATGGACGAAGTGACGCAGCAGAACGCCGCATTGGTCGAGGAAGCGGCGGCTTCCGCCGAAGCGATGCAGGAACAGGCAGGCAGCCTTATGCGAGCAGTCAGTATGTTCAAGCTGGGATCTGGCAAGCAAGGCACGCGCACGGTGGCCGCCAAACCTGTTGCCGCGCCAGCCGTAACTCATCAGACCCAGCCACCATTCGGGGACGAAAAACGTCTGTCCATGCACCCGAAGGAACGCAAACTGGTCAAAGCCAACGACGATACGGACGGAGATTGGAAGGAATTTTGATAAAACAACTGATGAAACTACCAGCCATCTGACTAATCCAGCAAAATACGCTGGGCAGGTCATTGGTTATGGCCATTTGGCCAGGCTGTCAAAGGACCACAGTCAAGTTGTTGGTTACGGCAGCGCTATAAGCTGGGGAGCCTTGGTGGCTGGGACGCAATGGACGGGCCGGAACAGTTTGCGACTGATATAGAGGCTGATTCACCCCAACTTATTGTGTGTTCAAAGAGATATGTTTTTCTGCTTAAATGATAATATTAGCCTGAAAACCGGATGGATATCCTGTCGGGATCATTATCTACCTGACAGTGTTTAATTGTTAAATATCTAAAGAGAGGGCACCATGCAAGCGAATCAAGGACAAACAGCGAATGACGAAGGCCGTGAATTGCTGACTTTCACGCTGGGCAACGAGGAATACGGCATCGACATTCTCAAAGTTCAGGAAATACGCGGCTACGATGCTGTGACCACGATAGCCAACGCACCCGAATTCATTAAGGGCGTAATCAATCTGCGCGGTATCATTGTCCCGATCGTGGATATGCGCATCAAATTCAAACTCGGCAATGTCACTTATAACGAGACTACGGTCGTAATCATCCCTAATATCGCGAAGCGTGTGGTAGGCATGGTGGTGGATGGCGTTTCGGACGTGACCAGACTGAAACAGGAAGAGATCAAACCGGCCCCCGAGTTCGGTTCAAGCCTGGATACCCAATATCTGCTTGGCTTGGGCACACTGGGCGAACGCATGATCATACTGGTGGATATCGAACGATTCATGGTCCAGTCGCGATATGGAATTGATAGAAGCGGCTGAAATATCCGCCTAGTTTGGGGCAAAAAGCAGAAGCTGGTTGCAAAGAAGCTGGGAGATCAAGATTCAACTTCGCCTTCGGACCACAGTGTGATCGACCTGCGAAATCCGGGTAGCGGACATTGCCGAAACACAAAGCCAGCGCTTAATATCGAATCAAGTCGGCCTTCCCGAAATCAGCGTCCCGCGATGGTCATGCCGTCGACTAGAATCGATCCGCACTGGCGCGAGCCTTGCACCAGCACGTCGCTGCCCGCCGCAACGATATTGCGGAACATATCTTTCAGATTTCCAGCGATGGTGATTTCCTGCACCGGATATCGAATTTCGCCGTGTTCTACCCAGAAGCCAGCCGCGCCGCGCGAATAATCGCCAGTCACAGCATTAATCCCCTGACCTAGCAACTCGGTGACGAGCAGTCCGCGCGACATGGTATTCAGCAACCCGGCAAAATCCAGCTCGCCGGATCGTCCGCCGGATGGTTCCAGGATCAGGTTGCTGATTGCCGCCAGCGTTGCCGGTGGTGCGCAGGCCGAGTTTGCGCGCAGAGTAAGAGCCAAGGAATAGCCGCGCAACACGCCATTCTCAAGACGATCACGCGGTGTCGGGTCTGCACGCCTTCATCATCGAACGGGCTTGAAGCCAGGCCCTTTCGGATGTCAGGCACATCGCTGATGTTGATGTGCGGTGCGAAGACCTGTCGATCCATCTGGTCGAGCAGGAAGGAGGATTTGCGATACAGGCTGCCACCGCTCACTGCGTTGACAAAGCTGCCCAACAAACTGGATGCGATCGGTGCTTCGAACAGCGAACTGCACGATCCTCGAGTTGGCGCGCGTTCAGGCGGCGCACGGTGCGTTCGGCGGCTACGCGTCCGACCTGCCGGGCGTCCATCAGATCTCCGGCATCGCGTGCCACGGCGTACCAGTAGTCGCGCTCCATCGACTCTCCTTCTTCGGCGATCACCGCGCAACTGAGGCTGTGCCGCGAAGAAGGAAAGCCGCCGACGAAACCCAGGCTGTTGGCAGTGATGAATTGCGCCTCGTGCAGGTTGACGGTTGCACCTTCGGAATTGCTGATGCGCTTATCGGCTTCCAGCGCGGCCTGTTCACATTGCCTGGCTAGTGCGATAGCATCGTCGACCGGCCATGTGCGCGTCCTGTATGGCCGGTGACTACCAGCTCTGCGAGCGCTTCACCGAGGGCCGACTGCCGCCGGCGATCCACATCGGCAACTGCTCGGCGGCCAACGGCGCGTTCGCGCCGCGCTTCGCCGCCCATGTCGTCACAGTGCATCCCCGTGCCCGACGGCGATCACCGGACGAGCAGGCCGTGCTCGCCGATCCGTTCTCGGTGCAGCTGCACGGCGTGCTGCGCCATCCGCCGCGCGACGGCGAGCCTGTCGTCGTCTACGGATGCGGCACGCTCGGCCTGATGACCGTGGCGATGCTCCGCCACCTGCACCCGCGCACGCCCGTCTGGGCCGTCGCCCGCTACGAACACCAGGCCCAGGCCGCGCGCGACCTCGGCGCGGCCGAAGTGCTGCCGTCGCGGCCGGCGGCACTCATCGAGCGCGTGGCCCGAGCTCGTCGGCGCGACGCCGCTGCGGCCGTGGAACGGCCTGCCGTGGCTGATGCGCGGCGCCGGCATCGTCTACGAGACGGTCGGCTCCCCGTCGACGATCGAGACGTCGATGCGCATCACGTCGCCGCGAGCGAAGATCGTCGTCAGCGGCGTCGAGGCGCCGCGCCGGTTCGAGTGGACGCCGTACTACTTCAAGGAGCTGTCGCTCGTCGGCTCAAACGCCTTCGCCATCGAGGAGTTCGAAGGCGAACGCCGCCACGCGATGGAGATCTACTTCGAGCTGGTGCGCCGCGGCCTCGATCTCTCGTCGCTGGTCACGCATCGCTACGCGCTCGCCGACTACCGCCGCGCGTTCCTCGGCATGCACGACCACGGCCGGAGCAGCGCAATCAAGTCGGTGTTTGAGTTCAGTGGTAGGTGGTAGTTGTGGCGAGTAGGCCGTAGCGAGATGGGCGGCGCGGGCTGAATCCCGCGCCACGTCATTCACGACTTTGGCGTCGCGCTAACGCCCGCAGCCGCAACCACCGCCGCCGCACGCGCAGCCGCCGCCGACGATGGCGACGGCTCGAACTCCGCCATCGACTCGCGACCGACGCGCGCGAACACCGACAGCATGCGCGCAGCGGCGCCGTGCCCCTTCGGGCACGTGGCCGGCTCGTCGGCGCGGCTCATCGGCCGCAGCAGCTCGAACTTCGCGGCGCAGCGGGTGCAGTAGTACTCGTACAGCGGCATCCTGGTTCTCCGGAAGATCCTCTTGCGACGAGGCCGGCCCAATGGCCGGCCAACGCAAACTACACACTACGAACTACGAACTACCTACTCCAGGTAGTCCTTCAGCTTCTTGCTGCGCGACGGGTGGCGCAGCTTGCGCAGCGCCTTCGCCTCGATCTGGCGGATGCGCTCGCGCGTGACGTCGAACTCGCGGCCGACCTCCTCCAGCGTGCGGCTGCGGCCGTCCTCGAGCCCGAAGCGCAGCTCCAGCACCTTCCGCTCGCGCGGGGTGAGGCTGTCGAGCACGTCCATCACCTGCTCCTTGAGCAGCTGGTGCGACGCGGCGTCCGCCGGCGCCAGCGCCGACTCGTCCGGCATGAAGTCGCCGAGGTGGCTGTCCTCCTCCTCGCCGATCGGCGTCTCGAGCGACACCGGCTCCTGCGAGACCTTGATGATCTCGCGCACCTTCTCGGGCGTGACGGGCGGACCCTGTCCGATCCTCATGCCGCGCGCGATCTCGTCGCTCGTCGGCTCGCGGCCGTACTCCTGCACGAGCCGGCGCGATGACGCGCACGAGCTTGTTGATCGTCTCGACCATGTGCACCGGGATGCGGATCGTCCGCGCCTGGTCGGCGATGGCGCGCGTGATCGCCTGCCGGATCCACCAGGTGGCGTAGGTGCTGAACTTGTAGCCCTTGCGGTAGTCGAACTTCTCGACGGCGCGGATCAGGCCGATGTTGCCCTCCTGGATCAGGTCCAGGAGCGACATGCCGCGGCCGATGTACTTCTTCGCGACGCTCACCACGAGGCGGAGGTTCGCCTCGGTCAGCTGCTTCTCCGCGCGGAAGCCGTCGCGCTTCACGGTGTTGAAGTAGTCGCGGAGCGTTTCCTCTTCCTTGCAGCGCTTCGTCAGCCGATCCCACGGCGGCGGCAACAGGTCCTTCTCGCTGCCGTAGTAGCCGGCGATCGTCTTGATGTGCTCGGGCTGCAGGATGTGGGTGATGATCGACAGCTTGACGATCGACTGCTCGGCGTCCAGCTGCTCGACGTGCATGTGCGCGGCGAGGCGGCCCGCCAGCTCGAAGTCCATCTCCGCGTCGACGGTGTTGCGCCACGTCTGGTTCGAGATCAGGTCGGACACCGCGGACGCCTTGCAGGCCGATGTCCTTGCTGATGAACTTCACGTACTTGAGTGCCGCGTGGTACTGCTCGATGAGGGTGAGGAGGATCTCCTGGCCGGAGGGGGCGCGATGCTTGTCGGCGAGCCAGCGCTTCTCGATCGCGTCGATATGCTTGGCTTCTTCCATCTGGCGCGCGAGCCGCTTCTCGTCGGCGCCGGAGAGGAGGTAGACCTTGCCGATCTCCCGCAGGTACATGCGGACCGGGTCGTCGACGCCCTCCTGCTCTTCGAGCGGGACCGACTCCTTCTCGGCCTCGGGCTCGTCGTCGTCGACTTCTTCCCGTTCGGGCCCCGCGGCCCAAGGATCGACGGCGATCGCCCCGTTGCGGTGCGCGCCGAGAGCGGGGACGGTTTCCGCCAGCCGCGCGAACACGTCGCTCGGTGCGTCGTCGCCCTCGACCAACACGTCCGCGTGCTGTTCCGCCGCGTCGTCGCTCAACGTGGCGGCAGACTGGTCCCGGTACTTACCGCTCATTCACCACCTCACCGGGCGGGGCGCTCGGCATTGTGCTGCTTCAGTAACCGTTGATGAACCTTCAGCCCTGCTTCCATGTCGCCGAGAAAGGCCGCTGCGGGATCGACCTCGTCTTCGGCGTTCTCCACGGCGTCAGCTCCGCCTGCCTGCCAGGCGGCCTGCGCGCGCTCGGCGACCGATGCGGCATCGTCCACCGGCATGTCGGCGAACACCGCCGCGCTCGCGCGCTTCGCCAGCCGCAATCGCTGCTGCTCGATGCCCCACACCGCGGAGTGCAGAGCTTTGATGACGGTGTCGTCGTCGTAAGCTGGAAGACCGAGATTGATGATGCGCTCGTACTGTGGACGCAAGTCCGGAGTGAGCGACGTCTCGAACGGCTCCCCAGTGTCCGCCCAACCGACCCATGTCTCGAACAGCGCACGATTCTCGCTGTGGCCGAAGAGATCAGGCGAGATCCCGATCCCCTCGGTGCGCGCCACAGGATAGCGGAAAAGCAAAGCCAGACAAAACTCTTCCGGGCGATCGCGAGGCGTTTGTTGACGGCGCGGCGCCGTCGCCTCTGCGGCCACGGCAGGCAGCGTGCGCGGGCGCGCCGGCTGCCGCATCTCGAGGCGCAACGTCGACTCGTCGACCTGCACGAGGCGCGCGAGGCGCTGCAGGTAGTGCGACTGCAGCACGCGATCCGGGATCGCCGCAACGAGCGGCAGCAGCTCGGCCGATACAGCGGAGCGCTCGCGCGGCACGCCGAGGTCGTGCTTGCCGCTCACGGCGTCGAATTGGAAGTCGAGAAACGGCCGCGCGCCATTGACCAGCTCGACCCACAGCTCCGGGCTGATTGCGGATCACATCGTCCGGATCCTGCCCGCCCGGCATGACGAGCACGCGGATGTCGGCCGCCAGCTTCTCCTGCATGCGGACGATGCCGCGCCAGTCCGGCACCGGCACGTTCTCGTGCGGTAATGCCGTGTCGAGCACATCGCCGCCGCGCAGCATGCCCTCGGCGCCGGCCGCGTCGGCGTCCAGCGCGAGCACGAGGTTGCGCGTGTGGCGCTTCAGCAGCGTCACCTGGCGCTCCGTGAGCGCCGTGCCCATCGAGGCGACGACGTTGCCGAATCCGTGCTCGTGCGCCGCGATGGCGTCCATGTATCCCTCGACGATCACCGCCCGTCCCTCGCTCCGGATGGCATCCTTCGCGAGGTCGAGCGCGAAGAGAATCGCCCCCTTATCAAAGATCGGCGTCTGAGGCGTGTTCACGTACTTTGCGGGGTGCTCGACGGCGCCGAGCGCCTCGCCGGGCAGCATCCGGCCGCCGAATCCGGCCACCCGGCCCCGTTCGTCCCGAATCGGGAACATGAGGCGGTGGCGGAAACGGTCGTGGACGCCCCGTTCACCCTCGATGGCGAGGCCGGCGGCCACGATCTCGGCGTTCGAGAAGCCACGGGCGCCCAGGTGCTCGGTCAGCGCCTGCCAGCTGTTCGGGGCGTAGCCGAGCTGGAACTGCTCGACGGACTTCGCCGTCAGGTGGCGCTCGGCGATGTAGTCGCTCGCGACAGCCGCTTCGTTCGATGCGGCATCTTCTACGGGCCGTCCGGCGAGCAATTGAGCGTGGAAGAAGGCAGCGGCGCTCTCGTTGGCCTCGAACAGCCGGGCGCGGCGTGCGTCCTCCTGCGGGTCGCGGCGCGACTCGAGCTCGACGCCCGCGCGCTCGGCGAGGATCCGCAGCGCGTCGCGGAACTCGACCTCTTCCTTCTTCATGACGAACGAGAAGATGTCTCCCCCAGTTCCGCACGCGCCGAAGCAGTGCCAGCTTTGCCTCGCCGGGCTCACATGAAACGACGGGGTCCGTTCCGCATGAAACGGGCACGGCGCCATGTAGTCGCGGCCGGCTCGCTTCAGCGTCACGTACTGCGAAACGAGGTCGACGATGTCTACGCGCTGCTTGATCTCTTCGACGACGCTCATATTCGCCGGCCTACCACAAGGAACGCCCGTTCGGCACGATGGTTACATTCCGCCGCGACGGTGCTTGTCGAGCGCCAGGCCCCGAACCGGTCGGGCGACGAGGCATCGCCGTCGCGTCCGCGAGACGTTCGCCGCAGGGCCGACTTCGGAGTGCGTACCATCGTGTGCCGGCGGTCCTCGCCCGATGGGTAATGTATGCGGCTGTTGTTGCAGGAGTCGGCCCATTGTAACGCCGGGCCGGTGGCATTTCCACAAGGCCTGGCTGCTGCCTACGGCTCCGGCGTGTCCGTCGGCGGGGGCTCGATTGGGACGTCGCTGGTCGGCGTCGCCACGTCGCCGCCGATGCTAATCGACACCGTAGTCCGATTGTTGGTGTCGTCGGTTTCCTTGATTTCCCCGTTCGGGTCGACGATCAGCAGCAGCGTCTGGTTCTGCGTGACCGCATAGCCGGTGCCGATGTCGATGCTGCGCCCCGCCTCCAGATTGAAGCTCGGCAGCGTAGCCCCGGCGAGCAACGTCTGGCCGTCCGTCGTGAACACGGCCACAACCAGGTCGCCCGTCGCCACACCTCGGCCCTCGTTCACCACCGTGACGAACAGCTTGCCATCGACCAGCGTCGGCGTCGTGCCGATGACGAGGTCCGGCAACTGGTCGTCGACCGTCGGCGTCGCCGTGGGCGAAGTGTCCGGCGTGGGCGTGCGCTGAATTGCTGCCGCTGTGAGCGCCGCCGGCGGCGCAGTCGGCAGGTCGACGACGACGGCGGGCTCGGCGGTCGCCACGACGAGCGTCGACGGGTCGCCGACCACCTCGAGCAGGTCGGCCGACACCCAGCCGTGCAGCTCGGAGTCCGGCGGGAAGATGACGCGATACCACTTGCTGTCCGTCGAACGCCCGTCGATCACGACGTCATTGCCAACGTCGAGCGTTCCGAGGACCGGCGTGCGCGCGCCCGGCGCCTGCCGCACCGCGGCGATGCGCGTCGTCGTGCCGGTGACGCCGCCCGCCGCAGCCGTCTTCGCCAGCGGGCCCGGCGTCGTCGTCGTGGTGGTCATCGCCTGCACGGCGACGGTCGGCGTACCGCCGCCGCTGCTGCCGCGCACGCTGTCGACGACGACGAGCGTCGCCGCCGTGAGCCCGAGCAACGCCACGACCGCCAGTCCGGCCAGGAACACGGGATTGCCAACGACGGCCGCCCTGGTTTCAGGGCTGGGCAGCCACTTCATGCGGGGATCACGCCAGACACACCACCCTTCAACTCGCGCGCATTGTAGCGCAAGCCGATCGAGGCCACCGCACTTCGCACACGAACTCCCAATCCGCCCACTGGATGAATCGAAAGCGCGCGCCGATCTGCGCCACGGCGGCCCGGCTTGCCGAGATGCCGCCTTGACCCTCACGGTTCTGTTCCGAATCATGCGCGGGGACGCGCGCGCAGGCGGCGTCCCTTCACACCCGGAGGAACGATGAGCACCCTGAGCGCACTGCGCACCAACACCCTCTCGGCACGCGTCATGCCCGACTCCTGGCCGTCGAACATCGTGCTGGTGGCCGGCGGCACGGCGCTGATGGCGATCTCGGCCCGCTTCAGCCACCAGTTCTCGTTCAGCACCGTGCCGATCACGGGACAGACGTTCGCCGTGCTGCTCATCGGCGCCCTGTACGGCAGCCGCCTCGCCGCCGCGACGATGATCGCCTACCTGGCCGAGGGCGCAGCCGGCCTGCCCGTCTTCGCGCAGGGCCACGCCGGCATCTGGGCCGGCATCGCGACGCCGTCTGGCGGCTTCCTGTTCGGCTTCATCGTCGCCGCGTACGTCGTCGGCTGGTTCGCGGAGCGCGGCTGGGACCGCTCGCGCTGGATCGTGCTGCCGATGCTGCTCGGGAACGCCATCATGTACGTCCCCGGCCTGATCTGGCTGCACCAGCAGTTCGCCATCGTCCACAAGTCGATCTCGTGGAGCACGACGCTCGACTACGGCCTCTGGCCGTTCGTCGCGGGCGACCTCGCCAAGCTCGTTGCGGCGTCGCTCGCCGTCCCGGCCGGCTGGTCGATCGTCGAGTCGTTCCGCATCGGCCGCAGGTAGCGGCGCGGGGCACATGACGATCGGCATCCGGCGGAGTACGGCCGTGCCCCGCCGCCGTCGCCCGGGGGCGGTACACTCGTCGCAGTGCAAGGAGGAGTCATGCGCGACCGCGGTCCGATCCTGATCCCGCTCGATGGTTCGCAGCTCGCCGAGGGCGCGCTGGCGTACGGCGCGGCGTTCGCGCGCGCGCTCGGCGAGCGCATCGTGCTCATCACCGCGTGGGAGGGGACGGAGTCCGAGCTGGGGACCGACTTCCCGGCCATGGCGCTCGAGATCGAGCAGAAGGCGAACGCGCACTACACCGAGTACCTCGAAGGCGTGCGCGCGCGACTCGGCGCCGACGTCAAGGTCGAAACCCACGTCATAGCCGGCAACGCGTCCGAAGAGATACTGAAGGCGGCCGAGACGACGCAGGCGCGGCTGCTGGTCATCGGCACGCACGGGCGCTCGGGCGTCGGCCGATGGGTGTACGGCAGCACGGCGGGCCGCCTCGTGCGCGAGGCGACCGTGCCGCTCGTCGTCGTCGGCCCGCACGCGCTGCAGCGTCCCGCGGCCGAGGTCGCGCTCAAGCACATCCTGGTGCCGCTCGACGGATCGACCCTGTCCGAAGCGGCGCTGCCCGTCGCGACGGAACTCGCGACGGCGCTCGGTGCACGGCTGACGCTCGTGCGCGTCGTCGGCTGGGCGGTGCAGACGTATCCGTACAGCCTTCCGGACGCCTACATCCCGCAGATCGACGAAGAACTCGAGGCCGGCGCGAAGGCCTACCTCGCGCGCAAGGAATCGGAGGTCAAGGGCGTGCCGGTGGACGCATTCATCGTGCGCGGCGCCGTCGCCGACGGCCTGATGGACGTCTGCGACAAGCAGAAGGTCGACCTCGTCGTCATGACGACGCACGCCCGCGGCGGCTTCGCTCGCGCGGCGCTCGGCAGCACGGCCGACCGCATGCTGCAGGCGAAGGTGCCGGTACTGCTCATCCGCCCGTCGTAGTGGGTGTTGATCGGCGTCGGTTCGCGAGGCGTCAGCCGATCCGGTACCTTGCCGCCATGCGCGCACTCCTGATTCCGGCCATCGTCATCCTCGCCGTCCTCGCGTGGAGCTGCGGCGGCAGTTCGACGCCGTCTGCGTCACCGACGACGAGCTTCTCGCCGACAGCCGCCTCTGCGAAGTCGCCGGTTGCCTCGACCACCTCGGCGGCACGCACGCCCATTTCCGGCGCGGCCGATGCGGGCACCGTCGACGAGGTCACCGGCATCGTCGGCAGCGTCAGCGCCGCCACGAACACGATCCTGATCGACCGCCTGTCGGGCGCGCCGGTGAGGAAGATCGCGGTCGACTCATCGACGGTCATCCGGCGCGTCAGCGGCGGCACGATCACGCTGAGCGAGGTCCGCGTGTCCGACCGCATCGTCGCCAGCGGCCACCTCAACGACCGGCAGGATGCGCTCGTCGCAGCCCACGTGACGGTGCAGGACGTGCTGCCGGGCGCGCAGCCCGGCGGCTAGCAGTCTCCAAATTCATCCATAGTCAGGCGCCGATCGCCACCCCCCGGGGTGTTGACACTGAGATGCCGTCTCACCTAGAGTGAGACAACGTATCAAGATGCGGGAGGCCCACCTGTCTGACATCGACCTCATCGCCGAGCGGCTGGAGATGCGCGGGCATCGCATGACCGGCAGCCGCCGCCGCGTGCTCGACGCCGTGCTCGCGCAACCGGCCCACTTCACCGTCGAGGACGTCCTGCGCGCGACGCGCAACGTCGGCCGCGCGACGGTCTTCCGCACGATGAAGCTGCTGCTCGACCTGAACATCGTCTGTCGCGTGCTGCTCGACGACGGCACGCTGCACTATCGCCTGAGCACGCGCGGTCACCACCACCACCTCGTCTGCCGCGACTGCGGCCGCGTCGAGGACTTCACGCGCTGCGACGTCGGCGCGCTGGTCCGTGAGCTGTCGCGCGCCACCGACTACGAGATCGAGGGCCACTGGCTCGAGGTCTACGGCCGTTGCCACGCCTGCCGCCTGCTGAAGGGCGCCACGTCGAACACCGTCGTCACGCACCAGAGCTAGCACTTCATGCGGCAATCAGGAAGAGGAGACTTGCGATGCCCATTTCGACACGACTGATACCAGGTATCGGTCTGCTCCTTGGCGACTCGCGCTCGCCGTTGCGCTGGCGGCGTGCGGCGGCGACAGCAAGAGCGCCTCGCCGACCGGGGCGGCGGCTAACGGGATCGCCGCGCGGCGAAGCGCCTGAACGTCGTCGCGACGACCGTTCAGATCACGGCGCTGACGAAGCAGGTCGGCGGCGACAGGATCAACCTTCACGGCCTCGTGCCAGCCGGCGCCGATCCCCACACGTTCGAGCCCGTCGCCAGCGACCTCGCCGCCATCCAGGACGCGTCCGTCATCCTGCGCCACGGCCTCGAACTCGACGCGTGGCTCGATGACACGCTTAAGGCCGGGGGCAAGGCGACAGTCGTGACCGTGACGGACGGTGTCACGCTCGCAAGAGGCGAGGAAGACGGCAAAGAGATCGACGACCCGCACGTCTGGCATGATCCCGACAACGACAAGGTGATGGTCGACGACATCGCCGCCGCCCTCTCCGCAGCCGACCCGGGCGACGCCGCCTACTTCGCGTCCAACGCCTCGGCGTACAAGGCGAAGCTGGACGACACGAAGAAGAAGGTGCAGGCGATCATCAACGAGATCCCGCAGGAGAACCGCAAGCTCGTCACGAACCACGACGCGCTCGGCTACTTCGCCCGCGCGTTCGGTCTCCAGGTCGTCGGCGCCGTGATCCCGAGCCTGTCGACCGAGTCCGAGCCTTCGGCCGGCGACACGGCGGCCCTGCTGGACCTGATCAACCGCGAGCACGTCAAGGCGATCTTCGCCGAGTCGAGCGCGAACCCGAAGCTCGCCACGACCCTGGCGAACGACGCCGGCGTGAAGATCGTCGATGACCTCTACGCCGACTCGCTGGGCGAGCCCGGGCAGCGGAGCGGACACCGTCGATGGTATGTTGCTCGTGAATGCGCGCAAGATCGCGGACGCGTTGAAGTGATCTCCGCGCAACGGGAACCTGCGATGAGAGCAACCGTCCTCGGCCCGCGATCGATCCGCCCGACCACCGGGACTGCCTCGTGATCCGCGACCTGACCGTCGCGTATCAGCGCAAGGTCGTGCTCAAGAACGTCGCCGCCGATATCGCGCGCGGACAGGTGATCGGCGTCATCGGGCCGAACGGCGGCGGCAAGAGCACGCTGCTCAAGGCGATCCTCGGGATCGCGCCCGTCGTCGGCGGCACGATCTCGCTCTTCGGACGGCCGATCGCCGAGATGCGCTCGCGTATCGCCTACGTGCCACAGCGCGAAGTCGTCGACTGGGACTTCCCCGTCACCGTCCGCGATGTCGCGATGATGGGCCGCTACCCGCGCGTCGGCTGGCTACGCCGGCCCGGCGCCCACGACCGCGAAGTCGTCGACCGCATGCTCGAGCGGGTCGGCATGATCGCATATCGCGGCACGCAGATCGGCCAGCTGTCCGGCGGCCAGCAGCAGCGGGTGTTCATCGCTCGCGCCCTCGCGCAGGAAGGCGACGTGCTCCTGCTCGACGAGCCGATGAACGGCATCGACGCGAGCACGCAGGAAGTGATCCTGCGAGGTCATCGAGGAACAGCGCGCCGCGGGCAAGATCGTGCTGCTGGCCACGCACGATCTCGTCAGCGCCTCATGCGCCTGCGACTGCCTGTGCTGCGTCAACGAGCGCATGGTGTCCTACGGGCCGCTCGAGGACACGTACACGCCCGACAACCTGTCCAGGACCTACGGCGGGCCTGTGATCATGCTCGGCCGCGTCGGCCAGGACGAACTCATGCACACGCACCACCAGGGCGACCACGCTCACCACCATCACGAACACGAGAACCTGGGCGGGCAACACGACTGATGACCGTCATCGAGTGGTTCACCGACCCGCTGCAGTACGAGTTCATGCGTCGCGCGCTGATCGAGGTAATCATCACCGGCGCGGTCACGGGTGCGATTGGCAGCTACGTCGTGCTCCGGGGCCTGTCGTTCATCGGCGATGCGCTCTCGCACGCCATCTTTCCCGGCATCGTGATCGCCTTCCTGCTGGGGCAGCAACATCTTCTTCGGCGCTCTCATCTTCGGCGTGCTCACGTCAGCAGCGATCGCCGTCGTGGCGACGAATCGTCGCGTGAAGGAAGACTCGGCGATCGGCGTGCTGTTCGCGGGGACCTTCGCGCTCGGCGTCGTCCTGATCAGTTCGTCAAGGAACTTCACGCGCGATCTGGCTTCGTTCCTGTTCGGCAACGTGCTGGGCGTCACGAACACCGACATCTGGCTCTCCATCGCGGTGGGAGCCATCATCGTCGCCCTGCTGCTGTTCTTCTACAAGGAACTCCTGCTCGCGTCGTTCGACCGCGTCGGCGCCCAGGCGATGGGTCTCCCCGTATTCTGGCTCGACCTCCTGCTCCTCGTGCTGATTTCGCTCACGATCGTGGTCTCGCTCCGCGCCGTCGGCAACATCCTCGTCGTCGCGATGCTCGTCACGCCCGCCGCCACCGCGCGTCTGCTGACCGACCGACTGCCGGTGATGATCGCGCTGAGTTCAGCGATCGGCGCGATGTCCGGTGTTCTCGGTCTCTTCATCTCGTACCATCGCGACGTCGCGGCTGGCGGTACGATCGTCCTCGTCGCGACGGCGATCGTTCGGCCTCGCCTGGCTGCTCGCCCCCAACCACGGAGTCCTGTCGCGACGCAAGTATTGCGCGGGCGCCTGGGAACCCGAGCGGAACCCGAAACGCTCGTCGTCTTCGAGTCGCCCGAGATCCAGACGCCGAGCCGTCACTGAGGTGGATCGCCGGGGGCGTTGCCGTCATCATGAGGCATGCCCTCGAGCTTGAGCCGGGCCTCCATTCTCCCGCTAATCGCCAGTGCACTGCTCACCGCACTCGTTATGTCGTGCAGCTCCGACTCGAGCGCGCAGTCGGGGTTGGTCACCATCGAGCCGCTGCCATCGAGCACCGCCGCGCTCACCATCTTCGGCGGCAAGCCCGGCGCCCCGCCGGCACCGCCCGCCGCCGGCACGACCGCGAGCACGAGCACCGCTGCCACGCCAGCTGCCGAGTCGACGCCAGCCGCCAACTCGACGCCCGCGGCCGAGGCCACGCCAACCGGCGACGCCACCCTCAAGCCGGCCAACGGACGCTGGATCGAAGTCGACGTCACGAACTTCGTCGTGCGCCTGATGGACGGCGCCAGCGTTGTGCGCGAAATCACGCCCGTCGCCGTCGGCGCACAGGTCGATACGGGCGCCTACGCGTCGACGCAGACCGGCCTGTTCCACGTCTACAACATGAGGAAGGAGCTCGCCTACGACGCTCCCTACGACACGTACATCAGCGACTGGGTGGGCTTCGATCCCGACAAGTCGAACGGCTTCCACTCATTCCTCAAGGACGAGAGCGGCAAGGTCGTCGACGCCTCTACCGGCCGCGTCTCGAACGGCTGCATCCGCACCGGCGCCGAAGCCGACGATCTTCGCGTTCGCCGAGATCGGCATGCCCGTGTGGGTCCACGGATAGTGGGTAGCTCGTAGTTGGTAGCGAGTAGTGGGGCGGGTGGGAACTACCAACCACTAACTAGAACTACGAACTCGTCCCTACAGTACCTTCTCGGTCGAGCGGAACGTGGGGAACGGCGGGAAGAGCGATTCGAGCTCGAGCCGGATCGGGTCGTTCTCCGGCAGGAAGCGGCTGAAGTCGCCGTCGGGCTCCGGGCGTTCGCGCTGGCCGGTGACCTTCGCGTCCATGATCTTGTTCTGGAGCATGATCAGGCCGGTGAGCAGCGACTCCGGCCGCGGCGGGCAGCCGGGCACGTACACGTCGACCGGGATGAGCAGGTTGACGCCCGGCACGACGCTGTACCCGTACGCGAACGGCCCGCCCATGATGGCGCAACCGCCCATCGAGATCGCCCACTTCGGCTCGGGCATCTGGAGCCAGATGCGGCGGATCGCCGGCGCCATCTTCCACGTACACGTGCCCGAAACGATCATCAGGTCCGACTGCCGCGGCGACGCGCGGAAGATCTCGGCGCCGAAGCGGGCGATGTCGTAGCGAGGCGTCGCCGTCGCGATCATCTCCATCGCGCAGCAGGCCAGGCCGAACATCGTCGGCCACAGCGACGAGCTGCGCGCCCAGTTCATGACGGTGTCGACGCCGGTGAGCAGGATGTTCTGCTCGACCTCGGTGTCGATGTCCGGCGCCTGGCCGACGATCGGGATGGTGTCCTGCGTCATCGCCTCATTCTGAATCATGCCCGCCTGTTGAGCAATTCTTCACAAGCGCTCGCCTCGAAGACCTCTGGCCGAGTGTCATCCGGCATTCGAGATCAGCCGCAACCCGTGATACGGTCGCTTCGGACCCACACGCCTCGGTGGCTCGCCGGAATGCGAGCCCGGGTGGAGACGGCCAGAACGATGATAAATAAAATGGCAAAACGAAATCCCGGCAGATTCATTTACCAACAAGGTCAGCCCGTAAATGGCGGCGTTCAGGCAGAGGTTGGCTTGGCTTTCGCCCGGAGCGGACCCGGCTGCGGCATCCCGTCGACCATCTCCCGCGGCTCGAGCTTGCGCTCGCACCAGCGGTCGAGCGTGTCCCGCTCGCCGGCGTACTCCATCCGCGGCACGGAGTACCCGCAAGAGGTCTGCACGCGCTCCACGTCGACGAAGAACGCCTGCCGCGCGTACGGGTGCAGGTCGGCCCCAAAGGCATCGCGGTAGCGCGCCACGTCCGGGTCGTCGAGGTCGACGCGGCGGCCGCGCCCGTACAGCCGCATCGTGCGCGCCGTCGCCTCGAAGCTGCAGAGCATGATCGTCACGCGGCCGTTCTGCTCGGTGTGCTTCGCCGTCTCGTTGCCGCTGCCTGGGTAGTCGATGTACCCGACGAGGTTCGGGCCGAGCACGCGTAGCAGGTTGCGGCCTTTCGGCGACAGGTTCGGGAAGCCGCCCTCATCCGCGTCCGGCGCCGTCGCGATGAAGAACAGATGCTGCGCTTCGATCCAGCTCTTGCGCTCGTCGTCGATGTGGTCGTACCAGTCGGCCATGGCGCGCCTCCTCACTCGGAGTTCCAGCTTAGCGAAACGGCGAAGACGTCAGTTGATCGTCGGCGTCGTGCAGAAATGCTCGGGGTCGAAGCGGCAGCTGTGCGCCTTGATGAAGTCGCGCGCACGCGCGTCGGTGTAGTCGCCCGCCTCGAAGTCATCGACGCGGGTCCACGCCGCCATACCGATCATGTCGTCATCGAGATCAGGGTCGGGCGACATGATGACGCGCGCACCGAGCGAGTTCTCCTGCGCCACCAGGTCCTTGAGCCGCTCGACCGATGCCCGGCACGGGTCGCTCGAGCAGTTGTAGCCGATGTAGATGCCCGCGTGCTCTTCGATGTGCGGGACCACCTCACGCGGGATCGCGAAATCGTAGATGTCGGGTTCGGGCGGCACCTTGAGTTTGTGGCCGTCGGGGAGTTGGACGACGCCCTGCACGGGCAGGTGCAGTCCGGACGTCGGCGGGTTCGAGGCGTAGCAGTCGTCGGCGACGCGGTCGGGGTCGCAGAACGGCACGCGGTTGTTGAACGGGTACGGCGACAGGTGCTGGCGCCCCTGCGTCGGCACGAAACGGCCCGGAAGGTTGGCGCTGTCGTCCATCTCGGCGCGGCTCGCGGCAAAGGCGGCGGAGTTGGTCGCCGTGTTGGGATCGGCGACTCCCCGGCCGGGCGGCGCCGCCCCGCGAGCCGATGCCGACACCTTCTGCACGTTGATCGCGTGCTCGCCGACGAAGACGCCACCGTACAGCGCGCCGTTGGCCGCGGCAAACGCCAGCAGCGACACAACGAGCAGCAGTTGCAGGCCTGGCCGGAGCATGTGCATGGGCCTCGATTATAGCGGCCACACGATGCGCGCTCGCACGTCGTCCCGGGCGGCGGCTGATTAGATTGGCCAACTGGCCGGCCGGCTGCCGGCCGAGGCCATCGCCAAACTCGACGACCTGAAGCCGAGTCACCGCGGCTGAAGGCGCCGATCGGCGCCCGGCCGAACGAGCATTTCGACGAACTGCGCCTGCTTGAGCACGTGCAGCCGAAGCTCAGCCAGCGGCCGGAGGTGCTGCCGCTGGACAGCACGCGGCTGCTCTTACGGCTCTGTCAGTTGCTGTTGCGCTGGAACTGATCGTCAGTCTTCGACGAGGCCCTGCGACGCGAGGAACTGCTTCGCTTCGGCGACGCTGCTGAACACGCGCGAACCGAGCGCATCCAGCGTGTCGACGATGTCGTCCTCCGCGGCGGCGTCGTACGCCGCGTCGACGATGCTCGACCGCTCGACGCGGCCCTGTGCCGCGAAACCGTCCTCGATGTACGGGGCAACCCTGATCCACTTGACAGCCATCGCTGCTCCTTCATGTCGTCGCGGAGTCCGGCGGAGTATATCGGCGCGGCGGGCGTGGGAAAACGAGGATGCGCAGACACCGGCTCGGGCACAGCCATCGGCAGCACCTTGAGACACGAGGAGGCGATTCGATACCATGCGGCGCCGGAAGCGATTCCGGGGCGCATTCCCTGGTAGCTCAATGGTAGAGCAATCGGCTGTTAACCGATTGGTTGTAGGTTCGAGTCCTGCCCAGGGAGCCAAATTACAATTCGGTTGTCCCCGTTGGATCGCCGCTTTCGAGCTTCCCCGCCGTTGCCGGATCGGATTCCGCGCCCACGGCGCCATGGCCGTCGTGGTTGCTCTCCCCCGCGCATGCCACGCATCACTGCGTTCATCGCCGGTGGGCCGATTAGAGTAGCGCGAACGGCAGGCGCCCTGTCAGAATCTCTAGGAGTTGTCCTCCCTTGGCAGTTCGAACGGCCTTTCGTTCGGTACCCTTCGAATGGGGCAGGTCTGGCGATCGGCTAGCAGTGGTAGCCGATCTTGTACTGGGCGAACGCCACTTGCGCCTCGGTTGCGCCCACCGCACCGTCCGGCGGCCCACTCCTGCCGGGGCCGGCGACCGAGCGGTCGTACTCGATGCCGTCCTTGATGCCATCGCCGTTCAGGTCCTGCTCGTAGACCGTCGACCCCGCCTTCGCGTTCGCCTTGAAGTAGGCGAAGACCGCCTGCGCATCGCCTGCGCCGACGGCGCTGTCTCTCGTCTCGCCCTGCGGATTCGGCGCCGCGATCAGCGCCGGAACGGGGACGCTGTAGAAGTCCCACCGGTCGAGCGGATCGAGCCCAGGATATGTCCGCACCTCCGGGCCGTCCCTGCAGCCGTCGGCGTCCGTGTCGGGGTTCGACGGGCTGGTGCCGTACACGGAGGCCTCGCAGGCGTCCCCGAGGCCGTCCGCATCGCTGTCGGCCTGATCCGCGTTCGGGACGGTCGGGCAGTTGTCGGCGTCGTCCGCGATGCCGTCGCCGTCCGAGTCGCTGGCCGGCGCGTTGCAGTTGGCCGAGCCGCTGTCGCTGAAGGTCTTCCCGGCGACTGGCAAGAACCTCCAGCCATATGACGTCGCGTGCAGCGTGAGCTGGAGTACTCCGAACGTATCGCTGTTGCGGACGAGGCTGTTGGCCTCCGGCGTGGCGAATCCGTAGTGGCTGTCGCCGCCCGTGCCGACAACGAACTCAACGATGCCGGTCGGGTCAGCCACGCCCGTGGCCGTCTGCGGCGCGAAGCGCTCGTAATTGTGCTCGTGGCCGTTGAGAATGACGTCGGCGCCATTGTCTTGCAGCGCCTGCCAGATCGGCTGCACCGATGTGTTGTCGCCGTGCGTCGAGCCCGAGCTGAACCGCGGATGGTGCCAGTACGCGAGCGTGCAGGCGGCGGGATGGGCCGCGAGGTCGGCGCGCAGCCAGATCCCCTGCGGCGAGCCCGCGCCGCATCCGCCGACGGCGCCGCAGTTGCTGTTGACCACGACGACGTGCCATGCGCCGAGGTCGTAGCTGTAGTAGCCCTTCGCCGGGTCGCCCGCGGCAGCGCCGAAATATCCGTAGTAGCCGGCGGCGCCGGCCGTAAGGTACTCGTGATTGCCGGCTGACGGCTTCGTACGCGAGTAACTGCGTCCCCATGTGGGGTCGTAGCAACCGGAGTAGTCGGTTGGCGCGCCGTTCGGGTAGGCGTTGTCGCCGAGCGCGATCACCGTCGCGCCCGGATTGTTATCGAGCAGCGTGGCCGTCGCCTCATCCCCGCTTGACGTGCATGAGGCGATGTCGCCCGCCGCCAGGACGACGGGGTCGCCGGCCGCCACGGCGGCAGTCGGCGAAGGCGATGTGTGCGGCCACGACGGCGCAGCGCCGAACAGAAGCGCGACGCCGATCGACGGAGCGAGGATCGCCAGAAGTCGCTGGCGCATGGCGGTGCCTCCTGCGGGGAGAGCAGCGTTATGTTGAATTCTACCGCCGCCTGATGCAAGCGGCCCTGACGCCGAAGCGAACACCCTCCGCCGTCCGGTGCGGCTGCGCAGCGGCTCCAGCCGAGGACGCCGTCCCGACCCCTACGCGACTCCGGCCAGCTGCTGCAGCTGACGCCAGTTCGCGAGGCGGTCCTCCTGGCCGGCCAGAAGCGCCGCATCCGGCTTGCCTTCGCCGTCGAAGTGGCGCGCGAAGCGTCCCTCGCTGCGGGCGAAGTACACGAAGTCGACCGGATCACCGGTGCGAGGGTGCGTGTACCAGTCTTGCTTGATCGCCGGGTTGCCGCGCAGGCTGATCCGCTCGGCCAGCGTCGACCCCGCGAGCGGGTCGTGCACGAACACCGGGAACGCGCGTGAGTCACGCGCGAGCTTCGCCTGATGCGACGCCATATCGTCGCCGATGCCGTGCTCGGGCTGGCATGGCGTGTAGACGTTGATCAGCGCTGGTCCCGGGTACTCGTTCGCCGCGATGATCGCGCGGTAGAAGTGGTTGTAGTCCGACGTGATGGTCTGCGCGACGAAGACGTCAGGGTGCATCATCGCGATCGTCGCCAGCTCCTTGCGGCGCTCGCTCTTGCCGTGACGCACCCGGCCGGAGGCGGCCATCTTCGCGTCCTGCGACAGGAACGACGACGTCGACGCCTGGCCGCCGGTGTTCGAGTACACCTGCGTGTCGAGCACCAGCACCTTGATGTCCATCCCCGACGCCAGCAGCCGCGACAGCGAGCCGAAGCCGATGTCGTACATCGCGCCGTCGCCGCCGAGGGTCCACAGCCGCTTGTCGTGCCAGCCCTGCTGGTCCCAGCGCATGCGGACGCCCATCGCCATCGCCGGCGCATTCTCGAACAGCGAGTTGGTCCACGTCACGACGTACGGGTTGTACGGGTACGTCGCGCCGTACACCGTGTTGCAGCCGGTCGCCGCGACGATGCCGATGCTCTCCTTGCCGTGCACAAAGCCGGTCGCAGCGAGCATCATCCGGATCGCCGTCGCCTCACCGCAGCCCATGCACGAGCCGGCGCCGCCGACGTACAGCTGCGAACGCTCCGTCAGCATCATGTCGATCAGCGTGCGGTCCTCGGCGAAGTGCGCCGGCGTCTCGGGCAGCGCCCGAAAGGTCGCGATGTCCTGCCGCTCCTGCTCGAGCCACTGCGGCGTCTTCGACTGCATCTCGAGCGCGTTGTGGACGCCGCAGACCTCGACGCACTCACCGCAGCCCTTGCACTTCGTCGGGTCGACGAAGATGCCGAACAGGCCGGGCGCCTCGCCGCGCTTCTCGGCCGCGTCCCAGTATTTCGCGGTCTTGCCGAACCGATGGCGCGCGCGCACGCGTGTCTCGGCGTCGCCGACGCCGGCCAACTCGCTCTCGAGCGTCGCCGGTTCGAGCACCTTGCCGAGGATCGCCGTGTCAGGGCACGCCGTCACGCACTCCATGCAGCCCACGCAGCGCTCCGCCATGAACGCAGGCATCGTCGGCGCCACGTAGCCGAAGTCGCGCTCCGCGCCCGTGCCCGGCGGCACCAGGCTCGTCGCCGTCGCAGCATCAGCCGGCAGCTCCCACTCGGCTGTGCCGCGGTTGTACGCGCCGACGACGCACTCCCGGAATTCGGCGCCGGGCGCCACGACGGGCACCAGTTCGATCGGCTCTCCGCGATCGCGCATCACTACCTCAGTTCCACCCCGCTGCCATTACCCCGCCCGTGCCACGCGCCGCTCGTCCATCACGCGCCCCGGAACTTCAAAGACCTCATCGTAGCCGCGCCGGATGCAGGTGAGGTTCTCCTGGATCACCTGCTCGCTCCGGCGCGCAAACTGCTTGCGTAAGAACTGCTCGATGCGTTGCATCAGGTCGTCGTGCGGGATGCCGGCGTCCTTCACGTAGCGCGTCGCCCGCAGGAAGACGCCGAGGATCACGATGCCCTGCATCCGCACCACCAGGTCGGGGCTCGTCGCTACCGATCGCGCGATGGCGGCGGTGTCGAGCGCTAGCACCCGCAACTCACGTTCGAGGATCTGCGTCCGCGCGTGCGAAGGGATAGCCTCCCAGACGGTCTCTGGCGTCGTATGCGGCGACTGCACGAACACGGTGCCGCCCTGCGCCAGGCCGTCGAGCGCGTCGCCGCGCAGCGCATTCGCATCGTTAACGATGACGAGGTCGACGGACTCCAGTTCAGAGTGCGTGCGGATCGGCTGGTCGGCGAGCGTCAGGAAGTACGTCGTCGGCAGGCCCTTCTTTTCGCCGCCGTACTTCGGGAAGGCCTGCGCCTGCAGCCCGAAAAGGTCCGCCGCTACCTGCGCGATGAGCTTGTTCGTCGTGATCGACCCGAAGCCGCCCACGGAGTGGCCGCGCATCGAGAACGCGCCCGCGGGCCGGATGTCCGGGCGCTCGTCAGCGTGGATCGCCAGCGGGTGTGCGATGCCGACGGTGAACAGCCGCCGCCCGCCTTCGATCATGTTGTGCGCGATGGCGACGATGTGCCGCGGCCTGATGTCGCGCCCTCCGAGGCCGCCCATGCCGGAGTAGATGTCCGGGATGCGGTCGATCTGCGGATAGCCGGCGACGCGCGTCGCCCCATCGGCGAACGCGGACTTGATCTCGGCGGTCAGCGGGTTCGACTGCGCCAGCGGCACGTCCACCCGCTCGAGCACGGTGAACGCGCGTACATGCGACAGCGCCTTGACGATGCGGGCGCCCGGGAACGGCCGGAACGACGTCACGCCCAGCACGCCGAGCCGAATGCCCTGGTGCTCGCGCAGCCAGTCGGCCGTGGCCATCGCCGTCTCGACGGCGGATCCCATCGCGACGATGCCGTACTCAGCGTCGTCGAGCCGGTACTCGCTCGTCAGATCGTACGCGCGGCCCGTCATCTCGCCGTACTCGGCCATGCGCGCCGAGAGGATGTCGGCGATCCGGTCGTAGTACGACCGCTGGGCGATCTTGCCCTTCATGTAGCTGTCCTGGTTCTGCACGACCCCCGACTGCACGCCCGTCTCCGGGTCAAAGACGGCCGCGACATGCTCATCGGGCGAGCCGACGAATTCGCGCATCAGCTCGGGCTCGGGCAGCAGCACGTTCTCGATCGTGTGCGTCGTCAGGTAGCCGTCCTGGACGTTGAAGAACGGCGTCTTGCAGTCCTCGGCAACTCGCCGTGCGATGACCGCCAGGTCGGCCGCCTCCTGCGCGTTGATGCCGAACACCATCCCCCAGCCGGCGTCGGCGACGCCCATCACGTCGTCGTGGCCGGCGTGCACGTTCAGCGACTGCGACGTCAGCGCCCGCGCGCCGATGTGGAACACGACCGGCAGCCGCTTGCCGGCGATCGTGTACAGGACCTCTTTCATCAGGATGAGGCCCTGGCCGGATGTGAAGTTGCTCACGCGGCCGCCTGCAGCGGCGAACCCCTCGCAGGCTGACGCCGAGCTGTGCTCCGACTCCGGCTCCAGGAAGGCCAGCGGCTGGTCCCACAGGTTATGCTCGCCGTTGGCCACGGCCAGTTCGTAAGCCTCCCCCATCCCGCTCGAAGGTGATATCGGGTAGGAGCAGGCACCCTGCGTGATGTGGGTGTCGACGTACGCGACGGCGCCGGAGCCGTCTATCGTGCTGGGAATGCCGGGATACGTGGCGCCGGCGCGCGTGGCGGGGTTCATCAACGAGGCACCTCCAGGGAGTCCCCGAGCGGCGTCCTCTCCGCCCTGACAGTGTATCGTGCGCGGAGCTCCCCACCTGAAGGTGTAGGCACAACTCGGGGTCCTCGTCAGCTTCGCTCACTGCGCCGTCGATGGGAATAAGCCGTAAGGGACTGGATATACGTGGCGGATGTCCCCCCGCCAACGTGACCTATGGCCGCGTTTCGCGACGGAGGTATCTCCCGGGCTCAATGCGTGTTCTCGCAGGTGCCGAACCGCTACTCTGCCGCAATGAACGTCGGCTCTTCCTTCGATGCTACCGCCTCGACGTACGACCGCTCGCGACGGCAGCTCATTCCCTGCTTCGACGACTTCTACCGCGCCGCCGTCGAACTGGCGCCGTTCGGCCGGTACGATGCGATCGACGTCCTCGACCTGGGAGCCGGCACGGGCTTGATGGCCACGTTCTTCGCCGAGGCATTCCCGAGCGCCCATCTCACGCTCATCGACGTCGCGGGCGAGATGCTCGACCGCGCGCGCCAGCGGTTCGCGAGCGACCCGTCCAAGTTCACGTACGCCGTGATGGACTATGCGGCGGGCGAGCTGCCCGGCACGTTCGACGTCGTCGTCTCGTGCCTGTCGATCCACCACCTCAGCGACGCCGGGAAGATGGAACTGTTCCGCCGCGTCCGCGATGCGCTCCGGCCCGGCGGCGTCTTCATCAACGCGGACCAGGTGCTCGGCGCGACGCCGGCGGTCGAGGAGCGCAATCACGCAGCGTGGTTGGCATCCGTGCGGCAGCTCGGCGCATCGGAGGAAGATCTCGCCGCGGCGCAGGAGCGCCAGAAGCACGACCGGCCGTCGACCCTGATCGATCAGTTGCGCTGGCTCGAGGAGGCTGGCTTCGCCGACGTCGACTGCGCCTACAAGAGCGGCATGTTCGCCGTCTACAGCGGCCGGACGTAGCGACGCCGTGGCAGAGGGAGCTTGCCGCGGCGCGCCATCGACACGCGGGTCGGGGGACCCAGCCAGGAACCGCCTACTGGACGACCAGGGCCGTCACGAGCCCGAACATCCCCTTCTCGCTCTCGGCGTGGCTGAGGATGTGGCAATGGAACGCCCACACACCCGCTTCCGTGGCCTCGATGATGCAGTCCCAGCGGTTGCCGGGCGCGACGTCGATCGTGTCGCAGGTGATCGGCGAGGACAGCGCCCAGCCGTCCTTCGCGAACACCCTCATCGGCATGCGTGGAGGTGCATCGGGTGGTTCATGGTGCCTTCGTTGAGCCACCGCACGAGCACCTTCTCGCCCTTCTTGGCGACGAGCGCGTCGGTAGCGGGGAAGCCCTTGCCGTTGATCGTGAAGCCGAGGTTCAGGTCGTTCAGCACCATGATGTAATCGCGGTCGTACGGCGGGTAGGCGACCTTGTCCTTCGGGTCGATGATGAAGGCGCCGAGCACGACTCGCGAACTGGAGGTGCTGCGACTCGTCGGTCAGGGCCTCAGTACCAGCGCCATCGCCGCGCGCCTCAACCTCAGCAGGGCGACTGTCCGCAACCACGCCGACCGCCTGCGCCAGAAACTCGGCGCTCACAGCCGGATCGAGGCGCTCGTCCGCGCCGGCCAACTCGGCATCGCCTAACCGACGAGCCCCAGGCGGCGGACGGAGGCTCCAAACACCTCACCGTCTGCCGATGCGGAAGGGCGCTCGGTCAGTGCGCCCACGTCCCTTGCCCTCGCGCCGCTCATGCCAAATGGTCTAAGCTTCGCGCGCCTCGGCGTGAGCCGAGATCGTTTCTAGCGTGCGGCGGAACACCGAGAATCGGACCGGGCCTAGCAATTCCAGCCATTCGTGTTCAACGCCGGCGATTGCGCGCCGCGCGACGCGCTCGACTTCGCGCCCGCGTGCCGTCTGCCGTACGAGCTGCGCGCGCTTGTCATCGGGATCGGCGACGCGCTCGAGGTAGCCGCATGACTCGAGATGACGGACGAGATAACCCATCGACTGTTTGCGCATTTTCGCACGCTCAGCGAGAACGGATTGGCGGGCGCCGTCGGGCGGCAGATGCTGGAACACAGCGAAATGCGCCGGAGAGATGTCGTCAAATCCGGCGCTGTCCAGCGATGCATAAACGCGCTCCGTGACGTGCTCGAACGGGATGCGCAGTAGCGCACCGATCATTCGCGGCGGCGGTCGCCGTCTCGAGTGCCGCCGCGATCTATTTGACATGTATAGTCAGTCTCTCTTACCATCGCCAGTGGCAAAGACAAAACCTCTGACTATTTATACATCATCGCAACACAGGAGGAATCCGCCATGAGCACCCCGGGCGCACAGGCGCACATCATGCAAGATGGAACGCGGGTGTGGCACCTAGGCCAATGGCTGACACTCAAGGCTGGTGCGGACTGGGGGACCGGACTTGGCCTCGCGGAGGAGTCCCTTGAACGAGGCTACGCGCCGCCGATGCACACGCACCACCGCGAGGAGGAGGCCTTCTACGTTCTGGAGGGGCGCGTGCGGTTCTTCGCGGGCGACGAGGAGACCGTGCTGGGTCCGGGCGGGCTTGCCTACCTCTACCGGGATATCCCGCACTCGTTCCTCGTGGAGAGCGCCACGGCCAGGCTGTTGAGCATCACATCACCGGCCGGCTTCGAGAACTTCTTCCGTGAGACGCAGGAACTCTGGGAGGAGGGCGCGCCCCCACCAGCAGATCCGGAGTTCCCGGCTCGGCTCGCGCGGCTCGCCGAGCGTTTCGGATGCGAGATCGTCGGGCCGCCGCCGGTCGCACGTCCGGTGTGAATCGCGTCGCCTGCAGACAGGGCATGGGCAACGAAATCGTCGCGCCTCAACCTCAGCAGGGCGACTGTCCGCAACCACGCCGACCGCCTGCGGCAGAAACTCGGCGCCCACAGCCGGATCGAGGCGCTCGTCCGCGCCGGCCAACTCGGCATCGCTTGAGCAAGCTCTCAGCCATCGGCGTCAGCTACCCGCTCTGCATTCCCGCCCTTTCTGCTCACTGCTTTACCCTCCGCCTTCCCGCTTCCCGCGTCCTGCTTCCCCCTTCCAACCTCCTCCGATGTATGATCCCTGCCTGACCCACACGGAGGTGCACCATGAAGGATCTGCGCGGCGCCAACGCCATCGTCACCGGCGCCTCGAAAGGGATCGGCGTCTACATTGCGAAGACGCTGGCGGGCCGCGGCGTCAACGTCGCACTGGCGGCGCGCTCGGCCGAAACGCTGGAGGAGACACGGCGCGCATGCGAGGCCGTCGGCGTGAAAGCGATCGCCGTGCCGGCGGACGTCTCGTCGCTCGACGATTTGCGGCGTCTCGCCGAGACGGCACGCCGCGAGCTCGGGCCGATCGACATCCTGGTGAACAACGCCGGCATCGAGCTGACGGCGAGCCTCGTCGATCAGTCGTTCGCGCAGGTCGACGACATCGTCCGCACGAACCTGAGCGGGCCGATCTGGCTGACCAAGCTCGTGTTACCGGAGATGATCGAGCGGCGGCGCGGCGTCGTGGTGCAGGTGTCATCATTGGCCGGCAAGTCCGGCGAGCCATACGGCGCCATCTACTCGGCGACGAAAGCGGGATTGATCGGCCTGATCAGCTCGCTGAACATGGAGCTCGACGGCACCGGCGTGCGGTGCAGCGCCGTGTGCCCAGGCTACGTCGGCGAGGCGGGGATGTGGGTGACGCAAGGGCTGAAGGCGCCGTCGATGCTCAAGGAGGTGCCTGCGCAGAAGGTAGCCGACGCTGTGATGAAGGCAATCGCTGGCGCGCCGCTGGCGTACGTCACCTCCGGGCCGATCCGGCCGCTGCTCGCGCTGGGCGAGCTGTGGCCGGGGCTGAACCTCTGGATCACGCGGCGCCTCGGCGTCATCAAGATGATGCGCGCGCAGGCCGAGCGACTCCAGGCCGGCGACGATCGCCGGTCGACCGGCGCCGCCACAACGGCGAGCGGCGCGCATCGAGACGGAGGCTCGCACGATGGCTGAGATGACGAAGAAGGAACGTGTGCGCGCCACGCTCGCCGGCGAGCCGGCCGACCGCGCGCCGGCGTCGCTCTGGGGCCACGACTTCCTGCGCGAGTGGAGCGCCGAGGAACTCGTCGCGGCGACGCTCGACGCGTACCGCGCGCACGACTGGGACTTCATCAAGTTCAACCCGCGCGCGACTTACTTTGCCGAGGCGTGGGGCAACACGTACGAGCGCCCGTCCGACCAGCGCCAGCCGGCGCTCACGCAGCGCCTTCGTGCGCGATGCCGCCGGCCTCGCGTCGATCGCGCCGGTCGACGCGCGCGGCGGACCGCTCGGCGAGCACCTGCGCGCGCTCCGACTGCTGCTCGACGAAGTCGGCGATTCCGCCGACGTGCTCCACACGGTCTTCTCACCGCTCTCCGTCACGGCGCAGCTGTGCGGCGCCGACGCGACGTTCCGCGACTTCGCGCAGGCGCGCCCGGCGGATGCGCACGCCGCCATCGGTGCGGTGGCCGAGACGCTCGCCGCGTACGCGCGCGCAAGCGTCGACGCCGGCGCAGCGGGCATCTTCTTCGCGCCGCTGCGCTGGGCCAGCCGCGACACGTGCGACGAGGCGTTCTACTCGACGTTCGGGCGCCCGTACGACCTGAAGGTGCTCGCGGCCGCGTCGTCGGCCGAGTTCAACGTGCTGCACGTCTGCCGCAACGACAACATGCTGGAGCATCTGCTCGACTACCCCGTCGCGGCGTTCAACTGGGCCGATCGCGGCGACGGCAACCCGTCGCTGCGCGACATCCGCGCGCGCACGTCGAAGGCGATCATGGGCGGCATCGACAACGCGCGGCTGCACGCGATGTCGCCCGACGAGGTGCGCGAGCAGGCGCGCGACGCGCTGTCGGTAGGGCGCGGCATGTTCCTTACCGCCGGCTGCGCGATCCGCCCCGACACGCCGGCCGCGAACCGCGCCGCCGTCGCCGAAGCCGCGCGCGCGTACGGCGCCGTGCGCTGACGCGGCGACCACCGCGCGCGTTCGAGGGGAGCAACGCCGATGCCCGCACGCAACCTGTTGACGCTCCTGGGCCAGCCGCACCTGCGCGCCCGCCTGCTGCTCATGGGCGATGCGAAGGCGATCACTCGCGCGTACTTCCTGTCGTCGGCACAGCGCGCCGGGATCCTGGCGGCGCTCGATGGTGAGCCCGCGTCGGCTGACCACCTGGCCGCCAGCCTCCGCATCGAGCGACCCGAGCTGCTCAGTGCGCTGTTGCGGCTCGGCGTGTTCCTCAAGGAACTGTCGCTTGACGGCGGCCGCTACCGCATCAGCGGCGCGCGCGCGAAGGCGTTCCTCGGCGAGGGCGGCGACGGGCTCGCCGCGATGACCGAGGAGATGACGACCATCTACAGCTCGGTGTTCGAGCACCTGCCGTCGACGCTGCGTGGCGGCCTGTTCGCCGACTACCTGGAATCGTCCGCCGAACTTGTTGCGCGCTCGTCGCGCATCCTTGAGCCGTTCCTCAAGGAGTTCGTGCATCATGTCGTCCCGGCCGGCCGGCCGATGCGGCTGCTCGAGATCGGCTGCGGCTCCGGCACGTACGTGCGACACGCGGCCGAGCGCAACCCGCGGCTCACTGGCGTCGCCGTCGACCTGCGCGAGGACGTCGTGCGGACGGCCGCGGCGAACCTCGCGTCGTGGGGCGTCGGCAACCGCTTCCGCGTCATCGCGGCGGACATCCGCACGCCGCCGCCGGACCTCGGCGCGCCGTTCGACCTCGTGACGCTGTACAACAACATCTACTACTTCGATCCGGCGGAGTGGCCCGAGCTGTTCCGCCGCATCCGCGGCTGGCTCGCGCCCGGCGGCGCGCTCGCCCTCGTCTCGATGATGCGCGGCGACTCACTTGGCGCGCTGGAGTTCGACATCGCCTGCCGCTGCACGGAAGGGCTGGCGCCGTTGCCCCGGCTGAACAACCTGACGGTGAGCCTGCGCGTCAGCGGCTTCCATAACATCGAGTCGACGAAGCTCGTGCCGGGCGAGTCCGTCTATGGCATCGTCGCGCGGTGACGCGGGCTGAAAGCTCGCGCCGGGGGATCGAGTAGCTACGCCGGCTCGTCGAGCGCGAGCAGCGGGTCGTCCCATGACTCGGCCGGCGTCTCGTCGCTGGCCGCGCTATCGCCGGCAGCGGGCGCCGCATCGTCCTTGCCGTCGTTGAACTGGCGGCGGTAGAGCGAGGCATACAGCCCACCGCGCTCGAGCAGCTCCGCGTGCGTGCCTCGGTCGACAAGGCGGCCGTCGTCCACGACGAAGATCACGTCGGCGCCGAGCACCGTGCTGAGGCGATGCGCGATGATCAGCGTCGTGCGGCCACGCTCGAGCTTTTCGAGAGCGAGCTGGATCACGTGCTCCGAGTGCGAGTCGAGCGACGACGTCGCCTCGTCGAGGATCAGGATCGGTGCGTCCTTCAACACCGCGCGCGCGATGGCGACGCGCTGCTTCTCGCCGCCGGAGAGGCGGTAGCCGCGCTCGCCGACGATCGTGTCGTAGCCACGCGGCAGCGCATCGACGAACTCGTGGATGTAGGCGGCGCGGGCGGCGGCGTGGACCTCGTCGTCGGTCGCGTCGGGGCGCGCGTAGCGGATGTTGTCGCGGATGGAGGCGTGAAACAGGTAAGGCTCCTGCGTGACTACGCCGATCGCCTGGCTCAGCGACTTCAGCGTGACGGAGCGCACATCGTGCCCGTCGATGAGCACGCACCCATGCTCGGCGTCGTAGAGACGCGGCAGCAGGTAGGTCAGCGTCGTCTTGCCGGCGCCTGACGGGCCGACGAGCGCGGCCACGTTGCCCGGCGGGATCTCGAGCGAGACGTCGGTGAGCGCCGGGATGCTTTCGCCGTACGAGAAACTGACGCGTTCGTACGTCACGCGGCCGGTGACGCGCTCGAGCGGATGCGCATCGGGTGCCTCGGCGATCTCCGGCGGCTGGTCACCGTAGTCGAAGATCCGCTCGAACAGCGCCAGAGAACTCTGCACGGAGATCCAGACCGAGAGCAGCTGCGTGATCGGGGAGAAGATGCGCGTCACGAGCGCCGCAAACGCCACCACCTTGCCGGCCGTCAGGTGGCCGGAGATCACCTGGTGGCCGCCGTACCAGTAAACGAGCGCCGGTGCGAGGCTGCCAAACAGGCCGAGCAGCATGAAGAACCAGCGGCCAGTCATCAGCCGGCGGAACGTCAGGTCGCGGACGTCGCGGTTGGTCTCGTCGAAGCGGGCGTACTCGTACTCCTGCCGCCCGAAAATCTTCGTCAGCAGCGCGCCGTTGACGGAAAGCGTCTCCTGCATCTGCGCGTTCATATCGCCCAGCCGCTCCTGCGTGCGCGCGAGCAGCCGCCGCTGGATGCCGCCGACGATCCGCGTCGGCACAACGAAGAGAGGCAGCGCTGCGAGTGCGAACAGTGTCAGCCGCCAGTCGAGGTAGGCCATGAGCAGCACCGTCGTGACGACGATGATCACGTTCGAGAGGACGCTGGTGAAGCTGTTCGTGACGGCATCCTGGATGCCGCTGACGTCGTTGTTCAGCCGAGACAGGATCTCGCCACTGCGGGTGGAGGTGAAGAAGCGCAGCGACATCTTCTGCAGGTGGGCGTAGAGGCGGTTGCGGACGTCGTACATGACGCCCTGGCCTACGCGGTTGTTGAGGTACGACTGCAGCACGCTGAGCATCGACGCCGCGACGACCGCCAAGAAGATCAGCGCGGCGTCGACGTCGACCTGGCCCGCGTCCTTCGTCTTGCTGATGTTGTCAATGATGCGGGCGAAGAGCAGCGGCGGCGCCAAGCCGATGAGCGCGGACGCGGTGACCGTCGCGAGCAGTGCCAGCACGGCGAGCTTGTACGGGCGGAAGATGGCGGCGACGCGCCGCAGGATCGCCCACGAGCTGCGCCGCGGCCGCGCGCGGTCGCCGAGAAGTCCGTGCGCCACGCCAGCGCCGACGCCGATGCCTCGATTGAACTGCACGGCGACATGATCGCACATCACGCCGCGAAGGGCGGAACGGGCGTGTCACCGAGCGCATACTCGCCCGGCGAGTGCGTGGGCGGAAAGCCCGCGCTACAGGAGCTGGCGCCGCGCACGTGCGCCGGTACGCGAAGGGACAGCCGGGGCGGCTGTCCCCCGCATGCTGCGTCTGCGGAACGGAATGCGTGCGGCTAGAGCGCCTCGATGATGGTCGAGATGCCCATGCCGACGCCGATGCACTGCGTCGCGAGGCCGTACTTCTTGCCGGAGCGCCGCAGCTCGTGCGCGACGGTCGAGACGAGCCGGGCGCCGGTCGCGCCGAGCGGGTGGCCGATGGCGATCGAGCCGCCGTTTACGTTCACGCGGTCCAGCGGGATACCCAGTTCCTTGCACGACGGGAGCACCTGCGCGGCGAACGCCTCGTTGAACTCGACGCGGTCGATCTTGTCGGCGGTAATGCCGGCGTGGCGGAGCGCCTTACGCGTCGCCGGGATCGGGCCGAGGCCCATGACCTGCGGCTTCACGCCGCCGACGCCCATGCCGATGATGCGTGCGAGCGGCGTCAGCCCCAGCGAGCGCGCCTTCTCCTCGCTCATCAGCAGCGCGGCGGAGACGCCGTCGTTCGTCGGGCAGGAGTTACCCGCCGTGATCATGAGCTCGCCGCCGCCGAGCGCCTGGATGCCGCCGACCGGCTTCAGCCCCGTCAGCGCTTCGATCGTCGTGCCGCGGCGCAGGCATTCGTCCTGCTCGAAGAGAAACTGCTTGCCGTGCTCGTTCGGCAGCCAGTTGCCCTGGTCGTCGAACACGGGCAACTCGATCTCCAGCGGCACGATCTCGTCCTTGTAGATGCCCTTGTCGTAGGCCTCGGCCACCTTGCGATGGCTGTCGACCGAGAACTGGTCGATCTCGAGCCGCGACAGGTTGTAGATCTCGGCGACGTTCTGCGCCGTCTGCGTCATCCCCATGATCGGATTGGCATCGAGGAGCCAGTCGGGGAACTCGACCGAGAAGTTCTCCTTGTGGTCCGGCGCCATGTCGCGCTGGACCTTGTTCATCTTCGGCAGGTTCTTGTTGAACTCGGTGACGCGCGTCTTTGGCTTGCCGTCGCCGCCGCCGACGAGCTGGCGCCCCATGCGCTCGATGCCGACGGCGATGCCGCACTCCGTCGCGCCGACGGCGATGGACTGGGCCACGCGGTGCAGCGTCTCCATGCTCGAGCCGCACTGGCGGTTGCTGTCGAAGGTGCACACCTCGGCCGGAAGCCCTGCCAGGTGGGCGACGTTGTTCGCGCCAATGAGGATCAACTCGCCGGCACCCATGACGTTGCCGAGGCCCATGTCCTCGACCATCCACGGGCTGACCTTCGGGTTGCGCTCCATGAGCGTGCGGACGACCTTGCCGGCGGCGTCATCGAGCCGGGTGGCGACGAGCTGGCCGCGGCCTCCGCGGCTGAAGGCCGAGCGTACGCCATCCACCAGCACCACGTTCTGCAGTTTCATTCATTCCTCTCCTCGTGTGTTCTCTCATGGCGCCGCGTGGGACCCGCCAGTTGACGCAAACGTGAGCATACGCCAAGCGGACGTTATGGACGAATCGCGCCGGGCGGGGTTTCTAAATGAATCTGCGGCGATTTCGTTTTGCCATTTTATTTTCGTCACCGTGCCCGCCTCCCTCCGACCCCTCTCCCAGGGGGAGAGAGGCGATCGTGGGCGTCGGGACATCGTAGGGGGATCGGGCGGAGAACTCGAAACCGTGATGTCACTCGATGCGCCCGACCCGCAGGGCGCCGCCGATGAGGGCAATAAGGTACGGCTCCGCGGTGAGGCCGTCGTGACGGCGCTCGAGTTCGCCGGCGGCGGCGCGGAGGTGCGCCTCGTGAACGGGGAGCTGGGAGTCGCCCGTGGCGAGATCGTCGTAGGCGCGGCAGCTCATGTGGTTGAGCATGAGGACGCGCGTGAAGCGGTGCAGCTGCCACAGCATGCGGATCTCGTCGAGCATCGTGTCGCGCGCGGCGGCGGCGCGCGGGGCGACAATGGAGCGGATCGCGCCGGGCCGTGCGATGAGGTCGAAGTCATCGACCAGCCCTGCCGCTTCGAGAAACGCGCGCTCGACGCTCTTGAAGCGGAAGTCGGAGCAGGTGATGACGAGCGCGGAGCACGTGCCGCGCGCGAGAAGCATGTCGTCGGGCAAGATCGCGTCCCTCCGGGGTGGCGCAGGTCGTGCATTCTGGCAACGGAGCGATCGTGCGGCAACGGAGCGAGGGACGTCGTCGACGCATCGCCGCGATCTTGCAACGTCTCCGCAAGACGGCGTTCGCCGGACGTTTGCTCGTTCGAATGGCCTAGCCGACTACGATGGCGGGTGACCCGGTCGACAGCGGATGCTCCCCTCTGCCTGTCAGGCCGTTTGGGGCGCGCCGGTTTGCCGATGCGCCCCGTTTTCTTGTCCGGGAGGAGGTCGGCGATGACGTCGAAACAGGATTTCCCGACCACGCCGCTGGAGCCGGCGGAGCCTGCCGTCGGCTACGAGGTCTTCAGCGTCGATGGCATGCCGGTCGGGACGGTGAGCAAGCTCAGCGGCGGCTTCATGCGCGTCGATACGCCGTTGCGACCGGACTTCTGGCTGCGCCTCGACGACGCGATGAACGTCGAGGGACGCGCTGTGACGCTCGCTTACCCGCGTGAGGCACTGCAGCAGCACAAGCACTCGGCGCCGGCTGTATCTTCCGCCGACTTCGCGCCTACCGGCGCCGACCCGGTGCTCCTCGATGAAGAGGAGCAGGTCGCGCAGCGCGAGTTGATGGAACGCGAGCTGGCGGAGCAGCGCCGCCGCCTCGCCGAGCGCGCCGCCGGGACGGGCGAAGAGCGCGGGAGGGCCGCGCCAAGAGTCGCCCGCATCTGCGTACGCTGCGTCGCGGGGATGGCAGCCATCACCACCGTGCTGCTCGCCGCGCGGATGTGGCGCAGGCGGCGACGGCGCACTCCAGAGATGGTCGTCGCACCGTAGAGGCGGCCCGCCGGTCGCCCCTGGACCTACCCCCCCGCAGCCCCTTGCGAGGGAAGAGGCCGTGGCCGACGGGCCGATTGCCTCACATCCGGCGGTGGCGCACCATGACCGCCGGAGGTGAGCGCGATGCGGTCGAACGGCACGAAGGCGAAGTGGCGGCGCGGCGAGGTCACGTTCGGCGCGTGGCTGTCCATCCCCAGCGCGTACTCGGCCGAGGTCGTCGCGCACCAGGCGTTCGACTGGGTGTGCATCGACATGCAGCACGGGGTCATCGACTACCAGGCCGCCGTGACGATGCTGCAGGCGATCAGCACGACGGAGGCGACGCCGATTGTGCGTGCGCCGTGGAACGAATTCTCGATCATCGGCAAGATGCTCGACGCGGGCGCGATGGGGGTCATCGTGCCGATGGTGAACAGCGTTGACGAGGCGCGGGCCGCCGTCTCGGCGTGCCGCTACTTCCCGGACGGCGCGCGCAGCTACGGGCCGACGCGCGCGGCGCTGTACGCCGGCGCTGATTACTTCGACCAGGCGAACGACGAGGTCGCCTGCATCCCGATGATCGAGACGCGGCAGGCGCTCGATCAGATCGATGACATCCTTTCGGTGCCGGGCGTCGATGCGGTGTACGTCGGGCCGGCCGACATGAGCATCACGCTCGGGCTGCCGCCGCGCATGGACAACGGCGGCGCCTTCGAGGCGGCGCGCATCGCGATCGCGGACGCGTGCGCTCGGCACGGCGTGACGGCGGGCATCCACGGCAACGCTTCGCTCGCGGCGGGACACGTCGCGGCCGGCTACCGGATGATCACCGTCTACCACGACGTCGCGGCGCTCGCGGCGGGCGCGGCGGCGGACCTGCGCACGGCGAGGGGATAAGTCTCACCTGCGTCCGCGGCAATGGTAGCCGGCGCGACTCGCGTAGCTTGACGGTTTCACAGAATACGCTTCGGGCCGGCTGATCCCCCTTGACTGGGCAGTCGCCAAACCACTACGCTCGGCAGCCAACGTGGGGGAGCTTTCGGGGCGGCCGATGGCGTTCATCACCGACGTACTGGGCGAAGAGCGCGCGCTCGTTGCGGCCTGCCAGGCCGACGAAGAGGTCGCGCTGTCGGCGTTCTACGCCCGCTTCTTCGCACCCGTGTACCGATACGCGCTCGCGGCGACGGGCAAGCGCGAAGACGCGGAGGACGTCGCCGGCGAGGTGTTCGTCAAGGCGCTGCGCGGCATCGGCGGCTTCCGCTTCAGCCACGACGCGAAGCCGGTGACCGCGTGGCTCTTCCGCATCGCGCGGAACGAGGTGGCGGACCATTTCCGGCGGACTAGACGCCGCATTCCGGCGCAATCGCTCGACGCTCACAAAACGAGCCTTCCGGGCGTTTTGATCCTTTAGAGACCAAGGATCTCGTGATGGATCTCGCGGAGGCACTACGCCAGCTGCCCGCGGCCCAGCGCGAGGCGATCCTGCTGAGGCTGGCCGGCGGCCTTTCGACGCGGCAGACGGCCGCGGCGATGCGCCGGCCGGAGGGGACGGTCCGCTCGCTGCTGCACCACGGTATCAAGGCAGTGCGGGCGACGATGGAGCGATAACGTGAGCGACGAGATCCTGCCGCACACCGGACGCGCAACATCGGCCTTCCGCGCGCTCGATGAGGATATCGACCTCGCGCGGAGGCGCGTCTGGCACCGCATCCAGGGCGGCATTGAACTGGAGCGGCGCCGGCAGCGCCGGCGTGCGCGCTGGATCGCCGGCGGCATCGCCGCGGCGGCGGCAGCGGCCGCGGTGCTGGTACCGGTGGCGATGAACCTCAGCGGCCGCCCGGGCAACCCGGCGCCGCAGCGGCATGAGGTGAGTGTGGAGTCTGTCGCTCAGATGCTCGGCATGCGGCCTGCCGCGGCCGGCCAGGCGGTCGATGCGGATCAATTCTTGACCGCTTTCGTGACGGAGGCGAGCACCGGAGCTCAGTAGCAACTCGCTCCGTCCACGCATGGCCAATCGCAAGAACTCGCTGCTCGCGCTCGGCGCCATCCTGTTCGGCGCCGTGTGCATCTTCGCGCCCGGACGGACGGCCGTGGCCGCGGGACCGACGGTCGCGGTCTCGCCCGCGAGCGCCAACGCGGTCGTCGGCGGCGACGTGACGCTCGACTTCACCGTGGACGCCGTGGGAGCGCCGGGGCTCGGCGGATACCTGATCGTGCTGAAGTGGGACCCTGCGATCCTGTCACTCACATCGTTCGACGATTCCGGCTGGGTGACCGGCGGCAATATCATCGTGGTGTGCGACCCTCCCACGATCGACAACGCGGCGGGTCTAGCATCGCTGGATTGTTCGCCCCTCCTGGCGTTCGGAAGCGGCGTCACGACGACGACGACGCAGAATCTGGCGCAGGCGGTATTCCACGCGAAGGCGGCCGGGACGACGCCGATCGACATCACAGGCTCGAACCTGCTGAACCCATCGGCCGTGGAGGTCGCGGCGACGCTGGCAAGCGGCACCGTGAACGTGGCCGTGGCGCCGACGTCCACACCAGGGCCGACGACGGCGACTGTCGCGGCGACTGGCACGCCCGTCGGCTCGCCGACTGCCCCAACGACGCCGACGTCGCCATCGAACGGCGTGCCGACCGCCGCCACGACATCAAGAAATGTTATTTCTGACTCAACGAACGTGGCCGGCGCAACGTTATCCAATGTAGAAGCGCCGCGCGCCGGCTCGGGTGATGGAAGCGAAGGGCAGAGCCGGACGACCTGGTGGATTGCGGGCGCCGCCGCAACGGCTATTGCGATCGCAGCTGGAGGCGCGGCGGCCTATGGATGGAGACGGAGACAGGCACTGGGCAGCGACATGGACCGGCAGGGAAGGAACTGACGCAGGGCGTCGACAAGGAGGACAAATGCGGAGACTCTTGCTCATCTCGACGGCAGCGCTCGCGCTCTCGCTGGCGGTGTTCGCGGCGTGGAGCTTCAACGGCAGCGGAGGCCACACCGCGGAGGCGGCGCGTAACATCAACTGCACGGTCGACAGCTCGGCCGCGCCCAACATCACCGTCACCTGCACCGGCACAATCACGATCGTGACGCCCTGGGCAACGAAGGTGTTCAACTTCACGCTCGTCGTCGACGCGATCGACAACTCGCCGCAGGGGCCAAGCCTCGGCGACCAGATCACCGGATGCACACTTGGAGTGAACAACTCGGCGCCGCATGCGATACACGTCGGCCCCTGCCCGTAACGGAGTTAAGATAGCGATCGATCAGGGACGCCTCCCGCCCGGCGCACCACCAGTGCCGGGCGGGAGTCTGTCATTTGACGGGGATGACGGGGAGAAGCGAGACGTGCATGAGGCGACTCTTCGGGGCCTCTGATTCAATTGTGCTCCCCACCTTCTGCCCGCACGGGTCCCTCCTTCGCGCTGTTCGCCCGTTCGCGGCGCTCATGTTCACGGCCGCGGTCGCGATGTTGGTCGGCGGCGGCACGCATCGTGCCGAAGCCGCAGGCCCCAGCATGCTCGTGTCGCCGGCGACGGCAACAGCTGGCAATAACACGGACATCAACCTCGACGTTAACGCCGCTGACATCACGCTGCCCGGGCTCGGCGGCTACGTCATTGCTCTTCAGTGGAACCCCGCTATCCTTTCGCTCACCTCGCTGGTCGATTCGGGGTGGGTGACGAGCGGGTCCATCATCGTCGCCTGCACCACTGCCACAATTGACAACACGCTTGGCAACGCCGAACTCGACTGCACCCCCCTGTTCGGATTTGGCTCGGGCGTCACAACGACCGCACCGCAGGCGCTCGCACACGCGACATTCCATTCGCTGACCTACGGTACGACGGTGATTAATCTCGCCGGGTCAAGCCTCCTGGATCCGACGGCGATTACCATCCCCAGCACGATCACGAACGGTTCGTTGACGGTCGTACTGTCCGTCGGCGGCGTGGCGAGGCCGCCGGATCAGGCGGAACTGCTGTCTCGACGCGGCCGGGGGCATCGAGGCGACGAGCTGGGCTTCGGCGCCGGCGCGGTCGTGCTGGCGGCGGCGGCGACGGGCGGCCTCTGGGTCGTTGCCAGACGCAGCCGCCGGCGAAAGGCTGCGTCCGGCAGATAAGGCGAACCCGGGAGCGTCTCTGCGCCATTCCGTCACCAGTGACCGGCGTCTTCACGTACGCCCTTCGATGCATACCGCGCCACGCCGCTGGCGCGTACACTTGCGCCGAAATCCGCCGGCCCGCCATGGTGAGGTTTCGCGTTGGACACCGTCCATTCGGCACGCGCGCTCATGGGAATGTCGCTGGCATTCCACATTTGCTTCACCGCCGTCGGCATCGGCCTGCCGCTGCTGCTGACGATCTCCGAGGGGATCGCGCTGCGCACCGGCAACAAGCTGTACCTCGAGATGGCGAAGCGCTGGACGCGCGTGGCGGCGGTGCTGTTCGCCGTCGGCGCGGTCTCCGGCACGATCCTGTCGTTCGAGTTCGGCCTGCTGTGGCCGACGTGGATGGACTTCTCCGGCGGCATCATCGGCTTCCCGTTCGCGCTCGAAGGGTTCGCGTTCTTCACCGAGGCGATCTTCCTCGGCATCTACATCTACGGGTGGGACCGGCTGTCGGCACGCGCACACTGGCTGTGCAGCATCCCGATCACCATCGCGTCGGCGCTGTCGGCGTTCCTCGTGATCAGCGCGAACTCCTGGATGAACCACCCGCGCGGATTCGACGTGGTCGACGGCAAGGCGGTCAACGTCGATCCGTTCGCCGCCATCTTCAACTCGGCGATGCCGCTGCAGGCGCTGCACGGGTCGATTGCGTCGTACGTGGCGGCGGGCTTCGCCGTCGCCGGCATCTACGCCATCGCGATGCTGCGAGGCGACCGCTCCGAGTACAACCGGCGCGCGCTCACGCTGGCGCTCGCGGTCGGCGCGATCGCGGCGGCGGTGCAGCTGGTGAGCGGCGACCTGAGCGGCCGCTACCTCGCGCGCAATGAGCCGGAGAAGTTCGCCGCGATGGAGGGGCAGTTCAGGACGGAGAGCGGCATGCCGCTGCGCATCGGCGGCTTCCCCGACACCGGTGACAAGACGACGCGCGGCGCGATCGAGATCCCGAAGCTCGGCAGCTTCCTGGCGTTCGAGGACTTCAACGCCGAAGTGCGAGGGCTCGACGCGTTCCCGGAGAACGACGTGCCCGACGCGCGCCTGGTCCACTATCCGTTCCAGGCGATGGTGGCGATCGGGACGTTCCTGCTCGCCGTCGGCGCGTGGTTCTTCGGCATGGCGGCGCTGCGCCGCCGCATCGATCCCGGCCGATGGCTGCTGCGGGCGATCGCGGTCACCGCGCCGCTGGGGTTCGTCGCCATCGAGGCAGGCTGGTTCGTCACGGAGTTCGGGCGGCAGCCGTGGATCATCTACCACCTGATGCGGACCAGCGACGCGGCGACGCCTCGCGAGGGGATCGTCTACCTGTTCATCGTATTCTTGCTGGTGTACCTGGCGCTGACGGCAGGGTTGATCATGCTGCTACTGCGGCCTGGAGGGCGCAACGCGCCCGCGCGGCGACGGTCGGAGGAGGCACCGCATGTCGCTTGACGTGCTCGCCGCGGGCGTCGTGCTCATCGGCCTCATTGCGTACGCGATGTTCGCCGGCGCGGACTTCGGCGGTGGCGTCTGGATGGCGCTGTCGTCCAGTCCGCGCGGCGCAGCTCGGCGCGAGGCGATCTTCCGCGCGATGGGGCCCGTCTGGGAGACGAACCACATCTGGCTGATCCTCGTCGTCGTGACGCTGTTCACGGCGTTCCCGCCCGCGTTCGCCGACCTGTTCACGGCGCTGCTGATCCCGCTCTCGATCGCGCTGGTCGGCATCACGTTCCGGGGCGCGGCGTTCGCCTTCCGTCACTTCGGCGACGAGGCTGCGACGAGCTTGCCGGCGACGGTCGCCGTGTTCTCGATCGCGAGCATCCTGACGCCGATGACGATGGGCATGGCGCTGGGCGCGGTGGCGGGCGGGCACATCGGCATCGAGGACGGCCGCGTGACGTCGGGGCTGTACGAGCCATGGGTGCGGCCATTCCCGATCGTTTGCGGCTTCATCGGCGTCGCCGTCTGCGCGTTCCTCACGGCGTCGTACATGACGACGCGGTCGACCGGGCCGATGCAGGAGGAGTTCCGAAACCGCGCCATCGTGGCGAGCCTTGTGCTCGGCGCGCTGACGACGATCGCCATCCCGGTGGCGTACTGGGACGCCTCGGCGTTCTGGGACCGGCTCGATGCGGCCGGCGCCGATCGCCGTCATGGCGCTGGCGGTCGTGGCGGGGCTGTCGTCGCTCGTGGTGCTGTGGCGGCGGTGGTTCGTGCTGGCGCCGCCGGCGGCAGCTGGCACGGTCGCGCTCGTCATCGGCGCGTGGGGCGCGGTGCAGTACCCGTACTTCATCCTGCCGGGCGTGAAGATCGACGAGGTCGCCGCCGGGCACGAGACGCTGCTCGCGTTCCTCGTGGCGCTGCCGATTGGCGCGCTGATCCTCGTACCATCGCTGGTGCTGCTGTACTACACGTTCAGCGAGAACGTGTCGGGGCGGGCGGAGGCGGGGCCGCAAGCGCAGACGGGGCACGACGCGGGCTGAAAGCCCGCGCCACGGAACGCACTGACCCCGGCGCCTGCTCAGCGCGATCGGGCGCTGCCTTGCCATCGCTCGGCGCGCCGATGTACGTTGAACGCACAACCGCATATGCGTACGGGAGTCCGGGCGAGCCGGACTGAGAGGGCCGAGAGCGGCCGACCGTTTGAACCTGCACGGGTCATGCCGGCGAAGGGAACACAAACTGTCACGCCGCTTCAAGCGGCGTTCTTCGTTCCCCCGACACGATTCCGTAACGGCGAGGAGTTGCCGACATGATCGAGACGACGATTCAACCCACGACCGAAGCCGCGCCCTTCGGCTCGCCGAGCATCCGCAAGGCGTACGTGACCGGCTCGCGGCCCGACATCCGCGTGCCGGTGCGCGAGGTGGCGCTCGACGCCACCCCGGGCGACGGCGTCGAGAACGCGCCGGTGCGCCTCTACGACACCAGCGGGCCGTACACCGACCCGTCGGCGACGACCGACGTCCGCGCCGGACTGCCGGCGCTGCGTCAGGCGTGGATCGCCGAGCGCGGCGACGTCGAGGAGTACGACGGGCCGCGACGTGCGGCCTAGCGACAACGGCCTGCGCGCCGGCGAGGCCGCGAACATGGACGCGTTCCCGGGGCTGCGCAGGCGTCCGCTGCGCGCGAAGGCGGGCGGCAACGTCACGCAGCTGCACTACGCCCGGCAGGGCATCGTCACGCCGGAGATGGAGTTCATCGCGCTGCGCGAGGGCGTCGCGCCGGAGTTCGTGCGCGCGGAGGTCGCGGCGGGCCGCGCGATCATCCCGGCCAACGTCAACCACCCCGAGACGGAGCCGATGATCATCGGCCGCAACTTCCTCGTGAAGATCAACGCGAACATCGGCAACTCCGCCGTCGCGTCGTCGATCGACGAGGAGGTCGAGAAGATGACGTGGGCGACGCGCTGGGGCGCCGACACGGTGATGGACCTCTCGACCGGCCGCAACATCCACACGACGCGCGAGTGGATCATCCGCAACTCGCCGGTGCCGATCGGCACCGTGCCGATCTACCAGGCGCTCGAGAAGGTCGACGGCAAGATCGAGGACCTCTCGTGGGAGGTGTACCGCGACACGCTCATCGAGCAGGCGGAGCAGGGCGTCGACTACTTCACGATCCACGCGGGCGTGCTGCTGCGCTACGTGCCGCTGACGGCGAAGCGCGTCACCGGCATCGTCTCGCGCGGCGGCTCGATCATGGCGGCGTGGTGCCTGGCGCACCACCAGGAGAACTTCCTCTACACGCACTTCGAGGAGATCTGCGAGATCATGCGGTCGTACGACATCGCGTTCTCGCTCGGCGACGGTCTGCGCCCGGGCTGCGTCGCCGACGCCAACGACGAGGCGCAGTTCAGCGAGCTGCGCACGCTCGGCGAGCTCACGGAGATCGCGTGGCGGCACGACGTGCAGGTGATGATCGAGGGCCCCGGCCACGTGCCGATGCACAAGATCAAGGAGAACATGGACCTGCAGCTGCGAGGTCTGCCACGAGGCGCCGTTCTACACGCTCGGCCCGCTCACGACCGACGTCGCGCCCGGCTACGACCACATCACCTCCGCGATCGGCGCGGCGATGATCGGCTGGTACGGCACGGCGATGCTCTGCTACGTGACGCCGAAGGAGCACCTCGGTCTGCCCGACCGGCAGGACGTGAAGGACGGCGTGATCACGTACAAGATCGCCGCGCACGCGGCCGACCTCGCGAAGGGCCACCCGGGGGCGCAGGCGTGGGACGACGCGCTCTCGAAGGCGCGCTTCGAGTTCCGCTGGCAGGACCAGTTCAGCCTCTCGCTCGACCCCGAGACGGCGGCCGCGTTCCACGACGAGACGCTGCCGGCGTCGCCGGCGAAGACGGCGCACTTCTGCTCGATGTGCGGCCCGCACTTCTGCGCGATGAAGATCACGCAGGACGTGCGCGACTACGCGCGCACCCACGCCGTGGCCGAGGACGACGTCATCGCCGTCGGCATGAGCGAGAAGGCGCGCGAGTTCCGCGAGAGCGGCAGCTCGATCTACGTGAAGGAGAAGGCGTAGACGCCCGACGTTCGTGATCCGTAGCGAGGGCTTTTCAGCCCGCGCGATCCTCCGGCCACGGCAATCCCTCGGGAAGCCGCGCACCTCTCCCGGCGTTGTCATTCTGAGCGAAGCGAAGAATCTACTCCGATGGCGACGTGCGCCCCACTCGGCCGCACACGGCCGTCGCGAGTGAGCACGCCGAATCGTCGCCAACCGGCGAAGATCCTTCGCTGGCGCTCAGGATGACAGCACCAGTCCCGAGTCACCAGAAACCAGCCCGCCTACCGCAACAGCCCCGCCACCTGCTTCGGCATGTCCCGCGGCTGCAGGATCTCGTCGACGAGGCCGTAGGCGCGAGCGGCCTCGGCGTCCATGTAGAAGTCGCGGTCGAAGTCCTCGCGGATTCGCTCGTTGGTCTGGCCGGAGTGGCGGGCGAGGATGCCACGGAGGACTTCGTTCAGGCGGACGATCTCGCGCGCCTGGATCTCGATGTCGGCCGCCTGGCCGCTGATGCCGCCCATGATGTGCGCCTGGTGCATGTGCACCGTCGCGTTCGGCATGCAGAACCGCTTGCCATGCGCGCCGGCGCAGAGCAGCACCGTGGCCATGCTCGCCGTCAAGCCGACAGCGTACGTCGCGACGTCGGGGTGGACGAGCTGCATCGTGTCGTAGATCGCCAGCCCGGACATGATCTCGCCGCCCGGCGAGTGGATGTAGAAGTTGATGTCCTTGTCCGGGTCCTCGCGCTCCAGGTAGAGCATCTGGGCGACGATGAGGTCGGCGACCTGGTCGTCGATCGGCGTGCCGAGGAAGACGATGCGCTCGCGGAGGAGCAGCGAGAAGATGTCGAACGCGCGCTCGCCGCGCGGGCCGGTCTCAATGACGGACGGGATGATCATGCGGCTGCCTCCACGGGGCGCCATCGCCCGCATGTCGGCCGCCGGCCGTTGCGGCGCAGGCGCGCTCGCCGGCCGAGGCGCAGCATCGCCATCGGGGCGCCGGCGCGCTCCCGGTGCCACGTCGCCGCGTCGCGGCGGCTGGTGACGCCGAGCTTGGTGATGATCTCGGAGACATGGAACTTGACGCCGTCTGCGCTGATGCCGAGCTGGCGGGCGATCTGCTCGTTGGTCTTGCCGTCGCGGACGTGCTCGAGCACCTCCCACTGGCGGGGCGTGAGGATGTCGGGGTGCGGGGGCCGCCCGCGTCGATTCGTCATGTATGGATCTTAGAACGCCGGGCGCCGGAATTACACTACCCGCCGGCCGCCGGGATACGGGATTGAAACGGACGGGCGTTGCGGGCGACGGACGCTGTCATCCTGAGCGCCAGCGAAGGATCTACGTCGGTCGTCGCCGATGCCGTGTGCTGGCGTACGACGGCCGTGCGCCGGGTGCGAGGCGCGCATCGGCCGCGGTAGATTCTTCGCTTCGCTCAGAATGACAGGCTGCGCGAATCGCGCTACGCGCTCGGCAGCAGTTCCTCGACGTCCAGCTCGGCGACGGCGGCGGCGGAGCGCTCCAGCACGGCATCGACGAGCCGCAGCGCGCGTGGGTCCGCCGATTCGACGACGTTGAGCATCACGGTGGCGAACGTCAGGCACACGATGACGCCCAGCCGGTAACCGTAGACACGCGTCTTCAAACGTGTAGCCGCGCACACCGCGCGCGAGCAACTCGTCGTGCCACGCGCGCAACAGGCGCAGCTCGTGGGTCTTGCGGTCCGCCGGGGCGAGGCTGCCCGACAGAAAGTACGCGAGGTCGTACACGCCGCAACCGCGCGTCGAGAGCTGCCAGTCGACGACGGCGAGGTCGCCGTACGCGTGATCGCCGCCGAAGAACAGGTTGTCGAGCCGGTAGTCGCCGTGGACGATCGTGTGCGGCCCGGCGTCGAGTTGCCGCATCGCCCACATCGCGTTGGCGCCGAGACGCTCGCCGATGCGCAGCGTGGCGGCGGGCATGCGGCCGCCCGCGCGCTCGACGCAGCGTCGCCACATCTCGTCCCACCACGCTTCGGCCGACGGGTGCACGCCGGCGAGCAGCGGCATCCAGTCGAGCGCGGCCAGTTCGTCCGCGCTGCCACCACGCGGCGTGCAGACGCGCGACCACGCGGACCGCCGGCTCCGCCTGTTCGGGCGAGCATCCCGCGAGCTGGTCGCCGGGCTCGCGCCGGGCGCGAGGTCCTCGAGCAACAGCACGTGGCGGCCGTCCTCGGTCGACGTCGCGCCGTAGTAGCAGCGCGGCGTCCGCACGTCGAGCCCGGGAGCGATGTCCTGGTAGAAGCGGATCTCGCGCTCGAACAGGCGAGCCGCCGAGCCCATCATGCGGCGCCGCGGCTCCATCGTCGGCAGCTTGGCGATGACGCGTGGCCGGCGCGCCCGCCTCCTCGACGTCGTACGCACAGCCGCAGGCGGGCGATGTCGCCGACGAACCCGACGCCTTCGCCGATCGGCTCCGCCGCGGTATCGACGACGCGCGCCGCACTGATGGCGCCGGTCGACCGAGCGCCGCCGTCAGCCAGTCGGGCGTGACGTCGTCGTGGGTCAGGGGGATCGGCGAGGTCACTCATCTTGGCGCCAACGATAACACCGAACGGCCCCCCGCGGGCGGTGACATCCGCGCTTTGGCCATCGCGTTCGAGCGCCTACAATGGCCCCGCAGCGCCTCCGGAGGTGCGTCATGGTCCTGGAACGGCTCAAGCTCGACGGGAAGGTGGCCGTCGTCACCGGCGCGGGGCGCGGCCTCGGCCGGCAGATGGCGCTCGCGCTGGCGGAAGCCGGCGCCGACGTCGTCTGCGCCGCCCGCACCGCCGAGCAGATCGACGCACCGCCGCCGACATCGCCGCGCTCGGCCGTCGCGCGGCGGCGCAGCCGACGGATGTGCGAGAGTCGGCGCAGTGCGACCGGCTGGTGCAGCGCGCCGTCGACGAGTTCGGCAAGATCGACATCATGCTCTCGAACGCCGGCATCGGCGACATGCGGGGCGCCAACGCCGAGCTGTGGGACGTGAACGACGACGACTGGCACGACACGCTCGACGTCAACCTCTCGAGCGCGTTCTACTGCGCGCGCGCGGCGTCGAAGCAGATGACCGCGCAGGGCCACGGCGGCACGATCATCAATCTCGCGTCCGGCACGGCGACGCGCGCGTACCCGATGAGCTTCGGCTACGGAGCGGCGAAGGCCGGCGTCATCGCGCTCACCAAGTCGCTCTCGGCGATGCTGATCAAGCACGGCATCCGCGTCAACTGCATCATCCCGGGCTTCGTGATGCAGGCGCCCGCGCAGAACGAGCAGGCGGCCATCTTCGCGCAGACGCGCGGGCGCTACCTGCCGGCGCAGCGCCTCGGCTACGCGTGGGAGTTGGGCCCGCTGGCCATCTTCCTGGCGTCCGACGCCTCGAGCTACGTGACCGGCCAGGGCTTCATCATCGATGGCGGCGGCCTCGCCGGCGGCCTCGCGCCGATGGGCTTCGCACCGGAAGTAAGTTTGTGACAAAACGAAATCGCGACTTCGGAAATGACGCTGATAGCTGGCAGCTGAAAGCTACGAGCTGACATGAAGAACGAATGGGGCGACGTCCGGCTCGGCATCGATGCCTACGACCTGAGCGGCAAGCGCGCGCTCGTGATCGGTGCGGGCGGCGCGCCGGGCGGGCGATCGCGCTGGCGCTCGGCGAGGCCGGCGCCGACGTCACCGTCTCGTCGATCACGACGGACGGCGAGGAGGTGATGCGCGCCCGCCGCGTCCAGCAGGAACTGACGAAGCTCGGCCGGCAGCTCGACGACCGTCGCTACCGACGTGACGCTCGGCCAGGGCGTGCAGGTGATGGTGCGGCAGGTGGCGAAGGAGATGGACGGCATCGACATCCTCGTCAACGCGCCCGACCTCTTCCTCGGCAAGGCGGCCGACGCCACGACGGACATCGACTTCAACCGCGTCATGCAGGTGAACCTTGCCGGCACGTTCCACGCCTGCCGCGCCGTCGGCAAGGAGATGCTGAAGCAGGACCGCGGCGGCCGCATCATCAACGTCGCCTCGGTGCTGGGCGAGCGCGCGATCGCGAACGCCGCGGCGTACTGCGCGGCGCAGGCGGGCATCCTGAACCTGACGCGCGCGCTCGCGACGGAATGGGGGCCGCACGGCATCACCGTCAACGCCATCGCGCAGGGATGGATGGAGCACTCGGCGGCCATCGGCAACCCCGACCCGGCCGCCAACCAGACCGTACGGTTCGTGCCGATGAAGCGCGCCGGCCGCGCCGACGAACTCGGCGCGCTGGCCGTGTACCTCGCTTCGGACTCGTGCGGCTACGTCAGCGGGCAGGTGATGTTCGTCGATGGCGGCCTGACGACGCACCTGTAGCGCGCGCCGGAGCGAAGCAGGGCCGCTGCGCCCGCCGCGGGCGATACTGCATCGGATCGGAGGCCACCATGCCGACGCTGCGCGCTCGCGGCATCGACTTCTACTACGAGGAGCACGGCCGGGCCGACGATCCGCCGCTGCTGGTCGCGCACGGGCTTCTCGGCAGCGTCGCTCTGGCAGCCCCGATTCGGCGAGCGGATCGAGGAGGTCGCCGCGCGCGGCCTCCACGTTGTCGCATACGATGCGCGCGGCCACGGCCGTTCCGGCTACACGACGGACCGCGGCGACTATCGGTGGTCATCGCTGGCCGACGACATGCACGCCGTCATCGAGGCGCTCGGCCTCGCCCCGGTGAGCATCCACGGCGGCTCGATGGGCGCCGCGACAGCGCTGGTCCTGGCCATCGAGCACCCGGAAGCAGTGGACAAGCTCGTCCTGCGCGCGCCGCCGGGCATCGGGCGCGGGATCCGGCCGGCGCGCCGACGGTTCGCCGGGCTGGCGTGGCTGTACCGAGTGCTGGGGCCGAGGCTGACGGGCCGCTTCGTCGGGTTGACGCTGGCTGCTCGCCGCGAGCGCCGGGAGCACCCCAACCTGGACCTCCGGTCGTTCATCGCGTCACAGCGGCGCGCGGCGATCGTGCCCGCCATCGAGGGCTTGCTGGGCGACGAGTCGTTCCCGATCGACCGAGTCGGCACGATCGGCCATCGCACGCTGCTGCTCGCGCACGGTGGTGACACGATCCACCCGCTGTCGTCCGCCGAGGCGCTGCGAGAGCGCATACCGAACGCGACGCTCTGCGTCGCGCCCGATGCGCAGTACTGGGCCGATCGTCCAGCCGCGCTGTCGCAGATCGTCGCCGAATTCGTGATCGACGGCCGCGTGCCGCGTGCGTCGGACCCGATGATGGCGGCGTGCTCCGTGGGCTGAGCCGCTATGCATCGTCCGCATGCGCCCGGCCGAACGGCGCCACGCGCGCCGCAACGAGATCGTAGGATGTAGCAGCCGATGTTGCCGATCACCTGGCGGAAGGGCAGCCCGGGGAGGCGTCACATGATTCTCGTGTCTGGCGGCACTGGCTTCGTCGGGTCGGCGATCGTGCGCGAGCTGCTGCGGCGAGGCGAGCCGGTCGCCGTGCTCGGCCGCGATGCCGGCAAGGTGCGCGAGAAGTTCGGCACGGCTGTCGAGGCCCGGGAAGGCGACGTCCGCCACCCGGAGGACCTCGCGGCGGCAATGGCCGGCGTCGACGTCGTCATCAACGCCGTGCAGTTCCCCAATTCGCCGATCGAGAACCGTCGCAAGGGCTGGACGTTCGAGGAGGTCGACCTCAAGGGCACGCGCCACCAGGTCGATGCGGCCCGCGCGGCCGGCGTCCGGCGCTTCGTCTACATGAGCGGCGTCGGCGCGGCGAAGGAGTCGGACAAGCACTGGTTCCGCTACAAGTGGGAGGCCGAGAAGTACCTTCAGGACAGCGGCATCGAGTGGGTGATCGTCCGGCCGACGTGGGTCTACGGGCCGGACGACGTCTCGCTGAATCGCTTCCTCGGCTTCGCGAAGGTGCTGCCGTTCGTGCCGATGTTCGGCAAGGGCGAACAGATGATGCAGCCCGTGTTCATCGATGACGTCGGCCGCGTCGCCGCTGATGCGGCACTCGCACCGGAGGCGGCTAACCGGGTATTCGAGCTGGGCGGCCCGGACGTCATGTCGATGAACGACGTCGTCCGAACCGGCGCTCGAGGTGATAGGCAAGAGGCGCGCGCTGCTCCACCAGCCGGTGCGCATCGGCAAGGCGATCGGCGCTGTCGCGGCGCTATCGCCGCGGCCGCCGCTGACGCCGGACGCGATCGAGTTCATTACGGGCGCCGCCGTCGCCGATAACACCGCGCTCAACGAGGTGCTGCACCCGCGGCTGACGCCGCTGCGCGAGGGCCTCGCGTCGTACCTCGCACCGGAGCACAAGACTTAACCAACGCAATTCCCTCGAGATGGTCCATCCGCACCATGCCGACGCGGCGCCCTTACGCTACGATTTCATCGGCTAAGTTCTCGTAACTTGACCGCGCACCATGCGGACCGTACCGTACAACAAACTTAACCGGAGTTGGTAAAGATGATCAGGACACGCGTGTTCGAGGTGATCGAGGAGCGCGGCCAGAAGCAGCGCTGGCTGCTTGCCGAACTCGAGCGCCGCGGCTACCACATCAGCGAAGGCTACCTCTCCCAGATCAAGGCGGGAGTGAAGCAGCCCGGGCGCCAGTTCATCGAGGCGGTGTGCAAGGTGCTCGGCATGTCGGAACACCAGCTGTTCTACAGCGAAGGAGCGGAATCGATGGCGGCGAGTGGCCAGAAGACGAGCAGCGCGAAGAGCCCGAAGGCGGCGGGGCGCGTCACCGGCAAGCGCAAGGACGGCAAGATCAACGTCGCGATCATCGGCGTTGGCAACTGCGCCTCGTCGCTGGTCCAGGGACGCTACTTCTACCAGGACGCGAAGGAGGGCGAGCTCATCCCGGGCCTGATGCACGTCAACCTGGGCGGCTACCACATCAGCGACATCAACTTCGTCGCCGCGATCGACATCGACGCGAACAAGGTGGGGCGTGACCTCTCCGAAGCGGTGTTCACGCCGCCGAACAACACCTTCAAGTTCAGCGACGTGCCCCACACCGGCGTGCGCGTGTCGCGTGGCATGACGCACGACGGCCTCGGCAAGTACCTGTCCGAGGTGATTACGAAGGCGAGCGGACCCACCGACGACATCGTCGGGCTGCTCCGCGACACCGAGACCGACGTCGTCGTCAGCTACCTGCCAGTCGGGTCGGAAGAAGCCACGAAGTGGTACGTCGAGCAGGTCCTGACGGCGGGATGCGCGTTCGTGAACTGCATCCCGGTGTTCATCGCACGCGACGTCTACGGCTACTGGCCGAAGCGCTTCCAGGAGGCCGGCCTGCCGATCATCGGCGACGACATCAAGTCACAGGTCGGCGCGACGATCGTGCATCGCGTGCTGACGCGGCTCTTCCGCGAGCGCGGCGTGCGGCTGGACCGCACGTACCAGCTCAACTTCGGCGGCAACACTGACTTCCTCAACATGCTCGAGCGCGAACGGTTGGAATCCAAGAAGATCTCCAAGACGAACGCCGTCACGTCGCAACTCGACTACGAGCTGCCGGCATCCGACGTGCACGTCGGGCCGTCGGACCACGTGCCGTGGCTTCTAGACCGCAAATGGTGCTACATTCGGATGGAGGGCACGACCTTCGGCAACGTTCCGCTGAATGCGGAGGTGAAGCTGGAGGTCTGGGACAGCCCCAACTCCGCAGGTGTGGTCATCGACGCGATCCGCTGCTGCAAGATCGCTCTCGATCGCGGTCTTTCGGGTCCCCTGCTGGGGCCGTCGGCGTACTTCATGAAGTCGCCGCCGACGCAATACCCGGACGACGTAGCGCATGACCTCGTGGAGGAGTTTATCGCGGGATGAGGTCCCTTGCTCGACAGGACCGTCTACTGGCTATTCCGCGGGGTCATCTTCCTGACGCGACCCCTGCCGCTGCGGACCGGCTACTGGTTCGCTGAGCGCGTCGCTCTCGTCTGTTACTGGGTCATCTTCCCCCGGCACCGCAAGGCGCTGAACGCGAACCTGGCGCACGTGCTGCAAAGCGACGACGCCAGGTTCGTCGATACCGTCGCCCGGCGCACGTTCCGCAATTTCGGCAAGTACGTCATCGACCTCATCCACTTTCCGTCGATCACGCGCGAGGAGATCACCTCGCGGCTGCGCTTCGACCAGTGGGCCGAATTCGAGGAGGCGATGAGTTCGGGCCGCGGCATCATTGCGGCGACGCTCCACTTCGGGAACTGGGACTTTGGCGCGGCTGCGCTGGCGGCGCACGGATACCCGATCAATGCCATCGCCGAGACATTTCCGTATCGCCGGATGAACGACCTCGTCCAGGGGTCCCGTGCGAAGCTCGGGATGAAGGTCATCGGCCACGATCGCCTGGGTCCCACGGTCTTCAAGGCACTCCGCCGCGGTGAAGTACTCGCAATGCTTGTCGACGTCGCGACGGAAGAGACCGGCATCCGCGTCGACTTCTTCGGCGCGCCGGCGCTCGTGTCGCCCGCGCCCGCGCGCATCGCGTTGCGCACGAACGCCTGGGTCGTACCGGCGGTCGTGCTCCGCGGCCCGGAGGACGACCTGGTCATCCGGCCGATCATCGACATCGGCCTGCGCGACTTCCAGCCGACCGGCGACGAGGATCACGACGTCCCCGAACTGACGCGCCTGATCATGCACTCGATGGAGGGCGTGATCCGCTCCCACCCCGACCAGTGGTTCATCTTCCGCCGGATTTGGAACAAGACGTCGGCCGTTCCGGCCTCGGCGGCCGCGCGCGCGAGGAGGTCGGACGCGTTTTGAGCTGGCTGCCGCGACCGAGCAAGTGGCGCTACTACGTCATGCTGTTCGTGGTGCACACGATCGGCCGGATGCCGCTGAGCTGGCGCTACGGCATCGCGCGCTTCCTCGCCGACCGCGTCTACGACTGGGGTCCGCACATCGGCCCGAACATCCGCAGCAACATCCGCCATGTCCTCGGACCCGACGCGTCCGACGCCGAGGTCGACCGCATCAGCCGCCAGTGCGCCCGCAACACCGGCCGTTACTACGCCGACGTCGTCGGCATGCACCGGCTGAACGTGCAGAAGTTCCTGGAACGCGACCTGACGCTCGACGGCCTCGAGTACATCCACGAAGCGCGGAAGGCCGGCCACGGCGTCGTCGTCGCGTCCGCGCACTACGGGAACCCGGAGTTCGCGCTGCAGGGCGTTGGGGCGACCGGCCTCCAGATGTTCGCCATCGTTGAGCCGCTGGACCCGCCGGAGCTCGGCCGGTTGATGCGCGGCCTGCGCACGGTGCACGGCCACCAGTACGAGCCAATCAGCTTCACGACGATGAAGAAGGCCATCAACTGGCTCCGCAACGGCGGCGCCGTCGCGATCCTGATCGACCGCGACATCCAGAAACGCGGCATTGAGCTGAACTTCTGCGGCTATCCCGCCCGGTTCCCGACGGGCGCGGTCGACCTCGCACTGCGCACCAACGCCGTGCTGATGCCGTCGTGGGTGCGCCGCGCCGGCGGCTACAAAATCAAGGGGACGGTAGGCCCGCCGATGCCGCTCATCGTCACAGGCGACATCGACGTCGACCGGCGCGTCAACACGCAGCGTCTGCTCAACCTGTTCGAGAAGGAGCTGCGGCAGGATCCCGGGCAGTGGAGCGTGCTCGATCGGATCTGGCCCGACGACGTGCCGCCGCGCACCACAACTGGCGAGAACGCCCGTACGCCGCAAGATCAGGCGGTACAATAGCGGCTGTCACCGCGAGCTGCGCGCGATGCGCATCATGCAGCTGGAACGGCGTTTGGGCACAGCCGACCTCCACATCCACACCCGGTACGGCGACGGGATGGCCACCATCCCCGAGTTGCTGCACTATGTCGAGACGACGGGCGATCTCGACGTCATCGCCGTCACCGAGCACGACACGATCCGCGCGGCCGAGGAGGCGCGCGAGCTGCACGCCCGCGGCACCTTCCGCTTCGAGCTGATTCCCGGCATCGAGGTGACGACGCTCGACGGCCACCTGATCGCGCTCGTTCGTCGACGAGCCGATCGCGAGCTTCCGCCGCATGGAGCCGACGCTGGCCGACGTCCACCGCCTCGGCGGCATCGCGATCGTGCCGCATCCGCTGTCGTGGCTGACGCGCAGCGTCAGCGCGAGGGTGCTCGAGCGCATCGCTCGCACGCAGGACGACGCGGTGTATTTCGACGCGATCGAGGAGTACAACCTGAGCCCGGCCGGCCGCGTCACGTCGGCGAGGGCGCGGCGGCTCAACCGCGACCAGTTCCATCTGGCCGCCGTCGGATCGAGCGACGCGCACTTCCTGCAGTCCATCGGCAGCGCTCGCACGAGGTTCGAGGGCACCTCGGCCGCCGAGCTGCGGCGCGCGATCGACACATCGACGACGTCGGGCGCGGCCGGGCGGTCGCCGCGCATGTCGGAGCTGGGGTACCGCAACATCGCGTTGCAGCAGTGGCGCGGGATGATGGCGACGCCCCGGAACATGGGCTGGGTGCCGACGATACGCAGCTTCATCATCAGCCACGCGCGCCACAAGCCGGCGGCGCGCCATGAATCCGACATCCGATGAAGATCGCGATCGTCTCGCCGTACGACTGGGCCGTATCCGGCGGCGTCAACAACCACATCCGCCACCTGGCGGAGAAGTTCGTCGAGCTGGGGCACGAGCCGCACATCGTCGCGCCAGGTTCGAAACAGGCGACGTCGACGATCTGCCCGATCACGACAATCGGACGCCCGATTCCGCTCCGCGTCAGCGGGTCGATCGCGCGCATCACGCTGTCGCTGCGCACCGCCGGCAAAGTGAAGGGCGTCCTCCACGACACCGACTTCGACATCGTGCACGTCCACGAGCCGTTCATGCCACAGCTGCCGATCCAGTTCTTGCGTTACTCGACGACGGTGAACGTCGGGACGTGGCACGCCGCGCGTCAGTCCAACTTCTACTACGTGTACGGACGGCGGCTGATCCAGCGCTGGCAGCGAAAGCTCGATGGCAAGATCGCCGTCTCGCTGGCAGCCGTGAAGCACATCGAGAAGTACTTCCCGGGCTACTACAACGTCATCCCGAATGGTGTCGACGTCGAGCATTTTGAGCGGCAGGCCGAACCGCTCGCCGAGTTCAACGACGGCAAACGCAACGTGCTGTTCGTGGGCCGGCCGGAGAAGCGGAAGGGGCTCAAGTACCTCATCCGCGCGTTCGTCGGCGTGCAGCGCGCGATCCCGGACAGCCGCCTGATCGTCGTCGGCGCGGGCGAGTTCGGGCGGTACGAGTCGGCGGTGCGCAAGGCGCGGCTGCGCGACGTCGTGTTCCGCAGCAACGTGCCGTTCGATGAGTTGCCGCGTTACCACCACACGGCGCACGTCTTCTGCGCACCGAACACCGGCTTCGAGAGCCAGGGCATCGTGCTGCTCGAAGCGATGGCGGCCGGATTGCCGATCGTCGCGTCGAACATCGACGGTTTTGCCGGCGTCGTCACCCACGGCGTCGAGGGGCTGCTCGTGCGTCCGGAGGACCCGCAAGCGCTGGCCGATGCGCTCATCGAGCTGCTGCGCGACCCCGAGCGCTCGCGCGCGATGGCGGAGCGCGGCCGGGAGCGGGCGCAGTACTTCAGCTGGGACCGCGTGAGCCAGCAGGTGCTCTCGTACTACGAGCGGTTGATCTACGAGCGGCAACTCGCCGAACGGTCCGGCGCCGCCGCGCTCGATCGCCTGCCGGTCGACGCCTGACGGGCATCGAGCGACTATCGCCTCGGCACGCCAGCCGGTACGATGCCGCGCGTGACCACCGCATCCGGCGATACCCGCGACGACTACCCACTCCTCCACCTTGCCTCACTGATGGCGTTGTTCGTCGTCGGACTGTACGCCTCGGCGTTCGGCCCGGTGCTGCCGTTCGTCGCCGACGATCTCGGCGTGTCGCTCGATACCGCCGGGCTGCTGCTGACGGCGCTGTTCATCGGCTCGATCGCCGCATCGGCGAGCGTTGCGCTGGCCCTGCACGGGCAGGACACGCGCCGGCTGACGCTCGTCGGCCTGGCGGCGGCGATCGGCGGCGTGCTGTTGCTGGGTTTCGCGCCGAACTGGGGGCTGGCGCTCGTCGCGGGCGGCATGCTGGGCGTGGGCGACGGGTTGATCATCGCGGCGCTGCACATCCTCATGAGCCTGACATCGAAGGACGTGCCGAGCGCGATGAGCCGGCTCAACCTCTTCTTCGCGCTCGGCGCCGTCGCCGGGCCCGTGTGGTCGGGCATTGTGCTGGCCGCGACGGGCGAGCGCTGGATCGTCTACGCGGGCATCGCCGCGTTCGCGTCTGTAACGCTCGCCGTGCTTGCCGCCGCCAGCGGCCCGCCGCATGAGGCCATCGCCGCACCCGACCAGGAGTTCCGGCTGCCAGGCAACCCGACGGCGTGGACGATGGGCATCGTGCTGTTTCTGTACGTCGGCGCGGAGTTCGGGCTCGGCTCGTGGGTGTCGTCGTACACGCGCGAGACGGCGCACGCCGGCGTGCTGGCGGGAGCGCTACTGACGGCGGGCTACTGGGGCGCGCTCGCGACGGGGCGCGTGCTTAGCCACGCGTACTTCACGCGCGGCGGCGAGTCGACGTTGATGCTCGCCGTCGCCGCGGCGGGCGCGGGCCTCGCGGCGCTTGTGCTCGCACTATCGTCGGGCGTCATCGCGATCGCTGCGGTGTCTGCGTTCGCCGCTGGCCTCTTCCTCGGCCCGGTGTGGCCGACGACGATGGCCATCGCGTCGGAGGGCTCGATGGCGAACGCAACGGCGGCGACGGTGACGATGGGCAACGCGGGCGGGATCGCGATCCCGTGGCTGCAGGGAAAGGTACTCGTCGGCGCCGGGCCGGCGCAGGGCGTCGCCGTGACGGCGGTGCTGTGCGGCGTGATGTTCGCCGTCGTCGCCGGATTTCGGTCACGACGGAACAACTCGGCGGCCGTGCAGCCTTGAGCGAGCAAGGAGCATCGATGATAGTCAGCGGCGAGGCCGGCGTTTCGGTCGTCGCAGAGACGAAAGGTTCGACATGACCGATATCACCCATCGTTCCGTCGCCACGAACGGCATCAACCTGCACATCGCCGAGGCGGGCGAGGGGCCACTGGTACTGCTGGTACACGGCTTCCCGGAGTCGTGGTACTCGTGGCGCCACCAGTTGCCCGCGCTCGCGGCGGCCGGCTTCCACGCCGTCGCACCCGACGTCCGCGGCTACGGCCGCTCCGACGCGCCGGAGCCGATCGAGGCGTACAGCATGCGGCAGATGACGGCCGACATGGCCGGGCTGGTCGAGGCGCTCGGCGAACGGACGGCGGTGATCGTCGGCCACGACTGGGGAGCGCCGATCGCGTGGGACAGCGCGCTGCTCTATCCGGAGCGGTTCCGCGCGGTGGCCGGCCTGAGTGTCCCGTACACGCCGCGACTCCCGATGCCGCCGACGCAGCTGTTCCGCCAGGTCTTCGCGAACCAGTTCTTCTACATGCTCTATTTCCAGGAGCCGGGCGTGGCCGAGGCTGAACTGGAGGCCGACGTGCGCCGTTCCCTGAGTCTGTTCCTCTATATGGCGTCGGGCGATGGGGGGCCAGGCAACTTCGCCACGAAGCCGAAGGACGCGAAGTTCCTCGACGGGATGCCGGAGCCCGCCCAACTGCCCGCGTGGCTCACACAGGCCGACCTCGATTACTTCACCGCTGAATTCGAGCGGACGGGCTTCCGCGGCGGGCTGAATCGCTATCGCAATATGGACCGCGACTGGGAGGAGTTGCCGCAACTCGCGGACGCACGCGTCGAGCAGCCCGCGCTGTTCATCGCCGGCGACCGCGACGGCGTGATCGCGATGATGCCGACGGGCATCGAGACGATGAAGCAGCACGTGCCGAACCTGCGCGGCGTCGTCATGCTGCCGGGGGCGGGGCACTGGACGCAGCAGGAGCGTCCGGACGCCGTGAACGAAGCGCTCGTCGCGTTCTTGAAGGGGTTATGACCATGCGAATCGGACTCATGCTCGGCGACATCATCGGGCCGTCGACGGTGCAGGAACAGGTGCAACAGGCGGTCGACGCCGAGAACGACGGCTTCGATACCGCGTGGTTCGGCCAGCTCTTCGGGATCGACGCGCTGACGATCACGGCGCTCGCCGGCGCTGCGACGTCGCGCATCGAGCTGGGGACGGGGGTCATCCCGACGTTCCCGCGCCACCCGTACGTGATGGCGCAGCAGGCGCTCACGGTGCAGGGCGCGACAAACAACCGCTTTGTGCTCGGCATCGGCGTGTCGCACGAGATCGTCATCAGGTCGATGTACGGGCTGTCGTACGACCATCCCGCGCGCCACATGAAGGAGTATCTCTCCGTGCTCAGGCCGCTCCTGCGCGACGGGCGCGTCGGCTTTCAGGGCGAGATGTACCGCACCGCGGCCAATCTCGCCGTGCCGGGCACGACGCCGCCGCCTGTGCTCCTCGCCGCCTTGGCGCCGAAGATGCTGCATCTCGCGGGCGCCGTCGCGGACGGCACGATGCTCTGGATGTCCGGACTGAAGACGATCGAGACGCACGTGATGCCGCTGATCACCACCGCTGCCGCCGATGCCGGGCGCCCCGCGCCGCGCGTCGTTGCCGGACTGCCGATCTGCGTGACAGAGGACGCGGCCGCCGGGCGAGAGGCTGCCGGCAAGGTGTTCCAGATGTACGGCCAGCTGCCCAACTACCGGCGCATGCTCGACAAGGAGGGCGCCGCCGGTCCGGGCGACGTCGCCGTCGTTGGCGATGAGGCCTCGGTGGAGAAACAACTGCGCGCGCTCGCCGCTGTCGGCGTCACGGACCTCGTCGCGCCGATCTACGGCACGGGCGACGACCGCGTCGCATCGGTCGCGCGGACGCGGGCGCTGCTCCAGAGCCTCGTCGGCAAGATCTGAGCGAGCGCGAAGTGTTGGGGACGGCGGCTGCCTCAGCGGTCGGCCGGCGCACGATCGACGTCCAACCGCGCTTCGTCGAGTGACACGCTGCCCTTTGAGTTCGGCCGCCGACGCGTCATCGTTGTCCGATCATGGAACGCATGTGCCGCGCCGCAGCCCGCCCGCCAGCAAGCCCGCCACGGACGCGGAGAGATCCTCGACCGCGAGAACGTTTTTTTCCTGCAATTAATGTCGCTGATGAAGCAGTACGCATCCATCGGCGCGGCCGATGGCAGACCCTCGCGTCGAGCGGGTGCTCTGCACCGCTAGCTCGCCGCGCCCTCGCGGTGCTCAACCACGCACTTGTGCGCCTTGCCGCCCTGCATGATCAGCGCCAGTCGCTCGCGATCCTGCAGCACCTTGATGTCGGCCAGTGGGTCGCCGTCGACCACGAGCAGGTCGGCAAGCTTGCCCGGCTCGATCGTGCCGACGTCGCTCTGCATGTGGATGCACTCGCTCGCCGTCCTGGTCGAGGCGACGATCGCCTGCATCGGCGTCATACCGCCTTCGACCATGCGCTCCAGTTCCTCGGCGTTGTATCCGTGCGGGCCGACGCCGCTGTCGGTGCCCATCGCGACGCGCACGCCTGCGCGTACGGCGCGGCTGATGCTGACGCGATGGTCCTCGATGACCTCCTTGCACTTGCGAAGCGACTGCGGGAGGACACTGCCTGGGTTCTTTTCGGCGTTGCGGATGACCCACATCGGCGCGACGAGCGTCGGCACGAGGAACGTGCCGCGCCGCTTCATCTCCTCGATGACCTCGTCGTCGAGATAGATGCCGTGCTCGATCGATTCGACGCCGGCGAGCACCGCGTTCTTGATGCCCTGCGTCCCCTGCGCGTGCGCCATGCACGTCTTGCCGGACGCGCGTGCCTCCTCGACCATCACGTCGATCTCGGCCGGGGTGAACTGCGAGTGGCCGGGCTCGTCGGCGGGCGACAGGACGCCGCCCGTCGAGCAGAGCTTGATGAAGTCAGCGCCGGCGCGCAGCAGCTCGCGCACGGCGCGGCGCACCTCGTCCGGACCATCGACGATGTTGTTCGGGAACTCGGGTCCCCACGGGACGCGCGCCCGCACGCCGGACGGCATCGTGGAGTCGCCGTGGCCGCCGGACTGCGAGAGGATCGAGACGGCGATCTTCACGCGCGGGCCGGGGATCAGCCCGCGGTCCAGCGCCATCTTGAACCCCTGCGGCGTGCCGCCGGCGTCCCGCACCGTCGTCACGCCGGCGTTGAGCGTCTCGAGCGCGTTGCGCGCGCCCATGAACACCTGCAGCGTCGGCGGCGTCAGCAGCCGTTCCTGCAGCGAGGCGGGGTGGAACAGCAGGTGCACGTGGCAGTCGATGAGTCCCGGCATGACGGTGCGCCCGCCCGCATCGTAGACCTCAGCATCGCGCTGCACGTCGACGCCCGCGCCCGCGCGCACGACGCGCCCGTCCTCGATGACGATCGTGGCGCCGACAACGGGATCCGCCCCGGTCCCATCGATCATCGTTGCGCCCGTGATGGCCGTCGTCATGCCGCCGTCTCCCTCGTTCAGGCCGTCCGCGTATCGCGGCGAGCGTATCACGCCCAGACGCCTGCGTCCCCCGAAGCTTGTGCGACTCTTATGTCACGTTTGAGGGAGCGGCCATCAACCGTCGTCGCCAACAGGCCGATACTGCGTGGATGGACTCGTACGCCGGAACGTCCGCGCTCAGCCGCCGCCTCGCGGACGACCTCGATGCGCGCCGCCAGGAGCAGACGCCCCAGGCGCTGGCGCGCGTCGCCGTCGTCGCGCTGTTCATCGGCCTGTGCGTCGTCCTGTGGTTGGCGCGCATACCGATGCCGGTGCCCTTCGTCGCGACCCTCGCCGCGGAGGCGCTGTTCTTCCTCGCCTACTGGCGCGGCGTGTTCCTGCTGCGCTCCGCACGCCAGATCGAACTCGCGCACTACGGCATGCTTGGCGCCGAAATCATCTTTCACACCACGATGGTGTATTTCCTAGGCGGCATCTCGTGGCTCGGCCCGTTCGCCTACGTCTTCGGGCTGATCTTCACGAACACCTTCCTCGACCTGCGGCGCGGCCTCGCCTACACCGCTTCCGCCGCCCTCGCATTCTCTACGCTCGTCGTGCTCGAGGCCACGGGCGTCATCCCGTACTACACGTACCTGCACGTCGGGCCGAACAGCTACCGCGACGCGCAGTTCGTCGTGACCACGGGGATCGGCGGCGCCGGCGTCTTCTTCAGCATCTACCTTTGGGTCAACTGGGTCGGTCACCAGCTGCGCGTGGAGCGCGACGCCGCTATCGAGGCGCGCGACGGCCTGCTCGCGGCGCGCACGCGGCTGCAGCAGGCGAACATCGAACTGGAGACGCGCGTCGCCGAGCGCACGGCGGAGTTACAGGCCGCCAACGCAGCGCTTCGTGACGGCGAGCAGGTGCTGCGCGAGACCATCGAATCGACGACCGACGGCGTCCTCGCGTTCTACGACGGCAAGCTCGTCCACACGAACCGGTTGTTCGGCGAGATCTGGGGTATCGACGCCGACGTGCTGACAAGCCACGACACAGCGCTGCTTACCGCCGCGCTGTCGCGCCGGCTCGCTGACCCGGGCGCATTCCTCGAACGCGTCCGCAACCTGTACGAGACGCCGGACGAAGGTTTCGACGTCTTGCAGTTCAACGACGGGCGCTACATCGAAGCGTACTCGCGTGCACTGCTGCGCGACGGCGCGCCGGCCGGCCGCGTGTGGAGCTTCCGCGACGTGACGGAGCGCAAGCGGGCGGAGGCGCTCCTGCGTGACCGCGCCGAGCACGACGGCCTGACCGGCACGCTCAACCACGCCGCGGTCATCGACCTGTTACGCACGGCGATCGCGGGCCAGGGCGACGACGGCTCGTGCGCCGTCGCGATGGTCGACGTGGACGGGATGAAGGCGACGAACGACACGTTCGGGCATCCGGTCGGCGACGCGGTGCTGCTGAAGGTAGCCGAGACGCTCCGGCGCGCGGGGGCGCATGTCGGCCGCTACGGCGGCGACGAGTTCCTCGTGCGTGCTGGCGGACTGCGACCGGCGTCGCGCCGAGGCATTCCGCGCGTCGGTGCTGGAAGAGGTGGCGATGGCGCGCATCTACAGCCCTCGCACCGCGTCGGGCGTGCCGATCGACGTCAGCATCGGCCTCGCCGTATATCCCGAGGACGCCGACAACGTCGCCGCGCTGGTGCAGACGGCAGACGCGGCCATGTACGCCGGGCGGCGCGCGCGTCGTTCGGCCGATGGCAAGGATGCGGAGTTCATGCGGCTCACCGGCGACCGCGCGGCGCAGATGATCGGCGAACTGGTGCCACTCCTGACGTCGCCGGGCGACCTCGGCGACAAGCTGCGCCTCGTTTCGCAGCGGTTGTCGCTGGGCGCGGGATACGCCGGCGTCGCCATCGACATCTTCGCGGCGAACGGCCGCCCGCCGTTCCAGAACCTCTACCTCGCGGACTCCGGCACCGGGCAGTCGATCCAGACCGGCCTGCGGCGCGGCCATCGCGCTCTCGACGATGCAGCAGGTCGTCATGAGCAGCGAAGGCGCCGCTCATGATCGACCACCCGGCGCTCGACGCGCGCATGCGCCCGGCAGACCGCGAGGCGCTGCGCCTGGCGGGCATCCGGTCGGCGCTCATCGTGCCGATGCTGTGGCAGGACGAGGTCGTCGGGCAGATCTCCGTCGGCAGCAAGAGCGAAGGCGCGTTCAGCGCGCGCGACGCGCAGTTCCTTACCGCGGTGGCCAACCAGGTCACCGCCATCGTGCGCATGGCGACGACGTCGGAACTGCTCGCGGAGGCGCAGGCGGAGACGGTGATCATGCTCGCGGCCGCCGCTGAGGCGCACGACCGCGAGACGGGCCACCACCTGCATCGCGTCCGGTCGATCAGCGAAGCGCTCGCACTCGAGCTAGGGTACAGCGAGCAGGCGGCGGCCGACCTTGCGCTCGCGGCGGTGCTGCACGACATCGGCAAGGTTCGCGTGCCGGATGCATTGCTCTCGAGCACGGGCCAACTCGACGCCGACGAGTGGTGGGTGATGCAGCAGCACACGATCTGGGGCGAGGAGTTCCTGCGCGGCCGGCAGGGTTTCGAGTTGGCGGCCGACGTCGCCGCGGCGCACCACGAGCGGTGGGACGGCGGCGGCTACCCGCGCGGCCTCGCCGGCGAAGAGATCCCCGAGGCGGCGACGATCGTCGCGGTGGCGGATGCACTCGATGCGATGACGCACGACCGTCCGTATCGCGCGGGACGCTCGATTGCGATAGCGCTGCAGGAGATCCGTCGGTCGTCCGGCACGCAATTCAACCCGCGTGTCGTCGACGCGCTCGCGGCGCTGTCTGCGCGCGGCATGCTCGCTCTCGGCGAAGACGGGGTGCAGGCCGCGGCCTGACGCCGGTCGACGACGTCAGAGCCTCCGAACGTACGGGCTGCCAACGCCTGCGCCGAGCGCCGCGAGGATGGCGAGGCCGGTCATCAACGCGATCGCGTGCGGCGTACCAAGCACCTCCGCCACCGAGCCCATGACCAGGCTGCCGAGCGGATTGAGTCCCTGCACCATCGTGAACAGCGAGATCACGCGCGCGCGGTACTCGTCCTCGACGTTGAGTTGCAGCAGGCTCTGGTTGAACGTCGTAAAGACGATGAGGTTCATGCCGCCGAGCATGAGCAGGCCGAACGACAACATGAAGATACGCGAGAACGAGAACGCCACGATCATCGACATGTAGGCCATCAGGGCCAGGCTCATGATCGCGCCCTTGTGCCGCACGCTCGAGAACTGCGCGACGATCAGCGTCATCAGGATCGATCCGACGCCGACGCCGGTTTGAAGAAATCCGAAGCCCTGCGCGCCCACGTGCAGGTAGTCGGCCGCCATTGAGGGCATGAGCTGCAAGTACGGGTAGACGAGGAACGTCGGCACGGCCTGAAGCAGCACCAGCCGCCAGAGCACGGGATGCTGCCGGAGGTGCGAGACTCCCAGGCGCACGCTACTCAACACCGATTCGGTTGACCGCACGGCGATCGGCTGCAGCTTCATGTTGAACAACGACACGACGGCAGCGCCGAAGAAGAGCGACTCCGCGAAGAACGATGATTCCACGCCGAAGAACCCGATCATCGCGCCGCTGACGTTCGGCGCGACGACGCGCGACACGTTGTTCGCCCCGGAGTTCAGCGCGATGGCGTTGGTCAGCGACTCCGGGCCCACAGACCGGTAGACGAGGTGCTGCCGGACGGGGTTGTAGATGCTTCCGGCGGTGCCGCCGATGAACGACGTCACGTACAGGTGCCAGAGCTCGATGCGCCCGGTCACGACGAGCACGCCCACGGTGAGCGCGTTCAGCCCGTTGAGCGCCGTCGCCCAGCCGGCGAGCTTCTTCGGGTCGACGCGGTCGGCGATGGCTCCGACCACCGGCGACACGAACAGGATGCTGAAGCCGCGGAGGAACTGGACGAAGCCGAGCTGGAACGGCGAGCGGGTCAGCTCATGAACCAGCCAGCCCTGGCCTATCGCCTCCATCCACATGGCGAAGCCGCTCGCCAGCGAGCCGCCGATGAGGAGCCGGAAGTCCCGGATGCGGAGGGTCGAGAACGCGCCGCCTTTCCCGGGGCCGGCCTCTTCGGCCGGCGGGGAAGCGACGGCCGCGTCGGGCTCCGGGCTGCGCGGTGTGGTTGCCATGAACCGGGCAATCCTACCGTGGCAGATTCATTGGAGCCATCAACGGTTCGGCACGTTTGGCGCGGGCCGAATGGCGCTGTCGCATGCGCTCACCAGGCGCAGCCCGTTTACGCGTACGGGCGCGCGGTGGCGAGCCGATGCCCGTACTGGCGCTCGTAGTAGCGGCGGAAGTCGCCGGACTTGATCTTCTCCCACCACGGGCGGTTGTCGGCGTACCAGCGGACGGTGCGGCGCATCACCTCGTCGAAGTCGAGTTGGGGTTGCCAGCCGAGGGCGCGGAGCTTCGACCAGTCCATGTAGTAGCAGGCGTCGTGGCCCTCGCGGTCCTCGACGTAGCGGATGAGGTCGTAGGGCTTGTCGAGCAGGTCGAGGATGGCGCGGGCGACCTCGATGTTCGGGCGGTGGTTGTCGGCCTGGATGTTGTAGGCCTCGCCCTTTTCGCCGCGCTCGAGGAGGAGGAGGAGCGCGCGCACGCAGTCCTCGACGTACAGGCGGTCGCGCTCCTGCAGGCCCTCGCCGTAGACCGGCAGCGGCTCGCCGTCGAGCGCGTTCGTGACGAAGAGCGGGATGGCCTTCTCGGGGTACTGGTAGGGGCCGACGTTGTTCGCCGGCCGCGCGACGACGGCCTGCAGGCCGTACGTCTCGGCGAAGGCGGTGCACATGAGGTCGCCGGCCGCCTTGCTGACGGCGTACGGGCTGCGCGGGCGGAAGGCGTCGCCCTCGCGGCGCGGGTTGTCGCGCGTCGCCGGGCCGTAGACCTCGTCGGTCGAGATGTGGAGCAGGCGCTCGACGCCGGCGTCGCGGGCGGCGGCGAGCACGTGGTAGGCGCCGCGGACGTTCGTCTCGATGAAGTCGGCGGCGTCGTGGATCGAGCGGTCGACGTGCGATTCGGCGGCGAAGTTGATCGCAGCGTCGCAGCCGCGCATCGCTTCGGCGACGGCGGGCGCGTCGGAGACGCTGCCGTGGACGAAGGAGTAGCGCGGGTCGGCGGCGACGTCGGCCAGGTTCTCGGGGTTGCCGGCGTAGGTGAGGGCGTCGAAGTTGACGACCTGCGTGTCGGGGCGCTCGCGCAGCACGTGGCGGATGAAGTTGCTGCCGATGAAGCCCGCGCCGCCGGCGACGAACAGCCGGCGCATCAGGGCACCCGCACGCGGCTGAAGTCGCCGAGCACGAGCTGGTAGCCGCTCGGCCTGCGACCGTCGGCCGTCAGCTCGACGTCGCGGCCGATCAGGCTGTGCTCGATGCGGTGGCCGAGCCGCTCGATGCGCGTGTTCTCCATGACGACGCTCGCCGCGATCTCGCTCTCGATGATCCGGCAGTTGGGGCCGATCGACGTGAACGGGCCGACGTACGAGTTCTCGACGCGCGTGCCCTCGCCGATGATGACGGGGCCGCTGATGACGCTGTTGACGATCTCGCAGCCCTGCTGCAGGACGACGCGCCCGTGCAGCTTCGACGCCTCGTCGATCGTGCCGCCGGACGGGTCGTCGGGGAGCATCTCGAGCACGATGCGGTTGGCGGCGAGCAGGTCGTCGTGCTTGCCGGTGTCGATCCACTCGCCCTCGACGACGTCGGCGCGGACCCGGCCGCCGTTGTCGAGCAGCCACTGGATGGTGTCGGTGATCTCCAGCTCGCCGCGCGCCGAGGGCTTGATGGCGGCGATGGCGTCGAAGACGCGGCTGGTGAACAGGTAGATGCCGATGACGGCGAGGTCGCTCGGCGGCTCCTTCGGCTTCTCGACGACGCGGACGAGGCGCTCGCCGTCGAACTGGGCGACGCCGAAGGCGGTCGCGTCGTCGACGTGCTTGAGCAGGATGGCGGCCTCGTCGTCGGAGGCGGCGAAGGCCTGCACGTGGGCGGCGATGCCCTGCGTGAGGAAGTTGTCGCCGAGGAAGGCGACGAACGGCGCGCCGGCCATGGCGCCGCGGGCGAGGCCGATGGCCTGGGCGATGCCGCCGGGCTCCAGCTGCTCGATGTAGGAGATGCGGGCGCCGAAGCGGCTGCCATCGCCGGCGCCGTCGCGGATCTGGTCGCCGGTCTCGGGCGAGACGACGATCGTTATGTCGTGTATGCCCGCTTCGACCAGGCTCTCGACGGCGTAGAAGAGGATGGGCTTGTTGGCGATGGGCACCATCTGCTTGGCGCCGGTGTAGGTGAGGGGGCGCAGGCGGCTGCCCTTGCCGCCGCTGATGACGAGGCCTTTGAGCGCGGCTTTCATCGCGGCAAGTGTAGCACCAGCCTCGGGGCCGGAATTTGCGAAGCCGGGATTTCGTTTTGCCACTTTATTTATTCACCTAGCCCGGGCGTCCTCTGAATCATCGGTCGCGGGGACGGGGGGCATTAAACGTCTGGGAGCAGTTCCGGCGGTCCATGTACACCTCGTCGGCTGGCCGGCGCGTCAGGTCGAGTTGCGGCAGCGAGCCAGGACGAGCATACGCGGGGTGGGGGCGGAAGTCCTAGGGGCGATGTCACCTAACCCCCGGCCCCTTCCCTAAAGGGAAGGGGAGCTTCGGGCGGGGACGGGAGCGCAGGGGCGTGAGGTCTCGTCGCGGCCGGGGATTCGGCGGAACTGGAGCCCGGGCCCGACCATCGAGTGGCAGATGGAACGGCGAGCGTACGCGGGGTGGGGCGGAAGCCCGAGGTGGCGGTGTCACTGGGCAGCAGGGAAAGGTCGACACCCAGGTAGCATAATCGAGTGCGAATCATGGAGCCACGAGGCTTGCTAGACTGGTCATGCATGTCTGGATACTTCCTCTGGCGCAGTCCGACCATACAGCAAAGCGGCAGTTGATTGCCATAAGCGCTGACCGAGTGTCTGCAACAGCTCAGCGTTATCACACCTGGCGATTGAACGAACTTCGTCGAACCGGGGGCGAAGGGGGCGTATCTGTTGGATTGGACAACGTCGTCGAATGTGGCGGCGCACATCCGAAGGTCATCGGGCAAGTCTCTCAAGCCACGGCAGACGTCTTCGGACAGGACGGTCCACGGCAACAGCCTAGCCCAGATCTCGAATTCGGTTGCGAACTGATCGATACGATCACGATGCGTACGGAAGAAGGCGATGAGCGCCTGCTCTGTCTTGCAACCTCTTTCCGCCGGGACCTTGAGGCGGCACTGTAGCCACCACGGTATTGCGCCAGACGACGTAATCCAGCGTGCGCAGTAGGTTTGCACGCGGACGTCAAACGCCGCGTTGGCTTCCTCACGACGCGAAGAGAGATGCTCGCGAACAGGATGGCCAACGCGAGGCCAGCAGGCGTCCTGTGCCTGGGCAAGTGTCCGAGCGATTGTCTGGGCTCGGGGTAGGGCGAATCTCCGCAACGGCACTCGCAATCGCGCCAACGTGGCGCAGCTCCGAGAGCTTGGCAGGCGTAGGCCTCCCCATTCGACGGAGCCCGCGATACCGCCCAACACATCGAGTTGATATTGACCACTTATCGCGACGAGTTCGATTAGGTTCCGGACGATCTCCAACAACCGGCGCCCGTGTAGCGCGTCACACGCCTTGTAAGGCAACGGCAGGACTCGATCAGCCACCGATGCAAACTGAGGGTCGGACGGGAGCAGTTCGTCGGATCGTTTGATGACCTGCACGGCATCGGGATCCACAACAATGAGTTGAAGAGACGGGTTGACGGCCATGTGTTCGAGGAGGACTCGCTTGATGTACTGATCGCGGAACGAACAGCCGACCGCTATCGAGTACGTGGGCGGTGCCGAGAACGGTGCGAAGCTGACCTATGAGCGTCGCGTACGGCTCAATATGCTGCTCCTTGGCGAGGGTTGGGTAGATGAGCACGCTGGAAACGCTGTCCTCACTGAAGAACTCTACGTCTCTCGTGAGCGGCTTGACTGGTATCTTCACGATCTTGCGTTGGCGTCCCGTTGTTACGTACCACAGCAAGCTTCCATGCAGCTTGAACAGGCGAACACGATAGTCGGGCGACTGAAAGAGCGCGGGATTCCAATATGCGTCGAACCCATCCGTATAAGCGATATCGTAGCGCTGGCACACCATCTCGACGGCGGTGTCGTAGTTCAACGAGAACACGTCCAACTCTTGGTAATAGCTCACGAATTCGCGGAGAGGGGCAAGGTAGTCCAATGAGGTTGATCTGACGGTACATTCCGTCCGTACGTGCTCTTCCAGGAGCTTGAGGAGCGAGAGAAACGAGGGTTCATATCGCTCGAAGCTCCGACTTCCATCGCGAGAATGCTGAAAGCGGGTTCTCCTTGCGATCCGACAAGAGCTGAAGGGTTGTAAACAGGAGCTCAACATCGAGCACCCGAGCACGCTGTCTGATCGGCTCGAAGCTCACGTAGTTGGTTCATCACGAAGGCAAGGGCTGCCCCTTCTTTCGGGTACCGCCCTCTTGCACGAAGCCAGGAAACGACGCAACGAGGTCCTTCACCGTCGGACATCCAGCATCCACAGATGCTCCGGCCCCGAGTAGGAATGCAATCTTGGGATCGTCATTTGCCACTGGCGGTCACCTCGAACTGTCTTCAGGCGATGGGTCGGATCCTATGGAGCCGCACTTCGCTGGCGAGATCATAACGGATCATCGATACGGACGGATGGATGACGTGGTCTTTCGCCACCTGTGTTGGCGGCGCGCACCGAACCGGGCGACGAGATACCGTTGTGAAACAGATCGGGCCGAGCGCCAGCGGGCATCAGCGCAACAGCCAGCCGGCGTCGGCGAAACCGGGCTCGGATGTCGGGCAGAGGCGGGCGGCGTCGGACAGGCGGGTGATCTGGTAGTGGAGGTGCGGGGCCTCGGAGTAGCCGGTGTCGCCGGTGAAGTCGATGACGTCGGCAGCGGCGGACGGGCCATGTCGTGATGCGATCGCCGATGCCGGCGCGTCAGGTCGAGTTGCGGCAGCGAGCCAGGGCGAGCATACGCGGGGTGGGGGCGGAAGTCCGAGGGGCGATGTCACCGAAGCGCGGCGCGATGTCTAGCCGGCCAGTTGCTTTTCGAGCAGCCGGAACGACGTCGAGTCGGCAGGAATCCAGTCGTGGAAGTAGAGTCCCGCCTCGGCATTGACGCAGTTAATCGCGCAGTTGAATCGGATCCTCTGGCGCCCACCCGCCTTCCAGATGGTCTCGTAGACGACCCCGGCGAATGGGCCACGCCAGGCGGGCATCGTCGCCCACAACTCAAAGAACTGCGCTACGAGACCGGGGTCGCCGGCGCAGACCGCCTCCAGCAGTTTCGAGAAGGAGGGACTGGGAGCATCCAGTGACTCCTCCTGCGGGTTACCGGCCTTGAATCCTCGAATCATGACGATGACGGCCGCGTCCCAGTTCAAACACTTGCTTGCTATTGCCCGCCTCGTCGCGAATGTCAGGATGCTTTGCCGAGGTCCGCGTGGTCGCGGCGCAGGCAGACCCAGAAACTTCTCCGCGACCTCGTTGACCGCGACCACTTCCGCACGGTGATTGACGAGAAAGGCGGGCCACGTCCGGCGATGGAGGAGCTGGATGGCCTCCTTTTCCGGCACGCTCAGCTCGAAGTTCGCGCCCGCGCCGGCGCCGGACGCGAACCCGGCGCCGGACAGAATCGACCTACGGGTCGTTGGGTCCGCTCCCAAGCAGTCGAGCAAGCGGAGCAGGTGGTCGCGGGAAGGATGCCGCCGGCCCAACTCATATGACCGAATAGACTCTGGCGATACGCCGCAGCAGGCCGATAGTTCGGATGGCATCCGCTTGCGGCTCCGCCGCAGCTCGCGTAGCTGTTCGTTCCACGTGGCCATCGTGGACGACATTCTCCTAGGCGAGAGACGAAATTGTCCAGAGCCACGGGTGTACAAGATGTACCCATTGTGGCGGCGTCGAGGAATGTGCGGGAACCGCTCCGCCAGTTCGACGAAGGTCCGGCTGAGCTGGACCATGAAGATCCGGACGAAGCCATCCGGTCCATGTCAGCCGGCGAGCAGTCCTTCGAGCACCTTATGTGACCTGGCGTCCACTGCGATCCAGTTGTGGATGTATAGACCCGTAACGGTGTTGACGCAGTTGACGATGGCTTCAAATCGGATCCTGGTCCGGCCCGTTGCCCGCCAGATGACGTTGTATGTGCGCCCTCCGTACGTTGGTTGGAAGGCGGGCGTGGCCAGCCATAACCGCCTAAACCGTTCAACGAGAACCGGGTTTTCTACGCAGTACGCCGCAAACAGTGGAGCGAAGGCCGGGCTGGGAGCGTCGAGTGACGCCTCGTCAGGCACGGCAGCTTTGAACGCGCCGATTGTGCCGGCGACGAGTTCATCCCAGTTCTCGCAATTGTGTCCCAGTGCCCGTCTTGCCGCCTGCGTCATGGCGTCAGGGCGCCTGGTGCGTAATCCGTTCAACGACAACAGGCGAGCTGCCGCGTCGTTGGCGGCCAGAATGTGCACGCCACCCACGAGCAACGTCGGCCAGGTCCTGCGGCGTACGACCGCCTTTGCCTCTTGTCTCGTGAGGCCTCTCTCGGCGTACCTTCCGACGGCAACGTCCGACGCGTATCCCGCATCGGCGAAGATCACATTCCGCGTTGACCGATCCGCATCGAGGCACTCCAGCAAACGAGAGAGGTTCTCGCGGGTGGGTCGCCGTCGCCCCAGCTCATATGAGCGCAGCGAATCGGCCGACAGGCCGGAGCGGGCAGCCAGCTCGTCCCGTGTGAGATTCCGGCTTCGGCGCAGGTCGCGAAGGCCAACGCTCCACTCCGCATTGGTGGAACGCATCGTCTTCGGAGGGGGAGCAGGCCGTGGGGGGCGACGCGGATTCAAGGTACATCCATTGTAGCCGCTACCACTGGTGGTGCAGTTCTTGACAGCGAGGGCGGCTGTTCCCACACGCTAACGTCGGCGGGGCGCGATGGGACGCATGGCACGTCGGCGGGGCGCTGGAGCGCAGTGCGGTTGGAGCCGAACGGACGCGTACGATCGCCCGTTTGTCACCATGCGGCGGGACGATGTCTTTACCTAACATCAAATAGTCGCGAGGAATCGCCACGTGACCCGGTGAGCGGCCGCAAGGAGGTGTGACCCGATGAACTGCCCGAACTGCAGCGCAACGTTCAGACTCTGCGCCGACTATGCGTCCCACCTGCAGCGATGCCGGCCGTCGGACGTGGACCCCGCCATCACGGAGTCGCTTCTCGCCAGGCTCAATGCCGCGACCGCGTCGCTTTCCGTCGAGCTGGGCGCCGTCGAGGTGGAGGAGGCCGCGCGGCGGCAGCTCGTCGCGTAGCGCGGGGCGCGAAGGCACGGGCCGAGGGTGCGGGCGGACGCCGGCTCGAGCGACGGTGCAATTGGCCTCGCACGGGGAAGATGCTTCGCTGCGCTCAGCATGACAGTGCGTGGCGTGGCACGCGGGACGCCGGCTCGATATCATCGCCCGTCTGACGATGCGGCGATATCGCCGCGCGCATGACGAGCCGAGGGGGAGCATGGAACCGATACCGGTCGACGACCCGGTTGTCGCCGAGCTGCTCGCAGGTGCGAACCTAGCGCGGCTGTCGTACATCGGGCTCGACGGGCGGCCGCGCGTGGTGCCGATCTGGTTCGCGTTCGTCGACGGCGAGTTCATCATGGTGACAGGCCCGAAGGCGGACAAGGTGCGCGCGATCGAGGCGAACGGCGCGGTGGCGCTGTCGATCGACAGCAGCACGCCGCCGTATCACGTGCTGCTCGTCGACGGCGACGCGACGGTCGAGGCGACGGAGGGGATGGCGGCGGAGTATCCGGACATCGTCGGGCGGTTTCTCGGCGCGGCGAAGGACGCGTATCTCGGCAACCTGCGCGTGAAGACGCAGCGGCGCATCCGCGTGCGGCCGCGGGCGTGGCGCGTGCTCGACTTTCAGCGGCGATTCCCGAAGAGCCTGCGGTAGCGTTCAGCGGAACAGCCAGCCAGCATCATCGAACCCCGGCTCGTCCGTGGGGCAGAGACGCGCGCCGTCGGTGAGGCGGGTGATCGTGTAGTGGAGGTGCGGCGCCTCGGAGTAGCCGGTGTCGCCGGTGAAGCCGATGACGTCGCCGCGGCGGACGGGCCACGTCGCGATCGCATCACCGACGCCGGCGCTGCGGGGCACGGCGAAGGTCGCGGCGTAGTCGGTGGCGCGGGTGTAGCCGTCGACGAAGGCGCCGTCCGGGACGCCGGCGATCGTCGGCGCGAGATCGAAGTGGCCGTAGTCGGTGCGGAAGGCGTCGTTGGCGACGCTGAGGTAGACGCCCATGCCGCCGCCCGGGCCGGGGAACGGCGAGACGGGCGCGCGGGCGCGGTCCGGGTTGCCGATGTAGGGCTCGCGCGAGACGCCGTAGTGGTCGAATGCATTGACCGTGGTGTTGATCGTGAGCGTCGCGACGCCGTCCATCGTCGCGCGGACGGGTTCGCCGGGCTGGACGTACCAGTCGACGGCGGGCGCGGCCTCGTACTCGACGTGGACGCGGCAGTCCCATCCGGACTCGTTGGCCTGGGCCGTGTCATCGGCCGACTGCTGTTTGGACGAGTAGTCGAGGAGCGTCGGCCCGGCGCCTATCTCGATACGGCGCGAGCCCACCTTGCCGGCGACACGGTCGGCGTGCAGCTTCGGGTCGAGGGGGAAGCCGACGGGCTCGATGCTCGCGACCAGCGTGGCGGTGGCCTCGGGCGTCGCCGTCGTGGTGGGCGAGGGAGAGCGCTCGGCCGGCGTGGCGGTCGTTGTGGCGGCGGCGGGCGTCGAGCTGGCGGCGGGGGTGGGGGTGCGGTTGGGGGAGGTGGTGGTGCAGGCGGCGAGGGTGAGGGTGAGGAGCGCGAGGATGCGTACGACCTTCGCGCTACGACGCATCGGCGAGGTGCGTGCGGATGGGGCGCCGATGTGCATGCGGTCACCACTCCAGACCAAACGACGGACGTGTCAGGCTATGCGTCGCTGCGGGATCGTCGCAAGCCGAGAAAGATGACAGTCAACAGATAATCCCAACGGGCCTGTTGCTGCTTCCGCCATCGTGCGACCCTGACATGAGGCCGCACTGCACTGCACTCCAAGCGGTGTTCTCGATGAATTCGGACGAAGGCGCTGACCCCGGGACGACGACCACGGCCGTGAACGCGCCGGTGCAACGGTCTGCGCTGCTCACACAGGAAGGCTTCGATCCGCACGCGGAGCGCGGTGTCGAGGCGGCGTTTTCGGTGGCGAACGGTTCATTCGGCGTACGCGCTTCTCTCGAGGAGGGGAGCCCCGCGTCTCACCCGCTCGTCATCGTCGCGGGCGTGTACGTGCCGACGCAGCTGCCGGCATCACAGACCCTGCTCGCCGCGGACGACCCTTCATCGATCTCCATCCTGATCGATGGACAGCCCGTGCAAATGCCGCTGGTCGAGACGCTCTCGCATCGACGGACGCTCGACATCGAGCGCGGGACGGTGAGCAGAACCTGGTCCTTCCGCGACGCGCGCGGCCAGGGCTGGCGTCTGGAGTCGATGCGAGCGGCGTCCGCCGCTGATGCCACGGCGTACCTGCATCGATTGCGGCTCGCGCCGGTCGGCGACGCGGCGGGCGCGGTGTCTCTCGGGTTCGGGGGCGAGCTTCGGGTGCAACGTGACGGCGACGATGGCTCGGCCGGCGGTGATACGGTCGTCACCGTCGGCGGCGCGGCGTCGACCGCCGCGATTCAGACGGAGCACCGGCTGCGCGGGCGCTGGTCAGTCCGAGGGAACACCATCGAAGCGCGCGTAACGCGGGATGCGCCGCTCTTGATGGAGTCCGTCGGCAGCGTCGGCCGGGAAGGGATCCGTGAAACGGGCGCCTCAACATTCAAGGCGCGGCTTACCGAACATCACCGGGCGTGGGCGAGTCGCTGGGAAGACGCAGACATCGGGGTCGAAGGCGACGACGAGCTGCACGACGCCGTCCGGTTCTCGCTCTACCATTTGCTCTCCTCCGGAGCGGTCAACGACGGCCGCACGTCGATCGGTGCGCGCGGTCTCACCGGGGAGGCGTATCACGGGCACGTCTTCTGGGACACGGACATCTTTATGCTGCCCGCGCTGATCTTCCATCATCCAGCGGCGGCGCGCTCGTGCCTCCTTTACAGGCACCGCACGCTGGACGCCGCGCGGGCGCGCGCACGTTCCCTCGGGTTCGCGGGCGCGTTGTACGCGTGGGAATCGACCGACACGGGAGCGGACCGCACGCCATCGAGCGCGATCCTCCCCGACGGCTCCACGATACGCATCCTCACCGGCGAGCAAGAGCACCACATCTCTTCGGCCGTGCCATACGCCGTCGTCCAGTACTGGCACGCCACCGGAGACGACCGGTTCATGCTGGACGCCGGCGCCGAGATTGTCTTCGAGTGCGCGCGTTTCTGGAACAGCCGCGTCACCTTCGCCGACCACCAACACGCCATCCACAAGGTGATCGGGCCCGACGAATACCACGTCGCCGTCGACAACAACGCCTACACGAACGCGATGGCGGCGTGGTCGCTGCGCGCGGCGTCGAACCTCGCGGGTCAACTCGCCGCGATCGATGAAACGGCGGTCCGGGCGCTCCTCGCGCGTCTCGCAATCCGGCCCGATGAGCCCGCCGACTGGTCCGCGACCGCGGAGCGCATCGTCCGGTCGTCATTCCTCGAGCAGCGCGTGATCGAGCAATTCGATGGCTTCTTTGAGCTGGCGCCGGTCGACGTGGCAGCGTACCGGCGGTCGGGCATCCCTCTCGACCTCGCCGTCGGATTCGACGCCATACAGCGCTTGCGGGTGGTCAAGCAGCCAGATGTGCTCATGTCCGCCGCACTCCTTCCCGGCGCCTGGAGTGAGGCGGCGCTCCGGACGAACTACGAGTACTACGAACCGATCACCGCGAACGCCAGCTCGCTCAGCCCTCCTATCCACGCCATGCTGGCCTTCTGGCTGCGGGACGGCGAGCGCGGCCGCGCGTACCTCGCCGAGACGATGCGCATCGATATGGGCGACTTCCGCGGTGCGGCCGGCGGCGTCCACCTCGGCGCGCAGGGCGGGCTCTGGCAGGCCGTCGTCTTCGGGCTGGCGGGCTTCAAGTTCGGGCCCGACGGCATCGCATTCGATCCCTTCCTTCCCCCTCCGCTGCGAGCACTCTCTTTCACGCTGCGGTGGCGGGGACGGCGCGTGCGCGTGCGCATCACCGCCGACCGGGTCCTTTCCGTCGAGGTCGAGGGCGCGTTCACCGCGGTGCGCGTCAACAACGTTCGACGAGCCGTTGAGCGGAGCGCGGAGTTCACGTTCGACCCGTCCGTGACGTTCTGGTCGGCCGAGCACCCGGGAGGTGCACATGCCCCATGAGACCCCCGCAAGACTTCTCGTCCCCCTCGATGGTTCGATGCCGTCTGAGGGACCGCTCGAGATCGCCGAGATCATCGCCAGCTGGAAAGAGGCCGAGATCCATGTGTTGTTCGTCGCCGACGTGCCCCTGGACGATGACGCCATCGCGGTCCGGGCGCGGATACCAGCCGCGTGGCGCGCACGCGTGCGCCTGCATGGCGCCCCAGGCCACGCCGCGGGCGCCATCCGGGACGTCGCGCGCCAGATCGACGCCGACGCAATCCTGCTGTCGTCGCATGGCGCCACACGCGACCTGCAGGTGCCGGCCGGCCATGTGACGCTCGCCGTCCTCGAGGCGCCTCCGTGTCCCGTCTACGTCGTGCGCTCGGCGTTGAGCATCCACGGACAGACGCACCGCCTGCGACATTTGCGGCGGATCCTGGTGCCTCTCGATGGGACTGCGGAAGCGGCGCAGTCGATCGAATACGCATCGGCGCTTGCGCTGAAGGCCGGCGCGCGTCTCTTGATGTTGCACGTGCTCACCGACAAGCCGGAGCTGGCGCGCGTGCGCGTGGCCCCCGGGTACGCCGATCAGTCTCATTACGAGTTCGAGGCGTGGGAGGAGGAGTTCGTGCGCAACAGCTTCGCCCGATCGGCTCGTCCGCCGGAGGTGCGCGCCGAGGTGGCGTTGCGCGTCGGCGAGCCGGGACGCGAGATCGCCCGTTACGCGCAGGACGAGGACTGCGACCTGATCGTCGCCGCATGGGGAGGCCGGCTGTCGCCCGGCCGTGCGAACGTCGTGCGGACGCTCCTGCAGGAAGCCGACTGCCCGCTCCTGTTCCTGCGTGCGCGCGCGGGCGACGCGAGTTGAGGCCCGGCTCACGAGCCCGGTGCGGCGGGAGCGTCTCGAAAGGGGGCGCGGCATGGTGAGAGCGCGCATCTCCAGGAACCGCGTGGATGCGGTGCTCTTCGACCTGGACGGCGTCGTCACGAAGACGGCCGCGGTCCACGCCGCCGCGTGGAAGCGGCTGTTCGACGAGTTCCTCCGAGGGCGGGCGCAACGCGAGGGCCGCCCATTCCAACCATTCGATGCGGACTCGGACTACCGGCTGTACGTCGACGGCAAGCCTCGCTACGACGGCGTGCGCAGCTTCCTGAGTTCGCGTGGCATCGTCCTGGATGAGGGCGAGGCGGGCGATCCTCCGGACCGTGAGACGGTGCATGGCCTCGGCAACCGCAAGGACGGCTACTTCGCCGATTATCTGGTGGCACACGGCGCGGAGACATACGAGGGCACGCTCGCGCTGATCCGGGAGCTGCGAGGCCGCGGCATCAAGACGGCGGTCGTGTCGGCCAGCAAGCATTGTCCCGACGTGTTGAACGCGGCGGGCATCGCGGGCGACTTCGACACGCGCGTCGACGGAAACGATGCGGAGGCGCTGCGGCTGCCCGGCAAGCCGGCGCCGGCAACATACCTCGAGGCGGCGCGGCGTCTGGGGGCAGCGGCAGCTCGCGCCGTCGTGGTCGAGGATGCGATCGCGGGCGTGCAGGCCGGGCGGGCGGGCGGCTTCGGACTCGTGATCGGCGTCAATCGCTCGACGTCGCGAGGCGCGTTGCTCGAGAACGGCGCCGACGTCGAAGTGCGCGACCTCAGTGAAGTGCAGGTGTGCGCGTGAGAGCGCCGGGTTCCGGGACCTAGATCGCCGGCACTAACGGGGGCGTCAGCTGCCATTGCGGCAAGCCCCGCTCCGCCCTCTCGCGGTACCACGGCCAGGCGAGAGCAATCGCTTCAAGCGCGCGTTGCACGGTGGGGAAGACGGCGAGCCCGGCGTCGGCGGCCATCGACTGGAAGCGCAGCATCGCATCCATCACTTCAGGCTTCGCCGGCGTCGTCAACGCGACTGCGAGAGGGCGTTGCGCCTCCTGTTGGCCCTCGACGCACGTCTTCACCAACTGTGTGAGGAACGCGTCTATGTCCGTGTTCGGCCGACCGAACGCCCAGTCGATGCGCGCGATGGCGATCAGGTTGTGGATCTCCGGCGCCCGGGAAAGGATTCCCGTGAGCTTCAGGAACTGTCCGTGATCGTGAATGGCGTGGGTATCGAGCGGGTTGCGGACGCTGCTGCCGGCGATCGGGATGAACTCTCGCAGCTCGGTCTGCAGATCCTGCGGGATCGGTGGCACCGGCAAGCCGGCGCGCTCCGCGGCGTCGGCGGCGAGGACGCTGACGCCGCCACCCACGCCGATGATCGCCACGCCGGGACCGGACAGCGGGCCCAGGAAGCGGAACGTCGCCGCCATGTCGTCGAGCTGCTCCAGCGTCTGGACGCTGACGATGTTCGTCTGCCGGGCCAGGCCCGACCACATGGCGTATGAGCCCGCCAGGCTGCCGGTGTGGGAATTGGCCGCGCGCGTGCCGGCCCCGGTCGCGCCGCCCTTCAGAATGATCACCGGCTTGGCGGCCGATGCCTTCTCCAGCACGCGCCGGAACCGGCCAGCGTCTTTGATGCCCTCCAGGTAGGACGCGATGATCGCGGTGTCAGGATCATCGGCGCAGTACTCGAAGAAGTCGGACTCGTTGAGGTCGACGGCGTTGCCGATCGAGACGACCTTGCTGAAGTAGACGCCGCGCAAGGGCGCGTAGCGGACGACCTCCTCGGCGTTGAGTCCGCTCTGTGAAATGAAGGCGACCGGGCCCTCGCGCTTCGGGAAATCGTCGCCGAAGGAAAGACCGGCGGCGGGCACGTACAACCCCATACAGTTGGGCCCGATGATGCGGACGTTGCCGGCGCGTGCTTTGGCGAGCACCTGCTGCTCGAGCTGGGCGAGCTGCGGATCGCCGGTCTCACGAAAGCCGGCGGTGAAGAAGTGGACCGCGCGGACTCCCTTGGCGACGCAGTCGTCCATCAAGTCCAGCACGTAGCGCGAGGGAATGCTCGAGATCACGTAGTCGACGTGGCCCGGAATGGCCGACACCGAGGGATAGAACTTCACTCCCTCGAATTCCTCCACGCGGGGGTTGATCGGGTAAATAGGCCCCGGGAAGCCGCCGCGCTGAAGGGCGCGGACGAACATGCTCCCGCCACCCCAATCACGTTCCTTGCCGGAAACGCCAGCCACGGCGACGGAGCGGGGATGGAAGATGGGATCGAGCTCGTCGAATACGGACATATCAACCTCGGGCACATCCACGGACACAACATGAAGGCCGGTCGCTGTCGCCGGCCTGCAGTCGCGTCGCGTCTCAACCGAACGGCGCGAGTCTACCAGAGGATGCCGTCAGGCGCATGTGGAGGCGGCGCTTGCGCCACTTCGCTCGAACGCTCGCCACCGCTATAGACTTCGCCGGGGGCGACGCGCTTCGGAGCGCGATCCGATCCTCCGACTGAGGTAAGGCCCGGGGCGATGATGAGCAGCGTCATTCCCGCTAGCCCCGAGCAGTTGAGCGACGAGTGGCTCGATTCGACGCTACGCGAAGCGGGCGTGCTCCAAGACGCGCACGTCACGGCGCATCGGACGGAGATGTCCGAGACGCAGGGTGCGGCGGCCGTCATCGCGCGGCTGCAACTGGAGTACGACCGCGTCGAGGCGGGGGCTCCCCGCACGCTTGTCGCGAAGTTTGCCTCTCCGTACGAGCCGATCCGGCGGCTCATGCAGCTCGTCGGCGGCTATGCGCGGGAGGTCGAGTTCTACCGGCAGTTCGGCGCCGATCCAGGGATTCCGACGCCGCGCTGCTATCACGCCGACATCGACCCCGCGTCGGGCGTGTTCGTGCTCCTGCTCGAAGACATGGGCGACGCACGCGTACCCGAGGGCTTCGCGACGTCGGTCGAGGACGTGGAGCTGGCCGTGCGCAACCTCGCTCCCTTTCACGCGAAGTGGTGGAACCACGCACGGCTCCGTGAGCTGGAGTTCCTGCACTATCCGGGCGATCCCACCGATTCAGTCTTCATGGCGCAGGCGAAGGTCGCGCTCGCGGCGGCGCTGCCCGCCGCCAGATCGCGGTTCGGCGAGGATCTGCCCGCGACGCTCGTCACCATCGCCGAGCACCTGCAGGCCAACTTCGACTCGCTGATGGAGGCGAGGAGGCAGACGTCGCGCGACAGCATCACGCTCGTGCACGGCGACTATCATCCAGGTCAGTTCTTCTTCCCCACGGAGCGCGGAGGGCGGTTTGCCGTCTTCGACTGGCAGACGGTGAGCGCCGGTAGCGGAGGCGACGACCTCGCGCGCATCATTGCCACGGGCTTGACGTCCGAGCAGCGGGAAACGTGCGACCGACGTCTGATCGAGCTCTACCACGAACTCCTCGTCGAGGGCGGCGTCACGGACTACGATATTGCGCGCTGCCGCGAGGACTTCCGCATGGGGCTCGTCACCTCGGTAGCCATCAACATCATCGCGAGCGTGAACATCGACCCCGCGGTCATTGATGAGTTCGAGGCGTCTTCAGACATCAGGATGACGGACGCGATGTTCGGCTGGCTCGCCTCAGCCGTCGAAGCTCACGGCGTGCTCGACACCTTATAGGCGCCGGCCGCTGCCACCGCTGCAGTTCTTGCTGATCCGCAACAACCGACTCGCTATCGGTGTCAGGGCCATGCATAAGCGGCACGACCGCCCGTTTGCCGCATCGTCACGCGACGCGCGCAGGAGTAGCGTGGTGGTGCGATCGAATCGACGCGCGGCCCGCCAGGTCGCCGCAGGAGCGTGATCCCATGTCAGATGACACCATCATCGAGGCCCGCGGCGTCCGCAAGACCTACGACACCGGCAAAGTGCAAGTGCAGGTGCTGCGAGGCGTCGACCTCACCGTTGCGCGCGGGGAGATGGTGGCGGTGATGGGGCCGAGCGGCTGCGGCAAGACCACGCTGCTCAACTGCCTCTCGGGACTCGACCAGATCGACGGCGGCGACGTCATCATCGAGGGTGTCTCGCTCGGGTCGATGTCGGACCACGATCGAACGGCCTATCGCGGGCCGGCGAATGGGCTTCGTCTTCCAGTTCTACAACTTGCTGCCCGTCCTGAATGCTGTGGAGAACGTGGAGATGCCGTTGCTGGTGTCGCGCGTGTCTGCCAAACACGCGCGCGAGAAGGCGATGGCGGCGTTGGCGATGGTCGGACTGGCGGACCGCGCCCAGCACGTGCCGGCTGAGCTTTCCGGCGGCGAGCGCCAGCGCGTGACGATCGCGCGGTCACTGGTCAACGATCCCGCGATCGTCTGGGCGGACGAGCCGACCGGAGACCTCGACAGCGAGAACGCCCAGGGAATCACGGAGTTGATGCGAAGACTCAACCGCGACCAGGGCTACACGTTCGTCATCGTCACGCACGATATAGCCGTCGGAAACAGGACAGACCGCATCGTGCGGATGATGGACGGTCAGGTCGTCGAAGAACTGCAGCTCGTGGACAAGCCGCGGGCCGCGCCGCCGGCCATGGCGGCGGCGGGATAGGAGACGCGCGATGTTTGCCCGAGTGACGCTTGCGGAGATCGACCCGGTGAGGATGAGTGTCGCCGACGCCGTCGAGCGCTTCAAGACGCTCGTCGGAGCCAGAGCTGCGGAAACAGCCGGGCTACGAGGGCGTCTATGTCTTGACGACGCCAGAGGGCAAGGCCATGGTGATCAGCCTCTGGTCGACGAAGGACGTGGTCGAATCGAATGTCGCGAGCGGCTACTACGATGACCAGCTCGCGAAGTTCGCCACGGTGTTCCGCTCTCCGCCCGGCCGCGAACAGTATGAGGTCGCCCTCGCTGAGTCACCGCGAGCAGCAGTCCTGTAAGCAGCTGGCCGAAGCGGCCTGCGTGCGAGGAAGCGATGCAGACGCTCTTCGGAATCCCGGTGAACACGCTGGCGGCGGTGCTGCTCGTCGCCTTCGCGATCGCCGGCGGCATGGTGGCGATCGCAGCTCTCCGTAACCGCGTCTTCCTCCGGCTCGGCGTCCGCAACGTCTACCGCCGTCGATCCCGCACGGTTCTCATCCTCATGGGCCTCATGCTGGGCACGGCACTGATCTCCGCCGCACTCAATACCGGCGACACGCTCTCACACAGCGTCCGCGTGGCCGCCACAAAGTCGCTGGGCAATACCGATGAACTCGTCGGCCTCAAGAGCGTGTCCGCCGGGCAGTTCGGCGTCTACACCGTCGTCGACTACTTCGACCAGGGCACGCTCGCCAACGTCAGAGCCTCCGCCGATGCCTCAGGCCGCGTCGATGGAGTGGCGCCCGCGGTCATCGAAACGATCGCGGTGCAGGACGTCACCTCGCGTCAGACCGAGTCGCAGATCGGCCTCTTCGCCACGGACCCGGCGCAGATGACAGGCTTCGGTGACATCTCGAGGGTGGGCGGCGGCGCGGTGTCGCTCGCGGACCTCGCCACGGGCGAGACTCTACCTCAACGCAAAGGGCGGCGACAAGCTCAACGCCCGTGCCGGAGACGAACTGACGGTCTTCGCCGGCGACGCGGTGCAGACGATGCGCGTGAAGGACATTGTCCGCTACGACGGCACCGGCACGGATGGCGCCGCCGTCCTCCTCCCGCTCGACGCTGCGCAGAAACTCGTTGGCCGGGAGGGCCGGATCAACTACGTCCTCATCTCCAACAGCGGCGGCGTCGGGGACACCGACCGCGTCATCAAGGCCATGGAGCCCGGCCTTACGGCCGCCGGCCTAGAAATCAAACCTACCAAGCAAGACGCGCTCGACACCGCCGACAAGATCGGCAGCGACATCATGGTCACGTTCACCACGTTCGGGACGTTCTCGGTCGTCGCCGGCGTGCTGCTGATCTTCCTCATCTTCGTCATGCTCGCCGCCGAGCGTAAGACGGAGATGGGCGTATCGCGCGCGCTCGGCACACAGCGCACCAACCTGGTCCAGATGTTCCTCTTCGAGGGCGTCGCCTACGACGTCGCAGCTGCCGCCATCGGTGCGCTGCTCGGCATCGCCGTTGCCTACGTGATGGTGCTGGTCATGGCAGCCGCGACCGCCACGTTCGGATTCAGCCTCCAGCACGACCTGCGCCCGTCCAGCATGATCATCGCCTACACCCTCGGCGTGCTCATCACGCTCATCGTCGTCACGGTCTCCGCCTGGCAGGTCAGCGTCCTCAACATCGTGCGTGCCGTCCGCAACCTGCCCGAGCCCGTCCTGCGCGGCAGCGGCCGTGGCAGTCTGCTCTTCGGCGCCATTCTCTGGGCCTTCGGGGCGCTCCTGCTCTACGCGGGCATCGCCGGGACCCAGGCCGCAAGCTTCCATCTCGGCGTGTCGCTGGTGATCATCGGCGCCATCCCGGTGTTGCGCGCGCTTCGCGCTCCCGACCGCCTCGCCTGGTCCGTGCCCGCCGCCGCTCTCACGGTGTGGTGGCTTCTGCCGCTCGCGGTCACCGAGTCCTTCGTCCCCGCGCTCTCGAAGGACTTCACGATCTTCATCCTCAGCGGCCTCATGGTCGTCACCGGCGCCACCTGGGTGATCATGTACAACTCCGACCTCATCCTCCAGGGCGCGATGTCCGTCTTCGGCCGCATCCGCTGGCTCGCGCCCATGCTCAAGGCCGCGATCGCGTACCCGCTCAGCACCCGCTTCCGCACGGGTGCGGCGCTCGCGATGTTCACGCTCGTCGTGTTCACGCTCGTCGTGATGGCCACCGTCATCAATTCCGTCAGCGGCGCTTTCGACAACACGCAGAGGTTCGGCGGCGGCTACGACATCCGAGCCACCACCGCACCCATCAGCCCGATCAGCAATCTCGTGGCCATGATCAAGCAGCGGCCCGATCTCAACGCCGCCGACTTCGAGAACAGCGGCGCCAGCTCGACGCTCGCCCTCAAGGTCCGGCAGGCCGGCGTCAGCGATCCCGAGTTCCACGACTACGTCGTCCGCGGCTTCGACGACTCCTTCCTGGCCAGCAACCAGTTTGGCTTCGCGCTGATGGCGCCCGGCTACGATTCTCCTCGCCAGGTCTGGCAGGCGCTCACCGACAACCCAAACCTCGCGGTCATCGACTCCGTCCCGGTGCCGCGACGCACCAACTATCAGGGCGGTCCGACCACCATCGGGTTCCAGCTCAGCGGCTTCTACCTCGAGGACAATCGGCTGCCACCGCTCCAGGTCGAAGTCAACGACCCGCAGACCGGCATCACCCGCACGCTCACAGTGATCGGCGTCCTCGGCGACACAGCCTCACCGGAGGCGATGCTCGGCGTCTCCACCTCCGAGCGCTCCGCCCTCAGCGTGTACGGCGTTCGCGCCCAGCCGACGACCCATTTCGTGAAGCTCGCCCCGGGCGTCGATGCGAACGCCGCGGCGAAGTCCCTCGAGTCCGCATTCCTCGCCAACGGCTTGCAGGCAAACACGATTCGGTCCGAACTGGACGACGTCATGGCAACGCAGCACGCGTTCACCTACGTCCTCGAGGGCTTCATGGGCCTCGGGCTGATCGTCGGCGTCTGCGCCCTCGGCGTCATCAGCGCCCGTTCGGTCGTGGAGCGCCGGCAGGAAATCGGCGTGCTTCGCTCGCTCGGGTTCCAGCAGGGCATGGTGCAAATCGCCTTCCTGCTCGAGTCCTCGTTCATCTCCGTGCTCGGGATCCTCCTCGGCTTCGGCCTCGGACTCGTCGTGGCCTTCAATGTGATCGTCGACTACCGCAGGACTCCTGGCTGGGAGGCGATGGGCCTCGGCGTGCCATGGCTCACGCTGGGCATAGTTTTCGCCGTTGTCTATGCCGGCTCGGTGCTGGCGACCCTGCTGCCGGCGCGCCAGGCGTCGCGTGTCTACCCCGCGCAGGCGCTTCGGTATGAGTAGACGCCGGCCGGTGGCTTGCACCGGTGATTCGGTTCACATGCCGTACGGCGTGTACTCGATGCGATCGAGGTCGATCGCGCCGTACGCCACGTCGACGGTGACATCGTCGCCGGTGATGCGGAGCGTGCCCCAGCCTGTGGCGGTGCAGATGAAGGCGCGGACGTCGCCGGGGACGCGCGGCCGCACGTACAGGGTGCGCTCAACTGCGTCGTAGCGCGCGCCGGTGAGGGCCTGCAGCATGCCGTACGAGGCCAGCGCGCGTGCGTACCAGTGGCCGCACTCGTACTCGTCGTACGGATTGCGCGTCGCGCCGTCGTAGCGGGCGCGCGTCGCGCGGACGATCTGCAGCGCCTCGTCGACGTGGCCGCACAGCATGAGGTGGCTGGCGACCTGGTACTCGATGCCGGTCCACACCTCGTTGGAGTACACGAACGGCAGCGAGAGGTCGCCGCCCTCGGGCCACGAACAAAGGAGGAGGCCGGCGTCGTCGCCGAGGGCGTAGCGTCGCGCGCTGCGGATTCGCGTGCTCGCGCAGGTTGCCGCGGAAGTTGTGCTTGAACACCGACAGCAGGTGACGCTCGACCTTCTCCTGATCGAGGAACGGCGCCACGCCGCACATCTCGCCGAGCCACGCGCCGATGACGCCGTCCGACAGGCAGCCGCGTCCGTACTGGTACTTCGGCCCCTCCGTCTCGAGCAGTTCCGTCGCCTCGGCCGAGTAGCTCGTGCGCAGGCCCGGTACGTGTCGCCGGATCCTGCGTGCGGAGTTGGCGCCACTCGATGCGCTGGATGAAGTAGTCGCCCTGGAACAGGTCGCGTTCCATGCGCGCGCGTCCGCTCGACAGCAGCTCCCGATACTGCGCGACATCGTCCGCCGACTGCCTCGCCCATCGCGATGGCCGCCTGCAGCGCGCCGAGGTAGATCGACGTGCACATGCCGTCGGCGCCCCAGAACTCGATGTCGTACGTGTTGTGGTGCGGCTCCCTGATGACGCCGAGCCGGTCCGGGTCCCACGTGGCGATGCAGTAGTCGAGGCTCTGGCTGATCGCGCGGCCACAGGCGGCGCAGCCACTCACCGTCGCCGGAGATGCGCCATTCGCGGTGCGCCTTCATGATGCCGCCGAGCTGGCCGTCGGCCGCGGCGTGGAACTCGTGCGCTGCGGTTGACGCGGGACGAATCGGCAGGAACGCGCGGAAGGCCTGGTGGCCGCGATCGTCCTGGCACTCGTTGAACTCCGTCTCGCGCAGCGTCCGCTCGAGCGACGGGAAGAGGTGCGCCATCGCCTGCGCGTAGTTCCAGACGTGCGTGCAGCTGCCGGGGCAGCACCCGGCCCGGTCCGAGCAACCCTCCCACGCCCAGATGCGCCCGTCGGTCTGCCGCAGCACCGTCGGCGACTTGAGGATGCCGAGGTTCGCGCCGATCGCCTCGACGACCTCCGACGGCAGCGTCGTGTCGTAGAGGCACGACGTGAACGTCGCCGACTTCGCGCGCAGGTCGTCGTACTGTTCGCGCCAGTGCGCCGTCACGTCCTCGATGCTGCTGAATCGCCCCGCGTACCACGGGACGTGCGTCGACGTGTCGCCGTCGTCGCCGTAGCGGAGGTTCGACGCCGGCACGTACCACGCGAGTTGGACGCGGATCGTCCTGCTCTCGCCGGGATCGAGGTGCAGCGGGACGTAGATGCTGCCGCCGGGGCTGGGATCGCCTTCGGTGTACGGCTCGGCGTGCGGCGATTCGCCCGCCGAGATCTGCTTCCAGAGCATTGTCGGCGCATCGAACCAGCCGCCGCGAAACCAGCGGCAGTTGACGCGCGCGTCCGGCGCGTCGGTGGCGATGCTGATCGCCTCAGCCTCCCACGGCCGATCCGGCGGCGCCTCGCGCTCGAGCGTGAAGCCGCCGGCCGTTGCGCCGACGCGGTGTGTGCCGCCCGGCGCGTTCGGCGCGTGGAACGACCACACCGCGTCGACGGCGGCGTCGGACGCGTTGGTCAGCTCGTACTCGAGCCCGGCGACCGGCAGGCTCGAGGCGTCGGCATCGAGCGGCACGAACGGGCTCCAGCCCGTGAGGCGAACCTCGACGGGCATGCCGGGATCGCGCAGGTCGACGACGCCGAACGGGAAGCGTGCGTGAAACGCCGCCTCGGCGAAGCGCGGCAGCCCGAGGAGGCTGCCCGGCCCGCCATTCGCCGCGCCACGCGGCCCGTATAGCTTCCATCGCGGCACCGGCCCCTCAATGACGCGCGCACCGCCTAGCGCGCCGTTCACCCAGAGCGCGCCAAACGCGTTGGCGTCGCGGGTCACGTCGGGCGCGTGATGGATCGAGACGTGCGAGAGCGCACCAGTGCCCTCGAGGCAGATCATCCCCGCGCCGATGCCGCCCATCGGGAACGCCACGCGATCGAGCTGGCGGCCGCTGAACAGGCGGTCGACGTAGCTGCCCTCGTGCGCGTCGCGTGTCGCATCAGCCATCAGAGCCCCGCCCCCGCCTCGATCTCGGACGGCGTGCGATAGTCGTAGCACTCGAACGGAATGCCCAGCTCCTCGGCCAGCGCCTTCAGCGCGCCGAGATGGTCGCCGCATGCCGTCATCGGATGGTTGGAGTTGAGCTTCCACTCGATGCGCCCGCACAGCTTGAGGTACCAGTGCGGCCAGTCCGGACTGCAGCTGGCCGAGCGCTCGCGCCACTGCTCCTCGGTCGGCACGTCCGTGACGCCGCGGCCCGCCGCCAGCATCAGCCCGCCGTCGCGGTAGCCGAATCGCGCCCACGTCACGACGCCCGGCTTGCGCACGACGACCGACGACGTGCCGCCGCCCTCGCGGAAGTACATCGGCGTCTGGCGCTCCGACCACGCCCCTTCGAGCGAGTCGTGCCGCCCGGACGCGAAGTACGGTGCAAGCGCGCCGGAGTTGACGAACCAGTACAGGCCCGCCTTCGCATCCCAGTACCGTAAGTCGTTGAATCCCGCCGGCTCGCCGCCGTTCAACAGCTTCAGGACCTGCATCGTGATCGCGGCGCCGTCATCGGCCTCGGTCGCGGCGACGAACGTCTCGCCGTCGGACTCCGGGCGCAACCGATTGTTCAGCAGGCCGAGTGTCAGGTCCGTCGCCGGGTAATGCTCGATCCAGTCAAGCTGATCCTGCACGCCGATGAAGTCGAGCCCGAACGCGCGCCGCAGGTCGAGCAATGCGCAGTAGACCTTCATCTGGAACAGCGCCATCTCGCGCGTGAGCGACTGCGCGGGGTCGGCGCCGAATCGCATCTCCATCTTGTACGCGATAAGGAAGTCGAGCGCCTTCGCGGCGCGCTCGTCGGGGACGCGCTCGGCCATCCGGGCGATGCGCAGGCCATCGAACCCCTCGCGGGCGACGCCGAAGACGCGCAGGAAGTCCGCCTCCGAGATCTTGTTCCACATCTGCATCGACCGCGGGCCGATGACGCCGTAGACCTGTCCCTTGAGCTGGTCCTTGACCTCGCGCGCCAGCGCGCGATCGACGTCGGTCACCGGCACATCGATCACAGCCGGATACGGCGGCGCGTACGTGCCATCGGCGAGGAACGACGCGATTGAGTCATCGTACGACGCGTGATCCGCTGAAGTCCTCAACGTACAGCCGGCTCGTCTTCAGGCCGACGTGCGCCGTGCCCGACGCGGCGGCGAGCAGTCCGACCGCGCCGGGGAAGTCGGGGATGGAGCTGCCGAGCAGCAGCTTCGGCGTCTCCCGAGGCAGCTGCCACATCGGCGTCACCGAGAAGTCGGGGTACGCCCATCCGGCCATGAAATCGATGAACCGCTCGCCCTTCGCCTGACGGACGACGCGTACGCCCTCGGCGACGCTCGACACCGGCCGGTCGGGCGTGAGCACGTTCGCCTGCCAGCCGCAGTGCTCAATCACCTTCACCAAGTGGTCGAGTTGCGGCTTGGCGACGGGCCAGACCGTCTCGGTGGCGGCCGGCCGCGCGTCGAGCGGAAGGTAGACGTCAACAATCCTGGCGGCCATGGATGCTCTCCCTCCTGATCTCCTTCAGGCTCTTCATGATTGAGGGGTGCTCGCGCCCGAAGTGGTCGTGCGCGTGACAGTAGACGTCGTACAGCCGGTCGTAGACGGCCTTCGCGGCGGGATCGGGGCGGTACGTCGTCGCGGGCGGGCGCGTCATGCGCGCGATCGTCTCCTCGATGGCCCGCGCGCGGTCGACCTTGCTGCCGTCGTCCTCCGCGGCGAGCGCGCCGAAGATCGCCGCGCCGAGCGCGACGGCCTGCGACGATGCCGCGACCTTCACGGGCAGGCCCATGACGTCGGCGTAGATCTGCATGATGGCGGGGTCCTGCACGAGGCCGCCGCAGACGGCGAGTTCCGTCGCCGGGATGCCGGCCTGCACGTGCGCTTCGATAATGGTGCGCGTGCCGAACGCCGTCGCCTCGACCCACGCCCGGTACACCTCCTCGGGCCGCGAATCGAGCGTGAGGCCGAGCACCATGCCGGTGAGGTTGGCGTTCATCAGCACGCTGCGGTTCCCGTTGAGCCAGTCGAGCGCGACGAGGCCGCTCGTTCCCGGCTTCAGCACCGCCGCCTTCGCCGACAGCTCGTCGAACCCCGCGCCGAGGAACCCCTCCGCGAACCAGCCGAAGATGTCGCCGACCGCGGACTGCCCCGATTCGTATCCCCAGTACCCCGGAATGATGCCGTCTTTCGCGACGGCGGCGAATCCCTCGAAGAAGCGCAGCTCTTTCGCCAGCACCATGTGGCACGTCGACGTGCCCATGATCAGCGAGACGGGGCCCTCGCGGCAGACGCCCATGCCGGCGACGCCGCTGTGCGCGTCGATGGTCGCGGCGGAGACCGGCGTGCCCGCGACCAGACCGCTCCGCTCGGCGAACGACGTCGAAACCGCGCCGGCGCAGCGGCCGGGCGGCATCACCTTCTTCAGCCACTTGTCGTCGAGATCGCGTATGGCAGGGTCGAGCGCGCCGAGGAACTCCTTCGACGGGAATCCGAGCTCGGCGTTCCACAGCCCCTTGTAGCCAGCGACGCACGAGTTGCGGACGAAGCTGCCGGTGATCTCGTGAACGATCCAGTCGCCAGCGTCGATGAAGATGTCGGCCGCGGCGTAGACACCGGGCGCGTGGCGGGCAACCTCCCAACATTTCGGCAGCATCCACTCGCTGGAAACGAGGCCGTTGTAGTACTGCATCAACGGCTCACCGCGATGGCGCGCGATCTCGTTCACCAGATCCGCCTCGGGCTGCGCCGCGTGGTGCTTCCAGAGCTTGACCCATGCATGCGGTTCGTCACGGAAGCGGTCGAGCCGCATGAGCGGCGTGCCGTCGCGCAGAATCGGAAGGATCGTGCACGCGGTGAAGTCGACGCCGATGCCGTCGATGCGCGTCGCAGGCACGTCGCGCAGTACCGCGTGTATCGCCTCGACGCTCGACTCCACGTAGTCGTCCGGATTCTGAAGCGCGAAGTCGGGCGGCAGGTCGCGCGTGATGACGCCGTGCTCGTACGGTACAACGGCGCGCGCCGCCTCGTCGCCGTTCCCGCAGTCGACAACGAGCGCGCGAACCGACTCCGTGCCGAAGTCCAGTGCCAGCGCGTACCGGGGGCCGCCCGCGTCCGTCAAATGCTCATCCCGCCCGTTCGAGTATCTATGTGCGCCCCGCTCATCCGCAGCGTGAGACTGCCACGACGGCCACCGAGTGTCCAGCCCGACGGGCGCGCCGGACGGCTGTCGAGGAGTATGTCGGCCCTTCGCCCGGCTGGCATATGCTGACAATCGATCGAGCGCCGCGCTGGGCCGGCGCAGCCGAAAGCGGGGAGCTCATGGTGGCCGACGATGGCCCCGTAACGCGCGACCTGATCCGCAAGCCGCGGGCCGGCTTCACGGTCGCACCGAACCTCCTGGACTACGACGCCGCGCGTGCCAACTTCTCCTGGGACCACGCCCGCCGCGAATTGGACGGTCATCTGGTCGGCGGCCTGAACATCGCCCACGAGGCAGTGGACCGGCACGCGGCCGGCGCCCTCCGCGACCGCGTCGCCATGCGGTGGCTCGGCAAGGATGGCGCGACGAGCGACTTCACGTACGCGCAGCTGCGCGACCTGACCAGCCGCTTCGCAAACGTGCTCGGCGCTCTCGGCGTCAAGCAGGGCGACCGGGTGTACGGGTTGATGGGGCGCGTGCCCGAGCTGTATGTCGCCGCGCTGGGCACGCTGAAGCACCGCGCCGTGTTCTGTCCGCTGTTTTCGGCGTTCGGGCCGGAGCCGATCCGCGCGCGCATGGCGATCGGCGGTGCGAAGGTGCTCGTGACGACGCAGTTGCTGTACGAGCGCAAAGTCGCCGCGATCCGCGCGGAACTACCGGCGCTGGAGCACGTGCTGCTCGTCGGCGAGGGCGGCACGTGGACGTCGGTGCCGGGCACGCGCGATCTCGCCTCGTTGACGGACGAGGCGAGCGCCGATTACACGATCGGTCGGACGGCGCCGGAGGACGCGGCGCTCCTGCACTTCACCAGCGGCACCACGGGCACGCCGAAGGGCGCGGTGCACGTGCATGAAGCCGTCGTCGCACATCACATCACCGGCCAGCTGGCGCTCGACCTCCATCCCGACGACGTCTTCTGGTGCACGGCGGATCCGGGCTGGGTGACGGGCACGTCGTACGGGATCATCGCGCCGCTGACGAACGGCGTGACCAGCATCGTCGACGAGGCGGACTTCGACCCGGCGCGCTGGTACGAGATCCTGCGGCGCGAGCGCGTCTCGGTGTGGTACACCGCGCCGACGGCGATCCGGATGATGATGAAGGCCGGCACGACGCTCGCGCGTGAACGCGAGTATCCGTCGCTGCGCTTCCTCGCGAGCGTCGGCGAGCCGCTGAATCCCGAGGCCGTCGTTTGGGGGCTCGAGGCGTTCGGCCTGCCGTTCCACGACAACTGGTGGCAGACCGAGACAGGCGGCATCATGATCGCCAACTACGCGGCGATGGACATCCGTCCAGGCTCGATGGGGCGTCCTCTCCCCGGCATCGACGCGGCGATCGTGCGCCGGACTGTGGCCGGCGTCGAGGTCATCGACGCGCCGGACGAAGAGGGCGAGCTGGCGCTGCGGCCCGGATGGCCATCGATGTTCCGGGCGTACTGGGGCGAGCCCGAGCGCTACGCGAGGTGTTTCGCCGGCGGCTGGTACCTCACCGGCGACCTGGCGCGGCGCGATGCCGACGGTTACTTCTGGTTCATCGGCCGCGCCGACGACGTCATCAAGTCCATGGGCCACCTCATCGGCCCGTTCGAGGTCGAGAGCGCGCTCATCGAGCACCCCGCGGTGGCCGAGGCCGCCGTCATTGGCAAACCCGATCCGGTGGCGATGGAGATCGTGAAGGCGTTCGTCGCGCTGAAGCAGGGATACGCGCCGGACGATGCGTTGCGCCGCGATCTGCTGGCGTTCGCGCGGCGGCGGTTGGGCGCGGTCGTCGCGCCGAAGGAGATCGACTTTCTGCCGTCACTGCCGCGGACACGGAGCGGCAAGATCATGAGGCGGCTGTTGAAAGCGCGCGAGTTGGGGCTGCCTGAAGGCGACACGTCGACGCTCGAGGAGATGCGATGAGCGCACGCGCCGCCGAGCCCACGCCAGTCGTCGAGCGCGAACATGCGCTCGATCTGCTGCGGCAGATGCTGCTCATCCGGCGCTTCGAGGAGCGCTGCGCTGAGCTGTACCAGGCCGGCAAGATCCGGGGCTTCCTCCACCTCTACATCGGCGAGGAGGCCGTCGCGACCGGCGCGATGCAGGCAATCGGCGCGGAGGACGCCGTGGTCTCGACGTACCGCGAGCACGGCCACGCGCTCGCGCGGGGGATGCCCGCGGACTGCCTGATGGCCGAGCTGTACGGCAAGGTGACGGGCTGCAGCCGCGGCCGCGGCGGCTCGATGCACTTCTTCGACGCGGAGCGGCGGTTCTACGGCGGCTACGCGATCGTCGGCGGCGGCATGCCGATCGCGGTGGGGCTCGCGCTGGCCGACAAGATGCGCGGCGGCAAGCGGGTGACGGCGTGTTTCTTCGGGGAGGGCGCCGCGGCCGAAGGGGAATTCCACGAATCGCTTAATCTCGCGGAACTCTGGCAACTGCCCGTGGTCTTCCTGTGCGAGAACAACCGCTACGCGATGGGTACGGCGATCGAGCGGTCGGAGTCCGAAACGCGCATCGCCGAGAAGGCGAAGTCGTACCGGCTGCCGACGGAGACGGTCGACGGCATGGACGTGCTGGCGGTCGAGGCCGCGACGCAGCGCGCCGTCGAGGCGGTGCGGGCGGGAGGCGGGCCGTACTTCGTCGAGTTCGCGACGTACCGCTTCCGCGCGCACTCGATGTCCGACCCGGAGCTGTATCGGGACAAGGCGGAGGTCGAGGAATGGAAGAAACGCGACCCGATCGCGCTGTTCGAGGCGCGCCTGCGCGCGCTCGCGATGCTTGACGATGCGGAGCGCGCCCGCATCGAAGCCGCCGTCGCCGAAACGTTGGACGCGGCGATCACCGCAGCCGAAGCGGCGCCGTGGGAGCCCGTCGAGGACCTGCTCCGCTTCGTGACGAGCGAATCGCCATGACGACGATGACGTACCGTGAGGCGATGCGCTCGGCAATGCGGGACGCGCTCACGTCGGACCCGCGCGTGTTCCTGATGGGCGAGGACGTGGGGCTGTACGGTGGCGCCTTCGCGGTGAGCCACGGGCTGATCCAGGAGTTCGGGCCGGAGCGCGTGCGCGACACGCCGCTCTCCGAATCGACGTTCGTCGGCGCGGGCATCGGCGCCGCGCTGAACGGCCTGCGGCCGATCGTCGAGGTGATGACGGTGAACTTCAGCATGCTGGCGATGGACCAGGTGCTGAACAACGCCGCGACGCTGCGCTACATGTCCGGCGGCCAGTTCCACGTGCCACTCATCGTCCGCATGGCGACGGGAGGCGGCCGCCAACTCGCCGCGCAGCATTCGCACAGCCTGGAGGGGTGGTACGCGCACATCCCCGGTATCCGCGTCCTCATGCCGGCGACGGTTGCCGACGCGCGCGGCATGCTGCTCGCCGCGCTGAAGGAGCTCGATCCGGTGTTCATTTTCGAGCACGCGACGCTGTATCCGATGGAGGACGACATCGGCGAGCGCGCCGGTGCCTGCGACATCGACCACGCGGCGGTGCGGCGCGCTGGCGGCGACGTGACGCTCGTCACGTACGGCGGCTCGCTCGGCAAGACGCTGGCGGCGGCGGAGACGCTCGCCGGGGAGGGAATCGACGCCGAGGTGATCGACTTGCGGACGCTGCGTCCGCTCGACATGGCGACGGTGCTAGAGTCGGTGCGGCGCACGCATCGCGCGGTGGTTGTCGACGAAGCGTGGCGCACCGGCGGGCTCTCGGCGGAGGTTTCCGCGCAGATCATCGAAGGTGCGTTCAACGCGCTCGACTGGCCGGTGGCGCGCGTCTGCGGCGCCGAAGTGCCCGCGCCGTACGCCAAGCAGATGGAAGACGCGGCGCTGCCTCAGCCGGCGGCGATCGTCGCCGCCGTGAAGGAGATGCTCGCGTAGATGGCGGAGTTCTTGATGCCGATCCTCGGCGCGGACATGAAGGCGGGCACGCTCGTCGCGTGGCGCAAGCAGCCGGGTGACGAGGTTCACCGCGGCGACATCATCGCCGAGGTGGAAACGGACAAGGCGGACGTCGAGGTCGAGATCTTCATGAACGGCGTCATCGAGCGCCTGCTCGTCGAGCCGGGGTCGAAGGTGCCGGTGGGCACGCCGCTGGCGGTGCTGAAGCTCGCTCCGGGTGAGCCGGAGCCCGAGGCGGCGCCGCCGGTTCCTGCCGCGCCGGCCGCCAAGCCATCCGCCCCGCCAACGCCCACGCCGCCGGCAGCCCGCCCTGCCGTCGCGGCCGGGGTGCCGCCGATATCGCCAGCCGCGCGCCAACTCGCCGCCGAGTTGCACGTCGACCTGGCGACCGTCACCGGCACGGGGCCGGACGGGCGGATCCAACGACGCGACATCCAAGCCGCCGCCGCCGCCGCACGCGAGGCGCCGGCCGCTCCCGCCGCGCCGGAGGCCGACAAGGCGGCACGCATGCGTCAGGCGATCGCCGCCGCGATGGCGCGCTCGGCGCGGGAGATACCGCATTTCTACGTCACCTGGACCATCGACATGTCGCGCGCGGTCGAGTGGCTCGCGCGGCACAACGAAGCGCGCAGGATTGCCGATCGCGTGCTGTATGGCGCGCTGCTGGTCAAGGCGACGGCTCTCGCGCTGCGCGAGGTACCGGAACTGAACGCGTCGTGGATCGACGGCCGCGTCGTGCCGCACGAGTCCATCCACACCGGCGTCGCCGTGTCGCTGCGCGGCGGCGGACTCGTTGCGCCGGCGCTGCACGACGCCGACCGGCTCGCGCTCGACGAACTGATGCCGCAGTTGCGCGACCTGGTCGCGCGGGCGCGCGCCGGCAGCCTCCGCAGCTCGGAGATGTCGGACCCGACCGTGACGATCACCAGCCTCGGCGAGGAGGGCGCCGAGTCGGTGGCCGGGCTCATCTACCCGCCGCAGGTAGCGCTCGTCGGCTTCGGCCGGCTGCACGAGCGGCCGCTGTCCATCGACGGTCAGGTGGTGTCGCGGCCGGCGGTCATCGCGACGTTGAGCGCCGACCATCGCGTTGTCGACGGGCATCGCGGCAGCCGCTTCCTGGTCGTGCTCGACCGCCTGTTGCACGAGCCGGAGAAGCTATGACCGACGACGAGATCCGCGACGTCGTGCTGCGCCTGCTCTCGCAGGTTGCGCCTGAGGCCGACATGGCGGCGATCAAGCCCGACGCGCGGCTGCGGGACCAGATCGACATCGATTCAATGGACGCGCTCAACTTCCTGATCTCGATCGACGCCGAGATGCACGTCGACATCCCTGAGGCGGACTATCCGAAGCTCACGACGCTCGACAACATCGTCGGTTACCTGTCGGACGCGCTGGCGCGCCGACCGTTGTAGCCGCGGCGCCTGCCAGCGGCCTGCGCTGGCTGCCGCTGCAGCGAGCGGCTATAGTCCGTTGTCATGACGAACCTCAGCAATCTCAGCCGATCGATCGAAGGACGCGTCGCGATCATCACGGGCGCCGCCAGCGGCATGGGGCGCGCGACGGCGTACGTCTTCGCCGATGCGGGCGCCCGCCTCGCGCTCATCGACCGTAACGCCGATGGCGTCGCCGCGGTCGCAGAGGAGGTCAACGCGGCGGGCGGCAGCGCGCACGCGTACGCCGCGGATCTCGCGGACGGCGGCGCGATCCCGGCACTCGTCGAGCGGATCCGCGCCGATGTTGGGCCGATCGACATCCTGGTGAACAACGCCGGCATCTCGATGGGCGCGCCCATCGACCACGACGTTTGGGAGAAGGCGTGGGAGCTGACGTTCGCTGTGAACCTGACGGCGCAGGCGCGAATGATCCGCGCGTGCGCGGCGGACCTCGCGCGCAACGGCGAGGGCCGCGTCGTCAACATCGCGTCGACCGAGGGGCTCGGCGCGACGGGCGGCATCAGTCCGTACACCGCGGCGAAGCACGGCGTGATCGGTCTCACGCGGTCGATGGCGGTGGAACTCGGCCCGCGCGGCATAAACGTCAACGCCGTCTGCCCCGGGCCGATCCGGACCGCGATGACGGCGGGAATCCCGGACGAGGCCAAGACCATTTACGCGAAGCGACGCACGGCCCTCAGGCGTTACGGAGAACCGGAGGAGGTCGCGCACGCGACCCTCAGCCTCGTGCTGCCGGCGGCCAGTTACATCACCGGCGCGTACCTCGTGGTCGACGGCGGTATGAGCATCCGCAACGCCTGACCGGCGGCTGCAGTCGCGGCAATATAGCGAGGACGTTCCGGAGATCCGCGATGGGTCGGGCCGCTGCGGGGCCTCGCAATGTGCGCTGTCCATCGCGTCGACGCAGGCTGGCTTGGCTATCTCGACCGGGCCTCGATCGCCGCGACCAGTGATGCCAGATCGTCCTCAAGGAGATCGGCTACGCTCGCGACGCTGAGGTCTGCCGGCGGGAATACGGCTGGACGCAGGCCTCCAGTACTGGCCGCGCACGACAGCAAGGCGCGCGCGCCGCGCCCAGCAGTCACCTCGAAACTCTTGCCCTACGCCTCGCGAGGAGGTCGTTCGCCGCCCGGTCGGACGTCGGTAGCACCTCGTCGCGCTCGGTCGGCCGCGACGTCGGCCTCCATGTGCTGGCGCATGGCTCCCTGCTCGGCCAGCGTCTCCTCCGGCGCGACGCCACGCAAGGCGGCAGCGACGGGCTTCTGGGCAGGACTGAACAGGCGCTTCAAGAATGTCATCGGAACCTCCGTCCGTGTCGTGTCATCCGGCCTTCTTCAGACGTGGCTGACATGCATGGCCATCGTGATCAAGAGCGCGCAGTCGCTCACCGCCTCGGCGGCATGAGCAACGCCCGCGTCCACGGCGACCAGGTCGCCCGGTTCGAGCTGCAGCTCGCCGTCCATCGTTGTCAGCCTCAGCCGGCCGCGCAGCACCTGGATGCTCACTGGACCCGCTATCTGGTGCGAGCCCAGCGGCGAACCCTTCCGCAGCATGACCTGCGTGATCCGCAGCGCGCCTTCTTTGACGAGGGTCTTCCCGACGCGGCCTGTCGTCGAGAGAACCGCCGCTTGCTCGCGCATCGCTGCTTCCTCGCCCGCCAAGCGGAATCGCAGCAGCGGGCCACTGATCTGGTGCGTACGCAGATAGTCGTGCGTGTGCGTTGGTGGCATATGCTCTTCCGTGGCCGCTATCGGAACCATCGTGATGCCGATCCTCCTTTCGGTACGCGCAACAGCCACGCCCAGTAGCAACCGGAGGCGGTTGTCGGAGAGGTGGAAGGATCCAGGTCGGCCAGTGCGGCGTGGAGAGTCGAGGAGGAGGCTTCGTCTCTGAGGGAGGTGCCCTACCTGCGCGGGCCCTGAGTCTTCGCTTCGCCGCGTGCGAGGATGCTCGCGATCGGTTGCGCTGACTTTGCCATTCTACCACACCCTGGCAAACGATCGCCGTGGTTGGAGGGCGTGGTCGGGGCTGCACGGCGCGGGGGCTCGCTGAATCGACCAGGGTGGACTACGGTGCAAGCAGCAATCCCCCCGCAGTTTTCCTGTTTGATACGGATTCTCCGCCCCACATGATGACGTCAACGGAAGAGGTCGCCAGACTCGTCGTCTCGTGGAGCATCGTGTATACGCCGCGTTCGCCGGCCGATCTGCCGGACCAACGAACCTTCGCGGCGACAGGACTGAAGTCCATCCATGCCGTTTGAAGAGATCAAGCGATTGGATCGGGAACGCGGTTATGGGTTCATCCGGACTACGGGGGCGTCTGACGATGTCTTGGGCCATATGCATCCCACGGTAGCGAGTCCATGAGCGCGAGAGCGCCCTCGACGTTCGATTCGGCGCCTGAGTTCCGACTCACCCTGTCGCCGTCAATCCCATCGAAGACACAACCACGCTCGCGATCGTAGACGACCTCGCCAGCTGAATTACGGCCGTCGAACCAGGCGCGAGCGAGAGCAGCGAGTTCCGCGTAGCGAGCTTCGTTCGTCGCGGTCGCGAGGGCGTCGAGGCCAGCCACCGTGCTGCTAACGTCGAAGGGCATCGATCGTAGGCCGGGAAACGCGAGCTGCGCAGCCGGCGCGAGGATGGCATCGGCGCTCCGCGCAGCGGCCTGCACGAGATCGTCGCGGCCGAATTCCTCGCCGATGCGTGCGAGGGCAGCCTCCTGCAGGTGCCCCCACAGATGGACGTTGGCGTCGCCGGCGCGGTCGGGCAGCACATCGCCAACTCGCGCTGCCATGATCTCTCCAGCCCAGACGAGAGCCCGGTCGGCGACACGTCGTTCGCCCGTTGCCTGCCAGAACTCGAGCGCTGCGAGCACGGCGATCGCGCGAAGGTCAAGGTAGGGAGTCGGCTGATCGAGTAACTCAAAGCCGGCCTCGAAGGCGGTGGCATACCGAGCGTCGCCAAATGCGGAGAGGCCGCACGCGAGGGCGTGCATGCCTCGCGCGTGCCACGGGCCGCCGCCGGGGCGAGAAGTAGGCGTGTCCAGCTGGCGGTGCCCGTCCCAGTCCGCGATGAAGTTTACGAACGCGCCGTCGCTCATCTGCATGGCGCATGTGAACCGGAGCAGCCCTTCGGCTTCGGTGCACGACCAATCGAACCGGTATCGTCGCCAGATCTCGCTATACAGCACGGCCGCGCGTGCGGCGTCATCGAGGCAGGCGACGCCCTCGAACGCCTGCTCAGCAGCTGACTGCGTGACGAACTGACCGTCGCTTTCGTGCGCGTACACGGCGAGGGCAACCACGCCAGGCCCGAGCGCGGGGACTGGCTGCGTCAACCGTCGAAGTTGTCGAATCAATCCGAATTTCCGGCGAGCGAGATTGCGCCGGAAGAAACGCTCGGCACGCCATCCAAGGCAAGATGCGGATGCCCCGGCACCGCGCTCGTGATAGCTTGCCCGGACGGATCCCGTTCCGCGAAGGCGACCTCCCGAAGGAGCGCCATGACCTGCTCGCCGACGAATGGCCAGGCCATCCGCCGCCCGTAGTCGTACGCGTCACACTCCAACTGACACTTCAACTCGGGGTCGTCCAGGATGCGTAACGCAGCGTCGACGAGCCCACCGGCGCTACGAAAGTCGACGAGAAGGCCGCGCCCGCCCGCCAGGACCTCTTCGGCGTACAGGTAAGGCGTAGAGATGATGGCTTTGCCCGCACCGAGCGCGTACGCGAGGGTCCCGCTCGTGATCTGGTTCGGGTCGAGGTAGGGCGTCACGTAGATGTCACTGGCCAGCAGGTAGTCGACGATATCTCGCTGGCTCAGGAACTCATCAACGAACGCAACGTGCTCGTCCAGTCCGCTCGCGTGCACGAGCGCGATGAGTTGGTTCCTGTACGCTTCGCCTTCGAGGCGGACCAACTCAGGGTGGGTCTTGCCGACAATGAGGTAGAGCGCGTCCGGGTGGGTGCGGATCACGTCGGTCATGGCCCGCACCATGTACTCGATTCCTTTTCGGGGACTGACGAGGCCGAACGTGGAGATGATGGTTCGGTCCTGCAGCCTGAGCAGGCGTTTCATTCGCTGGCGGCCGTGCGGCTCGGTCGGCGGCACACCGTGCGGAATTACGTGGACCCTGGCGGGATCGACGCCGTACTCACGCTCGAGGATGGTGCGCCCGCGGCAAGCCATAACGATGAGGGCTCTACTGTGCACGCCGATTCGCTGGACGGCGTCCTTGACCGACGGCGAGGGGTCAGGCAGCGTCGTGTGGAGGGTGGTGACCAGTGGCCGCTTCAGCATCTCGAGGAATGGAGCGAGATGGTCTTCGAATGCTTCGCCCCAGATACCGTAAAGCCCGAACTCGTGCTGGACGGAGACCACGTCGACGTTCGACGCGTTGATCTCCGATGCCGCCCGCTGGTAAGTGTCAGGGTGACGCTGCCGGATGCGCCAGCGTACCTGCGAGCCGTACGGATGTATCGAGTACTCCTCGTTGATCGCGGCCCATGAGAAGCGCGCCTTCGGGTCGGCTATCTGCATTGCCCGGGCGAGATCGGACGTGAAGGTGGCGATACCGCACTGGCGTGGGAGACTCGTCGAGACGAGCGCAACGTGCAGCGGCTTAACGACGATGTTGCTCGGGAGATTCGGAGCGTACTCCGCCATGTAATCGTCACTCCCGGCCTCGCAGGCCGCGGCCAGCAACTCCTATCCAGAGAGAACTGGGGTGTTGAAAGGATAGCACCGCCTGAGATTAGGTCGCTGACGCTGTGTTGCCGGACGCTGCCACGCGGCTGGCCCTGCTCGACTGTCGGCACCGGACGCGTTCGGACAAAGTGCGATAGACTCGGGCGCAGTTACGCCGCGCCTCCTCTGAATAAGAGAGCGCCGGACGCACCCGACGGGGGGCATTATCAAGAGCAACAACAGCCTCCACGATCTCTTCGTGCGGCATCCCGATAACCCGATCCTTACTGCCGATCACTGGCCGTATCCCGCGAACAGCGTCTTCAATCCGGGGGCGATACAGCTCCCCAACGGCGAGACGTTGCTGCTGGTGCGAGTCGAGGGGCGCCAAGGGGCGTCGCACCTCACGGTCGCTCGCAGCGCCGACGGCGCCACGAATTGGCACATCGACCCGACACCCACGATGACACCATTCTCCGACGCGTACCCGGAGGAGGTCTGGGGCATCGAGGATCCACGTATCGTTTGGATGCAGGAACTGGAACGATACGTGATCACGTACACGGCCTTCTCGCGGAATGGCCCATTGGTAGCGCTTGCGACGACCTCCGACTTCAAGACATTCGATCGGCGCGGGGCGATCACGCCGCCGGAGGACAAGGACGCCGCGCTGTTCCCGCGTCGGTTCGATGGTCGCTGGTGCCTCCTTCACCGCCCCGTGCCGACGAGCCCGGGATCGAAAGCGAACATCTGGCTTTCCTTCTCGCCTGACCTCAAGCACTGGGGCGATCATATGGTGCTGATGGAGGCGCGGGATGGGTCGGCCTGGGACGCTGGCAAGATCGGGCTCTCGCCTCCGCCACTCGAGACGGACGAAGGCTGGCTGATCGTCTATCACGGCGTACGCCAGACAGCCTCGGGCGCGATCTATCGCATGGGACTTGCGCTACTCGATCGGGAGGACCCTCGGAGAGTCATCCGCCGCGCCACGGACTGGGTATTCGGCCCAACCGAACCGTACGAATTCGCCGGCGATATCCCGAACGTCGTGTTTTCGTGCGGGATGGTCGCCGATGCGCAGAGCGGAGAATTGCGTCTCTACTATGGCGCCGCCGACACGCGCATAGGCCTTGCCACGGGGAAGGTCTCCGAGCTTCTCGACTGGCTACGCGTCTCTGGCGACTGAACCGCCGATTAGACGCAGCGAGCAGGAAGCTTCGCCTTAAGGTGTATGCGTAGGTGGTCGCGATAGCTTCGACGCCGCAGTACGGCTGCGGAACTCAGGCGCACACGCCGCAAGCTGGTCTCCCGAACATTCAAAACGCACCTCCTCGATCTGCGCGAATCAGATGCGAGGACGTGCGTCCAAATGAATATGGTCGGGGCGACTGGATTTGAACCAGCGACCTCCTGACCCCCAGTCAGGTGCGCTACCGGGCTGCGCCACGCCCCGAACGGGGAGAGTTTATCACGCGGCGGGACGTACGTGGGCGCGTGCCCGGGCGTCCGGCGGCGCCGGCTTTCCGCTGGCTCACTGACCATCGCATCCCTGGCTGGCGTACGGCGCGCGGCGCGGGACGATGATCGCGCCGTGGCCACGCTGGCGGACCATTCGAACGCGCGCCTCCGGGCGAAATGGGCCACTTGACCGATTGACGGCGCGTCGCGGCTGAATCAAGGATGAGGCGATCCCCCGGCGATCGGTTTGCCGGGGCGGGAGGCGCCGCATGCATACGGAGACCGCGCCCAGGCACGTGCCGGTCGCCCGCATCCTCTGGATCGTGTTGCTGGCCGCGACGGTCTTCGCGATCGCGATGAACGGCGGCGAGCTGCGGCAGGTCTGGCGCGCCGCCCGGGCGGCCGACCGGCGATACCTCGCGGCGGCGATGGGGATCGAAGTCGCCTTCGTGGTGAACCTGGCGCTGTTCTACACCTCGACGTTCAGGGCGAGCCGCGTTCCGGCGGCGCATGGGCGCTTCTTCCTCCTCACATCGGCCGCGCACTTCGTCAACATTATCTCCAAGAGCGGCGGGCTCGGCGGCGTCGCGCTGTATCTCAACGAGGGACGGCGCTTCGGCTCGTCGTCGGCGCGCATCACGGCGGCGTATCTGACGGCGTACGTGCTGGGCTACGTCGCGTACTTCACCGTGCTGATCGCGGCGCTGATCCTGCTCTACATACGCGGCTCGCTGCAGACCGCGGAGGTGGCGGCGTCGATCGCGATCCTCGTCATCGTCGTGGTGAGCGCCGTGATCATGGGCGGCCGGGCTTCGCAGCGAGGCGGCGCTCGAGCGGCTGTACCTGCTGGCGGCGCGGCCGCTCAACCTCGTTGCGCGACTGCTGCGCAGGAAGCCGTTCGTCGACCGAGAGACGGCGATCGAGACGGTGCGCGAGCTGTACGACGCGGTCTCGCACGTGAAGCGCAACCCCGCCGCGTACATCGTGCCGTTCGTGCATGCGCTGCTGGTCGAGGTGATCGGCGTGGCCACCCTGTACGTCGTCGCGCGGTCGCTGCACGCGGAGGTGCGGTTCGATTCGGCGCTCATCGGATACGCGATATCGCTGCTGTTCGCGATGTTGGCCGTGACGCCGGGCGGCATCGGCTTCGTCGAAGCGTCGCTGGGCGTGCTGCTCGTGTCGTTCGGCGTCGACCGCCACACGGCGATCGCGGTGGCGCTGATGTACCGCCTGTACGAGTTCTGGATCCCGCTGGCCCTCGGCGCGATCGCGCTGCAGTTCCTGCGTGAGCGAAGCGGCGAGCCGGCCACGCCATGACACGACGACCCGGATACACGGAGCGGCGGATGATCGCGCTGGGCGCCGTGGCGCTGGGTGTGTTCAACCTGTACCTGACGGCGTTCCCGGCGCCGTTCTCGGGATTCGGGCAGGTGGAGGACGTCGTGGAGCGGCGGCGTGCTGAACGGCAGCCGCTTCGTGCTGGTGATCGACGGCGTGCTGCTGCTGGCGACGGTGCCCGGGCTGCTGCACGGCAAGCGGATGGCGTGGGCGGTCGCGCTGGCGGCGTGCGTCATCTCGGCGCTGGCACATCCGCTGAAACACGTGGACCTGTGGGGGACGATCGCCAGCGTTTCGCTTGCGGGGGTGCTGCTGGGGGCGCGGCCGCAGTTCCCGGCGCGCAGCGACCCGCCGAAAGCGTCGCGCGGGGCGTGGTTCCTCGCGTGGGGGCTCGCCGCGGTGTTCGCGTACAGCATGATGGGCCTGTACCTGATGGACCGCCAGTTCCGGCACCCGGTGAGCTTCATCACGGCGCTGGGGGACAGCTTCCGCCTGCTGTTCATCGTCCCGGCGACGGACGTCACGCCGAGGACGCATCACGGCGTGTGGTTTCTCGATTCGGTGCGGGTGGCGTTCCTCGCGGTGATGGTGCTGGGCGTGACGCAGACGCTGGCGCCGGTGATCCGGCGGGCGAGCGTCGGCCGCGTCGAGCGCGATCGCGTGCGGTCGCTGCTGGAGCGGTACGGGCGGTCTTCGATCGCGTATTTCGCGCTGCTGCCGGACAAGGCGTACTTCTTCTCGGACGAAGGCGACGCGGTGCTGGCGTTCAAGGTCGTCGGGAGCACGGCGGTGGTGCTGGGCGACCCGATCGGCGACGAGTCGCAGTTCGGCGAACTGATCCGCGCGTTCCGGGAGCACTGCGAGCTGGACGGGTGGGCGCTCGCGTTCCACCAGGCGACGCCGCAGCACCTGGAGCTGTACGCGAAGCACGGGCTGAAGGCGCTGAAGATCGGCGAGGAGGGCGTGGTGCGACCTGGCGACGTTCACGCTTTCGGGAAACGCGGCGAAGCACCTGCGCGCGACGATGAACCGCTTCAAGCGGGAAGGGTATCGCGCCGAGGTGCTGGAGCCGCCGCATCATCCCGACGTGCTGCACCAACTGAAGGAGATCTCCGACGCGTGGCTGGCGCACGGCGGACGGCGCGAGCGCACGTTCACGCTCGGCCAGTTCGACGTGGCCGACGCTGCAGGAGTGCCCGGTCATGGCGGCGCGGGGGCCCGACGAACGGATCGTCGGGTTCGCGAACATCATCCCGGCGTACCAGTCGAGCGAGGGGACGTTCGACCTGCTGCGGTACCGCGAGGAGCCGAAGGCGGTAGCGGACTTCCTGTGCATCGCGATGATCGACTACTTCCGAGAGCGGGGATTCAGCGGGATGAGCCTGGGCCTGTCGCCGTTCAGCGGGCTGGACGTCGAGCGGCCGAAATCGCCGGCGGAGCGGGCGATGAGCCTGCTGTACCGCCGGGGGACGTTCCTGTTCCGCTACACGGGCCTGCGCGGGTTCAAGGAGAAGTTCCAGCCGGCCTGGGAGCCGCGTTACCTGATCTACAGCAGCGAGCTGCAACTGCCCGGCATCGCGCTGGCCGTGGCGCGGGCGGGCGAGCTGCGGAACCTGCCGCACATCGAGCTGCCGCATGCGCCGGGGAGCGAGGAATCGTCGGCGGCGTGAGCGAGCGGGGGGCCGAGCGATCGTCGACATCCGTGTACCTTCTATAGTTGGGCCCGCCGGGATAGACGACTTCGAACTGCACATTTTTTCTTGCTCATCGGGTTGGGGCCGCCGCTCCAGCTGCCGGAATTCGTTTTGTCAGTCGTCGTCCGGCGGCCCGACCGTCTGGCGCGCCGGCCGCGGTGCGGACGCATCGCGGCACGATGAGCATACGCCCGGTGGCGGCGGAAGTCCGAGCGGGCGTGTCACTGGCGGGAAACTCATCGTGGTTGCGACGCTCGCGCGAGTCAGTTCGCCTCGTAGGCGGCGTCGTAGGCCAGTTCGACCTGATCGGACACGAGCATGAGGTCATCGCGGCAGATCGATATCCTTGTATTCGGAGACGGATATGACGGCGCGCCAGATTGCTGAGTTGACGGGCGAAGAGCATGCCGACCTCCTGGCGATCTGTGCTCGGTTAACTGAGAAACTAGCAGCGGGCACGCGAGTCAAGTCAGTAGCTCGTGGCTCCAGGACTACGACCTACTTGATTGGCTGGGATTGCAGGCTCAGTCGTGTGAGTCGATCGTGTCTTCTCACTTTGAATGGCCGTTATCGGGACGCGTACCACGTCTGTCGGTTGACCGCTTGGAGTCATATCTCCTCATTCGCATCGTATGGACGTGTCTGCTCTATCGGCAGCGTTGGTTGTTGACGTCGAAAGCCGGGCGAGAGCATGGAGGACGCGCAGAGGCGCTTCATCGCGGAGGCGCGAGAGCGGCCCTGCGTGACGGATTCCGCGCTCGTTGGAGTGGAAACCGCGAGCCCCAAGGCGAAGGAGGTAACTCTCGTTCGCAAGATGGGGCCAATAGTTGATGAGAACGGCAAGGACAGTGGCGTCCGAACTATGCCGTTCTACTGGCATGCATGGAACCTCTACCGGTCAGAGCACTTCGTAACGCGCGGCAAATGGCGGGGGAGGCGCTTTCTGCTTCCTGATTGGGCTCCCGTGCGACGCAGGGGGCGCGCACAGAACCTTGGACGAGCGCGACCGCGACTTCTACAAGCACTTGTTCACCTTTGGCGCGATGGTCAGCACCCTCGTACTCAACAAGATGTTGAAGAAGAAGACGGCATTGAGAGTGGCCGTTCACTACAACTTCCTCAGCGGCTCACCCACACGACAAAGACAGGGCTTAACGCGTTGAAGGATCGATCAGGCTCAGGCTTCCAGCCACGATACGACCACTATCATAGTGAGCTTACGCTCCTGTACGCGGCGCATTTGGCGGCGATGCACTTTGGCGTGATCAGGGACTATTTCGGGGGCACAGAAGTCGACGTCACGCGTTGGAAGAACGACGTTCGACCACTTGACGTTGCATGATGCGGAAGCGTCCCGGGCCAGACGAGGTGAACGGGAAGTTCGGTTACTTCTGGTTCATCTACAACGGGCCGCACGAGTACGAACCGCTACGAGCACGCGAATCGAAATTCCGACTGTGGGAAAGCGCCGGTTCGTTCGGCCGGCAGAGATACGGCCAGCCGTCTGGCCGATACTACGACGATCCGCTTGCCCGGTTGGAAGAGCCTCCACCTCAGAACGCGGAACGACCATGTCAACTGGTAACGTCGGTTCGTCAGCCCATTTCCAGAGCGACGCGTGGCCGGCTGAGATAGATCCTCGGCAACAGGCACTGCCGCCGACTGCGGCATCGATGGGAGTCGGAGATAGAAGACTCCGGTACGTCGTCGACATGGCGGAGACGGAGGCCGGTTCGCGGGTGTCGGCGCAGATAGAACGCGAGCGTTAGCGGTGGGGTCAGCCTCGCGTTAGGTGCGCTACCGGCTGCGTCACGCCCCAACCGGCTGATCTCTGGCATGTCCTGTCCGCGCCACGTCGTGTGCCCCGAGAAAGTCGGATTCGAGCACGAGGTCCGGGAGGATCGACTGATACTCGACGTGCGCGTCGTGCTCGACGGTGCGCCAGGAGCTGCCCTCGTGCGCCTTCATGTACGCGCGATAGGCGGGCGCACCGGGGATTCTCACATTGTCCGCGACGACGACCGCGTTGGGACGCAGCCACTTCCGCTCGAGGATGCGTTCGATGTCGGGAAGATACGCCGCCTTGTCGTGGTCGATGAAGACGAAGTCCAGCGTGCCCGGCGCAAACCCGTGCTCGGCTTCGAGGCGCTCCAACGTCCGGCCGCCGTCGCCGAGCGATCCGACGATGACCGTCACGCGATCGGCGAGGCCGGCGTGCGCCAGGATCCGCCGCGCGACGCCGGCGTTCGCCTCGCTGAACTCGACGGAGCAGAGCGACGCGCCGGCGGGCATCGATCGGGCGATCCGCACGGCGCTGTAGCCGCAGTACGTGCCGAGCTCGAGCAGCCGGAGGGGCTGCGCGCGACGGACCGCGCGGTCGAGGATTTCGCCCTTCTCGTCGCCGACGTTCATCATGACGCTGTGGCCGTAACAGAACTCGTCGATCGTGCGAACGACGTCGTCGGGGTCGCCCTGCCTGGCGTGGGCCTCGACGTAGGCGGCGAGCGCGTCCTCGCGGCCGTCGCCGACCTGCCAGTGCGTCGTGAGATGGCGGTAGCCGAGCATCATGCGCACGGCGGACCAGCGCAGGAACGGGAGCCGCTTGCCGCCGATTTCGGACAGCTTCGTCATTAGTTGACCACCTCACAAACATCATGCACGAACCGGCCGAGACCGGCGACGGCGAAACATGTCCAAATCGCGCATCCGGCGGGGCGATGAGCCGTGAAGACGGGACGCTCGGCATCGTCTGACAGCGCGGCGCATCGTGACCGTTCGCATGAAGCTGATCGCGCGGACCGTGGCAGTCGAGGAGCTGCGAGGACTCATCGACGGGACGGCGGGAGCGACTTCGGGTACGTCGTCGGTGGGGAGGCGGAGGCGGTGCGGGTGTCGGCGCGGCGCGAGGCGAGCGGTGGCTCGTGACGCTGCCGGCGGGTATCTCAGCCTCCCGCCATCGGAGCCAGCAGGTCAACGACTTCGCCGCTGGCCAGGGAGCGGTCGGGCGGCGCCATCTCACCGGAGACCGCGACCATGACGCTTGGCCCCATCGCCGCCAACACGGGGTAGGCGTCCGACAGCCGATTCAGCAACGTGCCGACGCTCGCACCGCGGGGCAGCGTCACGTCGAACGCCTGCTCGGACATGGCGGACTGGAGTGCGGCCGACACCCGTACCCGCACGGCGATGGTCTCCGGCGTCAACCGGCCGGCCGGCGCGATCGCCCAGGGCGATGCCATCGGCGACCGTCGAAGCCGGTGCTCCCGCCGCCGGACGCGCCCCCAGATGCGAGCCGCTCCAGACGCCGGCGACCACGCTCACGACCGCGAAGGGACCGGCGAGGAGCAACGCCCTCGGTCGATGGGGAGGCGTCCCGCGCTCACGTCGATTCGGCATGTCATACCCTCGGTGGATGCGTCTGGGGCCTACTTCACTTCGATCACGCCCAGCGCGCCGAGCCCTGTGTAGGCGAAGCTGTGCGTCACGAAGGGGTACTGGCCGGCCTCCGGGATCGTCAGTTCGAAGGTGGCGCCGCCGCCGGGCGGGATGGTCCACGTCTGGACTCCGCGCAGGACGTTCGCCGGGTTGCCGTCGGGGTACACCTTGTCGAAGATCGCGCCGATGACGTGGAACGCCGAGAACAGCGTCGGGCCGGCGTTCACGACGTGCAGGCGGATCAGCTCGCCGGGCGACGCCTGCAACGGCTGCTGCTGGTACTGGTTCGCCGCGCCGTTGAACACGACGAAGTCCGGCAGTACCGCTGACGCGCGTGCGAGGTCGCCGTCCCAGTTCCCGCTCTTGCCCTTCGACAGGTAGAACTCGCTCTGCACCAGCACGTACTCTCGCGCTGGCGCGAACGGCTGCGCCGGGTCGACGATGACGGCGCCGTACATGCCGTTGATCAGGTGCTGGAGCACGGGGCCGCGTGCCGCAGTGGTACATGAAGACGCCCGGGTAGTTCGCCTTCCAGTTGAAGCTGAGCTCCTGCTTCGGAAGGATCGTCTTGTAGTTGAGGTTCCACGGCGTCTGTGCGGCGTGGAAGTCGATGGAGTGTCCCATCGTGCCCCCGTTGCGCAGCGTGAACGCGATCGAGTCGCCCTGGCGGACGTGCACGATGTTGGCCGGCAGCACACCGTCGAAGGTCCAGGCGTCCATCGTGACGCCGCCCGCTACCTCGTGCGTGAGCTCCTTCGTCTCGATCAGGAGCGTCTTCGACGGGTTCGGGTCCGCGGGCTGCAGGGCCGCGTCGCGTACGGTCGCCAGCTGGCCGCTCCCCTTCGGGCGTTCGGAAGCGGGCGTGGCGGTGGGCGACCCGTGATCCATCGTGGCGGTGGGGGTCGGCGCGGCGGACGCCTGCTGACTCTGGCTGGCCGTGAACACGCCCACGCCCGCGGCCGCGGAGGCGACGCCCACAGCGGCGAGTCCGCCGGTCATACCTAAGAACCTGCGGCGGTCGACCTGGTTCATCGAAGTTCTCCTCTGCATTCAGTTCAGTGCTGCGCGGATCCGCGCCGCTCGTGGATCTTCTACGCTCATTCACTCTAGCCATTCGCACCACTCGCCCGCTGTGACTTTGGTTTCATCGGGTCCGCGGTGTGTGGACCCGATGGCCGCCATCCGCGGCGCATTCTTGCGACGAGCGGCACTGGCCCTCGCCTGCGGCCATGCGGTACAAGGCCCCCGATGAAACAGATCACGCGGACGGTGGCGGTTGAGGAGCTGCGGGGGCTCATCGACGGGACGGTGGGCGCGTACCTGGGGTACGTCGTCGACGGGGAGACGGAGGCGGTGCGGGTGTCGGCGCGGCGCGAGGGCGAGCGATGGCTCGTGACGCTGCCGGCCGGCGTGTCGACTCGAGGACGGTGCGCGCGTGGTGCTGCTGATCGATGACGGCGAGTTCTACTTCGAATTGCGGGGTGTGCGCGTGCGCGGGACGCTGCGCGACGCCGGCGGGGGCGAGCACGAGGTCGTGCCCGCGAAGGTCGTCACATGGGACTACGGCTCGATGCGGGAGAAGACGTCGTGACGGCGGGCGAGACAGTCGTCGACGCGGGCGACCGCCGCGTGCGCGAGGCGCTGCGCCGGGCGATGATCGGCCGCATCGCGACGGTGACGCCGGGCGGCTGGCCGCTGATCATGCCGCTGTACTTCGTCGTGCTCGACGGGCGCATCTACATGAACAACGCGGCGACGTCGCCGACGGTGAAGAACATCGCCGCGCACCCGCGTGCGCTCGTCGTGCTGCAGGTGCGCGAGGGCGAGGTGGTGCGCGTGCACGGGACGGCGCGCTACCTGCGCGACGAGACGACGACGCGCCGGGTGACTCGCGCGTCGCTGCCGAAGTACGTGCTGCGGCCTCGGGCGCTGTGGTTCATGCTGCGCAACGTGCGTCGCGTGTCGACGCGGTCTCGATACGTGAGCGAACGCACGGACACGGGGATGATCGAAGTGACGCCGGAGTCGTATTCGGTCGGGCCGGCGTAGGAGCTCGCCCGAGGGATCGCGCGGGCTTTCAGCCCGCGCCACGGATTAATCGTCGCGCCGAGTTGGCGGGACGGCGCAGCGGGCGGCGCCTCTATGCGAACACGCGAGCACGTATTCACCGTCTCTGTCGCACACCAGGATCGCGCGGGCTGAAAAGCCCGCGCTACGGATCGACGCCGGAGCGATACAAAGATCGATCGAGGTGCACGGCTGCGGTCCGTGGTGCATCGACAATTTCAATGACGAAATATCGGCGCTCAAGATCGACGCGCGATCGCGGTGACGCATCGATAATTTCGATGGCGGAACATCGATGCGATGATCGATGCGCATCGCGCACGATGCACGCGTATTCGCACGGCCGACTGATCACACACACGTACCACTGAGCCGCATGTCGGGACGTCGGTATTCGCGCGCGAGATCCGCGCAGATCTTCGCGCGCGCCGTCGATGTTCTCTTCGCGTCGTGCGTTACTCCGCGGCGATCGCCGCGGTTATAGACGGACAGGGGTGGCGTGGGCGCGGTCGGCCGATCGCGCCCGAAGAGTGGGTCAGGAGTGTGTGCATGAAACATCGCGTTGTAGCGGTGAGCGTCGCGCTGGCGCTCGCACTTGTCACGGCCGGGGCATTCGCCTCGCAGCGTCACGGCGATCCTCCGAAGGGATCGCCCGCGGGCGCGGGCGCCGTGACCAATCCGGGCGCACCGCCAGCTGGCGGCGCGCCCGCCAGGCAGCAATCGGTACGCATCAACCACGTCGTGATCGATCTGGGCACGTCGACGCCGGTACCGGGCGCGATCGGCGCGCCGCCGGCGTCGGACAAGGGCAGCGAGCACGGCCACGTGCCGTCGGCGCTGCCGGCGTCTTCGCACGGGCTGCGCGGCACGTCGAAGGCGGCCGATGCGCAGGCAGCGCGTGGTCACGGCGACGATGACGACGCCGACGAGGATCACGGACACAGCAACGGTCACCACGGCGACGACCACGAAGGCCGTGGCGACGACGATGATGACGACGACGACGTCAGCCTGTCGGGCACGCCGACGGCGGTGATGCCGACGAAGACGGCGACGACGCCGGCCGGCAACGGCTCTCCGACGGCAACGCCGACCGCGCCGCCGCCATCGCCGACATCGGTCGCGGCGACGCCGACGGCGACGCCGACGGTGCGGACGTGTGGCAGCACACCGCCGCCGCCGGAGCCGTGCCCGTAGGGCGACAGTTCGAAACAAGGCATCGAGGGCCCCTCACCAGCGCGAGGGGCCTTCGTGCGTTACCTGTCCCCGTGCTGGTATGACTCGAGCACCGCGCGGGCTGACAAGCCCGCGCTACGGAGTGAGGTGGAGAACTGAAGTCCGCACTACGGCGATCGACCGGCGCTACGTCGCCGGGCGGGGACGGCCGCGGGCGGCGAGGATGCGGAAGAAGGTGAAGAAGACGACGGCGAGTCCGCTCACGAGGTACCAGACCTGCACGGCCGTCGATCCGGAGTCGGCGCCGGCGGTGACGCCGTGCACGAGCGCGCCGGCAAACAGCGGGAAGGCCACGAAGTGGAGGTTGCGCCAGCCGGCCTGGCCGAGCCAGTGCTTCGCGTAGTAGCTGAACGCGACGGCGAGCAGGCCGTAGAGCGCGATCGTGCCGAGCGCCGTCGCGAGGGGACGGTACGGCGAGGCGAACGGCACGAGCAGCTCGGCGAGGCTGAAGTGCGCGTACGGGTCCGGCAGCAAGATCAGCGCGTGGAACGCCATCGCGACGAGCACGAAGAACGACAGGAACTGGTGCATCTCGAACACCCACGGGCGCACGAGCAGGCCATCAAACACGCGCGAGCTGATGCCGATGCCGAGGAGCATCGAGCCAATGAGCAGCGCGTAGGCGACGAAGCCGCTCGCGCGGCCGAGGTACCACCATCGATGGACGGAATTCATGGTGTCGGAGAACGGCGGCGCACCGGCGGGCATCGCGAGCCGCGTGATGATGGTGCCGGCGACGATGACGAGCAACACCGGCACGAGGATGCGTACCGCCTCGGGTGTGCGTGCGTTCATGGTTAGCTCGCTCGAGTGCGTGTCGTCGGTTGGGGTGGCGACGCCGGCGCATTCCTCGTGCGGCCGTAGCCGCCGGGGCCGAGGCGTTGCGGCGCGCCAGCCGGGGCTGAGGCGGGTTGGGGCGCCGCGTCCTGCGCAGCTGCCGATCGCTCATCGCGCGCGCCGATCCACGCCGTCGCGGCACCGAGGAGCACCGCCGCGAAGGCGACGGCCGAGAGCTTGCTACCGGGGAACTTCACGGCATCTGATGCTGCTCGCGGGCCGCCGGTCAATCGCGATCGCCGCCGTCGTCGTGGTCGTCGCCGCGGTCATCGCCCTCGCGGTGTTCGTCCTTGTCATCCTCGCCTCGCGACGTGTCCGACGGATTCGCGCCGGCCGTGCCGTAGTCGACGGGGATCGAAGCGTCGGTGATGGTGATGTCGGCAGCTGGCGAGGTCAGCGTGTCCGACTGCGTCTGCACCGCGCCGGTGCTCTGGCCGCCACGGTCGGCCCAGGCGAATACGCCGGTGCTGGAGCCGAACGAAACGATGAGGAATCCGCACACCACCGTGAGAAGGAACGCCGCCGCCAGTGACCATCGCCTCGTCATGCCTGTTGCCTCCTCGTGGGCGGGCCGAGACCGTCGTGTGGCCCGCGTGTCATCATGCGCGCCAACCGCCAGTTTGCGCGGCCGGCGACGCGTTGGAGAATACCCATCCCTGCGCCCAGTATAGGCCGCGCGGCAACCGGGGAGTGCTACGAACTAATTACAGCTATTTGACTTCGCCAATTGTGTGAATACAGGCCGATCGGCCCATTCGTCGCGGCGTATGCGATTTTGCAATGTCGGAAATCTCCGACGGAGGGGTACCACTGATACGATGACCTCTCAGCGGCGTGTGACCGATTTCGGCGCGCCGCATACCGCGATTCCGCCTGGGCGAGGAGGTCGCGGCGGTGAGACTCGAAGAGCTGGACAGGGCGATCGGCGCGCTCGAACACGCGCGATCGGGGGGCGCTCCACTCCCCGCGGATACGCCGGCGATCCACCCCGATCAACGACTGAGCATCGCACTCGAGAATCTGCGTCTGGCGCGCGAGGAACTGGCGCGCCTCGACGGCGAGGTGCGCTCGATGCAGGAGGCGCTCGACGCGGAGCGCGGCCGCGTCCGCGCCATGTTCGAGTCGGCGACTGACCCGAGCGTGGCGATCTCCGGCGAGGGGCGCATCATCGCCGTGAACGGGCCAGCGCTGAGGCTCTTCGGGTACGAGCGCGGCGAGCTGATCGGCGAAGGGATCGACGTGCTGATCCCGCCGCGCTTCCGCGAGGCGCACGGGCAGGCGCACGCAGTCGTCTGCCGGGTCGCCGCGGGAGCGGGCGCTGGGCGTCGACCTGCAGTTGTGGGCGCGTCACCGCGACGGCCACGAGATACCGGTCGAGATCAGCGTCCTGCCGCACCGGCTGCGATCCGGGATGGCGACGCTCGGCATCATCCGCGATGTGAGCGACAAGCTGGTGGCGGCGGCGGCCGTCGCTCGGCAGCGCGACGTGCTGCAACTCGTTGCCGACTCGCTGCCGGCGCTCATCGCGTACGTCGACCACGAGTTGCGGTACGTGTTCGCGAACAAACCATTCCGGGAGTGGTTCGGCGTCCCCGACGGCGACGACATCCCGGGCACGATGCGCGAGGTGCTCGGCGCGCGCGTGTTCGCACAGGTGGAGCCGTTCGTGCAGCGCGTACTCGGCGGCGAGACGGTGTCGTTCGAGCGCACGACGCGTCACGCCGATGGCAGCCCGGCGAATCTCCACGTGACGTACGTGCCAGACGCCGAACTGGAGCCGGGCCAGAACGGATTCTTCGTTCTCGTCAACGACGTGACGGAGCACAAGAACGCCGAGCGAGCACTGCAGGAGACCAGCGTCCAGCTGGAGCACCGCGTTGCCGAACTGGAGGCGCTTCTCGATATCGTCCCCGTTGGGGTCGGCATCGCCGACGACCCGGAGTGCGACGTCATCCGCGCGAACGGGGAACTGAGCCGCATACTGCGGGTGGCGCGCGGCAGCAACGCGTCGAGCACGGCGCCGACCGAGGAGCGGCCCGCGCATTACACCCTGATGCGCGACGGGCGCGCCGATCCCCGACGCCGACCTGCCGATGCAGGTCGCCGCGCGCGCGGGCGAACCGGTGCTGCACTCCCAGATGGAAGTTGTGTTCGACGACGGATCCGTCACGTCGATCTACGGGCAGGCGGTACCGCTGTTCGATGCCGACGGGCGAACGCGCGGCTCCGTCGGCGCGTTCGTCGACATCACGGACATGCGGCGCATCCACGATGAACTCCGCAAAGCGAACGCGGTGAAGGACGAGTTCCTGGGGTTGATTTCGCACGAACTGAAGACGCCGATCACGACGATCCTCGGCAACGCCGAAGTGCTGATGAAGCGCGCGTCGATGCTCGACGAGGCCGAGCGCGCCGGCGCGGTGACCGACATCCACGACGAGGCGAGCCGGCTCCACGCGATCATCGACAACCTGCTGGTGCTGGCGCGGCTCGAGGGCGGCCAGCGCATCGAGCGTGAGCCCGTGCTGCTGCAACGGCTCGTCGCGCGGTCGGCGCACTGGCACGTGCACCGCAACCCGCACCGATCCGTCAACGTCCGGTACGAGGGCGCGCTGCCGCCGGCGTACGCCTCGGTGACCTATGTCGAACAGGTGCTCTCGAACATGCTGAGCAACGCCGAGAAGTACAGCCCTCCCGACGCGCCGATCGGCATCGAGATACGCGTGGAAGATGCTCGCGGCGAGGTCCTCGTGTCTGTGTGCGACCAGGGCGCCGGCATCCCGGCCGAGGAGATGGACCGCATCTTCACGCCGTTCTACCGGTCGCCGCGCACGTCGGGCCAGACGCAAGGGTTTGGCATCGGCCTCGCGGTGTGCCGGCGGCTCATCGAGGCGCAGGCCGGCCGCATGTGGGCAGAGCCACGGGACGAGGGCGGCACGCGGTTCATATTCTCGCTCCCGGTGGCGGGGGAGGACGTGGAGGGGGAGACCTAACCCCGGGCCCCTTCCCCAATCGGAGGAGGGACGTGGGATGCGAGAGGCGGGAAGCGGGAAGCGGGAAGAGACGGCCTTCGGCGCCGGGCTACACCCGGAAGTCGTTGCGGGACACGAATGCGCGGGCTGAGAGCCCGCGCCACGGAGTACTGAACTGCGGGGCCGCTAACCGAGGACGCGGCCGCCGATGACGATGGCGAGGCCGGCGGCGGTGACGAGCATGAACTCCGCGAGGACGGAGCGGTCGAGGTGCTCGGTCAGGTAGTGCGAGATGACGCCGGTCGTCAGGTAGAAGACGAGCAGGATGAAGACGCCGGCCAGGAAGCCATCGAGCGGGATGAAGTAGAGCACCCAGCGCGTCTCGGCCGCGATGACGCCGATGACGGCGGCGAAGACGAGTGCCCGGATCGGGTCGGCTTCGGCCTCGCGGAACACTTCGACTGACAGCAGCATGCTCACGAGGCCAACGGCGAACGCCGCCGGCAGCAGGTCGACATCGAAGCCGTAGACGACGGCGTAGAAGCCGAACGCCGTCAGGTACGTGATGACGTTGAGCACGAAGCGCGCCATCGGGAAGCGCTCGTCCTCCGGCTCGATCGAGACGTGCTCGGCGTAGAGCGCGGCGCCCATGAGCGCGCCCGCGCCGACGACGGCCGGCGCCGCCCAGTAGCTCAGGACGACGTCCTCGAGGAACAGCCCGGCCGACAGCGTGAAGAGCACCGGCACGAAGAGGTACGGCGCCGTATCGGCGATGGTATGGAACTCGCCGCGCGGGTGCGAGCGGATGATGCCGTCGGCGCCGAGACCCATCAGCGCCGTCAGCGCGACGAGGATCCACGGCTGGACGGGGTCGATGGTGATGAACAGCGCGAGGCCGACGGTGAAGGCCAGCGCCAGCAGGGGGATGCGGCCGGCGCGGGATGCGCCGCTCAACTGCGGGGCCGGCGGCCGCTCGGAAACGGCCGCGGCGCCGCGCTCGAGTGTGGTAGATGTTGCCATGATGAGCTGTCCCTGCGACAAACGAACGCCCCGATATCGGGGCGGCAGCTGTCCACCGGGGACGCGGCGATCTTATCCGCGAACCGCGGAGGGTGTCAACGGGCGGGGTACGTTTCGAATCTGAAACTGTGGATTCCCTCACCCCCTGGGCGTGGAGAATCGGGCGTTAGCGACGCGCGGAGGGGCGCTTGCCGTTGCGCGAGGCCTTCGCCGTGGCGGGGGACTTCTTTGCGCGCGCGGCGGCGACGCGTGATCGGCGCCGGGGCGCGCTTGCGCGGCGCGCGGCGCTTGCCAAGCCAAGCGACTGGCTCCTCGCCGTAGACTTCGGCGCCGTTGAGCCACCACATGCGCTCGCGCGCATCGTCAGGCACGGCGAGCAGGTCGAAGATGGTGTCCCAGCGGCGGATGTGGTCGCCGATCTTCTCCGCCGACGTGTCCGAGCCGAAGATCAGCTTCTCGAAGCCGATCTCGTGGCCGATGAGCTTTCGCTCGACGGCGTGCTGCTCGATCGTCGTGCCGCCGCTGAAGTCGAAGTAGACGTTGTGCCGCCAGCGCGCGACGGATGCCGCTTCATCGTAGTTGCCGGTGCCACCGAGGTGCGCGCCGATGAGCCGCAGCTCCGGGAAGTTGTTGGCGATGGTGTCGAGATGGAACGGCCGCATGCGGATCGCGGAGATGTTGCGGGACATCTTCGCCAGCTGCGCCCAGCGCTTGTAGCCGGCAAGCGCCGCCGGGTCGCGCCGCGGGTGCGTGATGCGATAGTCGATACCGCCGCCGATGACGCCCATATGGAGGAGGATCGGCCAGCCGAACTTCTGCGCGGTCTCGTAGATCGGGAAGTAGTCCTCGCAGTCGTAGTCCCGGCGGACGCCGATCATCTTCAACCCCCGGTAGCCCATGTCGCGCAGTTCGGCGAGACGCTCGGGCGTCGTTGCCTCGGGGTCGATCATCGCGGACGGGATGAAGAGGTCGGGGTGGCGCAGCGCGTGCTCGATCGATGTCTCGTGCGAGATGCCGAAGCGGCCGCCGCAGAGCAAGTTGGCGCGCGTGACGCCGGCCGACGTCGCGCGCTCGTACAGGTTGTCCACAAGCGGCGCGGGATCCGCATCGGGCTTGTCCCAGTTCCGGGGGAAGTGCATGTGGATGTCGAAAATCTTGCGCACGCGTCCTGCTTCCTGTCGCTCGCCGGATGGATTGTCGTCCCGCTGCCGACGGCTGTTCGCCGGGGAATCCCGCATTCGGCCTCTTGCCGGCGCGAGAGCCGTCTACACCAGGGGCTTCTTCCCCGAACCGCGAATCTTCTTGCGCTCCTCGGGCGTCGTCATCGGCCGATCGAGCTGGTACTTCTTGACCAGATTCTCGAACGAGAGGTCGGGGTTCGAGGCTTCGGCCATCTTGTCGTACTTGGGGTCGAGCTGGTCGACCTGCGACTGGAACGAGAGATGGAACGCGAACCGGCTGATCATCCTCGTCATGCGGCTGCCGCCGCAGTCGGGGCAGGCCGGCGAGAAGGCGTCATCGGCGCACGCGGCGGGTGATCACTTCGACGAACTTCTTGCAGTCGTGGCAGGCGTACTCGTAGATCGGCATGTGTTCCCCGGTTGAAGCGAGACGACGCGGCGCGGGGCCGGTGAATCACTATAGCAACAGGTGGGAGGATGGAAGTTCGAGGTTCGAGGTTGGAGGGTGCGGGCCGAGGCTGCGGCCGGAACTGAACCGCAGCGCGGGCTTTGCAGCCCGCGCGATCGCCGGTGGCGAGAACGGCTCCATCGTTTCGGCGCGAAGGCGGCGCAGCGGGCTGCGCTTCGGCGCGGAAGCCGTCGCAAGAACGCGACATCCGAGGCCGTTCGGGCGCGGGACAGCCGGGGGCGGCTGTCCCCGCATGCGGTATTGCTGGGCGATGTGGCTACGGCAGCCGGACGGCGAGGGGCGCGGGCTGAAAAGCCCGCGCTACGGCGATGGCGATGGCGCGGAACAATTCGCGCCAGGGATTGGGAGCGCTTATGCGCGGCGATCCAGCACGTACTCGGCGATATCTTCGAGGGCGGAGCGGGCCTCGGTGCGCGGCAGCGTGCTGATGGCCTCGAGCGCGCGGTCGCGGAAGTCGCGGGCGACGCCGTAGGCCTCGTTGAGAATGTCGGAGTTGAGCACCATGTAGACGGCCTGGGCGACGAGCTCGGTCTTCGGCTTGCGCGAGCGGAACGCCTTCTTGATCGGGTTGTCCTTCGGAAAACGCTCCATGAGGATCAGCGACGGCAGCGTCAGCGTCCCCTGGAGGAGGTCGCTGCCGATCGGCTTGCCCATCTCCTGCTCATCGCCCGCGAAGTCGAGGATGTCGTCGACGACCTGGAACGCCATGCCGACGTTGAGGCCGTACCTGCGCAGCGCCTCGCGGTCATCCGGCGAGCAGCGGGCAACCATCGCGCCGCCTTCGGCGGAAGTCGCGAAGAGCGAGGCGGTCTTGCCCTCGATGCGGCCGAAGTAAGACATCGTGTCCTGGCCGTATTCGTAGGCACTCATGTCCTGGTGGAGCTCGCCGCCGGCGATCGCCATGATGGTGTGCGCGAAGAGGCGGACGACCTTCGTGTTCTCGGTGCGCGAGATGAGCTCGGCCGAGTGGGCGAACATGTAGTCGCCGAGCATGACGGCGGCGGAGTTGTTGAACAGCTCGTTCGCCGTCGCGCGCCCCCGGCGCGAGGGCGAGGCGTCGATGACGTCGTCGTGGACGAGCGAGGCGGTGTGCAGCAGCTCGATCGACGCGGCAAGCGGCACGTGGAGGTCTACGTTATAGTCGCCGAACTTGCCGGCCAGCAGGGCAATGGCGGGGCGAATGCGCTTGCCGCCGCCGGCCAGCACGTGCCCGAGCATCTTCGTGAGGGCCGGGAAGTTCTCGACGTGCTTGATGCGGTCGAGAGCGTCCTCGACGAGGCGGAGGTCGTCCGTCACGGGACCATAGACCGAGGCGACCTTCACCGCGCGCTCCTTCCGCCTGTCGTCACGCCGCCGCCGAGGAGGCGCAGGGCGTTGTTCGTCGTTATCTCCGCCACGGCGGCGGCATCCATCGCCCGCAACTCGGCGATCTTCGCCACCGCCTCCGCCACGTACGCCGGCTCGTTGCGCTTGCCGCGAACGCTCTGCGGGGCTCCGTACGGGCTGTCCGTTTCGACCACCAGGCGGTCGATCTGGGCCGTCCGCGCGACGTCCCGGAGGTGCTCGGCCCGGGGATGCGTCACAGACGTGTGCACAGATATGAGAAAACCCAGACCAATATACCGGCTGGCAAGCTCAGTATCCCCACTGAAATAGTGCATGACGCCGAGGGGCCGTCCGTCCGGCAGGCGGCCTCCCATCTCGGTCGACCAGCGGGAGAGTTCGGCGAACATGTCCGGCTCAGCGTCGCGGCAGTGCACGGCGACGGGTTTGCCGGCGCGAGCCGCCGTCTCGAGCTGCCGGCGGAGGACGCGCAACTGCGCGTCCCGCGGCGAGAGATTGCGGTAGAAGTCGAGGCCGATCTCGCCGACGGCGACGACGCGCGGATGGCGCGCCAATTCCTCCAGCGCGTCGAGATCTGCGTCGGTGGCCTCGGCCGCGTCGTGCGGATGGACGCCGGCCGCCGCGAGCACGCAATCGTGCCGCTCGGCGAGCGCGACCGCACGGCGGCTGTCGGCGGCATCGACGCCCAGCGCGAGGATGAACTCGACGCCGGCGGCACGCGCTCGTTCGATGACGGCGTCGCGGTCGCCGTCGAAGGCGTCGTCGTGTATGTGACTGTGGGTGTCGATGAGGCGCATCGTCAGGCCGTGAGGCGGGCATCCCCTCCGGTGGCCGCCACGTCGATCTTCTTGAACAGCGGCTCCGGCTGCTGCAGGCGCGTACCGGGTGCGAGCCGCTCGGCGGCCCAGCGCGCATCGGCGATCGCGCCCGGCAGGCCGAGATACTCGTGGACCTTCTGGCTGGAGAACGGCAGGAACGGGTACAGGGCCACCTTCAGCGCGTTTATAACACAGAGCGCGACGTAGAGGGACGTGCCTGTACGCTCCGGATCGGTCTTCGCGGTCTTCCACGGCGCGGTTTCGCTGAGATATGCGTTCGCTTCCTGTGCGAGCGTCATCGCCGTCTGGAGGGCGCCCTTCAGGTGCACGGCCTCGAGCTGGCCGTGGGCGCGCTTCAGCATTTCCTCCGACTTGTCGAGCAGGTCGCGGTCGCGCCCGTCGAGCGGGCCGGGATGCGGCACGATGCCGTCGAAGTTCTTGTGCGTCATGGCGAGCACACGGTTGACGAGATTGCCCCACGTCGCGACGAGCTCGTCGTTGTTGCGGCGCACGATCTCGGCCTCGGTGAGGTCGGTGTCGGAGTTCTCCGGCAGGTTGGCGGCGAGCGCGTATCGGATGGCATCGGGCTGGTAGCGCTCGAGGTACGTCAGCACCGACTCGCCGACGCCTTCGCTCTTCGACGCCTTCTCGCCCTTGAAGGTGACGTACTGGTTCGCGGGCACGTCGTACGGCAGGTTGAGGCCTCGGTAGCCCATGAGGATCGCCGGCCAAATGATCGTGTGGAAGGGGATGTTGTCCTTGCCGATGAAGTAGTAGCCGCGCGCCTCGGGGTCCTCCCACCAGGCGCGCCAGGCTTCGGGTTCGCCGCGAAGCTGCGCCCACTCCTTCGATGCGGAGAGGTAGCCGATGACCGCCTCGAACCACACGTAGATGCACTTGCCGGGGCCAAGGTCCTCCACCGGCACGGGGATGCCCCAGTCGAGATCGCGCGTCATGGCGCGGTCGTGCAACCCCTCCTCGACGAAGCCGATGCTGAAGTTGATGACGTGCTTGCGCCAGCCGTGGCGGCTCTTCAGCCACTCGAGCAGCGGTTCCTGCAGGGCGCTGAGCCGCATGAAGAAGTGCTCGGTGTCGCGCGGTTCAGGCACGGCGCCCGTGATGGCGCTGGTTGGGTTGATGAGCTGCTCCGGGTCGAGGGTGCGGCCGCAGTTGTCGCACTGGTCGCCGCGCGCCTTCTCGTAACCGCAGTAGGGGCACGTGCCACGGACGTAACGGTCCGGCAGGAAGCGCTGCGCCTGCGGGTCGTAGAGCTGCGACGTCGTCTCCTTATAGATGTAGCCGTGCTTCATTAATGTGAGGAAGATGTCGTGCGTGACCGCGGTGTGGTTCTCGGTGGCCGTGGTCGTGAAGAGGTCGAAGGAGATGCCCAGCTCCCGCCAGTAGCGCAGGAACTCCGGGTGGAACTCGTCGACGACCTCCTGCGGGTGTGCGGCCCTCGGCGTCCGCGCGCACGGTGATCGGGCGTGCCGTGGGTGTCGCTTCCGGACACCATCAGCACGTCGTCGCCGATCATGCGATGGAAGCGCGCGAAGATATCGGCAGGCAGGTAGGCGCCGGCGATGTGGCCGAGGTGGAGCGAGCCGTTGGCGTACGGCCAGGCGACGGCGACGAGGATGCGGCGGGGTTCAGGTTCCTTACTCAAATCGCGCGCATTCTATCGGATGTCCTCCGAGGTCAGAACCGTCCCCATGCGACATCGCGCTCAGACGTCGCGGTGCCACGCTGTGTACGCGGCACGGCGCGCGAGGCCGCATCGGCGCATCAACTCGCCCACCGCCTCCTTTGACGGGGTGCCGGCAGCGCGCAACTCGGCGATCGTCGCGTCGACGTCCGGCACGGCTTCGGCGGTTACGTCGGGCGGCGGACCGCCCTCGATGACCAGCGTGAACTCGCCGCGCGGCTCGGCGAAGTGCTCGAGCGCGGCGGAGACGCTGCCGCGCCAGATCTCCTCGTACAGCTTCGTCAACTCGCGGCAGGCGGCGATGCGGCGGTCGCCGAGCGCGGCGAGCACGTCGGCGAGGGTCTGGCGCAGGCGGTGCGGCGACTCGTAGACGACGAGCGTGTCGCCGGAACGCCGCGGCAGCACGCAGGGCGGCGCGGCGCGGGCCCGGCTGCCTCGGCAGGAACCCCAGATAGTGGAAGCGCCGCGATGGCAGGCCGCTTGCCGCCACGGCCGCGACGACCGCCGACGCGCCCGGGATCGGCACGACGGCGTGCCCTGCCTCGACCGCCGCGACGACGAGGTGGTGCCCCGGGTCGCTGATACCGGGCATGCCGGCGTCGCTCACCACCGCCACGTCGCCGGCGTCGAGCGCGTCGAGCAGGAGCGGCGTGCGGGCGCGCGCGTTGTGCTCGTTGTAGCTGGTGAGCCGCGACTTGATGCCGAAGTGGTCGAGGAGCCGCCGCGCGGAGCGCGTGTCCTCGGCGGCGACCAGCGGGACGGCGCGCAGCACGTCGAGCGCTCGCAGTGTTATGTCCTGCAAGTTACCGATGGGCGTGGCGACGAGATACAGCGTGCCCATCAGGTCGCCGCCCGTCGAGAATATGTTGCAGTGATTGAGCGATTCACTATTACTATCGAAAAATTCTTGACCGGCGTATTCGCCTGGAGATACACTCAACGAAATCATACCCCCGACGCCCTCTCGGGGGCGCCCAACGAACAGTCGAGGAAGCGAACCGCATAGTAAGAAACCGGTAGGAACCCTCCGCCGGCCTCGATCTCGTTATACCCGCGGCGTTTGCGGATGACGGACGGGGACCAGCAACAAGCCTCAAGGCGGGCAGGCCCGGCGGCATAGTTGGAGGTACCCGACCCATGTCACAGCCCCAGTTCAAGCAGATGCGCCGCGCGTACGGATTCGATGACGTCGCGATCGTACCCGGCGGCCACCACACCATAAACCCCGACCTCGTCGAACTCGCGTTCACGCTCGGCAAACTCGAATTCCAGCTGCCGTTCGTGGCCGCGGCCATGGACGGCGTGGTGGACGTCTCGCTGGCCACCGAGTTCTCGAAGCTCGGTGGCCTCGCTGTCTTAAACCTGGAAGGCGTCCAGACGCGCTACGACGACCCCGCCCCCGTCCTCGCCGAGATCGCCGCCGCCTCGAAGGAGGCCGTCACCTCGCTGATGCAGAAGGTGTACTCGGCGCCGATCAACACGAACCTCATCGGCGAGCGCATTCGCCAGATCAAGGCCAACGGCGGCGTGGCCGCCGTCTCGGCGACGCCGATGAACACGAAGAAGTTCGCCGCTATCGCCGCCGAGGCGGGCGTCGACGTGTTCGTCGTCCAGTCGACCGTGACGAGCGCGCGGCACATCTCGCGCAGCGAGAAGGGCCTCGTGTTCGACGAGCTCGTCAGGAAGATGCGCGACATCCCGGTCGTCGTCGGCAACACCGTGACGTTCGCGGCGACGAAGGAGTTGATGGAGACCGGCATCGCCGCCGTGCTCGTCGGCGTCGGCCCGGGCGCGGCCTGCACGAGCCGCGAGGTGCTCGGCATCGGCGTGCCGCAGGTGACCGCGACGATCGACGCCGCGGCCGCGCGCGACACGTACTACCGCGAGAGCGGCCGCTACGTCCCGATCATCACCGACGGCGGCATCGGCAACGGGGGCGCGATGTGCAAGTCGTTCGCGGCCGGCGCCGACGCGGTCATGCTCGGCAGCATCCTCGCGGCGACGCAGGAAGCGCCGGGGCGCGGCCACCACTGGGGCATGGCGACGCCGCACGGCGAACTGCCGCGTGGCACGCGGGTGAAGGTGAAGATCGACACGACGCTGCGGCAGACGCTCTTCGGGCCGACGTCGCGCACGGACGGCCGCGAGAACCTCGTCGGCGCGCTGCGCACGGCGATGGGCACGTGCGGCGCGCGGACGATCCGCGACTTCCAGAAGACCGAGATGGTGATCGCGCCGGCGATCAAGACCGAGGGCAAGTCGTACCAGATCGCTCAGGGGTAAGGCGGCTGGAGGTCAGAGGTCGGAAGTCGGAGGTGGGGGCACCGAGACACACGGCCGGAGAGCCTAACAACGAATCAGGTCAAGAGAGCGCCGCGCTGGCGCTCTCTCGTTGTGTGCGGGAAATGGCGTGACAGGCGAGGGCGCCTGTCCCCACATGCTCTGAGCGGAACCCTCCATCTAGTCGGGGCGGAACGGCTTGCCGAGCAGGCTGACTAGCGTCTCGAGCAGGCGCGGGCGCGGGGGCTCCTCGCGCAGCGTCTGGTAGCCGCCGTACTCGCTGTCGTACTGGAGGCGCTTGTGCGGGGTGCCGAGCACCTCGTACGCCTCGTTGATGGCGCGGAGACGCCGCGCGGCCTTGCGCGTCGGGATGCGCTGGAGCGCGTGCGCCTGCTCCCAGTACGTCTCCTCGATGAGCCGGACGTGAGCCCGCGGCGGCAGCCCGAGCACCTCGTAGTAATCCTTGAACTTCGTGATCATGCCCCTCCTCCACGCCAGCTGGGAGCCAGCGCGTGAGCGCGAACCATCGCGCCCCCCGCAGAGAGCATCGGCCGCCGGGCAGCGCGCGCGCACCCCCGAAACGGCGTAACGATCGTTGTAGAAGCGGGGCGGCGAGGCTATACTATCGAGGCTCCGCGGAAGTAGCTCAGCGGTAGAGCACGTCCTTGCCAAGGACGGGGTCGCGAGTTCGAATCTCGTCTTCCGCTCCATTCAATGTCAAGGCGCACGGCCGTTTCGGTCCGTGCGCTTCTTCGTGCCCCGTGAGCCGCCGGCCCACGCGCCGGGCGAGGCAGTTTGTAACGCCTTACCGAAGCGAAGCTCCGCAACGTCTCGATCACTTGACGGTGCCTGAACTAGCCCCTATCGTAACGTCGTTACTCGCTGGACCGCGGCGCGCGCAATTCTGAGATGGTCAGGAAATCCTGGGAGGGATGCCCAATGGCAGAGCGGAGCTACTGGGAACGGATCGCACAGAACCGGATCTCGCGACGGCGCGTGCTTGCGGGGACCGGCGTCGGCGCGGCGGGTCTGCTGGTCGCGGCGGCGTGCGGCGGTGGTTCGTCGAGCAGTAAGACTCCGTCGGCGGGCAGCACCTCGGCCGCGAGCCCGAGCACAAGCGACGCTGGCCCGACGCGTCCCGCCGGCACGCCGAAGATCGGCGGCCGCTACAAGGGCGTTAACCAGGGCGCCTGGGGCACCATCGACCCGATCATCTCCGTCGGCAACGCCACGGGGATCATGCCGCGGTTCTACAACACGCTCGTGTGCCGGTCGAACGTCGATCCCAAGTTCGTCTTCTACGACCTGGCGCAGTCGTTCGAGCAGACCGACGAGGTGACGTACATCTTCAAGATCCGCCCGGGCGTGAAGATCGCACCTAACAAGATGGGCATCCCCGAGCGCGCGATGGACGCGCAGGACGCCGTGAAGTTCTTCGATCGCATTCGCGAGCAGCCAGATGCGATCCTGCGCAAGTTCACGGAGCCGTGGCTCGACTCGTACTCGGCGACGGCGGACACGTTCACCTTCAAGACCAAGGGGCCGTACGCCTACTCGCTGACGGCGCTCGGCCGGGCGCTGGGCGGCTGCATCCCGCCGCGCGAGACCTACGACAACAAGATCGACATCAAGGCGCAGGCGGCGGGCGGCGGCCCGTACATGATCAAAGAGGGCACGTTCCAGGAGTCGGGCAGCGTCCAGCTGGACCGTAACCCGAACTACTACCGGAAGGATGAGCCCTCTGGCCTGCAGCTTCCGTTCTACGAAGGCATCGACGTCGCTCTCGTGACCGACCGGCAGGCCCGCAAGACCGGCTTCCTTGGCAAGCAGCTGTACGACTACGGCGCGCAGGATGCGCAGGAAGCCAAGGACCTCGTCAACCAGAACAAAGATCTCCACATCGTCCGCAGGCCGAGCTTCACGTTCATCTCGCTCACGATGAATGTCGAGAAGCCACCGTGGAACGACGACCGCATCCGCCAGGCGGCGCAGCACGCGCTCGACCGTCAGCAGTTCGTCGACCTGATCGTCGGCAACGGCGAAGGCAAGGCGGACGGGTTGGTGCACTGGCCGACCGGGCCATACGCGTTCAGCGACGACGAGCTGAACCAGGACTCCCGCCAGAGCTACGACCCGAAGAAGTCGAAGGACCTGATCAAGGCCGCCACGGGCAGCGACACGGTGAAGGTGAAGATCACCTACCCGATCAGCGACATCGAGTTCCACGACAAGCACCTGCCGATCTTCATGAAGCAGATTCGCGATGCCGGCTTCGACGTCCAGGAGGACCCGAAGGACTTCACGGGCTGGCTGGGCGACTACACCGACGTGAAGTACGACGCGTCGTTGTCGCTGAACCAGATCTACGAGACGCCGGAGATCGTGCTCGACTGGCAGCACTCCAAGGGTCCGGCCGGCGACGGCCACTTCAGCCGCGGCGTCGGGCAGATCCACTCCGAAGTCGACGACGCGATCACGAACTCGAAGAAGGCGACGTCGCTAGACGAGCTCGTGAAGCGTGTCAGAGACGCGCAGGACGCGGCCTACAAGGTCGGGCCGTCCCTGCTGCCGATCATGTCGTGGTACGCCTACACGAACTACTGGAACTTCGTGAAGAACGAACACGTGCTGGGCGACACCGAGACGTTCCTCAGCGACCAGTGGCTGGACCTGTAGCGGAGCATACGTGCAACAGTACATCGCCCGGCGCGTGATCCAGTCCGCAGTCATGCTGGTGGCGTTGTCGGTCGTCGTGTTTCTACTGCTGAGAATCGCGCCGGGTGCAGACCCGGCGCGTATTCGTTGCGGGCTCGGCTGCCGGGAAGAGGGATACCAGCAGATCCGCAAGGAGATGAACCTCGACGAATCCTACTTCGCACAGTACGGGCACTGGGCGAAGCAGGTGATGACGGGGAGCCTCGGTCACGACTGGAACGGCGGCACGGTCAACGGAGCAGTTGCGACTCCGGCTGCCGGTCACGTTCGAGTTGATGCTGTTCACGGTGATCACGACGATTGCTGTCGGCATTCCGTTCGGCATCTTGTCCGCCTTATTCCGGAACTCGCCGATCGACTTCCTCGTGCGTTTCGGCGCCGCGATGGGATTGGCGGTACCGAGCTTCTGGATCGCGACGCTGACGCTGCTCGTGCCGTTGAAGATGTGGGGCTACGCGCCGCCGATCACCTCGACGATCAGCTTCTTCGACAGCCCATGGGACAACATGCGGCAGTTCGTGCCGCCGGCGATCATCCTGGGCGCTGTCGCCGCGGCGCAAATCATGCGCCTGACGCGCTCAGCGATGCTGGAGGTGATGTTCAAGGACTACATCCGCACGGCGCGGGCGAAAGGCCTCGGGGACACGGCCGTGGTCGTGCGCCACGCGTTGCGGAACTCGCTGATCCCGGTCGCGACGATTCTCGGCCTGCAGGTGGCCGGTGAACTGGGCGGGGCCGTCATCATCGAGAACATCTTCAATCTCAAGGGCATCGGGAACTACACGCTGGATGCGCTCGTACGGAAGGACTTCGCGGTCACGCAGACGATGACGATGTACATCGCCTTCCTCGTGGTCGCGATGAACCTGGTCGTTGACCTCGGCTACGCCTGGCTCGATCCGCGTATCAGGTACTCGTAGCGATGGAACTGTCCGAACGCAGCCCGGCCCTCGCGAGCCCGCTCGACTGGACTCTCCGCAAGGTCTCGCGGTGGCATCGCCTGTCGAGCATCATCCGCGACAACCCGCTGGGCATGATCGGACTGCTCATCGTGCTGGCGCTGGTGTTCATCGCCATCTCCGCGCCGGTGCTCGCACCATACAATCCGCGGGACCTCGGCACCCGCTCAACGCTGCTGCTCGGCCCGTCGGCGAGCCATCCGTTCGGCACCGACGACCTTGGACGCGACATGCTGAGCCGCGTCATATACGGCGCGCGCATCTCGCTGATGGTGGGCCTGCTGTCCGTGGTGTTCGGCACGCTCGTCGGCACGGTCATCGGGATCATCGCCGGCTACGTCGGCGGCATCATCGACGCGGTCATCTCGCGCATCGTCGACATGGCGATCGCGTTCCCTCCCCTGCTGTTGCTGCTCATTCTCCGCCAGGTGATGGGGCCGTCGGCGCAGACGCTGATCGTCGCGATCGGCATCGCGATCATTCCGGGCGTCTCTCGCGTGGTGCGCGGCGAGGTCGTGTCGCAGCGAAACAACCAGTACGTCGAGGCGGCGCTCGCGATCGGCGCAGCGACGCCGCGCATCCTCTTCATTCACATCGCGCCGAACATCGCGGCGCTCGCGATCATCGTGATGACGTCGCTGCTCGGCACGGCCGTGCTCGCAGAAGCGGCACTCTCGTTCCTCGGCCTCGGCATCCCGAGCAGCGTGACGTGGGGCGGCGACGTCAACTGCGCGCGCGACTAGCCAGCACGCGACCATCGCGTGGGCGTTCTTCCCTGGCGCGGCGATCGCCCTGACGGTGCTGGGCTTCAGCCTCTTCGGCGACGCACTGCGCGACATCGCCGACCCGCGGCTGCGCAGCCAGCGGAAGTAGGCGCCATCGACACCCCGCACCGTCGGCCGGAGAGCTGCTGATTGACGACGACACCGCGCACCGACCGTAACGCCGCGCACTGGAAGCGCCTGGGGCTCATCCCCGGCGCGCCCGAGTGCGTCATCAAGGCGGCGCACCGCGCGCTGATCGAACGGCACCATCCGGACCGCGGCGGCGACGCCGAAGCCGGCGAAGCGGTCAACGTCGCGTTCGACGAGGTGAAGGGCAGCGGCATGCCCGCCAACGAGTACGTCGCCACGCATTTCCATGCCGAGCCGTGGGTCATCCTCGGCATCACATCGGCGGCCGAGCCGGCGCTGGCGCAGCGCGCCGGCAAGCAACTGGCCGCCGAGCTGCGCACGCACCCGCGGCTGGCCGAGCGCGTCGCGTGGGCGATGGCGAACTTCGCGACGGCGCAGCGCGGCGCGCATCGAGAGCGCGTCACGCCGCTGACGGCGCCGCCGCGCCGCACGACGCCCGTCACGCTCGGCGCACCGGCCGCCGCCGGAGCCCGCGACGCCCGGCGTGCCCGACGGGCTGCCCGCGAAGATCGACTTCGGCCGCGTGCAGTGGCACGCCGACACGACGCGCACCGTGCAGCTGACGTGGAAACGCTTCGCTCCGTACGCGATCACCGTCGACGCGGCGAGCCCGGTACGCGCCGAGGTCACCGCCTCGAAGGTGCTGCCGGGGCGCTTCTCGATCGCGTTCTCGATCGACTGGAGCTCGCCGGAGTTCTCGCCCGGGCCGACGGTGCGCGGCTACACGCTCGATGCGCCGATCCGCATCCGCTGGAGCAGCGACGGCGAGATCACGATCCCGGCGCGGGGGCTCGTGCAGTATCCGGCGCTGGTGAGCGCCAGCCCGCAGAGCCTCGACCTCGGCACGGTGGACCTGCGGCAGCCGGCGCGCGCGTCGATCGTGCTGGTGAGCAGCGCGCACGACCGAGGCGACGATCGAACCGCCGGCATGGCTGCATCGCAGCGACGGCAGCGGCCGCGCGGTCGACGCGCCGCTGCGACTGGCGACGAACGTGCCGGTGCGCGTCGAGTTTCGCGTCGACTGGAAGCCGATCGTCGAGCGAGCTGCCGCGTCGTTCGAGGCGCGGCGGCCGGTGCGGCCGACCGGGCGCATCGTCGTGCGGTGGGACGAGCCACGAGATCGAGATCCCGGCGCAGATGGTCGTGCCGCCGCCAGTCGCGGGCGGTCGGAAGGCGGAGGGCAGAGGTCGGTAGGGCCGTCGACCGTGGCTGTGCGCGCTAACGCACGGCACAGAAGCGGCGACCTACGGCTCTGCGGCCGCTGATTCGAGGAGGCCGAGCTTCACCATGCGCAGCTCGATCGCGCGCGGCTGGCGCTCGAGCTCGGCGGAGATCTCATCGACGCCCTTGCCCGACTCGGCGAGCTGCACCACGCGCGCGTCTTCCTCGTCGCTCCAGCGTTCCCACGCGCGCGGATGCTTCTGTCGCACCTCGAGCTGGTACTGGCTGAAGTTGCGCGCCTGGCGCCCATCCCGGCGCGTGCCGGTACTCCTCTCTCGGCGGGCGCCCCGCATTTGCGCGACTTCGGCGAGGATCTCGGCGCCGTAGTGCTCGACGCGCGCCGGGCCCATGCCGGCGATCGCGAGCAGTTCGTCGGCCGACGACGGGCGCGCGGCGGCGATGGCGCGTAGCGTGACGTCCTGGCAGACGCCGTACGCCGGGCACGCCGGCGGCGCGGGCGCGGCCGAGTCGCCACTCGCGCAGCCGCTCGAAGAGGTCCAGCTCGTCGCCGCCGAGGCTTCCGGCACGGCACCGCGCTCGGCGGCGAGCGTCCGGCGGCAGCCGCACAGGGTTCTCTCGCTGACCTGAGGCGACATCGGCGCCGCGGCGGGTGATGCGCAGCGTCGCGTGCTCGAGGTCGAGCGCGAGCAGGCCAGCGGCGAGGAAACGTCGCAGCAGCTGCCGCGTACGCGCCCTCGTCGAGCGGGCGGACGCGCCGAAGCGCGTCGCGCAGTTGCCAGTCGTAGCGACGGACCTGCGCGCGTCGCCGCGCCGACGAGGTAGCTCGACAACACGCTCGCGCCGACGGCGAACGGCAATTCGCGAATCGCCTTCAGCGCCGCGCGCACGGCATCGGCCGACGCCGCTTCGTCCGGCTCGGCGCCGAGGCGGCCGGCGGCGGCGGCGATGCAGTTGTCGCAGTGGCCGCAGCCGCCCAGCTCTTCGGCGACGTCCTCGAAGTAGTCGAGGATCTGGTCGTGCCGGCAGCGCGGCCGAGGCGGCGTAGCCGATCATCGAGCGCAGCAGCTCGCGGCGATGCAGCGCCTGTTCCGGCGGCAGACCCTCGTCGAGCGCCATGAGCCGGAAACGCAGCGCGATGTCCGGGTCGGAGATCAGCAGCAGGCCGGCGGCGGGATCGCCGTCGCGGCCGGCGCGGCCGACCTCCTGGTAGTAGGCCTCGACCGATTCGGGCAGCGCGTGGTGCACGACGAGCCGGATGTCGGCGCGGTCGATGCCCATGCCGAACGCGTTCGTCGCCGCGATCACGTCGACGTCGCCGGCCTGGAACAGGCCGTGCGCCTCGGTGCGCTCCTCGCCGGTCATGCCGGCGTGGTAGTGCGCGGCACGCCAGCCGAGCGCGCGCATCGACTCGGCGACGGACTCGGCGTTGCGACGCGAGCCCGTGTAGACGATGGCGCCGCCTCGACCGCGACCCGGCGCGCCGAGCCATTGCTTCAGCGCCGCCGCGATGTGTTTGTCTTTCGCCTTCGGTCCGCTCGCCTCTTCGACCGTGAGTTGGAGGTTGCGGCGGGCGAAGCCGCGCAGCACCTGCCGCGCCTCCGGCATGCGCAGGCGCTCGACGATCTCGCGCCGGACGGCGGGCGTGGCCGTCGCCGTGCAGGCGATGAGGCGGCGCGGGCGGAGCCGATCGACGAGATCGCCGAGCTGGAGGTAATCGGGACGGAAGTCGTGGCCCCAGTGGCTGATGCAGTGCGCCTCGTCGACCGCGACGAGCGATATCGGCAGGCGCATCAGCACCTCTTCGACGAAGCGCTCCGATGCCAGCCGCTCCGGCGCGACGTAGAGCAGCTTGAGATCGCCGGCGAGCGCGCGTTCTTCGCGGCGACGGTTCTCATCGGCCGGCAGGTTCGACGCCAGGTAGGTCGCGGGGATGCCGCGCGCGTCGAGCGACTGCACCTGGTCGGCCATCAGCGCGACGAGCGGCGTGATGACGAGCGCGACGCCGTCGAGTTCGACGGCGGGCTGCTGGAAGCAGAGACTCTTGCCGCCGCCCGTCGGCGCGACGACGAGGACGCGTCCGGCGCCGTGCACCAACTCGTCGATGACCTCGCGCTGCCAGTCGTACAGCTCCATCAGGCGCCGCCGTTCGGTTCGATCGGCGTCCACTTGCGCTTTCCGTCGGCCGTCTCGGTCATGTAGCCGAGGCCGGGGAAGTCGCAGTGCACCGCCACGACGAGCTGGCGTTCGGCGATGGCGCGGGCGACGACGGCCTTCTTCGTCTCCATCGCCTCGAGCGGATAGATGTCGAACGACGACACCCAGGCGGCGCGTTCCAGCTGCGCCGGGTGCTGGACCATATCGCCGAGGTAGATCGCCTTCTCGCCGCCGGACGCGAGGACGACGCTGGCGTGGTCCTGCGTGTGGCCGTGCGTCGGGATGATCGTGACCTCGTCGGTGACGCGCGTCTCACCGTCGATCAGCTCCAGGCAGCCGGCGTCGGCGAGCGGCAGCAGGTTCTCGGCGAGATACGTCGCGCGCGTGCGCTCGTTCGGGTGCGTGGCGGCGTCCCATTCGCCGCGCTGGATCAGGTAGCGGGCGCGCGGGAACGTCGGCACGAATGCGCCACCCTCCGGCCGTCGGCAGCGCGGCGCGTGTTCCAGCCGCAGTGGTCGGCGTGCAGGTGCGTGTTGATGACGACGTCGACATCTTCGGGCGCGACGCCGGCCTCGCGCAACTCGTCGAGCAGGTTGCCCTGCTCGAGCGGCGTCGACTGCGCGCGCGGCCGCTCCTTGTCGCCGACGCCGGTCTCGATGAGGATCGTCTTGCCCTGCGACGACAGCAGCAGCGAGTTGAGGCCGAGCGCCATCTGGTGCCGCTCGTTGAGCGCGATGCCGAGCCGCTCCCACATCACCTTCGGCACGATGCCGAAGACCGCGCCCGCGTCCTGGAAATACTGCCCGTCGGACAGCAAGCGCAGGTGGAGGTTGCCGAGTCGATGCGTTGCGGGCACGCGCGCCTCACTTCGATTAGAACGTACGTGCGGATACGATACGCCGTCACCGCGTGTGGGTCAACGGGTGACCGTGAATCGAACGCTCGATGCGAAGCGCGCCCGAGCGTTATGTCGTGCGTAGAAGCCTCGATCACACAGGCGGGGCCACGCCGGGGTTGCGCTCTTCGAGGATGCCCTCGACGCGGGCGCGAATCTGTTCTTTCCACTCGGGATGGGGAAGGATGTAGAACTTCTCGCGGCGGATCGCATCGAGCACGAGTTCGCCGATGCCCGCGGGATCCGTGCCGCCGGCGACGAGCGCGCGGAAGCCCTGCTCCATCATCGCCGCCTGGGGAGGCATCGATGCGTGGCCCGCCTGGCTGCCGAGGGAGTCGGGCCGGTTGCGGTCTCCGCTCATGAGATCGGTCTTCACCCACGCCGGACAGAGCACCGACACCTTCACCTTCGAGCCGATCAGCGCCAGCTCCTGGTGCAGCGACTCGGACAGCGTGACGACGCCGTGCTTGGCCACGTCGTACGTCGCCGCCCAGGGGGCCGACACCAGGCCCGCGACCGAGGCGGTGTTGACGACGTGACACTCGCTGTCCTGCTTGAGCATGATCGGGACGAAGACCCGTATGCCGTGGAGCACGCCCCAGAGGTTGACGCCGAGCACCCACTGCCAGTCGGCCTCCGTCAACTCCCAGGTCGGACCCACGACGGGCGGGACGCCGGCGTTGTTGCAGAGGATGTGGACCGCGCCGAAGGCATCGATCGTCCTGGCGGCCAGCGCTTGCACGTCGGCGGCCCGGGAGACGTCGGTGAGGACCGCGAGCACGGTCGCTCCGCCGGCCTTCATGTCGGCTTCGGCCCTGGCGAGTGCGCCCGCTTCCACGTCGGCCAGCACGACGTTCATCCCCGCCGCGGCGAAGCGCTCCGCGATCGCCCGTCCGATGCCGCTGGCCGCACCCGTCACGACCGCGGTCTTGCCCGTGAATTCCTTCATGCCGCCATCCCTCCGGATTACCTGACACGCTCTCTTCATCTCCCGCGGCGCCCGCCAGGAGCGGTGCGGGTACCGCCCATCGTCAGACAGGATGTGGCGGCGTTCAAGGGCCATAGGTCTCTGCCGCGCGTCGGGAAGGAGCGGCGTGACGAACGCGGGACTCAGGCAGCGCTACGACGCGCGACCGATGCCCGACACCGATGGGGGATGCACGCGGGCGGCGGTTGCGTAGTCGTCTCGTGATGCTCACCCGCGATTATCGGCGAGCGAACGCGAGCTCGTCTACCGGTGCGCCCTCTGCGTCCGCGACTTCATCAAGCAGCAGCGGAAGACGAACGGTGAACTCGGTGCTTCGGCCTTCTTCACTGGCGAACGAGAGTTCGCCACCCATGCGATCGACGAGCTGCTTGGTGACGTACAGGCCGATGCCGAACCCCTTCTTCTGCGCGGTCGCCGGCGCCGCGCTTCGGAAGAACCGTTCAAAGAGATGCCGCTGGTCTTCGCGAGGGATGCCCGAGCCGGAGTCGCTCACGCGAAGCTCAGCGATCCCATCCGACACGATCAGCGAGAGAACTATCCGCGGCTTCGTGCCGCCGTACTTGGCCGCGTTATCGAGCAGATTGAGGACAATCTGGCGCAGGCGCTGCTCATCGACAATGGCGAGCACCCTCGCAGCAGGGAGCTCTTCCTCCACGATTGCCGCAGCGTAACGGCTTCTCACAGCGGCTCCTTCTTCGCGTAGCAGCTTCGTCAGGTCGACGAGACCGGGTTCGAGGCTGAGCCGGTCCATGCGGATCTGCGTGAGGTCGAGGAAGAGTTCGATGATGGACTCCATCCTGCCCGTCTCGGACGCAAGCGCGGCGATCGCTTCCGCCGTGTCGGCGTCGAATCGCCACGGCTCGCGCTCCAACTTCATCGCGAGCCACGACGAGAACCCATGCATGGCAGTGAGCGGGCTTCTCAGCTCGTGTGATGCGAAGCCAACGAAGTCATCCTTGGCCTGCTCGTCGCGGCTGCGATCCGTGTCGTCGGCGAACGTCAGCACCGCTCCGGCTCGCTCTCCCCGTAACACGATCGGCGCCATGCGTACATCGACGGGAAGAATCGTGCCGTCGCCGCAGGCCACCGAGTCCCGGCCAGCGTAGGTCGCCCCGGCCAGCACGCTGGAGATGAACTCTGACCCCTGATCTGCCGGGTCGCCATCTCGATGCTGCAGCCGAAACACCGCAGCCAGGGCGTCGCCCGCATGTTTCTCGAAGGTGTGGCCCAGCATGCGCTCTGCCGCCGGGTTCATGTAGGTGAGCCGCCCGCCTCCGTCGACGCAACAGACGCCGTCCTTCATCGCGGTCATCATCGCACGCATTCGTGCGCCCTCGAGACCAGCGCTGCGTATCAGTCGGAAATTCGCGACTGAAACGACCGCGAGCGCAACGATCGCACTCGCGCCGCCAATCGCCGTGGCGACCGAGACAAGGCCCGCGCCGCTGTGCCCACCGCGATACTCGACCACCGCCACCAGGACGGCGGCCGCCGCGATGACGCCGAGGGCCACCAGGCCGGGCACGAGCATGCGCCGGCATGGCGAATGGTGAGAAAGGCCTGCGCGATGCTGAGCGGTCATGGCGAGGCCGGTTGGTGTCCGGTGTATGGATAGCTCAAGCGTCTCGCGATCTTCGACATCGGGCATCACTCCTGCACGAGATCGCGGAGACGCTTCGACGCCAGCCCTCCCCTTGCTGGTCGGCTCGTCCGGCCATCGAATCCGAGGGCCGTCGCATGGTCGCCCAGTGTCAGGGCCAGCTTTCGCATCCCCAGCCGCATACGGCTCTTCACGGTGCCGACTGGGATCGTCATTTCCTTTGCGATCTGACGGCGGGTCAGGCCGGAGAAGTACGCCATCTCAATCGCGCGCCGCTGTTCTCCCGGGAGTGAGAGGAGCGCGTTTCGGACGTGTCGATCCTCGTCGGCGCGCTCGGTCGCATGTTCCGGGCCGTCCGTCACGTACGTCGCGTCGGTGCAGTACGTGCCTTCGGTCCGCTGACGCCGCGCGCCCCTCCGTATGCCGTCGATGGACGTGTGACGGGTGATGGTCAGCAGCAACCCTCGCATCGAGCCGCGCGACGGGTCGTACTGCGCGGCGCCGGTCCAGAGCTTGAGAAACGCATCGTGGACGGCATCCTCCGCCGCCGGTCCATCGCCGAGGACTCGATAGGCGAGTCGGTACGCGGCGGACCGGTGCGCATCGTACGCGGCAACGAGAGTCGTGGTGTCAAGGACGGACGAAGCGGCGACAGGCCAATCGGCGACGGCTCCGCTGCTCGTCCGAAGACGTGATGTGGCGGCGGCTTCGATTGTTACGGTCGTCATCATAGTGACCTCGCCTGGCGCGCACGCGCCAAGCCTTTTGGGGCCCGAAAGGATCGGCAAGGAGGAGGACGGATCCAGGTCGGCTAGTTTGCTTCTTGAGAGTCGAGAAGGAGGCGCGGCCGCCTCTTGCGTCGATGCCCTACCACTGCGGGCTTCAGTCCGACTTTGGACCCGTACGAGGATGCACGAGGTCGCCGGACGTCCTCTGTACGGTACGCCCTTGTCGGTCCGTCCGCAAGCGGACAGATGGAGCGTACGCTTGCAACAGTGCGAAATCTGCGCGAATCCGCCCAGTTAGCACACTTGGACGAGTGATCCACGGCGCCCCGAGCCGCGAATAGAAGCATCCGTGGACTGACGGAACGAGCTTGACGGAGGTATTCAATGACCCTGGCGGAACTCTGCTTCATCGCTGCAGCGCTCGCGTTCGTGGTGGACGCTGTGCCTTTGATCGGCATCGCGTTCCCGTTCAAGCTCCAGCCTGCGGGCCTCGCGCTCGCCGCCCTGGGGCTCGCGCTCGGAGCTGGCCTCGCGGCGAATCTGGGGATCGACGGAAAGGTCCTGTGAACGCTCACGTCCGGCACGCTCCGTGAATCTCGGACGAACTCGGCGCGCTTACTTCATCGCCGACAGCGCGAGTGCAGGTGATCCATCCGCACGCGACGCGCGGACACAGGTAGCGCAGAAGCGCCTGCATCGGCCGAGGATGCGGGCGCCTCTGAAGCAGACAGCTGGGATGCGGATCGACGAGCACGCCCGGGTTCCAGTCGCTACGGCCTGGAGACTCGATTCGTTGTGCCGCGAGGCAGATGTCCGCAGACGCAAAGATGGGCTGGCATCAGGCCCCGCCTCCGTCAGCCAACCCACCCGTGAAGAGCTCCTTTTCGGGGCTCACCAGCATTGTCCACCTGTGGATACCCAGTCGTCGGTCCGCCGTCGAACCGATAACGGGCTGCGATCCGGTCAGCCACCACGGCAAGGCCACGATTTGTCAAGCCAACGCTGACTCCACCTCTCCAAACCGCGCCACGCCGGGAGCGGCGAGTCCGCAACCCACTCTCTTCTGCACGTCAAGCGCCACGCCGCCGCGTGTGTCATCGCAGGAGCATCTGGGCCCCGCCGCCAGTGTTATCCAGCTTCGGGACCGTCTGAGGGCGTACACGGTCTCGGTCCTGCCGCAGACCGTACACCCTTCAGGTCGGTACGCAAGCAGACAGATCAGGGGTACGTTTGCGGACAGAACGGACCCGCGGCAGATCAGTGTGGCTGCCACGGGTGGGTTCGCGTCAGGCGGATGCGTGTTCGCCCGACGACAGGAGCCGCCGCCCGCGCGAGGCGGCATGACTACGGCCGGGCAGACGGTCGAAGCGCTCCCGGATGAGGCGATAGCATTCGCAGCTCGCGGCCTCGAGGCCCGGGCGGTCCAGCACGGTGACCTTTCCGCGGTGGTAGGTGATCAGACCCTCGGCCTGGAGGGCTTCGGCGGCTACGGAAACGCTCGGCCGGCGGACGCCGAGCATCTCCGACAGGAAATCGTGCGTCATCGGGAACTCGGCGGCGTCCACGCGGTCATGCGTCATCAGGAGCCAGCGCGCGCAACGCTGGACCATCGGATGCATGCGATTGCAGGCCGCCGATTGCGCCACAAGGGCAAACAACGCGACGGCGTAGTACCCGACGAGCTCGCGAAGCGCCGGGATCTGCTCGACATGCTCGCGAAATCGGTCGCTCTCCATCCGCATCGCCGAGCCCGGCACCTGGATCAGCAGCCTCGAGTCAGACTCCTCAAGGCCGAAGTACGTGAACAGATCGGCCAGCCCCTCATTGCCGATCGTGGCGATCTCGACCGCGTTGCCGTCTTCCATCACCGTGAGCATCGAGATGACGCCGGTACTGGGGAAGTAGATGTAGGGCATCTTATCGCCCGGCTCATGGAGCGAGACGCGGTACTTGAGCGGAACCGCCTTCAGGTCCGGGAGGATGCACTCGTAATCCTCGGCCGGGAGGGAGGAGAGAATTCGGTTCGCGACGATGCGTCGCGGTGTGGCGGATGCAGGCACCGGGGCACCCCCTTTCATGCTTGGACGGTTCGCGGCTCAGACGTATGAGCGCCTGCCGGGGCGCACTGAGCCGCGTCGGCGGGCATCGACCGGAGACTCCGGAAGGCATTCGCAACGAACTCGGATTCCTGCGTGGATCTCGCGGGCGGGCCGAGGGGATTGGCGCGGACGAGATTGAACTGGTGCAGGAACCAGAATCGCGCTCCCATTTGCCACCGCGTCTCAAGTAGCGCCGAGTACTGCACGGCGTTGCTCACCAGCGTCACCGTCCGGCGGCCGTGGTCGAAGTAGTACCGAAACAACGCGTCGGGCCGGGTCGCCCAGTCGACGAGCAGGTGGCCGGACGAACGTCCCAGGTGCGAGGTGACCTCCGTGAGCTCCGTTCCGTGTTCGTCAAGCAGCGTAACCTTCATGACGCCTCCCTCGATGATAGGTCTTTGCTCAGAGGCCCGTGGCTACCTCTATCCGTTTGCCACCGCATGATGGATCACTCGTCGATCGGCGCCGTCATACAGCACCGTCTAGGGCGCCGGATCTGAGACGCCTGCACCTGCGATGTTCCTTCGGGACGCGAAAAGAGAGTCGAACGATGTGATGATCCATCGCCGCTCGGGCGGCGTATAGAAGTATCCGTGTGTTCCGACACGGACCAGAATCCCCCTCTCGCCCGCCCGCCCGGGCCGAGAGGGGGGCCCTGGATCACTGAGGGGCGGTTGGATGAAGCCCCAGGTCCGGCAAGGATCGCCGTCGCGAATTGGGGTAGCAGGGTGCGCTCGAAGGCGACACGTCTACACACGACGGTGGCGATACCGGTTGGACTCGATGGAGCAGTGAGTCTCGCCGGAGAATCCAGCGGCAGAACCGCGCCGCAGCCCCAGCATGGCCCTGCCCCGTCACGGGACGCGGCGATCGGGCCAGCCGGCGCGTTGTGGATCTACCTGAAGCACCGGGGCGTCCTGAACGTGGAGGAGTTCCGCCGGACGAACGCCCGCGGTCTCTAGCGGTACCGGCGCCCACCGCGCGGCGCGAGTCGTCGCTGCCGGGCCACTCGACCATCGAACGCGCCCCGGGCCGACGCAATCATGAGAACCGGAGGAGGCTAACGTGCAAACGACAACAACACCGCAAAACGAGCCCGTCGCTGTTGGAGACGACGGGATCGTCGAGAAGGAAGTAGAGACCGTCCGGACGCGGCAGCGCGTCGCGGGAGTGCCAGGCGATGTCATGCCGGCGCAGCGAGCAGTTGCCAGCGAGCGGCCCGGAGGCTACTTCGAAACGCTCCCGGAACGACTAGGCGCAGTCATGGTCGCGGTGCTCGCGGGGATCGAGGGGTTGCTGGGCATGCGCTTCCTCCTCCGCGCTTTCGGCGCCAACCCGAACAGCGGCTTCGTCGGGTTCATCAACGACGTCTCGTGGCTCTTCGCGCGGCCCTTCGCCAATGCCTTCAACAACCGCTCGTGGAGCCAGGGGGTCGTCGAGATCTCCACGCTCGTGGCGATGGGCTTCTATCTCCTGCTCTTCGCGTTCATTGCCATGCTTATCACCGCGCTGGCGCCGCGGTTGAGAGGGAAGACGGGCGGCGGCGCGTGAGAACTGGCGTTGGGCATCAACGCCGTTGTCGACGCCGGGGTTGTGACGCGCTCTGGTCCCCCAGCACGTCACAACCTCAGCGCTGGTAACGGAACCCGGCGTCGGACGCACGCCGACCAGGATTGAAGTGATCGCAGATGAATGTGCTGATCGTCATCGCCGCAGGCGTGGGTCTGGCGCTGGCGATGTTCCTGGTACCGGCGGTAGCCATATCCGTCGCGACGCTAGCGGCAATATGCCTGTTCATCGGCGCGAGCGCGGCCGTCCTGGCCTGCGTCGTCGGTGTTCCGGCGGCCGAATAGCACGGCCGCGGGCCGCGAACGCGGCTCCCCCTAAGTCGAGACTGACGCTGACTCCGCCAGGAGTCCTTGGCGGTCTCAATACCGTCGCAGATTCCCAACACCGTGAGCATCGGTGATCCATCGCGGCCTGGCGCGCGGATACAGGCAGACGTAGACGCCATCAGGTGGTGTTCCGCTCCTGGTGGCTTGAAGGCGTTGCCCGAATGGGGGAGGAAAGGGTCAATGTTATGGAGATGAAATACCTCCTCCCCCATCGCAACCCGGGCGTATATCGCGAGAGGCGAGAATGCGTGTATACGCAGGAACACAACATGTCATCCGAGTCACCCAAAAAGGCTTTGGAAAGCGCACGGCCGCTCATTTCCGCATCGCAGGTGGTCCCCCGCCTTAGTCCCGCTGCGGTGCGGAAATGAGCGGCCGTACCGCCAGAGAGAAAGGCGACGCGGACGACCAAGCGGGACGGAACCCGCGCCCCGATCACGATGATGGCCGATCACGTAACCACGTCCACGGCCAAAGCGAGAAGTGCGAGGACAGCTACATGACTACGCCCCGATCCATAAGTGCGCCGCGTAAGGTCGCGATTTCGGCCGGCTGGCGGCGAGCGATTCTGTGCGCTCTCGCGATGGGCGTCATCGCGCTGGCGATCACGTCCACGCCGAGCGCGCGCGCCGCGGGCTCGACGGTCACGCAATGCGACGGTGTCGACAACCAGGGCGGCAGGGCCGTGCACTGCACCGTCCAGGTCGATATCGCCACCGACACCGTCACCGTCACCTCCTGTACGGGGTTCGCAAACGCCGTCGAGACCTGCATTGGTCCGACAGTTTCGACGCAATCGGTCACGGCGATAGACCAATGCAACGGTTCAGGCAACGGCGGCGGCGCAACCGTGAAATGTGACGTAATCATCACCGGCGCGTCGCCGGGCACCGCCTCTGTCACGATCAGCCAGTGCATCGGCTCCGGACAGGGCGGGGGGACGCAGCCGACGACGGTGTGCATTCCCGGTTCGACGCCGAACGACACGTCGGCGACCATCCAGCAGTGCGACAGCTCCGGGAACGGAGGCGGAGGCACCGAGCGCGTCAAGTGCAGCGTGACGCCTGCCAGCACGACGGCATCGGTGCCGACGATCAAGCAGTGCAACGGTTCCGCAAACGGTGGCGGCGCGCTGGCGACCTGCACCGTCACGATTAGCAGCGCCGGCGCGGCGACCGGCACACCGACCGCCGGAGCGACGACAACCGCGACCACTGGCTCGGTCACTCCGACCGGCACAACCACCGTGACGGCTGGCGGCGGCTCCGTCACTCCGACCACCGGCGGCGGGACGGCGACGCCGCGTGCCGGCCTGATCATTGTGCCAAACACCGGCAGCGGCTCTGCCGGCTCCGGCGCCGGCACCAACGTCTCATTGATCATCCTGGCTCTGAGCACGCTCGGGCTGTCGGCGATCGGCTGCGCGATTGTGATCAGGCGCCGCCTCTCGCTGACGCGGGCAGGCGATCGCGTCAGCGCAACAGGCGACGACCGTTTGGATGCGTAAGGCGTGCGCCGCGCAGGGCGCCGCCGAATCGATGATCGGCGAACCCCCGAGGAGAAGGATGCAACGTGACGGTTGAAGCGCGCAGTCGCCCGGACACTCCTGCCGGTATAGATCTGCGGGATTGCTGGCCAGGGTTTCCCGCCCACAGCGGGCGCGTCGTGCGGGTCGGCGTCGGCGTGGTGGCGACCATCGTTCTTGTCGGTCTCGCCGTCGTTGCCGGCGCGTTCGTAGCTCACACGGTCAGTGCGGCGCTGTTCGGCGGCAGTCAAGGTCAGACGCGAAGCGGGTCTGCAGTGACCACCGCCAGCCAACTGGGCAGCCTGAAGGAACAAAGCAGGCTCGTCGAGCAACGGCGCGAAGCCGTCACGACATACGCTGGCCAGTTCGCGGAGTTCAAGACGGCGACAGCTCGTCAGCCGGGCGATGTCGGTATCAACCTCAGTGCCCGAGAGACCAGGCGTCGAGACGAGGTGCTGACCGGCCTCGTGCTTCATTGCATCGATGCGGTCGGCCAGTACAACGTCGCTGTGCAAGCACTCTCGGCGACTCAGCTGCAGTCGGCCGGTCTTCCGGAGCGCTTCGTCTGGGCAGTTGACTGCGCGCCCGGGCCATGAGGAAGAGTGCGCCGCTCGAGCACGCGTGCACAGGAGGTGAGGCATGTCGGCCCGGACGATGAAGACATCGGGACAGGCGAAAGCGATCAAGGGCAAGGTGAAGCAGGCGGTAGGACGCGTCGCCGGCAACGACCGGATGAAGGCATCCGGCCGCGCCGATGTCTCCGCGGGCAAGGGGCAAGCCGCACTCGGCGACGCCTCCCAGAAGGTCAAGAAAATCACGAAGAAGATCGTCGGCAAGCGTTAGCGCGCAGAGCGGCAGAACCGGAGGCACATCATGGGAATCCTGGCCTGGATTGTGGTAGGGCTCATCGCGGGCGTGGTGGCGAAGGCGATCATGCCGGGTGGCGGACCGGGCGGCATCATACTGACCATCTTGCTCGGAATCGCGGGCGCGTTCGTCGGCGGCTTCCTCGCGTCGGCGCTCGGCATCGGCGAAGGCATCGCCAAGTTCGATCTGCGCACTATCCTCGTTGCGATCGCCGGCGCGATCGTGCTGCTGTTCGCCTACCGGATGTTGACGAGTGCGTCCGGAAGACACGCCTGACGGTTGTCGCGGGGGACGTTCGCGGCTCAACGGGGACCGCCCCGGTTCAGCCGCCGCTTCTGTATCGTGTCGCTGTCGGTGTGTGCTCGCGCTTTGCATCGCTCGCGGTTGGCCGTGAAGGGAGCCGCGGAACAGATCGGCATCGGAGTTCCGCCTCCCCTTGGCCACGACCGTGTGCGAACCGACGGGCGCGACGGTTCTGGTCCGACGCCGACCGTGCGCTGGTCGCCGAGGAGACTCCCCTAGTCGAGCGGCATCGCCTGAGCGCGCGGACCTCGATCATACGGGCGGAGGCGTTACGCCGCCCGCTCCTAGTCGACAGGGCGTCCCGGCGTAATGGACAGCCAGCCTTGGCTCGTTCTCATGAAGCGGGTCGATGCGCAAGCACGCCCTCGCGTACATTGGACGCGTCGGCCGCGGCAACGGAGCCGCGGCGCGGGAGCTGGGAGATCGAGATGGCAGCCAACACGACCACCATGACCCCGGGAGCGCCAGCGCCGGCGCGCAGCATGCAGGAGCGCGTGTCCGATGCCATCACGAGCTTCTGCGGCGATATGCGGTTCGTCTACCTCCACGCCGCCGCGTTCATCATCTGGATCGCCACGAAGGGGTTCGGCTCCGATTCGTTCCCGTTCAACTTCCTGACGATGGCCGTGAGCCTCGAGGCCATCTTCCTTTCGACGTTCATCCTCATCTCGCAGAACCGGCAGCAGGCGATCGCCGAGGCGAACAACAAGATCGTGCAGGACCGCCTCCTGCAGATGCTGAACGACGTCATCGACGACGAGAAGCTGGACCAGAAGAACGAGAAGATGATCAGCGTCATCCTCAACCGCATCGACGTCGAGCACATCAAGCCGATGGCCGAGCAGGTGCGGGAGGTGCGTGACTGCGTGACACGCATTGAGGCAGCGGGGCGAGGAGCCACGTAGCCGCAAGCAAGGACGCGGGCTGAAAGCCCCCGCCACGGAGTAGCGGGTCGCTCGGACGACCGGCGGGCGCAGCAGGCTGCGCCCCTACGCGATGCGGTGACGGCCGCATCGCTGCATCAACTCTGACGTACCACGAAACCACCCGGGCAAATCAGGGGAACGCCTGACAGGCTCATCGCCTACGCCGCCGGATACTGAGCGGAAGCGAAGTCTGCAGGGAGATCTCCATGTCCGTGTGCGACGTCCACTTCCACCAGAAGTCGCGATTCGAGCGCATGCGGCCCGCGCTCGTGGCGCTCGGCGCAGCGGCCGGCGTCGCCGGCATCGCCGCTGTCACGCGATTCTGGCAGCTCGGCGCGCGCACGTTCCAGGGCGACGAGACGGTGTACTCGCTGCTGGCGAACCAGGTGGCGCGCGGCCGCGGCTGGGAGCAGAGCCCCGTCGTCCACGGGCCGATGCAGTTCTTCGCGGCGGCCGGCGCGTTCCGCGTGCTCGGCACGAGCGACGCCACCGCGCGCGCGATGCCGGCCGTCTTCGGCGTGCTGCTGGCGATGCTGCCGCTGCTGTTCTGGCGCCAGCTCGGCCGCGCGGGCAGCGTGGTCGCGGCGACGCTGCTCGCCGTGTCGCCGGTAATGCTGTACTACAGCCGCTTCGCCGGACCGGACACCTACCTCGCGTTCTTCTCGCTCGCGACGGCGATCCTGATCTGGCGCTACCTCGAGCGGCCGGAGCGCCCGTACCTGTATCTCATGGCGATCACGCTCGCGTTCGCCGTCGTCACGAGCGAGATGGCGCTGCTCGTCATCGCGATCTTCGCGGCGTACCTGTGGTATCGCACCGGCGGCGAGCTGATCGAACAGGCGCGCGCGGGCGCCGTGCCGGAGCGCGCCCTCACGCACTACGAGCGCCTCGGCGTCGCGGCCGATGCGACGACGCGCGACGTCCGCAACGCGCACAAGGCAGCTGCTCGAGCGTCGCGGCAAGAACTTCGACCGGACGGCCGTCGTCGAGGCGTACCGGGTGCTGTCGACGCCGGCGCGGCGGCAGGCCTACGACCGCAAGCTGGCGGCGCAGGAAGTGCGCGCGGCCGAGGACGAGCAACGAGTCGGCGAGTCGGCGTCTGCGGCGCGGCGCTGATCGGCGCGGCGGCGGGCATCATCGCGATGTGCTGGCCGTTCATCTCGGGCATGCGGCGCCGGCGCGGGCTGACGCGCATGCCGGTAGCCGCCGACGCGCTGCTCGTGATGATGCTGCTGGCGCTGCCGTTCTACGGCCCGCTCGTCGAGAAGCTGCCGTTCGTGGGCGACCGCGGATTCGACGGCCAGACGACGGTCTACGTCGTCGGCGGCACGACGCACACGCCCGGCGGCGAGCTGCCGGTGATGCTGGCGACGCTCGGCGCGATCTTCCTCGTCACGATGGTCGCCGGCATCGCGTGGAAATGGCACGCGTGGGTCGTCTGCTGGGCGCTGTTCTACGGCATCGTCGTCACGATGTTCAGCGGCTTCTTCACCGACCAGGGCAGCATCTGGACCGGCATCTGGGGCACGCTCGACTACTGGTGGCGGCCCGAGGCGCACCAGCCCGACGGCCCGCCGTACTACTACGCGATGATCCTGCCGGCGTACGAACTGGTGCCGATCAGCGTGGCCGCGCTCGGCGCGGCGTGGCTCGTCGCGCGCGGCGGCTGGCGCAACCGCATCGTTGGTGTCGCCGCCGTCGCGGCGATCGCGGGCATCATTGTCGCGCCGTCGTGGCTGTCGCCGGTGGCGCAGCATCGAGGCTGGCTCGTGTGCATCGTCGCGGCTGGCGCGGTGCTCGGGCTGCGCACGAACAACGTCACGAAGTTCCTGGCGTTCTGGGCCGTCGCGGCGTTCTTCGCGCTCAGCGCGGTCGGCCGCAAGGATTCCGGCCTCACGGTGCAGATCGCGCTGCCGATGGCGCTGCTCGCCGCGCGTCTCGTCAACGACGCGCTGTCGTCGTTCGAACTGCCCGCGATCGAGATGCCGACGTTCCGCGTGGCGGCGCCGCGCAGGCTCGCGCAGGGATTCGTCGTCGCGGCGGTCGTCGCCGGCGTGGCGTTCAGCGCGCGGACCGGCGTGCTCGCCAGCTGGGGCCACGGCCGCGTGCCGCAGCTCGCCGGCGCGCTCGCGACCGACGACCGCGGCGACACCGCCATCGAGTTGATCCAGCCGGAGCGCGTCGCGCCGGACGTGCAGCAGGTGCGCGCGGCGATCGAGCGGGCGGGGCAGGCGTCGGGCCAGGGCGACAACATCCCGATCGCCGTCGACACGTCGTACGAGTTCGCGAAGGGCTGGCTGTGGTACCTGCGCGCGTACCCCAATCTGGAGATCGTCGACATGCGCAAGGGATATCGCGTGCCGGCCGGCACGATCGCGCTGTTCGACGCGCGCAACCGGCAGAAGGTCGACGTCGACGAGACGTCATCCGTGCTCGCGTTCACGTCGAGCTGGAGCTTCCCCGGCGACTACAACCGCCTGACGCCGGGCGACGTCGCGTCGGACCTGTCGCAGCCGGTCGTGGTGGTCGACGTGGTCGCGCTACCTCGTCGACCGGACGCGCGTCGGGCAGCCGGTGGCGGTCGGCGGCCTCGCGTACTTCCCGCAGGCGCTGAGTGCGGCGCTGCCGGCGTCACGGCAGTCGAACGTGCTCGCGAGCAGCGTCGCGCCGCTGCCGGTGGCCTCGCCGGCGCCGACGCCCGCGCCGTAACCGCTGCACCTTCCCACGCCCGCCGCACATCATGTAGGACAGCCGCCCGCGGCTGTCCATCCGCTCGCATCGACCTACTTCATCCGGCGATGAGCCATCCCCCGCCACCTGCTACGATGCCGCCGGCACGCGGATAGCGAGGGAGTGTTCCACATGCGACTCGAAGGCAAGACGGCGCTGATCACGGGCGCGGGCAGCGGCATGGGGCGCGTGGCGTCGGTGCTGTTCGCGAAAGAGGGCGCGAACGTCATCGCCACCGACATCTCGAAGCAGGGGCTCGACGAGACGGCGGCGCTCGTCGCCGAGCACGCGCACGGCAGCATCCTGCCGATCACCGGCGACGTCACCGACGAGGCGGCCGTCGCATCGTGGGTGCGCGCGGGCGTCGAGTTCTACGGCGCGCTGAACGTGCTCTACAACAACGCCGGCATCTTCCCGGACGCCGACCGCAGCGTGCTGGAGATGGACGAGGAGACGTACCGGCGCACGATCGACGTCAACCTCAAGGGCGTCATGCTCTGCTGCAAGCACGGCATCCCGGAGATCGTGCGCGCGGGCGGCGGCTCGGTGATCAACATCGCGTCGTTCGTGGCGCTCGTCGGCTGCACGGTGCCGCAGGACGCGTACACGGCGAGCAAGGGCGCGGTGCTCGCGCTGACGAAGTCGCTGGCGGTGCAGTTCGGCCGCGACCACGTGCGCGTCAACGCGATCTGCCCCGGCCCGATCCTGACGCCGCTGCTCGCCGACCTCTTCCCGAACGAGGAGGAGAAGATGAAGCGGCTCAACCGCATCCCGCTCGGCCGCTTCGGCCTGCCGGAGGACATCGTCTACGCCGCGCTGTACCTGGCGTCGGACGAATCGTCGTGGACGACGGGCACGGAGTTCGTCGTGGACGGCGGGATCACGGTAAATTACTTCTGATGCCATTCATCGACACGACCCGCATCCGCACCTACTACGAGATCGCTGGCAGCGGGCCGCGACTGTTGTTCATCAGCGGCACGGGCGGCGACCTCCGGCAGACGCCCAGCGTATTCGAAGGCCCGCTGGCGCAACGGTTCGAGCTGCTCGCGTACGATCAGAGCGGCCTCGGCCGGACGGTCGTGCCCGATGGCCCGTACTCGATGCGAGACTATGCCGACGACGCGGCGGCGTTGCTCGACGCGCTGGGCTGGGATCGCTGCCTCGTCATGGGCGTGTCGTTCGGTGGGATGGTGGCGCAGGAGTTCGCGCTGCGGCATCCGTCGCGCGTCGAGCGGATGGTGCTGGCCTGCACAGCAAGCGGGGGCGCTGGCGGCGCGTCGTATCCGATGCACGAACGTCGTGGACTTTGTCCGTGGAAGAGCGCGCCCGACAGTCGCTCCGAATCGGTGACACGCGACTGGCGGACGTCGAACGCAACGATCCGCGGCGATTCGAGACGCTACTGTCGACGGGGCCGTCGCCCGGATGACCACCCGCGAGCTGGATCGCGAGAAGGGGCAGCGGCTGCAGCTCGAAGCGCGGCGGCACCACGACACGTACGATCAGGCTGCCCGTCGCTGCGATGCCCGTGTACATCTGCGGCGGTCGCTACGACGGCATCGCGCCGCCCGCGAACCTCGAAGCGTTGCATGCGCAGATCCCCGGCTCCCGACTTGAGTTCTTCGACGGCGGGCACCTGTCTCACGCTCCAGGATCCGGCGGCCTACGAGCGAGTCGTTGAGTTTCTCTGCGGCGACGGTTGATCGCCGCGGTGGTACCATTCGTCATCGAACGCTGGGGAGGTGGCGCGTGACGATCCCCGACTATCGAACGCTGATGTTGCCGATCCTGGAGATCGCCAGCGACGGCGCGGAGCACCGCATATCCGAGGCTGGTCGACTTCCTGGCCGAGCGCTTTCTTCTGACTCCTGCAGAGCGTGAGACGCTGCTCCCGAGCGGGAGACAGACGACAATTGCCAATCGCGTCGGGTGGAGTAGACCTATCTTGCGAAAGCAGGCCTCTTGGACGGCTCGAGCGAGGTGTGGTCGGACGTCACTGATCGCGGGCGCGAGGTCATGCAAGGGCATCCGGCACGAATTGATGTCAGGTTCTTGAAGCAGGTTCCCGGATCTGAAGAGTTCCGAACATCCACAGAGAGAAGGCGGTGTCGGACGCGGCTGACACGAACTGCGGAACCCGCACAAACGCCTGAGGAACTGCTTGGAGGACAGCTACGGGCGACTAAAGTCGCGCCTCTCGGAAGACCTGCTCCGCGAGTGCGTCAGGTTTCGACCCGCGCGATTCGAAGCCGTCGTCCTCGATCTCCTTCTCGCGATGGGATATGGCGGATCACGCCCCGACGAGGGACAGGGCGGTCGGCCGCAGCGGCGACGGCGGCATCGACGGTCTCCTCGAACTAGGAGTCCGCTCGACTCGATGTCGTCTGCCTTCAGCGAAGAGACTGGGAGAGACGTCGTCGCAACGACCCGGTGTCCTGGCCAGGTTGGTGTGCAGCCGGGTCATCTGGTTATTCGCGGTGTCCTCCATTAGCCGCGTCGTCCTTTCGACATCGCTCGGACGCGGAATGTTACGTGTGGCATCATCGACGAGAAGGTCATCGAGCGACGGCAGCAGACTCGCCGAACTTATGCTTCCGAACCTGCACTGCGTCTGCTTCCGCGGCGATGGATCGACGTTCACGGCGTTCATGCGTATCGATCGTCCGGCTCGCTTCGGCGAGCAAGGTTGTCTCGTCGTTTCGAACCCTCCGACCTCCAGCCGTCGGCCCGATACACTGCCCCACATGGACGCGCACGCACTCCGCACGCTGGAGTTCGACAAGATTCGCGACCGGCTGGCACGGCACACGTCGTTCTCGGCCGGGCGGGAGCTGGCGCTCGAGCTGGAGCCGTCGCCGGAGTTCCGCGAGGTGGTGCGACGCCAGCGCGAGACGGCGGAGGCGCGCCGGCTGCTCGCGCTGAAGCCGCGCACCGGCCTTGGTGGCGCCCACGACGTGCGGCCGCTGGCCGAGAAGGCGTCGCGCGGCGGCCTGCTCGACCCGAGCGACCTGCTCGCCATCGTCTCGACGCTCGAGTGCGCGCGCGACCTCAAGACGTCGGTCCAGCGGCTCGAGGAGCTGCCGCTGCTCAAGGAGACGGTCGACCTCATCGAGCCGATGGCGCGCGCGATCGAGAGCATCAACCGCTGCATCAACCAGCGCGCGGAGGTCACGGACCAGGCGAGCCCGGCGCTCGGCGCGCTGCGGCGCGAGATCCGCACCGTGCACGACCGGCTGTACCAGCGGCTGCAGGAGATCCTCGGCGCGGCGTTCTCGAAGGGCGTGGCGCAGGAGGCGATCATCACGCTCCGCGACGGCCGCTACGTGATCCCCGTCAAGGCCGACATGCGCGGCCAGATGAAGGGCATCGTGCACGACGTGTCCGGCAGCGGCGCGACGGTGTGGCTGGAGCCGCTCGCCGTCGTCGAGCTGGGCAACCGCTGGCGCGAGGCGCAGCTCGAAGAGGAGCGCGAGGTCGAGCGCGTGCTGCGCGCCCTCAGCGGCGAGGTCGGCGCGCAGGCGGAGGCGATCGACTGGAACGTGATCGCGCTGGCGCGCATCGACCTGGCGCTGGCGAAGGTGCGCTTCGGCGACGAGATCGGCGCGCCGGAGCTGCCGTACGAGGGCGCGGAGCAGCCGTGGATCGTCGAAGCGCCGGCGCAGCTGCACCTGCTGCTCGCGCGGCACCCGCTGCTGCGCGCGCCCGTCATCCCGACGACGATCACCGTCGGCGGCAACTATCGCGTGCTGCTGATCACCGGCCCGAACACCGGCGGCAAGACCGTCGCGCTGAAGACGGCCGGGCTGCTCTCGCTGATGGCGCAGGCGGGGCTGCCCGTGCCGGCCGACCGCGGCAGCCGCGTGCCGGTGTTCGACGCCGTCTTCGCCGACATCGGCGACGAGCAGAGCATCGAGCAGTCGCTGTCGACGTTCAGCAGCCACATGACGAACATCATCCACATCCTCGCGGGCGCCGGGCCGGCGCAGCCTCGTGCTGCTCGACGAGCTGGCCGCCGGCACCGACCCGGCCGAGGGCGCGGCGCTCGCGCGAGCGATCCTGCTGCGCCTGCTCGGCGCGGGCGCGCTCACCGTCGCGACGACGCACCACGCCGAGCTGAAGGCGTTCGCGCACGGGACGGACGCCGTGATGAACGCGTCCGTCGAGTTCAACCTGGAGACGCTGTCGCCGACGTACCACCTCTCGATCGGCCTGCCGGGGCGCAGCAACGCGCTCGAGATCGCGCAGCGGCTCGGCATGCCGCGCGAGCTGATCGACGAGGCGCGCTCGTCGATCGCGCCGGAGCAGCGCCAGGTCGAGGAGATGCTGTCCGACATCAAGCGCGAGCGTGAGCAGGCGGCGTCGGCGCGTCGCAGCGAGGAGATCGCGCGGGGCGAGGCCGAGGAGATCCGCGGGCGCCTCGAGGAGAAGCTCGACGCCGCGGACGAAGAGCGCGCGCGGCTCATCGAGCAGGCGCGCACGGAGATATGGTCCGACATCGAGCGCACGCAGAAGCTGCTCGCCGACGCCGAGAAGCAGGTCGAAGCACAGAAGCTCGCGGCGGCGCAGGAGAAGCTGCGCCTCGCCGCGGAGGCGGCGACGAAGCTGCAGGAGCGCGCCGCGCGGCCGCGCCCGGAGCGCCGTAAGCCCGCGGCACCGACGCGCGTCGCGAAGGTGCCGGCCGGGCCGCCGCCGGAATCGATACAGGAGGGCGATCTCGTCTGGCTGCGCGGGATGGACCGCTTCGGCGAGGCGCTGTCGGCGCCGGACGCGCGCGGCGAGTTCGAAGTGCGGCTCGGGCCGCTGCGCAGCCGCATCAAGCTGTCGCAGGTCGAGCGCGTGCAGCGGCCCGCGCCGTCGCAGGCACACGGCACCGTCACGACGCACCTCGCGCCGGCGCGCGCGGTGCCGCCGGAGATCGAGGTGCGCGGCCAGACGATCGACGAGGCGATGCCGACCGTCGAGCAGTACATCGACGAGGCGTTCCGCGCGGGGCTGCCGTGGGCGCGCATCATCCACGGCAAGGGCACGGGCACGCTGCGGCGGCAGGTGCGCGAGTTCCTCTCCAAGCACCCGCTCGTCAAGTCGTACGAGGAGGCGCGGCCGGAAGAAGGCGGCGAGGGCGTGACGATCGCGCACCTGGCGGTGTGACGGGGCTATACTGCTGCCATGACCACGCGATTCAACGTCGACGAGTTCGAGATCCTGATGGAGCCCGACGAGGACGGGTTTCACGTCTGGTGCCCCGCTCTGAGGGGCTGCCATTCGTTCGGCCTGACGAAGGAAGAAGCTCGGGCCAACATCAAGGAAGCAATCGAACTCTGGCTCGATGTCGCTGAAGACGAGGAGATCCAGATCCCGGATCGCGAGCGAATCAAAGTTCATCTTCCGTGAGCCCACGCGTTCCCGCCGCCCGACCAGACGAGGTCGTGCGAGCGCTCGAGCGAGATGGCTGGGTACGGGTGCGACAGCGCGGCAGCCATCTCAAGTTGCGCAAGCCCGGATTCCCACCAGTTACTGTTCCGATGCACAATAGAGACGTCCGACCCGGGACGCTGCGTGCGATCCTCGATGACGCCGGCCTGAGCGTCGAACGATTCCAGGAACTGCTCCGCTCGTGAGACTGACAGTCCTTGCCGGAGGCGTCGGCGCGGCGCGCTTTCTCGAAGGCGTCGTGCAGGTCGTGCCGCAGGAATCAGTCACGGTCATCTCCAACACCGGCGACGACGAGGAGTTCTTCGGCCTGCGCGTGTCGCCCGACATCGATATCGTCATCTACACGCTCGCCGGCGCCGTCGACGCCGAGAAGGGCTGGGGGCTCGCCGGCGAGACGTTCCACGCGCTCGAAGCCCTGACGCGCTTCGGCTATCCGACGTGGTTCCGCCTCGGCGACGGCGATCTCGCCACACTCGCGCACCGCACGCAACTCCTTCGCGGCGGCGCGACGCTCTCCGAGGCCACGCGCTCGATCGTCGAGGCGTTCGGGCTGCGGCTGAGGCTGCTGCCCGTCTCCGACGACCGCATCCGCACGCTCGTCCGGACGGACGCGGGCACGCTCTCGTTCCAGGAGTACTTCGTGAAGCGGCGGACTGAGGACGTCGTGCGCGCGGTGCGCTTCGATGGTATCGACGCCGCCGCGCCCGCGCCGGGCGTGCTCGACGCGCTGCTCGATGCCGACGTCGTCGCGATCGCGCCGAGCAACCCCGTGGTGAGCATCGGCCCGGTGCTGGCGGTGCCCGGCGTGCGAGACGCGCTGCGCCGGACGCGCGCGAAGATCGTCGCCGTCAGCCCGATCATCGGCGGCCGCACCGTCAAGGGGCCGGCGGACAGGATGATGGCATCGCTGGGCATGACGCCGACCGCCGCGGGCGTTGCCGCCGCCTACGCCGACTTCCTCGACGTGCTGGTGGTCGACGAGCAGGACCGCGCGCTGGCGCCGGAGGTCGAGCGCGCAGGCGTGCGCTGCGTCGTCGCGCCGACGATCATGCGCGGGCCGGCCGAGAAGCGCGCGCTGGCCGAAACAGCGCTCGCCGCGGTTCAATGAGGTGATGCGCATCGCACTGATCCCGATGGCCGAGTTGTCGCAGGCGAAGACGCGGCTGGCCGGCCTGCTCGACGGCGACAGCCGCGCTGAACTGGCGCTCGCCATGCTGACCGACGTCGTCGCCGCGTGCGACGAGAGCCGCTGCTTCGACCGCATCGTCGTCGTCAGCAACGACAACGCTGTGTTCGACCACGCGCGCGACCTCCGTGCGGAGCCGCTCGCCGAGCCGGCGACGTCCGGCGGGCTCAACGGCGGCCTCGCGTTCGGCCAGCGACACGCCGCGCGCGAGGGCGCGAGCGAGTTGGTGATCGTGCCGGCCGACGTGCCGCTCGCCCGAGCCGGCGACATCACCCAGGTCATCGATGCGCTGGCCGCGGTGGCGGGGCCGCGCGTCGTGTTCGTACGGTCGCGAGACAACGGCACGAACGCGCTCGCGCTGCGTCCACCTGAGGTGATCGGCATGCACTTTGGTCGCGACAGCGCCGACGCACACCGCGCAGCCGCCGAGGCCGCCGGCATCGCCGTCGCCGAGGTGGCGAACGAGCGGCTGGCGTACGACATCGACGCGGCGGAGGACCTGGCGGCGATGCCGGGGCTGCCCGTCGGCGCGGCGACGCGCGGCTGGATCGATGCGCACGCGCGCTACGCGGCGGAGCGGTGACGGTGGACGATTCGAGTCAATCCAATGTGATCGGCGCGCTCGAGGCGATTCGCACGCGCCGATCGCTGCGCCAACTCGATGCGCGCCCAGTCCCGCGTGAACTGCTCGACGAAGCGCTTGCGGCGGCGTGCCTGGCGCCGGCGCCGCACCACACGCGGCCGTGGCGATATGTCATCGTGTCGCCGGAGCGGCGCGCCGCACTCGCCGACGCGATGGGTGCGGCGTGGCGCGCTGATCTCGAACGCGACGGCCATCCGGGGGCGCTGATCGACCGCCTGCTGCGCCGTTCGCGCCGCCAGATCGTCGAGGCGCCGGCGCTCGTGCTGGCGTGCCTGACGCACGAGGGGCTGCGCGCGTGGCCAGACGAGCGTCGCGCGCGAAACGAGTGGGCGATGGCGCAGCAGTCCGTCGGCGCCGGGCTGCAGAACCTGATGCTGGCCGCGCACGCGCTCGGCCTCGCCTCCTACTGGATCTCCGCGCCGCTGTTCGCGCCCGAGGCGGCGGCCGAGGCGCTGTCACTGCCCGACGACTGCGTCGCACAGGCGATCGTCGTCGTCGGCTACCCGGCGCCGGACGCCGCGCCGAAGCCGCGGCCGGCGGCCGACGTATCGCGGCTGATCATCGAGCGATGAGGGACGCGGGCTGAAAGCCCGCGGCACGGTTGGGAGCGCCACGACGAGGAACGCCGCCCGATGACGGACGGCGCTCCCCTGCTGATAGCTGATGGCTGATGGCTGACCGCTGATAGCTCCGACAAGCCCTACGGCCTCACCCCGATCAGCTTCGCCACCTTGATCGTGTTGAACAGCGCCATGCTCACGTACCACTTGACGCGCGTGCGCGTGGCGTCCTTCGTCTCGAGGCTGCCGATCGTCTCGACGGTGAGACCGCCCGGCGCGGAGAGGCCGGCCAACGCGCCCTCGCCGAACTGCATGGCGTACACCGTCGAGCAGTCGGCGCTGGTGCCGACGGTCTTCGCGTCGGAGATGTAGTCGGAGACGCCGACGGGCACGCCGTCGTAGTACTGCACCATCTGGCCGAACTCGTTGCGGTCGGTCTGGAGGAAGCTGCCGCTCGTGCGCGCCAGGTTGTTGAGCGAGCGGCGCGTCCGCTTGCTCATCAGCAGCATCGCCGGCGGCCCGCCCTTGATGAGGTCGATCAGCTCGTCGAGCTTGGCGAGCGTCAGCGCGGCGCCGTTGACGCCCATCGTCGCCGCCTGGCCGCCGGTCGTCAGCTTGTCGATGCCGTCGAACGACTTCGTGTCGACGGACGTGTCCCCGTTGACGAACGTGTCCTCGAACTTCTGCTGCACGGCCTTCGCGCGCAGGCGGATGACGGCGGCCTGCAGGTCCTGCACGTTGCTGCGCGTCGCCATCAGGTAGTTGTCGATGTCGGCGTCGCCGCCGACGATCTTCAGCGTGGCGGTGATCTGCGTGAACGTCGGCGTGCCTTCGGTCCACGTGTCGCCGACGTCGAAGAACGTCGCGTTCGGGTTGGTGTTCTCGCGATTGTAGGTCAGTCCGTTGCCCGTGATCTCGATGAACGGCAGCACCTGCAGGATCGGCGAGTCCTGGACGATCGTCTCGATCACGCCCTGCAGCACGATGTCGTTCGAGAGCTTCGCGGCCTCGGCGAGTGTCAGAGCCATTGTTGTTGTCTCCTCGTTACTGGTGACTGGTGATTGGTTGGTATCCGGTTACTGGTCTCTAGGCCGGCGCGCGAGGCCGTAGCGGATCTTCTGCTCGGGGCTGAGCGAGCCGATGTCGGGCCCGGACCGCGGCGGCGCACCCGCCGGCACGCGCGCCGACTGCGCCTGCGCCTCGATGTGCGCCCGCACGCGCCCGACGACGTCGCGCGCCGCCTCGACCGATGCGTCGACGGCCTCGATCGTCTCGCCGGCGATGAGATCGGCGGGCAGCGCCGGCTCGCTGCGCACGACGAGATCGCGGTACCGTTCCGCCGACGTGCGCATCAGCTGCTCCGCCGCGGCCAGCTGCTCGCGCAGCGCCGCCGCGTCGCCGGCCGCCGCCGACGCCGCCTCGGCCGACGACCGCACCTCGTCGCGCAGGCCTGCTGCCTCGGCGATCGCCTGTTGCGCCCGCGCCTCCGCGTCCGCGGCTTCGAGCTGCAGCCGCTCGACCTGCGCCCGAGCCTCCGCCAGTTCCTCGTGGAGCGCCGCGAGGCCTTCCTCACCCGGTGCAGTTCCGTCGCCCATCATCCACCTCCTCAACTGCGGGCATAGATCTCGATGGCAGCGACCTTAGCCGCGCCGGACGCGATCTCCAAATCGCCGTGTCACCTGGTGACTGGTCACTGGCCGCTCCGCTCCTGCCCTCTCCGGCCTCCGGCCTCCGCGTCCGTTCTTTGCGCGGTTTGGCCTGCTTGTTTGTTGTCTGTTGTCTGTTCTCTCCCGGCCGGTGATACTCAGCCGACGAGGCGCCAACCGCCCGAATTGCCACCGCCTCACCCAAAAGGAGCCACCCGATGCCGAACAAACCGAAGTTCTGGGGCACCATCGTGCCGTTGCCCGCGCCGATGCTCACCGCGCAGGCGACGGCGCTCGAGGCCATGGGCCTGGAGGGGCTGTTCGCGCCGCAGGTCTACGGCCCGCCGTTCATCCCGCTCGCCACGGCCGCCGGCGTGACGTCGCGCGTGCGGCTCGCGACGGGCATCGCGCTCGCGTTCGCCCGCAGCCCGTTCGAGACGGCGGTCGCCGCGATGGACCTCGACCGCATCAGCGGCGGCCGCTTCACGCTCGGCCTCGGCACGAGCGTCCGGGCGTGGAGCGAGGGCTTCTTCGGCATGGAGTACGGCAAGCCGCTCGAACACATGCGCGAAGTGGTCGAGATCGTCCGGCTCGTCATCGCGAAGAGCCACACGGGCGAACTGAAGCGCTACGACGGCGCCTACCACCACCTCGACTTCAGCCAGTTCCAGTCACTCAGCGCGCCCGTCCGCACCGACCTGCCAATCTGGGTCGCCTGCCTGCGCACGCCGCTGATCCGCCTCGCGGCCGAGATCGCGGATGGCGTCCTCGGCCACCCGATCTGGTCGATCGACTGGGCGACGACGAAGGTGCAGGACGACCTGAAGGCGGGCCTGGCGAAGGGCGGCAAGCAGCGGAGCGACATCGAGTTCAACACGTGGCTGTTCGTCGCGCCGAACGACGACCGCAAGCAGGCCATCGAGGATGCGCGCGCGACTGTGGCGTTCTACGCCGGCGCGGAGCAGTACGAGCCCTACTTCGCCGCTCACGGATTCGGCAAAGAGGCGCGCCAGCTGCAGGAGGGCGTCAAGCGCGGCAGCTATCTCTCGGTCAGGCACCTGGTGCCCGACGAGATGGCGCAGACGTTCGTCGTGTGCGGCACGCCGGACGAGGTGCGGAAGCGCATCGAGCCGCTCTGGGAGCACGTCGACTCGGTGTGCTTCAACCCGCCGTCCTACGGCCTCGACCCCGGCGCCATGCTCCGCTACGGCGCAAAGATCGCCGAACTGTTCTACCGGTAGTTGGTAGCGGGTAGTTCGTAGTTCTGGCGTTCTGCGGGTGCGGCAAGATGCATGTAGGACAGCCGCCCTCGGCTGTCCCGGTTCCCGCGTGGGAACATGTGCCAACACCCCACGCGACATCGGTCGGCCGGCGAACCGGTGATGTGTCCGCTTCCGACGTCGGTTGTTGCGGCCGGCGATTGGGACAGCCGAGGGCGGCTGTCCTACATCGCACACTCTTAGCGATGTAGCATCTGGGGTGTTGCGGCACGTTTCCACGAGCCGGCCGCTCACCACAACGGGGCTGCTTTGGGAGAGTCAAAGAGATCACTGGCAAAGCCGGCCGAAAGAGCCTACTCCCGCAAACTGCCGCACCTGCAGACGCCCGGGAAGACACTATTCATCACGTTCGTGACGTGGAGACGCCAGATTCTTCCCGAGGCCGTCCGCCAGCTCGTCCTCGACTGCTGCGTCCACGACCATGGCACGAAGTATGAATTGCACGCCGCCGTTGTAATGCCCGACCACGTGCATCTCCTTCTCACACCCAACAGCGACGAGCAGGGCAACACATACTCGCTCCGCGAAATCATGAGCGGGATCAAAGGTGCGGCCGCCCACGCCGTGAAACCGTGCCCTCGGACGAAAGGGCCGCGTCTGGCAACCCGAGTCGTTCGATCGACTCCTCCGCTCCGATGAGAGCGCGCGATCGAAGGTCGATTACATCCTCGACAACCCGGTGCGCGCGGGATTAGCGGCCAGCGCCGCTGAATACCCGTGGCAGTGGCAGCCCGCATGGCCCGAAGCTGCGCCACCGCCTACGATCACGGCATGACGGCCGTGTACCTGTACGACGGCACATCTGTGGCCGCGCTCGAAGCGCCGGCGGAGCGGCCGCTGCGCTGGGCGGCGTGGCGGCCCGATGGCGCGCACGCGCTCCTCGTCGGCAACCGCGGACAGGTGCTGCGCTTCGACGGACGCCGGTTCGAGGCGCTCGCGTCGAACCTCGCGCACAACCTGCGCGGCGTCGCCTGGGCGCCAGATGCGTCGCGAGCGCTGCTTGTCGGCAACCGCGGCGCCGTCGTGCAGTTCGACGGCAAGCGCTTCACCGAGCTGCCATCGGCGACGGACGAGAACCTCCGCCGCGTCGCCTGGTCGCCCGACGGCTCGTGCGCGCTCATCGCCGGCAACGGGGGCTGCGTGCTGCGCTTCGACGCGCGCACGAACGAGCTGCAGCAGCTGCCCGGCGACCGCGCGCACACCATGCGCTCGATCGCCTGGCGGCCCGACGGCGCGTACGCGCTCATCGGCGCCTACGCGAGCCGCCACGCCGGCTACCCGCGGCCGTACGCGCTGTATCGATGCGACGGCCGCTTCGTGCAGGGCATCCTCGCCACCGACGACGAAGACGACGCCTGCGCGATCGACTGGCGGCCGGGCGGCGACGCCCGCGCACTCATCCTCATCGCGCGCTACAGCGATGATGGCGAACTGCTGCCGGGGAAGATCGTCAGCTACGACGGCGCCGGGTTCTCGTATCGTTCGCTCCCGCGCCTCGTGCGCGCGAAGCTCGCGACGCCGGCCAGCGACGAGGTGGTGACGCTGCTCGGCCTCGGCTGGCACCCCTCGGGCGAGTACGCGCTACTCTGCGGCGAGCACGGCAAGCTGCTCTCGTACGACGGCCAGCGCATGCGCCAGATCGCGACCGGTACGCGCGACAACCTCGTCGGCCCCTTCTGGCAGCCCGGCGCGAGCAAGCCCGTCGCCCTGCTGCTCAAGGGCCCCGACGAGAAGGTCTATACGATCTGACCAGCCCCGAAGACGGCGGACTGGCTCGTGCCCTACCAGCAATCGTGAAACGGAGCTCCCCTTTCCTTCACGGAAGGGGCCGGGGGTTAGGTCTACTCCCGCCGCAGCGCCTCGATCGGGTCGAGACGCGAAGCGCGCCATGCCGGATAGACGCCGAACACGAGGCCCGTGGCGGCCGACATGGTGAGCCCCATGCCGACCCAGAACGGCGTCACGAGATACTTCGTATCGGATCCCCCGATCTCGAACGTCCTGGCGACCCAGATCGCGCCGACGCCCGCGAGCACGCCGATGGCGCCGCCGATCGTCGTCACGACGAGCGCCTCGATCACGAATTGCATGAGGATGTCGAGGCGCTTGGCGCCGACCGCCTTCCTGATGCCGATCTCCCGCGTGCGCTCGCTGACCGACACGAGCATGATGTTCATGATGCCGATGCCGCCGACGACCAGCGAGATGATCGCGATCGAGACGAGCAGCACCTGCAGCGTCCGGTCGACCGAGGTGGCCGTCGAGAGCACGTCGCTCTGCGATTGCACCTTGAAGTCGTCGTCGTTGACGATGTTGTGCTGCCTGCGCAGCACGTCGGCGACCGCTTCCTTCACCGACTGCTCCTTCGAGCCGTCCGTGAGCTTGATGCTGATCTGATTGACGTTTGTGTAGCCTCGCGAATTCCGGATGAGCGGGACGCGCGCCTGGAATGCGGGCAGCGCGACGAAGATCTGATTATCCGGATTGCCCGTCGGTGTGACGCCCTTGCGCTCCATCACGCCGACCACTGTGAAGCTGAACGTGACGCCGAACTGACGGCTGACGCCCGCGAAGATGCGGATCGTGTTGCCGACCGGATCGGTCTCGCCGAACAAGTCATCGGCGACCTGCGCGCCCAGCACGACCGAGAGGGCCTTCTTGTCGAGGTCCTCCTGCGAGATGAACCGTCCGTTGGCGACGTAGAAGTCGCGCACGTACTGATACGACGGCTCGGCGCCCACGAGAATCGTCGAAGAGTTGACGCCGCCGTAGATGGCCTGCACCTGGAGCAAGGAGCCGGGCCCACCCGTCGTGGTCTGGGCCGCCGTCTCGTCGATCCCGGGGATCTCGGCGGCCCGGATCGCCTGCTCGTCCTCGTAATAGAGCGCCGCGCCGCCCGCGCCGAGCACCGCGGCGATTCCGCCGGGAGGCGTCGCCGAGTACGGATTGACGAACAGCAGGTTGCTGCCGAGCCCCTTGATCCGGCTCGCCACGCCCTGCTGCGCCCCCGCGCCCGCCGCCGTCAGCGCGATCACCGACGCGATGCCGATGATGATGCCGAGCATGGTCAACAACGTGCGCAGAAAGTTGCCGCGCAGCGCGACCAGCGATGTGACGAAGACGTCTATCAGGCTCACGCGTCCGCCTCGGTGATCAGCGGCCGTCCACCTGCGGGGTGCGCGCTCGCACCGCCGCCGGCGCCGGCGCGCGTGCGTAGCTGGGCTCGTTCGGCTCGTCGCTGACGATCTCCCCGTCGCGTAGCGAAACGATGCGGCGCGTGTACGCCGCCACGTCGTGTTCGTGCGTGACGAACGCGATCGTGATGCCGCGCTCTTCGTTGAGCGTGCGGAAGATCTCCATGACGTCGTGGCTCGTGCGCGTGTCGAGGGCGCCGGTGGGTTCGTCGGCCAGGATGATGGTCGGCTTGCCGACAATGGCGCGCGCGATCGCCACGCGCTGCTGCTGGCCGCCCGACAGCTGCGTCGGATTGTGGTGCAGGCGGCTTCCGAGCCCGACCAACCTGAGCGCGGCAATCGCGGCCTTCTTGCGGTTCGTGGCGCCTCGGTACGACAACGGCATCGCCACCTGGTCGACGGCGTTGAGGCGAGGCAGCAGGTTGAACGACTGGAAGACGAACCCGAGCCGCCGGTTTCGCACGTCCGCCAACTGCGCGTCGCCGAGCCGGGCGACGTTGATGCCGTCGAGTTCGTAGATGCCGCTCGTCGGCCGGTCGAGACAGCCAACGATGTTCATAAGCGTCGACTTGCCGGACCCGGACGGCCCCATGATCGCCATGAACTCACCGTCGCGGATCTCGAGATCGATGCTGCGCAGCGCATGCACGGTCTGCGCGCCGAGTTTGTAGGTCTTGCTGATGCCTCTGAGCTTGATCACATTCCGCTACTTGACGCCGCCGGGCAGTGTCGGCTGCGCCTTCGGTGTCGAGCCCGGCTTCGCGGACGCCAGCGCCGCCATGACGACGACATCGTTCTCGCTCAGGCCGGTGAGGACCTCGACGTTCTCGGTGTCCGTCGCGCCCGTCGTCACCACCTGTTCCTCGACGGTATCGCCGCGGCGGACGTCGACGACCGAATTGTTGCCGCTGCGGCGGACGGCGCGCGGCGGCACGACAAGCACGTTCGGCTTGGACTCCGTGATGATCTGGCCGCGTGCGTTCATGCCGGGCGCCGGTCGAGGCGCATCGGGAGGCACGACCAACGATGCCTTCACCTCGTACGTCACCACGCCCTGCGTGATCGAGGGGCTCAGGCCGATTTCGGCGATGACGAACGGATAGACCTTCCCCGGGATGCTGTCGAACAGTACGCCGCCAACCTGCCCGACCTTGACGTTCGCGTAGTCCGTCTCGCCGACGTCCATCTTCATGTTGAGCCGGTCCGGCGTCAGCAGCACGATTGGCGGCGTCGCGGCGCCGGCGCCGAAGAACTCGCCGACCTTCGCGTTGATGGCGCCGACCGTGCCATCGAACGGCGCGACGATCTGCGCGTCGCGCAGGCGGATCCGCGCCGCCTCGACGGCGAGCTGCGCCGTCGCGACGGCCTGCCGCGCCTGTTCTATGGTGTTGGCGTCAGGGCCGCGGACGGCCTCCGCGCGCGCCGCCAGCGCGGACGACAGCACCGCCTCGGCGCCGTCGACGGCCGCCTGCGCATCGGCCTTCTGGGCGTCGGTCCCGCCTGTCTGGACGTCGAGGAACTTCTTGTTCGCGGCATCCAGCGCCGCCGTCGCCGAGGCAACAGCCGCGTCAGCCGCCGCGACGTCAGCGCTCGTCGGCCCGTCCTCGAGAGCCGCTAAGCTTCTTCTGCGCCGACGTCAGCGCGCTTCTGCGCCGGCGTCACCGACGCGGACGCAGACGCGGCGCTGTTCGCAGCGCTTTGATAACTACCATTCGCCGCGATTACGCCGGCCGCGAACTTCGCGAGCTGCCAAACATCAGCGCGGCATTCATCGCGGTACCGTCGGCGCCCGAGATAGGCGCGGCGCGGGTCGTGCAGAAGTCCGCCGCGATGAAGTCCGGATCGCAGCTCAGGTCGCAGTAGCCGTCTCGGCGCTCTTGAGCGCCGCTGCGGCCGAACCACGGTGTTCTGCGCGCTCGCTCCGCGTTCTGGGCGGCCGTCAGCGCCGACTGTGCGCCCGCCACCGCCGACTGAGCCGCCGCGAGGTCGGCCGCGCTCGGCACATCTTCGAGCTTGCTCCGATTCGAGGTCGCGGTCGCGAGCTGCGCCTCGGCGGCGCTCACGGCCTGTTGCGCCACCGCCAGATCGGCCGCCGTCGCGCCGTCGAGCAGCGTCTTCTGCGCGTCCTTCGCCTTGACGACGTTCGCCTCCGCCGAGGCGACGGCCTGGTCGGCCGCGGCCAGTTGCGCTTCCGTCGAGCCCTGCAGCACGTCATCGAGCTTGAGTTGCGCCGCCCGGACGTTCGCCTGCGCCGACTGCAGCGCGTTGTTGAGGGAGTCCGAGTCGAGAGACGCGAGCACGTCGCCCTGTTTCACCACGTCGCCGACCTTCACGTTGACCGATGCAATCTTGCCGGACGACTGGAAGATCAGGTTGCTGTTGAGCTGCGCGTCCGCGACCCCCGAGATGATCAGCGTCTGGTTGATCGTCTTGCGCGTGACCTTGACGTCCTCGGTCCCGCGCGTCGGCGTGCTGCTTCCCCGCGACGAGTAGACGTAGACTCCGCCGGCGACCGCCGCCGCCACGGCTGCCACGATGGCGAGCGTGATGAGGCGACCCCTCCAGTGGCTCTCCTGGATGGTCAGATCCTCTTCAAGGTCGATGGCCGTCACGGATCCTCCCTCGCCGCCGGGGCCGATGGGTGCCGGCCTGCCGCAGGTTAAGAGGCTAGTGACTTCTTATCCCTTACGTCAACGGTAGATGTCAGATTGGATGTAAACAATCTCCGGCCGGCAACATGTATGTCGAGTCTCCTCGCGTACCGGCGCTGGCCGGATCGCCGAACGATCCATCGCCTGACGCCGCCGCATCGGCGCCGAATCTGCGGACGATGCATCGCGGACATCCGGCGGTTCCCTGACCGCGCGACGGGGCGCGGAAGGCCTACGCTTGTACAGGCCACAAGGATCGAACGGAGGAGTCATGCCGCGCGCGCTCATCACGGGCATCACCGGCCAGGACGGATCGTACCTCGCCGAGCACCTGATCGAGCTCGGGTACGACGTCTTCGGCATGATCCGAGGGCAGAACAACCCGCGGCGCCCGGCCGTCGAACGCCTACTGCCCGACGTGCGCCTCATCGAGGGCGACCTGCTCGACGCTAGCTCGATCATCGCCGCGCTTCGCACGTCGCAGCCCGACGAGGTGTACAACCTCGCCGCGATCAGCTTCGTGCCGGCGTCGTGGGGGCAGGCCGACCTGACCGCGCAGACGACCGGCCTCGGCGTGCTGCGCCTGCTCGACGCGGTCCGCGCCGTCACCGGTGCGTCGCTGTCCCGGAGCCAGCTGTCGGGCACGCCGCGCCTGTACCAGGCATCGAGCAGCGAGATGTTCGGGCAGGTGCGCGAGACGCCGCAGAACGAGCTGACGCCATTCCACCCGCGCAGCCCGTACGGCGTCGCCAAGACGTTCGGGCACTACATCACCGTAAACTACCGCGAAAGCTATGGTCTGTTCGCCTGCAGCGGCATCCTCTTCAACCACGAGTCGCCGCGGCGCGGCACCGAGTTCGTGACGCGCAAGATCACGCTGGCGGCGGCGCGCATCAAGGCGGGCCTGCAGAGCGAGTTGACGATGGGCAACCTCGATGCCCGGCGCGACTGGGGATTCGCCGGCGACTACGTGCGCTGCATGCGCCTGATGCTCCAGCAGGCGCGGCCCGACGACTTCGTCATCGGTACCGGCGAGACACACAGCGTGCGCGAATTCCTGGAGCTGGCGTTCGCCCGCGCCGGCCTTGACCCGGAGCGCTACGTGCGCACGGACCCACAACTCGTGCGGCCGGCCGAGGTCGACCTGCTGCTCGCCGATTCGAGCAAGGCGCGGCGCGCGCTTGGCTGGCAGCAGTCCGTCGACTTCCGCGGGCTCGTCGACATGATGGTGGACGCCGACATGGCGGCCATTGCGCGCGAGAGCGCGGGCACTCGCCCGGCTGCAACGTCGCAGCGCCGGCGAACGCGGCTCGCGGCGGAACCTGCCGCCGAAGGCCACGGCCCGGCGGACGATGCCCGCGCCGCGTAGCCGCTACGCAACCCCGGCATAGGCTCGAAACAGCGCCCAACGCTCGCGCGCTATGCTGATCCCGGTCTTGACAGGAGCTGGAGGATATCAGCGTGGCGTCGCCAATCGGACACGGGCTCATCGGCATGACGGTTGCGCGGCGCATGGGCGTTCGATCGCCGCTCGCGCTGGCCGCCGCTGCGGTCGCCGGCAGCCTGCCGGACGTCGACATCATCATCGGCGCGCTGCTCCACGACGACCCGTGGAAGATCCATCGCAAGGGCACCCACACGATGAACTTCGCCCTGGCCGCGGGCGCGCTCAGCGGCCTCGCAGGCATCGTCCGCGCCGAGGCGATCGAGGGCGAACGCGACCTGCTCATGGATGCGACGCTCGGCGCGGCCGTGGTCGGCAGTCACGTGCTACTTGACAAGGTCCCGATCCCCGAGGTGCCGCACGGCCCCACGTTCATCGGCATGAGCCTGGCGAACTGGCTCATTGACGCAGCAATCTGGGGCGTCGCCGCGTACGCCGCTCTGGCCGAAAGAACCTCGCCGAACTTGACGCGCCCTCGATCCGGCGCGGATTCCCGGACTTCACACGTCCTGTCACAACTGCCCCGCCGCCTCGTTGGGATAAGTGAATCGGCTACCCAGCCGTTGACCCTGCCCCGCCAGGCAGCTGTCATTGTCAAGTTCCCGCAGACCGCGGCGCGCCGCCGCTTTGTCCCTGCTCGCCCTCGCCATGCTCGCCCTCTCGGCGATGGCGTGCGGCGTCATCCCGTTCACGAGCCAGCCGGCGGCCGGCTACGTGTACGGCTCCGGCGTGCCGTTGCACGTCGCGATCCTCGACCAGACCGGCGGCGACGGCGCCTGGTCGCCGGCCGTCGATGCGGCGGTCGCCACGTATGGCTCGGCGTCCCCCTACCTGCGGTTCCAGCGCGAACCTGCCGGCGCGAACATCGTCATCACCGTGCATCGCTACAACGACGGGGCCCCGCCGGAGATGCAGGGGTACGTGTTCCCGCCGGGCGCCGGCGGGTTCACGGAGGTCTACGATGTCAACGGCGCCGCATGCAACTTCCCGCCGTCGCCGCTCCCCGTTAACTGCTCCGGCGAGATCACGACGGCCGCGGTCTACCTCAACGACATCATCCCCGCCGGCGCCGACATCGAAGCACGGCGCGAGCGCCTGCTCTTGCACGAGATCGGCCACGCGCTCGGGCTCGTGCGACACGCGCCGGACCTCGACGTGCCGGACCTGGCGCAGCGCTACGGCTGGCCGTCTCCATAGCGGCCACGTTCCCGGCGACGAACGTACACGAAACAGGAGAGGGGCCGGTGGCCCCTCTCCTGTTCATCCGCGTGTCCTGCCGCAGGGATGTACTAGTGCCTGAGCGCCGCCTGCTGCCACGCCGGCGCCGGCATCGGGCGCGGCATCGGGCGGCTGCTGCCGTTGCGCTCGGGCTGGAGGCGCACGAGCCCGGAGCTGATGGCGAACGCCGCCGCTTGCTGGCGGTTGCGGAGGTGCAGCTTCTCGAGGATGTTGCGGAGGTGCACCTTTACCGTGTTCTCAGTGATGACGAGCTGGCGCGCGATGTCCCGGTTGGTGGCGCCCTCGACGAGGAGCTTCAGCACTTCGCGCTCCCGCTCCGTCACGCGGGAGCGGTCGGCCTCGACAGCGCCCGCTTCGTCGTCGCGCCCGCGCGCCAGCGTGGCGTACTCCTGCAACAGCCGCGAGGCGAACGACGGCGGAATGACCGCCTCGCCCTCGGCGACCCGGCGGATCGAATCGACGAGCGCACCGACGCTGACATCCTTGGTGATGTAGCCGTGCGCGCCGGCCTTGATCGCATTCATTACGTCGGAGTCGGCGTGCGACGACGTGAGCATCGCCACGCGCGTCTCCGGCCGCGCTGCGAGGATGGATCGCGTCGCGGCGACGCCGTCCATCTCAGGCATGTTGACTTCTATGAGCACGAGGTCCGGCTGAATGCGCCGCGCTTTCTCGCACGCCTCCGGGCCGGTACACGCCTGACCGACGACGCGTACCTCGTTACCCCTGGAGAAGATGACCTTCAACCCCTCTCTGTAGATCCTTTCGCTGTCCGCCACGAGCACTCGAATCGGTGAGTTCATACTGGCTCCATCTTCCCTGCAACTCGCCCCGGATGCTTCCGTTCACCCGCCGGCGAGATCCCTGGTCGATTGCTCGCGCACGACGCTCGCGGATGCCCGCGCGCCGCTGATCCTTGCTTCGCGGCGCAGCTCGGCGTAGTCGTTTCGCATTCCGGGCGAGCGCATGTTGGTCCGGGAGGAGTATGCCGCAGGAGGCGTTACGCAAGGGGAACGAAGCTGCGCGTCATCTTTCAGATGTATTGCATACTACTGCGGGGAATTGACTTCGCATCCGCGAAGCCTAACGTAATCTGAACATTTGCCGCGGAGCTAAATACTTGGCGACGGCGCGCCGTATCATGCAGCAGCATGATCAGGAGATCGTTGCAACCGCTCGATCGCTCCAACGACGATCATCGACATAGCACGGAGACGCGCCGCGCGAGTGACCGCGCGCAGAACGATCGGGCGACGTGCGTTACTCCGCGACGGGGCTCGCCGGCGTCTCGGCGGTCTCGTCGCCGGGCACGGCCAGCATGTAGCCGATGCCCTGGAACGTCTTGATCAAGCGCGGCTTCGAGGGGTCGTCTTCGAGCTTCCGCCGCAGCCGCGACACCCACACGCGCAAATACTGCAAGTCGTCACGATACTCGGGCCCCCACACCTTGCTGAGCAGTTCGGCATTGAGCATGATCTTGCCGACGTTCGCCGCCAGGTGCTGCAGCAGCATCCACTCGGTCCGCGTCAGGGTCACGATCTTGCCGCTCCGCTTCACCAGGCGGCGGTTGAGGTCGACCTCGACGCTGCCGACGTGCACCACGTTCTCGGCCGCGGACGAGCCGACGGAGCGCCGGAGCACGGCGCGCACGCGCGCGCTCAGCTCGTCCGGGCTGAACGGCTTGGCCAGGTAGTCGTCGGCGCCGAGTTCGAGGCCGCGCACCTTGTCGCTCTCGCTCCCCTTCGCCGTGAGCAGGATCACCGGGATGCTGGAGCGCTCGCGCAACCGGCGCATCACCTCCAGACCCGTCATCTCCGGCATGACGATGTCCAGCAGCGCGATGTCGGGCCGCTGCTCCTCGGCCATGCGGAGCGCATCTTCGCCGCTCGCCGCCGTGACGACCCGGAAGCCCTGCGTCGTGAGTTCGAGCTTGATGAGGCGCAGGATGCCCGCCTCGTCATCGACGGCGAGGACCAGAGGTTCGGTGCTCATGACGGCTCTCCTTGCATCGCGACGCGGCACCAGGTTTACGCCCCGTTGGGGGCCATCCCACACTGACCAACGTCCAAATTGCGGCCCACGGCCACGCGGCCAAGTCCGCACAGGCGACGCGTGCGCCTGATGCTAACACCTATGTAGCGTGTTGATCCGTATTTCGACGCGACCGGATATTGCAGATGCATTACAGGGCGGCGAGTACCCGTAAAGCAACCGCTGCCCGGTTCCGATAATCACGCATTCGACGCCCGCGGCCGGCCGGACGAGGAGCCCCGCGATCAAATGCATCTGCCACAACCAGAGTTCATGCCAGCCATAGAGTCTTATGCTCTTGTAATGCGCCGCTGCGTAAGATCAAGTTTGGAGAATCGAAAGTATCGAGCACGAATGACGCAACAAACGTTTCTCGCGGGAGCGATCGCTCGAGTCAGGCAAGTGCGAGGGGGAGGCCTACGCGAGCCGCCACCCTCGCGTGACACGGTGACCGTGCGTGGCGAGCGCACTCCGGACGCACATCCCCCTTCGGTCCTGGTCGTCGACGATGATGCTGCCACGGCGCGGATGATTTCGCTGGCGCTGCGGGAGGGCGGCTACGCGGTCCGCTCCGCGAGCGACGGACAGGACGCGCTCCGCAAGCTGGAGCCGGATGCGCCCGACGTCATCGTCCTCGATCTCGAGATGCCGGTGATGAACGGCCGCGCGTTCTATCACGAACTCCGCGCGCGAGGCCTCGAGATGCCGGTCGTCGTCGTCTCGGCATTCGACGCGCACGCCGGCCAGCGCGAGCTGGGCGCCAACACGTATCTCACGAAGCCTTTCGACCCCGACGATCTGCTTGACAAGGTGCGGGAGTTGCTCAAGTAGCATCGCCGGCGACGGGCGACGCGTCGGGCACGAACTCGTAGCCGGCCCCCGGCACGGTCCGGATTATCGCCGCATCCGAGATCTTCGCGAGCTTCTGCCTGAGCCGGCTCACGGATCCCACCTCAGCAGGAACTAGGAACCCAACCAGGCGCGCGCGTAGCGGCGCGGCGGCGGTGCCAGGCCAAACACTTCGGACGGGCCGTGCTCCGTTCGCCACGACAAACATTTCGAAACCCGAGATTACCCTGTCGGCGCACAACTTCAATACGCCGAAAAGGCGCTGCCATGCGTCGCGGGCTCGCGTACGAGCGCTGCGCAGCGGGCGTGGTTCTTCCTGACATCGCAGTTGCGTCGTAGCACTGCTGGCCGTCCGCGCGCACTACCAGCGGTGTTGGAAGTATCATGCGGAGGCGGCGCGTGTCACGGCGCGGCGGGAGGACCTCATGTTCGACGATGAGACGCTGGAACAGGCGTCATCCGCGCGCGCGGCCGACGACGAAAACGGACTCAGCGAGCGCGACGCCTCCTTCGTGACGACGTCCGGCCGGCCCGTGAACCGCGTCTACGACCCCGCCGACGTGGCCCACCTCGACTTCGCCAGCGACATCGGCGCGCCCGGCAGCTTCCCGTTCACGCGCGGCGTGCACGCGACCGGCTATCGCGGCAAGCCGTGGACGATGCGCATGTTCGCCGGCTTCGGCACGGCCGAGGAGACCAACGCGCGCTTCCGCTATCTGTTCTCCCAGGGCACGACGGGGCTCTCGATCGCCTTCGACCTGCCGACGCTGATGGGCTACGACACCGACTCGCCGGAGGCGGCCGGCGAGTTCGGCAAGTGCGGCGTCGGCGTCTCCTCGCTCGCCGACATGGAAGCGCTGCTCGACGGCATTCCGCTCGCCGACGTCACGACGTCGATGACGATCAACTCCCCGGCCGCAATCATCTGGGCGATGTACATCGCCGCCGCGGAGAAGAAGGGCGTCCCGCGAGCGCGCCTCGGCGGCACGCTGCAGAACGACATCCTCAAGGAGTTCATCGCCCAGAAGGAGTTCATCTTCCCGCCGGAGCCATCAATGCGCCTCGTCACCGACACGGTGGAGTTCGGCACGCGCGAGATGCCGCTGTGGAACACGATCAGCATCTCCGGCTACCACATCCGCGAGGCCGGCGCGACGGCGGCGCAGGAGCTGGCCTTCACCATCGCCGACGGCCTCGAGTACGTGAAGCGCGCGCTGGCGCGCGGCCTCGGCATCGACGAGTTCGCGCCGCGGCTGTCGTTCTTCTTCAACTCGCACAACGACTTCTTCGAGGAAGTGGCGAAGTTCCGCGCGGCCCGCCGCCTCTGGGCGCGGCTGATGCGCGACGAGTACGGCGCACGCGACCCGCGATCGTGGCGCATGCGCTTCCACACGCAGACGGCCGGCGTCTCGCTGATGGCGCAGCAGCCCGAGGTCAACCTCATCCGCACGGCGATCCAGGCGCTCGCGGCCGTGATGGGCGGCACGCAGTCGCTGCACACCAACTCGATGGACGAGGCGATCGCGCTGCCCAGCGAGAAGGCGGCGCTGCTGGCGCTTCGCACGCAGCAGGTCATCGCGCACGAGTCCGGCGTCGCGAACACCATCGACCCGCTCGGCGGCAGCTACTTCGTCGAGGCGCTCACGACGGAGATGGAGAACGACGCGACGGACTACCTCCGCCGCATCGACGCGCTCGGCGGCGTCATCCCGGCGATCGAGACCGGCTTCATCCAGCAGGAGATCGCCGACGCGGCGTATCGCTACCAGCGCGAGATCGACACGCGGCAGCGCATCGTCGTCAGCGTCAACGAGTTCATGAGCGACGAGCCGATCGACATCCCGATCCTGCGCATGGACCCCGCGGGCGAGGCGCACCAGGTCGCCCGGCTGCAGCGCGTCCGCCGCGAGCGCGACAGCCGCGAGGCGACGCGCTGCCTTCGCGCGCTCGAGGATGCCTGCCGCGACGGCCGCAACGTCATGCCGCTGCTCATCGACGCCGCGAACGCCTACTGCACCCTCGGCGAGATGTGCGACGTCATGCGCCAAGCCTTCGGCGCCTACCGCGAAGCCGCGATCGTGTAACGTCGCCGCAGGCCTTCGCACAGATGACGGGCGCGACTCGGTAGGCCGCGCGCGCCGCGTCTCTGTCATCCTGAGCGCAGCGAAGGATCTGCTCGGCGCGTCGATGGTGCGCCGGTCACGCATCGGCGCCGGCCGGAGGAAATGCTTCGGTGCGCTCAGCGACGTCTACCGGCCGACCCGTTGTCTGCTGTCACTCGACGCGCTCCGCCTCGACGCTGATCGCGCGGTCGTTCGGCACGGGCTGCCACTCGAACTGCCAGTAGCGCAGGTGGCCGTATCCGCCCGCGAACCCCAGCCACTTGACGAGCCCCGGCTCGACGTTCGCCGTGCCCTCCCAGCGGGCGAACTGGTACGGCTCCCAGCCGTTGTAGACGACCGCCAGCCCCGGCGGCACGCCCGGTACGAGACGCGCATGCGTCACGAAGCGGCCGACGTCGTTGAACAACCGCACGCGGTCGTCGTCGGCGATGCCGCGCCGCGCCGCGTCGCCGGGGTTCATCGCGACGAACGGATGGCCGCGATGCGTGTTCAGCATCAGCCGGTTGACCTGGTTCGTCGAGTGGCTGCTCCAGCGGTTGTGGCCGCTGATCAGCGTCAGCGGGTGCGCGCCGCCCTGGTTCGGCGGCGGCTTGTGGCACGGCAGCTCCTCGCCCGCCTCGATGAACCACGGGTGCTCGATGTAGAACTGCGCGCGCCTCGACAGCGTCGGGTACGGCTCGAGCTGCTCGACGTGGCGGCGGAACGGCGTCGTCGTCTCGTCCGGGCGGATGTCGGTCGCCTGCGTCAGCCCGTACGGCGAGATGCCCCAGTCGAGGAAGCGCACGAAGCCGCGATCGCGCATCGTCTGCATCGTCGTGTCGGGCGGCACGTTCCCGGCGACGACGGTGTCGGCGATCATCTCCTCGGCGACCTGGTCGGCCGTCAGGAAGTGCCCGCCCTTGCTCAGCGTGTCGTGCATCGTGTCGATCCGACGCGGCTGCCCGCGCCCGTCGACGTACTCGCGCGATGCCGCGCTCCGCCGCGCGCGCCTCGATCGCCTTCGCCAGCGCGAGCGTGATCTCCCACTCGCTCTTCGATTCGCCCGCCGGCTCGACCGCGCGGTCCGAGTACGCGATGCCCATCGCGCGCGGCATCGGCATCTGGAACGACGCCTTCTCGTAGTGCTGCGCGGCCGGCAGCACGACGTCGGAGTGCAGCGCCGTCGTCGACATGCGCCAGTCGACCGTGACGACGAGCTTGAGCTTCGGCCAGAGGTGCTTGAGCAGCAGCTCGCCGCCGCCGCGCGCGCGCCGCAGGATGTTGCCGCCGCACTCGACGAACACCTCCGGCGTCACGTTCGCCGCCGGCAGCGCGCCGGGCCACCAGCCCTCGCGTTCGGCCTCGTGCACGTAGTCGTCGAACGGCCGCTGCATCGTCGGGTCCGTCCAGCGATTCCAGCGCTCGGCGATAGCCGGCGTGGCGATGCCAGAAGAACGCCGACGGCGACGTGCCGCTGCCCTGCGCCATCCGCATCGACAGCTCGACGGCGGCGATCTCGTCCGTCATCGTCGGGTCCTCGTTGCGGAGGAAGTCGATCATCCCGCGCCGGCCCGCCAGCACCTGCCGCGCCGACTCCGGCCCCGCCGCCGGCTTCATGCCGAAGAGGAACGCGCCGTCGAAGCCGCCGACGGCCCACTGGTGGAAGCCGGTGCCCTTGCGGCCCCAGTTGCCGGTCAGCGCGGCGAGCAGCGCCCACGAGCGCTGGATGAGGTCGCCGTGGAAGTACTTGCCCGACGTCAGCCCCATCAGGAAGTTCGTGCGGCGCGACGCGGCCTTGCGGGCCAGCTCGCGCACCTGGTCCGGGTGCGCGCCGCACAGCTCGAGCGACCGCTCCGGGTCGTACTCGGCGAGCCGCTCCCGCAGCGCGGCGAACACCGGCCGCACGCGCACGCGCGACCCGTCGGCGAGCGTCACCTCCGCGCTGCCTTCGAGCGACGGCCGCACGTCGCCCGTATCGAGCGTGCCGCGCGGCGCCTCGACGACGTCGCCGGTGCGTCTCGTCGAGCCAGTACAGCTGCAGCTCGCTGCCGCCCGCGACGAGGTCGCTCGCGCGCAGGTAGCGGCGCGTGTCGTCGCGCAGCAGCAGCGGCAGGTCGGTCTGCCGCGCGACGAAGTCGCGGTTGTACAGCCCCTCGTCGATGATCACGCGGCAGGCCAGTCAGCGCGAGCGCCGCGTCGCAGCCGGGGCGCACCGGCACGTACTCGTCGGCGTGGACGATGGACGGCGAGCAGTCGGGGGCGATCGTGATCACTTCCGCGCCCTTGTAGCGCGCCTCGGCGATGAAGTGGTACTGCGTGATCCACGTGTACACGGGGTTCGCGCAGGTGATGATGATCAGCTCCGAGTGGAACCAGTCATCGGCGCTGGCCATCGAGTTGAACTTGCCGAACGTCAGGTACAGCCCCGGGCCGAAGTCGTTGATGTTCGCGTTGACGTCCGTCTGCGTCGCGCCGAGGTGCCCGAACAGCGCGCCCATCAGCGGCGACGCGAGCAGCCCGCCCTGCGCCGGCGTGCCCTCGTACACCACGGCGTCCGGCCCCTGCCCCTGCACCGCGTCGAGGATGGCGTCGGCGACCTTCGTCAGCGCCTCGTCCCACGACGCGCGCCGCCAGCGGCCGCTGCCGCGCTCGCCGTCGCGGATCAGCGGGTACAGCACGCGCTCCGGCGCGTCGAGCATGCGGCTCCAGCCGGCGCCCTTCTGGCAGCCGGCGGGGTTCATGTCCGGCACGCCGGGCTCGACCGTCTCGAAGATCGCCGACTGCTCCTCGCGGAGCACGCGGCCATCCGCGATGTACGCCTTGAACGGGCACGCCTCCGGGTAACAGTCGACGCAGTGCGTGACCGACGCGATGCGCTCCCATCGGATGCCGTCGCGGTACCGCTGCTCGCACGCGTTCGACGTCATGCGGGATGTCGCCACGGCAGCTCCTTTCGTACGGCGCGACTCGTACGAGCGCGCCACCCTTCGGGACAGTGCCGAAGGTCGCGAGAGAGACACGCGAACGTCAAAGGCTCGGAACGGTCAAGTTGTGCCGCGGCAACAAAGCTGCTTGTCAATGCGCGTGGCGGCGCGGGATGCCCGTCAGCCGGGAACGTGCGCCGAAGGCGACTCAGGGTTGCTTCGCAACTCCACGGTGGAGTACGGGAACGCGGACTTCAGACTCAAGAATTGCTTCTCGATCAGGTGCCAACTCAGGACCGAGACGACCGCTGAGATGCCGCCGGCCACGACCCAGAACACGATGGTACCCGGCAGTTGCGATCCCGACACGGTTACGACCGCGGCGGGAATATCGAAGCGCAAGTAGACGAGCGCCGCGACCGGGAGGTGGACGAGATACAGCGCGTAGCTGTAACGGCCGAACCACCTCAACACGGGGTTGCGGAAGGTGGTTGCCAGCTTGGAGTTCGGGACGGCAAGCAAGACGCCGACCAGCAGGGAACCCCAGAAGAACGCCAACGCACTGAGCCCCAGCGTCTCGACCCAGACGTCCTCTTGTCGCAGTCCGTCTCGAACGACGTAGAGCGCCACCAATATCGCTCCCGTGACGGCCGCCACCGGCCTGACGAATCGGGCGAGGCGCGCCAGCCCGCCGGGATCGCGCACGACGAGTGCCACGGCTGCTCCTACCGCCAGCGTGTCCAGCCTGGCCGGCATCAACGCTCGTGGTTGAACGGAGGAGTGACCCGATGCGTCGAGTACCACACGCAGGAGCGGCGCCGCGATCATCGCGACCAGGCACGCCCGCATGAGCCCACGGCGCCCGGCCACCAGTACGACCGCCGGCCAGATGAGGTAGAACTGCTCCTCGACCGCCAGCGACCACAGGTGGCCGGTGATGCTGAAATCGAGCGTGAACGGCTGGTCGAACAGCGCGCGCATGTTCACCGCGTACGTGTAGTACCAGAAGCGGTTGTCCACGAGCGCGTCCACCGACTGCCGCGCCGAGGGCGCCATCACAGGAAACAGCAGCATCAGGACAATGAGGAGGCCGTAATAGATCGGGAAGATGCGAAGAGCGCGCCGCGCGTAGAAGGTCCGCAGGTAACGGCCAGCCTTGGTGCGCGAATCGTACAAGATGCCTGTAATCAGGAATCCGGACAACACGAAGAACAGGTCCACGCCGGACCATCCCACGCCGGTGATCCTCAACGTGATGCGGTCGATCGCCACACGGTGGGGGTTGCCCAGGTAGAGCCCCTGCAGGACGAAGTGGAAATTCATGACCAGCAGGATCGCAAGGCCACGCAGACCGTCAAGCGTCGGGATTCGGACATCCGCGGCAGGCCCGGACGCGGTAGCCGTCGACGGTGGTGAATCGCCGACGAAGGATCCGCCCTGCGAGTTCTGTCCATTGACGTCCGGGCCTGTGCTAACCTCAGGTTTGGACGTGACAGATCGATTGCGCCGGCGCGGCGAGCGGTGGCTCATGTTGTGGCGATGGTAAGGCAATCGAACTGCGCCGCCAAGGATGCGGCGCCCGTGCGGCGCGAGGCGGATGGACCGTGCGTTTGACGACGCAGCGTGCGACGCCCACCGCCCAGCGTCCGCTGCGCGCGTCCGCTCCGCCGGCGACCGATGACGTGCTGGCCGCCGACGACGAGCGACGTCGTGAGGCGCACGAGCGCATCGCCGGGACTCGATGGCATCCGCGGGATCGCGGTGCTGGCCGTCATGGCGTACCACTTCGCGCTCTTCGCCGACCTCCCGTCATCGGCACGTGGCTCGACTCCACCGTTGCCACGGTGACGAACACCGGCTGGGTCGGCGTCGACCTCTTCTTCGTGCTGTCCGGCTTTCTCATCACGGGCATCCTCTACGACGCGACAGCAGCGCGCGACCGGCTACTTCCGGACGTTCTACGGGCGCCGGGCGCTGCGGATCCTGCCGGTGTACTTCGGCTTCCTCGTCGTGCTGCTCTGGGTGCTGCCGGCCGTCCACTCGATGCGCTCGGCCGACTTCCACGAGCTGCGCGGCAGCCAGCTCTGGTTCTGGGGGTTCAGCGCCAACATCTGGATGGCGGGCCGCCAGTGGTGGCAGGCCAACCTCTACGGCACCGGCCACCTGTGGTCGCTGGCGATCGAGGAGCAGTTCTACATCCTTTGGCCGGCCGTTGTGCTGTTGTTCGGTCGCCGAAAGCTCATGGCCGTTGCCGCCGTCGCGATCGTGTTCCCGTTCGTCCTGCGGATCATCCTGTGGCAGGCCGAAGTGCGTCCGTACAGCATCTATGTCCTCACGCCCGCGCGCCTCGATGGTCTCGGTATCGGTGCGATGATCGCGCTCATTGTGAGAGATGCGCAGGACCGCCGGAGGCTCCGCCGCTGGATCGCACCGCTGTCGCTGCCGGCGCTGGGCGTGCTCATCGCGATCCTCGCGACGCAGGGCGAGATCGATCCGTACAACCGGTGGATGCAGATCGCCGGCTTGAGCGCGCTCGCGGTGCTGTTCGGGACGGTCGTCGCGGCCGTGGCCACCGGATCGACGGGCCTCCTGCGCGCCGTGACGAACACGCGCGCCCTTCGGGCCACCGGGCGGTACTCGTACGCGCTGTACGTGTTCCACGTGCCGATCGCGACGTGGCTGGCATGGAACACGGACATCGCCTCGTGGCCGCCGACGGTGCTCGGCTCGTACCTGCCCGGGCGCCTGCTGTTCGGCGCGGCTGCGTGCGCGGCGACGTTCGTAGCCGCGATGTTGAGCTGGCACCTGTACGAGTCGCAATTCCTGAAGCTGAAGGAACGGCTGCCATACGCTGCGGCGCGCCCGGCCGTCCCGGAGTCGAACACGGTCGCGCCGCCGGCGGGATAGCCGCGGCCCGCCCCGCACGATCCCAGCACGCTCACGACGAGACGTCGACGGACCTCGCTACTGGCCCTTGGCGCCGTTCGGGGTCAGGGTCAGCTTGCCGCCCTTCGCGCTCGGCACGAACGACACCGGGCCCGACCACACGACGCGGCCGCCGGTGCCGCACACCGGCGAGCACACCTCAGCCTCGTAGCCGCGCGGGTCCGGCGGCACGGCCAGCACGAACTCCTGGCGCGTCGACGACGTCTGGTGCGTCGGATTGTTCGTCGAGCCGCAGCAGCCGATGTCGGTATCGCCCTTGATGTGCACCCAGTACACGTAGCCCTTCGCGTCGTACGGCAGCTGCTCGTCGAGCGTCTTCGCGTAGAACGAGAGCGCCGCCTTCCGATACCCGCCGCCGAGATCGAACGTCGAGTAGACGGACTGTGCGCGCGTTCGACTTGCGATCCCAGCGATACACCGGTTCGAGGCCGGCGGCCGGCTCCGTGCTCGCGTAGAAGGCGATGCCGCGGTCCTCGAATCCGCCGCCGGGCGAGGCCGCCTCGTACAGGTGGCGGCCGGTCGATGACTCGAGCCAGTCGTGGATCGGCGTCAGGCCGTCGCCCGGGAGCGTCGGCGCGTAGAACGCGACGCCGCGTCGCGTCGCGCCCGCGACGTCCTGGCCCGAGCGCGCGTACACGGCCCGCCCCTCGGCATCGTCCCACTGCGCGAACGGCACGGCGAGCACGACCTTCTGCAGGTAGAGCCGGTACGTCCCGAGGTTGGCGTACGTCAGGTAGATCGTCTGCCGGTCGTTCTTGTCCAGTTCCGGATGCTGCGTCAGGTGATAGCAGGCGTAGCGATCGTCGAACTCGGGGTACACCAGCTGCGCCGACGCGGCGCCGGCCACGAACAGCGCCTTGCAGTCGAAGAGCACCGTCTCGTCGACGAACGGGCCCTGCGGCGCGTCCGCGTACGCCATCGCGGGCGTGTTGAGCGTGTCAGTGGAGTACGCGGCCGTCCACTTGCCGAGATACGGGTTCCAGTCGACGTTGAACGCCTGTTCCCCGCCCGCCGTCTGCAGGATGTCGATGCTCTTAGCCGCTTCGGGCACCCAGTCCGCGCCGTCCCAGTATCGATACGCCGCCTTGTCCTCGATCTGCGCCAGCTGCACGCGGCCGACGCGCACGTTGAACCCGACGGCGAAGTACACGTACGCGTAGCCGTCGTGGACGAGGATGTCGACCGCTGGCGAGAGGCTCAGTGACGCGCCGCCGAGGTCCTGATCGGTGATCAGGTTCTCGATGACGCGATGGCCGACGAGATCGCCCGTATCGAACTTGCCGAGCCCGATGCCGCGGAAGTGGAACGTGCCGGTCGCGATGTCGGCCGACGACACGGAGTTGTAGAGGAAGTACACCGTGTGGTCGTCGGTCGCGACCTGGCCGGCCGCCGCCCAGACCGTGACCTCGCCCTCCTGGCGCGGCAGCAGCGGCGCCGCGAACCCCTGGTCATCTCGCTTGAACGTGAGGTCGATGCAATCGTCGGCCTGGAAATCGCTGCTCACCGCGATGTTGTTCCAGACGAAGTGACTGGGGTCGTCGGTCAGCGTGTCGCCGAAGGTCCAGTAGGCGCGGCCGCCCGCGACGTTGCTCGTGCCGCCGTCCTGGCCGCGGATGCGCGCCCCGCCGTCGCCGGAGAGCAGCGAGCAGACCTGCGTGCTGAAGTAGGCCGCGGCGGGACGCTCGGGATGGAAGCGCAGTTCCTTCGAGCCGCCGCCCCCGCGGCACGCCGCCAGCGACAGCGCAACGGCGCAGCTCGCCAGCAAGAGCGCCGCGCGCGCCAGCGGTGGACGTGGATAACGTGCCATGAGTCGACGACCTCGCTCCGCCCGATAGCTTACAGGCAGTCTCCGGCGAGCGGGATCATGCGACAACCGATCGGCATCGCACGGGGTGACGAGCCCGCGCTTCAGGCCTTCAGGCTTCGGTCGACGTCATTCGAGATGTCGATCGCCGGCGCACTCGTCGCCGACGTGGAACCCGACGAGCCACAGGATGCCGCGATACGTGCCCGGGGCGAGACCAGCGCCTGGATGCAGGCCGAGGTCGAGCCGAGCTGGCTCACCGCCGCAGAGGACGCGTGCCGGATCGCCGTCGAATGACGTCGCCGCGCCAGCCGTGATTGGATCGATGCACTGGAGCGCGTCGTCGGCGCGGCCGAAGCACGCGTCGAACTCCTCGATGCGGAAGCCGGACGCGGACCTCAGCGGCGAGAACCGGATGCGGAGCCCCATGCCGTCGTTGCCGGCGTTCTTCACCGTCGGAGCGACGTCGTCGCGTGGACGGAAGCGCGTGTCGCCGGCGACGAGGTCGCGGACGCCGGGCGTGATCTCGCCCCAGTCGACGGAGCGGAAATCGATCTTCAGCGCGACCACGCAGAGGACGTCGATGTAGTTCGTGAGCTGCGCCGAGGCGCCGCCGGTCGACATGGCGACGGCCGTCACGCGGTACTCGCCGCACGGCTCGGTCACGCTCAGGCGGAACTCGCCTCGGTACACCGCTGCCTGTCCGAAGTGGCAGCTGCCGTGCAGCCCTTCGTGCTCGTCGTCGATGGCGTCGCGCGACAACTGGCCGGTGACGGCCGCTGCCTCGAACATCGACCCCGAACCATCGCTATGGCCGACGCCATCGCAATCGCGCGAGCCGACGGGATCGCCCGGCACGCTGTAGAGCACCGAACCGTCGGGGCGGTACACCACCCAGAACGCGTCGCCGATCGCGCCAACCCCGTCTGGATGCGTCGCCGCGAGCCACAGCTCGATGCGGCGCGCCTCGGGATCGTCATCGGGGTTCGGCACGACCTGGATCGAGTGGCGGACGCCATCGGGCTGATGCGGCCCCTCGTGCGCCGCGATGTCGCACGGCGTTTCGTCGTCGTCTTCGTGATCGTCGTCGTGGTGGTGCTTGGGCCGGACGGCCATGTCGTCGTCGTACGTGTGCGTGCCGGCGAGCCCGGACGGCGCGGCGTCGATGGCGGCTGCCTCGCTGTGCGGCAGATACTGGACGCCGTGCTCGTCCGAGTCCATGTCCGGCAGCTCCCACTTGCACTCGATGCGCGGCGGCCGGTCCGAGCCGGGCGTGGGCGTCGCCGTGGCGGTGCGCGTCGGCGTCGCCGTGCGAGTCGCCGTCCCGGATGGTGGCCGTACGTGCGTGAGCGATGCCTCGGTCTCGATGCGGACGGCGCTTCCGTCGCCCGGGCGGTAGGCGTCACCGGCGTCGGCGCCGCGGTGTCAGTCGCCGTGGCAGTGGGCGTCGGCGTGTCCGGCTCGATGAGTTCAACGACGAGTTGCACGCGGCCCGTGCCGTAGTGGTGGTAGTACTCGAGCTCGAGATCGTGGTCCCCCGCGGCGAGGCGTAGCTCCGCCTCGTACGACGTCGGGCTCTGGTCGAACCACGCCTCGATGACCAACTCGCCGTCCACCCGTACGCGGATCCCGTCGTCGGCAGTGACGTCGAACCGATAGAGCCCGCCGCGAATCGAACGTCTGCGTGCGCGTCCACCGGACGCTGAACCGCTGCGCCGGCACGCCGGGCGCTGGTCCCGTCACGCCGTCGTACGTGACGTCGATCACGTCGCCCTCGTCGCGCGTCACAACCGGCGCGCCCGCGAGGTCCATGTTCGCGTAGTACGACGCGCGCCATACGCCGCTCGACGCGTCGGCACGAAACTCGCGGCCGCCGATCGCACTCGCGACGGCGATCGACGCGGTGAGGAGCGCCGCCACGGCGAAGACGACGGCGCGCGGCGGCGCGGCGGCTCTCGGTCGAACCAATGAGACGTCCCGGGCGAAGCGCGCATCTGCGCCGGCGCGACGGAGACGCCCCACGCGTTTCAACTGGCCGGCCTCCCGCGCCGACGCCAGCGCCAGACGCCCGCAGCGCCGCCTGCCGCGACAACGACCACCACCGCGGCCGCGATACCGGCGATAAGCAGCATCGGCCTGCCGCTTTCGGCGCCAACGCGGAACGTGAAGTCGCGCACTGGCGTCTCGCGGCCCTCGTAGTTGATCTTGCCCGTGACGCGGTACGTGCCGTCCTCCGGCACGCGGACGAGCAGGTCGAGGTCGCCGGCGCCGCCCGGCAGCAGCAACTGCTCGGTGCTCGTCAACTGCTCGATCAGCCGGTCGCCAAGGTACAGCTCCCCGATGAACTTGCCCTTTGTCTCGATCTGGCCCGTGTTCTTGAAGACGGCGACCAGCTTCGCGTAGTCGCCGGCCTGCGGCTTGTTGACGAGGCGCACGTCGTCCAGCTCGCCTCGCCGCGTGTACGTACCGGCCGGCACGATGCTGAAGCGCACATCCTTCGTGCCCAACGCCACCCATCCGAGCGCTGCCGAAACGCGCCCGACCCGTTCGCCGACCGCCCGTCCCGTCGTGTCCCATTCGACGACGATCTGTTTGTCATCGTTTGGATAGAGGACCTGATCCGTCGACGTGAAATGATCGACCGGCTGACCCGCGGCGTCGACGATTTCGACGTCGATCGTGGGGTTGAGCTGTACGTTGCCGGTATTCGTCAGACGCGTCGCAATGCGGAGCGGGTAGCCCGACTCGACGTCCGACGCGGCCGCGTCGATGAACTGGCCTTCGATCTTCTGCGTGCCCGTCACGGCCAGCGCAACGCTCACCTCAGCGCCGAGCGTGACGCCGGCGCCGGAGGTGTCGGAGCCTTCGCGGGTTGTCGTCGTCGTCAGTACGCCGACGGTGCCGGTGTACTGGCCGTTGGGGACTTCCGGCGGGACGACGGCTCGGATCAGCACCTGCGTCTTGTCGCGCGCCGGCACCGTCACTTCGGACAGCGCGGTCGTGCGATCCGCGGCGACGAAGGCGAGCCAGTTCGCGGCGTCGCCCTTCGCCTCGAAGCGATAGGTCCGCTCGCGCGGCCCGCCGTTCATGACGCCGACGGTGCCGAAGTACTCGCGCCCCCGCAGCGCATCCGGGAACGTGACCAGGGACGGATACACGCCGATGCCGTCCGAGCCGTCCTCGATGCCTTGTTCGACCGGCAGCGGCGTCGGCGGCGGCGCCATCGGCGTGCCGTAGTCGAGCGTCGCGAGGGCGTCCGGCGGCACGGCGGTCGGCGATGCCGCGCGAGGCGTGCTATCGCCGTCGCTGCACGCGCTTGCCGCCAGCGATGCTGCGACGATGCCAAGCAGCGCGCACCGCGCCAGCTCGCGTACCGGCCTTCCCACCATCGTCGCACCTCCCCTCGATCCTCGGACAACGGCCGGGGAGGGAGGTCAACTCCCTCCCCGGCTTCACTACCCTCGCGGAGCGCCTCAGCGGCGCTGGCGCGAGAGGTTGCTGGCTACGGCTTGTGCGCCGAGCCGAAGCACTCGCCAGGTACGGCGTAGCCGACGAGCGTCGCGGTGCCGACGTACGTGTCGGCGGGTAGCCCGGCCTGCGGATGCACCGACGGGTCGAGCTTGCCCGGCTCGTTGGCGCAGAGCACCTGCTGCGGCAGCGTCCCGAAGTCCACCTGCGTGTCGATCTCAGGTGACGTTGGCGTCGTCTGGCCCGGCGCGTTGATGATCGGGTCGATGCACTTGAGCAGGCTGATGTCCGGCGTCCGGCCGAAGCAGGCATCGAACGTGTAGATGTGCTTGCCGAACTGGACACCCACCAGGTCGCTGTACGTGAGCTTGAGACCCATGCCGTCGTTGCCGACGTTCTTCACGGTCGGCTCGGCGCTGCACGGCGGGTTGAACAACAGGTCACCGCCGACCGTCGCACCGAATCCAGGCACGAGGTTGCCCCAGTCGATGCCGCCCGGGCAGGTCGGGGGGTTGCCCGCGAAGTCGACCTTGAGCATGAACGTGCACTGCACGTCGATGTAGTTGCTGAGCGTGGTCGTCGCGCCGCCGATCGAAACGGCGGTGACGTCGATGCGGTACTCGCCGCACGGCTGGTCCTTGGAGAGCGGCCATTCCGCGCGGTAGAGGCCCTTCACGCCCTGCTGGCAGAGGCTCAGCATGCCCTTGTTCGTGTCGTCGAACGCGGCCTTCGTGACCTCGCCGTTGTGGATCGCGGATTCGGTCATGGCCCCGTCGGTCAGGCTCGTGCCGACCAACGCCAGGCACTGCTGCGCCGTGAGGATCGTGCCGTGCACCTGCAGCTTGTACTTCAGGTGCGTCACGGCGTCGCAGCCGGCGGTGCCGGCCGCACACGGCTCGAAGACCTGCCAGAACACGTCGCTAACCGTCTGCGGAGCATCCACGGCGGCCCAGTTCTGGATCTGCCGCTGCTCCGGAAGGTTCTCGAAGTTCGGCGCGACCTGGATCTCGTGGTGCACGCCGCCCGGCTGCGTCGGCTTCGTGTCAGGCGGGCCGGCGCACGGCACCTGGGTGCCGTTCGTCGGGTTGCCGTCGGCGTCCGGCACGATCGTCGAGTCATCGTCGTGGATGCCGTGCGTCGCCGGCGGAATCAGCTTCGAGTACTGGATGCCGGGAGTGGACGAATCCATGTCCGGCAGTTCCCACTTGCACTCGATGACCGGTCCGGCGCCGCTCGTGCCGATGACGCCCTTCGTGGGCACGTCGGTGCCGGGGTCTGCGGCGCGGGCGGTGCCCTGGCTCATCAGGCCGGCGGTGACCGCGATGGCCGCCACCATGGCCATGACGCTCAATCCCTTCAGGGAGAATAGCTTCACGATTGGTTCCCTTTCTCCGATGCCCGGAAGAACCGTCCGCTCCGCATCGGGGCGAGAACAGTCGTCCGGCTACACCGGCCGGAAGCCCCAACCATGTAAAATGTGAGTGCGCGCAAGGTTGGTCTTCGGCCAGCCTTCGTGGCGGCCCTGACGGGGTGCAATCCTGTCAGGGCCTCATTTCGTTGATTGGTGTTGCGCAATAGGCGGTACCTCCTTTCCACGGGATCGCGCGCGGCCGAGGGCGCGACGATCCGGGCCGCGGTCGAACAGCAATTGTTCGGCGGCCTTCCACCTGGAAACGGTGACGATGACTTCAGCGCAGCGCCGACGTCGGTTCGCGCCGGGGAGCATCCTCAGCCCCCGATGGCTCAACGTCCACACGGCGGCATCCCCGAGTGCCGCTCTCTGCGTTGGATGGGACGGCCGCACGGAGGCATCTGCCTGACGTCGTTCGACCGTCATCGAGCCTACGACCGTCGGCACCGACACGTCAACGCGAACGACATAACAAAGGAGTAAAAATTATTGATGAACGCCAATCTCTACGTTCACTCGCTCGCCGACATCACCCGACCGGAATGAACCGCGCCGGCGGCGCGGCGCCGCCACGGGCGCACGCTACGTCCCGACACCGACGGCGCCGGCCCAAGAGAGGCCGAACGGCCCCTGACCGCAACCTCCGAACGCGGCATTGATCGATGCATCGCGTTGACGGCCGCGCGATCCGGCGTTACAGTCCGCAACCGCACGGCATCGCGAGCAAGGAGGACGAAGATGTACGTCGAACTGAACAAGTCCGTCACGCCGGAGCAGCAGGCGCTCCGCGACCAGATGCACCGCTTCGGGGCCGAGGTCATCCGCCCGGCCGCGATCGAGCTGGACAAGCTGACCGCCGATGAGGTGATCGCGCCAGGCTCGCGGTTCTGGGACGTGCTGAAGCAGGCGTACGCGCAGGGCTACCACACGCGCGGCTTCCCGCCCGCGCTCGGCGGCGCCGGCCTCGGCCCGCTCGAGTCGCACATCATCGGCGAGGAGATGGGCTGGGCGTCGGCCGGCATGTCGATCGCGCTCGGCGTGACGGCGTTCCCGTTCTCGTTCGCCGCGACAGCCGCCGCGGCGACCGGCAACAAGGTGCTGCTCGACGAGATCGTCATGCCGTACGTCAACGACAAAGAGGGCAAGTACATCGGCTGCTGGGCGATCACCGAGCCCGACCACGGCTCCGACACGCTGCTGTTCGGCACGGACCAGTTCCAGACGCCCGAGATCACGTTCAACGTGCAGGCACGCAGCGACGGCGACGACTGGCTCATCACGGGCCAGAAGTCCGCGTGGGTGTCGAACGGCACCATCGCGACGCACGCCTGCACGTTCCTCACCGTCGATCCGTCGAAGGGAATGAACGGCGGCGGCGTGGCCGTGATCCCGCTCAACCTGCCTGGCGTCACCAAGAGCCCGCCGCTGCGCAAGCTCGGCCAGCGCGACCTCAACCAGGGCGAGATCTTCTTCGACAACGTCCGCATCCCGAAGCACTACATGCTCGTCGAGCCCGCTGCCTATCCCGCGATCATCGATGGCATCCTCGCCGGCGCGAACGCCGGCATGAGCACGACGTTCACCGGCCTCGCGCGCGCGGCGTTCGAGGAGGCGCTCGCGTACACGCGGCAGCGCAAGCAGGGCGGCAAGCTGATCTGCGAGCACCAGCTCGTGCAGGACCGCCTGTTCCAGATGTTCCGCAAGGTCGAAGCGGCGCGAGCGCTGTCCCGCGCGGCATCGCTGTACAACCGGGCGACCGTGCCGCCGGCGACGGAATACTCGATCGCGGCGAAGGTGCAGTGCACCCAGACCGCGTTCGAGGTCGCGAGCGACGCGATCCAGCTCATGGGCGGCTACGGCCTCAGCCAGGAGTTCCACGCCGAGAAGCTGTTCCGCGACGCCCGCGCATCGATGATCGAGGACGGCTCGAACGAAGTGCTCGGCCTCGCCGCCGCGCGCCGCATCATCGACGGCTACCGGATCTAATGAAGTACGGCGAACGAGCTGGTCGGGCGTGACGCGAAGCGTGTGGCGTAGCCGCCCTCGGCTGCGCGTCCGGCAACGCCGGACCAACGCGACACGACACCGACGTCTGACGAATACCGGCCGCGTGCGTCATCGCACGCGCGCGGCAACGAGGCACAGGAGAGCGGAATCATGCGAACAACCGGTCACCTACTTCTCCGAAGGCACCCGCATCAGCGCGACGCTCTACACGCCCGACGGCGCCGCCGCCGGCCACGCGCGTGCCCGGCGTCGTCCTCTGCCACGGCTTCACCGGCATCAAGGAACTGATCCTGCCCGACTACGCCCGCCGCTTTGCCGCGGCCGGCTACGCCGCCCTCGCCTTCGACTATCGCGGCTTCGGCGCCAGCGAGGGCACGCGCGGGCGCCTCATCTGGCGCGACCAGGTGCTCGACGTCCGCAACAGCATCACCTTCATGCAGACGCTCGACGGCGTCGACCCGGAGCGCATCGCGCTGTGGGGCACGAGCTACGGCGCGGCGAACGTCATCTTCACGGGCGGCATCGACGATCGGCCGCGCGCCATCGTCGCGCAGGTGGGCTTCGGCGACGGCGGGCGGCGCATCAAGGAGCGCCCGGCCGCGGAGACCGCGCCGATCCGGCAGCTCATCGCCGGCGAGCGGCGGAAGCGCGTGCTGACCGGCGCGCCGACGATGGTCGACCCGTTCACGATCCTCGCCGACCCGGAGTCGAAAGCCTTCTTCGAGAACGCGGCGCAGACGCTGCCCGGCCTGAAGACGCAAGTGACAATGGAAACACTCGAGTCGCTGCTGGAGTACGAGCCGGAGGCGGTTGCGCCGCGCATCGCGCCACGCGCGTTGCTGCTGATCTCCGCCGAACTCGACACGCTGACGCCGCCCGACGAGTTCCGCTCCGTCTACGCGCGCGCCGGCGAGCCGAAGAAGTTCGTCGTCATCGACGGCATCCGCCACTACGAGATCTACGCCGGGGAGCCCCTCGAACGCTCCGCGCGAGAAGCGATCGAGTGGTTCAACACGCACCTGTAGAGTTGGCCGGGACGTCAAAGGCCAGAGGACGAATGGAGACCTCCGACCTCTGATCTCCGACCTCCCGGCTACTGCAACTTCGGCACAAGCCCCGGGTTCGCCGCGAAGAACGGGCCGAGCGCCTGCACCACGGCCTCCGTCGCCGCCATCGGCCGGCCCGACGTCAGCGCGCCATCGACGACGAGCGCGTGGCCGCTCACGAACGCGGCGTCGTCGCTCGCGAGCCACAGCGCGGCCTTTGCGATGTCCGCCGGCGTGCCGGAGCGCGCGATCGGCTGGAACGTCGCGAGCACCTTGCTCATCGGCTCGACGGTCTGGTCGGCGATCTCGGGCGGCAGCCCGACCGCCTTGCCGAAGATCGGCGTCGCGATGGCGCCGGGGCAGATGCAATTGACGCGGATGCCGAACTCGCCCAGCTCAACCGCCGCCGTGCGTGTCAGGCTGATAATCGCCGCCTTCGCGGCGCTGTAGACGTGGCCGGCGAACCCGGCCTGCAGCCCGGCCACGCTGGCGGTGCTGATGATGCTCCCCGACCGCTGCTGCTTCATGACCGCGGCGGCGTGCTTGATGCCGGCGAAGACGCCCCGCAGCAGCACCGCCATCGTCGCGTCGTAGCCATCCATCGGCGTCTCGTCGATCGGCCCGGCGACGCCGCCGAAACCGGCGTTGTTGTACATGCAGTCGAGCTGCCCGAAGCGCGAGACCGCCTGGCCGATGGCGCCGCGCACGTCGTCCTCCTGGCTGACGTCGGCGTGGACGAAGTTCACCGTCGTGCCGAGTTCCTCCGCCAGCGCGTGGCCGCGGTCGTCGAGCACGTCCGCCACGACGACGCGCGCGCCCTCCTCGACGAACAGCCGCACCGTACCTTCGCCGATGCCGCTCGCACCGCCCGTGATCACCGCCACCTTGCCGTCAAGCCTCGCCATGTCGACCGCCCTCCCGTTCTTGTTCGCCGGCGCGCCTGCACGAGGATCAGGCGCGCGGGACAGCCGCCCTCGGCTGTCCGTCCGGCGGGGCCGGACCATCGCACCACTGCCGCCCTCGTGACTCGCGCTCGCGGAAGTGTACGACGCGCGCCGCAACGCGCCATCGCGCTGTACCGCAACGGCCGCCGCGCGTACGATGGCGGTCGTCGGAACGAACGGATGGAGGCGCGCGATGTACCTGGACCTGAACCGCAACCTGACGCCAGCGCAGGTCGCCCTGCGCGAGCAGACGCACCGCTTCGCCGAGGAGGTGCTGCGCCCCGCCGCGTTCCAGCTCGACAAGATGGACCCCGAGGCCGTCATCGCGAGCGGCTCGCCGCTCTGGGACGCGCTGAAGGAGGCGTACCGGCAGGGCTACCACACCCGCGGCTTTCCGGAGGCGCTCGGCGGCGCCGGGCTCACGGGGCTCGACTCCATCGTCGTCACCGAGGAGATCGCGTGGGGCTCGGCCGATTTCGCGGCGGCGCTCGGCGTATCGACGATCCCGTTCGGCTTCGTGCTCGGCACGGGCGATCCCGAGCTGATCCGCGAGTTCGTCGTGCCGTTCGCGCAGGACCACGAGGCGCGGTACGTCGGCTGCTGGGCCGTGACGGAGCCGCAGCACGGTTCGGACAGCCTGCTGTTCAGCACCGAGCACTTCCGCGACCCGAACATCTCCCTCGACGCGACGGCGCGTCTCGACGGCGACGAGTGGGTGCTGAACGGACAGAAGTCGGCGTGGGTGTCGAACGGCACCATCGCCACGCACGCGCTGATGAACGTGTCGATCGACGCCTCGCGCGGCATGGCGGGCGGCGGCTTCTGCATCATCCCCCTCGACCGGCCGGGAGTCAGCCGAGGCAAGCCGCTGGACAAGATGGGGCAGCGCGCCCTCAACCAGGGCCAGATCTTCCTCGAGGACGTGCGCATTCCGAAGAAGTACATGCTCGTCGGCCCGGAGCGCTGCACCGAGGCGGTCGATGGGCTGCTCACGGGCGCCAACGCCGGCATGGGCACCATCTTCTCGGCCGTGGCGCGCGCCGCGTTCGAGGAAGCGCTGGCGTACGCCAAGCATCGCATCCAGGGAGGCGTGCCGATCGCCGAACACCAGCTCGTCCAGCAGAGCCTCTTCCAGATGTTCATGAAGGTGCAGGCCGCGACGGCGCTGTCGCGCGCGGCGTCGGCCTACAACCGGGGCGGGCCACCCGCGGCGCAGATGTCGATGGCGTCGAAGGTGTTCTGCACGCAGGCTTGCCACGAGGTCGCGACGGCAGCGGTGCAGATCCACGGCGGACTCGGCCTGTGCAAGGATCTGCTGGTCGAAAAGCTCCTCCGCGACGCCCGCGCCTCGATGATCGAGGACGGAAACAACGAGGTGCTCGGCCTGGCCGCCGCGCGCCGGCTCATCGAGGGCTGAGCGCCGCACGGAGGAACGATATGGCACGCCACATCCTGCTCGTCCTGAGCAACGCGGCCGGCGGCCGCGACGACGAGTTCAACGACTGGTACACGAACGTCCACCTGCGCGAGGTGCTCGCCGTCGACGGCTTCGTCGCGGCCCAGCGCTTCCGCCTCGCCGACGCGCAGCTGCAACCGGACCGCCCGGCGTCGCATCGATACCTCGCGGTCTACGAGATCGAGGCCGAAGACGTGAACGAGCCGCAGCAAGCGCTACTCACCGGCGTCACCTCGGGCGCGATCCCGCTGAGCGACACCCTCGATCTCGCGAGCCTGACGACGCTCGCCTTCACGCCGATCACTGACCGAGTGACGGCAAATCCGACGTGATCTTCAGAGGAAACTGCGCTGTCCCCTCTCCCCTTGAGGGAGAGGGTGGCCGAAGGCCGCGGTGAGGGCCCGCCGGGTCGCCGAATCAGCCCGCGACGCCCTCGCGCCAGCGGTAGTATTCCGTCGCTTTGTAGAGCGCGCGGCAAGCGCGCTCCATGCTCCGGAACACCGGCACGCCGGCTTCGAGGAACGATTTCGTCATGTTCAGCCGCGCGCGCTCCGACGACAGGTTGTCGCCGCTGTTGCGCATCGCAACGATGAGCGGCTTGCTGGAGCGTTTCGGCGACGCGAAATCGACCAGGTTCTCCATCATGCGCTGGGACCGGCGGCGGCTGCCCCAGCGCGCCATCATCGGGTGCATCTCGAGGACGATCACGTCGATGCCGGGGTCGCTGGCGACCAGCTCGAGCACGCGCACGTAGTCGTCCGGACCCTTCAGCTGCATGCCGACGTCCATCGGGTTGCGCACGCTCGTGCCGGCGACGCCGATGAACGTCCGCAGCTTGCGCTGCACGTCTTCGGAGATCTCCGGCACCTCCAGACCGACGCGCGCGCAGATGTCGGTCGCGGCGACGCTGTTGCCTCCGGCACCGCCCATCAGCGCCACGCCGCGGCCGGTGACCGGCGGCAGATGCGACAATACCTGCAGTACGTCGGTCATCTCCTCGATCGACTCGACGCGGATGGCGCCGGACTGCGCGAAGAACGCGTTCCATACAGCGCTCTGTCCCGCCAGCGAGCCGGTGTGCGACGCGACGGCGCGCGACCCGGCGTCGGTCAGGCCGCCCTTGAGGATGACGATCGGCTTCGCCGGCGCGATGCGCTGCACCATCCGCAGCAGCTTGCCGCCGTCGCGCACGCCCTCCAGGTACATGCCGATGTACTTCGTTTCGGGGTCCGACTCGAAGTGCTCGAGGTAATCGGTGCAATCGAGCACGTAGCCGTTGCCGTACGAGATCACCTTGTTCATGAACAGCTGCAGGTCGGCGGCCAGCCGCGAGAACTCGCCGCCCAGCGCGCCGCTCTGCGAGATCATCGATACGGGTCCGGGCTCCGTCGGCAGCTTGCCCCACGGCGAGATGCGGCCGCGCGCCGTGTAGATGCCCATACAGTTCGGCCCAACGATGTTCAGCTGGCCGCGCGCGGCCACCTCGCGCAGCCGCTCGGCGAGCACGGCACCGCTCTCGTCGCCCGTCTCTTCGAATCCGGCCGTGAACATGTGGATGTTGCGCGCGCCCTTCGCAATGCATTCTTCGAGCGCCTGCTCGGCGCGGTTGACGCCGACCGCCATGATCACGAGGTCCGGCACCTCCGGCACGGCCGCCAGCGACGGGTAGCACTGGTACCCCATGACCTTGTCCGCGTGCGGGTTGATCGGGTAGAGGCGCCCCTCGTACCCCATCTCCTGCATGCCGCGGATGAAGCCGTTACCGCCGCCGCGCTTCTTCGTCGAAGCGCCGAGCACGGCGACGGACGCCGGTGTGAATGCCACGTCAAAGGTCGGATCCCACGCCATTCGAATCTGCTCCCATGCCGGATCGGGCGGACGGCCGAAGCTGAATCTCCGCACCTGGAGCGCCCAATCGACGCCCCGCGCGATCGCGGCCACAAGAAGGCTACCGGAGTGCGGCGCGTGGAACAGGGGCCGATGGTCATGGTAGGCGGCGGTCTGATCGGCCCGGGTGAAGTGGCCCGATACCGCCGCGCGGGCCGCATATAATGCGATGACTTCTCGCGCATCGTGAATCAGGAGGCGACGTACGTGATCACCCCGCCACGCCGACGCACCGGAATCTCCCGCATCGCCCTGCTGCTCGTGATCGTCGCCGGCCTCGGCGCCGCGGCGTGCACGCTCGTCGGACAGGGGACGCTGCACGTCGCCAACGACCTCAGCGGCCTCGGACGGGACAACACCGTCTTCCGCGCCTACGCGCCGGAGCCCGGCGACCCCTTCCCGCCGGCCGGCTTCCTCAACATCTCCGTCAACGGCGACGACTTTGGGCACCCACCGGCGTACGGGATGAACGGCTACCTGTACCTCGTCCGCACCAACCTGGCATGCCCGCAATCCGAGGGCGCGCCCGAGACCTTCACGCTGAGCCAGGCCACGATCGTCGGCGTCGTGACCGTGACGGCCGGCAGCGTCAACCAGATCGTCACGACAGCCGACTCGCCCAGCGTCCGCCAGTCCCACTGGGCGCTGATCGACGTCGGCGAATTGAGCGGCTACCCGGGCGAGCACTACATCTACCGCTGCGGCGAAATCACGTGGTCAGCGTTCGCGTCAACATCTGTCGACCCGTGCACGCTGCGCACGTCGCTCGAGGGCCACGCGCTCGCGACGGGCGTGGGCTTCGCGTTCGACGCGAACAACAAGTGGCAGTTCTGCAACGGAGGCGCCGCGGCCGGCAGCAGCGAGAAGTTCCTGTTCCGCACGTCGGACGGCGGCGCATCGTGGACGCTGATTAGCCGCACGACGTTAGGCAATCCGCCGCCGGAGACCGGCGTCGGCGAGCTGCCGAACGCCAACGGCGTATCGGTGCTGTACTTCCAGGACCTGACGAACGGCTGGCTCGGCCTGAACAGCCCGGGGCACAACCTGCTCCGTTCGACTGATGCCGGGCACAACTGGCAGGAAGTCGTCGCCACCGGCCTCGACCCCGGCGTTCCCGTCTACTCGATCTCGTTCACGGACGCCATGCACGGCACCTTCAACGCCGCGACCGGCACCTGGACGACCTCGGACGGCGGTTCGACCTGGACGAAGGTCTGATCTGGAGGTTGGACGTCAGAAGTTGGAGGTCGCAGGCTCTAACCTCCAACATCGAACGTCCAACATCTAGCCGCCCCGCGCCACGATCTCGTACCGCACTTCCCAGTCGAGGTTGCGGTTGAGGATCGCGAGATACTGCTCGATCCGCTCGCGGCTCCAGCGGACGCCGTCGAAGCTCGATTCGTGTATGCACAGCCGCGGCGGGAACTCGTCCTCGAACACGACGTCGCGCAGGTCGGCGCCCTCGAAGCTTGCGCGATGGAAGCTGGCGCCCGAACAGTCGGCGCCGCGCAGGTTCGCCTTGCGCAGATTCGCGCCGTTGAGGAGCGCCCGCTGCAGGTCGCAGCGCTCCAGGCTCGCGCCCTCGAGGTTCGCCCCCTGCAGCCGCAGCCCGCGCATGTTGCGGCCCGACAGATCCGCGCCCGAGAGGTCGATCGTCACGTCGGAGTGCTGCTGAGCGAACGCGTTGATCGCATCGACGCCGCTCTCGAGAAGGTCCAGGTGCTCCTGATTCGCCACATTGCCTCCTTACGCGCCCGGCTTCTCGGCCAGGAACGCGATCACTGCCTGCTTGAACTCCGGTTTCGCGACGGCCGTCAGGTGATCTCCCGGCACCTTCACGAGCTTCGCGCCGGGGATCGCCGCCGCCAGCTGGTCGGCCGGCCCGACGAGCACGTCGCCCTCGCCGATCAGCACCATCACGGGGTTGCGCACCTCCGCGAGCTTGCCTCGATCGAACTCGCGCGTCGAGCGCTGAATCGCGGCCAGCGCCGCCATGTCGTTCCCCTGCTGCTCGGCGAACGAGCGGAACGCGCGCGCCCGCGCGTCCGTAATGCCGCTACGCGTGCTCGCTTCGAGCGCGCTCGCGATCGCCTCGCCCCCGCGACGGCCGCGGCCGCCCGTGACGAGCGCATCGCCGACGCCGGCGAGGATCACGCGGTCGAAACGCTCAGGATGCCGCACCAGCAGCGACGCCGCGATGAACCCGCCCATCGAATACCCCATCAGATCCGCGCGCTCGACGCCCTCCCGGTCCATCACGGCGATCACGTCATCGGCCATCGCCGTACCGCTGTACGTGTCCGGCTCGTGCGGCTTGCCGCTGGCGCCGTGCCCGCGGCAGTCGAGCGCCACGACCTGCCGCCCGACGCGCACCAGCTCATCGATGATGCCGGGCGCGCGCCAGTTCCCCTGAACGCTGCTGGCGAACCCGTGCACGAGCACGACCGGCGGCCCGCTCCCCTCGACGACGTAGTCGATGTTCACTCCGTCCGAATCGAGCGTGGGCATGGCAGGCCTCCGTGATGCACCGTCGCGCGCGCCGCAGTCTAGATCGTGCTCGCGCGACGCGGCAGCGATGCCGCGGTGCCGAACGCATCGGAGCCCGCCGGCATGCAGTCCACTCTTCCCCCTCTCCCCTTGTGGGAGAGGAGTGGCCGAAGGCCGGGGTGAGGCCCCCCGGCAGCACCCGTTACAGCCGCTCGGCCACCGACTCGACCTCATTCACGATGACGCGCATCGGCAGCGAGCTGCGCACCCACACCGCCCCCGTCTCCCCCGCCATCTCGACCGTCACCGTGCTCGCGCGCTCATCGACGTCGATGCGCCCGAAGCCGAAGGCGTCGCACTCGACGACGGTGTCCGCCGCCCGCAATCGCAGCGGCGCAATCGCATCGCTCGGCCGAACGACGACATACCGCCGCGCATCGTCGTCCGCGAACACCCACTTCGCCGGCGCGTCCGACTCCACCACCAGCCTGCCGATCTCGATCGATTCGTCGCGGCTCACGACGAACTGCGGCCCCGCGCCCGACGTCGCACCCGCGCGCGACATCGGCGGCACGATGACCTCGCCGTCGGCCCGCCGCTCGACGAGACTCATATCCCACAGGCTGTACGTCATCGACACCGCGCCGTCCGGCGTCGTGCAGGTGATCGTGCGACGATGTCGCTCGTCGACTGCGTCGCTCACCCGCACTTCCGCCGCACGCCGCCGCCATGCGGCGATGTCCGGATACTCTCCCCGTCCAGCCACCTCGACCGCGAACGCGTTTCGCACGTTGCCGTTGTAGAACGGCCCCGCCTGCGATCGATGCTCCCAGAACGACTTCGGCGGCCCCTTGTAGTTGTAGATGTCGAGCGACAGCACGTCGCCGGCGCGCGTCAGCTCGATCGGCGCGCCATGGCCCATGTCGCTCGGCGCGAGCGGGATCATCGTTATGTAAACGTCGCCCGCGGCGATGACCACCGGCTCCCCCGCCGCGACCGTCGCTGGCCACGCGTCCACGCGACGCTCCCCCACCCACACTTCGTCGCCATCACCGAAGCCGAGCAGCCGCACCGACAGCCGGCAGCTGTGCGAGGCCCGCAGCCGCGGCGTCAGCCCGTACGCCACGATCGCCACGTTGCCGTGCTGCGCCGCCACGTGCTGCCCGACGTCGTAATGGTCGTCGCCACGGTGCCCCTCGTCGCCCGGCGCGCTGTCGTCGATCGCGTACCTCGAGTACAGCGCGCCGTACCCCGGCGGCTCCTCGCGCCGGAAGTACAGCTGCATCGACGTGAACGCCGGCCACGGCTCCGGCGGTGTCCCGACCGTATACGACCGCGATGCCGTGCCCAGCACGTAATCCGCCGTCATGTACGTCGTGATGTCCAGCCCGCGCGCATCTCCGCGACCGGCCTCGTTCCCCACCGGCCCAATCTGTGCAATCTGTGAAATCTGTGGTTCCCCGTCTCCCACCGCCGTCTCCCGCGCGAGGAACGGGTACGCCTTCTCGCGCAGCATCCGCAGCACGTAATCGGGACAGTGCAGCGTCGCCAGCGCGACGGGCACGTGGCCCTCCTCGCGGCCGCGGCGCACGTACGGCGTCTCGCGCCGCAGCGCCTCATCGCCGAGCAGCCGCCAGAGCAGCAGCTTCAGCAGACCGCTCGCCCCGCTCCAGCCGTCGAAGTACTCGCGCGAGTGCGCGCCGCCGAGCTGCGCCAGCCCCGGATGCCAGTGCGCCGCGACGTGCTGCCACAGCCGCTCCTCGCCGACGCGCGCCTTGAACGCGATGCCGCGATCGACGGCGTGCTCGGCGACGGCGGCCAAACGCAGGATGTCGACCCCCAGGTACGTCGGGCTGTTGAACTCGTGCGGCGCGCCCGACGCGTCCGTGAACGCGATCCACTCGTCCAGCCGACGTACGCCACGCTCGACCCAGCGCCGCTCGCCGAGCAACTCGCCGCCCAGCACGCTGTTCGCGATGTCGCTCAGCGCGATGTTCGTGTACGACGGATGCACGTCGAGCCGGTCGATCTCCTCCAGCCCGAGCGCGATCGCCCGCCGCATCTCGTCCGCCAGCTCGTCGCCGAGAGCCGCTCCGTGCTCGCGCAGCAGCGGGATGAACTCGTCGAGCATGAACTCGACGCCGTTAAGGTCGTTGACGCACGCGTCCTCGAGCAGCCAGCGGAAGTTGCCGTAGTGGGCGTCGTCCTGGCGCGTCTCCTGCATCGCCAGCACGGCGCGGATCGCCCGTCTCGCCCGCTCGACGTCGCCGGCGCGCAGCAGCACGTGCGCATACGCCAGCGTGCCGCGCGGGTCGTGGAAGTTCAGCGCTTCCTCGTGGCGGACCATTGACGCGGAGTCGTCCCGGAGACCCGCGAGCATACGCGCGCCCTCGTCGTAGAGCGCGCGTGCGCGGGCGTCGTCGGGAGCTGGCGTCGCTGGCGTGTCGCTACCTACTCGAACCAGATGTCGGTGCGTTCGCCGGCCGGCACGCCGAGGATCAACACGTTCATCTCGCCGTCCGACGTATGCCACGTGCCCGGCTTGATGACAACGAGGTCGCCGGCCGTGATCTCGCGCGTCTCGCCGTCGAGCCAGATCGTGCCGCCGCCGTCGAGCACGTAGTAGTACTCCGTCATCTCGCGGTGATAGTGCTTCTTGCTGTCATCGATCCGCAGGTGCGACACGTTCGCGACCGGCGTGTCGTCGTGCGTGATCAGCGTCTTGCGCCAGCCGCAGACGCCGCGCTCCTCTGGCGTCTCCGACAGCCTTCGGATGATGTACTTCTCGCCGGTCTTCTGCGTCGTCATCCGTCGCCTCCGATCACACCACGGTCGCCGGTACCGGGTTCGCGTATTCGTCGAAGCGGCCGGCCACGCCGCCTTCCTCAGCATACCCCTGGTGGATGTACAGCCGGTGCCGCAGCTCCCACGTTTCGCCGCGCGCGAGCGTCAGCGCGCCGTCGAAGAACGGCAGGTTCGTTCCGACAGGCCCGTAGCCGCGCACGAACCACGCGTTCGGGTGGTTGCGGTTCGACGGATGGTCGAGCATCGCGATGCCGAAGATCTCCGGCTCCTGGCCGATGGCGCGCGTGAACGGGCCGCTGCAGTCGGCCCACGCCGCCCGCTGCCCGAAGCAGTTCGGCGAGCCCGTCGCGCCCGTCGAGAGCGACATCGTGCCGCCATCCCACTCGTCGATGATATCGGCGACGCGCATCAGCGGCAGCGCGTTCTCGTTCGTCTGCCCGAACGTCACCGGCTCGCCCGGCGGCGTGAACTCGGCCTCGATGTCCCACAATCGCATCCGGCCGCGCAGCCGGTACAGCCGGAAGCGCCGCACGTCGTCGAGCAGCACCCGCCCGTCCGGCGCCACCCATTGCGCGCGCTGCTGGAAGCCGCCCCACACCGGCCCCGACACGACCCAGTCGAACGACCGGTGCACGATGCGCCCGTACCCCGTGCCGACGTGCGGCCCGTACCCCTGCTCCATCGCCGCCGGCTCGAGGTAGAAGTCGACGCCGTTGAGGTCGCCGCACGCGTACCACAGCGACCGATGCCATGTGTGGTCCGGCGGCCCGTCGTCGGTGATCGACTTCGGCTGCGATCCGTCCGTGCTGCCGACGCCCGAGTTCGGCCGGCCCGACGGCGCGACGTTCGGCGCGAAGCGCGGCCGGTAGTTCGGCATGCCGTAGTGATAGATCGTCTGCAGCAACCCGCCGTAGTAGACGACGACGCGCCCGTTCTCTGCCTGGTCATCGAGCCAGATGCCACGGCGTTGGTCGTGAGCGGCGTCCGCTGGACGCAGCTGGTACGCGCGCTGCTCGCCCGCCGCAAGCGCCGCGACGTGCCAGCTCACTCGAAGCATTCCCTCGACGATGTCGAACTGCGCCGGCGTCGCGTTGCCGGCGTCATCGACCACTTGCCACGCGAGGCCGAGATTCATCGCACGTACGACGTCGTCGATCCAGGGCGGCGTGACCCCGCCGCCGACATCGACGTTCTTCCACTGGCCGCCGGCATCAATCGGGGTGGACAGCGCCGCCTCGGCGATGAAGTTCGCGCGCTCCGTCGCCGACGGGCCGATGCGTATCGTCGCGCTCATGCAGCCTCCAACATCACTTGCCGCCGATAATCGGCCGCAGCCCGAACCCCTCCGGCGGGATGCCGCTGTAGAACGGATCGTCCGGCGCGATCGGAAATTCGACGCGCGCCCCCGTCATCGCCGACTTGTACAGCCCCGTGATCACCTCCATCGACCGCCGGCACTCGTCGACCGTCACGAGCGGCGGCCGCCCGTCGATGACGCCGCGCAGGAAGTCGTTGACGATGCCGACGTGCAGGTACTTCGTCTCGTCCGGGAAGCGCTCCATCGCCCACGCCCTCGCCGCCTCGGCGCGCTCCGGCGCGAGCGAGGTGAACCGGAACGGCTCGCGCGTCGGGTCGTACGGCGACTCCGACGACACCGCCTGCAGCTCGTCCCCGAAGATCTCCAGCCGGCTGCGGTTGTCCTGCGCGTTCACCGTCACGATGATCTGCCCCACGGCGCCATTGCGGAAGCGCACCGTCGCCGCCGACGTGTCCTCGACCTGGATGTCGAGCTTGCGCCGTCGCCGCGTCCGCGACGATCGACGCCGGTTCGCCCATCAGCCACATCAGCATGTCGATGCTGTGGATGCCGTGCCCCATCGTGACGCCGCCGGCCTCCTTCTCGAACGTGCCGCGCCACCACACGGAGTAGTACGCCTCGTCGCGCTGCCACAGCGTCTCCGACAGCCCGAACCGCAGCCGGCCGAAGCGCCCCGTCTCGATCAGCGCCTTCACCTGCTGCGCCCCCTGCCCGACGCGATGCTGGAACACCCCCGCGAACGTCCGGCCGCTCTCGCGCTCGGCGGCCGCGATCGCGTCCAGCCCGGCGAGCGTCGGCGACACCGGCTTCTCGCAGATCACGTGCTTGCCCGCCCGCAGCGCTGCGATGCTCTGCTCGACGTGCAGGAACGGCGGCGTGCAGATGCTCACCGCCTGCACCTCCGGGTCGGCCAGCAGTTGCGCGACGTCCGTGTACGTGCGTTCGATCTCGTACGTCTTCGCCTGCGCCGTCGCCCGCGCCTCGTCGACGTCGGCGATCGCGACGACGCGCGCCAGCTCGCGGTTCGCGCGGCCCCGGTACGCCAGCAGGTGGCTGTGCGAGATGTCGCCCGCGCCGATGACGCCGATGCCGATCCGTTCGCTCATCGCCGCGCACCTCCCGCCGCCACGTTCACCGATGCGAGCGCCCGCGTGACGGCTTGCACTTGATCGCCGTCCAGGTCGAGCAGCGGCGGCCGCATGTGCGCGTTCGGTATCACGCCCATCTGACGCAGCGCCTCCTTCAGCCGCGCGCGATAGTTCCGCACCGGCGGCGCGAACAGCGCATCGGCCAGCGGCCGCACGACGGCGTCGTTGATGCGCGCCGCGCCGGCGACGTCGCCCGACTTCAGCAGCCGGATCATCTCGATCTGCTCCGCGATCGCGATCGTGCCGAAGCCGATGAGCGCGCCCTCCGCGCCGAGCACGAACGACTCGAAGATGAAGTTGTCGTTGCCCGTCAGCAGGTCGATGCGCCGCGGCGCCTCGTCGAGGATGCGGCGCGTCTCGGCGAAGCGCAGCGCGTCGAACGAGGCTTCCTTGATCGCGACGACGGTCGGGATCTCGATCAGCCGCAGCAGCGTCTCGCGCGAGAACAGCACGCCCGCCAGCGCCGGCTGCAGCTGGAACAGCACCATCGGCAGCGGCACCGCATCCGCGATCGCGCGATGGTACTGCGTACGGCACCTCCGGCGGCAGCCCCTCGCCCGCGAACGCCGGTATCGGAAACACGACGAGCCCGCTCGCGCCGGCGTCCCGCGCGTCGCGCGCCAGCTCGACCGCCTCCGCCGTGTAGCGCGCGCTGATCCCCGCGAGCGATCGGCAGCCGGCCGCCGACCTCCTCGGCGTACACGCGCAGCACCGCCCGCCGCTCCTCGCGCGACAGGTGCGGCCCCTCGCCGGTATCCATGTTCACCGCGAGCGCCGCCAGTCCCTCGAACGACAGCAGCCACCGCACGTACGCCCGCAGCGCCGCCTCGTCGATCTGGTGATCGGCGGTCATCGGCAGCAACGTCGCCGGTATAAGCCCGCGCAGGTCGATGTTGGTCATCGCGCGCCATTATACGTTCGCGCTCTGTTTGAGCAGAGCGCCCACCATCCGACAAACCGTAGGGGCGGACCCACGCGTCCGCCCCATACCATCATTTGGCCGCCGACGTCATTCTGAGAACGAATGTTGTCATTCTGAGCGCGGCGAAGAATCTTCCCCGGCCAACCCTATGCGTCCCGATCTCCACGCGAACCGCTCGACTCAAGCTCCCCCTCGCCACTGGCGTGGAGAGGGGGCCGGGGGTGAGGTACCCTACCGCCATCCCTCCGTCCGCTCCGCCTCCTTGAACGACGCGGCGTACATGCCGGTCCCGAGGCACGCAGCCCGTCGCGTACTGCCCCAGCTCGTTGTGCTTCGCGCGCATCAGCGCCGTGCAGTAACTCACGCCGATGCACGCCCGGTCGCGCTCCATCCGCCCCAGCGTCAGCGCATCCAGCGCGAAGTCCGGATACGCCAGCGCGCCGCGCCCCAGCCCGACCATCGTCACGTTGCCCGCGTCGATGCTCGCCTCCGCCGCGTTCAGCGCGTAGTGCCGCAGCCACGAGTATCCCGTGCCGACGACCGGCAGGTCCGGGTACGCGCGCTGGATCTCCGCCGTCAGCCGCAGGTGCCGCTCGACGCCGGCCAGCGGATGCTCCGGCGGCACGTACCCGTCGACCGGCGGCTTGTCGAACGGCCGCCCGATATGCGGGTTGAAGTACGGGCTGCCCTGCGCTCACGTTGAGCAGCGCCAGCCCCAGCTCCCGCAGTTCGCCGATCAGTCGCAGCGGTTCCGAGGCATCCGCGCGCGACGGATCGCCCGCATCGACGCCCCATCCATCGGCGTACGGCGTCTCGACGGCCGTCGGCGCGCCGATGCCGTCGTCGCCCGCCCGATGCGGCACGCCGTCGTACGCGTTCATCCGCGTCGCGAGCAGCAGCGACGCGCCGGCGCGCTCGCGGACCCGCGCGAAGACGTTGCGCACGAAGCGCGTCCGTCCCTCGAAGTCGCCGCCGTAGCGTCCCTGGCGCGCCCGCCCGCCGAGCAGCTCGTTGAGCAGGTACGTGTGGCACTGCTTGATGTCGACGAAGTCGAAGCCGATGTCGCGCGCGAGCAACGCGGCATCGACGAAGCGCTCCTCCAGTTGCTCCAGTTCGCTGTCCGAGATCATGCGCCGGGACGAGCGCACCGCCTCGATCGCTGCGCCGTGATGCGCGACGATCGGCGACGCATGCGACCATCGCCCCGAATGCGTCAGCTGCAGCCCGACGATGAACCCCTCGGCGGTGCCGAAGCGCTCCCGTCGCGCCGCGCGCGTCTCGTCGAGCAGCCGTTTCAGATCCGGCGCCGTGCCCGGCGAAATCAGCAACTGCCGCGGGTTGGCGCGCGCCTCCGGCACGACCGCCGTCGCCTCGCCCCAGAGCAGCGCCGCGCCGCCCTCCGCGAAGCGCCGCCATCGGCGGAACGTCAACTCGCCCGGCGTGCCGTCAGGTTGCCGTCGCACCCCTCCATCGGGTGCACCGCCATCCGGTTCGACGCGACGAGCCCCCCGATGCGCACCGGCTCGGCGATCCGGCGCAGCTCGTCCGCGACGCCGATCGCGTGCCCGCGCGCGCCGATGTCCTCGCGCAACTCATCGAGCGACCGGTACTGGAAGTGCGCCATGGTGATCAAGCGTAGCAGGCAAGCGGCCATGCTTCCGCGCGCGCCTCAATTCCCCGACAATGCCGCCATGCGACTGGCACTGAATGGCGCCACGATCATGCGATCCCCGCTCGAGCACGACGTCCAGATCGCCGCCGACTGCGGTTACGCCGCGCTCGAGATCTGGGCCGGCAAGATCCCCGTCTACGAACGCGACCACAGCCTCGGCCAGCTCGCTGAAACGATGCGCGCCCGCGGCCTCGCCCCCTGGTGCATCAACTCCATCGAGAACATCACGCACCGCGACGCCGCCGCCCGCACCGTACTGCTCGACGAGCTGCGCGGCGCCGTCGCCACCGCCCGCGCCATCGGCGCGCCGGCGATCGTCGTCGTCCCCGGCACGCGCCCCGCCGGCGCCACCGCCCACGCCTCGGCCGCCGACGCCGTCGACGTGCTGCGCGCGATGTCCGACGTCGCGGGCGAGACCAAGCTGGCGTTCGAGTTCCTCGGCAAGCCGGGCTGCGCCGTGCCGACGCTTGACATGGCGATCGAGATCGTCGAGCGCGTCGACCGCCCCAACGTCGGCATGGTGATCGATACGTTCCACTTCTACGCCGGCGGCAGCCGTCTCGACGACCTGCGCCGCGTGCCGGTCGAGCGCCTCATCGTCCTCCACCTCAACGGCTGCGCGGATCGCCCGCGCGACGAGCTCACGGACGCCCATCGCCTCTACCCCGGCGAGGGCGTCATCCCCATCGACGCGATCCTCTCGCCGCTCCGCGAGCGCGGCTTCGACGGCGTCGCGTCGATCGAGATCTTCCGCCCCGAATACTGGGAACAACACCCCGCCGACGTCGCCCGCACCGCCTACACCCGCGCCGCCGCCGTCCTCCACCGCACCGGCTTCACCCTCGACTGAAGAACGGGGCACAGCCGCCCCCGGCTGTGATGTCCGGCCGATCACCGTAGCGCGGGCTTTCCAGCCTGCACGCTGCCTCATTTTCGACCGGGGGCTGTCGTGAGATGTGACTTCATGTGGGGACAGCCGCCCTCGGCTGTCCCGTTCCCCGGCCGACGCGACTGCACGGGGCACAGCCGCCCCCGGCTGTGCTCTCCCCGCTACCCCAACTTCCCCCGCCGCCGCAACAACTCCCGCGCCTCGTCGGCGATGTGCCGTGCCGTTAGCCGGTACTTCTCGAGGATCGCGTCATTGGGCCCCGACTCCCCGTACTGATCGGCGATGCCGTGCAGCCGCAGCAGCGTCGGTCGCAGCTGCCCGAGCGTCTCCGCGACCGCCGAGCCGAGCCCGCCGATCACGGTGTGCTCCTCGGTGACGAGCACCGCCCCCGTCGCCGCCGCGGCGGCCACGATCGCGTCGCCATCGAGCGGCTTAATCGTCGGTACGTGCAGGTGGTACGCCCGCACGCCATCGGCCAAGAGCAGATCGCACGCCGCGGCCGCGCGCGACGTGTGCACGCCGGTCGAGATGATCGCGACGTCCACGCCCTCCCGCAGCACGACCGCGCGCCCGATCTCGAACTGACGCGCCTCGTCGATGACGTCCGGGCTCGGGTCGCGGCCAAGCCGCATGTAGACCGGACCGTCGTGCGCGGTCGCCGCACGGATCGCCGCGCGCGCCTCGTTCGCGTCGGCCGGCGCCAGCACGACCATGTTCGGCATCGCCCGCATCACGGCGATGTCCTCGACCGACTGGTGCGTCTTGCCGGTGAAGCCCGTCAGCAGTCCGGAGTACGCGCCGCAGATCTTCACGTTCAGCGAAGGCTGCGCGATGACGACGCGCACCTGGTCGAGGTCGCGCTTCACCGCGAACGCCGCGAACGTCGAGACCCACGGCACGAAGCCCAGCGTCGCCAGTCCCGCCGCCACGCCGGCCATGTTCTGCTCGGCGATGCCCATCGCGAGGAAGCGGTCCGGGTAGGCGTCGGCGAAGATATCGGCGCGCGTCGAGTTCGCGAGGTCGCCGTCAAGCACGACCACACGCTCGTCCTCGGCCGCCAACTCGACGAGCGTCCGCCCGAACACCTCGCGCTGCGACGCCGTCACGACGCCTCCAATTCCGCCAGCGCGCGCGCCAGCCCCTCCGCGTCGAGCTGCTTCGCGTGCCACGCGAACTCGTTCTCCATGAACGACACACCCTTGCCCTTCACGGTGTGGGCGATGACGACCGCCGGCTGCCCTCCGACGGCCGCCGCTGCCTCGAACGTCTCGGCGATCGCGTCCATGTCGTGGCCGTCGCACTCGAAGACGCGCCAGCCGAACGCCGCCCACTTCGCCGGCAGGTTCGCCACCGGATGCTCCCGCCCTCGATGCCCGAAGTCCGGCCACGTGTACTGCGGCAGCCGGTTGTTGTCGACGATCGCGACGAGATTGTCGAGCCGATACCGCGCCGCCACCTCGGCCGCCTCCCAGACCTGCCCCTCCTGCACCTCGCCGTCGCCGAGCATCACCCACGTACGGAACGCGAGCCCGCGCATCTTCGCGCCGATCGCCATGCCGACACCGGGCGAGAGCCCCTGCCCCAGCGATCCGGTCGACATGTCGACACCCGGCGTCACCGTCATGTCCGGATGCCCCTGCAGCCGCGAGTCGATCGCGTCGAACGTCTGCAGTTCGTCGACCGGGAAGTAGCCGCGCAACGCGAGCGTCGCGTACAGCCCGATCGCCGAGTGCCCCTTGCTGAGGATGAAGCGATCGCGCTCCGGCCAGCCCGGGTTCGCCGGATCGACGCGCAGGAAGCGGAAGTACAGGGCGGCCAGCATGTCCGCCGCCGACAGCGGCCCACCGAGGTGCCCCGCGCCCGCGTGCTGCACCGACGTCAGCACCAGGCGCCGGATCTCCTTCGCCGTCGCGCGCAGCTCGTCGAGGCTCGCCGTCACAGCTGCTCCTCGGCGCGCTCACGCTCGTACTGCGCGCGACGCTCGGGCAGGTACTCGGGAATCGGGACGTCCCACCAGCCCGTCTTCGTCAGCCCGCCGTCCGGCAGGTCGCGCGCCACCGTCACCTCGATCAGCGCCGGCCCCTGCGTCGCGATCGCTCGGCCGACGGCCGTCTGCAGGGCATCCGGATCATCGACCCGCTCCGAGTGCAGCCCGAACGCGCGCGCCGTCGCGGCGAAGTCCGGCGTGTACGACGAACCGTCGCCGCGCCTGAACTCCGTCGCCGTGTGCCGCCCGAACGTGTTGAGCTGGCCATTGCGGATCGAGATCCAGCCGGCGTTGTTCAGCACGACGAACAGCACCGGCAGATCGAGCATCGCTGCCGTCGCCATCTCCTGCATCGTCTGCATAAAGTCGCCGTCGCCCGCCACGCCAACGACCTGCTGCTCCGGCCGCGCCAGCTTCGCGCCGATCGCCGCCGGCACCGTGAACCCCATCGAGCTGAAGCCGCCCGATGTGATGTGCGTCCTCGGCTCATACACCGGAAAGTCCTGCCGCACGATCGCCTGCGGAATGCCGGCGCCGCTCGTCACGATCGCGCCCGCGGTCGAGCGCCGCCCGCAGCTCGCGTCACCGCGCGCTGCTGCGTCATCGGCACCGACGTCGATCGCCGCCTCGGCTCCTCGATCGCGTCCCACTCCGCCTTCAGCCGCTGCACGTCCGCGAAGTACGCCGACTCCGCGTACTCCCGCGCCGGCATCGACATCGCGCAGCGCGGCGAGCAGGTCCGCCAGCGCCGCCTTCGCGTCGCCGACGAGCGCCACCTCGCACGGGTAGTCCTTGCCGATCTCCTGCGGGTCGATGTCGACCTGGATCAGCCGCGACGGCGGGATCGCGAACGTCACGCCCTTCCGGTACGACGACGCCGACCAGTCCGTGAAGCGGCAGCCGATCGCCAGCACGACGTCCGCGCTCGCCGCGAGCTTGTTGCCGCACGTGCTCGCCGTGTCGCCGATGCCCCACCCGTTTAGCGCGTGGTCCTCCGGGATCGACCCCTTCCCCATCCACGTCGTCACGACCGGCGCACCAACGTGTTCGGCCACCGCGACCATCTCGGCCGACGCCTCCGCCGTGATCACGCCGCCGCCGGCGACGATCACCGGCCGCTGCGCCCCGGCGAGCAGCCGCGCCGCCCGCTCGACCATCGCCGCATCAGGCCGAGGCCGCCCGGAGGCGTGCCGCGTCGCCGGATCGGGCAATTCGACGTCCGCCGCGTCCGCCTGCACGTCCATCGGCAGGTCGAGCAGCACCGGCCCGGGCCGCCCGCCGAGCATCTGGTTGAACGCGCGATGCAGCACGTATGGCAGCTGCGCCGGGCTCGCGGGCGTCCAGTGCCGCTTGACGATCGGCTCCATCATCCGCGGAAAGTTCGCCCAGTGCGTGCGCTCGATCTCCTGCAGGATCGTGTGGCCGCGCATGTACGTGTGCGCCGACCCCGTCATCAGCAGCACCGCCGTCGAGTCCGCGTACGCCGTCGCCATGCCGATCGCCGTGTTCGTCGCGCCGGGGCCGATCGACGTGAACGCGGCCATCGGCCGGCCGCACGCGCGGTAGTAGCCGTCGGCGAGGTGCACCGCCGACTGCTCGTGCATCACCTGCACCGTCTCGATGCGGTCGTGCGCGTCGGCAAGCGCGTCGACGACGCCCCAGATGCCGTGCCCGGGGATGCCTGCCGCGTACCTCACGCCCTCGCGCGCCAGGTACTCGACGATGATCTGCGCGCCCGTGAGCCTCATCTCGACCAACCCTCGGCGGCCAGGCCGACTGCGCGGGGCACAGCCGCCCTCGGCTGTGCATCACCTCGGACTCGACGATCGCTTTCGGTCGCGAGATTGCATGTGGGGACAGCCGCCCCCGGCTGTCCCGCTCCCCGGCCGACGCACCCTGCACGGGGCACAGCCGCCCTCGGCTGTGCAGTCGCGCGCCTCACGACGCATCCCCGACTGTTGCCCAACCATCGCGGATCCATCGATACGGCGCATCGTCGCTCGCCGCCATCGACCGCCGATCGCCGGCGAGGATGTTGAGGTAGTACCCCTCGTACCCGTGCGCCTGCGCTACGACGTGATAGCCGCGCGGCACGAGCACGACGTCGCCATCATGCACCGTCATCGTCTCGTCGATCGTGCGGTCATCCGTGTACACGCGCTGGAACGCGAAGCCGTCCGCCGGCTGCTGGCGATGGTAGTAGATCTCCTCCAACTCGACCTCGCCGGGCGGCGCGTCGACGTCGTGCTTGTGCGGCGGATAGCTCGACCAGTTGCCGCTCGGCGTCAGCACCTCGACGACCAGCAGCCGTTGCGCCGGGAACTCCGGCGGAATGACGTGGCGGATGCGCCGCGTTGCGTTGCCGGCGCCGCGCGTCTCGACCACGATCGCGTCCGGCACGATGCGCACCGGCTCGCCGGCGGCGTCGCTCTTCGCGTAACACAGCGCCACCTGCCCCGCCGACCGCGCCAGGATCGACGCGCGTCCACCCGCCGGCAGGTACACCCCGTGCGGTGCACCCTCGAACACGTTCGCCCGTCCGCCGACGCCCGGCCACTCGCCGCCTTTCCCGTGGCGCACGTCGAACACGCCCGACAGCGCGATGATCGCCACCTCACGCCCGCCGAGGTCGCACGCGAACGACTCCCCCTGTCGCAACTCGCGCACTTCGAAGCCGATGTAGTTCCAGCCGGCGTCCGCCGGCGTGAGACGGAACGGCCCCGGGAGCGTGGAACGAACCAGCGTACTCATATCAGCACCGGCCTCCCTTCCCGTTGCGACGTCGTCGCAGCCAGAGCGACTTCGAGCGCGCGCACGCCGTCGCCGCCGGTCACCTTCGGCTCGCCGCCGTCGATGACGCACCGTACGAAGTCCTCGAACTCTGCACGATACGCCGCGACGAAGCGCTCGCGGTACGTCTGCGGATACACCTCGACGGCGCCCTCCGCGCCGAAGCGCCGCACGCCATCGCCGCGGCCGTCGATCACGAGCTTGCCGCGCGAACCGAACGCCTCCGCGCCGGCCTCGTACCCGTACGCCGTCCGCAGCGAATTCGTGATGCTCGCGAGCGCGCCCGAGCGCAGCCGCAGCACCGTCACGAACGTGTCGATGTCCCACGGGCCGCTGCGGTCCGGCGTGACGAGCGCCGATGCCGTCGCGAACACCTCGACGACCTCCTCGCCGGACAGGAAGCGCACGCTGTCGATGTCGTGGATCGCAGTATCGAGGAAGACGCCGCCGCACGCCTCGAGGTAGCCCGGAGGCGGCGGCTCCGGATCGCGCGTCGTCGACGTCAGCAGCTCGACGGCACCGATGTCGCCCCGCTCGATCGCCTGCCGCGCTCGCGCGTAGCCTGCGTCGAAGCGGCGCTGGAAGCCTATCTGGAGCTTCACGCCCGCGTCGGCCGCCGTGGCGACGGCGGCTCGCGCCTCATCGAGTCCGAGTGCGATCGGCTTCTCGCAGAAGACGTGCTTGCCGGCGCGCGCCGCATCGATGATCAGCGGCGCGTGGAAGCGCGTCGGCGTTGCGATGACCACCGCGTCAACTGCCGGGTCGCCCAGCACGGCGTCGGGCGTCGCCGCGACGGTCACACCGTCGCCGAACGCGGCCGCGCGCTCCGCGTCGCGCGTCATTGGGTCGACGACGGCGACGAGCCGCGCGTCCGGCAGGTGCCGCGCCAGCGTCTCGGCGTGAAACTGGCCGATCTCGCCCGCGCCGATCAGCGCCACGCCGGCGATGCGCTTCGTCACGCGATCCTCCCCCTCATACGCCGGTCAGGCGCCGGAACGCCTCGCGATTGTGCCGCGCGGAGTCGATGGGCGCGCGGAACGTCGTGTCCTGCTCCAGCACGACCCAGCCATCGTACTCGGCGCGCGCCATCTCGGCGACGACGCCGGCGACATCGAGTTCGCCTGTGCCCAGCTCGCAGAACACGCGCCGCCGCAGTCCTTCGATGAAGCCGAACTCGCGGCGGCGCATGCAGCCAAGCACGGCGGGATCCACGTCTTTGAGGTGCACGAGCCGGATACGTTCCGCGTACTCACGGAAACACGACACCGGATCGCCGCCGCCCACCAACAGGTGCCCAACATCGAGGCAGAGCGAGACGAGCGCCGGGTCGGTGCGCCACACCAGCTCCGCGAACTCCTCCTCGGTTTCGACGAATGTGGCGGCGTGGTTGTGGAACACCTGCGCGATGCCGATCGCGGCGCAGTGCTGCCCGATCTCGTGAAGCGCATCGACGATCGCCGACCAGCCGCCCTCGTCGAGGTGCGGGTCGCCCGGGCCGACTGACCCGGCGATCGCCTCGCGGCACCTCTCGTAGTCGGGCGCGGAGACCAGCACGTCGCCGCCGGCGTCGCGGACGAAGCTCGCCAGCCGCTTCGCGCGCTCGATCTCGCCCCTGTCGTCGTCACCCGGAATGCGCAGCCCGGCGAATGCCGAGATCAGTTGCAGCCCGCGCGGCGCCAGCAGCTGGCGCACCCCCGCGCCGTCCTCCGGGAACTTCGAGCTGTGCTCGACGCCCTCGTAGCCGGCCGCAGCGATCTCGTCGGCGATGGTCGCCGCGTCAACCGGCGGCATCAGGTCCGGCAGATCCTCGTTGTGCCAGAGGATCGGCGAGATGGCGACGCGCACGGGCACCCTCCAGATTCGCGAGCCAGAGGCAAGGAATCTTAGCCCCGGAGAGAATACGGGGGAAGGGCGCCTGTGCGCGTTTCGCTCAGCGCCGTGCGCTGCGACGCGCTCGCACGACGACAGCTCCGCCGATCGCCGCCGCAGCCAATGCCCCGAGCGCGATCGTCAGCCACATCCCGCGGTTCGATCCGCCGCCCGAGGTGCCGGTTCCAGCTCGCGGCAGCGCTGTCTGCGTCGCGGCGCCCGCGGCCGCGCCCGTCGGCGTTTTCGGCGCCGGAGCAATGAGCGCGGGGCTTGGCGATGCGGCCGCGACCGACGTCGACGTCGCCGCGGGCATAGTCGCGTCCCCCACCGGCGTGCTCGTCGCGGACCGCGGCGTGCTCGTCGCCGCCACCGGCGTCGATGTCGCCGCCATAGGCGTATTGGTCGCCATGGCGGTCGCCGTCGCCGCCGCCTGCACGACGATCGTGCCGGTCATCGTGCCGGGGTGCACGCTGCAGTGATACGTGTACGTGCCCGCCACTGTGAACGTCGTCGGCCCGAACGAGAACGGCGACGCGCTCGTACCCGAGTCCCACGTCGCCGCGCCAGCAGGCACCGAGTCGGACGTCGTGGAATGCGGTACACCGGAGGTCGCACCCCACGTCCAGGTAACGGTGTCGCCGGCCTGGATCGTCGTCGTCGACGTGCCGCTCCCGCCGTCCGTGAACGAGAAGTTGGCCACGGCCACCGTCGCCCCGGCGGCGTCTGCGTCGCGGCTCGCGCGCCCGGCGCCCGCCACGATGGCGGCGAGCGCCAGCCCAGCAAGCACCGATCTCATCAGCATCTTCACGGTGTCTCTCCTGTCAGGCCTGATCTTCTTCGGCGCCGCGGACGCGCGCGCGTCGCGCGAACCAGCGCCCGCCCAGTACTGCAACGGCGCCGGCTGCGACGACGCCCGCCACGATGAGCCACACCGCGCCCGGTCCGCCACCGCCGCCCGACGTCTCCTTCACACCCAGCGTCGCCGCATCCGGCACCGAAGCGACGCCGCCCACGGACGATGCAGTGACGGTCACCTTCCCCACCATCTTGCCGAGAGCGATGTTGGCGTCGATGTTGGCCGGATCCGCGTCCGTGCGCAGCGCATGGATTGAACAGTAGTACGTGAACACGCCAAGCGTTGAGAACGTGTGATCGAAAGACTGCCCCGCGCCGGTCAACACCGCCGACTGCCAGTTGGGAACGCCGCCGGTCTGCGCGTACGAGACGACCTGATGCCCGAACGGGTTTGAGAACCACGCCCAGTGCACCGTGTCGCCCGCCGCGATGGTGGTCGACGCGGCGTTGAACTGGTCGATGGCCGCCGTGCCGCCGTTCTGCTGCCCCACCTGCACGGTCGTCGTGGCCGCGACGGCTGGCCCCGCCCCCGCCAGCCCGACCGCGACGGCCGCGACGATGAGCGCGATGAGCGCTCCTGGCTTCCAGCGCAGCCCCCGCGGCGCCAGCTTTCCTGTACCGGATGCGCCCATGGCTCACCTCCATTCGAACGCCGCGGCCGTCGCGGCAGGCTACCCTCAACATCCGTTACGCCCTGCCGCGGCCGTCGGATTCATCGGTCAACAAGGTTCGAATCCCCTGTGAATCGGTCCGATGTTGCATCGCTACCGGCGACACGCGACCATTGATGACGGACCGCCGTGATTCCCGCGACGCCGATCCACGGCTTCGCTGACTCAGGCGGATGAATCTCCGGCTTCGCTAAGGACGTATTAGAGATGGAAGACGCGCACCACGTGGCAGCCGAGGACGAAGTCCTCGTTGGCCAGTTGCGTGGCCGTGACCTCGAGGCGTTCGAGGCGCTGTACGACCGGTACGCCGACCTCGTCTTCTCGGTCGCGCTGCGCGTCGTCGGCGATCGCCACATCGCGGAGGACGTGATGCAGGACGTGTATCTCCAGCTCTGGCGGCGGCCCGAGCAGTTCGACGCCACTCGCGGCACGTTTCGGACGTGGCTCCTGAGCGTCGCGCGCAACCGCTCGATCGACGAGCGGCGCGCCGTCACCCGACGCTTGCGCCACGCCGCACCGGTCTCCCGTACCGGCGAAGAGGAGGCGATCGAGGACACCGACCGGCGCGGCGATCCCGCCGCGGCCAGCGTCTTCGCCGATGAGTCGGCCGCCGTGAAAGCCGCGCTCGCGGCGATCCCCGGCGAACAGCGCATCGCGATCGAACTGGGGTACTTTGGCGGCCTGACGCAGCAGGAGATCGCCGCGCGGCTCGACCAGCCGCTCGGCACCGTCAAGACGAGGATCCGCCTCGGAATGCAGAAGCTGCGTGCGGCCCTCGAGCGCGCGCACGTGGGAGAGCGATGAGCACGATCCCGGTCCGCTGTGACGACGTCCGCGACGACGTCGACGCGTACGCGCTCGGCGTGCTCGATCGCGACGATGCGCGCCGCGTCGACAAACACGTCGCCGTCTGCCCCGACTGCCGACAACTGCTCGACGAAGCGCGCGAAAGCGCGGCCGCGCTCGCCCTCTCCGTGCCGATGACGTCCGCCGGCCCGCCCGTCCGCGCCCGCGTCCTCGCTCGCGCCGCTGCAATGGACGCGCCGTCGGCCGAGCCCCGCCGCACATCGACCAGCCGCCAAACGCCGAATCGATGGTGGCTCGCCGCCGCCGCCGTGCTCGTCGCAGCGCTGGCCGGCGTCTCAGCCTGGACCGCCGTGGCGCAGCGCCGCATCGACCGCCTCGAGCGAGACAACGCTGCCGTCCGCGCGTCAGCGACGGCGCAGGCCGGCGACCTCGCCGCCGCGCAGGCGGCATTGGCCGGCGTCACGGCCTCGAACGCGCGCGTCGAGGCCACCCTCGCGACCCAGCGGGCGATGCTCGACGTGATGGCCCAGCCCGACGTGCAGCGCGTCGCCCTCCACGGCACGCGCAGCGCGACGTCGGCCGCGGCTCAGTACATATGGAGCCCGGCGCGCGCCGCCGGCGTGATGCTCGCCGATGGCCTGCCGCCACTCGCCGATGGCCAGACCTACCAGGCGTGGGTCGTCTACGAGACGTCGTGGGAGAGCGCGGGTACGTTCTCGGTCGACGCCTCCGGCTCGGGCGCGCTCCTCGTGTCCGCCCACGACGACGGCACGCACGGCGCCCCTTCGTGGTACTGCGTGACAGTGGAGCCCGCCGGCGGCTCGCCCAAACACACCGGCACGATGGTGCTCAGCTCGCTCAACTGAGACCCTCTCGCTCACCCGCTGGACGACGTGGCGCAGGCTTTCAGCCCGCGTTGTGCGGTTTCACGCCAGCCTGTCGAGACGGTGACCTTGGGGTTGCTTCCTTGCGAACAGGCGCCGGCCGGGCGGGGGGACAGCCGGCTCCTGGTCCTGAACCGTGCGCGACAGGGGAGCAAAGTCGCGCGCGGTTCGTAAAGCGAGAATACGCCGCCATCCGTTAAACGTTCGCCAACCCCGGGTGAAGAGTTGTGGTCCGATGCTAGAATGCCCCCGCATCCGGAGCCGCACATGCGAGCAGCAGTCCGCCTCAGAACCCACCCTGTCGGCAACTACGATCGGCTCGAGCCACTGGCGATGCTGGCGCTCGCGTTACTCGCTGCCGTCGGCGTCCTCCTGCCATGGGCGGAGGGCTTCCGCTGGTCGAAGCAGGGCTGGGAGTATGGGCACGGAATCGCGGCGCTTGCCGCGGCCACCGCCGCGGCCGCCGCCTGCGTACTGCGAGCGATCGGCGCCGTCGATCGGCAGCGATACGTCCGCCTCAGCCTGGCGTGCGCGCTCATCGGCCTCGGCTCGACCCTCGTGTTCTACTTCGACGTCGTCGGCAGCACCGACCTCGCGGCCTACAGGACGCTGATCGAATGGTTTTCGAGACCGACGATTGCGGGCGCGATCGGACTCTACGTTTCGATGGCAGCATTCGTCGGCCAAGTCGGCGCCTTCACTTGGCACCGCGACATCGCCATCCCGCGACACGCGAAGCTCGCACTCGAATCGCCGTGGACGACCGCGATCTTCATCGCGATCGCGGCCGTCGGCGTGCTGCTGCCATGGCAACGCGATATCTACCTCTCTCAGCGAGGCTGGTCGTTCAACGAGGGATTGATCGCGCTCGTCGCCGCGATCGAGGCGGCTATCGTCTGCGGCCTGCGACTCTCGGGACGCGTCGGTCTGCTGCCGTACGCGGCGCTCGGCCTCCTATGCGCGATGGCCGGATTCGGCGCCGTCGCCTGGTTCCACTTCAGCATGGTTCGCGAGACCGATCCGACGGGCTATCGGCTGCTCGTCTGGTGGCTAAACGCCCCACGATCCGAGGCAGGCCTTCAGGAATCTGTTTCGGCCGCAGGGTTCATCGGGGTGATGGCGATCCTCGTCTGGCAGCTGCGGCAGGCCAGCCGTTCCAACATCTAACATCCAACATCTAACATCGGCCCCACTTCCGACCTCTGACCTCCGCCCTCCGCCTACCTGACCACAACCCGCGTCCCGAACGTCGCGAAGTCCCAGAAGAACTTCGCGTCCGCCAGCCGCATGCCGACGCAGCCGTGGCTCGACCGGATGCGGCCGAAGTAGTAGTCGTCTCGCCAGTAGTTCAGGTGCAGCGCGTGCCCCTTCGTCGTGAAGTACTGCGTGTACAGCACGTGGTCGAGCACGTAGTACTCCTCCGCCCCAATCGCGGCCGAGGTCATCGTCTCGTCCGGCACGCGTGAGATGATGTGGAACGTGCCGAGCGGCGTCTCCCAGCCGTCCTTGCCCGTCGTCACGAGCGCCGCATAGAGCGCCCGGTCGCCGACCATTGCCGTCGCCGTCTGGTGGGCGATGTCGACGTCGATCCAGCGCTCGCCCTTCACGTCGGGTCCGGGGATCGCCGGCGGTGACGGGGCGGGCACCGTCGGCGTGGCGGTGGCCGTCGGCTCCGGCGTGGGCGTCGAGGTCGCCGTGGCAGTCGGAGTTGGTGTGTCCGTCGGCGTCGGCGTCGGCGTGGGGGTTGAAGTCGGCGTGGCCGTCGCCGCCGCAAACGGATTCCAGCTCGCCGACGGCCCGTACGCCCGCAGCGAGAACGCCGCCCCGGCCAGTGCCGCGGCGACGAGCGTCAGCGCCGCGACGATGCGAAGCGCCGTTCCCCGGCTCATGGCTCCCCCATTTCCTGCCGCGCCCGATCATCACAACGCCGCGCGGCCGCTGGAGGTTAACGACGGCGCCGGTTCCGACCGTGTAGCGCGGGCTTTCCAGCCCGCGCGATCCCCGGCCACCATCCAGCACACACCGGTCTCACCCCGAGCGTCGCACTCCCGGGTGCATGTCGCCGCATCCACTCACCACCTGCGGTGCTTATCCGCCCGTGCCGAATTGCCGGGTCACGCCGCAGGTCGTCGATTCAGACCAGTACCCGCGGAGCTTCAGCTCCGCCGAATCCCCGGGCGGTACCAACTCCTCGTGCGACCCGTCGGTCCAAGCCGGGCCGACGAACTTGGCAGGCAACGCGCCCTATTGCCGGTTCTGATTGCCGAATGCTGGTTCTGATTGCTGATTGCTGACTGCTGATTGCTGACTGCTGACTGCTGACTGCTGACGGCTTCGACCAACGAAAAAGGGGCGGCACCTGCCGCCCCTCTGCCTGTTCCGATGAATCGACCGGCTACTTCGCCTTGCCGATCTTGAACATCGTCGTGCCGCAGACCGGGCACTTGCCCTTCGTCGCCGGCTTGCCGTTCTTCATCGTCGTCGCTTCGGCGTTCGACATCTCTTGCTGCTTCCTGCACTTCAAGCAGTAGGCTTCCATGAGTCTCTCCTGTCACTAAGCGCTGCGAATCTGCGTCCATCTCGGACTCGCCGTACTTATCGCATAGGCTGATAAGCAGATGTTTCCGAATGAACGGGGTCGTACGAATGATAGACCCCAATCATGCGTTGTCAAGCGAATCTGGCGCGAATCTCGGCCGAATCTGGCGAGATCGCCCGAAAACGTGCCATTTGGGCGAGTTTCAGGTGCCCGGAACGACCTTTTCCGGGTGCCAGCGAGGCCCCCCGGCCCGCTTCAGCACGCCCAGGAAGCTGCCCTCGAGCGAGTACGCCCGGCACAGCACGATGCCTGGCGCGGCCTCGAACACCACCTCGCGGCCGCTCAGCGTGTCGGCGCTCCGCTCAGCGCCGAGGATGGCCGCCGGCCGCCGCTCGACCGCGCGATCGGCGGCGAGCACGACCTCGTCGAGGCGCTCGTCGCAAACCAGCTCCTCCAGTTGGCCGGGCGTCCACGCGTCGTGAAGGTCGAAGCCGCCCGTGCTCGTGCGCTCGAGCGCCGCCAGGTGCGCGCCGCAGCCGAGCGCCGCGCCGAGGTCGTGCGCGATGGACCGGATGTACGTCCCCTTGCCGCAGTGCACCTCGATCTCCGCCGACTCGCCCTCGCACCCCAGCAACTCGATGCTCTCGACGTGCACCACGCGCGGCGCGACGTCGATCTCGGCGCCCTCGCGAGCGTAACGATAGAGCGGCTTGCCGGCAACCTTGATCGCGCTGTACAGCGGCGGCGTCTGCTCGATGTCGCCCGCGAACGCGACGAGCGCTGCCTCGATGCTCGCCGCCGTCACGCTCGAGGCGTCGCCGGTGGCCGTTACGCGGCCCTCCGCGTCGTAGGTGTCGGTGGCGGCGCCGAATCGGAGGGTCGCCCGGTACACCTTCAACTCGTCGTCCAGGTACTCGATGAACCGCGTGGCGTGGCCGAAGGCGACCGGCAGCACCCCCGACGCGAGCGGGTCGAGCGTGCCGGCGTGGCCGACGCGCCGCACACCCGTCAGCCGCCGCACGAGCGAGACCATCGAGAACGACGTCGCGCCTTTCGGCTTGTTGAGGATGATGAACCCGCTCCCCGGAACCACACCGCAGCATATCGGAGCGCCGGAAGTCAGCGGCCGCAGGCCGGACACAGAGAGACTGCGCCCGCCAGCTCGATCCGGCACGTTCGCCGTTCTTACGAGAGCGTGGTAAAGCATCAAGAGGGAGGACGCATGTAGAATTGCGCGGCGATTTCATTAAGACGCACTTGATGCTCGGGTTCTGGCACCTAAGCTGGACCACCGACGGTCGGTGTGGAGCAAAGCGGAGTCACCGACCGTCCAGTCCAGCGGCGAGCGTCGAAATCAGCGGTTCGCACGACGGCTCGCTCAAGACAGTGTCGGTATTACCGTGACGAGCAGAACATCATCTGCAGTCCAACGCAATTTCGCGCGTGCGGCGAAGTGAGGGAAGCACCAGCTACGGCGGATCGCTGGCCGAACCTTGTTAATTTCAGTCCCCGTCAAGCCGCAGCCGCACGCCACAGGCGAGTGCAGCAACCGCAAGCGATGCCAATCCCACGGCAACGACCACTGGAGTGGGCGGATTGCCTGCTGGTGCCCGTCTTCCGGTGGCCGGCATCACGATTGCGGGCCTCGCGCCTTCGGAGGTCGCGGTACTCGGCGTGTGTGCCCCAAGAGTAGGCAATTCAGGCAAGATTAGGCCGAGCGCGTGCAGTCCCTCGCCGAACGTCAGCCCCGTGTAGCAGGGGCGTGTGTCGACTGCCGGCGGCGGCGAAGGCGGCAAGTCCGGCGACCAGCAAATCCGCAGGCTAACGAATGGAGATGTCACGCAGGACGGCGCGACGATCAGCCCGAAGTATGTTGGTAGGCCGGTCACTTGATTAGCAGGGAAAGGTGTCGGCTCAGGCGCCGGGGCCAGCACCTGGCCAGGCACCGGCCACGGCCGCGAGGTCATCGAGTCGCAGGTGACGGACTGCTGCGTCGCCGGGTTTACGGCTTCCACCGAGACGTGCTCGCCTGCCAGTGCGGGCACCGAGCCGGTGATGATCATCCAGGCGGGCGGTGCTACAAGAGTCGTCGCGGCAACGACGGTGCCCGCAGGCAGGCTGATATCAGTGCCGCGCACGTCGAACCCCAAGCCGAAGAGGCCCGTGAAGCCGGGCGGAGGCTTGACGACGACTCGCAGTGTGCCGCTGTTGCCGCTCAGACCGTAGTTCTCGGAGTACGGCGTCTGCGGACCCAGGTCGGTCGGTGCGGAGCCGCTCACGGCCGTGACTGCGACGAGCGTGCCAAACTCGTAGTTGAGGACGAGGCTGCCACCCTCGTGGGGATTGGATGCGGCGACCCACTCGTAGTCGAGCGTGTAGGTGATGGGTTGGTCTGCGACCGACGTCTGCGGGCCCGAGATCACGATCTTGTAACTGAATAGGTTTCGGGTGGCGTTGACCGGTGTCGGTCCGGGCGTCTGCCCGCGGGCGCTCATCGGCAGCGCGAGCGTCAGGCAGACAGCAACGAAAGCGACGAGTCCGCGAATCACGGAGAGCCTTACTGCAACGGGCATCCGCTGCAATACTCTCATGCCTCATCGCAAATGTCGATACTGCGCGCCACGAAACCTACGATGTGCCCACTGCGGGCGCCCAGCAACGCCCGGCGAGTTCGATGGGGGTGTACAATCGGACCTCAAGACGGTGCGCAGGCGCATCAGAAAGTCCCCGAGGAAGCGATCACGCGACGGCCTATCGCGAGGCGTCATGGCAAGCAATCAGGCGGGCGCTGCTACCGCTCGGGCGAAAAGAGCTGCGCCGCTCGCCGCGCTCAGACCCAGGAAAACAGACGACAACTGGACGATCTTAGGTTCGATCCGGGAAGCTAAAGCACAGCGGTTTTGGTCGGGAGAGTTGGGAAGCAAATGCGCTACCGACTCAGTTACTCCGACTCGCAACGCTACCGCAGCCGCCCGTCCGAAGTGCCACCCTCCAACCTCTAACCTCCAACCTCTAACTTCGACCCCATCCGGTCCAGCGACTCGAACTCGCGGCCGAGCACGCCCATGATCAACTCGTCGCGGAAGCAGCCGTCGTCGAAGTGGTGCTCGCGGCGCATGCCCTCGCGCACGAACCCGAGCTTCTCGTACACGCGGACGGCGCGCACGTTGTCCGGCTCGACGCTCAGTTCGACGCGGTGCAGGTTCAGGTGCCGGAACGCCCAGCGCAGCATCGCCCGCAGCGCATCGGTGCCGTAGCCGCGCCCGCGGTCCTCCTCGCGCCAGATGCCGAGGCCGACGACGGCGTTGCGGCTCCGCTGGTCGATGTGGAACAGGTCGATGTCGCCGATGGCGCGGCCCTCCGCCTCGATGATCATCCGCACGACGGTGGGGTCGGCGTCGGCGACGTTCGCGTCGAACTCCTGCTCCAGCTGGACGAGCGACTTCGGCGGCTCGAGCCAGTCGCGCATCCGCTGGCCGGAGTCGTCCGCGGTCTGCGCCGCGTCCCACAGGGCGCGCACGTCGTCGCGCTCCCACGCGCGCAGCACGATCGTTTCGCCGGCGATCCATGCCATCTAGAGGTCTTCTCCTCGCTCGTGCGCCGTCTTCCGCATGAGGTCGGTCATCTCCTGGGCGCGCTCCATGCTGGTGTCGCTCACGAAGTGCACGTCGGGCGTGTAACGGAGCTTGACCCGCCGCGACAGCTCGTGCCGCAGGAACGGGCGCGCATGCTCGAGCGCCTTCATCGTCAAGACGCGCTCCTCCTCGGAGCCGAGCACGCTGACGAACGCCTCGGCGCGCCGCAGGTCCGGCGACACGTCGACCGACGTGACCGTCACGAGGCCGCCGATGCGCGGGTCGCGCAAATCGGTGAGGAGGATATCGGCGATCTCCTCGCGCAGCAGGTCGTTGACGCGTTCTGTTCTTCGGGACATCTCGTGAAACACATGCGGCGGGCCGAGTGCCCGCCGAACTACAAACTACAAACTGCCAACTACGCAACTACGCGCAGCTACGTGTCGCGCTCGATCCGGTAGCACTCGATGGCATCCCCTTCTTCGAAGGCGTCGAAGCCGTCGATCTGGATACCGCACTCGAAGTTGGTCTGCACCTCGCGGACGTCGTCCTGCATGCGCTTCAGCGAGCCGATCTTGCCCTCGGCGACGACGGCGCCGTTCCGCGTCACGCGCGCCGAATCCGTGCGCGCAATCGTGCCGTCGCGCACGTAGCAGCCGGCGATCGAGTTCCTGCGGGCGACGCGGAAGACCTGCCGCACCTCGGCGTGGCCGGTCACGACCTCCTTGAACGTCGGCTCCAGCATCCCCTTGAGCGCCTTATCGACGTCCTCGACGATGTTGTAGATCACGTTGTAGTGCCGGATGTCGACCTTCTCGCCGGACGCGGTGCGCTCCGCCCCGCCTTCGGTGCCCGTGTTGAAGGCGATGATGATCCCCTTCGACGCGATCGCCAGCATGACGTCCGACTCGGTGACGGAGCCCGAGCCGGTGTGGATGATCTTCACCTTCACCTGCTCGTTCGACAGCCGCTCCAGCGACGTGCGGATCGGCTCGATCGAGCCCTGCACGTCCGTCTTGAGGATGATGTTCAGTTCCTTGAGCTTGCCGGCGCTGATCTCGCCGAACAGCGTGTCGAGCGTCACGCGCTGCTGCTGGTGCATCGCCGCCGCTTCGCGCTCGCGCACGCGCTCCATCACCATCGTGCGCGCCGTCTTGTCGTCCGGCACGACCTGCGCCGTCTCGCCCGCCTTCGGCACCGACTGCAGGCCGAGGATCTCGGCCGGCTCCGACGGCCCCGCCGACTTGATGCGCTTGCCGTGCTCGTTCAGCATCGCCTTCACGCGGCCCATCGTCTCGCCGACGACGACGTAATCGCCGACGTGCAGCGTGCCCGTCTTGACGAGCACCGTCGCGAGCGGCCCGCGCGTCTTGCTCAGCTCCGCCTCGACCACGATGCCGATCGCCTCGCGGTCCGGGTTCGCCTTCAGCTCCAGCACCTCGGACACGACGAGGATGTTGGCGAGCAGGCCGTCGAGCCCCTCGCGCGTCTTCGCCGAGACCGGCGCGAGCGGCGTGTCGCCGCCCCACTCCTCGACGACGACGCCGTTGTCCGACAGTTCCTTCTTCACGCGGTCCGGGTTCGCGTTCGGCACGTCGATCTTGTTCAGCGCGACGACGATCGGCACGCCGGCCGCCTTCGCGTGGTCGATCGCTTCCTTCGTCTGCGGCATGACGCCGTCATCCGCCGCCACGACGAGCACCGCCACGTCGGTCACCTGCGCGCCGCGTGCGCGCATCGCCGTGAACGCCTCGTGGCCCGGCGTGTCCAGGAACGTGATCGGGTGGCCGTTCACGACGACCTGGTACGCGCCGATGTGCTGCGTGATGCCGCCGTGCTCCGTCGCCGTCACCTTCGTCTCGCGGATCGCGTCGAGCAGGCTCGTCTTGCCGTGGTCGACGTGCCCCATGATCGTGACGACGGGTGGCCGGTTCTTGAGCTTGGTCTCGTCTTCCTCGATCGTCGGCCGGCCGGTCGCGCGGTCGACGGCGACCTCCGCCTGCTCGGCGTGCTGCGCCTCGACCGCCTCGAACCCCATGTCGGTGGCGACGATCGCCGCCGTGTCGAAGTCGATGACCTGGTTGATCGAGGCCATGACGCCGTTCTTCATGAGTTCCTTGATGACCTCGACCGGTGAAACGGACATGAGGTCGCCCAGCTCCTTCACGGAGAGGACTCGCGGAATCTCGAGCGTCTTGGTTTCGGTGTCCGTCGTCGTCATCTACCTTCGATTCGTCCGGGGTTCACCCCGGCGTCGCGATCAGCGTCGCCGCGTGCGCGGCGAGTCGCTCCATGTCGTCGGCCGGTACGGCGACCTTCAGCGCGTGCCCCAGCCGGTCCCGCTTGAGGACCGCGTCCCAGCACTCGCGCGATTCGTGGACGTAGGCGCCGCGGCCGTTCTTCTTGCCCGTCGCGTCCAGCTCGACGCGCCCCTCCGGCGTCCGTACGATGCGGACCAGCCCGCGCTTCGCTTCCGTGCTACGGCAGGCGATGCACGTCCGCTGCGGCACGTGCTTCGGTCTGGGTCCGCTCTTCGCCGTCGACATGTTACCGGATCAGGTCCGAATACTCGTCCTCTTCTTCTTCTTCGTCGGGCAGGATCACCCGCCGCGCGCCGCCCTTCTTCTTCTTGGCGAGCGCGATGCGCGCGGCCTCGTCCTCCTCGCGCCGGCGTGCTCCGGGCACCGCGCCGCGCTTCTTCGGCTGCGGCTTCAGCTCCTCGAGCGGCGTCCGCACCAGCTCCTCCGCGAAGCGGATGCCCGCCTTGCCCGGCGCTGCGGCAGCCGGCGCCGGCTCGGCCGCGACGGTCGCCGCCGCGGGCTCCGCCTCCTCGACCGGCTCTCCCGCCCCCTCGCGCTGTGCGTATTCGAGCGCGATCTCCTCTTCCGGCGTCAGCGCGCGCGTCGCCGACGCCACGAGCGCCTCTTCCGCGATCGCGGCGGCGGCGGCGCGCGACCGGCGCAGCGCCTCCTCGCGGATCGCCGCCGCGGCCTGTTCCGGCGTGATGCCCTTCTCGGCCAGCTCCGCCTCGTACGCGCTCTGGCTCTTGATGTCGATCCGCCAGCCCGTGAGCTTCGCCGCGAGCCGCGCGTTCTGCCCCTCCTTGCCGATGGCAAGCGACAGCTGCCGGTCCGGCACGACGACCTCCGCCGTGTTCTCCGCGTCGTGGTTCACGACGCTCACGACCTGCGCCGGGCTGAGCGCGTTCGCGACGAACCGCGACGGCTCCGGGTCCCACACGACGACGTCGATGCGCTCGCCGTTCAGCTCATTGACGATGTTCTGGATGCGGATGCCGCGCATGCCGACGCACGCCCCCACCGGGTCGACGCCCTCCTGCCGCGAGTACACCGCCACCTTCGACCGGTACCCCGCCTCGCGCGCGATCGACTTGATCTCGACGATGCCCTTGAAGATCTCGGGCACCTCCAGCTCGAACAGCCGCTTCAGCAAATCCTTGTGCGTCCGCGAGACGACGACCTGCGGCCCCTTCGCCGCCTTGAAGACTTCGAGCAGCAGCACCTTCAGCCGCTGCGTCGGCCGGTAGTGCTCCGTGCGCACCTGCTCCGGCGGCGGCAGCACCGCCTCGGTCTTGCCGAGGTCGATGATCGCGTTCCGGCCCTCCATGCGCTGCACGACGCCCGAGACGATGTCGCCTTCTTTGCCGGCGTACTCCTCGTACACCACCTCGCGCTCGGCCTCGCGCAGTCGCTGCAGCACGACCTGCTTCGCCGTCTGCGCCGCGATGCGGCCGGCGTTCGCCGGCGTCGCCTCGAACTCGAAGACGTCGCCGATCTTCGCGTCGACGCGCTGGCGTGCGCGCCTCGGCGAGCGTCATCTCGATCTTGTCGTCGACCAGCTCGTCCTCCTTCGACGACCGTGCGCGTCGTGAACACGCGCATCGAGCCGTCCTCGGGGTTGATCTTCACGACGACGTTCGACTGCGCCAGGTTGTCCTTCTTGTACGCCGATGCGAGCGCCACCTCGACGGCATCGAAGACGACCTCCTTCGGGAGATTCTTCTCCGCCGCGAGCTGCGAGATGGCTGTGATGAATTCGCTTTTCATGTTCTGCGTTACCCCGGATGAACAAAAGAGTGGGCGCGAGCCCACTCCTGAAAATGAATCTTCAGAGTTCGGCCACAGTATACGGAATCTGGAGCAAGGCTGACAAGCAGATTAACCAGCACATCGCAGCCTACCGCCAGCGCCGTCGCTCCGTGACGCGGCAATTCTGGCGCACCGACACTTGAGTCCAACGAGCCACCGGAGCAATATCCTCGTATGGCCTCATCGCCGCGCATCCCGATCCGAACCGTCATCGATCCGGCCCTAATGACGTCAGTCTGGAAGAAGCGGCTAAGAAGTCGACTTCGGAAGCAACGACTGCAGGATTTCCAACTCGGGCACGACCCATTAGAGTGGCTGGCATTCGATTGGGACTTGGCGAGCGCGCTGGCCACACTCGGGCAAGACGTGGCGAACGGCACATACCGGGCTTCGGCGCCCGAAATCGTGCGGTCTGCCAAGGGCAAGGGCCTAACCCGACCCCTCGCGTTTCTGAGGCCGCCCGACCTCGTTCTGTACAAGACGATAGTTGCCCTTGCCGAGAACTCGCTGCTCCAGGCGTCGAAGCCGTGGACGCGGTTCGGCAGAAATGACGAAGGCGAGAATGACAACGGGGGCACCCTCGCGGAGAGCGGCTGGTTCCGAAACTGGCTTCGCCGACAGGGCCAGATCTGGACGATCACCAACAACCATCCGTGGCTGATCGAAACCGATGTTGCCAACTTCTTTCCCTACGTCGATGGCGATTTGGTCGTCGAGCATCTGCTCTCGAATTCGAAACTCTCTGAAGATGTGATACGGCTTCTCAGCCACATGCTCCGGCAGTTCTCACCGATGACTGAGTACCGTCGCCCCACGATTGTGGGGTTGCCTCAAGAGGATTTCGACTGCAGTCGTATTCTCGGGCACACGTACCTCAAACCTGTCGATGACGAGTTCGACGAGGAGGGCCGGGACGAACGGTACAGCCGATACATGGACGACGTCGTAATCGGCGCAGACGACATGGGGCAGGCCCTGCGGAGCGTATTGCGGGTGCAGCAGGCATTTGAACGCCTCGGGCTATACCCCAACACGGCAAAGACGAGGATCGTGCCGGCTGACGATCTCGTCGCCGACTACATGAAGGCCGAGAACGATTATCTCGGCGTGGTCGACGGCCAACTGGAAGAACACGTTGCTGTCGATGTGCATGTATTCCGATCGCATCTACGACGACACATCAGGCCCGGCGCCACAAGACCGAAGGCCTGGAGTCAGGTCCTCAGAAGGTATTACTCCATCTCACGCCACATGGAGTCTGGTGCACTTCTCAGATTGGCGTTTGATCACGTGGCGCTCGCGCCCGATTCGGCGCGGCACATCTTCGACTACCTTGCCTCCTTCCCGATAACCCGCAATCGGTTCCACGGGCTTTGTCGGTTGATAGAGCAGCTCGGCGGCGTATACGAGGATGTCGACCTCCTGGCCCACGAGTACTTGTGCAGCGCCCCGAACCGCGTCCGTCGGACGCTTCGCCACGAGATCGGAAGCTGGGCGTGGAGCCAACTTCAAGCTACCGTCGTTAGGAGACCGAGACTGGCGGCCTCAGCATGCATGACCCTGGGTAAATTCGGCACTCCTTCGCAACTCGACGAACTGCGACTCGCTTTTGACAGACACTTGAACGCCGACACCGTTCTGCGCCAGCAGGCCATCGTCACACTGGCAGGAGCCGGGAGGCTAGCCGCGCAGGACGTGTCGGCGCTCTCTCACGTATTGGATCCTGTGTCGGCCCAGCACATTCGGTACTTGTCCGCGCTGATGACCGGTGAAGATCGCGCCGTGAAGATGGCGCTGAGCTTGGTCGAGCCAATCCAACGGCGGTATCCGGATCGATGGATAATCCGGCCACGGGCGTTGTTCCTCGCGCCACTCGCCGCGCATGCTTCACCGCGTGCGTGGGGCGCTGTCTCCGCAAGGTGGTTCGCAAAGGTCTCGTCCAACCGCAACAGCCTGCGGGATTGCGAATCGGAACGATGGATCACTACTGCGTCCAAATGAAGGGGCCCAAATGTTTGCGCTAATGGACTATTCGTTCTCGGTGTTTGTTGAGGCTCTTCTTCGTCTGTCGGGTATTTCAGGGCGATACCGAGGGTCAGAGACGTTGGATCAGCGGATCGCCCGTCTCACGAGCGCACTGTCCGAGATCGGTGACACTGATCTCGTCTATCGAAGGCGAGATCAACCGCCGTCAGACGCTCGTCACGAAGCTTCAGTCTGACATCGACACCTACAATCGCGTCGCATCGTTGAAGGCGGGCGAAGTTGAGGCCGTTAGCCAGATGTTGCGGGGTGAATTGGGGAGAAGCTCGGCGGTCGCGCTTACCGAAAACATCATATTGGGCACTTTCTTCTTCGGCCTTGGCATCGTTGCCACCGTGGTGGTTGCTCTGCTCGTCTAAGGCCACGCGATCTCGAACAGCTATCGTTACTTGCGAAGACCAACGGCCCCTCAGCGGGCGGCCTCGTGGCATCATTTAGGCACTCGGCCAGGTGAACGACACATCTGAACAACACTGCTCCGGCCCACGCCTGCGCCGTCCGGCCTCGCCTCTCCCCTCCCAGTGACACCGCCGTTAGGCGTTCGCCGCCGCCCCGCACTACCATCGCCCCATGCACGCGCCACGCCTCCGCCGCCACGCCCTCGCCTGCCGGTTCCTAGGTTCTTGGTTCCGAGGTCCTCCGGTCCGTCACGCCGCCGCCCGCCCGCCAGCTTCACCCCGCACACCCTCACCGACGCTGTCACTTATTTTTGTGGCAAAACGAAATCCCCGCTTTCTAAACTCACCGCCACCCGCTCTGTGCCCTCGGTGCCCTCTGTGGTTCCCGTTCCCCCCATCCGCGTCATCCGCGTAATCCCTGTTTCCCCGTCCTCCCCGTCCCCGCTTGCTACGATGCAGCCACATGGAACCAGCCCGCATCCGCAACTTCTGCATCATCGCCCACATCGACCACGGCAAATCGACGCTCGCCGACCGGCTGCTCGAGGAGACCGGCACCATCTCGAAGCGCGACATGGCCGCGCAGGTGCTCGACGACATGGACCTCGAGCGCGAGAAGGGCGTCACCATCAAGGCCAAGGCCGTCCGCATGGCCTTCCGCGCGAAGGACGGCGTCGGCTACGAGCTCAACCTCATCGACACCCCCGGCCACGTCGACTTCGGCTACGAGGTCTCCCGCGCGCTCGCCGCCTGCGAGGGCGCCCTGCTCATCGTCGATGCCGCGCAGGGCATCCAGGCGCAGACGCTCGCCAACGTCTACCTGGCGATGGAAGCCGACCTGAAGCTCATCCCCGTCATCAACAAGATCGACCTGCCCAGCGCCGAGCCCGAGCGCGTCGCGCAGGAGCTGGTCGACACCCTCGGCTTCAGCGCCGACGAGATCCTCTTCGCCTCGGCGAAGGAGGGCATCGGCACGCACGAGATCCTCGAAGCGGTCGTGACGCGCGTCCCGCCGCCGGACGCGACGGGCGGCCTGCCCCTGCGGGCGCTCATCTTCGACTCCAAGTACGACGCCTACAAGGGCGTCATCGCCTACGTGCGCGTGGTCGATGGCTCGGTCGCGTCGCGCAACAAGCTGCGGCTGATGGCGGCGAACTTCGCCGTCGAGCCGCTCGAAGTCGGCGTCTTCCGGCCGGGGCTGCGATCCCGTCGACTCGCTCGGCGTCGGCGAGGTCGGCTACGTCGCCACGGGCCTGAAGAACGTGAAGGACTGCCGCGTCGGCGACACCTTCACCGACGAGGCGAAGCCGGCCGCCGAGGCGCTGCCCGGCTACCGCCCCGCCAAGCCGATGGTCTTCGCCGGCCTCTACCCGTCGCAGGGCAACGAGTACCCGCTGCTGCGCGACGCGCTCGACAAGCTCCAGCTCAACGACGCCTCGCTCGTCTTCGAGCCGGAGTCGAGCGTCGCGCTCGGCTTCGGCTTCCGCTGCGGCTTCCTCGGCCTGCTGCACATGGAGATCGTGCAGGAGCGGCTGGAGCGCGAGTACGACCTCGCCCTGCTCGCCACCGCGCCCAGCGTCGAGTACCAGGTGACGAAGACGAACGGCCAGGAGATCGTCATCGACAACCCGGCCGAGCTGCCGCCGCCGCAGGAGATCGAGCAGGTGCGCGAGCCGTGGATGAACATCAGCGTCGTCTGCCCGGACCGCTACATCGGCGCCGTCATGGAGCTGGTGACCGGCAACCGCGGCGAGTTCAAGCGCATGGAGTACCTGCAGCACAGCATCGTCCAGGCCGACGGCACGAAGAAGGGCGAAGGCCGCGTCGTCCTCGAGTACCACATCCCGCTCTCCGAGATCCTGGTCGACTTCTACGACCAGCTCAAGTCGCGCACGCAGGGCTACGCCAGCCTCGACTACAGCTTCAGCGAGTACCGCGCCGCGCCGCTCGTCAAGCTCGACATCCTCGTCAACGGCGAGCCGGTCGATGCGCTCTCGCTGATCACGCATCGCGAGAACGCCGCGGTGCAGGGCCGCAAGCTCGTCGAGAAGCTCCGCTCGCTCATCCCGCGCCAGATGTTCGACGTGCCGATCCAGGCGGCGATCGGCGGCCGCATCGTCGCGCGCGAGACGATCCGCGCGATGCGCAAGAACGTGCTCGCCAAGTGCTACGGCGGCGACGTCTCCCGCAAGCGCAAGCTCCTCGAGAAGCAGGCCGAAGGCAAGAAGCGCATGAAGCGCGTCGGCAACGTCGAGATCCCGCAGGAGGCCTTCATGGCCGTCCTGCGGCTGGACAAGTAGCGGGCAGTTCGTAGTGCGTAGTGGGTGGAGTCAGGCCACCCGTAAGCGATGGCCGCGGAGGCGGCGCACGGACCACAGCGCGGCCTGGTGCACGAGAATGCCGACGGCGGTGTTGGCAACCGCCAGCGCCGCGGCACCGACGAGTCCCGGCCCCACGTCCATCACGTCCGTGACGACGAGCAGCGCCGGCCAGCCGATCGCCGCGGCCACGAGGGTGAACCGCCACCAGCGGCCGCACAGCAACCCGAAGAGGATGAGTGTTGGAATCATCCGTCTCTCCCGCATCGATCATAGCGCCCAGACGGCTCCTCTGCTCTCTGCTCTCCGCTCCCCGAAGGATGATGTTCCGATGCTCCCCCTTCGCCTAGAATTGCGCCCGAGATGACCGCATTCGACATCACCCGCTTCCAGTCGCTGCTCACGACCGAGCGCTTCGGCCGCAACTTCATCTTCGAGGCGACCGTCGGCTCCACGATGGACCTCGCGCGCGATGCGGCGACACGCGGCGCGCCCGAAGGCACCGTCGCCGCCGCCGATGAGCAGACCGCCGGCCGCGGCCGGCTCGGCCGGTCGTGGGTAACGCCGCCGGCGGTCAACCTCGCGTCGACCATCGTCGTGCGGCCGCCGCACTCCGTCCTGCGCGACATCGCCATGATCGCGCCGCTCGCCATCTGCCACGCGATCCAGGACATCGTGGCGATCCGGCCCGACATCAAGTGGCCCAACGACGTCATGATCGGCGGCAAGAAAGTCGCCGGCGTGCTCATCGAAGTGCCGGAGGCATCAGCGCCCGATGCCGCGGTCGTGCTCGTCGGCGCCGGGATCAACGTCAACTTCGATCCGCGCCAGTTCGAGGACATCCGCGACATCGCGACGAGCGTGAAAGTGGAGTGCGGCCACGAAGTCGACCGCGAGGCGCTGCTCGCCGCGTACCTCGCCCACTTCGAGCGCCACTACGACGGCGCCCGCGCCGGCGAATCGATGCGCGACCGCTGGCGCGAGCGGCTCGTCACGCTCGGGCAGCCGATCCACGCATCGTGGCCCGGCGGCGAGGCCGACGGCATCGCCGAGGACGTCGACGAAAGCGGCGCGCTCATCGTGCGCACGTCATCGGGCGCGACCATAACGGTGGAAGCGGGCGACGTCACGCTTCGTACGTGAATCGGCTGCACGATCGCGACGTTACAATTGCATAGCTTTGGCGTGATTCGTTGCGATCCTTTGCGGTGTTTGGTACCGTCACGTTCGTAAGTCCTCGCCGCAAAGTCTCCTGCCGCCACGTCACCCCGGCCGCACGCGACGACTCCACGGACATGAGGCCGCCGCTTCGTAAGTGGCAACGGGATCCAGGGTAGAACGTCGTGGATCACCGGCAGCTCGGACGCCGGAGTTACGAAGGACCCCACGGCGACAGGGAGGTAACACGGCACATGGCAACGGGACAGATCAAGCGCCTCGTGCGCGACCGCGGCTTCGGCTTCATCCGGCCGGAGGGCGCATCGGAAGACATCTTCTTCCACAGTTCGGCGCTGCAGGGCGGCGTGTTCGACCAGCTCAGCGAGGGCCAGAACGTCGAGTTCGATAAAGAATCTGACCCCCGCGACCCGAAGCGCAGCCGCGCCGTCAACGTGCGCATCGCCGGCTGACATCCGCACGAGCAACTGAAGAGGCCCGGGGCATCGCTCCGGGCCTCTCGCTTCTTCCGCTCCGTGGCGGCTCAGATCTCGCGCAAGCGGCGGCTGGTCAGGCCGATGACGAGGATGATCGCCGTCGCGAGTCCGGTGAAGCCCGCGACGGTCGCCTGCGCGCCGAACTGGTCGATGAGCGCGCCCATCAGCAGCGCGCTGAACGGCGTCACGCCGCTCACCATCACGTACAGCGAGAGCACGCGCCCCCGGTAGTCGTCGTCGACGATGAGCTGCACCATCACCTGGTTGAACATCAAGTACACCGAGTTCGCGATGCCGGCGAAGACGAGGAACGTGAACGACAGGGCGTAGTTGTGCGACAGCGCAAAGGCTGTCACGAGCGCCATGTACACGAACGTGGTCCAGACCAGGATCTGGCCGCGCTTCTTCAGCCCTGTCAGGTTCGCGGCGATGATCGCCCCGATGACCGATCCATATCCGACGGCGGAAGCCAGGAAGCCGAATCCCACCGACCCGACGTGCAGCACGTCCTTCGCGAAGACGGGGATGTACTGCACGTACCCATAGACGAGCAGGCTCGGAAGGCCGGCCATGATGACGAGCAGCAACACGTCGTGGTTCCTGCGCGCGTAGCGGAGGCCGTCGACCATGCTCTCGAAGACCGAGGCGGTCCTCCGGCTCGTCGGAATGCCCTTCGTCCGGATGCGCGAGGTCGCGTACACGGAGCCGATATAGGCCGAGGCCTGCAGCAAGAACGCGGATTGAATCCCGAATAGGCCGATCAGACCGCCGGCAAGTGATGGACCGACAATCCGCATTGTGTTTCCACCCAGCGAATTCACCGCCACGGCGTTCGGCAGATCCTCGGGCCCGACGACGTCGTAGATCATGACCTGGCGTGCCGGCTGGTTGATGGCATCGCCGAAGCCTTCGCCCGCCGCCAGCGGGTAGAGCATCCAGACCTGGATCACGTCGGTGAAGACCAGCATGGCCACGATGCTTGCGGCTATCGCGCTGAATGCCGTCATCGTCATGAGCAGGGAGCGACGGCTGAAACGGTCCGTGATGCTGCCCCCGAACGGCGAGACGATCACGGCCGAGATGCCGCGGACGAATCCGACCGCCCCGACCTGGAAGCCGGACCCGGTCAGGTGGTAGACGAGGTAGCCCTGCGCCGCGAACTGGACCCACTGCCCGAGCGCCGTGCCGACGTTCCCCAGCCAAAGCACGCGGAAATCAGCGATGCGGAGCGACGAGAACGTCCGCTGACCGTAGCCTCGTATGCCGGTCCGGGCGGCTGCGACGGCCGGGGCGGGTGCGGGGGACAGGGTCGACACGGGATTCCTGACGCTTGGCTCGATCGAGGGACGAGTCATCGTACCGAACGTTCACGCGAGGGTGAAGGTCGATGGTTGGAGGTCAGATGTGAGATGCGGGAAGTGACACGCGGGATGGGACGGCAGCGAGGCAAAGTCGGGCAATGCAACCGGGATCTTCCAGCCGAGGCTCTACTGCGTCGTCTTCCCGCTTCTCGCGTCCTGCGTCCAGCCTCTCACGTCCGAGCCCGCAGCCTAGGGTTTGCGTTCCCCGTAGTCGCCGAAGGGGGCGTCGCGGCGGCGGACGGCCTCGCGGAAGCCGACCTTCATCGCCAGATCGCGCCAGGCGACGCCCTCCGGCGTGTGGCGGGCCGTGCCGTCGAACAGTGTGCCGATGAGCTGGCTCGTGCGCAGACCCATGTTCTCGTACGCCTGGTTCACGAGCAACTTGCTCATGACCAGCTGGTTCACCGGGATCGTCGCCAGGCGCGCGGCGAGCGCATCGGCCTCGGCTGCGAGCTGATCGACGGGCACGGCCTTCGACGCCAGACCGTAGCGCTCAGCCTGCACACCGGTCAGCGATTCGCCGGTGAGCATGAGCCGCTTCGCGTGCTCGAGGCCGAGCCGGTACACCCACATCACCGTCGTCGGCTCGCCCCAGACGCGCGCCGGCGGATAGCCGATCTGCGCGTCCTCCGCCATCAGGATGAGGTCGCTGCACAGCGCGAGGTCGGTGCCACCGCCGACGCACCATCCGTGCACCTGCGCAATCACCGGCTTGGGGCTCTCCCAGATTGACATATACACACGAACGTTGCGGGACATCCCGAGGTAGTCGCGCACGGGATCCCACTGCCCGGCCATCGCGCGCTGGTTGGCGTCCTCGGCGCGAGTGCCCCAATCGAGGTCGTAACCGGCGCAGAACGCGCGTCCGGCACCACTGAGGATGAGCACGCTCACGTCGGGGTCCTCATTCGCAGCTACAATCGCCGCCCGGAGGTCGGCGACGAGCTGGCTGGTGATTGCGTTTAGCCGCTCGGGCCGGTTGAGAGTGATACGCGCGACGCGGTCCGCCGTGCGGTAGTCGATGGTCTCCAGTTCCAGCTTCACGTTTCCTCCCTTATGACAAATTGATGCGCCATCGGCACGGCTCGGCCGGACGACGTCGGGGCGAATGCTTCGCCGTGTGCGCGGTGTCCCCTATTTGCGGCTGATGCCTCGGAACCCGTACACTCTCCACATCAGAGAGAAGCATCTTCAGTAAGCGTCCGCTGCGATTGCCGCCCCGCCTGCGACACGTCTCCCCTTTCGCACTGGTCGTCGAGAAGAGCTCCTGTCCCACCGAGCTCACGTAGTAGAGACCAGCTATCTGGCGAAAGGTACCCGTTTGTCATCCTTCAGTGAATATACGCTTCGACCTTCCAGCGGGAAGGTGCTCGAAGCAATGAATATCGTTACGCCGACCGAGATCCAGTCGGCATCCATCCCTCACCTGCTCGCCGGCAGAGACGTCATAGGACAGGCCTACACCGGGTCTGGCAAGACGTTGGCGTTCGGCCTGCCGCTCATCGAGCACATCGAGACCAAGAACCGCTGGCTGCAGGCGCTCGTGCTCGTACCGACGCGGGAGCTGGCCCAGCAGGTCGGCGAGGTCCTCGAGAAGCTCGCCAAGCCCGCTGGCATCCGCTCGACGCTGATCTTCGGCGGTCGCGCGTTCGGCCCACAGCAGGACGCGATTTACGCCGGCGCCCAGATCGTCGTTGGGACGCCCGGGCGCGTGCTCGACCACCTGGGCCGCGGCACGATGCGCCTCGACGGCGTCACGTACCTAGTGCTGGACGAGGCCGACGAGATGCTCGACCGCGGCTTCGCGCCGGACGTCGAGCGGATCCTCTCGCAGACGAACTCGGATCGCCAGACGGCGATGTTCTCCGCGACGACACCGGAGTGGGTGCACAAGGTCTCGACCAAGTACCTCAAGGATCCCATCGTCATCGAGACGGCGCCCGGCGACGACGAGCCGGGGCCGGACATCGACCACGTCGTCTACGAGGTCTGGCGCGAGGACAAACTGAACGTGCTCGTGCGCCTGCTCAACGAGCCCTCGGAGGGCGCGACGCTCGTGTTCGGGCGCACGAAGCACGGCGTGCGCAATCTCGGCGAGAAGCTGGAGCGCATGGGCTATAACGTCGACGTCCTGCAAGGCAACCTGAGCCAGGGCGCGCGCGACCGCGTCATCGAGAAGTTCCGCGCCGGCAAGACGCCGATCCTGCTCGCGACGAACGTCGCGGCTCGCGGGCTCGATGTGCTGCACGTGACGCGCGTCATCAACTTCGAACTGCCGGAAACGCACGAATTGTTCACGCACCGCGTTGGCCGGACAGGCCGCATGGGGCGCTCGGGCATGGCGATCACGCTGCTCGGCCCCGCGGACCTGCCGAAGTGGCGCGAGATCGAGCGCGGCCTCGGCAGGACGCTGCCGCGTATCACGCCCGAGGGCGAGGCGATCAAGCCGAGCGCGCCACGGCCGGCGGCGCCGGGTCAGCGTCGCGCGGTAGCAGGCTTCGGTGCGCGGAGGCGTCGGCCAGCACTCAGCGCGCGGCGATAGGCTGCGTCCGATCGAGGCAGTTGATGTTGCTTGGGCGGACGGGGGCGAATGTGGTTAAATGGCCGCACCTGCCGAGGAGAGGTGCCACGTGACGTATAGCGACTACATCAACATCGCGCAGATCCTGGTGGCGATCGTCCTCACCGTCGTGATCCTGCTGCAAGCGAAGGGCTCGGGCATCGGTACAGCTCTCGGCGGTGGCACGAGTGGCAGCTTTCGCACGCGGCGCGGCGTTGAGAAGACGCTCTTCCAGCTGACGATCGTGCTCGCTGTCGTCTTCCTCATCATCTCGGCCTGGGGCGTCCGAGCGTCGCTCCAGTAACGGCCCGCCGGCAGGGCTGCCGGCCCTTGAGTCCGCATTGATACACACTCGCTGGCCGCTGTTCGTCGCCCTCGTGGCTGGCGTATCGGCTGTCGCGCTGCTGTGGTTCGTGGTCCTCTCCAATCCGAGCGGCGAAGCTGTCCCCGCGAGCGGCGGCCACTACGTCGAAGGCGTCACCCGCGCGCCAGAACGCATCAACCCGCTCTTCACCGGCGGCAATCAGGTCGATGCCGATGTCGCGTCACTCGTCTTCAGCGGGCTCGTGCGGCTGGGGGCCGATGGCACGCCGCAGCCGGACCTCGCCGAGCGATGGGAGATCACGGGGAACGGCCAGAGCTACGTATTTCACCTGCGGCACGGCGTCGCGTGGCAGGACGGTGAGGCGTTTAGCGCCGACGACGTCATCTTCACGTTCAAGGCGATTTCGGATCCAGCATTCAAGGGCGACGCGGCGCTTGCGCAATTGATGCAGGGCGTAGTCGTGACAGCGCGCGATGCGTACACGGTCGAGTTCAAACTCGAGCAGGCATACGCGCCGTTCCTGGCGTACATGACGGTTGGCATCCTGCCGGAGCACCTGCTGCAGAACCTCGACGCCAATCAGTTGTTCAACGCCGAGTTCAACGCGCGGCCCGTCGGTACCGGGCCCTACAAGCTCCGCCGACGCACGGCGAACGGCGTCGAGTTGGAGACCAACGACACGTATTACCTCGGCCCGCCGCACATCTCGACGTTCGAGTTCCGCGTGTACGCCGACGGCAACGCGCTCACCGAGGCATTGCGCGCGCACGAGGTCGATGGTGCGCTGCTCGGGCCGGAGGTGTCGGCATCGGAGTTGCAGGTGATCGTGCAGGACGGGCGATTCGCGATGCACGAACTGACGTCTGAGTCATACACCACCGTCTACCTCGATACGCGCCTGCCGGTGTTCGCCGATGACACGGTTCGGCTGGCACTTTGGCGCGCGATCAACCCCGAGTCGCTGATCGAAGACGCGGTTGGGGGCCATGGCCAGACCGCCGATACGGGCATCGCCCATGGATCGTGGGCGTACACGCCGGTCGACGTGCCGTCATTCGACCCCGGCGCGGCGGCGAGCTCGCTCGAAGCGGCCGGCTGGGCGCGGGGCTCGGACGGCACGCGCCACAATGGCGACACGCGGCTGGAGTTCACGCTCTCGACGACGAACGACGCCGCGCGCGTGGCCGTCGCGCAGAATCTCGCGCAGCAGTGGCGCGCCATCGGCGCCGACGTCACCGTCGAGCCACTGGCGTCGGACGCGTTCATCGACGAGCATCTGCTGCCGCGGAAGTTCCAGGCGGCGCTGGTCGCGGTCGACCCCGGCCCCGATCCGGACCCGTACCCGTTCTGGCACTCGACGCAGGTGGCGCCGCCGGGGCGCAACCTCTCGAACTACTCGAGCCCCCAGATCGACGACGTGCTCGAACGCGCGCGCCAGACGACGGACACAGCGCGCCGCAAGGAGCTGTACGCCCAGTTCGAGAACTTCCTCGTCGCAGCGGCGCCGCAGATCCCGATCTACGCGCCGGTGTACACGTACGTCCAGAACACGCGCGTGCGGGCCTTCGGCGACACGCTGCTCTTCACGCCAGCATCGCGCTTCGCGAGCGTCGCCGCGTGGTACATCAACACCCGGCGTCAGGGGTGAGGAGCGGAGCTACCGCTTCCGCCCCACGACCACCACGTACCGCCACCACTCCGGGCCGAGGCCGGAGTCGTAGATGCGCAGCTCCTCCTCCATCGCCTGTGGGACGGCGCCGGGGCGCTCGACACGCATCGATTCGACGACGGCGCGCAGTGGCTCGTAATACGCGTCCCACGCCGATTGCGGGAGCGGCTCAGCGCTGACGATGTCCAGGCCGGCGCCGCGCATGATCGCCGCGTACTCGTCGAGCATCAGCGGCTCGATGTCGTAGCCGAGCGGGATCGCCTCGGGCGGGACTGGCTTGCGCGCCCACACCCAGTCACTGACGACGAGCGAACCGCCTGACCGCAGTGCGCGCGCCATCTCGGCGATGCAGCGCTCCGTGCCGACGATGCTCGGCGCGCCGATGCACATCGCCACGTCGAACGCGCGCGTCGCGCACCGGCAGCCGGGCACCATCGCCGATCGCGAACGCGACGCGGTCGCCGAGGCCGCGCGCGGCGGCTCGACGGGCTACCTGCGCCGCGAACGTATGCACGTCGACGCCGAGCACGGTGCAGTCGTGGCGCTCGGCGAGCAGCATCGCACCGGTGCCCTTGCCGTAGGCGACATCGAGGATGCGCGCGCGCGGCGTGGCCGGCACGAGGGTCGAGACGACATCGATGGTCTCGCGCGCGCCGGGCGTCAGGAAGTCGAGGCCGGCGTAGATGTTCCAGAGACGTTCGTTGGACAAGGGTCGGCCTCCGCGGTGCGCGCACCATCGGCGCGGGCTGAAAAGCCCGCGCTACGGATCCGAGACAACGCCCGGCTTCACTGTGAGGCCGACGGCGTCGAGCGCGGCCTGCTCGACCGGTGACGGCGCGCCGGTCATCAGGTCGGTCGCGCTCTTCGTCTTCGGGAAGGCGATCGTCTCGCGGATGTCGGTCTCCTGCGCGAAGAGCGCCGCCGTGCGGTCCATGCCGGGCGCGACGCCGCCGTGCGGCGGCGCGCCGTACTCGAACGCCTCGAGCATGTGGCCGAAGCGCGTGCGCTGGTCCTCCTCGCTGATGCCGAGCAACTCGAAGATGCGCACCTGCTCGTCGCGGCGGTGGATACGGATGCTGCCGCTGCCGATCTCCCAGCCGTTGCACGTCGAGGTCGTAGGCGTTGCTGCGCACCGCGCCGGGGTCGCTGTCGAGCAGCGGCAGGTCCTCGGCCTTGACCGACGTGAAGAGATGGTGCGTGGCGTCCCAGCGCTCCTCCTCGTCGTTCCACTCGACGAGCGGGAAGTCGACGACGAACGCGAAGCGCGAGCGTATTCGGGTCGGCGAGTCCCTGCTTCGCGGCGACGTGGCGACGCAGCGCGTCGAGCGCGGGCTTGACGCGCGCCGACGAGCCGGGCTCCTTCGCCGGCAGGCCGCCCTGCCCGGCGACGATCAGCACGAGGTCGTTGGCGTGCGCATCGGCGAGCTTGCCGATGGAGCGGACGAGGTCGAGGCCGATGTGCTTGAGCGACGGGCGAGCGCACCTGCTCCTCGCTGGCGCCGCCGGCTCGGCGAGGAAGGCGATCGAGACGAGGCCCTTCGCGCCGAGCTGCTTGACGACGTCCGTCAGCGCGTCGATCTCCTTGCGGGAGAACTCGGCGCCGCCGGTGACGCACAGCCCCTCGATCGAGCCGCCGCTGTCGACCGCGGACTTGAAGACGACGAACTCCGTGCCGCGCACGGCCTGCGTGAAGTCGACCAGCTCCATGCCGAAGCGCAGGTCCGGCTTGTCGGTGCCGAAGCGGCGCAGCGACTCGGCGTAGGTGATGCGCGGGAACGGCGACGGCACGTGCAGGTCGGGCCGCACCTCGGCGGCGATGCCGAGGTAGAGCGCCTCCATCAGGTCGAGGATGTCGTCCTGCTCGACGAAGCTCATCTCCAGGTCGAGCTGCGTGAACTCCGGCTGGCGGTCGGCGCGCAGGTCCTCGTCGCGGATAGCAGCGCGCGATCTGGAAGTAGCGCTCGAAGCCGGCCACCATCAGCAGCTGCTTGAACTGCTGCGGCGACTGCGGCAGCGCGTAGAAGTTGCCGGGGTGCACGCGGCTCGGCACCAGGTAGTCGCGCGCGCCCTCCGGCGTCGGGTTGGCGAGGATCGGCGTCTCGATCTCGATGAACGCCGGTCCGTCGAGGAACTTGCGGATGAAGGCGATGATGCGGTGGCGCATGAGGATGTTGGCGTGCATCCGCTCGCGCCGCAGGTCGAGGTAGCGGTACTTGAGGCGCAGCTGCTCGTCGACGTCGGAGTCCTCGTTGATGTAGAACGGCGGCGTCTTGGCGGCGTTGAGCAATTCGGCGGACTCGGCGCGCACCTCGATCTCGCCGGTGGCGAGGTTGGCGTTCTCGGTGCCGGCGCGGCGGCGCTGGACACGGCCGCGGACGCGCAGCACGTACTCGCCGCGAGCGTCGCTGGCGACGGCGTGCGCGGCCGGCTCGTCGGGACTGAAGACGACCTGCACCAGGCCGCGGCTATCGCGCAGGTCGATGAAGATGAGCCCGCCGTGGTCGCGCCGGCGGTGCACCCAGCCCGCGAGCGTGATCTCGCGGCCCTCGTCGCTTGCGCGCAGGTCGCCGCAATAGTCGGTCTTGTACACGTCCCCCTCCCGGCCAGCTTTGTGGATGTGCCGCAGTGTAGCGGGCAGCCGCCTCCGGCGGCAGAACAGAGGACGGGAAGCGGCCCAGCTCGAGGGTGAAGCGCCCTCGCGTTTGATTGAATGTTGTTTTTCGCGTTTTCTTGTTTCCGGGCCCTTGGGCGGGCGGTCTGAAGCTGCGGGGAGGGTTCTGGCTGATTGAATTTGATAGAAGTTGATTGAAGTTGATTGAGTGCACGACATTCAATCAGACGGCGGCAGAGCGACGGACGTGGCAGCAGGACGAAGTAGCGACGGCGGAAGACGTACGCGTGCATGCGGCGATGGTACGCCGGAGGGCGCGCGAAGTCCGAGCGGCCTTGTCACTCCGGGCGAAGCGCGAGGGCGACGGCAACAGGGATTGCGCGGATTTCGCGGAACATGGCGGCGCCGGAGTCATTCGGAGGAGGCGAGGACGGGGAACAGTCGGCAGTGGGTCAGTTTGAATCGAGAAGCCCCTGCGATTTCCTCAAGCTCACCAAGCATGATCAGAGACACCGGCTGCCATCGCTGGCGTCATACCAAGCGTCTTGTGGACGCGAGCAAAGTCGTAGTGCATGAAGTGCAGCGAGACGGCAGCGGCTAGGTCTCTCGACCTTCTTTGAGAAGGCGTTAGTTAGCCGCGTGAACCGACGCATTCCCATCCGCATCGTCAAATTCTGTCTCTCAACGTAGCTCGTCGAGATATGGCGTTTGTCCGGGTTCCCTTGAACAACGCGCCGGTCTACACCGATGCACTTGGACGGGCTGTACCGTGTCTCGGGCTCGTCGGGGTTCTTGCCGTAATCTTTGATGATCACCGCGTAGTCAACATCTCGGCCAAAGGCCAGTTCCACAGCATCCAGATAAGCGCGGTGCCCGTCCGTGGTGACTTGTACCCGCTGATTCAGCCGCTCGACCAAGTCGCACATAAACGCCTTCGCATCCGTTCCGCCCCGTTCTCCCACGAGCCATGAAATCATGAGCTTGGAGTCGGCGTCAATTGCTGTCCATGTCCAGACATCGCCGTAACCCCATTCGCCGCGATGGTCTTGCGGCACGTTCTTGGCTTTCGCGTAGCAGAAGGCCCAAATCTCGTCGCACTCGATACGGCGGCTGTAGAGGCCTCGCAGGTTCAAATCCTGGTAGGAGGAGCAAGCCGAGCCGAGATCAGAGAGCAACTTAAGAACGGTGCCCTTCGCAGCTCCCGTCATTCTGCACGTCGCTCGTACGGAGTTCCCTTCAACCAGGGCCCCGACGATGCGCTCACGATCTGGTGTAGACAAACGGTTCATGCCCTTATTATGCTTGAGCGGTCAGGCTTTGTCAATACGAAAATGTGCGCTGCATGGCTTCTTGTAGGGGTAGTAGAATTGGTAACCATTGCTAAGCGCGGCTTCCGACGCGAGCCGTCAAAATGACGTGCAGGTGAGTCGTGGCCTCGCCCGCACTACGCGCTTGACTTGCACATGGATAGGAGTAGAATAAAGCGGTCGATGCCGCTGATGGGGATCAGAGCCAGCATCGACCGCATTAGAGGAGGGCCCAATGAAAAGGCCCTACATTGGCCCCACGCTGATCGGCAGCCTCTCGCGTGGGGTCCGGTTCTCGTGTGACCGTCGGGGCTGCCACTGACGGTCACATTTCGCCCTGATCATAACAGGTTCAGGGAGATTGGAGCCATAGGCATGTCTACGAACGAAATCGACTACAACGCGGTCCTCGCGGACTTGGAGCAGCGCCGGGATTCCCTCGAAACTGCTATCCGCGCAATTCGGATGATTGTCGATGCCGGGGCCACGGCGGGTTGGTCGGTGACGGCGAGTCGGTCGGCGGCACCTGGCAAGCCAGGTGAACTACCTTCCGATGCGTTCTTCAACATGCCGATCCTCGCGGCCGCCAAGAAGTACCTGAGCATCGTCAAGCAGCCTACGGCGGCACCTGTGATCGCCCGAGCCCTTAAGGCGCATGGGCTCCTGAATGACAGCAAGGGCTTTGCGGGAACCGTCTACTCTCTGCTGTTCCGCGAGGAACGAACGGGTGGAACGGTTGTTAAGGTCGGCGGCAACAAGTGGGGGCTGGCGGAATGGTATCCGCGCTCCAAACGGGTGAAAGGCGCTACTGGTGATCAGGAGGCGAGCGATGAGCCCACCGAGCTTGAGCAGCCCGTTTAGCGATGGCTGACCGCTTCTTGGGGCTCAACTTGTCAGCTCTCGCCCTACCGCCCTTGAGGCCACCTAGGCGGCCCAGCGCAACGGCGGCGGGGTTCTTCGCCGGCGGCTCGCCAGTGGCCTCAACCGTGATCCTCGTGGCGATCTCGTTTACATCGGGCCTGCTTGAGCGTTTAGGCATACCGCACTATGGCAGGGAACCGGGAAGGAGTCAACGGTGAAGGTCACGGGCGCAGGTTTCTTCCAAGACCCACGAATCCATCCGACGAAAGGGCTTGAGTTAGGGCAGCCGATCCTCGCGCTGAACTACCCCGCCAACCCAAAGCAGTTCATCCGTCTGCCGAAGTTTGCGCTTGTCTTGTTTCTCTGCGACGGCAAGCCGGGGCCGTTCACTTTGATGGGTCGGCTCAACGGCCCCAGTGGCTCAACGTCTGAAGTGGCGAAGCATACGTATGAGTGGCCTGAGAGGGCCAAATCCTTCAGCCTCAGACACGACCTTGAGATCCTGCTTGAGTTCAAAGGCCCAGGTTCCTACAGCCTCGCCTTGCTCGCCGACGCCGAACCCTTGGTTGAATTGGCTTTGCCCCTCATTTTTGAAGGCGACGAGTAGAGCGCCCTCGGTTACATTTGCCATGATTTACTCCGAGTCAAACTGACGCACTACCGAACAGTCCGGTGGCAGGGCCAGAGACGGATCGATCATGCTGGAGCCGTGATGGGAAGACGTCGGCGAACTCTGGTCGTCGTGGCCGCCGCTGCAGCAGCGATGGCCGCGTTCGCTTGCGGGTCCGCCACTGAACCCCGAACGACGCCGAGTAACGCCACAACGGCCGCGACCGCCGATCGCGCCTCTGCCACGGCTATCGCCTCCGCGGTCGCGCCGACGCCCGCGGCCTCCGCGACGAATTCCCGGGTGCCGGCCGCACCGACGGCGACGCCACCGGCGTCAGGCGACACGGGCATCGCCGGCATCGTGACGATCGGACCGACGTGCCCCGTCGAACGCATCGACAGTCCGTGCCCGGACCGGCCGTACGAGGCGCGTATCACCATCTGGCAAGGCGACATCCTGGTGGCGGAAACGCGCTCCGGCCCGGACGGACGATTCACGGTGCGCCTCTCGCCGGGCGAGTATCGCGTCGTCGGTGAGTCCGGCGACACGTTCCCGCACGGGTCCGAAGTCACGGTCACGGTCACCGAGGGCCACGTCGCACCCATTGAGATTCGCTTCGACAGCGGCATTCGCTGATCCTGGCGAGATACTCTTGCAATCGAGGCGGATCGGTGCGACACTACGGGCTCTATAGACACCGCCGATACTCCGCGGCGTCGATCATGACGACCGGCCGGCCCTTGGGCCGCTAGTGCAGAGGCATTCGAGCATGGACCTCGGGCAGGTCGAGGCGTTCGTACAGGTGGCGCAGCTGCGCAGTTTCAGCAAGGCCGCCGACGCGCTCTTCCTCACGCAGCCATCGGTCACGGCGCGCATCCAGTCGCTCGAGCGCGACCTCGGCGAGGCGCTGTTTGAACGCAACGGGCGCGGCGTGCGGCTGACCGAGATGGGCGCGACGTTCCTGCCGTTCGCGCGCCGCGCGCTGAAGGCGCTTCAGGAGGGCCGCGACGCCCTCGACGGCATGCGCAACCTCGACATCGGCACGCTGAAACTTGGCTCGGCGCTGACGGTGAGCACGTACGTGCTGCCGAAGATCCTCAAGCAGTACTGCACGCTGTATCCGGGCGTCGAGGTGACGGTCCAGACGGGCCGGTCAGAGCAGGTGCTGCAGATGGTGCTGTCCGACGACGTGCATTGCGCGCTCGAGCGGACGGTCCACCACCCGGAGATCGTGACGATCCCGCTGTACGAGGACGACCTGGTGCTCGTCGCGTCGCCGGAGCACCGGTTCGCGAAGGCCGGCGTCGCCAAAATCGAGGAGGTCGGACGGGAGTCGCTCATCCTGTTCGACCGGGGGTCGAGCTACAACCAGCTGATCCAGGGCGTGTTCCGGCAGCACGGCATCGTGCCGCACACGTTGATGGAACTGGACACGATCGAGGCGACGAAGAAGATGGTCGAGGAAGGGCTGGGCATCGCGCTGCTGCCGAAAGTCTCGACCGAGCGAGAGTTCGCCCAGAAGATCATCTGCCCGATCACAGTGAGCGACGCGCAACTGCCTCGCCGACAGATCTCGCTGATCTTCCGCAAGAACCGCAAGCACACGCGCGCCGTGCACGCGTTCCTGACGCTGCTGTCCGAGCTGTACGAGGTGCCGATCTCGGAGGCCGTGCTCACGGGCGTGGCGTAGGGCGAGCTGGTGGTTCGTGGTTCATAGATATCAGTTCACGGTTCACAGGTCGCGGCTGCAATGACGTCGGCGGTGGCATCGCATCGTCCCACGGGACTCGGCGAAGTTGACGGCGTCTGCGGAGTTGAGATCGGCTGCGCGTATCGTCGGGTCGGTTGCAGGGCGGTTACCGGGGATTCGGCGGACCTGAAGCTCCGCGGCCACTGGTGTGAATCGATGTTTGGGCGGCAGCTCGGGGTTCGCGCGGGCTGAGAAGCCCGCGCCACGTGGTGGGTACGAACCGCCGCGACTATTTCCTGCGCTTCTTCTTCACGGCCGGTGGCGCGACGGCGGCGCGGATCTCCTTGACGATGTCGAGGTTCGGCTTGTCGGGGCCCTTGCCGGCGCCGTCGATGCCGAAGCCAGGCACCTCCAGCAGGAAGGGGATGTCGGCGAACGCGGGGTGCGCGAGCATCGCCTCGAAGCCGGCGCGGCCGATGTGGCCGGCACCGATGTTGTCGTGCAGATCGCGGCCAGCGCCGAGCGGAGTCTTCGAGTCGTTGCAATGCACCGCGGCCACGTTCTCGATGCCGATCTCGCGATCCAGCTCCGCCATCGTCGTCGCGACGCCGGCGGCGTTACTGAGGTCGTAGCCGGCGGCGAAGGCGTGGCAGGTATCGATGCACACCTTCGCGCGCGGGTTGTCGATACGCTTGAGGATCTGGCCGAGATCGGAGAACTTGGAGCCGATGGTGCCGCCCTGGCCGGCCGAGTTCTCGAAGATCATCCACGCGTCTTCGGGCGTTTCGGCCAGCACGGAGCGGGCGGCCTCGCAGATCTGCTCGAACACCGCCTCGAGGCCGAGGCCCTTGTGGCTGCCGGTGTGGAAGATGACGCCCCGCGCGCCGATGCGGCCGGCGATATTCAGGCTGCTGCGGAGCGTGCTGGCGGACGTCTTGAAGATCTTGGCATCTGCGCTTGCCAGGTTCATCAGGTACTTGCCGTGGATGAACACCGGCCCGATGCCGGACGCGGCCATCTTCTCGCGGAAGTCAGCCACCTGGGCGTCGTCGAGGCGGGCGGTGCCCCACTGCTGCGGTGCCGACTCGAAGATCTGGATGCACTCGGCGCCGATGGCCACCGCGCGTTCGAACGCGGTCGCAATGCCGCCCGCGGTGGAGACGTGGGCGCCGATCTTCATGGGGGGCTCCTCTCACCCGATTGCGATCCAGCTCAGCGCATGGACGTGTATCGGTCAGTATACGCTGCCGGAAATCGCGTTTGCCGCCAGCGGATCTGCACCCTGGCGCGAGACCTCGCGCTTGCGCGTCCGTAGCCGATACGCTGGCCGTGTGACGACGAGCAGCCATGAAATCGTCCTCTTCACGCAGGGCTGGTGCGAGTACTCGGAGATGGTGCGCCTGCACCTCGAGTCGCGCGGCCAGCGATACACCGAGCGCGACGTGGATGTCGACCCGTCGGCTCGCGAGGACATGCTCAAGCTGGGCGCCAGCGGCACGCCCGTGACGGTGATCGACGGCGAGGTGATCGTCGGGTTCGACGAAGAAGCGATCGACGAGTTGCTTGGCTTCGAGCCGTACAACCCCGCGGAGAACCCAGAGTCAACACCCTAGAATCCACAACCCACAACCAAGGATCAGCACCAGAGCCAGACTCTGGATCGCCATACCCCATTCAGCTTCCGTAGGGCCTCAATTTCGGGCGGACTGGCTCTACGGGTGGCGGGACGCTGGGCGATAGCATCGGGATGGAGGCTCGCATGACCTTCATCGCGCTTATCGCGAAGAACCTGCTGCGGCAGCGGGCGCGCACCGCGCTCACCGTGCTGGGGATCAGCGTCGGCATCACGACGGTGGTCGCGCTCGGCGTCGTCGTCGGAGGGCTGAGACAGACGGCCGGGCAGATCCTCCGCGCGTACGACTCCGACTTCATCGTCGCACGCAAGGGCGCCGCCGACCTCTCGCTCAGCACCGTGACCGAGGAGGAGGCCGACGCCGTCGCCCGCCGGCCGGACGTCGAGCGCACGATCCGGGCGCTGTTCGACATCACACAGGTCGGCGACAACCCGTACTTCGCGACGATCGGCGTGCGGCCGGAGGACCTCGCGAAGAGCCCGCCGCAACTGCGTCGATGGCTCGACGCTCAGCACCGGCGCGACCGACGAGATCATGCTCGGCGACGGGGCGGCGGGCAACCTGGACGCGTCCGTTGGCGGCACGGTGAACGTCGAGAAGCGGGACTACCGCGTCGTGGCGATCTACCACACCGGCAACACGTGGGAAGACAACGGCGCCATTGTGCCTCTCAGCTCGCTGCAGGAGGCGACCGGTAAACGCGACACGGTAACGGCCGTCTACGTGACCGTCAAAGCGGGCCTCGACCCCGAGGCGGTCGCGACGTCGATCCGCGACGACTCGCCGCTGCTGACGACGGTCACGAACGTCGGTGAGATGTCGCGCGTCGACCAGGGCATCGTGCTGATGGACGCGCTGAACCTCGCGATCTCCGCGCTGGCGGTGGGCATCGGCGCGATCGGCGTGATGAACACGATGGTGATGTCGGTGTACGAGCGGACACGCGAGATCGGCATCCTGCGCGCCGTCGGATGGCGCGGCAGCCGCATCCTCCGCATGATCATCGGCGAGTCGCTGCTGCTGTGCCTCATCGCGGCCGTCGTTGGCTCCGGGCTTGGCGTGCTCGCATCGCGGGCGGTCATGCTCTTTCCGGCGGTGCGATCGCTGCTCGACCCGACGTACGGCATCGACATCTTCGTGCGCGGGCTCGTCGTTGCCATCGTGGTGGCGCTGGCGGGCGCGGTGTATCCGGCGATCCGCGCCGTGCGGCTCTCGCCGATGGAGGCGCTGCGCCATGAGTAACGGTGAGCCGATCATCGAGGTGCGCGGCGTCGTCAAGAAGTTCGAGAAGGGGCTGATCCCCGCGCTCAACGGCGCCGAACTCATGGTGCAGCGCGGCGAGTTCATCGCCATCGTCGGCAGATCCGGCTGCGGGAAGTCGACGCTGCTCCACCTGCTTGGCGCGCTCGATGCGCCGGACGCGGGCAGCATCCGCGTCAACGGGCGCGACCTCGCCGAGGAGACGAACCTGAGCCGCTACCGCTCGCGCGAGGTCGGCATGGTGTTCCAGTTGCACAACCTGCTGATGACGCTCACGGCCAGCGAGAACGTGCAGGTGCCGATGTTCGAGCTGGCTGCGTCGGCGCGAGAGCGGCGGCAGCGCGCCGAACGGCTGCTCGAGTTGGTCGGGCTGGCAGGCAAGGAGACGCATCGGCCGACCGAGCTGTCCGGCGGCGAACGTCAGCGCGTCGCCATTGCGCGAGCGCTCGCGATGGAGCCGCCGATCCTCCTCGCCGACGAACCGACGGGCAACCTCGACTCCGACGCAGGTCACCGCGTGCTGGCGCTGCTTGAGGAGCTGCGCGAGCGCGAGGGACTGACGATCGTGATGGTGACCCACGACCCCGACGTCGCCGAGCACGCGGACCGCATCGTGCGCATGCTCGATGGCCGCGTGGTGAGCGAGGAGGCGGGGGCGCGGCGGGCTGAGAATCTGGGACTTAGAACCTAGGCTACTGGTGATTGGTGACTGGCGTCACGCGCGCAACTCGGCGTTGAATTCGCGGCGGAGGCGCTCGAGGAGCCTGCGCTGCGCCTTCGCGACCTCTTCGTCGGTCAGGGTGTGGTCGTCGGACTGGTAGGCGACGGAGAAGGCGACCGACTTCTTGCCGGCCGGCACCTGGTCGCCCGTGTAGACGTCGAACACCGTCGCTGAGCGGACGAGCGATGCTGCCTCGATGATGCGCGCGATATCGCCGGCCGCCACGTCGCGGTCGACGATCAGCGCCAGATCCTGCTCGACGGCGGGGAAGCGTGAGACGGGCGCCGCCTTGCGGATCGCTTTGGCGAAGGGCAGCAACGCGTCGAGCGCGACATCGAAGAGAAACGCCTCCTGCTCGACGCCGAAGGCCTCCGCGACGTCCGGGTGCACCTGCCCGACGACGCCGACGCGCTCGCCGCCGACGCGCACCTCCGCCGTGCGGCCAGGCAGCATCGCGAACTCGCCGGCGGCCACGTACTCCGCATCGGCGCCGAGGCCGCGCATCAGGTCTTCGACATAGGCCTTTGCGTCGAAGAAGTCGAGCTGCTCATCGCCGGGGCGGCCCCAGCGGTCGAGCCGGCGGCCGCTGACGACGCCAGCGACGTGCTCGGTTTCGAGCGGCAGCAACTCCTCGCCGAACGGCCGGCCGGACTGTGCCAGGCGTTCGTCGGGGCGCTGGTACGTGCGCGCGGTCTCGAAGATGGCGACCTCGCCTTCCTGGTAGCGCAGGTTGGAGGCGAGCGTCTGCAGCAGGCTAGCGCGCAGCGTCGGACGCAGGTACTCGTGATCGGCAGTGATCGGGTTGCGCATGCGGTACGGCGGGTAGATCGCCAACTCTTCGCGCGACATGACGCGGGCGATGGCGTCGAGCGTGGTGAGGGAGTACGAGATCACCTCGTGCATGCCGGCGGCAGCGAGCACGTCGCGGGCGCGCTCGCGCAGGTCGCGCAGCGGCTGGTCGAGTGGCGCAGGAATTGCGCCTTCGAGCAGCAGCGTCGGGATCTCGTCGTAACCGATGACACGCGCGACCTCCTCGGCGACGTCGTCGGCGATGCGGACGTCGGGGCGCCAGTAGGGCACGCGCACGACGTAGCGGTCCGGCGGGATCCAGCGCGCGGAAAAGCCGAGGCCCGACAGCACCTCGCGCACCTTTGTCGTCGGCGGGTCGATGCCGAGCACGCGCGCCATGCGCTCGCGCGGGACCTCGACGCGGCGCTCGCGCTCTTTGCCCGGGAAGACGTCGACGCAGCCGGCCGCAGCTTTGCCGCCGCAGACCTCGACGAGCAGCTTCGTCGCACGCTTCGAAGCGATCATCGCCAGTTCGGGCGGCAGGCCTTTCTCGAACCGCGCCGACGCTTCGCTGCGGACGCGGAGGGCGGCACCGGTGCGGCGGATGCTCGGCCCGGAGAACGTCGCCGCCTCCAGCAGCACGTTGACGGTGGCGTCCGTCACCTCGCTCTCGAGGCCGCCGATGACGCCGGCGAGCGCGACCGGTCCGCCTTCGTCAGCGATGACCAGCATGTCCGACGTCAACTCCCGGTCCTCGTTGTCGAGCGTCGTGAAGCGCTCGCCGTCCTCGCCGCGGCGAACGATGATGTGGTGGCCGGTGATGCGGTCGTAGTCGAACGCGTGCAGCGGCTGGCCGAGCTCGAGCATGACGTAGTTCGTCACGTCGACGACGTTGTTGATCGGGCGCTGTCCGAGGGCCACGAGCCGCTCCTGCAGCCACGCGGGCGACGGACCGAGCTTGATGCCAGTCGACGACCGTCGCGACGTAGCGGCGGCAGAGGTCGCGCGCGTAGATGTCGACCGCGGCACGGCCCTTGATCGGCGCGCCATCCTCGGCGTAGTCGAGCGAGGGTTCGCGGACGGCGGCGCCGGTCAGTGCGGCGACCTCTCGCGCGACGCCGAGCACGGAGAGCCAGTCGGCGCGGTTCGGCGTCACCGACATCTCGAAGATCGTGTCGCCGATGACGTCGGCAAGCGGCCGGCCGAGCGGCGCGTCGGGCGGCAGCACGAGGATGCCCTCGTGGTCTTCCGACAGGCCAAGCTCGCGCTCGCTGAGCACCATGCCGGCCGATTCGACGCCGCGAATCACGGCCGGCTTGAGGACGGACTCCTTGCCGCTGTGCCCGTCGCGCACGCGCGCGCCGACGGTGGCGAAGGCGATCTTCTGGCCGACGGCGAGGTTCGGCGCGCCGCAGACGACGCGGTGCCGCTCATCGGGGCCGACGTCGACCGTCGCGAGGCGCAGGCGGTCGGCGTTGGGGTGCGGCTCGACGGCGGCGACGCTGCCGACGCGGATGTCGGCGCCCCAGTCGCCGCCGGTGCGCTCGATCGTGTCGACGGCGAGGCCGGCCATCGTCAGCCGGTGCGCCAGATCCTCGGGGGAAAGGCGCAGGTCGACGTAGTCGCTCAGCCACTTGAGTGAAACGCGCATTCGTCGTCCCTAGAACTGGCGCAACAGGCGCAGGTCGTTCTGATACCAGTGGCGGATGTCGTCGACGCCGTACAGCTGCATCGCCAGCCGCTCCACGCCGAGTCCGGCCGCGAAGCCGGTGTAGCGCTCCGAATCGATACCCATGTAGTCGAGGATCTCCGGATGCACCATGCCGGCGCCCATCATCTCGATCCAGCCGGTATGGTGGCAGGCCGCGCAGCCCGCGCCGCTGCAGACGAAGCAGTCGACCGCGACCTCGGCTCCCGGTTCGACGAACGGGAAGTAGGAGCAATTGAGGCGAATCTTGCGGTCGCCGCCGAACAGGTGCTGCATCAGTGCGAGCAGCGTGCCCTTCAGGTGCGCCAGCGAGAGGCCCTCGTCGATGGCGAGGATCTCGACCTGCGTCATCATCCACTCGTGCGTGGTATCGGTCGCCTCGAAGCGGTAGGCGCGGCCGGGCACGGCGACGCGGATCGGCGGCTTGTGCTGCTCCATGACGCGGATCTGGCCGGGCGAGGTGTGCGTGCGCAGCAGCAGCGGCCTCCGGCCGTCCGACTGCTCGTCGACCCACATCGTGTCCCACATGTCGCGCGCGGGGTGGTCGGCGGGGATGCGCAGCGCCTCGAAGTTGTAGTAATCGAGCTCGACCTCGGGGCCCTCGTAGACCGAGAAGCCCATCGAGCGGAACGCATCGAGGATGCGGCGGAGGGTGCGCGTGACCGGGTGGAGTCCGCCGCGTCGATGCGGCCGCGCGGGCAGCGTGACGTCTATCTTGCCGGTCTCGATCGACGCCGTTATCGCCGCCCGCCGCAGCTCGTCGGCGCGTGCTTCGTACGCCGTTTCCAGTTGGTCCTTGAGCGCGTTGGCGGACGCCCCGACGCGCTTGCGCTCGTCGATCGAAAGTTCAGCGAGTCCGCGCAGCACGCCGGTGAGACGTCCCTTACGGCCGAGGTACTCGATGCGCCACGCATCGAGCGCCTTCTGGTCAGCAGTCCGGGCAAGCGTCTGGAGCGCGGCGGTCCGCAGTTCGTCTACCGTTTCGTTCGCCATCTCGTCCGTGTCCGGTGAATCGCCCGCGAGGCCGCGCGGCGTGGGGGCATTATAGGCGCAGGCCGCCGGTTGGCAGCAGACGGCCGCTCTTATGTCTGCTTCCCGCCCGCAGTCCGGCGCGCGGCCAGCGCCTCCGGCGAGGCCCAGGCGGGGCGGCGCTGTTCGAGGTAGCTCTGGACGAACATCAGCGCGAAGATGACGACGACGGCCTCCGCGAGGCCGCCGGCCGCGGCCATCGGCCAGTAGCGCGTCTTCGCCAGCCAGCCGATGCCTTCGATCGACGGCCAGATGCGCAGCACCGTTGCGATGTTGAGCGCGGCGAGCATCGCCAGCACGAGCGGGCGTTCGCCGGGGTGCTGGAGGCGGCGGCCGGCGAACTCCGGCACGATCATCATGCCAAACCCGACGACCATCATCGTGGTGACGCCGATCGTGAGGGCGTGGCGCGCCGCGTCCACCTCGTAGACATCGGCGGCCTCGGCGTGGATGAAGCCGCGCGCGCCGTACCACGCCAGCAACGCCGCGCCGGCAACGAGCCATGCCATCGCGGCGCGCACGAAGAGGAACGGGAGTTGCGACGCCGGCGCGACGCGGTTGGCGCGCGGGTGAAAGGTGCCCGTGAGCCACGCCATCGATGCCAGCGCGACGGCGACGACAACGAAGCCCGCATCCTCTACCCGCGCTTCGACCTCGACTCCGTGACGGGAGAGATCGGCGTACGATGCCCAGGCGCCGGCGATGGTGACGAGTGCGACGCCGGCGGCCAGGACGAGTGCGGTGACGCGTCCGGCACGGTCGGCGCGCGGCCTGCCGGTGAACGTCGGGATGGCGCGGGTGGCGATGCCGCCCATGAACAGCAGCAGGAAGCCGTAGTACTGCACGAACACCTGCGATTGCTCGCGCGCCAGCGGCGCGAACGGCAGGCCGTCGCGCACGACGTCGATGACCTGCAGCAGGTTGAGGACGGCGCCGCCGAGGTAGGCCAGCGCGCCGAGCACGAGGAACCAGCCCGCGGACTGCGCCCTGCTGTCGGGATGCACGAGCAGGCGAAGCATCACGGCCGCGAATGCCGCCGCGGCCGCGAGCAGTAGCGCCGCGGAGACCAGCAGGCCGGCATCGCGACCGACGCTGTCGTTGGCCGGCTCGGCGAGCGAGCGCAGGACCAGGCTCGCTGCGACGATCGGCATGATCGCGCGCGCCATCGCCGGATACGGCAGTGGCCTTCCGGTGAAGCGCGGGGCGACGCGCATCGACATGCCCATGACGAACAGCCCGGCGAAGCCGATCATCTGCAGCTGGCCGTGCGCCTGAACGAAGGCAATCCAGTGCAGTCCCCAACCCCACTCCAGCGTCTGCGCGAGCGGCAACAGCGTGGCGAGCATGAAGCCGCCGCCGATGCCGAGCGCGAGACTCGCGAACAGGAACGGCCGGTACGGGCCGTCGTCACGAGGCGGAGGCGCCTGCGCCTGTCGAAGCGGGATCGTCATCGTCCTCGTTTCATCATCGGACATGGTCGAGGGCCGGTCTCCCGGCCCTCGCGTGGTTGCTCACTGCGGCACATCGAGCCCGAGGCTACAGCCCCTTGCCGGCGACGAACGCGCACAGGTCGGACAGGCGGCACGAGTAGCCCCACTCGTTGTCGTACCACGAGGCGACCTTCACAAGGTCGCCGCCGACGACGTTCGTCGTGAGCGCGTCGACGATGGACGAGTGCGGGTCGCCCTTCAGGTCCATCGACACGAGCGGCTCGTCGGTCACGGCGAGGATGCCCTTCATCGGCCCGGCGGCGGCCTTGCGCATAGCGTCGTTGATGGCTTCTTTCGTCGTCGCCTTCTCGACGAGGCACACGACCTCGACGATGGAGACGGTCGGCGTCGGCACCCGGTAGGCGGCGCCGTCGATCTTCCCTTCAATCTCGGGGATGACGAGCTTGAGTGCTCGCGCCGCGCCCGTCGAAGCCGGAGCGATGTTCAGCGCGGCCGCGCGCGCCTCGCGAAGGTCCTTCGACTGCATGTCGAGCAGTCGCTGCGAGTTGGTGTAGGCGTGGATCGTCGTCATCTGGCCCTTGATGATGCCGAAGTTGTCGAGCAGGACCTTGACGGTCGGTGCGAGGCCGTTCGTCGTGCAGGAGGCGTTGGAGATGACGTTGTGCTTCGATGCGTCGTACTTCTCGGCGTTGACGCCGAGGACGATGGTCACGTCCTCGTTCTTCGCGGGCGCGGAGATGAGCACCTTCTTGACGCCGTCGTGGAGATGCGCGCGCGCGAGGTTCGCATCGGTGAAGAAGCCGGTGGACTCGAGGACGATCTGGACGCCGGCCTTGCCCCACGGGATGGCGCCCGGATCCTTCTCGGCGAAGACGCTGACCGGCTTGCCATCGACGATGAGGCCGCTCTCGCCTACCTCCACGGTGCCCGGGAACCGGCCGTAGTTGGAGTCGTACTTCAGCAGGTGGGCGTTCGTCTTGTTGTCGACGAGGTCATTGACCGCGACAACCTCCAGCTCGCTGCCGTGGCGCTCCTTGATCGCCTTGAGCACCTGCCGTCCGATGCGGCCGAAGCCGTTGATGCCGATGCGCGTTGCCATGCCGCCGTCCTTTCAGCACTGGGATGTTGATTCGCTCCATTGTGACGCCGCCGAATGCCTTGGGGTAGGGCCAACGAGTTTGTAGTTCGTAGTTTGTAGTTCGTAGTGTCCTGTCCCGGGCGGCCGATGTCCGATCGCCGGTCGCCTCTAGGATCGCGGCGCGCTGTGGCCGGAAAATGACAGGATGCGCTCCTGGACGTCGTCGATCTCGTCCGCGCCATCCTGCAGCAACTGATCGAGGAATCGCTCGCGGCGGGCAAGGCCGTCGAGGAACGCGGCGTCGTCCATGCCGAGGCGGCGGGCGATGGCGTTGATCTCGGCCGGGGTCGTCAGCACGTCGAAGGCATCGTCGCCGGGCTGCCATCGTGCGATGGTGTGGCGGTCGTAGCCGCCGGCGAGCGGCTCGAGCACGGCGACCTCGCTGACACGGCGGATGCGCCGACCCGACGACGCGCCGACGTGGATCGGCACGACCAGCGCCAGGTGCCCGACGAGCTGCCGCGGCACGTCGCACTCTTCGACGAGTTGCTCGATTACGCCGTCGACCGTATTGGCGTGCATCGTGGAGGCGAGCGAATAGCCATCGGCCATGAGCTCGAAGGCACGCTGGACGTAGGGGCCCCAGGAGTAGACCGGCAGGTGGTCGCTGATCTCGTTGACCAGCAGGTACGTCGGCGACTCGGCATCGGGCGGCGGCAGGCGGAACTGCTCGCCCCAGCCGCGCGTGAAGTACACCGAGGCGTCGGGGTGCGCGAACGCGAGCAGAGCGGTGAGGATCGTCGTCTTGCCGGCGCCGGGCGGATCCGCCGCGAGGATGAGCGACAAGCCGCGCTCCACGGCCAGCCAGAACACCGCGGCCAGCCGGGGTGGCATCGTGCCGGCGCGGAGGATCTCGGTGATCGAGAGCGGCTCCGGGTGGTTGTAGCCGTGCCAGCCCCACCAGCTCTCCGGTTGATTCAGTGCTTTCACTCGACCATGATAACGAAGCCTCGTTAGGCGAGTCTGTCAGCTGTCAGCCATCAGCTGTCAGCTGTCGGCTATCAGTCGACGGGCAGACCTAACCGCCGGCCGCTTCCCTGCGAGGGAAGGGGAGCTCCGAGCGAGGAAAGTGCTGAAGACGGGCGTTGAACTCGGCCGGGGATTCGGCGGAGCTGATGGTCCGCGGGTGCTGGTGTGAGACTACGGGCGTCGCCTGGAATGGGAGTGGGACGATGAAGCAGGCGGTGATCACGGGCCCGAGGACGCTCGAAGTGCGCGAGGTCGAGCAGCCGCGACCGGCGGCGGGCGAGGTGCTGATCCGGGTGCGCAACGTCGGCGTTTGCGGCAGCGACCTGCACTTCTATCGGGGCGAGTTCCCCGTACCGCCGGGTTCGGTGCTCGGCCACGAGTGCGCGGGGGAGGTGGCGGAGCTGGGTGAGAGCGTCAGCGGGTTCGCGACCGGCGACCGGGTGGCGCTCGAGTTGTTCGTCGTCTGCCTGACGTGCGAGCAGTGCCGCTCCGGCAATTACCACCTCTGCCCGTCCCGCAAGGGCTACGGCATCAACATGCCCGGCGGGCTGCGCGAGTACATGACGGTGCCCGCATACGCGCTCTACCGCCTGCCCGAGGAGATCGACTTCGAACTGGGCGCGCTGTGCGAGCCGCTCGCCGTCGCGGTACACGGGCTGCGGCTCGTCGACCTGCGGTTCGGCGAGAAGGTGGGCGTGCTCGGAGCAGGGACGATCGGACTGATGGCGATCGCCGCCGCGAAGGCGATGGGCGCGACGTACGTCGCCGCGACGGCGCGACATCCACAGCAGCGGGCGATGGCGCAGGCGCTCGGCGCGGACGCGGTGTTCGAGGCGACGGACGGCGGCGTCGCGCAGCTGACGTCCGCGCTCGGCGGCGCTGACGTCGTCGTCGAGACGGTCGGGGGCGAAGCCGCGACGCTCGGGCAGGCGCTCGGCGTCGTCGGCGTCGGTGGACGGATCAGCGTGCTGGGCGCGTTCACGAAGCCGGTATCGATTCACCCGATCCTGTTCTTCCTGAAGGAAGCGCGCATCGTCGGCTCCAACTGCTACGGCCGGCCGGGCCGCCGGTCTGACTACGAGCTCGCCATCGAGATCATGCGGCGCGGCGCCGAGCATCTCCGACCGATGATCACGCACCGCTTCCCGCTGGACGACGTCGCGCGGGCGTACGCCGCGGCGGACGACAAGTCGAGCGGGGCGATCAAGGTGACCGTGCAGGTGGGGTAGGTAGAGGTCGGAGGTCGGTGGGGCGGACGCTCGGCGCGAGGGTCAGGCGGGCGCGGCCGGGCGGGGAAGATGCTTCGCTGGCGCTCAGCATGACAGTTTGTGGGTTTCAGGCGTGGCGCGGGCTGAAAGCCCGCGTCACGCGGTCAGGTTAGAATCGTCGCCAGCACGTCGCGGACGACGTTGTCGGGGACGTCGTCGCGGATGACGGGGCGGCCGAAGTCTTCGAGCAGCACCCAGCGCACGCGCTTCGCCGCCACCTTCTTGTCGTGGAGCGTCGCCGCGAGCACGGCGTCGACGTCGAGGCCGACGTGGCGCAGCGGCAGGCCGTAGATCTCGAACAGGGCGAGCTGGCGCTTGCCGACGGCGGCGGGCGTGACGCCGATGCGCCGGCCAATTTCGGCGGCGGCCATCATGCCGGCGCTAATCGCCTCGCCGTGCAGGATGCCGCGGTAGCCGCATGCGGCCTCGATCGCGTGGCCGATGGTGTGGCCGTAGTTCAGGATCATGCGGCGGCCGCCCTCGCGCTCGTCTTCGGAGACGACGGCGGCCTTGAGCGCGGCGTTGCGGGCGACGATCTCGGTCGTCAACTCGGGCTCGACGGCGAGCAGGCGCGCCGCATCGCGCTCCAGCACGCCGAGCATCGGCGGATCCATGATCAGGCCGTGCTTAATCGCCTCGGCGAAGCCCTCGCGCAGCGAGCGCGGTGGCAGCGACGCCAGCGAGCTGGTGTCCTGCACGACGAGCGCCGGCGCGTAGAAGGCGCCGACCAGGTTCTTGCCGCGTGGGTGGTCGACGCCGACCTTTCCGCCGATCGAGGCATCGACCATCGCCAGCAGCGACGTCGGCGCCTGGACGAACGGCACGCCGCGGAGGTACGTCGCCGCCGCGAAGCCGCCGAGGTCGCCGGCGACGCCGCCGCCGAGCGCGACGACGGGCGACGATCGCTCGGCGCGGCCGTCGAGCAGCCAGTCGTAGACGCGCGAGACCGTCTCGAGCGACTTGCTCTGTTCGCCAGCGGGAAACGTGAAGACAGACGGCTCGAAGCCTGCGGCGCGCAGCGAATCGGCGGCGCGATCGCCGTAGAGCGCCGCCACAGCATCGTCGGAAACGACAAACGCCGAGCCTTGCAGCCCGGCGTCGCGCATGAGCGCGCCGAGATCGTCCAACGCCCCCCAGCGGCAGTGCACGTCGTACGCGCCGCTGCGGGCGGTGACGCGGATCACGCAGTGCTCCCGGCCACGGCGGTGCGCTCGCGGAAGGCCAGCAGAACCTGGTGCGTCACCTGGTCGGGCGTCATCTCGTCGGTCTGAATGATGAAGTCGGACTGCGCGTACAAGGGCTGGCGCGCCGACTTGATCTCGATGATCTTCGCGATCGGATCGCCGCCCTGCAACAGCGGGCGCTCCGACGCTTCCGCGCCGGACTTCTGCAGCCGCTCGAGGATCGTCTCGGGCCGCGCGTCAAGGCAGGCGACAAAGCCGCGGCGGTGCATCGCCTCGCGGTTGCGTTCGGCGATCACGGCGCCGCCGCCCGTCGCGACGACGATGCGCGATCGCTGCGCCGTCTCTTCGAGCACAGTGGACTCCAGGTCGCGGAACGCCGCCTCGCCTCGATGACGGAACATGGCGGGAATGGTCTCGGCGGCGCGCTCCTCAATGAGCTTGTCGAGGTCGACCGCCTCCCAATCGAGCGCGGCGGCGAGAGCGCGTACCAGCCGTGACTTGCCCGTCCCGGAGAAGCCGATGAGCCAGATCTGGTCGTAATTCATCGCCGTGCGCGCGGTTGGCCCGCGCATCCCTTCTCTAGAGACGAGCCGCTTCCGATCGCGCGCTCCCCTCGGCTGGATCATCGACGTGGAGGTCCTGCGCCGCCACCCCGGCGAGGGGCACCTGTGCGGCATCCGTCAGCCGCGTCGCGCCTCGCACACTCATCGTATACGGACGGCGCGCGGCTGTCAGGTGCCGGACATCCTCAATGTGAAGTGACGATGCGACTGCCGGGGCGCGGGCGCACACGACGTAACGGACGTTGACGGGGGATTAGCCCTCGCGCAGGTCGCGGGGGACGGCCGTGGCCTCGAACGCGCGCCAGTTGCGAAGGGTCTCGTCCATCGAATCGCCGCCGAACTTCTCGAGCGCGGCCGCCGCCAGCACGATGGCGCACATGGCCTCGACGATGACGCCGGCCGCGGCGACGACGCAAACGTCGCTGCGCTCGTAATGCGCGGCGATCTCCTCGCCGGTGTGCAGGTCGGCCGATGGCAGTGAGCGCGGGAGCGTCGCAATCGGCTTGAGCGCGACGCGGACGACGATGTCCTGTCCGTCGGTGATACCGCCTTCGGTGCCGCCGGCGCTGTTCGTGGCGCGCGCCCACGGCCGATCCGTCCACTGCTCGCGCGGCAGGATGACGTCGTGCACCTGCGATCCCATCCGAGCCGATGCAGCGAAACCGCCGCCGATCTCGACGCCCTTGACGCTGTGGATGCTCATCAGCGCCTGCGCGAGCAGGCCATCGATCTTCCGGTCCCAGTGCACGTGACTGCCGAGGCCGATCGGCACGTTTGTCACGCGGCCCTCGACGACGCCGCCGAGCGTGTCGCCGGCGTTGCGCGCCTCGTCGATGGCGGCGACCATGCGCGAACTGCCGGCAGCGTCGGCGCAGCGCACGGGCGACTCCTCGACGGCGGGCCAGTCGATCTCGGCGGGCACGTCGGCCTCGACGGCACCGATGCGTACGGTGTGGCTGCGGAACGCCATGCCGAATGACTCGAGGAAGCGCTTGCATACGGCGCCGACGGCGACGCGGGCCGCCGTCTCGCGCGCGCTGGCGCGCTCGAGCACGTTGCGCACGTCGTCGAAGTCGTACTTCATCGCGCCGGCGAGGTCGGCGTGGCCGGGGCGGAGGCGGGTCACCTTCTCGACGTCGCCCTCGATCGGGTTGACTGACATCGCCTCGGTCCAGTTGACCCAGTCGCGGTTGAGGATGAGCAGCGAGATCGGGCTGCCGAGCGTCAGGCCGTGGCGCACGCCGGACATGATCTCGGCGCGGTCCTGCTCGATCTTCTGGCGGCGGCCACGGCCGTAGCCGCCCTGGCGACGCCGCAGGTCGTCAGCGACGTAGTCCTCCGACAGAGGCAGCCCGGCGGGCATGCCCTCGATGACCGCGATCAGGCCCTTGCCATGGGACTCGCCGGCGGTGAGGAAGCGCAGCACTCGTCAGTCCTTGTAGAACACGGCCGGCACGCCACCGGCCGGCGCATCGGGGTCGATGGGGTTCGGATTGCCGTGGTCGTCGAGCGAGAAGCGGCCGCCGAACGCGCGCACGATCTCCTCGCCCGACATCTCGTCCCAGTCGACGGCATCAGCCGTCTGGCGCTCGCAGAGCGTCGACATGATGCAGCGCTGCGCCGAGCCGGTCTCGTCGCGGAAGGTGCTGTAGATGTCGACCTGGGCGTATGGCAGCTTCACGTTCGGGATATCGTACATCACCATGTCCGCGAGGCGGGCGGTGAGGGCGAACGCCTCGTCGAGGGAGCTCGTCACCTCGCGGCGCGTGCCGTCGACCAATGCGTACTGCCCTTCGGCCGAGGCGCTGAGGCGCACGCCCTCCGGCTTGACATCGATCAACTCGGCGCTCTGAACGCCGTGCCAGAGCCCGGGCGAGACGCCCTTCGGCATGCGCGCCGTCTTCCAGCGGGTGACTTCCTCGCTGACCAGCGTCTGGATCGCGCTGACGTCGCCGGCATCGACCTGCGCGCGCCAGGCGAGCTGCGCGCGCGTCCCCTGCACGATGACCCAGGCGACGACGAGGAACAGCAGCAGCACGATGCCGATGCCCACCATGATGCCGTAGTCGGAGGCGGCAAGCAGCGGAGGAACCATGGGGGAAGTATGGCAGATGGTCGTTGAGTGGATGTGGGGCGCGGGACGCGAGACGCGGGACGCGGGAGAAGCCGGGCGGACGGGGTGAGCCGGGGAGAAGGACAGCCGGGGGCGGCTATCCCCCGTGGCGGCGCGCCGACCGAGCGGCGTGCTGAGTTGGGGGAGTGCGGCGCGGGCTGGAAAGCCCGCGCTACGGTGGTGAATGCGGGGCGCGAGCGCGAGCCGGAGATCAGGACAGCCGGGGGCGGCTGTCCCCACATGCATTGCGGGCGTTCGCAACGAGGGGTGGTGAGCCGACGACCGCGCGGGCTGGAAAGCCCGCTCTACGGTGGTGAATACCGGGCGCGAGCGCGAGCCGGAGATCAGGACAGCCGGGGGCGGCTGTCCCCACATGCATTGCGGGCGTTCGCAACGAGGGGCGGTGAGCCGGCGACCGCGCGGGCTGGAAAGCCCGCGCTACGGTGGCGAATAGGGGGCGCGAGCGCGAGCCGGAGATCAGGACAGCCGGGGGCGGCTGTCCTCACATGCGTTGCGGGCGTTCGCAACGAGGGGTGGTGAGCCGACGACCGCGCGGGCTGGAAAGCCCGCGCTACACGCGTCGATTCGGCGGGATCATGCCGTGGCGAGCGCGGCTTTCGCGGCCTTGAGCATGACGGCGACGTCGGCGTTCTTGCCGGTCCAGAGCTTGAATTGCTCGGCCGCCTGGTAGACGAGCATGCCGAGGCCGCCAACGGCCTTCGCGCCGCGCGCCTCGGCGGCCGCGACGAGCGGCGTCGGCGTCGGGTTGTAGACGAGGTCGAACACGGTGCAGCCGGCGGCGATGAGCGTCGCCTGGATCGGCGACTCGCCGGCCATCGGCGATCCCGCCGTGCCGACAGGGGTGCAGTTGACAACGAGGTCAGCCTCGGCGACCGATCGCAGGAACGAGCCGTCGCCCCAGTACGCCCACGAGATCGTCGTGCCGGGCTGAGTGAGCGGCTTCAGCGTCAGCACCAGCGCCTCGATCTTGCGCGGCTGGCGTCCGACGACGTAGACCACGCTCGCGCCCGCCTCGACGAGGGCGAGGCCGACGGCGCGCGCCGCGCCGCCGCTACCGAGCAGGACGCAGCGCTTGCCGCGCGCGTCGAACCCGGCATCTTCCTTCAGCGCGCGCGCGAAGCCGGCGACGTCGGTGTTGTGGCCGACGAGCTTGCCGGACTGGTGGACGATCGTGTTGACGGCGCCGGCGGTCGTCGCCGCCGCCTCTGTGCGGTCGAGCAGCGGCACGACGGCCTGCTTGAACGGGATCGTGACGCTGGCGCCGAGGAAACCGTCGCCGCGTAGCGCCTCGATGCGCGCGGCGAGGACGCCGGGCTCGGTGTCCCACGGCTCGTACGTGGCGTCGACGCCGGCGGCGGCGAAGGCCGCGGCGAAGATCGCGGGGCTGATCGAGTGCCCGAGCGGATGTCCGATGAGTCCGGCGCGCTTCGTCACGGCATCGTCCTTCTAGTGCTGGTACTTCTGGATGTTCGCCAGGTGCTCTTCGAGCGTCTCCGCGAAGGCGTGCTGGCCGGTGCCGTCGTTCTTCGCGACGAAGAAGAGGTAGTTCGTCCGCGCCGGCCGCACCACGGCGAGAATGGAGTCGAGGCCCGGGTTGGCGATCGGCCCGGGCGGCAGGCCGGGATGGACGTACGTATTGTACGGCGAATCCACCTTCAGGTCGTCGAGAGTCAGGTCCTTCTTCCACCAGCCGTACGCGTCGACGCTCAGCGAGAACTGCGTCAGCCCGTACTGCACCGTCGGGTCGGCCTCGAGCGCGATGCCGAGACGCAGCCGGTTCAGGAACACACTGGCGATGATCGGGCGCTCCGACGGATCCTGCGCCTCGCGTTCGACGATCGATGCGAGCGTGACGACCTGGTCGAGCGTCATCGTCTGGCCCTCGAGCTGCAACTGCGACGCGACCTGGTCCTGGAATGCCTGCAGCATGCGGTCGACGACATCGCTGGCGTTGACGCCGCGGCTGAACGAGTACTTGGCCGGGAAGAGGAAGCCATCGAGGCCGGTCGACGACGACTGCGCGAGGAACAGCTCGTTGTACTGGGACTTGACGAGCGCAGCGAGAAACGCCTGCTTGTCGACGACACCGGCCTGCTGGAGGATCTCGCCCACCTCCTCGGCGCGGCGGCCCTCGGGGATGACGACGTCGCGCGAGGCGGTCTTGCCCTCGGCGATGCGGTGGACGGCTTCGATCGCCGGCGTGCCCGTTTCGAACTCGTAGTCGCCGGCTTCGAGTTTGTCCTGGACGCCGGTGAGCGCGACCAGCACCTCGAACAGGCGGCTGCTGCGGATGACGCCCTGGTCCGCGAGCTTGTGGCCGATGGAGCGCGCGCTCTCGCCCTGCTCGACGGTGATCGAGACGGTGCCGCCCGTCGCCGTCTGCGTCGGGATGGCGTGCTCGCTCTCGTTGCTGAAGACGGTGCCGGGCGTCTGCACGATGACCCAACCGGCGCCGGCCGCGGCGAGCAGCGCAATCGTCACGGCCACAACCCACACGGCGCGATAGACGATCACGACGGCAGCTCCCGCGGCGGCGCGAGCGTGTCGAGGTAGCTCTGGAGGATCACGGCGGCGGCGAGGTCATCGATGCGCGGCTTCTCGCGTCGTTTGCGCGCCGACGTGGCACCGGTGACGCGTGCGCCCGCCGCGCCGACGACCTGCAGCGTCGACATGCGCTCGTCGTGGTAGATGACGGGGACGTCGACTCGGCGCGCGAGCGCATCGCCGAAGCGGCGCGTCTTGCGCGCCTGCTCGCCCTCCTGACCCGCCATGGTGATCGGCAGCCCGACGACGATCGCCTGTGCCTCCTGCTCGTGTGCGATCGCGGCGACGCGATCGAGGTCCGCGCTGCGGTTCTCGTGTTCGATGATAGCGAGCGGCACGGCGAGCTGGCCGTCGCTCGCGGCGACGCCAATGCGGCGATCGCCGACGTCGAGGCCGAGCATGCGGCGCGGCCGGTCGCCGGCGCCAGGCGTCATGCCCGTACCCCGGGTCGCGCGGGCTGAAAGCCCGCGCCACGGGGAAGCGTCCTGAAGAACGCACAGGCGGGGGCGGCTGTGCCCCGTGCGACGGCGTCGCCCGTCATCCGTGGGCCTCACCGAGCAGGCGGCGCGCGGCGGTGCGCGCGGTCTCGAGCGCCGCATCGAGCTTCGAGGCGTCCTTGCCGCCGGCCTGCGCCATGTCGGGCCGGCCACCGCCGCCGCCGCCGGCGACGGCCGCCACCTCGCGCAGCAGGTTGCCGGCGTGGACGCGGCCCGTCAGGTCGGGCGTGACCATCGCGAGGAACAGCGGCCGCTCGTTGACGACGGCGCCGAGCACGACGACGGCGCTCTTGAGCTTGTCGCGCAGCGTGTCCGTGATCTCGCGCATCGCCTCGATGTTCGCGGCCGGCACGCGCGCGACGACCAGCGACACGCCGCCGACGTCCTCCGCCGCATCGACGAGCGATCCCGCCTCGGCGCGGCCGGCCTGCCGTTCGAGCTGCTGGGCGCGGCGGCGTTCCGCGTCGAGCTCGGCCTGCAGCGCCTCGATGCGCTCCTCCAGCTCGGCGGTCGGCGCGTTGAGACGCTTGCCGAGCCGGCTCGACGACCGCCTGCTGCTCGAGCACGAAGGCGTCGGCGAGCGCGCCGGTCAGCGCTTCGATGCGGCGCAGGCCAGAGCCGACGCTGCTCTCGCTGGCGATGACGAAGGTGCCGATCTCGCCCGTCCGGCCGCAGTGCGTGCCGCCGCACAGCTCCTTGCTGAAGCAGCGTGGCTCCTGGTGGTGCGCATCGGCGGACGGTGGCTCGCAGATGCCGACGACGCGCACCTTCGCCTGATACTTCTCGCCGAAGAGCGCCATCGCGCCGCTCGCGAGCGCGTCGTCGTAGGACTGCTCCTCCCAGTGGACGTCGATGTCCTCGCGGATCTTCTCGTTGACCAGCCGCTGCACCGCCGCCAGCTCGTCCGGCTTCGTCGCCTCGATGTGTGTGAAGTCGAAGCGCAGCCGGTCGGGCGCGACGAGCGACCCCGCCTGCTTGACGTGCGTGCCGAGCACCTGGCGCAGCGCCGCGTGAAGCAGGTGCGTGGCGGTGTGGTTGCGCTGGCTGGCGCGCCGGTTGCGCTCGTCGACGGCGGCGGTGACCGCATCGTTGACGGCGATGCGGCCTCCGACGACGGTGCCGCGATGCACGATCAGGCCCTCGGCGGGCGACTGTGTGTCGTCGACGCGGACGGTCGCCGCCGGCGACGCGATCTCGCCGATGTCACCGACCTGGCCGCCGCCCTCGGGATAGAACGGAGTCTCGATCAGCACGATCTCGACGTCGTCGCCCTCGGCCGCGGCGTCCTGGACGCCTGCCGGGCCGATGATCGCGGCAACGGTGGTGTCGTGCCGCGTCGCGGCGTAGCCAACGAAGCGCGAGCGGATGTGCGCCAGCTGCGTATACGCCTCGACGCGATCCGCCTCGATGTCGAACTTCGCGGCGGCGCGGCCGCGCTCGCGCTGCGCCGCCATCTCGCGCTCGAAGCCTGTCGAGGTCGACAGCGAAGCCTTCGTGTTGCGCGATCTCCTGCGTCAGTTCGAGCGGGAAGCCGTACGTGTCGTAGAGCAGGTCGGAACGTCCTGCGCGCCGCGCGACGCCACGCTTCTTCGTTCTGACGCGCGATCATCCTCAAGGATGCCGCCGAGGTTCCGTCCCCGATCGCCCGCGCTCCAAGCGTCTCGCGGAACTTCGAACTTCCTTCGGCGGCGAGCAGGCGCGTGACGAACTCGGCGCGATCGCGCGAGGTCGGGGTGCGCGCGCTCCATCTTCGCGATGACGGCCTCGGCCACCTTGTCGAGCAGGTCGATCTCGCTGTCGCCAGGCCAGCTGCGTCAGGTGGTACACGGCGCGCCGCAGGATGCGGCGCAGCACGTAGCCGCGCCCCTCGTTCGACGGCAGCACGCCATCCGTGATGAGGAACGACGCACGCCCGCGTGTGCTCGGCGACGATGCGGATCGCCACGTCGATCGCCTCGTCCTCCCACCGTACTCTCTTGCCGGAGCACGGCTTCGACGCGGGCGATGATCTCGCGGAAGACGTCGGTCTCGTAGACGGTCTCCTTGCCCTGCAGGAAGCAGGCCATGCGCTCGAGGCCGGAGCCGGTGTCGATGTTCTTGCGCGGCAGCTCGGTGCGGGTGCCGTCCTCGGCCTGGTAGAGCGTCATGAAGACGAGGTTCCAGATCTCGAGGAAGCGGCCGCAGTCGGGCTCGAGGTTGGGCTTGCAGCGGCCGGCGCGGCAGAACTCGCACGTGTCGCGGGGGCCGCGGTCGACGAAGATCTCGCTGTTCGGGCCGCAGGGGCCGACGTCGCCGCTGAACCAGTAGTTGTGCTCCTCGGAGTAGCGATTGATGCGCTCCTCGGGCACGCCGATGGCCCGCCAGAGGTCGTGGGCCTCGTCGTCGGTCTCGAAGATCGAGATCCAGAGCGACTCCTTCGGCAGCTTGAAGTGCTGGGTGAGCAGCTCCCAGGCGAAGGCGATGGCGCCCTCCTTGAAGTAGTCGCCGACGCTGAAATTGCCCAGCATCTCGAAGAACGTCAGGTGGCTGTAGTCGCCGACGGAGTCGATGTCGGTGGTCCGGAAGCACTTCTGGACGGTGACCATCCGCTTCGAGGGCGCTTCGGCGAGGCCCATGAAGTACGGCTTGAACGGCACCATGCCGGCGCTCGTGAAGAGCAGCGTCGGGTCGCCATGCGGCACCAGCGAGGCGCTGGGAATCTGCAGGTGGCCGTTTTCGACGTAGAACCGGATGAACGTCTCGCGAATCTGGTCGGAATTCATGGCGGCATTGTATTGGGAGACCATGGAAGCAGGAAGCGAGATGAGGGAAGCGGGAAGACGCGGGCCGGGTGCTGACACCCATTGCACGGCCATCTCGCTTCCCGTTTCCCGCTTCCTGCGTGCCGCTTCCCGCTCCGCCGATACTTCTACGATGGCACGTCTCGACGCCTTCAATCCCGCGCGCCCGGCGAACGGCGTGCCGCCCGCGCTTGCGGTTGCGGGCAGCCTGGCGATCGTTGCGTTCGTGGCGACGCTTGTCGTCGCAATCGCGGGCATCGTGCGCGTCGTGACGGGCAGCGGCGGCGCTGGCGGCGACTTCCTGAGCTTCCTACGCGGCCGGCTACATCGTGCGGCACGGCATGACCGACGGGCTGTACAACGCCTCGGTGCAGTCGTTCGTCCAGCACGCGGTCTATCCCGGCGAGCTCGATCGAGCGACGGGCTACCCACTGCCGCTGTTCGCCGCGTGGTTCTTCGCGCCGATCTCGAGGCTGCCGTTCGCGGCGGCGTACGTGCTGTGGTTGTGCGCGAACGTGGCCATGCTGGCGGCACTCGTCGTCGCACTCGAGCGGCACCTGGCGCTCGTGCCGCGGTTGCCGAGGCGCACCTTCCTCGCCGTGTTCGCCTGCTCGATGCCTGTTGTCGCGAACCTGGTCTTCGGGCAGGTCGATTTCATCATCTTCGCGGCGCTGTTCGGCGGCTACCAGCTGCTGCGGCGCGATCGCGAGGTCGCGGCCGGCGTCGTGCTGGCGGCGGTGCTGCTGAAGCCGCAGTTTCTCGTCGGCGTCGTGCCGATGCTGCTGTTCTGGCGGCAGTGGCGCACGCTAGCGGCGCTGTCGGTCGCGGGTGCGGTGCTGCTCGTGCTGCCTGCGCTGCTCTCGCATCCGGGCGAGCTGGCCGACAACGTGCGCTTCGTGTGGCACTATCCCGGCGCGGGCGACGACCTGCGCGTCAACGCTGATCGCATGTCGAACCTGCGCGGCCTCATCGTCAGCGTCATCGGTCGCGACGCGACGGCGGCGTGGTTGCCGGCGATGCTGGTGCTGGCGGCGGGCGGCGTACGTCGTCGCCGGGCGGCGCTGGCAGCTGGCGCAGGACGGGCGCATCGCCGCCGACCAGTCGTACGCGCTGGCGGTGATCATCCCGCTGCTCGTGTCACCGCACCTGCACACGCAGAGCCTGATGCTCCTGTTCATCCCGGCGGCGATCGCGCTGCGCGGCCTCTTCCCGCCGGGCGACGAAGCGGCGCGCGGCTTCGAGCGGCAGTCGACCATCGTGGCGCTGCTGCTGGCGGCGTATGCGGCGCTGTTCGCGGGCTGGCTCAGCACGGCGCTCGGCTTCGCGCCGATGGCGCTTCTCGTCGCGGGGGCGTTCGCAGCGGTCGCGTGGCGATGGCCGGCGCCGCAGCCGTGACACCCCGGATACTGCTTCGATGCTTGACAGCTTTCAACTGCCGCCGATACGATCCGTCGACCGGACGATTATGTCCCGCGCGTAGCGGACTGGCCCGGCCACAACGTTGAAAAAAGATTCAGACGAACCTCCCCACGATTCCACGATGCAGGTGAAGCCCAGCTGGGTGGCCATCGTCATGGCCGCCGGACAGGGCACGCGCATGCGCTCGGCGCTGCCGAAGGTGGCGCACCCTCTCGCTGGCAAGCCGATCGTCCGCCACGTGATCGATGCCGCGCTGGAGGCGGGCGTCGACGAGTGCATCGTCGTCGTGGGCGAAGGCGCCGCGGCGGACGCCGTGCGCGACGCGGCCGGCGAGGGCGTGCGGTTCGCCGTGCAGGCCGAGCCGCTGGGCACCGGGCATGCCGTCGCGTGCGCGCGGGAGGCGGCCGGCGACGCGCCGTACATCTCTGATCATGAACGGCGACGTGCCGCTCGTGCTGCCGTCGACGCTGCGCCGGCTGATGGCCGCCGTTTCGGGCGAGCGCAGCGCCTCGCCCGACCTCGCGCTGCTGACGGCGATCGCGCCGGTCGAGGCGTACGGCTACATCGAGTTGGACGGCGACCGCGTGCGCTGCATCGCCGAGACGAAGGAGACGGCGGAGATCGATCGCACGGAGCCGCGGCCGATCAACTCCGGCCAGTACGCCGTGCGCGCAGAGTGGCTCTGGCCGCACGTCGAGCGCATCGCACCGGCGCCGAACGGCGAGCGCTACCTGACGCAGCTGGCGGCGATGGCGTTCGACGAGGGCAACCCGGCCGTCGCCGTCGTCGCCGACGAGACGGCCGAGATCCGCGGCATCAACGACCGCGCGCAGCTGGCGCGAGGCCGAGGCGACGGTGCGCGACCGCATCCGCCGCCGCCACATGCTCGCCGGCGTCACGATCGTCGACCCGCCGTCGACGTTCATCGACGCCGCACGTGACGATCGCGCCGGACACGACGATCGCGCCGAACACGCACCTCGAGGGCGCGACGGCGATCGGCACGGGCTGCGTCATCGGCCCCGGCAGCCACATCCGCGACTCGCGCATCGGCGACCGCTGCGTCGTGCGCTACTCGATGATCGAGGAGTCGGAACTGGAGGCCGACGTCGACATGGGGCCGTACAGCCACCTGCGGCCCGGCTCGCGCATCGGCCAGGGCGTGCACATCGGCAACTTCGCGGAGGTGAAGTCGTCGCGGCTGGGCCGCAACACGAAGATGGGGCACTTCAGCTACGTGGGCGACGCGGACGTCGGGGAGGACGTCAACATCGGCGCGGGCACGATCACCGCGAACTACGACGGCGTCTCGAAGCACCGCACGACGATCGGCGACGGCGCCTTCATCGGCAGCGACACGATGCTCGTGGCGCCGGTCAACATCGGCCGCGGCGCGGCGACGAGCGCCGGCTCGGTCGTCAACCGCGACGTGCCCGACGGCATGATCGCGATCGGCGCGCCGGCGCGTATCCGCAGCCGGCAGGCCGACGACGGCCACGAGGAGTCGACCCCTGGACACTGACGCCGTGCTGGGCATCATCCTGCTCGCGGTGGCGCTCGTGCTCGTCGCACTCGTTGCCGCCGCCGAGGCGGGCGTGGCCTCGGCGAGCCGCGTGCGCCTGCGGGCGATGGCCGGCCGGGGCGTGCCGGCGGGCGGAGATCCTGCACACGTACATCGACGAGCGCGCGTCGACGCTCGGCGCGTTGTCGGTGGCTCGCAACGCCGCGGTCGTGCTGGCGACGGCGCTCGGCATCTTCCTGATCACGCGCGAGACCGGCCACACGTGGGTCGCGCTCGTGGCCGGCGGCGCATCGGCGCTCGTCGCGGTGATGCTGCTCGATGCAGTGTCGCGGCTCGCTGTCGCGCGGCACCCCGAGCCGTGGGGCGTGCGCCTGCTGCCGCTCATCCGGTTCTTCCGTACCGTGTTCGGGCCGCTCGCCTGGTCGATCAACCGCGGCATCGCCGGCGTCGTGCCACGCAACGGGCAAGCGGCGCGGGCGGACGACGATACGGAGGAACTGCTTCGGCTGGCCAACATCGAGACGGACGGCGAGCCGATCGAAGAAGACGAGCGGCAGATGATCCGCGGCATCATCGAGATGGACGAGACGACGGCGCGCGAGATCATGGCGCCGCGCATCGACATCGTCGCGCTGGACGCGCAGGACACGATCGACGACGCGCTGAAGCTGATCGTCGAGAAGGGGTTCAGCCGCATCCCGCTGTACGACGGCACCGTCGACAACATCGTCGGCATCATCTACGCGAAGGACCTGCTGCGCTGCATCACCGAGAACCGGCGGCCGGCGCTCACCGAAATCGCGCGGCCGCCCTACTTCATCCCGGAGACCAAGCGCGTCGACGACCTGCTGGCCGAGCTGCGGCAGAGCAAGGTGCACATCGCCATCGTCGTCGACGAGTACGGCGGCACGGCGGGTCTCGTCACGATCGAGGACCTGCTCGAGGAGATCGTCGGCGAAATCCAGGATGAGTACGACCGCGAGGAGGCGCCGATCGAGCGCGTCACCGACACCGAGGCCATCCTCGACGCGCGCGTGAGCATCGACGCGCTGTCCGAACTGTTCGGGTACGAACCCGACGAGGAAGACCAGGACTACGACACGATCGGCGGCTTCGTCTACCACCACCTCGGCAAGGTGCCGATCGCCGGGGACGAGGTGCGCGTCGACGGGCTGACGCTGCGCGTGCTGAGCGTGCTCGGCCGGCGCATCAAGAAGGTGCGGGCGACGCGCGTCGTCGAGCATGCGGGCGACCCCGCGAACGGGTGATGGCTGGCGCGGGCGCAGCGGGCCGGGCCCCTACGGTAACACGACCACATCTCGCCGTGACGGTGCTCCGCGCGGGCTGAAAAGCCCCGCTACAGATTGCGACCGCTCGTCCTGCCACGTCTCTGACATCGGTCGATGGTCTGCGGCAACCGTACGTGCGCCGACCGGGCGACGCACAGCGCGATATGATAATCCACATGCAAGCTTCCTCCGCCCGCCACGAGGGGCGATGGCTGTTCCTGGCGCTGGCCGCGGCGACGCTCGCGTTCGCTTTCGCGCTGCGCTACGCGTCGCTGTTCGAGCCGCGCTGGTACGGCGACGAGGGCATCTTCGCCGGCGTGGCGACGAACGTCCGCGAGGGGCGGACGCTCTACGCGCAGGCGTGGGACAACAAGCCGCCGCTGATCTTCTTCACGTACGCCGCGATCCAGTCGACGTTCGGCTCGAGCGTGTTCGCGCTGCACATGTGGGCCACGATCAGCGTCCTTGCCACGCAGGCGACGGTGATCGCCATTGCGGCACAACTCGTCGGCCGGCGGGGCGCGCTCGTGGCCGGCGTGCTGTTCGCGTTCGCGATGGGCACGCCCGTGATCGAAGGAAACCTCGCGCTCACCGAGACGTTCATGATCCTGCCAACGTCGCTCGGCGTGCTGGCGTTCGTGCTAGCCGAGCGCGGTGCGGAGGAGCGGCGCGTCGCCGGCTACCTCGCCTCCGGCGCGATGTTCGGCATCGCCGCGGGGTTCAAGCAGGTGGCCGTGTTCGACCTCGCGGCGGTCGCCGTGATGGTGCTGGCGATGCACGAGCATCCGAGGGGGAGGTTGTTGGCGCTGGCCGGCGGGTTCGTCGCGCCGCAAATCCTTTGGAGCGCGCTGTTCGTCGCGGACGGCGCGTTCTCTCAGTACTGGTACGCGATCGCTGGTTCGCTCCGCGTCTACTCGGAGTGGGCTCCATCCGAGACGCCATTCCTGCGCCTCGCCGGATACCTGCCTCCGCTCATGGCGCTCGCGTGGCTCGTGCGGCGGCGCCAGCTCGGCCAAGAAGTGACGCTCGGCGCGCTACCGGTCGTGTGGCTCGGGTTCACGTTCTCGGGCGCGACATCGAGCACGTTCCCGTTCCCGCACTACCTGCAGCAGGCGGCGCCTGCGTGCGCGCTCGTCGTCGCATCGAACCCGCTGCGATGGGAGCGCGACGGCCTCTCGCGGACGCTGCTTGCCGTGGCGGGCGTGCTCGTGGCGGCGATCGTCGTCGGCCGCTTCGGGCCGGAGTTTCGCGTCCGCAAGCAGGTCAACCCGGTGCGCTACTACCGCACCTTCGTGAACCACCAGTGGGGGACGATGAGCGACCTCGACTACGAGTACCGCTTCGACGGCAAGGTCCTCGCCGTCAACGACATCGTCTCGTACACGCGGCAAGACGGCGCGGGGGATTCGATGTTCGCCTGGGGCGAGCTGCCGTGGGTGTATGCGGCGGGCGGCTACTCGAACCCGTCCCGGTACTACTCGTCGTTCTTGGCCGAGTTGATCCCGGACGCCAAGCCGGACATCATGCGAGACCTCGAGGCGCGGCCGCCGGTGTACATCGTCGTTTCCGACGCGGCGTATGCCCCGTTCCCCGAGTTGGACGGCTTCATCGATGCGCGCTACGCGCTGTTGCGGGCGCAGGGCGACTGGCGGCTGTACCGGCTCGGCAGCGCCAGCGGACGGCTCTCGCCCGAAGCACCGGCCGTCCGGTCGGCCACGGGTGACCTTACCCCCTAGCCAGTCGCTCGTTTGGAGCCTATAGTGGCCGTGTGGACGATGTAGAACGTAAGTACTGGATTGCCTTCAGCAAGGTGCCGCGCGTCGGGCGGGTGCGCGTCGCGCAGCTCGAGGAGCACTTCGGCCAGCTGGAGGAGGCGTGGCGCGCCACAGCCAGCGAGCTGAAGGCAGCGGGGCTCGACCCGGCGACCGTGTCGGCGTGTGTGGCCGCCCGCGACTCCGTCGATCCCGACGCCGAGCTGGAGCGGCTGGCGCAGCACGGCGTGACCGCGCTCACGTGGCACGACGATGCATACCCGCGGCAACTGCTCGAGGTCTACGACCGGCCGCCGGTGCTGTACGTCCGCGGGACGCTCCAGCCGGCCGACGAGTGGGCCGTGGCCGTCGTCGGCACGCGCCGGGTCAGCGTGTACGGCCGGCAAGTCGCCGATGAGATGGCGCGCGGGCTGGCGGCGAGCCGCATCACCGTCGTCAGCGGCCTCGCGCGCGGCGTCGACGCGATCGCGCACCGGGCGGCGCTCGAGGCGGGAGGGCGCACGGTCGGCGTGCTGGCCTGCGGCCTCGATATGGTCTACCCGCCCGAGCACAAGCAGCTGGCCGAGCAGATCGTCGAGCAGGGCGCGCTGATCAGCGACTACGCGCTCGGCACGCAGCCACGCAGCGAGTTCTTCCCGCGGCGGAACCGCATCCTGAGCGGCATCTCCCTGGGCGTCCTCGTCGTCGAGGGGGACGTGAAGAGCGGCGCGCTGATCACCGCGCGACAGGCGCTCGAGCAGAACCGCGAGGTCTTCGCCGTACCGGGCAGCATCTACTCGCCGAACTCGCGAGGCACGAACAAGCTGATCCAGGACGGCGAGGCGAAGCTCACGCTCACCGTCGAGGACGTGCTGGCCGAGCTGAACCTCAGCATGGCGTCGCACCAGATCGAGATGACCGAGATCATCCCGGCCGACGAGACGGAGAGCGTCGTGCTGCGGCTACTGACCGCCGAGCCGGCGCACATCGACGAGCTGCGGCGCGAGTCGGGGCTGCCCGTCGCGGCCGTGACGAGCGCGCTCGCGATGCTCGAACTGAAGGGGCTGGTGCGGCAGGTCGGGCGCATGAACTACGTCCGGGCGCGCGAAACGACGGCCGGCCGCTAGCTTCGAGCATGCTCATCGCCAGATTCAGCTCCGGCTCCGGCGCGGACGCCCGCCGCTGCGCCAACTGGCGTGACGCCTTGACAATTCTGCTACCCTCAATCGAGGGCCTAGCGCTCCCCTGACGGTGCCCAACAGCAGTCTGGGACCGCACTTCATAGTCACAGGGCCGTATTCAGGTTCGGAAGGCATCGACCGAAAAGAACTGTTGTGTCGCGAGCCGGGTCGTGTATAACAACCGGGGCCCGGCAGGCTTCGAGATAAACGCAGGGAAACATGGCGAAAGCAAAAGCGAAGAGCCTGGTGATCGTCGAATCACCGGCGAAGGCACGGACACTCTCGGGCATCCTCGGGAAGGACTACGACGTGAAGGCCTCGGTCGGCCACGTCCGCGACCTCCCGAAGTCGCAACTGGGCGTCGACGTCGAGCACGACTTCGCGCCGCGGTACATCGTCCCGCGCGACAAGAAGGACGTGGTGAAGGGGCTGAAGGAGGCGGCGAAGAAAGCCGGCACCGTCTACCTGGCCACTGACCCCGACCGCGAGGGCGAGGCCATCTCCTGGCACCTGCTGGAAGCGATGGCGCTTGACGGCAAGCCATACCACCGCGTCGAGTTCCACGAGATCACGTCAGACGCCGTGAAGGCAGCGTTCGAGCACCCGCGCGAGATCGACATGAAGCTCGTCGACGCGCAGCAGGCACGGCGCGTGCTGGACCGCCTCGTCGGCTACAAGGTGAGCCGACTGCTGTGGAACAAGATCCGCTGGGGCCTCAGCGCCGGCCGCGTCCAGTCTGTCGCCCTCCGCATGGTCGTCGACCGCGAGCGCGAGATCGAGGCGTTCGTGCCGCAGGAGTACTGGACCATCGATACGACGGTGGCGCGGGCGGCGGACGCCGATGATGCGGCGTTCACGGCACGGCTTGCCGGGCTGCCGGGCACGCGCAAGGCCGAGATCGGCAGCGCCGAGGCGGCTGACGCCGTTACGTCCGACCTGCGTGAGTCCGCCTACTCCGTGCGCGACGTGAAGCGGAAGCAGCAGCTGCGCAGGCCATCGCCGCCGTTCACGACGAGCACGCTGCAGCAGGAGGCGTCGCGCCGCTACGGCTTCTCGGCCAAGCGCACGATGGCGGTCGCGCAGCAGCTGTACGAGGGCATCGAGGTTCCGGGCCAGGGGCACGTCGGTCTCATTACCTATATGCGCACCGACTCGCTCAACATCGCGCAGGTGGCGCGCGAGGAGGCGCGGCGGTTCATCGGCGGCAAGTTCGGCGGCGACTTCGTCCCGGGCGAACCGCGCTATTACAAGACGAAGTCGAAGGGCGCGCAGGAAGCGCACGAGGCGATCCGGCCGACGTCGGTCTTCCGGGAGCCGGCGGCGATGAAGAAGTCGTTGTCGCTCGACCAGTTCCGCCTCTACAGCCTGATCTGGCAGCGGCTCGTCGCGAGCCAGATGGCCGATGCCGTCTTCGACCAGCTGAGCGTCGATATCGACGCGAAGGCGCCGGCGCACCAGAAGCCGTACCTGCTGCGGGCTTCGGCGAGCCACATGCGCTTCCCCGGCTTCCGGCAGGTGTACATCGAGGGTCGCGACGTCGACACCGACGAGGACGAGGAGAAGTCGCTTCCCGACCTCACCGTCGACGAACTGCTGCGCCTGCTCGCGGTGAAGCCGGACCAGCACTTCACAGAGCCGCCGCCGCGCTACACCGAGGCGACGCTCGTCAAGGCGCTCGAGGAGAACGGCATCGGCCGGCCGTCGACGTACGCGCCGATTATGTCGACCATCCAGGACCGCGGCTACATCAAGAAGGAAGGCCGCGCACTGCGGCCGCAGGAGCTCGGCTGCGTCGTCGCCGACCTGCTCGCCGAGCGGTTCCCCGGCGTCGTCGACATCGGCTTCACGGCGCGCATGGAGGACGAACTCGACGAGGTCGCGAGCGGCGAGCGCACGTGGCCGCCCGTCGTGCAGGAGTTCTACGCGCCGCTCGAAGAGGCGCTGGCGGCCGCGGCCGACGCGCCGCGCGTCGAGCAGGAGACCGACGAGAAGTGCGAGAAGTGCGGCCGGCCGATGATCGTGCGCTGGGGCCGCTTCGGCCAGTTCCTCGCGTGCTCCGGCTACCCGGAGTGCAAGAACGCGCGGCCGGTCGGCGAGGAGGCGCAGGAGCCCGAGGCGACGAACGAGATCTGCGACCTGTGCCAGTCGCCGATGGTGATCAAGCGCGGCCGCTTCGGCCAGTTCCTGGCGTGCTCGCGCTACCCGGAGTGCACGGGCCGCCGGCCGATCCTCAAGAAGGTCGGCATACCGTGTCCGAAGGACGCCGGCGAGATCATCGAGCGCAAGAGCAAGCGCGGGCGGACATTCTACGGCTGCGCCAACTACCCGAACTGCGATTTCACGAGCGGCACGCGGCCGCTGAAGCAGCCGTGCCCGTCGTGCGGCGGCCTGCTCGTCGGGGCGGGACGTGGCGCGGCGAAGTGCATCAGGTGCGACTGGAAGGGCGACCAGGACTCGCTCGGCGAGCCGGAGCTCACCCGGGCGTCCGCTTGAACACGTTGACGCAGGCCTCATCCACGCGACCGATACGGCGCGCCGCGCCGCACGACGAACGGGCGCACGCCGCCGAATGAAACGGAAGATCTCCCGGCGCCGGTTCCTCGCGTCATCGGGCGCCACGCTGGCGGCCGCGTCGGCGGTGGCGGTGGTCGGCTGCGGACGCAAGCGCGCGTCGGAGAGCGCGACGCCGACGGCACCCGCGAGGCCGCAGCTGGCCCCCGTGGCATCGCGCGGCGGCATCATGCGCGTCCTCAACTTCGACGCGATGATCACGGACTCGCTCGACCCGCACCTGACGATGATGGGTCCGGTCGCCAACATGCACTCGGCCGTCTTCAGCCGCGTGCTGCGCTACGACGACGAGGCCGCGGGCACGCTCGCGCCCGACCTCGCCGACGGCATGCCCGAGCAGCCGGACGAGCAGACGTACATCATCCGGCTGCGGCAGGGCGTGCGGTTCCACGACGCGCCGAAGTACCGCGTCGCCTACCCGAAGACCGCGGGACGCGAACTGACGGCCGACGACGTGAAATACAGCATCGAGCGGCAGGCCGACCCGAGCAGCCCGCAGGCGCGCAACTTCTACCGCCAGGGCAACTGGAGCGCGATCGACCGCATCGACGTGCAGGACAGCCACACGCTGAGCATCACGCTGGAGCGGCCGGTCGCGCCGTTCCCGCGCTTCCTCGCGGGGCGGCACGCGTTCGTGATCTCGCCGGACGTCGTCGATGCCACGGACCACGTGTATACCGATCTGGCGATGATCGGCACGGGGCCGTTCATGCTCGAGGCGCTGCAGCCGGAAACCGCGGTGAAGCTCCGTCGCAACCCGGACTGGTTCGCCCGCGACGACAACCCCGACGGCGCGGGCAGCGGCCGCCCGTTCCTCGATGGCTACGACGCGGTCTACACGCCGCAGGACGACGCCAACCAGCGCGTGCTGTTCCATCGCACGCTCGTCGACGCCACGGGGTTCCCGGATCCGGCGGCGGTGGCCACGGAACAGAAGACGAACCTGGCCGACATCGCGCTTGGCGAGACGGACGGCGGCGGATTGCTGGCCAGCCGGCTGTTGCTCGACCGGGCGCCGTTCAACGACGACCGCGTCCGCCGCGCGATCCACCTCGGCGTCGACCGGAAGGCGCTGATCGAACTGCTGTACCCAGCGATGGACGGCCGGGCTTCGGCGAAGGTCACCGGGCCGGTGGCGCCGGCGATGGGCAGCTGGGCGCTCTCGCCCGACGACCTGACGAAGCGGCCCGGCTACCGCGACGACAGCGCCGGCCGCGCCGCTGACATCGCCGAGGCGAAGAAGCTGTTCACGGCCGCGCTCGGTGACAGGCCGACGCTCGTGGACATGAAGATCGTGTTCGCCGGCATCCCGAAATCGATACCCGAGCGCGCCGTCGGTGCGCTGCAGCAGCAACTTCGCGCGGTCGGCATCAACGTCATTCCGGTCATCGACCCCAGCGGCTTCGGTCTCATCACCGTGGCGCTCGGGCGCAACATCGATGGCGCGACGGAGGGCGTGGCGCCGTTCACGTTCGCGCTGGAGGACGGCGGCGTCGACATCGACGACTGGCTGTACCCGCACTTCCGCAGCGACCAGCGCATGAACTCGTACCGGCTGCAGGACGCCCAGCTCGACGCGATGCTCGACAAATCGCGCGCGGAGTTCGACAACGACGCGCGCCGTCGCATCGGCCTCGACATTCAGAACTACCTGCTGGCGAAGGTCAACGCGCGCATCGAGATTCGCCGCGCCGGTCGAGCGGCGGCTCTCGTGGGGCTACGTGCGCAACTATCCGATGCCGATCTGGTACGGGAGCAACCAGGACCTCGCCAACACCTGGCTCGATACCTCGCACCCGGCGTGGCGGACGCGGCCGTAATCCGTACGGGCCGTAGGCCCTACGCGAATCCCCTACACAAGATTGCTATGCTGCTGCCGATCATCGGATCGAGGAGCCCCACGTGACCGTACTGATCATGGCCATCGCGGGCATCATCGTCGGATTCGCGATCGACGCGGCGATCGCGCGCATGGCGCGCGAGCCGTTCGAGCGCGGCGAGATGGACGAGGATGACGTGCGGTTGCGAAAGAGCGACGGCGGACTGGAACTCGGCAGCGAGGCCGGCGCGTTGAAGATGCCCGACCTGCTGACGTCGCAGTCGTGGCTGCGCCGCGCGGCCGTCGTCGGCGCGACGGCGCTGATCTTCGGGCTGCTGGGGCGCCAGTACCACCACGTCTGGGACCTGCCGATCGTCGCCGCGTACGCCGCCGTGCTGATCATCTGCACGATGACCGACATCCTGGCGTACCGCGTGCCAAACGTCATTACCTACCCGGCGATCCTGGCGGCAGTGGTCATCGGCATGGCGATGCCGGACGCGAACCGGCTCGATGTGCTGGCGGGCGGCATCATCTTCGGCGGGCTGCTCTTCCTGCCGGCGGTGCTGACGGGCGGAGCGATGGGCATGGGCGACGTGAAGTTCGCGTTCTTCGTCGGCTTCGCGCTGGGGCTAACGTTCGTCGTGCCGGCGATGCTGATCATGGCGATCTCCGGCGGCTTCGCGGCCGCGATCATGCTCGTGACGAGACTGCGCGGCCGGGGCGACCCCATTCCGTACGCGCCGTTCATCGCCGGCGGCATGCTCGTCGTCCTGCTCATGCAAGGGACTGCGTTCCGCGCGCTGTAGCCAGCGCGAACGACGTTCGCCAGCCTCCACCTCAAACCTGTGCTGAGTCAGTCGGATACGACCGCGCAGATGCGCCGTGCCAGCGCGGCGATCATGGGAACGTGCGGGTCACTGAATCGGGTGCGACTTATCGATACGGGCGGATGCAGATTCGATGCGCCTGGCAGTCCGGGTCGCTGCACTCCGTGACGGAGCGGCGGTCGGGCTCGCCGCAGATGCGGCACATGCCCGTCGACAGGATGCGGCTCTTGCTGACGTCCCAGCGAAGGGTGTCGTGGACGGACTGCAGGCGAGGGAGGGCGGTCACCACCTCCCATTCGTGGCGGTGGATGAGCCCCTGGTTGGCGTCGTCGGCCGCCTTCTCCGCCGGGGGAGGTGATTGCTCAGTCATGGGTGGTCCTCCGCGGGATTCGGTCGACACGCCGTGCCGTGGCGGTCGAGTAGCCGCAATACGCGCGCGTCATCCGCGGCTGCCCCTGCCCACGATCGATGGCGCGCCAGCTGGAGCGGCACGCAGGGCGCGCAACTCCGCCCATTTCGCACGCGACTCCTGCTCCAGTGCCTTGATCTTCGTCCCGTTGGACATCGCCGACCGTGCGCGCAGGTCGCGGACGCGATCGGACAGCCCGGTGATCTCGCGGAGCAGTTGCGTCTCGCGGCTGTCAGGTATTGCGGTCCGGTCCATGTGCTTCCCCACGTTCTCCGAGGTGCGGGCCCCGGACGCGATACTCAGAGAATCGGTGCGGCGCGGGCGACGGCGCCGGGCGCGATCGCCGGCAGCTGCGTCGCACGAGGCGCGCTTTCTGTTTGCGGGAGTGTCGTCATCTCGTGGATCGCGCGGTCGCTCAGGTGGGTGCGGATGTGCTCGTGGCGACATTCAGGGCACGTGTAACGTTGCACGCGCGCGCGGCGACCGTTCGGCGCCTGGGTGTAGAAGCGCTCGGCGCGGTTCATCGCTTCGAGCACGGCGCGGGCCGTCCAGCGCTGTTCGGCGCCGGCATCGGGCCGCGTCGAGACGGCGGTGACGATGGAGTGCGTAGCGGTGCGGGCGCGCGGCGTTTCGATCGAGACAATGCGGTTCGTCGTCGTCATCCGCCCTCCGTGTATTACTGGATCGCGGTGCGGGCGCCGGGCGGCGGAAGAAGAACTCCCGCCGCCCGATGATCGCGTTGTGAGGACGGCCATGCCGGCCGCCGGGCCTCGCGGGACTTAGCTCGCGACGCGGACGTTGAGCGCGCGGCTCTTGCGCGGGTCGCGCTCGTCCTGGCCCTTCTCGAACTCGACGGTCTGGCCCTCCTGCAGCGAGTCGAAGTCGCCGCCCTGGACCGCCGACGTGTGGAAGAAGATGTCTTCCGTCGCGCCGTCGGGGCGGATGAAGCCGAAGCCTCGGTCGCGAGCGAGCCGCTTGATCTGTCCGGTTGCCATGAGTGTTTCTCCTTACGTCGCGGGTGTTCTCGCGGATCGGGCTGTAGAGGTGCCCGGCGAACCACGACGTTTCTACGCGGTATTTCCTTCAAGCCAACAGGCTTGCGCCTCGATTCGAAGAAGTCGTCGAGTGCGTCGGAAGAACCGGGCGAACAGGAGACTGCGGCGAGGAAGCTTCCTTATGATAGCAGATTCGGCGGGCTGCGTCGGGTGCGCGGTGGGAGCGCCGAACGGGCGACGAAAGTCGGCTAAACTGAGCCTGATCCTCCGGCACGCCGCACCGACGCGGGAGCTTCCGTTGACCATCGACGTACGCCTGCTCGACCATACGAGCGACCCCGTCCGCTCGCTGTACATCGCCTACCGGACGGCGTACTCGGCGCTGACGCCGCAGACCATCGCCGACCGCATCGACACGGAGCGGATCACGCGCGAGCAGATGCAGGAGTTCATCGAGAAGCGGCTCGAGACGGGGCACGCATCGCCGCTGGAGCATGTCTGGTTCGAGTTCGCGATCGCCGGCGTGAGCCGCGCGTTCAGCCACCAGTTCGTGCGGCACCACATCGGCATCAGCTTCGAGCAGCAGAGCCAGCGCTACGTCGCGTTCAAGAAGGGCGAGTTTCCCGTACACCGTGCCGGACACGGTGCGGCGGGCGGGCCTCGCGGGCGAGATGGAGGCGGAGTTCGACCGGCTCGGCGAGCTGTACCAGCGGATGATCGACGCCGGCGTGCCGGCCGAGGACGCGCGCTTCCTGATCCCGAACGCCGCGAACACCAACTTCAAGATCGTCGTGAACTTCCTGGAGCTGCTGCACATCTGCGACCTGCGGCTCTGCACGCGCGCGCAGTGGGAGTTCCGGCGCGTCGCTTCGCTGATGCGAGCGGAGGTGCACCGCAAGTTCCCGGAGCTGGCGTCGCACATCCAGCCGAAGTGCGGCGACAAGCGCTGGGGCTACTGCGACGAGTCGCTCGAGGACTGGCAGGCGTGCCCGATCGGCAAGAAGCGCCCGCACAAGAAGCAGCTGTTCGACCTGTTCGACGCGCACCGCCGCGGCGAGCTGGCGCCGCTCGAAGACGAGGACTTCCGCACGATCGAGTCGATCGGCTCGTCGGTGGCGACGGCGGGCGGCGCGAAGCCGTCGCGGACGGGCGGGCGTCGATCGCGGGCGAGGAGCCGCCCAGACGCGCGACGAAGGATGAGCGGGCCTGGGTACTGGAGGTCGGAGGTCGGAGGTCAGAGACGCCGACCACGATCCAACGCCCAGCCTCGTGCTTCCAGCTTCGCACCGGGACGGGCTACGATGTCCGCATGAGCCGCATCCTCCTCGACGAGACGATCTGGCAGATGGGGCAGTCGTTCGACGTGCTGTTCGCGAACCTGAAGGACCTGCATGACGACGACTGGACGTGGGTGCCGCCGGGCGGAGTCCGCTCGATCCACGCCATCGTCGGCCACGTCGTCTCGGTCAAGCTGATGTACGACAACCACGCGTTCGGCGACGCGTCGCTGACCTGGATGGACCCGCGATTCAACGCGTGGCAGGCCTCGGCGCCAAACGACGGATTCTCGCCGGCGGCGCTCGTCGACGCGCTGCGGGAGGCGGACCTGCAAGTGCGGCGCAGCGTCGACGCGCTCGGCGACGACGCGGAATTGGAGCGAGCCCGCGGAGTCAACTGGGGTGGCACACGCTCGACGCGCTGGATCGTCAGCACCCTCATCCACCACGACGGCTTCCACGCCGGCGAGGTCAACCACATCCGCGCGCTGCACCAGCACAACGACCGCTGGGAGTGGGAGCAGGAACCGTGAAGCTGCACCTCCCCTACGGCGAACACGGCATCGACGCCGAGGTGCCCGACACGGCGACGGTGCTCGTCCCGGCGGCAGTCGCCGCACTCGACGATCCGTCGTCGGCGGTGCGTGGGGCGATCGAGGCGCCGGTCGCGGGGCCGCCGCTGCGGCGCATCGTGCGCGCCGGCCAGCGCACGGCGATCGTGGTGTCCGACGTGACGCGGCCGGTGCCGAACGAGATCATCCTGCCGCCGATCCTGGAGACGCTGAAGGCTGGCGGCGTGCGGCGCGACGACGTGACGATCGTCATCGGCACCGGACTGCACCGGCCGTCGCGGCCGGACGAGCGCCGCCGCATCCTCGGCGACGAGATCCTGTCGCGCTACCGCGTCGTCGACCACGTCGCGAAGGACCGTTCGACGCAGGCGTACCTGCTGACGACGGCGCGAGGCGTCGAGGTGTGGCTGAACCGCGCGTACATGGAGGCCGAACTGCGCATCGTCACCGGCTTCGTCGAGCCGCACCTGTTCGGCGGCTACTCCGGCGGCGGCAAGGCGGTGCTGCCGGGCATCGCCGGGGCGGACGCCATCATGGCCAACCACGACGCGTCGATGATCGGCCATCCGCGGTCGACGTGGTGCGTGACCGACGGCAATCCGATCTTCGAGGAAATGCGCGACGTCGCGCTGCGATCGGAGCCGTCGTTCTCGCTCAACGTGACGCTCGACGAGCGGAAGCGCATCACCGGCGTCTTCGCGGGCGAACTGGCGGCGGCCCACGACGCGGCGATCGCGCAAGCGGCGCGGCAGGCGGTGCGGCCGATCCCGCACCTCTTCGACATCGTCGTCGTGACGAACATGGGGTATCCGGCTGACCTGGTGCTGTACCAGGCCGTGAAGGGCATCTCCGTCGCGAACCAGGCGTGCGCGAGCGGCGGCGCGATCCTGCTCGTCGCTGAATGCCGCGAGGGCCTCGGTGCGGGCGAGTACGTCGAGTTGCTGCACAGCGAACGCTCGCCGGACGAACTGCTGCGGGCGGTGGAGCATCCGGAGCGGCCGACGACGTTCGACCAGTGGCAGGTGCAGGTGCAGGCGATGGTGCAGGCGCGCTGCGATGTCTGGCTGCACTCGTCGCTGCCGCGCGAGACCGTCGAGGCGGCGCACCTGCGCCACGCGCCGGACGTGACTGGCACGCTCGCCACGATCATCGACGAGAAGCGCGCGGCGCTCGGGCGGGAGCCATCGGTGTGCGTGATGCCGCACGGGCAGCTGACCGTGCCGCGTGTCGTCGCCGCCGGCGAGCGCGGTTGACGTGGACGCTGCTCGCCTCGACGAAATCTTGGGCGCAGGCCGGCTCGAACTTCCACCTGGCGCATCGGTGACCATCGACGGCGGCGATCCTGTGCTCGGCGCGCGATTCGCGATCGGCGAGGCGGCGGCGGTGGCGCTCGGCGCCTGCGGCGCGGCGGCGGCCGATCTGTGGCATCGGCGCACCGGTGTGGCGCAGGAGGCGCGCGCCAGCGTGCGGGCCGCGGCGGCGTCGCTGCTCGGCTTCGCGCATGTGCGCGTGGCGGGTCACGCGATCGCCCGTATCAACGAGAGCAACCCGTCGGTCGCGCTGTACGAGTGCGGCGACGGGCGCTGGATCCACCTGCACGGCGGCTTTCCGAACCTGCGCCGCGGCACGCTCGGGGTGCTCGGCTGCGACGACGACGCAGCGAGCATCGCGGCGGCAGTGCGTTCGTGGAACGCGGCCGAACTGGAGGACGCGCTCGCCGATCGCGGGCTGTGCGGGGCAATCGCGCGCACGGCGGAGGAGTGGGCCGCGCACCCGCAGGGCGAGGCGCTCGCCGAGCTGCCTGCCGTCGAGGTCATCAAGGTGGGCGAACACCCGCCGCAGCCGTTGACGTCGGACCGGCGGCCGCTCGCCGGCGTGCGAGTGCTCGATCTCACGCGCGTGCTCGCCGGGCCAGCGTGCGGCCGCGCGCTCGCCGAGCATGGCGCCGATGTTCTCCGCATCGCGTCGCCCAATCTGCCGGCGATCGAGTTGTTCGACATCGAGACGGGGCACGGCAAGCGATCGGCGTACGTCGACCTCGACGACCGCGACGGCCCGGCGCGCCTTCGATCCCTTCTCGAATCCGCCGACGTGTTCGTCGACGGCTTCCGGCACGGTGCGCTCGCGAGGCGCGGCTTCGGCGCGGAGGAGGTCGTCGCGATGCGGCCCGGCATCGTGCACGTCGCGATCAACTGCTACGGGCACGTCGGGCCGTGGCGCGGTCGCCCGGGCTGGGAGCAGCTGGCTCAGTCAGCGACGGGGATGGCGGCCGCGCAGGGCGCGCCGGGACCGCCTCGGCTCGTTCCCGCGGCGGCGTGCGACTACACGACGGGATATCTCGCCGCCTACGGCACGATGATCGCGCTCGCCCGCCGCGCGCGCGAGGGCGGTAGCTGGCTCGTGCGGGCGTCGCTGTGCCAGACGGCGATGTGGATCGGCCGCCTCGGCGCCGAATACGATCCGGCGGCCGCGACGGGCGTCGGCGACTTGAGCGATCTGCTCATGACGACGGCGACGCCGTTCGGGGACGTCACGCATCTGCGACCCGCGACGCAACTCGCCGTCACGCCACCGCGCTGGGAGCTGCCGACCGTGCCGCTGGGGACGCATGAGGCGGTGTGGGCGGACGCGTAACGTTGTGTTACGCCGAGAGCCGTCCCCGCTAGCGGCCGAGCAGCGCGAGGAACTCGGCGGCGCGAATAGTCCGGACGCCGCGATGCTCGCCGACGGTCAGGATGTCCTTATCCTCACTGACGATGTAGCCGGCGCCGCCCGCGACTGCACACGCGAAGAACTTGTCGTCGTTTCGATCGCGGCACACCGGCTCGACGCTCGCCGGTTCCACGACCTCTGCCTTCGCAATGATGTCGAGCACGCGCCGGACATCGGGCAGCGCCGACATGCGCGGGAACTGCTGGAGGAGCTCGGGCCGGTTGAGCACGTCGACTATTTCGGCCAGGATCGCAGGCGAAATCACGAGATCGTACTCGTCGTGAGCGTCAAGCAACTGGCCCCAGATACCGTGCGGATTGATGAGTGCCCGGACGAAGACGACCGTATCGAGGACGGCTTTCATCGCCGCCGCGAACGCGAACCCCGGACGGCGGCGCCGACCGCCTTGTTGATGTCGGCTTCGCTCACGCGCTTCAGGCTCCGGCGTGCGGGCGCGTACAGCTCGTAGAGTTCGCGCATCCAGTCCGAGCCTGGCCGCTTCTCGCTCACCCGCATCGGCGCGAGTTCGAGACGGTCATCTTCGATGGTGATCGAGAGAAGGTCGTCGTCACGGAGCCCGAGCGCTTCGCGAAAGCGCTTGGGAATTGTGATCTGGCCATTTCGAAGCTGCCGAACGATGCTCGCGTCCGCCATGGAGACACCTCTACAATCAATATCGGCACCAGAATACCATAAATCACAGATTCCCGGAAATCGTAATCTCAGGATCTTTGGGCGAAGCCACGACGCGCGGTGACAGCCCGGACGCTGTCGGGCGTCCGGATCGCTGAACAGGCTATCCGGTCACCAGCGCAATACAGGCTTCCGTGCGGCTGTCGCTTCGTCGAGGCGGCCGAGGGGGGCGGTGTGGGGGGCGTCGTGCAGGAGATCCGGGTCGGTCTCGGCTTCGTGGGCGATCTGGAGCATGGCGTCGCAGAAGGCGTCGAGCGTCTCCTTCGACTCGCTCTCCGTCGGCTCGATCATCAGCGCCTCTTCGACGACGAGCGGGAAGTAGATCGTCGGCGGGTGGTAGCCGTAGTCGATCATCCGCTTGGCGATGTCGAGCGTGCGGACGCCGTGCGCCTTCTGGCGACGGCCGCTGAAGAGCACCTCGTGCATGCACGTGCGGTCGTTCGCCAGTTCGTACGCGCCGCGCATGCGGGCCTGCACGTAGTTCGCGTTCAGCACGGCCGCCTCGCTGATCGAGCGCAGCCCGCCGGCGCCGAGCGCGCGGATGTAGGCGTACGCGCGCAGCAGCACGCCGAAGTTGCCGTGAAACGCGCCCATCCGGCCGATGCTCTGCGGCGGATCGGCGAGGACGTATTGCTCGGAACCCTCACCCCCCGGCCCCCTCTCCCTCAAGGGGAGAGGGGGAGCTGGGACAACTTCGACATGCGGAGACGGCATGAACGGCGGTCGAGATGCGCCTTCACCGCGATCGGGCCGGCGCCGGGGCCGCCGCCGCCGTGCGGCTGGCTGAACGTCTTGTGCAGGTTGATGTGCATGACGTCGAAGCCGAGGTCGCCCGGCTTCACCTGGCCGAGCATCGCGTTGAGGTTCGCGCCGTCGCCGTACATCTGCGCGCCGTGCGCGTGCACCATCTCGGCGATGCGCACGATGTTGCGGTCGAAGAGGCCGAGCGTGCTCGGCAGCGTGATCATCAGCGCCGCGACGGTGGGGCCGTGCTCCTCGAGCGCGACGTCGCAGCGCGTCGAGGTCCATGTCGCCGTCCGGCCTGCGACTTCACCGCGACGACGTCGAAGCCGGCCATCGATGCGGTCGCGGGGTTCGTGCCGTGCGCCGAATCGGGGACGAGCACCGTCGTGCGATGCTCGCCGTTCGACTCGAGATATGCCTTGATCGTGAGGATGCCCGACAGCTCACCCTGCGCACCGGCGAGCGGCGCCAGCGACACGTCGTCCATGCCGCTGATCTCGGCGAGGTCGAGCTGCAGGCGGTGCATGACGGCGAGCGCGCCCTGCACGTCGGCGGCGGGCTGCATCGGGTGCGCGTCGGCGAAGCCGGGCATGGCGGCGATGGCATCGTTCACCTTCGGGTTGAGCTTCATGGTGCACGAGCCGAGCGGGTACATGTGCGTGTCGACGGACCAGTTGAGCTGCGACAGGCGCGTGAAGTGCCGCACGACGTCGAGTTGCGACAGCTCGGGCAGCCGCAGCTCGCGACGCAGCAGCTCGGCCGGCACCGGCTCGGCGGCGGGCACGTCGGACGCGGGCAGCGCGACGCCGATGCGGCCGGGGCGCGAGAGTTCCATCAGGTGCTTCTCAGGCATCGCGCAGCGCCTCCACCAGCGCGTCGATCTCGGCGCGGTTGTTCAGCTCGGTGGCACAGAGCAGCATGCGGCCCTGCACGCCGTCTGAGACATCGAGACCGCCGATGATGCGGCGCTCGATGAGCGCGTGGTTGATCTCGGCTGGCGGTTTCGGGGTGCGCACGACGAACTCTTGGAAGAACGGCTCGCCGCGCTCGACGTCGTATCCCGGCAGCCCGTCGATGCGGCCCGCGGCGTAGTGCGCCTTCTCGTAGCACAGCTCGGCGACGCGGCGCAGCCCGCGCGGGCCGAGCGACGCCAGGTGCACGACCGTCGCCAGCGCGATGAGCTGCTCGCTTGTGCAGATGTTGCTCGTCGCGCGCTCGCGGCGGATGTGCTGCTCGCGCGTCTGCAGCGTCAGCACGTAGCCCGTGCGGCCCTCGTGGTCCTTCGTCTGGCCGACGATGCGGCCGGGCATCTGTCGCACGAACGCGTTGCGGCAGGCGAACATGCCGACGTACGGCCCGCCGAAGCTCATCGGCACGCCGAGCGACTGGCCCTCGGCGACGACGATGTCGGCGCCGTACTCCGACGGCGGCCGGTAGAGGCCGAGGCTCACCGGCTCGGCGGCGACGACGAAGAGCGCACGAGCGGCGTGCGCCGCATCGCCCCACGCCGCCGCTTCGCACGACATGCGGCCGAGAAAGTCGGGCTGCGAGACGGCGAGGCACGCGTGCTCGTCGGTGATGCTGAACGCGCCGTGCGGCTGGACGTCGACGGCGATGCCGCGGCCGTGCGCGTAGCCTCGCACGACGGAGAGCCAGTTCGGGTGCACGCGATCCGAGATGGCGATGCGCGCGCGGCCGGTGACGGCGCACGCCATCAGGCACGCCTCGGCGAGCGCAGAGGCGCCGTCGTACATGCCGGCGTTGGCGACGTCCATGCCGGTCAGCTCGCAGACCAGCGACTGGAACTCGAAGATGGTCTGCAGCGTGCCCTGGCTGACCTCGGGCTGGTACGGCGTGTAGCTCGTGAGGAACTCGCCGCGCATGACGAGCGGCCAGACGATCGACGGCGTGAAGTGGCGATACGCTCCCGCGCCGAGGAAGCAGGCGTAGTCCGCCGCCGTGCGGTTGCGCGCCGCGAGCGCCCGCGCGTCATCGAGCAACTCCAGCTCGGACAGCGCGTCCGGCAGGCACAGCCGCGGATGCCGAAACTCGGCGGGAATGTCGTCGAACAGCGCATCCGTCGACGCTGCGCCGATCGTCGCGAGCATCGCTGCGCGATCGTCGTCGGTGAGCGGAATGTAGGGGTGTGGTTCGGTCAATGTCCTGCGCTCTTGAAATGCGTCCTGCGGCCCGTCGCTAGCTCTCCTTGATCAGCGCGTCGTACTCCTCCGACGACAGCAGTTTGTCCGCCTCCGATGCATCGCTCAGCCGGATGCGGATGAGCCAGCCCTCGCCGTGCGGGTCGCTGTTCACCAGCTCGGGCTTCTCGACGACGGCCTGGTTCACGTCCAGCACCTCTCCCGACGCCGGCGTGAAGAGATCGGAGACGGCCTTCACCGACTCGACCTCGCCCATCTTCTCGAACTGCGTGACCGTCGTGCCGGGCGCCGGCAGGTCGACGTACACGACGTCGCCAAGCTGTTCCTGCGCGTAATCGGTGATGCCGATGGTCGCGCTGTCGCCGTCGACCTTCAGCCACTCATGTTCCTTGGAATACCGCCGGTCGGTTGGGCTTGCTGCCATCGGTCACTCCGTCTATCGCCTGCATTCGGGCTGACAGGTCTGAAGACCTGTCCCTACGTTTCGATCGTTGCGGCGGCCGCTACACCGCCGAGGCCTGTGTACCGCCTTCGACGAACGGCCGGCGCACGACGGTCGCCCGCACGATGCGGCCGCGCACGTCGACATCCAGCTCGGTGCCGGGCGCCGCCAACTCGACGCGGCAGGTACGCCATCGCGATGCTCGTGCCGAGCGTCGGCGAGAAGCTGCCGCTCGTCACGACGCCGACGCGCTCGCCGCCGCGCAGCACCGGGCAGCCGTCGCGGATGACGCCGCGATCGATGGCACGCAGGTGGGCGAGCTTTCGCGTCACGCCGGCCGACTTGATGCGCGCCAGCGCGTCGCGGCCGGTGAACTCCGCGCCATCGTCGAGGCTCACCACCCAGCCGAGGCCCGCCTCGTACGGGTTCGTCGTCTCGTCGATGTCGTGGCCCCAGAGCGGCAGCGCGGCCTCGAGCCGCAGCGTGTCGCGCGCGCCGAGCCCGCACGGCTCGACGCCGGCGTCGATCAGCTGGCTCCAGAGCGCGCGGCCCGCCTCGATCGACGTCGCCAGCTCGAAGCCGTCCTCGCCGGTGTAGCCCGTGCGCGATGCGAACAGCTTGTAGCCCATGAACGGCAGCTCGGTGCAGCCTCGCTTCGTCAACGGCCGTCAACTCCTGGCCGACGATGCGCGCCAAGTGCGCGGCGGCCTGCGGCCCCTGCACAGCCAGCATCACCGTCTGCTCCTGCCGGTCCAGCAGCTCGACGTCCATCTCGGGCCGCACGAGCGCGCGGACGACCTCGGTGTCACGCGCGGCGTTGGATGCATTGCCGACGAAGAGGAAGCGCTCGCTCGTCAAGGCGGTACAGGTACGGGTCGTCGATGATGCCGCCCTGCTCGTTGCAGAGCAGCGTGTAGTGGCCGCGGCCCTCGGCAAGCGTCGAGACGTCGTAGGTGAGCGCGCGCCGCAGCAACTGCACTGCGTCGCGGCCAACGACGAACAAGCGGCCCATGTGCGAGACGTCGAATACGCCGGCGCGGCGGCGCACCGCGTGGTGCTCCTCGACGATGCCGCGGTACTGCACCGGCATCGCCCAGCCGCCGAACTCGACGATGCGGCCGCCCTGCCGCTCGTGCAGGTCGAAGAGCGGCGTCTTGCGTAGCGTCGAAACGTGCGTATCGGACATGGTGCGCAGGCATTGTATCGGCGGGCATCGCGTGGGCGAAGGGCATTATGATCGGTCGGGAGTACTCGGCGAAGCTATTTCGCCGCGGGCATCGCGGATTCGACAGAAGGGGCGGCCGGATCGACCGGCCGCCCCTCTCCTTGCTGTGCCACGACGCGATGCTACGCCGTATGTTCCCAGTCGGCCTCGACCTCAGCGCGCCGGCCGGCGCGCGGCTCGACGGCGGGCAGCTTCAGCACGAGGACGAAATCGTCGTCGGCGGCGATGCGGTTGTAGCGCTCGAAGCCGCAGTCGGCACAACGATGCACGATGGCGTGCTCTCCGTTACGTCGAGTGAACGCGGCGACGGGCATCATCGAGCCGCCGCAGCCGCTCGCGCGGTCGCCCGGCCGCCGGCCGTCGACGTGGCGGGAGTAGAGGCAGAACGGGCAGTGGTTCCGATGCCGCCCTCCCGACGGCAGCACGCCGACGAACATCCGGCAGTGCCGGCAGCGAAACTCATCGCCAGCTCCGGCGCGACGGCGTCGCGCGCGGTCTCGGTACGTGTTGGACACGGTGGTTCCTCTTTCGGACGGACGCGGCGTCGTGGCCGTCGTCCGATGCAACGAACTGGACGAAGAGGTTCCGTGTCACCACCGTGGGCTTGCGCATGTTGCTACTCCTTGTTGTTGGTCGCGCCTGACGATGCGGGCGCGGATCGTGAATCGATGCCACGCGCGCGTGCGCGGAGTGTCGACCGAGGCTCAAGGTCTACGGGTAATGAAGAAGGCCGCGAGCGCCGTCGCGCCCGTGGCCGTGAGGGGGTCCGCCCGATATAGGGCGGCGTTAGGCGGAGGTCACGGCAGGAGACGCGACGGCGAACGCCGGCACAGCGACCGAAGGAGTGGTCCGCATGAACTCCTGCTTTCCAGGACGCCGGAGCATCGCGAGCTCCGCGCCGCCGCCAGTATAGCCGAACTTGGCAATCGTCAAGATGTCTGGGTTAGGCTGGATCGGCCCACCACCACCCGCACCCCACCATTGCGACAACAGGAGGAACCTTCAATGCAGGTCCAGTCGTTCGGGCACGCCGTGCTCAAGGTCCGCAACCTCGAACGCGCCGAGGCGTTCTACAACGGCGTGCTCGGCATCCCGATCGCCGCGCGCCACCCGTCCGGGACGATGACGTTCTTCACGCTCGGCAATCACCACGACCTCGCGCTGCTGGCCGTCGGCGACGCCGCGCCCTCGGCGCCCGCCGATGCCCCGGGGCTCTACCACGTCGCGTTCAAGATCGGCGATTCGCCGGACCAGCTGCGGCAGGCGAAAACCGAGCTGGAGCGCGCCGGCGTCGCCATCGACGGCTCGGCCGACCACACGGTGTCGCTCGCGCTGTACATCCACGACCCCGACGGCAACGGCATCGAGCTGTACGTCGACGCGTCGGACGCGTGGAAGGACGACCCGACGCGTGTCACCGACATCAAGCCGCTCGTGATGTGACGGCGCGCGAGTCCGCGGGCGTGTGAGCGCCGATAGCTGCTAGACTCCGGCGACGGGCCGAAGTGGCGGAATGGCAGACGCGACGGTCTCAAAAACCGTTGGGCCGCAAGGCTCATGTGGGTTCGACTCCCACCTTCGGCACCAAGTCCACCTCGCGTCGCAACACCCGGCAATTGCCGGGATTCCAACTTGCGGCAAGTTTGCTGACGGATTGCCAACGACCCGCGATCACGATTTCGCTGCGCCCGTGTCGTTGAAGAACCGTCAATCTGCCGTCATTTCACCGACGTGATTGACGCTGTATGCTGATCCTCGCGGCAGTCGCGCAGCGACCAGATTTCTTCCCAAGCGGGGGTGCCGGGTTCGGGTCCCATCTCCCGCTCCAACCCCACACACAATGGTGGTAACGGCCGATTTCTGGCTGCCTCTCGTCCCAACGCTTTGGCTCTACTCAGGAGATCAGACAGAAGATGAAGACGCGAATCACGGAGCTTTTCGGCATCGAGCACCCAATCATCCAGGGCGGCATGCATTTCGTTGGTCTCGCCGAACTTGCCTCGGCGGTTTCCAACGCAGGCGGCCTCGGCATCATCACAGGGCTGACGCAAGGCACGCCCGAGAAGCTGGCGAACGAAATCGCGCGATGCCGCGAAATGACCGACAAGCCGTTCGGCGTGAACATGACCTTCCTTCCGTCTCTCACGCCCCCCGACTACCCGGGGCTGTTCAAGGTTATCGTGGAGAGCGGTGTCAAGATCGTGGAGACGGCGGGCAACAATCCCGCTCAATGGATGCCGCTGCTCAAGGAGGCGGGCGTCAAGGTCATCCACAAGTGCACTTCTGTTCGCCACGCGCTCAAGGCCGAGCGAATCGGTTGCGATGCCGTTTCCGTGGACGGCTTCGAATGCGGCGGTCACCCTGGTGAAGACGACGTGCCGAACTTCATCCTCTTGCCCCGCGCCGGGGAAGAGCTAAAGATTCCCTTCGTTGCGTCCGGTGGCATGGCAGACGGACGAAGCCTCGTGGCTTCGCTCGCCATGGGCGCCGACGGCATCAACATGGGTACCCGGTTCATCGCCACCAAAGAGGCGCCCGTCCACGCGAACGTGAAGCAGGCGCTCGTGGACGCAAGCGAGCTCGACACGCGCCTCATCATGCGCGGTTTGCGCAACACCGAGCGGGTCCTCGCGAACGCCGGCGTCGACCGGTTGATGGAAAAGGAGAAGTCGCTCGGCGCGAATCTCAAGTTCGAGGACATCATCCCTGAAGTCGCTGGCATCTATCCCCGGGTCATGCGCGACGGCGATGTCAATGCGGGTGCCTGGTCGTGCGGCATGGTCGCCGGGCTCATCCACGACGTACCAACGGTGAAGGAGCTCATCGATCGAATCATGAGCGAGGCAGAGGCCATCATCACGCGGCGGCTGGCCGGAATGCAATCCGCTTGATCGGCTTGTAGGACCCGCTGTCGTCGCTGCTACACCAGTTGCTGGGATTCGAGCGGCCGCGCTACAGTCGGCCCATCGGTTCCTGCTGACGGTGTTCCGATTCTTGAACCTGCATCGCCGTGTCCCGGCGATCGGAGGCCTGCCGTGCAACGCGACGCAGCTCACATCCCGTTCGTCGATAGCGGCTCGTACCCGGTTCGCGCCGGCAACGCCGTGCGGCCGCTCGTGGACGGCGAGCCGGCGTTCCGGCGGATCTGCGAAGCGGTCGAGGCCGCCCGCCACAGCGTCTGGGTGACGATCGCTTTCTACGAGCCGGCGTTCCAGATGCCGGACGGCCGGGGCAGTCTGTTCGACGTCCTCGACCGCGCCGTCGAACGCGGTCTCGACGTCCGCGTCATCTTCTGGCGGCACGTCGAACTCGAGCAACTCGACCCCGGCGTGCATTTCTCGGGCACGGCCGCCGAGCGCGCGATGCTGGAAGCGCGAGGCTCGCGATTCCTCGCGCGCTGGGACCGCGCGCACGGCCCGTACTGCCAGCACCAGAAGAGTTGGCTGGTCGACGCGGGCCGCGCGGGCGAGGTCGCGTTCGTCGGCGGCATCAATCTCAACACCGGGTCGATGGTGTCGCCGGGACACGCGCCGACGGGAGCCGGCAATACCCACGACGTCTACGTCGAGCTGCGCGGACCATCGGCGACGGACGTGCATCACAACTTCGCGCAGCGCTGGAACGAGGCGAGCGACCGCGACGCGCATGACGGGCTCTGGCCCGATGCCGCGAGCCACACGCAACTCCCGTTCCCCGGGGATGCATCGGCACACGCAGGCGATGCCGTCGTGCAGATCCAGCGCACCGTGCGCCGCGAGCGCTATACCGATGGCACGCCGGCGCCCGGCGGCCCGGCGTTCCCGATCGAACGGGGCGAGACCAGCGTCCTCGACCAGTATCTGCGGGCGATCAACGCGGCCGAGCGCTCGATCTACGTCGAGGACCAGGCGATCGCGTCGCCGCAGGTCATCGATGCGCTGAGCAGCGCGCTCAGCCGCGGCGTGCGCGTCGCGTTCATCGTGCCGATCGAACCGAACGCGGAAATGGCCCGCGCGCGCAGCGATTCCCGGAACGAGGGCTTCTTCGAGACCCTCGGCGAGCTGGCGAAGTTCGAGCACTTCACGCTGGCCGGCCTCGCCACGCAGCGCGGCAGCGGCGACTACCAGAACGTGTACGTGCACGCGAAGATCGCACTCGTCGACGACGCGTGGTGCACGATCGGCTCGGCGAACGTCGCCAACCGCTCGTTCTACGGCGACACGGAGCTGAATGCATCGATCTGGCACGCGCCAACAGTCCGCGCGCTTCGCTGCGCACTGCTCGAGGAGCACCTGCAGTCCGACACCAGCGCGCTCGATGACGTCTCGGCGATCGAGCTGTTCGCCCGCGTTGCCCGCGAGAACGCGGCTCTTCGCCAGCGCGGCGAACTGCAGCGAGGCCTCGCACTCTCGCTCGATCCGGCGACGTACGGCGGCTGAGACACAGCTCCCGCGCGGCGCGGAAGTTCCAGGAAGAGGAGACAAGCATGGAGGGACCGCTCGCAGGCGTGCGCGTGCTCGAGGTCGCGAACTGGCTGGCCGCGCCGGCCGGATGTGCGCTCCTCGCCGACTTCGGCGCCGACGTCGATCAAGGTGGAGCCGCCAGGCGGCGATCCCTATCGCGGGTATCGGCCGAAGCCGGACGGCACGCGCGAGGTCAACGTCGCGTTCGCCGCCGACAACCGCGGCAAGCGCGGCATGACGCTCAGCCTCGACCAGCCGGGCGCGCGCGAAGTGGTGTACCGCCTCGTGCGCGACGCCGACGTCTTCGTGACGAACCTGCTGCCGCGGCGGCGCGAGCGCTACGGCCTCACCTACGACGAACTCATCGTCCATCGTCCCGACCTGATCTACGTCAGCGTCACCGGCTACGGCTCCGAGGGCCCGGACCGCGACCGCCCCGGCTACGACTACGCCGCCTTCTGGGCACGCACCGGCATCATGGGGCTCCTCGGCGAGCCCGATGCGCCGCCGCCGCCGCAGCGCCCCGGCATGGGCGACCACACGACGGCGATGCTGATCGCCGGCTCGGTGGCGATGGCGATGCTCGACCGGCAGCGCACCGGCAAGGGGCAGACCATCGACGTGTCGCTGCACAACACCGGCCTCTGGGTGCTCGCGAACGACGTCAACGCCGCATTGCGCGGGACGGAGGCCGTCAGGGTGTCTCGATCGACCGTCCCGAACCCGCTGTGGAACAGCTACCGCACGAAGGACGGCCGCTGGATCATGCTCGTGATGCTGGTCTCGGACATGTACTGGCCGGGATTCTGCCGCGCCATCGACCGCGAGGAACTCGAACACGATCCGCGCTTCGCGACGTTCGACAGCCGTGTCCAGAACCGCGAGGAGCTGATCGCGACTGCTCGACGATCTGTTCGCGCGACGGACGCTCGACGAGTGGGCGCCGGCGTTGGACGAGTATTCGCTGATCTGGGCGCCCGCGAAGACGCTGGGCGAGGTCCTCGCCGACCCGCAGACGCGCGCGCGCGGCGCCTTCACGACGATCGAGCATCCCGACGCAGGCGAGATCGAAATCGTCGACACGCCCGTGAAGTTCGGCCGGGCGACCGTCGGCGCGCGCGGCCCGGCGCCGGAACTCGGCCAGCACACGGAGCAGGTGCTGCTCGACGCTGGCTACGGCTGGGACGAGATCGCGGCCTTGCGCGACGCCGGCGTGATCTAGGACGGCCTCGGCCGCGTCAGCTCGCCGCCTGAACGCCGGCCGGCGCCAGTTCGGCGCGCACTGTGACGTCGACATTGCCGCGCAGCGCGTTCGATACCGGACACTTCGATTCGGCCAGCTGCGCCAGCTCCTTGAATCGCGCGTCATCGATGTTCGCTACGCGGCCGCGCACTGCCAGCTCCATCGCCGTGATGCGCAGGCCCGACGGCAGGCGCTCCAGCGTGCAGGTCGCCGTCACCTCGAGCTGCTCCGGCGTCGCGCCGTTCGTCGCGAGGGTGTTCGAGAACGCCATCGAGAAGCAGGTGGCGTGCGCCGCGGCGATCAACTCCTCGGGGCTCGTCTTGCCGTCCGGGGAACCCGTCCTCGCGTCGAACGTCACCGTCTGCTCCGGGAAGGCGCCGCTCGCCACCCGAAGGCGTCCGCTGCCCTTGAGATCGCCGGTCCACACGACGTCTGCTCGTCGTTCCATCGCGGCCATCATTGTTCTCCTTTCGGCATCTTCTACTTTCTTTCTCACAGGATCGCGACGGCGGCGCAATAGCCCACCGCACGGCTGCGCCGCCCGCACGCGGACGCTGTGAGAAATACGGAGGTTCGGCGTCGACCGGGTCGCGTGGTGCGAGCGCTACATCCGCAGCGGCGGGTAGTAGTTCTCGGCGCCGACCTTGCGCACCTCGCTCAGCCAGTCGCCGTCGTAGAATTCCGTCGGCCCCTGCAGCGGATCGGCGAGGCTCCACGCCTGGCGCTTGTACGTCCAGTTGTCCGGCTGCAGCCGGTGCGCCTCGCGGAAGTGACCGACCGCCAGTTCCGATTGGCCCGCGGCGTGCAGGTGCTGGCCGAGCTCGAAGTGCGCCGCCGCCTGCGCTTCTTCAACGGGGCGCGGACGGCTGCGCTCGATGACCTCGCCGGGCGACAGGGCGAACGGGCTCTCGTCGCCGCGCGCGACCCAATCACGCAGCGCCGCGACGTACGTTTCCGGATCGATACGGATCTTGCTCGCCTCCTCCAGCATCGCCGCGATGCGTTCCGGCAGGTTCGCCGGTGCCTGCGATGCGTTGTATTCGCGGCGGATCGGAAACGCCGGCTCGGGCGGACGGACGATCGTGCCGTGCTCGTCGATCCAGACGCCGCTCGGCACGTTGATGATGCCGAACAGCTCGTCGAGCACGTGCGCCGAGTCGATCAGCGACGGATGGTCGTGCGGGTTCCGGGCGATGAGGCCGCGCGCGGCTTCGACGTTCACGTCGAGCGCGACAGTGACGACCTCGAGCCCATGCGGATGCAGCTCGCCGCGGAGTGCCTGCCACACGGGCAGGTCAGCACGACAGCCTCACCACGACGCCCATGCGACGAGCAGCACCTTCTGCCCGCACATCGAGCTGAGGCGGAACATCTGGCCGTCGGCGTCCGGCAGCTCCAGTTCGGGGGCGACGGCGCTCGTCAGCGCCCTGCCACCGGCCTCGGGGCCGAGCGCCCACAACCCGGCCGCCTCGTCGCGCACGAGCGGCATGTTGAGCCGCTCGGCCAGCACCCGCACGTCGACCGGGTCGCGTGCGCCGTCCGGCAGCGGTATGCACCGGTCGTCGCGACAGGCGCCTTCCGGCTTCAGAGCCCAGCCCGTGCGGCGCTCGAACTCGGCGGCGGACACCCGGAGTTGTTTCAGGATCACGCGGCAGCCTCCTCACTCACTGAATGACGATACGCAGCCCGACGCCCGGCGGATTCGCCAGTGCCGCGCGACTACCGGCCAGCCTCGGGCAGATCGACGTTGACGACGACGTTCTCCGACCCGCCGCGGGCGAGAATCCCGACGACGCGCTCGCTCGACGATGCGTTGATCTCCTGGTGCACGAGATGGGCCGGCACGAAGATGAAGTCGCCTGCCGACGCCTCGGCGCTGTGTTGCAGCCGCTCGCCCCAGCGGAAGCGGATCGTGCCCTCCAGCACGTAGATCGCGCTCTCGACGTCGCCGTGGTGGTGGGCGCCCGAGCGGAAGCCCGGCTCGTTCGTGAACTCGCCCATCCAGACGCCGCTCGCGCCGCAGGTCTCGGCGGAGACGCCGGCGGTCCGCACCATGCCCGGCGTCTGCGCCGTGCCGGCGTCCCTCTCGTGCGGCCTGATGATGCGAATCCCGGTCATCGCGCTATTCCCCCCAACTCGGCCGGCATCGCGGCGACGCTATACGCGTCGATCGCGACGATCGGCGGCAACGATGGCCGCCGGTAATTTGCGAAGCGCGGATTTCGTTTTGCCACTTTTATTATTTCTCGTTCTGCCGCGGGGGTGTCCGGCGCGCGACGGCTTCCATGGCGGGTGCGGGCTTCTCCATCACCGGAATATGGCAGAGGTGGGGTAGAAGCCGAAACGCGGACGTCACCCGAAACCTCTCCGCGGGGGCGCACCAGCATCAGCCGGTGGAAGGGCGACGTCGCTCATCTCGTCGTCCGCTAGTCTGCTGCCACCGCGCAGAGTTTACAACCCTTATGCGCTGCAAATTGTAGAAAGATCAAATGTGGGGCATCCGGAGATGCGCCGCGAGGCGGCGGATGTCTTCGATGAACAACTGCAAGGGCGATGCGGCACGATTGAAAGGCAGAACATCTACTGCGTACCGCGCCGTAGAGGCTTATGGCGAATGCGTCATGCGGCATTGGGCGGCTACGCCTCCCGATTACGACATGCGAAAGGGGTTCGACATCGTCGCCGAGCGCGAGGCCCGCCATGCGCGGCTGCTTGCCGAGCATATCGTCGCGCTCGGCGTGGCGCCCGGCCGAGCTGCGTGATGACGCCGTCGCCTGCTTCATCACCCGCGCCGAGAGTGTGACCGGCTCGCAAGAGCGTCTGCAGCAGTTCAACGCGCTGATACGTGGTGAGGGCGAGACCGTGGAGATCATGGCGAGTTGCGGCCGGGCGATTAGAATCGCCGTCGAGCATGGCGACCCGGGACGAAGGCGATGCTGGTCGCGATCTTCGTCGACGAGAAGCTCAGCATCGAAAGGTGTGCCGCGCAGACAAAGCCCGTGGCACCCGTGGCGTGCCGTGTGCCACTCGCCTCGGCCGCTGCGATCGATGTCGTCATCGCGCCGTTGTGCTGAAGGCCGGGGGCGCGGCCCTTCAGCGCCGCTCCGGGTCCGGGTTCTTGACACCGTCCATCCCGCCGGACCATTCGGCACGTGCGGTGCCGCGCTCGCTGACATACGATGTCGACCCTTGGAGCAGTCCGTTGGAATCGACGCCATTCGAGCCAGATCTTCAGCCGAAAGCCGACGTCGCTGACGCCGAGCTGGTTGCCGCCGGACCGACGCCGAGCGTAGGGGCTGCGCTCGAGCTCGCCGACGCCGTCTCCGGCTTCCAACGGGGCGGCAGCTCATCGGAACGGTGGCGCACGCTCGTCGACGCGTTCGCCGTGATGGCGATCGCGTTCGGCGCGGTGGGCATCTTCGTGCTCGGCATGTTCGTCCATTCGCGCATGTCGGACGACGGGGGCAGCAAGAGCCTGCCGGTCGCGCAGGCGCAAGCGGCGGCCACGGCACAGCCCAACGCCTCCGGCCGCGTCGACGTCTCGGCGGATGACGACCCCGCGCGCGGGCCCGAGGACGCACGCGTCACGGTGATCGAGTTCGCCGACTTCCAGTGCCCGTACTGCGGTCGCTTCCACAGCCAGACGCTGCCGCTGATCCTGCAGGAGTACGGCGATCGCATCCGGTTCGTCTATCGCGACTTCCCGCTGACCGCCTCCCACCCGTTCGCCGAAAAGGCAGCGGAGGCCGGCGAGTGCGCCCACGAACAGGGCAAGTTCTGGGAATACCACGACGTGCTCTACTTGAACCAGGGCGCCCTCGACCGCGCGAGCCTCGGCCGCTACGCGCAGAACCTCGGACTCGATACCGGGACGTTCGACCGTTGCCTCGACTCCGGGAAGTACGCGGCGGAAGTGGCAAACGACCTGCAAGCGGGCGCAGCCGCGGGTGTGCGCGGGACGCCGGCGTTCTTCGTCAACGGCGAGCTCATCTCGGGCGCGCAGCCCTACAACGTCTTCAAGACCGCGATCGACGCGGCGCTCGCCAACACCAACTAGGCCACGACGTCTCGCCAGAATACGCCGAGCTTCAGGCCGATGCTCCGCTATTCCCGCGATCTCACCAGCGTTGCTGCTGCCACGGCTCGCCGGTGATGTCGGCAACATGCATCATCACGTGTTGCACCGCCACTGCCATGATCACGCCCGCGAGCGGCCCGGTGATGCCGCCGGCCGATCGAATCGGCGTCGCGAGCAGCTCCTCTTCCGCCGCCTCGACCGCGCCGATCGTCTTAGCGCGGTTCGCGGCGAACTCGTCGAGCAGTTCGGCGACCGTCGCATTCGCGCGCTTCTCGACCTGGCGCGCGTTGTAGTCGTCGATGCCGCCGCGCAGCGGCCGTGTCGACACGCCTGGCGACTCCTCGGGCGTCGTGCGCCGCACTTCACCTGATGGTGGGGACGCTGGCGCCGGCGCTGCCTCGGCCGGTGCCTGGCGGGCGACGTCGATCAGGCGCGCGTACGTCCACTCGATCGCGGCGACGTGCGCGAGGATCTGGCGTCCGTTCCAGCCGCTCTCGTACCGGCCATCCTCGAACGACGCGGGGGCGAGCGCGCGCAGTTTCGCCGCCGCCTCCTCGCCCGTCGCACGCAGGACTTCGAGGAGTTGTGCCTTCGTCGCCGTCTCTGCCACCGTCCACCTCCTGAGTTGCATCGCTGATGCCGTTCGTCGTCTTCCACCACGAGAACTCCGCGCGGACGGTTAGTCGAAGGGCCGGCCGTATCGTTCGCGGTGGGCGACCTGCCCGAGGGGCTTCCGTTGCTTCTTCCCCCGCCCGACGGGATCGACGGGATAACCGAACGGAACGACAGCCAGGACGTCGAGGTCGTCAGGAACCCCCAGCATGGCCTGGACTTCATCGAGGCCGCCGAAGCCAGCCCAGTTCGAACCGACTCCTTCGCCCCATGCGGTCAGAACCATCGACTGAATCGCCCGGCTCGCGTCGGAGACAGCGAAGCGGCTCGACTTCTCGACGGCGACCACAACGGCCAGCGGAGCGTCAGCGACGTACGGGCCCGAGCGTGTCGCGGCTCCCAACTTGCGGAGGCTCTCCCGGTCCTGCACGACGACGAAGTGCCAGGGCTGCTTGTTCATCGAGCTCGCGGTCAGGCGGCCCGCTTCGACGATCCGGCGGGCGACGGTATCGGGGATGGGGCGATCCGCGTAGCGCCGCACCGCGAGGACTGTCCGTACGGCGTCGAAGACATCCATGGCGCTTCGTTCCTTTCCACGGTCCAAAGCTCGCACGACCTGCGAGTCAATATAGCGCGGTCGCGGCGCGCCAGGCTCGTCCACTCGTCGCTGATCCGGTTCGGATGACGCCGGGGAGATCGACGCAGCGCCGATGCGCGGATAGGATGGGTGCCACGAAAGGGGCCATCGTGATGCCGTACACCCACACGCTGTTCGATTTCGACCTCGAGTCCCATGTCGCCACGATCACGCTCAATAAGCCCGAGAGGATGAACGCCATCGACCAGGGCGATGCGGCGGACATCCTGGACATCTGCCGGCGCATTCAGGACGACGATGACATCTGGATCGCCATCTGGACCGGCGCCGGCAGGGGGTTCTGCTCCGGCGCCGATGTGACCGGCGGGCCGCGTCCGACGCTCGAAGGGGCAGACCTCAACCGCCTGCTCGACGAGGGCTCGTGGATCTCGCGACAGGCGAACGCGCTCTACGGCATCGACAAGCCGATGATCGCGGCTGTCAACGGCGTGGCCGCGGGAGCGGGATTCTCGCTCGCGCTCACGTGCGACGTGCGGATCGGGAGCGAGGCCGCGCGGTTCGTGACGGTGTTTCAGGAGCGCAACCTGCCGCCGGAGGGCGGCATGTCGTGGTTGCTGCCGCGCATCGTCGGCATGAGCCGCGCGCTCGACCTGTCGCTCACGAGCCGGCGCGTCGATGCGGACGAAGCGCTTCGCATCGGCCTCCTCGATCGCGTGGTGCCGGCTGAGCAGCTGCTCGACGAGGCGCGGGCGTACGCCGAGCGGATCGCCGCCATACCGCCGAGCGCCGTGCGTGTGTCGAAGCGGGCGATCCGGCGCGCCTTCGAGACATCCTTTGTCGAGGCGACGAGCTACGAGTCGCGACTCGGGTCGTTGACGCAGCGCGCCCGCGCGGACAGCAAGGAGGCGGTCGATTCCTTCGTGGAGAAGCGGAAGCCGCGCTACACGGGGCGATAGCCGCCGTGCGGACGGCCACGAGCCGTCGACCCTACCTCGCGGGCCGGCGCGCGCTGAAGATGCCGCGGCAGAGGATGCCCTCCTCGGTCACGGCGAGCGATCTTGCGCCAATGGTGTCTGGCTCCGGGCGAGCGACTCGTCGCCCCACTCGGCCCGGAGCTTGTCATGGAGATCGTGGCTCCTCTCGAGGTAGGCGCGCGTTGTGCGCTCGAACGCCGGCGTCACGTTCGACTCGCGCACGTCGACGAAGCCGGCCGTCCGGAGCAGGTCCGTCATCTCCCACCTCGACGCAAGACCGCGGCCGCGAGCTCGAGCTGCCCGGCGGTACTCTCGATCGCTCACGCCCGGCGGCACGAAGATCGTGGCGAAGGCGAGCCGGCCGCCGGGCTTCAGCAGGTCGTGGCATGCTCTCAGCACGGAGAGCTTCGCCCGCAGTCAACAGAGCAGGTCCGTGTGGACGATGGCGTCGAAGCTCTGGGGCCGGAATGGTGGATGCACCGCGCTCGCGGCGACGAACGCCGACCGCCGCGCGAGCCGCGGGCCGCCGTCCTCGGCGCGAGCGCGCGCCGTGCGCAGGCTCGCCATCGGCAGGTCGCTGCCGACGACGGCGCAGCCCGAAAGCCGCGCCAAGTAGAGGCCCGGATAGCCCTGCCCGCAACCGAAGTCGAGCAGCCGCGAGCCGGGCCGCAGCCGCAGCAGCTGCACGAACCGGCGCGCCTGTGCGACGGTCGTGTATCCGTTCGACCCGACGTTCCCGCCGATGCCGGCGCGCTCGACGGCTCGCGCCGCCGGGCTCGGGTCGTGCCCGTACCGCACGCGGAAGCGCTCGATCGTCCGCCGTTCTTCAGTCCTCGTGCGCGCCACAGGTCACCATCCCGAGAGTGTAGTTCAGCGCGCCTTACGGCGCGAAGCTGGACCGCGCGGCCACGCCCCAATAGCCGTCCTGGCGCGTCACGACGTAGATGGAGTCGTACGTGCCGATGATGCTGCCATCGGCCCGATAGCGCGTGAAGCGCGTGTCGAAGTGCACCTTGTCGTCGGAGCTGCTGATGACGCGGTGGTGGTCCCAGGCGCTGTGGTCCCATCCGATGCTCGCCAGCCGCTCGAACAGATCGGGCCGGTGCGACGCCGCGCCCTCAAAGATGGTCAGGCGCCCGCTCGCCAGCCGCACTGACGGGTAGTTGAACGTGGCCGCCCATCGAGGGAGGTCACGCGCGTTGAACGCGGCCATCCACTGTTCGAGCAACTCCGTCGCCTCGCGCTCGCTGTCCGTCATGGCGCCTCCTTGTCCCTCATCCGTCCTCCGCGGCGCCGCGCCGCTCAAGGGACTCGACGAACCGATGCGGCTCGGCGAATTGCCGTGGCAACCCGCCGAGGCGACGGCTCAACGAACTCAAGCGCATCGCATCAGTGCGTGGCCGAAGTCCGGCCCGCTTCGGACTACCCGAACCAGAGCCGACGTCGCGACGCGGCGAACTCCGCCTTCTCCTCCGCGCCCTGCAGCGAGGCCGGGGTGAACGGCGCAGTCACCGATGGGCCCGTAAGGAAGTCGGCATCGACGCGCCCGACCTTGTGCTCGCCGAACTCGATGAAGCACGAGCCGGCGCCGTCATACGGCTTCGCCGTCCCTGACTTGCGGAGCTGCACGATGAGGTGCTCGGCGACGGCGCGTGCCGCGCTCTCGGCGAAGATGCCCGCCTTCGGCACAGGCGCGCTCGTCACGTCGCCGACCGCGTAGACGTTGGGGAAGCGCGTCGCGAGGTTGGACTTGTCGACGGGGATCCAGCCGTTCTCGGCGAGGCCCGCCGCCTCCACGACCGCGGGCACGCGATGCCTCGGGATGCCGAGGAACACGTCGAACGGCAGCTTGCCGCCGTCGCGCAGCCTGGCCGTCTTTCGCGGCCGGATCGATCGAGTCGATGCCCTGGTTCGGGATCCAGGTGATATTGCGCTCGCGGAACCGCTCGAGGATAGCCTCCGATCCCGGGGCCGTGGCCGGGACGGGAATGCCCCACGGCGAGACGACGCTGATGTCGATCTTGTCGCGCACGCCGCGAGCTGAGAAGTACTCGTCGAGGAGCATCGCCGCCTCGCACGGCGCCGGCGGGCATTTGAACGGCTCGCTGATCACGCCGACGACCACGTGGCCGGCGGTAATCGTCGGCAGCATGTCACGCAGGGCGACGGCGCCTGCGACCGAGTAGAACTCGTGGCCGCCCTCAGCGAAGCCCGGCGTCGCGCCGACGTCGTAGTCCGCGCCGAGCGCGACCACGAGGATGTCGGCGTCGTAGGCGTTTCGGTCCGTCGCGACGCGGCGCGCGACTGGATCGATCGACGTGATCAACTCACGACGGAACGTCACGCCCGGCTTGTTGATGGTCGCGTAGTACGAACTGACATCCTCGCGCCGCTGCCGTCCGAACATGACCTCGAACTTCGAGAAGCCGAAGACGAACGCGTCGTTCTTGTCGATCAGCGTAACCCGGATCCCGTCACCGAACGCGGCGGAGAGTTGCGCCGTCAGCTCCAGGCCGCCAAAGCCAGCTCCGCACACGACGACGTGCTCGGTCATGCTCCCTCATCTCCTGTTCGAAGCGCGGCTGCGCGATGGTATTCCGGGATCGTAACACCGGCCACAGCATTCTCTCGCCCTAATGCTTCAGTCCATGCAAGAAATGCGCGGTTCGATGTCGGACGATGCCGCCCATGATCTGGACGACCGGCGACATAGGTGCCAGGCCCGGAGAAGCTCAGGTGATTGAAGCAGCGGCCAGCGTTAAGACGGCGGCCGCCGTCTTTCGCCCGGGGTGGGTCACACGTGCGGCCGCCGTCTCGACAGTAGATGCGCGCGAACTCGCGCTTCGGATCCGGGCTCCGCTGCTTCCGTCCGGGTCGGATCGCCGCCGACGTCCGGCGCTCGCTCAGGGATGCCGGTGCGCTCGGCGGGCGATCCGCCCGAAGTCGTCTATCCGGTGACGAGGCTGGCGATCTCGCACGTCCGCTCTTGTGGCGCGCCGATGAAACCGCCCTTGATGGTGGGCAGCGCCGGCAAGAGCGCTTGCTGGACGAACCGCTCAAACGCTTCCTTTGAGTCCCACACGGCCGCGATGAGGTAGCCGCCCTCGGTCGGCCCGGCGGCGTGGTAGCTCTGACCGTTCGGCAGGCCGTTCGCCGGATGCACGACCTTGACGGTGGCCTGGTACTGGGCGTCGGTGCCGCCGGGCCAGAAGTGGGTGATGAGGAACGCCACGTGTTCGTCCTTTCGATTCGGCATCCAGATTCGATCTCAACGACGCGATAACTATTTGCGATCCGAGCAAGCATTCGCAAGGAAACGTCGGGCCGTCCCAATCCGCGCAACGTGCGGTACGCTGGCGGCGCGCCGGCCCCGCCGGCGCAGGAGCCGACTCGACGTGACGATCATCGGCCTGGACATTGGCGGCACCAAGTGCGCCGTCGCGCGCACCGGCGAGGACGGCGTCCCGCACGAGTTCGCCCGCGTGCCGACGGGTGCACCCGGGCCGACGCTCGACGCGCTGTTCGCGGCCATCGAGCAGGCCGCTCCGGGCGACTCGCCGGTCTTCGGCGTGTCGTGCGGCAGTCCGCTCGATGCGCGCACGGGCGTCATCCTGTCGCCGCCGAACCTGCCCGGCTGGGACGACGTCCCCATCGTGCGGCAACTCGTCGCGCGCTTCGGCGGCGAGGCGTATCTGATGAACGACGCCAACGCCGGCGCGCTCGCCGAGTGGATGCACGGCGCCGCCGTCGGTTGCCGCGACGTTGTGTTCATGACATTCGGCACCGGCATGGGCGCGGGCCTGATCCTCAACGGCCGGCTGTACGAGGGTGCATCGGGCGACGCCGGCGAGGCCGGCCACGTGCGCCTCGCCGAGGACGGCCCGGTAGGATACGGGAAGGCCGGTTCGTTCGAAGGGCTGTGCAGCGGCGGCGGCATCGCCCGGCTGGCGCAGGAGGTTGCACGCGAGCGCGACGGAAAGGTCGCCTTCAACCCCGGCTCGATCGGCGACATCACGGCGCAGCATGTCGCGCAGGCCGCCGAGGGCGGTGACGATGTCGCCACCTCGTTGCTGGCCGCGGTCGGAGAGTCGTTGGGAAGAGGGCTCGCGGTGCTAGTCGACGTGCTGAACCCGCAGATCATCGTGCTGGGGAGCATCTACGTGCGGAGCCAGAAGTTCGTCGAACCGGCGATGCGCCGCACGCTCGAAGCGGAAGCACTGCCGCAGTCGCTGCGGGCCTGCCGCGTCGTGCCGGCCGCGCTCGGCGACGAGATCGGCAACTACGCCGCGATCGCCGTCGCCCGGTACCGCCGCGGGGAGCTCGGAGCATGAAGAACAAACACCTGCAAGCGCTCGTGCAGCGCGCGCCCGGGCTCGAGACGTGCACGCCAGACATCGAGACCGCGTTCTCGACGCTGCGTGATTGCTTCGCCGGCGGCGGCAAGGCGCTCGCGTGCGGCAATGGCGGCAGCGCCGCCGACGCCGAGCACTGGGCCGGCGAGCTGCTCAAGGGCATGCTGAAGTCGCGCCCGCTGCAGCGCGTCGTCGCACCCGACGCTGCCACCGCGCCTCGCCGAGCGCCTGCAGGGCGCCCTGCCGATGATCCCGCTCACCGGCTTCCTCTCGTACCACACCGCGTTCGGCAACGACGTCGACCCGGAACTGGTCTTCGCGCAGCTCGTATGGGCGCTCGGCCGGGCGGGCGACGTGCTCGTCGCAATCAGCACGTCGGGCCAGTCCGGGAACGTGTGCGCCGCAGCCGAGGCCGCGGCGGCGAAGGGCATGGCCGTCGTCGCGTTGACCGGCGCCGACGGCGGCCGGCTGCGCGAACTGGCCGACATCGCGATCCGCGTGCCGGCGCTCGAGACGCATCTCGTGCAAGAGCTGCACCTGCCCGTATACCACTGTCTGAGCCTCATGCTGGAGGACGAGTTCTTTGCGTAGCTCGCGCCACGGCGTTCATAGCCGGTGCCCTCGATGACGCGCCGCGTACTGCACATCATCGGCCAGGCGCACCTCGACCCGGTGTGGTTGTGGCCGTGGCGCGACGGCTGCGCCGAGGCGCTGACGACGATGCAGAGCGCACTCGACCGCATGGACGAAGCGCCCGCGATGTGCTTCTCGCACTCCGCGGCCATCACGTACCGGTGGGCGCAGGAGATGGACGCCCGCCTGTTCGAGCGGATCCGCGAGCGCGTACGCGAGGGGCGATGGGAGCCCGTCGGCGGCTGGATCGTCGAACCCGACTGCAACATCCCGTCGACCGAGAGCTTCGTGCGGCAGAGCCTGCTCGGCAAACGCTACCTCGCCGATCAGCTCGGCGCCGACGTGACGGTGGGTTACAACATCGATTCGTTCGGTCACGCTGCCGGGCTGCCGCAGCTGCTCGCGCGCGCCGGCTATCGCCACTACGTGATGATGCGGCCGCAGGAGCACGAGGCCGACCTGCCGATGCTCTTCTGGTGGGAGGCCGGCGACGGCTCGCGCGTCCTGACCTGGCGCATATCCCCGCATTACGGCCAGAGCGCGCGCGACAGCGCCGACGACTTCGAGGCAGCCGTGCGCACGGCTGCCGACCGTTCCTTCGCGCCGGGCATCGATCACGGCGCGTTCTTCTTCGGCGTCGGCAACCACGGCGGCGGACCGACGCGGGCACACCTGCGACGGCTGCTCGACCTCCAGCGCGACGCGAGCCTTCCTGAGCTGCGCTTCAGCACCCTCGGCCAGTTCTTCGCCGAAATCGAGCGGTCGCGCGGCTTCGGCGCGGTGCCCGTCGTCCGGCACGAACTGCAGCACCACGCGCGAGGGTGCTATTCGGCGATGGGCGAGATCAAGGCGATGAATCGCCGCGCGGAGCGAGGCCTCGTCGCGGCCGAGACTCTCGCATCCGCGACCGGTGCGGGCACGCCGGCCGCCGAACGCAAGGCGCTGGGCGACGCGTGGTGGAAGCTGCTGTTCAACCAGTTCCACGACATCCTGGCCGGCTCGTCGGTCCGCTCCGCGTACGTGCAGGCGCGCGACCAGCTCGGCGCGGCGTGCGCGGCCGCCGATGCGATCAAGATTCGCTCGCTGCACGCCCTCGCGCGCAGCGTCGACACGTCGGACGCGGCCGGCGGCGTGCTGTTGGCGATGAACCACCTGTCATGGCAGCGCGCGGCCGTGGTGCAGTTCGACACGTTCGTCTCGCCGACGCCCGGCCAGCGCACAACGCACCTCCGATCGAGCGACGGCGAGATGATCCCGGTCCAGTGGGCCGCATCCGAATACCACCCGACGGTGCGGCGCTGGCGGCGCCTCACGGCGGTCGTCGACCTGCCGCCCTGCGGCTATCGCACGTTCGATCTCATCAGCGACGCGGCGACACGTGACGCTCCGCCGCGTCCGACGGCGTGGCCCGACCGATGCGGCGTCGAGGACGGGGTCCTCGGCATCACGTCGCTGCGCGCGGACGACGGACGCGAGATGCTGGCCGCGCCGGCGGGTCTTGTCGTCATCGAAGACAACAGCGACACCTGGGCGCACGGCGTCGACGCATTCCGTACCGAGCTGGGACGGCCGACTTTCGAGAGCGCCGACGTCATCGAGGACGGCGAGTACGTGCGCGTTGTCCGGCAATGCGGCCGCTGGCGAGACTCGCTTATTGAGTTCGACGTCGTGACGTGGCGCCACACACCGGCCGTCGAGCTGCGGCTGCGCGCGGACTGGCGCGAGCCGAGGGAGATCCTCAAGTTCGAGGTGTCGACGGCGCTCGAAGACCCGCGGACGATCGCGGCGGTGCCTGGCGGCGTCGCCCGCCGCACGCCGGACGGCGGCGAAGAGCCGTGCCAGGACTGGCTCGCCGTCGAGGGATCGCTCGGCGGCGAGGCGCACAGCCTCGGCGTCGTCAACGACGCGACGTACGCGTACGACTGCCTCGGCGGTCAGCTCCGCCTCACGCTGCTCCGCTCCGCGCCGTACGCCGAGCACGACCCCGCCAAACTGCCCGATGAATTCGCGCGCCCGTACCTCGACCAAGGGTGGCAGGAGCGGCGCCTGTGGCTCATCGCCGGTCGCGGCGCGTACACCGCGCTGAAGCTGCCCCGGCTCGCCGAGGAACTGCATTCGCCCGCCGAGTACGTCATGGACTCCGCCCATGCCGGCGATCAGCCGCGGGAGAATTCGTTTCTCGCCGTCGAGCCGGAAAACGTCCTCGTGCTCGCATGCAAAGCGGCGGAGGACGGCGATGGCATCGTCGTGCGGCTGCAGGAGACGGAGGGACGCGACACGGCCACGCGGGTCGTCATTCCCGCCAGGGCCATCGACGCGCGCGTCGAGTTGGGGCCGTGGCAGATTCGCACATTCGTGGCAGCTGGTGGGGCTTCCTTGCGCGAGGTGGACTTGCTCGAGCGCGACCTGTGATGGTCGCGGCGACGCTGTCTCGACGCTAGGGCCGTGCGGCGCGGCGGATCGCGTCGAGTAGCGCGCAGTCGACCTGGTGCTTGGCGACGAACGCGGAGACGCCGGCCGAGGCGGCAGCGGCGCGCACGCATTCGCCGTCGTACATGCTGATCATCACGACGGCGCAACCCGGCGCCAGCTCCCGCAGCCGCCGCGTTGCGGCGATGCCGTCGATGTCAGCGCACTGAAGGTCGATGACGATGACGTCCGGCCGTGCCGCCATGGCGGCGTCGATTGCCTCAGCGCACTCCGCCGATTCGCCCACCACTTCGATGTCCGGCTCCAGCCGCAGCCTCATGCGAATGCCGAGCCGGGCGTGGCCGTCGTCGTCGAGGATGAAAACGCGGATTGGCGGGGGCGCGGCGTCGGCCGGGCGGGCGGCCGGCGCCGCGTGCGGGGCATCGGAGCGGTCCGAGCTGCGCCGCATGGCGGTCACGCAGCTCGCGGCCCGGTGGTCCCGGCGAGCTGGCGGGGGCGCTCGCCGGTGCGGATGCTCAGGCCGCACTGCAGGCAATAGAACGTGCGTCCTTCGCGGTCTTCGTCATCGGGGAAAAGATCGCCGCCGCAGCGGCGGCAGCCTTTGAGTACCATCTTCATTGCCATCTCCTCTCTCGTGGCGCGTACGGCCGAAGCCGGGGGGCTGTGGGGTCTTCGGCCGTACGCGCTTGTTAGTGTTATAGTCGCGTGGGCCGGGCGGATTCGCCCCGCTCCGGTCGGAAACGCGCTCTGACGTTCGGCGGTGCTTCCATATCCGCCGAAGGACGGAGGCCCCATGACGATCCGCATCGTGATCGCCGACGACCACAGCGTGGTGCGACAGGGCCTGCGCATGTTCCTCGCGCTCGATCCGGAATTCGAGATTGTGGGCGAGGCGGCGGACGGCGCCGAAGCGTTGCGCGTCGCACACCAGTTGCGGCCCGATATCGTGCTCATGGACATGCTGATGCCCGTGATGGACGGCATCGCCGCCACCGGCCGCATCCGCCAGGAGCTGCCCGATACGGAGGTGATCGCCCTAACGAGCGTGCTCGAAGACAGCGCCGTCGTCGGCGCCATCAAGGCGGGGGCCATCGGCTACCTGCTGAAGGACACGCAGGCCGACGAGCTGTGCCGCATGATCAAGGCCGCGGCCGCCGGGCAGGTCCAGCTCTCCCCGCAGGCCGCCGCCCGCCTCGTGCGCGAGGTGCGCGCGCCGGAGCATCCCCAATCGCTGACGGAGCGAGAGATCGACGTGTTACGCCTGCTCGCCGCGGGCAAGGCCAACAAGGAGATCGCCGTCGCCCTCACCATAGGCGAGAAGACGGTGAAGACGCACGTCAGCAACATCCTCATGAAACTCGGCGTGCAGAGCCGGACGCAGGCCGCACTCTACGCGGCGCAGATCGGGCTCGCGCCGCTCGAGACGGCCTGACCGCCGTGCGGATCCGCGCGTCCGGCCTCGGATTCAAGCTCAACCTGGTGCTCCTGGCGTTCCTCGTGCTTTTCGGCGCGGCGATGGCGCTGCTGATCTATTTCGGCTTCAGCCGTACCCAGGACACGGCAACGACGCGAAGCCGCGAGGGGCTGGAGGCACAGGGCCGCCAGGCGATGCTCTCGTCCGCAGTGTCGAACTCCGGCTTCGGTCAGGTGATCCTCGACCAGGCGATGACGAAGGGCCACGACGCGGCCCGCTTCCTGGAAGCGAACTCGGCATCGGGCGGCGCGCCCACGGACAATCCGGGCCGCCTCGGCCGCGCTCCGTCCGGCGCGCTCTACGACCCGAACGCCGCCCGCGCCACCGACGTCTGGGCGCCGACCGATACGCAGCTCGACGCAACGTTCGCTCGGGACCTCGGGGATTCGGCCAGACTCGACGCGCTCTTCCCGGCGCTCCTCGAGCAGAGCAGTTCATCGCCGGTCGGCGATGACAGCAGCCGGATCTTCTTCCTCAGCGCGCGCGGGCTGATGCGCTCGTATCCGAAACGCGACGTCGCGCTGGACGGACTTCCACCGGAGTTGTCGCCGGCGCAGCTGCAACTCATCCGTTCCGCCGGCCCCGCGGCAAATCCGCAGCGCGACGTCGTCTGGAGCGACACGCACAACGATCCGGCCGCCGGCGGATTGCTGATCAGCGGCTACACGCCCGTGTACGCCGGCGACGAATATCGCGGGCTCATCGGCGTCGACCTGTCGCTCGCCAGCCTGCTGGCGAAGGTAGACGCGATCCGGGTCACGCCGAACGGCTACGCCTTCGTCATCGACCGCAACGGCGGCCTGCTGCCGGGCGCATCGAGCGACGTCGTGCGCGCCGAACTGGCGAACGACGGCAACCGCGGGTTCGCCGGCGTCATCGCACGCATGCGCGCCGGCGGCACGGACGCCGAGCGAGTGACCGTGAACGGCGAGGATGTCTTCGTGGCGTACGCCCCGCTCGGGTCGTACGGCGGAAGCCTCGCGCTGGTGGCGCCGGTCGACGACGTGACGGCCGAGGCCGCCGCGGTGGCGAGCGCCATCCGCCACGAGGGCAACCGCACGGAGACGATCACGATCGGCACGATGATCGCGTTCCTCGTGTTGGGGCTGGTCGGGACGGCCTGGCTGAACCGCACTGTGCTCCTGAGGCCGATCGCTGAACTCGTCCGCGGAACGAAGGCGATCGCCACCGGCGACCTCAGCGCCCGCATCCCATCGGGCTCGCGCGACGAACTCGGCGCGCTCGCGATCTCGTTCAACATGATGACAGACGAACTGCGCGGCCGACGCGACGCCCTGCGGGCTGAAGTGGCCGAGCGACGCCGCGCCGAGAACGAACTGCACGCCCTCTTCGCGGCGATGACGGATCTCGTGCTCGTGCTCGACCGCGACGGCACTCTATTGCGGCAGGCGCCGACGCGCGCGGCCGGGCATCCCGTCGGCGACGCCGCCGCCGGCGACATCATGGGCAAGACCGTGGCCGAACTGCTCGGCGAGGAGCAGGCGGCGCCGCTGCTCACCGCCATCCGCAATTCGCTCGCCACCGGCGACACGGAAACCGTCGAGTACAGCCTGACTATGGCCGGTGAACAGCGCTGGTTCTCCGCGACGGTCTCGCCGCTGACCGACGATTCGGTCGTCTGGGTGGCGCGCGACATCACTGAGCGCGTCAGCGCGCAGCACCTGCTGGAGCAGCGCGTCGAGGAGCGCACGCGCGAACTGTCGGCGCTGCTCGACGTCTCGCGCGGCATCGCATCGACGCTCGAGCCGCAGCGGCTGGTCGGCGTCATCCTCGAGCAGCTCCGCACGATCATCGATTTCAACGGCGCGTCGGTGCTCGTGCTGCAGGGCGACGCGCTGGTCGTGCTCGATTTCGACCGCACAAACTTCCCGGACGTCCCGGAACAGCGCCGTTGGCGGTTCAGGCTTGACGCCATGCAGGCCGTGTGGCCCGCGATGTTGCGCGGCGAGCCCGTGATCATCGACGACGTCCGCGGCGACAGCGTTGACGCCCGCGGCTATCAGCGCGCGGTCGGCGACCTCTTCGAGACGGCGTTGCGGCACGTGCACGCGTTTCTGGCGGTGCCACTCGTCGTGCAGGGCCGCGCCACCGGCATGCTGACGGTGTCGCACGCCCGAGCCGGCTACTTCACGCTCGAGCACGCACGCCTGGTGCGCGCCATCGCCGACCAGGCGGCGGTGGCCATCGAAAACGCGCAACTGCTCGAGGAGACGAAGGCCCGCGCCCGCGAGACCGAAGCGCTGATCCGCGCCGACGAGGGCCTGTTCCGCTCGCTCAGCCTCGACGCGGTGTTCCAGGCGCTCACCGACGTCGTCGTCGACGTGCTGGAGGTCGAGAAGTCGCTCGCGATGGGCCCGGACGAGGCCCTCGGCCACTACGTCGTCCGCTCGTCGCGCAACATGTCGCACGACTCGGTCGCCATCGTCGAGCAGCTGCTCGCGGGCGCCGAGCCGCTCGCCCAGGACGCGCGGGACGACGGCACGATGCCGCCCATCGTGATCGAGGACACGCGCGAAGCCGACGAGCGCCTCGCGCCGATCGTCTCGATGGAGGGCATCCGGTCGATGATGGTGGTGCCTGTGCGGTCCGAGCGAGAGTTACACGGCCGGTTCGTCGTCGCCTACACGGCACGGCATCCGTTCAGCGCCGGCGAGCGCCGCCTCATGCTGGCACTCGCCGACCGCGCGGCCGTGGCGATTGAGAACGCGCGCCTGTATGAGCGAGCGCAGCGCGCGGCGTCGCTGGAGGAGCGGCAGCGGCTCGCCCGCGACCTGCACGACTCCGTCTCGCAGGCGCTGTACGGCATCGCGCTCGGCGCGCGCACCGCACAGACGATGCTGGAGCGGAACGCCGGCGACGTCGGCGAGCCGCTCGACTACGTGCTCTCGCTCGCCGAGGCCGGGCTCGCCGAGATGCGCGCGCTGATCTTCGAGCTGCGGCCCGATTCGCTCGAGACGGAGGGCCTCGTCGTCGCCATCGAGAAGCAGGCGGCGGCGACACGCGCCCGTTACCGCATCGACGTCGAGGCGACGCTCTGCGACGAGCCGCCGGCCTCGCTCGTCGTGAAGGAGGCGCTCTACCGGATCGCGCAGGAAGCGATGCACAACACCGTCAAGCACGCCCATGCCGGGCACATCGAACTCGCCCTCACCTGCACCGATGCCGGGATCACGCTCGTGGTGCGCGACGACGGCGCCGGCTTCGATACGTCCGCCTCATTCCCCGGCCATATGGGTCTGCAGTCGATGCGCGAGCGCGCCGCGCGCGTCGGCGGTGCCATCGCGATCGAGAGCGCGCCGGACGCCGGCACACGCATCGAGGTGCGGACGCCGCTCCCGTAGCACGCCGCACGCCGCGCCGCGACACACTGCAGCCTCGATCAGCTTCCCCTCCGCGTAGTTCCACCGGCGATCCTCCGCCCTTTGACGGAGTTGACGCGTCCGACCAAGGTACGCCGACGGCTGTCCCGCCCGGCCGATATGTGGCCGCCAGTCCCACACCTATAACTGACATAGCCGGATCGAAGCCGCGTAGCGGCGCACCAAGGAGACCACACCGTCATGCTCGCATTTCTCTCACCCGAACGTCTCGCCCGAAGCAGCGCCCGCCGCCCGTGGCTGACGCTCGCCGTCTGGGCGATCGTCATCGTCGTCGGGGCGATGGCCGCGACGACCATCCAGTTCAAGGAAGAGTGGACGTCCTCGGGGAGCGAATCGGCCAGGGCCCAAACGCTCGTCGACCAGATGCGCGGCGGCGAGTCCGTCAGCGAGACGGTGCTGGTCCAGTCGTCCGGCGCCACGGTCGACGACCCGGCGTACCGCGCCTTCACCGCTGACCTCGTGTCCCGCATCCGCGGCCTCGACGGCACGGTGAAGTCCGTGACGTCGTACTACGAGACCGGCGACAGCGCGCTGGTGTCGGCCGACCGCACCGAGACCATCATCCCGGTCGCGCTCAACGGCACCAAAACCGACGCCGTGAAGACCGTGCTGCCGCTGCTCAAACTCCTCGAACAGCAGAGCGCCGGCGGCCAGGGCTTCACCGTCACGACGGCCGGCGATGGCAGCATCGCCCACGACATCAACCACGGCTTCGAGCGCGACCTTGCGAACGCCGAGTACATCGGGCTGCCCGTGGCGCTCATCGTATTGATCGTCGTCTTCGGCGCGGCGGTCGCGGCATCCGTGCCGGTCGTGCTCGGTCTGCTCGGCATCGTTATCGCCGTCGGCGCGACGGCGCTCATCAGCCGCGTCTTCGGCATCACCAGCGCCGCCGTCAACATGATCACGATGATCGGCCTGGCGGTCGGCATCGACTACACGCTGTTCATCGTCGAGCGATTCCGCGAGGAACGCGCGAAGGGCATCGAGAAGCACGACGCGATCGCCCAGGCGAGCCGCACGGCCAGCCGCGCCGTCCTCTTCTCCGGCCTGACGGTGCTGATCGCCCTCACCGGCCTGCTCATCGTGCCGTCGTCAGCGTTCCGCGGCATGGCCATCGGCGCCATCTTCGTGGTCGCGGCCGCCGTCGCTATCGCGATGACGATGCTCCCCGCGATGCTGAGCCTGCTCGATGGCAGGCTGAACTGGCTGCACCTGCCGGGCCGAGCGCGCCCGCGCACCGCCGAGTCGGCGAGCGGCTTCTGGAACTGGACGGCGAACGCGGTGATGCGCCGCCCGATCGTCGCCATCGTCGCCTCCGTCGCGCTGCTCGGCGGGCTCGCCGTGCCTTTCGCGACGATCAACCTCGGCGACCCGGGCCTGAGCGAGATGCCCGGCGACCTCGAGGCCGTCAAGGCGTTCCGCGTGCTCGACCGCGACTTCTCGGCCGGCCGCGTCGCGCCGGCGGAGATCGTCATCAAGGGTCAAGCGAATTCGGCCGCTGTCGCGCAGTCGACGGACAAGCTGCGCGGCCTCGTCGGCGCCGACCCGGCGTTCGGCGAACTCGGCCAGGTCGAGACGAGCGACGACGGCCGCATCGGGGCGATGCGCCTCATCGTCAACGGCGACCCGACGGGCAGCGCCGCCCTCACCGCGGTCGAGCGCCTCCGCAACGTCTACGTCCCGCAGGCGTTCGACGGCAGCGGCGCGACGGTCTACGTCGGCGGCCAGACTGCTTCGACCAGCGACTACGTCAGCACGATGAACCGCTACCTGCCGATCGTCATCGCGTTCGTGCTGAGCCTGAGCTTCGTGCTGCTGATGGTCGCCTTCCGCTCCATCGTCATCCCGCATCAAGGCGATGCTGATGAACCTGCTGTCGGTGGGCGCGGCGTACGGCCTGCTGGTCATCGTCTTCCAGTGGGGCATCGGTGCCAGCTGGCTCGGCTTCCAGGAGAGCGACACCATCGCCGCCTTCCTGCCGGTGTTCCTCTTCGCGGTGCTGTTCGGCCTGTCGATGGACTACCACGTCTTCCTGCTCAGCCGCATCCAGGAGCGCTTCGGCGAAACGAGGCGACAACACGGCGGCCGTGGCCTACGGCGTCCGCTCGACCGCACGCATCATCACCGGCGCGGCGGCGATCATGATCACGGTGTTCGCGGGGTTCACGCTCGGCGACATGGTGCCGCTGCAACAGATGGGCTTCGGCCTAGCGGTTGCGGTCTTCCTCGACGCCACGATCGTCCGCTCGGTCCTCGTCCCGGCGAGCATGGCGATGCTCGGGGAGTGGAACTGGTACCTGCCGACGTGGCTCGAGTGGTTGCCGAAGATCAGCGTCGAAGGCGCGCCGCGCCGCGCTCCCGCAGCTCCGGCCGCTCAGCCGGCGCCGGCCCCCAGGGTGCCGGGGTTGGTCGGCGCGGGTGGCGACTGACGCACTATTGCCTCGGATCGTTTATCAAGTCTGGTGCCCGCGTCGGAGCGGGCACCAGACGTTTCGATGATTGGAGCGCTCTCCTTCAACAAAGCGCGTCAGCCCGCCGCGGCGAACGCCTCGAGGATCTCCGCCATGTGATCGATGACCAGCAGGTGGCCCTCGCCGGGGAAGAAGCGGGCGCGGCAATCGGGAAGATGCGCCGCGACGTGGCGGCCCATCGCCGGCGGCACGAGGACGTCGGCCTCGCCCTGCCACAGCATCACGGGCACGACGACATCCTGCAGATCGAAGCCCCACGGCCGCCCGAGCAGCACGACGTCGAGCGCCGCGCCGCGATGGCCCTGCCGAAACGCTTCGCCGATGTCCTCGGCCAGCGCGCGACGGACGTCGGGGCGGCGCACCGTCTCCGCGTCGGCGCCCGACATCGCGCGCGCAACAGCTTCGACCATGCGCTCGGGGTTGCGCCGCACCTGGCGCGCCATCGACCACATGATGAAACGCGCGAGCGACGGATAGCGTGCCCCGAGCTGGAACCCGACGCGATTCTGCCAGCGCATGCCCTTCGTCACGCCCGGAGCGCTGTACGGGCCGACGCCGCTGACGACGCCGGCCGTGACGACGCGTTCCGGCAGCGCATAACCGCAGGCGAGCGCATACGGCCCGCCGCCGGACGCGCCCAGCACCGAGAACTTGCCGATGCCCAGCGCGTCCGCCGCCTCGACGACATCGACCGGCCAATCGAGGATCCGCCGACCCGGCTGTTCGTCCGATCGCCCGTATCCAGGCCGGTCGAGCGCGATGACGCGGATGCCGCGCCCGATGGCGGCCTCGTGCGCCAGCTGCGCCTCGAGCCGCGAGCCCGGATGGCCGTGGAAGTAGAAGCCGGGCACCCCGCCCGGGTCGCCGTACTCGGCGTATCCGAGCGTCCGGCCGTCGCGCAGGGCGAGCGTCGCGTCGATCCGTGGCTGTGTCATCGGCTACATGATGACGGCTCCGTTCAGTCCGCAACACTCGCGCCCGTTTCCGGGTGCCTCCACCTGCTATCGATCGGGGCAATCCGACCTCACCTCGCTCGTAGGTGATCCGATACTGATCCAATCATGGACAGGCAAGGCACCATATGATGCCCGATCAGCCACGCGCGGTACCTTCGATCCCGCTCTTCGCCGGACACGTTGAGTCGAAGGCGGCCGAAGTCCTCAACGTCCTCATCTTCGCGCACGGCGGCGGCGACGCGCCGATGCACGCCGAGCAACTCATTCCGATCCGCGCGTCGCTCACGAGCCTCGTCGATTGCCTGTTCCCCATCAAAGGAGATTACGCGGATTTTGCGGGCGCCGACTCGCTCGACGGCATCGACTACATCCATCCTACGCGGGTCGCCGCGCTGGCCGTCGTCATCGGCCGCGAGCTGGGCATGCCGCGTTCGGAGCTCATCAACGTTGCGCAGGCCGCCTCCCTGATGAACGTCGGATACCTGGCGTTGCGCCGTTCCCTGCTCGACCAGCCGCGCCGCCTGCTGGAAGGAGAGTGGGAGGAACACATTCACACCCATCCGGACCGGGGCGTGAAGCTTCTTGCACGGAGCGGCCTGGCGGATGATTGTCTGCGCGCCATCGAGCAGCACCACGAGCGCTGGGATGGGTCCGGCTACCCGGCGGGTCTGCGCGGCGACGGGATCTCGCGCCATGCGCGCATCATCGCCGTCGCCGACACCTACGTTTCGCTGCGGTCCATCCGGCCGCACCGTCCGCCCGTCGACGCCGAGGTCGCGATCGAAGAGATCGCCGCCGGCCGGGGCAAGCTCTTCGATCCGGACGTCGTGGATGCTTTCGAGGACGTCATCGCGCGCTTCACCGGCATCATGCGTCCGTCGCGCGCAGCAGTTGGCGCGACGTCCATCACCGCTGCCGCTGACAGCGAGCACGTCGATGCCCAGGGTCACGGCCGAGATACTCTCGAGGCCGCGGCCACGAACAAACCGGCTGATCTCGCGAACGACGCCGCGGTCGCCGCACCGCGGTCGAAACGTCGCCGCGTGACCCGCGCCCCCGCCGAGGACGGCGCCGGCCGGCTCGCAGGTGATCGGCGGGCGACCTCTGCACCGGCGCCGGTCCGGCTCGTCGAGGCGAACCCCGTCTCGCCAACGCCGTTGCCATCCTCGGCGGTCACGGCCGAGGCGACGGCGAACTCAGCCAAACCGAAACGATCGCGGCGCGGCCGCGCGCGACGCAGCCGCCGCAACGGCTCGCTCTTCGCACCGGTACGTTATGTCGACGCCTCGGTGAACGGCCGCTGGTCGTCCGACGGCCTGAAGCGCTGACTCCGCGAACCGGGTAGATCGCGTCTCGGGACCGGCCGCAGATGGAGAGCGACCTCACGGTCGAGAGACCGGCGAAATGCGGGAAAGCCGCACGCGGCGCGCGGGCCATCCCTGACGGATTCGAGGCGGGGTTCTCCCTACACTCACATTCAGAAGCGCAAGGAGGCGCGCCTGGCGTTACGAGAAGCCGCGTCGATGCCCGTGCCCGATCCGGGAGCTCTCGGCCGGGAGCGCGGCCGCGCGTCGGTTGCACCGGCGCTCGCGCGCGTTGCCGCTGCGGTCGTGCTGCTCGGCTTCTGCGGCGCCGGCGCCTCGGCGCTGCTGACATCCGGCCGGCCCGCGATCAGTTCCGATGAGTCCCTCTACCTCTCGGAGGCGACGAGCATCGCCGCGGGACACGGCCCCGTCTACACGAGCGGCGAGCCGATCGTGCACCGTGCGTTCCTGTTCCCGGCGCTCATCGCCGGCGAGGTGAAGGCGTTCGGCGCGGACAGTTCGGCCGTGTACTGGCTGCCGAGGCTGGCTGCCATAGCAGCGGCGTGCGCGCTCGGCATCTTCATCGGCCGCGGGTTCGGCGCGACGGCCGGCGTCGCGGCGAGCGCGCTCGCGCTGGCGAGCTCGCAGCTCGACCGGCTCGGCAACAGCCTCTACGTTGACGTCACCGAAGCGCTGTTCGTGCTCTTCGCGCTGCTCGCGCTCTCGCCCACCAGGCAGTCCCCGTCAGCACGCGCGTGCGTATCCGCGGGACTGCTGCTCGCCGCCGCCTTCTGGACGAAGGAGTCGGCGCTGCTACTCGCGCCGCTGCCGTTCGTCTTCGTCGCCTTCGCGCCGCGACGAGTGACACGGCGCGACGTCGCCGGGCTCGCCTGCTATACGCTGGCGCTCGGGGTACCGATCGGCGGTTGGTGGCTCTGGGTCGCCCATTACACCGGCTCGACGTACCTCGCAGGCGCGATCGGTACAGGGCCGGCTTACGCGCTGGCCGCGGCGCCGCTCGCGATCGCCGCGACGCTGTTCGCCGCGTCGACGCGCTTGCGTCGTCCGATCGACGCACAGCTGCCGCGCCGCGTCCTCGGCGCGGCATTCCTCGTCGGCTGGAATGCGTTCTGGCTCTGGGGCCTCGAACGCCACTCGTGGCCGTACTCGCACGACTATTTCGTAAACGTCCCGCGATACCTGTGGCACGTCGGTCCGAGCGTGCAGCCGTTCTTTCTGCTGCTCCCCGCGTGGCTGTACGTCGTGTGGCGGGCGCTCCGCGGCGACGAGGCGCACGCGCGCGTCGCGCTGGCGGCGGCGCTGTTCCTGCCGTTCTTCGTCTTTTCCGCGAACCGCCAACTGGACCTCCGCGACTCGCTGCCGCTGGTCTATCTGAGCTTCGGTGCGATCGCGATCGCCGTGGGCGAAGGCGCGCGCTGGGCCGCCGCGCGCGTCGCCGTCACCGAACCTTCGTCGTGGGCCGGTCCGATCGCAGCGGCGGCGATCGCGCTCGCCGTCGTGCCGCAGTTCGTCCACAACCACGAGACGGGGCTCAATCCGGCCGGGGCATCGGGCGGCGCCGACTGGGATGGCGCCGTCGCGCGCGGCACGGCGCAATGGATCGAGCAGAACGTGCCGCCCGGCGACACAATCATGTCGTCGCGGCTCTACTACACGTCGATCTTCACGCTGGCCGGCGGGCGATATCCCGTCGTGCAGGTACCGACGCTGCGCGTGCAGTTCGATGGCACCAGCCTGCGCCCGATGAGCACGCAGTTCCGCTGGGAGGACGACCAGCTCTGGCGGTACGGACGCGGATCCTGGCTGTACCTGCGCCGCTATCCGATCAAGGGCTACCTTATCGGTCTGACGCAGGACGACCTGCTGGCTGACCTTCGGCGCCGCGATGTCCGCTACTTGGTCGTCACGGGTGAGGACGCCGGCTTCAGCTCGCTGACGTATCTCGACTATTACCTGGCCGCCCCGGGCCTCCACCTCGTGCACGTCGAATCGGCCGGAAGCGCCGACGCCGCGTACATCTTCTCCGTCGATGCCTCGAGTCCGGCGCCCCGACCGTTCCCGCTCACACTCGACGCGGAAACGCAGACGGCGCTCCGCGACGATCTCGGGGGCAAGTTTGACGAGGCGATGCGCGCCCTCGCGCCGTCGCTGCGCGTCTCGGACGGCGCCGTGCCGCCGGTCGCGGCGCTGACCGGAAGCCACGAGGCGGGGACGCGGCAGTGACCATTCGAGTCGGCATCCTGACGTATGACTTCGCGCCGTTCATCGGCGGCCAGGGACGCGTCACGCACGACCTTTGGCGGCGACTTCGCGAGCGCGACGACGTCGATGTCACGGTCATCTCACCGGCGCCCAACGAGCTGCCGGGCCACATCCGGCGGTTCGGCTTCACACAGCGCGCCGGACGCCACCTGCTGTTCTCGCTCGCGGCGAGCGCCTCGGCTCGACGATGGGCGCGCGAGCTGCGTCTCGACGTCCTGCACGTCAACGGCGGGCCGGGCGGCGTGCTGCTGCTGACGCGCCCGGGCGTGCCGACGGTCTACTCCGTCTATCACACCTACGACCAGGTCGCGCGGCTCACTCCGGGACAGCGCTGGAAGGCTGCCCTCGCGCGGATCGAGCGCGCCGCCTACCAGCGTGCCGACCGCATCATCGCCAGCACGCCATCGACGGCGGCGGCGATCCGCGACGCGCTCGGCGCGACGCCGCCGTTCGACGTCATCCCGTGTGGAGTCGACTTCGATGCGTTCCGGCCCGCCGCGGCGCGGCGCGACGAGCGCACCGTGCTCTTCGTCGGCCGGCTCGATGTGCGAAAGAACCCGCAACTGGCGGTACGGGCGTTCGCACGCGTCGTGGCGCGGCAACCTGGCACGCGGCTGGTGATCGTGGGCCGCGGATCGCTCGAGCCGGCGCTGCGCGACCTCGTGCGCCAACTCGGCATCGAAGCCAGCGTGATCTTCGAGCGCTTCGTCGACCAGCAGCGGCTCGTCGAGTGGTACAACCGCGCGACCGTCGTCGTCGTGCCGTCGCTGTTCGAGGGCTTCGGCCTCTCGGCGGCCGAGGCGCAGGCCTGCGGCGCGTGCGTCGTCGCAACCGACAGCGATGGACTGCGCGACGTCGTCGCCGGCGGCGAGACCGGCGTGCTCGTGCCCGGCCGGGAGGATGCACTCGCCGACGCCGTCGTTGAACTGCTGGCGGACCCGGAGCGCAGGGATCGGATTGGCGCCGCCGCGGCGCGGCACGCGCGAACTGCCTACGCCTGGCCGGCGATTACCGGTCGCTACGTTGCCGCGTATCGCGCGGCGGCCGGCGGCGACGCCCGCACGCTACACGCGGCTTAGTTCTCGACATTCACCGTGACGTACTCGGCGGAGAAGTTACCCGACCCGTCGACCGCCTTGATCCAGACGGTGTGCGTGCCGTTTGGACACGGTCTGACGTGTTCCACTCCCACGTGTAGGTGACTGCGGCCGGGCAGCCCGCGCTGGTACGACGCCCGTCTATGTAGAACATCAGGCTCCTGACGCCCGACGTAGAATCGTCGGCCGTTGCGCGACACGGACAGTGCCTGATACGGATGCCGCCGTCCTGGCCGGCCATTCGATGGTCGCAGTCGGTCCGGCGCAGTCCAATCCAACGGCAGCAGCGGCCCGATGGCGCTCGGATTCAGCACGCGATAGACAGTGATGTCACGAGCGGTCGTCTGGTACGCGATCGGGTACATCGACGCGACCTTCATGGCAAACGACTTCGGCATGTGGACGACGTGGTTCCACGTCTCGTCCGGACGGACGGCGCTTTGCGAAATGACGACGAACTGGACGTTGTTCTGCAGAGAAGTATTGCGCCAACTGCGGACGGTCGAAGAAGTAGATCCGGTAGTCGAACAGGCCATCGCGCCGAGCATAGTACTGGAACTCCGTCGTCGGGACAGCGTAATACGTTCGATCGTCGGCGAGGCTGCGATTGAGGAATGCGGAGGCATCTCGAACGGACCGATGCCGCCGCGCTCGGCGCGTACGCTTGCGTCCGGATGTTGCGCCGCAATCGCCTGCGTTGCGCTCGGGCAGGTAGCCGTTGGCGTACACGATGATCGCGCCGACGCAGCGCCATCATCGCACATCGCCAGCTCGCCACTTCAGCGCCGACGGCGACGCGTTCCACGAACAGCGGAATCGCGAACGTGAAAGCCAGCGCCAGGTAGAAGTAATAACGCTGCTGGTCATTCTCTCGCACAAAGGTCACGAAGTTCACCGACGAGCCAGATCCCGGTGAACACGGTGAACGCGCGCGAGCGAGGGCGACTTTCGCCCAGAGCGTCGAGGCCCCCAATGAGCATGATCTGGAAGGAGCACGCCCAGACTTCAGCGCCGGTTCGATGTCCTGGCTGAACGTCGAGTGGATCGCGAGAAACCCGTGGACCGTGAGAACGTCCGTCGGCCAGATGTGCCGTGACTCGGCGCGCTCCTGTCCGCGGGCTGCCTCCGGTGCGTCGGCGTAACACGTCCTGGAGGAACGTCTCCCAGCCTCCTGGGTCGGCGTCTGTTGCGGCGGCTCGTACCCGGCAACCGACGCCCCGATACGGTTGAGCGCCCGACGTATACTCCGTGTCCGGGCAGCAGTTGACCGCTCGCGTGAAACATCGAGATTGCCATGGGGACCACCATGATGAGCGTCACGACTGCGCAAAGATGCCCGGAACGGCGATCGCGGTTCGAAGCCTGACGCGACGGCGAATCACGAGCACGCAACTGACTCGCCCTAAGAGTAGGCCAGCGCCGCACCGAGCAGGAACAGTGCCTGTTGCTTGGTCAAGCATGCGAGGCCGACCGTGACGCCGGCGATAACAGATCGCGCCACGGCGCGAAGCCGCAAGTAGCGGTGAATGAACGTCAGTGCGACGACGATCAGCCGCGAGCGGCACTTCCATGTACATCCGCCCGCGTAGAACGGCAGCTTTGGGCGAGACGAACGCGATGAGCGTCGCGACCGCGGCCACGTAACGCGAGCCCGTCACCTCGTGCGCGAACGCAGTAGACGGCGACGCCGAGACACCACCAGGCTGACGATCGTCACGATAGCGATGCCCTGATCCCCGCTAAGAGCGCAAGCCGACGCCGGCGACCGCGTGGTAGAGAGGCGGATACGGCGAGGCGGTGTTCCAGGGACCGTGCTCAACCATCAATCGGGCGATGCGAGCGTGATTCGCGGCATCGCCGAATGGCGGCAACCCGATGATCTCGCTGCCGTACCAGATGCGCGAAATAGACCAGACAACACCGGAAGCGCGATGAGCGGGACGGCGCACGCTCAAGCCATGCGCTCGCGCGCACACGCGTCCGCACGAGGCGAAGGGCGCCGCCGCGCGTGCGTTCGGCCGTCCATTGAGCGGAAGCGCTGGCGCTCCCGGCTACAACTTGCTCCCGCATCATGGCGACCAGCAATCCCGCCGCCACGGACGACATCACGGCCCAGCGGGCAATCAGACGGAGCTTGCGACGTGCCCTGCATTACTGCGCCTCCAGCCCGAACGCCGACGTGAGCCGGTCGGCATCGACGGCGAACACCCGGTACGAGCCAAAATTGGCGGGGGCCGGAGCGCTTTCCCGTAACGGAAGCGACGTCAGAAAGACCGCGGGATCGGCTCCCCAATACCTCCCAAACTCCCCGTACACGTAGGAATCGAAGTCCACCACGTAGTCCACCCGGCGAGCCTTGAGATACACAGCGAGATCCCGTCGCTTCAGCGCGCCGAACGCCGGCGGATCCATCACGCCATCGAGGTTCACCGTAGGTCGTTGCGCGTAGTAGCTCAGGATCCCGGCGTTGAAGCCGGCGATGCGCGCGCCCGGCGGTAGCGTTGTCGCGAGCGTGCGAGCGGTGGCATACATCACGCGCTGCTGCGGATACCATCCATCACCCGCCCATTGACTGACGGCGCGCGAATGCGAAGGACGTCACGAGAACGAGCAGGGATCGCCGCCGCGCATCCGACGTGACTGCCCGCCTCCGCCAGCTCGCCGAGCATGACCGTCCAATGCCACGTCGAGAACGGAAATGAGGATCAAGGCGGCGAGCGGGATGAGCGCGGGGAAGTACCACTCACGCACGTGCCAGCGGATCAGTGAGTGTACGCAGATCAACAGCGTCAGCCCGACGGCCCACGGAAGAAACGGCCGGAGAGCGCGCAGCAGATCGCGTACCGCGGCGCCCGCGAGGAGCGCGATCGCGCAGACGGCGACGATCAACGCCGCGAGGGCCGGCGCCTGAGCCGAAGTAAAGCGCCCGGCACCAGTCTGGTGACGACGTCTACGAGGAAGTGCAGGCTGTGCCGCACCTCGGGAGAGAGGACGCCGGAACCGGCCTGTGCGGCGAAGCTGGCGTGCGCGACGTACGGCGCCGCCTCGGCGCTGACCTGAAGCGGCGTGCCGAGGCTCCAGCTGCTCCAGATGAACCAGGGGCTGACGGCCGCCAGCGCCACCAGCCCGGAGCGAGCGCTGAACAGCAGCCCCGGCCGGCGTGATCCCAGCGCCGGCACGGCGAGCAATAGCACCAGCAGGATGACCGCGTTGTCGGTGCGCGCGAGGACCGCCGCGCCGCCCGCCAGCCCGAATGACAGCCATCCACGCGGTAGATCCTGTTGGGAGGTCTGCAGCCGCACGAACAGGAAGACCATGAGCATCGTCGTGAAGAGCGAGACGGCCGTTTCCATGCCGTTTACGGCCGACTGGATCGTGCCCGGACTCAACGCGTAGAACGCGAGGGCGAGAACGTGCAGAGTGCGACGCCGCGTGACGAGGCGCGCCGTCGCGAGCACCAGGGCGGCCGCGGCGGTATCGAAGAGTGCAGCGAGAGTCAGGCTGAGATGAACGGCGAGGTCACCGTCTGCGACCTTGTAGACCGGTACGAGGATCATCATCCACAGCGGGTGGAATCCGTTCGTCGTGGTCGTGCCGTCGAGCGTGATGCCGTGTCCGTGCGCGATGCTGCGAGCGGTCTGGAAGTAGTAGAACGCGTCATCAGGGAGGATGTGGGTGACTTGCCAGGACACCGGCATCCAGGCGAGCCAGAGACGCACAGTCAGGCCGAGGCCCAGGACGGCGGCGACCGCCAGCACGTACGTCCTCGCGACGGCGGCTGAACGGAACGCGACTGCGATCGCATGCGGCCGCGCGCGGAGCTGGACCCGACCGGCTCGGGAGATCCCTTCAGCGATCATGCGATGACCGCCCACCAGGCGTCCCGCTTCTTCGCCGTCATCACCCCGACACCTCCGCTTTCGCCGCGACGGGCGCGGGCCGGCGCGTCTCCTCCAGCGCGCGCGCGTAAGCCGCGCATGTGACCTCGGCCGTCCGTCGCCACGAGAATGTCGCAGCGCGCCGAAGGCCGCGTTCACGGAGCTCGTCTCGGAGCGCCGGATCGCACGCCACGGCGACGAGTCCTCGCGCCAGCTCGTCGACCGACGATGGGTCAACGGTGAGCGCCGCATCGCCGACGACCTCCGGCAGGCTCGATACGTTCGATGTGACCACCGGCAAGCCGCATTGCATCGCCTCCAGCGGCGGCAGCCCGAAGCCCTCGTACAGCGACGGGTAGGCGAGTGCGAGCGCGCCGCCATACACCGCCGGCAGGTCGTCCCCGCTGATGTCACCCCGGATGACGACGCGGTCTCGCACGCCGAGCTCATCGATCAAGACGGGCAGCGACTCCATCCGCCAGCCCGGGCGCCCGACGAGCAACAGGACGGCGTCCCGCAGTTCCGGCTGCGCAGCGGCGAACGCCCGCACCAGCATGCCGATGTTCTTCCGCGGCTCGAGTGTGCCGACGTGGAGCACGTACCTATCGGGGAGACCAAGACGTTGCCGCATGATCTCGATGTGGGCCGCCGGCATGGGGCGGAAGCGGTCCGAAGCTGCCAGGTGCGCGACCGTCAGGCGCTCGCCCGGAACGTGGAACAGGCGCACGATGTCGCGCTTCGAGTTCTCCGAGAACGTCACGATCTGATGCGCGCGGTGCGCGATGACCGGCGCCAGCAGGCGGTGCGCCCATCGCTGCTTCGCCGAGTGCGTCGGCGTGACGAGCGGCGTCAGGTCGCCGATGGTCAGCACGCGCGCGAACCGGCTCGGCCGGAGAAACGGCCCGAAGTGGTATGTATCGTGCACGACGTCGAAGCCGCGAGCTTCGAGGTACGGCGGTAGGACCCACTGGCGGCGCCGCAACTCGCGAAAGATGCGCAGGTTGCCGCGCACGTGCGGTGCGTACTCGTGGCGACGTCCCGCGTAGTACGGATCGGCTCCACGGTGCACGAGCGTGATGTCGCACGACGCCAGCGCCCCCATCCCCTCGACGAGACCCGTGACGTACTGGCGGAAGCCCGGGCTCCCGGATTCAATCGAGTCGGTGAGGAGCGCCACCTTCATGTTGCTGCGAGCTCCTTCCGGCGATCCTTGACTTGCTCATCCGTCAGATCGACGACAACGAGATACTCGGAGTTCGTCGACACGTCGCACGGCCGCAGCAGCACCCGCAGAAGCGAACGCACCGCGAACGGCTCCACCATGTTCAGCATCGCGTGCTTCACCGATACGCGGGTCGAGCTCTCCCGACATGCACGCTGGCGCCCGGGAACAGATCGAGCGCCCTCTCTCTCGTGTACGTACGCAGGTGCGTGCGGTCAAGGTGGTGCCGGAAGACGAGCCCCTGCCGCTCGAGCGCCGGCTCGGTGGTGCGTGGAACGATCAGCACAATCCGGCGTTTCGTCACCCGCGCCGCTTCACGCAGGAACGCCGCTTCGTCGGGCATGTGCTCGAGCACGTCGAACAGGAGCGCCGTGTCAAACGCGTCCGAGCCGAACGGCAGCCGCTGAGCGTCGGCCAGCACGAATGTGCCCTGTCGCCCCAGGTGCTCGGCTTCCTGGAGGAACTCCGGGACGAAGTCGACGCCGGTCGCGTCGAATCCCAGCCGCGTCAGGTAGTCAACGTACGCACCGTGCGAGCACCCGAGGTCGAGCACCCGCGGTCCGACGACGTACTGGTGCAGAACCGCAGCTCGCTCCTCCGTTATCCCTCTCGACCCGCCCCAACCGTGGCGTTCAGCGTTCGCCGCATAGTAGTCCGGAACTCCGACCGCGGGAGCTTCCTGCATGTCTGCACCACCTCCTTTCCCAGGCCGATGAGTGATCCGCGTTCCTGTCGCGTGGCCACGACCACCCAGGCCGCCGCCAGATACATCACGATGAAGCCGCAACCTCCGAGCGCGAGCGTCATGACGCCACTGGTGTAGAGCAGAACGAGGAGCGGGACGGTGGCGGCCAGCCCCGCCGCCGCACCTGGCCGCGCGACCGACTCGACGAACCACGCCCGGTGGCTGACTCCGAGGCTCCGGTTCGTCACCCACACGAACACCGGCACCTGCACGGCGGCATTGATGAGGAACGCCCAGGCCGCACCGGCATAGCCAAGCGTGTTGATGAGCACGAGATTGAGGACGAGGTTCAGCACTGCGCTGACCACGGCGAACACGGTCGTCACCCAGGGGCGGCCCACCGCCTCGTTGGCCGTCGCCGCCGGCCCGGCGAGCGCCGCTACGAACGCGGCCGCCGCCAGCACCTGGAGGGTGAGCGCGCTGTGGGTAGCCACGTCCTCGCCCGCCCATACGCCAAGCAGCGGTCGCGCGAGGAGGCCCGTCGCCACGCACACGGGCAGCACGCAGATCGTCACCAGGCGAGTCATTCGGACATAGAGAGCGCGCCCATGATCGGCGCGGCCCAAAGCCGCGTTGCCGCTCATCGCCGGGAACGCCGCGTTGGTTACGTGGCCGACCATCGGGAGCATCCGCTGGATGATCAGTGCCGGCATGGCATAGTAGGCCACGGCTGCGATCGGCAGGAACATGCCGACGAGCAGCCGGTCCATTTGAAACACCACCTGGTCGCTCAGGTTAGAGACGAACTTGTACCCGCTGAACGTCGCGAGGCGGCGCAGCATTGGCCAGTGAAGACGCGGAGAAAATCGCACTTCCGGCAGCATGCGGCGCACCAGCCCGGCGAATATCAGCGCCGCCACGAGATTCACGATCGCCGAGCACGCCAGCATCGCGACAAGGCCAAACCCGAGCTGAAGGAGCACGATCGCGCCCACCGTCGTGGCCGTCGACGTCACGACGATGCGCGCGGTCACGAATTCAAAACGCTGCAGCGCCATCGGGATAGCGGTCACCGGCGTCGATGCCATGTTGATGAAGAAGCTGATCGCCGCGAGGTAGAAGGCCCACTCCGCCGTCGCACGCAGGGCGATCGGCAGGTCGAGCACGTCGTGGCTGAGGACGTACCCGCCCGCCGCCACCGCAAGCGCGCCCACCGCTCCGAACGCGAGAAAGAGAAGAGTGGAGCTGCGCACCACGTCCTCGAGGCCGGCTGCGTCTCCCTTCGCGTAGCAATCTGAGATGAACTTGACTGTCGCCCGCGTGAAGCCGAGGTCGAGAATCGTGAAATATGCGGCGGTAACGTTCACGGTGATCCACAGCCCGAACGCATCCGTTCCCAGGAGGCGAAGGATCGCCGGTGTCGAGACGAACGCGAGGCCCACAAGCCAGATCTGACCCGAAAAGTTGAACAGGACGTTCCGTCCGACGCGGTCATGTCCCGCCGTCTGCACGTCGCGCGGGTGCTCGACATCTCCGTATTCATCCAAAACGACGACGTTTGACGCTGTCACGCCGCCTCCGCGTCGCCATCGGCGGAGTGCGCCGGCGCCGTTGTCGATGCATTCGTCGGAGCGCGCAACACCCGCTCGATACACACGGACCGTGGCCGCGGCGACGCCGTCCCACGAGAGCTCGCGACGCACCAGCCCCGCATCCGTCTCGAGTCTTGAGCGCCACGCGTCATCGCGGAGGACGTCGCACAGCGCGTCGGCCAGCGCACGCGGGTCGCCCGGTGGAACAACGACGCGCGGGTCGCGCACCAGGTCCCGCAGTCCGCCGACGTCCGTGACGATCATCGCGCGGCCCGCCGCGAGTGCATCGGCCGCCGCCGCGCTCTGCGCGTCGAAGCGCCGATACGGGAATACCACGACGTCCGCGGCATCCATGAACAACTGCATCTCGCGCGTCTCGACGTAGGCGAGCCGCGCGATGGTGGCTTGCCCAATCCCCGCTCGCTCGATCGCTTCGGCGACAGGCTTCGCGCCGCGCCACGGCTGGCCCACGATCGCCAGCCGCGCTTCTGGCAGGCGCTGCAGCAGGATGCGGAAGGCATCGATCAAGTCATCAACACCTTTGTATGGCCGGATGTTGCCGAAGAAGAGCACCAGCGGCGCGGACGGCGGCAGCCCCAGCGCGGTGCGCGCTTCCCGTCGCGACGTCCGGGCGATGCCGCACCTTGGTGCGACGCCCATCGGCACCACGAAAACGCGATCCTGCTGCGCGCCCCGTTCGATGAGCGACCGGCGGTTTCGCTCCGTGTGGACAATGATCCGGTGCGCGATCGGCAGGACGAGGCCATTCGCGAGGCGCTGCACGAGGCCGCCTTCGTGGGGATCCGTGTTATGGACGGTCACGACGATGCACTTGCCGCGAAGGCGCGCCAGCGCGAGCACGACGACGTACGCGGGCGCGAGGAACCAGCTCCACCATTGCGCATGGACCACATCGCCGCGCACCCCCAGCCCTGCGCGGAGCCAGGTCAGCGGGTTGTTCCACGTGAGGCGGCGGTTCGCCGGCACGGGCAGCGCGGCGACCTCGACGCCGTTGGCGGCATCCGGCGTGCCACCCGGGTACAGCCGCCGCGGATACAGCACGCGGAAGCCGAGGGCTTCGACCTCGAGGTCGTCGCGGGCGGCGAGGGCGCCCAGCAGCCGCAGGGTGTAGGGCGTCACGCCGCGCTGAGGGGGCAGCGAGCTCAGAACAGTGACCCTCATTGGTGCTCCAAAGCGCGCTGGCCCTAGGCCGCGCGCTTGTCCGGGATGGCGGCCGAAGGCGCGACGGCGCGCGTGCGGGCGGCGGGCGGCGCCACCGGTATGCGGTCGTCGATAAGGCGCCGGTTCACGGCGTCCGCGGCCGCGAGCACCTGCAGCTCGATCCCGGCCGCTCTGGCCAGGTCGAGCAGCGACTTGCTGTCCTTCGGCAGGCACTTGCCGCCGTACCCGCGATAGCCGCTATCGAACACGTCCGTGTGCGACGGGCCGATGCGCACGTCGGCAGCAACGATGTCGCGCACACGGCCATAGGCGACGCCGAGCCGCTCGCAGAGGTCGTAGATCTCGTTCGCGTAGCTCACTTTGACGGCGAGGAACGAGTTCGCCACGTACTTGGCCATCTCGGCGTCTTCGGCCGGGCAGATCAGCTCGAAGGGCGCGCGCGGCAGCAGTTCGAGCACGCGCTGCGCATCGCTGGCGCTGCGCTCCGTGTGACCGACGATCTGCCGGTCCGGATGCGCGAAGTCCTCGACCGCGGTCGCCTCGCGCAGGAACTCCGGGTTGAACAGGAACCGATGCCGCGGGAAGCGCTCCTGGAGCCGCCGCGTCGTGCCGGGCAGCACGGTCGACTTGATGACGACGGCTTTCTGGCCGGGGATCGCCGCGATGGCGCGCAGCAGGTGCCCGTCATCAAACCCCCGATGCGACGTGTACGGCGTCGGCACGCAGACGAAGACGGTCTCGGCCGCATCGAGCGCGCCGATGTCGGCGTGGCCCTTCGGCGGGTCGAAGATGCGCACGTCGCGCCCGATGGCGCGCAGATGCGCGAGCAGCGCGCCGCCGACGACGCCCGCGCCCATCAGACCCAGTGGTGTTTCCTCACGCCGCATGCCGCATCCCCTCAGCTACGTCGTTTTCCAATTGCGCGCCTTCGTCGTACACGCGGGTGAGCCGCTGACGGCGCAGCGGAACGGACCGCGCGGCTGAGCGCTCCTCCTTCATGCGGAAGAGCACGTCCTCCAGCATCCGCCGGTTCCAGCTGATCGCCAGCGCCAGCATCGCCGTGATGAACAGCTGGCCGCCGATGATCCACATTGCGGAGCCGACAATCAGCGACTGCGTGTGTCCCTGCCGGTCGCCGTGCACCACGAAATACGCGTATCGCGCGAACGGCAGCGCCCCGACCGTCAACAGCACCAGGCCGAGCAGTCCGTAGACCTGCATCGGCCGGTACAGCAGCAGGCTGCGAAGGATCACCGTGCCGGCGCGCAGCACATGGCTCGTTACGCTCTTGATAAGCCGTGACGGCCGCGTCACGTGCCGCGCGGCGATCGGCACGTTCACAATCGACAGGTGCTGATCGAGCGCGTTGATCAGCGTCTCGTGCGTGTAGGTGTGGTCCGAAAGGACGTTCAGCCGCATTGCGGCCTCGCGCGTGTAGGCGCGGAAGCCGGTCGATACGTCGACGTCCGGCAGATGCAGCAGGCGCTGCATCAGGTAGTTGGCGGCCTTGTTGCCGTACTTGTTGGCCGCCGGCATCGGCAGGTCGTCGAGCAGGCGGCTGCCGATCGTGATGTCGGCGTCGTCGCGCAACAGCGGCGCAATCAGCTCGGGGATGCGGGACTGGTCGTAATGGTTGTCGGCATCCGTGTTGACGATGATGTCCGCACCGCGCGCCAGTGCCTCGTGCAGCGCCGTGCGGAACGACGCGGCGAGCCCCCGGTTGCGCCGGTTCGAGATCACGTAGTCGGCGCCCGCATCCAGCGCGACACGCGCCGTGCCGTCGCGGGAGCCGTCGTCGATCACGAGCACTTCGACCTGGTCGATACCCTCGATCGCGCGCGGGATTTCCCTGATGACGCCTGCGATCGTCGGGGCTTCGTCGTAGGCGGGGATCGTGACGACGAGCTTCAAGTCCGGAGTCCGTTCCAGATACCTTTTGGCGGTCGCACCACCTGTTAACTGTCCGATCAGTTTCGTCTCAAATTGACGAATGGCCACCTAGGGACTGCCCCAATCGACCGCCGCAGCGAGGCGCGATCTCACGAGCTCGGCCAGTTGCCACAGCGGCGAGGGCGCGCCGACCAGACGCCGCCACAACACGGAAGACCCCGCTCGCGCGGGGTCTTCCTCATGTTCGCTGCCGATGTCGGCGCTAGCCTCGGCGCCTCGCTGCCAGCGCGGATGCGCCCGCGCCGAAGAGGATCGCGGCCGCGATCAGGAGCGCGGTTGCGTTGCCACCGCTGCCCGCCGATGCGCCGCCGCCCGTCGACGGCAATGCGCCAGGCCCGCCGTTGATGCCCGCAGGTGCGCCGGCGTTGGCCGGCCCGGCGGCCGGCGGCTCGATGGCGGACTGTGGCGGGCTTGCCGGCGCCACGGTCGGAGTCGGCGCGGCCAACTGTGGCGAGGCCGTCGGCGTGGCCGTGCGTACAACGACGTCCGTGCCAGCGCCGCTGGCACCGTGCACGCTCGTGCCGGCCAGGATGGCGCCCCCGACCGTGACAGCAACCACCAGCGCGGCGATCGAACCCTTCCAGTTCATGGGGTACCTCCTGGCTCTGTCGTACGAGCCACTAAACGGAATCAGAGCGGCCGAAGCCGCCCACCGCCCTCGCGTGATGTTCGTCATGGGTCGGCCGCGGCTTTAGAGCCGCGGGCCGACGCAGGTGCTGGCACCCTTGCGATTGTGGGTGCTATCCCGGGCGAGCCGAGTTTCGGACGAATGCTCAGAACCCCGGTGGAGGGCCGTAGCCGCCGACCAGCTCCGTCAGCCGGCGCGCGACGTCGACCACTGTGCGGTCGTCGAGGTACGGGGCGACGATCTGCACGCCGACCGGCAGCCCCTCCGGCGTCAGGCCGATCGGCGCCACCGCCGCCGGCAGGTAGCACGCGCCGACGAAGCCCGCCCAGGCGCCGATCTCCACCGACTGCCGCGGCTGGCCGTCGACGATCACCTTGCGGGCGTCCAAGTCTGGGTTGTGGTCGTGCTGGAACGCGACGGTTGGCGCTGCCGGGCAGAGCAGCGCGTCGTATCGCTCGAAGAACTCGGCCCAGAGCGCGCGGAGGCGCTGGCGCTCCTCGTCCGCGATGAGCCACGAGCGGTGCGGCTGGGTCATGTTGCGCAGCCAGCGAGCGTGCGTCGACTGGTCCTCCGGCGCGAGCGCGGCTGCCTCAGCCGCCAGCCCGGCGAATGCATCGTCCGGGAACGCCGGCGACGGGATGGGGTTCGTCAGCCGCTCGTACACCGAGACGGCGTCCGCGAACGCGAAGCCCGGCCGCGCGTCCTCATCGACGCGCACGCCCGCCGAGCGCAGCTCCGTGATCGCGTCGCCGATGCACGCCCGCACCGAGCTGTCGACCGGCGCCGACGGCTCGTTCAGCCACGCCGCCAGCCGGTAGTCGCCGAGCTGCGCGCGGCGTGGCGGCGGCAGCTCGATACGCCACGCCGTCGCTTCCGCTCGTGTTGGCGCGGCGATGACGTCGAGGACGAGATCGAGATCGCCCGCGCTGCGGGCGATCGGGCCGACGACGGCGACGTCCGTCCGCGCCAGCATGCCCGGCGGGCCGGGGATGTGGCCGCGCGTCGACGTGACGCCGAACGTCGGCTTGAGACCGTAGACGCCGCAATAGTGCGCCGGGTTGCGGATCGACCCGCCAAGGTCGCTCCCCAGCTCGAGCGGCGTCAGCCCCGCCGCGACCGCCGCCGCCGCGCCGCCCGACGATCCGCCCGGCGTGCGCGCGAGGTCCCACGGGTTGTTCGTCGTGCCGAAGATCTCGTTGTACGTCTGGAAGTCGCCCGCCGCGAGCGGCGTGTTCGTCTTGCCGAAGACGATCGCCCCCGCCGCGCGCAGCAGTGCGACGGCGTCCGCGTCGCGATCGGGGACGTGATCGGCGAACTGGGGCATGCCACACGTCGTGCGCATGCCGGCCGTCTCGAGCGCGTCCTTCACCGTCATCGGCAGGCCGTGCAGCGGTCCCCACAGCTGCCCCCGCACGAGTTCATCGTCCGCGCGCGCCGCCTCCGCCATCGCGCGCTCGGCGTCGAGCGTGACGACGGCGTTGAGCGCCGGATTGTGCTGCTCGATGCGGCGCAGGCATACGTCGAGCAGCTCGCGGCTCGACAGCCGCCGCGACCGGATCGCATCGAGCAGTTCCGTGGCCGTCCGAAACCACAGATCCATATGGGCAACAAGGTAGGGCGCGGAGACCTCGGGCCGCAACGATGCACGCGCTGGTGCGCGAACGCCACCCACGGCTAGAATCCGACGCCGCGCCACAGGGGTGCGTGGACGAGGAGTCGCCGTGACCCGCGACCGCCAGCCGAACTTCATCGTCATCCTGTGCGACGACCTCGGCTACAGCGACGTCGGGCCGCTCGGCGGGACGATTCCGACGCCGGCGCTGGATCGCATGGCCGCCGAGGGGCTCGTCGCGACCGACTACTACGCGCCAGCGAACATCTGCACGCCATCGCGCGCCGGCCTGCTGACCGGACGCTACCCCATTCGCACGGGCCTCGGCTTCGAGGTCATCCTCCAGGGCGACGACCGCCGCTGCCTGCCGCTGACCGAGAAGACTATCGCCGAAGCACTGAGGCCGGAGTACGTCTCCGGCCTGTTCGGCAAGTGGCACCTCGGCCACCTCGGCCCCGACTGGCTGCCGACCCGGCACGGCTTCGATACGTTCTTCGGCATCCCCTACAGTCACGACATGCTGCCGCTCGACGTCTATTCGGCCGATGCGGCGTCGGGCGACGTCGCCAGCTCACCCGCCGACTTCCCGTCGCTGCAGCAGCAGTTCTGCGCGCACGCCGAGCGCTTCATCGAGCGGCATCGGGACCGCCCGTTCTTCTGCGAACTGGCGCTGAGCGCGCCGCACCTCCCCGAGTACCCATTCGGCGAGTTCGCCGGCACGTCCGACGCCGGCCCCTACGGCGACGTCGTGCGCGAGATCGACTCCATCGCCGGCCGGATCATCGACAAGGTGCGCCAGCTCGGGCTCGAACGCGACACGATCGTCTTATTCACCTCGGACAACGGGCCGTGGTACGAGGGATCGAGCACGCCGCTGCGCGACCGCAAGGGCGGCACCGCGTACGACGGCGGCTTCCGCGTACCGTTCATCGCCTGGGCGCCCGGCAGCATCGCGCCTGGCACGCGGACGAACGCGATCCTTTCCGGCATCGACTTCCTGCCGACGTTCTGCTCGATGGCCGGCATCGCGCCGCCGCCCGGCGTCGAACTCGACGGGCTCGACGTCTCCGCCGTCCTCACCGAAGGCGCGCCCTCGCCTCACGACGAGATCCTCCTCTTCGACAACGAGGACCTCGTCGGCCTCCGCACGCAGCGATGGAAGTACGTGACGCACGCCTACTACCGCGGCTTCCGGGTTAACATGGAGCGCGGCGGCTACCGCGAGCTGTACGACGTCTCCCGCGACCTCACCGAGAGCTACAGCGTCGCCGAACGCCATCCGGATGTCGCGGCGGAGATGCAGGCGCGCATCCAGCGCGCGCGGGAACGTTTCGCTCCCTTCAAGCTCGGCGTCCCGCCGTTCATCCAGGATCTGCGCCGCAAGGGCTTGCACAAGTTCCAGGACTGAGCGGCCGCGTCAGCCCGCGCCGTTTCGCACAGCCAGCCCAACCGTCGCACCCGATCGCGCCTTCCCGGTCCACGTGCGCCAGTCCGAGAGTCCGTGCGCGGCCAGTGCCGCCCGCGCGCGCTCCAACCATTCGTCGCACGGCGCGTACTTCTCGATCGCCCAGCCGTGCGTGAGCGCGACGAACGCCGCGCCGGGGCGCAGCACGCGCGCCAGTTCGGCGACACTCGCGTCGAGCGGATCCCAGAACTGCATGCTGTTCACGGCGAACGCGCAGTCGAATGACGCGTCGTCGAACGGCAACGCGTGCGCCGCCGCGAGGCGCAACTCGACGCGGCCGGCCCTGATCGCCGCGCGGTTGCGCCGCTCCGCGGCCCGCAGCATCGCCGTCGATGGATCGATGCCGGCGACGCGGCCGCCCGCCAGCTTCCGCGCCAGCATCTCGATGCCCACCCCCGGCCCAAAGCCGATCTCGAGCACTGCATCATCCACGCTCGGCGCCAGCGTATCGATCGCCTCCCGCTCCATATCAGCGTTCACGATCGCCATCACCCGCGCCGCCGCCATACCCGCCACACCATCAAGCAACTTCATCGCGCTCTCACGACCTCATCCTGTGGCCTCTGCACGCTTGGAACGAGGCATACCGTCTCGCATTCCGCCGCGACCCCCGCCCGGACTCTCCATTCCGTGGAGAGGAGGTGGCCGAAGGCCGGAGGTGAGGTAGCCCCCACCTCCCTCGCATCGTCATACTTCAAGTCGACATGAAGTCAAGCAACGCACGTTCGGCGTCTACCATCGGCGAGGCCGCCGCCCGGTACGGGCTGGCCACGTCGGTGCTGCGCCACTGGGACGCCACCGGCGTGCTGTGCCCGTCATTCCGGACCGGCGGCCGGCGCCGTTATTCGTCCGACGACGTTTACCGGATCGGCGTCGTGTTGTTCTGCAAGGAAGCGGGACTGTCGCTCGCCGAGATTCGCCAGCTGCTGTCGACGCGCCGGCCGAAGAGCCGTCGCACGATGCTGCGCCGCAAGGAGGCTGAGCTCGACGCGCGTATCGCCGGCGCGACTGCTGCCCGCCGCATGGTCCGGGAAGTGATGTGGTGTTCCGCCCCGACCCGCTCTCCTGTCCCCGCTTCAGGGCCACCGTCGATGCGCGCGCAGCCGGTCAAACGCGCGCGCGTTGAGCGGTTCATCGGTGTAGCGATGGACGGCGACCGCCGGGCCGGCCGCGCCGGTCCGGCGGTGACCGTCAGCGTTCACGTGTCGGCGCCCTCAGCCATCTGCCTCAGCGAGGGTCGCCGCACGGGACGTCCGTCAGCACTTATATCCACGCTTGTACTGTGCGAACACCAGTTGCGCCTCCTGGGCCGTGATCACTCCATCTGGAGCGCCGCTCATTGGCCCGGGAAGCACAATCGTCCGGTCGTATTCCACACCGTCCGCCACGCCATTCATATTGAGATCCTGGTCATATGACGGCTTGCCCGCCTTCGATCCCACCCTGTAGTAGGCGAAGACCGACTGCGCGTCCTGGGCGCCGACGGCGTCGTCCTTGAACACAATCAGCGGGTTCGGCGCGGCGATCAGCGCCGGCACGGGGACGCTGTAGAAGTCCCATGCGTTCAGCGGATTGATCGGCGGCACGAGCAGGGGCTCCTCGACATCGACGCAGACATCGTTATCGTCGTCGAAGTCCACAGAGTTGTCGGCGCCGTCGCCGTCCGTGTCCATCGGCGCCATCGCCGTGACGAAGTCGAACGCATCGAGGTTGTCGTTCGTCGGCAGCCCGAAGCGCATCGTCGCCAGTCCGAGCATCTCCGCATCGGTGAATGCCGCAAGCGGCGCGCCATTCGTCCACCACGAGTCGCCGGGGCTCGCCGGGCCGGGGATGCCGCCCGGGCAGTGGGCCAGCGGCCCGAGCGACGGCGATCCGGGCTTCAGCGACAGGAACGCCCAGTCCGCGCCCGGCGTGAACATCAGGTCAGGCATCGTCGTGTCGCCGACCGCGAGCGCGTCGATGTCATCGCCAGGCATCAGGCCGAGAGCACCTGCCGGCGCCCAGATCACCCAGCCGGGAGGGCCGAACGGGAATCGAGCAAGGATGTCGGACGGCGACACGCCGAGCATCAGCGCCGTCGGCGCGTCGACCGTGAAGTACACGACGTCGCCAACACCGTAGCCCTCCAGCTCCACGCCCGAGATGTTGTCCTGCGACGCATACGTGAGGGGCGGCAGCTCGTCCAGCCCGAGACCGAGGCGCGGCGGCGGCGCGCCGGCGGTGCGGCCGTCGCCATCGCTCAGCAGCGTGTTCGGCATGACGGGCGGCAGCCCGCACGGACCAGGAAGCAGCGGGCCCGTCGTCGTGTAGAGGTCGGCGCCGGCCGCGCCTTCCGGCGCGCCGGCTTCGATCGACAGCGCATTCGCCGCCATGGGAATGCCGGTGGCGTTGCGGTCCACCGAGTACGCGAGGGCCATCGGCCCCGCCGGCACCTCGTCGCCGTACGAGAAGTCATCGATGACGGCGCCCGCCGGCAATCCGAGCGTCGCGCCACCAAGCGTGATAATCGGCACGGCCTGGCCGCCCCATTTCGGCGCACCGTGCGCCGGCGTGAGCACGTCGGCCGCGGTCGCCGGTATCGCCGCGAGCGATGGCGACGCCGGGTCGAGCGTGAAGTCGGGGTCCGCGGACGCGCGCCGCGACGACGCGGCCGCAGCGCCAGCGAGGATCACGGTGACGAGGAAGAACCTTGTAGCGGCGTGAAAGAAGATGCGCATGGTGCGACGCCTCCCTGCTGCGGCCCGACACGCGGGCGGGTCAGACACGGCGGAGCGACGACCGGGCTGGGACAACTGCGTCGGCCACGATCCATCAGGGCCAATCGTCCCGTCAGCGCGATCCTACGCCCGGCGAGACGGCCCGCACATACCCCGATGCGGCTGCGCGCGACGGCCACCGCCGATGCGATGTTATGAATCAGGTCCGAAAGTTGGAGACGCCGGGTCTTGAAACTGGCGTCCTACGGCGCCTTCGCCGCTGCTTCGAGCTTGTCGAGCGCTTTTCGCGCCGCGGAGATCGCCCCCGTGCCGTCGATGTCGCCCGCGCCGCCCTGGTCGATGAGGATCACGACGTCGCCTTTACGCACCATCACCGTGAAGTCGGTCGATGTCTGAGGCGGGTCGCCCGCCGTTGTGGTCGACTTCTCGGCGAATCCCTCATCGCCGAAGTCGAGCGACCGGGTGGAATCGATGTGCCAGTCCACCTTGTCCGCGCCGGTGCCCGACGACCAGGTGTCGCAGCCCGCCGTCGCGTCGCGTTGTTCATTGAGCGCTGTCTGCGCCGCAGCCTCGTCCGGGAACTTCGAGAGGATCTGGATCAGCATGTCGCCCGTCTGATCGTTGGCGAACTGCGCGACGTGCGTCCACGGCAACGACGGCACCTTCCTCCCGCAGTACGACGAGTCGATCGGCGCCAGCGGGTCGTCCTCGTGCGTCCCCTGCGCCCAGTCCGAGCCGAGATCGGTGTCGGCGAGCAGCGCGTCGACCGGCAGCTCCGCCGCGCCTGGATCGACGGTCGGGTGCCCGGCCGGCAGCGTCTGCTGCTCGACCGGAACGTCTCCGGACCCGGCCTCGGACGGCGCCAGCTTGTCGTTCGAGGACGTGCACGCCGCCGCGAGCACGAGGGCCGCGCACCCCAGGACCACCAGCGGCAACTGAATCGTCGTTCTCACACAGGAAGTGTAGGAGCGCGGCCGTGGCGCGGAGTGTATCTTCCGGCCCAAACCGGGCCTACGCGATTCCCGCAGACCGGTATACGCTGGCGACCACGATGGCTTGCCGTTCGGCGCGCGGCGTCAGCGAGCCCCGACGAGCGCACCTCGCTCGAACTCGGCGACCAGCTCTGCGGGGGTGCGGAGCACGCACGTGAACATCGGCGTGTCGCGCAGCGTGAAGGAGCTGGCTTCCGTGTAGCGGAGGTCGCTGACCAGGTCGAGAAACTCCGCCGGATCGCTCCCCTCGAACGCCACGACGAACTCCTGGTCGTCGAGCCCGTACGAGTAGCTCGTGTTGATGCGGATCTGCGGGTAGTTGTGGCCCACCGCCACATGCTCGCGCATGATGCGGCCGCGCTCCGCCGGCGCGAGGGCGTACCAGGCGCGCGTCTTCACCATCGGATAGACGAAGACGTACGGCGCGCCGTCGGGGTAGGCGCGGAGCTTCGCGCGCTCGGGGTCGGTCTCCGGGTGCGCATACGGCGACGGCTTCGTCATCGAGATAAAGTTGTGGGCCAGCACCAGGTGGTCGCCGGCCGCGCTCGCCCGCAAGCGGCGCTCGAACTCCTGCAGCGGTCCCGTGCCGTCCGCCGTCTTCAACCACACAGCGAAGTCGACGTCCGCCCGCAGCCCGACGAGGCTATAACAGAGCTGCCATGGCGCAACCGGCGTCGTCAGCACCGACTCCAATTCGGCCAGCGCTTCGCGGCGCGCGCCGTCGTCGAGCTGCCGCCAGCTCTCCGCGAACCGGTAGAACGCCACGCGCATGTACAGCCGCACCGTCGGGTCAAACGCCATGCGAGACCTCGCTCTTTGCGCGCACATGCCGCCGCTCCCACGCCTCGAACTCCGGCGTAAAGTACGAGAGCCGCACCTTCTTGTATTCCGTCGTGCTGTACAGGACGGCGTGGTCGTCGAGGCCGTGACGGCGCGCCAGCTCGGCCACGAACTCCTCGCACTCGCCGGTCTTGCGCGCGTGGATCATCGTGAACAGGTTGTACTTCCAGTCCGGATATACCGGCCGCTGGTAGCAGTGGCTGATCGCCGTGTACCCCGCCATCGTCTGCCCGACCGACGCGATGTCGTCCTCTGGCACCGCCCACACGGCCATGCCGTTCGCGCCGAAACCGGCCTTGCGATGCCGCAGGATCGCCGCGAAGCGACGCAGGTAGCCGCGCCGCTGCAGATCGGCCAAGGCGTCGATCAGCTCATCGACGCTCATGCCGAGCGCCGAAGCCGGACTCGACGAACGGCGCCGGTTCGAGCGCCAGGTCGCCCTGCACCGCTCGCACGATCTCGATGTCGCGCGCCGACAGCGTCTGCGATGCGGCGATCTCGCGCTGGTCGTGCGTGTACTGCGGCGCAGAGCGGTGGTCCATCGCCCGGTCGCCGGTCATGTCGAGCGTGACCCCGATCTTGAACAGCCGCAGCGTCGGCAGCATGCGGGTCGATTCGGCGCCCGCCAGTTCGTGCAGTGCGTCGACGTGCGCCTGCAGGTCGCTCCCCGGCGGCACGGCGATCGTCAGCCACATGTTGAACTCGTGGTTGCGCCGGTAGTTGTGGCTCACGCCCGGATGCGCGTTGACGACCTCGGCCGCCGCCGGCAGCCGGTCGGCGGGCACGCGCATCGCGACGAGCGACGTGTTATAGCCGAGCGCCTTCGTGTCGAAAATCGGGCTCACCTGGCGGAGGATGCCGGACGCGCGTAGTGCCGCGAGCCGATTGAGCACGTCGCGCTCATCGATGCCAACGCGGCCCGCCAGTTCGGCGAACGGCGCGGGCACCGTCGGGAAGCGGTCCTGCATCTCGTTGAGCAGCTGCTGGTCGACCTGGTCCATCGTTTCCATGGAAGTGCTTTCTGCCTCAGGCGCTCGCCGCGGCCCGCGCGTTCTCGACGGCGGGCTCGAGGCCGAAATTCGTGTCGTACAACTCCTGCACCCGCGCCAACTCCGCCTCGGTCAGCGGCGCGACGTCGCTTGCGCCCGCGAACTCGACGAGCTGCGCCTCGTCGTAGATGTTCGGCAACGTCGACGCGACGGCTGGGTCGGACAGGATCCATCGCAGAGCGATCTGGCCGATCGTCGCGCCCGGCCGCGCATCGGTGAGGAAGCGCAGCTGCTCGACCTTCTTGAGCCCGTTGACGAGCCACGAGCGGGGCCGATGGCGGCGATGATCATTTTCCGCGAACACCGTGTCCTCGGTGTACCGCCCCTCGAGCAGCCCTGAGCTGTGCGGCACGCGCGCGACGACGCCCACGCCGGCCTCGCGGCACGCCGCGATCTGCGCCCGCCCCGGGCCCTGCTCGAGCAGGTTGTAGATGATCTGCATGCCAGCGATCGTCCGCTCGCGCGCGGCCTTCACGCCCTCCTCTTCCCAGCCGATCGCTGGACCCAGCGCGACGCCGTAGGCACGCACCTTACCCTCGCGCACGAGGTCTTCGAGGCAGGCGAACGTCTCGTCGCGCTCGATCGCGTCCATCTTGGGGTTATGCAGCTGGTAGAAGTCGATGCGGTCCCGCCGCAACCGGCGCAGGCTCTCCTCGCAGGCGCGGCGGATGTACGCAGGGCTGAAGTCCTGCGCGATCTCGCGCTGCCCTCGGCGCTCGCCGCCGTGCGAGTAGAAGTCGTAGCCGACCTTCGTCGCGATGACGACGTCAGGGTCGTCGCCGAACGCCGCGCCGAGCTGCTCCTCGGCGCGGCCGTTGCCGTAGCTGTCCGACGCGTCGAAGAACGTCACGCCGAGGCCGCGCGCGCGCCGCAGCAACGTGACGGCATCGGCATCCGTGTAGTCGCCCCACCAGCCCGTGCTGAGCGTCCACACTCCAAATCCAACGGTCGATACGGCGATGCCGCTCTTGCCAAGCTTCCGATATTCCACGAGATTCCTCCGCCTGATCTCACGGGTAGCATGGTCCTCGCGGCGGATCAAAGAACTTCGGGAGATATGCGCGCTTTCCGCAGATACGTCGTCAGCCGACGTTGGTTTCCGCAAACGACGCCGCGTCAGCCGGCGCGATCGCGCAACAGCCGCCGTTGCAGTTTCCCCGCCGCGTTGCGCGGCAACGCATCGACGAAGTGCACGCGAGCAGGCGCCTTGTAACGAGCCAGCCGCACGCGGCACCACTCGATCAACTCCTTCGCCGACACGGACGCTCCCGGCCGCAGCACGACGGCAGCGGCCGGCACGGCGCCCCAGCTGGCGTCCGGCACGCCGTACACCGCCGCCTCAACGACGTCCGCGTGGGACGCCAGCATCGACTCGACTTCGGCCGGATACACGTTCTCGCCGCCCGACACGATGAGGTCGTCGCGCCGGTCGAGCACGTACAGGCACCCCTCGTCGTCGAGGTAGCCGAAATCGCCCGTGCGCAGCCAGCCGTCGCGGAACGCCGCCGCCGTCTCCTCCGGCCGCTGCCAGTAGCCGGGGCTCACCGTCGGCCCGTTCACGATGATCTCACCCGCCTCCCCGGCCGCGCACGCCCGCCCCTCGCTCTCGATGCGGATTGAGGTGCCCGGCAACGGCCGGCCCGCCGAGCCGAGCTTCCGCAGCGCGTCGGCCGGCGCGAGCGTCGCGACCTGCGACGCCGCCTCGGTCAGGCCGTACGTCTGCAGCACCGGCAGCCCGCGCCGCGCACAATCCTCGAGCAGCTCACGAGGCGCCGGACCGCCGCCGAGCAGCACCGTGCGCAGGGTCGTCGGGTAAGCCTTATCGCCGCGTTCGTCGAGCATCCGCCGCAGCATGTTCGCGACGACGGAGATCGTCGTCACGCCGTGGCGGTCGATCGCCTCGTTGACGCGCCCCGGGTCGAACGCCTCCTGAACGACGACGCCGTTGCCGTACAGCACGCCACGCAGCACCACTGCAAGCCCGCCGACATGGAACATCGGCAGGCTCGCGAGCAGCCGGTCGTCGTCTCGGACGCCCAGGTTCGCCGCCGACGCGGCCGCGCTGGAAGCGTGGTTGCCGAACGTGAGCATCGCGCCCTTCGGCGTGCCCGTCGTGCCGGACGTGTAGATGATGCTGTGCACGTCGCCGAGTTCGTGCTCGTCACGCAGCGCGGCATGCCCCGCAGCCGCCGCGACCTCGCCCGCGTGCACCGACGCGACGCCCGTCGCGTCCGATATCGCACGCGCCGCATCCGACGTCGCGTCGTCGAACACGAGCAGCGCAGCGCCGCTGTCGCGCAACTGCCACGCCAGCTCATCATGCGACAGCCGCGTGTTCAGCGGCACGATGATGGCGCCTGCCCGCGGCGCGGCGTGCACCAACTCGATGAAGCTGACGCCGTTCGGCAGCAGCACCGCCAGCCGGTCGCCGTCGCCCACGCCGCGGTCGAGGAGTCCGCGCGCGACAGCGTCCGCGCGCGCATCGAGCGCCGCAAACGAGATCTCGCAGCTGCCGGCGAGAACCGCGAGCCGGTCCGGTGTCATCGCCGCGCGCACGCGCAGCCAGTCCCGCGTGAAATCGCCGGCGTCAATCACGCCCGCACCGTCCGCGCGTCCGCCGTCGTGTATCGCGCCAGCGCGTCGACGTCGAGCGTCACGCCGAGTCCCGCTCCCGTCGGCAACGCCATCGCCCCACGGACGACGGGCAACCCGCCGGACACGAGATCGTCGGCCAGCAACTCCAGCGTGGCGAGCCCGCAGGCACGCGTCGATCGAGCCGCCGCCGCCACGTGCAGCGCCCCGGCGACCCCGATGCCGGTCTCCAGCGCGCTCGTCATGACGGCATCAAGGCCGGCGGCGCGGGCCATCTCGACGATCTCCATCGCCCGCCGCAGTCCTCCGATGACCGCCGGCTTGACGATGAGCACGTCCGCCGCCCTCGCCTCGACCACGCGCCGCGCCCCATCGACGCCCGTCACATCCTCGTCGGCCGCTATCGGCACGTCGACCGCCTCGCGCACGCGCCGCAGCGCATCCAGATCCTCGGGCGCGATGGGCTGCTCGACGAACTCGATGTCGCATGGGGCGACGGCCTGCAGAAACTGGATGGCTTTGACCTCTCTCCATGCTCCGTTCGCGTCGAGCCGCAGCGCGACGTCCGGACCGATCGAGCGCCGCACCGCCGCCACGCGCTCGAGATCCGCCGCACCCGCACCGACACCGACCTTGACCTTCACGCAGCGATACCCCGCCGTAACGGCCGACGCCGCCGCGCGCTCATCCGCGACAATCGCGTTTACGGCGACGATCCCGGCCGGCTCCTCCGCCGCCAGCGCGGCCACGGTCGCTCCGGCCGCCTGCGCCTCGATGTCCAGGCACGCCGACTCGATTGCGCATCGCAGCGGTGCGAGCGCTGCATCCGGCATGGCCGCATCGAACGCGCACATCGCATCGATGACACCGATGCCCGCCAGTTGCGGCGCGACGTCGTCGAGAGAGCGTAAGCACGCCGCGACGTCCGCTGTGCCGAACTCAGGCAGCGGTGCGACGTCGCCGAGGCCGCGCACACCGGCATCCGTCTCGATCTCGATGATGATGCCCTCACGGGCGTCCCATCGCCGGTGCGAGGTGACGAGCGGCCGCCGGAACGGGATCGCGTACGGCGTCCAGCGCAGACCAGCGATCTTCACAGCAGGAAGCCGAGCGCGAGCAGCAGCCCGAAAAACAGTTGCAGCTGCGCCGTGCGCTTCAGCGCGACGTTCAGCGCCCCCGCGCGCGCCCCGCCGACCACGGGCATCGCCACTCGCGCCGCCGCCGGCGCGCTCAGCAGCGGCAGCAGCAGCCACCACGACCAGATCGCCGACATGACGATCGCGACGACGTATGCCCCGACGACGAGCGCCGCGTACTCGACGCGCGTCGCCCGGTCACCCAGCCGCACCGCGAGCGTGCGCTTGCCGGTGTGCGCGTCGGTCTCGATGTCCCGCAGGTTGTTAACGACGAGGATCGCCGTGATGAGCAGGCCTACCGGCACCCCCGCCACCATCGCGGCCGAACTCAGCGTGTCGGTGTGCAGGTAGTACGTGCCGGCGACGGCCACCAGCCCGAAAAAGCAGAACACGAACACGTCGCCGAGCCCGTGGTAGCCCGTCGGCCACGGCCCGCCGGTGTAGACGACGCCGGCGACGATCGCCAGCGCACCGACGACGATGATCGGCCAGCCGCCCCAGTACGCCAGCCCCAGCCCCAACACGGCCGCCGCGCCGAACGTCGCCAGCATGCCGCGGCGCACGTCGCCCGGCGAAAGCAGCCCGGTCTGCGTCACGCGCGGCGGACCGAGCCGCTCGCCGGTGTCGGCGCCGCGCTCGAAATCGAACACGTCGTTCGCGAGATTCGTCCCGATCTGCAGCAGCAGGCTCACGGCGAGCGCCATCACCAGCACCGGCAGCCGGACGCCGCCGTCGCGCTGCGCCGCCGCCGTGCCGACGAGCACCGGCACCACCGCCGCCCATAGCGTCGCCGGCCGCGCGGCGAGCAGCCACGTCGAGACGAACCCGGGCCGGACGGCGTCGGTGCGGACTGCCATCTTCAGGGCAGCCGGGGGAACTTCGAGAAGTCCGGCGTGCGCTTCTCGACGAAGGCGTCGCGGCCCTCTTTCGCTTCCTCGGTCAGGTAGTAGAGCAGCGTCGCGTCGCCGGCGAGCTGCTGCAGCCCGGCGAGCCCGTCCGTGTCGGCGTTGAACGCCGCCTTGAGGAAGCGCAGCGCGAGCGGGCTCTTCTCGAGCATCTCCCTCGCCCACGCCACCGTCTCGATCTCCAGCTGCTCGAGCGGCACGATCGTGTTGATGAGGCCCATGTCGAGCGCCTGCTGCGCGTCGTACTGACGGCACAGATACCAGATCTCCCGCGCCTTCTTGTGGCCGACGATACGCGCGAGCAACGTCGCGCCGTATCCGGCATCGAAGCTGCCGACCTTCGGCCCGGTCTGGCCGAATATCGCGTTGTCCGCCGCGATCGTCAGGTCGCACACCAGGTGCAGCACGTGCCCGCCGCCGATGGCGTACCCGGCGACCATCGCGATCACGGGCTTGGGCATCGTCCGGATCTGCCGCTGCAACTCCAGCACGTTGAGCCGCGGCACGCCGTCGTCGCCGACGTAGCCACCGTGGCCGCGCACGCGCTGGTCGCCGCCCGAGCAGAACGCCTCGCCGCCCGCGCCGGTGAGGATCACAACGCCGATCTCCGCATCCTCGTGCGCGTCGGCGAACGCCTCCTTCAGCTCGAACAGCGTCTGCGGCCGAAACGCGTTGCGCACCTCCGGCCGGTTGATCGTGATCTTGGCGATGCCCTCGTACTTCTCGTAGAGGATGTCGCCGTACTGACGGGCCGGGACCCAGTCTACGGCCGGGGTGATGACGCGAGCGTCTGGTGGTCGAACAGGCATCTCGTCAGGAACTCCTTCACGTGATCGCTGAATGCGTCGGGGCGTTCGAGATGGACGGCGTGGCCAGCGCCCGGCAGGATGCGCACGCTCGCCACGGGCATGCGCGACGCCATCGCGCGCGCCATCTCGCTGTACTTCGCATCATCCTCACCGGCGATGAGCAGCGCCGGCATCGTCAGTTCGTCCAGCTGCGGCCATAGCGACGTCTGCGCGCCGGCGCCCATGCCGCGCAGGCTGTTCGCCAGGCCGAGGGTGCGGTTCGTCACCCGCTGCCGCCGTTGCCGCGCGCGCACGTCGTCGGGCAGCCGCGCCTGCGTCGCGAAGATCGGCACGCGCTCCCAGCGGTCGACGAACGCCTCGATGCCATCGCGCTCGATGTCCTCGGCCAGCGCCCGGTCCGATGTCACGCGCGCCACCCGCTCGGCCGCATCGTCGATGCCCGGCGACGCGCCCTCGAGCACCAGCGCGGCAACGCGCTCCGGCGCGGCCGCGGCCAGTTGCAGCGCCACGCGCCCGCCCATCGAGTACCCCAGCACCGTCGCTCGATCGACACCCACTCGTCGAGCAGCGAGACCAGATCGGCGACGCAGCGCTCCATCGTGTACCGCCGCTCGTCCGCCGGCGCGTCCGACGCGCCATGGCCGATCAGGTCGATGGCGATCCGCCGCCAGCCATCCCAGCCGCTCGCGACGTCGCGCCACGTCGATGCGGCGCCGGTAAATCCGTGCAACAGGAGCAGCGGCTCGCCGCGCCCGCGCTCCTCGACGTTCATCTGGATGCCGTTCACCGCGATCACCGTCATCGCCCCAGCTCCGCACCCACCGCATCGGCGACGACCCGCCAGATCGCCCGGTGCGCGTCGACGTTCGCGCCGCGCTCGGTCCGCACCTCGATGATCTGCACACCCGGCGACGCCACGCTGCGTGCCAGCTCCACGCGGAACTGCCGGCGGTCGCGCGCCCGCACGAACTCGATCCCGTACACGGCGGCCGCCGCCGCAAAGTCGAGCCCGTGCGGCGTGCCGAACAACTTCTCGAACCGCTCCGGGTGCGCCGCCTGCGGCAGGAACGAGAAGATGCCGCCGCCGTCGTTGTTCACCAGCACGATCGTCGCGTCGATCGCGTGGCGCTTCGCGGCCAGCAGCCCGTTCATGTCGTGGTAGAACGACAGATCGCCGATGACCAGCACCAGCGGCCCGGCCGCCGTCGCCGCGCCGAGCGCGCTCGAGACGACGCCGTCGATGCCGTTGACGCCGCGGTTCGCCATGAACCGCACACCGGCGCCCGACGCCGCGAAGAAGCTGTCTAGGTCGCGCACCGGCATGCTGTTGCCCGCGAACACCGCCGCCCCATCCGGCAGCTCGGCCGCCAGGTCGGCGACCACCGCCGGCTCGCTTATCTCGTCGCCCTCGAGAAGATGTGACGTGATCGCAGCGCGAGCAGCCGCATCGGCCGAAGTCCACGCCCGGATCCATCGCTCGTCCGCATCGACGCGCGCAACAGATGCCAGCGCCTCGCAGAACAGCGCGGCATCCGCCCGCACCAGCTGCGTGCCCACGGCAGGGGCTCCGTCCACGCCGCCATCCCCATCCACGATGATCTGGCGCGCGTCCTGGCACGCCCGCAGCAGCGTGACCAGCGGCTTCGAGGTCGGCTGCGCGCCGAATCTCAGCACCGCCTCCGGCCGCAGCGCGTCGACCGCGCGCGGGTCGCGCAGGAACGCATCGTAGGCTGAGATCACCACCGATCGATCGTGTGGCCCGCATCGCACGCCCGATAGCGGGTCGGCCAGCACCGGATAGCCCAGCGCTCGACCGAGCGACGCCACCGTCGCAGGCAGCTCCGGATCGTCGCCCGGCCCGCAGACGATGATCCCTCGCCGCAGTTCTCGCAGCTCGCGCGCGATCGCGTCGATGTCGTCCGGATGCGCTCGGCGCGGCGACGACGTCACCCGCGCGGCGACGGCGCCGGGCGAAGGCACGCTCTCCATCGCCGGGATGAGCGGCTCGCGGAACGGGAAGTTGATGTGCACCGGCCCTCGCGGCGCTTCGACGGCGGTGGCGACAGCGCGCGTGGCGACGAGCCGCCAGTGCCGCGCCGCCTCGTCCGTCGCTTCCGGCAGCGGCATCTCGACCGACCACTTCACGTGCGGCCCGTACAACCGCAGCTGATCGATCGTCTGCGGCGCGCCGACGCCCCGCAGTTCCGGCGGCCGGTCGGCCGTCAGCAGGACCAGCGGCACCTTCGCGTAATAGGCCTCGACGACGGCCGGCGCGAAGTTCACCGTCGCCGTCCCCGAAGTCGCCACGATCGCAACGGGCTCGCGCGACGCCTTCGCCATACCGAGCGCGAAGTACGACGCGGAGCGCTCGTCGAGGTGCATCCACACGCGGATGCCCGGATGCGCATCGAGCAGTATCGCCAGCGGCGTCGAGCGCGAGCCGGGGCAGACGACGGCGTGCCGCACGCCCGCGCGCGCCAGCTCGTCGACGAACGCGCCGGCGGACACGTCGAGCGCGTCGCGGGTCTCGGTCAGCGCAGGTGCAACGCGCACAGCATCGGCCTCAGCTTCATCAGTGATTCTTCCCACTCGCGCTCCGGCACCGAATCGCGCACGATGCCGCAACCCGCGTACAGTCGCGCCTCGGCTCCGCGCAGCAGCCCGGAGCGGATCGCCACCGCGAACTCGCCGTTGCCGCGCGAGTCCAGCCATCCGATCGGTCCCGCGTACCAGCCGCGGTCGAACGGCTCGTGCTCGCGGATAGCGTCCAGCGCCGCCGCCGCCGGCACGCCGCCCACGGCCGGCGTCGGGTGCAGCCGCGCGACGAGGTCGAGCACGCCCGCGTCGCCGCGGAGCGCGCCGTCAACCGGCGTATGGAGGTGCTGGACGTTCGGCATGCGCATCAGCGACGGCTCGGACGGTGCGTGCACGTCGTCGCACAGCGGCGCCAGCGCGCGCAGGATCATCCCGAGGACGAGCGCGTGCTCGGTGCGCTCCTTGGGGTCGGCGAGTAGCTCAGCCCCCGCCGCCGCGTCGTCGTCGTCGTTCGCGCCGCGCCGGTTCGACCCCGCGAGACAGGCGACCGACACACGCCGCTCCTCGATGCGCACGAGCCGCTCCGGCGTCGCGCCGAGGAAGCACGCGTCGCCTCGCCGCGCGGCGAAGATCGTGCAGTTCGGATAACTCTCACGCAGTTGCGCCAGCGCCGGCGCCTCGTCGATCGCGGCGTCTGCCGTCAGCACCACCTCGCGCGCCAGCACGACCTTGTCGACGCCGCCCACGCGGATCGACGATGTCAGCGCCTCGACGCTGCGCATCCACTTCGCCGCGTCCGGCGTCTCGACGCGCGATACCAGCTGCCCGCGGCGATCGCCGCTGACAAAGGCAGCGCGCGGCTCGACGATCGCATCGAGTCGCGCATCTATGCTCGACGTGCGTCCGTCCGGCATCACCAGCACCGTGCGCGTGACGCGCGCACGACCGCCCTCGCACCGATACAGGAACTCCGGCACGACGAGTTCGCCGTCGCCCAGCTCGCGCCAGCGCTCGTCGCGCTCGCGCGCCGCGTCGAACGCGAACCCGCCGAAGCACACCATGTCGTCGACGTCGCCGATCGCGTGAGCGGCGATGGACTGCCACCCGCGAGCGGCGTCTCCGAAGCGGTCGGATCCGCTCGGCAGCATCGACCACGCCGCGCCCGCCCCGGCCATCGCCGTCTCGCGCGCCGGCTGCTCCCAGTAAGAAGCCGTTTGCGACACCGCCGAGGCGCGACGATACACCCCGATGGCATCGACGACGGGCGCCGGTTCGCTGACACAGGCCAGCACCGGCCGGCGACGCCGCGCGGCGAGCCGCGCCGCCTCATCGACGAGTTGCTCACGACAATCGACCGTCGCCCGAAGGAAGATCACGATTCCATGCCTTTCGCGCCGACGCTGCGGAAGATCATCGGCCGCAGCGCGCTGTACGTCTCCTCGATCGGCGCCGGATGCTCGCTGAGCAGCCAGTGCGTAGTCACCTCCGACACCGCGCCGAACCACGCGCGCCCCGCCAGCTCGGTGTCGATCGGCTCGATCGCGCCGGCTGCCACCGCCTCGTCCAGGTGCCGCTTCATCACGTCGATGAACAGCTCGTGGATCTCCATCAGGCGCGCGGTGAACTCGCGGCCGGCGCCAAGCGCCTCCACCATGAACAGCCGCGCAAGCGCACGGTGCGAGCCGAACGTCCGCAGCACGACGTGCAGCGCCGCCTCCGCCCGCGCCAGCGGCTCTGTCTCGCGTGCGATCGCCTCCTCGATGCGCCTCAGCAGCATCATCGAGGCCCTGTCCATCAGCGCGAGGAAGATCGCCTGCTTGCCCGGGAAGTGGAAGTACACGCCGCCCTTCGACGTGTCCGACTCCTCGGCGATGTCGTTGACGGCCGTATCGCGGTAGCCTTTTCGGGAGAAGACCCTGAGCGCGGCATCCAGGATGCGCTTGTGGCGTTGGTTGGCGCGGGGCTGCTCGTAATCCATGAGTCTGTGTGCTAGCTTGGAGTCCGAAAGCGACCGACGTGTCAGTCGGTTTTTATGGTAGCAATCAGCCCCCCGGGGGACAATGACCGCCGTGCATAATCACCCACCAACAGCCCCTTCGCCCGCGCCGGACGAGGGCCGCGCCCGCCAGGTCCAGACGATGTTCGGCCGCATCGTCGGCCGCTACGACGTCATGAACCGGCTGATGAGCTTCGGCATGGACGGCAGTTGGCGCCGCGCAGCCGCCCGTGCCGCCGGTCCGAACGGCGCCCGCGTCCTCGACCTCGGCGCCGGCACGGGCGACCTCTCGCGCGAGCTGGTGCGCGCCGGTGCGGCACAGGTCGTCGGCGGCGACTTCACGCGCGACATGGTCGCCGCGGCCGCTCGCCGTTACGCCGGACAGCGCGCCTTCGCTTGGACCGTCGCCGACGTCCTCCACCTGCCCTTCGCCGATGCCACGTTCGACGCCGTCACGAACGGCTTCCTCCTCCGCAACGTCGTCGACCTCCCCGCCGGCATCGCCGAGATGGCGCGCGTGCTCCATCCCGGCGGCCGCCTCGTCTGCCTCGACATGACGCACGTCCCCGACGGCTTCTTCGCCGCGCCGTACCGCTTCTACTTCCATCGCATCATGCCGCAGGTCGCCGGCGTGCTGAGCGGCGACCGCGCCGCCTACCGATACTTGTCCAAGTCGCTGACCGGCTATCCCGACGCCGACGGCCTCGCCTGCATCCTCCGCGACGCGGGCTTGCGCGACGTGTCGTTCCGACGCCTCGGCTTCGGCTCTGTCGCCCTCCACACGGGCATCAAGTAGCCGCCGAAACGCGCCATTCGCCTCTTGCGCGACCCCTCCGCCGCCTCGTACGGTCGCCGCACCGCGGCGTGCATCGGACGCGCCGCGCCTGACGAAGGAGCAACCTGTGGAATCGGGCGAGTGGGACGCGATCGTCATCGGCGCCGGGCTCGGCGGCCTCACGACGGCCGCGTACCTCGCGACGAACGGCCAGCGCGTCCTCATGCTCGAGCAGCACTGGGTCGCAGGCGGCAACGCCCATGTCTTCCGCCGCAAGCGCGCGTTCGAGTTCGACATCGGCGTCCACTACATCGGCGACTGCGCCCCCGGCGGCGCCATCCCGAACGTCCTCCGCGGCATCGGCCTCGAGGACAAGATCGAGTTCCTCGAGCTCGATCCGGACGGCTTCGACACGATCCTCTTCCCCGGCGTCACGTTCCGCGTGCCGAAGGGCTGGGACAAGTACCGCGAGCGCCTCGTCGCCGCGTTCCCCGACGATGAGACCGGCCTCCACCGCTGTCTCGACGTCTTCGAGCAGCTGCTCGCCGAGATGCGAAAGCTGTACGCCGCCGGCGCCGCCCCCGACCTCGCCAAGCTGCTGCCTGAGATCCCGACGCTGATTCGATGGGGCGGCCGCGCGCTCAGCGACCTGTTCGACGATTGCGGCCTCGGCGTGAAGGCGCGCGCCGTGATCATCGCCCAGTCCGGCGCATACGCCGTGGCGCCGTCGCGCACGCCGGTCGCGGTGCACGCCGGCTTCCTCGACCACTACCTGAAGGGCGCCTACTACCCGCGCGGCGGCGGCCAGGTGCTGCCCGCCCGCCTCGTCGAGGTTCTGCGCGCCAACGGCGGCGAGGTCCGCACTCGCCAGCGCGTCGACCGCATCCTGATCGAAGACGGCCGCGCCGCCGGCGTGCGCCTGACCACCGGCGAGGAGCTGCGCGCGTCAGCCGTCATCTCGAACGCCGACGTCAAGCGCACGATGCTCGACATGGTCGGCGCCGAGCACATCTCGCCGGCGACGGCCGCACGCGTCGACGCGTACCGGATGGCGCTGCCGATCTTCTGCGTCTACCTCGGCCTCGACATCGACCTGCGCGAGCGCATGCCTAACACGAACTACTGGTATTGCGACTCGTTCGACCTCGAGTCCATTTACCAGACCTGCTACGACGGCCGCCTGCCCGAGCATTTCCCGCTGCTGATCACGACCGCATCGGTCAAGGACCCGCACACGCGGCGCATCGCCCCGCCCGGCTGCTCGAGCATCGAGATCATGACGTGGGTCCCCGCTAACTACGACGTCTGGGGTGTCCACGAGGGCCCCGCCGCGGGCGAGAAGTATCACAGCGACCGCGACTACCGCTCGAACAAGGATCGCCTGACCGAGCTGATGATCGACGGCGCCGAGCACGCCCTCCCGGGCATCCGCGAGCACATCATCTGGAAAGAAGCCGCGACGCCGGTCACGCAGGAGCGCTTCACGCTCTCGACGGGCGGAACCTCCTACGGCATCGAGATGGCGGTCGACCAGTCCGGCCCGAACCGGCCCGCGCCGGCCACCGAGATCCCCGGCCTCTTCCTCACCGGCGCCAGCACGACGTCCGGCCACGGCATCGTCGGCACGATGCGCGGCGGCGTGGCGACGGCCGGCGCGATCCTCGGCCGCGACCTGATGCGCGAGGTCGAGGATGGCCGCATCTTCGGCGACCCGTCGAAGCTCGGCTCAGATCCTGACTGGGATCCGTGGCAGTACAGCCGCTAGCGGCCGAGACGTCCCCATCCGGAGGAACTGCCGTCGAGCCGGCGCGCCTCCTCCAGCTCGGCCTCAACCTTCCGAATACGGTCTTCTACGTCGATACCGCGCGCTGATCCACTCCGCCGAAACGCCGACCCGGCGCGCATCAGCGCGCCTGGCAGGCCGAACAGCGCCCTGCGCCGCGGTTGGTTCGCATCCATCCTGGTTCCCTGCGCGTCACGTCGTCCCACGAACTCCATTCCCTTCGCACTCAGCGCGCCCACGACAGGCTGCCCATCGGGCGTCTGGCGCGGCTCGCGATTTCGCAACGACAACAAGCCCTCGACCTCAGCCCGAGATCGAGGGCCTTGGCTCCGAATCAGTACCGGCAGCCCGGCCGTCATGCCCCGTACGGAGCGAAGACCCGTGGCTTTGCGTCGCCGCCTTTCGGCGGGTTTGCCTTTTTCGGAGTTGATATTCGATTGTCCCGGACGCTCCCTGGCGGATCCGTCCACCTCAACAATCGGCCGGTTCGGCGCTTCCTGTCGCCCGAAGTCCGTTGCATCGACGTTACAACCAGGGTTGTCTATCCTGACAGCCCGGCCCACGGTCGCGGTTCGCTCACCGTCCGCGCCGGAACAGAAAGGACGCAACGTGGACCAGTTGTTCTCCCTGGAAGGCAAAGTGGCGCTCGTTACCGGCGGATCGCGCGGTATCGGGCGGATGATTGCCCGAGGCTTCGTCGGCGCCGGCGCCCGCGTGTACATCTCGTCGCGCAAGGCCGACGTCTGCAACGCGGTCGCGGCCGAGCTGTCGGCCGGCGGCGCCTGCGTCTCCCTCCCCGCCGACATCAGCACGGAGGCCGGCTGCCGCGACCTGGCCGGCGCGCTGGCGCAGCGCGAGGAGCGGCTGCACGTGCTCGTGAACAACGCCGGCGCCAACTGGGGCGCCCCGCTCGCCGAGTACCCCGATGCCGCGTTCGACAAGGTGCTCGCGACGAACCTCAAGAGCGTCTTCCACCTGACGCGCTTCCTCGTACCACTCCTGGAGCGCGCCGCGAGCGACGACGACCCGGCGCGCGTCATCAACATCGGCTCCATCGACGGTCTCCAGGCGCCGATGCTCGAGACGTACGCGTACTCCTCGAGCAAGGCCGCCGTCCACCACCTGACGCGCACGCTCGCGCACCGGCTCGCCGGCCAGCGCATCACGGTCAACGCCATCGCCCCGGGACCGTTCGAGAGCAAGATGATGGCGGAGACGCTGGAGCGCTTCGGCGACTCGATCCGCGCGTCGTGCCCGCTTGGCCGCATCGGCCGTCCCGACGACATGGCCGGCACGGCGATCTTCCTCGCGTCGCGCGCGGGCGCATACCTGACCGGCACCGTCATCCCGGTCGACGGCGGCATCTCGACGCGCCACGGCTAGGAGCGCTCAGACCACAGCGTACGGCGGCGCGGGGTCGTACTCGATGAAGTGCTGCACCTTGCGTGCCTCGTCCGGCGATTTGAGCAGGCCGACGACGTACAGCGCCATGTCGATGCCCGCCGACACGCCCGCCGCCGTCACCACGTTGCCGTCGTGCACCCAGCGCTCCTCGACGACCTCCACGCCGCCGAGCGCGGCGAGCTCCTTGCGCGCGCCCCAGTGCGTCGTCGCGCGCCGCCCAACGAGGAACCCGGCGCGCTGGAGGAGCAACGCGCCCGTGCAGACCGACGTCACGTACTGTGCGCCCTCGCCGGCGCGCTTGATGTAGCCGACGAGCCCCGCGTCGTCCATGCCCGGCCGTGTCCCGAATCCGCCCGGCACGACGATGAGGTCGGCCGCGGGCGCATCATCGAACAGGTAGTCGGCCTCGACGCGCATGCCGTTCGTCCCGCGCGTCATACGCTCAGCGGCGACGGTGAAGACACGCCAGTCCCGGTCGACATACCGCGCCGCCGTGCCGAACACCTCGTACGGTCCGGCGAAGTCCAGTTCCTCGTAGTCCGGGAACAGCACGAACGCGATGTTAAACGCCATGTCGCCGCCTCCTGTCGAACCAGGCGGATGCCGCCCCTAACCGAGGCGCTTGAGCTCCACCACGGGGATCCTGCGCTTCGTCTTCGTCTGATACTCGCCGAACTGCGGCCGGAGCGCGACCTGCCGGGCGAAGACGCGGTCGCGCTCATCGCCCGTGATCACCGTCGCTTTCGCCGAGTACTTCTCGGTGCCGCGCTCGACGGTCACTTCCGCGCGGGCGAGCAGGTTGAAGTACCACGCCGGATGCTTCGGCGCGCCAGCCATTGAGGCGAAGACGTAGATGCGGTCGCCCTCGACCAGCGGCACGAGCGGCGTCGTGTGCGAACGGCCGCTGCGCGCACCGGTCGTCGTCAGAAGTACCATAGGCGCCCCCTCGAACGCGCCGCCGACGCGGCCTTCCTTGGCACGAAACTCTTCGATGATCTTCGCGTTCCAGTCGTCGGGCACCGGTGCCTCCTTGGGCTGACGTCGAGTGGCGGAAGTCACGACTGTTCCGCGTCGATAACGTACGTTACAGCATCAACCCAAACATATCGAAACGCGGCAGCGATGCTCGGCCGCTCCGGGCGTCGCGGTTGGCCGTTCTCAATGTTCAGCCATCCGGCTTGCGGCCGCTCGACACGCGCCCGTACGGTATAGCGCCGGCACGACGCAGGACGCGGGCGGAACCGTGCGGCAGAGCACATACGGGACTCGCGCATGCCAGTTCGTCGAACGATCCTCCTCGTCGCCGCCGTCGCGGCGCTTCTCGCTGCGTGCGGCGGAGGCGGCAGCTCCGGCGGCGAGACGCCGGGCACGGCGCCGACGACCGCTGCCACGCGGCCGCCCATCGCCACACAGCCGCCCGGCACGCCCGCGCCCGCCGCCACAGCGGCGTCCGGAACGCCCGCCCCGACGACCGCCAACCCCGTGCTGGACGCGCTGATGGGCGCTCCGTGCGACCTGCTGACCGACGCCGATATCGCGCCCGTCGGCAAGCCTGCTGGCCCCGGCGTCATCGTCGGCAAGCCGGGGGAGAACAAGGCCGTCACGCCGGTGGTCATCACCCGGGATCGCATCACGACCTCGCGCTGCCGCTGGGACATGCCCGGCAATTCGTACCTGGAAGTTGAGCTGTACCTCCTGAGCGGCTACGCCGGCCCGCCCGACTACGCGAAGCAGTCGCTCGCTCATTGGGCTGACGTGGGGAAGGCGTCGTCCCAACTGATTCCGGGCATTGGCGACTTCGCGGGAGTCGTCGTCCCAGCACAGCACAACACGCAAACCGTCGCCATCTTCCTTGCCCAGAAGGACACCGTCGCGATCTCCGTCTATTTCTCCGGCCCGGCGGACGCCACCTGGCCGACGGCGCCCCAGCTCCAGGCGCTCGGCACGGCCGCCGCTGCCCGCGTCTACTGACGAGATCGCCGGCCCGCGCGAGACTGTCAGCCGGCTCGCCGGCGCGATACGCTGCGCCTGACGCTCGTCAAGCAGCTCCGGGGGCTCGGGGTGAAATACAACCACATCGGCATACCGACGACCGCTTCGTTCGATGGCGAGATCCCGCTCAAGCACCTGAAGATGACCGTGAGCGATCACAAGAACAACCCGTTCGGCATCCAGTGGCAGCGGTACTGGGACGACGCGCCGTACCCGGACCTCGTGAAGACCGTCCCCCACGTCGCATTCGAGGTCGATGATCTCGCGGCGGCCATCGCCGGCCAGCACGTGCTCATCGAGCCCAACAGTCCCAGCACGGGCGTCCTCGTCGCGATGATCGAGGTGAACGGCGCGCCCGTGGAGCTGATGCAGGTCGACCGCCAGCTCCGTCCCGACGTATGACGCCGCGTCATCACTTCGCCGGCGCAAACTGATCCTCGACCAGTTCGAGAACGCGCGCCAGCGACAAGCTCCGGTCGACATCGAACACGCGCAACCCCCGCCGCATCGCGTTGGTCCGCAGGTGATCGGCGAGCAGCTCGTTTCGGCGCATGAGGTTCGCGAGCGCGCGCGCCGGGTCGCTGGTCATCTTCGTCATCGCCGTCAGCCCCTGCCGCGCGTCGTCCGCATCGCGGAGGAACGCCAGCGAGTGGATGAGAAAGGCGGCTCGCCGCGGCTCATCGAGCGCCTCGGCCACGCACTCCGGCAACAGGCCGATGCCTTCGGCGATGATCTCGGGCTGCGCGGGCATCGCCAGCAGATCGTCGAGTACGAAGTCGAATCGCTCGGCCCAGCCGGCGATCGCGTTCCGCGCCATCTCCTCCGGCGAGCGAAGCAGCCACCGCTCGTCCATGCTCATCGCGATGAACGCCGAGAACTCCGGATGCCGGTCGCCGCGCGCCCGCGGGACGTGACGCGCACTCGAATCGTCGAACTGGTAGAGCTGCAGGCCGTGCCGCTCGGCGAGCTGCGTGGACACCGTGCTCTTGCCGGCACCGCCCGTGCCGCCAATCCAGTACACGTCCGACAACCGCGCCCGCATCTCAGCCATTTCTAACCCCGGCCCCTTCGCTGCGAGGGAAAGGGAGCGTGAATGCAAACGGGCGGGCAAGCACGATGCACGATGCGCGCTCGGGCCAGGGGCACGGCGAGTTTAGGAAGTCCCGATTTCGTTTTGCCACATTTATTTTCGGGGGCGTTTCTTCAGACCCGTCCGCGCACGCGTGCGGCCCGCTCCGAACATCGCGATGGCTCATCTCTGCGACGACCACAAGCTCCCCGGCTAGCAGGGTGGAATCGACGACCGACGGCACGGCGATCGGGAACATACGCGACCTCCCGACATGAGCCTAGCGGGGGCGCAGGCGATCTCCGAATCCGCGTGTCACTACCCACTACGAACCACGAACTCCGCAGGGTCGGGCGCGCCGTTGGAGACGGCGCGCAGGCGGCCGTCCTCGAGCCACAGCACGGTGTCGGCGACGTCGCGCAGGCGCGCGTCGTGCGAGACGACGACGGCGGTGCGGCCCTGGTTCTTCGTCAGGTCGTGCAGCAGCTGCATGACCTCATGCCCGTGACGCGAGTCGAGGTTCGCCGTCGGCTCGTCCGCCAGCAGCAGCCGGGGCTCGTTCGCCAGCGCCCGCGCGATGGAGACGCGCTGCTTCTCGCCGCCGGAGAGGTCGCGCGCCTTGAAGTCGAGACGCTCGGCGAGCCCCGCCTCGACGAGCAGCCGCCGCGCACGGTCGCGCGCCTCGTGCCCGCGCACGCCCGCGACGTTCAGCGCCACCTCGACGTTTTCCTGCACGCTCAGCGACTCCAGCAGGTTGAACGTCTGGAAGACGAAGCCGACGTGGTGCCGCCGCACGCGCGGCAGCTCGCTCGTCTTCAGCGCCGTGATGTCGACGCCATCGATGAACACGCGGCCGCTCGTCGGCCGCAAGAGTCCGCCGATCATCGTCAGCAGCGTCGTCTTGCCGGAGCCCGACGGCCCCATGATCAGCATGATCTCGCCCGCGCTGGCCGCCAGGCTGACGCCATCGACGGCGCGCACGGACGTACGGCCGCTGGCGAACACCCGCGTCAGTTCCTCGACGCGCAGCACCGGCTCTACGTTCGTCATGCTCGAAACACCATCGCCGGATCGATGCTGTTGATGCGCCGCACCGGCACCCACGACGCGATCACCGCCATCACGATCGCGCCGGCAAAGACCAGACCGGCATCGGTCCAGCGCAGATCGGTCATGAACTCCGGGATGCGCCGTTGGATCACATCGGCCGCTACGACGGACACCGCGAGCCCCAGCAGCGACCCGAGCACGCCGACGATCAGGCTCTGCGTGATGACGATCCGGTACAGGTACATCGCCGACGCGCCGAGCGCCTTCAGCACGCCGAAGTCGCGCGACTTCTCGATCGTGGCGGTGTACGTCGTCAGGCCGATCACCGCGCCGCCGACGACCGCGCCCAGCGCGACCAGCACGCCAACTACGGGCAGGAATCCCTCCTCGACGACATCGGCGATCTGGCCGGCGAACTGCTCGCTCGTGTGCGCCTCGCTGCGCGGGAGCACCTGCGCCGCCGCCGCGGCGACGGTCTCGATATCAGCCCCGGGCGTGACACTGAGGAGGTAGAAGTTGACGACGCCCGTGATGCCGAAGATCGCGCGCGCGTCCTCGGCGTTGAGGAAGGCGAACTGCGTCAGCGCGGCGCTGCCGCCGCTCGTGATCCGTGCGACAGTGAGCTGCCGACCGCGGACGTCGAGCGTATCGCCCACGCCGACGTCCGCATCGCCCGCGAACACGGAGTCGATGTTCACCTGCCCGGCCGCCGGGAAGAAGCGATCGCGCACGTCCTGCGGCAGCGGCGCGCCGGCGGGCGCATCGAGCGCCATGAAGAAGACGCGCAGGTCGCGATCGCCCTGCGGAAACGACATCTCGCGCGCGTACACCGGCAGCGCGAGCTGCACGCCAGGGACGCGCGCCAGATCGCCGGCCGCGTCGTCGGCGAGGATCGAGGTGGAGTTGAACGGGCCCGACGTCCCCTCCTGCGTGACCCAGAGGTCGCCGGGGAGCCGCATGATGAGCCGGCCCGTGCCGCTCCAGCCGCGATACAGGCTCAGTACGAGCAGCGTCAGCAGCACCGCAAAGGCGACGCCGGCGACCGAGATCGCCAGCCGGCCCTTTTCGGCCAGCAAGTTGCGGCGCGCAACGGGGACCATGCGCCCAGTGTAGGCCCGCCGCCTGTCCCTTGCATCGAGTCGTTGCGCCCGCGCGCGCGGGCCGAACGGTGTGAGTTCCGCTTTCGTGCAGTGCGCATCACCCGAACGGGCGAGACGTGATCGACGACGGGAGCGGTCGGCCTCGATTTCGAATCTGGCGCGGTCCCCCCTATCTGCCGCGAGACGCCGGTCCGCGCTGAGTCGATCGTCATATATCTCGTCACATTTTTCGAGACCGGATCTCGGCCCGATCGATTGCTTACGTCGCACAAGACGACCACGTAGGCTCGACGAGTGCTCTTGCCCATGCCGACGGTGGGGTGCAGGTGGAAGGAAGCGGGGGGCATCGAACTGCTTAGCAAAGCAAGGAAAGGCAAGGTTTATGATCCGCAGATCCGCATTGTTCAAGACGCTGACGCTGGCATTCATCCTCGCCGGCGTAGCCAACGGGAGTGGCCATCCTGGGATCTACACTCCGGCACGCGAACGGCCGGTGCATTCCCGCAGCCAACAGAAGGACTGCACCCAGTGTCACGGAAACGGTACGCCGGGGGCGTATCCAAACCCGGTGACCGCGGTGCCGAGCACGTCATCGCCAGCTCCGGGTGCGGCGTACACGGTGAACATCACCCTCAGCCCGCCGGTGACGGCGGCAACCGGGACGGGGTTCTGGATCGCCAACTCGAACGCGTCTGGAGCCACCGGCACGACGACGGGGGTGTACGCCCCGGGCGTCGCTAACAAGACCCTGTGGGTGGCGAACATGACGGCGCCCGCACGCCGGGCACGTACTACTACAAGGTCTTCGGGCAGAGCGGGATGGCTCGACCCGAACGGCTACACCGGCTTCGCGATGTACAGCATCACGGTGAGCGCCGCTTCGACGCCGACGAACACGCCGGTGCCGCCGACGGCCACCAACACGCCGGTGCCGCCGACCAACACGCCGGTCCCGCCGACGAACACGCCGGTGCCGCCGACCGCGACGAGCACCTCCGTGCCGCCAACGGCGACGGCCACGTCCGTGCCACCGACCGCGACGAGCACCTCCGTGCCGCCGACCGCGACGAGCACCTCCGTGCCGTCGACCGCGACGGCGACGTCCGTGCCACCGACGGCGACGAACACCTCCGTGCCGCCGACGGCGACGGCCACGTCCGTGCTACCGACGGCGACGAACACCGCGGTGCCAACGGCGACCAGCACGTCATCGGTTCCTCCGACGGCGACGAGCACGTTCGCGCCACCGACGGCCACCAGTACGTTTGCCCCGCCTACGGGCACGCCGGTGTTGCCGACGAACACGCCGGCCGCTTCGACGCCGACGCGGACGCCCGTGGCGACGAGCACGCCATCCGGCAGGTGCGAGCGGTCCGACGAGCGGTTCAGCCGGCTCGTCAGCGCGGTGCTGCGGTCCGGAGCGGTGCGCGGTCAGTCGCGGTACAGCGCGACAGCCGATGCTGACGGCAACGGCATCGTCGACGTGAACGACGTGGTCAAAATCCTGCGGTCGTCGAAGTGCCATCACGATGACGACGACCACGAACCGGACGACGACTAGCGCGAGAGCTGACGCGAGGCGGTGAGCGACGCCGCTTCACGCCTCGAATCCACCGTCGGGGGTTTGAAGTTGGTAGTTCGTAGTTCGTAGTTCGTAGGGGCGACCGGCCGGTCGCCCCTACGCCGTCGACGTCGGCGAGTCGAGCGCCGCCTGCGGCCGCCGTTCGGCCCTCACCCCCCAGCCCCCTCTCCCACAAGGGGAGAGGGGGAGCATCGGAGGTTCGAGCCTCCTGCTCCAGCCTCGCGCCGGTGTTAGGCGAGTTTCTTTGAGGCGAGTTCGCGACGGCGGCTACTCCACCGAGGAGAGGAAGTTGCGGTACATGCGCAGGCCCATTTCGCCGGACTTCTCGGGGTGGAACTGGGTGGCGACGATGTTGTCGCGCGCCAGCACCGACGCGAAGCGCATGCCGTAGTCGGTCTCGCCGATGACGACGGACGGGTCGGCGGGCGCCGGGTAGTAGCTGTGGACGAAGTAGAAGTAGCTCTCGTCCGGGATGCCGTCGAAGATTGGGTGCGGCGCGGTCTGGCGCACCTGGTTCCAGCCCATGTGCGGCACCTTCTGCCCGCCCGGCAGCTTCTTCACGCGGCCGGGGATGATGTCCAGGCACGCGTGCTCGCCGCCCTCCTCGCTGACCGAGAGGAGGGCCTGCTGGCCCATGCAGACGCCAAAGAACGGCCGGCCCGACGCGATGTACTCGCGCACCGGCTCGACCATGTTGTGCTCGCGCAGGTTGCGCATCGTGTCGGCGGCGGCGCCGACGCCGGGCAGGATCACAGCATCGGCCGAGGCGACATCGGCCGGATCCGACGTCACGACCGGCTCGTGGCCGACGTGCGCGACGGCGCGCGCGACGCTGCGCAGGTTCCCGGCTCCGTAATCGACGATGACGACTTTCGGCGGCATGGGGGCAGTGTATCGGACGCGTTTCGCGATCCGCGGCGAGCTACGTAAACGCCGGGATCACCGAATCCGAGAACCGCCGCAAGCTCTTCAAATGCACTCGCGGTAACTGAAAGACGACCACTTCGTCGAAGCCCGCATCGGCGAGGCGCTGGACCGCCGCGCTGACGTCGGCAGCCGAGCCGAACAGCCCGTTGCGGCGGACATCCTCCTCCGTGCCGCCCTGCTGCTGCATCGCCCAATCGATCGCGCGCTGCTGCATCTGCGGGTCGTCGTTGAGAAACAGCGGTGTCTCCTGCGTCCATCGGATCTCGGCCGGGTCTCGTTGTATCTCCCGGCAGTGCGCGCCGACCTTCGCCATTGCCGCGGCGGGGTCGATCATCGGGCACGCTTTGTCGGCGTGGGTCGCAATGATGCGCAGCAGCGCGTCGCTCCCGCCACCGACGAGGATCGGCGGATGGGGCCGCTGGACGTTGGCCGGACTGTAGGGAGGTTCGGCGAGCCGGTAATGGCGGCCCTCGAACGTCGGTTGCGGCTGCGTCCAGAGGGCCTTGATCACACGCAGCGCATCGTCGAGCCGCTCGGCCCGCTCGCGCCTCTTCCAGAACTCGATGCCGAAGCGCCGGTTCTCGCCCGGCCAGCCCGCCCCGATGCCCAGCTCGACGCGCCCGCCGGAGATGTGGTCGACGGTCGTCGCCATCTTCGCCAGCACGGCGGGATGGCGGTAGGCGTTGCCCGACACCATCACGCCGAGGCGCAGCCGCGACGTAGCATGCGCAATCGCCGCGAGCGCCGTCCAGGCGTCGAGGCGCGGGTCGTCGAGCGCGCCATTCGGTGCGAGCGCGTCGCTGATCCAGAACGAGTCAAAGCGCGTGGCGCGATCGAGCTCCGTCGCCAAGGCGAGAAGCTCCGGCCATTCCATCGGTGCTTCGACGCAATACCCGAAACTGAGGCTCATGCCATTCCGTCCCGGTTCGCCACCAACCGCGTGAATGCCTGGAAGGCCAGTCTACCGGACCCCTATCCGGCCGTCGCCCGCCGCGCGCCAGATTCGGCCGACTCTCGCCGTCGGCACCCGGCTGTCCGACGTCCCCGCGCGCCATATACTCGATCCGTGGGTACCACGACCGACGTCCAGTCCCGCGACTTCCAGCGCGCGAAACTGCGCGTCGAGGAGCTGCGCTCGCAGATCGCCTATCACGAGCACCGCTACTTCGTGCTCGACCAGCCGGAGATCAGCGACGCCGAGTTCGACCAGCTCATGCAGGAGCTGCGGGAACTCGAGGCGCAGCATCCCGAACTGATCACGCCCGATTCGCCGACGCAGCGCGTCGGCGGCGCGCCGGTCGAGACGTTCGGCATCGTCCAGCACCGCGTGCCGCTGCTGTCGCTCGCCAACGCCTTCAACGAGGACGACCTGCGCAACTGGCACCGTCGCGCGGCGAACATCATCGAACGCAGCGACTTCGCGATGGTGTGCGAGCCGAAGATCGACGGGCTGGCCTGCGCGCTCGTGTACGAGGACGGCCGCCTGGCGACGGCGGCGACGCGCGGCGACGGCATGCGCGGCGAGAACATCACGCCGAACGTGCGCACGATCCGCTCGATCCCGCAGCGGCTGCCGGCGGGCGTGCCGCCGCGCTTCGAGGTGCGCGGCGAGATCTACATGACGAAGAGCGGCTTCGAGAAGCTGAACTTCGAGCGCGGCGAGGCGGGCCAGCCGCTGTTCGCCAGCCCGCGCAACTCGGCCGCCGGCTCCGTGCGCCAGCTCGACTCGAAGATCACGGCGAGCCGGCCGCTCGATGCGTTCTGGTACCAGCTCGGCTGGCAGGACGGCGGCGAGACGCCGCGCACGCACGCACGACGTGCTGAAGTGGCTCGGCGAGCTGGGGTTCCGCGTCAACGAGAACATCCGCCGCTTCGAGCAGCTCGACGACGTGATCAAGTTCTGCGAGGGCTGGGTCGAGCGGCGCGACTCGCTCGACTACGAGATCGACGGCATCGTCATCAAGGTCGACGACCTGCGGGTGCAGGGGCAGCTCGGCGCCGTCGGGCGCGAGCCGCGCTGGGCCATCGCCTACAAGTTCCCGCCGATGCAGGCGACGACGCGGCTGCTCAAGATCGACGTCAACGTCGGCCGCACCGGCACGCTCAACCCGTACGCCGTGCTCGAGCCGGTGCGGATCGCCGGCGTGACGGTGCAACTCGCCACGCTGCACAACGAGGACGACATCCGCCGCAAGGACATCCGCCAGGGCGACTGGGTGATCGTCCAGCGCGCGGGCGACGTCATCCCGCAGGTCGTCGGGCCGGTGCTGAGCAAGCGCACCGGCAAACTGCGCCGTTTCTCGATGCCGAAGAAGTGCCCGCACTGCGGCACCGGCATCGTCCGCAACGAGGGCGAGGCGGCGTACTACTGCCCGAACCGCCAGTGCCCGGCGCAGCGCTTCCGCCTGCTCGAACACTTCGTCGGCCGCGGCGCGATGGACATCGACGGCATCGGCGAGCAGCTCGCGCGTGACTGCTGCTGGAGCAGGGCTTCGTCGCAGGACGGCGGTGACCTCTACCGGCTGCACGAACGACGGGATGACCTGCTCAAGGTCGACGGCTCGGAAACGAGAAGAAGCGTCGACAACCTGCTCGTATCGATCGAGGACAGCAAGAAGCGGCCGCTGGAGCAGGTGCTGACGGCGCTCGGCATCCGCCACGTCGGCGGCGAAGTCGCGTCGACGCTGGCGACGCACTTCGGCAGCATCGATGCGCTGATGGAGGCGACGGAGGAGCAGATCACCGAGATCCCGGGCATCGGCCCGAAGATCGCAGAGAGCATCGTCGAGTTCTTCGCTCTCGACGAGAACCGCCAGGTCGTCGAGAAGCTGCGCGCGGCCGGCGTCAACCTGCGGCACGCCGCTGGAGCAGCGCGCGGCGGCGCGCTCGCCGGGCTCACGTTCGTCGTCACGGGCCGCCTCGAACGCTTCACGCGCGACGAGGCGGAATCGCTGATCAAGCGCAACGGCGGCGCGGTGTCGAGCAGCGTCTCTAAGAAGACCGATTACGTCGTCGTGGGCGCGGAGGCGGGGTCGAAGCTCGAGAAGGCGCAGAAGCTCGGGACGACGCAGCTGGACGAGGACGCGTTCGCGGCGCTGCTGCGGGAGCGGGGGGTGGAGGGGGAGTGGGTAGTTCGTAGTGGGTAGTTGGTAGATTGTAGTTCACGGTTCTACAGCTCTCTCACCGTGGCGCGGGCCCTTGGCCCGCGTCGCTGCGTGTCACGGCGCGCTGCCACAAGACGGAGAAGAGAATCGCGCAGCCGTCGGCGTTGCGTGGGGCACGCGTCGTGCACGGCATTGCGCGAGTGCGCGAGAATTGTCCCGACGGCATCTTGACAACCTCCAATCGGGGGGGGGCAGAATAGCCGTCGCGCGACAACTAACGAGGCGGTATCTGAATGAAGCACTTTGGATTCGGCGCCGTGCTGGTGCTGGCGGCGCTTTCGCTCGCCGCGACGGCCTGCGGCCAGCCGCTCACGACGGCGGAGCAGACGCAGACAGCGGCGGCGGTGCTCTCGCCAAGAGCCGCAACCACTGCCGCCGACACCACATCGGCACCCAGTTCCAGTCCTACCCAGCCACCTGTAGTGATACGAACGCCAATCCCGGGTGCGGCGAAGGGAGGTTTGTTCGCGGACGGCGTAGCCAACCTCCCAATCCTCGCCGCCACCGACTGGAAGACCTACACTAGTGATAAGTTAGGACTTACGTTCCAATACCCGCCGGACTGGCAACTCACTGAGTCAGACAGCACCGGGCGTTACGGCCCGAACGGTGAGCCGGTCTACCCACTGTTCCGAGTAGAAGTCCATAACCCCCCGGCGGAACAGGGCGAAAAGATTCCTAGCGAGAATTGCTCGGCGGCGGCCAACGACTGCTCGGGACCACCCCCTCGTCTGTTGACCTTCTCCGCTGCAATATGGGGAAGCGGCTCGTGCAACGTCGCCGGTGACCTGATCGCCTCAGACAGTACGACGATCGCAGGGCATCCGGGCACCCGATGCGTAGTCGAGTATCCCAACGACAAGTCCAGGACAACCGCCATCGCATTGATGCTCGACAAGGGAAGGTACCTTATCGTCCAGGTCGAGAAGGGAAACGCCGTGTCATCGACCGACCAGGCGGTTCTCGAAACCGTGGTTTCGACACTCGCGTTTCCAGCTGCGCAAACTTCCAAAACGGCGACGCCATGAGGTATCTCTTGACAATGGCGCTGGCGTGCCTCGGCACTGCTCTAATGTTCTCCCTACACGCAACCCCTTCGGGTGCAATCACGACGCATTACGGAAACAATGCGTACACGCAGTATCGCCTGCCCTGGCAGCATGGCACGTCTCACGGATTGTCACAGGGCTACAACCAGGGTAATCACACGGGCGACTTCCAGCAGTATTCCCTCGACTTTGCAATGCCGACAGGTACCTCGGTATTGGCGATCACCGAGGGCTGGGCCTGCCTCAACACCGGCTCAGGACTCGGGAACTTCGTCGTCCAACTGGCTCCCCCGCCTCTGGGAAGCGGGCGAAGCGGAAGCGATTTCTACTTCCTCGCTCATAACGAGTCCTCATGGATCACCAGCTGCAGCGACGGATGGACTTATCTTTATGAAGGCCAGATCGCTGCATGGAGCGACAACACCGGGACCTCGACTGGGCCGCATCTCCATATGACGGTGCAGAACCCTGGGGCGATTTGCTACTGCTCTACTTCCACCCTCACTGCCATCTCTGTCCCCTTCCCGTCGCTTAGCGGGTTGGATTTCGGGGCGTTCGCAGGGAACGATCCGCCAGTCGATTACTTCGTCTCGGATAGCGTAATGCCCGGCGACGACAACACAGTCCCCGCGCCGGGCCACTTCGCAGTGATAGCGTCCGCATGGCTCAACCTAGGAGGCTTTGGAGTCGTCGGGGTGCCGTTTGACAACGGCGGCGGCCCCGGCGCCCACTTGTGGGGTCCCGGAGTCGTACAAGATTATACCGACCCATACGGCGGCGGAATCATCATGCAGTACTATGGGGCGCAAGCGGCCTATTGGGTTCACGGTGCAATCCGCCAAGCATACTTCACGATGTTCGGTGGATATGCTCTTTTGGGCTATCCAGTATCCAACGAATACGCCTGGAACACATATAGGCGAAGCGACTTCCAGAACAACAGCATTTGCTGGGGCGCTGCCTATGGCGCGTTCCCATGCGGCGACTTGCTCGACCGCGATGGCGATGGCTGTTCGAACGTGGATGAAACGCTGCTCCGCCAGCCGACGAACCCTTACAACCCATGGGACTTCTACAGCGTGCCGGTGCCAGCGCTGTTCGCGGCGCCCAGCCCGACCACTGATTTCAAGGACCACGTCGTAGGCGCTGCCGACGCTCAGTCGGTCTTTGGCTACTACAAGAAAGGTGCCAAGACGGGCACCACGGTCTACGAACAGGACCTCAATCGCAACGGCATCGCGGACGGCATCGAGTACGACCGGAGCTTCGTCGGGCCAGCCATGAGCGGGCCACCACAGGGACAGGTTTCGGCCCAGGCCGCCCAGATAGCTTTTGCGCAATACAAACAAGGCTACAGGTGCTGAAACTGCTCTAACGAGCCTCATGCCAGACAATCTGTCGTGACAAGACGGGAGGACGCATGTTCAGGTTCGGGATCGGCGGGCTCCTTATCACCATGACTGCGCTGGCGATGGTTACGGCGATGTCCATTCGGCTCCAGTCCGATCGGGCGTCCGCAGCGACGAGCGCCACGTTCACTGTCGCGAACGGCGGCACGCACGCCGTGACGGAATCGTTCTCCATCACGGTCGCGCTCTCCAACGTCACGTTCGACGCGAACTCGCCGAAATGGGTCGGCTACGACCTGGAGCTCGACTACGATCCGCAGGTACTGACCGCGACGAACGTGGCGCCAGCGCTGTGCCCGCCGTCAGCCTGGTCGTCGACCTCTCTCACCCCCGGCGTCGTCACCGGCTGCTTCTACCCCGCCGGCAGCACGGCGACGAGCGGCGTGCTCGAAACCATCACGTTCACCTGTCAGGCGAACGGCACGACCTCGCTGCACCTTCCCGCGCACCACGCCGGAACGGTCGGCTCGGGAAACGGCCTGTTCGACGCCAGCGCGACGGACTTCTCGATGACGCTCGCGGATAGCTCCGTCGTCTGCGGCACAGGTGTCAACGATCCGACGTCCACGCCGACGCCCGTCCCGCCCACGCCGACGCCCACCGCCACGCCGAACTTCTCCGGAATGGCGACGATCGGCGTCTCGAGCGGCGGTACGCATGCGGTGAATGAATCCTTCACCGTGACCACGAATCTGAGCAACGTCGTCTTCGGTACCTCGACCAGTTGGGCCGGCTATCTCCTTGAACTCGATTACGATACGAACGTACTCGTGGCTACCGGCGCCGCGCCCACGCTGTGCAGCAGTTCCGGCTGGTCGCTCCTGAGCACGATCCCGTCCGTCTCGACAGGCTGTGCCTTCCAGAACAGCACCGCCACCAGCGGCGAGCTCGAGACCATCACCTTCACCTGCCTTGCGGACGGGACCAGTTCGCTGCAGCTCGCGGCTCAGCCGGTAGACGTAGTCTATGGCACCGAGAATTTCTTGCCGTATCAAATGACCCTTCAGAGCAGCAGCGTGGTCTGCGGCACCGGGGTCAACGGTCCAACGTTCACGCCCACGTCGACGATGCCGCCGACCGCGACACCGACGGGTGGCCCCGGAGCGGCGACGCTTATGGCGGTGGTCCCCAGCAGCGCGCAGCCGTTGAACATGCCGTTTCTGCTGAGGACGAAGCTCTCGTCGTTCTCCGCCGGCTCTCACGCTGCCTGGGCTGGCTATGAGATTATGCTCGAATACGACCCCGGCATCATCGCAATTGATTACGCAAGTCCGACCCTCTGTCCCCCCTCGAATTGGGGGTATCACGTGGGGTCTCCTCCTGCCCAGACCGCCTGCGTCGCTTTCCAGAGCACCTCCACCGGCATCCTCGATACGCTCGTCGCCAAATGCCTGAACGACGGGACGACGGCGCTCCACTTCGTGTCCGACCCCACGACGTCGGTTCTGTTCGATGTCAACGGCGTATCCTTCCCCACGACCCTCCAGGATGCCTCCGTCGTGTGCGACCGACACGTCGATGACGACGGCGACGGATGCCGGAGCACCACGGAACCGACTCTTGGGCTCGACCCGCAAAACCCGTGGGACTTCTACAGCGTCCCGGTTCCCGCCCTTTTCGCGGCTCCAAATCCGCGGCTGGTCTTCAAGGACGCCGTTGTGACCGCAACAGACGCTCAGGTCGTGTTTGCCTACTACAAAGCGGGCGCTAAAGCGGGCACCACGGTGTACGAACAGGACCTCAATGGCAACGGCACACCGGACGGCATGGAGTACGACCGCAGCGTGATCGGTCCGGCGAAGAGCGGCCCGCCCGATGGCGCGGTGTCGGCGCAGGAAGCTCAACTGGCCTTAGCCCAGTACAGGCTCAACTACCGCTGCTAGCGGGGGCCCTGTCAGGCGGCGTGTTCGTTGGCGGAGGCGTCAGCGCCGCCGGCTACGTCCAGGTCGAGCTCCGGCGGCGGGGCGGGGTTGTGGCGTAGCTCCGCGCGGGCGGCCATCAACTCCTCGAACTTCGCGACGACCTCGGGGTCGAACTGGGCGCCGCTGTTCAGCGCCACCTCCGCCATCGCCGCCTCGTGCGTCATCGCCAGCCGATACGGCCGGTCGGACGTCATCGCGTCGTACGCATCGACGACGGAGAAGATGCGCGCCTCGAGCGGGATCTTGTCGGCGATCAGGCCGAATGGGTAGCCGCCGCCGTCGTAGCGCTCGTGGTGGTACATGAGGATCGGCAACGACGGCTCGAGGAAGCCGATCTTCGAGACCATGACGGCGGCCAGCAGCGGGTGCTTACGCATGGTCTCCCACTCCGCGTCGTTCAACTCCTTCGGCTTCTGGAGGATCGCATCGGGCACGCCGATCTTGCCGACGTCGTGCAACATGGCGCCCCGCTCGATGTCGATGAGCTGCGTCTCCGGGGTGCCCATGCGCCGCGCGAGGTGCAGCGTCAGCTTGGCGACGCGCTCGCAGTGGCCCTCGGTCACCTCGTCCTTCGCGTCAAGCGCCGCCATGAGCGCCTTGAGCGTCGCGTCGTAGCCCACCTCGACCTCGTTGGCGTAGGTGCGCATCTTGGCGAAGAGGATAGATTGCTCGATCGCCGTGATAGCCTGGCCGGCGATCTGCTCGATGCCCTGCACCTCGTCGGTCGAGAAGGCGCCGCTCTTTCGGTTGACCCAGCGCGCCACCGCGACGACGCCGGCGACTCGGTCACGCAGCGCGAGCGGCACGCACACGATCGCCAACTCGCCCCCCGCTTCCATGTCGAGCCCGAAGAACTGCCGGTACGCGCTCGCGGGTTGCGACGCGACGACCGTCGTGTTGGTGATGACGCAGCGGCGCAGGTACCACTCCTCGATCGCGCGCTGGTGCTGCGCGGTCTCGTCGGCGAGGCGGTTGAACGTCGAGCGGAGGACCAGGTCGCCGCTGCCCTCGTCGAACAGCGCAACGAGGCCGTGCGTGCCGTCGGCGAGCATCGTCGCGTCGCGCGACACCTGCGTGATGACGTCCTGCAGGTCCAGCGACGCGCGGATCGCGTCGCCGCGTGTATAGAGGTGCAGCAGCCAGCGATGCTCCGAAATCAGTCCGCGCACAACCAGCAAGAACATGACCTGGGCAACGGCGAAACAGCCGAGCGCGAGCACGATCGCCAGCGCGACCATCTCGCGGTTCGCGGCGGCGATCGCGCTGTCGACGCCCGCCGCTGACTGGTCGACCTCGATCGTGTACGCGCCGGCGCGCGTGAACGTCACGAAGAGCCGGCTGCCGTCGACCGCCGACGTGCGTCCCCACGCCGGCGAGTCCCGCGGCACCAACGGCAGGTCGCCGTTCCAACCAACGCCCACCGCGACGACCGGCTGGCCATCCGCGGACCAAACGCGCACACCCTTCAGGCTGCCCGTGACCAGCGGCTCCGCGAGCGTCTGCGCGCGGGTGCGGAGGTCCTCCGGCACGGGGGCGCCGGTTGCGACTGGCTCGAAGATCGTGCGTAGGGGAGCTGCGACGTTCGATGCGGCGCTTTCGGCGGCGGCGCGCTCGTTGGCCCGGCGCACGAACGGCGCGCCGACGATGGCGGCGAGCGCGGCGATGATCGCGATCGCGAGGAAGCTGGCCACGGCGAACCGCGGGAAGATAGCCGAACTGGAGTCCTTGGCCATCAAGCCTCCAACAGGCCCCACTCGTCACCCCTCAGCCGTGACTCTCTGCTGTTATCGGCTAGATTGCTCGCAGGCTGTAGGTTTGTGGTTCAGATTCGGGAGGGCCGCCCGGCCGGCCTCCGGACGGCTGCTATCATCTCAGTATGGATTCGAAACTGGCCGACCTCCGCCGCATCCTCGCCGAGATGGGCTCCGTCGCCGTCGCCTTCTCAGCTGGCGTCGACAGCACGCTTGTCGCAGCTGTGGCCGCCGATGTGCTCGGCGAGCGCGCGCTCGCCGTTACGGGCGTGTCGCCCTCCGTCCCGGCCGCTGAGGTCGAGGAAGCGAAGGATCTGGCCCGCCGCATCGGCATCCGCCACCTGCTCATCGACACGTCCGAGATGGACCGCCCCGGTTATGTCGAGAACTCGCCAACGCGCTGCTACCACTGCAAGACCGAGCTGTACTCCCTGCTCGAGGCGCTGGCGGCCCGCGAGGGCATCGCCTTCGTCGCCGACGGCTGCAACACCGACGACCTCGGCGACCACCGGCCGGGCCGCGCCGCCGCGGCTGAGCACCGGGTCCGCAGCCCGCTCATCGAGGCCGGGCTGGGCAAGGCGGAGATCCGCGAACTGTCCCGCGAACGCGGGCTGCCGACGTGGGACAAGCCGGCGATGGCCTGCCTCGCGTCGCGCATCCCCTACGGCACGCCGGTGACGGTCGAAGCGCTCGACCAGGTGGGCGCCGCCGAAGCGTTCCTGCGCGGCCTCGGCTTCCGGCAGCTGCGCGTCCGCCATCACGGCGACATCGCCCGCATCGAAGTCGAGCCGGACGACCTGGCCGCCGTCATCGAACGGCGCGAGCGCATCGTCACGCGGCTCAAGAACCTCGGATACAAGCACGTCGCGCTCGACCTGGCCGGCTTCCGCAGCGGCAGCATGAACGAGGGCATCGCGCGCGTCGGCGCTGCAGTTGACGCCTGTCCCCACCCGCCGCGACTGAGATTGTGCCCAGCATCAGTCCCCGCGGGCTGAAAGCCCGCGCCACGGACTCACACCGGCCGCCACTGCCTCACGCTCCACTGTTCCATCGGCTCGCGCCGCCGTATCGTTCTCCTGCGCTTTGATGCGAATGACGGAAAGGACTGCCCCCATGACGAAGATGCGCTTCGGCATCCAGACCAGCCTCAACAACGTCGAGTGGCGCGAGATCGAGGACATGTGGAAGTTCCTCGACCGCGAGACGAAGTTCGATTCGGCGTGGACGTTCGACCACTTCGTGCCGCCGGGGCCGGGACAGGACGCGAACGCCAACTGCTTCGAGGGCTGGACAGCGCTCGCCGCGCTCGCTTCGATCACGGAGCGCATCCGCCTCGGCTGCCTCGTCACCGGCGTGACGTACCGGCACCCGTCCGTGCTCGCGAAGATGGCGGCCACCGTCGACCACATCAGCAACGGCCGGCTGTCGTTCGGCATCGGCGCCGCGTGGCACGAGCCGGAGCACCGCATGTACGGCATCGACTTCCCGCCGGTGAAGGAGCGCCAGGACCGGCTCGAGGAGTCGGTACACCTGATCAAGCTGCTGTTCGAGGCGGAGGGGCGCGTCAACTTCGACGGCAAGTACTACCATCTGAACGACGCCGTCTTCGTCCCGCGTTGCGTGCAGAAGCCGCACCCGCCGATCATGGTCGGCGGCGGCGGCGAGAAGCGCACGCTGCGCACGCTCGCGCTGTACGGCGACGTGATGAACGTCTTCGGCACGCCGGACGTCGTCCGCGCCAAGATCGCCGCGATCGAGGCGCACTGCCGCGCCGTCGGCCGCGATCCGGCCGAGATCCAGCGGACGATCTCGGCGACCGTCGTCGTCACGCGACAACCATGGCCTGATCGACCGGCTCGTCGGCATGTTCGGCCCGGGCATGGGGCTGAAGCCCGACGAGGCGAAGAAGCTGCTGCCGATCGGCCCGCCGGCGCACGTGCGGGAGGTCGTCGAGCGGTACGCCGAGGCGGGCGTCAGCGGCATCATCATGCAGACGCAGGGCCCGTGGAAGCGCGAGATCTACCAGCGCATCAACGATGAGGTGGTGGCGGCGTTCGCGTAGTTTGTAGTTTGCCGTGGGTAGTGAGTAGTTTCCAGGATGCCTGCGTGGGTCGCGGATTCCGCATCGCTACCCTTCGGGACACTACGAACTACCAACTCCCGCCTCGCTTGCGCCGCCGGAAGAGGCGCTGATATAACACACGCGACGCCCAACCCCACACCAAGGAGCTTGACATGGGAGCAGAACGCTCACACACCGCCGGCATCATCATCTGCGCCGCGAGTGCTTTCACAGCGTTCGTGTTCCTCATCGGCGTCATGCGCCGGTCGTACATGGCGCTCGCGCTGCCGGTGACGGCGGGGTTCCTCGGCGCGCTCTACATCGCGTTCTGGATCGGGCGGGCGCTGGTCACGACGCCGATCGAGCCGCCCGCAGACGACTGACGCAGCACGACGCCGGCTGGAAAGCCCGCGCCACGATAGGCAATACGAGGCCCCGGACAGTCGCTCCGGGGCTTCTTGTTCGTCCGGCCAGTTCGGCGGGGGTACAATACCGTCATGCTTGACCTTGACACGCGCGGCGACTTCGGACGACATCGGCGGTTGCGGCAGTCCGAGGGCCTGCGGAGACTGATGGCCGAGACGCGGCTGTCGGCGTCGGACTTCGTCTACCCGCTGTTCGTGACGCACGGCCAGGGCGTGCGCGAGGAGATCCCGTCGATGCCCGGGCAATTCCGCGTGTCGCTCGACCAGGTCGGGCGCGAGGCCGAGGATCTGCGCGCGCTCGGTATTCCGGCCGTGCTGCTATTCGGCCTGCCGGCGATGAAGGACGAGCGAGGCTCGGAGGCGTACGACGACGGCGGCATCGTGCAGGACGCGGTGCGCACGTTCAAAGAGGCCGATCCCGAGCTCGTCGTCATCACCGACGTCTGCCTGTGCGAGTACACCAGCCACGGCCACTGCGGCGTCATCATCGACGGCCAGGTCGACAACGACCACTCGCTCGACCTTATCGCCCGCACGGCGCTTTCGCACGCGCGCGCCGGGGCCGACGTCGTCGCGCCGTCGGACATGATGGACGGCCGCGTCGGCGCGATCCGCGACGAACTGGACGAGGCTGGCTACACGCAGACGCCGATCATGGCGTACAGCGCCAAGTACGCGTCCGGCTTCTACGGCCCATTCCGCGAGGCCGCCGGCAGCGCGCCGCAGTTCGGCGACCGACGCGGCTACCAGATGGACCCGCCGAACGCGCGCGAGGCGCTGCTCGAGATCGACGACGACATCGCCGAGGGCGCGGACATCGTCATGGTGAAGCCAGCGCTCTCATACCTCGACATCATCGCGCGGGCGCGGCAGGAGTTCGACCTGCCGCTCGCGGCGTACAACGTCAGCGGCGAGTACTCGATGGTGAAGGCGGCCGAGGCGAACGGCTGGATCGACGGCCCGCGCGTCACGATGGAGATCCTGACGTCGATCAAGCGCGCCGGCGCGGACATCATCATCACGTACCACGCGAAGGAAGCCGCGCGCTGGCTCGCCGACCGCCGATAGCGGCGCGTCCAGCCGCACATCCCCGATGACCGAACCGATCCCCCAACTGCGCATGGGCTTCACGCACTTCGACGAGCTGCCCGAGCCGCGCATGCCCTCGGGGTACGCCCTGCGCACGTTCCGCGAGGGCGACGAGGACGGCTGGCTTTCGGTGCTCGGTACGGGAGGGTGGGACGCGTGGGACCGCGACCGGCTCGACGCGATGCTCACCGGCGGCCACGCCGAGGTGCCGCGCGACGGCATCGTCTTCGCGACGTACGACGAGCGCATCGTCGGCGCCGCGTGCACGACGCTGCACGGCGGCGACACGCGGGCGGCCGCCGAGGTCGGATGGGTCGTCGTCGATCCGGCGCACCGCGGCCGCGGCCTCGCGCGCGCCATCGTGCTGGCGATGCTCGGCCTCGCGCGCGAGCGCGGGTACCGGTACGCGTTCCTCCGCACGGAGCCCTTTCGCGTGCCCGCCATCAAGCTCTATCTCGACATCGGCTTCGAGCCGGAGATGGTCGACGCACGGCATCCGGCGTGGTGGGCGGCGTTTCGGGCAGAGCAGGGGCTGGGCGGACGGGAGAGGTAGGAAGCGGGATGCGGGATGCGGGAACGGGCGCGGCTCAATGGCTTGCCGTGACGCGAATCAGCCCAGGACATTCGCCGCTCGTCTTCGTTGCCGCATGCTTCCCATGCAATCGGCCACGCCCGCTGGCTGTGGCGTCGTGTCACGGCTCGCTCCCCGTCGCTGAGCTGACGTTCACCATGTACCCCAGCACCGAGCGCACTTGTGCGCTGTCCACGCACCATCGCTGACGCCGCGAACAGAGTCCATGTATCTCAACCGAACGAACTGACGGCGGCCGAGATAAGGTCGATGATGCATCGCAGTGTACACGCGCTCATACTCGGTGCGTCGGCATCGGCCATCGTCGTCGCGCTATCCTCGAGGCGCGCAGCACTAATGTACGTCGCTTGCAGGCCGCGTCAGGCCTCTGATGCTTCGTCGGCGTCGGCGTCGCCGGCGATGAGGGGGCGGTCTTCGGGCAGCGGGCGGCGGCGCGCGAGGAGTTCGTTGCGGGCGGCGATCGTGTTGGGATGCAGCGGCCAGCCGGTCCGGATCGCGTAGTCGATGTGGTACTCGAGGTACGCCAGCAGCGCGCCGTCGAGGTCGCGCACGGCGAGCACCGCCACGCGGTCGATCTCCTCCGCTTTCGCGCGCTTGTGCGGCTCGATCTTGTCGGCGATGAACAGCAGCTTCTGCAGCGGCGTCATCCCCGCGTGCGCCGTCGTGTGGTACGCGACGGCGCCGAGCACGTCGGCGTCGAGCACGCCGTACTGCTCCTGCAGGATCGGCACGGCGAGCGGGCCGTGCAGGAGGATCGGCTCCATGCGGTCGACGTCGTCGAGCGGATACCCCTGCTCGTCGGCGATGGCGAGGAGACGTTCGCCGCTGTGCGCGCGCAGCAGATCGTGGCCAAGCGCGGCGATGCGGACGGCGTCGCGGTCGATGTCGTAGATCGCGGAGAGGCGCGCCGCCTCGTCGACGACGCGGATAACGTGCTCGGCGAGGCCGGCGGGCACCTTGAGCAGGGCCGCGCGCAGGAGTTCTTCGGCGTCGTTCATCGCTGGCCCTTCCGTCCGCTCCACCATACGGCGGCGATTCCGATGAGACAACGTGGCGAGGCATGCCGTCGCGGCGGTTTGTCGTGGACGGACGCGCTGGTCCGCCTCTACCCCTCCGGCAGGAGCGGGATCGCGACGCCCTCATTGAGCGGGGGTGGCGCGAACGACGGATCGAGTGTCCGGGCCAGGCGGTCGCCGAACTTGGTTGCGGCGCGGTCGACTTCGTCGAACTTCGAATTGGCGTGGGAGATGTGGCCGCCGAGCGTGGCGAACTCCCTCCGGAAACGGCTGAAGTCGAGGTTGAGCTGCTCGACCTGCTTGATGATGTCGTTCGCGCGCTCCTCGACGCGCATGCCCTTGAGGCCGAGCACGAGCGCCTGCAGGTAGGCGTACATGCTGTTCGGCGAGCAGGGGATGACGCGCTTCCCGAGCGCGTAGGCCTGCAGGTCGGCCGATTCATCCCGCACCATCAGTTCGTAGTACAGGTTCTCGGCCGGCACGTACATCATCGCGAAGCCGAACGTGCCTTCGTCCGGCACGATGTACTTGGCGACGGCGTCGATGTGGCCCTTGACGTCGCGCGCGAAGTCGCGGCGGGCCGCCGTCCGGGCCGCGTCGTCCGGGGCGTCGACGATACGCCGGTATGCGGTGTCGGGGAACTTCGCGTCGACCGGCACGAGGCCGCCGCCGAGCTGGATCGCGGCATCGACGATCTGGCCGTTCTTGAACCGGTGCTGCACAAGGTACTGCCCGGCGGGCAGCATGTCCTCGAGCAGGCGCTCGAGCAGCAGCTCGCCGAACTGGCCGCGCGGCTTTGGCGCACGCAGCATGTCCTGCAGGCCGGAGAGGTCGCGGCCGACCTGCAGCATCTGCTTCGTCGAGTTCCCCAGCTGGCCAAGTTGCTGATCGACGGAGCTCATCGTCTTCTGCGTCGCCGTCACCGAGGCCGAGAGCGACTGATTGACCGTGCTGATGCTTTGCGTGAGGCGCGCATCGAGCGCGCGCACCTGCGCCTGCACCTCCTGCTTCATCGCGTCGAGCTGCTGCTGGTGGTGTTGCTGGGCCTGCTGCTCGGCCTGCGCCTGCAACTGCGCGCCCGAGGCGAGCGCGGCAAGCTGCTCGCGCAGCTGTGCGTCCGACGCCTGCGCCTGCCGGCCCATCGTCAGCACGGCGGCGACGATGGCGACGGCTGCGATCGCGACGGCGATGATCGTGACGGCGACGAGCATGGCTCCCTCCGGCGGCTCGCGGTCCGGCGGAAGGGTAGCAGGCGCGGGCGCCTCGCCGCAGCCGAGGCGCCCCGGCCGGCGTGCATGCCCGTACCGGGGTGCGTGCCTATACTGTGGCCCTCGATGCGACGAACAGCGGGAGGCGCGCGACATGAGGCATAAGATCCGGCTCGAGGGCGCCGTCACGCCCCAGAACGCCATCGAGCAGTACCACTACCTCCCGTTCGTCGTACCGGCGGGCGCGCGGCGCATGGAGGTCAACTACTACTACGATAACCAGGTGACGGGCGCGCAGGAGACGCACTCCGGCAACAACATCGACATCGGCGTGTTCGACGTGCGCGGGCCGGACTTCCTGACCGGCGGATTCCGCGGATGGAGCGGCGGCGCCCGCTCCGGCTTCCACATCACGCCGGACGCGGCGACGCCGGGCTACATCCGCGGCCCGCTGCAGGCGGGCGACTGGACGATCATGTTCGGCTGTTCGAAGATCGACGACGCCGTCGTGCGCTACCGCGTGAACATCGAGATCGACGTCGACCCGGCGGCGGTCGACGAAGCGGCGGGCGCCGTGCCGGTGCCGGGCATGCCGCGGGCGGAAGTCGTCGCCGGCGGCTCGGACGACGGCGGCGGGCGCTGGTATCGCGGCGACCTCCACGCGCACAGCGAGCACAGCGACGGCCAGAACACGGTCGCCGAGATCGTCGACTACACGCGTCGCATCGGCCTCGACTACTTCGCGCTGACGGACCACAACACGATCAGCCACTGGGACGAGCTGGCGCGGCTCAACGACCGCGCGCCGCTGCTCATCGCCGGCGAAGAGATCACGATGTACGGCGGCCACGCCAACGTGTGGGGCCTCGACGGCTGGATCGACTTCCGCGGCAGCGACTCGGAGCGCGTGCAACGGCTCGTCGAGAGCGCGAACGCCCGCGGATCGATGTTCTCGATCAACCACCCCGATTCGCCGATCCCGTGGAAGCACGACGCGGTGACCGGCTACCAGGCCGTCGAGGTGTGGAACGCGCCGTGGCGCTGGTTCAACGAGCCGGCGTTGCTGCGCTGGGAGGGCCACCTGAAGCGCGGCGAGCGTATGGTGGCCGTCGGCGGCAGCGACTCGCATTGCGTGCCGCCGGCGGTGATGACGCAGCCGAACGGGCCCGGCGAACCGTGCACGTGGGTCTACGTCGAGGGGCCACTGACGCAGACCGCCGTGCTCGACGCCGTCGAGCGCGGCCACGTCTTCATCTCGGAGGCGCCGAACGGCCCGTTCATCGAACTGACGGCGGACGTCGATGGCGACGGCGTGTTCGAGACGCTGCCGGGCGACCACATCGAGGCGGCGCCGGCGTCGCCGGTGCGCTTCCACGTGAAGTACCGCGGCCCCGACGGCAAGCACCTGCGCTTCTTCAGCAAGGGCGGCCTCGTGAAGGAGATCACGCCCGCGGTCGAGTCGTTCGACGACGAGTTCGAGCTGCGGCTCGAGGGCGACGACTACCTGCGATGCGAAGTGCGCGGCTTCCGCGGCCGCCCCGATCGCGGCGAAGTCGTCCATGCCATGACGAACCCGGTGTACTGGGGGAACTGGCGCTGACGCGACTCCAGGACAACAGCCAACACACGACAGGGCGGACGATCACCGTAGCGCGCTTTTCAGCCCGCGCGGCGCTCGTTCCGCGCACGACTACGCCCGGCGGTCAGCGCGGCCGCCCGCCCTGCGCCTGAAAGAACTCCCAGATCTGGTCCGTCGCCGAGATCTCGTGCGTCGTGCCGCCGAGGCGGGGGACGTCGATCGAGCCGGGCCATGTGTGGCCGCCGCCGTCGATGACGTACAGCACGACGGCCGCGTCGCCGGCGCACTCGCTGTAGGCGACGGTGCGCACGTGCGCGCTGATCGACGTGTTCGCACGGCTGCGCGTTGCAGCCATCGTGCCGCGCCCAGTCGGCGGCGCGCCGTCTCGACCGCCGGCACAGGCAATCCCATGCCGCATTTCGACGTGCCGCCGTCGAACGGCACGCACGGGTCGTCGGTCCCGTGGAAGGCGATGACGCCGACCGCCTGCGCGCCGCACCGCAGCGGCATGTACATCGCGGCGACGGCCGCCACCGCGCGCGATGCGGTCCGGCATCTCGCACGCCAGCCGCAGCGAGAACGCCGACCCGTTCGAGATGCCCGCGGCGAACACCCGCTGCGTATCGACGCACAGCTGCGACTCGATGCGGTCGAGCAGCTCGCGCGCGAACGCCACGTCGTCGACGCCGCCCGCCGTGACGAGATTCCATCGCTGCGGCGTGCCGGTACCGTTCGGCGTGACGACGATGAACCCCGCGCTGTCGCCCTTTGCCGGCAGGCCGGAGTAGATCGCCTGCTGGCGCGCGTTCGACCCGAAGCCGTGGAAGTTGAGCACCAGCGGCGTCCGATGCGTGCCGTCGTACGACGGCGGCACGTGCAGGATGTACGACCGCTCGATGCCGCCCGACTGCATCGTGGCATCCTCGTCGCCGGCGCGATGCGGCTTCGCGTCCGCGCACGCCGCGCGGTCTGAGACTTCCGGCGTGGCGGCAACCGGCGATGCCCCGGCCGGCGTCAGGTCGGCGAGCGAATCATTGAGCTGGTCGATCGCGCCGGCGCTCGCCGTCCGGCCGGCGGTGTCGTTGGCGCGAGTGCGCCGGCCGCAACCGGCGGCGACGACGCATGCCGCGACCGCGAGCGCGATCGAGCGCCGCGCACGCGGCGCGCCTCACTCCGACCACAGGTCGGCGTACTTCGCGCGATGCCGCTGCCGGAGATCGTCGAACCGCGCGCGGAACTCCTTCGTGTCGAGTTCCGGCGTCGTCATGATGATCGCGTCCTCGTTGTTGTCGGTGTAGTAGCGGACGCGCCGGCCGACGTTGGCGAAGCCGTACTTCTCGTACAGGCGGCGTGCGGCATCGTTCGACGCGCGCACCTCGAGCGTCACCACCTCCTGCCCGAACTCCATCGCCTGCTCGATGGCGGCGATCAGCAGCCGCTCGCCGATGCCCATGCGGCGATGGGTCTGGCGCACGGCGACGGTGACGATGTGCGCCTCGCCCGCCATCAGCCAGACGCCGATGAAGCCGAGCAGGTACTCGTTCGCCTGCGCCGGCTCGACGCCGACGATGCGGCGCAGCGTTCCCCAGACGCCCGTCGGCCGGATGGCCCGTCCGGGCGGCGCCGGGCGCTCGTCTCGCAGTTCGGTCACGACGGTGTAGCGGGCGATCTTGTTCGTCAGCTCGCGGCGGTACGCCGTCTGCGGCCACATCGATGGGAACGACTCGCGCTCGATGTCGGCCACCTGCGTGATGTCATCGACCGACATCGGGCGGAGGCGCGTGTGAAGCAGCGTACGCATGCAGTGCAAGTCTAACAGCCCATACGGGCGATCAGCGCGGCAGCGACGGCCGGCCGATGCCCTGGTACAGCTGCCGGTACCGCGCGTAGTTCTCCATCACGCGCCGCACGTACAGCCGCGTCTCGTCGAACTCCAGATCCTCGACGAACAGGTCCTCGTCGTCGCCGGCCGACTTCGCCGCGCTGCTGGCGGCGCCGGGCCCGCCGTTATACGCCGCGAGCGCGCGGTAGGCGTCATCGTCGAAGTTGCGTAGCTGGTCGGAGAGGTAGCTCGCCCCGAAACGGAGACTGAGCTTCGGCCGGTAGAGGTCGCTCGCGCTGAAATCCGGCACGCCGAGCGTGGTGGCGATCGCGTCGCCGGTCGAGGGGATTACCTGCGTCAGTCCGAGCGCGCCCGCCGGCGAGCCGGCCCGCGGATCGTAGAAGCTCTCCTGCCGCACCAGCGAGAGCAGCAGCAGCGGCGACACCTGCTGGTCCTTTGCGGCACTCGTCGCGAGGTCGCCGTACGCGAGCGGATAGGCGACGCGCAGCAGGTCGTCCGGCGGCTGATGGCCGGGAATCTGGCCGATCAGGATCACCGCCGCTCGCGACGCCAGGCTCGTGCGGCCATCGGCGTACAGCCGGTGCGCCGCGTAGTAGAGGTCCGCCGCGCTGTTGTCGAGCATCGAGCGATACACCGCGTCCGACTGCGCGTGCAGGCCGACGTCATCGAGCGCTTCGGCGACGTTCCAGCGCGGATCGGCGGCGATCTGCGCCGCCGCGGCATCGGGATCGACGACGGCGGTCGGACCGAATGCGTACGCCGCGACGGCGGACCAGTCGACCGGCGGCGGTGTGAGCGACGGATCGGACGTCGACGCGTCGTTCTGGCCGAGTTGGACCTCTGCGCGTAGGGCGTAGTAACCGCCCGGATCATCGGCGACGAGCTGGCCCAGCACCGCGCTCGCCAGCGGATCGCGCTGCGCGAGCAGCGCGCGGCCCTGCCAGAACCGCGCACGCGCCGCGTCCTCGCCGGTCAGCGACGGTACGATCGACGCCCACGCGAGCGCCGCGCCGGCGTAGTTCTTCGCGCGGTACAGCACGAGGCCGCGCTTGAACGCGGCATCGCCGTGCCACTTCGATGCCGGGTAGCCGTCGGTGAGCGCGGCGTACGCTGCGCCCGCTTCGTCGTCGCGGCCAGCGGCTTCGAGCAGCCGTCCGCCCCACCACAGCGCGTCGGAGGCGAGCGGCATCGCCGGGTCGAGGTCGTGCGCGCGCCGGTAGCCGGCGATCGCGGCGTCGGTGTTGCCCGCGCGCTCGTCGATCGCGGCGAGGTAGTACGTCGCCTGCGCGGCGTGGTCGCCCGCGGCCACGGCGCACGGTCAGTGCGATGCGCGCCGCATCGTCGCGTCCGGCGCGGTAGTCGACGACGCCGCGCACGTAGTCGCCGACGGGCACGGCCGCCGCGTCGAGCTCGTCGAGCAGGTCGGGCGCGACGGCCGATTCGGGGAACGCCGTGATCGCCTGCAGCTCGTCGGCCGACCATGCCGGATTGCCGTTCCGCTTCTTGATCGCGCCGGTGCGCGCGAACGCCGACGCGGCGTCGCCGCCCTCGATGCGCGCGCGGTCGTACCACTCGATCGCCGTGAGGTCGGCGCCGGCGTGGTCGAGCGCGGACGCGAAGCTGAACGTGAACGACTCGCGGAACGCCGGCAGCAGCGTCGTGCTGGCGCGCACGGCCTCGGCGCCGGCAACCGCCTCTGGCACGCGGTTGAGCCGCGCGAGCAGCTTCGCCCGCTCGATGCGCGCGAAGTCGATCAGCACGCCGTTCGCCGCGATGTAGCGCTCGTACGTCGTGAGCGAGCCCTGCGTGTCGCCGAGGTCGTCGAGCACGGAGGCGAGCATGTACTGCGCCTCGCTGCCGTCAGCGGCCGCTCCGGCGGCGGCGAGCCAGGCCTCCAGCACCGGGCGCGCTTCGGACTGCCGGTTCGTCCGCACGAGCAGCTGCGCCTGCGCGAAGCGCGCCTGCTGCTGCGCCGTCGCATCGCCCGTACCGGCGATCGCCGCGTACACGCCGATCGCGCCCTCGAAGTCGCCCTCGTACCGCAACGAGTCGCCGAGCGCGGGGTCGGGCGGCGACGGCGTGGCGGTTGGCGTCGACGGCACGATCGTCGCCGTAGCGGATGCGGCCGGCTCCGACGGCGGCGCCGTCGGCGTCGGCTTGTTGCTCGAGCCGCTGCATGCGGCGGCCAGCAGGCCGATCACTGAAGCGAGGAGCAGCGGCGGTGCGGGGACACGTCGGCCCGACGCTGTCATGGAATCACCGTGGCGCGCGACGCGCTTTTGACAGGGTTTCAGCGCGAATGGTACCTTCGAAAAACACACCCCCGCAATCCGGCTGTACGAAATGAACCTGCTTCGACTGACGATCATCGATGCTTCCGGCGGCATTAGCTTCGTGGCTCACGGCGAGGCGCTGCCCGCGCTGCTGAAGTCCTGCGCGACCGATCCTGCGAACACGTCCGAGCTGATCGCACGCGCCGAGCAGTACTACCACGGCCTGCGAGAGCGCGTCGAGAACGGCCTCGCCATGTTCGACGAACGCAACACGCCCGGCCACAACGACGCGATCCACGCGGCGCTCGCGCAGGCGCGCCCCGACGAATCGCCGCTGTTCCGCATCGTCGACGACGTGACGCGCGAGGCCAGCCTGCGGCCGGTAAAGGCCGGCGCGGTCATCTTCAACCTGATGGACCGCCGCATCATCACGCTCCAGAACGGCTACCAGGAGATCACGCGCACCGGCCGCGGCGAGGTCTTCGACGGCGAACGCATGACCGGCGCGAGCTTCACGTACCGCCTGCCGAGGACGTGGGCGCTGGTGCCGTAGACTGTCAGCGATCAGCTATCAGCGGTCAGCCGCTATTCCGACCTCTAACCTCTAACGTCCAACCTCCCACAGCGCCCTCCCCTCTCGCCTCCCACTTCCCACGTCCCCATCCCGTATCCTGAGACGATGGAACTCCCCCGCGACCGCTGGCACGGCCGCCCCGTCTGGGCCGAGATCGACCTCGATGCACTGACGCACAACGTGCGGGCGCTCGCGGAGCGCGCGGCGCCGGCGCGGCTCTACGCCATCGTCAAGGCGAACGCGTACGGGCACGGCGCCGTCGCCGTCGGGCGGGCGGCGATCGAGGCGGGCGCGGCCGGCCTCGGCGTCGTCTGCGTCGACGAGGGCGAGGAGCTGCGGCTCGCCGGCATCGACGCGCCGGTGCTGGTCGTCGGCTTCACGCAGGCGTCGGAGGCGGAGCGCGTCGTCGAGCTGCGACTGACGCCGACGGTCGACACGATGCAGGTGGCGCTGGCGCTCTCGCGCTTCGCGGCGGCGCGCGACGTCGTCCAGCCGATCCATGTCGAGCTGGAGAGCGGGCTGAACCGGCACGGCCTCGAACTCGAGGCGCTTGTCGCGTTCGCGGAGAGCGTGCGCCGCTTGCCGAACATCGAGGTCGAGGGCATCTTCACGCACTTCGCCGCCGCTGAGGAGGGCGACCGCACGTTCACGCAGATGCAGTACCAGGCGCTGCTCGAAGCGTCGAAGCGGCTGCCGTGGATCCCGATGCGTCACTGCTCCGCGTCGGCGAGCGTGCTGATCGAGCCGGGGATGGCGCTCGACGCGGTCCGCGCGGGGCTCGGCATCTACGGGTACGAGCCGGCGCCCGGGCTGCGCGGGCGACGTCGAGTTGCGGCGCGTGCTCTCGCTCAAGAGCCGCGTCGCGCGCGTGCTCGACGTCGCGCCGGGGGCGACAGTGGGCTACGGACGCACGTGGCGCGCCGAGCGGCCGTCGACGATCGCCCTGGTCATGTGCGGCTACGCCGATGGCCTGCGGCGAGCGCTTTCGAACCGGGCCGAACTGCTCGTGCGAGGCCGGCGCGTGCCGATCGCCGGGCGCATCGCGATGGACATGTGCATGGCCGACGTCACCGGCGTGCCGGGCGTTGCGCCGGACGACGAGGTCGTTATCATTGGGACGCAGGGCGGCGAGCGCATCGACGCCGACGAGTTGGCGGGCCTGGCGGACACGATCTCGTGGGAGATTTTGGCCGGGATCAGCGCCCGCGTGCCGCGGCTGTATCTTCGTAACGGCGCCGTCGTCGCCGAAACGACGCTGAACCAGCGCAGGCCCGCACTGACGCAGGAGACGGCCCCTTCGACGGGCTGAGGACGCAGATGGCAGGACAGACTCAGAACGTCTTCATCTACCCCCGCAACGAGCCGGGTACGCGCGGCCACCTCGACCTCGTCGAGCCGCTGCGCGAGCTGCCGAGCCTGCTTCAGGCCGAGTTGCGCGGCGCGACCGACGCCGAGGCAACGCGGCGGCCGGCGGCCGACCAGTGGTGCATCAAGGAGATCGTCGGCCACCTGCGCGACGCCGCCGAGGTCTACCACAAGCGGCTCTACATGATGGCGACGCAGACCGACCCGGTGCTCGAGCCGTACGACCAGGACGCCTTCTCCCGCGAGCACGGCTACATGGAGCGCAGTATCGAGTCGATGCTCGCCGAGCTGGGCCGCTTCCGCTCGCAGACCGTCGAGTTGCTGACGACGCTCGTCAACTGGAACTGGGCGCGCTCCGGCCAGCACCTCGAGGCGGGCCGCATGAGCATCCGCCAGATCGTCGAGCACATGGTCGAGCACGAAGCCGCCCACCTCGCCGACATCCGCCAGCTCCGCAAGGGCTAGCGCTCCGCTACCCGCCGCGACCATGCAACCAGGGAGAGACGTGCATGACCCGCGTCGCGATCGAGCACATGCTCGCCCTGCTGAACCTGTCGTTCGATGGAGAAAACGCGCACTCGCTGCTGGGCAACATCCGCGACGTGCGCCCCGCGGACTGGGACTGGGCGCCGCCCGGCGGTGATCGCACGATCCGTCAGATCCTCGAGCACGCCGCGATCGCCAAACACCTGAACACCGAGCACCTGTTCGGCGCGGCGCGGCGCAGTTACGACGACGTGCGGAACGAGAGCCCGGCGCGCACTTCGCCGCGCGACAACGATGCACTGCTCGAGTGGGCGCGCGCGGGGCACCGTGCATTCGTCGCCGGCGTTGCTTCGATGGAGGACGCCGGGCTGGACGCGGCCACGCGCAGGCACTATGGCGCCATCGCCGCGAAGGCCTCGGTGATTGGCGCGATGATCCAGCACGATTGTTACCACGCGGGTGAGATCAACCACCTGCGTGCGCTCTGCCAGCACGACGATGCCTGGTGGAGCGGCCTCACCGACGAGTAGCGGACCGCCGCACCCTACTTCCTCGACAACAGAGCCCGCACGCGCTCCGGCACGAGCGAAAGCACGCCGAGGACGACCGCGAGCGCGATCAGCAGGACGCCGGTGACGAGGACGGGAACGGATCCCGCGTCGAGCCCCGACGTCACGTTCAGCACCCCGAAGAACATCGTGATCAGGCCGAGCACGAACCCTGCCATGCGCGCACGCAGCTTCGGGAGATCGGAGGGCGTCGATCGCGGCGCGGCTTCCTCGCGCGGCGCCGGCGGTGCGACCGCCGGGCGAGCGTCGTCCGGCTCGCCGTGACGGCGCTCGCGCACGCGGCGCTTGCGGCCCTTCTTCGGGGGCATCGCGCTACTCCGCCGGCCCGAGTGCGAGGCCGATCAGCCGGTACGTCAGCTTTGCCGCCAGCTGCGCGCACGAGCGCGGCCCCAGCGACGGCGACAGCTCCGTGACGTCGAACCCGACGATGCGGCGCGACTTCGCGACGGCCGCCAGCAGATCCGACACTTCGTCCCAGCGCATCCCGCCGGGCTCCGGTGTGCCCACAGCCGACATCTCGGCCGGGTCGAAGTGGTCGAGGTCGATCGTCACGTAGACGGCGTCGCTCAGCCGCTCGGCGACAGGCGCCGCGCCCGCGGCGCGATATTCTCGCGGCGAGTAGAACGCGAGGCCGCGGTCGCGGATCAGCGCCGCGTCCTCGGCCGAGGCACTGCGCAGCCCCACCTGCGTCACCGGCGCGACCTCGAGCGCGCGACGGAGCGTGCAAGCGTGGTTGTAGCGCGAGTCGAGGTACTCGTCGCGCAGGTCGGAGTGCGCATCGAATGCCAGCACCGACAGCCCGGGCGTGCGCTTCGCGTGCGCGCGCACGGGGCCGACAGCGACCGTGTGCTCGCCGCCGAGCGTGACGACGAACTTGCCCGCGTCGAGCAGCTCGCCGACCACCGACTCGATGCGGTCGATCATCGCTTCCGGCGAGCCGGTGTGCGGCGCCAGTTCGGGCAGCGTGTGGATGCCGTGCCGGAATGGCTCGATGCCGAGGCCGACGTCGTACAGCTCCATGTCGGCCGAGGCCTCGATGATCGCGCGGGGGCCGTCGCGCGTGCCGGCGCGCGCGGTCACCGTCGAGTCGTACGGCACCGGCAGCACCACGACGCGCGCGCGTTCGTACGACGAGTCCTCCTCGTCGAGCGAGGCGAAGTTCACGTGCGGGTAGAAGCGCTCGTCGGCCATGCGTTCAGGGTATCGATGTTAGATGTTAGATGTTAGATGTTAGATGTTCGAGGGCCTGGGAACTCTAACGTCCAAGATCGAACATCCAACAGCTACCTCCGGCTGCCGGTCGAGCCGCGGAGGCGCGGGTCGAGGATGTCGCGCAGGGTGTCGCCGAGGAGGTTGAAGCCGAGGACGACGACGCTGATCGTGAGGCCTGGGAAGAAGACGAGGAAGGGGTACTTCGTGCCGCCGTTGTTCATGTTGAAGCTGAGGTCGTTGCCCCAGCTCGGCTGGCCCGACGACACGCCCAGTCCGAGGAACGAGAGCGTTGCCTCGAGTAGCACGGCGATAGCGAACACGCTGCTGAACCCGACGAGAATGAACGGCATGATGTTCGGCACGACGTGCCGCCATAGTAGCCGGAACTCGCTGGCGCCGGTTGAACGCGCTGACACGACGTACTCTTTCTGCTTCTCGACGAGCGCCACGACGCGCAGCAGCCGCGAGCCGCTGAACAGCGCGCCGATGGCGACGACCGCCTCGACGGTCTTGAGGCCGGGGCCGAACGCCGCGACGAACGTCAGCAGCAGGAACAACTGCGGGAACGCCGTCCACGCCTCCGCCGAGCGCTGGATCACGTAATCGAGCCAGCCGCGCGCGTATCCCGACACGATGCCCAGCACAACGCCCGGGATGAATCCCAAGAACATCACGATGACGCCGAACTTCAGGTCGATGCGCGCGCCGGCGAGGATACGGCTGAAGATGTCGTGGCCCCAGTTGTCGGTGCCGAACAGGTGAGCGGTGCTGGGGCCGAGGAACTTCGATGTCGCGTCCAACGCCATCGGGTCGTACGGCGCGAGCATCGGCCCGAACAGTCCGGCGAATACAAACAGCACCACGACCACGAACGCAGCCGCGCCAACTGGGTTGTCGGCGGCGAGGCGCCCGACTCTTCGGTGCCACGGCCTCCCCTCCGGGATCTCCCAGGACTCCGTAGAGCCGAAGCGGCGGTCGTGCTCGGCGATCGTCGTCATCAGCTGTACTTCACTCGCGGGTCGGCCCAGGCGTACGACAGGTCGACCACGAGATTCACGATTACGACCACGGCGGCCGTGTACACGGCGAGGAACTGGATCACGGGCAAGTCACGCGAAAAGGCCGAGAGAAAGAAGAACTGGCCGATGCCCTGGATGCTCAGGATCCGCTCGGCGACGACCGAGCCGCCGAAGACGGCGATAAACGCGGTGCCTATGGCCGTCAGGATCGGCGTGCTGGCGTTCCGCAGCGCGTGGCTGAGCACGACGGTCCGGCCTCGCAGTCCCTTGGCGCGCGCCGTCCGCACGTAGTCGGCGCGCAGCACCTCGAGCATCGTCGTGCGCACCAGCCGCATCAAACCGGACGAGCCGGCGAAGCCCATGATCAGCGCCGGGGGCAAGAACAGGCGCAAGTTCGTCGCCGGTTCCCTGTAGATCGGAACGTAGCCACCGGCTGGCTGCGCGTAGTTCCAGAGGTAAGACGGGATCACGATCAATAGCGTCAGGAGGAAGAACTCCGGGATCGAGGTGCCGAGCACCGCGAAGATCCGCACGCCGTAGTCGAGCAAGCTGTTGCGATACAGCGCGGAGAGGATGCCGAAACTGATGCCGAAGACCACACTGAACGCCAGGGCAAACGCCACCAGTTCGAAGCTCGCCGGAAACCGGCGGACGAAATCGGCCCTGACGCTGGCGTTGTTGGTGAACTCCGTGCCGAAATCGCCGCGGAGGGCGTTCCCGAGCCATGTCCCGTACTGGCTGTGGCGATGAACCTCCACGACCGGTGCATCGACGGTGCACTTCGGCACGTACCAGATGAGCTTCTCGCACTGGCCCGGGATCGTGATCGGAAAGATCGGATCGCTCAGGCCATAGCGGGCGCGAATGGCGGCCTTCTGGTCGGGGGTCGCGTTCGAGCCGCCGATGACGTCGGCGATGTCACCGGCCGGGAGCACCCGCAGCAGTACGAATACAAGGATAGACACCGCGAAGAGGATAATCGGCAGGAACGACAGGCGGCGCAGCGTATACCGGAGCAACGTTCAACCACTCATCGGCGGGCGGCGGCGAGCACAGGTGCCATCTCCCGTTAGCGTCATGACGGCTTGTCCAGCCAGATCGTGCGGGCGAAGAGGCCCACCGATCCGCGCCCTACGATCGCGCCTTTGACGTAGCTATAGCGCGCGCTGTAGTTGATTGGCGAGTACAGGTTGAGCATCGGCGCCCAGTCGTTGATGATCGCCTTCTGCGCCGTCAGCACCTTCTGGATGCGCGCGGTCTCATCCAGCTCTTCCGCCGCGGCGAGGATGGCCCGGGTCACCTCGTCGTTGCTGTACCCCATGAAGTTCTTCATGTTCCCCGCTCCGGCGGCGTAGAAGCGCAGCGGCAGGTCGGGATCCTCGTACGCAATCTGGTCGAACGCGGTCATGTGGAAGTTCCCGGTGCCGAGCGACTGGCTGAACCACTTGACGAGGTCTTCCGGCACCAGCCGCGTCTTCACGCCGCCCGCCTGGAGCTGCTGCTGCAGGATCTGCGACACCTGCGCATCGGTCGGGCGCACCGAGTGCTTGAATTCGTGCACCTGGTCGTAGTCGAAGCCCGCCGCGTCGAGCAGTTTCTTCGCTTCGGCGATGTCGTGCTTGAAATACGCCTGGAGGTCCGGGTCGGATTCGGGCAGCTGGTACTTCCTGTGGGCGGGCGGCACGGGCGCGCACTTGACCGCGCTGCCTTCGACCATGAGCTGTGTCATCTCGTCGCGGTCGATCAGCAGGTTGAAGGCGTGACGGACGCGGACGTCGTTGAACGGCGGCTCGTACTTCAGCATCAGGACGAAGTAGTCGCGCGCAAGGTCAGATCCGACGGTGATCTTGTCGCCGAGCGCGTTCTTCGTGTCTTCTGACTCCGTCCGGTTCGCGAAACCGTACGTGTCGATCTGCCCGGCCTTGAACGCCGCCAGTCCCGGCGCACCGTCGGCGATCAGCTTGAAGTCGATGCCGTCGAGGTACGGCTGGCCGGGGACTGATTTCGTGCCGGCGAACTGGCGGAACTTATCGAACTTCCGGAGCTTGACGTTTGCGCCATTGTCGTGGCTCGCCAGCACCCACTGGCCCGAACCGATGGCGTCCTTCGCGAGGAAGTCCGGCTTGTCGAGGATCTCCTCCGGCAGGATCGAGCCGGTCCAGGGCGACCCGGCGTTGGAAGACGTGAAGGCCCAGGCCCACGGCCGCCTCTGCGTGATCTTGACGGTGTGGTCGTCGACGGCGACGACGTCCTGCATGACGTCGTGAAGGTAATCGAAGCCCACCGGGAGTTGCTGGGCAAACAGCTTGAAGCTGGCTGCAATGTCGGACGCCTTCACCGCGCGCCCGTTCACGGGCGGCTTGTTGTGGAACGTCGCGTCGCCGATCTTGCAGATGATCGTCAACCCTTCCGGATCCGGCTGCTCGACGCTGGTGGCGAGGAACAGTTCGCGGACGCCGGTGTCCGTCGGCACGTACCACATGTGGTCGAACACAGTGAAGCCGAGAAAGAGCCCCTGGTAGATCGGGAGGATGCTCGGCCCGAACGGGTTCATGCTCGGGAGAGCGCCCAGGGATTGCTGCTGGTTCAGGATGCCGCCGAGGCGGGTCGGCGGACCGTCCTGCGTGCCATCCTGGACGACGGTCGTACCGGCCGCCACCGGTGTTGAGCTGCCGTTGGAGGTCTTCTTCCCCGTAGAGCAGCCGACGACGCCCATCGCGGCGACCGCGGCACCGGCAACAGTAACGCCGCCCACAAAACGGCGGCGTGTCACACGTTGCGAAGGCCAGTATCGAAGCCCCAGTTCGTTCTCGCCCAAGACTCACCTCTCAACGCGATGCATCGGTTGCGGCCCGGCTTCGATGAACGGTGCTCATTGTGATTGCGAGGCGGCCGCAGTGTCAACAGCCGGCACTGCGGCCAAGCTCGGGACAGGGTGAACCAGGGGAACTAGTGGTGGCCGCCCGCGTCCTGCTGCGGAGGCGGGCCGCCGAGCCCAAGCCGCTTCCGCACGAAGTAGGCGCACGTGCCAACGACGACCACCACCGCGACGGCCGCGCAGACGACGCCCACCTGCACCCCCACGCGCGAGTCGTCGTTCGAGGGCACCGGCGGCGGGGTCTGTTGCTGCATCGCGGAGGTCGCCGGGGCGTTCGGCGTCGCGACGGCGGCGGACGCGTGTCGCGACATCGACAGCACGCCGAACAGCGTCACGGCGAGGACAAGTGAGATGGCGATCAGGCGCATGCGGTACCTCGTGAAGCGCGATCCGTCCGGTTCGGCGGCATGCTAGCACAGCCCGAAGATATGCTCGACGCGGACCGCCCTAGTAGCAGGCCGCCCTCGGCTCATCCGGCGACACGACGCGGGGCGGAGCTTCAGGCAGTCCTGAGCCCGGAACCGGGCGCCTCATCTTCTTTCTATACTTCACCCATGTGGTGGGTGATACGCGAACTATTGCTCGCGCTGGGCTTGGAGCGTCAGTCCACAGCTCTCGACCGTATCTCCTCCGTCATCGTCTGGACCGCCGTTTCGTTCGTGGTCTTGCTTGTGGCCGCTGCGATTATCTGGGCGGCTACTCAGTGAGCTCGTCGCGGCTCCCTCCCACCGTCAATCGCCCTCACTCCGGCGTCTGGCGCATGCCGCCGAGCACCTCGTGCACGGTGACCACGTTGAGCGTTTGGGGGAAGTGCACGATCTTCACGTACATCCCCTCCTCCAGGTGGATGTAATCCTCGGGCTCGAGCTTGTAGACCACGCGCTCCACCATGATGTAGTAGCTCTGCATGACGATGAGGAAGTCGGCCCGCGACCACTTACGCGTGATCAGACCCTCGCTCTCAGCCAGCTGGCCGCCGAGATCGCGGATGTGCTGGACGCAGGTGTAGCCGAGCAGCAGCCCGACGATGCCCACAATCGAAAGCGTGACGTAGGCCGCGCCGCTCGTGCCGCTCGCTACGACCAGCGAGAAGACGGCCGCATCGAGGAGGAAGAGCGCCGAATAGATCAGCGTTCCGCGCCGGAGCGCGGCACGGGCGAGCGCCTCCGGATCGCGGGACGGATCTCTCACGGCGTCGGTGTCGGCGCCGGCGGCTTGGGCAAGAGGAGCTTCTGGCCGATGCGCAGCTCGGGGTTGTTGTAGTCGATGCCATTCAGCGCGGCGATCGCCTGCGCGAACTTCACGACGTCGTCGCCCGGCGCGAGGTTGGCCTGCGCAATACCGAACAGCGTGTCGCCCTCGACCACGACGTGCTCGTTGAACGGGCTGGGCGTGCCGGTCACGGTGGGCGTCGCCTTCAGCGGCGGGCGTCGTGGTGCCGGTCGCCTCGGCCGTCGTCGTGCCCTCCGCCGACGTGCCGGTGGTTTCGGGCGTGACGGCGGGCACCGTCGCCTGCGCTTCGCCGCCAGCGGCAGTCGCCGTAGGCGTCAGCTTGCCGACGAACACCGGCGATGCGCCTGTCGACGCGCCCGGCGGCCGGACGATGAGGATGATCGCCACGGCCGTGCCGACGAGCATCGTCAGCAGCGCGCCGCGGTAGAGATTGAAGGACGGCAGCGCGCTCGATGGCTGCAGGCAGCCGGCGCAGTACGCGGCGTTGCCGTGATCCTCGCAGTACGGCTGGGCGCATCGCCGGCACACGTTGGTGGCCGGCTGTTCACACGAGTAGCAGTTCACGGGGGGCATCATACCAAGCAGCGAGCCCGCGCCGGTCGATGCCGGGCGCGGACTCGACTGCGGAAACGATTGCTACACCAGCTCGGCGACGGCTCCGGCGTCGATGAGCTTCGCCTTCACGGCTTCGGCCTCGGCCTTCGCGATGCCTTCCTTCACGTTCACGGGCGCGCTCTCGACGAGGTCCTTGGCTTCCTTGAGGCCCAGCGTCGTCACCTCGCGCACGGCCTTGATGACGTTGATCTTGTTCGCGCCGGCTTCCTTGAGGACGACGTTGAACTCCGTCTGCTCCTCTTCGGCGGCGGCTGGCGCAGCGGCGCCCGCTGCCGGCGCGGCCATCATCATCGCCGGCGCCGCGGCGGTGATGCCGAACTCGTCCTCGATCTTCTTGTTCAGGTCGCGCAGCTCGAGGATGGTCATCCCCTTGATGATCTCGAACGCCTCTTCAACCTTCGCCATGTTGTTCCTCCTCTGGTCCGCCCGCATCGCGGCAGGCGACGTCTGCTGTCTGCCCGCCCTACGCGGCCTCTTCGAGTTGCTTCGCCCGCGCGTCGACCAGGCGCGCGAACGATTGCATGCTGTCGTTGATCTGGTTCACGAACGTCTGCAGCGGCGACATGAACGCACCCGCGAGCTGGCCGATGAGCTGGTCGCGCGTCGGCAGGCTCGCCAGCTCCGCCACGACGCTGCCCGCGACGACGCTGCCGTCGAGGTACACCTTCTTCGGCGCGAAGGCGTTGCGCGCCGTCTTCGCGTAGTCCGCGATCGCCTTCGACGGCGTGACGACGTCGCCGTAGCCGAAGACGATCATCGTCGGGCCTTCGACGACCTGCCCGGCGTCCGGGATGCCGGCCTGCGTGGCCGCGATCTGGAAGAGCTTGTTCTTGACGACCCGCACCTCGACGCCGGCATCGCGGAGCGCGCGGCGCAGCGCCGTGATCTCCTTGACCTTGAGACCGCGGTACTCAGCGCCGACGACGATGCTCGCCCGCTGGACGAGATCCTTCAACTCGGCGACGCTGGCTTCTTTTCTGGCTGTAGGCATGACGCCACCTCCGGTGGACGAACGACAACAAGAAACCCCTGCCGAAGACAGGGGCACACGCGCGAAGCGCCGCCTCGCGGGCGACGTCTCCAGTTCCACGTATTGCGCCTCGGCAGGCTGTGATTATGTCCCGTAGGAGCGCCTGCTGTCTTAAGCGTGGCCAGTGTATCGAGCGGCCGAGCGGGCGGCAAGCGGGAGCGAGCCCGCGGTGACGGCTACGAGCGTTGCGTGCTGCGCCAGAAGTGCCGTCGCACCTCGTCGACGAGACCGGGCGTGAACTGCTGCACCATCTCCAGCTGCAGCTCGGGCGCGGCCGGGCCTCGCGCCTGCAGCTCTACGAGTTGCAGCCAGCCGTTGAACGCGTGCGCCGCTTCCCAGTAGCGCATGCGCCCCTCGTCGATCGGGAGTTGGCGCCGGTACCGCGCGAGGTAGCGGGCGCGGAACACGCCGCCCGCTACCCGTCAACACCAGCCGCTCCGCCGCGCCGCTCGCGCCGAGCCGGGCGAACAGGAGCAGCACGGCGGTCCGCGCGACGTCGCTGTTGCGGTCGCCGAGTACGGCGTCCGACCAGTCGATGACGACAAGCCGGTTGCGGTCACCGACCAGGACGTTGAGCGGATGAAAGTCGTGGTGGCAGATCGCCGGCTCCTCGTGTCGCACCCGGCCGGCGTGCTCCTCCAGCCACGCGAGCCCGCGTCGCAGCTCCTCCGCGCCGTCGATGCTCAGGCGACGGCGCCAGTCCTCGATGCGGCGGTCGACCAGCGGCGCATCGTACGGCAACGGACAGTCATCAGTGGCGATGCGGTGGAGCGCGACGTGCGCATCGGCCATGGCGGCGACCAGGCGCAGCGTGGAGAGCGGGGCGCGCTTCACGGCGTCCAGCAGCGTCCCGCCGATGATCCGCTCTGCAACGGTGAATGGCAGCCCGAGTTCCGTCTCGCGGTTCGGCTCCAGCGCGAGTAGTTCCAACGTCGTGCTGCCGTGCTCACCGACATAGCGCTGGATCGCCGACTCTCGCTCGAGCACCGCTTCGGCGCCGTCGCCCCAGACGAGGCGCAGCACCAGGGGTCTCTCCCACTCGCGCTCGTCCGGTGTGCCGGCGAGACGGAACGCGTAGATGAAGCTCGACGTACCGCGCCCAAGTTGTCGGGGCGGCTCCGCGTACGTGAGCGCCGGCGCTCCGAGGCGACGCCGCAGGTACGCCAGCAGCGCGGACGCAACGTCTTGTTCCCGGGACGGATCGACCGCTGTGTTCACGATGGGCCGAGTATAGGCGAGCGGACCGGCGGCTACGCGCTCGCGGAGCTGCAGTATCCGTAGCGAGACATGGGGCAGCGGTTGGTGACTCCCCGAATAGCACACAGGGGCGGCCCGCCGGTCGCCCCTGCCACAAACTAGCCACGACCGCCTACGAACTGCTAGACCGCCTTCATCGCCAGCGTCGGCGTCGGGTCGAGGCTGATGCCCGGGCCCTTCCCAGCAGCGGCGAGAGGAACATTGAGGCACCGGCAAACGATGGGGCCCAATTCGTGCCGGATGGCCAATGCCGCCGGAACGGGTCACGCTCGCATAATTCTGTGAAGCCTTGCGCGCAGGAGCCACGACGAGGAGAAGGACGCACGCCCGTGCAGGACATCATCTCGATTGGCTACGACGCCGTGTACCGGGCGGTGCCGAAGAGCAGGACGCTGCGTCGGATTTGGCACGAGCTGGCGGAAGGGTTGGACTTTCCCGAGGAGTTCAGCCACATCAGCTTCACCACGCTACCCGAATTGCGGCGGATGAGTCTCGAGCTTCGGCTGCGCCGCGGCGATACGTTGGTCGACGTCGGGTGCGGTATGGGCGGCCCGGCGCTCTGGGTGGCCCAGGAGACGGGTGCGAGGCTCATCGGCGTCGACGGCGCACCAGGCGCCATCGAGGCGGCGGCCGCCCGTGCGTCTAGCGTCGGCCTCTCGAAGCGAGCGCGGTTCGTTGTGGGCGCGTTCGCGGAGACGGGCCTGGAGTCGAGTTCCGCCGACGCCGTCATGAGCGAGGATGCACTGCAGTACGCCGTGGCCAAGCAGGCGTCGGTTGACGAGGTGGCACGGGTGCTGCGGCCCGGCGGCCGCTTCGTGTTCACGGCCTACGAGCTCGATGCCGAGCGAGCCAGCGGTCTGCCGGTGTTCGGGAATGACCCCGTGGGGGACTTCCGCCCGGTGCTGCTCGAGGCCGGATTCCAGGTCGATGTTTACCAGCGCGCGCCCGGTTGGCCGCAGCCGATGAGCAGGACGTACGCCGCCTGCATCAAGGCGAAGCAAGCGCTCACTCGCGAGATGGGTGAAGCCGCTGCCAGCACCCTGTTGACGGAGATGTCGATGACACTGCAGTTCAAGCCGTACCGGCAGCGCGTGTTGGCGGTGGCGACGAAGCCCAGAGGATCAGAATACGGTGCAACTGTCTGGGCGCTCGCGAATCGTTGATCTTGCACGGAGGGATGCCATCTTGGCCTTGAAGACCACCACACCAGAGACGAGGCCGCGCACTGCGGGCGCACAGGGCTCAGAGGCTGGCCATGCCATCGACGAGTGCCTGTTCTGCCATCGACCGGCCGATATCGTAGAGTTCGTCGTTCGCGACCGCGTGCATGGCTACAACGTGTGTGTGGACTGCCTCGGCGATTGCGCTCGGACCGTCGCCTGCAGCTGCGTGTGCTGATCGCTGCGGTGTCGACGGCGACAAGGATGGGGATCCGGCAAGCACCGCCTTCGTGAATTCACCCGAACGATGAACCGGAACCGCTCGCTGACGTAGCGACGACGGCGCGGAGACAGAAGGGGCGACCGGCTGGCCGCCCCACTACAGACTACGCATCACCAACTACGAACTGCTAGACCGCCTTCATCGCCAGCGTCGGCGTCGGGTCGAGCCGGATGCCCGGGCCCATCGTCGTCGTCATCGTGATCGTGCGGATGAAGTGGCCCTTGCCGCCGGACGGCTTCGCCTTGACGATCTCGCTCACGAGCATCGCCATGTTCTCGTGCAGCAGCTGCTCGTCGAAGCTCACCTTGCCAATCGGCACGTGGATGATCGCCGTGCGGTCGAGCCGGAACTCGACGCGGCCCTGGCGCGCGTCGTTGACGGCCTTCGCCATGTCGGCGGCGTCGACGACGGTGCCGGAGCGCGGGTTCGGCATCAGCCCCTTGGGGCCGAGCACGCGGCCGAGCCGGCCGACCTTGCCCATCAGGTCGCGCTGTGCGAGCGCGACGTCGAATTCCGTGTAGCCGCCCTCGACCTTCTTGATCAGCTCGTCGCCGCCGACCTCGTCAGCGCCGGCCTCCTGGGCCAGGCGCGCGCCGTCGCCCTCGGCGAAGACGAGCACGCGGACGGTCTTGCCGAGGCCGTGCGGCAGCAGCGCCGTGCCGCGGATCTGCTGGTCGGCGTGCCGCGGGTCGAGGCCGGTGCGCAGGTGCAGCTCGACCGTCTCGTCGAACTTCACGAAGGAGCACTCCTTCGCGAGCTTGATCGCCTCTTCCGGCGTGTACAGCTTCTCCGGGTCGACGAGCTTCGACTTCTCGATGTACTTCTTGCCCCGTTTCACGTTCTCGTCCTTCCCGGCGACGTCACCCTTTCGGGCCGAGTCGACCTGCCGGCATCGCTGCCCTCGGTCTCCGTCGCCGACTACTGCCGCCCGTGCGGCGCTCTACGCGATCTCAATGCCCATGCTGCGTGCCGTGCCCTCGATCATCAGCATCGCGGCGTCGACGTCGTTTGCGTTCAGGTCCTTCATCTTCAGCTCGGCGATGCGCTTGACATCGGCGCGGGTCAGCGTGCCGACCTTCTCGCGCTTCTGCGCGCTACTGCCCTTCTCGAGCCCGGCGGCCTTCTTCAGCAGGTCGGACGCCGGCGGCGTCTTCAACACGAAGCTGAAGGAGCGATCCTCGAACACCGTGATCTCGGCCGGGACGATGCTGCCAGCCTGGCTCGCCGTCTTCTCGTTGTACTCCTTGCAGAAGCCCATGATGTTGATGCCGTGCTGGCCCAACGCCGGACCGACTGGCGGCGCCGGGTTGGCTTTGCCCGCCTCGATCTGCAGGGTGATTACCGCTCGAATCTTCTTCGCCATCTCGTCCCTCGCGGGCCCGATGCCCGTTCGTGTCGCGGGCGCGGCCCGCCGTATCCGTTACACGGAAGCGCCGGGCGGACGGCCCGGCGATCCGGTGCTTTCGATCGATCGTCCGGCCTACAGGCGCTCCACCTGCAGGAAGTCCAGCTCGACGGGGGTCTCCCGGCCGAAGAAGGACACCAGCACCTTGACCTTACCCTTCTCCAGGTTGATGTCATCGACCTGACCGACGAAGTCCATGAACGGCCCGTCGACGATGCGCACGCTCTGGCCGACGATAAAGCCGACCTTGACCTTCGGCGCCACGACGCGCATCTGGCGCAGGATGCGCTTCACCTCGGGCGGCTCCAGCGGCACCGGCCGCGTGCCGGAGCCGACGAAGCCGGTGACGCCCGGTGTGTTGCGCACGACGAACCACGCCCGGCTCGATTCCGGGTCGTCTTCCTTCAGCTCGATCATCTGCGTCAGGACGTAGCCGGGGAAGATCTTGCGGGCGACGGTGCGTCGCTGCCCGTCGCGGATCTCGATCTCGTCCTCGGTCGGGATGACGACCTGGAAGATGAGGTCCTTCGCGTCCATGGTCTGGATGCGGTGCTCGAGGTTCGTCTTGACCTTGTTCTCGTAGCCGGAGTACGTGTGGATCACGTACCAGGCGCGGCCTTCCTGGATCGCCGCGTCCTCGGGCGATTCGGGCGCGCCCTCACCATACTCGGCCTCTTCGACCTGGGCAGCTGCAGCTTTGCCTTTGCGCGCCATGGGCTACCTCAGCAGCGTGTTGTCGATGAGCCAGTTGAAGCCGATGTCGACGCCGCCCAGCGCGAGGCCGATGGTAATCGATACGACGAGCACGGCGACGGTGAGGCGCGTCGTGTCTTCGCGCGTCGGCCACGTCACTTTCTTCAGCTCGGAGATGATGTCGCGGACGTACCGCGGCACGAAGCGGTCGTAGCGCGAGAGGTGCTGCTTCTGCACCTCGGCGGCTGCGCCCGTCGGCTTCTTCGCGGGGCGCGCGCTCGGCTTGAACGCAGGCGCCTTCGCCGGCGGCTTCTGGACGAGCGGTTGTCTCCGCAGCGCGCGGCTCATGACGCCTCCCTAGCGGACTTCGCGGTGCGCCCTGTGCAGGCGGCAACGGGGGCAGAACTTGCTCAGCTCAAGCCGGTCCGGATCGTTCCGACGGTTCTTCGTCGTCGTGTACGTGCGCTCCTTGCACTCGGTGCACGCCAGCGTGATGATCTGCCGGTCTTCCTTCTTCGCCATGGTTCCTCGTTGCGCCGGGCGCGTCCCGGCGCGTCACCGAGTATTCGGCCCCACCCCGCAGTGTATCGCGGGCGAGACGGGCCGATTACTCCAGAATCTTCGTGACAGCGCCTGCGCCTACCGTCCGGCCGCCCTCGCGGATCGCGAAGCGGAGGCCGTCCTCGACGGCGACGGGCGTGATCAACTCGACCGTCATCTTCACGTTGTCGCCCGGCATCACCATCTCGACGCCCTCTGGCAGGCCGATGGTGCCGGTGACGTCGGTCGTGCGGATGTAGAACTGCGGGCGGTAGCCGGGCAGGAACGGCGTGTGGCGGCCGCCCTCGTCCTTCGAGAGCACGTAGACCTCAGCATCGAACTTCTTGTGCGGCGTGATGGAGCCCGGCTTCGCCAGCACCTGGCCGCGCTCGATGTCCTCGCGCTCGATGCCGCGGAGGAGGCAACCGACGTTGTCGCCGGCCTCGCCCTGGTCCAGCGTCTTCTGGAACATCTCGACGCCTGTCACGACGGTCTTACGCGTCTCGCCGAGTCCGACGATCTCGATCTCGTCGCCGACCTTGACGATGCCGCGCTCGATGCGGCCCGTGACGACGGTACCGCGTCCCTTGATGCCGAAGACGTCCTCGACCGGCATGAGGAACGGGCGCTCCCTCGGGCGGACCGGCGTCGGGATGTAGCTGTCGACGGCTTCCATCAGCTCGATGATGCACTTGTACGCCGGGTCGTTCGGGTCGGTGCTCGTGCAGTTCATCGCCGCAAGCGCGCTGCCCCGGATGATCGGAATGTCGTCGCCCGGGAAGCCCTGCTTGGTGAGCAGCTCGCGCAGCTCCAACTCGACGAGGTCGAGCAGCTCCGGGTCGTCCATCTGGTCGACCTTGTTCATGAAGACGACCATGCTCGGCACTTCGACCTGGCGTGCCAGCAGGATGTGCTCGCGGGTCTGCGGCATCGGCCCCTCGGGCGCGGCGACGACCAGGATGGCGCCGTCCATCTGCGCGGCGCCGGTGATCATGTTCTTGATGTAGTCGGCGTGGCCCGGGCAGTCGACGTGGGCGTAGTGACGGTTCTCCGTCTCGTACTCCACGTGGGCGATGGCGATGGTAATGCCGCGTGCGCGCTCTTCCGGCGCGTTATCGATGCTGCCGAAGTCGCGGTACGAGGCGAGTTGCTTGGTGGCGAGCACTTTGGTGATCGCCGCCGTGAGGGTGGTCTTGCCGTGGTCGACGTGACCGATGGTGCCGATGTTGACGTGCGGCTTCGTCCGCTCGAACTTCTTCTTCGCCATGTCCCGCTCTTCCTCCTGCGCCCTCCTGGCTGGAGGGCCTGCTATGACGATTCCGCCCCCGGCGGATCTGCGCGTCGTGTCCGCTGCGCGGGTGGACAGGCCGTTCCCGCGCGTCTTCCGTGTGCCCGCCGGCGGCGGACGACTCACCTGATGGAGCCCACAATCGGATTTGAACCGATGACCTCACCCTTACCAAGGGTGTGCTCTGCCAACTGAGCTATGTGGGCAGATTCGGTCTTGTCGAGGTGGGTTGGGCGCCGAATTGGCGTCCTCCGGTCCCACCGTGCAACCAGAATCTGGAGCCCGAGAGGGGATTCGAACCCACTAACCTGCCGATTACAAATCGGCTGCGCTGCCGTTGCGCCACTCGGGCCCGAACGCCGCCCCTCCTCGTTCAGGAAATCCTGAGCGACGATGGTGGGCCGGTTGTAAAAGTGCGTAACAAAAATAGGCCCCGCCTCCGGCGGGGTTACGCGGGCACAGTATATGAACGCAGATTCGCGCAAGTCAAGGAATCGGGGCCTACCCGCGCTCCCGCGCGGGGTCCCCCGGCGTGGGCGCTGATCCGGTGGCGCGCGACGCCCCATGCAGCCGCTGTTTGCCATACTGAGGCGGCATGCACCACCTCCACGTCCTCCACACCATCGGCCGCACGCCGATGGTCGAGTTGAAGCACCTGTCCCCCCGGCCGGAGGTGCGCCTCTTCGCCAAGCTGGAGGGCTGGAACCCCACCGGCTCGATCAAGGACCGCATCGTCAAGCACATGATCCAGCACGCCGAGCGCGACGGGCTGATCATCCCCGGCGACACCGTCGTCGAGGCCTCGACCGGCAACACCGGCATCGCGCTGGCGATGATCGGCCGGGCGATGGGCTACCGGACGCGCGTCGTCATGCCGGAGAACGTCTATCCGGAGATCCCGCGCACGCTCGGCGTCTACGGCGCCGAGGTGCACTGGGTGCCCGCGGCCGACGGCGTCACCGGCGCGATGGCCGTCGCACGCAAGATGGCCCGCGACGAGCACGCGTTCTTCCTCGACCAGTTCGGCAACGCGCACAACGCGCGCGCCCACTACGTCTGGACCGGACAGGAGATCCTCGAGGACGTGCCGGACGTCGATATCTTCATCGCCGGCCTCGGCACAGGCGGCACGCTGATGGGCACGGGGCATCGACTGAAGGAGCAGAACCCGCGCACGAAGGTGATCGCCGTCGAGCCGCACCCGGGCAACCAGCTCCAGGGGCTGAAGAGCCTCGCCGACGGCTTCATCCCGCCGATCCTCGACCTCGCCTTCCTCGACGGCAAGATGCTCGTCCGCAGCGGCCACGCGTTCCGAGCGACGCGGATGCTGATGGAGCGCGAGGGCGTCTTCGGCGGCGTCTCGGCCGGCGCGGTGCTGCACGCCGGGCTGCGCTTCGCCGAGCGCCTCGACAAGGGCAACATCGTCATGATCTTCGCCGACTCCGGCTGGAAGTACCTGGAGTTGAACCTCTGGACGAAGCCACTGCCCACGGAAGAGCACGAGGAATCGCTCGACGACATCATCTGGTGGTAAGGGGCGATTCGGAGAAACGCCATGACCATCGAGGCAATCGATTACCGGCGCTGCGACTCGCCCGACGATCTTACGGCGATCCGGCGGCTGTTCGCTGACGCACGCGAGTTGTCCTCGTATGCCAGCCACGCGCTCGACGCTCAGGAACTAATCGCCTGGATCGCGGAGGCCGGCGGCACAATCGTCGGTGCGATTCTCACTCGCCGGATGCGATCTGAAGATGGCGCAGAACTCGGTGGCGTCGACGAACTGCTCGTTGCTGCAAGCCACCGCGGCCGCCGCATGGGCGCGCGACTCATGGAACTCGCCGAGGCTCATTATCAGGCGACTGGCGCGGACGGAATGCAACTCACGGTGCGCGAGGACAACGAATCCGCGCGCGGACTGTACGAATCGATGGGATACTCGGTCGTTCAGCGCCGGCTGCGCATGCAGAAACGATTTCCCGAGCGTTAGCCTTTCCACGCGCTCGTCACCTCGAAGCACGCGAACCCACACCACAGCGCTCCGCACCCTCGCCACGCGGGAAACCCCCGAGGGGAAATCGCCCGCCCGATTACGCGCCGCCTCCGATAACAAAGTTAGGCGCTAGCCCCCAGAATCACTGCGTGCCGCGATCGCTGAGGCCGCGGCAGCGGAGGGCGCATGGCGAAGCTCGACGGCCGTCTCCCGGAAGTTCGCATCGAAGTCGTGACGACGACGTTCGTCGCATCCGGACAGCCGGAGGGCATCCACGACCTCGGCCGCTTCCTCGAGAACCTGAACAACCCCGTCGCGTCACGCCACATCGAGCTGAAGTCACCGGCCATCCGGCCGCTCTACCGCGCGCAGACGCACGTCAGCCTCGACGCGCCGCTGCTCGTGCGCCGCGAGGAGATCGTCTTCGCCAACTTCGACGGCCCGTACTTCACGCACGGCGTCGTGCGCAAGCCGAACGCCGACGTGCCGGCGCTGCTGATGGCGCCGCCGTTCCAGATCCAGGGCATCATCGGCATCGACGCCGGCGCAGACGCCACGCAGGCGATGCGCGCGCTCATGCACGGCTTCTTCATGGTGCGGAACGCACGCGTGTTCGATGCCGACGGCAACGCGCTCGGCGAGGGCGACCAGATCGTCGTCAACGGCTTTGCGGTGCAGATGGCGAGCGCGACGCAGCGGCACATCGAGGCGATCGCCGCGGCGCCGGCGCCGGCATCGCGCGCGGAGGCCGAAGACATCGACATGACAGAGACGCCGGAGCGCGAGGAACGCGCCGCCTGAACGAGCGGACTCACCGTCCGATGCGGTCATGAAAGCGCGGAGGGCACGGAAGCCGTCCGCGTTTTCACGTGCGGACGGATTTCTCCCCATCAATCACTCGATCCCTAGTACCATTCCGGCATGATCCGCGTGCTGGTTTCCGGAAGCGGCAAGATGGGCCGCACCATCATCGATGCGCTCGACGCCGCCGACGGCATCGAGCCGGTCGGCGTCGTCGACAAGCTCGCGACGGCACGACGATCGCGCTCGCCTCGGGCCGCGAGCTGCCGCTGGCGAACGACGCCGGCGCGGCGTTCGACGCCGTCCAAGCCCGGACGTCGTCATCGACTTCACCAACGCCGCCTGGACGCCGGTGCTGACCGAGGCGGCGCTGCGCCGCGGCGTGCGGCCCGTCATCGGCACGACGGGACTGCCGCAAGACGTACGTCGATGAACTCGCGCGCGAGTGCCGGAAGCGGAAGCTCGGCGGTGTGCTGGCGGCGAACTTCGCGATCGGCGCCGTGCTGCTGATGCACATGGCGAAGATCGCGTCACGCTTCTTCGACGCAGCTGAGATCATCGAGCTGCACCACGACCAGAAGGTCGACTCGCCGTCCGGTACGTCGATCGCGACCGCGCGCGGCATGATCGAGGCACGCGGCCGGCCGTTCGGCCGCAACGAGCCGGAGTCGACGCCGGTCGAGGGCACGCGCGCCGGCGCCCTCGACGGCGTGACGATCCACAGCGTCCGGCTGCCGGGGCTCGTCGCGCACCAGGAGGTGCTGTTCGGCGGCGTCGGTCAGACGCTCTCGATCCGGCACGACTCCATGGGCCGCGAGTCGTTCATGCCGGGGATCATCCTCGCCACGCGCGAAGTGATGCGCCGCGACGAACTTATCATCGGCCTCGACGCGCTCATCGGCCTGACGTAACGCCTCAGTCGCGGCCGTCGGCGAGCTGGCGCGCCCAGTCGGGGATCCCGGCATCCGGCACCGCATCGTAGTTCGGGTAATACGGTTTGATGTCGAGGACCGGCGTGCCGTCGATGGCGTCGAGCGCCTCGACGCGGATGATGTTGCGCCGCCTCCGCAGCAGTCGCACTACCGAGACGCCGATCGGGCTCGGACGGAGCTGGCTGCGCGTCGCCAGCACACCCTCCTCCGGCAGCGACGGATCGCCGCGAGGCCGCACACGCTGCCGCTGCTCCGCCTCCGGCACGCGGTCGAACGCGAACACGACGATGATGTGCGAGTAGCCCTCGATGCCGTCGAGCGCGTCGGTCAGCTCGTCGCGCAGGATGATGTCCGACCGCACGGACGCCCATCCGTCCATCCGCGGCTGCTTCACGCCGTTTCGGACGACGCCGATCGGCCGCACGCTCACCGGCTCGCGCGGGATGACGCTGCGGCCGATGCCGAACCGCTGCGTGATCCAGTCCAGGAACTTCAGCCAGAGCGCCTTCACGTGCAGAAGGTATCACCGGAGCGAAGGACAGCAAACAACAAAGGGCAAAACGGCGGCCGAGAGGCTGACCGCGACAGCTACCGAGCCGGCGGGGCGACCACGATGCGCAGGTTCTCCGCCGCGCGCATGCCGAGCGTCACCGGCTGGCCGGCGACTTCGAGGCCGATCGTCGAGTTGTAGACCGCCACGTCGACCACCTTCACCGTCGCTCCCGGCACGAGGCCGTGGCGCTGGTAGAACGCCATCAGGTCGTGGTCCTCTTCCGCCGGCTCGTTGACGCCGTCGATCTCCCACACGTCGCCCAACTTCGACCTCGGAAAGCGGCCGCGTCGTCGGGCGCGTGGCCGGATCGAGGCCGGGGAACGGGTTGCCGTGCGGGCAGGTCGTGGGGTTGCCGAGCACCGCCATGATCCGCGCCTCGACGCGCGGCGTGATCGTGTGCTCGATGAGGTGCGCCTCCTCGTGCGCGTCGGCCCAGTCGATGCCGAGGATGTCCACGAGCAGCCGCTCGGTCAGCAAATGCCGCCGCTTGATCGATTCCGCCGCCTCGACGCCCACCGGCGAGAGCGTGATCGCCTTGGCGTCGTCGATCTCGACCAGTCCGTCGCGCTGCATGCGGCGCACCGTGTTCCAGACCGTCGGCGCCGACACGCCCATCTTCTCCGTCAGGCGCGCGGCGATGACGGGCCGGCCGGCCCGGTGCATGTCGTAGATCTCCATCAAGTAGTCTTCGACGGTCGACGAGGGCTTGTGGGGCATGCGTCAGGTCCGTGACGATGAAGGTGGAGCCGGCGCGGCCCCGGAACTTGTGGTGGCGACGCGGGCGATTATAGCCGAAGCGGCGCGCCCGGCCGATCGATACATCTGCATCGGGCCGAAGCGCCCGCCAGATGAGGGCCGTTTAGCCTTGAATAAGCTCCGGCATTAGCATAGGCTAACAGTAATTCTAGTAACCGCTAGATTAGCGAGGCCCCAGGTGCTGTTCTCCTTCCTCGTCACACTCCGCGAAGGCATTGAGATCGCCCTCGTGGTCACCATCCTCCTCGGCTACCTGCGCAACATCGAGCAGAAGCGGCACTTCCGCGAGGTCTGGACCGGCGTGATCCTCGCCGCCATCCTGTCGCTCGGCGTCGGAATCGCACTCGAGATCACGTCGCGCGAGCTCAGCGGCCGCGTCCTCGAGGCATTTGAGGGCTTCACGATGCTGTTCGCCGTCGCCGTGCTCACGTGGATGGTGTTCTGGATGAAACGCCAGTCGGCCGGCATCTCGTTGGCACTGCGACACCGCGTCGATAGCGCGCTCTCAGGCGGCTCGGTGATGGCGCTTGCGCTGCTCGCGTTCTCCGCGGTCGCGCGCGAGGGCATCGAGACGACGCTCTTCCTCTTCGCCGGCTCGACGAACAGCTCGGGAACGCAGTTCGTAGCCGGCGGCCTGCTCGGTTTCGCGATCGCGGGCGCGGTCGGCGTCGCGTGCTACTACGGCGCGGCGCGGCTGCCGCTGCGGCAGTTCTTCCTCGTCACCGGCGTCATCGTCGTCGTGCTCGCGGCCGGCATGCTCGCCAACAGCCTGAACGCGCTGCACGAGGCCGCCCTCATCACCGACCTGGGATCGCGCCCGTGGGACAGTGAAACGACGATCTCGATGACGTCGACGATGGGCAAGTTCCTGCACACCGTGCTCGGCTACGACTCCGCGCCGGCAATGGCGCAGATCTTCGCCTACTGGGCGTACACGGTCATCGTCCTCGGCGCCTACCTGTTTCTCCCGACGCGGACGCCCTCGCACGCCCGCCCCATCGAGGCACCAATAGCCGGCGTTGTCGCGGAGAGCTAATACCCGGAGGTCGTGCGATGAAGAAGTTGAGCGGCGTCATCGCCGTGGCGGGGATCCTTGTGCTCGGCGCGGCCTGCAGCAGCAGCGGCGCGGGCGGGCGGGAAGTGCGCATCACGCAGGCGGACGACGGCTGCACGCCGGCGTCGGTCAGCGTGACGCCGGGCGAGAAGCTGAAGCTCGTCGTCAAGAATGACAGCTCGAAGGACTACGAGATCGAGGGCATCGAGGGGACCAACCTCGAGGAACTCGTGATCCCCGAAGGCCGCACGCGCACGCCGGGCTACACCGTCCCATCCGGCGACGGCGTGCACAAGATCAAGTGCTACGTCCCGGGCGGCGTCTCGACGATCATCGAGCTGACTGCCGGCGCGCCGGGGACGCCGCAATCGACGAAGCCGGGCGCGCCGACCGAACAGGCCGCGTCGTTGGCATCGCCGGCGGACGCGACCGTGAGGGTCACTCTCGCCGACTACACTGTGACGCCCGACGCGACGTCGGTGAAGTCGGGATCGGTTGAGTTCGTCGTCACAAACGTCAGCAGTGACTCAGTGCACGAGATGGAAGTGCTGCGCGTGAAGAGCAGCACGTCGTTCGAGCCCGTCGGCGAAGTCGAGATACTGAAACCGGGCGAGCATGGCTCCGTGACGCTGGACCTCAGCCCGGGCACATACCGGTTGGCGTGCCTCGTCACGAAAGGCGAACAAGGCAGCACCGTCGACCATTACCAACAGGGCATGCACACGGATATAACCGTTAACTAGCGCACCCGAGCGCCAGCCGCCGCGTCGTCGACGCGACCCCTTACTCCGGCAGCCGTTCCCGCGCCGTGCGAGGGCGGCCTCCGCCGGCGAGTTGCATGCCAGGGGGCAGCTCGTGGCCAGGAATGCGACCCGAGAGAGCGAACAGGGCGTTGGCTATCTGCGCGATGCTGTATGCGCTGTTCGAGCGATGGGCCATGAGCGCATCGATGTCTACCGTGTAGATGTTGCGCCGGCCGTTCTTCCGGCGGGCGACGATGTTGTCCGCTTCGAGAGCTCGCAGCAACGAGAGCGCGGCGCGCTCCGTGATGCCGACCGAATCGGCGATGTCGCGCAGCGTCGAGCGGGGGTGTTCGATCACGTGCATGAGCACGAGGGCGTGGTTCGTCAGCAGTCCCCAGCGTCCGGCCATTCGATCGAGGGCTCCTCTTGCGGGTGGGTCGTTTGCATCTTGACAGGGGCCGGATTACAGAATTACATTGCTAGTAATCGATTTCCGGTAATACGGTTGCCGTTATGGGTTTCCGGGTTACCACGTCCGGCATCTGAATGCTTACTTAGCCCTATCGCGGGGCGCTTGTCAAGCGGCGAACAGGTTTACGGGGGCCAGGCGGCGTGGCCAAACCGCCTGGAGGGGAGTGGCAGGTGGCTTAGCGCGCCCGTGGCGGGGTGGAAGGGAACAGGCCAGCAGGATGCTTATTCTGGTTCGAAAAGCGCAGCAGGGAATTTGGATTGAGGGCGACATCTGGGTCAAGGTGCTCAGCGTGGAACGTGATCGAGTCAAGCTCGGCATCACCGCGCCCGACGATGTGAAGGTCATGCGGCAGGAGCTCATCGTCGACCTGGCGCCGCCCGACGAGTTCAAGGAAAAAGCCCGCCTCTCCTGAGCGCCGCTCCGAAGATGTGGAAAGTTAAACGGGGCGCCGGCGCCAGCTGAGCACCGCCTGTGCTCTTCCGAACGACATCGCGCAGTACCACCGCGCGTCCGACCGCGCGTCCGCACGACCCTCCGAATCGACATCCGCCACGAGACCTTGGCCCGTCGCGCCGATTGTCACCCGTGATCGAGCGAAGCATCTGCACGCGGCGCCGCATCGTCCTGCGACGTCTGCCCTGACATCCTCACGAGGTACAGGTACGACGCGACCGCCATCAGCCCGAGCGGCAGCGTCATCGTCGCGCGCACGAGGATCGCCACTACCGTCCCCTGCTCGAACGTCGTGCCCATGCGGCGCAGCAGCGCCGCCACCGAGCCGTCCGCCGCGCCGAGGCCGAGCGGCAACAGCGACGCGATGCCGGCCAGCTGCGAAGCGCCGTACGCCGTCCACGCCTCCTCGGGCCGGATCGCGTGCGAGACGCTGCGCGCGAGCAGCCACAACTGCAGCGTCGCGATCGCGAAGATCGCGGCCGTGAGCAGCGACCATCCCGCCAGCAGCGCGCGGTCGCCGAGCAGCAGTTGCAGCCGCCCGGCCACGCGCTGCACGCGCCGTAGCACCGACGCCAGCAAGCCGGGCCGATCGTCGTCGCCGGCGTCGGGCAGCATGTCGAGCAGCCAGGGGCCCGCAGCGGGCAGCATCGCCAGCAACAACGCGACGGCCGTCACGGCGACGGCCTGCGCGAAATCGAGCGCGATGAACGAGACGACGACGGCCGTGCCCGCGGCCATCATCCAGACCGAGAGCGCGCGCTCGTACAGCACGAGCGCGAGGCCATCCTCGACCGGCAGGTCCGCGTGCGAGCGAAGCACGGCGGTGCGCAGCAGTTCGCCTGAGGATGCCGGCGTCAGCGCCCCGGCGACGTTTCCGAGGATGGCCGCAGGCACCAACACGCGGAACGGGACTTGCGCGCCCATCCGCCTCAGCACGAAGTGCGACCGAACAGGAAACAACAGTGCCGCGGGCACATTCAACGCGACGACGGCCGCCAGCAGGCGGGGATCGACGTCGGACAGCACGCGGCGCACGTCGCCGACGCCCGTCTTCCAGACGATCAGCGCCAGGAGCGCGATCGCGATGCTCGCGTGGAGCAGTCGCCAGCGGCTCACGGCTTGACGTCGCTTACGGCGTCGCGTTGCACCACGGGCGCGGGCGGTCGCTCGCGCCACATCGCGCGCAGCAGCCACCAGCTCGGCATGCGGCGCGTGGCCAGCACCTCGCGGCGTCGCGCGGCGTACGTCGGCATAGACGCGAGAGCGGCGAAGCCGGAGGCCATCGCCGGTGGTGTGAGCCCGACGAAGTAGAGGATGCGCCGCCAGAGTGGCAATCCGAACTCACCGGCGTTGAACGGCGCGCCGGCGATCGTCAGCGCCGCGACAGGGAGGAACTCCGGCCAGGTGCTGCACTTCCAGAACGCCAGCAACCGGTTGCGGATGATCCTCACGGTCTTGCGGAATGTGCCGAAGGGACAGGCGCGCATCGAGCGTGTGCTTGTGGTAGACGGTGGCGCGCGTCGCCACGACGGTGCGGTAGCCGCGCGCGCGAGTGCGCAGCGCCAGGTCGAGGTCCTCGGCGTAGGCGAACATGTCGGGGTCGAAGGCGTAGCCCAGCTCCTCAATCAACTCGCGGCGGGCGATGATCGAGACGCCGTGCAGGAACATCGTGTCGACGACGGGCGGCGGCTCGTCGATGCGGCGGTAGTGGATCAGTCCGAGTCGCGAGAGGTCGGCCGTGTACGCGACGTTCATCGATCCCTGGCGGTCCATGCGCGCGAACTCCGGGTACCACGGCTGGATGATGTTCGCGTGCGCGGCCGCGATCGCGGGGTCGCTCTCCACCGCTGCCACCAGCTCTCGCAGCCATGAGCGGTGCACGACGACGTCCTGATTGAGGAAGACAACGTGGCGGCCGAGCGTCTCGTCGAACCCCTTGTTGTTGCCGATGCAGTAGCCGTAGTTGCGGTCGAGCCGCACGACGCGCGCGCCGGCGTACTTAGCGGCACGGTCGGGCGTGCCGTCGGTCGAGCCATTGTCGACGAAGATGACCTCGTACGGCTCGCCGATGTCCTGGTCCAGGACGGACTTGAGGCAATCGTCGACGTACTCTGCGCCGTTCCAGCCGAGGATGACGATGCTGGCGATGGGGCGCGATGCCGCCGCGTCTTCTGCGCCTGCGGGCGTCATCCCGGCTTGCGCGCCACGACGCGATACGTGTGCGGCAGCACGCGCCGCAACAGTTGGCCGAGCGCGCGCTCGACGGGATTGCGGCCGGCGACGTAGGCCTCGATGACCGCGTCGCGCAGGCCGCTGTCCTCCATCAGCCGCATCAGGCCGTGGCGGCTGAACGGCCGGACGTGCGTGTAGTCGTCCCAGAAGTTGCCGGCGGGATAGAACTGCGAGAACGGCGACGGCACGTGCGCGATCAGGTACCCGCCCGGCCGCAGGATGGATATCGAGGCCATGACCAGCGCCCGGGGATCTTCGACGTGCTCGATTACTTCCTTGAGCCGCACGACGTCGAACGGGGTGCCCCGGAACGGCGGCGCGAACGCATCGGCGATGACGCCGCGCACGCCGTTCGCCTGCCAGACGCGCGCCGCCGCCGGCTCCAGGTCCGTCGCCAGCACGTCGAGCCCGGTCGCGCGCGCCTCATCGACGAACACGCCGCGTCCGGCGCCGATGTCGAGGATGCGGACATCGCCCGGGCCGAGCAGTCGCCGGATGATGCGGACGTCGGCTGCCGCGATCTCCGGGTGCTCGCGGACGTGCGCCAGCGGACCCTCATCGACCAGCGAGGCTGACGGCGCGACGTCGGCGCGCGCAGATGCCATCAATCGCCCTCGAGCAGGCTGGCCATCGCGCCGACGAGCGCGATGTTCACGCCGACGATGACGAGCGCCTGCGCAATGGCCGCCAGATCGAGGCGGCTCACACTGCTCGGCGCGCTGATCGCCAGCAGCACGTCGACCGCGCCGCCAAGGAGGATCGCGGCGATGCCGACGCCGATGGTCCGCTCGAAACCGAGGTGGCGGTAGTAGAAGCGGAGACCCCAGTCCTCGTTCGTGATCCCGCGCGCCGTCGTGTAGACGCGCGCGGCGAAGCCAAGCAGCAGCGCGTTGACACCCGCAACGAGGAAGATGCCGCCGGCAAAGATCGGCTGCCACGTCGTGTCGCCGATCTCGATGCCGTGCTGCGGCAGCGCGAGGCCGAGTGTGACGATGCCGAGCAGCGTCAGAACGATGCCGGGCAACGTGAACAGATAGTTCGGACTGGCGAGCAGCAGGAAGCGCAGGTGCCGCCAGCCGTCGCGCATCGTATCGAGCTTCGCCTCTCCGAGGCGCTCAGCATACGGCGCCGGCACGTCGGCAACGCGCAGGCCGCGCCGCGCCGACTTCAGGATCATCTCCGACGCAAGCTCCATGCCGTCCGTGCGGAGGTCCATGCGATCGAGCGCTTCGCGCGTGAACGCGCGCAGCCCGCACTGGCTGTCGCCCACCTTCAGCCCCGTGAACATCTTGAGCAGCGCCGAGATCGCCGGTGTGCCGATGTAGCGATGGCTCCACGTCATCGCCCCCGGCGCGATGCCGCCGGCGAAGCGGTTGCCCACCGCCATGTCGTAGCCCTCGACGAGCGGCTGGATGAGCGGCGTCAGCTGGCTGAAGTCGTAGGTGTCGTCGCAGTCGCCCATGACCAGCCATTCGCCGCGAGCCTCGGCGAACCCGCTCCGCAGCGCCGCGCCGTAGCCGCGGATCGTCTCGTGCACCACGCGGGCGCCGGCCGCGCTCGCCAGCTCCGCCGAGCCGTCGGTCGACCCGTTGTCGACGACGATCACCTCGCCGGCGGTGCCGGTTTCGGCCAGCCAGCCGAGCGCCTTCCGCACGCACGTCTCCACCGTCTCGCGCTCGTTGAGGCACGGCATGACGATCGAGACGAACGGGACCGTGCGGACGGCTTCCCCTTCGCGCACGAGCAGCGCGTCGGCGGCCGTCTTCTGGGGGTGGACGAGGCTCAACCTGGACCTCCAGTCGTCGCCGGGATTCCGATCGGCGTCCGACATTCAATATCGGCGCGGACCGGTGCGCCTCAGAACCCGTACATACTACAAATCAGGGAGATTTGCGAGCGTTTTCCGCTCCCGGGCTGCCCGCCGCCCGCGCCTCCGGCCATCTCCATGACCATCGCGCGTTGTCGGTGTCACTGCCGATGCACCGCCGCCGAGCGCGAAGGCCATCGGTGTTTGCTGAAGCGGCGGCCCTCGATTCCCGCGTCAGGCGCGAGCCTGCACGACCTAGAGCGGCTGGTGCGTGCGCATCGCCGGGAGCGCAGAAGCTGCTCGGCTACCGGGGTCCGCCTTCATGTACGTTACCAGGCACGCGTAGTACGGTGGCCGGTGGGCGCGGCGCTCGAATACCCAGAGGTAGACGAATCCGGTCATCAGCCCGAGGAAAGGTAGGCGGGCGAGGAGCATGCACCACAGCCATGTTGTCCCGTGCTGCTGCCCCTGCAAGAGCGCGCCCGCGAACTGCCGCTGGAGTTCCTCCACGTTCGGAAGCCCTTCGTCGATGTGTTCGGTCGTGTTTCGATCCCACATTCCCGAGAGCCGATGATGCCATCGATTGAATCGGACATCCATATCGGTGCCGTTCCACTGCCCGTCCGCTGAAACCGCCGGCACTTGGATGATCACCGCCCGCGCCGCCACGCGCTTCGCCTCATCAGCGAACCTGTCGCGTCCGGCGCGCGGCACGTGCTCGAATGAGGCGACCGAGACCACCGCGTCGAAACTCTCGTCCTTGAAGGGCAGGTTCCGGCCATCGCCGAGGGTGGCTTCTACCGTCGTGTCTGCGGGCGCGCGGATGTCGACCGGATCGAGAAGGTGGATGTGGTATCGAGTGGTGTCGAGAAATCGGGACACCCCGCTGCTCCCCGAGCCCAGTTCGAGGATCGACGAGGCGTCGTCGCCAAGTGCCTTGATCGCTTCGGCCACCGGCGCGTAGCGCTGCCACACGTCGACTCGTCCGGCGAACGCCAACGCCTCGACCAGACCAAAGCGGTCGGTACGAGCGCGACTGCCGAACTTCCTCTCCAGGAATCGTCGGATTCGGAAGTCCGGGGCAAATACGAACAGGATGAGTTTCTGCGTCAGCGTCGCGCCGGCACCGGGGCTCGTAAACAGCGGCGGCGAGAGCGGTGCGCCCGCCGCGCGGGAGTTCTTCGTCATATCTGCGACATCCTTGCTTGGAGAGCCGCCCGATCGGTCATGGGGTGGCCGACGCTCAACCTGGACCTCCAGTCGTCGCCGGAATTCCGATCGGCGTCCGACATTCAATATCGGCGCGAAGCGGCGCGCCGCAGAACCCGTACATACTACAAGTCAGGGAGACTTGCGAGCGTTGTCGGCTCCGAGCGGCCGGTCGGAGGCGCCGGACGCGTCCTCCGGCTTCGTGAACATGAACGCGATCCGGTTGCCCGACGGGTCGTGGTATTCCGCCCCCTCGTACCCCGGGAAGCGCTGTGGGATGCCGCCGAGCACCGTCTGGACCTGCCCCTGCTGGTCGTTCGGCTGGACGATGATGCAGTCCGGGCTCCCGACGGCCGGCGCCGCCGCCGCGCCACCGGCCGACTGGTCGTTCGACACCAGCGCCAGCGCCGCCGGATAGTACAGGAACGTCGGCATCGGCTTGACGTGGTACGAGTCGAACATCTTGGCGAGCAGCGACAGCGGATCCTTCGCGATGATCACGACGTTGCGTCCCTCGCACTCCGGCGACCGGGCTAGCCGGAACACGACCGACTCGTTCGTCGGCGTGCCGAAGCGCCGCGGCAACTGGTACCAGAACCGGTACAGGTTCAGGTACAGCACCAGCGGCACGACGGCCGTCACTGCCGCCGCGCTGCCGATCGCGCGCCAGTTCCGGTCGCTGATCCATCGCGCGTTAAACGAGCGCTCGGTCAGCGGCCGCGCGATGGCGTCGACGGCGAGCGCGGCGCACACGCCGACCGGCAGCACCGCCGCCTGCATGCGGGAGATCGGCGGCAGCGGGTACGGGTTCGAGAAGCCGTTGAACGCGACCTCGACGATCCACCAGAGGAAGACGAGCCGGTACGCCGGCCGCTTGATGCGGAACACGACGACGCCCAGCCCCATTACGAACAGCGCCGCCGTCACCGGGTCGGCGAACGACCCCCACACGTAGTGCCGGCCCGCCGTGTTGAAGTTGAACGACACGAACGAGTACTGCACGTTCACCGCGAGCCGGTGCATGCGGTCGCCCGTGATCGTCGATGAGTAGCCGACGGCGGATTGGCCGAACATCTGGTGCACCACTCGGCTCGGCCCGTCGGTCGCGAAGAGCGGCAGAGCCAGCATGATGAAGCCGCCGGCCAGCGGCAGGAACACCGCCGGGCGGAACGCCCGGATGCCGAACGTCAGCATGAACAGCGAGACGATGATGACGCCAGCGCGCGCCGACTCGAACATGTAGAAGCCGAAGCCCAGCGCGATGCCGCTCGCGAACAGCGCGAGCGACGAATCCTTCCGCAGCCCGACGACGAGCAGCCACAACCCGAGCGAGGTCGACAGCAGGCTGTCGAGGTACAGGCCGTGGTGCGCGTAGCCGAACAGGTAATGCGACGACGCGACGAAGCACGTCGCCAACACCGCCACGCGGGCCCGGAAGAGCTCGCGCACCAGGAAATAGAACGGGATGAACGCCGCCGCCGTGTAGACGACCGCGGTGAACCTCCAGGCGAAGTTGTCCTCGTTCCCGATACGCATGAACAGCGCCTGCGTGGCGCTACCGAGATCGGCCCCCAGCAGCTCGACGCCGCGATGGGTCCACGGATCGAAGACGCCGTTCTTCGCGATCGCCAGCGCGTAGTTGAAGTTGTTGTACTCGTCGCCGACTGCCGAGTACTTCCAGCTCCCCAGGTCGCGCATGTTGAGCGCGATGAACGTCCCCAGCACGGCCGTCAGAAAGACGGCGTGCAGCGGCAGAAGCCGGCTGACGCTCCATCGCACGTGGCGATCGACGAAGTCTCTCTTCACGAGCGGCAGCGCGATGAGCAACACCGCCATGGCCAGCACGATGTTGAGCCGGTGCTCGTAGTTCTTGTCATAGAGCTCGTAGAGGAACAGCGCCCAGAGCGCGATGCCGACCGCGACGCCGAGCAGCATGATCCAGTCGATGGCCGACGACACCGGCAACGGCCGCGTCCGATCGAGCATCGGCTCGTCGCTCGCCACGGAGTCGCTGCGCAGCGACGCCAGCCCCATCACGACGCCGCCAGCCACGAGGAGAATCATCGCACCGGAAATCGTGCGCGCCTGGAGCCCGTATGCCGTCAGGTAGCGATGGAGCACGCCGAGAGGCCAGATGACGTGCGGCAGGTGGCGCGTCGTGATCGCCTGCCCGGCGGCGGCAAGCGCGATCGCGGCTGATGTCAGCGCCATCGTGAGCGCGAAGTTCCGTGCGCCCGTCTTCGCCGCCGGCGCCGCGGCGACGGCAACCGCCGGCGACGCCGTCCGTCCACCGGACGAACGAGCTCGCCACGCCGTGAGGTTCAGACGCATCCGCAAGCCGCCGTCGTCACGCGTCACCGAGGCTCGGTGTCTCGCTTGCGCGAGTATATCGCCCGCGGCAGGGCCGGACGCTGCACCGAGTTAAACCGGGGCAAAGAAAGAGCCCCGTTTGTTCGGGGCTCGTTCGCGTCAACAGTGATGCGCTGGTTAGCAGCAGCTCTTCGCCTGGCCGCCGCCGTCGGCGGTCTGGAAACTCGAGCCGCACGCGCAGCCCTTGACCGCGTTCGGGTTGAAGATGGTGAATCCCGACTTCATGATGTCGTCGACGTAGTCGATCTCCGCGCCTCGCATCAGCGGAGCACTCTCCGGGTCGACGAGCACCGTCACGCCGCCGTGCGTGTGGACGAGGTCGCCCTCCTCGCTCCCCTGGGCGATGGCCATGCCGTACTGGTAGCCGGAGCAGCCGCCTCCGACGACGAACACCCGCAGCGCGCCGTTCTCGACGCCCTTCTCTTTCAGCAGCGCAGCGGCCTTCTCGGCGGCCTTGTCGGTAATCGTCACGACGGATTCGATTTCTTGCACCATGGTGAGGCTCCTCGCCAGTCTCCCGCCGGAGGCGGGTGAGTTTTCTACTGTGCGTACTGAGTATATCGTCGATTTCGACGCGGTTTCAACAAAGGGGGCACGCGGAACCGCAGATTTCACAGATTGCACAGATTTGCTGCGCTGTCTGCCGCCTCAGCGACGCAAAGGGATAGGCGCCATCTCGGCCGATCCGCCCGTTCGCAGGACCCACAAACTACGAACTACCGACTACGACCTCCCCCTGCACTCGATCGGCAGGTCGAGCGTCGCGGGCCGGCCCCCGGCCACGACCATCAGCGGCAGCAGGTAGCGTCCCGGGTGCATCTCGCCCGCGTCGAAGAGCGCCGAGCCGGTGCGCCGTGGCTCGATCCAGCCGCCGATGCCCTCGCCGTGCGCCTCGGCCGAGAACTCCAGCTCGGCAGTCGGTGGTGTTGTCGGCTAGCACCAGCAACACGAGGTGGTCGCCGTCGCGCAGCAACAGCGGTTCGTCAGTCCGCGACGGCACGGGCCCGTCCGGGCCGCACACGACGCGCACGAGCCGCCCGGACTCGATGGAGCGATACATCGAGTCCAGCAGCGCCACGAGATCTGCGTCGCTCGGCGCGGGTCCGAGCCTCGAGCAGCCGTCTCGGCCCGCCGCCTCGCACGCCGCCAGATCGAGGTCGGGCCCGAGCGCCGACTGCAGTTCCGTGAGCGTGGGATGCCGGCCGGAGTCGAGCGCCGCCAGCCGCTCGGCCACGTCGGGGGGCAACTGCATCTCGTGGCTAAGCCAGGTCGCCCACGTTTCGATGTCAAGCTCGGGCTCTGGCACCGGTTCGTTCATCCTCGCAGTATTCCCGCGCACTCCGCCGGCGTCCATTGCGAAACACCCTAATTCCCGCATCGCGCGCTGCCGTTCGGCCGAGGCTTCGGACCTCCGCCCTCCGACCTCCCAACCACCATCCATTGCGGCAGCCGGAAGGCCGTTGCTAGCATTTCTGTAGTACGAATCCTCCCACCTCAATGCCGCATCGTTCCGGACGGTAGCTCGCGTTATGACGATCGAAGAGATCCCCGGCCAGTACCGCGCCGATTCGGCCATCGACCTCGGCCGCATCGAGCGGGCGATCCGCGAGGTGATCGAGGCCGTCGGCGAGGACCCCGGCCGCGAGGGGCTGCGTGAGACGCCGGTCCGCGTCGCGCGCATGTACGCCGAGCTGTTCGAGGGCCTGCACTCCGACCCGCGCGAGTACCTCCGCGTCGGCTTCGAGGCCGGGCACGACGAGATGGTCATCCTGCGCGACATCCCGTTCTACAGCGTCTGCGAGCACCACTTCATGCCGTTCCACGGCGTCGCGGCGATCGGCTACATCCCCGACGGGCGCGTCGTCGGCCTCAGCAAACTGGCGCGGCTGCTCGACGGCTACGCGCGGCGACCCCAACTCCAGGAGCGCCTCACCGGCCAGGTCGCTGATGCGCTCATGGAGACGCTGCAGCCCGACGGCGTCGCCGTCGTCATCGAAGCCGAGCACCTCTGCATGACGCAGCGCGGCGTCAAGAAGCCCGGCAGCCGCATGGTCACCTCGGCGACGCGCGGTCAGTTCCGCCAGAACCAGGTGACGCGCGCCGAGTTCCTCTCGCTGGTGCGCGGCTCGTGACCGGGCTGTCGGTCCACGACGAGCCGTTCGACCGCATCTGCGGCGAGTGGACCGGACTGCTGTCGCAGACGCCCGCGGCCATGCCGTTCGCGACGCCGGCATTCCAGCGCACGTGGCTCGACCACTTCCAGGGCGACCGCAAGCTCCAGATCCTCACTGCGCGCGACGGCGAGCGCCTGATCGGCGTCGCGCCGTTCCTGCGCGATGGCGCGTCGGCGGAGTTCGTCGGCCACTACTCGATCTGCGACTACCTGGACGCCGTCGTGACGCCCGGGTTCGAGGCGGCGTTCTTCGCACCGATCTTCGAGCGGCTGGCCGCCGACGGCGCGGCGACGATCGACCTGCGCGGCTTGCGCGCGTCCTCGCCCGCGATCGCCGGCGCGCTCGCCGCGGCCGAAGCGCTCGGCTACGCCGCCAGGCAGGAGGAGGAGGCGCTGTCGCCGTGCGTCGGCCTGCCGCCGACGTGGGACGAGTACCTGGGCAACCTTTCGAAGAAGGACCGCCACGAGCTGCGGCGCAAGCTGCGCCGCCTCGGCGACGCGGGAGGCGCCGTCGAGTTGAAGGTGGTGACCGAGCCGGATGAATCCGCCGGGCTCCTCGACACGTTATTCCAGTTGATGCGCCTCAGCTCGCACCACAAGGAGGAGTTCCTCGAGCGGCCGAACATGCAAGCCTTCTTCCGCGCCATGGTGCCGGCCATGGCCCGCGAGGGGATGCTCCGACTCTACGTGCTCACGTTCGACACAGTGCCCGTCGCTTCGGTGCTGAACTTCGATCTGGGGGGCACCCTCTACATGTACAATAGTGGCTACGACCCCGAGTACTCGCACTTCGCCGTCGGCCTCATGTCCAAGGCGCTCCTGCTGAAGGACGCCATCGAGAATGGCCGGACGTGCGTGGATTTCCTCCGGGGCGACGAAGCGTACAAGTACGACCTTGGCGGGAAGGACCAGCAGATCTACAGGGTGGTCCTGACGAAATGACATCACTCTACGAACCAGCGGGCCCGGCGGCTCGCAGCCACGGCCGTGGCCGGCGCGTCGCCGTCATCTCGGCGCACACGTCGCCGTTGGCGGCGCTCGGCGGCCGCGAGACTGGCGGCATGAACGTGTACGTGCGCGAGCTGAGCCGCGAGCTCGGCGCGCGCGGCTACACCGTCGACGTCTTCACCCGCCGCTCGTCTGAAGACGAGCCGGAGACACAGCCGTTCGGGCCGAACGCGCGCGTCGTCAACCTCACCGCCGGGCCGGCGTCCACGATCGACAAGCAGGACATCGCCGCACACCTGCCGGAGTTCGAGCGCCAGCTGCTCGAATTCACGCGGCGCGAGGGCGCGGCCTACGACCTCGTACACAGCCACTACTGGATGTCGGGCGTCGTGGCGTCGAATCTCGCCGAGCGATGGTCGGTGCCTCACGTCGCGATGTTCCACACCCTCGGCGAGGTGAAGAACCGCGCGCGCTCAGGCGAGCACGAGCCGGCGTCGCGTATCACCGCGGAGCGCGCTATCGCGACGAGCGCCGACCGCATCGTCGTGGCGAGCAACCACGAGAAGGAACTGCTCGCGTCACTGTACGGCGCCGCGAGCGAGCGCATCGCCGTCGTGCCGTGCGGCGTCGACCTCGACCTCTTCGCGCCGATGGACAAGGAGTTCGCGCGCCGCCGCCTCGGCCTGCGCAGCACCGAGCGCATCATCCTCTTCGTCGGCCGCATCGAGCCGCTGAAGGGCATCGACATCCTGATCGACGCGGCGGCGCAGCTGCACGAAGACGAGAACTTCGCCGTGCTCATCGTCGGCGGCGACGCAAGGGCCCAGGAACAGATCGATGCGCTGCGCAGCCAGGCCGCCGCGCTCGGTGTCGACCACCACATCTCGTTCGTCGGTGCGGTCGAGCACCACGAGCTGCCGCTCTACTACAACGCGGCCGACGTCTGCGTCGTCCCCTCGCACTACGAGAGCTTCGGTCTGGTGGCTGTGGAGTCGATGGCGTGCGGCACGCCGGTGGTGGCATCACGCGTCGGCGGCCTCACGACGACGATCAGCGACGGCGAGACCGGCTACCTGATCCCGTGGCGCTGCGCCGAACCGTTCGCCGAGCGGCTCGAGCTGCTGCTCGACAACGACGAGCTGCGCGCGTCCTTCGGCCGCGCCGGCCGCGAGGCCGTCGAGCGCTTCCGCTGGTCACACGTCACGGACGCCGTCGCCGCCCTCTACGATGACGTACTCGCGGCCGCGAGCTGACCATCAACCCAAACTGTAGCGCGGGCTTTTCAGCCCGCGCGTTCCCCGCTCGCAATGACAACGCTCACCGGCCGACGCACTCTGCAGCGGGGGCCACACGCCGACCCTCGGCTGTGCATCTCCGCCGCACACCGTAGCGCGGGCTTTTCAGCCCGCGCGTTCCCCGGCGCGCGAATAGAGGCTCACCGGCCGAACACTCTGCCCGTCGGGCACAGGGCCGCCCTCGGCTGTGCATGGCCACGCTGAGAGCTGACAGCTGAGCTGACCGCTCCCCCTCACTCCGACGCCAGCCCGGCGATGTAATCGCCAACCTCCGACGTCGACATCCCCATCTTCCCCGCATTCAGCGACTTGATCTTCCCGGACGAGAGCGACTTCTCGATCGCGCCCTCTATTCGGTTCGCAGTCTCGTGCTCGCCGAGCGAGTCCATCATCATCTGTGCGGCGCCGATCGCCGCGATCGGGCAGATGACATTCTGACCGGTGTACTTCGGCGCCGAGCCGCCGATCGGCTCGAACATCGACACCTTGCCGGGGTGGATGTTGCCGCCCGCGGCGACGCCGAGCCCGCCCTGAATCATCGCGCCCAGGTCGGTGATGATGTCGCCGAACATGTTCTCGACGACGATCACGTCGAACCACTCGGGGTTCTTCACGAGCCACATCGTCGTCGCGTCGACGTGCGCGTAGTCGCGCTTGATATCGGGATAGTCCGCCTCGCCGACCTCGTTGAACGCGCGCCACCACGTGTCGCTGACGAACGTCAGCACGTTCGTCTTCGCGCACAGCGTGAGCTTGCGGTCCTTGTTGCGCCGCCTCGCGACGTCGAAGGCGTACCGGATCGCGCGCTCGGCGCCGAACCTCGTCGTCACGTGTACCTGCGTCGACACCTCCTGCGGCGTGCCCTTGTACTGGAACCCACCGGAGCCGCCGTACAAGCCTTCCGTGTTCTCGCGAATGACGACGAGGTCGATGTCCTTCGGCCCCTTGTCCTTCAGCGGGCAGTCGACTCCGGGATAAAGCTTGATCGGCCGGAGGTTGACGTAGAGGTCGAGCTCGAAGCGGACGCGCAGCAGCAGCCCCTTCTCGAGGATGCCGGGCGTCACATCCGGGTGTCCGATGGCGCCCAGGAAGATCGCGTCGTAGCCGCGCAGCTCGTCGAGCACGGAATCCGGCAAGATTTCGCCGGTTCGCAGGTAGCGCTCGCCGCCGAGATCGTAGTTCGTGAGCTCGTACTTGACGCCGGTCTTTGCCGCCGCCGCCTCGAGCACCTTCAGGCCCTCGCGGACCACCTCCGGTCCGGTGCCGTCGCCGGGCATGACTGCTATTCGATACATCGCTGCTCTCCGTACTCCATGTTCGTGTCGCGCGGCATTACACCACGTGCGCTACGGAGGCGCGAGCGAGCGGCCGCGACCGGCGGGCATATGCGACGTCCGGGGTTAGGCCGTGGATTCCCGTTCTCTGCTCTCTGCTGTCTGTCGTCTATTCTCTGTGTCTGTTGTGCCTCACGCCGTTGCTGTAGCCTCTCTACCTGACACAACGTCACTCCGAAAGGACCACCCCATGCCCACCGTCAAGCTCGCGACGCTCAACCTCTTCAACCGCATGGGGCAGTGGGGCATGCGCGCGCCGCTCGTCATCGACCAGCTCGAGGAGCTGGCGCCCGACGTCATCGGCCTGCAGGAGGTCGATCTCGTTATCGACCAGGGGATGTGGGTCTGCCGGCAGATCAACAAGCGGATGGCCGAACAGCCGCACTACCGCATCAAGCACGCGACGAACCCCGACACCCGCGCCAGCTTCCACGCCATCGCCACGATGTCGCGCATCGGCTTCGAGGAGCACGAGGTGCTCGACCTCATGACGTTCGAGCGCGTCGCGCAGCGCTTCGTGTTCAAGTGCGGCGACCGGCCGTTCGTCTTCGTCAACACGCACCTGCACCACCCGCCCGAGGCGCAGCAGGAGCGCGTCGTCCAGCTCGAGCACCTGCTCGCGTGGCTCGATCGCGACGCGCGCGGCCTGCCGACGGTGATCGCCGGCGACTTCAACGCCTACGCCGAGCCGCCCGAACCGGCGGTGCAACTGATGAAGTCGCGCTTCCGCTCCGCCGTCGAGACGGCGCAGCGGCCGCGAGCCCGAGAAGACGTGGACCACGCCCGTCAACACGTACGACGACTCACCGCACGGCACGCTCGACTACATCTTCGTCTCACCGGAGTTCCGCGTCGTCGACGCCGGCCTCGCCTTCGACAAACCGTCGCCGTACGACGCGAACCTCTTCCCGTCCGACCACCTCGGCCTCTTCGCCGTGCTGGAGCTGTAGCCGCGGCTGCGGCACGACTAGACGACAGAGCCGTTCAGGCGAATTGCCGTCACGCTCTGTTGTCTGTCGTCTGTTGTAGTGGTTCCCGCTCCCGCCTCTCGCCTCACACCGCTCACATCCCGCCCGCCCACCCCATCACCGCGTCCTCGACGCGCTGCTGCACCTCCGGCCGAGTCGTCGAGCGTCTTGTGGCTGACGAGCGCCAGCCCGCCGCCGCCATCGCTCGCCGCGATCGGCGCCCGCGCCGACGACTCGTCGATGTCGACGACGTTCGGCCGGTCGAGCGGCACGCCGTGCCAGCCCTCGTTCACCTGGTAGTAGTTGAGGATGCGCGCCCGCGACGGGACCTCCGTCGCGTTGCGGTCGTACAGCGCCGTCGTCCGGTCGAGGACCACGCCGAGCAGCCGGTCCGCGTACCGGTCGTCGAGCGCCGCCGTCGACCGACGTCACCGTCACGCCGCCGTGGCTGTGGCCGATGATCACCGCCCGCAGGCACGGCGTCTCGTCGAGACGGCGCGCGAGGTCGTGCGCCAGCCAGCGCTCCATGCTCGTCTGCGCCGGCACGCCGCCATCGACCGCCGACGGCGCGAGGATCATCTGCGTCGCGATGCCCGCCGCCGCCGCGCGGTCGCCCACGCGTTGACGATGTCGACCAGGCCGAGGCTCTCCGTGCCGCGTGTGTCGAGCAGGTTCGACAGCGCGCCCGGCACGGCGACGATCAGCAGCGGCGCGCGCGCCCCGTCGCAGCCGAAGTCGTCGCTGGGCGCGCCGATGAAGTAGTCGCTCGTGTGGACGACGTCGCCGCACGCGCCGCCCGCCAGCTCGATGTCGAGGCCCTCCAGCTCCGGCGAGTCGTTGCCGTCCAGCCGGCCGTCCTGGTTCGCGTCGAGGCAGGCGATGAGCGTCGACGCGCCGTCGGCGCGCTCCAGGCCCGCGAGGTACGACGGCGGCGCCGGCGTCGCGGTCACCGGGATGGGCGTCGGCGTGTACGGCTCGATCTGCACCGCCAGGGCGCCGGGGCCGCGGGAGTTAGCGAAGACGAGAACGACAGTGACGATAGCGGCGGCGGCCAGCCCGATGAGGCTGGCCACGGCGGCGAACTTCATCCTGCGGCGCGGCGGCCCTCGTCGGGCCGCGGGCGGGCGACGGCGCGCGCGCTCGCCAGATCGCGCGCCCAGCGTGCCGCGCGCTGCGGCGATCAGCGCGACCGGGCTGCATCGACGTCAGCTCGAACTCGCGCTCGACGTCATCGACGACGACGAGCAGCCGGTTGCGGCGCGCGCTGCGCCACGAGTCGATGTCGGCCAGCCAGAACGCTGTGTCGTCCAGGAACGGCTCATCGACGGATGGGAGAAAGAAGAGCCGGTCGCTGGTGAGGATCAGCTCGCCCTCCCACCAGTGGGGCGGAGCATCCGTGCGGATCCGCGCAGGCGCGGAGCGGAGGAGGCGCTCGCCCGGCAGCAACTTCTCGCTGTCGAACCAGCTGCGGGTTGCCATACCGGCAGTATAGGTGCCGTTGTCAAGCCGCCGCACGGCCATGTGCTGAGCGCCGCGAGCATCTTCCACGGCAATCGATGCTCGTTCGCGAAGCGCCCGCTCCCGCGCACGATACGCGGCGCGCTGCGCGATGCTGCGCTCGCTGCCGGGCGCGATCCTTCGCTTCGCTCGGACGCAGACGCCATCGTCTTCGTCTGCGATGCTGCCGATCTGATCTCTGCCGCCATCACAGCCCGTACGCCACTGGCTTGCGCGCGACGAACGCGTGCGCCTGCTCGTACCCCGCGCGGCGCGCCCAGGCGACCAGTTCCCCGAAGTTCGCGCCGACGCGGTCCGGCGTGTGCGCGTCCGACGCGAGGGTGATCGGCAGGCCGAGGGCGTGCGCGCGTTCGAGCAGCGGCATCGCCGGATAGATCTCCTTGCAGCGACGGATCCCGTTGCTGTTCAGCTCCACCGCCGTCCCGTGCACAGCCGCGCCGGCGAGGATCGCGTCGTGCAGCGGCGTCTCGTCGGCCGGACGATGCCCGAACACCTTCGGCAGGTCCGGGTGCGCGAGCGCATCGACGAGGCCGCTCTCCGCCAGCTCGCGCACGAGCGCGCCGTAGTCGCCCCAGACGCCGGCGACGTCGCGCCGCGACCACTCGTCGATGAACGCCGGCTCGTCGAAGCCCCAGGCGCCGATGTAGTGCACCGAGCCGAGCACGATGTCCCAGCCGTACGGCGCGAGGAACCGCCGCAGCTCGTCCTCCTTGCCGTGGATCCAGTCCATCTCCAGCCCGAGCAACACTGGCACGCCGGCGCTCTTCGCCTCCTCGACCAGCCGCACGTAGTCGGCGACGCTGCCCGACACGTGGTCGCGCCAGTACTGGTCCGCCATCGAAGCGAGCTTCGGGTCAGGATCACTTTCCCACCAGCCGTAGAGCAGCTTGTACGCCTCTTCGAAGCGGAAGAGGTGCTCCGTGATGCAGACCGTCGTCACGCCGCGAGCGGCGCCGGCGCGCACGTACTCGTCGATGCGCTCGCGCGTCATCGGCGGCTGTTCGCCGTGCGGCTGCAGGTGCGTGTGACAATCGATCATCGACCTAACCCCCGGCCCCTTCCCTATGAAGGAAGGGGAGCTCCGATTGGTGCGCCGCCTCAAGAATTCGCGCAAGCACCGACCGCAGATCTGAACGGATCTCGTCGATTGAGAAACGCAGGACACCCAAGCCACGCGCCTTGAGAACAGCGTCGCGTTCGTTGTCGTACGATGGATGCTCCGCGTGGATGGGGCCGTCGACCTCGACGACTAGACCTGCTGCATGGCAGTAGAAATCCGCGACGAACCCGTCGATGATCTGCTGTCGCCGAAAGTGAAGCCCACCGAGCGCATTGCGCCGCAGCCGTTCCCAAAGCAGCCGCTCTTCCGCCGTCGGCGCTCGCCGCATCTCGCGCGCCCGCTCAACCTTCGCGCCATCGACGTGCTGCCCGGCGACGATCCTTTCTCGTCTCACTCGCAACTCTCCTCGTGCCAGGCTCCCCTTCCCTTTAGGAAGGGGCCGGGGTTAGGTCCGCAGCTCCATCTGCTCGATGATCGGCTCGAGGCCGCGCATCAGCGCGACGACGCGCTCCGCCGCCTCGTCGGCCAGCTCCGGCGTCAGCGACGGCGCGGCGAACGAGCGATGCAGCCGCGTCCAGACCGGCGTCCACTCCTCCAGCTCGTACTCCGGGCCGATGGCCGCCTGGACGTCGGGCGCGCGCAGAGCGAGCAGCTCCGCCGCCTCGTAGTTGCGGTCGCGCTCGCCCTCGAAGTGCAGGCCGATCTCGACGCGCGCGGTCTTGCGCTGCGCCCAGACCTCGTAGTGGATGGCGGGCGAGCCGCGGAAGAACTGCAGGTAGCCGAACCGCTGCCGCGTCTCGAACCCGTCGAGCGCTTGCCCGAGGCGCGCCGCCACGCCCTCGTGCACGAGCGCGAGGAAGTCGCGAATGGTGAGCGACCCGGCCGGCCGCGCGGTCCGGCGCGAACCGTCGGCGGCAATGCGTACGCGTCGAGGCGGCATGGCGGGAGTGTAGCGGGCGGCGCAGCCACGCCGCGCCGCAAAAGACAACAGGCGCCAGCGTGTCGACAGTCGCGCCGGAGTCGATCGGCGTATAGTTACGCTCGATGGCGGACATATCCGAAAAGGATCGGGAGGATACTCTGGGGAAGGGCAGCCGGCCGATGCTCGTTCGCCGACTGCGACATCAATCCTCACACATGATGCGGCCGACGGCAGATGCCAAGACCCTCGGCCAGATGGCCCACATCGTTCCCGACAAGGCGAACGGTCCCCGAGGAAGGAGCATCCTGACCGAGCACCGATCGCGGCGGCGTATTCCAGATCACATCCTCCTCTGCCCATCGCACCACAGGTTGATCGACACCGACCACGCTGCGTACCCAGTAGAACGCCTTCATGGCATCAAGTCGGCGCACGAAATGTGGGTGTCCGAAACGCTGACGGGCGCAGTCGTCGACCCCGGGCAACTCGTCTACGCGGATCTGATTGACACGATAACGACGGCTCTTCAACTCGACCGGTGGACTTCGTTCATCGAGAACGCGATCCATGACCGCGTGAGCGACGCGGCCCTTCAAGCGCAAGCGATGTTGGGGCATCGCATGCTCGCGACGATTTGGCCAGGCACCCTCGCCGACCTGGAAACGTCAATCCAGTTCCTTGTCGACGCCTACAGCGACTACGTCTTTCATTTCTTTAGCAACTCGGAGCCACTCAGAGATCGGTGGTACGGCCCTGACCATTCTTACAGACGAGTAGGGCATCCGGACTACCAGAGGCTTCGCGAAGAGGAGGAGCACTGGTCTCAAGTCAACTACGCGCTCTTGTCTAGGCTCACGATCCGCTTGAACGACTTTGCAGACAAGGTGCGTCTCTACTTCAACCCGCTCTACTTCAGGGTTCGTGGTAGGTTCGTGATAGTAGACAGCCTAGGGACTTGGCACGATGGCGTCGGAACTTACTCTCTCCCCAATGGCGAAGACGTCGACAGACGCCTAACCGAACTGGGCTGGAAGCCCGGCGAGACTTACCAAGACTGAGAGCCGCGGGCCCACGGTGCGGCGCGACACCCTCGTGCACGAGCGCGAGCAAGTTGCCGACCGTGAGCGAACCGACCGGACGTGCGCTGCGGCGCGAGCCTGGGGGCGCGCGAGACACGCACGCGGCGACATCGCCCGACTCGTACCTCCTTTGGGCCACGTCTCCCGTCGGCACGGAGCCCGGATTGACGAACCATCTCGTTCACGTCGACGGGAACTACTTGTCGCCGGCCCCCTCAACGCCTTTGGCCAGCCCATCGACAAGTTGGCTGAACAGTTTGATGAGACGCTCAATCTGAACCTCTGCATCACCGCCCGGCTGGCGCGAGCCCTTCACCGCATCCCAAGCGTGGTCGACGAGCTTCACTTGGACCTCAGGGGCTAGGTTTGTCATGGGCATTGTGCGTCCTACCTTTCATATTGTCTGCAACCCACATTAGCCCTTGGCGCGCACCTCAAGAACGTCAAGGGCGACAAGTTCGGAAAACAAGTCGGCCGTCTTCGCGTCCAACTGATCCGCATCGAACTCGATATAGCCGAGGTCGTTGAAGTCGCTCGGAAACGTGACCCGCTTCTCCTTGAAAATCACAATTCTCCGGTCGTAGAGAACGGACGCCGCTCCGAGTTCGTAGACCGCGTTTTCGCTCGGCCGCCAGACCTCCACGTGGCTGCCATCCTGCTCCTCACGAAGGAAACGCTCGTCGGCAGTGAAGATGAAGATCGCGGAGGAGCACTCATCACGCATCAGGCTGGCAACCTTAGCGCTCACCGGCCGTCCGCTATGGGGCTCATCGATAGCAACTGCGTACTTTACTTTGAACCGATCTAGAACCTTCTTTAACTGATCAAGCGGTGTCCTGTTCTTTCCATGGGCAATGAAGACCTTTTTCGTTTCCGATGAGCCCACCGGAACCTCTGATACGGCTGGCTTAACGGCGATATCCACGGCAGTGACATCGTCCACCGACGCACGGTCTTCATCTTCATCGGGCCCACCTTCCTCCACCAGGCTCTCGTTCGCACCGCCATCCGTCCCGGAGAGGTCGACCCATTCAGAACCCTTGAGCATGCGAAGAAGGCCCGCAGAGCGGGCGTCAGCAAGTAGGTGCTCGATCGCACTCGTCGGCCCTCTCCGGGCGCAACGCCAGCGGTTGTAACTAAGAACTCGGTCAGTGCAGCCGCCGAAGGCACCTTTTTCGTGTTGTAGGCCGTGAGGAAGGTTCTGAACGGTTCGATGTTGAAGACTGCCTTCTGGCGGGCCTTTTGCGCAGCGATTTCGTCACCGCCCGTTGCCTGGTCGCCTAGCGGCGTCAAGTCGAACTGATCAGCGTTCACACCACCGGACGTGAGCCCATACGCGCGTGAAGCCAACAGCAATTCTCGGAATTCGCTCGAACTTGGCGAGCGATCCATGAGTTGCGCCAACGTAAGCTTACTCACCTGCATGCCTGACGCTTGGTCTTGGATTGTCGTTGCCACCTCGGTCGCCTGGTCGAGAAGCATCGACGGGTAATTGCGATTCTTCGATCCAGCCTTGCGCCCCATCTTGGCACACTCCTCTGCCCGTATTGGTAAATTCTGGCGTAAACGGCACACGCCGTGAGCCCACGATACCACAGGGCCTGGGGCACGACAACGCGGCCAATCCATCCGCTGTCATTCACGGTGACACCCCCGTTAGGACTTCCCCCGCCGCCCGTCGTACCCTCGCCCGTGTGCACGCCCGCGCGCATCGACGAAGGGAGCCACACCATGCCGACTCGCGGCAGCGGCTCCGCCCCATCTGCGAAATCTGCGTAATCTGCGGTTCCCCTCCGTCCCCCTCGCGGGTGACACCCCCGTTAGGACTTCCCCCGCCGCCCGTCGTACCCTCGCGCAGATCGAGAAAGGAGCCACGCCATGCCGAGAGGCGGCAAGCGACCTGGCACCGGCGCCCCCAAGGACAGCTTCAACGGCGTCCGCTCCGGCAACCACAGCTCCAGCATGCTCAGGCCTCCCAGGCGCTCGCTCAACCACCCCGCCAAGAACGCCCCGCCCCCATCGGGGTCCCGGGCACCACGCGAAAATAAAAAGTGGCAAAACGAAATCCCCACTTCGCAAACTCGGTGCCTCACCCCTCGCCACCTTGTGAAGGGCGCGACCAGCTTCAACCTCGACGCGCGCACCGACTTCATCGCGATCGGCGCGAAACCGCCGAGCGCGCCGGCGCCGTCGCGAGGGAGTACGGCGAATCCCTCAATCCGCCCGTAAGGGGAATCCCTAACGTGCCGCACGGCGCTGCGGTGACGATACTTCCGCGACACGACGCCCGATCGGCCTAGCGCCGCGGCAGGAGCACGTCACCAGCATGCTGTCGCAATCGGCTGTCGATCCGCCGGGTGACCATCGCCTACATGGCCGCCGCCGTCGTCGTTGCGGCGACGCTGGCGTATGTGCTCTACCTGAGCGCGAACCACCGCTCGCAGACCGACCATCGAGTCCACCTGGAAGTCGCGCAGATCGCCCTCTACGAGGACGTGCAGATCGCCGTCACGGCCGAAGCCACCGACCTCCTGGCGTACTACGCGCTCCACCAGCCTCGAGTACGCGCAGAGCTTCGTCCAGGACCGAAAGAAGGCCGACCTGGCACTTGCCGCCGCCGGGACAGGCGCGGTGGCGCTTGGACCCGCCGAACTCGCCCGCGTCAACGACATTGCGGCTCTGCACCAGAAGGTGGCCGTGAGCCAGGGGCTCATCCTGCAGGCTGTGGAGCGGAATGACATCGCTGGCGCGCTTGCCATCGCCGGGCAGACCGACCTGATCAACTCCGCCACGACGCTCAGCCAGGACGTGAACCAGGCGGTGCTGGACGCTCGCGAGGCGCTCGCCGCCGCGCAGCGGAACGACGCGTCGGCGCAGAATCGATCGTTCGCCCTCTCCCTCGCTATCGCGGGCACCTGGGCGATCTTCCAGATCGTGCTGGGGTCTCGCGACCTTCCGCTGGCTGGTGCGCCCGTTGGAGCAAGTGAGCCTGACGACGCAGACGATCGCCGGCGGCGACCTGTCGGCCAGCGTTCCCGAATCCGGCCCACGCGAGCTGGCGAACGTGGGCGGGGACGTCAACCGGATGGCGGAGGCGTTGATCCGGCGCTCCGACGAATTGAACGCATACCTCGCCAAGGACCTCGAAGCACGTACAGAACAGTTGGAAGCGCGCACCGAGGAGCTCGAGGCGAGTGAAGCAGCGGTTCCGCGCGCTCGTGCAGCACGGATCGGATCTCATCACCGTGCTCGAGCCCGACGGGACGATCATCTACCAGAGCCCATCGATCGAACGCGTGCTCGGCTACGCAGCCTCTGACATCGTTGGGAGCAAGCTTCCCGGACCTCACGCACCCCGACGACGTGCACCGCATCGTCTCCTTCATCACCGACACGATGAGAGCGCTCGGTGCGACGAACTCGGCAGCCGTGCGTCTGCGCGCGACTGGATGGAGCCTGGATCCACGTCGAGATCGCCGGCACCGACCACCGAGACGATGCCGCGGTCCGCGGACTCGTCCTCAACATCCGCGACGTGAGCGAGCGGCAAGCGCTCGAGGAGCAGCTCAGGTTCGAGGCGTTCCACGACCCGCTGACGCAGCTTGCCAATCGGGCGCAGTTCACGGACCGACTGGCGCACGCGCTTGACCGCAGGGTCCGTCGAGCCAACCAGCTCGCGGTACTGTTCCTCGATCTCGACAACTTCAAGTCCGTCAACGACAGCCTGGGCCATGCCGCCGGCGACGCGCTACTGACCGAAGTGGGGCGCCGGCTGCAGGCGTGCACACGCCCGGAAGACACGGTGGCCCGGCTGGGCGGTGACGAGTTCGCGGTGTTGCTCGAAGACCTGGCGGCATCGACGAAGCATCCGAAGCCGCCCTTCGTATCTTGTCCGCCCAACGCACGCCCGTGCGCGTCGAAGGGCGTGACGTCGTGGTCCCCGCGAGCATTGGCATCGCCGTCGGCGCGGGCGAAACGGACGCCGGCGTCCTCCTGCGGAACGCCGACGTCGCCATGTATGCGGCGAAGGCGCGCGGCAGGGACCGGTACGAGGTCTATGAGCCAGCGATGCACGCCGCCGCCCTCGACCGGCTCGACCTCGCCGGCGACCTTGAGGGTGCCGTGGAGCGCGGAGAGTTCATACTCGAGTATCAACCGATCCTCTCGCTGGCCTCGGGCGAAGTGGCGGGTGTCGAGGCGTTGGTGCGCTGGAACCATCCGACGCGCGGTCAGATTCAGCCTGACGACTTCATCTCGCTCGCGGAGGAAACGGGCGCGATCATCGAATTGGGTCGATGGGTGCTGGGTGAGGCATGCCGGCAAGCGTGCGAGTGGTACGACGAGTTCAGGCACGATCTGCCGTTTGCGATGAACGTCAACGTGTCCGCCCGTCAGCTCCTGAATCCGGGCTTCGTCGACGACGTCGCGAGGGCACTCAAGAGATGCCCGCATCGAACCCGGCAGCCTCGTACTGGAGATCACCGAGAGCGTGATGATGCGTGACACGCAGGCGTCGCTCGCGATCACTGCGGCAACTCAAGGACATCGGCGTGCGACTCGCGATCGATGACTTCGGGACGGGGTACTCATCGCTGAGCTATCTGCGGCAGTTTCCGTTCGACATTCTGAAGATCGACCGGTCCTATCTCGCCTCGGGCGGCGAGTACTCGACCGACCAGGACCTGGAACGCGCCATCGTCGATCTGGGGAGGACGCTCAAGCTGGAGATCGTCGCGGAGGGTGTCGAGCAGGCCGAGCAGCTCGTCCGGCTCAAGTCGCTCCACTGCGAACTCGGCCAGGGGTTCTATTTCGCCCGACCGATGGCACCGGACAAGATTCGCGAAGTCCTTCGCGAGCGGCGCGAGCGCCGCAACGCCGCATAGCCGCGCCGTCCTCCCGATCGGGTCCAGGGAGTCACGCGGCGCCGAACCACGGCCACGCGGGCCGGACACCGTCGTCGTTCGTGCATCCGCGGCGTTGCGGTTCGTCAGGCCCAGCTCCAAGTACTCGCGTCTCGCCTCGCGCAACTCCGTTATCATCACCCCCGATGGTCATGCACGAGACCGAGGGCTACCAGCTCACGCTGCCGGCGTTCGAGGGGCCGCTCGACCTGCTGCTCCACCTCATCGAGCGCGAAGAGCTGGACATCACCAACATCGCCCTGGTCGCCGTCACCGACCAGTACATGGCCTACCTCCACTCCGCCGACCAGATCAACATCGACGCGCTCGCCGACTTCATCGCCATCGGCGCGAAGCTGCTGCTGCTGAAGTCGCGCGCGCTGCTGCCGCGGCCGCCGGCGGACGAGCCTGGAGGCGGAGCCGTACGAGGACGAAGAGGGCGACCTGGCCCGCCAGCTCGTCGAGTACAAGCTGTTCAAGGAGGCTGCCCGCGGGCTGCGCGACATCGAGACCGCGGGGCTGCACTCGTACCCGCGCATCGCGCCGCCGCCGGAGATGCCCGCGCCGACGGGGCTCGACGGCGTGACGCTCAGCCTGCTGCAGGAGATGGTGGTCGAGCGCGCTCGCCCGCACGCCGGACGAGGAGCCGGCGGCGGTGATCCACACGAACAAGATCTCGGTGCGCGACAAGATCCGCCTGATCCGCGAGCAGCTCGCCGCGGACGGCCGCGTGAGCTTCGCCGCGATGATCGGCGAGTGCCGGTCGCGGATGGAGATCATCGTCTCGTTCATGGCGGTGCTGGAGCTGATCAAGTCGCGCGTGCTCGATGCGCTGCAGGACGCGGCGTTCGGGGATATCGTGCTGGTGCCGACGGAGCGACGAGTCGGAAGCGCTCGGCGATTAGGGGCGACTGGGAACCGCAGATTACGCAGATTGCGCGGATGCGTTCGGCGGCCGGCGAGGTCGGCAGCGAGCGCGGCAGCAGAGCCCGGCCGGAGAAGATCCTTCGCTTCGCTCAGGATGACAGGGTGTGCGCGCGAGCTGACCGCTGACCGCTGGCTCGAGAGCGACAACACTCCCACACAATGACCAACTCACCTGAACGCCCACACACCCCGATCCGCCGCCTCGTCATCGCCGGGACGACGGGGTCGGGGAAGACGACGATTGCGCGCCGGGCGGCGGCGATGATCGGCGGCGAGCACATCGAGCTGGACGCGCTGTGGTGGGAAGCGAACTGGACGCCGGCGGAGACTCCCGGTGTTCCGCGAGCGCGTCGCGCGGGCGGTCGAGGCGCCGCGCTGGGTGCTCGACGGCGGCTACGCGAGCCACATCTACGACATCGCGTGGGTGCGCGCGGACGCGTTCGTGTGGCTCGACTACTGGTTCCCGCTCGTCTTCACGCGGCTGGTGCGTCGCACGTTCTCGCGCCGCCTGCGGAACGAGGAGCTGTGGAACGGCAACCGCGAGCGGCTGCGAGAACAGTTCATGAGCAAGGACTCGCTGTTCCTCTGGGCGGTCAAGGCGCACTTCAAGTACCACCGGACGTACATCGATTACTTCCGCCGGCGCGGAGCTGGCGCACGTGCGGTTCGTGCGGGTGCGGTCGCCCGCGGGAGATGGAGCGGTTTCTGGGGGAGTTGGTAGTCGGTAGTGAGTAGTTGGTAGTTCGGGGCGTCACGACGGCGGAACGACGGACTTCGCGAGATCTGCGCGCCGATGCGGACGAGCACTGATAGCTGATCCGGCTGATGGCTGAGTGAGCTGACAGCTGATGAGCCTGTGCGGGGATGAGTGGCAACTTGATGCGCGCGGTTCTGGTCGTGTGCGATCGCGCTCGTGGCGATCGCCGTCGGCATCGTGCGGCGGGCGGCGGGGCGAAGCGGACGCGGGACGCCGCGGAGGGCGACGCGCGCTCGTTCATGATGGGGATCAGCACGCTGCCCCGGGAGCTGAACGCGAAGTCGTACGACGAGGCGTTCAAGCTCGCCGGCGACACGGGCGAGATGGTGCTGATCCAGCGCAACGTCGCCGTGGGCCGAGTTCATGCCGGGCGCCGACGTCAGCCAGACGACGGCCGACACGACCGCGGCCGAGAAGCAGGCCGTCGACGACGGCAAGCTCAGGCTGTTCTTCGCCATCGACCCGACGGACAGCTCGACGGGGCGCGATCGGCTGGCGGGGCTGCCGCCGGAGTCGTCGGGCAAGACGTTCGCCGATGCGGACATCCGCGCGGCGTTCGTCTCGTACGCCAAGTACGTGGCGCTGAACTACAAGCCGGCGTACCTGGCGCTGGGCGTCGAGATCAACCTCTACCTCGACAAGAACCCGGAGGCGCTCGGCGACTTCGTGTCGCTGTACGACGAGGCGTACGACCGCGTGAAGGAGATCTCGCCGGACACGCAGGTGACGGTGACGTTCCAGTACGAGGACCTGCAGGCGCTCCTGCCGACGGAGGACAAGCACCAGACGAGCTGGCCGCTGATCAAGTCGTTCGCGTCCGAAGCTCGACGTGATGGCGATCAGCACGTATCCGAGCTTCGCGTACTCGTCGGCGGCGGACATCCCGGCGAACTACTACAGTCAGTTGACGGCGTTCACCGACCGGCCGATCGTGATCGCCGAGATGGGGTACTCGTCGGCGGCGGGGGCGCAGGGGATCAACGACGGCACAGAGCCGGAGCAGGACGCGTTCGTGCGGCGGGCGCTCGTCGAGGCGCAGACGCTGCACATGCCGTTCATCATCTGGTTCGCGGGATGGGATCCGGCGTTCGCCAGGAACACGTCGCTGGGGGTGTTCCAGCACATCGGCCTGCGGCGGACGGACGACACGGAGAAGCCGGCGTGGCAGACGTGGGTCGCAGCGGCGAAGCGGCCGTACGCGCCTTAAGGGGAACTGCGAAGTGAGAGGCGGGACGCGGGACAGGGCGGGGGATGGTCGGTGGATGGCGGACGGCTGCTCGGGCCGTTGACAGATGGTGGGCGGTACGATGGAATGCGTCGCGTCGCCCTGGACGGCGGCGAGAGGAGCACGACGTTGGAGCTGGAAGTCGACCCAAATGAACTCGGCACGCTGGACATCGAGGCCGATGTCTGGGTGCCGTACCTCGACCTGCACGATGCGGCGATGGTGCCGACGCGGCTGAAGCTCGGAGAACGTGACTACGTGTGGAACTCGAGCATGCTGGTCAAGGGCTGGGGCGCGATGATGCCCGGCAAGATCCGCGAGCTGCGCGAGGCGGGCCATGAGCCGCTCATCGTCGAGCGGGGCGACCGCTACTACATCTTCGTGCCGGCGGCCTGAGATGCCTCCGAAGCCGAAGGTCAACGAGCCGCACGTCAAGCGATACACGTCGGACTGCCCGGAGTGCGGGCGGCACTACGAGGGCAACTTTCCGATGTGGGTGCGCATCGGCGACTTCCCGTGCATCTGCGGCGCGACGGTGCCGGCGCCGTCGGGCCAGGGTGGCTGGAATGACTATCGGTTCGAGGACTAGGAGCGGGACGTGGGAAGTGAGAGGCGGGACGCGAGAAGCGGGACCGGCGCAACAAACGACAGACAACAAACAACAGACCGTCGCGAGCTGTGGTGGTGATCTAGTGGATGCGCGTCCACGCGGCGGCTAAGGGAGTGACGTGGAGTACCGGGTCAGGGTCGAGCGGAACCAGCTGAAGTTTGCGGCGGCGCACTTCGCAACGTTCGAGGGACAGTGCGAGCCGCTGCACGGCCACAACTACGCCGTCGGCATCGAGGTCGCCGGGACGCTAACCGAGGACTCGTGGGTGATCGACTTCTCGGCGCTGAAGGCGATCGGGCGCGCGGTGTGCGACGAGGTGGACCACAAGTTCCTCCTCCAGCGCGAGAGCCGCGTGCTGCAGATCGACGAGGGCATGAGCAACTGGAAGGTCCGCTTCCTCGAGCGCGGGTTCGTCTTCCCGAAGGCCGACGTCGTGGCGCTGCCGATCGACAACACGACGGCGGAGCGGCTGGCGGAGTGGTTCGCCGGCCGGGTCTCGGCGGAGCTGCGCGCGCGCGGCGCGTCGAACATCGCGTCGGTCTCGGTGACGGTGGAGGAAGCGCCGGGGCAGGCGGCGAGGTCAGGGCGTAGGAGGTCGGTGGCCGGAGGCCGGAGCGGCGTTCGCCAGGCGGCAGATCGCCGTCCACGCGAGGACCGCGCGGGCTGGAAAGCCCGCGCTACGGTGTGGAACTGACAACAGAGGCTCGAAACGAGCCTCTGTTGTCTGTTTGCGGTCTGGCGTGCGGCGCGCTACGGCGCGCGCGGGCGGAGCTGGCGGCGGCCGAGGAACAGCCGAGCAGCGCCAGCGGCACGAGCCACCACGAGAACGCGGCGACGGCGAGGGCGACGGTGGCGATGCCGAGCAGCACGTCGAGCGAGGCCTGGAAGGCGTCGCCGGCGACTTCCAGCGGGCCGCGGTCGCCGGTCGAGGGCTTCGTCGTCGAGACGACGGGCGGGTCGAGGTGGACGGTGATCGTCGCCAGGTCGGTCTGGTGCTCGACGAGGTTGATGCGGCCCTGCACCTGCTCGATCTCGGAGCGGACGGAGTTGAGGCGGTCCTGCACCTGCAGCACTTCGCCGATGTCGTTGGCGCGGCCCAGCAGCAGGATGTACTGATCCTCGGTGGCCTTCAGGTTGCGCAGGCGCGACTGGAGGTCGGTGTACTCCTCGGTGACGTCGTTGGAGCTGGACTGCGCATCGCGGACGTCGCCGAGCTTGCGGACGCGGTCGAGCGTGTCCTGATACTTGTCGCTCGGGACGCGGATGGTCACCGATGCGGTCTGGTTGTCGCCGTTGTGGCCGAAGGACGAGCTGGCGACGAAGCCGCCGGCGCCGGTCGCGATGGTGGACACGTCCTCGAAGCCGCGCGCGACGTCGTCGACGTTCAGGTCGATCGTCGCGACCATGATGATCTTGCGGTCGAGGAGCGACGGGAGCTGCACGCCGCCGTCCTGGCGGCCGGCGTCGGTCGCGACGACGCCGTTCGCGGCGTCCTGCGTGTTCGGGGCAGCGGCCGAGTTCGCGGGATTGCCGAGCGTGGTGCTCTTGAACGACTCCGACGCTCCGCCGCCCGACGCGTCGGTACCGCCCGGCGGACTTGTCGACGTCTTGCTGGCCGACGAGCCGGCGCATGCGGCGCTCGCGGCCACGATGGCGACGATGCCGGCGGCGGCGAGCCAGTTCCTGAACCGATGTTGGTGCTTCATGACGTTCCTCCTCCGCGTTTCAGCGAAACGCCTGTCAGGAAGACGCCGGGGGCGGCGGATTTGTTCCCGGGGGAGAGGAGGGCCACCTAACGGATCGTCAACTTGCCGGTCACGGCGGCGCCGTAATCCGAAGACAGCGGGTCAGCATCACTGCTCTCGACTAACCAGAAGCCTACGGCTGTGGCGTCGCCGGGGATATCCGGGAGCGGGAGCGTCAATGGCTGGTCTACGTTGGACGGCAGCTTCCCGAATCCGAAGACGGTGATCTGCCTGACGACTTTCCCGGCGCCGTTGTAGAAGGCGGCACAGCCGCCGAATTGTTGGGAATACGCCTTCCTGGCGCGGATCGTGCCGGTAATCGTCACTCCGGACGACGTACGCTTCGCCGCGAAGCCGGTGAGACTCACCTGCAGAGGCTGCAGCGGTTGGTCGAGCGACTTCCCACCGATCGGATGGACTTCGTACTTCGTCGGATGCAGACCGAACGACTGGAAGAACTGCACGTCGAACACCGAGACTCCGTGGGCCGCGAGCTCGAAGGGACACGCGGGCGCCTGCCCGGTCGCGAGTACATTGCCGGCGTCGTCCATGAGCGAGCCGCCCAGCAACATGTTTGCGCCCCAAACATCGGTGTCGTTCCGCATCTCGCCAACGACATGCCAGTCGCCGAGACTGTCCTGGTACATCGTCTCGTTATCGATGCATTTTGCGGCAAGGAGGAACAACGGGGCGAGCACGAGCAAGGGCAGCATGCGGCGGGCCGCGGACAACCGGGTGGGTGCTCGTAAGATTGGCATCGTCATCTCCTCCCGTCCGCTGGTTCGAGCATGATGAGATGACCGGGGCCGTTGTGTCAACACATCGCCCGGAATCACGCGACGGTCTGTCCCGCCTTCGCCGACGGTCCTCGCGGGTCGCTCGGTGCCGGACTGCCGGAGGTCGCCAGCGGCGCCGTCGCGCAGGCGACCATGTGGTCGGAGGTTCGACCCGAACTTTGGACGCGCTTCACTCGATCTGGCGCATCTCGTATGCTGGCGGTGATGTCTCACGAATCCCCAAAGTACCTGATCACGGGCGGCAACCGGCTCGCCGGGCACGTGCGCGTCAGCGGCTCGAAGAACGGCGCCGATTACGCGATGGCGGCTGCGCTGCTGTCGGCCGACGACGTCGTGCTGCACAACGTGCCGGCGATCGGCGACGTCCGGCAGATGGAGGAGATCCTCCAGCACCTCGGCGCGACGGTGGAACACCTGTCGACGTCATCGTTGCGCATCAACTGCGCGTCCGTCACGAACCTGGAGGTGCCGGGGCCGATGGCAGCGCGGCTGCGCGCCAGCTTCCTCGTGATGGGGCCGCTGATCGCGCGCTTCGGGAGGGCATCGTGCCCGCCGCCCGGCGGCGACGCAATCGGCATCCGGCCGCTCGACGTGCACCTCGCGGGTTTTCGCATGCTCGGCGCGACGGTGACACAGGCGGGCGACAAGTTCGACGTGACGAAGGACGGCGGGCTGCGCGGCGACCGCGTCGTTCTCGACTATCCCAGTGTCATGGGCACGCTCAACGTCATGCTGGCGGCGGCGCTCGCCGAGGGCACGACGACGATCATCAACGCGGCGAGCGAGCCCGAGATCGCGAGCCTGGCATCGATGCTGAACGCGATGGGCGCGAACATTCGCGGCGCGGGCACGCAATTCGTGCGCATCGAAGGCGCGCGGCGGCTGCACGGCACCGAGCACCGCGTCATCGCCGACCGGCTGGAAGCGGGGACGTTCGCGTTGGCGGCGGCGATCACGTGCGGCGAGGTCGAGCTGGAGGAGGCGGTGCCGGACCACCTCGACGCGTTGATCATGAAGCTGCGGGAAGCAGGCGTCAGCATCGAGCCGACGGATGCGGGCATGCGCGTTCGCGGCGAAGGCGGCTACCAGGCGGTGAGCGCGCAGGCGTTGCCGTACCCTGGGCTCGCGACGGACTTGCAGCCGCAGCTGGCGGCGTTCCTCACGCAGGCGACCGGCGCCAGCACGATCCACGAGCGGGTGTACGACAACCGGCTGCTGTACATCGCCGAGCTGCGGAAGATGGGGGCGAACGTCGTCGCCACCGGACCGACGGCGATCATCACGGGGCCGACGCACCTGCGGGCGGCGCCGGTATCGGCGCTGGACGTGCGGGCCGGGAGCGCGTGCGTGCTGGCGGCGCTCGCCGCGGAGGGCACGACCGAGATCAGCGATGTCCACCACATCGAACGTGCGCACGAGGATTTGCATGGTAAACTGCGCGCGCTGGGAGCAGACATCGATCGGGCATAGCAGGACCGCGCCGCGCCGGGATTCCGCGCGGCGCCCTTCACCGGCCGCATCTCCCCACAACGACTGAGCCACCCCGCGCCGTCGCCAGGACACAGGAAGGGCAACCATGCTTCCGAAGCGCATCGGCATCGACCTCGGCACGGCCAACGTGCTCGTCTACGTTAAGGGCCGGGGCATCGTCGTCAACGAGCCCTCGGTGGTGGCGCTGGCGAACCGGGACAACACCGTCGTCGCGGTGGGGCGCGAGGCGCTCGAGATGATGGGGCGGGTGCCCGGCAGTATCTCGGTCATCCGGCCGATGCGCGACGGCGTTATCGCCGACTACCTGATCACCGAAGCGATGCTGCGCTACTTCATCTCACGGGTCGTCGGCCGTTTCAACCTGATCAAGCCCGAGGTGATGGTGTGCATCCCGGCCGGCGTGACGAGCGTCGAGCAGCGCGCGGTGCGCGACGCCGCGGAGCAGGCCGGTGGGCGCCGGCCGGTGCACCTCGTGCCGGAACCGCTGGCGGCGGCGATCGGCGCGCGCATCCCGATCCACTCGCCGAGCGGCAACATGGTCGTCGACATCGGCGGCGGGCGCACCGAGGCAGCCGTCATCTCGATGTACGGCATCGTCGTGAGCGAGAGCGTACGCGTGGCCGGCGATCGGCTCGACGACGCGATCGTGGCGTACGTGAAGCGGCGCTACAACCTGATGATCGGCGAGCGGACGGCGCAGGAGATGAAGATCAACATCGGCGCCGCGATCCCGCTGGAGAACGAATTGAGCATGGAGATCCGCGGTCGCGACCAGATCAGCGGACTACCGAAGACGCTGACGGTGCACACGTCGGACGTGACGGCGGCGATCCAGGACGCGCTGGCGACGATCGTCACGGTCGCGCGCGGCGTGCTCGAGCGGACGCCGCCGGAGCTGGCTTCGGACGTCATCGACCGCGGCATCGTGCTCACGGGCGGTGGGGCGCTGCTGCGGCACCTCGACATCCTGCTGACTCAGGAGACGGGGATCGCGTGCCAGGTGGCGGAGAACCCGCTCGACTGCGTCGCCATCGGCGCTGGGGTGGCGCTGGAATACCTGGACGTGATCCGGCGCAGCCTGCCGACCGAGGAAGAGACACTGGTCGCGAGTTACTGACGGAAGCGGTCAGCTGTCAGCCATCAGCTCTTCTGCCCACGACCCTTCAGTGAGTCCATTTGGTAGCCCACCACTTGAGTGAACATCCGCAGTACCTTGCGCGGCCATGTACTGTGTGATACACAGTACATCCCGAAGGGAGGGATGGCGGTGGGCAGCGAGGGCGAATGGGGGACGCAGCTGCGGCGCGGGGTGATCGAGCTCTGCATCCTGGCGATCATCGAGCGGGCGCCGAGCTATGGCTACCAGATCGTGACGGAGATGTCGGGGGCGCCGCAGCTGGCATCGCCCGAGGGGACGATCTACCCGCTGCTGCGGCGGCTGAAGCGCGATGGTTATGTCGAGACAAGCTGGCAGGAGTCCGACGCAGGCCCTCCCCGCCAGTACTACCAGCTCACGGACCGGGGACGCGCATCGCTCGCCGCCATGCGGGCCGAGTGGCGGGCGCTTGTCGAGGCGATGGACGGCTACGTGCAGCGAAACGGGGCGCACCATGCATGACGATCCGCTGGCCGAGGCCTACCTGTCGAACTTCCGGCAGGCGTTGCGTAGCGTGCCGGAGGGCGAGCGCAACGACGTCGTGCGCGAGATCGAGAGCCACATCGCGGAATCGCGGGCCGGCGGCGCATCGACGGCCGACGTGCTGCGGCAACTGGGGCCGGCCGAGAAGCTGGCACGAGCGTACCGGGCGGAGTTGCTGCTTTCGGGCGGCGGCGGCGCGAACTGGCTCGCGCGGCTGTTTGGGATCGCGGGGCTGTTGCTGACGGCGAGCATCCCGAGCATGGTGGTGATCCCTGTGCTGGGGATCACGGGCGGGGCGTTCGTGGTCGGCGGCGTCGCGGCCATCGGGGGCGCGATGATTCCCTTCGCCCCCATAACCGTCGCGGGGCACTCGGGCGCGTTCGCGCACCTGGTCGCCGCGGGCGTCGGCGTCGTGCTGACGACGGTGGGCGCGGCGTTGCTGTACGGGCTGTACTGGTACGTTCGGCTACTCGTGTCCGCATTCCGAAAGGTGATGCGGGCGTGAGCAGGCTCGATGGGGCGATCCGCGATGCGATTTCTCCAACTTTTGGCCGATGCGGAGGCGCGCAGCCGTTTGTTACCGTTTGCACGATGGGCTCCCGCCAGAGGCGATGATGGCCAGCCTCGGCGCCGACTTACGGACGCCTGAAATGCCCACCACACCAACCGGAAGGACATACGCGATGACCACGACAGAACCGATTCCGGCCGTCACCACCCCATCTCGTGATGGTACGGACCTCATCATCGATGCGCGGGACGTCGTGAAGACGTACCGGACCGAGGATGTCACCGTGAACGCGTTGCGGGGCGTGACGTTCAGCGTCGCGCGCGGCGAGATGGTCGCGATCATGGGGCCGTCGGGGTGCGGCAAGACGACGCTGCTCAACTGCCTCAGCGGCCTCGACACGATCGATGAGGGGCTGATCCTCGTCAACGGCGAGGACATCAACAGCCTCACCGACAACCGGCGTACGGAGTTCCGGGCGCGTCAGATGGGATTCGTGTTCCAGTTCTACAACCTGCTGCCAGTGTTGAGCGCGATCGAGAACGTCGAGCTGCCGCTGCTGGTCTCCGGAACGAAGTCTGCGGACGCGCGGGAGAAGGCGTTCACCGCGCTTGACCTCGTACACCTCCGCGACTGGGCGCGGCACAAGCCGTCGCAGCTGTCGGGCGGGCAGCGGCAGCGCGTCACGATCGCGCGCGCGCTCGTCAACGAGCCGGCGATCGTCTGGGGCGACGAGCCGACGGGCGACCTCGACACGCAGAACGCCGGCGAGATCATGGACCTGATCACCGACCTGAACGCGCGCAAACACCAGACGTTCGTCATCGTCACGCACGCGCCGGAAGTGGCGGCGCGCTGCAACCGCATCGTCCACATGAAGGACGGGCAGATCGTGCGGGAGGAATCTCTGCGATGAACGAGCTGTTCGGCCTCTCGATGACCTACATCATGATCGCCTTGCTCGTGATCCTCGCGGTCGCGGCGGCGACGATCGGCTGGATCGTGCTGCGCAACCGGGTGATGTTCTTCATCGGCCTGCGCAACATCCCGCGGCGGCGGGCGCAGACGGTGCTGATCGTCGTCGGGCTGATGCTGAGCACGCTGATCATCAGCACGGCGTTCGGCATCGGCGACACAGTGGACTACAGCATCACGAACCAGGTCTACAACCGCATGCACAGCATCGACGAGGTGGTGCAGGCGCAGTCGGACAAGGAGACCGGCCAGTTCGACGCGTCGGCGGTCATCACGGCGAAGCCGATCCCGTCTGGACAGGCGACGCAGTACGCGGACGCATTCCTCACCGTGCCGGGCGTCGACGGCGCCGTGAGCATCATTCGCGGGCCGGTGCCTGTGACCGACGCGCGCTCCGGCCAATCGGAGCCGCTGGTGGTACTGGTCGGGCTCGACCCAACGCACATGCAGGGGTTCGAGAGCGACATTACGACCACCGATGGACGGGAAGTCCCGATCTCGGCGCTGGGAGCTGACGACGTATACGCGAACAAGTCGGCGGCGGACAAGCTGGACATCAAGAAAGGCGACCAGATCCAGGTCTTCACGTTCGGGCAGCCGCATTTCCTGACCGTGAAAGAGATCGTCGAGGATCGGGTGCTGACGGGGACGGTGCTCGGCACGCCGCGCGGGCTCGTGACGTCGCTTGCACGCGCTCAGGAGCTGTTCCGCCGGGACGAGGTCGACATGATCGCGGTCTCGAACACGGGCGGCGTTCGCGACGGGTTAGACAACTCGAAGCAGGTGAAGAACGCGCTGAACGAGAAGCTGCAGGGCACCAGCTGGCGCGCTGTTACGGCGAAGTCAGATGCCGTCGACGAGGCGGCCAGCGTCGCCAGCGTGTTCACGACGCTCTTCGTGGTGCTGGGGCTGTTCTCGATCGCGGCGGGCATGATGCTGATCTTCCTCATCTTCGTGATGCTCGCGGCCGAGCGGAAGGTGGAGATGGGGATGATGCGCGCGGTCGGCACGAAGCGCTCGCACTTGCTGCAGATGTACATGTCCGAGGGCATGGCGTACAACGTCGGCGCGGCGGCGATCGGCGCGGCGCTGGGGATCGCGGTGTCGATGGCGATGGTGCGCGTCATGGCGGCGCTGTTCAGCTCGTTCGACCTGTCGATCGTGTTTCACGTGACCCCGCGCAGCCTCGTCGTGTCGTACTCGCTGGGTGTGGTGCTGACGTTCCTGACGGTGACGTTTTCGTCGTGGCGGATCGGGAACCTGAACATCGTGAGCGCGATCCGCGACGCCGCCGACCCGATACCGCAACGGACGCGGCCGGAATGGAACGGCGGGCTGTGGTCGCTACTCACGCACGCGAAGTGGCTGGTGTTCAAGCCGAGCGGACTCCGCGAGTGGTTGGTCGGCATCGGCCTGCTGGTGCTGGCGGCGCCGATGATCGTCCTGTGCGTCGTGACGTTCGTCGTCGCGACCGCGATCTACGGGACGTCGGGCGCGGCGAGCGTCGTGGCGGTGCTGCTAGGCGTGGTCGGGATCTGCGTCGGCCCTGCTGGCGATCGTCGCTGCCGGCATGGGTCTGACGCGCGTGTTCCAGATGGGCGCGCTGTCGCTCGTCGTTGGCGCGCTGCTGATCGTCGTGGCGTTCGCGACGAACCAGGCGTCGCCGTACGGCATCGGCATTACGCTGGTGTTGCTGGGCATCGCGCTGTCGTTGGTGTCGCTGCGCGTGCCAGCCCGGCCGGTCTTCACGACGATGGGCATCTTCGTGCTTGGCTACTGGGTGCTGGGCGCGGGCGGGCATCTGCCGCCAAAGCAACTGGAGGGCGGCGTCGACCTGTTCTTCGTGAGCGGGTTCATCATGGTGCTGGCCGGCACGTTCGTCATCGTCTACAACGCGGACCTGATGCTGGCGGCGCTGACGCGCATCGGCGGGCGATTCCCGCGGCTGGTGCCTGCGGTCCGGACGGCCGTCGCGTACCCGCTGGCGAACAAGTTCCGGACGGGCATGACGATCGCGATGATCTCGCTGGTGATGTTCGCGCTGGTGATGATGTCGACGATGAACTCGAACTTCAGCCGGCTCTTCCTGGGCAACGAGGCGCTCGGCGGATACGACGTCGTCGTCACGGAGAACCCGAGCAATCCCATTCCGGACATGAAGGGCGCGCTGCAGGCGGCCAGCCAGGACACCTCTGCGATCGCGCGCGAGGATGACCTGCGACTGGCGAACCGCCGCGTCGCCGAGGTGCGGATGGCGCCGAAGGAGGGCGCGACGGGCGACGACTACTCGAAGTACAGCATCGTCGGCCCGAGTACGGACTTCATCGACGGCAACGCGATCAAGTTCCAGGCGCGGCAAGAAGGGCTCGCGACGGACGCGGACGTCTGGCAGGCGCTGCGCAGCGAGCCGGACGCCGCCGTCATCGATGCGTTCGCGCTGCCGAGCGGCGGCTTTGGACCGCCGGGCGGGTTCATGCTGTCGGATGTGAAGGCCAACGTAAGGTCGTTCAAGTCGATCGAGATCGAGGTGCGCGACTCGTCGGAGCCGAGCAAGGTCAAGAAGCTGCGCATCGTCGGCATCTTCTCGCTGAAGGCGAGCGCGGTGTACAACGGGCTGTTCCTTTCGCCGGCGGCGTTCGACGGCATCTTCCCGAAGCCTGAATCGACGATGCACCTGCTGAGGCTGCAGCCGGGGGCGGACTCGGTCGCCGAGGCGAAGATGATCGAAAAGACGCTGACCGCGCAGGGCGTGCAGGCGGACTCGCTGCGCAAGCTGATCGAGGATCAGCAAGCTCAGAGCCAGGGGTTCATGTACCTGATCGACGGGTTCATGGGCATCGGGCTGTTCGTCGGCATCGCGGCGGTCGGGGTGATCGCGTTCCGCACGGTGGTGGAACGGCGGCAGCAGATCGGCATGCTGCGGGCGATCGGGTTCACGCGCGGCGCGGTGGCGACGAGCTTCATCATGGAGTCATCGTTCATCACGCTGCTGGGGGTGCTGAGCGGCATCGGGCTCGGCCTGCTGCTCGCGCAGCAGCTCGTGCAGTCGAGCGACTTCGCGCCGGGTACGAGCATCGGCTTCTACGTGCCGTGGTTGCAGATCACGGGGATCGGCCTCTTCGCCTTCGTGGCGTCCTTGCTGATGACGATCATCCCGTCGCGGCAGGCGTCGAGTATCCCGATCGCCGAGGCCCTCCGGTACGAGTGAGCGCAGGAGAATGTCGTGAAGACCGAGGTGTATGAATCCGACCCGTTCACCCCGAAGAAGGGCCGGCTGATCGCGACGCTGGAGACGGAGTACCGGTTCCAGAAGGGCGACGAGGTGTACTTCGACGACGAGCCCGGGCGGCTCAAGGTGCGCGTGATCGACGTGCGGATCCACGTGAAGGGCAACGGCGAGGTACACCGGGACATCCTGGCGCTGAAGCTGTAAGGGAGTTTGTAGCTCGTAGTTAGTAGTTCGTAGTCGAACCTGCGTGGGACGGAGCTGAAGCTTCGTCCCTCCGTCTTTCGTGCGGGGGAGCGGGAACTGATGACGCAGCGCCCGAGGGTGCGTTGACCGTTGCGAGGCTCGATGTTACATTGCGAAAAATTGCGCAATCCCGCTCGTAACCTCGCTATCGAGCCGCGCATGGAGCCACATGCCCATCGAGATCCCGGACGTCGTCATCGACCGCCTGCCCGTGTACGCGCGCGCGCTGGCGGCGCTAGAGCGTAACGGGCGCGAGGTGGTGAGCTCGCAGGAACTGGGGGCGCAACTCGGCGTAACGCCGGCGCAGATCCGCAAGGACCTCAGCTACTTCGGGCGGTTCGGCAAGCAGGGGCGAGGCTACAACGTGAAGCGCCTGCTCGAGGAGCTGCACCAGATCCTCGGACTCGACCGCAAGTGGACGATGGTGGTCGTCGGCGTCGGGCAGCTGGGGCGCGCGGTGCTGAGCTACGGCGGCTTCGCACCGCAGGGGTTCCAGATCGTCGAGGCGTTCGACAGCGACCCGCGCGTCGTCGGCGAGTGCGTCGACCACATCGTCGTGCGGCCGGTGGAGGAGATGCGCGCGGTGCTGTCGGGCCGGCCGCCGGACATCGGCATCGTCACGTCGCCCGCGTCGGCGGCGCAGGAGATCATCGACGAGCTGGTGCAGTGCGGTGTAAAGGCGATCCTCAACTACGCCCCGATCGCGGCCCGCGCACCGTCGCACGTGCGGGTGAAGGACATCGACCCGGTGCTGTCGCTGCAGTCGATGACGTTCCACCTGAAGAGCCGGGTGCTGCAGCACGTCCCGCCGAAGTAGCCGCGAGTTCAGCAGTCAGCAATCAGCAGTCAGGGGTCAGCAATCAGCCGTCGTGGGTGCGATTGCCTCCCACGACGCCGCCTTCGCTACACTGACCGTTGGAGGCGCACATGACGCTCGAGCAGCCGACCGACGAGGACCGCAGCCAGGCTTCGCCAAAGAACATCGCCAAGATGTGGAAATTCGTCGAGAACTTCGCGCAGAAGAGCGGCTCTTACCTGCACCCCCAGCGCGAGATCACGGAGTTCCTCGTCATCGGCCTCGCGAAGCACATCGATGAGGTGGGCCGTCCCCTCTGCCCGTGCAACTTCTACGAGGACAAGGCTGCGGAGGCGAAGCGGAGCACCTGGATCTGCGCCTGCGAGGAGATGCAGAAGTACAAGTACTGTCATTGACTGCTCTTCTGTAATTCGGAAGGTCTTCCGATCACCGAGTACTTGCCAGAAGGGCACGAGGGCCGCGAGATCTACGGCCTCATCAAGGACCCGCATCCGGACAAGGGGCGAGCGCTCGGGCGGCTCGAAGAGAAGCAGGGGCGGAAGATCGAGAAGTGAGGGCAAGCTGTCAGCAGTCAGCACTCAGCTTCTCGATTGAAACCTCGGCGACTGTCTGACGCATCTTCGGCGTACGGTGATGGCGCGGGCTGAAAAGCCCGCGCTACGGTGTTCCAAGCGAGGATGCGCGCGGAATCCGAACTGGTCGGCGGCAAATTAAGGAGATCGACGAGTAGCGTCAGCTGTCCGTTTCTCGCCGGGGTCATAGGCGGTTCACGAGGTTAGACACGCACTCAGGGATGGCGCGGGCTGAAAAGCCCGCGCTACGGTGTTGGTTCCGATGCGGCTGTCAGAGCGATACGCCACCATCATTCAGAAACGAATGTCGGCCATGGGCTGATTGCTGACGGCTGACCGCTGACTGCTCCCTACTCCTTCACCAACCCCTTCTTCACTGCGTAGGCCGCGGCCTCTGAGCGGCGGCTGAAGCCGAGTTTGCCGAGGATGTGGCTGACGTGGTTGCGGGCGGTGTTCTCGCTGACGACGAGCTTCGCGGCGATCTCCTTGTTGGTCGCGCCCTCGGCGATGAGGACGAGGACCTCGCGCTCGCGGGCGGTGAGGTCGCCTTCGTCATCGGCCGCGGCGGCGGCGCGTGAGGCGACGAGCTTCTCGACGACGCCGCGGGTGACGCGCGAGTCGAGCAGCGACTCGCCACTCGCGACGGAGCGCAGCGCCTCGAGCAGGCGGGCGCGGGCGACGTTCTTCAGCACGTAGCCGGCCGCGCCGGCGAGCAGCGCGGCGACGACCGTCTCCTCCTCGGCGAACGAGGTCAGCATGAGGACGCGCGTCTCCGGCATCTCGCTGCGCAGCTCGCGGCAGGCCTGAATGCCGTCCATGCCATCCATGCGCACATCCATCAGCACGATGTCGGGTCGGTGCGCGCGCGCCTTCTCGATCGCCTCTTGCCCGTTCGACGCCTCGGCGACGACGGTGAAGTCGGGCTCAACGTCGAGCGCGGCGCGCAGACCCATGCGGACGACCTCGTGGTCGTCGACGATCATCAATCGCGTCTTCATTCACCGCCTCCTGTGGGGACCTCGACCTCGATGCGCGTGCCGGCGCCGGACTCGCTGCGCACGTCGATGCTGCCGTGCAACTCCTCGACGCGGCGGCGCAGGTTTTCCATGCCATGGCCGATGCGGCCGCCCGGCTCGGCCTCGCTGATGCCAACGCCGTCGTCAGTAATCGAGAGGCGCACGGTGCCGTCGACGAAGGCGAGCGCGACGTCGACGCGGGCGGCGCGCGCGTGGCGGAAGACGTTGCCGAGGCCCTCCTGCACGATGCGGTAGAGCGCCGCGCTCGTCTCGACGGGCAACCGGACGGGCGTGCCGGTGACGGTGACCTCGACCGGCATGTCGGAGACGGCCTGGAACTCCTTCACCTGGCCCTGCACGGCCCCGACGAGGCCTTCGTCCCCGCTCAGCAGCGGGCGCAGGTCGAAGATGTACTGCCGCACTTCCCAGAGCGCGTTCTTTGCGAGCGCCGTCAGGTCCTTCAGCCGCTGTCGCTGCTCGTCCGGGTCGCTGCCGACGCGGTCGACGGCGGTCTCCAGGCTCAGCGAGAGCATGTACACCATCTGCGCGATGCCGTCGTGGATCTCGCGGGCGATGCGGCCGCGCTCGCCCTCGGCGGCGAGCTCGGCGACCTTCGCGACGAGGCGGATGTTGCGCAGGCCGAGGGCGATCTGGCCGGCGACGGCATCGAGCAGCCGCACCTCGTGGAGGATGGCGGCCGGGCGCGCGTAGGTGCCGGCGATGATCCAGCCCTCGATCGCCTGCGCCGACCGCAGCGGCACGACGCCGGTCCAGGCGCAGCCGTCGAACGCGGCGTCGATCGGCGTCGGTAACGCGGCGGCGGCGTACGTGCGCGCGCCGTCGGTATCGAATGCGTCACGGAGGCCGCCGTACGGCGGCAGGCCGTCATCGATGCTCATTCCGAAGGCGCGCGTCTCGCTATCGCGCTCGAGTACGTCGGGGACGATGAGCAGCAGGCGATCGAAGCGCGACGTCTCGGCGATCGCGTCAGCGACGCGGGAGGCTGCCGCGTCGAGACCGCGGCCGCCTTCGAGGAAGGCGCGGGCGACGGTATGGAGCAGCTCGCTGTCGCCGAGCGCGTCGACGGCGTCCTGCCGCGCCGCATCCAGATCCCTCGTCACGCTGCCGAGGTAGTTCGGGACGAGGGCGACGAGCAGCGGCGTCACCATCGCGCCAATGAAGCTGTTGTCTTTCCACCAGCCACGGACGCCCTCGCCGAAGGTGGCGAGGCCGAAGATGTACGCGAGCATGTACGCCGCGCAGAGGATCACGACGCCGCGGAACGTGAGGAAGAACGCCGGGATGAGCAGGGCGGTGAGCGCGAAGTGGTAGTAGGGGCTGCCCCAGCCGCCGCTCAGGTAGACGGCGATCATCGAGAGCACGAGGTCGGCGAGGCCGAGCGCCAGCACGTCGTAGCTCTCGGGCGTGGCGATCCAGCGGCGGAGCGCGGGCAGCAGCACCGGGCGGACCACCGGGACGTAGAAGGTGACGACGGCGGTCTGCGCCATCGTGCCGATCACCAACCACGGCTCGAACTGGCGGTTCCAGGACGGGAGGTCGGAGACGAAGACGATGAGCATGGCGACGAGCCATGCGGCCCAGCGCACGATGAAGGGCGACGTCAGCACCGCCAGCCGGATGCCGCCCGGCAGCGTCGCGAGCGACGTGTCGCCGTGGCGGCGCCAGAAGCTGCGCGGGAGCGTCGCCACGCGCGTGCTGAAGTCCTCGATGGAGGCCTCTATGCGCGCCATGGCTGCATGATAGGCGAACGGGAGGCCGGAAGTGAGAACCGGGAAGCGAGAAGCGGGATCGGCGAGGCAGCGACGGCGACCGAGGCTGGAGTGGTGGACTTGGGACAGTGCCGGCGCGGGGGCGGCGGTCAGGCGAGAAGGTGTTCGAGGACGGCGCGGAGCGCCGCGACGTCGCGCACTTCGGCGTGCGGCGCCTCGTCCCATGCGCGGGGCTGCTGCCCGGCGTGGCGGCCGGTGCGGAACAGCACCGTCGTCATGCCGAGGAGCCTGGCTGGCGCGATGTCGTTGTCGACGCGGTCGCCGATCATGACGCATTGTTCCGGCAATACGCCGAGGTCTTCGCAGCAGCGGAGGAAGAGCCGCACGTCGGGCTTGCGGTAGCCGTGCGTGCCGGAGACCTGCCGGTGGCTGAAGTAGCGGCCGATGCCAAGTTGGTCGAGCACGGCAAGTGTCGTGGCCGGCTGGTTTGCCGCGAGGCCGAGCAGCAGGCCGCGGCCGTGGAGCCAGTCGATGACGCCGGCGATGCCAGCGCGCAGCTCGAACGGGTAGCGGCCATCGGAGCGGCGGCGCATGCCGGCGTAGGCGCGTTCGGCGAGCTGGAGGTCGCCGCGAGCGAGCCGCGTGATGATCGCGGTGTGCGCGTCGGGAGCGAAGTGCTCGACCGCCCACGCGACGGCGTCTGCGTACGCCTGCGGCGTCGCGGCGACGCCTTCGTCGGTGAGCGCGGCGACGATGTCGGCGTCGATCAGGCGCTCGTGCTCGAACTCGGTGTTGATCGGCCCGCCGACGTCGAACAGCACGGCACGGAGGTCGCGAGCGGGCATCATGACCTCCGGAGCGCGTTGCGGATGAAGAACCAGAGGTTGGCCGGATGCTCGGCGAGACGGCGCATGAGGTACGGGTACCAGTGGCTGCCATACGGCACGTAGATGCGCACGCGGTAGCCATCGTCGCGCGGCTGGCGCTGCAGGTCGCCGCGAATGCCGTACAGCATCTGGAACTCGACGCGATCGCGCGGCACGGCGTGCGCCTCGGCCGAGCGAATCGCCGCACGTACCATGCGCGCGTCGTGCGTGGCGATGGCGAGCGAGCCGCCTGCGGCCATGCGCGCGAAATACGTATCGGCAAGACGAATGAACGCGGCGTCAACATCGGCATTCGCTTCGTACGCGACGTCGGGCGGCTCGCGGTAGGCGCCCTTGACGAGACGGACGGGCGCGCCCTCCGCGGCGAGCGCCTCGATGTCGGCGTCGCTGCGGCGGAGCGACGACTGAACGACGATGCCGACGTTGCGATGCGTGGCGCGCGCCGCGCGGAACAGGTCGAGCGTCGCCTGCGTGTGGTGCGAGTCCTCCATGTCGATGCGGACGAACGTGCCGGCCTCTGCGGCGCGTATGAGGACGACGTCGAGCGAGCGGCGCGCGAGGTCGCGGTCGAAGTCGAGTCCGAGCTCGGTGAGCTTGATCGAGAGGTGGCTGCAGAGGCCTTCGGCCTTGACGGCCGCGGCGAACGCCGAGAACTCCGCCACGGCGCCTTCGACTTCGGCCGCCGTCGTCACCGCTTCGCCGAGAAACGAGACGGTCGCCTCGAAACCGGCGGCGTTGAGCCGACGAACGGCGTCGACGGCATCGGCCTGGGTGGTGCCGGCGACGAAGCGTCGCGAGAAGCGCCGCACGCCCGGCGCGTGCATGGCGATGCGGGCGCCGGCGCGGCTGCGTGACAGCGCGAAGATCAGGCGGCGGAGCATGGCGGAAGGATACAGGTGCTGGGAGGTCGGAGGTGGGAGGTCAGAGCCGGACGTTGGAGGTTCGAGGTTGGAAGGGCGTCGGATGTCAAGTTGTCGTGCGTTGACGGGCAGCTGGTGGAACTTGACGATGGCGGCTGTACGCGGCGCGTGGCGCGACGTACGCTCGACGTGATGAAGATCACCGTTGCGTTGACGCCGCGGATGCTGCGCGCCCCGCGCGACCATGCGGTCGCTGTGGTCGACGTGTTACGCGCGACGACGTCGATTATCACGATGCTCGAGGGCGGGCTGCTGCGCGCAATCGTGAGCGACAACATCCAGCAGGCGCGCAAGCTCGCGCTGAACAACTTCTCGCTGCTCTGCGGCGAGGTGCGATCGCGGCCGCCGGCGGGCTTCGACTACGGCAACTCTCCCGCGGAGTTCGCCGAGCTGTCGTTCAAGGGGAAGTCGGCGGTGATGTTCACCACGAACGGCACGCGCGCGCTCGCGGAAGCGTCGGCGGCGCCGGTCGTGCTGGCGGCCGCGCTCACGAACCGGCGGGCGGCCGCGCGTCGGCTCATCGACGAGGCCGCGAGCCGCGGGCTGAATGCGGCGGTCATGTGCGCCGGCGTCGAGCGTGGCACGGCGTTCAGCCTCGAGGACACCGCGGCGGCCGGGGCGATCGTCGAGGCGGCGCGGGAGCATCGATGCGGCCGTCGCGCTCACGGACGAAGCGTGGGCGGCGCTGCACCTCTGGCGCTGGTATCGCGGCGACGCGATGCGCATGTTCGGGCAGTCGTCGCACGGGCGGTCGCTGCGCGAACTGGGGTTCGACGGCGACCTGCGTTACGCCGCGCAACTCGACATCTTCGAGAGCGTGCCGGTGCTGTATCACGACGGGGAGACGAAGGTGCTGCGCACGCGGCCGCCGCGGGAGAAGCAGCGGGCCAATTGACCGCGTCATTCAGGCTCTCGTTCGGGTGGGCATTGGAGCGCGCACGGCCAGCATTCTCAGACGAGGCCTCGCTCCGCGCAGGTCCGGCTTCGCCGGACGCGCAGCCGAGGGCGGCTACGCCACGCGCTCCGCGTCGCCGGTGCCAAAGTCGCAGGGGGCTCTACGCCGGCCGCACTTGTCCGTTGCCGAAGACGATCCACTTGTAGGTGCAGATCTCCCGCAAGCCGACGGGGCCGCGGGCGTGGGACTTCTGCGTGGCGTCGATGATCTCGGCGCCCATGCCGAACTGGGCGCCGTCGGTGAACTGCGTGCTGGCGTTGACGTAGCAGACGGCCGTGTCGACCTCGCGCAGGAAGCGCATCGCCGTCGTGTAGTTCTCGGTGACGATGGCGTCGGAGTGGCCGCTGCTGTAGCGGTAGATGAAGTCGACGGCGTCGTCGTACGAATCGACCACCTTGACCGAGGCGATCAGCGCGAGCCACTCCTTACCGAAGTCGGCGTCGGTCGCGAGGACGACGCCTGAGCGGCCTTCGAGCGCGGCGAACGCGCGCTCGTCGCAGCGCAGCTCGACGTTCTTTTCCGCGAGCGCGGTGGCGACGTCGGGCAGGAAGCGCTTCGCGACGTCGGCGTGCACGACGATGGTGTCGAGCGCGTTGCAGATGCTGTAGCGCCGCGTCTTCGCGTTGACGACGATGTCGCGCGCCTTCGCCAGGTCAGCGTCGCGGTCGACGTACGTGTGGCAGACGCCGATGCCGCCGATCAGCACGGGCATCGTGGCGTTCTTCTCGACGAAGCGGATCAACTCCTCGCCGCCGCGCGGGACGACGAGGTCGATGTACTCCTTCATCTGGAGCATCTCGCCGACGATCGCGCGGTCGCTCGACTCGATGATCTGCACGGCGCCGTCGGGGACGCCGTGGGCGGCCAGCGCTTCGTTGATGACGCGGCCCGAGGACGATATTGGACTGCAGGGCCTCCTTGCCGCCGCGGAGGATCGTCGCACTGCCCGCCTTGAGGCAGAGCGACGCGATGTCGACGGTGACGTTCGGGCGGTTCTCGTAGATGGCGCCGATGACGCCGAACGGGACGCGCATCTTGCCGACCATGAGGCCGTTCGGCAGCGTCCGCATCTCGATCGTCTCGCCGACCGGGTCGGGGAGCGACGCGACATTGCGCACGTCCTTCGCGATGGCCTCGAGGCGGGCCTCCGTGAGCGTCAGGCGGTCGATGACGGCCGACGAGAGCCCGTCGGCGCGGCCGCGCTCGAGGTCCTGCGCGTTCGCGGCGAGAATCGCCGGCGCGTTCGTCGCCAGCGCATCCGCGAGGCCGTTGAGCGCGGCGTTCTTCACCTGCGAGGACAGCGTGGCGAGCCGGCGCGCGGCCTGCTTCGCTTCTTTGGCCTTCAGTGCGATTTCGGATGTGGCCGTCGTCATGGCCGGAAGTTTAGCGCGTCGCGCGGAACGGGGGACAGAAGCTAGCGACTGACAGCTCCCGTCACGCTCCGGCCCACTTCAGCAGCCACAGCGCCCCCATGCCGGTGCCGATGGTGAGCCAGACGTTGCGTAGCACGAGCGCGACGGCCGAGGCGATGATGGCGGCGACGAGCCGGTCGTTGGCGGGGGAGGCGTCGAAGGCGCCGCGATCGCCAGCGTACAGCACAGCCGGCAGGATGATGCCGGCAAGCACCGCAGGCGTGACGAGGCGGAGGGCATCGCGAGCGGCGCGGGGAAGCATCGTGTGCGGGACGAGCGCGAAGACGGAGAGGCGTATGCTGACGGTGACGGCGCCCGCGGCGAGGAGGATGAGCCACAGCCTCATGTCGGGCCGCCTCCCGCATCGGGGGCTCGGGCAGCGAGCGCGCGCTCGATCGCCGCGCCGGCGACGATGCCGGCGGCAGCGGCGGCGATGAGGCCGGTGCCGTACGGCCATCGGAAGCCGATGACGGCGATGGCGCCCGCGACCGCCGCCGCCGCCACCGCGGGGCGGTCGGTCAGCGCCGGCACGATGAGCGCGATGAACGTCAACGGCAGGGCGAAGTCGAGCGCCCAGCTGTCGGGCACGGCGGTGCCGACGAGCACGCCCGCCCCCGTCGTGACCTGCCAGGTCGTCCAGAGCGCCAGAGCCGTGCCGAAGAAGAACCAGTGGCGGTACGGCGAGGCGTCCTTGCGGCGATAGCGCGTGACGGCGATCGCGTAGGCCTCATCGGTCAGGAGGTAGGCGAGGAGCCAGCGCCAGCGGCGTTCGAGGTGCTCGACGTGGGGCGCCAGCGCGGCGCTGTACAGCAGGTGGCGCAGGTTCACGAGCAGTACCGTGAGCACGATGATTGCGCCGGGCACACCGTCGACGATCAGCCGGACGGCGACGAACTGGCTCGCGCCTGCGAAGACGATCGCGGACATCGACTGGGCGAGGGCGGGCGAGAGGCCGGACTTGACGGCGTAGGCGCCGTAGGCCATGCCGAACGGGGCGACGCCGAGCAGCAGCGGCAGCTGCGCGCGCACCCCCGCCGCGAACTCGGAACGCCGTGTGTGGCGGGGCATCGGCGCAGTATAGGACGCGGATGAATATTGGGCTTGACGTACTGTAACGTCGGGGACTCGACACCCGTTCTGATGTATGTCGAAGGAGGCGGGGCCTTCGACAAAACGAGCGGGGCGGGTGCCGAAGGCACCCACTCCGTTTTGTTTTGCCCGACGACAGACTCGCGGCCGGGTTGTCGCTGTTGCGGGCGCGACGCGGTTTCGGATACACATAGGTATCGTCACCCCACACCCCGCAGGTCCCAATTTGAAGGTCCTCTTCGCAGCTGCCGAGATGAGCCCGCTGGCCAAAGTCGGCGGACTGGGCGACGTCGCGGGCTCGCTGCCGCGCGCGCTGCGCGCCGCCGGGCGCCGACGTCCACGTCGCGATGCCGATGCACGGCGCCATCGAGCGGACGAGCCTGCAGCTGACGCACGTGCTTTCGGGCGTCGTCGTGCCGTGGCCGGGCGGCGATGAGCGCGTCGACGTCTGGCAGGCCGACGTCGCCGGCGTGCCGGTGTATCTCATCGAGAACGCGCGCTACCTCGGCCGGCCGACGGTGTACGGCTTCGACGACGACCGCGACCGCTTCCTCTTCTTCTGCGACGCGCTGCTGGCTGCGGCGCCGCACCTCGGCTTCGTAGCCGGACGTGGTGCACGCGCAGGACTGGCACTCGGCGTTCCTCCTGACGCGGCTGGCGGCGCAGCCGGAGCATCCCTGGGCGGCGGCCGGGCGTGTGTACACGATCCACAACCTGGCGCTGCAGGGGAACTTCGACGGCGGCTTTGCGCACCACTTCGGCATCGGCGACGCGCAACTGGTGTCGCCCGATGGCGTGGCGCCCGATGTCGGCGTACAGCGCGATGGCGCAGGGCATCATCCATGCGGACCGCGTGAACACGGTCAGCGACACGTACGCGAAGGAGATCCTCACGCCGGAGTACGGCGCGGGGCTCGATGCGCTGCTGCGGGCGCGCTCGGCCGTCGTGTCGGGCATCGTCAACGGCATCGACTACGACGAGTTCAATCCGGCGACGGATCCCGCGATTCCGGCGCACTTCAGCGTCGACGCGCTCGATGTGCGTGCGGAGGACAAGCACGGGCTGCAGCGCGAGGCCGGATTGCCGGAGGCCGACGCGCTGCTCTTCGGCGTCGTGACGCGGCTGTTCGCGCAGAAGGGCATCGACCTCGTGGCGCAGGTGTTCGGGCCGATCCTCGAGCGCAGCGACGCGCAGCTCGCGGTGCTGGGCACGGGCGACCCGGACGTGCACCGCCAGCTGCTCGACCTGGAGGCGCGCTTCCCGAAGCAGGTGAAGATCTGGCTCGAGTTCAACCCGCCGCTGGGCCAGCGCGTGTACGCCGGTTGCGACGTCTTCCTGATGCCGTCGCGGTACGAGCCGTGCGGCCTCGGCCAGCTGATCTCGCTCCGGTACGGCGCGGTGCCGCTGGTGCGCCGCACGGGCGGGCTGGCCGATACGGTGCAGGATGCCGACGCGGCGCTCACGTCGCGGCAACGGCTTCGTGTTCGACCGCGCCGACGCCGCCGAGCTGGCGGCGACCGTCGAGCGGGCGCTGGCGGCGTTCCGGAACCGCGCGGCGTGGCGGGCGATGCAGGAGCGCGGCATGCGACAGGACTGGTCGTGGGGCCGCGCGGCCGGACGATATCTCGAACTCTACGCAGCTGCACTGGCCGACAGGACGGCGGCCATAGCGCGTCCCGCAATGTGAGCGAAGGCCTCTACGCCGGCATCGACCTCGGTGGCACGAAGATCCTCGTGCTGGTGGCGGACACGCGCGGGAGCGTGCTCGGCACGGCGCGCGTGCCGACGCTGGCGACGCAGGGGCCGGATTCGGTCATCGCACGCATCGTCGATGCGGTGCACGCGGCCGCGGCCGAGGCGCAGCGTCGAGACGAGCGCGACTGCTCGGCGCGGGCGTCTCGGCGCCGGGGCCGATCGATACGGGCGAGGGCGTCATCACGGACCCGCCGAACCTGCCCGGGTGGCACAACGTGCCGCTGGCGCGCATCCTGCGCGAGCGCCTCGGCATCCCGGTGGTGCTCGAGAACGACGCGAACTGCGGCGCAGTGGGCGAGCACATGTTCGGCGCGGGCCGCGGCTACCGGCACATGCTGTTCGTGACGATCAGCACTGGTATTGGCGGCGGCATCATCATCGATAATGAACTGTACGAAGGCGCGTCAGGCGCCGCCGGCGAGGTCGGCCACATCGGCGTTTCGGTCGATGGCCCGGCGTGCGGCGCGGGCACGTCGGTTGCCTCGAGGCGTTCGCCTCGGGCACGGCGATCGCGGCGCGGGCGCGGGAGATGATCGCCGCCGGCGGGTTGCCGCGGACGGCGCGCATCGCCGAGCACGACCCGCCGCTGTCCGCGAAGACGGTGCAGATGGCGAGCGAGCAAGGCGAAGCCGAAGCAGCCGCCATTATCGCCAGCGCAGGCCGTTACCTGGGGATAGGGCTGGCGAGTTTGATCAATGTGTTCAACCCGCAGGCCATCGTCCTCGGCGGCGGGCTGACGAACATGGGAGATGCGATCCTCGGTCCGGCGGTCGAGACGGCCCGGACGAGGTCGTTCGCGCAGTCCTTCGTGGATGTGCGCATCGTCGAAGGGGAGCTGGGAGAGCGAGTGGCGGCGCTGGGGGCGATCGCGGTCGCCCGGAAGCGCATCGCGCAAGAGCGCGGCCTGATTCGGTACCGGGGCGGCACGTTCGTGCCGATACTCAGGACAGAGCCGAGTCAGGGCCGACTCGCACGAGGGGTGGGGTAGGTATGTTCGGAATCCGCAGAGCCGCAGGCACGATCCATGGCGAGCGCGCCCGCGTGCTCGAGCTGGCGGCGGTGGTCTTCCTCTGGCAGGCAGCCGTCGGCATCTACTTCCTGTCGCTGGTCCAGCAATACCTCCCGGAGGCGCTCCACACAGGGCTGGCCTACCCCGGCTACGCGATGGCGGCGTACGGCGTCGCCAAGTTCGCCTGGCAGCCGATCGCCGGCTGGATCGCCGACCGCGCCGGCCGCCGCATCACGATGCTCGCCGGCATGCTCGGCAGCGTGCCAGTGCTGGTGCTGATGATGGAAGTGCCGGACGCGCGCGCGTTCCTCGCGTTCTCGGCGCTGCTCGGCATCGGCGCCGCGACGATGTGGCCGGCGTTCATGGCGCACGTCGGCGAGACGACGCCGCACGGCCGGCGCGCCCGCACGATGTCGCTGCTGAACATCGCACAGATGGCGGGCATCGGCCTCGGCACGCTCTGCGGCGTGCTGATGGTGGACTTCGTCACGTATGCGGGCGCGTTCTGGATGTGCATCCTGTTCAGCGCGCTGGCGACTCGGCATGGTGTGGCGCAGCGTCGACCGGAGGCCGAGCGCGGACGCGCACATCACTCCAGTCGTTGCCGCAAGCGATATTCGCGCACGCCGATCCGAATGCCTGGAAGCCGGGCATCGCCGCGCTCGCGCTCATCGTGCTGTTCCTGACGATCGGCACGAGCCTGCACACGCCGATGATCGGCGCCTACACGCACGACGTGCTGAAGGTGAAGATGTCGTTCATGGCGCTGCTCTTCCCGGGGCCGGCCGTGCTCGCCGGCATCGCGATGTGGAAGCTCAGCCACGTCGCCGACCGGTACGGTCGGCAGGTGCCGCTGATCGCCGGCCTGTTCGTCGCGTCGATCTCGATCTTCGCGCTGACGCTGACGACGAGCCCGTTCATCGCCGTGAACCTCGTCGTGCTGGCCGGACTCGCGTACGCCATCAGCATCCCGGCGTGGGCCGCCGCCGCGCTCGACGCCACCGATACCGGCAGCCGCGGGCTGTGGCTCGGCACGCTGAGCGCGGTGCAGGGGCTCGGCGTCGCCGGCGGGCAGGCGATGGGCGGCGTCATCGGCGGCATCTGGGGGCCGCTGGCCCCGTTCAAGATCGCGGCGCTGATGCTGATGATCGCGCTGGCGCTGATCGTCGCTCACCAGTCGATGCATCGCTCCGCCGACGACGCGGACGGCCAGGGCGGCATGCCGCAACTGGCGCCCGTGCGCATCACGATCGATTAAGCCGCCGCCGAGCTCCCGATCGACGATCGCGCGGACGGCCGACCGCCTATACTGTCGTCGTGCCTCCTCGCCGACTTCGGCGCCTCGTTCTCGTCATGTCTTCGCTGACCGCATGCGCGGCGCTGACCGGCTGTGGCGTGGTCGGCGGCGCTTCGGCCACCCACACGCCGACGCCAACCGAGACGCCGACGAGTCACGCCGACGCCGACCGTCACGCCGACGCCGACCCCCACCGCCACGGCGACCGCGACGCCCGAGCCGACGGAGACGTCCACCCCGGAGCCTCCGCCAGCCGCGCTCGAGCTGGCCGCAGGGACGTACGCTCGTCATCCGCGTGCCGCGCGGGTCGGCGACGGGCGCAACGGCCCTGTTCCGGGGCCGGCAGTATCCGATGGCAGCGCGAGGGCGACACGTTCTTCGCGCCGATCGGCGCCGGGCCGGACGTCGACCCCGGCGGCTACACGCTGACGGTGAACACTGCTCGATGCGAACGGCGCGCTGATCCAAGCGCTGACGGAGACGGTATCGGTCACGGCGACGGACTTCCCGGTGGAGTACCTCACCGTGCCGCCGGACGGGCCGAACGGGCTGCAGCCGCCGGACCAGGTGCAGAAGGAACTGGACATCCGCGCCCGGGTGTACGCGACAGGTGTCGCCGGTGAAGCTCTGGAACGGGGCGTTCATCCTGCCGGTGGGCGGACCAGTCAGCACCGCGTTCGGCACGGGACGCAGCTACAACGGCGGCCCCGTCTCGACGCACCACAGCGGCACGGACTTCGCGGTCGATGAGGGTACGCCGGTGGCGGCCGCGGCCGACGGGCGGGTGGCATTCACCGGCATGCTGACGACGCGCGGCAACTCGGTGATGATCGACCACGGGCTGGGCGTGTTCACGGCGTACCACCACCTGTCGCGCATCGACGTGACGGAGGGGCAGATGGTGAAGCAGGGGCAGATCATCGCGGCGTCGGGCATGACGGGGCTGGCGACGGGTCCGCACCTGCACTGGGAGCTGGTCGTCGGCGGGGAGAACGTCGATCCGGTGTACTGGACGTTCGCCGGTGTCGCGCCCTGACGTCGCGGCGCCCGCGGCTGCATTGCCCAACGTGAGCCGCCACCCAGACGGGCCGCCCGGCCTGCTCGAGATCTATCGCGCGCTCGACGAGCGGTATCGCGACGACATCTGGCACTGGATGCCGGACGTCGCGCGCGGGCCGTTCGACGTCATCGCCGGCGCGGTGCTGGTGCAGCACACGGCCTGGCACAACGCCGAGCGCGCGCTGAACGCTCTGCAGGCGGCGGGCGCGCTCGACCCGGCGGAGCTGCTGACGCGGCCGCTCGACGAGATCGCCGGGCTCGTGCGCGTCAGCGGCATGCCGCGGATGAAGGCGCAGCGGCTGCGCGCCGTCGCGGCGACGATCGACGCGCGCCGGCGGCCTCGACGCGTTCCTCGCGCTGCCGGCGGCGGAGCTGCGAGAGCGCTGCTCGCGACGCACGGCATCGGACCGGAGACGGCGGACGCGATCGTGCTGTACGCGGCCGGGCGGCCGGCGTTCGTCATCGACGCGTACACGCGGCGCACGTTCGGGCGGCTGGGACTGCGGCCGGACGACGACACCTACGACGGCTGGCAGCGGATGTTCGTCGAGGGGCTGTCCGAGGCGGCATCGGTCGAGCTGTTCCAGCGCTACCACGGGCACATCGTCCTGCACGGCAAGGCGCTGTGCCGGGCGACGCCGCGCTGCGCGCCGTGCCCGCTGCTGCAGCGTTGTCCCGAAGGTCGATCGCGGCCGCACCGGCGCCGGCGGCGCGACGAACGCGGCGGTGTCGTAATGCGCAACATCCTCGTGGCCGCATCGATCGCCGTCATCGCGTTCCTCGCGGGACGGAGCATCGCCGGCGACGTGCGGGACCGGGTGTTCGGCCCGGAGGGCACGCAGACGGCCGCGAGCTCGATCGCCGTCGCCCCGCCGACCGCGACGCCCGAGCCGCCGCCGCTGCCGCCGAACCCGGACGGACTCGCCCGCTGGCGGACCGTGCCCGTGCACTTCTGCGTCAGCTCGGGCGACGCCGGCTACGTGACGCCGGCGGAGTTCATCGACGCCGTCGCGCGCGCGTTCGACGCGTGGGGCATCGCGTGGCAGAGCGACGGCGCGTGCGGGCCGGTCGTGCCGGACGACGGGAAGAACGAGATCGGCTGGGGCAGCCTGCCGGCGACCGACAGCAACGGGCGCGACTACGAGGCGGGGCTGACGCAGACGACGACGCAGGAGTGCACGTCGAACTGCGACCCGAACGACTCCGTGCGGCTGTCGGAGGCCGACATCACGATCGACCGCTCGCCGCCGCAGGAGTTCCGCAACGAGCGATGCTTCTACAGCACGCTGCTGCACGAAGTCGGCCACTTCCTCGGGGTGGGGCACCTGCCGCCGCAGGCGATCATGGCGGCTCGGACGTCGGGCTGCCCGGCGGCGCTGACGGATGCGGACCGGCAGGCGCTGCGGGATCGGTACGGCGCGCGCGCGCCGTGAGCAGCGTCGCTAGCGCCCTGTAGCCAACTCGTGGATCCACGCGCGCGCGGCACCGTCGAGGACTTCGATGAACCCCACTGTACCGAGCTGGCGCGAGAGATTGCGCGGGAAGACGGGGCTGCCGGGGTTGACGATCAGCACGCCGCGCATCGTCGCCACCTCCGGCACGTGGGTGTCGCCGTGGACGAGCACGTCGACGGGTCCGCCGAAGTGGTGACGCATGATGTGGTCGAGCGTGCGATGAGGCTGCTCGGGCAGCGTGGCGTCGTGCACCATGCCGATGCGCAGGCCGCCGGCATCGACGAGCTGCACGGGCTTGAGGCGCGCATCGTCGGGACAGACGGGACGGCCCGCGCCGCCGTCGTCGCCGTTGCCGCGGACCGCGAGCACCGGCGCGCCGCAACGCTGCTCGAGCCAGTCGAGCACTTCGACGACGTGGAGGTCCCCGGAGTGGAGGATGAGGTCGACGCCGCGCAGGGCCTCGTAGGCCTCGTCCCAGAGCGGGCCCGCCTCGGGGTAGTGCGTGTCGCCGATCAGGCCGAGAAGGAGGGACGAGTTTGTAATGGGTAGTGGGTGGTTCGTAGTAAGAGGGTGGGAGTTCACAGTTTGCAGTTCACAGCTCCCGCCGCGGCATAGACTGCCGACGAACGAAAACCCCCTCGCGAGGGGGCTTCTGGCGCGCGACGCGACCAACCACTAACTACCAACTACGAACTTCGAACTCCTACGCCTGCTTGGTCTGGCTGCGCAGGCAGCGCGTGCAGATCTTGACGCGCAGGGCGTCGGCGCCGACGTAGACGAGCTGCTTGTGCAGGTTCGGCCGGAACGCCCGGTTGGTCTTGTGGGCCTCGCGCTCCCATCGGCCGGAGTGGCGGTGGCGGATGTTGCGGCCGAAGGTGGTGCCTTTGCCGCACACCGCACAAATCGCAGGCATTTGAGAATCCCCTTCAAGGCGCGGACGCCGTGCTAGAATCTTGAACACGGCACCTTAGCACGCGTCGCGAATCCGAGGCAACCGCCCCGTATGGCGAACCCCCACCCCGCCCACGGCCGCAGGAATCAGGCTGCGCCGCCCCGCATCGATGGCCCTTCGCTCGCCCGTGCCTTCGCCGACGGCGCGACGGCGCTCCGCGAGCAAGCCGATGCGCTCAACGCCATCAACGTGTTCCCGGTGCCCGATGGCGACACCGGAACGAACATGTCGCTGACGATGAAAGCGGCCATCGAGCAGATCGACGGCGCGACCTCGCTTGCCGATGCGGCGCGGCGGGCGGCGCGCGGCGCCCTGCTGGGCGCGAAGGGCAACTCGGGCGTCATCCTTTCGCAGATCATCTCCGGCTTCGCGTCGGCGATGCCGGCGACGGACGCCGGGCTCAGCACCGAGGACCTCGCGCGGGCGCTGGCGCTCGGGCGCGAGGCGGCGTACCGCGTCGTCTCCGCGCCGAAGGAGGGGACGATCCTCACGGCGATCAGCGCGGCCGCCGAGGCGGCGGGGCGCGCGCCGGCGAGCGACGCCGCGGTCGAAACGCTCGAAGCGGCGGTCGCAGCCGCGCAGGAAGCCGTCGCGCGCACACCGGAGCTGCTGCCTGTGCTCAAGGAGGCCGGCGTTGTCGATGCTGGCGCACAGGGCCTGTACGTGCTGCTCGACGCGATGCTGCGGTCGCTGCGCGGCGACGCGCCGCCGCCACGCGACGAGCGGCTCGGCCACATCGACGCCGGCTGGCTCGCCGCCACGGAGCGCGCACATGGCGAACACGAGGGGCAGTCCGGCTTCTGCACGGAGTTCGTCGCCAGCGGCACCGGGCTCGATTCCGACGCCATCCGCTCGCGGCTGCTCGATCTGGGCGACAGCGTCATCGTCGTCGGCGGCGACGACCTCGTGCGGGTACACGTACACACCCACGAGCCGGACGCGGTCTTCGCGTACGGGCGGACGCTCGGCGACCTGTCGCACGAGAAGGCCGACGACATGGAAGCGCAGTTCCAGGCGCTCGCGGCGGAGCGACACCATGCCGCGAGGACGTCCGGCGGTATCGCCGTCGTCGCTGTGGGCGCCGGCGCGGGCATCGAGGCGCTCTTGCGGTCGATCGGTGCGACGGAGGTCGTGCACGGCGGCCAGACGATGAACCCGAGCACCGGCGACATCCGCGCGGCGATCGAGGCAACGGGCACGCGCGACGTCATCGTGCTGCCGGACAACAAGAACGTCATCATGGCCGCGCAGCTGGCGGCCGAGGGCCTGCCCGGCCGCGTGCGCGTGCTGCCGTCGCGCAGCATCCCGCAGGGCGTCGCCGCGCTCATCGCCATGAACCCGGAGAACAGTCTCGACGAGAACGTCGAGGCGATGGAGCAGGCGATCGCCGGCGTCCACACCGGCGAGGTGACGCTGGCGGCGCGCGCGACGCGCGTGCACGGGCTGGACATCCAGCAGGGGCAGCCGATCGGCCTCGTGGACGGCGACCTGGTCGTGGCGGCGGAGACGCTGGCGGATGCGGTGCGGCAGTGCGTCGCGCGCATGGCGACAGACCATGACGGAGGCTTCGTCACGCTGTATGCTGGCGCCGGTGCGGACCCGGCCGAAACGACGCAGCTGGCCGAGGAGCTGCGCCGCGAGTTCGGCCTGGAGGTGGAGGTGGTCGAAGGCGGCCAGCCCCACTACCCGTACCTGATCGGCCTCGAGTAGCTTGACCGTCCACATCGTCACCGACAGCACCAGCGACATCCCGCACGATCTCGCCGAGGAGCTGCACATCACCGTCGTGCCGCTCACCATCACGTTCGGGACGGAATCGTTCCGCGATGGCCTCGACTCTGAGCGCCGACGAGTTCTACGCCCGCCTGCAGGAGTCGAAGCACCTGCCGACGACGTCGCAGCCGCCTCCGGCGCTCTTCGAGTACGCCTACAAGCACCTCGCGTCGCAGGGCGACGTCGTTTCGGTGCACATCTCGCACAAGTTCAGCGGCACCGTCGAGACGCGCGCGCGCCGTCGCGCAAGAGGTCGCGCCGGGCCGCATCTCGGTCGTCGATACGGGTTCGGCGTCGATGGGGCTGGGGCTGTGCGTGCTGGCGGCGGCGCGGGCGGCGCGCGACGGCGCATCGCGCGAGGAGTGCGCGGCGGCCGCGGCATCGGTCGCGGAGCGGCTGCGCATCGCCGTGGCGTTCGAGACGCTCGAGTACCTGCGACGAGGCGGCCGCATCGGCCGGGCGACGGCGTTCCTCGGCGGGCTGCTGCACCTGAAGCCGATCCTCACCGTCAAGGACGGCGAGACCCACCCCGTGACCCGCGTCCGCTCGCGCTCGAAGGCGATCGACGCGCTCTTCGCGCTCTGCGCCGCCGGCGACGTCACCGAGGTCGCCGTGCTGCACACCACGACGCCCGACGACGCGGCCGCGCTCGTCGAGCGGATCCGGCAGGCGGTGCCGGGCGTGCACGTACACACGGGGCGCTTCGGGCCGGCGCTCGGCGTGCACGGCGGCCCGGGCATGCTCGGCCTGGCGGCGGTGGCGACGACGGCGCCGGCGGCGGAGTAGGCCGGCTCGCCGGACGCGCAGCCGATGGCTGCGCTCGCGCCTCGCGACGCTGACCCTGAAGGCGACACCCGAGCAACGGCCGCCGCAGCGGACGTTATGTAATCGCTATACTGTCAAGGACCCGTAAACCCGTACCGCCATCGACGACTGCCCCGGGCGCTTGTCCGGGGCAGGGCCGGATTCAGATTCGGAGCCGGCAGGGCCAATCGGCGTCCCGAGGCGGGCTCGAAGCGGGACTTATGGCCCGAGAACGTCGCCGAATGCTTGACGTATTGATGGCCGATCGGGGTTGACGCGACACGGGCCGGTGACGATGATCGTTTTCACTATGGCAACTATCTATCAATCGGCCGGAACCCCGCGGCTGGAGCGGTGAGATGAGGAAGCTGAAGCTCGGACTGGCGCTCGGCGCCGGCGGTACGAAGGGCGCGGCGCACGTCGGCGTCATGAAGGTGCTGCAGGAAGCCGGCATCCCCATCGACGTCATCGCCGGCACCAGCATCGGCTCGCTGTACGGGGGCGCGTTCGCGGCCGGCTACACGACGCAGGAGATGGAAGACGGCATCCGCACCTACCCGCGCGCCGACGTCATCCGCTTCTTCGTCCACCGCCTGAAGATCCGCCACAACAACCGCCTCTCGCGCTACTTCTACGACCGGCTCGCCGGCCTGAGCATCGAGAAGCTGCCGATCACGTTCGGCGCGACCGCCTCCGACATCGTCGAGCACCGCTCCGTGACCATCACCAACGGCCCGCTCATCGATGCCATCGAGGCGAGCATCGCCATCCCGATGCTCGCGCGGCCGGTGGCGCACCAGGGCCGCTACCTGCTCGACGGCGGCTTCTGGGACTCCGCGCCGGTCGATGCCGCGGCCGAGCTGGGCGCCGACGTCGTCGTGGCGGTGGAGCTGGGCGACCGCTGGCAGATGCCGATGAACCTGCGCGCGCCCGCGACGTGGCTCGCCGACCGCATGCAGAGCGTCTCGCTGCGCCGCTCGATGGCGGGCGTGCCGTTCACGCTGAACGCCGTCATGCGCGACCTGCGCAAGGGCCGCCAGGCCGAGATCGTCATCCGACCGCCGAAACTTGGCGGGTCCCCGTTCCAGATGGTGCAGTGCCTCGATGCAGGCATCGCCGCCGCGCAGGAAGCGCTGCCCGCCATCCGCGCCCTGCTCGCCGGCGAACCGCTGCCGGTCGCCGCGGAGGAACTCGTCGCCACGCCGCGGCTGGCCCCGGAGCTGGCGTAGGGGAACGCTGCCAGCGTTCAGCCGTCAGCTATCAGCATCTAGGCCGTGGCGCCGTCACCGCAGCACGATGATTTCGCCTCGTCCCATGGCGTGCGCGCAATTCCGCGAAGTTCCGACTGCCCATTACCAATGTCGAACAACCGGCTGACGGCTGATAGCTGAACGCTGACAGCTTCCGATACACTGACTCCACACATCGACCCCGGAGGAGGAACCGCCATGGTTGCGACGAACGATCGCGCGAACGGCGCGGCGGCGACGGGCACGTGGACCGTCAAGACCGGCCTCGCCCAGATGCTCAAGGGCGGCGTCATCATGGACGTCGTCACCCCCGAACACGCCAAGATCGCCGAGGAAGCCGGCGCCTGCGCCGTCATGGCGCTCGAGCGCGTGCCCTCGGACATCCGCAAGGACGGCGGCGTCGCCCGCATGTCCGACCCGGAGATGATCGCCGGCATCATCGACGCCGTCACCATCCCCGTCATGGCGAAGGCGCGCATCGGCCACTTCGTCGAGGCGCAGGTGCTGGAGGCGCTCGGCGTCGACTACATCGACGAGTCGGAGGTGCTGACGCCGGCCGACGAGGCGCACCACATCAACAAGCACCCGTTCAAGGTGCCGTTCGTCTGCGGCTGCCGGAACCTCGGCGAGGCGCTGCGCCGCATCGGCGAGGGCGCGGCGATGATCCGCACGAAGGGCGAGGCCGGCACCGGCAACGTCGTCGAGGCCGTGCGCCACATGCGCCAGCTCTGGGACGACATCCGCCGCATCCAGAGCATGCCCGAGGACGAGCTGGCGACCGAGGCGAAGAACCTCGGCGCGCCGCCGGACCTCGTGCCGCCAGGTGCACGAGCTGGGCAAGCTGCCGGTCGTCAACTTCGCCGCGGGCGGCATCGCCACGCCGGCCGACGCCGCGCTGATGATGCAGCTCGGCGCCGAGGGCGTCTTCGTCGGCTCCGGCATCTTCAAGTCGGAGAACCCGGAGAAGATGGCGAAGGCGATCGTCAAGGCGACGACGCACTTCCGCGACGCCGCGATCCTCGCCGAGGTCTCGCGCGGCACCGGCACGGCGATGAAGGGCCTCGAGATCGGCGCGATCCCGGAGAACGAGATCCTCGCCAAGCGCGGCTGGTAGCGAGCGGCCTGCGGCCGCCCGTACAGCAAACAACAGACAACAAAGGGCCCCGGAAACGGGGCCTCTCGCTTGTTCGGAGGTTATCAACGCCCGAACAGCGCGAGTCCTGCCGAATACTTGAGTCATGCAGGCGTCAACCCAAACTCCCGCCTCGCCTTGCAGCGCTCGTGCTCAGCATCATGACCGCGATTCTAATGCTGAGTATGACGTTCTTCTACTTCGTCGCTTTCCAAGGCCTGTCGCCCCGGCAAATGGAGTTGGCAGGGATCCTGTTCCTGCTCACCGCGGGTCCGCTGAATGGCAGCCGCCATGGCAATCGTGCTTCCATACCGTCGGCGCTAGCCATCGCGGAATTGAGGAGACTCGCCCGCCACGGCCGCTGCTGGATCCGGTGGTCACGCCGTACGCGATAGAATCGCGGCATGCAACTCCCGCTGACCGGCATCCGCGTCATCGACCTGACCGTGTACCAGCACGGGCCGTACGCGTCGACGATCCTCGCCAACCTCGGCGCCGACGTGATCAAGGTCGAGGAGGTGGAGTCGGGCGACCCGGGGCGGTACGCGTGGTACAGCCGCGAGGCCGGGCTCAGCAGCTTCTTCGAGGCGCACAACCACGGCAAGCGCTCGATCGCGCTCGACCTGAAGCAGCCGCGCGGGCGCGACATCTTCCTCCGCCTCGCCGAGCGCAGCGACGCGCTGCTGCACAACTTCCGCATCGGCGCGGTCGAGCGGCTCGGGCTCGACTACGCGGCCGTCTCGGCCGTCAACCCGCGCATCGTCTACGTGCAGGCGTCGGCGTGGGGGCCGGCGGGCGACGAGCGGGACGCCGGGGCATTCGATTATGTCGCGCAGGCGCGCAGCGGCTTCGTCAGCACCAACGGCGAGCCCGACGACCCTCCCCTGCCGTCCGTCGTCGCCATCGGCGACCAGAGCGGCGCGCTGCACGCGTGCATCGCCGTGCTCGCCGGCATCGCCGGGCGCGCGACGACCGGCCGCGGCGCGAAGTACGACACGTCGCTGCTCGGCAGCATGCTGGCGCTGCAGTCGTTCGACATCGACAACTACCTGTTCACGGGCCAGCTGCGCGAGCGCTTCTACAACGGCGGCGCGCGTCCGTTCTGGCGCGTGTATCGCGGCGGCGACGGCGCCTGGTTCATGGTCGGCATGCTGCGCGACGTCGCCTGGCGCGAGACGTGCGACGTCATCGGCCGGCCGGAGATCGCCGGACGACGCGCGCTTCGACACGTACCGCAAGCGCATGTTCGAGAACGCGCCGGCGCTGATGGCGATCCTCGAGGAGGCGTTCCTCGCCGCGCCGGCGGCGCAGTGGATCGAGCGGCTGAACGCCGTCGGCATGCTGGCGGCGCCCGTGAGCAGCCACGCCGACGTCGCGCGCGACCCGCAGGTGCTGGCGAACGCGTACATCCAGGACGTCGCGCGGCCCGGCGGCGAGCCGGTGCGGATGGTGAACATCGGCGTCACGATCGACGACGAGCCGGTGCCGATCCCTCGCCTCGCGCCGCAGCTCGGCGAGCACACGGAGGAGATCCTGCTCGAGCTGGGCCACTCGTGGTCGGAGATCGAGGCGCTGCGCGCGGCGGGCGTCGTCGGGCCGCGAGACGAAGACGACGTAGCTCCATCCAGCGTCCCCCTCGCCCCTTGTGGGAGAGGGGGCGGGGGGTGAGGGGCACGGGCGCCGACGTCGCGCGCCGTTCGCTACCATGAAGGGCCATGAACCCCACGGTCGGCGTGCTGGCACTGCAGGGCGACTTCGCCGAGCACATCGCGATGCTCGACGGCATCGGCGTGGCCGCGGCCGAGGTGCGGCTGCCGTCGCAGCTGGCCAGCATCGACGGGCTGATCATCCCCGGCGGCGAGAGCACGACGATCACGCGCCTGCTCGACATCTACGAGCTGCGCGAGCCGATCCGCCGCCTGGGCGTCGAGGGGCTGCCGATCTGGGGCACCTGCGCCGGCGCCATCGTGCTCGCCAGGCAGGCCAGCGACCTCGACCGGCCGAACCTCGCGCTGATGGACATCGACGTCCGCCGCAACGCCTTCGGCCGCCAGGTCGACAGCTTCGAGGAGGATCTCGACGTCGCCGGGTTCGACGGCCCGGCGTTCCACGCGATCTTCATCCGGGCGCCGCTCATCGATCGCGTCGGCGACGGCGTGTCGGTGCTGGCGCGGCTGCCGGACGGCCCGATCGTCGCCGCGCGGCAGGGGCACCTGCTGGCGACGTCGTTCCACCCGGAGCTGACGGGCGACGCACGCTTCCACGCGCTGTTCGCCGGCATGGCGGCGGAGTACGTCCGCTCACGGTCGATGTCAAAGTAGGCAACAGGAAGGCCGCTCTCGATGAGCGGCCCTCCGAAGTTCTCTATCGCTTGGCAGGAGCCTCGGCCGAGGCACCCCAGACCTCCAACCTCCAGCTACACCTTCTCCAGCACCTGCAGCGTGCACGCCGAGCCGAGGCCGATGACGTGGGCCATACCGACCTTCGCGCCTTCGACCTGGCGTCCGCCGGCCTGACCGCGGAGGTGCCAGACGATCTCGGCGACGTTGGCGACGCCCGTTGCGCCGAGCGGGTGGCCCTTCGAGAGCAGACCGCCGCTGGCGTTGACCGGAATCTTGCCGCCGATCGAGGTCGCGCCCTCGTCGACCATGCGGCCGGCCTCGCCTTCGGCGCAGATGCCGAGGTTTTCGTAGTGCAGGATCTCGGCGGTCGCGAAGCAGTCGTGCAGCTCGATCAGGTCGAGGTCCTCGGGGCCGATGCCGGCCTTCTCGTATGCCTCCTTCGCGGCGTTGCGCGTGAGGGTGTTGATGTCCGGCAGGATCAGGTCGCGCGACGTCCACGGGTCGGACGTCAGCACCGACGCGGCGACGCGGATCGGCTTCGTCGTGTACTGGCGCGCCTTCTCCATCGAGCAGAGGATCGCGGCCGCGGCGCCGTCTCCCGTGGGGCAGCACATGTACAGCGTGTTGGGCCAGCTGACGACGCGCGCGTTCATCACGTCCTCGAGGCTCACCTCGGTCTGGTACTGCGAATACGGGTTGTGCATGGAGTGCTTGTGGTTCTTGACGGAGACCTTCGCGAACTGCTCCTGCGTGGTCCCGTACTTGCGCATGTGCTCGACGCCCGCCATGCCGAACACCGCCGGCATGAGGCCGGAGCCGAGGACGCCCTCGGTGCTGTACGCCGGGTCGCCCGTGCCGCCGCCGCCGCCGAGCAGACCCATCTTGCCCATCTGCTCGGAGCCGATGGCCATCGACATGTCGTACGCGCCGGACGCCACCGCGAAGTACGCCTCGCGGAACGCCGTCGAGCCGGTGGCGCAGGCATTCGCCACGTTGATCACCGGCACGCCGGTCTGGCCGACGGTCTGCATGATGCGCTGGCCGATCATTGCGTTCGACTGGTAGAGGTTGCCGCTGGCAACCATCTCGATGTCCTTCATGTCGACGCCGGCGTCCTTGAGCGCCAGGTGGACGGCCTGGCCGGCCAGCTCGGGCACGGTCTTCTCCGGATAACGCCCGAACTTAATCATCGCCACGCCGATAATGGCTACGTCTCGCATGTCCTTCTCCTTGTCGCCGCCGGTCCTGCCGCGGCGTCCTGAATGGTCCCCGCTCCGCGAGGACGAGCTCTCGGGATGTCGCTACACAGGGCGGAAGCTGAAGGCGACGACGTCGTTGCCCTCGCGGTCCGTGCGAATCTTCTCGGTGACCATCTTCACCGGCATGCCGAACTTGAGGTTCTTCGGGTCGGGCTCGACGCCGGCGATGTTGCAGCGGACGCTGATGCCCTCCGGCAGGTCGACGATGGCCGCGATGTACGGCGTGGGCACGCCGGGCGCGGACTGGTGGACGATCGAGAAGACGTGGAGCTCGCCGGTGTCGCTCAGCGGCACCTCATCCATCGGCTCGGCGGAGAAGCAGCGACTGCAGGCCATGCGCGAGCCGAGGTAGATCGCGCCGCACTGCTTGCAGCGGCTTCCGGCCAGGTACGGCTTCTTCGAGGGGTCGGTGGGAATCTTCAGGAACGGCACGATCGGGCGTTGGGTCTTTTCCGCGGCTGGTGCTTCTGCCAACTCAAACCTCCTGGCGGTCAACGTGGTTGAAACCGTGTGCGCAGACCGCGGCCGATGCTGGCGGCCCGCCACTGCCGCGCCGCATGCCGTGGAATGAAGGCGTCCGGCGGAAACGATGTCCTGCCGGCGCACCGCCCGAAAGCCACCGCCACGCGCGATGCCCCCGAGAGGCAAAGCGAATTATCTGCCTCGCCTTCTGTCGAGTCAAGGAACGTTGGCCCGGGCCCAACGGACTGTTGCCGACCGCCGATCCGCCTATTGGCACACGCACGACATCGGTTTATGGACCCGCGCGCATCCCCGTCGAAGTCCTCTCGCCGCTGCCGCAGCACACCGATACGGGCTGACTATCGACGAAAGAGGTCCAGCCGCGACAGCGCCGCGAGCGACGGGACCTGGTGCCGCGCCAGGATCCACGCATCGTCGGGCTTCCGATCGTTGAGTTTGAGGACGGGGATCATGCCGAGACTCGCCGCTGGAACCACGTCGTTCTCGTAGGAGTCGCCGACGGCGACCACCTCCTCCGGCTGGATGCCGAGCCGCCGGAGGGCGGTCTCGAAGACCAGCTGGTGCGGCTTTCGATAGCCCACGTCGCCCGACGTGACGATCAATTCGAAGACTGCCGGAATGCCGTGATCGCGCATCTCGCGGATCAGGATCTGTGCGGGAAGCGGCCTGCTCGCGGCGATCGCCATGCGGTAGCCAGCGGCGTCGAGCGCCTCGATGGTCGAGATAGCGTCGGGGAATGGCCGTATGTTGAAGTGACGGAACGGGACATTGTGCAGCGCTTGCCAGAGGCACTCACTATCGACGGCACTGCACCGAACGCCGCGCTCGGCGAGTGTACCTCGGAGAACTGCGGCGCCGTCGATTTCCTCGAGTGTCGGGTTCGGGCGCACGATCGCGGCACGCCATTCGATCCGGAAACGCCGTATGAACTCGGGCAGATCGAGATGCTCGAACCCAAGTCTTGCGGCGTGCAGCGCGAGCTCGGCCGCCTGGAGATCGGTGATCTCGCTCCAGTCCTCAGGCGGAGGCCCGTGGCTCCACAGGGTTCCGTCGAGGTCGAACAGCACGGCGGATTGCCACGGCGGCATTCTAGCCGGACAGGACGCCCGCATGCGCGCCATGCCCTGGTGCGCAGCGTACGGCCACGGCGCGCGGTGTTATCATCGTGCTCGATGGACCTGCGACTGTTTCCGCTCCAGACCGTGCTCTTCCCCGGCATGCGGCTCCCCATCCACGTCTTCGAGGAGCGCTACCGGCTGATGATCCGCGAGTGCATCGAGGAGGACGCGCCGTTCGGCGTCTTGCTCATCAAGTCGGGCACGGAGACCGGCGCGCCCGCAATCCCGCACGACCTCGGCACGACGGCGCGCATCCTCCAGGTCGAGTACCTGGAGGATGGCCGCATGAACATCTTCACGCTCGGCGAGCAGCGGTTTCGCACGATCGCGCTCAATACGACGCAGCCGTACCTGCGCGGCGAAGTGACGTTCGTCGACCAGCGGCCGCCGGGCGACGCGGCGCCGTCGCTGGTAGCGCGTGCCGAGCCGGTGTTCGGCGAATACCTGCGGACGTACCTTGCGATCGGCGACCAGTGGTCGCACACGATCCTGCTGCCGCCGGACCCGGCGGAGGCGGCCGATTACGTCGCCGCGCGGCTCGACGTGACGCCGCAAGTCAAACAGGAGTTGCTGGAGCAGCTCTCGCCGGACGATCGGCTGCGCCGCGAGCTTGAACTGCTCGATGCCGAGTTGCCGCAGATGCGATCGCGGCTCGCCGTGCACCTGCGGCAGAAGACCGCCGGCTTCGGCGTGTTGAACTGATGGCGACGCGAAGCCGGCGAGGCCGGCCATGCTGAAAATCGAGATCTCGTATCGCGCGGTATTCGCGCTGGTGTTCGCCGTCGCCGCGCTGTGGGCGTTCGTGCGGCTGTGGCCGGTGATCCTGCTCGTCCTGACGGCGTTCATCTTCATGGCGGCGCTCAATCCGTACGTCGACTGGCTCGTGCGAAAACGCATGCCCAGGACGGCGGCGGTGCTGTTGCTGTTCGCGCTGATCGTCGGCATCCTGGCGGGGCTATTCGCGCTCGTCGTGCCGGCGATGGTCGACGAGTTCCAGAACATCCGCGACAACCTGCCGCAATACGCGCGCGACCTCGAGGACCTGCTGTCGAACTTTGGGATCAGCGTCGAGCTGGAGCAGCGGGCGCGCGACTTCAACTGGTCGGACCTGGTGTCGGGCCGCGCGGCGATCGACTACGGCCAGCGCGTCTTCGCGATCGTCGTGTCGACCGTGACGATCATCGCCATCACGATCTATCTGTTGATCGACACGCCGCGACTGAACCGCTTCGTATTCCAGTTCGTGCCGCCGGACCAGGAGGCCAACGTCAAGGGCATCCTGGAGTCGCTGGGGCGCGTCGTCGGCGGCTACGTGCGCGGGCAGCTCATCACGTCGCTGGTGATCGCGGTGTACACGCTCATCGTCCTGCTGATCCTGGGCGTGCCGAACGCGATGGCGTTCGCGGTGTTGGCGGGATTCGCCGACATCATCCCTCTGGTCGGCGCGTTCATCGCGATCGGTCCGCCGGCGATCGCGGCGTTCCAGGATTCGCCGACGCGCGCGCTCATCGTCGTCGCGCTGCTGACGCTGTATCAGCAGTTCGAGGACCGCTACCTGGTGCCGCGCGTGTACGGCAGCACGCTGAACCTGCCACCGCTGATCGTGCTGATCGCAGTCCTCGCCGGTGGCGAACTGCTCGGCGTGCCGGGGGTGCTGCTGGCGCTGCCGGTTGCCGCCGCGGGGCGCGTCGGGTTCGAATACTACATCGAACACCGCGGTGGTCCGCTGGCCGCGGCCACGGAAATCTTCGCGCCGGACGAGCCGGGGACCTAACCCCGGGGACTGAAGACAAAGCCGAGGCCGGACGTCGGAGGGCGCGAGGCGACATCAGCAACCGTAGCGCGGGCTTTTCTGCCCGCGCGGGGCTCCGCTAGCGTCGTTGAGGGAAATCGGCCTATTACGCGGGCGCTGCGACCTTCACGCGGACGGCCACCGGCGCGCCATCGCGGCCGAGGAGGCGCATGACGGAGCCGCCGTCGTAGTACGACGGAACGAACGCCACGCCTTCGAGCACGCGGCCGCTGATCTGGCATCGGAGCGTCAGTTCGGCCGATGACGTCGCGAGCGTTACCTCGTCGCCGTCGCGGACGCGGAGGGCCGCCGCGTCGGCGGGATGCAGTTCGACGAACTCCTCGCGGTGCAGTTTGTCTGCATCCGCGGAGCGGATCGCCGCGCCTTCGAGGCTCGTGTACAGCGTGCGTCCCGTCGTGAGCAGCAGTTCGCCATCGCCCGGCTTCGGCGCAGCGACGACCTCGACCGGCTGCGCCTTGTGCTTCACCGGCTCCGTCGCCACGTGCTCCTTGCCCCAGCGCGCGAAGTCCGAAACGAAACGCTCGTAGCCGGACACCTTCGACGCGATCTCGTTCGTTACGTCATCGACGTGGGTGTATGGCCACGTGCCGGCGCCGCCGATCGCGTTCGCCAGTTCCGTGAGCGCGAGCGACGCCGGGCGTGCATCGCCGGGGGCGCCGATGGCGGCCTGGACGCGGTTCACGCGTCGCTCGGCATTGCTGAAGGTGCCGGCCTTGCCGTACGCCGGCACGTCGGCCAGCACGACGTGCGCAGCCTTCGCCGTGTCGGTGAGCAGGCCATCGATGACCACAAGCGCGTCGAACTGCGCCAGCGCGCGCTCGATGCGGTCGCGGTCCGGCGCGAACATCAGCGGGTTGTCGCCCACGACGACCATCGCCTTGATCTTGCCTTCGATCGCGGCGTCGATGATCTCGTCGAACGTCATGCCCTGCCGCTCGACAGCGATGCGGCCGGGGCCGAGCTGCGGGTCGATGCCCATGTCGCGCGCGCCGTTGACGTTGGCTTCAGTCGGTAGCACGAAGAGCGACAACGACGCCTTCTCGCCGCGCAGTGCGATCGCGAGGTTCGCCGCCGCCCGCGCACCGTTTCCGGCCGCGCGCGCGTCTACCGGCGACGGCGCGTAGACGATCGAGACCTTCGCCCGCTCGTCGCGCGCCATGTCGATAATCTCCCGCGCGCGCTCGATGTCGCCGCCGGCGAGGTCCGGCACGGCCACGTCGGCGCCGACTTCACCGCGGCAGAGTGCATCGACGATCTCAGCCTCCGCGCCGGGGCGCGGGCGGAGCCAGACGCCGCTGTACGGCTCGGCGAAGTCGGCCATCTCGCCCGACAGCGACGAGACGAGCAGCAGCCGACCGTCGCGCGGGGCAGCGGGATTGCCGGCGATCGCGTCCTTGATGCGCAGCGCGGCGACGTTGTGGCTCGACTCGAGGTCGTCGGCGATGCAGACGACGAGGTCGCTCTGCGCAAGGTTCGCCATGTCGGCGGGCAACGCCTCGGAACCGAACGCGGCTTCGAGCGCCTTCGCGACCGCGCGGTTCGGCGCACCCGCGCTGAAATCGACGTGCGGCGTGCCGATGACCTCGCGCGCCAGTTTCTGCGCCAGGTAGTTCTCCTCGTTCGTCGCGACAGGCGAGCCGAGCACGGCGACCGATGCGGCGCCGTGCGCGGAAATGACGCTCTTCAGCAATTCGGCGGCGTGGGCGACAGCATCGCCCCACTCCGCGGGCATCTGCGGCGCGCCGGCGCCGCGGCGCACGAGGTGCTTGCGCAGCCGCTGGCGGTCGCTTACGGCGTCATAGTGGAATCGCCCGCGGACGCACACCTGGTCCGCGCTCACGGGGTTGAGCCGATCCGGCTTGACGATGACGGCGCGGCCGTCGCGCGTGCCGATGCTGATCGTGCAGCCGACGGAGCACGAGTTGCACGTCGTGCTCGTCCAGTCCTCGGTGCGGGCGAGCCACTTGTTCGGCTTCTCCATCAACGTCGCGGTCGGGCAGACGTCGATGCAGGCGCCGCAGAAGTCGCAGTTCGACTCGTCGACGCGCCCACCGGCGCCGAACGCGATGCGCGCGGTGTAGCCGCGGTTCGAGAGCGTAAGCGCGCTCGTGTGGCGGAACTCCTCGCAGGCGCGCACGCAGCGCGTGCAGAGGATGCACATCTGCGGGTCGAACTCGAGCCACGGGTTGGCGCGGTCCGGCTCCGGCTGCTGGGTCTGGTAGTAGGTGCGGTCCTCGGAGATCCACGGCTGCACGTTCTCGAAGCCCATGTCGAGCAGCTCGTTCGTCGTCTGCAGCTCGCAGCGGTAGTTCTTCGAGCAGGTCACGCAGCGATGCGTTACGACGTCATCGCGCAGACAGATGTCGCCGGGCATGCACTTCACCCGGCGGTGGCAGGTGAGGCAGCGGTCGGGATGGTCGGCGTTGATCAGCGCCAGCACCTGCTGCCGCGCCTGCTTGACGGCGGGCTGCTCCGTGTTGACGACCATCGCGTCGGCCACGCGCGTCGTGCAGGCGAGCTGGAGGCCGCGCGCGCCCTCGATCTCGACGAGGCAGCTGCGGCAGCCGGCGTACGGCACGAGGCCATCGATGTAACAGAGGTTGGAGATCCAGACGCCGCTCTTCTTGATGACCTCGACCAGCGGCGCGCCGTCCGCCACGTCGATCTCGACGCCGTTGAGCGTGATCTTAGCCACGGAGGCTCGCTTTCACGACGCGCTCGGCCTTCGATACGGGCTCCACGCTCTGCCGCGCCTCCACCTCGATCAGCTCGATCAGGTCTTCGGGCGCCCTCTGGCCGTGCGGATACATGTAGTCGTTGCGGCGCAGGTGCTCGCGCGCCAGGCGGGTGAGCGCGTGCTTGTCCTTGTACATCGTGTCGAACTCGTAGACCGCGTCCTCGAAGACCCCGCCGGCCTGGATGGCCTGGTACGGGCATGCCTCGACGCAAAGACCGCAGTACATGCAGACGCGGAAGTCGATCTCGTAACGGACCTTCTCCAGCGATCCGTCCGGCTTCGGGGCAGTCTCGACGAGGATGCAGCCGTCCGGGCACGCCTGGGCGCAGGTGCTGCAGCCCGTGCAGCGCTCGTCGAACCAGAGCAGGTTCGTGCGGGCGCGCCGCGACATGGGGCGGGTGACCTCGGGAAACTGGATGGTGGCGACGGGCTTGAACATTCGCCCGAATGTCACGCCCATGCCCTTGAGAACGCCGATGCCGTACATCGTGCCAGCCTGGTCGCTGCGCTGCCGGATCGCGGACGGGGGCGCCGGCGTTTGACCGATGCCCGGATCCCGATTGTAACAACTTTCACGTTCGGGACAACCGGCGGGGCGGAGCGGCCGTGGGTGGAAGGTTGGAAGCTACCTGAATGTTTGAGGTTGGATGGTAAGAAGGTGCAACCCATCACCAGCGACCAGCCGCCATCCGGCCCTTGAACGAGGCTGACCAGCACCGGACAATTGGGCGCGGTTCGGCCGCGATCGACGGATGGTCGTCGCCGGCGATGAGCCCACCAGCCGCATCCGCGGGTAGCGAGAAGGGAACGCAGGACCTCATGAGCAGGAAAGTATTCGTCATCGGCGTCGGCATGACCAAGTTCGAGAAGCCGTTCTCGCGCGAGTGGGACTACCCGGACATGGCGAAAGAGGCCGGCCAGAAAGCACTGGCCGACGCCGGCATCCCTTACGACTCCATCGAGCAGGTGGCGGTGGGCTACTGCTACGGCGACTCGACGGCCGGGCAGCGCGCGGTGTACGGCCTCGGCCTCACCGGCGTGCCGATCTACAACGTCAACAACAACTGCTCCACCGGCTCGACGGCGCTCTACATGGCGAAGCAGTTCGTCGAGGGCGGCATCGCCGAGTGCGCGATGGCGCTCGGCTTCGAGAAGATGGAGAAGGGCTCGCTCGGCGTGAAGTACACCGACCGGACGAACCCGATGGACAATCACGCCAAGCTGATGATCGGGCTGCGAGGCCTGGCGCAGGCGCCCGTGGCGCCGCAGATGTTCGGCAACGCCGGCCGCGAGCACATGGAGAAGTACGGCACGACGGCGCTGCAGTTCGCGAAGATCGGCTACAAGAACCACCTGCACTCCACCAACAACCCGTACTCGCAGTTCCAGACGGCGTACACGCTCGAGGACATCCTCGCCGCGCCGATGGTGTACGAGCCGCTGACCAAGCTGCAGTGTTGCCCGACGTCGGACGGCTCCGGCGCGGCGATCCTGGCGAGCGAGGACTTCGTCAAGAAGCACAAGCTCGAGTCGCAGGCGGTCGAGATCCTTGGCCAGGCGATGGCGACCGATATGCCGAGCACGTTCGACGAGAAGAGCTGCATCAAGATGGTCGGCTACGATATGTCGAAGGCCGCCGCTCAGAAGGTGTACGCGCAGGCCGGCCTCGGCCCGGAGGACGTCGACGTGATCGAGCTGCACGACTGCTTCTCGTGCAACGAGCTGATCACGTACGAGGCGCTCGGCCTGTGTGAGGAGGGCCACGCCGGCGAACTGGTCGATGCCAATGCGACGACGTACGGCGGCAAGTGGGTCGTCAACCCGTCGGGCGGCCTCATCTCGAAGGGCCACCCGCTCGGCGCGACGGGCCTCGCGCAGTGCGCCGAACTGAACTGGCAGCTGCGCGGCATGTCGGAGAAGCGCCAGGTAGAGGGCGCGCGGATCGCGCTGCAGCACAACATCGGCCTCGGCGGCGCCGCCGTCGTCACGATGTACGGCAAGAAGTAACGCTGCGGACTGAATGCCCGCGCCACCGTAGGAACGAAGCGCTTACGCCCCGGTGAGAAATCGCCGGGGCGCTTCGCGCAGCATGAGGTCGATGTCCGCGTCGCTCACGCCGTCGGCCCGCAACGCCGGTACGGCGACCGTCTGGACGAACAGGTAGCGCGTGCGCTCGGGCGGGGCGGCGTCGGCAGGCTGGCCGGCGAGCACGGGCGACGGCGCGTGGTCGTGGCCAAGCATCAGCCGGTGCGCCCAGCCGCGGTCGACGAGCGCCTTCACCGTCGCGTTGCGCTCGCGCCACTGCGGGCGCACCTCGCCGCCGGGGTACCGGTCCATCGATAGGTAGACGCCCGTCCGCAGCAGCTCCTCCAGGTAGTCGACGTCCGTCGTGTCGGCGCTGTGGCCGATGCAGACCCGGTCCATCGGCGCGCCTTCTTCGAGGAAGATCTCGGCCTGCCGCCGGCCGACCTCCTTCGGCGCCCAGTGGTGTGTGCTGATCGGGCAGCCGGTCCGCTTGAGGGCGCGGGCCGCGCCGCGCAGGACCAGCTCGCCCTCCGGCGTCACGCCCTCGGCATCGTTCGCCACCTTGATCACGCCCGCACGGATGCCCGTGTCCTCGATCCCAACCTCGATCTCGCGCACGAAGATGTCGGCGATGGCGTCCGGATGGCGCGACCAGAACGAGCGGGGGATGTCGCGCCAGATGCCCGTCGCCGCGACGACGTTGATGCCGGCCTCGCGGGCAACGTCGCGATAGAACGCTGCGTCGCGACCCAGGTCCGGCGTCGTCAGTTCGATGATCGTGCCGACGTCGCCGGCTTTCGCCTCGCGCAGTTCGCGGACGACGTTCGCGCGCGTGCGCTCCCAGTCGTACATCCAGGGATAATGGCGGGCGTCCTCGCCCATCGAGATGAGGACGTGCTCGTGGCTGAGCGTGACGCCGAGCTGCGAGCCATCGACCGGACCGAGGACGGTGTGGACGCTGGGCATGCGCGGATTCTAGCCGGTGGAAGCGGGAAACGGGAGGCGAGAAGCGGGATGCGGCAGGACGAGGTGCGCCGTTGACCTTGGCTGTCCTGTACGTGGACAATCATCGGCCGCGAACAGAGTCTCCCCTTCCCTTTAGGGAAGGGGCCGGGGGTTAGGTCTATGTCCGCCATCTTCGACATCGCGCACGGGTACGTCGACGAGCTGGCCGCGCTCGACCCGAACGCCGCAACGGCGCTCGGCGTCCCCGGCTACGACGATCAGATGACCGACTACTCGCCCGACGGCTCCGAGGCGATGGCCCAGCTCGACCGGCGGACGCTCGACGCGCTCGGGAAGGCAGCCGTCGACGGCGAGTCGGACCGCATCGCGCGCGACGTCATGACGGACCGCATCGGCGTCCGGCTCGAGGCCCACGACGCCGGCGAGCACCTCCGCTCGCTGCGCATCATCGGCAGCCCGCTCTCGTCGATCCGCAACGTCTTCGACCAGATGCCGCGCGCGACGGAGGGCGACTGGCGCAACATCGCCGCCCGGCTGGCGCTGGTGCCGCAGGCGCTCGCCGGCTTCCGCCGCACACTCGATCTTGGCATCGAGCGCGGCCTTGTCGCGGCGCAGCGGCAGGCGCGCGAGTGCGCGAAGCAGGCGGAGACGTGGTCGGGCCTCCGCGAAGGCCAGCCGTCGTTCTTCGCGACGCTCGTCGACGGGTTCGAGCGCTCCGGCATCGATGTGGCGTCGCTGCGCGCCGACCTCGACGCAGGCGCCCGCGCGGCCGAGGCGGCGTACGCGGCGTTTCGCGATTACCTGCTCGGCGACTACCTTGCGTCCGCCGCCCCGGCCGATGGCATCGGGCGGGAGCGCTATGCGCTAAACTCGCGCCGCTTCAACGGCTGCGACCTCGACCTCGACGAAACCTACCGCTGGGGGTGGGACGAGCTGTACCGCGTCGAGCGCGAACTGGCCGCGACGGCGGAGAAGATCGCGCCGGGGCAGGGCGTCGCCGGCGCGCTGCACCTGCTCGAAACGGATCCGAAGCGCTCGATCGACGGCGTCGAGGCGTATCGCGCGTGGCTGCAGCAGCTGCACGACCGCGCGCTCGACGACCTCGACGGCACACACTTCGACATCGACCCGCGGATCAAGCGCGTCGAGGTGATGATCCCGCCACCGGGCGGCGCGCTCGCGCAGTACTACTCCGGCCCGTCCGAGGACTTCAGCCGGCCGGGCCGCACGTGGTGGCCGCTCGGCTCGCGCACGCGCTTCGCGATCTGGAGCGACGTCTCGACCGCGTACCACGAGGGCGTGCCCGGCCACCACCTGCAGGTCGGCGCGACGCGCTGCGTCGCCGACAGGCTGAGCCGCTATCAGCGCCTGCTCGCGTTCGTTTCCGGCCACGGCGAAGGCTGGGCGCTCTACGCCGAGCGGCTGATGGGCGAGCTCGGGTACCTCGACAACCCGGACTACTACATGGGCATGCTGAGCGCGCAGGCGATGCGCTGCGTGCGTGTCATCATCGACATCGGCATGCACCTGGGGCTGGCGATCCCGTCGACGGAGCGCTTCCATCCGGGCGCGACGTGGGACCATGACCTGGCGCTGGAGTTCGCCGTCGACCGCAGCCTCCACCCGCGCGAACTGATGGCGAGCGAGGTCGTGCGCTACCTCGGCTGGGCGGCGCAGGCGATCAGCTACAAGGTCGGCGAGCGTGCATGGCTGGCCGCGCGCGAGGATGCCAGGCAGCGCGAGCGCGCGTCGTTCGACCTGAAGCGGTGGCACACGCGCGCGCTCAACCTCGGGCCGATGGGGCTGGAGCAGCTTGGCCGGGAGCTCGGTTCACGGGGGGACTAGGCTGTGCGACGGCGCGCACGGCCGCCTGGAAACGGGCACCGACCGCGCCGCCTGATCCGGCGTGGGCGCAGCGTGAGGCGCCCACGATCTGTTGGCGACGCGGAAGACGGCAAATCGTGAGCGCCAGCGACGAGGACTCATTCGCCGCCGATGAGCCGATACGCTGCTAGAATGCCGCAGCCAGCGGAGGTCCCAGATTGCGGAGCTCGAGGTCATCGGGCGAACGGCGGCGAACCTGGCTGGCGCTTGCCTTGCTCACGGGCATCGCGGGACTCGCGATCGCGGTGCGCGTGGGGTGGATCGTCCATGTGAAGGTCGACCCCATGGTCGGGCACTTCGACGACACGGTCTTCTACTTCGCGTCAGCCAAGTCCCTGGCACATGACTTCACGTACCGCGACCAGTTTGACCGCTTTTCAGCGCACTGGCCGCCTGGTTACCCGCTGGCTCTGGCCGGCGTGTTCGCGCTGGTCGGCACGAAACTGGCGGCAGCAAAGGCGCTGAACGTCGCGCTCTCGGCCGCCACGGTTCTGCTGACATACGTCGTCGGTGCGCGCGTCTTCGGCACGCGAACGGGGTTCGTAGCGGCGCTGCTGCTCGCCGTCGCGCCCGGCCATGTGTACTTCTCGTCACTCGTAATGGCGGAGGTGCTGTTTTGCTTCGGCTTCCTCGCCGTCATCGCGATGTTCCTCTTCTGGACCGTCGACGTCCCGTCGATCAGCTGGTGGTGGTGGTTTCGCGAGGCCGACGGCCCGGCGTTCCACACGTCGACGTTCTCCAAGAGTCAAGAGCCAAAGATGCTCGCGCTCGGGATCGCGACCGGATATCTGACGCTCGTGCGGTCGGAGGCCGTCTTCTTGCCGCCGATCTTCATGGCGTTCTGGCTCGTCGTGGTGCCTCGGTGGCGGCCGCTCCTCTGGCATAGCGCGGTGTTCTGCTCGGGTTTCATCCTTGCGCTCACACCGTGGACCGTGCGGAACGCCATACAGTTCCACGAACTACTGCCGCTGAGGGACGGTTCACAAGGCGGACTCGCGAATGGGCTCGACCGCAATTACCTCCATCGACCGAGCCGGTTTTCCGCGCCCGCCCCACCGCTCGGCGAAGTTGCCGGCTACATGGCACGCCATCCATGGGAGCTCGTGCCGCTCGAAGGAGCCAAGCTCCGCTATCTGTACCGAGATGACTCTGACGGCATCGATTGGTTGCAGCACGACGGCAACGGGCCGTTCACCTTCGCGGAAGCGCAACGCTGGTCGCAGCTCGCCGACCGGTACTTCTTTGCGATCGGACTGTGTGCGCTCGCCGCTGCGCCCGCCTTATGGTGGAGGCGCGATCGCGGGCGAGTGGTGCTCGCCTATCTGTTCGTCGCATGGACGGCCATCCTGGTCATCTCGTGGCCGGAGACTCGCTATCACCTGCCGCTCGTGCCGATCCTGTGCATGTTCGCGGCGTGGACGATCGTGAGCGCCGTAGGGGGAGCGGCGGCGGCGGTGCGCTCGCTGTCGCGGCGGGCGAGGGTGGCCGCGCGCCCGAGTGACCGGCGCGACGAACTCGCACCGTTCGACGGGAATGGTTCCACGCTTGCTTGACCTCGCAGCCGTCACTGGGATGCGCCAGCGAACTTGTCAGGCGGAGGTGCCTTCGGACAGCTTCGTAGATTCTCTGGTAGTATGCTCGGCCTGACGGAGGTGCGATCTGGCAGGGCACGCCACATTGCCCGACGAACGGCCGGACGGCCGACGGCGATACGTCGCGCTGTTCGCGATCGTGGTGCTGGCCGTCGGCCTCCGTGCCGCTTGGGTCGCCTACCTCAACCTCGACCCGACGGGGCGCGTGGACGATTCCGGGTTCTACTTCGCCGCGGCAACGTCGCTCGCGCGTGACTTCTCGTACCGCAATCAGTTCGGCCAGTTGGCCGCGAACTGGCCGCCGGGCTACCCGCTCGCCGTGGCCGGCGTGTTCGCGATACTGGGCACGAAGCTGGTCGCCGCCGAGGCCCTGAACGTCGCATTCTCGGGCGCGACGGTGCTGCTGACGTATGTGGTCGGCGCGCGCGCCTTCGGCACGCGTGCGGGACTACTGGCGGCCACGCTGCTCGCGCTGGCGCCGGGACACGCATACTTCTCGGCGCTCGTGATGGCGGAGATGACGTTCGCCTTCGGTTTCCTCGCCGTCATCGTGCTGCTGCTCAACTGGACCGTCGACACACCGTCGTTGAGTTGGTGGTGGTGGCTTCGCCTCTCCGATGATCCAGCATTTCGACAGGCAGCCTTCTCCCGGGCGCAAGAACCGCGCATGCTCGCACTGGGCATCGCGACCGGATTACTGACGCTCGTCCGAGCCGAGGGCGTCTTCCTCGTGCCGATCTTCGCTGTGCTATGGCTTGTCATACTTCCGCGATGGCGCCCGCTCCTCTGGTACGGCGCGATCTTCGTCGCCGGCTTCGTGCTCGCCCTCACGCCCTGGACCGTGCGAAACGCCGTGCAATTTCACAGGCTGATTCCACTCAGGGATCAGCCGCAGGCCGGTCTTGCGAATGGGCTCGACCGCAGCTACCCGGAGCGCATGTTCGCTCCTCCACCGCCGCTCGCCGACGTCGGAGGCTACATGGCTCGGCATCCATGGGAACTTGCGCCGCTCGAAGGGGCGAAGATCCGCCGCCTCTACCGAAACGACAGCGACGCCATCGACTGGTCCACGCACAACGGCCCGCCGGCGCTGACCCCGACGGAAGCGCGGCGCTGGTCACACATGGCTGACTGGTACTTCTTCGCCGTAGGCTTGACTGCACTTGCATCCGCGCCACTGCTCTGGCGAAGGCGTAATCGGTGGCGCGCCGTGCTTGCGTACATGCTCTTGGCGTGGACGGCCGTCCTGATTATCGCGTGGCCCGAGACGCGATATCATATGCCTCTCGTGCCGATCCTCTGCATGTTCGCCGGCTGGACCTTCGTCAGCTCTTACGATGCCGTCGTCGCGAGGATGGCCTCAAAGGCGACGAACATCGATCTCGCGGACGTTCCGAGTGCCTCGCGCCAATCGCCGGCCGAAGCTGGCATCTTGCCGGACGGGCGAACAGAGCAGGAGGTGTGGACTGACTCGCCACCGGATGCGCCTGCTGCCGGAGGCCAGCCGGGGCTGATTGATGCAGAAGGCGCGAGAAGCGATTAGGGGAATGATGACTGGAACTACCAACGATCGGGCGCTCGGCTACCGCATGTTCCATTACGCGATGATCCTCGTGGTCGTGACGGCGGCTCTTCTCGTCGCCGCCGCGATTGGCGCGGCGGTGTGGCAGCGGGTGAAGCCGGACGAGCGCCTGAGCTCGGTGCGCTTGGTCGCCGACGGCTCGTCAGTGTTGAACGCATCGTCGTTGCTGACGCGCAGCGACGGCGGCATCGACTTCACGCTGCAGTCATCGGGGCTGCCGACCGGGCACGTCATCACGCTGCGCGGCGAGATCTTCAACCACCCGGACAAGTGCGCGCACGGCCGCAACTCGACGCGCTGCGGTGCGGAGGACCTCGCCGATCCCGCAGTGGGCGGCTCAGTAGTGTTCCTCGCAAGCAGCTACCTGCGCGGCATCGACGCCGTGAACTTCTCCGGCCACCTCGACCGCGGCGATGCGAGCCGCGCCATCTCGGGCGAGGGGCTGACCGATCCGAGGGGCGCCGCTGTGTACCTCATCATCATGGACCACGGGCCGGCGCTACAGGGCGTGTACAAGGATCAGGTGACGACAGTCGGCGCAGGCTGCACGCATCCTCCGGCGGGCGGCGGCGCGCCGGGGCCGAACGAGTGCGTCGACGTGCAGTTCGCCCCGCACGAGTAACGCCGTCCTGGGTGAATCGCCGGTTCAAACGCGCGCGGCGCGCGGCCGCACGGCGTGCTGAGCCAGCCGACCCGCGCGTAGTTGGGGCGCAGGACGCGTAACGCCGCTGGCGCGTCAAGCATCGACGCGATTCCCTGACGCGCGGCGGCGACGACGAACGGACGGCCGTTCGGCTCGCTATTAGAATGGTGAGCCCATGGAGGACCGGCGTGCCTGACGGGTCGGTAGAATCACGCGAACTGCCGCGCGGCTGGCTGTTCTTCGTTCTGCTCGCCGGCATCGTGGCGCTGGCCGTCGGCCTGCGCGTCTGGTGGATCTCGCATGTGGTGGTCGATCCGCTCGACGGACGGTTCGACGACTCGGTCTTCTACTACCTGTCCGCACGCTCTCTGGCACACGACCTGTCGTACCGCGACCCGTTCGCCTGGGGCGCGTACACGGCGCATTGGCCGCCCGGATACCCGCTCGTCTTGAGCGTCATGTTCCGGGTGTTCGGAACGAATCTTGTAGCGGCGAAGGCGCTCAACGTCTTGCTGTCGGCGGCGACGGTCGTGCTCACGTACCTCGTGGGCTCGCGGGTCTTCGGCAGGCGCGCAGGTCTCGTCGCCGCGCTCCTGCTCGCCGCTGCTCCCGGGCATATCTTCTTCTCGGCGATGGTGATGACGGAGGTGCTGTTCAGCTTCGGGTTCCTCGCGCTAATCGGGCTGGCCATCTGGTGGACGATAGACGTTGCGCCCGCGAGCTGGCGATGGTGGTTCGCGGCCGCGAACCACCATCAATTCGAGGCGTCGAGCTTTTCCAGGAGTCAGGAGCCGCGAATGCTGGCGCTGGGGGTCGCGGCCGGATGCTTGACTCTCGTGCGATCGGAGGCAGTGTTCCTGCCGGTCATCTTGATCGCGTTCTGGCTCGTGGTGCTGCCGCGGTGGCGGCCTTATCTGTGGCACGCCGCGATCTTCGGTGCGGGGTTTGTCCTTACGATGACGCCGTGGGCCGTCCGCAACTACGCGCACTTCGACAAGCTCGTCGTGCTCCGCGCAGACGAGAGCGACGTCCTGTCATACGCGCTGGATACCAACTACGAACACCGGTACGACCAGTTCGGTGCATCGAGTCTGCCGGCGCCCGAGACGGGAGGCTACATGGCGCGGCATCCCTGGCAACTCGCGCCGCTCGAGTTTGCCAAGCTGAAGCGCCTCTACGGTGGCGACTCCGACGCCGTCGCCTGGTCCTGGCGGCGTCTCACACCGCGACAAACCGTGCGCTGGACGGACATCGCAGACCGGTACTTCTTCGCGATCGGAATATGCGCGATCTGCGCGGCGCCACTCTTGTGGCGAGCTCACGATCGCCGGAGGTGGCTGCTCGTCTACGTGCTCGTGGCATGGACGGCCATCCTCGTCATCGCGTGGCCGGAGACGCGGTATCACCTTCCGATCCTTTCGATCCTCTGCATGTTCGCCGGCTGGACGATTGTCAGTGTGGCGAGCGGCGCGGTGACCGTCGTACGCGCGCTGCTCGCACGCCGGCGCACCCGCCGGCAGCGCGATGAGTTCGATGCCGCCGATCCCTCGGACGACCTCGGAGCGCCCACAAGCTGACCAGGCTTGATTGACGCGATCATTTGACGGCCGCGACGCGTGGTCACTACTCTATGCGCCCGCCAGGCTGAATCTCGCAAGGCGACTCAGCATGTCGGTGAACCGCCACCGCGAAGATGACCATGATCGCAGACACAGCGGCCGATCGAGAACCGGGATACCGCGCACTTCATCTTTCGATGATCCTCGCCGTCATCGCGGCGGCGCTGGTCATCGCCGCCGGACTCGCGGTTGCCGTGCGGCAGCGGCTGAAGCCGGATGAGCGAGTCGGCTCCGTGCGAATGGTTGCGGACGGCTCCGGTATGCCGAACACCTCATCGTTCCTGACGCGGGACAGCGGAGGCATCGACATCACTCTGCAGACGTCAGAACTCCCGAAGGGGCGCGTGATCATCCTGAAGGCGCTGATATTCAACGAGCCCAAGAAGTGCCGCCACGGCGCGAACCGACAGCAGGCGGCCTCGCTAGTTGCCGGCGACTTCGTTGACCGCAACCTGGAGGTCGGCGCAGGTGTTTGCGCCGGGTGCGCCGCCGCCGGGCGGAGCGTCTTTGCAGCCGCCGCCGATCGTCGACAGCTGATCGTTGTAGAGGCCGGTTATCGGCGGGCCGTGATCGACGACGACGAGGTGGACATCGGCGCCGTGCGGGTTCGTCAGCCCGTCCCCGACGAGCGCACGGGGCTTGTCGTCCGTGCCGATGTGCCCCGTGATGTTGACGGCGCCCGTCTGGCGGAAGACGAACCCCTTGGCGAAGACGATCGCGCCCTGGACACCCGGCGCGCCGATGTCCTCGGCGCCGCAGCGGCGCCCGCTCGCCCCATGCGCGCAACCGCGCGGCTGGTTAAAGATGAGCGCCTTCACGATGATGACGTGGCCCGCGGGCAGCCCCGACGTGTTCAGCACGAAATCGATGCCCTCGTTGGTGCGCTCAAACGTCGATGTCGCGCCGGAGACGGCGGAGCCGTCGGAGACGAGGCGGACGTCGCTGAAACGGTGGTCGCTCGTGCCGGGATCGAAGATGTGCGTCTCGATGGCGACGACGCCCGCCAGCAGCGCCGCGCCGAAGAGCGCGATGAGCCCGTTCCGGACGAGCCGGTATCGGTTGACGGTAAAGAGCGCGGTTTCCGTTGCCATAGGCGTTCCGGGGTTGCTCCATTGCCGCGACGGCCGGTTGGCCGCTGCGTAGCCGCAGCCTATCACCGGACGGGCGGCGCTACCAAGCATTGAGTCGGCCGCGGCCTGTCAAGCGAGCCCGCTTGGGTATCATTGCTCGGCGAGGCGGCGTCAAGCACATGCGGGGACTGCACCGCTCGCGCACTTCGGGGGTCGAGCCGGCATGACATTCGACGTGTTACTCGCGGCAGGCGGCGCGACGATCGTCGTGACGCTGGCGGCCGCGCTGTTTCTGCCGTGGGCCATCGCGCGCACGAGCGCGGCGCTCTCCGGCGCGATGGTGCTGCTTGGCTTCCACGCGTTCGGCTTCTTCCGCTTCCGGATGGACGATTCGTACATCACCTACCGCTACGCCAGGAACCTGGCGGACGGCATCGGACCCGTGTGGAACCGCGGCGAGCACGTCGAGGGCTACACGAGCTTCCTGTGGATGCTGCTGCTCGCCGTGATGCACGTCGTCGGGTTCGACATCGAGTTCGCGGCGCTGCTGCTCGGCATCGCCTCGATGATCGCGTTGTTCCTGCTGCTCTGGCGGGTATGGGCGCGGCTCGCGCCGGACAAAGATGACGGCGGCCTGTCGCCGTACCTCGTGATGGCCGGCGCGGGGTTGCTGGTCGCGGCGAGCAAGTCGATCGGCCAGTGGAGCATGTCGGGGCTCGAGACGCCGCTGGCGTGCGCGCTGATGGTGGCGCTGGTGGTCGCGTACCAGCGCGAGTCGCGGACGCCGGGTGCGCCGTTCTCGGCCGTGATCCTGGCAGCTGCCGTGATGACGCGGCCGGAGATGGCGTTCATGGCGGCCGTCACCGGCCTGTTCTTCCTCGACCAGGCGATCGTCGAACGAGACGCGCGGCGATGGCGGCATCTGGCGGCGTTCGCCGTGACGTTCGGCGCGCTGGCCGGCACGTGGTTCATCTGGCGATGGTCGTACTACGGCTACTTCTACCCGAACACCTACTACGTGAAGTTCGGTCCGCGCGACCTGATGATCCAGCGCGGCTGGGCCTACATCGGGTACTACTGGTGGTCGTACCTGGTGGCGCCGGGGCTGATCGCGAGCGCGGTGCTGCCGTTCCTGGTGCGGGGGGCGCGCCGTCGCGATGCGGCGTTCCTGTGCGCGATCGGCGTGATCTGGATCCTCGCCGTGATCCAGGAAGGCGGCGACGCGTTCGCGCGCGCGCGGTTCGTGGCGCCGGCAATCGCGCCGCTCTACGTCGCGCTTACGGCGACGGTGAGCGAGCTGCTGCGGCGCGTACCGGTACATCGGTGGTACAAGAGCGCGGCGTTCGCGACGGCGGTGGTGTTGGCGGCCGCGTGGGTGGCCTGGTCGCCCAACTCATCGAACGAGCTGAATGGCAACCGCATCCTGATGGACGACCTCGATATCTGGGGCCGGCTGTTGAAACGGAACGTGCCGGGCAACTACCTGACCGGCGTCGTCGCCTCGGGCGTCATCCCCTACGTCTCGCAGCAGCCCAGCCTCGACCTGCTCGGCCTCAACGACGAGACCATCGCGCACACGAGGACGCCCGGCTTCGGAACGGGCCTGCCGGGCCACGAGAAATACAACCTGACCTACGTCCTGGAGGTGCGCCGACCGGAGATCATCATCGTCGGCGCGCCGTCGTCGCAACCGCCGACGGAGGCGTCGCTGAAGGCGGACGCGGACAAGGAGAGCTTCGTGCCCGGCTTCGACCGCATCGTCTACGACGACCGCACATGGCAGCGATACGAGATGGCGGCATGGGAGCACGACGGCCTGTGGTTCCCGTTCCTTGTGCGCAAGGACATCGAGGACACCGTGCACGCCGGCTGGATCGAAAGCAAAGGGATCGTGATCGAGCAGTGAAGTCGCTGCCAGCGAGCACTCAGCCGCTGGCGTCTCCGGAGTCGCGAGCTGGCGAACTGACAGCCAGGGACGAACCAGCCGGTGAAACTTCGCTCAACGGGGCGAGAGCGCGCTCGCGCCACCACTCGCGCAGGAGTTGGGCGACGAGCGCGGACCAGAGCATCAGCACCGGCAGCGTCTTGGCGGCGTGGTCGAGGACCCCTGCCCACACCGGCCAGCTCCACTGCGGGCTGTAACCGAACGGCGGCGGATCGGGCGGGACGACGCGATAGTAGTGTTCGAAGATGGCGTAGGGCGTCGGCAGCGCGAGGATCACGAACGCGAGTAGGGCGACCCATCGATACTCCGGACGCAGCGCGACAAGCAGTACCAACGCGGGAAGCAGCATCACGTAGTGGTGCTCCCAGGCGAAGTACACGAGGAAGAAGCTGCACGACCACACGCCGAACAGTGCGACGACGTCGGTGCGGCGCGGCAGGAACGTCGCCGCGAACGAGAGCGCGATGACGCCGAGCACGAACGCGCGCTCGATGATCGCCGGCATGCGATCGGCGTTCGGGTTGAAGGCGAGCCACGTCGTGCGGAGGAACGCCACGGCGCCGAGTTCGCCGGAGTTGAGGTACGAGAGCCGGTTCTGCGCCGTCGCATGGAACTGGCCAAAGTTCGTATCCCAGAAGTAGCGGCCATCGTGCGGGTGGAACGCGAAATACGGCACGTTGAACAGCACCAGCGCCGCCCCGACGGCGAACAGCACGCGCCACTGTCGTAGCCGCAGGAAGATCGGCCCCAACAACGCCGAGTTCGTCTTGATCAGCACCGAAAGCCCCCACCACCCGCCGGACAGCCACCGACGCCCGTCCGCCAGCGTGCACGCCATCCAGAACATCAGCGTCGCCATGAGGAACGACCATTGCCCCATGTACTCCTCGAGGTAGACAGGCGTGAAGACGAACCAGAGAGCTGCCGCCACCCAGCGCCAAGCTCGATCTCGCGTCATCCGGAACGTCATCCAGGCGTTGGCGACGAGCATGATCTCGATCAGGTCGACCCACAGCCAGTAGCCGGACCACGCCGAGATCGCGTTGAACGCGATGCCGCCGGTATACGCGAAGATGGGCAGGTACCGGTACGGGGCCGCATACGGGACACCGGCGGGGATGTCCCAGCTGTAGATGCCCTGGCCGTGTAGCGCCCGTGTGCCCCCCTGGTAGATGCTGAAGAAATCGATGGCCTGCCGCTGCTGGTCCGCGTTGTCGAACAGCGGGTTCAGGTAGCCCTGGAAGAGCGACACGAACATTACGACGTGGACGAGCACGGCCGCCACCAACAGCAGCCGCATCCATCGCTCGCGCTCCGTCATCGTCGCAGAGGCGACAGCCGGCTCGGTGGCGGCCTCCGGAGCGGGCTGAGCGGCCCGCTTTGCGCGTTTCGCCTTGGCCTGCGTCTTCATCCCCTTCGGGACAAGACCGAAGTAGACGGCGAGCGGACGGCCCAGCAGCACGCTCAGCGGGTAGTAGAAGACGACGAGCACCGGCAGCCATACCGTCATCGGCAACTCGAGCCGCATCAGACTCATGACGTAGCGGAACGGCTCGTTCACGATCAGCACGGCATACGAGGCCCCGCCGATCCACGCCAGCAGCCGCATCGGCCGGTTCTCCTCGATCCAGTGCGACGGCGCGAGTATGAACGGGAGCGAGATGAGCGCCAGGCCCGTGATGATCATTGTCGACGAGATCGCGAACCAGTAACGGTGTTCCGTGCCGATGAGGCTGCCCGCCGTCTGTAGCGCGAAACCCACCAGGACGAGCGCGATGACGTCAGGCCAACGCGACGTGTACTCGGCTAGCCATGCGCGGCGCTCGACGATGAGGTAGCCGAGCGCCATGCCGACCGTGAACTCGGATAGCCGGAACGGCGACAGGATCCAGCCGTGGAGGTTCTGGTAGCTGTACATGTCCCAGAACCCGATCGCCAGCGCCTGGAATGCGACGGTGAATGCCGCCGTAGCGGCGACGAATGCCCACGGGCCGATGCGCACCAGCAACCGGTAGAGGAACGGGAAGAGGATGTAGTACTGCAGTAGCAGCGGCACGAACCAGAGCACCGACTCCGGAGCGTACATCCACTTCTCGCGCACGGCGCGCGGCACCATCGTCGCGCCGGCGATCACGTACCCCCAGTCGATCGGCACGTGGATGAAGCGCCCGAACGTCACGCCATGCTGGATCTGGTAGACGAAGCCGCCGCCGTGCAGCTTCGCCTGCACGAGCGCGACACCCGCGATCACCACCATCGTGTAGACGAAACCGAACCAGTACGGCAACGTGATCCGGCGGACGTGCCGGTAGATGAATCGCACGGGGTCGTGGACGCCGCCGCTGGCCAGCGCCGAGCGCGTCAGCACCAGGCCGCTGAGCGTCAGGAAGAGCGGGACCACCTGCAGGGCCAAGAGGCGGAACTCCAGGTGCGCCAGGGCGCGGAAGGCTCCTGGATCGCCATCAAGCACGCGGTCGCGGAACACCCCGTAATAGTGCGTGACCCCGTAGACGTAGACGGCGAAGTCGCCCCACAGGTGGTACGTGAGGGCGCCCAGGATTGCGAGGCCGCGGAGGACGTCGATGGAGATGAGGCGGCCCGAGGGCGCGCCGCGAGGCGTCGTCCTGGAATCGGGCGCGGCCGGTTGCGGCGATTCGCTCATCGTCCCGATCACTCAACACGGGCGGGCGCCCAACATAACACACCGGCTGGCCGATCCACAGTGTGGCGAACGCCCGATGTCCAGCCGCGAAGTCAGAGGGCGTCGGCGGCCTCGGCGTCGCCGAACACGGTCCGTTTCGGTCAATTTGACGAGCGTTGGATCGAGCTGGAGGATGGCGCGGCGGAGCCCGCGAGGGACTCCGCCGCGCGGACGTTACGGCGCGCCCGGGAGTTCGAGGACGAAGACACTCGAGAGCCTGTCGACGACGTACAGGGCGGAGCCGGAGATGGCCAGCCCGGCGGGGGACCGGAACAGCGCGCCGGAGCCTCGGTCGGAGGGGTCTTTCAGCCCGATGAAGCCGCGGTACTCGCCGCCCGGGCCGAATACCTGCACGGCGGCAAGCAGTCCGTCACTGACGTAGACGTTGCCCGCCGCATCGACGGCGACGTCCTTCGGCCGCGCGAGCGCGCCGGCAGTGTCGCCGAGGTGGCCGAACTCGGAGACGTACGTACCGTCCGATGCGAGCTTCACGACCCGGCCGTTGAGGATGTCGACAGCGTACACGTTGCCCGCTGCGTCGAGCGCGAGTCCGGCCGGCGTGTTGAACCCGGCCTGGCCGGCCGCGCGGTGCCCGTTGCCCGCCGACCAGAGCAGCTGACCGGCGGCGGCGTATCGCAGGACGCGCTGGTTCGCTGCATCGGAGACGAGCACGTCGCCGTTCGCGGTGACGGCGATCCCGATCGGGCGCGCGGGAAGCGCGTCGCCCGAGACGCCGCCGACGGGGAAGGCGCGCAGTTGATGGCCATCGGCGGCGAAGACGACGACGCGCGCGGCGCCGGAGTCGGCGACGTACAGGTTGCTGCCGTCGGTCGCGAGCGCCATCGGCCGGCTCAGCGGCGGCTGCGCGGCGATCATCTGCGCCACGCTGCCGTCGGCGGCGAGTTCGAGGACGCGGTTGTTGCCGGTGTCGAGCACCCAGCGGCGCTCGCCGATCGCGACGTCTGACGGCTCGCGCCAGCTGCCGGCTTCGCCCTGCGGGCTCGTGAGGTAGCTCGTCAGCCGTGCGGGAAACGCAGCGGCGGTCGCGCCCCTCCCTGGCGCGTCCCGCCGCAGCGCCGCCACCGCCAGCACCGCGAGTATGACCGCGCATGTGGTGGCGATGGCCGTCAGCAGGCCGATCGGCGGGCGCGGCACGGCCGCCGTCGTCCGTCGTGCATGTCCGGGAGCTGCCGTCGTTGCATGCATCATCGCGCGTTACTCTCCCGCTGGTGGCAATTGGCGCAGAGCGCGCTCGCTCCGAGGTCGCCGGGGGCGACACTGACGAGCTTGTCGTTGGCGGCGCCATGGGCGGCGTGGCAGCTCAGGCACTTGACCGTGCTGCCCGATGACGTTCCATCCTGGCTCCAGAGGCGGCTGCCGCTGAAGTCGCCGGCCGCCGGGTCGAAGCTCGGGTCGCTCGGCAGATCTCCCTGGGTCGCGGCATCGACGTTCACCGGGTGGCCGCCCATCGTGTGGCAGGTGCGGCAGAGGTTGGCGCCGGAAGGGAATCGGAGGAAGTTGCCGTACTCCGACACGTGCGGGTCGTGGCACATGTCGCAGTCCTTGCCCGGCTCGTCCGGCCGCACGACGTGCTGCGAGAGTGCGCCGTCGAAGACATGCAGCCCGCTGCTGGCGACGGTGCCGTCGTGGCAGCTGTAGCACGAGGCCGCCATGCCGGAGAGCTTCTCATCGCCGGCGTGGGGGTCCTTGTTCCACACCGGCGGGCTGCCCGCGTCGCGCGGGAGGTGGCACACCTCGCAGGCCGACACGCCGACGCTGCCGGAGACGGCCCCCAGGTCGTGAGGGCCGCCGATGACGGCGCCCTGCTCGCCGCGGGTGAGACCCATGCTCACCACCGCGGCGAACGCAGCTGCGGTCACCATCACGACCGCCCACGCGGCTCTCATCTCACACCACCCGGCTTGTGGTCGAACGTGGCCGGCCGGCGACCGATGCATTGCCTCGGAGATCTTCTTGCCGATGCCATACAGCAGCACCACGGGCACCGCGATCGGCAGGAAGAGGATGAAGCCCAGCCCGATCAGCGGGCCGAGTCCCAGCACGAGAAGCAGGGGCACCCTGTAGAACGTGCCCTCGCCCTCGAGCACCTCGCCCTCCGGCGGGACGCCGTGGAACTCCCACTGCTTCGTGTTCAGGTACGTGCCGCACGGGGCGAACGTTCCGGCGCTGAACTTCTTGAACATGGCGCGCCTCCTTTCGTCATCAACGCATTTCGGTCCATGACCAGCGTAGAGCGGAAGGCGGGACCTGCCTACGGCACTTCGACCGAGGCGGGGGCATCGCGACCACCCGAAAGCGGGTACTGCAAACGCCTGAGCGCCGGGGACCGGGGTTGGATCGGCGTCGGAGGTTGTAGGCCGGATGACGTAGGAGGAAGCTGGAAGCTGGGGATTCGAGGTCAACGGTGGCAAGCGCGGGCTGCCGGCTCACGGCAGGTGACACGCGCATTTGGAGTTCGGATCGCGCCGGTGCGAAGCTCGCGTGATCGAGGGGCCCACGTGCTGTGCGGCTCCGAGACCGTCAAGCACACGAAACAGCTGGATTCTGCAATTAATGTCGACTATCGGCGGCCCCGGCTACATCGACGACGGCCGACGACACCGCTAAGGCCCCGCCGTCGTCAGGCCGGCCATGATGGCGAACTTGACGAGGCCGGTGCGATTGTGAATGTCGAGCTTGTTCATGAGGCTGGCGCGGTGGCTCATGATCGTCTTCTCGCTGAGACAGAGGAGTTCGCCGATCTCGCGGTTGCTGCGCCCTTCGGCCAGCAGCTTCAGGACCTCTTTCTCGCGATCGCTGATCATATCGAGCCGCCGCTCCTCCTCGGCCTCGCTGGCCTCGCCGAGGTAGCGGTCGAGCACGGCTCGCGCCGCCGACGGGTAGAGGAACGAATCGCCGGCGGCCACGGAGCGGATCGCCGAGATGAGCTCGGTGCCCGCTGCCTTCTTGAGGACGTACCCCGCCGCGCCGGCCTTCAGCATCTGGAAGACGTATTCCTTGTTGTCGTGCTGAGTCAGCACGAGCACGCGGGTGGCGAGCTTCCGCTGGCGGATTTCGAGAGCCGCCTCAAGGCCGCCCAACCGTGGCATCGCGATGTCCATCAGGATCACGTCCGGCTTGAGCTCGATGGTCTGCTCGACAGCCTCGATGCCGTCCGCCGCCTGGCCGACGACCTCCACGTCGTCGTACATGCTGAGCAGCGCTTGAAGTCCTTCCCGGAGGACCGCATGGTCGTCAGCGATGAGGACGCGAATCTTCGCCATGTTGATCGCCTCCTCTCTGCAGGGGCACCGTGACCTTGACGGTCGTGCCCTCGCCCTGGCGCGAGGCGACGCGCAGTTGGCCGCCGAGCAACTCCGCGCGTTCTCGCATGCCGAGGATTCCCCAGCCGCGGCGCTGGTCCGCCGTTTCGGAGACGCTCGCGACCTCGAAGCCGGCGCCGTCGTCCTCGACGCTAAGCGTCACGTTGCCGTCGCGGAAATCGAGCGTGACGAGCGCGTTCGTCGCTTTGGCGTGCCAGGCGACGTTCGAGATAGCCTCCTGGCCGATGCGGAAGAGGGCGGTCTCGACCTCGGCGGGCAGGCGCTTCTCTTCGCCCATCACCATCACCTCCGATGTGACGCCGCTGGGCTGAAGGCGCGTCTCGGCATACCAGCGAAGGCCGGCGACGAGGCCGACGTCATCGAGCAGCGACGGGCGCAGGTCGTAGATCAGGCGGTGGACGTCCTCGAGCGCATCGACGGTAACGGCGCGCAGATCGACGAGCCGCTTTCGGATGCCGGCGATGTCAGAGTCGCCCGCGAGCGCGGCGGCGTCCATGCCAACAACGAGGGCCGAGAGCGCCTGGCCCGTCTCGTCGTGCAGCTCGCGGGCGATGCGGCGTCGCTCCTCTTCCTGGGCCGTGATGACCTTTCGGAGCAACTCGCCGCGCGCCGCTTCCTTGCGGCGCAACTCCTCGTACAGCGCGGCCTTCTCCTCGGCGGCGCTACGGAGACTGTCGCGCGACACCTCCAGTTCGTGCGTGCGTTCGCGGACGCGGTCCTCCAACTGCCGATTCCACGACCAGATCGCTTCTTGCGATTGTCTCAGTCGCACGCGCATCGCCTCGAACGTGCGCGCGAGACCGCCGACCTCGTCGCGGCCGAGCTCGGGGACCGGCTCGGAGAGATTGCCGGCGGCGATGCGGTTCGCCGCGGTGGTCAGCACGCCGATCGGCCGCAGCACGCTGCGCGCGACGAGCCACGAGAAGAGCACGGCGACGAGCACCGCCGGCACGCCGAACATGATCGCACGCTGCCGCAGCGTGCGCGCGGGTGCCAGCGCCTCGTCCTCCGACTGGCGGATGAGGACGGCCCACGGCGCCGTGTCGAGCGGCGCGAACGCCATGACGTCGGTGCTGCGCTGTTGCTGGCCGCCGGCGACGTGGCACTCGTGGCAGGTGCCGGAGGTCGCCCGCCCCTGCTGGATGAGCGAGGCGATTTGCCCCTCGTGGTCGCTGCGTTCGAGGATCTGACCGGGGCGCGAGCTGGCGAGCACGTTGCCGCGGCTGTCCACGATCTGCGCGTAGCCGGTGTTCCCCAGCGCCGCCGGCTGCACGATCTCGGTGAGGCGGCCGCCATCGAGCGCGATGTCGCCGGCGATGAGGCCGGTAGCGGCGCCGTTCTCGCCAGTCACGGCCGACACGATCGAGACAACCGGGCCGCCGCCGGCGAGGGAGGTGGACAGACCGGATACCGACGGCTTGCGGCTGCCGAGCACGAGCATCGAATCAGGCGCATAGGCGGCGAAGTTGATCTCGCGCGAGGGGTCGAGCGGCGGCTCCATCCAGAGGATCTTGCCCTCGGCGTCGGTCAGATAGACGCGCGAGAACACCGAGCTGGCGAGCGCGCGGCGCAGCGCGCTGCGTTCAGGTGCGGGATCGGCGTCGCGCAGGTCGAAGCCGTTGGTGAGCGTGGCCTCCTCGAGCGTCTGCATGCCTTGCCGGACGACGAAATCGGCCTGACGCGCGGTGATGAGCGCCAGGCTGCGTCGCTCGTCGAGCGTGCGGTCGATGCTGCGGTTCACGGGAAGGAGCGCGGTGATCGTGAGCGCGACGAGCACGCCGGCCATGCCGATCGCGACGAGGATGGTGACGCGCAAATGCAGGCGACGGCGGATCATGCCTCCCCACGGCGCCTCGGGCGCGCGGCCGTTGGCGCGAGGCAACGCGATCGCTCCGGACGCGGCCTCGGCGCCGGTGCCGGCGAGCGCGACTGCCGGCATCGCCGACGATGCGCGCGCGGCGATGCGCGCGTACTCGCGGCCGTGCTCCTCGTGCATGCGCTCGCCCGAGATCGTGCCGGTGATCATCGCCGTATCGAGAGGGAACACGGCCGGGCTGATCACGACGTCGTAGAAGTGCCAGATGACGATGACGAGGAGCGCGAGGAGCGCTTCGCCGCTGTGCATCTCTTTCGCGGCGGGGATGAACTGGCCGGGGGCCAGCTTGGTCACGTACGTCGGGAACCAGAGTGTCGCTCCGGTGGCGATCATGATCACCGCGCCGGCGAGGATGCCCCAGTATTCGAACTTCTGCCGGTAGTCGTAGCGGTCGAACGTCGGCCGCTCGTGGATGAAGCCCAGCGAGTAAAGCAGCATGTTGAACGCGTCGCGGAAGTCCTGGAGCGTGAACATCATCGTCGGCCGGAAGCGGCGCCGCAGCATCGCGACGCCAATCTCGCCCGCGTGCAGCGCCGATTCGACGATGAAAGTGACGGCGAGCACCCGGTGGAGGAAGCGCACGTTGTCGATGCCGCCGAGCGTGTTGACGATCCAGACGGAAATTTCGGCGTCGTTGAACCTCTGCGGAAGGCCCGTCGCGACGAGGCTGAGGAAGACGAAGGCGAGCAGCCAGTGCTGCACGCGCTGCCAGACGCTGAAGCGCTTGACCTTCTCCGGCGGGTGCGGCAGGTCGAGCGGCGGCGCGTACGGGATCGTCGTGGTCGTCATCGGTTCCTCGCCAGCCTCCAGAAGTCGAGCGCCACATTCAGCCCCAGGCCCGCGACCATCAACGGGATGAGGAGCTTGTAGTACTGCTTGACGAAGAACACGATCGGCGCCTTGTCCATCGAAGGCTCGTAGTGGGCAAGCCACGCCGAAGGGAAGTTCGGCGTGGCATCGGTGTGGCAACGTCGGCACGTCGTCGTCAGGTTCGCCTTGACGACGGACGAGCCGGGATCGTCGGGCCGCTTGATGTCGTGGACGCCGTGGCAGTCCGTGCACACGGCGACGCCCGCCCATACCGACGGTGACTCCTCCTGGTAGAAGCCGACGGTCTTGCCGTGGAAGTCGTCGAGGTACGTCTTGGTGACGTTCGACGAGATGCCGTATTTCGCCATCAGCTTCTTGTCGCCGTGGCAGTTCGAGCATAGTTGCACTGAGCCGCTTCGGAACGACGCCGTCGTCGCGCTGCTGATGTCGTGGACGCCGTGGCAGTCGATGCAGCTCGGCACGTCGGGGTTATCCTCGAGGAGTCCGGCGCCGTGGACGCTCTGCGCGTACTGGTCGTAGATGTCGCGGTGACAGTTGGCGCAGATGCCGGCGATCTGCTTGCGCTCGCCCTTGAGCGACGTGACAGCATGCGCCGTGTGGCAGTCGGTACAGATGGCGGCGCTTGCGTTGCCGCTGGCCATCGCATCGAAGTGTGTACTGTCGAGCGAGCGGGTGTAGTTCTCGAAGTGGCAGCGGTAGCACGTCTCGTACTCGGCACGGGCGTAATCGCGGCGGCTGCGCACCTCCGTCGGCGGGTGCGGGTAGTCGCGGTTGCGCTCGTGGCAGTCGAGGCAGTCGAGGCGCGCGCCGTGGACGGAGCTGCGGTACGCCGTGAGGTCGACATCCATCGACAGCGCCTCGCCGCTCGGGAACGTTAGCGTCTTGCCGGCGCTGGCGTGGCATTCGAGGCACGTCTGGTTCGGATCGGCCGGGCTGCCGCCCTCGGCGCGTGCGCTGGCGGCCCGGAGCCCGAGCGTGAGCAGCGCCGCGACGAGCAGCGCGCCCGCCATGGCCGCGAGCCACCAGCAAGCCCTGATCGTGTTGGGGAAGGCGTGTCTCATGGCGCCGCCTCCCAGTCCTCGGCAGCGGCATCGAGACGCGTGGCTTCGGCGGCGGCCGCGACGCCCGTCGAGCTCGCCGTCTCGGGGACCGGAGGGCGCAGCGCGGCGATGCGCTCCTCGGCAGGGTCGGGGCCGACGTCGACAGGCGCCGGTTCCGCGACGCGGAACAGCGACGGCGCCAGGCCGGAGTACGCCACGTGCACGACGAGCACCCACGCCGCGACGATCAGCGCCGCGTCGCTGTGCGTCCGCAGTGCGGCGAGCACGAGGTCGGCCGACAGCACGCGCTCGGCGCGGAACGGCACGAGGTTGATGATGCCGGTGAGCGTCATGACGCCCATGCTCCATCCCCAGAACCAGTAGTCGAGCTTCTGCAGGTAGTGGGTGCCGCGCGGCGGGGCCGGCTGGTGGCCGAGCCCGAAGAACGACAGCCAGGCGCGCACGGCGGCGACGACGTCGGCGGGCGTCGGCACCATGCGCAACGGGCCCTGCTCGCCGAGGGCGACGGCGGCCGTCATCACGAGCGCGAGATGGTAGAAGCCGACGAGGATCAGCGCGCCGCCGGCGACGCGGTGCACCAGCTGGATGTTCTCGATACCGCCTCCCGCGTCGAGCAGCTGCCGCGCGATCCACCACGAGTCGAACTTCTGCGCCAGGCCGGTGACCGCGAGCACGGCGATGCAGGCGATCGCCATGCCGTACTGCACGCGCAGGTGCGACTCGAGGGTGAGGACGCGACGCTCGCGGCGAGCGGCGGCGGTCATCGGCGCGATCATCGCGGGCCTCCCCACGGACGGCGCGGGCGGCGCACGAAGTCGATCGTCGTGTGCGCGAGACCAAAGGCGAGGCAGAGCGCCATCAGCGCCACGATGCCCTTGTGGAGGCCGTCGGCCAGGCCGGCGGGCGAGGCGCTCGCCTCGTGGCCGCGCCAGGCCTCGGCGAACTTCGCGTCGGCGCCGTCGTGGCACTGCTGGCAAACCGTAGCGAGGCGCGCCGGCGTCAGCGCGCCGCTGCCGGCCGCGACGATCGCGTGGGCGCCGTGACAGTTGGTGCAAGTGGCGGCGCGTGCGCCGTCGCCGAATCGGACGAGCTGGCTGTGCGCCGTCATGCGGTACGTGCCGAATGCGTCATCGTGGCAGCGGCCGCAGTTCTCGGCGACCGCTTCGGCCACGCGGGCGGCCGGCAGGCCGGTCAGGCGCGTGGTCGCGTGGCCGGCGGCGTCGGTCGCGTGGCAGTCGATGCAAGTCGCGCCGGTGCCCGTCCCGGTGAGCACCGGCGCGCCGTGCACGCTCTCGCCATAGCCGCTCGAAGCGGCCAGGTGACAACTCTCGCACATCACCACCGCGGCGGCCGCCCGGTCGACGGCCTCCGCCGCCGCCGGCTGCTCGGGGTGGTTTGAGAGGCCGGAGTGGCAGGTGAGGCACTCGAGCTGCGAGTGCGCCGAATCGCGCAGGACGCGCGAGTCGACGTAGAGCGAGACGATGCGGCCGCTGACGGCTCGCGTCGTCAGGCCGGGGTCGCCGTGGCACGTGAGACAGAAGGAATCGCCGCGCCCGGCGAGTATCGGGGCGGGCTGAGGGCTGCCGGCGGGGCGCGCGACTTCGCTCGCCACTCTCGCCCCGTCGGCTGGGAACTGGATCAGGTCTGCGGCGAAGCCCACGCTTGCTCGCAACGCCGCGAGAGCGAGGGCCGTCATCAACAGAGCGGAGATCCAACGTCTGGTCATAACTTCCTGACCGAGATGGCCCGTCTGAGACCCGCAGATTCACGGTAGCGGCGCCGCTCGAGCGCGGACAGGGCACGACCGTACCCTTGGCCGGCGACCGTGGTGCCATCGACCGTGGTCGTGTACCAACGTCGGATCAGCCATCCGGACGCTCGATCGCCGCCAAATGGCAGGTCGAGAGGCAACCGCGGTCGGCGACGCCGGAGCGCTGAAGCCGGGAGTCTCGTCAGGATCGACGGAGTGCGGGCGGTGGTTCGCCCCCCGGCGGCGGCGGGAAACCGCCGGGGCGACGGAGTTGGCGGGGTCAGGCCGGCTTGCGCGCCTCGATCAGCTTGACGATGCCGAAGGCGTGGCTCGCGGCGTCGATGTCGGGTATGCCGGCGGCGCGGAGGTTATCGAGCGTGCGCCGGTTGATGTTCGCGCCGGACATCCGGACCACCACCAGGTTCATGAGATCCATAAGCCGGCCGACGACCGGGTTGCCACTGCGCATGTGCTCGAGCAACAGGAGCTGGCCGCCGGGCTTGAGGACGCGCCAAGCCTCGCGCAGGCCGGCGACCGGGTTCGGCACCGAGCAGAAGACGCAGGTGGAAAGCACGGCATCGAACGTGGCGTCGGGGAAATCGAGGTGCTCGGCGTCCATCTGCACCAGGTTCGCGGTGGCGTGCAAGCGATCGGCGCGGCGCGACGCGCGCTCCAGCATCTTTTCCGAGAGGTCGATGGCCGTGGGGCGCGCAGCGGGCGGGTAGTACGGGATGTTGACGCCGGTGCCGACGCCGATTTCGAGGATATCGCCGGCGGCCGGTGCCTTCTGCCAGAGGCGCGTGCGGAGCCGGCGCATCAGCAGCAGTTCCATCATCGATTGGTGGAGGTCGTAGAAGCGAGCGGCGCGGTTGTAACGGTTGCGCGTCGTCGTTGTGGCGGCGGTGTGCGGAGATGTCAGTGCCATCGCGGAACTCCTTGGTCGAACGGTTCGCCAGCGACAGCGGGATTAGTGACCGTGGCCCATCATGCGGCCGTGGAGGTACAGCATCGCCGCCACACCGACAGCGGCGATGGCGACGCCGAGCGGCAAGCCGACGAAGGGGATGATGGCGAAGAGCACCGCGCTGCCCATGCACATGGCCATCATCAGCCCCATCATTGCCATCATGCCGAAGGCTGTGCGGCCGTGGCCGACGTCGCCATCGTGGTCGCGGGTGCGCTGCAGTTCGTCGTCGCGGTCCATCGTCGCCTCCTCGCGCTGGTTCGACACCACCCTAATAGTGGCGGGGAGTATCGGACAGGGCCGAAGGGCCGCGTCGACGGCGTGCCGATCGGCACGAGTTCCGGAAGGCGGCGACCGCCTGATTCAACATGGGCCGGTCGGCCCTTGTTGCCTTCGCGGCCTCGTCCATAAGGTGAGGGGGAGTATAGGAGGAGCGATGACGTCGAGCGCCGTTCGGACCAGCCATTCGTACGCCGCGGACAAGCAGCGGATCCTCGCCCGGCTGCGCCGGATCGAGGGGCAGGCTCGCGGCCTGGCCAAGATGGTCGAAGAGGATCGCTACTGCATCGACATCATGCAGCAGATCGCGTCGCTGCGAGCGGCAGCCGACGCCGTTGCGCTCGTGCTGTTGCGCGACCATCTCGACGGATGCGTGCGCGAGGCGGTGCTGGGCGGCGGCGGTGAAGAGAAAATTGACGAGGTGGTGGAGGCGGTGCGGCGCTACAGCCGCAGCTGACGTCTCGCACCGGAAGGAGGTAGATCATGCGACGGACAGTCACGCCCGGGATGCTCCCGATCGCGATCGCGGCGTTCCTCGCGGCGACGGCCCTGCTATCGATGGCCGCGATGGCCACGTACGCGATGACGCGCGGCGACTGGGGCGTAGGCAACTGGGGCATGATGGGCAACGGCCACATGCGCGGCATGATGGGCGGTGGCACGAATACCTCGAACGCGACGCCGTCGGTCGGCACAACGTCGGAAGCAGTCGCGATGCGCGACTTCGCGTTTTCGCCGGGCAACCTGCAGGTACCGGTCGGCGCGACGGTGACGTTCACCAACTACGACGCGGCACCGCACAGCGCCACCGCGCAGGACGGCAGTTGGGATACTGGGCTGCTCAACAAAGGCGAGAGCAAGGCCATCACGTTCGACAAGGCGGGCGACTACGAGTACTACTGCAAGGTGCACCCGGCCATGATCGCGCGTATCACCGTGCGGTAAGGGAGGACGAACGCCATGTGGCACACGAACGACGGTATGGGATGGTGGATGGTGTTCATGGGCGTGTTCTGGGTGCTGTTCTGGGGGTCGCTGATCTTCCTCGCCATCGCCGCGATCTCGCGCGGCGCCTGGGGCAGTCGTGACCGCGACCACGATGACGGCGTCAGCGCGATCGAGGTCGCACGCCGCCGGCTGGCGCGCGGCGAGATCACACCCGAGCAGTTCCAGGAGATCCGCCGGCACCTCGAATCGGGGCCGCCGCAGCCGACCTGACCGGGCGCACCGAACCTTGTCGCGGGCGGGGTCGAGGTCTATGCTCGGCCTGTGGCAGATAACCCGGCACGCGCTTCGGTGACCGTGACGCGCGTGCGCTTCGAGCGCGCAAACGGCCAACTTGTCGTCGGCACGCCAGGCCCCTCGATCTCCTGGATCACCGAGACATCGATCCGCGACTGGCGCCAGGCGGCGTATGAGATCGAGGTCGCGTCGCACGACGGCGGCACGGTCTGGTCGAGCGGCCGCGTCGCGTCGGACGAGTCGGTGTTCGTGCCGTGGGGCGGGCCGCCGCTGGCGTCGCGGCAACGATGCGTCGCGCGCGTGCGCGTATGGGGCGCCGACGGCAGCCCGTCGCCGTGGAGCGTGGCGGCGGAGCTGGAGGTGGGGCTACTCGATCCCTCCGACTGGACCGCGCGCTTCGTCGGCCCGGCGTGGGACGAGGATCCGTCGTCGATGCGCCAGTCCCCGCTGCTGCGGCGCGAGTTCGTCGCCGGGGGCGGCATCGAGCGGGCGCGGCTGTACGTGACGGCGCTCGGCCTATATGAGGCCGAGATCAACAGCCAGCGCGTCGGCGACCACGTGCTCGCGCCGGGCTGGACGAGCTACGGCCACCGCCTGCGCTACCAGGCCTTCGACGTGACGCCGATGCTGCGCGAGGGCGCGAACGCGATCGGCGCCATGCTCGGCGACGGCTGGTATCGGGGGCGCGTCGGTTTCGGCGAGGGCCGGCGGAACATCTACGGCGAGCGGCTGGCACTGCTGGCGCAATTGGAGATCAAGTACGCGGACGGCAGTACGCAGATCGTCGCGACGGACGAGTCGTGGCGAGCGGCGACGGGACCGATCGTCAGCTCCGGCATCTACGAGGGCGAAGAGTACGACGCGCGGCTCGATCGCGACGGCTGGTCGAGCGCCGGCTTCGACGACGCAGCGTGGACGCCCGTGCAGGTCGTCGAGCACGACATGCGCACGCTGTTTGCGCCGATGGGTCCGCCAGTGCGGCGCACCGAGCTCGTGCCCGCGCGCGAGGTGCTGCGCTCGCCGTCCGGCAAGACGATCCTCGACTTCGGTCAGAACCTCGTCGGCCGCCTGCGCATCAACGTCAGCGGGCCTGCCGGCACGACGATCACGCTCCGCCACGCCGAGGTGCTCGAAGACGGCGAGCTGTGCACGCGGCCGCTGCGCGAAGCTCAGGCAACCGACCGCTACACCCTGCGCGGCGGCGGCGTCGAGACGTGGGAGCCTCGCTTCACGTTCCACGGCTTCCGCTACGCCGAGGTCGAGGGCTGGCCGGGCGACGTGCCGCAGGACGCGGTGGAGGCCGTCGTCTGCCACTCCGACATGGAGCGCACCGGCTGGTTCGAGTGCTCCGACGAGACGGTGAACCGCCTGCACGAGAACATCGTCTGGAGCATGCGGGGCAATTTCCTCGACGTGCCGACGGACTGCCCGCAGCGCAACGAGCGCCTCGGCTGGACGGGCGACATCAACGTCTTCAGCCCGACTGCCGCCTTCCTCTACGACTCGGACGGATTCCTCGCGTCGTGGCTGGCTGATCTCGCGGCCGACCAGTACGAGGACGGCGTCGTGCCGTTCGTCATCCCGGACGCCATCGGCGCGCGCTCGGTCGCGACGGCGTGCTGGGGCGACGCGGCGGTGATCGTGCCGGCGGTGCTGCACGAGCGCTTCGGCGACGGTGCGGCGCTCGAGGCGCAGTACGACAGCATGCGTCGCTGGGTCGACTGCGCCGCCGGCCTCGCGGGCGAGTCGCGGCTGTGGAGCGAGGGATTCCAGTTCGGCGACTGGCTCGACCCGGCGGCGCCCCCCGACCGGCCGCGCGACGCGCGCACGGACACCCACCTCGTAGCGACAGCGTGCCTGGTGCATTCGGCCGACGTGTTGTCCTCGATCGCGGCCGTGCTCGGCCGCGACGACGATGCGACGCGCTACGCGCGTCTCGCGCAGGAGGTGCGCGAGGCGTTCGGGCGCGAGTACGTCACGCCGGCCGGGCGGCTCGCCGCAGACACGCAGACGGCGTACGCGCTGGCGCTGCGCTACGACCTGTTGCCGACGGACGAACAGCGGCGGCACGCGGGCGAGCGGCTGGCGCGGCTCGTACACCAGGCTGGCTATCGCATCGGCACGGGGTTCGTCGGCACGCCGCTCATCTGCGACGCGCTGTGCGACGCCGGGCTCGACGACATGGCGTACCGCATGTTGATGGAGCGCGAGTGCCCGTCGTGGCTCTTCCCCGTGACGATGGGCGCGACGACAATCTGGGAGCGCTGGGACAGCCTGCGGCCGGACGGCTCCGTGAACCCGGGCGACATGACCTCGTTCAACCACTACGCGCTCGGCGCTGTGGGCGACTGGCTGCATCGCACCGTCGGCGGGCTGGCGCCGCTCGATCCGGGGTACCGGCGCATGGCCATCGCGCCGCGGCCGGGCGGCGGCCTGACGTCGGCACGCGCGCGGCATCGCACGCCGTACGGCCTCGCCGAGTGCGCGTGGCGCGTCGATGGCGGCCGCCTCGTCGTGCGCGCGACGGTGCCGCCGAACACGACGGCGTCAGTCACCCTCCCGGGCGCGGCGGGCTCGTTCGACGTGGGGTCGGGTGAGCACGAGTGGAGCGTCGATTGGCGGAGGTGACCATCGCGCCGCTGGCGGAGAACAGATGATGGGGTGAGGCGCTGCGATACGGCGTCATCGGCACGGGGCTGATGGGGTTGGAGCACATCCGAAACCTCGCGCTGGTGCCGGGGGCGCAGCTCGTCGCCGCGGCCGACCCGAACGAGCGCTCGCGCGGATGGGCGGCGAAGGCCGGCGGGCCGGACGTCGCCCTCTTCGACGACTATCGCCGAATGCTGCTCGAGGCCGCGCTCGACGCCGTGATCATCGCGACGCCGAACTTCACCCACGCCGCGGTGCTCGACGACGTGCTGCCGTCCGGCGTGCACATCCTCTGCGAGAAGCCGCTGTGCACGACGTACGACGACTGCCGGCGGATCGTCGACGCCGTCGAGCGGCGCGCCGGCGTGTTCTGGACCGGCATGGAGTATCGGTACAGCCCACCAGTCACGCGCTTCGTTCACGAGATCCACGGCCGCGCCGCGGGGTCGGTCAAGATGCTCGCCATCCGCGAGCACCGCTTCCCGTTCCTCAAGAAGGTCGGCGACTGGAACCGCTTCAACCGCAACACCGGCGGGACGCTCGTCGAGAAGAGCTGCCATCACTTCGACCTGATGCGGCACGTGCTGCAATCGGAGCCCGTGCGCGTGTACGCGTCCGGCGGCATGGACGTCAACCACCTCGACGAGTCGTACGACGGCGAGACGCCGGACATCCTGAACAACGCGCTCGTGGTGATCGACTTCGAGAACAGCGCGCGAGCGATGCTCGACCTCTGCATGTTCGCAGAGGGCTCACGGCACCAGACGCAGCTGGCCGCGACGGGCGACGTCGGCAAGGTGGAGTGCCTGATGCCGGCGGGAGTCGTCGTCGTCGGCAAGCGCGCCCCAACGTCGGTCGAGGCGGTTGAGGTACCAGTCGATGAGGCGATCGAGAAGGCGGGGTACCACCACGGCGCGACGTACTACGAACTGCTCGCGTTCCAGGGCGCGATCATCGGTGGCAGCGCGCCGGAGGTGACGGCGATGGACGGTCTGCGCGCCGTCGCGATGGGGCTGGCGGCGCAGCGGTCGATCGAGGAAGGCCGTCCGGTACTGATGCGCGAGTACGGGCCGTAGCAGCCCGATGCGGCTCGCCAGCACCATACCGCAGACGACATCCTTCACGGTTGGCATGACCTTATGCCCCTTTCATCTCCTAAACCTCAACACCACTGCGCCGATGGGGCGCATCGTGTCGACCACTGCGGCGGCGAAAAGCGAGTACGACGGCAAGACGTATTACTTCTGCGCGCCGGGGTGCAAGAAGAGCTTCGACCACGAGCTGGAGAAGTACGCGCGCTGAATCGCTATGCCCGCCGCAATGGCCGCCGTAAAACGTTTGGCCAAACGGCACATTTCGGCAATACGGAACGGCACTACCGCCCGCAACCGGCGCCCGGCGATAGTGAAGGTAACAGGAGCGCCGAGGAGGCCATGTGCAGGTACGACAGACAGGCGGCAGAGGCGGGTCCCGAACGATGCTGCTCGGCATCGTCGGACTCGGCGTCCTCGCCATCGGTCTCGTCGGCGTGGCGATCTTCACGCGCGGCGGCGGCAGCAGCGGAGACCACCCCGAGGCCGCTGTCACGAAGGCGCCGGACGATCACCCGGCCGCGGCAACCGATGGCGGCGCGAAGCTGCACTTCAGCACTACGTCGATCGACCTCGGACTCGTGCCGCTCGGCAAGGAGGTGGGGTACTCCTTCTCCTTCGCCAACATCGGCGCGAAGACGTTACGCATCGGCGACGTCAACGTGCGCGCCGTCAAGGGGTGTTGACCGTTCGATCCGGTCGTCGGTTCGACGACCCTCGAGCCCGGCGAGAAGAGCACGTTGTCGTTCACGACGCACATGATGGCCGGGATGGAGGGTCCGCACCTGTTCGAGGTCACGGTGAACTCGAATGACGCCGACAGTCCGATCACCAAGCTCCAGGTGAAAGGCGACTTCGAACCGGTTGGGGCAGAGGGCAGTGGCGGTGGACAGTAGCGGCCGTGGCACCCTGACATGGATCATTGCGGGCGTCGCACTCATCGCCGCGATGGCGGTGGCTGGCGTCGCGACGTCGTGGATATCGGCGGGTGACGAAGGCTCGGCCGCGCAGGCGAGCATCGACCTGAGCGGGCTTGGCAGCATGCCGCCGGACACGCGCGCGGCGTACGAGGCGGCGCCGATGCACCGCGACCTGTTCGCCCATCTGCCGTGCTACTGCGGTTGCGGCCTCCTGAAGGAGCCGCATGCTAGCCTCGACCGCTGTTTCCTCCTGCCGGACGGCTCGGTGGAGGCGCACGCCTCCGGATGCAAGATCTGCACGGACATCGCGACGCAGGCGCTCGTCATGGAGGCGCAGGGGCTCGACCACTCGACGATCCGCGCTCGCGTCGATGCGCAGTTCGCCCGCGCGGGCCCACCGACCGACACGCCGATGCCCTGATGACATCGCCGGAGCAGCGCGCCGTCGAATTCGACGGCGCGGTCGGCTCTTCCACGGATCGGGCCTTTGCGGCGATGCGCCCCCGCGGACACGCGATCTCCTCGCCCATGTCTGCAATCCGTTTGCAGTGGATCGTCTTGAACGCTGGAAGGCGAGCCACAGGCCCGCCTTCCAGATTCGGTTGCATGGTGAGCCGCCCGGGAGTCGAACCCAGAACCGGCTGATTAAGAGTCAGCTGCTCTGCCAATTGAGCTAGCGGCCCATGCGCTGCCGCGCGGTCGCCCGCGCACCGGCATTCTAACATGAGGCGCAGGGGCGACAAGGAGGTGAACTGGCCAACAGCGGCGTGCGGCGTTGCAGCACAGTGCCCAACGCACCTCGGCACCCGTTGACACGCATCTGGCCGCCGGTGATACGATGTCGTCTCTCAGCGGCGTCCTCTCGCAATCCGGGCACCGCATCATCGATCCATCGCCCGGCGCTGGCCGGAGTTGACTTCACGAGGAGGCTTCATCATGGCCACGGAAGTGCGACTGCTCGTCGGCACGAAGAAGGCGGCGTTCATCTACAAATCGGACGCGGCGCGGCGGAACTGGGAGCTTTCCGATCCGATCTACACCGGTTGGTCCGTCTACCACATGTCAGCCGATACGCGCGACGGCGCGCCGCGATTGTACGCTGCGGCAAACCACTGGGCATGGGGGCCGTCCGTCGCGAAGAGCGAGGACGCCGGCAACACGTGGGACTACCGAAGCAAGGGACTCGGCTTCGCGCCGGATATGGGCGCGACTATCGGCAACATCTGGAGCGTCCAGCCGGGCCACGCGAGCCAGCCGGGCGTCGTCTACGCCGGCACGCAGCCCGGCGGACTCTTCCGCTCCGAGGACTGGGGACACACGTGGTCGCCCGTCGTCGGACTGAACCGCCACGAGTCGCGCCCGACGTGGTCGGGTACCGGCGGCGGCGACTCCTGCATTAACTCCGTCGAGATTGACCCGCGCGACCCGCGGCGCATGTACGTGGCAATCAGCGCAGGCGGCTCGTTCGTGACGGAGGACGGCGGCTCGACCTGGCGCATCTTCTCGCACACCGTACGGCAGCAGGACGACCGTGCGGTTGCGTTCAGCATGGAGCTGCAGGAGCGCTTCGGTGGCGAGACGCTACCCGACGTCGACCCCCTCGGCATCAACGAGATGCACAAGATGCGCCTCGACCCCAAGAACCCCGACCGCATCTGGACGCAGACGCACGTCGGCGTGTTCCGTTCCGACGACGCTGGGGCGACGTGGGCCGACGTCACGGCCGGGCTGCCGTCGTTCCACGGCTTCCCGATCGCGGTGACGCGCCGCTCGCCCGACGCGGTATATGTCGTGCCGCTGGCGTTCAAGGAGTTGTACGACAATTTCCGCGTCGCCGATGGTCAGTTCACCGTCTATCGCACGCGCGACGCGGGCAAGTCGTGGGATGCGCTGACGAAGGGGCTGCCAGGCCCGCACGACTACCAGAGCGTGTACCGCGAAGGGCTGGACACCGACGGCCTCGACAACGAGGGCGTGTACGTGGGCACGAGCAACGGCGCCGCGTACATGAGCCTCGATGGTGGCGACGCGTGGCAGCGGCTCCCGGGCACGCTGCCGCCGATCCTCTCGATCACGTGCGCGGTGTGGTAGGGCGAGCGGATTGTTGGCAGTTTGTAGCTCGTAGCCGTGTGCGCGGCAGACGAACGCGCGCGACGGCCCCATTGTCTCGAGCGATCGCGATCGCAGGTATAAACGCGGCGACGCGAGAACGGGGACATCCGACTCTTCTTGTTTCGCGAACTCGAGGGTCGCCCGGGCTTGAGCCCGCCGGGGCGCGACGGCGGCACAACGAAACGGCGCCCGTATGGGCGCCTTCGATTCTAAGATGGTGGGCGATACTGGACTCGAACCAGTGACCTCCACGATGTCAACGTGGCGCTCTAACCAGCTGAGCTAACCGCCCACGGAGGTGCTGGCATCGTATCCGCCGTTGACCGCGTTCGTCAACGCACGGATGGTGATCCGGGGCGCCGGTGCGCATCGGCAGGGCGACGCCTCTACCCAAGAATACGCGCAACTGAAGAGCCGACGGCCGAGAGGGCGGCCGCGATGAGCATCACGAACACCAGGCGCCGGAAGGGCGCCGCCTCGACGCGGGAGAGGAGCGCGTGGCCGGCGAAGCTGCCGGCGAATACGGCCGGCACCGCCGCGGCCGCCAGGCCGACCGCCAGCCACGTCACGACGCCGGTCGCCAGGAACGCGAAGAAGGTCAGCACGCCGACGGCCGTGAAGAACACGCCGAGGCCGCCACGGAACGTCTGCGTCGGATAGCCGAGGCCCTGCAGGTACAGCACGACGGGCGGCCCGTTCATGCTCGTACTGGTGTTGAGGACGCCGGACACCACGCCAACTCCCAGTTCGCGGCCGATGCTGCTCGACCCCAGCTGGATGCCCGAGGCAAGCGCCGCCGCCATGACGATCGTCGTCAGGCCGACGCCGAAGCGGAGCGCATCCTCGGGCGCGAAGAGCAGCACCGCGAGGCCGAACGGCATGCCGGCGAGGCTGCCGGCGAACATCCATGACACCGTCCGCCACGGCACATGGTGCCAGGCGTGGCGCGCGACGATGGCGCTGTTGAGCAGGCCGAGCAGCGTCGCCAGCGCCACGGTGTCCTTCACGTCGAGGACGGTGACGAACACCGGCACGGACACCAGCGCGAAGCCGAAGCCGACGAGCGTCTGCGCCGTGCTTGCCACGAGCACGACCGCCACCACGAACGCGATCAGGGGCCAGTCCATCGCGGGCCATGATACCGTCCTCATGGCGATACGACTTTCGCGGCGGCGCGCGCCGTGTTCGCGTGGCTGATGCGCTTGTCCTTGGCCGTGTCACGTGGCTGCAATACCATCGCCATGTTTCGCCCGAACAGGCAATCCCTGCGTCGCGCGGAGACTCGTACCATAGGGGTGCGGAGGCATGACCATGCAACTCACCGAACTTCTCCCCGACCGCCTCTCGAGACAGCTCAGGAGCCGGCGCACCGCTTCGCCCGCGATGGTCCGCGCGCCGTGGCGCTTCTTGGTCGACCACACGCCGTGGCGGCGGCGCGAGCCGCGGCTCGCCGATCGGATGCGCCAATACGTGCGCCGCGCGCGAACGTCCGCGCCGATCGATGCGTGGCGATCGACTGCCGGCCACGTCGCACCGCGAGTGCGGCAACTCAGACACGAGGCCGACCGCCGCCTGCCGCGCCAATCGCGCGCGATCGTCATGGGGTTTGGACTCGCCGCCGCGAGCGGAGCTGCCGGCGCGTTCGCGATGTACTTCGCGGACCCGCATGCGGGCCGCCGCCGACGGGCGCTCATGCGGGACCGCTTCGTCCATGTCGGGCATGTCGTCACGCGGCGGCTGCCGCTGCGGTTGGAGCGGCGGATGCGCTTCATGCGCGGCGTCGCAACCGGCGTCCGTCACGACGCCGCGGCGTTCGTTCACGTCGACGGCCGACACGAGGCATTCGTCGACGACGAGACGCTCGTCGCGCGCGTGCGCTCGGAGGTGCTGCGCAACCGGCACGTGAAGGCCGGCGAGATCCGCATCGACGCTTACGAGGGCTACGTCACGCTGCGCGGAGAGGTCCCGTCGCACGAGATCACAGAGCTGGTATCGGCGACGGCGCGAGTCGAAGGGGTACGCGGGGTGCGGAACTATCTGCACACACCCGGCTCGCTGCCGCCGAACAAGGCTGAGGGGTACGTCCCGCATCCGATGCCTATGGACGGCAGCTGATCCGCCGTCGCGTGGCAACCGGCGAGCCGGGCGACTCCGTCCCGACGCTCTCCGCGTCGCGTGCGCGGCGTTTCGAGCCCGATTCTTGAATCCTTCCGCATTCCAGCCCGCCGGGTAGCATTGGCGAATATTTGCCGTATACAATGGCGTCGCGCGGCTGAAGCGCGATTCCGGCGTTGTGCCTCAGCTATGGCGCACGTCGCCCCGGCGCGGGGAAGTGTCGGAATTGGCAGACGAGCGTGACTTAGGATCACGTGCCGCAAGGCGTAGGAGTTCGAGTCTCCTCTTCCCCACCAGCAGACACCGGCCGGCAGGACTCGTGGGCGCCTGTCGCCGTTCAGGGGCCGCCCACGAACACACAGGGGACGCCACCGGGGACCGACGAGGTTCCCCGGTTTCGTATCGGCCGGCAGCGGGTCCGCCGTACGCAATGGGAGGCCGAATGGGCACACTGCTCCAGGTTCGCGATCTGAAGACGCAGTTCTTCACCGAAGAGGGCATCGTGCACGCCGTCGACGGCGTGTCGTACGACGTCGAGGAGGGCGAGACGCTCGGCCTCGTCGGCGAGTCGGGCTGCGGCAAGAGCGTGAGCGCGCTGTCCATCCTCCGACTGATCCCGAATCCGCCCGGCAAGATCGTCGCCGGCGAGATCATCTTCGAAGGCGAAGACCTCCTCAAGATGAGCGAGGAGGAGATCCGCCACGTCCGCGGCAACCGCATCGCGATGGTGTTCCAGGAGCCGATGACGTCGCTGAACCCGGTGCTGACGATCGGCCGCCAGCTCACCGAGGCGCTCGAGCTGCACCTGAAGATGGACCGCTCGGCGGCGAACAAGCGGGCAGCCGAGCTGCTGGAGATGGTCGGCATCCCGGCGGCGGCCAGCCGGCTCAACGACTACCCTCACCAGTTCTCCGGCGGCATGCGCCAGCGCGTGATGATCGCGATGGCGCTGTCCTGCAACCCGAAGCTGCTGCTGGCCGACGAGCCGACGACGGCGCTCGACGTCACCATCCAGGCGCAGATCCTCGAGATCATGGCGCGCCTCAGCCGCGAGCTGGGCACGGCGGTCGTGATCATCACGCACAACCTGGGCGTCGTCGCCCGGTACGCCGACCGCGTGAACGTGATGTACGCGGGCAAGGTGGTGGAGATGGCCTCCGCCCGGGAGCTGTACGGGAACCCGCGCCACCCGTACACGATCGGCCTGCTGAAGTCGGTGCCGCGGCTCGACCAGGGGCGCAAGGACCGATTGGTGCCCATCGAAGGCGTGCCGCCGGACCTCGTGAATCGGCCGGCGGGGTGCTCGTTCGCCCCACGATGCGCGTACCGGATCGAGCGCTGCACCACCGACGAGCCGCCGCTGATGGCGGCCGGCGACAGGCACCAGGCGGCGTGCTGGGTACTGCCGCACGTCGATACTGCCCCGGACGGGCAAGTCGCCCAGAAGGAGGCAGCGAACTGATGACGACGCAGACGTTCGACACCGGCACCGTACAAACCGCGTCCGACATCCTCGTAAACGTGCAGGGCCTGCAGATGTACTTTCCCGTCACGGCGGGACTGATCTTCCAGCGCAAGATCGCCGACGTGAAAGCAGTCGACGGCATCAGCTTCGGCGTAAAGAAGGGCGAAACGCTCGGCCTCGTTGGCGAGTCGGGCTGCGGCAAGTCGACGACGGGCCGCGCCATCCTCCAGCTCTACAAGCCGACCGAAGGCAGCGTGACCTTCGGCGGCACGGAACTGACGAAGCTACATGCCGGAGACATGCGCCGGATGCGCCGCCGCATGCAGATGATCTTCCAGGACCCGTACGCGTCGCTGAACCCGCGCATGTCCGTCGGCGAGATCATCGGCGAGCCGCTGCAGATCCACGGCCTCGCGAAGGGCGGCCGCGCGCGCAAGGAACGGATCCAGGACCTGATGCGCGTCGTCGGTCTCAACCCCTACTACGCGAACCGCTACCCGCACGAGTTCTCCGGCGGCCAGCGGCAGCGCATCGGCATCGCCCGCGCGCTCGCGGTCGAGCCGGATTTCATCGTGTGCGGACGAGCCGGTCTCGGCGCTGGACGTGTCGATCCAGGCGCAGATCATCAACCTGCTGGAGGACCTGCAGCAGCAGTTCGGACTTGACCTACCTCTTCATCGCCCACGACCTGTCGGTCGTGCGGCACATCAGCGACCGCGTCGCCGTGATGTACCTGGGCAAGATGATGGAGCTGGCGGACCGGAACGAGCTGTACGAGAACCCGCTGCACCCGTACACGAAGGCGCTGCTCTCGGCGGTGCCGATCCCCGACCCGGCGGTGGAGCGCACGCGCGAGCGCATCATCCTGACCGGCGACGTGCCGAGCCCGCTCCGCCCGCCGTCGGGCTGCGTGTTCCACACGCGCTGCCCGATCGCGGTGGAGGAGTGCCGGCAGGCGATCCCGGAGTGGCGCGACGTCGGCGGCGGCCACCTGGTGGCGTGCCATCGCGTGTAGCGGGTCGCGCACGTGGGGCGTGACACAACAGACAACTGACAACTAACAACAGGGCCCTCAGTGTGAGGGCTCTGTGCGATTCCGCGACAGCGCTGCGAGGGAGTGATCGCCGGATGTCCGGCGCCATCTTTCGCCCGACAGGCGTTGTCGCTAGCTGTCGAGCCGGCGCACGTAGTGGCGGACCACCAGGATCGGGCGGAAGCCGAGGGCGGCATACATGCGCATCGGCGTGTCGGTGGGATCGGCGCTGATGATCACCTGGCCAGCGCCTCGGGCGCGGGCATCGGCAACACCATGGGCGATCAGCGCCGTGGCGATGCCCCGGTGGCGATAGTCCGGGTGCGTGAACAAGTCCTCGACGACCCCAATGCCGTCCGGGCCTGGCCACGACCAGGCGTATGCCACGGGACGCCCATCAACGTACGCCAGCCAGTAGCGGAGTTCCGGGGGCGTCGTGCGACGGAGTGCCGCGAACCCGCCGGGGACAGCTGGATCCGGCCTGCGGCCGAGACGCTCGCATCTCTCGAGCCAGTCCATCTCGTGCAGCGCGTCGGAGGCCACCCACTGCTCCTCCGTTTCGACGCGCCGGATATCACACGATCCGGGCTCCGCTCGCAGCTGGCCTTCGAGGACGAGTTCCAGATCGTCCTCACTCGTGTAGCCATCCAGCACCAGGCGTGCAACGAACGAGGGCGGCGTCCACGGGACAATGTCGAAGCGGCGGTGGCGGCAATGGGCGTACTCTCGCTCGGCGCGCGCGAGGAGGCGATCGACGGCGGAGTCGGACTCGCAGGTGATGTACGTGACGTGGTTTGCGTCGTAGATCTGCGCGTGCCGCCGGTTGCGCACGAAACGCGCACCGTCCACCTTCAACGTCTCATTGCCCAACTCGAGGGCGCGGCTGGCGGCGGCGTACACGCGGCGGGCGAGGATGGCGCCATCGGCTTCCATGAGATTCCTCCGCGACGCCGAATGGTATTCCGGCGGGCCACGAGAACGAAAGCCAACCGCGCGCCTTCGCCATTAGCTCGCGTGCCAGTAGAATCCGATGCGGTCACACATATCCGGCGCAGCCCCAGCAGAGAAAGGACCCGACGCATGGCCACCGTCCATACCGTCACGGGGAGCATCGATACCGCCGAACTGGGTTTCACGCTGATGCACGAGCATATCTACGTGCTGTCCGAAGGCGTGGTGACGAACTTCCCGCACCTCTTCGACAGGAAGGCGCGACTCGGCCAGGCGGTTGCGGCGTTGAAGGACGCGAAGGCGCACGGCGTCTCGACGGTCGTCGACCTGACGGTGCTGGGGCTCGGACGCGACGTCGCGTTCGTGCGCGACATTGCTCGCGAGGCCGGGATCAACGTCATCGTCGCGACGGGGCTGTACACGTACGACGAGCTGCCGCACTACTTCGTCTCGCGCAGCGTCGACCACATGGCCGACCTGTTCGTGCGCGACATTGAAGTCGGCATCCAGGACACCGACGTGCGGGCAGCCATCCTCAAGTGCGCTACCGACGAGAAGGGCGTCACGCCAGGCGTCGAGAAGGTGCTGCGAGCGGTGGCCCGGGCGCATCGCCGCACAGGCGTGCCAATCTCGACGCACACGCACGCGGCGACGCAGCGCGGGCTCGAGCAGCAGCGCATCTTCAAGGAAGAGGGGGTTGACCTGCGGCGCGTGGTCATTGGCCACTGCGGCGACTCGGAAGACGTCGGCTATCTCGAGCAGCTCATCAACGCCGGCTCGACGATAGGCATGGACCGGTTCGGCATCGACTCGATCCTGCCGACGGAGAAGCGCGTCGCTACCATCGCGAGGCTGTGCGAGCGCGGACACGCCGGCAACATGGTGCTCGCGCACGACGCGTCGTGCTATATCGACTGGTTCGAGGAGGCGCTGGTGCGCGCGGCCGTGCCGCGCTGGCACTTCCTCCACATCCCGGACGACGTCGTGCCTGCGTTGCGGGCCGAGGGCGTCAGCGAGGAGCAGATCCGGCAGATGACGGTAGAAAACCCGCGCCGCATCTTCGAGGCGCAGGGGGCGTACTGAGGGGTGCATCGGCGTGGTCCGCCCGCGGCGGACGGACAGCCGCGGCCGGCTCCACGCATGCATTGTGCGCCGGTGGGGAGGCCGCGCGGGCTGAGAGCCCCGCGCGACGGTGGAAGAAAGCGCGTCCGCCGTCCCGGTAAGGATGTTCCGCTGGCGTTCAGCATGACAGCAGCCGCTGCAACGTCATCGCGCCCTCGCGCGTTGATTTGGACAGGCGCCGGGCGTCCGTTGTGAGCCGGATAGGCCGGGGCTATAATGCGGCACGAATTGACCGCCCTCTCCGGGCCAGCAGGAGTGACGTTGCCCAAGCAGAACCGCCCGCTCGTCCGTGATGGCCGGCTCCAGGCCAAGAAGAAGCGCACCGACCGAAGCTACCTTCGCCCCGAACCGGCCCAGCCGGCGGCTGAGCCGGCTCCGGTCGAGGAAGACGTACCCGACGCGTCGGACGTCGTCCGCGCCGCCGCCCGCGCGGCCGCCGAGCCTGAAGCGGCGCCCGCGCCGGCGGGCGTCGAGCCCTCGACCCCCGTTCCGGCCACGCGGACCCAGACCGGAAAGCTGCCGACGGCCGTCCGCGCGATGCAGCAGCAAGGCGTCCGCAAGCGCCGGGAGTTCGACATCCACGCGCTGGCCATCCGCGACACAAACTACGCCAAGCACGAGTTGCGGCGCATCGCCATCCTGGCGACGATGGTCGTGGTGACGCTCGTCGTACTGACGTTCGTGCTCCGCTAGCCCGTCCGAGCAAGATGCTCCGCGATGCAGGCGTTAGGTCCGTGCGGAGCTGTGCGCGTCGTCGGCGGCTCTTCCTCGGACGCCTAGCGGAGCCGTCCGGCGGCGACGAACCCCGCGAGTGTGACGACGATCAGCCCTACGAGATCGACGCGCAGGTCGCGGAATCCCCACCCGCCTATCGACAGCAGCAGCGCCGTTCTCACCACGTACGCCAGCACGACGCCGCCGACCGCGGCGGTCTGCAACGGCGGCCCGGCGCGCCGGTTCGTGCCGAGCGACACCAGTTCGCCGATGGCGTAGCCGAACGCGAGGGCGGCAACGACGCCGTAGAAGAACGCCGTCACCGGATTGAACACCCACCACGCAACACCGATGACGAGGCCCGCGCCGGCCGCCGACGCCGCGCCGCGCAGGAGCACGCCACCGGCCATGTTGTAGGTGGGAATCCGGCGGACGTTGGCGCACGTCGTACAGCGCGCGCCGACCGGGGTGTGCACGAGGCAGCGAGGGCAGATCGCCTTGCCGCAGCGGCTGCACGTCAGCTCAGTCTCAATGTTGGGATGGGTCGCGCACTGCATCTTCGTTCCGGACAAGCAAAAGGCGCCATGCGGGCGCCAGCCGCGAAAGCTTAACGCGAGATCATCGGGGCGACAATTGACGTCGGCCAGCCGACGCTGCTATCGCACCAACTCGCGGTTCGGCAGCGTGCGGGCAAACTCCAACATTCGCTCGATCGCCTTGTCAGGCAAGGGAATGTTGCCGGGCAGCGGCTCGTCGTTGCCGAAGATGCCGTGGTAGTCGCTGCCGCCGATGGGCAGCAGGCCGTGACGCTCAGCGGCGAGGCGCAGCCGCTCGACCGTTTCCGGCAGGTAATCCTTGTAGAACACCTCCATCGCCGCCATGCCCGCTACCTTCAGCTCGGCCAGGATGGTGTCGAGGTCGGCGAGGTCGGCCGGGTGGGCGATGCACGCCATGCCGCCGCGCTCGACGATGCAGCGCACGGACTCGGCCGGCGTCATCTTGTCGCGCTCGACGTACGCCGGGCCGTTGCGGCCGATCCACTTGTCGAAGGCGTCGGCGACCTTCGTCACATACCCGGCCTCGACGAGCGCCTGCGCGACGTGTGGACGGCCGACGGAGGCATCGCCTGCGATCTGCTGCACGCGCTCCCACTCGATCATGATCCCAATGCCGCGGAGCTTCTGCACGATGCCGTAGCCGCGGCCGACGCGGCCGTCACGCAGCTTGGCGAGCATCTCCTGGAGCGCCGCGTCGTCCGGGCTCAGGTACAGGCCGAGCATATGCACCTCGGCACCCTCGATGTCGGTGCCCATCTCGACGCCCGGGATCAGGACGTGGCCGGGGTGCTTCGCCGAAGCGAGCTGCGCCTCCGCGACGCCTTCGGTCGAGTCGTGGTCGGTCAGCGCGTGGTACTTGACGCCCTGGCCGGCTGCCAGGTCCACCAACTCCGTCGGCGTCAGGACGCCGTCGGATGCTGTGCTGTGCGTGTGGAAATCACCCTTACTCGCCATTCTGCTCCCATTCCCTGTCGACGCGCTCGATCGAGCGCGCCCTGCCCGTCGCTTCGTCGATCTCGACGAGCACGGAGTTGAACGTCGTTACGCGGGATCCGTCCGCAACGTTGAATCGAACCGGCATGCCAGTGAGGAACTTGCGGATCACCGGCTCGACCTCGACGCCGATGATCGAGTCGAGCGGCCCGCACATGCCGGCGTCGCCAGCGAACGCCGTGCCCTTCGGCAGGATGCGCGCATCGGCGGTCGGCACGTGCGTGTGGGTACCGATGACGGCGGATACGCGCCCATCGAGGTACCAGGCCATCGCCGCCTTCTCGCTCGACGCCTCCGCGTGCATATCGACGAGCACCGGCGTACCAGGCTCGACCGACGCCAGCAACAGGTCAGCGATGCGGAAGGGGTCATCGATCTCGTACATGAACACGCGGCCCATGAGGTTGATGACGGTCAGCCCGGCGAACGCGAGCATGCCTCGCCCGGGGACGCCATCGGGGTAGTTGGCGGGGCGCAGGACGCGGGCGTCGGAGTCGAGATATGGCACGACCTCGGACTGGGCCCAGATGTGGTTGCCTGAGGTGATGACGTCGACGCCGGCAGCGAGAATCTCGTGCGCCGTCTTGACGGTGATGCCACGCCCGGCGGCCATGTTCTCGCCGTTCGCCACGACGATGTCGAGCTGCAGGTCGCGCTTCAATTCGGGGACGAGCGCGGCGACGGCCCGGCGTCCGGGCTTCCCGACGATGTCGCCGATCATGAGTACGCGCACGCAACAGTATAGGGGCTGGTCGCTGGGAACCGGTTTCTGGGAACTGGTGGCCGGCGGGACGAAGAATCTCTCCGTCTCGAGTCACCGGAAACCAGTCACAGGCGACCAGTCCAGCCGGTTACCTTTTCGGCCTTGGGGCCGATGTATCTATACAAAGGGCTCGGCGGAGCCCGGTTTCGTGATGCCAGTTCGCGGGGCGGATTGCCCGCACACGAGAGACTCGTCACTGGTCAGGCGGCGCACGGGGAGTTCGAGAAACTGCCGCAAGGCGTTCGCAACAGACGCATCACCGGGGGTGGGTTCGATGCTGAGTACATTCGTCGACACGGCGACCGATCCGCGCCTGACCACGTTTCTCGCGGTCGGGCTGGCCGGCTCAGTGCTGATCGCCATCTGGCCGTCGCTGAAGAAGTTCGCCGACAACCCCTCGCACCACCTGCGCCAGCTACCGAAGCACGCGCTCACGATCGTGCGAGAGCCGGCCGCCGATACAGCATCGGCCGCGGCCGCACAGCCGCTGCCTCGCGCGGTGTTCGCGTTCGGGGCGATCGGCGTCGCGCTGGCCGCATGGACCGGCTACGCGTTCACGCAGTCGTCGTATCAGACGAGCACGGTGCAGGGCACGCGGTGGGACAACGCAACATCGTTCACGTTCACGGGACGCGGCCCGGCGTCGAACGCGCTGCCCGACGGCAAGATCGGCCCGGTGTCGGCGGACACCATCGCGAAGGACGGCGCGCCGCCGGTGCTGTATTCGAACGTGTTGTCGTCGCTCGACTTCGCGTTTAAGTACCAGATGCAATCGAAGCAGAAGCTGGAGGTGCTCGGTACGGGCGGCGCGGCGCTGCGCATCAAGGCGCAGGATGGATGGGAACGGACGCTGACGCTGCAGCCGCCACAGCAGCTGATCGGCTCCGACGTGACGCTGTGGTTCACGGTGAACCTCGACGCGGCGCGGCTCGTCATCGCCGGCGTCGAGAAGGAGACGGGCTCGCGGTCGGAGTGGTACGACTTCACGGTGGTGCCCGTCGTGCGGCTCGTCGGCCAGCAAGGCGCAACGCACATCGACGAGACGTACGCGCCGGAGTACCACTTGCGCTACGACCGCGTGCACATCACGCCGGACGCGACGATGGATCGCACGGAGCCGATGACGGGCCCGGTGCGGCAGGAGTCGACGCGGCACGTGCACTTCTTCGGGATGTCGATGTCGTTCGCGCTCGCGCGCTGGCTCGCCGGCGTGGCCGCGATCGCAGCGCTGGCGCGTGCGGTGATGCTGGTGCCATCGAAGCCAGCGAAGGAAGCTCCGGCGCCGAAAGCGAACGCCGCACCGACGCCCGCGGCGATCAAGGCAGTTCCTTCAGCGAAGGCGACGCCGGCCGCCGCGCCTGCGAAAGCCTCGGCCGAGGTTGCAGTACCGCCGCACGCGTCGGCAGCGGCGCCACCGGCCGGATGGACGGCGCCTTCGCCGGCGAGCGGCGCGGAGGCCGCCGCTGCGCACACACCGCCCGCACCGACGATCGCCGACGCGCCGCAACCAGCCATGGCGACCGAACCGGAGGCGCCCGCTGCGGCAGAGGTACCGCCTTCGACACCGGTTCCTGCGGCACCACCGGCCGTCGCGCCCGCACCGGCGGCACACGTCCCCGCCGACTCGCGACCGTCGCCGGAGACGCTGCGCGCTGCCATCGTGCGCAACCTGGCGGCGAGCGCCGAGATGGCGGCGCTCCTCGCTGACAGCGTGAAGGCGTCGTCGAACGGCGGCGGCCATCACAACAACCACCCGTCGGACGACAGCGATTCATCGGCGGGAGAGTCGCCCGCCGCGTGACCCGGTTGCCGCGCCCAACGAAGTGCGCGCGCCGTCCGGCGCGCGCACATCGACTCACTGCAACCTACAGACTGCGGACTCGCCCGCCTAGCGCGCATACTCGCTGGCGCGCGTCTCGCGGACCACGGTCACCTTGATCTGGCCCGGGTACTCGAGCGACTCTTCGATCTTCTTGCTCACGTCGCGCGCGAGCCGCATCGAATCGAGGTCGTCGATCTCGTCCGGCTTGACGATGATGCGGATCTCGCGGCCGGCCTGGATCGCGAACGACTTCTCGACGCCCTTGAAGCTGTTGGCGATGCTCTCCAGCGCCTCGAGTCGCTTGATGTAGAACTCGAGCGTTTCGCGGCGAGCGCCGGGGCGGCTGCCGCTGATCGCGTCGGCGACCTGGACGATGACGGCCTCGGTCGTCTCGACTTCGATCTCCTCGTGGTGCGCCTCGATGCAGTGGACGACGGCCGGGCTCACGTTGTACCGCTTCGCCAGCTCCGCGCCGAGAGCGGCGTGCGTGCCCTCGATGTCGTGGTCGAGCGCCTTGCCGATATCGTGGAGCAGCGCGCCACGCCGGCAGACGTTGACGTCGGCGCCGACCTCCTCGCCGATCATCGCGGCGATGAACGCCGATTCGACGGCGTGCTTGAGCTGATTCTGCCCGTACGAGGTCCGGTACTTGAGCCGGCCCATGGTCTTAAGGATCTCCGGGTGCAGGCCGGGGCAGCCGGCTTCAATCGCCGCCTGCTCGCCGGCCGTCTTGATGCTGGCGTCGACCTCGTGCCGCGCCTTCTCGACGACCTCTTCGATGCGGGTCGGGTGGATGCGGCCGTCGAGCACCAGCTTCGTGAGCGCGACGCGGGCAATCTCGCGGCGGACGGGGTCGAACGCCGAGAGGGTGACGGCGTCCGGTGTGTCATCGATGATGAGATCGACGCCCGTCGCCGTCTCGAGCGCGCGGATGTTGCGGCCCTCGCGGCCGATAATGCGGCCCTTCATGTCGTCGCTGGGGATCGGCACAACGGAGACGGTCGTCTCCGTGACGACGTCGGCCATCAGGCGTTGCATCGTCGTCGCCAGGATGGAACGTGAGCGCCGGTCGGCCTCTTCCTTCGCCTCGGCCTCGAGGGTGCGGACGATGCGGTTGGCCTCGTCGCGGATCTCCTGCTCGAGTTCCTGGAGCAGGACGGCCTTGGCTTCTTGCGTGGTCATACCGGCCACGCGCTCGACTTCGGCGAGCTTGGCCTTCTTGAGTTCTTCGAGTTCGCTGCGGGTCGCTTCTTGCTGCCGTTCCTTTTCGGAGAAGGCGGCTTCCCTGCGTTCGAGTGCGTCTAGCTTGCGATCGAGATTCTCTTCCCTGTTGGCTACGCGCTGTTCAAGCCTGAGGACCTCGTCCCGGCGAGTCTTGACCTCTTGCTCGGCCTGAGCCCGGACCTGAAGCGCCCCCTCTTTCGCGCCGAGGAGGATCTCCTTTTCCTGCGCCTGCGCGTCGGCCAGGATCTTGGCGGCAGCCTGTTCCGCCAGCAGCTCCTGGTCCCTGGTGCGGCCACGCCGTATGGCGTAACCAAGAAGAGCCCCGATCGCCAATCCTATGACGACGCCTGCGACGGCGCCCAGGACGGCGGTCATTGGTAGCCTCTCTTTCCGGTGGTTTGGTCTCCCTCGAACGTAGCTCGTCCATAAAACGTGACAATCGAGCTACCCGGCCATCATACGCAGCGCTCGATCTGACGGTCAAGGAAACCGCACCGGCGGTTACTCACGCGAGCACGATCCACGGCTCGGACCTGCCGTTTCAGCAGCTCCGGCGGATTGTTTCTGTGAATCCGTCCATTTGCGACGACGGTTCCCGCGGCCCCGCTCGGCACCGGCGCCATCGGGCCGGACGCACTGCTCCGAGCGGCCGCAGGCGAGCGAGCTCGGCGATCGTCGTTATGTCACGACCCAGGACGCCGAGCGGCGCCTCAAGGCGTCCACGTCACCTGCCCGTGGAACGCGCCGTCGCCGATCTTCGCGACGCCGCCGCTCTTGAGGTTCACGTCGTAGAGCGCAGCCGAGCCGATGACGTAGATGTGCGTCCCGTCGCCGTTCCAGGTGAGCCACGGCAGGTCTTCCTTGATATCGGCGACGCGCTGCGGGCGGGCGCCTCCGGCGGCGTCGACGGTCCAGATGTCCTCTGGAAGGCCATCGAGCGGCGGCTGCGGCGGCGGGCCGAAGCCACGCGCTGTCACGTAACGCTGATCGGCGCGGGCACCCGTCTGGTCAGCCGAGGCGAAGGCGATCTTCGTGCCGTCCGGCGAGTAGTGCGGCGCGTTGAACGGCGCGAGGTTCTCGTCGGTGCCGACGATCACTTTCCCGGTCGCGCCCACCTTCGCCGACCCGAGTTCCATCGTTTCCAGCGTCTCTCCCGTGCCGGGGAGCAGCTTCGCGTACACTACCTGCTTGCGGTCCGGCGACAACCCGAACGCGAGCACGCCCTCGAGCAGATGCACGCGCTGGCCGGTCGCGACGTCGATGCGCTCGAGCGTGTAGATGACGCTGGTCGCGCCGCCGGTCACCGTGATCTCCTGCACGATGGCGATGAGGTGACCGGCGTCCTCCCACTGCGGGAAGCGGGCGAGCTGGTTTGGCGTGTCATGCGTGAAGACGGCGCGCTGGCCACTGCCGTCTCGATTGGCCACCCAGATGTCCGAGCCGGCATCGTAGGTCTTGCCCTCCACCTTCACCGGCGGCTGCCAAACGTACGCGATCATCGCGCCGTCCGGCGAGACGTCAGGGTCGAGCACATCGTCGCTCTGATCGGGCGCGCGCTTAATCAGGAGTTTGGAAGCCTTCGAGGCCAGATCGAATTCTGCGATGCCGTCGGCCCGGTGAATGAGCAACCGGCCGGCGCCCTTCGCAGGCGGCGGGCTGCGCGCTCGCACCGGGCAGCGGAGTGTTCGACGCGCCGCCGCCGTCCGACGACCCGCCGCCGCACGCCGCCATCGCCAGCGACGCCACGGCCGCCATAGTACCCATCACCAAGCGCAATCTCACGTAGCCAGCCTAACGGACGAGGCGGCGGCGGTCACAGCCGCCGCGTCACCACGATGGAACGCTCCAAGTTGGCCCGGTTATGTCCCATAGAACGTGCCACGATCGACTGCGGGTGGTATAGACGACTTCGTTCCGCGTATTTTCTTCTTACACCGCCGCCGTTCTGCTGTAATGCCGTCGGCGCGTACCCGCTTAGCACACTCAGGAGGCTGGCGAACCAGGCAGAGGTCAGTCCCACCGTGCTCATCCAACCGCCTCTTCCCCTTCGCCACGCTCTCGCCAGCATCGCTCCACCGTCGACCGGCAGGTGTCCCAGCCGAAGCCGCGGCGCTGGAGGTAGCCGCCGAGGCGGTTGCGGAAGACGTCGCGCTCCAGGCCGGCGAGAGAGCGCAGGCGGCGCGCCGCCAGCCGGTACGCGGCGTCTTCGTCGGAGACGGCCGACGCGGCGTCATCAGCGATCGCCGCCTCGACGCCGTTGGCGCGCAGCTCCCGCGCGATGAGCCGGCTGCCACGGGGGCTCTGGCGGTCTCGCGACTCCGTCCACGAGCGCGCGTACTCAGCGTCGTCGAGCAACTTCGTGTCGAAGAGCCGCGCCACCGTTGCGTCGACGAGTTCCGGCTCGAACTTGCGCTGGCGGAGCCGCTGGCGCACCTCGCGCTCACTGCGCGGGCGCCGCGCGAGCATCGCGACGGCGGCATCGAGCGCCCTGCGGCGGCGGTCGTCCGCGATGAGCGCGGCGATCTGCTCGGGCGTAATCGAGGCGCCGGGGCGGAGGCCGCGCGTCTCGGCGAGCGTGCGCGCCAGCTCGCAGGCGACGTCGCCGTCGACGTACACGTCGACGCGGCCGCGGTGGCGTCGCGAGCGCTCGACGGCCGTGATGATCATCGTCCGCGACACCGGTGGCGCGCGGGCGGACCCGTGGGTCCGCCCCTACGCATCGTCCTCCGGCTCGCCATCGAGCACAGCCGTGCCGCCGCCGTTGCCGTTGCGGCTGAACTCGACCTTGGGCGCTTCGGCGCCGGTCTTGATCAGGTCTTCGATCTCGCGCGCCAGCTCGGGGTTCTGGCGGAGGAACTCCTTCGCGGCCTCGCGGCCCTGGCCGAGCCGCAGCTCGCCATACGAGAAGAACGCGCCCATCTTCTTCAGCACGTTCGCATCGACGCCGAGGTCGACGATGTCGCCCTCGCGGCTGATGCCGCGGTGCTTGCCGCTGAAGAGAATGTCGAACTCAGCCGTGCGGAACGGCGCGGCGACCTTGTTCTTGACGATCTTCGCGCGCACGCGGTTACCGATGATGTCGGTGCCCTGCTTGAGCGACTCCGCGCGGCGCAGCTCGATGCGCACCGAACTGTAGAACTTGAGCGCGCGGCCGCCGGGCGTCACCTCCGGGTTGCCGAAGACGACGCCGATCTTTTCGCGCAACTGGTTGATGAAGATGACGGTCGCGCGCGACTTCGAGATCACGGCGGTGAGCTTGCGGAGCGCCTGCGACATCAGCCGCGCCTGCAGGCCCGGCAGCGAGTCGCCCATCTCGCCCTCGATCTCCGCTCGCGGCACGAGCGCGGCGACGCTATCGACGACGATGACGTCGACGGCGTTGCTGCGAACGAGCGCATCGCAGATCTCGAGCGCCTGCTCGCCGGTGTCCGGCTGCGAGATCAGCAGTTCGGCGACGTTGATGCCGCACGACTCGGCATGGTCCTTGTCGAGCGCGTGTTCGACGTCAATGTACGCCGCGACGCCGCCGCCGCGCTGCGCCGACCCGACGACGTGGTAGGCGAGCGTCGACTTGCCGGCGCCCTCAGGCCCGTAGATCTCGGAGATGCGGCCGCGAGGGAGGCCGCCGACGCCGAGCGCCATGTCGAGCGCCAGCGAGCCGGTCGAGATGACCTCGACCTCGAAGTCCTGCGCGTCGCCGAGCTTCATGATGGCGCCGCGGCCGTAGCGTTTTTCGATGTCGGCCAGCGCGTCGATGAGCGCCTGGTCCTTCTTCGCGTCACTCATCTCGGACGCACGCGGGTTCGGTACCGACTCCCTGTCCTTGCCTTTGCCTGCCATTCCTGCCTCCTGCTGTTAGAACACCCGTGCTACTGCCGCGCTATGATAGGGCCCCGCACGGCAGCTGTCAAGCACGTATGTTCTGGACGGGTGGCGGCTTCACGCGCGGCCACCTCCGGTCCAAATGATACTCCTGTCCGGGGGTTGGAGGTCGGAAGTCGGTCACGTCACGCACTCCCCGTCGTCGTTGAGCTCGCGACCGGCAGCAGTAACTCCTTCTTTGTGGTGTCTCGGCTTACAGTTGTTACTGCTGCCCGAATATGTCGATCGAGATCTCGACCGCCGGCGTCGTTCCTTTGTTTTCAAGCCAGTGCGTGGTGTTCCTATCCTCGGGCCAGCCCACGCCCGGCCCATACTCCGTAGCCACTCCATCTCGATGGTCGGTGATCGTTCCCTGGAGTATGTACACCAGGCCCGGCCTGTCTCGGTGGTCGTGAATCGGGCCGAGGACCCCTCCAGGCTCGATGGTGAACATACGCATTCGAAGCTGGCGCCCTGCCATGCCCTCGATTTCGGGGCCAAGCTCAAGGGCCGCAAGGTGTTCCACCGTGACGCCTCTCGTCTCAGGTGGCTCTTGTTGGGTTGCCATAGCGGTCTTCCTTCTGCGGATTCCAGCCGCCTCACGGATCGGCGGACGTCTCGATGGTCAGGTTATCAAGCAAGGTGCCTCGTGCGCATGCCGGACCCGGCCGAATCGGCGACCTTCGGCTTCCCCGCGGCAAAGGCGAGACGGGCAACGGCTGACCTACCGCTGCTTCACCCACGTCCGACCGCCGTCGGCCGTCGCGAAGATGCCGTCGGTCGTCGCCAGCCAGCCGTGCTGCGGGTCGGCGAACTGGAGGTCGTGCGGAAACGCGCCCGCGCCCGGAATAGTGACCGGCGGATCCCACGTCAAACCGCCGTCGTGGGTCGCCTCGATCGACGTCGTGCCGTTGTCGTCGCACGGGCCGCACGCGCCCACGACCCAAACATCGTTCGAATCGAGGACGGCGATCGGGCCCGGATAGGCGCCCGCGCCGACGTGGGTTCCCAACGCCGGACCAATCGGCGCCTGCACGACTGGCGACCAGTGAGCGCCGCCGTCGATCGTGCGAAACACGGCGTACGCCTCGTGGCTGGCCGCGATGCCGCCGATGAACAAGACCCATGCGACATCGCGGCCAGCGCAACGGATCGTGTCCTTCCATGGATGGTTCTCGCCCCAATTCGAGAGCGGTCTCTCGAGCGTGGCGACCCACGTCGACCCCCGTCGACCGTGTGCGCGACGCCGCTGCGCTGGCGTACCAACCGTGGTCGCTCGTCGCCGAAGCAAACGGAGTCGGCGGTTCGATACCGCCTCTCGAACGGGTCGCCTGTCGTCGGTCCGGAGCAACGACTGTCGCTCTCCTCCTTGGGTGGCCGCGATGGCCCAGCCGGAGGGGCAGACGTGAAGTCGACTGCTGGGTGGTTCTCGCCGCCGACGTCTGATCGTCCAGTGGTCGCCGCCGTCCCGCGTGGACATGAGACCGTGCGGTAAGACGATGCAAAGCCTGTCCTGGCATCGATGAAGTCGACCTGCCGCCCGCGTACGCATCCCCGCCCCGCGATACTGCTGGGTCCAGTGCTGTCCGCCGTCCTTCGTCGCGAAGATGCCCTCGGCGCCCGCCGCCCAACCGATGTCCGGCGAGATGAAGTCCACCGAGTAGAACTGGTCGTGCGACGGCGTGGGCGACGGCGGCGGCGGGAGCGTCGGCGTGGCGGTGGGGCCGGCCGCGAGTTGCGTCGCGGTCGGCGTTGAGCCGGGGACGCCGCCGCTGCACGCGGCGAGGAGCAGTGCGGGAACGAGCAGCAGGGCGAGTCGGTGCATCGTAGGCCTCCGCCACATTGGACCGCATTGGCCGCCGGCCCGCCCGACGCGCGGGTGTCGGCTGGGCGACGCGATCCGAACGAGGCGAACGCGGGCGTATACTCGCACCATGCAAAGCGTCGTGCCCGTTCGGGGTACAAGGTCATTCTCGGCGCTCGCCGCCGGCATGTGCCTCACGACCGCGTTGATCGCCTGCGGCGGAGACAACGCGATTATGCCGACGCCTACGCCGGGCGAAGACGCCAGCCCCGTGACCCCTATCACCAGCGCCACGTCCGAGACCGTTGCCAGCGCGACGCCCTCACCGCCGCTTCGATCGACGGAAGCCGCATCGACGCCGATCCTGACAGAAGCGGCCTCCGGCCGCGCAGGCGAGCCGATCATCTTCAGCCCGGGACAGCACCTCCTGCCATCGGACCTGGCGGCGCGCGGAGTCGGCGAGGCTGGCCGGGGTTCATTCACGGGCGAGCGCCTGATCATTCCCAGCATCCGCGTAGACGCGCCGCTAGTCGCCGCGAGGGTTGTCGACGGGAGCATGCCGCCACCGCAGAGCCCCACCGATGTCGCCTGGTACGACTTCTCCGGGCTGCCGTCGCTCGGCGGCTCACCCGGAAATGGCGGCAACGTCGTGCTTTCGGGGGACGCCGGTCGGATGGGTTACGGGCCCGGCGTGTTCTGGAATCTCGTGCGCGTGAAGGCCGGCGACTACGTCAAGATACTGCTCTCCGGTGGCGAGACGTTGTGCTACGGCATCGAATTCAACAAGCTCGCCGTCAACACCGAGGTCGACTTTGGCGAGGTCGTGCGTGCCACCCCCGAAGAATCCGTAACGCTCATCACCGCCGGGGTCGACGCCAATTCCCGCGTTGTCGCCTGGGGACGCCGCGCCAACTGCGCCGACGCACCGACGGCCACACCGACGCCGACGCCGCCGGTGGGCCACTTCCGCGTCAAGATCGTCGCGGAGAATTATCGATTCACCGTTGTGGAAGGCGCGACGATCCCGAAAGGGCTTCTCGAGCATCGAGGTCACGCTCGAGCTGCGCGACAGCGGCGTCAGACACGGCTTGGCCATGTTCAGTCCGAACGGAGCGCCCGCCGGAGGCATCGATCCTGTAGAGGGACCGGCAACCGTCGGCTGGAGCTTCCTCGTCGGACTGCCGGAGCTGGCCGGCCGTTACACGTTTCAGTGTCCCGTCCATCCGCAGATGACCGGCTCGATCACCGTCGAGTCGCCGTGACGTTCATCGTCTTCGACAGGCAGCCTCCAGACTCCAGCCTCCAGCCTCTGATTCGCTACCATGGCAGTCCAATGAGCAACGAAGATCGAACCCAGCTGCTGCTTGACGCGCTTTCGGAGCGGATCCTCGTTATCGGGGGGCCGTACGGGACGTATCTGCATGGGCGCAGCCTGACGGCGGCCGATTTCGGCGGGCCCGAGCACGAGGGCTGTCCCGAGCAGCTCAACGTTACCCGCCCGGACGTCATCGCCGACGCCCATCGCGGCTACCTCGAGGCCGGCGCCGACATCATCAAGACGAACACCTTCGGCGGCGGCTCGATCGTGCTGGCCGAGTTCGCGCTGGCGGACCGCGTCCACGAGATCAACGAGGCGGCGGCCCGCCTCTCGCGCAGCGTCGCCGACGAGTACGCGACGGCGGCGCGGCCCCGCTTCGTCGCCGGCAACCTGGGCCCGACGACGAAGTCGCTCTCGATCACCGGCGGCATCAGCTTCGACGAGATGGCGGCGGTGTACCACGACTGGGCGAGTGGCCTCGTCGCGGGCGGCGCGGACCTGCTGGTGCTGGAGACGCAGAACGACACGCGCACGATCAAGGCGGCGCTGATCGGCATCGAGCGACTGTTCGGCGAGCTGGGCCGCCGCGTGCCGGTGGTCGTGTCGGTGACGATCGAGCTATCGGGCACGATGCTCGCCGGGCAGGCCGTCGACGCGCTGGCGGCGTCGCTCGCGCACGCGCGACCTGCTGGCGATCGGGCTGAACTGCAGCACCGGGCCGGAGTTCATGACCGACCACCTGCGCAGCCTCGCGGCGGCGACGCGAGTTCCGCACGTCGGTGCTTGCCGAACGCCGGCCTGCCGGACGAGGACGGCCGCTACCACGAATCGCCGCTGGCGATGGCGTCGGTGCTGGAGCGCTTCGTCGACAACGGCTGGCTGAACATCATCGGCGGCTGCTGCGGCACGACGTTCGAGCACACGCGCGTGTTCGCGGAGATGGCCGCCGGCAAGCGGCCGCGCGTGCCCGTGCGGCAGACGCGCGCCGTGTTCGCCGGCATCGACGCGGTCGAGGCGACGGACGACAACCGGCCGCTGATCATCGGCGAGCGCACGAACGAGGTCGGCTCGCGCCGCTTCAAGCGGCTGATCAGCGACGAGAAGTACGAAGAGGCGAGCGACATCGCGCGGCGGCAGGTGAAGGGCGGCGCGCAGATCATCGACGTCAACCTGCAGAACGCCGACCGCGAGGAGCTGCGCGACGTCGACGCGTTCTACGAGCTGCTCGCGAAGAAGGTGCGCGTGCCGATCATGATCGACACGACCGACCCCGTCGCGCTCGAGCGCGCGCTGACGTACTGCCAGGGCAAGTCGATCATCAACTCGATCAACCTCGAGGACGGGCTGGAGAAGTTCGAGCGCGTGACGCCGCTCGCGCGCGCGTACGGCGCCGCGCTCGTCGTCGGCTGCATCGACGAGGACAAGGAGCAGGCGCAGGCGATCACGCGCGAGCGCAAGCTCGAGATCGCGCAGCGATCGTGGCAACTGCTGACCGAGCGGTACGGCATCCGCCCCGGCGACATCATCTTCGACCCGCTCGTCTTCCCGTGCGCGACCGGCGACGAGAACTATCGCGGCAGCGCCGTCGAGACGATCGAGGGCATCCGCCTCATCAAGGAGGCGCTGCCGCGACGCAAGACGATGCTCGGCGTCAGCAACGTGTCGTTCGGGCTGCCGGCGGCCGGGCGCGAGGTGCTGAACTCCGTCTTCCTCTACCACTGCACGAAGGCCGGCCTCGACCTCGCCATCGTCAACGCCGAGAAGCTCGAGCGCTACGCGTCGATCCCCGACGACGAGCGCAAGCTCGCCGAGGATCTGCTGTTCGACCGCGGCGACGATCCGATCGCGGCGTTCGCGGCGCACTTCCGCGGCGCGACGGCGCGAAAGCAAGCCCGTCGCGGCATCGCTGCCGCTCGACGAGCGGATCGCGAACTACATCATCGAGGGCTCGCGCGACGGGCTCGTCGCCGACCTCGACCTCAAGCTCGCCGAGGCGGCGCCGCTCGAGATCATCAACGGGCCGCTGATGAAGGGCATGGACGAGGTCGGCCGGCTCTTCAACGCCAACGAGATGATCGTCGCCGAGGTGCTGCAGTCGGCCGAGGCGATGAAGGCGGCGGTGTCGCACCTCGAGCGCTTCATGGAGAAGAGCGACACGCGCTCGCGCGGCAAGCTGCTGCTCGCGACGGTGAAGGGCGACGTGCACGACATCGGCAAGAACCTGGTCGACATCATCGTCTCCAACAACGGCTACGAGGTCGTGAACCTCGGCATCAAGGTGCCGCCCGAGGAGCTGATCGAGGCGGCGCAGCGGCACCGGCCCGACGCGATCGGCCTGTCGGGGCTGCTCGTGAAGTCGGCGCAGCAGATGGCGATCACGGCGGACGACCTGCGCGACGCCGGCGTCGATGCGCCGCTGCTCGTCGGCGGGGCGGCGCTGTCCGACAAGTTCACGCGCACGCGCATCGCGCCGCGCTACGACGCGACGGTCGTCTACTGCAAGGACGCGATGAACGGCCTCGACACGCTGAACCGGCTGATGGACCCGGACGCCCGCCGCGAGCTGGAGGCGACGCTCGCCGAGCATCGCGACGTCGGCGACGTCGCCGCGCCGGCGGCGGAGGCCGCGGCCGAGCCGGAGGTGCGCAGCTCGCGCGTGCGCGTCGACATCGAGATACCGCCGGTGCCGGACCTCGACCGCCACGTCGAGGAGGCGCGCGACCTCGACGAGATCTGGAGCTACATCAACCCGCAGATGCTGTACGGCCGCCACATGGGCTTCCGCGGCCGCTTCAGCGAGGCGCTTGCGGCGGGCGACGTCAAGGCCGTCGACCTGGAGAAGAAGATCGAGGCCGTGAAGCAGGAGTGCCGCGACGGCGCGATGCACGTCCGCGCGGTGTGGCAATTCTTCGAGGCGGAGTCGGACGGCAACGAGCTGCGCCTGTTCGAGCGCGGCGAGACGGCGCCGGTCACGACGTTCCGCTTCCCGCGCCAGCGCCGGCCCGACGGGCTCTCGATCCCCGACTTCGTGCTGCCGTCGGCGCGACGGCGCGCGCGATCACGTCGCGCTGCTCGTGACGACGGCCGGCGAGGGCATCGCCGAGCTGGCGGCGCGCGCGAAGGCGGCGGGCGAGTACGTGCGCTCGTACGCGCTGCAGGCGCTCGCGCTGGAGAGCGCCGAGGCCGCGGCCGAGTGGCTGCACGCGCGGCTGCGCGCGGCGTGGGGCTTCGCCGACGACCCGTCGCTGCCGCGCAAGGCGCTGTTCCAGGCGCAGTATCGAGGCAAGCGCTACTCGTTCGGCTATCCGGCGTGCCCGGACCTCGAGCAGCAGGTCAAGCTCTTCCAGCTGCTGCGCCCGGAGGAGATCGGCGTCAACCTCACCGAAGGCTTCATGATGGAGCCGGAGGCCAGCGTCTCGGCGCTCGTCTTCCACCACCCGGACGCGGTGTACTTCAGCGCGGGGGTGGAGGAAGAGGGGGAGTGAAGGTTACGCGCCCGAACAGGAAGGCTGCGAGACGCGGAGGCTCGATCGCACCCCGCCCGGCCAACGCCTCGAGCGCAATTCAGCGCAAGATCGACATGATTATCAAGCGCCGGGCGTCCGCGCTTGGCATGTTGGACTAAGTGGCTCGCCGCCGGTGGTACCTGTGCGTGGCGACGTCGCGCTCGTCATCTCTCGCCTCGACGCCTATTTCGTCCGCTTCGGCTTTGCATAGGTCATCAACACGCCTTGTTCCAGCGGAACCTTCTTGCGGCGAATGCGCCGGAGGGGCCTCTTTCGAGAAGCGTCGCGTGATTCAAGGTAGGTCTCGAATGGATCCGCGTCGATCTTCCGGAGCACTGCCCGAACCCTGCTTCGAGGCATCATCCTGCAACTGTGGCGCGTGTCACTGATGATGACACGCCCCTCATGATCGTTTAGCCAAGGGTGCCACTCAGGGTAGTGGAAATACACTCGGCCGAGCGCACGCTCCGGTTGACTGGGGCCGCCACGAACTTGGAGTAGCCTGCCACCACGGTCCCGAAGTTCGCGTAAGACCTTAATTCCGGACTCGCCGCGTAGGTCGTCAAAGGTGATGAAGGTACGCCCGAGCGAGCGTGCATACGCGAACACGCGAAAGTCCTCTGGATCGTCATGGATCTTGTGTTGGTAGACCGTCTCCACATCCCAGTCCAACTTTAGGAGGAGATTCACGAACAATTGGCTGGTCTGGGAATCCGTCAGAAACTTCACGGGACGGCCACGTCCAAATAATGCTCATAGGCAACCGCCGTCTTTGCCTGGCCCAAATTGAGAATCGGGTAGCTCGCCACGATGCGGGCAAACGACTGCTTGGCCTGCCTCATGTGATAGATGACGACTAGTGGTGATCTTGGTGCCCCGGACTATGGGTAGTCCGGAATGCACAGCCGGGTTGATCTCTACGGTCTTGCTGAAACGCTTCGGGACGAGCAGCGCGTCAGTCCGTTCGCTAAGTTCGGCGAATTCCTTACACCGAAGAACATCTCTTCGATGACGCGCTGCCCTTGGCGAACCTGTTCGCTCATGGAGGCTACGGTTGTGCGCCATTCGTCGTCGCCGAACACGAACACATACCCGGTTGCCAGGAAGATGCGTGCATCGGCCCATCGCGGGCCCGGCGGGCCGAATCGTTCCACCACGTGCTGACACGGCGGTCACGGCGGTCTCGAGGGGCACAGCTCTATCGTCCGCGGAGCATCCGAACTACCCTCAGATAGACGAGTGCGTCAAAGCTGTAGCCCGCGGATTCACCCTCTTCGTCGTAATCGGCCTCGAGCGTGGGCCGTACGATCCCTTCGCGGCGCCAGGCATCCAGCCGCTGACGCGGTAGCCGTGCATAACGCGCGGCGTCGGCGGGCCTATAGAAACCAGTCGCGCCAGCCAGCGGTGACACCCCCCGGAACTTTAGCACCACGCCCATCGCAGTCGCCTCCTCGCTGAGGCTGGACACGCAAACCGTGACGGCCACACTCGAACCGCCCAAGTCGGAGTGCCCATCCAGCAAGGAAGTCCGAGGTCGCCTACATTCAGGCGGCTGTCGTATGCGGAGTATACGAACACGGACCGCCCTGCGTATATCATAGAACGTGTGTTCTATCTCGTCAACGTCTCATTCCTCTATGCAAACCGCATGCGCGGCTGCGGATCCAGACCCAGTCCCGCGCGCGCAGCTCGTCGAACCGATAGTGCGCGCAGGCGGCGATCATGGCGCCGTTGTCGATGCAGAGGCACGGGCGGCGGCGCGTGCGCCGGTATCGGCGGCCGGCCGATGGGGGCTTATGACCGCCGGAACTGCGCGAGTGCGTCGGCCACAGCGCGGTGTTGGTCCGGGCTGAGGCGACTGCCAAAGGCGCGCTCGATGTCGGAACGATGTTGCCGCATCGCCGCGACGAAGGTCCGCTCGCCCTCCGGCGTGAGGATCACGAAGACGCCGCGCCGGTCCCCGGGCACGCTCTCTCGACGAACATATCCGGCGTTCTCCACCCGGTCGACGAGGCGCGTCATCCCACTCCGCGTGAAGAGCGCACGCTCGGAAAGCTCCTGCATGCGCAGTCGGTGCCCGGGCTCGTCGTACAGGCGGCTGAGGACGTCAAGAAACGTGAGCGAAAGGCCCGTGCCCTTCTCCAGCAGGGGCTCCACGGCGCGCAGCACCCTGGCGTTCGCATACACAACTCCACGCCAGGCATCCCACCAGGCTTCGTCGGGCTTGCGGTCTTTCGCCATGCCAACAGGCTAGCCGATAACGCATGACTGCGCAATCAGTGCGTTAGTAATTTCTATCGCTACAGTAGTTGACAATTCATCTACTGTTGTGACATCATCTGCCCACGCCTCCCTCAAGAAGGAAGCGAGGCTCGGTTTCGGTAAGGAGCGCACGCATGGTCGACCGCTAAGCGGGCACCGCTCTCCAGTTCAAGGCAGATCCACCAGGCATCATCGTCAAGCATCACGGGAGGACACAGCATCATGACCACGCTCTTCGTTCGACACCAGGTCGCCGACTACGCCAGGTGGCGGCAGGCCTACGACAACTTCGGATCGTCGCAGCAGCGCCTCGGCGTGAAGGCCCAGGCCGTCTATCGCGCCACCGACAACCCCAACGACGTCACCGTCACCCACGAGTTCGCGGCGCTCGAAGCGGCGCAGCAGTTCGCCGCCAGCGACGATCTGCGCAATGCGATGCACGACGCCGGCATCGTCGGCGAGCCCACGATCTGGTTCGCCAGCAAGGCGTAACGCTGAGGCCACGTCAGCTTGCCGTTGATCAGCCGGTCATCGCAACGCGCAACAGAAACAGCGAAAGGTAGCACGGAGCGGCGAGGTTCCGGACTGACGGAGCCTCGCCGCCGTGCATCACTCATGCCGCGGCGCCTCGGTCAGCTTCAGCGTGCACCGATATCGGCGAACGGTCGATGAGCGTGGATCTCGGCGAAGAAGCATGACGGCCGACGAGCGACGGCCGGTCGATCGCTCTGAACTATTGACAACGCACCGGCTGACGCTTAACACTCTCCCAACTAATCGCAGCACACAGAGGAGAACACCGATGCCAGGACGCAAGTACGGCGCCGTCATTTCCGCCAAGACGCCGCCCTCCTACCACGGACTGTCGAAGGCCGAGCAGGCCAAGGCCGGCAAGGCCATGGAACAGGTCCTGAAGATGTACGCCGGCAGGGTCGAGATCATCCGGCACTACTGGACCAGCGCGTTCAACGCCGACATCAGCGACGTCATCATCATGGAAGCCGACGACCCCGCCGACATGCACGGCTTCCAGGAGGACCTCGAGCGGCTGATGATCAAGGCGGGCGGCGGCGACTCGTCGAAGTTCGGCGAGACGCTGGACGTGATGGTCGGCATCAACCCGGATGCGGAAGCGCCGAAGAAGCGCGGGCGCGCCAAGCGCTAACGCCGGTCGCGGCGCTCGATTCGGCCGAAGAAGACCGTCGGTCAGGGTGACATTCGCCTGTCGCCGCGCCTTCGGCTACCCCACGGCGAACCGCATCCCCGGCTGCGGGTCCAAATCCAGCCCGGAGCGCAGCTCGTCGAAGCGATAGTGGCGCGCAGGCGGCGATCATCGCGCCGTTGTCGGTGCACAGCACCGGCGGCGGCGCGTGCACCGGGATCGGCGAGCGGTCGATACAGCGCCTGCCGCAGCGGCGCCGTTCGCGGCGACGCCGCCGGAGAGCAGCAGGCTGCGCGCGCCCTCGCGCATCGCCGCCTGCACCGCCTTCTTCGACAGCACGTCGACGACCGACGCCTGGAACGCGGCCGCGATCTCGGCGACGGGCGGCGGCGGGCCTGATTCGCCGCGCACGACGTGCAGCGCCGCCGTCTTCAGTCCGCTGAAGCTGAAGTCGTCGCTGCCCTTGAGCCACGCTCGCGGCAATCGCAGCTCCGTCCGATGCGGCGCATCGCGCGCGGCGCGCTCGATCGCCGGGCCGCCGGGAAAGCCGAGGCCGAGCAGCCGCGCCGACCTTGTCGAACGCCTCGCCGGCGGCGTCGTCGCGCGTGCGGCCGAGGCGCTCGTACGAGCCGTGGCCGCGCATCAGCACGAGGTCGGTGTGGCCGCCGGAGACGATGAGGCCGAGCGCGGGCAGCTCCGGCTCGTGGAACTCCGTGCCGTCGACCTCGATCCAGTTGGCGTAGAGATGCGCCTCGAGGTGGTTGACGCCGATCAGCGGCAGTTCGTGCGCGTACGCCAGCGCCTTCGCCGTGTTGACGCCGACGAGCAGCGCCCCCGCCAGCCCCGGCCCCGCCGTCACCGCGACGCGCGTCGAGGTCGCGCCACGTCACGCCGGCCTCGTCGAGCGCGGCGTCGATCGTCTGCAGGATCACCTCGAGGTGGTGCGCGAGACGCCACCTCCGGCACGACGCCGCCGTAGCGAGCGTGGAGGTGGACCTGCGACGCGATGACGTTCGACAGCAGCGCCGCCCGTCCTCGACGACGGCGGCGGCCGTCTCGTCGCAGGAGGTCTCGATGCCGAGGATCAGGGTTGGTCGCTGGGAGGTCGGAGGTCGGAGGTCGGAAGTGGTCATCGCGAGCATCGTAGCGCGTGAGGGGGGCTACCTCACCCCGGCCTTCGGCCACCCCTCGCCAAGCCGTGGAGAGGTGCTCGCGATGCTGAGGCCGTACCCCGACTCCCGCGGCGCCACGGCGTTGCGGCCCTGCCGGAGATCGTTCCGACCTCCGACCTCCGACCTCTCAGCCACCCTCCCTACACCGCCAGCGGCAGATTGATGGTGTGGTGTCGCACCTCGGCCATGATGCGCTCGCCGGTGGTGGCGTCGGGCTC